>NZ_JBYSYD010000001.1:0-2231724 GCF_058782905.1 Bradyrhizobium sp. FW305-F6
GCGCCACCGCCCGTGGCCGTCGCCCGGCCGGCACCGCCGCCTCAGGTCGCGCGCCCCGCGCCACCTCCGCCTCCAATGGCGCGACCGGCGCCGCCTCCGCCTGCGATGGCGCGTCCCGCGCCGCCGCCACCTCCGGTCGCGCGAGCAGCGCCGCCTCCCATGGCAGCCGCGCCGCCGCGTCCGGCGCCAACAGCACACCCGCCGCCGCGGCCCGCCGGGCCGCCGCCGAAGTCTTGCCCGCCCGGCCAGCCCAGGTGTTAGGCAACCGATGGCGCCGGGAGGCGACGAAAGCCTTACGGGGCCTCGAACGGGGCCCTTATTTCCTTGCTTCTGGCCGAAATGGCGCTATATAGCGCGCCATCTCACACGGAAACATGGCTCGCAAGGCCGTCCGGTGGCAACCGGGGCGAGAACGCTCCGTTTTGCTCACACGTTTCCGGAGGAACCAACCGGAGAATTAGAACGATGGCGCTACCCGATTTCACCATGCGTCAGCTGCTCGAAGCTGGCGTGCACTTTGGTCACCAGTCTCACCGCTGGAATCCGAAAATGGCTCCGTTCATTTTCGGCACACGCAACAACATCCACATCGTCGATCTCGCCCAGACCGTGCCGATGCTGCACCAGGCCCTTCAGGCCGTCAGCGACACGGTCGCCAAGGGCGGCCGCATCCTGTTCGTCGGCACCAAGCGCCAGGCGCAGGACGGCGTTGCGGACGCGGCCAAGCGCTGCGCGCAGTATTTCGTCAATTCGCGCTGGCTCGGCGGCACGCTGACCAACTGGAAGACGATCTCGGCCTCGATCAAGCGCCTGCGTCACCTCGACGACGTGCTCTCGGGCGGCGAAGCCAATTCCTACACGAAGAAGGAGCGCCTGACGCTGCAGCGCGAGCGCGATAAGCTCGACCGTTCGCTCGGCGGCATCAAGGACATGGGCGGTCTGCCCGACCTGATCTTCGTGATCGACACCAACAAGGAAGACATCGCGATCCAGGAGGCCCAGCGGCTCAACATCCCGGTCGCCGCGATCGTCGACACCAATTCGGACCCGAAGGGCATCACCTATGTGGTGCCGGGCAATGACGACGCCGGCCGCGCGATCTCGCTGTATTGCGACCTGATCGCGCGTGCGGCGATCGACGGCATCTCGCGTGCGCAGGGCGATTCGGGCATCGACATCGGTGCCTCCGCCAAGCCGCTCGCCGAGGAACTGCCGGCTGCGTCGTCGAGCGGTTTCCAGGGCCTTGCGGGTCCTCGCGGCGCCGCCGACGACCTCAAGAAGCTCCCGGGCGTGTCGGGTGCGATCGAGAAGAAGTTCAACGACCTCGGCATCTTCCACTATTGGCAGCTCGCCGAGCTCGATCACGACACCGCGCACACGATCGGCGAAGAAGTCGGTCTGCCGAGCCGCGCGGACGCCTGGGTGGCTAAGGCCAAGGCGCTGACCGCGGAAGCGGAATAGTCAAAAAGAGCGATGGGTTGGCCGGATAGGATCCGGCCACCATTTCAGTTGACCAGAATTCCTGAGATGGACCGCGGCGGGGCGCCTCAAGGCCGCGCTGCGGCAAACCGGCAGGCACAAAGGATTTTCAACGATGGCAACGATCACAGCTGCGATGGTCAAGGACCTGCGCGAATCGACCGGCGCGGGCATGATGGACTGCAAGGCCGCGCTGACCGAGAACGACGGCAACATGGAAGCGGCGCAGGACTGGCTGCGCAAGAAGGGGCTGTCCAAGGCGGCCAAAAAGTCGGGCCGCGTCGCGGCCGAGGGCCTGATCGGTGCGCTCACCAAGGGCACCAAGGGCGTCGTTGTCGAGGTCAACTCCGAGACCGACTTCGTCGCGCGTAACGGCCAGTTCCAGGGCCTCGTCAAGATGATCGCCCAGGTTGCGTTCGACGTCGGCGCCGACGTCGAGAAGATCAAGGCCGCCAAGGTCGGCGACGTCACGATCGAGACCGCGATCAATGACGCCATCGCCACCATCGGCGAGAACATGACACTGCGCCGCGCGGCCCAGCTGGAAGTGAGCCAGGGCGTGGTCTCGCACTATGTCCACGGCGCCGTGATCGACGGCGCCGGCAAGATGGGCGTGATCGTGGCGCTGGAATCGCCGGGCAAGGCCGACGAGCTCGCCGCGCTCGGCCGTCAGATCGCGATGCATGTCGCGGCCGCCAACCCGCTGGCGCTCGATCCGTCCGGCCTCGATCCGGCCGTGGTCAAGCGCGAGAAGGACGTGCTCGCGGACAAGTACCGCCAGCAGGGCAAGCCGGAGAACGTGATCGAGAAGATCGTCGAGTCCGGCCTCAAGACCTACTACAAGGAAGTCTGCCTGCTCGAGCAGGCCTTCATCCACGACACCGGCAAGTCGGTGGCTCAGGCAGTGAAGGAAGCTGAAGGCAAGGTCGGCGGTCCCGTCAAGGTCGCGGGCTTCGTCCGTTATGCTCTCGGCGAGGGCATCGAGAAGCAGGAAAGCGACTTCGCGGCCGAGGTCGCGGCGGCCAGCGGCAAGAAATAAGCGCCGGAATCCTTCCGGCGCGCCGCCGGGAGCGGCGCCCGGACAAGGAAAATGCTCATGACTGATCCGGTCTATCGTCGCGTCGTGATCAAGCTGTCCGGCGAATATCTCGCGGGACAGCAGGGCTTTGGCATCGATCAGCCGACCGTCGACCGGGTTGCGGACGATCTGATCGCGGCCCGCCATCTCGGCACCGAGGTCGCGGTCGTGATCGGCGGCGGCAACATGGTCCGCGGCGTCGAGGTTTCCTCCCGTGGGGTGTCGCGCACCACCGGCGACACCATGGGCATGCTCGCCACCATGATGAACTGCCTCGCGCTGGAAGCGGCGATCGAGCGCAAGGGCACGCCGGCACGGACGCTGTCGGCCTTCGTCATGCCGGAGATTTCCGAGCTGTTCACCCGCACTGCGGCACACAAGTACCTGGCCGAGGGCCGGATCGTGCTGCTCGGCGGCGGGACCGGCAATCCGTTCTTCACCACCGACACGACCGCGGTGCTGCGTGCCGCCGAGATCGGCGCGCAGGCGGTCCTGAAGGCCACCAATGTCGACGGGGTCTACTCGGCCGACCCGAAGAAGGACCCAACCGCCACGCGGTTCGACCGCCTGTCCCATTCGCAGGCGATCGAAGGCGGCTACAAGGTGATGGATGCGACCGCCTTCGCGCTTGCCCGCGAGACATCGCTGCCTATCATCGTATTCTCGATCGCGGAGCCGGGGTCGATCGGCGCGATTCTGCGGGGTGTCGGCCACGGAACCATCGTCGCCGGCTGACGACGGTCTGGCGGGCCCGAAAGGGAAGGGCGCCGAGCGGTCGTCGGGATTTTGAAGGAGAAACGTGATGGCCACGGGTAATTTCGACCTCAACGAAGTGAAGCGCCGCATGCAGGGCGCGGTCCAGTCTCTCAAGCACGAGCTCGGTGGCCTGCGCACGGGGCGCGCCTCCGCCTCGATGCTCGATCCGGTCCAGGTCGAGGCCTATGGCAGTCACATGCCGCTGAACCAGCTCGCCACCGTCAGCGTGCCGGAGCCGCGGCTGATCTCGGTGCAGGTCTGGGACAAGTCGATGGTCAAGGCCGTGGAGAAGGCGATCGTCGATTCCAATCTCGGCCTGTCGCCTGCGACCGAAGGCCAGGTGCTGCGCCTGCGCATCCCCGAGCTCAACGAGGAACGCCGCAAGGAGCTGGTGAAGGTCGCGCACAAATATGCCGAAGCGGCCAAGGTCGCCGCGCGCCATGTCCGCCGCGACGGCCTCGACGTGCTCAAGAAGCTCGAGAAGAATCACGAGATGTCGGAGGACGATCAGAAGCGTCACTCCGACGAGGTGCAGAAGGCGACCGACGCGACCATCGCCGAGATCGACCAGCTGCTGGCCGTCAAGGAAAAAGAGATCCTCACCGTCTGAGGCGCGATGAGGACCATCATCGCGCTTTAGAGTATCGTTCGCGCATGATCTTGTCGGAAAACCGCTTCGCACTTTTCCGGATCATGCTTTGAGGCACCGCCTTCATGTCCAACGCCGCCGCGCCAGCAACGGAACGATCCGACCGGTCCGAGGCGCCTGCGCATGTCGCCATCATCATGGACGGCAACGGGCGTTGGGCGGCCGCGCGCGGCTTGCCGCGTGCCGAAGGCCATCGCCGCGGGGTGGACGCGCTGCGCCGCGTCGTACGCGCCTCGCACGAGCTCGGCATCCGCTATCTCACCATCTTCTCGTTCTCTTCGGAGAACTGGTCGCGCCCGGCGAGCGAGATCGGCGACCTGTTCGGCCTGCTGCGGCGCTTCATCCGCAACGATCTGGCGAGCCTGCATCGCGACGGCGTCAAGGTCCGTATCATCGGCGAGCGCGAGGGGCTCGATGGCGACATCTGCGCGCTGCTCAACGAGGCCGAGGAGCTGACGCGCGACAACACGCGCCTGACGCTCGTCGTCGCCTTCAACTACGGCTCGCGGCAGGAGATCGCGAAGGCGGCGCAGAAGCTGGCCCGCGAGGTCGCGGAGGGAAGGCGGGACCCTGCCACGATCGACGCCGAGACGCTCGGCGCGCATCTCGATGCGCCCGACATCCCCGACCCCGATCTCATCATCCGCACCAGCGGCGAGCAGCGCCTCTCCAACTTCCTGATGTGGCAGGCGGCCTATAGCGAGCTCGTCTTCGTGCCGATCCACTGGCCCGATTTCGACAAGGCGGCGCTCGAGGATGCGATCGCCGAATTTGCCAGGCGCGAGCGCCGGTTCGGCGGCCTGGTCGCGAAAACCGCCTCGTGAGCGAACACGACGCCGCACCGGCGCCCACCAAGCCGGCCCAGAGCAACCTGATGCTGCGAATCCTCGCAGCGTTGGTGCTGGCGCCGCTGACCATTGCGATCGCCTATGCCGGCGGCTGGCTGTGGGCGCTTCTCGTCACCCTGGTCTCGATCGGGCTGTTCGCGGAATGGCTGATGGTGGTTGGCGCGGGATCGGCCGCGCTGACCGGGGTAGGGACGATCGTCATCGCCATGATGGGGGCCTCGGTCGCGTTCGGCGCACTCAAGACCTCGATTGTCACCGGTCTGATCGGCGGTGCGATCGTGACGCTGATGGCGCGGGGCAAGTTCCTGTGGGCGGCTACGGGTTTTGCCTATGCCGCGGCGGCGCTGCTGGCCTCGATCCTGGTGCGGAAGGATCTCGTCAACGGCTTCTCCGCGCTGATGTTCGTGCTGCTGGTGGTGTGGGCGACCGATATCGGCGGCTATTTCGCCGGCCGCAGCATCGGAGGACCGAAGCTGTGGCCGCGGGTGAGCCCGAAGAAGACCTGGTCCGGAGCGCTCGGCGGCTTTGCGGCAAGTCTTGCGGTTGCGGCCGGCTTTGCGGCTTTCGGCATCGGAAAGGCGGTTCCACTGCTGCTCGTCGCAGCTGTGCTGTCCGTGGTGTCCGCCTTGGGCGATCTGTTCGAATCCGCCGTGAAGCGGCGCTTCGGAGTCAAGGATTCCAGTCACTTAATTCCCGGGCATGGCGGGCTTATGGACCGCCTGGACGGTTTTGTCGCCGCCATCCTGGCGGCATGGATAATCGGCTTTCTCCGCCATGGTGTGCATAGCGCCGGAAGCGGTCTTATGGTTTGGTGAGGCTATGAGCGCGGTCCCATTGCGTAACAACAGGCTTGCGGCGTCCGACGTCCGCAGCGTCACGGTTCTCGGCGCCACCGGCTCGATCGGCGACAGCACGATGGACCTCTTGCGCGCCTCGCCCGAGCGCTATCGCGTCGAGGCGCTGACGGCGAACGGCAATGTCGCGGCGCTGGCCAAGCTGGCGAGGGAATTCTCGGCGCGTTACGTCGCGATTGCCGATACGTCCAAGCTCGCAGAGCTCAAGGATGCGCTGGCGGGCACCAGCACCGAATGCGGTGCCGGCGAAAGTGCGGTGATCGAGGCCGGAGCGCGCCCGGCCGATTGGGTCATGGCGGCGGTGAGCGGCGCGGCCGGATTGAAGCCGGCGCTGGCGGCCGTCGATCGCGGCGCACATGTCGCGCTCGCCAACAAGGAGTGCCTGGTCTGCGCCGGTGATTTCTTCATGCAGCGCGCGGCAAAGGCGGGCGCCTGCATCCTGCCGGCCGATTCCGAACACAACGCGCTGTTCCAGGCGCTCAGCTCGGGCAATCGCGACGAACTCGTCCGCGTCATCATCACGGCCTCCGGCGGCCCGTTCCGGACCTGGAAGCCCGCCGACATCGAGCAGGCGACGCTCGAGCAGGCCCTGAAACACCCGAACTGGAGCATGGGCCAGAAGATCACGATCGATTCCGCCTCGATGATGAACAAGGGCCTCGAGGTGATCGAGGCGTCCTATCTGTTCGCGCTCGCGCCGGACGAGATCGACGTGCTGGTTCATCCGCAGTCGATCATCCATGGCATGGTCGAGTTCTCGGATTGCTCGGTGGTGGCCCAGCTCGGCGCGCCCGACATGCGTATCCCGATTGCGCATTGCCTCGGCTGGCCCGATCGCATCAAGGGGCCGGCGGCGAAGCTCGACCTCGCCAAGATCGGCCAGCTGACTTTCGAAGCGCCCGACTTCGAGCGCTTCCCCGGACTGCGGCTGGCCTACGATTCGCTCCGGACCGGGAAGGGCGCGACCACCGTTTACAACGCCGCCAACGAGGTCGCGGTCGCCGCCTTCATCGCCGGCAAGATCCGGTTCGGTGCGATTGCCCGCCTGGTCGAGGCCACCCTCGACGATTGGATCAAAGGCGGCAACCAGGCACCGCTGACGTCGGCCGATGATGCAATCTCTGTTGACCATGTTGCGAGAAAAAGGGCCGCCGCCCTATTGCCTCAAATTGCCTTAAAGGCATCCTAGTTGGTTCGGGGCCGGCGCCCTGCGCGCTGGGTTAAGGGACATCGATGATCGACTTTTTCGTCCATAGTTTCAATACGTTGAGCCATGGGCTCCTCGGCTACGCCGTTCCCTTTCTGTTCGTCCTGACGATCGTCGTGTTCTTCCACGAGCTCGGCCATTTCCTGGTCGCGCGCTGGGCAGGGGTGCGCGTCTTAACTTTCTCGCTCGGCTTCGGGCCCGAACTGGTGGGTTTCAACGACCGCCACGGCACCCGCTGGAAGATCTCGGCGATCCCGCTCGGCGGCTACGTCAAGTTCTTTGGCGACGAGAGCGAGGCCTCTACGCCGTCAACCCAGACGCTCGCGGCCATGACGGCCGAGGAGCGTTCCGGCAGCTTCCACCACAAGAAGGTCGGCCCGCGTGCAGCCATCGTCGCGGCCGGACCGATCGCAAATTTCATTCTGGGCGCGCTGATCTTCGCCGGCATGGCCCTCTACTACGGCAAGCCGAGCACGATCGCGCGCGTCGATGGTGTCGTCGCCGATGGCGCGGCGGCTGCGGCCGGCTTCAAGATCGGGGACGTGGTCCTCCAGATCGACGGCAAACCTATCGAGAGCTTCGCCGACATGCAGCGAATCGTTGCGATGAACGCCGGTTCGGCGCTTACCTTCCAGGTGAAGCGGGACGGCGCCGTCGTTTCGCTGACCGCAACTCCGGCCCTGCTCGAGCGCAAGGATCCGTTCGGCAACAGCCACCGTCTCGGCGTGCTCGGGATCGAGCACAAATCCCAGGCCGGGGAGGCCTCGACCGCGCCGGTCGGCGTTGCTGAAGCGCTCAAGATCGGCGTCGAGCAGGTCTGGTTCATCATCACCAGCACCTTCAAGTTCCTGGGTTCCCTGTTCGTCGGACACGGCAATCCGAACGACGTCAGCGGCGTGCTGGGAATCGCGAAGATGTCGGGGCAGGCGGCGAGCGCGGGCTTCCAGTTTGTGATCAATCTCTGCGCGGTGCTGTCGGTCTCGATCGGCCTGCTCAACCTGTTCCCGATCCCGCTGCTCGATGGAGGTCACCTTATGTTCTACGCGGCCGAGGTGTTGCGGGGCCGGCCGCTCTCCGAGCGGACTCAGGAGATGGGGTTCCGAATCGGACTCGGGCTTGTGCTGATGCTGATGGTGTTTGCGACCTACAACGACATCCTCAGAATGGCGGCCTCCTGATAGGGGCTTTTTTGTGGCGTTGCTGTTGGGCAACGTCCTGCAATGAAATTGAAATTACGGCGCTTTCTGCCGTTTGCGGCGTCGGCGAAATTGGCTACAAGCGGCCTGAACTTGGGGAATCTCCGGACCGGCGTTGGGGTTGGGTCTGGCACGGAATGATAAGGGCGCGTTGCGCGATGAAGTTTGGACTGCGACTCCGGGGGGGCTTGCTCGCAACCCTGATCTTGTTCGGCGCGCCGGCGGTTGCCCCGGTTGGGGCTGTTTTGGTGTCTTCGGCTGCGTTCGCCCAGAGCGTCCAGTCGATTGCCGTTGAAGGCAATCGCCGCGTCGAGGTGGAGACGATCCGCTCCTACTTCAAGCCGGGTCCGGGCGGCCGCCTGGATCAGGCTGCCATCGACGACGGCCTCAAGGCCCTGATCGAGACCGGCCTGTTCCAGGACGTCAGGATCAACCGCGGTTCCGGCGGCCAGATCATCGTCTCCGTGGTCGAAAACCCCGTGATCGGGCGCCTTGCCTTCGAGGGCAACAAGAAGATCAAGGACGAACAGCTCTCCGCCGAAGTTCAGTCCAAGGCGCGCGGCACCTTCTCCCGGGCCGTGGTGCAGTCCGACACGCTGCGAATCGCCGAGATCTATCGCCGGTCCGGCCGCTACGACGTGCGCGTCACGCCGGAAGTCATTGAGCAGCCGAACAACCGCGTCGATCTCATCTTCACGATCGAGGAGGGTGCCAAGACCGGCGTCAAGTCGATCGAGTTCGTCGGCAACAATGCGTTCTCGTCCTACCGCCTGCGCGACGTCATCAAGACGCGCGAATCGAACCTGTTGAGCTTCCTCGCCAGCGGCGACATCTACGATCCGGACCGCGTCGAAGCCGACCGCGACCTGATCCGCCGCTTCTATTTGAAGAACGGCTTCGCCGACGTCCAGGTGGTGGCTGCGCTCACCGAATACGATCCCGACAAGAAGGGCTTCAACGTCACCTTCAAGATCGAGGAAGGCTCACAATACCGCGTCGGTGCGGTCAACTTCCGCTCCAGCATTCCGAACTTCGATCCCACGTCGATGCGCGCCTATTCGCGCGTCAATGTCGGCTCGCTCTACAACGTCGAACAGGTCGAGAAATCGGTCGAGGAGATGCAGATCGAGGCCTCGCGCCGCGGCTACGCCTTCGCGGTGGTCCGGCCCGGCGGCGACCGTAACTTCGAAGCGCACACCGTCTCCGTCGTGTTCAACATCGACGAGGGCCCGCGTACCTATATCGAGCGCATCAACCTGCGCGGCAACACCCGCACGCGCGACTACGTGATCCGCCGCGAGTTCGACATCTCGGAAGGCGACGCCTACAACCGTGCGCTGGTCGACCGCGCCGAGCGGCGCCTGAAGAACCTCGACTACTTCAAGAGCGTGAAGATCACGACCGAGCCGGGCTCTTCGAGCGACCGCGTCATCCTGATCGTCGACATGGAAGAGAAATCGACCGGCGACTTCTCGATCTCGGGCGGCTACTCCACCACCGACGGCGCGCTGGCCGAAGTCTCGGTCTCCGAGCGCAACCTGCTCGGCCGCGGCCTGTTCGCCAAGGCGTCTGTGACCTATGGCCAGTACGCCCGCGGCTACTCGCTGTCGTTCGTCGAGCCGTATCTGCTCGACTACCGCGTCGCGCTTGGTCTCGACCTCTATCAGCGCGAGCAGCTGTCCAACAGCTACATCTCCTACGGCACCAAGACGCTCGGCTTCTCGCCGCGCCTCGGTTTCTCCTTGCGCGAAGATCTGGCGCTGCAAGTGCGCTACTCGATCTACCAGCAGGAAATCACGCTGCCGTATTACCTGGCGAACTGTAACAACGTTCCAGGACCAAACTTCAATCCGAGCCCGGCTTTCGCCGCGGCGCAGACGCCGCCGATCGACCTGAGCTCGACCAATGGTCTCGGCTGCTACAGCGACGGCGAAGCCTCGCTGCCGGTGCGCAAGGAGCTTGCCAGCGGCAAGACCCTGACCTCGGCGCTCGGCTATACGCTGACCTACAACACGCTGGACAACAACAAGAACCCCACCGACGGTCTGCTCGTCGACTTCCGGCAGGATTTTGCCGGCGTCGGCGGCGACGTCTCCTACCTGAAGTCGGTCATCGACGCGAAATATTACACGCCGCTGGTGTCCGACATCGTCGGCCTCGTCCGCCTGCAGAGCGGCATGCTGAACAAGATCGGCAGCGATCTGCGCATGCTCGACCACTTCCAGATGGGCCCGAACCTCGTCCGCGGCTTTGCCCCGAACGGCATCGGCCCGCGCGACCTGAATCCCTTTGGCTCGCAGGACGCGCTCGGCGGCACCAAGTACTGGGGCGCTTCGCTCGAACTGCAGATGCCGTTCTGGTTCCTGCCCAAGGAAGTGGGCCTGAAGGGCGCGGTCTATGCCGACGCCGGCGGCCTCTACGATTACAAGGGACCGACGAGCTGGACCACGACCAACGAGGTCAATGCGCCCGGCTGTATCCCGTCGACGGTCAATCCGTCGAGCGCCGGAACCTGTACCGGTCTCGTCTTCGACGACAGCAAGGTCGTTCGCACCTCGGTCGGTGTCGGCTTGATCTGGCAGTCGCCGTTCGGTCCGCTGCGCTTCGACTACGCCGTGCCGCTCACCAAGGGCAGGTACGACCGCACGCAGGAGTTCCGGTTCGGCGGCGGCACCACGTTCTAGTCCGATCAGCACGGCGCGATCCGGATCACAGGAGCCGGTTTCCGAAGGGATCGCGCCTATTCAAGACATGAGGCATGATGCGGCCTGACCGCTTCATGCCGAAGTCGGACCGCGACGAGGTGGAATGGCGCAGCCGATCTTCTTCACAAAGCCGCCTGCCACAGCCTTGGCCGAGATTGCCGCGCTGACCAAGGCGGAGCTGGTCGACCCCGAGAGGGGAGGCCATTTCATCACGGGCCTTGCTTCGCTCGACGAAGCAGGCCCGATGCATCTGGCGTTCTTCGACAACCTCAAATACGCCGATCAGCTCAGGGCGACCCGGGCGGGGGCCTGTCTGGTCAGCCCGCGCTTCGAGGCCGAGGTGCCCGCGCATGTGGCCGTGCTGCGGGTGGCGCAGCCGTTCCGCGCCTTCGTCAGGATCGCGCGGGAATGGCACGGTGACGCGCTGCGGCCGCAATCCTGGGTTGGCAATGACGGCATCGCGCCGTCCGCCGTCATCGATCCCTCGGCCCGGCTCGAGGACGGGGTGATCGTCGATCCCCTGGCCGTGATCGGCCCGGACGTCGAGGTCGGCAGCGGCACCGTCATCGGCGTCGGAGCGGTGATCGGCCCCGGCGTCAAGATCGGCCGGGACTGCAATGTCGGCGCCCGCACGGCGATCCAGTGCGCCCTGATCGGCAACAATGTGCTGATCCATCCCGGCTGCTCGATCGGCCAGGACGGCTACGGCTTCATCTTCTTCGGGCCCGAGGGCCATCTGAAGGTGCCGCAGACCGGACGCGTGCTCATCCAGAACGATGTCGAGGTCGGTGCCAACACCACGATCGACCGCGGGTCTCTGCGGGACACCGTGATCGGCGAGGGGACCAAAATCGACAATCAGGTCCAGATCGGCCACAATGTCACGATCGGCCGGCACTGCCTGCTGGCGGCCCAGATCGGCCTCGCGGGCAGCCTGACCATTGGCGACAACGTGGCGCTTGGAGCGAAGGTTGGCATCAACAATCACCTCAAGATCGGCGACGGGGCCCAGGTGACGGCCATGAGCGCGGTCAAGGACGACATCCCGCCGGGCGGCCGCTGGGGCGGGCATTTCGCCAAGCCGACCAAGCAATGGTTCAAGGAGATCATCGCGGTGGAGCGCCTGGTACGCGACAGCAAGGCCGAGCCGAAGGACGAGGGACGGGAATGACGGCGGAATCACCTGTTAAGTTCGAGCTGGTGGATATCAACGCCATCCTGCAAACGCTGCCGCATCGCTTTCCGATGCTGCTGATCGACCGCGTGATCAACATCCGCGCCGATTACAGCGGCATCGGCATCAAGAACGTCACCTTCAACGAGCCGGCGTTCCAGGGGCATTTCCCGGAGCGCCCGGTCTATCCCGGCGTCATGATGATCGAGGCGATGGCGCAGACCGCGGGGGTCATCGGCATCAAGTCGGTCGAGGGCACCGAGAAGCCGCGGGCGGTCTATTTTCTCACCATCGACAAGTGCAAGTTTCGCAAGCCGGTGCTGCCGGGCGACACGATCGAGTATCACATGCGCTCGCTCGGGCGCCGCAAGGCCATGTGGTGGTTTCACGGCGACGCCAAGGTCAACGGCGTTGTCGTCGCGGAGGCCGATGTCGGGGCCATGCTGACGGACTGAGCGGCCTCATCCGCTCCGGACCGGCTCGCCCGTCCTGCATGCGTAGCGCCCGCTGGTCGCCTCCGGCCTGATGTTCTGGTTGAAGAAACGTCCCATCGAAGGCGCGCCCAGGAGATGCTCGACCGTCTCCGCCGTCACGCCGCAATAGCGGTCGTAGGCGCCGTTGCTCGCGACAATCAGATCCTGCCGCACGTGATCGTAGCAGACCCGCTGCAGCAAAGTGCTGCGGGTGATGTCCCGGCATTCGAACGAGCCGAGGTCGACGATGCCGTGCTCGCCGGTCTCGACCGTCTCGGGGACGATCGGCGTAGCCGTCAGCTGTGCAAGCAGAAGAACCAGGGCCCTGACCACGATCGTTCAAGCTCCACATGAAGATGCGGACGAGCCGGAAGGGCCGCCTCATCCAATCCTTGAAACACGGCGAGATGATACGTCACTGGACAGATCGGGCATAGTCGCGCTAACCAGCCGAAAACCGAGCGACTTCAATACATAACCAGACCTTCTTGACGAGTAAGATTGGCTTGATGAGCAAGATTGATCCCACCGCACGGGTCGCGGACGGCGCCGTGATCGGCGAGGGCACCGAGATCGGACCCTATTGCATCATCGGCCCGAACGTCGTGATCGGCGCGAACTGCAAGCTGATCGGGCATGTGCATGTCACCGCGCAGACCACGATCGGCGACGATTGCACCATCTACCCGTTCGCATCACTCGGCACGCCGCCTCAATCGCTCAGCTATCGTGGCGAGCTAACGCAGCTCAAGATCGGCTCGGGCTGCACCATTCGCGAATCCGTAACCATGAATGCCGGTACGGTCGGAGGCGGCGGGATTACCTCCGTTGGCGACCGCGGCTATTTCATGAACTGCAGCCATGTCGGCCATGACTGCCATGTCGGCAATGACGTGATCTTCGCGACCTCGGCAACGCTTGGCGGCCACTGCGAGATCGGCGATTTCGTTTTCATCGGCGGCCTGTCCGCGGTGCACCAGTTCACCCGCATCGGACCGCAGGTCATGGTCGGCGGCGTATGTGGCGTTCGCGACGACATCATTCCGTACGGTTTGGTCAACGGCCAGTATGCCGTCCTCGAAGGCCTCAACCTGATCGGCATGAAGCGTCGCAAGTTCACCAAGGAGCGGCTCGCGGCCGTGCGGGGGTTCTACCAAAAGCTCTTCCAGGCTCCTGGCACCTTCGCCGAGCGGCTGGAGGCGGTGCGGCCGCTCGCGGGGGAAGATCCGGCGATCGCCGAAATTCTCGGCTTCATCGGCAAGGGCAAGCGCCCGCTCTGTCTTCCCGCCATCGCGAAGTGAACCTGTGATGGCCGCAGGCATGACATCGGCGGCTTCGCAGGTTTCGTCTCCGGTCGGCATCGTCGCCGGCGGTGGCGCCATGCCGTTCGCGGTGGCCGAGTCGCTCGCCGCGCGCGGCATCACGCCGGTGCTGTTTGCGCTGCGCGGCGCCTGCGATCCGCAGCGGGTGGAGCCCTTCCGCCACCGCTGGATCTCGGTCGGCCAGCTCGGCCGCGCGATGCGGCTGTTTCGCCAGGAAGGCTGCCGCGACCTGATCTTCATCGGCACATTGGTGCGGCCCTCGCTGTCGGAGATCCGTTTCGACGTCACGACGCTGCGTTTGCTCGGCCATGTCATTCGCGCCTTCCGCGGCGGTGACGATCATCTCTTGTCCGGCGTCGGCCGCATCCTCGAGCAGGACGGCTTTCGCATGGTCGGCATCAAGGACGTCGCGCCCGATCTCTTGATGCCCGAGGGCTGCATCAGCCGCGCCTGGCCGAGCGACAACAGCAAGGCCGATATCGCGCGCGGCCAAGCGGTGCTGGCCGCGCTGGGTCCGTTCGACATCGGCCAGGCTGTCGTCGTGATCGACGGCCATGTGGTGGCGGTCGAGGACATCGAGGGCACCGATGCGCTGCTTGCCCGCGTCGCGCGGCTGCGCGAGGAGGGGCGCATCCGCGCCGCCACCGGACGCGGCGTGCTGGTGAAGGCGCCCAAGAGCGGCCAGGATCTGCGCTTCGACCTGCCGACGATCGGCCCGCGCACGATCGAGGGCGTCGCGGCTGCCGGCCTCGCCGGTATCGCCGTCATTGCCGGCAACACGATTGCAGCAGAGCCGCAGGCCATGATCGCGCTTGCGGATGCCAAGTATCTCTTCGTCATCGGTCTGCCCGCTTGATGTCGCGTGATCCCAAGCGCAAGATCTTCCTGGTCGCGACGGAGGAATCCGGCGACCGGCTCGGCAGTGCCTTGATGAAGGTGCTGCGCCAGCGGCTCGGCGACGGCGTCGAGTTCTCAGGCGTCGGCGGCCGCACCATGGCGCGCGAGGGCCTGGAATCGCTGTTTCCGATCGAGGAGCTGTCGATCGTCGGCTTTGCCGCGGTGGTGCAGCAATTGCCGAAGATCCTGCGGCTGATCCGGCAGACGGCCGATGCCGTGATTGACGCGATGCCGGATGCCCTCGTCATCATCGACAGTCCCGATTTCACCCACCGTGTCGCCCGCCGCGTGCGTTCGCGAAGCCCTGCGATTCCGATCGTCGACTACGTTTCGCCGCAGCTCTGGGCCTGGCGGCCGGGACGGGCGCGGACCATGCTCGGCTATGTCGACCACGTGCTCGGGCTGCTACCGTTCGAGCCGGAGGAATATCGCAAGCTCGGCGGCCCGCCTTGCAGCTATGTCGGCCATCCCCTGATCGAGCAACTGCCCTCTCTGCGGCCGAACGCGGAGGAGCAGGCGCGCCGCAACAGTGAGCCGCCCGTGCTCCTGGTGCTGCCCGGCAGCCGCCGCAGCGAGGTCCGGCATCACCTCGATGTGTTCGGCGCGGCACTCGGCCGCCTGCAGGCGGAGGGACGCGCGTTCAAGCTGATGCTGCCGACCATGCCGCATCTCGAAGCGACCATTCGCGACGGTCTCGCGAGCTGGCCGGTCAAGCCGCAGATCGTGATCGGCGAGAACGAGAAGCGCGCCGCCTTCCGGATCGCGCACGCCGCGCTGGCCAAATCCGGCACGGTAACACTCGAGCTCGCGCTGTCGGGCATTCCGATGGTGACGGCCTATCGCGTCGGTGCGATCGAAGCCTTCATCCTGCGCCGCGCGATCCGCGTCTCCTCGGTGATCCTCGCCAATCTCGTGATCGGCGAGGATGTCATTCCCGAGTATTTGCAGGAAGACTGCACACCGGAGAAGCTGACACCGGCGCTATCGCAGTTGCTGACGGATTCGCCGCTGCGCCAGCGGCAGGTGGAGGCGTTCACCCGGCTCGATCAGATCATGTCGACGGGCACCAAATCGCCAAGCGTCCTCGCGGCCGACATCGTGCTCGCGACGATGCGCAAGGTCGGGCCGTAAGCGAAGATTTTGTAGGTTGCCTGCCCAACGACATCGCCACAAACGAAAACGGCGCCATCGTGCGATGGCGCCGTTTCGAAGGCCGTGACGGCCGAACTTACTTGCGCTCGTTGATCGGCACGTAGTCGCGCTTGACGACGCCGGTGTAGAGCTGGCGCGGACGGCCGATCTTCTGCTGCGGATCCTCGATCATCTCGCTCCACTGGCTGATCCAGCCGACGGTGCGGGCGACCGCGAACAGCACGGTGAACATCGAGACCGGGAAGCCCATCGCCTTCAGCGTGATGCCCGAATAGAAGTCGACGTTCGGGTAGAGCTTGCGGTCGATGAAGTACTGGTCGCTGAGCGCGATCTTCTCGAGCTCCATTGCCACCTTCAGCATCGGATCGTCGCCATGGCCGGTCTCCTTGAGCACGGCGTGACACATCTTCTGCATGATCTTGGCGCGCGGATCGTAGTTCTTGTAGACGCGGTGACCAAAGCCCATCAGGCGGACCTCGGAATTCTTGTCCTTCACCTTGGCGATGAACTCGGGGATCTTGTCGACCGTGCCGATCTGATAAAGCATGTTCAGCGCGGCCTCGTTGGCGCCGCCATGGGCCGGGCCCCAGAGGCAGGCGATGCCGGCCGCGATGCAGGCGAACGGGTTGGCGCCGGAGGAGCCGGCGATGCGGACCGTCGAGGTCGAGGCGTTCTGCTCGTGGTCGGCGTGCAGGATGAAGATCTTCTCCAATGCATCGGCGAGCACCGGGCTGACCTTGTAGTCCTCGCAAGGCACTGCGAAGCACATGTTCAGGAAGTTCTCGGCAAAGCCGAGCGAGTTCTTCGGATAAACGAAGGGCTGGCCGACGGTGTACTTGTAGGCCATCGCAGCCAGCGTCGGGATCTTCGCGATCATGCGCATGGAGGCGATCATGCGCTGCTTCGGATCGTTGATGTCGGTGCTATCGTGATAGAACGCGGCGAGCGCGCCGACGGCCGCAACCATGATCGCCATCGGATGGGCGTCGCGGCGGAAGCCCTGGAAGAAGCGGGCCATCTGCTCGTGCACCATCGTGTGATGGGTGACGCGGTGGTCGAAGTCCTTCTTCTGCGCAGGGGTCGGCAGATCCCCGTAGAGCAGGAGATAGCAGGTCTCCAGGAAGTCGCCGTGCTCGGCGAGCTGCTCGATCGGGTAGCCGCGGTATTCCAGCACGCCCGCGTCGCCGTCGATATAGGTGATCTTGGACTGGCAGCTCGCGGTCGAGGTGAAGCCCGGATCGTAGGTGAACAGGCCGGACTGGCCGTAGAGCTTGCCGATATCGATGACATCAGGTCCGACGCTGCCACTGAGGATCGGAAGATCGTAGGTCTTGTTTCCAACCGTCAGCGTGGCGGTCTTATTGTTTGGTTTTGCGTCCATCGTAGGTCCCCGATGTGTGGTGAAACGGGCGGGAGCCGGAGGCCCCTGGGAAGATCATGGGGGCAGGCCGGAAGTTCCAGAATGTACGGGGAGATGGGTATATTATTGCTGTGTGCGCTGCAAGATCGCCGCACGCATGATCGACTTACGTCGTAGACTGATCCTTAAGCCGGCCAAGGCTCTCCTGGCGTCCCAGCACGTCCAAAACCTCAAATATACCAGGCGACGTCGTCCGTCCGGTGAGCGCCACCCTGAGCGGCTGGGCCACGGCGCCGAGCTTGAGACTGTTTTCCTCGGCAAAGGCGCGGAGCGCCGCCTCGGTGGTTGCACCGCTCCACGTCTCGACTTTCTCCAGCGCGGAATGAAGCTGGCCGATCAGCTTGCGGTTCTCGGGCGTCAGCAGCGCCTGCGCCTTGGGATCGAGCGCCAGCGGCCGGTCCGCGAAGATGAAATGGGCGCCGTCGATCAGCTC
This sequence comes from Bradyrhizobium sp. FW305-F6, assembly GCF_058782905.1. NCBI lineage: Bacteria > Pseudomonadati > Pseudomonadota > Alphaproteobacteria > Hyphomicrobiales > Nitrobacteraceae > Bradyrhizobium > Bradyrhizobium sp. FW305-F6. Next base: position 17,644 of record NZ_JBYSYD010000001.1, read on the forward strand.
GATCAACGTCTTGGCGCGCTCCTTCAGGGCCGGCATGGCCTTGAGGAGCTGCGCGCGCGTGGTGTCGTCCAGCTTGGCCTTGATCTCGTCGCGGCTCGGCACGATGTGGTCGAGCACGTCCTCGAACATCCTCACGAGGGATTGATCGTCGGCGTGGCGGATGTAGTGGCCGTTGAGGTTTTCAAGCTTGGCGAAATCGAAGCGGGCGGCGGCGCGGCCGACGCTGGCAAGGTCGAACGCGTCGATCATCTCCTCTGTCGAGAAGATTTCCTGGTCGCCGTGGCTCCAGCCGAGCCGGACGAGGTAGTTGCGCAGCGCAGCCGGCAGATAGCCCATGGCGCGGTAGGCATCGACGCCGAGCGCGCCGTGCCGCTTGGACAGCTTCGAGCCGTCCGGACCGTGAATGAGGGGGATGTGGGACATGCTCGGCAGCGCCCAGCCCATCGCATCGTAGATCTGCTTCTGGCGCGCGGCGTTGATCAGGTGGTCGTCGCCGCGGATCACGTGGGTGACGCCCATGTCGTGGTCGTCGACGACCACGGCGAGCATATAGGTCGGGTTGCCGTCGCCGCGCAGCAGCACGAGGTCGTCGAGGTTCTCGTTCTGCCAGACCACGCGGCCCTGGACCTGGTCCTCGATCACGGTCTCGCCGGTCTGCGGCGCGCGCAGGCGGATGGTGGGCTTGACGTCGCTCGGAGCCGTCGCGGGATCGCGGTCGCGCCACAGGCCGTCATAGAGGCGGGTACGGCCCTCGCTGCGCGCCTTCTCGCGCATGGCGGCGAGCTCCTCGGCCGTGGCGTAACAGCGGTAGGCCTTGCCTTCGGCCAGCAGCTGCTCGGCGACCTCGCGGTGGCGGGCGGCGCGGGCGAACTGGTAGATGACCTCGCCGTCCCAGCCGAGCTCGAGCCACTTCAACCCGTCCAGGATGGCGCCGATGGCCGCCTCCGTGGAGCGCTCCCGGTCGGTGTCCTCGATCCGCAGCAGCATCTTGCCGCCGTGCTTCTTCGCATAGAGCCAGTTGAACAGCGCCGTGCGGGCGCCCCCGATATGGAGGAAGCCGGTCGGCGAGGGGGCAAAGCGGGTGACGACGGAATCGGTCATTCTTGGTAGGGCCTATGCATTGGAGGCGGTGGTGTATAGCAGGAACGGGACATAACTAAAGGGCGGCGGCGGACCTGGTGTGCCTAGCTTAAGCTCTTGGCGCGGCCACGCGAATTTGGCAGAAGGACCGCTGATTTCCCGACAGGATTTTGGTGATGACAGAACCGGTGGCAGCTGAGGTTGGGCGCGATTTCATTCGTGACATCATCCAGGCCGACCTCGACCAGGGCAAGTACAGGGAGATCGTGACCCGGTTCCCGCCGGAGCCGAACGGCTACCTGCATATCGGCCACGCCAAGTCGATCGCCCTCAATTTCGGCATCGCCCAGGAGTTTCCGGGCCGCTGCCATTTGCGCTTCGACGACACCAATCCGGTCAAGGAAGAGCAGGAATATATCGATTCCATCCAGGCCGACGTGCGCTGGCTCGGCTTCGACTGGGGCAAGAACCTGTTCTTCGCCTCCGACTATTTCGACCGCCTGTATGAATGGGCGGAGCAGCTGATCCGCGACGGGCTCGCCTATGTCGACGACCAGAGCCAGGAGGAGATCCGCCTTACGCGCGGCACGCTGACCGAGCCCGGCAAGAACTCGCCGTTCCGCGACCGCAGCGTCGATGAGAACCTCGACCTGTTCCGCCGCATGAAATCAGGCGAATTCCCCAACGGCGCGCGCGTGTTGCGGGCCAAGATCGACATGGCCGCGGGCAATATCAACCTGCGCGATCCGGTGCTGTACCGCATCCTGCATGCGCACCATCCGCGCACCGGCACCAAGTGGAGCATCTATCCGAGCTACGACTACGCGCACGGGCAGTCGGACGCGATCGAAGGCATCACGCATTCGATCTGCACGCTGGAGTTCGAGGACCACCGGCCGCTCTACGACTGGTTCATCGAGAAGCTGCCGGTGCCGTCGCAGCCGCATCAGTACGAATTCGCGCGCCTCAACCTGACCTATACGCTGCTGTCCAAGCGCGTGCTGACCCAGCTCGTCCGCGACGGCCATGTCGCGGGCTGGGACGATCCGCGCATGCCGACCATGGCAGGGATGCGCCGCCGCGGCGTGCCGCCGGCGGCCTTGCGCGAATTCGTCAAGCGCATCGGCGTGGCCAAAGCCAACAGCGTGGTCGATGTCGGCATGCTGGAGTTCTGCATTCGCGAGGAGCTGAACCGCACCGCGCAGCGGCGCATGGCGGTCTTGAAGCCGCTCAAGGTCGTGATCGAGAACTATCCGGAAGGGCAGACCGAGGAGCTCGAGGCGATCAACCACCCGGATGATCCCAGCGCGGGCACGCGGAAGATCACGTTTGGCCGCGAGCTCTATATCGAGCAGGACGACTTCATGGAGAACCCGCCGAAGAAGTTCTTCCGTCTGTCGCCGGGCAATGAGGTGCGGCTGCGCTATGCCTATTTCGTCAAGTGCACCGGCGTGATCAAGAACGACAAGGGCGAGGTGGTGGAGCTGCGCTGCACCTACGACCCCGCGACCAAGGGCGGCAACGCGCCCGACGGCCGCAAGGTCAAGGCGACCATGCACTGGCTGCCGGCGGCGGCATCCAGGCCCGCGGAGATCCGCGTCTACAACCAGCTGTTCGCCAATCCGAGCCCGGACGCCTCGAACTTCGCAGCCGATCTCAATCCGAATTCGCTGGAGATTCTCTCCGATGCGCGGGTCGAGGCCTCGGTGGCCGAGAGCAATTCGACCGAGCCGATGCAGTTCGAGCGGCAGGGCTATTTCGTACGCGACAAGGACTCGACGCCGGGCAAGCCGGTGTTTTCCCGCACCATCGGCCTGCGCGACACGTTCGCGAAGGAAGTCGCCAAGGGTTGATGCGCAATGAGCAGTGAGGCGGACGCGATCGTTTCCGACGTCATCGCGAAATGGTGCGCCGGGTTTGCCAAGCTCGACGCCGTGGCGCTGTCGTCGCTGTACGCGACGAACGCGTTCTTCTTCGGCTCCAACCCGAAGCTCTATCGCGGCCGGGACGGCGTCGCCGATTATTTCAATGGCCTGCCACGCTTTCGCAAACCGAGCGCGGTGTTCTCCGACGTGCACGCAACACAGGCCGGCCCTGACCTGATCAACATGGCCGCGACCATCACCTTCGATCTCGCCGGCGAGCGCGATGATCTCGTCGTCAAGATGAGCTGGGTCATCATTCGCGAGGACGGTGATTGGCGGATCGTCAATCACCACGCCTCTTCGAAGGCGCCGCTGATTTAACGGTCGCGCGATTCCCGTGGTGTCGTCATTCCGGGCTCGCGCCAAGTGGCGCGCCCCGGAATGACAGAAAATGCGAACCGAATATCGCTCCGAGCGTTGAGGTGGCTCCAAACAAGGAATCCACCATGCAGAACATCGCAGAGCATATGGAAGTCATCGGCGCCGACGGCGTCCATGTCGGTACCGTCGACAAGGTCGAGGGCAACCGCATCAAGCTGACCAAGAAGGACAGCGGCGAGGGCAGCCACAAGGGCCATCATCATTTCATCGACAAAGGCCTCGTTGCGGGCATCGAAGGCAACAAGGTGCGGCTGTCCGCCAACGCGGCGGTGGCCGTGACCATGGAGGAGGAAAAGTAGGGCGCTCTCTCTTCGTTCCCGATCCGTACCGCTATTCGCCCGGCCGCACGTTCCGGTAGCCTTGGCGCCAGTCGCGTCGCGTAAGGTTGTTGAGGAATGGCGGAGCCGGGGCGGCCAGTGCGCTCCCAGGGAGTTGCAGGGACGTGGCCGGTCGGCCGCGCCGCACCGGCGGGCGGCTTCGCGCCCAGCGGCCTCGGCGTCTGGCCGACAATTGTCGAGGCGCTGCGCGAATGGGCCCGCGCCGAGGCCGGGCCCGGGCGCCTGCTGCCGTGGGTGCCGGTCGCCTTCGGCAGCGGCATTGCGCTTTACTTCGCCGCCGATCACGAGCCGGTGCTGTGGGTCGTCGCCGCGACCGCCCTCGCGCTTCTGCTCGGCGCAGCCTTGTTGCGGCGGACTCGGCTGTTCGCGCCCGCCATCATGATCGCGGCGGTCGCCGCCGGCTTTGCCGTCGCGACCTGGAAGACGGCGCGCATCGCTCATCCCGTGCTGGCAAAACCGCTCTATGCGGTGTCGCTGTCGGGCTTCGTGGAAGCGCGCGACATCCGCGAGCGCACCGATCGCTTCGTGCTGCGCGTCAGCGCGATGGAGGCGCAGCGCAGCGACGTCAAGCTGGAGCGCGTGCGCCTGTCGGTGCGCAAGGGCACGGCGCCCGAGGTCGGCAGCTTCGTGCAGCTCAAGGCGCGGCTGCTGCCGCCGATCTCGCCGGTGCGCCCCGGCAGCTACGATTTCTCGCGCGACATGTTCTTCCAGGGCATCGGCGCCTCCGGCTTCGTGCTGGGGTCGATCACGGCGTCCACGCCGCCGGATGCCGGCGGATTGCGGCTGCGCTACACCGCCTTCATGCAGGGCCTGCGCGATGCGATCGACGCGCGCATCCGCGCAACGCTCGAAGGCGACAATCGCGCGATCGCGACCGCGCTGCTCACCGGCCGGCGCGATGCCATCACCGCGCCCGTCAACGATGCGATGTTCGTCTCGGGTCTCGGCCACGTGCTCTCGATTTCCGGTTATCACATGGCGGTCGTTGCCGGCGTCGTGTTCTTCGCGGTGCGCGCACTGCTGGCCTTGATCCCGGGGCTGGCGGCCGGCTTCGCCATCAAGAAATGGTCGGCGGCCGCGGCGCTGGTGGCGGCTGCGTTCTACCTATTGCTGTCTGGCGCGGAAGTCGCGACGCAAAGGTCGTTCTTCATGACGGCCGTGGTGCTGATCGCGGTGATGGTCGACCGCCGCGCCATCACGTTCCGCACCCTGGCAGTGGCCGCGCTTGTCGTGCTCGCGGTCGCGCCCGAAGCGCTGGTTCACCCGAGCTTCCAGATGTCGTTTGCGGCCACGCTCGGTCTCGTTGCCCTGGTGCAGATCGGCATGCCGAATCTGCTCGCATCGCCCGATCATTCCGCGACGGCGCGGATCGCGCTGTGGGGCGGCCGCGAGATCGCGGTGCTGTTCCTGGCCTCCTTGATCGCGGGGCTTGCGACCACGCCCTACGCCGCCTTCCACTTCCATCGCGTGACGCCCTACGGCGTGCTCGCCAATCTCGGCGCGATGCCGGTGGTCTCGGCGCTGGTGATGCCGGCCGGGCTTTTGGGACTGCTCGCCGCGCCCTTCGGGCTCGACGGCGTGTTCTGGTGGCTGATGGGGATCGGCATCGAGTGGATGGTCGCGGTCTCGCGCTGGGTGGCGGCGTTGCCGGGCGCGGTCGGCCGCATCCCCACGTTCGGGATCGCGCCGCTGATCGCGGCGAGCCTCGGCATCATCGTGATGGGGCTGTTGCGAACGCCCCTGCGCTGGTGCGGTGCCCTGGTGCTGCTGGTGTCCATCGCCTGGGGCTTGTCGGTTCGGCAGCCAGACGTCCTGATTGCCGGGGACGGTGCCAGCGTCGCCGTGCGGGGCAGGGACGGCCGACTGCATGTGATCCGCGCGAGCAAGGACAGCTTCCTGCTCAAGCAGTGGCTGGCGGCCGATGCCGATCCGCGCGATGCCGGCAGCACCTCGTTGGCCGACGGTGTGTCGTGTGACGAGGCCGGCTGCGTGACGCCGCTCGCGGACGGACGGCTGGTCGCGCTGTCCCTGCGCATCGACGCGCTGGCCGACGATTGCAGCCGCGCGGCGCTGGTGGTGACGGCGCGTCCCGCGCCGCCCGATTGCGCGGCGATGGTCGTCGACAGGCCGCGTCTTGCGAGCCAAGGCGCGCTGGCGTTGACGCAGCGTGGCGACGGCTTTGCCGTTCAGGCGGTGAGGGCGAGAGGCGCCAGTCGCCCCTGGCTGCCGGCAGGCGCCGGCGAAGGCGATTTCGACGGCAACCTTGCGCCGAGGACGGTCGCGCCGCGCAGCCGGGATGCAACGCCATCGGAGACCGACTTGCAGGCTGACGATTGAGGATCGATGCGGGGCGGCGGTCCGGCGAGACTGCGCAGGACGCAAACCATACCATCTCGCCGGCCTCGGCCGGCGATGGCATTTCAACTTCCGGCCCTCGACCGATCCGCCGGGGGCCTCGACCGATCAGCCGATCGGCTGGCGTGCGATCGGGGACCGCGTGTCGGCGACGATCTGCGGCTTGTGCTCGCGTTCGCCCACCGCCTGGGTCACTGGCAGTTGCAGCACGGTTGCGCGCTGGCCTTCGACGAGCTGTGTCACCAGCACGTATCTGCCGTCGGGGAATTCGATCGCATCGTGATGCCGATCGGGAATGTGCGGGTCGATCTTGCCGAACTTGCCGACGCGTGAGTTGACGGTGCGCGTCCAGATCCAGCGATTGTCGTAGCGGACGTTGTCGGCGAAGGCGAGCTCCGTTCCCGGCAGCAGGCAGACCGCGACGGAGAGATCGGCTGCGGAGGCGAAGCCGCGCGTCGAGGTGCCGCGGAAGGTTGTCGTGACGATCGTCTCGCCGACTTCGGCGGGGCGTGTCGCGACGGCATGCAGGCTATAGTCACACATCGGGTGCTCCTCATGCGAAGATGGCGACCCGCGTCTCTTCGAGGCGCAGGCCTCTCTCAGAGTGAGCCTGCGACGCTCTGCTTGGTTATGGGCAAATCTGCGGCTCGCGTCCGCAGCACGCGATCACATTATCTTTCTCGGCGCGATTAGGAACAAACTGCGCGTCGATGCATTCGGCAGCGCGGATCAGCGACGGCCGGCATCAACTCGGATGGTTGGCGCGAAATGACTGCACGCCTGCGCTTGCGAACCAGGAAGTCGCGCAGAAGGAGGGGCCGGACAGTCAGCGCAGAACCAGAGGGACCATCCAGCCGAAGCGGACGAAGCGTCCGCTCCAATCTTGGAGCGAGGGTGCCGGTCGAAAGCGCGCGGCGTGCTCGATAAGCTCAGTACTTTCGATAGAGCCCGATCAGCTTGCCCTGAATCTTCACGCGGTTCGGCGGCAGGATGCGCACCTCGTAGGCGGCATTGGCAGGCTCGAGCGCGATCGAGGCGCCGCGGCGGCGGAAGCGCTTGAGCGTGGCCTCCTCGTCGTCGATCAGCGCGACCACGATGTCGCCGGTATCGGCGCTCTCGTTGCGCTGGATCAGCGCCATGTCGCCGTCGAGGATGCCGGCCTCGACCATCGAATCGCCGCGCACCTCGAGCGCATAATGCTCGCCCGAGCCGAGCATGTCGGGCGGCACGCTGATGGTGTGGCTGCGGGTCTGCAACGCCTCGATGGGCGTGCCGGCCGCGATGCGACCCATCACCGGCACCGCTACGGGCCGTTCACCCTCGTCCGCGGGCGGGCTGGAGCTCGCGCGCACCTTGCCGAGATTGCCCTCGATGACGCTCGGGGTGAAGCCGCGGCGATTGCCGGCGGCGGCCTGGAGCTCGGGCAGCTTGATCACCTCGATGGCACGGGCGCGGTTGGGGAGGCGGCGGATGAAGCCGCGCTCCTCGAGCGCCGTGATCAGGCGATGAATGCCCGACTTCGAGCGCAGGTCGAGCGCATCCTTCATCTCGTCGAAGGACGGCGGCACGCCGCTTTCCTTCAGACGCTCGCTGATGAACCGCAGAAGCTCGTATTGTTTGCGCGTCAACATCTCGACCTAAGTCCCCCGGTTGATGTCGTTCGATTCCGAGACGATGAATTCGGCAATAAGCCGCTACATCCTCGAAACAAATCATGAACGGACCCTATATGTTCGATATGTGTTCCGCAACTGCTTAATTTACGGTGAACGGGGCGAGGCTCGCGGAATACGTGCGGGCCCGGAGCTCAGACCGGAAGCCGCAGCACCTCGCAAGGCGTGCCGGCCTCAGCCTTCGGCGCGAATGGTGCGCGCACGAGAAGTACCTGTGCCGCAGCGAGATTCGCAAGCAGCGAAGAGTCCTGATGATTGACGGGGACGGCGACGGGTGTGCCGTCCTCGCGCAGCTCCAGGCGTGCGCGCAGGTAATCCTCGCGCTGGTCGTTGGCACCGAGGTCGCGGCCCAGCACGGCGCGCTCTCTTTGATGACGAATGTTGGAGCGGCCCGACAGCGCACGAATCAGCGGCACCATGAACAGGAAGGCGCACACGTAGGATGAGACGGGATTGCCCGGCAGGCCGATCACGCGCATGGCGTCGAGCCGTCCGTGCATCATCGGCTTGCCCGGCCGAATCGCGATCTTCCAGAACGCCATCGCGATGCCTTCGTCTCTCAGCGCCTGCTGGACCAGGTCGTGGTCGCCGACCGACGCACCGCCGGTCGTGACCAGGATGTCGGCACCGCGCTCGCGGGCCCGGCGGATGCCCGCGGACGTGGATTCCAGCGTGTCGGCGGCAATGCCGAGGTCGATGGTCTCGGCGCCCTCGCTGCGCGCCAGCGCATGCAGGGCATAGCCGTTGGAATAGACGATCTGGCCGGGTCCCGGCCTGGTGCCGGGCGTCACGAGTTCGTCTCCGGTGGCGAGGATCGCGACCTTCGGACGACGGCAGACGGCAAGGTGCGGGTGGTTCATTGCGGCGGCGAGCGCGAGATCGCGCTCGGTGAGACGAGTTCCCTTGCGCAGCAGCACGTCGCCTTCAGCAAAGTCGACGCCGGCGGGGCGGATGTGCCTCCCGGGAATCGCGGCCTCCTTGATCGTGACGCCGCTGCCGTCCGCGACGGTGTCCTCCTGGATCACCACCGCGTCGGCGCCGTCGGGAATGACGCCCCCGGTGAAGATTCGCACGGCTTCGCCGGGGCCGACTGTTCCGGCGAACGGACGGCCGGCTGCGACCTCGCCGGTCACATTAAGCCTGGAATTGATCGTGGCTGCGTCGGCCGCGCGCACCGCGTAGCCGTCCATCGCCGACATCGCTTCGGGCGGTTGCGTGCGCCGCGCCGCGAGGTCGCGCGCGAGCACGCGATGGTAGGCCTGGTCGAGGGCAACCGTCTCTTCGGCCAGCGGCTCGGCATCGGCCAGCACCGCCGCGAGCGCGTCAGAAACCGGCATCAAGGCCACGGGTGAACTCCTGCTGAGCACATCGGCTATGGGGCCGCAGTGTTCTAGCCGAGGAGGCGCGTGAGGCAAAGCCGCCCGCGGAATGTCGTGCGTGATCTCGCTCGTGTGGAATGCAGCTCACGTCCGTCGCGGCAGGATCCGGCAGGCGAGAAAGACCGGCACGAGGATCGCCATGACGAGGACAAGAAGGACGAGCGCCACGGCCGGCATCGGTCAACTCCCGCTCCGCCGGTCCCGCTCGACGTCCGGCGCCCTGGGGCCTTGATCCTTGTCGGGCAGCGGATCGGCCTGGGATTTCAGGTCGGCCGCCTTGCTGATGAGCTTGGCAGATAGGTCCGAATCCGAGGTGGTTCTGGCGAATTCAAGCAGGAGAGAGGCTTGCTTTGTAAGGTAGGTTTTGCCCAGCACGTCGTCAGTCCAATGTAGAAGTCCCCAACGGATTCATGAGTCCGAAGGGTGGTATTCCGTTCCGGGAACTCTGTGTAAAAATGCACAAAGCGATTGGGTTCCACATCGCGACGTAATTTAGTCGCGGAAAAGAGGGTTCTCCGGCTCTTGCGTCGCCTTAGATGCCCAAGGCCTTCAGTGCGTTCCCGACATCGCGCGGCGAGGTGACATGCACCGCCATCAAGCCACGCGCCCGGGCCCCCTCGATGTTCTCGGCGAGGTCATCGAAGAATACGATGCGCTCCGCCGGCACGCCGATCGCCGCGACGACATGGTCGAAAGCCTCCGCATCCGGTTTGCGCAGGCCGATGCTGGACGACAAATATAGCTCGCGGAAGTGACCGAGCAGATCGGCATATTGCTTCGAGAAATAGGCGACGTGCGGCTGATTGGTGTTGGAGAAGGCGTAGAGCGGCATCTGCCTCGCCGCGCGCGGCAGCAACTCGGCGATGTCAGGCATCTCGCCGGCGAAGATTGCGTTCCAGCCTTCCAGGAACTGCGCGTCCGAAATGCCAATCCCGAGCGAGGATCGCAGCGAGGCGAAATAATCCTCGTCGCTGATCTTTCCCATCTCGTGCAGCCGATATGCCTCGTCGCGCACATAGCGCGCGACGATGGCCTCGGGCTGGCAGCCCGCATGTCCCGCCCAGCAGGCGATCGCCTTGGAAAAGTCGATGTCGAGCACCACGCGCCCGAGGTCGAACAGGAGCGCATCCGCGCTGCCGGGAGAGAGCGATGTCATTGCGTCCTTTTCACATGGCGTCAGTAACGATAGGGCTCGTGGTCGAACAGCGGGAACGCGCTGAATACGCTGGGCGCGTTGGTGGCGGTCGCCGGATGCAGGCAGGATTTGTCGACCTCGGCAAACGAGGTGGCGCCGAGCAGGCCGAGGCAGCGCAGCACCTCGTCCTCCAGCAGCTCCAGCATGCGCGCGACGCCGGCTTCGCCGGCCGCGGCCAGCGCCCAGCATTGCAGCCGGCCGATGCCGACGAGGTCCGCGCCCGCCGCGATCGCCTTTACGATGTCGGTGCCGCGGCAGATGCCGCCGTCGACCATGATCTTGGCGCGGCCTTTCACGGCCTCGACGATCTCGGGCAGCACATGCATGGCACCGCGGCCATGGTCGAGCTGGCGGCCGCCATGGTTGGAGACGTAGATCCACTCGACGCCGTGCTCGAGCGCGATCTGCGCGTCCTCGGCGGTGGCGATGCCCTTGAGAATCAGCGGAATCCTGAACCTGTCCTTGATCATCTTCACGGTCCGCCAGTCCAGGCCCTTCTGGAAATCGCCGCCGGTGGCGCGCAGGCGGCTCTCGCGAACGTAGCGTTTGGCGATGTCACGTTCACGACGGCTGTAATGGGCGGTGTCGACGGTCAGGCAGAACGCGGCATAGGCGTTCTTCTCGGCCCGGCTGACGACATCGGCGACGAAGGCATCGTCCCCGCGGACATAGAGTTGGTAGAGCCGCAGCGCCTCGGGGGCCGCCTCGGCGGTCTGCTCGAGGCCAGGCTCGGACACCGAGCTCAGCATGTGCGCCGCACCGAAGGTCCCGGCAGCGCGCACGACGCTCGCCGCGCCATCGGGATCGAAGACCTCGAGCGCGCCGACCGGGGCCAGCACCACCGGCAGGCGCATCTTGCGGCCGAACTGCTCGACGCTTGCATCGATCTTGCGCACGTCGCGCAGCACGCGCGGTCGGAAGGCGATCTCGTCCAGCGCCATGCGGTTGCGGCGCATCGTCGTCTCGGTCTCGGCCGCGCCGATGATGTAGTCCCAGGCATTCTGATTCAGATTGGCGCGCGCCTTCCGGATGAACTCGTGCAGGTTCTGGAACGGCTCGTCGCTGGCGCCGAGCTCGACGTTCCGCTCCGGCAGGATGCGGGGCGCTTCGTTCATTGTCGTCCTCCCGAGAATTTGAACTCTTATCCGTCATCGCCTATCGCGTCCGGCCCTCCAAAACCATCCTTAAATCGCATAGCTGTGAGACGGCAGCGGGCACCGGTTACTGCGTCGCGCGAAGCGGTTTCGGAACGTTGCCAAAAGTTTAGTCCAAGGCGAAGGGATTTTTCGGTATGCCCGCCGACGTGGCATCCCGGCCTTGAAGAAACCGGAATGGTATTGTGAGACGGGCGCCGGATCGCCATTTGCATGGCGCCTGTCAGCCTGAAGAGAACCGCCAAGCAAAAGGCACCCATCCATGCGGAAATCCCTGCTGTTCCCCCTCGGCGCGCTCACCGGAGCGTGTCTCACCCTTCTGGTAGCCAGCCCGCAGGGCGGCGTGTGGGCGGCGCGGGCGGCAGTGGGCGCGGACGACGTCTATTCTCAGCTCAATCTGTTCGGGGCCGTGTTCGAGCGCGTCAAGGCGAGCTATGTCGAGAAGCCGGACAACGCCAAGCTGATCGAAGGCGCCATCACCGGCATGGTGACCTCGCTTGATCCGCATTCGCGCTACATGAACGCCAAGTCCTGGACCGAGATGCAGGAGACCACCTCCGGCGAATTCGGCGGGCTCGGGATCGAGGTCACGATGGAGGATGGCCTCGTCAAGGTGGTCTCGCCGATCGACGACACGCCGGCCTCGAAGGCCGGCATCATGTCCGGCGACCTCATCAGCAAGATCGACGGCGAGGCCGTGCAGGGCATGACGCTCGAGCAGGCGGTCAACAAGATGAAGGGACCGGTCGACACCAAGACCAAGCTGACCATCGTGCGCAAGGGCGCAGACGCGCCGCTCGAAGTGGCGATCACGCGCGAGATCATCCATGTGCGCCCCGTGCGCTTCCGCGTCGAAAACAGCGATATCGGCTATATCCGTATCACCTCGTTCAACGAGCAGACCACCGACGCCCTGAAGAAGGCGATCGCCTCGATCACCAAGCAGGTCCCGTCGGAGAAGCTTGCGGGCTACGTGGTCGACCTGCGCAACAATCCGGGCGGCCTGCTCGACCAGGCCGTGTCGGTGTCGAGCGCGTTCCTGCAGCGTGGCGAGGTCGTTTCGACCCGCGGACGCAGTCCGGAAGAGACCCAGCGCTTCACCGCGCATGGCGGCGATCTCACCAGGGGCAAGCCGATCGTGGTGCTGATCAACGGCGGTTCGGCCTCGGCCTCGGAGATCGTCGCCGGCGCGCTGCACGACCACAAGCGCGCGACGATCATCGGCACGCGCTCGTTCGGCAAGGGCTCGGTCCAGACCATCATTCCGCTCGGCTCCGGTAACGGCGCCCTGGCTCTGACGACGGCACGCTACTACACGCCGTCGGGCCGCTCGATCCAGGCGCAGGGCATCGCGCCCGACATCGAGATCCTCCAGGACGTGCCACCGGAGTTGAAGGGCCGGATGGACACCATGGCAGAATCCCAGATGCGCGGACATCTTTCGGCCGGCGAGGGCGGCGAGCAGACCGGATCGCAGTCGTATGTTCCGCCGAAGGAGGAGGACGACAAGGCCCTGCACGCGGCATTCGACTTCCTGCGCGGTGCGCCTGCGAACGAGGTTGCCGCCAAGTCTGCGACGAAGGCTGCGGTGCCGAACTAGATCTTACGAGGCTCCAGATATGGATCGCCCGGAAGTGAGGATGCTTCCGGGCGATTTCGTTTGAGGCTTGTCCGAAGATCCTAACCGGCTTCGCGGCGGCGGCCCTCGCTGCCCTCGCGCCGGGCCAGCCGGCTGCGATGCAGCGCGAACAGCTCCAGCACCTTGTCGGCGGGCTTGGCGGCGCTGAACAGATAACCCTGCATCTCGGAGCAACCGAGCGTGCGAAGCAGGCGCTGCTGCTCCTCGGTCTCGACGCCCTCGGCCGTGGTGGTCATGCGGCGGGCGGTCGCCAGATTGACGACGGCCTGAACGATGCTGGCGGAGCCGTCGGGGCGGGCGATGTCGTCGACGAAACAGCGGTCGATCTTGATCTTGTCGAACGGGAAGCGGTGCAGGTAGCTCAGCGACGAGTAGCCGGTGCCGAAATCGTCCAGCGCAATGCGCACGCCGATGGCGCGGAGCTGGTGCAGGATCGCGAGCGCGGCATCGTCGTCGCGGATCAGGACCGCCTCGGTGATCTCGAGCTCGAGCCGGCTTGCCGGCAGGTTCGAGGCGGCCAGCACCGCCATGATCTTCAGTGCCAGCGTGCCGCTCTTGAACTGCACGGGCGAGACGTTGACGGCGAGGCGGATGTCGTCGGGCCAGCCTGCTGCGTCCCGGCACGCGGTCGCCAGCACCCATTCGCCGATCTCGTTGATCAGGCCGGTGTCTTCGGCAATCGGGATGAATTCGGCAGGCGAGACCCAGCCGCGCTCGGGATGGCGCCAGCGCACCAGCGCCTCGCAGCCGGTGATGCGGTCGTCCTTCAGCCCGATGCAGGGCTGGTAGTAGACTTCGAGCGCCCTTTGGGCGATGGCTTGGCGCAGGTCGATCTCGAGCTGCCGCCGTTCGCGGACCTTGGCGTCCATCTCGGGCTGGAAGAAACGGTAGGTGCGGCGCCCGGCGGACTTGGCCGCGTACATCGCCATGTCAGCGTTCTTCAGGATCTGGTCCAGCGCCGTGCCGTGTTCCGGCGCGAGCGCGATGCCGATGCTGGCGTCGGTGGTGAGATGATGGCCCATGCAGTCGAACGGTGTGCGGATCGTCGCGAAGACCCGCGCGACGAGCTCGTCGACCTGGTCCGACGACCTCACCGCGCTCTGCACGATGGCGAACTCGTCGCCGCCGAGCCGCGCCACGAAGTCCGCCGGACCCGCACAGCGGCGCAGGTTCGCGGCGACCGATTTCAGTAGCTCGTCGCCGACGAGATGGCCGAGCGCGTCGTTGACGCCCTTGAACTCGTCGATGTCGATGTAGTGCACCGCAATCTGCTCGCCGTCGCCGACCGCGGCAAGCTCTTGCCGCAGGTGCTCATGGAACATGGCGCGGTTGGGCAGGTCCGTCAGTGCGTCGTAATGGGCGAGGTGGGTGATGCGCTCCTCGATGCGGCGGCGTTCCGTGATGTCCTCATGGGTCGCGACCCAGCCGCCGTCCGCGAGCGGCTCGTTGAGGATGTGGATCGAACGGCCGTCCGTGGTATCCACCACCATGGAATTGCGGACATGGATGTTCTTCAGCACCAGTTCGACGTAAGCGTCGACGTCGCCCGTGAACGAGCCGCTTGCTTTGCGATGGCTGATGATGTTGTGGAAGCTGGAGCCGGGCTTTACGATCTCGGGCGACAGTCCATACATCTCGATGTAGCGCTGGTTGCAGACCACGAGTCGCCGCTCGGCGTCGAACAGCAACAGGCCCTGAGTCATGTTGTTGACGGCGCGGTCGAGCCGCTGCTTTTCCAGCGTCAGCCGCTCGCGTGAAAGACGGTGCTGCTCCAGCAGCTTGCGCACCACCGCAATCAGCACGCCGGCGATGGCGAGTGCGGACGAGGCGGCGATCGAGATCAGCATGCCGATCTGCTCCCGCCAGTCGGCCAGGGCCGCCGCGCGGGGCGTGGAGGCCATCACCAGGATCGGGAAGTGGGGCAGGGCTCGCGAGGAAACCAGCCGGTCTTCGCCATCGACGGGGCTGGTGAAACGGCCGGCAAAATGATCCAGCCCGAACACCCTCTGATGCTCGAACGGGCCGGACTTGAAGTTTCGTCCCATCAATTCTTGGGAATGCGGATAGCGGGCGAGCAACGTGCCGTCGCGATGCAGCATCGAGATCGTCGCGCCTTCGCCGAGCACGACGGAGGCGAAGAATTTCTCGAAGCTGGCCGGCTCGATCCCGCGTCCGACGACGCCGAGGAACTCGCCGCTTGGTGCCACGATCCTCCGGGCCACCAGAATGGTCCATGCGCCGGAGACGCGGCTGTGCAGCGGCTCGATCAGGACGTCGGGCGCATAGGGATCGTATTTGAAGGTGCGGAAATAGGCGCGATCGGCAACGTTCACCCTTGGGGCGGGCCATGCCGTCGATGAATTGATCAGATTGCCATCGGCATCGATGATGTTGACGCCGCCCATATAGGGCAGCGCGTCGATCTTCGATCGCAGCATCCGGTGGACGTCCTCGCCCGAGAGGTGCTTGCGGTAATCCCCGCCGCTCGTGATTCCGGCGGTGCGGACATGGTCGACGAAGTCCTTCTGGATGACCGCAAAATCCTGCAATTGCTGATCGAAATGATGGGCGAGCAGCAGTACGGCGTTTTCGAGCTCGCGGCCGGAGTTGCGCAGTGCCCGCTCCCGGAAGTTCTGCGCCATCAGGACCGAGCCGATGGCGATGGCCGCGATCAGCAGGGTGCCGCCCACCACCAGCCAGCGGATCGGTCCGCTGCGCACGAAGGCCTGGTCAAACAGACGACTGCCTAATTTCATCTTCATGCTGGATCATTGCCGCGCACACGTCAGGATCAATTCATGAGCCTGAGAACATCCGTTGGTTTACGGTGACGGTGTGGAGGTAAAGTTAGGAAGGGCGGTTAACGATGCATGAATGGTTGCGCGAAAAAGCAATCTATGTGCGCCGCGCGCAAGTGGGTCGGAAGGCAAGCGCGCTTCAGGCGCGATAATGGCCGGACTTGCCGCCGAGCTTCTCGACCAGATGGATGCCCTCGATACGAACGCCGCGCTCGACCGCCTTGATCATGTCGTAGATGGTGAGACAGGCGACCGAGACGGCCGTGAGTGCCTCCATCTCGACGCCGGTCGGGCCCGTGACCTTCACGCTGGCGCGGACGAGGCAGCCCGGCAATCTTGCGTCCGGCTCGATGTCGACCGTCACCTTCGACAGCGCGAGCGGGTGGCAGAGCGGGATCAGCTCGGAGGTGCGCTTGGCGGCCATGATTCCGGCGATGCGCGCCGTGCCGAGCACGTCGCCCTTCTTGGCGTTGCCGGATACGATCAGGTCGAGCGTTGCCCTGCTCATGACGACGCGGCCTTCCGCGACCGCAAGTCGCTCCGTCGCGGGCTTGTCCGAGACATCGACCATTCGCGCCTCGCCGGAGGCGCCGATATGGGTCAGGGCGGGACCGGTCTTGGTTTTCAAGAGCTTGGTCTTCGACGGCCTGGTCGTGGAGCGCGGCATGTCAGCGCGTGCCCGTCGCACGCGCCGGGGTCGTGCGCGCGAGCAGCGTCCGCGTCGCCGCGGTGACGTCGGCCTGCCGCATCAGGCTCTCGCCGACCAGGAAGGTCGACATGCCGACGCGCTCGAGCCGGGCGAGATCCTCGGGCGTGAAGATGCCGCTCTCGCCGACCATCAGCCGATCCGTAGGGATCAGCGGCGCGAGGGCCTCGCTGGTCGCAAGCGTGGTCTCGAAGGTCCGCAGATTGCGATTGTTGACCCCGATCATGGGCGAACGAAGCCGCAGCGCCCGGTCGAGCTCGGCGCGATCGTGGATTTCGATCAGCACGTCCATGCCGTAGGCGATGGTGGCGTCTTCGATGTCCCTGGCGGCGGCATCGTCGAGCGCGGCCATGATGATCAGGATGCAGTCGGCGCCGTGCGCGCGGGCCTCGGCCACCTGATAGGTGTCGAACATGAAATCCTTGCGCAGCACCGGCAGCGAGGTCGCCGCCCGCGCCGCCACCATGAAGTCGAGGTGGCCCTGGAAAGACGGCGTGTCGGTCAGCACCGAAAGACAGGCGGCACCGCCGGCCTCGTAGGCTCTGGCGAGCGCCGGCGGATCGAAATCGGCGCGAATGAGGCCCTTGGACGGTGAGGCCTTCTTGATCTCGGCAATCAGCGCGAAATCGCCACGGGCGTGCTTGGCCTTGATCGCCCGCACGAAGCCGCGCGGCGCGGCTTGCGCCTTGGCCTTGGCCTCGACCGCCGACAGCGGCTGCGCGCGCTTGGCGGCGGCGATCTCCTCGCGCTTGTAGGTCTCGATCTTGGTCAGAATGTCCGACATGTCAGGCTCAGCTGTTGGAGACCGCGACCAGGTGCTTCAGCTTCGCGTTTGCCGCGCCGCTGTCGATCGACTTGGTGCCGATCGCAACGCCTTCCCTCAGGTCCTTGGCGCGCCCGGCCACGATCAGCGCGGCGGCCGCGTTCATCAGCGCGACGTCGCGATAGGGGCTCGGCCTGCCGTCGAGCACGCTCTGCAGCGCGATGGCGTTGGCGTCGGCATCGCCGCCCTTCAGCGCACCGGCCTCGCAGCGCGGCAGCCCGGCTTCTTCCGGCGTCACCTCGAAATTCCGGATCTCGCCGTTGTGGAGCGCGGAGACGAAGGTCGGGCCGGTGAGGGTGATCTCGTCGAGACCGTCGGAGCCGTGCACCACCCAGGCGGATTCCGAGCCGAGGTTCTTCAGCACCTGCGCCAGCGGCTGCACCCATTGCCTGGAGAACACGCCGACCATCTGCCGCTTGACGCCGGCCGGGTTGGAAAGCGGGCCGAGCAGGTTGAAGATCGTGCGCGTGGCGAGCTCGACCCGGGTCGGGCCGACGTTCTTCATGGCGGGATGGTGGGCCGGGGCAAACATGAAGCCGATGCCGCATTCGCGCACGCAGCGGCCGACCTGATCCGGCTTCAGATCGATCTTCACCCCGAGCGAGGCCAGCACGTCGGCGGCGCCCGAGCGCGACGACAGCGCGCGGTTACCGTGCTTGGCAACCGGCACGCCGGCCCCCGCAACGATGAAGGACGCGCAGGTCGAGACGTTGACCGAGCCGGAGCCGTCGCCGCCGGTGCCGACGATGTCGACGGCGTCGGGCGGCGCAGTTACGGTCAGCATCTTGGAGCGCATCGCCGCGACAGCGCCGGTGATCTCGTCCACGGTCTCGCCGCGCACCCTGAGCGCCATCAGCAGGCCGCCCATCTGCGAGGGCGTGGCCTCGCCGCTCATCATGGCGTCGAAGGCGGAAGCGGCTTCGTCACGCGACAGGCTGGCGCCGGTCGCCACTTTTCCAATGATCGATTTCAGGTCGTCCATCGCGTGCTTTCGACTTACTGCTGGTTCGCGCCGGTCACTTGCGCGAAGGCGGCCTGATTAATGGTGGTCCCGATGTCGGCTTCGAGCTTGTTGACGTAAGAGGCGAGCTGCTCCTCGGTCTGGGCCCGGTCGAGCGTCTCCTTCAGCTTCTTGACCGCGTCGGAGGCAACGTCGACCGCGGGATCGACGATGTCGGTGACGCGGAAAACGATCACCTCGCTGCCGCCGCTCACGGCGGTCTGTCCGACGCCGTCCTTGGCGGTGCGGAAGGCGGCCGCGACGACGGTGCCGGGCACGCCGGCGGGCGAATCGTCGCGCTTGAAGCCGGTGGCCGTCTCGACCTTGGCGCCAACAGCGGCGGCTTCGTCCGCGAGCTTGCCGCCCGCTTCGAGCTTCTGCACCATTTCCGTCGCCTTGGCCTTCAGCTTGGACGCGATCTGATCCTGGCGCCAGCGCGCCGCGACCTGGTCGCGGACCTCGTCGAGATTGCGGTCGCGCGAGGGCGTGATGCCGAGTACGTCGTACCAGACATAGCCGTCCTTGAACGAGATCGAGTCGTTGTCGACGCCGACATCGGTATTGAAGGCCTGCGACACCACATCGAGGCCCTGCGGGATGTTGGCGACCGGCTGGCCGTTCGGGGCGCGGCCGGAGCGGTCGACGGCCTCGATGGTCACGGCGGTGAGGCCGAGCTTCTGCGCCGCGTCGATCACGCTGGAGCCGCCCCCGCGTTCGTCCTCCATCTTGTCGCGGAGCTCGGCGACCTTGATGCGCGCCCGCTCAGTCGCGATCTCGCGCTTGATGTCGCCGGCCAGCTTGGCGTAGTCGGCCTCGACGCCCGGCTCGATCTTGTCGACCCTGACGATCGCGACGCCGAGCCCGCTCTGGATCGGTTGGCTGATCTCGCCGGCAGGAAGCGCGAAGGCGGCGTCGCCGACGGCAGGGGTGAGCGAAGACTTGGTCACGAGCCCGAGGTCGACGTCGGAGGCGCTCAGCCCGCGCTCCTTGCCGAGATCCTCGAACGACATCCCGCCTACGAGGCGCTCGCGTGCGGCTTGCGCTTCGGCGACGTTCGGAAACACGATCTGCTGGATCTGTCGCTTCTCCGGCGTGCCAAGCCGGTCCTTGCGCTGCTCGAACACCTTCCTGGCGTCCTCGTCCGAGACATCGGTCCATTTGCCGATGTCCTCCGGCGAGACCACGACGAAGGAAATCTTGCGGTATTCGGGCGCGCGGAACTGGACCTTGTTATCCTCGAAGTAAGCGGCGAGGGCTTCGGGAGAGGGCGCCTCGATGGTGCCGGCCTGCGCGGCGTCGAGCCTGGCGAACTCGATGGAGCGTTGTTCGTTCTGGTAGCGCGTTAGCACGTCGATCATGGTCTTCGGCGGCTCGATGCCGGCACCGATCGTGCCGGTGATCTGCCGGCGCAGCGATACCTTGCGCTGCTCCGCGACGTAGCGCTGCTCGGTGTAGCCGAAATTCCGGATCACCGCCTGGAAGCGGTTCGCATCGAACTTGCCGTCGACGCCCCGGAAATTCGGGTCGTTCATGATGAACTGCCGGATCTGCTCGTCGGACTGGCCAAGCCTGAGCCGGCGCGCCTCTTCGTCGAGAGCGGCTTCCGCGATGGTCTGCTGCAGGACCTGGCGGTCGAGGCCGAAAGCGCGCGCCTGATCGGGCGTCAGCGGCCGGCCGACCTGGCGGCTGATCTGCTGCAGGCGGTCGGTGTAGATCTGGCGGAACTCGTTCAGCGAGATCTCCGTGCTGCCAATCTTGGCGACCGTGGACTGCCCAAAACCCTTGAAGATGTCGGCGATGCCCCAAATGCCGAAACTGATGATCAACACGCCCATCACCACGGCCATAATGGTCTTGCCGAGCCAGTTTGATGAGGCCTTGCGTATTCCTCGAAGCATTTGGTCCAACTTGTTTGGTAAAGGAGGGGAACGGAGCGCGTCTTAATGCAGTTTCCGCAAAAGCGCGTCACCAAATTGATCCTTCATCATAAAGTGGCGGCTTTCCCCCCGCAACCTCGCCTCGGGCGGCGCTTCGAAGCTGCGGTTAAACGCCTCTGGTGTCTGGAACTGCAGCAGGTCCTCTGCTAGCGCATGCCCAAACCTCATCTTGCTGGACAACGACATGACCGATGCCATCCGACCGCTGATCGCCGGCAATTGGAAGATGAACGGCCTGAAGGCCCAGGCTGCCGAATTCGACGCCATGCTCAACGGTGCGGCAGACGTGGCTGGCAGGGCTGACCTGCTGGTCTGCCCGCCCGCGACCCTGATTGCCGCGTTCGCCGAGAAGGCGCGCGGCAAAAGGGTCGCGGTCGGTGCCCAGGACTGCCATCCGAAGGCCTCCGGCGCCCATACCGGCGATGTCTCCGCCGAAATGCTGGTGGATGCCGGCGCGACCGCCATCATCGTCGGCCATTCCGAGCGCCGCGCCGATCATGGCGAGAGCGACGCTCTCGTGAGACAGAAGGCCGAAGCCGCCTGGCGCGCCGGGGGGACCGCGATCGTCTGCATCGGCGAGACGCAGGCCCAGCGCGACGCCGGCCAGACGCGGGATATCCTGCGTGGCCAGCTCGATGGTTCGCTGCCCGATGGCTCGACCGCGGCCAATCTGGTCGTGGCCTATGAGCCGGTCTGGGCGATCGGCACCGGGCTGACACCTACGGCCGGGGATGTCGAGCAACTTCATGGCTTTATCCGGGAACTCCTGATCTCCCGGTTCAAAGCCGAGGGGGCCAGGATGCGCATTCTCTATGGCGGGTCGGTCAAGCCCTCGAACGCGGCGGAGCTGATGGCCGTGAAGCACGTCAACGGCGCGCTGGTCGGCGGCGCCAGCCTGAAGGCGGCCGACTTCCTTGCGATCGCCAAAGGCTGCCCCTAGCTAACCCAAAGCTTTGATCCCGACCCGATCGGGGGTGGCAATACCCCTTCCGATCGTGTAACACCGCGCAACTTCAGGAAAACCCGCGAAGCGCGATCGGCCGCCGTCAGGCGCCGCCCGCTTGTGACGGAAGGATATTATGCAGACCGTTGTCATCGTCATCCACCTCATGATCGTTACCGTCATGATCGGGGCCGTCCTGCTCCAGAAGTCGGAAGGCGGCGGCCTCGGCATGGGCGGAGGCGCGGGCTTCATGTCGAGCCGCGGCACTGCGAACCTTCTGACTCGGACTACCGCGATCCTGGCCGTCGGCTTCTTCCTCACCAGCCTGTTTCTCTCCTGGTACGCCGGATACGACCGCAAGCCGTCGTCGATCATCGGCCAGCCGTCGCAGACCCAGCCGTCCGGCGGATCGCCGATCGCCCCGCCGACTTCGGGCGGCATCCTGGATTCGCTGAAGAAAGTCGACGAGCAGCAGAACCAGGCGCCGGCGGGTCCGCAGGTGCCGCGCTCGCAATAAAGCAGGGGGGCCATGCAGGACGGCTGCTACCATCCTGCATCAACAATCCCCATCAAGGCACTGTCATCACTCTTCGTTTTGGCTCACCCACAGGCCCGCAAAATCTTTGGGGCGGAATACGAATCGCTTTGGCGAATCGTATTTAGGGGATTAGAGGTTAAGTCCCATGGCGCGGTATATATTCATCACCGGCGGCGTGGTTTCTTCGCTCGGCAAGGGTCTGGCTTCGGCGGCACTGGGTGCCCTGTTGCAGGCCCGGGGCTACAAGGTCCGCCTCCGCAAGCTCGACCCCTATCTCAACCTCGATCCCGGAACGATGTCGCCGTATCAGCACGGCGAAGTGTTCGTGACCGATGACGGAGCGGAGACCGATCTCGATCTCGGTCATTACGAGCGCTTCACCGGCCGTCCCGCGACCAAGGCCGACAACATCACCACGGGCCGCATCTACCAGGACATCATCTCCAAGGAGCGTCGCGGCGATTATCTCGGCGCGACCATCCAGGTGGTTCCGCACGTCACCAACGCCATCAAGGAATTCGTCCTCGACGGCAATGACGATTACGATTTCGTGCTGGTCGAGATCGGCGGCACCGTCGGCGACATCGAGGGCCTGCCGTTCTTCGAGGCGATCCGCCAGCTCAAGAACGAGCTGCCGCGCGACCACGCCGTCTACATCCATCTGACGCTGCTGCCCTACATTCCGAGCGCCGGCGAATTGAAGACGAAGCCGACGCAGCACTCGGTGAAGGAGCTGCGCTCGATCGGCATCCAGCCGGACATCCTGCTCTGCCGCACCGACCGCGAGATCCCGAAGGAGGAGCGGCGCAAGCTCGGGCTGTTCTGCAACGTGCGCGAAAGCGCCGTGATCGAGGCGCGCGACGTCGACAACATCTATGCGGTGCCGGAGGCCTATCACAATGCGGGCCTCGACGACGAGGTGCTCGCCGCCTTCGGCATCGGCTCGCGGATTCCGCCGGAGCTGCGCAGCTGGCAACAGATCAACGAGCGCATCCGCAACCCCGAGGGCCACGTCACCATCGCCATCGTCGGAAAATATACCGGCATGAAGGATGCGTATAAGTCGCTGATCGAGGCGCTCTCGCATGGCGGCATCGCCAACAAGGTGAAGGTCAATCTCGACTGGATCGAGAGCGAAATCTTCGAGAAAGAGGATCCGGCGCCGTTCCTCGAACACGTCAACGGCATCCTGGTGCCCGGCGGCTTCGGCCAGCGCGGGGCGGAGGGCAAGATCAAGGCGGCGCAATTCGCGCGCGAGCGCGACGTGCCGTATTTCGGCATCTGCTTCGGCATGCAGATGGCGGTGATCGAGGCTGCGCGTAACCTGGTCGGCATCGAGGACGCCAATTCGACCGAGTTCGGTCCGACCAAGGAGCCGCTGGTCGGCCTGATGACGGAATGGCTGCGCGGCAACGAACTTGAGAAGCGCACGCAAGCCGGTGACCTCGGCGGCACGATGCGGCTGGGCGCCTATCCGGCGGCGCTCAACCGCGGCAGCCGCGTCTCGCAGGTCTATGGCGGCGCGACCGAGATTTCCGAGCGCCACCGCCACCGCTACGAGGTCAACACCGCCTACAAGGACCGGCTCGAGCAGCACGGCCTGAAATTCTCCGGGCTCTCGCCCGACGGCGTGCTGCCTGAAATCGTCGAGTACGAGGATCACCCCTGGTTCATCGGCGTGCAGTTTCACCCCGAGCTGAAGTCGCGGCCGTTCGAGCCGCATCCGCTGTTCGCCTCGTTCATTCAGGCGGCGATGGTGCAGAGCCGGCTGGTGTAGCGCTTCTTCGCCTTTGACGATCGTGTGATTTGTTGCGACAACTCCCGCCGCAAGAGCAACAACGCAGGGAGTGAACTGCAATGATCTACGAAATGCGCGTCTATCGCTGCGTGCCCGGCCGTCTGCCGGCGCTGTTGAAGCGTTTCGAGACCGCCACGCTGAAGATCTGGGAGAAGCACGGCATCAAGCAGGCCGGCTTCTTCACCACGCTGATCGGCGAATCCAATCAGGAGCTGACCTATTTCCTGGCCTGGGACTCGCTCGCCGAGCGCGAGAAGAAGTGGGGCGCGTTCATGACCGATCCGGACTGGATGAAAGCGCGCGCCGAGAGCGAGGCCGACGGCCAGATCGTCGCCAACATCGTCAGCCAGATCCTGACGCCGACCGCCTTCTCGGCGGTGAAGTAGCGCTCCCTGTCGCGGCGAGGAACATCAGTGCAACCCTGATATTCGAACGACCCGGGCGGAAGAGGGTTGATCCGACCCTCATCAGGGCTATGGTCGCGCCGAAACGAGGGATTTGCCTTGAGCTCTTCGACGTCAGCGGCGCCGGTCGTCACGATCGGCAAGGTCCGGTTCGGCAATGATCTGCCGATTTCGATCATTGCCGGACCCTGCCAGCTCGAAAGCCGCCAGCATGCGCTGGAGGTGGCCTCCGCGCTGAAGGAGATCGCCGCGCGGCTGAACATCGGCCTCGTCTACAAGACCTCGTTCGACAAGGCCAACCGCACCAGCGCGTCAGCGCAGCGCGGGCTGGGGCTTGCGCAGTCGCTGCCGATCTTCGCCGAAATCCGCTCCTCGCTCGGCCTGCCGGTCCTGACCGACGTGCACGACGCCGCACAATGCGCCGAGGTGGCGCAGGCCGTGGACGTCCTGCAAATCCCCGCCTTCCTGTGCCGCCAGACCGATCTCCTGCTCGCGGCGGCCGCGACCGGCAAGGTCGTCAACGTCAAGAAGGGACAGTTCCTGGCGCCGTGGGACATGGCCAATGTCGTGACCAAGATCACCGGCGCCGGCAATGCCAACGTGCTCGTCACCGAGCGCGGGGCATCGTTCGGGTACAACACGCTGGTCTCGGACATGCGCGCGCTGCCGATCCTGGCGCGCACCACCGGCGCGCCCGTGATCTTCGACGCCACCCATTCGGTGCAGCAGCCGGGCGGGAAGGGGACCTCCTCGGGCGGCGAGCGTGAATTCGTGCCGGTGCTGGCACGCGCGGCCGTGGCGGTCGGCGTCGCCGGCGTCTTCATCGAGACCCATCCTGATCCGGACCGCGCGCCCTCGGATGGACCCAATATGGTGCCGCTGCGCGAGTTCGAGGGGCTGATCGCCAGGCTGATGGCATTCGACGCGCTCGCAAAGAACCCGCGCTGATGCAGGAAGGCGAGGCGCGGCCGCACGATCACGGCTTGCCGACAGCACTCTACGTCATATCAGGCGCAAGCTTTGCCGCAGCCTTGTCGGCACGCGCGCTCGATCCGGTGCTGCCGCACGTCGCCGAGGATTTTGGCGTCAGCATCGCCACAGCCGCGGGCTTTGCCGCGGTGTTCGCCTTCACCTTCTCGATCATCCAGCCCATCATCGGTGCCGCTGCCGACCTGTTCGGCAAGACGCGGCTGATGATCGGCTGCCTCGCGCTGCTCGGTCTCGCCAACATCCTCGGCGCATTCTCGACCTCGTTTTCGGTGCTGTTCGCGACCCGCATCCTCGCTGGCATCGGCTCGGGCGGCGTTTTTCCGGTGGCGCTGAGCCTCACCAGCGATCTCGTCGGGCCGGAGAAGCGCCAGGTCGCGATCAGCCGCACGCTTGCCGGGGCGATGACAGGCAATCTGCTCGGCGCCTCGGCCTCCGGCCTGATCGGCGATTTCCTCGGCTGGCGCGGCGTGCTGGCGGTGCTCGGGGCGCTCGTGATCGTGGCGTCGATCGCGGTCGCGGCCGGCTTTCGTGGCGCCAAGGTCCAGCATCCGCCGAAGACGAGCCTGTCGGCGCTGAGGGCCGGCTATCGCACCATCTTCACCAATCCGAATGCCTATATCTGCTACTCGGCGGTGTTCATCGAAGGCTGCTGCGTGCTCGGCCTGTTTCCCTACATCGCCTCGTTCCTGTTCGAACTCGGCCAGACCTCGCTCTCGATCGCGGGCCTCGTCATCGCCGGCTTTGCGGTCGGCGGGCTGTTCTACACGCTGACGGTGTCGCGGCTGCTGCCGTGGCTCGGCGTCAAGGGCATGATGATCGCAGGAATGACCCTGGTCGCCTCGCAGCTCATTGCCGTCGCCTTCGGCCCGCGCTGGGAGGTGCAGGCACTCAACCTCGTCGTGATGGGGTGGGGCTTCTACATCGCCCATGGCTGCCTCCAGGTCTTCGCCAGCGAGCTCTCGGTCGAGGCGCGCGCCACCGCGCTGTCGCTGCATTCGTTCTTCTTCTTCATGGGCCAGACCGTGGGACCGCTCGCCTACGGCTTCGGACTGCATCACGCCGGCAAGATGCCGACCCTGTTCGCGAGCGCTGCGATCATGGTGGTGCTGGGCTTCGTCTGCGCCCGGCTGCTCAAGCAGCGGGCACCGGCGGATGCGCGCTGACGTTCGCGAGGAGACGTCCATAGGATGACGTCCATGAAGTCACTTGGGCGCGGATCGCTCCCCACCACGACCGTCCGCCCCGTATACATGGCACACGAATTGCTTCGATTCTGAGCAAATCGAGGTGCGAGAACCGTGGACGCCCAGCCCGACCGTTTGCCCGAAACAGCAGGGGCGGCCCGATCTACCGGGTATCCGACCCGGCCGCCGCTGCGGCGCTTTCTCACCGATTGCCACGACGAGTTCAGGGTCGATCATTCCGGCGAGCTCGCCGACTATATTCCCGAACTGAAGCGTGCCAACCCCGACCATTTCGGCATCGCGCTCGTGACAATCGACGGGCATGTCTACGAGGTCGGGGACAGCAACGTGCCGTTCACGATCCAGTCGGTGTCGAAGGCGTTCGTCTTCGCATTGGCGCTGGAGATGGTGGGCGAGGCGCGCGTTGCGGCCACCATCGGCGTCGAGCCCAGCGGGGAAGCCTTCAACTCGATCCGGCTCACAAATGACAACCGTCCGTTCAACCCGATGGTCAATGCCGGTGCGATCGCCTGCTCGGGACTGATCTACGAGGTGGACGGGAAGGGCGCCTTCGAGTGCGTCCGCGCCAAGCTCAGCCAGTTCGCCGGCCGCGAGCTTGGGGTGGACGAGGCCGTTCATGCCTCGGAGACGGCGACCGGCAATCGCAACCGGGCCATCGCCTGGCTGCTGCGGAATTACGCGGTGCTGCCTGATGACGTCGATGCCGTGCTCGACGTCTATTTCCGTCAATGCGCGATCCTGGTCACCGCGCGCGACCTCGCGGTGATGGCGGCAACGCTCGCCAATCGCGGCATCAATCCGGTGACGGGCGTGCAGGTGATCACGCCCAACATCGTCGCGCGCACGCTGTCGGTGATGACGAGCTCGGGCATGTACGACTATGCCGGCGAGTGGACCTATCGCGTCGGCATTCCCGCCAAGAGCGGCGTCGGCGGCGGCATCGTCGCGGCGCTGCCCTCGCAGCTCGGCCTCGGTACCTTCTCGCCGCTGCTCGACAACCATTTCAACAGCGTGCGCGGCCTGAAGGTCTGCGAGGCGCTCTCGGCGCGGTTCGACCTGCACATGCTCAACCGCAACGCCGATGTCCGCACCAGCATCATGGCGGATTACGACATCTACGGCATTTCATCGCGCCGCAGCCGTCAGCCGCACGAGCAGCAGATCCTCGACGAGCGCCACAGCGACATCCGTGTGCTCGAGCTGGTCGGCGCGATGAATTTCGGCACCATCGACTACGTCACCAGGCGGCTGAGCAGCGAGCCGCCGAGCGCGCCGCTTCTGATCATCGACTTCCGCCGTGTCCCCGACATTACCGCGGCCGGTGCCGAGCTGCTCGGCGATACTCTGACCGCGCTCGGCAATGCCGGCGTCACCACCATTCTTTCCGGATTCGAGGGCACCTCCCCGGTGTGGAGCGCGATCTCCGCGCGCACCGCCGAGCCGCGCCGGCTGCGCCGCTTCGCGCTGCTCGACGATGCCATCGAATGGGCCGAGGACCAGGTGATCTACCGCTTCGGCGGCTTCACCGACGTGAAGGAGAGCGCGCGTCTGAGCGAGCAGGCGTTGCTTGCCGATCTCGACGCGGAGGAGATCGCTGCGATCGTCGAGCTGTCGAGCACCCGGCATTACGCGGCCGGCCAGCGCATCATCTCGAGCGGCGAGCCCGCCAATTCGCTGTTCTTTCTCCAGAGCGGGATGGTCAGCGTGAAGCTGCCGAGCGGCGTTCGGCTCGCTTCTCTCGGCCCCGGCATGGAGTTCGGCGAGATGGCGATCCTGGAGCGGAGCCGCAGTGCCGACGTCGTTGCAGACACGCCCGTCACCTGCCTCGAACTGCCGTTGGACAGCTTCGCGGATTACCGCCGCCTGCACCCGCAAACGGCGCTGAAGATCATGCGCAACCTGGCCGCCATCCTGACGCGGCGGCTGGTCGCGGCGAATGCAAAGGTGGATCTGCTGAGTGCCTATTAGCCCCGTCCGCGATACGGCGCGACGCCTTGCTCCGGCACCCACACGCCCTTCGGCACGCGGCCGGTCTGCCAGAACACGTCGATCGGAATGCCGCCGCGCGGATACCAATAGCCGCCGATGCGCAGCCATTTCGGCTTGATCTCGGAAGCGATGCGCTTGCCGATCATCACGGTGCAGTCCTCGTGGAAGGCGCCGTGGTTGCGGAAGCTGGCGATATAGAGCTTGAGCGATTTCGATTCCAGCAGCCACGCACCCGGAGCGTAGTCGATCATCAGATGGGCGAAATCCGGCTGGCCGGTGACCGGGCAGAGCGAGGTGAATTCCGGCACGGTGAAACGCACCAGGTAATCGGTCCCGTTTTGCGGATTGGGCACGCGGTCGAGCCTGGCCTTCTCTGGCGCATCCGGCCATTCCACGGCGCGGCCGAGCTGCAAGGACGCCGGGTTGGCAGGGGAGTTGTTCGATTTACCGGGTTTTTTCGACATGAGGCCGCCTCCGTGGCGGCCCTCTTAGCCAATCATCGCCCGGCCGTCACCCGGCCTTTTCCGCTTCGACGCATTGCGGTAGAAGCACCGCCAACTGCCCCCTTCGTTCCCGGAAAAGAGGCCCTCATGACCGCCATCATCGACATCATCGGACGCGAAATCCTCGACAGCCGGGGCAATCCCACCGTCGAGGTCGATGTCGTGCTGGAGGACGGTGCGCTCGGCCGCGCCGCGGTGCCGTCGGGCGCCTCCACCGGCGCCCATGAGGCGGTGGAACTGCGCGACGGCGACAAAGCCCGCTATCTCGGCAAAGGCGTCACCAAGGCGGTCGGCGCCGTCAACGGCGAGATCTTCGAGGCGCTCAGCGGCCTCGATGCCGAGCAGCAGGTGCAGATCGACCAGATCATGATCGACCTCGACGGCACGCCGAACAAGAGCCGACTCGGGGCCAACGCCATCCTCGGCGTCTCGCTGGCCTGCGCCAAGGCCGCCGCGAACTCGCTCGACATGCCGCTCTACCGCTATGTCGGCGGCACCTCGGCGCGGCTCCTGCCGGTGCCGATGATGAACATCATCAATGGCGGCGTGCACGCCGACAACCCGATCGACTTCCAGGAGTTCATGATCCTGCCGGTCGGCGCATCCTCTTTCGCCGAAGGCCTGCGCTATGGGGCGGAGGTGTTCCACACGCTGAAGTCGGAACTGAAGAAGGCCGGCCACAACACCAATGTCGGCGACGAGGGCGGCTTCGCCCCGAACCTGCCGTCGGCCGACGCCGCGCTCGACTTCGTCATGAACGCGATCGGCAAGGCCGGCTTCAAGGCGGGCACCGACATCGTGCTCGGCCTCGACTGCGCCTCGACCGAGTTCTTCAAGGACGGTAAATACGTCTATGAAGGCGAGGGCAAGACCCGCTCGATCTCAGAGCAGGCCAAGTACCTTGCAGATCTCGTCGGCAGGTATCCGATCGTGACCATCGAGGACGGCATGTCGGAAGACGACATGGACGGCTGGAAGGAGCTCACCGATCTCATCGGCAAGAAGTGCCAGCTGGTCGGCGACGACCTCTTCGTCACCAACGTCAAGCGCCTCGCCGACGGCATCAAGACCGGCCGCGCCAACTCGATCCTGATCAAGGTCAACCAGATCGGCACGCTGACCGAGACTCTGGCGGCCGTCGAGATGGCGCACAAGGCCGGCTACACCTCTGTGATGTCGCACCGCTCCGGCGAGACCGAGGATTCCACCATCGCCGACCTCGCGGTCGCCACCAATTGCGGCCAGATCAAGACCGGCTCCCTTGCACGTTCAGATCGCACCGCCAAATACAACCAGCTCCTGCGCATCGAGCAGCAGCTCGGCAAGCAGGCGCTGTACGGCGGCAAGGCGGCATTGAAGGCGTTGGCATAAGCCGGCGGCTCGAGCCGCGAAAAGACGGACAGGGGAGGATCGACATGAGCGACGGCAAGACCGGACTGCAACTGCGTTCGCTGTTGAAGAAGAGCGGCGAACTCGAATTGTCTCTCGTCGATATCCCGACTCCCGAGCCCGCCGACGACGAGGTCGTGGTCCGCGTCGAGGCGACACCGATCAACCCCTCCGACCTCGGGCTCCTGATCGGGCCGGCCGACATGTCGGCCGCCAAGGCCTCCGGCACCAAGGAAATGCCGGTCATCACGGCGACGATGCCGGAAGCTGCGGTGCGGATGATGGGCGCCCGGCTCGATCAGTCGCTGCCGGTCGGCAACGAGGGCGCCGGCACGGTGATCGCGACCGGCTCGTCGGACGCGGCAAAGGCGTTGATGGGCAAGACCGTGTCCATGATCGGTGGCGCCATGTATTCGCAGTACCGCGTGCTCAAGGTCCGCGACGTCATGGAACTGCCGCCCGGCACCACCGCTGCCGATGGCGCGTCCTGGTTCGTCAATCCGCTGACCGCGCTCGGCATGACCGAGACGATGCGCCGCGAGAACCACAAGGCGCTGGTGCACACCGCGGCCGCGTCCAATCTCGGCCAGATGCTCAACAAGATCTGCATCAAGGACGGCATTCCCCTCGTCAACATCGTCAGAAACAAGGAGCAGGCCGACATCCTGCACAAGATCGGCGCCAAGTACGTGGTGGATTCGACTGCGCCGAGCTTCATGGACGACCTCACCAACGCGCTGGTCGAGACCGGCGCCACCATCGCCTTCGACGCGATCGGCGGCGGCAAGCTGGCGAGCCAGATCCTCACGGCCATGGAAATCGCGGCCAACAAGACCGCGAAGGAATACAGCCGCTACGGCTCCAACGTGTACAAGCAGGTCTACATCTACGGCAGCCTGGACAATCGTCCGACCGAATTGAACCGCTCGTTCGGCCTCAGCTGGGGCGTCGGCGGCTGGCTGCTGACGCCGTTCCTCCAGAAGATCGGCCCGGCCGAGATCGGCCGCCTGCGCCAGCGCGTGGCGTCGGAGCTGAAGACCACCTTCGCCAGCCACTACACCAGGGTCGTCTCGCTCGCCGAGGCGCTCGATCCCGCCAACATGGCGGTGTACGCCAAACGCGCCACCGGTGAAAAATTCCTGATCAACCCGAATAAATAAACCTGATCTGCGACGGCAGGACACCGCAGGAAGGTCTTGCCTTCTGAGCCCAGCGGCGGATTATTCCGCCGCTGTTTGCAAAGCGGAAAACCGCAAGGGCTCAGAAGAGGACCTCCATGACCAATCTCAATCGCCGTCACCTGCTCGCAGGCGCCGCCGCCATGGGCGCGGCCGCCGTTACCGGGCTTCGCCCGACCGTTGCCAACGCCGCAACGCCGCAAGCGGGGACGCAGGCGCCGGGCTTCTACCGCTACAAGGTCGGCAGCTTCGAATGCACCTCGATCAACGACGGCGCGCGCACTTTCCCGATGCCGGAGAAGTTCGTCGCCAACATTCCGAAGGAAGAGGCGCTGGCGGCGGGTGAGGCGGCCTACATGCCGAAGGGGATGGTCACGGTGCCGTTCAATCCGCAGCTCATCAATACCGGTTCCAAGCTGGTGCTGATCGATACCGGCAACGGTGTTGCGAATCTCGATGCGAGCAAGGGCGCGGTCGGCCGCACCATGCAGAACCTTCAGGCGGCCGGCGTCGACCCCAAGAACATCGACGTCGTACTGCTGTCGCATTTTCACGGCGACCACATCAACGGCGTTCGGCTTGCCGACGGCGCGCTGGCCTTCCCGAACGCGGAGGTCATGGTGCCGGGCAAGGAGTGGGAGTTCTGGACCAGCGAGGACAACGCCGCCAAGGCCGAGTCCAATCAGGGGCTGAAAGCCGCCTTCGCCAACGTGAAGAAAATTTTCGCCGGGCTGGAGTCCAAGGTGACGAAATACGAGTGGGGCAAGGAGGTCGTGCCCGGCATCACCTCGATTGCCACGCCCGGCCATACGCCCGGCCATACCTCGTTCGCGGTTGCATCCGGCGATGCCAAGGTGCTGATCCAGTCCGACGTCACCAACATCCCGGAATTCTTCCTGCGCAACCCCGACTGGCACGTGATGTTCGACATGGACGCGGCCACCGCGCAAGCGACGCGCCACAAGTTCTACGACATGGCGGCAGCGGAAAAGGCGACCGTGGTCGGCTTCCACTTCATCTTCCCAGCGGTCGGCCATGTCGCGAAGGACGGCGCCAAATATCGCCTGATCCCGTCGGCGTGGAACCCAACCATCTGATCTGGATGAGGCAGTGCGCGAAGGTCGGGCCGCTGGTTGGCGGCCCGATTGTCTTGGGCGACCATCTGCTTTCGTGAAACGCTACGTTTCCAAATCGAGCCGGTTCATGCACTTGCATCGAATGGTCCGGATCGCTTAAGTGCCGTCAGGCACTCCCCCTCGAGATTTAAGGACAGCCCATGGCCTACAACATCGTCGCGATCGCCGGCAGCCTGCGCAAGGAAAGCTTTTCGCTGAAGATCGCCAACGCGCTGGCCAAGCTCGCGCCCGGCTCGCTCCAGCTCGAGGTGATCACGCCGGCGGGCATCTCGTTCTTCAACCAGGACCTCGAGGGCGCGCCGCCCGCGGACTGGCTCGCCTTCCGCGAGAAGCTGCAGAAGTCGAACGGGGTGCTGTTCGTGACGCCCGAGTACAATCGCTCGATCCCCGGCGTCCTCAAGAACGCCATCGACGTTGCCTCGCGCCCCTACGGCAAGAGCTCGTTCCTCGGCAAGCCGGTCGGCATCGTCTCCAACTCGCCGGGCCCGCTCGGCGGCGTCAGCGCGGCCAAGCACCTGCAGACCATCCTGCCGGGCATTTCCGGACCGATCCTCCAGCAGCCGGAAATCTATCTCAACGGCGTCGGCGATGCCTTCGACGCGGCCGGCAACCTGACCAAGGACGCCCTCAAGACGGTGCTGCAGCAGTACATCGATGCGTTCGCCGCGCACGTGGCGAAGAATCAGGGCTGAGTTCGAACGACCCTGCGGCCATACAGCAGGTCTGCATCCCCAAAGGACAAGGCCGATCAATGATCGGCCTGTCCGATTCGAGCCCGGAAGCGGAGGCTAGCTTGCCATGCGCTGCCGCAGGCTTTGGTAGAAGGCCGTCTCGAATTTCATGTAACCGATGAACGACGTTGCATCACCGAACGGGAGAATCTGGGTGGCCCAGAACCCGCCGAACCCGTTCTGCCGGTCGATCCAGTAGAACAGGTTGGCAAGGCCGGCCCAGCCAAGCGCGCCGGCGGGACGTCCTGTCGGGGCTTCCTCGTCGTTGATCATGAAGGTCAGTCCCCACGACTTGGACTGGCCCGGGAAGAACTCCGCGTCGTTGCATAGCGCGGGAATGACGCCGGTGATCGGTGTCACCTTCTTGTCGCCGAGATGGTTCTTCTCGGCCATGCGCACGGTTTCGGCCTTCAGCACGCGGCCGTGCTCGCCCATTCCGTCATTCAACCACATGCGGATGAAGCGCATGTAGTCGCCGACGGTGCCGTAGAGCCCGTGCCCGCCCATATGGACTTCGGGCTTGGCGGGCAGTTCGAAATCCATCGGTGTCAGCGAGCCGTCGGCGCCTCGCGCGTGGATGCCGGCAAGCCGCTGCCGCATCGGCTCGGTCAGTTCGAAGGTCATGTCCTTGATGCCGAGCGGCTCGAAGATGCGCGCCTTGAAGACGTCGCCGAGCCGTCGGTCCGCGATGGCTTCGACGATCTGGCCGCACCAATCGATGTTGGTTCCATAGTCCCACCGCTCGCCCGGATCGAACAGGAGCGGGGTCATCAGGCAGGCTTTGGTCGCGGTGATCACGCTCGGCTGCCCCTTTTCCTCGGCCAACCGATTGTAGGTGCGGTTGATGAAGTCGTAGCTCAGCCCTGCGGAGTGAGTCATCAGCATGCGGGTGGTGATATCGCGCTTTGGCGGACGCAGGATCGGCTCGCCCCTGTCGTCAAAGCCATCGATCACCTGGAGCTTGCCAAGCTCGGGTGCATAGCGCTGCGCAGGCGCGTCGAGATCGAGCTTGCCTTCCTCGACGAGTTGCAGGACCGCCGTACCGGTGATTGCCTTCGTCGTGGAGAAGATGGCGAAGATGCTGTCGGTCGTCATGTCGGCTGCGGAATCGAGACGGCGCTTGCCGGCCGCGCCCTCGTAGATGTTGCGGTGGCGGTCCGTCACCATCGCGACGACGCCCGGCACGCGCGGCGTCGAGGTAACGACGCCGTCGAGAACGGCGTCCGCCGTCGCGCCAAAATTCATGATCATGATCGTCCTCCCGTGTGGATTGGAATTATCTGGTCGACGCGTTTCGCGCTCAGTTCATGGCGAAGCCCTGGTAGCCGCTCGCCGCGACCTCGTCGCATTTCTGGCGATAGGCACCGACGCCGCCGCAGTAGGAGAGAACGCGGCGCGGCTTGCCTTCGACGTTCGAGCCCAGGTACCAGGAATTGGTCTTTGCGATCAGCGTCGCGTTGGCGATCTCGTCGTGATGCGCCACCCAGCCGTCTTCCGCGTCCTTGGTCGGCTCGATCGCCTTCAGGTTCTTGGACCGCATGTACCTGATGCAGTTGTCGATCCATTCGACCTGTTGCTGCAGGCACGTCGTCATGTTGCACAGCGCAGCCGATGGCGCGAGCGGCACGGCGGTCGTGAACAGGTTGGGATAGCCGTGAACCTGCAGGCCCATCGTCGTGCGGATGTCCCTGGCCCAATCCTCTCTGAGCGATCGTCCGCCCCGTCCTCTGATGTCGATGCGCGTCAGGGCGCCTGTGCCGGCGTCGAAACCGGTTGCGAGGATGATGATATCGAGCTCATGGACCGTGCCGTCGGCGGTCTGGATGCCCGTCGGCGTCACGCGTTCGATCGGATTGTTCCTGACGCTGACGATCTCGACATTGGGCTGATGGAAAGTCTCGAGGAAGTTCTGCTCGAGCGGCACGCGGTGCGTCCCGAAACCATAGTCTGCGGGGATCAGGAGGTCGCACAGCTTCGGGTCCTTGAGCCGCTCACGCATCTTCTCACGGACGAATTCGGAGATTTCGGCGTTGACGGCCTCCTCGAAGAACAGCTCGGAGAAGGACGAGATCCACAGCTTCAGCGAGCCGTCATTCCAGCAATCCTCGATCACCTCGCGGCGTTTCTCGGGCGACAGGCCGGCCCACGCATGCTCGAAGTCATATTCGAAACCCGTGAAGGTGTGTGGCAATCGCTGCGTGAGGTGCTCGAACTTGGACTTGTAGGCCTGTGCGTCGGCCGCGCTGTATTTGGGATTCTTCATCGGGATGATGTATTGCGGTGTGCGGACGAAGACCTTGAGATGGCGGACATCGCCCGCGATCGTCTGGATGACCTGGATGCCGGTCGCCCCGTTGCCGATGACGCCGACGCGCTTGCCCGCGAGGTCGACCGGCTGCTTTGGCCAGCGCGCCGTATGGAATAACTGTCCCTTGAAGGTCTCCTGGCCCGGAAACGACACGTAGGGTGCCGAGAGCATGCCGCAGCAGGTGACCAGGAACTGGGTGTCGATCACATCGCCCTTGTCGGTCGTGACCAGCCAGCGCTGCGTTGCTTCGTTGAAATGGGCGCTTTTGACCGTTGTGCCGAACTGGATGTCCTTGCGAAGATCGAGACGGTCGGCGACGTAGTTGAGCCAACGCTCGATTTCCGGCTGGCCCGGGAATTTCTCGCTCCAGCTCCATCCCTTGTAGAGCTCCTCGGAGAACAGGTACTGGTAGATGTAGGCTTCCGAGTCGAAGCGCGCGCCGGGATAGCGGTTCCAGTACCATGTGCCGCCGACGCTGGACGCCGCGTCGATCGCCCTGACACTCAATCCCTGCTCGCGCAAGCGATAGAGTTGATAGAGCCCGGCAACGCCGGCTCCCACCACGAGCGCATCGAGCCTGGCCGTCGCACGCGCGGCATTGCTTCCATTGGTCTTGCTTGCGGTTTCCATATTGGTTCCTCCTCACGTTTCCAGGGCGCACGCGATCGTCCCCGTCCGCGAGATCATCGGACGCTGGTGCATCGCGTCATTTCGCTTCCGGCAGCGCGATGGAATGGCTCATTTGGCCCGCGGCTGTTCCGCCGCTTCTCCTGCTCTGCCTGGAACGCGAGCAGGCTACGTGGCGGCCGAGCTTTCGGGCTTGAACGGAATCGACAATCCTTTGAACGAAGCCCGGCGCCGGACTTCGACCAGCTTGGCAAACGGCGAAACCGGCTTATGCTCCCCTCCTGCCGATCGGCCAATGAGAAGCGGAAGCGGTCAACCGCGCCACATAATCTCTGGGAGGAGGCTCGTGCGATGGGCCAGTTCATCACGGTCGAGGAGCTGCCAAGCTACGCGCCCGGCGAGCTGATGCTGGACAGTTCGGCGGTGGGCAAGTCCGACTTTCGGTTGCGCGTCTTCCGCTATGCGCCGTCCGACATCTGGGTGCCGCCAAACGAGAACTTCCTGATCGTCGTGTACCGCGAAGGCGCAACGTCGATGAACCGCCGCGTGACCGGCCACTGGAAGCAGGATCATGTCGGCCGCGGCGTCACGACGCTGCTGACGCGCGCGGAGCCTTCGAACTGGCGCTGGAGCCAAGACATCGAGGTCAGCCATTTCTACATTTCCCCGACCTTGATGGCGAAGACTGCAAGCGAAGCATTCGACCGCGATCCGGAAGGCATCGAGCTTCACGACCTGCTCAGGATCGAGGATCCTGTGCTGACCTGGATCGGCGACCGCATGGTGCAGGAGGTGTCCGAAGGCGCTCCGGGCGGGCGGCTGTGCTATGACGCGCTGGCACTTCAGGCGAGCGTGCACCTCCTGCGAAGATATGCCTCCGTGCAATTCAGGATGCCCTGTGCCCAGGGACGCTTCAGGCCGGCCCACGCGCGGCTGATCGAGGACTATGTCGAGCAGAACATGTCGAGGAACATCACGCTGGAGGAACTCGCCAACATCTGCAACTGCACGCCGGTGCAGTTTGCGCGCAAGTTCCAGGTCCACTACGGCATGCGGCCGCATGCCTATGTGCTGAGCCGCAAGGTGCAGCGCGCGTGCCAATACCTGCGCAAGGACCGGCTCGCTCTGAAGGAGATTGCGCTCTTGTGCGGGTTTTCCGATCAGAGCCATCTCAACCGGATCTTCCGCAGGCAGCTCAACATCACGCCCGCAGAATACCGCAAGAGCTGCCTGAGTTAGTCTTGCTGCGTCACAATCGGACCCGCTCCTGACCACGAAGGTTGGGTATGCGATGGCCTGGAATTAGCACTCCCTTAACCAACCTGTCCCATCTTCCGAAGATGGTCTCGCGCGCGCGCCTGAAATCGATCCTGACCGGCCTTGCCCTCTACGCGATGGCGGCCGCCATCGTCGGCTATTTCGGCGTCAACGCCTACACCGGCAAATACGGCCTCAACGCCCGCCAGGAACTCGACCAGGAGATCATCGCGCTGACCAGCGAACTGGCGCAGCTCAAGCGCGAGCGCGTCAGGAGCGAGCAGCGGGTGTCGCTGCTGCGGCCCGAGAAGATCGACCCGGACATGCTGGACGAGCGGGCACGCTTCCAGCTCGACTATGTCCATCCGCGCGATCTTGTTCGGATGATTCCAGTTAAGTAGCGTTGGGCTTGCGCAACCGCGCCGAAATCCCGCCGAAGAGCGTTTTTTTCCCGCGAAGGTCTTAAGTCCGGAACCCGTCGGCTGTCTTGACGACAGCGGCGCGGCGGGGGCATGGCTTTCCGTGGCGCTTCTCGAAGTTGACGCAGATCAAACGGATGGCGCCGGTCCATTCTAGTCTGTCATCCGAAGGAAACTGTGATGAATGGGTCGAGGCCCGCGCATCACGCGGCCCGCGTCGAGGCCGCCATCGCGTCAGGCCAGGCGGCAAGGTCCGCGCTCGTGGCCTCGTGGCGCCGTTCGTCCAGATTGCATCATCTCGATCCCGGTGGCCGCACCTCGCCGCTGCGCCTGACCGAAGCCGAGCTGCATCGGGCCCGAGAGAGGGTCGCGCCGCTCCTGGCGGCGGCCCAAGGCGCAATGGACCGGCTCTACCAGGCCGTTGGGGCCAGCGGCTGCTGCGTGCTGCTCGCCGACGGGGAGGGCGTGCCCGTGGACCGTCGCGGCACGCCGGCGGACGATGCGACCTTTCAGTCCTGGGGATTGTGGACCGGTGCGCTCTGGAGCGAGGAGCATGAGGGGACCAACGGCATCGGCACCTGCCTCGTCGAGCAGCGGCCCCTGACGATCGACCGTGATCAGCATTTCTTTGCCCGCAACACATTGCTGAGCTGTACCACCGTTCCGATCTACGACCATGAGGCGGCGCTCGCGGGCGTGCTTGACGTCTCCTCCTGCCGCGCCGACCGGACCGACGCCTTTTCCAGCCTGATCGGGTTTGCGGCAGGCGAGGCCGCCCGGCGCATCGAAGCCGACCTGTTTCGCAAGGCCTTTGCCAATGCCCGCATCGTGCTGACCCACGCGGCGGACGGAAGCTGCAGCGGCCTCATCGCCGTCGATGCGGACGATCTCGTGATCGGCGCGACCCGCTCGGCCCGGATGGCGCTTGGAATGGCACCCGGCCGGGCGTTGCAGCCGGTGCCCGCCGCCGACCTTCTCGGCGACGATACCGCACGCGATCATCTTGCCGGCGGTCAACGCGCGGTAGTGCAGCGGGCGCTGCTCCGCGCCGGCGGCAACGTCTCGGCGGCTGCCAAGGCGCTCGGCGTCAGCCGCGCAACGCTGCACAGGAAGCTGAAGCGGTTCGGTCTGAACCATTGAGCCGGGCAGGTTACTGACCCCCCAATCCCGTGACCCGAACGCCGCGCGGCATCGCTGTTGCGACGAACCTGTCGCAGAACTGCGACAGGTCGGCCGCGCCATCGTTTTCCCACGGGCTGACAGACATCACCTCCCGCGACATCGTCCGGGCAAGTCGCGCCAACGCGACGAATTGCGCCAACAGCAAACAGCGGGAGTGATCAATGAACAAGGTGGAGTTCCTCAGCGTCACCAAGGTTCCCTTTGCCGAACGCTACGATAATTTCATCGGCGGCAAGTTCGTGCCGCCGATCTCCGGCAAGTATTTCGACAATGCCTCGCCAGTGACCGGCCAGATCGTCTGCAAGATCGCGCGGTCCGATGCGCAGGATGTGGAGGCGGCGCTCGATGCGGCACATGCCGCCAAGGCCGGGTGGGGCCGTACCAGCGTCGCCGAGCGCGCCGCGATCCTGAATCGGATCGCCGACCGCATGGAAGACAATCTCGAACGCCTTGCAATTGCCGAGACCTGGGACAATGGCAAGCCGATCCGCGAGACCCGCGCCGCTGACCTCCCGCTCGCGATCGATCACTTCCGTTACTTTGCCGGCGTCGTCCGCGCCCAGGAAGGCTCGATCGGCGAGATCGACCACGACACCATCGCCTATCATTTCCACGAGCCCCTCGGCGTTGTCGGCCAGATCATCCCCTGGAACTTTCCGCTGCTGATGGCCTGCTGGAAGCTGGCACCCGCGTTGGCCGCCGGCAATTGCGTGGTGCTCAAGCCCGCCGAGCAGACTCCGGCCTCGATCATGGTCTGGGCCGAGGTCATCGCCGACATCCTGCCGCCGGGCGTGCTCAACATCGTCAACGGCTTCGGTCTGGAAGCCGGCAAGCCGCTGGCCTCCAGCCCGCGCATCGCCAAGATCGCCTTCACCGGCGAGACTTCGACAGGCCGGCTGATCATGCAGTACGCCAGCCAGAACCTCATTCCCGTCACGCTGGAGCTCGGCGGCAAGTCGCCGAACATCTTCTTCAAGGACGTCGCCGCCGAGGACGACGATTTCTTCGACAAGGCAATCGAAGGCTTCGTCATGTTCGCGCTGAACCAGGGCGAGGTCTGCACCTGTCCGAGCCGGGCGCTGGTCCACGCGGATATCTATGACCGCTTCATGGAGAGGGCGCTGCAGCGCGTCGCGGCGATCAAGCAGGGCGACCCGCGCGACGCCACCACCATGATCGGAGCTCAGGCCTCTGGCGAGCAGCTGACGAAGATTCTGTCCTACATCGACATCGGCAAGCAGGAGGGCGCCAAGGTGCTCGCGGGCGGCGGACGTGCCGAACTCGCCGGCGATCTCGCCGGCGGCTTCTATGTGCAGCCGACCGTGTTCGAAGGCCACAACAAGATGCGGATCTTCCAGGAGGAGATCTTCGGCCCCGTGGTCTCGGTCACGACCTTCAAGACCGACGACGAAGCGCTCGAGATCGCCAACGACACGCTTTACGGCTTGGGTGCCGGGGTCTGGAGCCGCGATGCCAACCGCTGCTACCGCTTCGGCCGGGAGATCCAGGCCGGCCGGGTCTGGACCAACTGCTACCACGCCTATCCCGCGCATGCGGCCTTCGGCGGCTACAAGCAGTCGGGCGTCGGGCGCGAGACCCACAAGATGATGCTCGATCACTATCAGCAGACCAAGAACCTCCTGGTCAGCTATAGCCCGAAGAAGCTCGGCTTCTTCTGATCGGACGGTCGGAGAGGGCGGCGCAATATTGGCCCGCCCCCTTCGTCAATCTGTCTACGCGGAACGGTTAGTGCTTCAATATCGGTTCAAATCAGCGGTGGCCAGCCAAGTCCTTCAGCTTTTCAACGGCTTCAGTTCCATAAAGACGCCGCCTAGTAGCGTCTTCGCGAATTGTAAGAATCGGCGTCGGGTAGGGATAGTTCATATCCTCCGGCGCCTCTAGCACGGTCACACTCCCCGCGCTTAGGGCTTCTCGCACCGCGAGGATCAAGCCCTTCAGCTCGTTTAGATCCTTCTGCTGAATAGTAACCGCGAGTTGCATGAAAGCCTCTATGGTTTCGCGCGAATCAGAGCGTCGAGAGATTCCAGCTTTTGAACAGCTGCCTCGGTTTGTCCAATACCCATTGATCCGGCCGGCGGAAAACGTTTGCCGACGAAATCGTCAGGATCCCATTCGGGCTTTTGCCAAATGTTGCAGATGATCCCAAGCGGTACGGCGGTTTGGATTTCTTCGTTGACGCCCCTTGTGATTCGGTCCTCGTTTGGTGGCTTGGGACACACGATGGCAAGGGAGTTTGATTGCAGCACAAGCCGCCGATCTCGCCATCCGACGTCTGTCCGGACGGTACCGAAGGCTGCCTCAAGCTGCTTTCTGGGAAATTGCCTCGGGCCAGTCAAGCTCGGTAGAATTGATAGGTCGGCATTTCCCCATAGTTCTTTCAAGTTCCACCGATCATTCTCGCAATCAAATTCTATCGATTCATTGTCCCCCGCGGATTGTATTTTTGAGACAAGTGGCAATTCATCGATCGACAATGGGGAAATAAATGAGCGTTCCCGGTTATTGCTCATCTCGGTCGCAGCGCGCTGATGGGCCTCGTTGATGACATCGACGAATGTTCTGTCACCCTTGTCGAGCATTTCTCTGGGGGCGCTGATTGGAAACGAAAGGTACGTTACAGTAGCATCAAATATCATTAGGTTTATGAGCGCATCGACATTATTGCCCGCGGCGCAGAGAATGTGTCGAGCTCTTGGATTTCCTGTGTGTGATAAGATTAAGTCTCCGAGCAGTTGCTCGGCGCGACGCGCGACTAGTAGTTGCTCGAATGTGGGGCGCCCTTTGATTTCTTGTCCATCCGCCCTTGCTTCGGTGCGACTCCACATTTGATAGACGTCGTCAATCAGAGAGATGATGAGAGTTGGTTTGAAATCCTCGCAAATGCTCGGTATATGTATGGGGCTTCTTAGTCCTAAAGGACTGCTCACGTAGGTCGCGTGCATTGCGAGAATGGTGCTTTCTCCATCGAGACTCGCCCTTAGCTCCTCCCAACCCTTTCGCCATGTGCTTGCTTGAGCGGAAATGTCTTGTGCGAGAAATACAGTCCAATTTCGTACATTCAGGTGCTGCTTCAGATGTTCGTTCTCGAAATCAATGAAGCGGTATTCGTGGCCTAGAGTTGCCTTGAGTCGACCAAGCACGCGCTGCACGGCAGCGGCTTTGTCGACGCCTGTTGGTCCCAACAATAGGACGCGCTTATGTAGGTTGCTTCCTGGCATGCCTACTACCCCCTCGCGAAGGTTGGCTGAGTACGTCGCTTGGGTCAAGGTCTGAGAAGCGACATGGTGGTCGCGGCTGTTGGGCGGCCGCGGGGCGGCGTCGCGTCGGCTACCAGAGCAAACGACTTGAAGTAGTAGACTTCGTTAGGATGCGGTGGCTAGGCACGATCAAGTTTGTTGCCCGATCTGCGCCAAAGATTTTGCAATGTTTCGATCACGTTGCAGTGCGGCATAATGAAAGTCGCGCCATCTCGCCGCGGTGCTTTCCAAGGGCGTTTGAGTTGGGTTAGAGAGGGCGAAAGTTTTCTCTGACCCGGAATTCCCATGGCCGCACCCAAGAAAGCCGCCGCAAGCCCTCCACAGGACAAGACCGAAGGCGGCTCGCCACCGGAATTCACCCGGGAGCAGGAGCTCAAGGCGCTCCGCGACATGCTCCTGATCCGCAGGTTCGAGGAAAAGGCCGGTCAGCTCTACGGCATGGGCGCCATCGGCGGCTTCTGCCACCTCTATATCGGCCAGGAGGCCGTCGTGGTCGGCATGCAGATGGCCTTGAAACAGGGCGATCAGGTCATCACCGGCTATCGCGATCACGGCCACATGCTTGCCACCGGCATGGACGCCAACGGCGTCATGGCCGAGCTCACGGGCCGCCGCGGCGGCTATTCCAAGGGCAAGGGCGGCTCCATGCACATGTTCAGCAAGGAGAAGCACTTCTACGGCGGGCACGGCATCGTCGGCGCCCAGGTTTCGCTCGGCACCGGTCTCGCCTTTGCCAATCACTATCGCGGCAACGACAATATCAGCGTCACCTATTTCGGCGACGGCGCGGCCAACCAGGGTCAGGTCTACGAGAGCTTCAACATGGCGGAGCTCTGGAAGCTGCCGGTGATCTACGTCATCGAGAACAACCGCTACGCCATGGGCACCTCGGTCTCGCGCGCCTCGGCGCAGCAGGATTTCTCCAAGCGCGGC
Organism: Bradyrhizobium sp. FW305-F6; assembly: GCF_058782905.1. Taxonomy (NCBI): domain Bacteria; kingdom Pseudomonadati; phylum Pseudomonadota; class Alphaproteobacteria; order Hyphomicrobiales; family Nitrobacteraceae; genus Bradyrhizobium; species Bradyrhizobium sp. FW305-F6. The sequence continues at coordinate 60,835 of NZ_JBYSYD010000001.1, forward strand.
GCGTCCTTCAACATCCCCGGCAAGCAGGTCGACGGTATGGACGTCCGCGCCGTCAAGGCTGCGGGTGAGGAGGCGGCGGCCTGGTGCCGCGCCGGCAAGGGACCCTTCATCCTGGAGATGCAGACCTATCGCTACCGCGGGCACTCGATGTCCGATCCTGCAAAATATCGCACACGCGAGGAGGTCGAGAAGGTCCGCCACGACCAGGATCCGATCGAGCAGGTGCGCAACCGCCTCCTGGCCGCCAAGGTCAGCGAGGCCGATCTCAAGGCGATCGACGCCGAGGTGCGCGACATCGTCAACGCCTCCGCCGATTTCGCCCAGCATGATCCCGAGCCGGATGCCGCCGAGCTCTGGACCGACGTTTACCGCTGAACGCGCGCAAGCTTTCCTTGGAGAAGATATGCCAATTCAAGTGCTGATGCCCGCGTTGTCGCCGACGATGGAGAAGGGCAACCTCGCCAAATGGCTGAAGAAAGAGGGCGAGACGATCAAGTCCGGTGACGTGATCGCCGAGATCGAGACCGACAAGGCGACCATGGAGGTCGAGGCGACCGACGAGGGCACGCTCGGCAAGATCCTGATCCCCGAGGGCACCGCCGACGTCGCGGTGAACACGCCGATCGCCACCATTCTCGCCGACGGCGAGAGCGCGGCCGATCTCGCCAAGGCGTCCGCGCCGGCGAAGCAGGAGAAGGCGGCGGAGTCGGCACCCCCGGCCGCCAAGCCCGACGCCGCCAAGGCCGAGGCACCGCAGCCCAAGGCCGCGCCATCGGCGCCGCAGCCGGTCGCCGAGCCCGATCCGGAGGTGCCTGCCGGCACCGAGATGGTGACGCAGACCATCCGCGAAGCGTTGCGCGATGCCATGGCCGAAGAGATGCGTCGCGACGCCGACGTGTTCGTGATGGGCGAGGAGGTCGCCGAATATCAGGGCGCCTACAAGGTCACCCAGGGCCTGCTGCAGGAATTCGGCGCCAAGCGCGTGATCGACACCCCGATCACCGAGCACGGCTTTGCCGGCGTCGGGGTCGGCGCCGCGATGGCCGGGCTGAAGCCCATCGTGGAGTTCATGACCTTCAACTTCGCCATGCAGGCGATCGACCAGATCATCAACTCCGCCGCCAAGACCCTCTACATGTCCGGCGGCCAGATGGGCTGCTCGATCGTGTTCCGCGGACCGAATGGCGCGGCTGCCCGCGTCGCCGCCCAGCACAGCCAGGACTACTCGTCCTGGTACTCGCACATTCCTGGCCTGAAGGTGGTCGCGCCGTATTCGGCCGCCGACGCCAAGGGTCTGCTCAAGGCCGCAATCCGCGATCCGAATCCGGTGATCTTTCTCGAGAACGAGGTGCTCTACGGACACACCGGCGAAGTCCCCAAGCTGGATGATTTCATCATCCCGATCGGCAAGGCGCGTATCGTCCGCACCGGCAGCCACGTCACCATCGTCGCCTGGTCGAACGGCATGACCTATGCGCTGAAGGCCGCCGACGAGCTGGCCAAGGACGGCATCGAGGCCGAAGTGATCGACCTGCGTACGCTGCGCCCGATGGACACCGAGACCATCATCAACTCGGTGAAGAAGACCGGCCGCGCGGTGACGGTGGAAGAGGGCTGGGCCCAGAGCGGCGTCGGCGCCGAGATCGCCGCGCGGATCATGGAGAATGCCTTCGACTATCTGGACGCGCCGGTGACGCGCGTCTCCGGCAAGGACGTGCCGATGCCCTATGCGGCCAACCTGGAGAAGCTCGCGCTGCCGTCGGTGGCCGAGGTCGTCGAGGCCGCCAAAGCCGTCTGTTACAGGTAGATCATGGCGGGCCCCAAGGAGCAGCCACTGCCGCCCGACGTCATGGCCCGCGACGACGCGGTCGAGATCCTGCGCGTGTTCGTGCTGGACGGCGGGCTGTCGATGGCGTTCCAGCGCGCCTTCGAGGAGCCCGACATGTGGGGCCTGCTCCTCGTCGATCTCGCCCGCCATGCCGCGCGCGCCTATGCGCGCGAGAGCGAATATACCGAGGAGGACGCGCTGAACCGGATCCTCGAGATGTTCCAGGCCGAGATCGAGCGTCCCACCGACACCGGCACCACGACGCCGCGCGGCAAGGGGCACTGACCATGGCGATCGAGTCCTATCACTACGATTTCATGCTGGAAGCGATCCGCGAGGCGGAAACCTCGATCGCGCAGGGCGGCCTGCCGATCGGGGCAGTGCTGACGCGTGACAACAAGATCATCGCGCGCGGCCACAACAACCGCGTGCAGGAGAACAATCCGATCCTGCACGGCGAGATGAGCTGCCTGCGCGAAGCAGGCGCGATCTCGTTTCACGACACCGTCATGTATACCACGCTGTCGCCATGCTCGATGTGCGCGGGTGCGCTCGGGCTGTTCAAGGTCAAGCTGGTGGTGATCGGGGAATCCGTCACCTTCGAGGGCTCGAAGGACATCCTCGACAAGTTCGGCATTCCCTGGATCGACCTCGCCGACGACCGCTCCATCACGATGATGAAGAATTGGCGTTCCATCCCGGCCAATGAGCGCCTGTGGCAGGGCGACATCGGCAACTAAACCTGGTCCGTTCGTCTTCGCTGTCGAAAGACGACGTTTTGCAAAGTTTGTCTTGAGGTCAGCATGCCCATCAACATCCTGATGCCCGCTCTCTCGCCGACGATGGAGAAGGGCAACCTCGCCAAGTGGCTGAAGAAGGAAGGCGACAAGGTCAAATCCGGCGACGTCATCGCCGAGATCGAGACCGACAAGGCGACCATGGAGGTCGAGGCGATCGACGAGGGCACGATCGCCAAGATCCTGGTGCCGGAGGGCACGCAGGACGTCCCGGTCAACGACGTGATCGCCGTGCTCGCCGGCGAAGGCGAGGACGTGAAGGCGGCTGGTAGCGCCAAGCCCAGTGCGTCGGCCGCACCGCCGAAGACAGCAGAGAAGCCCGCCGAGGCTTCCGCCGCTGCGCCGGCTCCAACGCCTGCATCGGCTGCACCCAAGGCTCAGCCTGCCGCGGCACCCGCGCCGCAGGCTGCGGCTCCCGCTGCGCAAGCCAATGGCCATGGTGGCCGCGTGTTCTCGTCGCCGCTGGCGCGGCGTCTGGCCAAGGAAGCCGGCATCGATGTGTCGATGGTCACCGGCACCGGTCCGCACGGCCGCGTGGTCGCCCGCGACGTCGAGCAGGCCAAATCCGGCAAGGGCCTCAAGGCACCCACCGCCGCACCATCGGGCGCGCCCGCGATCGCGCCGACCATGTCGGACAAGCAGATCCTGTCGCTGTTCGAGCCCGGCTCCTACGACGTCGTCCCGCATGACGGCATGCGCCGCACCATCGCGCAGCGGCTGACGGCCTCGATCCAGAACGTCCCGCACTTCTACCTCACCATCGACTGCGACATCGGCAAGCTGCTCACGGCCCGCGAGGAGATCAATGCCGCCGCGCCGAAGGACAAGGAGAAGAAGCCGCTCTACAAGATCTCGGTCAACGACTTCGTCATCAAGGCGATGGCGGTGGCGCTGCAGAAGATCCCGAACTGCAACGTCAGCTGGACCGAAAGCGGCATGGTCAAGCACCACCATTCCGACGTCGGCGTCGCCGTCGCGATGCCCGGCGGCCTGATCACGCCGATCATCCGCAAAGCCGAAACCAAGACGCTGTCGACCATCTCCAACGAGATGAAGGATTTTGCCGCGCGCGCACGGTCCCGCAAATTGAAGCCCGAGGAGTACCAGGGCGGCACCACGGCGGTTTCCAACCTCGGCATGTACGGCATCAGCCATTTCACCGCCGTGATCAACCCGCCGCATGCGACCATCCTTGCGGTCGGCACCAGCGAGGAGCGTCCCGTGGTGCGCGGCGGCAAGATCGAGGTCGCCAACATGATGAGCGTGACCCTGTCCTGCGATCACCGCGCCATCGACGGCGCGCTCGGCGCCGAGCTGATCGGCGCGTTCAAGCAGCTGATCGAAAACCCCGTGATGATGATGGTCTGACGCGACGGCAGAGGGGGCAACCTTGCATGGTCCGGACCCGCTGGCCATGGATATCGCTGCTGCTCGGCGCCGTCGTCGCGCTCAATCCGATCGGGCTCGATTTTCTTCGGTCAGCCTTCTTCTCCGGAGAGCAGCTGTCGCGGAACATCGCTCAGCCGGTCGTGTTGAGCGCGCTGGCCATCCTGGTCCTGGTCGGGATCATCGAATGGCTGGTCAGGTTTGTTGTCTTCAAGCGCCGCGCCCGCGGCATCACGTCTTGAGTTGAACGGGAGCCGCCATGGCCGACACATCCATCGACGTCATCATCATCGGCTCCGGCCCGGGCGGTTACGTTGCGGCGATCCGCGCCGCGCAGCTCGGCTTCAAGACCGCGATCGTCGAAAAATCCTATCTCGGCGGCATCTGCCTGAACTGGGGCTGCATCCCGACCAAGGCGCTGCTGCGCTCGGCCGAGATCTACCACTACATGCAGAACGCCAAAGACTACGGCCTGTCGGCGGAGAAGGTCTCGTTCGATCCGAAGGCCGTGGTGCAGCGCTCGCGCGGCGTCTCCAAGCGCCTCAACGATGGCGTCGGCTTCCTGATGAAGAAGAACAAGGTGAGCGTGATCTGGGGCGCGGCCTCGATCGACGCGCCCGGCAAGGTCACCGTGAAGAAGTCCGACGTGGAGGGCCCGAAGGGCGCGCTGGGCGAGGGGACCTATCAGGCCAAGCACATCATCGTCGCAACTGGCGCGCGGCCGCGCGTGCTGCCGGGGCTCGAGCCTGACAAGAAGCTGGTCTGGACCTATTTCGAGGCGATGGTGCCGGAGCGGATGCCGAAGTCGCTGCTGGTGGTCGGCTCCGGCGCGATCGGCATCGAGTTCGCCTCGTTCTTCCACACCATGGGCAGCGACGTCACCGTGGTCGAGGTGCTGCCGCAGATCCTCCCCGTCGAGGATGCCGAGATCGCGGGTCTCGCGCGCAAGCGACTGGAGAAGCAGGGCATCAAGATCATGTCCTCGACCAAGGTGACCAAGCTGGAGAAGAAGGCCGACAGCGTCGTCGCCACCATCGACGACGGCAAGGGCAAGCCGGTGACGACCGAGTTCGAGCGCGTGATCTCGGCGGTCGGCGTCGTCGGCAACATCGAGAATCTCGGTCTCGAAAAGCTTGGCGTGAAGACCGACCGCGGCATCATCGTGGTCGATGGCTACGGCAAGACCAACGTCCCCGGCATCTACGCCATCGGCGATGTCGCAGGTCCCCCGATGCTCGCGCACAAGGCCGAGCATGAGGGCGTGATCTGCGTCGAGGCGATCAAGGGCCTCAATCCGCATCCCATGGACAAGAACCTGATCCCGGGCTGCACCTATTGCCATCCGCAGGTCGCCTCGGTCGGTTTGACGGAGGCCAAGGCGAAAGAGGGCGGCCGCGAGATCCGCGTCGGACGTTTCCCGTTCGTCGGCAACGGCAAGGCGATTGCGCTCGGCGAGGACCAGGGTCTGGTCAAGGTGATCTTCGACAAGAAGACCGGCCAGCTGCTCGGGGCCCACATGGTCGGTGCCGAGGTCACTGAGCTGATCCAGGGCTACGTCGTCGCCATGAACCTGGAGACCACGGAGGAAGAGCTGATGCACACGGTGTTCCCGCATCCGACCCTGTCGGAGATGATGAAGGAAGCCGTCCTGGATGCGTATGGAAGGGTCTTGAATATTTGACCGCTCGTCATGCGCGGGCTTGACCCGCGCATCCATCTGGCGAAGCGCTCTTCGTGAGATGGATTGCCGGGGCAAGCCCGGCAATGACGGAGGCAAGAAACTGGCAACAAGGAAGAAGAAAGAATCGAGCCATGCACGACAACGACAACCTCACCATCGAACGCCCGACCTTCGTCACCCATCTCGAGTGTGCGATGGAGGGCGATCATTACGCCGCCGACCAGGTCCACAACCTCTCCAAGGCCGGCAAGCCGCTCTTGGTGCGCTACGACCTCGCCGGGGTGGAGAAGGCCCTCACCAAGGACGCGCTGGCGCAGCGCCCCGGCGACATGTGGCGCTACCGCGAGCTGCTGCCGGTGCGCAAATGCCAGGACATCGTCTCGCTCGGCGAGGTCACGACGCCGCTGATCCGGCTGCCCAAGCTCGGAAAGAAGCTCGGCGGCGGCGAGATCATCGTCAAGGACGAGGGACGGCTGCCGACCGGCTCGTTCAAGGCGCGCGGCCTCGTGATGGCGGTGTCGATGGGCAAGGCGCTCGGCATCAAGCACATGGCGATGCCGACCAACGGCAATGCCGGCGCGGCGCTCGCGGCCTACGCCACGAGCTGCGGCATCAAGACCACGATCTTCTGCCCGGCGGATACGCCCGAGGTGAATGTCAGCGAGATCGAGCTGCAGGGCGCGACCGTCTACCGCGTCAACGGCTATATCGATGATTGCGGCAAGATCGTCGGCGAGGGCAAGGCCAAGGTCGGCTGGTTCGACACCTCCACGCTGAAGGAGCCGTACCGCATCGAAGGCAAGAAGACGATGGGCCTCGAACTCGCCGAGCAGCTCGGCTGGGACGTGCCCGACGTAATCTTCTATCCGACCGGCGGCGGCACCGGCCTGATCGGCATGTGGAAGGCGTTCGACGAGCTCGAGAAGATCGGCTTCATCGGAAGCAAGCGCCCGCGCATGGTCGCGGTGCAGGCCTCCGGCTGCGCGCCGATGGTGCGCGCCTATGAGGCCGGTACCGAGCATGCGACCCGCTGGGAGGACGCCCACACCATTGCGTCGGGGATCCGCGTGCCGCAGGCGATCGGCGATTTCCTGATCCTGCGCGCGGTGCGCGAGAGCAAGGGCTTTGCGATCGCGGTCGACGACGACAAGATTTCATCGGCGCTGAACGAGGTCGCACGCGAGGAGGGGCTCTTGCTCTGCCCCGAAGGCGCCGCCACCTACGCCGCCTACAAGGAGAGCCTCTCCGACGGCCGCGTCTCGAAGGCCGACCGCGTCATGCTGTTCAACTGCGCGACCGGCCTGAAGTACCCGCTGCCGCCGGTCACCCGCACGCTCGACCGCCACAAGCCGATCGACTATTCGCAGTTCTAACTCGCTTCTCCCTCGCCCCGTTCTTACGGGGAGAGGGTCGGGGTGAGGGGCTGTTTCCGCAAACGCAGTGACAGTTGAGTTCGCGGAGACTCCCCCTCACCAGAATTGATTCGCAATTCGACCTCTCCCCGCAAGCGGGGCGAGGTGAAGAAAAAACAACAATGATATCGCTGGGGAGAGAACAATGACGAAAGCCGTCTGGGCTGCGCTGTTTGCTATTCTCGCTGCTGTCGGCGCCGCACGCGCCGATGACTATCCCACCCGTCCGATCACCGTCATCGTGCCCTTCGCCGCCGGCGGACCGTCCGATGCGATGGCACGCGTGCTTGCCGAGCGGATGCGCGCCGCTCTCGGCCAGCCCGTCGTGGTCGAGAACGTCACCGGTGCAGGCGGCTCGATCGGCGTTGCCCGTGCTGTGCAGTCGCCGCCGGACGGCTACACCATCTCGTTCGGCCATCTCGGCACCCACGTTGCCAACGGCGCCGTCTACAAGCTCAAATTCGATCTCGTCGCCGACCTCGAGCCGGTGGTGTTGCTGCCCAGCAATCCGATGATCGTCGTCAGCAAGAACGCGGTGCCCGCGACCTCGCTGAAGGAGCTGCTCGAGTGGCTGAAATCGCGTCCGTCGCCGCCGACCGCAGGCACCGCCGGCGCCGGCTCGGGAAGCCACATCGCCGGCGTCTATCTCGAGAACGTCTCCGGCATCAAGCTGCAATACGTGCCGTATCGCGGCACCGCGCCGGCGCTGAACGACCTGATCGCCGGCCAGATCGACATCATCGTCGACCAGACCTCCAACTCGATCGGTCAGGTCCGCGCCGGCACGATCCGCGCCTACGCCGTCACCGATGACAAGCGCCTGGCCTCGGCGCCGGAGATCCCGACCGCGGAAGAGGCCGGCCTGAAAGGCTTCACCATGACGCTGTGGTCGGGCATGTGGGTGCCGAAGGGCACGCCGAAGGAGATCGTGACCAAGCTCAATGCCGCAGCCGTGGAGGCGCTGAACGATCCTGCCGTGCGGAAGCAGCTCGAAAGCCAGGGCCTGGAGATGACGCCGAAGGATCAGCTCACCCCGGACGCGCTCGGAGCGCGCCAGAAGGCCGAGATCGCGAAATGGTGGCCGATGATCAAGGCCGCCAACATCAAGGTGGATTGATCTTGGTAGGGTGGATTAGCGCAGCGTAATCCACCTCTTCGCATCCGCGGATCAACACGTTGGTGGATTACGCTGCGCCTAATCCACCCTACGGCTGCTCCGCCACCGGCGCCTAATCCACCGACGTCGCCGCGCTCGCATCTTTCGTCACGACACGCTCATCGCTCTTGCCCGCGATCACGCCGCTGCCTTCGAATCGCGTGCGGTAGACCAGGACGTTCTCCATCACGCGCTGGACGTAGTTGCGCGTCTCCGAGAGCGGAATGCGTTCGACCCAGTCGACCGGATCGACATTGGGATGTCGGGGATCGCCGCGCGTCTGCACCCATTCGCGCACCCGGCCCCGCCCGGCATTGTAGCCGGCGAAGGTCATGATCTGGTTGCCGCGATATTCGGAGAACAGCGCGCTGAGCTCGGCGGCGCCCATCTGGGTGTTGTAGACGGGATCGGACACCATCCTGTCCCAGTCGTAGGTCAGGCCGAAGCGTTTTGCGGTGTCGCGTCCCGCTTCCGGCGTCACCTGCATCAGCCCGACCGCGTTGGCGTGCGACTTGTCGCGCTGGTCGAACGAGCTTTCGGTGCGCGCCACCGAATAGATCACACTGGTCTCGATCGCGGGCGCGACCTGCTTGTGCTCGGGAATACCGATGGTCGGGAAGGCGTAATGATCGAGCGCGAGCCCGCGCGCCAGCGCGGTCTTGCCGACCACCAGCATCACGCGCGCATCGTTGCGCCGGCCGGCGAGCTCGGCGAGCGCCTCGAGCGCGGCGGCATCGGTGCTCTCCTTGGCGAAATCCTCGGCGTAGTAGAACACCATGTCGCGCTCGCCGATGCCGTAGAGCATGTCGGCGGCGCGTACGCGCTCGTCCGCAGGCTGCGCATCGGCCGAGGCCAGCACGGGCGAGGGCGGCCGCAGCTCGATGCCTTCGAGGCCGAGCCTGGCGCGGGCGAGCTGGCCGTAATAGGCGGTGTGATAGCGCGCCGCCGCCCGGTAGCTCATGCGCGCATCGGCCGTCGCGCCCATGGCTTCAGCGGCGCGGCCGCGCCAGTAATGCGCCCGCGACAGCGCGATCGGATTGGACGAACCGGCATCGATCGAGGCGAAATGCACCATCGCCGTCTTGGGATCGTCGAGAAAGCGCAGCGCGATCCAGCCGCACATGAAATGGTAGTCGACGCGATAGACTTCTTTGTCCGGCACGGCGGCCGTGCGCACCACGTCATAGGCGGTCCTGGACTTGCCCTGATCGAGCAGCTTGCGCGCCAGCATGCGGCGCTCGCGCCACCAGGCGTCGGTGTCCTGCGCTGCCATGGTCTCGGGCGCGGCCGCGAGGATCACCTCGGCGGCGTCGTCGATGCGGTCGTTCTGGAGATGCCACTGCGCGCGGCACAGCACATAGCCGAGATCGCGCCGCTCCTCGGCCACGACATCCTCAAGAAGATCCTTGGCCTTGCTCGCCTTGCCGGTGACGGCGGCGCAGGCCTTGACGATGGCGATCGCGTCTTCGCCAAGCCGCTTGGCCGCGCGCCTGGCACCGGCATAGTCCTTGGCGCCGAGGCGCTTGTCCATGCGGGCCCGATGATCGTCCGCCGCAAGGAGATCGCGGAACGCCTCGTAAGCGTCTTGCTCGCTGCGTTCGGACAGTTCCTCCGTGCGCCAAGCTTCGCGCACAAGCCGCGCGGCACGGTCGGCATCGCCCTCGGCGAGCAGCACGCGCGCCAGCGCGAACTTGCCCTTGGCGCTGGTCGGGCGATCCATCGTGAATGCATGCACGGTGGCCGCGTCGCTCTTCTCCTGCCACAGCCGTGCCTCGGCGCGGCGGCGGAGCAGGGCGCTGCTCGGCCAGTCGGGATTGGCGGCGAGGAAGGCAGCGTAGCGCTTGAAATTCGCGGTGCTGTCGGGATGGCGCAGCATGAACCAGTCGGCGAGCTTCTGTCCGGCGGGATCGGCGATGCGATCGCGTGCGGCGGCCGCATCATCGTTCTTGCCTTTGCGCGCGAGATCGACCACGTCCTTCAGCGCGGCGAAATCGCCGGTCAGCGGCGGCGGTGCGGGCTTGTCCGCGGCGACCGTCTTCTTCGACTTGCGCTTGGCCTCGACGTGCTTGCCGTGCCGCGTCTTGCCGGCGGCGGCATGGCGGTGCTTGCCGGCTTTCGCCTCATGGGTCTTCTTCTGCGCGGAGGATTTGTGGCTGCTCTTCGCGGCCAACTCGGCGGGAAGGAGGGCCATCGCGGCCACGGCAACGACACACGCGAGCGAGCGTAGGCACTGGTTCATGCGATGGTCCCCCCTGCGAAAACCACTTCAAACCAAGGTCCGCGGCGACATGCGGCTTGCGAATCGAAATACCGTGAGATGCACCGGCATCGTGTCGCGTCCTCACGCTGCCGCAACAATGCGGCAAAATGCGGATTGGAACGGGGGAACTTCCGAAACGACGAAGTGCTGCGGCTTCAATGTTTGTTAACGATCCGGGCTCGCGCGACGATCGCACTCCGTCCAGGACGTCAGATCAGCCATATTGCGCGTGTTCCCAGGGTCGATTCCGTGTATTGAGTTCCACCGTTCCATCCCTTCAGCCTTTGCCGTACCTATGCCGATTTTCAACCAGTCGATCCGGCGCAAGATCGTAGGGATCGCGCTCGGACTGATCGTCCTCATGCTGGTCACCTCGATCCTGTCGATGGTGATGTCGAGCCAGGTCGGCATCCTCCTGGACGAGCTGACCAACCGTTACATCCCGGCCTATAGCCATCTGGCGCGTACCAATATTCGTTCGCTGGAGCGGGGGCTGGCGCTGCGGCGGATGGTCATGACCAGGATGGAGTCGCCCTCGGACGAGGAGGCCTACGCGGCAAGGCTTCGCGACTTCGAGGCATCGGACCGCAGGATCGAGGAGGAGGCGGAGGCCGCGCGCAAGCTGATCAACCTGATCATCGACGACCCCAGGACGTATTCCGACAACGCCGCGCTGGGGCGGATCGACAGCCGCATCGAGACCGCCGTCACCGAGCTGCGCCGCGACCTGAGCGAAGGGCATGTGAAGCTCCTCAAGCAGGTCGAGGCCAAGCAGATGTCCGAGGCCCGCGGAACGCTGGAGCATCTCGACGTCTTGCGCAGCCAGTTCAACCAGAAGGTCGACGCGATCCGCGCCGACATGCTGACACAGGTCTATTTCTCGACCGCGCAGGTGATCAGCCGTCAGCATCAGGCGATCATCGTTTCGGGGGTCGTGACCCTGCTCGCGGCGATCGTCGGGTTCGTCTTCGCGCTGATGGTGAGTAGCGGCATCACGCGCCCGGTGCGGCTGCTGCTCGCCGGCACCCGCGAGGTCGAGGCGGGCCGGTTCGACAGGCCCATCACCGTCTCCACGCAGGACGAGATCGGCGAACTCGCGGCGGCCTTCAACCGCATGATCGAGCAGCTCAGGACCAACGAGCGCATCCGTGAGACCTTCGGCCGCTACATCGACCCCAAGGTGGTGCAGGGCCTGATCGAACGGCCGGAGGTCGCCGTCGACGGTGAGCGCCGGGTGATGACCATCATGTTCTGCGACATGAGCGGTTTCACCTCGATGAGCGAAGGCATGACCCCGCGCGGCCTCGTCAAGGTGATGAACCACTATTTCACCGTGATGTCCGCGCCGATCAGGCGCAATCGTGGCGTGATCGACAAATATATCGGCGACGCCATCATGTCCTATTGGGGCCCGCCTTTCGTCGAGGAGGGCGAGCAGGCGTTGCTCGCCGGACTTGCCGCGGTCGAAATGGCGGACCAGGTGCCCGCTCTGCAGAAGCAGCTGCCGGACCTGCTCGGCATTCGCGCCATGCCCGCGCCTTGCGATCTACGCATCGGCATCGCCACCGGCGAGGTCCTGACCGGCAGCATCGGCTCCGAGCTGATGATGAGTTTCACCGTGATGGGCGATGCGGTGAACCTCGCCTCGCGGCTTGAGGCCGTCAACAAGGTCTACGGCACCCGCATCCTGGTCTCGCAGGCGACTGCGGACGCCATTGGATCCGGCCTCGAGCTGCGCGAAGTCGATCGTCTGGCGGTCGCGGGCCAAAGCGCACCGCAGGCGATCTTCGAGGTGATGGCGAGGCCGGGCGCACTCAGCGATGCGCAAGTGACGTTGCGTACGCATTATGCCGAAGCTCTCGCCGCCTATCGCGCAAGGCGCTTCGACGAAGCCCGCGCCGCCTTCAACGCGGCGCTGGAAGCGGTTCCCGGTGACGGCCCCTCGCGCGCGATGCTTGGCCGCATCGCGGAGTTCGAGGCCAATCCGCCGGCTGGCGATTGGGACGGCGGCTGGCGGCTGGAGCAGAAATAGCCGCGCCTCTCCGCCCGGCACGGAAAAAGTGGTTCTACTCCATAACGATGTTCGTCATGACCTATTTCCCGGGCTTAGGCTCGACGTCCCTGAGGCGTCTGATGGGGACACGCCGATGACACATCTCGAGGACAGGCTGGAACGGTTCGAGACGCTCACCGCCGAATGCGAGCTGATTGCCAAGCTCGCCACCGACAGCGGCAAACGCGAGTTTTATCTGAAACTCGGGGAAGAGTACCGTCAGCTGGCCGTGGACATGCGGCAGGCGATCGCGGCCAAGGCTGCGGCCTGAACTAGACTACAATCCGTTCTTAACGTTTGGCGCGCATTCTCGGCGCAAGCGGGCGTCGTGACCGGCGACGCCAGCTGGGAAGGCCGGAATTCGCTGCAATGCAGCGTGTCTCGCGAGAGTCGTTCTGCCATGCCTGACAGGGGCAATCCCATGCGCCTCGTTGCGGTGATCATGTTCGCGCTCATGACGGCGGCCTGCGACCAGGAGCAGGACATCACCGGCTCGACGATGCCGGCCTGCCCGTTGCGCAGCTACAGCTACAATCCACGCGACATGAACCAGTGCGTCGCCGCCTGCAAATCGTGCGACCGCGGCACGACGGTCACTTGCACGACCTCCTGTACGTTGAGGGGCGCCCGCTGAGCGGGACCGCCTCCGCCTTGCATGGGACGCGAGATCCAGTCATCCCCGTCATTCCGAGGCCGAGCTCGACGAGCTTGGCTGCCTGCACAGCGCATGAGGAAACCACGGCCAAAAGTTCGCGGCTGACGGCCGGTGGTGCTTGGCACCGGAACGATCTACATGGGTTAATTATTGAAGGAAGCGGCAGGAAGCGGAGTTCGATGGAATGGGTATGCTCGATCCCGGTCGATTTCTGGTGTCGTGCTCGCATTGCGAGGCCTGGCCGATGGCGGCCAATGTGAAGCGGTCGAACTGGTCCCCGTCGCCGCACGAGGTCCGCTTCGTCTGCACGCGCTGCCGGCGCGAGGAGACCGCCATCGTCTCGGCCTCCGGCGAGTTGACTCCCGTCAGGCGGGTCGATGTCCCGCCACGCGACGTCGCCGTCGCCTGGGCCCAGGCCCAGCGTTCGCGAGTGCGGAGCTGAGCGGCCGGGCTACGCTCCTCTGGTCGGTGCCTGTTTCGCCCTCTGTCAACCTGCCGCCGCGAAAATATTCCGCTTTACCGAAATTCGGTTTTGACGTATGTCTCGCCCATCCCGGCTCATTCTTGAGGGGCGATCGTGAGGTCGTCACGTTCGCGAACCGGGCTTGCGGTGGACGCGGCAGCGTCGGGCGCGAAAGGTGCGGGCAGGGAGGGTAGTCCCCGGAGAGCTCGCGGCCGCGCGCGGACGAACGGCGCTGCTAGGTCTCGTCTCGTCTGTAAGTTTCCGGCGCTGTCGACGGTGCCAGGGAAAACTGCGGCGAAATGGCGGGCCGTGCGTACGGCAAAACCGTGTGGTCCTGGCCGTCGTTGCTACGGTCTAGCTTTTGCGGAGGCGGCTCTCGCGTCAACCGGCGTGAGGGACGGTGACTTCCGTGAGGGGGAGGGAGGCCAGAAGGAACTCGGCTCCCGGGAGAGCGCGGCATAAGCCGTCCGACCATCGCGCAGGGAAGGCCGAGTGATCGGCACCACCTGTATGCTGCTGTGCGGTTTTCCTGCGTGTGCCTATTGCGCAGCAGACCGCGGGTGCGTTGTCAGCACCCGGCCTTCCCTGTGCCCTCTTGGTTTTGGAGGGGCGAAGGATGAAGCAAAGCTCGGGCGAATTGCGCCGCGAGGCTGCGAAGGCGTGTCCTGTACGTGCGCCATCATACACTCACCGCCTCGACTCACCTGCGCATCCCGTGTGCGAGCCGCAGCGGGGTGCAGCTCCCGTGGCGTGAAATCAAAAGTTGTAGACGGTTATGGTTGTGAGGTATCTTGGTAAGCCCGTGCGTGGCTTCCTGGTAACGATTGTGCCGTCTCCGCAACACCTATCGCCGATTTAACCGTTATCACCGCCGGTTCGCGTCGCCGCCGCTTTTTAGCCACACCCGACCATGAATAAAATCGCTCTAATGTTTTGAGAGCAGCGGCGGTCTTCGAAGGCGACGAGAAAATCCAAGGTCGATTCAAATCTTGGCTCTGATTTTTCGGGTCTGAAAGGGTTGGCCGGGGAAACTGGTTGCGATGGACGCGAAGACAGACAAGCAGAGGCTGCCGAGCCGTCACGTGACGGAAGGCCCTGCGCGCGCGCCGCACCGGTCCTATTTCTACGCCATGGGTCTGACCACCGAGCAGATCCACCAGCCCTTCGTCGGCGTCGCCTCGTGCTGGAATGAAGCCGCTCCCTGCAACATCGCGCTGATGCGCCAGGCGCAGGCGGTGAAGAAGGGCGTTGCGTCGGCCGGCGGCACGCCGCGCGAGTTCTGCACCATCACCGTCACCGACGGCATCGCCATGGGCCATGACGGCATGCGCTCGTCGCTGCCGTCGCGCGAATGCATCGCCGACTCGGTCGAACTGACGGTGCGTGGTCACGCCTATGACGCGTTGGTCGGGCTCGCCGGCTGCGACAAGTCGCTGCCGGGCATGATGATGGCGATGGTCCGCCTCAACGTGCCCTCGATCTTCATCTATGGCGGCTCGATCCTGCCCGGCAATTTCCGCGGGCAGCAGGTCACGGTGCAGGACATGTTCGAGGCCGTCGGCAAGCACTCGGTCGGCGCCATGTCGGACGAGGATCTCGACGAGATCGAGCGCGTGGCGTGCCCCTCGGCGGGCGCCTGCGGTGCGCAGTTCACCGCCAACACCATGGCCACCGTGTCCGAGGCGATCGGCCTCGCGCTGCCTTACTCGGCCGGTGCCCCTGCACCGTATGAAATCCGCGACGCCTTCTGCATGACTGCGGGCGAGAAGGTGATGGACCTGATCGCCCAGAACATCCGGCCGCGCGACATCGTCACGCTCAAGGCGTTGGAGAATGCGGCGGCCGTGGTCGCCGCGTCCGGCGGCTCGACCAATGCTGCGCTGCACCTACCGGCGATCGCGCACGAATGCGGCATCAAGTTCGACCTGTTCGACGTCGCCGAAATCTTCAAAAAGACACCTTATGTCGCGGATTTGAAGCCGGGTGGCCGTTATGTCGCCAAAGACATGTTTGAAGTAGGTGGCATACCGCTTCTGATGAAGACGCTGCTCGACAACGGCTTCCTGCACGGTGATTGCCTTACCGTCACGGGCCGCACGATCGCCGAAAACCTCAAGAGCGTGAAGTGGAATCCGCACCAGGACGTGGTGCACCCGGCAGACAAGCCCATCACCGTTACAGGCGGTGTGGTCGGCCTGAAGGGGAATTTGGCGCCAGAAGGTGCGATCGTGAAAGTCGCGGGAATGTCCAACCTCAGGTTCACCGGTCCGGCCAGGTGCTTCGACCGTGAGGAGGATGCTTTCGAGGCGGTCCAGAAGCGCACCTATCGCGAAGGCGAAGTCATCGTGATCCGCTACGAGGGGCCGAAGGGCGGTCCCGGCATGCGGGAAATGCTCCAGACCACGGCAGCGCTGACCGGCCAGGGCATGGGCGGCAAGATCGCGCTCATCACCGACGGCCGCTTCTCCGGGGCCACCCGTGGCTTCTGCATCGGCCATGTCGGGCCGGAGGCGGCGGTCGGCGGCCCGATCGGGCTGCTCGAGGACGGCGACATCATCGAGATCGACGCCGTCGCCGGTACCCTTAACGTAAAATTGAGCGACGCCGAGCTCGCCCAGCGCAAAACCAAATGGAGCGCGCGCGCGACTAACCATACGTCGGGTGCGCTCTGGAAATATGCTCAGCAGGTTGGACCAGCGGTCGGGGGGGCAGTGACCCATCCGGGCGGCGCGCACGAGAAACAGTGCTATGCGGACATTTAGGCGTGCCACAGTTGCGTTTGTGTTGGGGGCGGCCGCGCTGGCCGCGCCGGCGTTCGCCTTCGACGGCGCGCCGGTCAACCCCAAGGATGCGACGATTCCGGTCGTGACCACGCTGCCGGGTGCTGCGGGGGCGCTCCGCACCAAGGTGCCGCCGGCCGCCGCCACCCAGGAAACTTCGCTCAGCGCGCTGCAATATGCCGCCGAGGGCGGTCACCCCATCGCGCAGTGGAAGCTCGGCCGCATGTACGCCAATGGCGACGGCGTCGCCCAGGACGACCTGCGTGCGTTCGAATATTTCAGCCGGATCGCCAACGCCCATGCCGAGGACAGCCCCTCGGCGCCGCAAGCGCAGATCGTGGCCAACGCCTTCGTCGCGCTCGGCCGCTACTATCTGGCTGGCATTCCGAACTCGAAGGTCAAGGCCGATCCGGACCGCGCCCGGGAGATGTTCTCCTATGCCGCATCCTATTTCGGCAACGCGGACGCGCAGTACGATCTCGCCCGTCTGTATCTGAAGACCCCGGACGCCTCGCGCGAGGACTACCGTTACGGGGCGCGCTGGCTTGGCCTTGCCGCCCAGAAGGGCCAGCACCAGGCTCAGGCGCTGCTCGGCCAGATGCTGTTCAACGGCGATCGGCTGCCGCGGCAGGCGGCGCGCGGCCTGATGTGGCTGACGCTGGCGCGGGACAGCGCCGGTGCCGACGAGGTCTGGATCAAGGAAAGCTACAACCGCGCCTTCGCCAAGGCCTCCGACGACGACCGCGCCATGGCCCTGCAAATGCTGGAGCAGTGGGTGCAGGGGCGTAGGGATTAGGCGCGGGCCCCGTCGGGCGGATTAGCCGAAGGCGTAATCCGCCATCCAACTCCCGTTCACGCCGCCTCGAGATCGAGGTCCGCCCATACCGGCACGTGGTCCGACGGCTTCTCCCAGCCGCGCACATAGCTGTCGATGCCGACATTGGCGAGCCGGTCGCTGGCCTGCGGCGACAGCAGGAGATGGTCGATCCGCAGCCCCTGGTTCTTCTGCCAGGCCCCGGCCTGGTAGTCCCAGAAGGTATAGAGCCCGCCTTCGTCCGTGACGGCGCGCAAGGCGTCGGTGAGGCCGAGCCCGAGCAGGGACTGAAAGCTCTCCCGCGTCTCCATCTTGAACAGGGCGTCCTCGGTCCACGCGGCCGGATTGTGCACGTCGCGGCCATGCGGGATGACGTTGAAGTCGCCTGCAAGGATCAGCGGAACCTCCTCCTTGAGGCGCTCCCTCGAATAATCAAGAAGCCGCGACATCCATTTGAGCTTGTAGGGATATTTCTCGGTCCCGACGGGATTGCCGTTAGGCAGGTAGAGGCAGGCGATGCGCAGCACCCCTCGCTTGAGCGTCACTACGCCTTCGAGGAAGCGGGCATGGGTGTCCTCGTCATCGCCGGCGAGCCCCGATCTGGTCTCGTCGAACCGGAGCTTGGAGAGCAGGGCGACGCCGTTGAATGTCTTCTGTCCGTGCGTGACCACGTTGTAGCCCAGCGCCTCGATCTCAAGCCGCGGAAAAGCGTCGTCGACGCATTTGATCTCCTGCAGGCAGACGATGTCGGGCTGGCACTCCTTCAGCCAGGTCAGAAGCAAATCGATCCGCTGCCGGACCGAGTTCACGTTCCATGTGGCTACTCTGATGGGCATTGGGAGGCTCCGGGCAGGGGCCTTGGTTAGAACAAAATGCAAACGCGCCCGTCAAGGCGCCGGCAAAATCTCCCACAAAATTAACCCGGCTTAAGCGGGCCGCAGGCCATTGATCGTCAAAAGGTTCCGCAGATGGGATGGCCGGACAAGTCGATGAAGCGAACTCTGCCGCGTGACGGCGTGATCGGCGCGTTCCTGTATTGGCTCGGCGGCTTCGAGATCGAGGACGGCCTGATCGCCGATCTCAGCGAGCGGGAGATCCGCCGCATCCGCGCCAAGCAGATCGATGCCGTGACCCGGCTGATCCCGGTCACGATGGCGGTGACGATGCTGAACGTCGCCATCGTGCTGATCCTGTTCTGGGGCCGGGGCTGGAACGACTTCCTCGCGATCTGGGGCCTGACACTGGCGGCCACCGCCTCGCTCGCGGTGCGCTCGTGGCACAAGTTGCACCAGAATCCGCCGCAAGAGGCCTCGATCCGTGCGGGGCGGCAGATGCTGCGGCAGGCGTTTTTCCTCGCCGCGATCTGGGGCGCGCTGCCGCTCGCTCTGTTCAGCCGCGTCGAGCCGACCAGCCAGCTGATCCTGGCCTGCCTGATGGTCGGCATGATGTCGGGCGGCGCGTTCACGCTGTCGACCTTCCCGCGCGCCGGCCTCGTCTATCTCGCCACCATGACGGTCGCCTGCGCCGGCGCGCTGCTGCTGTGCGGCACCGGGCCCTATCTGGCGACGTCAGTGTTCCTGCTGCTGTTCGCGTTTTTCATGGCGCGCAACATCGTCTCGCAGGGCAACCTGTTCCTCGGCAATCTTAAGGCCCAGCTCGAGCTCGAGCGTCAGACCGAGATCATCTCGCTGCTCTTGAAGGATTTTCAGGAGAACGCCAGCGATTGGCTTTGGCAGACCAACGCCGAAGGACAGTTGGTCGACGTGCCCCAGCGCTTTGCGGACGTCGCGCAATTGCCGCTGCCGCTGTTGAAGGGAGCGCAATTCGCCGACGTGCTCGACATGCTTTGCCCCGAGGACAAGCGCGCCGCCTACAACGTCGTCGGCCTGATGGAGCAGGCCGAGCCGCTGCACGAGATGAACCTCAAGGTCGTCGCCGGCGGCGAGGCGCGGCTGTGGTCGCTGACGGCGAAGCCGGCCTACGACCGCGACGGCCAGTTCCTCGGCTATCGCGGCTTCGGCCGCGACGTCACCGAGCGCTGGCGCGCGGAAAAGGCCGAGGCCGAAAGCCGCGCCAAGTCCGACTTCCTGGCGGTGATGAGTCACGAGATCCGCACGCCCATGAACGGCGTGCTCGGGCTCGCCAGCATGCTGCTTGAGACGAAGCTCGATCCGGAGCAGCACGAGGCCGTCACCACGATCCGCGAGTCCGGCGATAATCTCCAGCGCATCCTCAACGACATTCTCGACCTCTCCAAGCTGGAAGCCGGCCGCTTCCAGTTCGAGGCGATCGACTTCGCGCCGCAGGCGCTGGTCGAGACGGTTGCGACCATGGTGCGCGCGGGCGCCAGGAGCAGGGGGCTCGCGATCAAGGTCGAGCTCGATCCGAACCTTCCGCCGACGCTGCGCGGCGACGTCGCTCGCATCCGCCAGGTGCTGCTCAATCTCGCCTCCAACGCGGTGAAGTTCACCGATCAGGGCGAGGTGACGATCGCAGCGACCTGCCAGGCGCGCCGCGATCTGCTGGCGACCGTCGAATGGACGGTGACCGACAGCGGCATCGGCATCGCCCCGGAAAAGCTCGGCCAGCTGTTCAGCGACTTCGCCCAGGCCGATGCCTCGATCAGCCGCCGCTTCGGAGGCACCGGTCTTGGCCTTGCGATCAGCAGGCGCATCATCGAGCAGATGGGTGGGACCATCGGCGTCACCTCGACGCCGGGCGAAGGCTCGACCTTCCGTTTCACGCTGGTGCTGCCCTGGAGCCAGGCGCAGCCTTCCGATCAGGCGGACGACCGCGACGCAGCCGACGAACTCAAGGCTCGCATCGCCGGGCTCGATCGGCCGCTCAAGGTGCTGGTCGCGGAGGATGATGCCGTCAACCGCATGGTCGTGAGCAAGATGCTGGGAGCCTTTGACGTCGAGCTGCGCGTCGTCAACGACGGCGCCGAGGCGATCGCGGCGGCCTCCGAAGTCGACTACGATGTCGTGCTGATGGACGTGCGAATGCCCGACATCGACGGGCTCGCCGCGACCCGCGCGATCCGCGCGCAGGGGGGACGCTTCGAGAGCTTGCCGATCGTCGCGCTCACCGCCAATGCCTTCCCCGACGACGTCAGAACTTGCCGCGAGGCCGGCATGTCGGACTTCCTTGCCAAGCCGCTACGCAAGCCGGCGCTGATCGGAGCCTTGCTTCGCGCGCTGGACGGCTACGTGATGTCGGAGGACGCGCCGCTCCAGCCGGGGCTAATGCCCGGCGACGTGGAGTGGACCGACGAGGAAAGGCAGATGACCGGCGCGTGAGCGCGTCAGATCGAGAAGCTGGTCCCGCAGCCGCAGGATGCTGTGGCATTCGGATTGTTGACGCGGAACGAGGCGCCGATCAGGTCGTCGACGAAATCGACCTGCGATCCTGCCAGGAACGGCTGGGAGGCGGAATCGACCAGCACCACCGCATTGTCCTGCTCGATCACGAGATCGTCGTCAGTGCGGGCACGGTCAATATCGAACTTGTACTGGAAGCCCGAGCAGCCGCCGCCCTCGACGGAGATGCGCAGCATCGCGCCGGACCCTTCGCCCTTGAGGATCTCCCCAATACGGCGTGCGGCGCGGTCACTGATGGTCACGTCGGTCGTCATGGCTCGTCTCCGATAGTCCCGCGGTCATATCCAATTCATTTGGTATCCCGCGCCCGGCATAGTTAAGTGCAAGGATACGCAGAATCAAATGGATAGGGACTAAATTCGCCGTGTCCGTCGGAATGGCAGCCCCCCGCGCGCCCTATGCCTGCGATCCCGACCGCAGCCGCGGCCGGCTGGTCGCCGAGCCGCCGAGCCGGACCCGGAGCCCGTTCCGGCGGGATTGCGACCGGGTGATTCATTCGACCGCATTCCGCCGCCTGAAGTACAAGACCCAGGTGTTCGTGTTCCACGAGGGCGATCACTACCGCACCAGGCTGACGCATTCGCTGGAGGTGGCGCAGATCGCGCGGGCCCTGGCCCGGCAGCTTGGGCTGGACGAGGACCTCACCGAAACCCTGGCGCTGGCCCATGATCTCGGCCATCCCCCGTTCGGTCATGCCGGCGAGCGGGCGCTCGACGCCTGCCTGAAGGACTTTGGCGGCTTCGACCACAACGCCCAGACGCTCCGTGTCGTGGCTTCGCTCGAGCACCGCTATCCCGAGTTCGACGGGCTCAACCTGACCTGGGAATCGCTGGAGGGAATCGTCAAGCACAACGGTCCGCTGACCGACCGCACCGGCGCCCCGGTCGGGCGCTATCGCGAGCACGGCATTCCCGTTGGGATCGCCGACTACATCAAGACGTACGACCTCGAATTGTGGAGCTTCGCCTCGCTGGAGGCGCAGGTCGCCGCCATCGCGGACGACATCGCCTACGACGCGCACGACATCGATGACGGCCTGCGTGCCGGCCTGTTCCGTCTCGACGATCTCAAGGTGATGCCGCTGACCGCGGAGATCATCGCCGAGACCTCGGCGCATTATCCCGATCTCGAAGACGTCAGGCGCGGCGCCGAGCTGGTCCGCGAGCTGATCTCGCACTTGATCGGTGCGGTGTTCGCGGAGGCCCGGAAGAACCTCGCCGCGGTGAAGCCGCAATCGGCCCAGGATGTCCGGCAGCAGAACCGGGCGCTGATCGCGTTCCCGGCCGAGGTGGCCGAGGAGGAGGCCGCCATCAAGCGCTTTCTGTATCAGCACATGTACCGTCACAAGCGGGTGATGCGGGTGATGGGGGAAGCCGAGCAGATCCTGTTCGACCTGTTCGCGAAATACCTGCAGGTGCCGGCGGAGCTGCCGCCGGAATGGCTCGTGGGCGCGGAGGCGGACGACGAGGCCGACCGGGCCCGCCGGATCGGCAATTTCATCGCCGGCATGACCGACCGCTTCGCCTTGACCGAGCACCAGCGGCTCTTTGACTCGACCCCGGATTTGCGTTAGGCGGCGGCCATGCCCCAGACCTCCTCATCGCTGCATCTGTTCGCTGATGTGCTCGCACGTGTGCACGCCGCCTGCCGCGCGCTTGCGGCGGCGTCCAGCTGGCCCGAGGGTATCGATTTCTCCCGCGTGGTGGTTGAGCCGCCGCGTGATGCCTCCCACGGTGACATGGCCACCAACGCCGCGATGGTGCTGGCGAAAGAGGCAAAGGCAAAGCCGCGCGATCTCGCCGAGCAGATCGCCGAGCGGCTGCGCGCCGACGCGCTGATCGCCAAGGTCGATGTCGCCGGCCCCGGCTTCATCAATTTGACGCTCAAGCCGGCCGCCTGGGTGGAGGCGCTGCGGACGGTGCTGCGCGAGGGACCCGCTTACGGCCGTGTCAGCGGCGGCTCGAAGGTGAACGTCGAATACGTCTCGGCCAACCCGACCGGGCCGATGCATGTCGGCCATTGCCGCGGCGCGGTGTTCGGCGACGCGCTGGCGAGCCTGCTTCAGTTCGCTGGCCACGACGTCACGCGCGAATATTACATCAACGACGCCGGCGCCCAGGTCGACGTGCTCGCACGCTCCGCGTTTCTCCGGTACCGCGAGGCGCTGGGACAGGACATCGGCGCGATCCCGGAAGGGCTCTATCCCGGCGACTACCTCAAGCCCGTCGGCGAGGCGCTCGCAAAGGAACAAGGCGAGAAGCTGCTCGCGATGAGCGAGGCCGAGTGGCTGCCGACGGTGCGCGCCAAGGCGATCGCGATGATGATGGCCGAGATCAAGGACGATCTCGCCGCCCTCAACATCCGCCACGACGTGTTCTTCTCCGAGCGCTCGCTGATCGAGACCGGCAATAACAAGGTCGCCGAGACCATCGATTTCCTGAAGGCCAAGGGCGACATCTACGAAGGCCGCCTGCCGCCGCCGAAGGGCGCGCCGGTCGAGGATTGGGAAGACCGCGAGCAGCTGCTGTTCAAGGCGACCGCCTACGGCGACGACGTCGACCGTCCGCTGATCAAGTCGGATGGTTCCTACACCTACTTCGCCTCCGACATCGCTTACCACAAGAACAAGTTCGACCGTGGTTTTGCCGAGATGATCGACGTCTGGGGCGCCGACCATGGCGGCTACATCAAGCGGATGCAGGCGGCGGTGAAGGCGACCACCTCCGGAAAGGGGGCGCTCGACGTCAAGATCGTTCAGCTCGTGAAGCTCTTGCGCAACGGCGAGCCGGTGAAAATGTCCAAGCGGAGCGGGGACTTCGTTACCTTGCGTGAAGTTGTGGATGAGGTCGGCCAGGACGCCGTCCGCTTCATGATGCTCTACCGGAAGAATGACGCGGTGCTCGACTTCGACCTCGCCAAGGTCATGGAACAGTCGCGAGACAACCCGGTGTTCTACGTCCAATACGGTCACGCCCGCGGCCATTCGATCTTCCGGAACGCACGGGCCGAACTGTTCCCGGACCTGCCCGAGGATGCCGGGAAACGGATCGCCTGGCTCGGTGAGTCGGCGCTGGAACGGCTGTCCGACCCCGTTGAACTTGAACTTCTCAAGCGCCTCGCAATTTATCCGCGCACGCTGGAGGCTGCCGCCGCGGCCCACGAGCCGCACCGAATTGCCTTTTATCTCTATGATTTAGCCAGCGAATTTCATGCACTTTGGACGAAGGGGCGGGATTTGCCCTATTTACGCTTCATTATCAATAATGATGCAGTTCTAACGAAGGCGCGGCTGGCTATGGTCCAGGGCGTCGTCTCAGTCTTGGCATCGGGCCTCGCCATCCTCGGCGTCCATGCCCCGGACGAGATGCGGTAGTTTGGGGCGAACTACTTAAGGGGAATTCGGGGGTAACCGGCAGAAGCCGGATCGCTTAGACTTGGTTGAAAGCCTTGTGGGTCGAAGGCCGCGCCTTGGTCGAGGGGCGCGCGGCTTTCCCGAAGGGACGCATCATCACGATGGCCGAACGATATCAGGACAGACCGTTTCCTTCCGATGACTATGGTCGCGGCAGCGACCCGCATGGGAAGGCGGATAGCGATCCCTTGGCCGAACTCGCCCGTCTGATCGGACAGACCGATCCATTCGCAGGGCAGGGGCGGACGGCTTCGACCGCGCCGAGCTATCAGGAAGACGACTACCGCCACGATGATGGCCACCAGGATTATGCCGGGCAAGCCACGCCGCCCGGGCCGCCCTCATGGATGCGGCGCGCCAACGTGCAGCCGCAGCCGGCACCCGCGCCGGAGCCCGACTATCCGGTTTCCGTAAGCCCGGTGCATCCGCTGCACCGCTATTCCGCCAAGCCTGCCGCGCCGGAGCCTGTCGTTCATCAGCCACGAGCCGACCACGGCCAGGTCGATCAGGATCACGCCTTCCAGGATCAGGATCAGTCCTATCAGGCTCAGGCTTATCACGGACAGGGCTACCAGCAGCACGGCCAGGCTCACCACGAGCCGGCGTATCAGGAGCCGTACGTACAGCCTGACCTTGCGCGCTACGACGATGCGCTCTACGGCCGCCTGGAGACAGGCGAGCAGGACTATCAGCGCGAACCGGCCTACCCTGACGACCCCTATGCCTATCAGAGCGACTATCCCGAGGAAGAAGTCGACGAGCCGAAGAAGCGCGGCGGCATGATGACGGTCGCGGCGATCCTTGCGCTCGCCGTAGTCGGTACCGGTGCTGCCTTCGCTTACAAGACCTACATGGGCTCGCCCCGCAGCGGCGAGCCGCCGATCATCAAGGCCGACAACACGCCGACCAAGATCGTGCCGGCGCCAACGGACTCCTCCGCCAAGGTGCCAGATCGCATGGTCAGCGGCGACGGCACGGAAAAAATTGTGCCGCGCGAAGAGGCGCCCGTCGACGTCAACGCCAGGACCGGTGGGCCGCGCGTGGTGTTCCCGCCGTTGAACCAGAATGCGAATCCGCCCTCGGTGGCGAGCGTGTCGCCCTCTGCTGTGCCGCCGCCGAGCACGGGGGCGGGCAGCGGCACGCTGCCGAACAACTCGCCGCGCCCGATCAGGACTGTAGCGGTGAAGGGCGATCAGACCGATGGCGCGGCACCCCAATCAGGCGCTGCCGCCAAGCCCATGGCTGCGCCGAAGCCTCTGGCTGCACCTGCTGCGCCGGCCGCCCCGCGCAATCCGCCGACCTCGGCCAATGCCAGCGCCAATCAGCCGATGTCGCTCGCGCCGCAATCGGCGCCCACAGCCGAGCCGCCGCAGCGGATGGCCGCGACAAACCCCACCCAGATTGCGCCCATGAGCAGCGGTGGCGGATACGTCGTGCAGGTCTCCTCGCAGCAGAGCGAGGATAGCGCCGCTGCGTCCTACCGGGTGCTTCAGAGCAAGTACGGCAGCGTGCTGGGCTCCCGTTCGCCGGTGATCAAGCGGGTCGATCTCACCGACAAGGGCAAGGGAATCGTCTACCGCGCCTTCGCTGGTCCCTATGCTTCGGCCGAGGAAGCGACGCAGGCTTGCAACAGCCTGAAGTCCGCAGGCCTCTCCGCCTGCTTCGTCCAGAGGAATTAACGGCCGTTTCCTTGACCCCTCGGCGGGGCAGGGTTAATCGGCCGTTATGAGCACGCGGGCCTTCATTACCGGCGTATCCGGAACGGAACTGACCGCCGCCGAGCGGGAGTTTATCCGCGACCAGCGCCCATGGGGCTTCATCCTGTTCAAGCGCAATGTTGCAACACCGGCGCAAGTGGCTGCGCTGGTTGCGGAATTGCGTGCAGTCGCCAATGCTCCCGACGCGCCTGTCCTGATCGATCAGGAGGGCGGACGGGTGCAGCGGCTCGGCCCGCCGCACTGGCCGGTCTATCCGCCGGGCGCCGTATTCGCGACCTTGTACGACAATGATTCGGCTTCCGGGCTCACCGCGGCCCGCCTGAGCGCCCGCCTCATCGCGGCCGATCTCGCCGATCTCGGCATTAACGTGGATTGCCTGCCGCTCGCCGATGTGCCGGTGCCGGGCGCCGATGCCGTCATCGGGAACCGGGCCTACGGCACCGAGCCGGGCAAGGTCGCCGCGATTGCCCGAGCTGTCACCGAGGGCCTCGAGCAGGGCGGGGTGCTGCCGGTGCTCAAGCACATCCCCGGCCACGGCCGGGCCACCGCGGACACCCATTTCAAGCTGCCGACCGTGGATACGCCGAGGAGCGAGCTGGAACGCACCGACTTCGCCGCGTTCAAGCCGCTGGCGCACCTGCCGATGGCCATGACTGCACATGTTGTGTTTAGCGCGTTCGACCCCGCCCATCCGGCGACGACATCTGCGACAATGATCGCTGACGTGATTCGCGGCGCAATCGGGTTCCAGGGTTTGTTAATGAGTGATGACGTGTCGATGAACGCGCTGTCGGGGAATATCGCCGAGCGGACCCGCGCCATCTTCGCGGCCGGCTGCGACGTGGCCCTGCATTGCAACGGCAACATCGAGGAGATGCGCGAGGTCGCCGGCCAGACGCCTGAATTGTCGGGCAGGGCTTTGGAGCGGGCGAACGCCGCGCTCGCCGCACGCAAGCCGCCGCAGCCGTTCGACCGCGCGGCCGCGCGCGCGGAACTGGACGCATTGATCGCACGGGCAAACACGGCATCGGCATGACCGCAGAAATCCTTTCGTTCGAAACCGGGCGGCCCGCAGAGCTCGCCGAGGGTGAGCCGGCGTTGGTGGTGGACGTCGAGGGCTATGAGGGCCCGCTTGACCTTTTGCTCGCGCTTGCACGGCAGCAGAAGGTCGACCTCGCCAAGATCTCGATCCTGGCACTCGCCGACCAGTATCTCCATTTCATCGAGGCTGCGCGAAAGATCCGGCTGGAGCTGGCCGCCGACTATCTCGTCATGGCGGCGTGGCTCGCCTTCCTGAAGTCGCGCCTGCTTTTGCCGGAGCCGCCGAGTGCGGAAGGCCCGAGCGCCGAGCAGATGGCCACCGCGCTCGCCAACCGCCTGCGCCGGCTGGAAGCCATTCGCGAAGCCGCCAACCGGCTGATGAACAGGCCGCAATTGCAGCGCGACATCTTCCCGCGCGGCGAGCCCGAGCAGATAGCCGAGATCAAGCATCCGAAATATACCGCGACGCTGTACGACCTGCTCACCGCCTATGCCGCCCAGCGCCAGTCGCGCGTGCTGGCGAGCGTGCATCTGGCCAAGCGCACGGTGTGGTCGCTCGCCGAGGCGCGCGCCACGCTGGAGCGGCTGGTCGGCAGCCTCAACGAGCAGGACGATTGGGGCGTGCTCGACGATTTCCTGATCCGACATGTCGCCGATCCGACGCAGCGCGCAACGGTGTTCGCCTCGAGCTTTGCCGCCGCGCTCGAACTGGTGCGGGAAGGTCAGCTCGAGCTGAACCAGAAAGAGGCGTTTGCGCCGATCTATTTCCGGAAGGGGCGCCCAAAGCCGGTCCCGGACGCAGCTCCTGCGCCTGATGCGCCGGTCGCCTAAGTGCAAGAAGGAGAATCTACCATGGCAAGCCTGGCTGAAATGCGGGTAGAAGAGGCCGAGCCGATGGAGAACGAAACCCAGGCTCGTCCAGAGGAATTGCGGCTGCTGGAAGCGCTGCTGTTCGCGTCGAGCGAGCCGCTGGATACCGCGACGCTCGCCAAGCGCATGCCGGAGGGCGTCGACGTCAAGGCCGCGCTCGAGCAGCTCCAGGCCGACTACGCCTTGCGCGGCGTGAACCTGGTCCGCGTTGCCAACAAATGGACCTTCCGCACCGCCGGCGATCTTGCCTGGCTGATGACGCGCGAGAGCACCGAGACCCGCCGCCTGTCGCGCGCCGCGATCGAGGTGCTGGCGATCATCGCCTATCACCAGCCGGTGACGCGCGCCGAGATCGAGGAGATCCGCGGCGTCGTCACTTCAAAGGGCACGCTCGACGTTCTGCTGGAGACCGGTTGGATCAAGCCGCGTGGCCGGCGCAAGACGCCCGGCCGTCCCCTGACCTTCGGCACCACCGAGGAGTTCCTGTCGCAGTTCACTCTGGAACAGCTCGGCGATCTGCCCGGCCTGGAGGAACTGAAAGGGACGGGCTTGCTGGATTCGCGCCTGCCGACCGGCTTCAGCGTGCCGACTCCGTCCGATGACCCGGCCCTGCGGGAGGATGAGGATCCCTTGGAACCCGGCGACGAGCTGGATCTTGCGCTCGCGCCTGCGGTCGAACCCGAGACTGCGGAAGCGGCACCGGAAGGCGGCCACGAAAATGGCGGCGAGGGTCGCAGCGATGGCGGCGCTGAGGACTGAGGCACCGTCTCTCTGGGCCCCTGCGACAGGTTAACACTAGCAAGATTGCGTAGCACCAGCAGCGAATTGGCGCTGCCTTGGTCCTTGTTTTTGACACCCGCCAAGCCTAGGTTTCGGTGAAGATCGGCCGGGTCCCCGGCCATGCGCGTTTGGAGGGTTGCAGGATGGGTTCACTCAGCATTTGGCACTGGATCTTGGTGATCGCAGTGGTCCTGCTGCTGTTCGGCCGCGGCAAGATTTCGGATCTGATGGGCGACGTGGCGCAGGGCATCAAGGCGTTCAAGAAGGGCATGCAGGACGAGGACAAGCCCGCTGACAAGCCCGAGCCGGCGAAGTCCATCGAACACAATGGCGCGCCGACCGCAACGCGGTCCGACGTCGGCAGCAAGGCCGTCTGAGCCGGAAGAAGCACGCGAGACGCGGGTAGAGCGGCCCCGATCCTGCGCGCGAGGGATTGGGCCGGCTCCGGCTGGCGTGAACGGAAGACTTTATGTTCGACATCGGGTGGAGTGAACTGGTCCTCGTCGGGGTCGTCGCCCTGATCGCCATCGGCCCGAAAGAGCTGCCGGGCGTGCTGCGCATGGTCGGGCAATGGATGAGCAAGGCCCGCAAGATGGCCGCCGAATTCCAGGGTCAATTCCAGGAAGCGATGCGCGAGGCCGAGATGGCCGACCTCAAGAAGAGCTTCGACGAGGTCAAGGAAGCCGCGACCGGCTTCAATCCACTGACCTCGCTCCAGAAGGATGTCAGCGACGCGCTCCGCGTCGATGCGCTGGACAAGCCCGCCGAGACGTCGGCGACGACCGTCGTCGAACCGCCGTCCACACCCACGACTCCGGAAACGCTGACACCGGAAACCTGCGTCGAGGCCGAGGCGCATGCAGCCGTCGACGAGCCGCTCGCGATCACCCGTGAGGTCGAGCAGGCACCCGTGGCGCAGGACACCGCGCCATCCGAGGCGATCAAGGACGCCAAAGCGTCATGACCGACGCCGACATCGAAGCCAGCAAAGCCCCGCTGATGGACCATTTGATCGAGCTGCGTTCGCGGCTGATCAAGGCGTTGCTCGGCTTCGGCATTGCCTTCATCTTCTGTTTCTTCTTTGCCAAGCAGATCTACAACGTGCTGGTCTGGCCGTTCGTCTGGATCGCCGGCCCCGAGAATTCCAAGTTCATCTACACGGCGCTGCTGGAATATTTCATCACCCAGTTGAAGCTGGCGCTGTTCGGGGCCGGCTTCATCTCGTTCCCGATCGTGGCGACGCAGATCTACAAATTCGTGGCGCCCGGGCTCTACAAGCACGAGAAGCAGGCCTTCCTGCCGTATCTGGTCGCGACCCCGTTTTTCTTCGTGCTGGGCGCCGCGCTGGTTTATTTCGTCGTGCTGCCGATGCTGGTGCGCTTCTCGCTCGGCATGCAGCAGGCCGGCGGCGACGAGACCGCGCAGATCCAGCTTCTGCCCAAGGTCGGCGAATATCTGTCGCTGATGATGTCGCTGATCTTCGCTTTTGGCATCGCCTTCCAGCTGCCGGTGATCCTGACGCTGCTCGGGCGGATCGGCATCGTCAGCTCGAAGATGCTGCGCGAGAAGCGCCGCTATTTCATCGTCCTGGCCTTCGTGATTGCCGCCGTGCTGACGCCGCCCGACGTGCTCAGCCAGTGCTCCCTCGCATTTCCGCTGATGGCACTCTATGAGGGTTCGATCCTCGCGGTGGCGATGGTGGAGAGGAAGGCGGCAGCCGCGCAGACCGCGACCGGCACCGACGTGTCGACGCCCGCCAATCCGGCGGAGTAGGGCGGCTAGCTCCACTGTCATTCCCCGCGAAGGCGGGGAATCCAGTACGCCCCGGCCTCACAAGGGATCACTGACGTCTCTGGAATACTGGATCATCCGCCTTCGCGGATGATGACAGCTGTGCTAGGGGGAGCGGCCATTTGCATGAATGCAAATCAGAATTTGCAGACTTGCAACAAGCCAGGACCAGAGCCATGCACGACATCAAAGCGATCCGCGACAATCCGCAAGCCTTCGATGCCGGCCTCGCGAGGCGTGGCTTGAAGCCGATGTCGGGCTCGCTGCTGGCGATCGACGAGAGGCGTCGTGCGGCGATTCTCGCCTCCGAGCAGGCGCAGGCACGGCGCAATGCGGCGTCGAAGGAAATCGGAGACGCCAAGAAGGCGAAGGACGAGGCGCGTGCCGCCAAGCTGATGGCGGAAGTCGCCGAGCTCAAGACCTCGATGCCGGAGCTCGAAGCCGCCGCAAAGGCTGCCGACGACGAGCTGGCGAAGGAGCTGTCGGCAATTCCGAACATCCCGTTCGACGACGTGCCCGACGGCGTCGACGAGCACGGCAACGTGCAGCGCCACGTGTACGGCAACAAGCGCAACTACAGCTTTGCGCCAAAACTGCATGATGATCTCGGCACCGCGCTCGGCTACATGGATTTCGAGGCGGCGGCAAAGCTCTCCGGCGCGCGCTTCGTCGTGTTGAAGAAGGGGCTGGCGCGGCTCGAACGCGCGATCGGCCAGTTCATGCTCGATCTGCACACCACCGAGCACGGCTACACCGAGATCAATCCGCCGCTGCTTGTGCGCAACGAGGTGATGTTCGGCACCGGGCAATTGCCGAAATTCGAGGACGATCAGTTCTGGGCGATCAAGGGCGAGCTGCTCGCTTCGCCCGACCATGAGCGGTTGAAGACCGAGCGCCTCGGCCTGATTCCCACGGCAGAAGTCTCGCTGACCAATCTCGCGCGCGAATCCATCCTCGATGAGAAGCAGCTGCCGATGCGCCTCACGGCGCTGACGCCGTGCTTCCGTGCCGAGGCGGGCGCCGCGGGCCGCGACACGCGCGGGATTATCCGCCAGCACCAGTTCACCAAGGTCGAGCTGGTCTCGATCACGACGCCGGAAGCGAGCAAGGACGAACTGGAACGGATGCTGTCCTGCGCCGAGCAGGTGCTGCAGAAGCTCGACCTGCATTATCGCGTGATGACGCTCTGTGCGGGAGATATGGGTTTCTCGGCGCAAAAAACCTATGACATCGAGGTCTGGATGCCCGGGCAGGGCGAGGGCGGGGCGTTCCGCGAGATCTCGAGCTGCTCGGTCTGCGGCGACTTCCAGGCCCGCCGCATGGATGCGCGCTCGCGCGGGCCCGACGGCAAGCCGCGCTTCGTGCACACGCTGAACGGCTCCGGCACCGCCGTCGGCCGCGCGCTGATTGCCGTGATGGAGACCTATCAGCAGGAGGACGGCTCGATCGCGGTCCCTGACGTGCTCCAGCCCTATATGGGCGGGCTGAAGGTGATCGGCCGCGAGTAGGCTTGCGCAGATCGGTCGGCCGGCTATCCTGCCGGCCACCCGCCAACGCGAACCCACCGGTCATGGCCTTGCACCGCGACATCTTCTGGGTCGGCCGACAATGGGCCGTAACGGGCGCCGGGATCCAGGCCATCGATCAGCGCCTGCGCGGCGTGCTAGACATCGAGATCGCCCGGCTTTGGGACGACGATCTCGTGCGGAGCCGGCGGTCCAAGCCCGGCGTCAATGCTGCCGACTTCGACAAGGCGCTGGCAGTGGCGCGCGAGCGCTTTCCGCAGCCGCCGGAGTCGAATCCGCTCGTGGCGCAGTTGGAAGCGCTCGGCGTGATCGAGGCTCCGGTCATCAGTCCGGCCGTGCCGGCGATGAAGCTGCGTGCGGAGGGCCGGCTGGCGCGCTTCCTGCCGCAATGGCGCATCCGAGGGTAACGGGATCAGGCCGGGAACCAGCCGCCCGACCGCAATCGTCCGGTTTGCCTGTTCGGCCCCGGCCAGATAAGACGGCTCAGACCCGTTTTTTTGGAAACGAACCTTTCGCATGCGCATTCTCTGCACCAATGACGACGGCATTCATGCTCCCGGCCTCAAGGTCGTGGAGGAGATCGCGCGCGCCTTGTCCGATGACGTCTGGGTGGTGGCGCCCGAGCTCGACCAGTCCGGCGTGTCGCATTCGCTGTCGTTGAACGACCCCTTGCGCCTGCGCGAAGTCGGCCCTCGCCATTTTGCGGTGCGCGGTACGCCGACGGACTGCGTCATCATGGGCGCCCGCCACATCCTCGGTGCCAAGCTGCCTGACATCGTGCTGTCCGGCGTCAACAAGGGCCGCAACGTCGCCGAGGACGTGGTCTATTCCGGCACCATTGCCGGCGCGCTGGAGGGGACCATCCTGGGGCTGCCGTCGTTTGCATTGTCGCAGGAGTTCAGCGTCGAGACCCGGGAGCGCCCGCCGTGGGACACCGCGCGCAAGTTCGGGCCCGACATCCTGCGCAAGGTGATTGCCGCCGGCGTTCCCAAGGACACGGTGATCAACGTCAACTTCCCGTCCTGCGCGCCCGAGGAGGTGCAGGGCGTCCGTGTCACGCGGCAGGGCAAGCGCAATCTCGGCTTCCTCAAGATCGATGAGCGCAGGGACGGCCGCGGTAATCCGTATTTCTGGATCGGCTTCGAACGGACTGCGATGCTCGACACGCCGGACGCCGGCACCGATCTGGCGGCGCTGCGCGAGCGCTACGTTTCGGTCACCCCGCTCAGGCTGGACCGCACCAATGAGGCGTTTTCGGAGCAGCTCGGCGCGACCCTGAAATAGACCTAGCCGCCGCGAAGCGCGGCCTCGATGGTCCTGCTGAGCGCGTCGAGCTGGAACGGTTTCTGAAGCGCCGGCCGGTCGCGGTACTGTTCGGGCAGGCCGGAGGAGCCGTAACCGGTAGCGAAAATAAACGGGCGACCCTTCGCCATGATGACATCGGCCACCGGCGAGATGACCTTGCCGTTGACGTTGACGTCCAGAATGGCGAGGTCAAATTCGGTCGATTGCGCAAGCCGCATGGCATCATTGATGTCGCCGGCCTCGGCGGCAACCCTGTAGCCCAGCTCCTCGAGCATGTCCGCGACCATCATTCTGATCATGACCTCGTCCTCGACGAGGAAAACAGAGCGGCCCGAAAGCCCTGTCGCAGTCATAGGTGAGTCCTTGCCCATTTTCGCGAACGTTCGCAGATAACGATAAGTGGCGCAATGCGCGTTTCAGCGAAGGCAAATTCGCAAATGACTTAGCGCTTTGAAAGCCTGTTGTGGTCAAATGCCGCGTCGAAAGGTTACCACGAGTTCCTGAGCCGGAACAAGATTCCCAGCTCAGGTCCCTGCGGTGCAGACAAAGCCGCCAGACGAAATGAGCGATAGTAGCCATGACTTCCCACGAGCCGCCGCCGGAAAAGATGATGTTTCAGCTCACGCTGAGGCGCCGCGGCATCAGTGACCAGGCCGTGCTGCGGACCATGGAGGAGGTGCCGCGCGATCTCTTCGTGGAGGAGGCCGATCGCGATGGCGCCTATCGTGACAGCGCGCTGCCGATCGCTTGCGGACAGACCATCAGCCAGCCCTTCGTCGTCGCCTACATGACCGAGCAACTCCAGCTCCAGAAGCAGCACCGGGTGCTCGAAATCGGCACTGGTTCGGGCTACCAGGCCGCCGTGTTGTCGCGGCTCGCCGGCCAGGTGCTGACCGTCGAGCGCTATCGCAAGCTCGCCGACACGGCACGCGCCCGGCTCGAGAAGCTTGGTTGTCACAATGTCGAGGTGATGCTCGGCGACGGTCTCGATCTGCCGCCCAATATCCGACCGTTCGATCGCATCATCGTCACCGCCGCGATGGAGCATATCCCGGAGAACTTGGTCGAGCGGCTGGAGCTTGGGGGGATCCTGATCGCCCCCGTCGGCCCGCATCAGGGCGTACAGACGCTGATCCGCCTGACCCGCACCGAAACCGGATTCGAGCGCAGGGAACTCGTCGAGGTCCGCTTCGTGCCGGCGCTGCCCGGCGTGGCGCGGGAATTGTAGAATCCCGGATCGGCTGTGCGGCCAACATCTTATCGGAGGGTTAAGCCGTTATTTACTCGGCGCGTGTTTACTTAAAACACCAGTTCTGTTGCGTACGAGTGAGTAACCATGTCCGCTGTCGCCGAGTTGCTTTACTCGCGCCGCGTGCCGCAGGTCGCGGTGCTGGCGCTGATCTCCTTCAGCTTTGCAGGGTGCAGCGCCGACATGTCGTCGCGGCTGTCCCAGTCGAACTTCTCCAATCCCTTCGCGTCCGAACAAACCGGTTCGGTGCAGCAGGCGCCGCCGCAGCAGCCGCGCGAGCTGCCGCAATATGCGCGGCCGCAGACGCAGCCCGGATATTACCAGTCGCAGCCGCTGCCTCCGCCCGCTGTCGCTGCTCCGCAATCCTATCCCGTGACTTCGGGCGGAGGCGTATCCGGAGGCGGCCGCGGCGTCAGCTCCTATGCGCCGCCGGCGCAGCCGCACCTGGAGACCACGGCCACGGTGCCGCCGCGCTCTGTCGCGGCTGCCCAGCCGGCGGGCGGTACCAAGATCATCGTCGGCACCAGCGATACGCTGGACGTGCTCGCGAAGCGTTACCGCGTCACGCCGCAGGCAATCCTCGCGGCCAATGGCTACAAGGGCCCGCGGGCGCTCTCGCCCGGCCAGCAGTTGATCATCCCGTCGGCGGCGACGGCCGCTGTGCCGGCGCCTGCGATGGCTCCCGTTGCTGCCGCGCCTGCTGCCAAGCCCGTCGTGGCCATGGCTGCGCCGGCGAGCACCCATTTCGTCAATAAGGGCGATACGCTCGCCAGTATTGCCCGCAAGAGCCATATCTCGACAGCTGATCTCGCCCGCGCCAACGGGATCGATCCGTCCGCAAAACTCAAGCTCGGCACCAGGCTGACCGTGCCCGGTGCCAAGACCGCTGCCCTCGCGGCGCCAGCGGCTCCGGTCGCAGCTGCTCCCGTGGCGACGCTCCAGCCCGTCGCGGCCGCTCCCGCGCCCGCCACCAAACTGGCTGCCGCCGCGCCGGTGCAAAGCGCGCGTCTGGCGCAGGCGACTGCCAATGTCGAAGAGAAGCCCGCCGAGACGCCGGCGAAGGCTGCGGACGCCACCGGTGCGCTGCCGACCTTCCGTTGGCCGGTGCGTGGCAAGGTGGTCACGACCTACGGCGCCAAGACCAATGGAAAGTCCAATGACGGGATCAATCTGGCGGTGCCCGAGGGCACTCCGGTCAAGGCGGCTGAAGACGGTGTCGTCGCCTATTCCGGCAACGAGCTGAAGGGTTACGGCAATCTCGTCCTGGTTCGGCACTCCAACGGCTACGTCACCGCATATGCCCATGCGAGTGAGCTGTTGGTGAAGCGCGGCGATACCATCAAGCGCGGTCAGGTCATTGCCAAGTCGGGTCAATCCGGGGAGGTGGCGTCGCCGCAGCTCCACTTCGAGATCCGCAAGGGATCGAGCCCGGTTGATCCGCTTCAATTCCTGAACGGGGCGTGAGGCCGACAGGGCTTCCGCGCGAAAGCTGTCGTCGCCCGGCTTGACCGGGCGACCCAGTACGCCGCGGCCTCTCGATTCATTACGACAGTCTCTGGAATACTGAATCGCCCGCCTTCGCGGGCGATGACGGTTGTGGGTGGGGTGAAAGCTCGCCTTACTTCGCCGTCAGCTTCACGCCGAGCCGTCCCGCTAGCTCCTGCACGAACTGCCAGGCGACGCGGCCCGAGCGCGAGCCGCGCGTGGTCGACCATTCCAGCGCCTCGCGCTCCAGTGCCTCATCGTCGACCTCGATGCCGAAATGGCTGCAATAGCCGCGCACCATCGCGAGGTATTCGTCCTGGCTGCAGCGATGGAAGCCGAGCCAGAGGCCGAAGCGATCCGATAGCGAGACCTTCTCCTCGACCGCTTCCCCCGGATTGATCGCGGTCGAGCGCTCGTTCTCGATCATGTCCCGCGCCAACAGATGGCGGCGGTTCGAAGTCGCGTAGAGGATGACGTTGTCGGGCCGGCCTTCGATGCCGCCTTCGAGCACGGCCTTGAGCGACTTGTAGGACGCGTCGTTGCCGTCGAAGGAGAGGTCGTCGATGAACACGATGAAGCGGAAGCTGGCGTCGCGGAGCTTCTCCATCAGCATCGGCAGCGTTTCGATGTCCTCGCGGTGAATCTCGATCAGCTTGAGTTTGTCGGCGGCCTTGCGCTCGGCATTGATGCTGGCATGCGCGGCCTTTACCAGCGACGACTTGCCCATGCCGCGCGCGCCCCACAGCAGGGCATTGTTGGCGGGCAGGCCATTGGCGAAGCGCTCGGTGTTCTCCATCAGGATGTCGCGCATCCGGTCGACGCCCTTGAGGAGGAACAGTTCGACGCGGCTGACCCGCGGCACCGCAGCAAGGCGGCCGTCGGGGTGCCAGACATAAGCATCCGCCCGTTCGAACGATTCGGGCTCAAGGGCTGGGCGGCCCTGGGCGGAGAGGTGTGCGGCAATGGTCTCCAGCGCGCGGACGATGCGCTCCTGGGCAAGGTCCGGGGCGACCTCGGTGATCGCTTTGGAGGCTGCCGTGGGGCGTTTTGCCGCGAGGCGCGCGAGCTTCCTGGCAGGGGTGCGGGGGCCTTTGCCGGCCGGGCTTTTGCTGAGCTTTTTGGGCATGTCCGAAGTTCCTGAGAACGCAGCCTTATCGGGCCTCGCGGCCTGCCGCAAGGTGGGCCAAAAGGGCGGTCTGGCAGCGTTGCAATTGGGGCAATGGCCGCTATAGTCCGCGCGAATTTGACCGAACCGGTCGCCTTCGAGGGCCTGACCGGCTTTCCCCCGTTCTCACGAGGATCGTCCGAATGTTCATTACCCCTGCGTATGCCCAGGCTGCGGCCGCCGGCGACACCAACAGCATGTTGATGTCGCTGCTGCCGTTCGCCCTGATCTTCGTGATCATGTACTTCCTGATTCTGCGTCCACAGCAGAAGAAGGTCCGCGACCACGCAGAGCTCGTGAAGAACATCCGCCGCGGCGACACCGTCGTGACCTCGGGCGGCCTCGTCGGCAAGGTCACCAAGGTCGTCGATGACGACCAGATCGAGTTCGAGATTTCCGACGGGGTGCGCGTGCGGCAAATGCGCCAGATGATCTCCGGGGTACGCGCCAAGGGTGAGCCGGCCAAGGAATCCAAGGATAGCAAGGAAGCCGCCAAGGACGACGCCGCGTCGAAGTGAGCGCTTCCGCGAGCATCTCAAGTCTCCCGATCTGACAGGTCCAGTCGATGTTGTATTTCACGCGGTGGAAGGCGCTCGGGATCATCCTGACGGCGCTGATCGTGTGCCTCTGCGCGGTCCCGAACTTCTTCCCGGAGTCGCAGGTCAAGACCTGGCCCGCCTGGGCGCAGCGCCGGCTGGTGTTGGGTCTCGACCTTCAGGGCGGCTCCTCACTACAGCTCGAGGTCGATGCCGGCTATGTGAAGAAGCAGAGGCTCGATCAAATCCGCGGCGATGCACAGAAGGTGCTGCGCGATGCGCGGATCGGATTTACCGGCGGTATTGCTGTGCGAAACGATGCCGTCGAGGCACGCATCACCAAGGAATCCGATCTGCAAACTGCGCTATCCAAGCTGCGGGAGCTGTCGCAGCCATTGGGCGGTCTGATGGGCTCCAGCGGCCAGCGCGACCTGGACGTGACCGATGCCGGCGGCGGGCTCATCCGCCTGACCATCCCTGAGGCCGCGATGCTCGATCGCCTGCGCAAGACCATCGAGCAGTCGATCCAGATCGTCGAGAAGCGCGTCAACGAGCTCGGCACCGTCGAGCCTATCATCCAACGTCAGGGTAACGACCGCATCCTGGTGCAGGTCCCGGGTCTCCAGGATCCGACGCGCCTGAAGGAGCTGCTCGGCAAGACCGCGAAGATGGAATTTCGCATGGTCGACACCTCCGTGCCGCCGGATCAGGCGCAAACGGGCAGGGTGCCGCCGGACTCCGAGCTGCTGATGAGCGCATCGCCGCCGCCCACGCCCTACGTGGTCAAGAAGCAGGTGCTGGTCGCCGGCGGCGACCTGACCGACGCCCAGGCGAGCTTCGACCAGCGCACCGGCGAGCCGGTCGTCAGCTTCAAGTTCAACACCTCGGGCGCGCGCAAATTCTCGCAGGCCACACAGGAGAATGTGGGCCTGCCGTTCGCGATCGTGCTGGACAACAAGGTGATCTCGGCGCCCGTCATCCGCGAGCCCATCACCGGCGGCCAAGGCCAGATTTCCGGCAATTTCACTGTGCAATCGGCCAACGATCTCGCGATCCTGCTGCGTGCCGGCGCGCTGCCTGCGCCGCTCACGGTGGTCGAGGAACGCACCGTCGGTCCGGGCCTCGGCCAGGACTCGATCGACAAGGGCGAGCTTGCGGCCTATGTCGGATCGATCTTGGTGATCATCTTCATGCTGCTGACCTATCGGCTGTTCGGCGTGTTCGCCAACATCGCGGTGGCGATCAACGTCGCCATGATCTTCGGCCTGTTGTCGCTGCTCAGCGCCACGCTGACGCTGCCTGGAATCGCCGGCATCGTGCTCACCGTCGGCATCGCGGTGGACTCCAACGTGCTGATCTACGAGCGTATCCGCGAGGAGCTGCGCGGCGGGAGAAGCCCGATCTCGGCCATCGACGCAGGCTTCAAGCGCGCGCTTGCGACCATTCTCGATTCGAATGTCACCACCTTCATCGCCGCTGCCGTGCTGTTCATGATCGGCACCGGACCGGTGCGCGGCTTCGCTGTAACGCTCGGTATCGGCATCATCACCACTGTGTTCACCGCCTTCACCATGACCCGCCTGATCGTCGCGTGGTGGGTGCAGTGGAAGCGGCCGAAGACCGTGCCGATTTGATAATTCGAGGCCGGCTGTGACCACTACTCAACTCGTTCTCATCTCCCTCGGCATCCTGATTGCCGTTCTGACCGTTGTCAG
The DNA here is from genome assembly GCF_058782905.1 of Bradyrhizobium sp. FW305-F6. Classification (NCBI taxonomy): domain Bacteria; kingdom Pseudomonadati; phylum Pseudomonadota; class Alphaproteobacteria; order Hyphomicrobiales; family Nitrobacteraceae; genus Bradyrhizobium; species Bradyrhizobium sp. FW305-F6. The sequence goes on from NZ_JBYSYD010000001.1 coordinate 100,093, forward strand.
CGTGCTCGGCCTCTTGCCGTCGCTGCGCATCGTGCCGGACGATACGCATTTCGACTTCACCCAGTTCCGCCGCATCTCGTTCCCGATCTCGGCGACGCTCTCGATCGTCGCCATCGTGCTGTTCTTCACCCATGGCTTGAACTTCGGCATCGACTTCAAGGGCGGCACCTTGATGGAGGTGCGGGCCAAGGCGGGCCCTGCCGATCTTGCGCAGATGCGAACGACTCTTGGCGGCCTCGGCCTTGGCGAAGTCCAGTTGCAGCAATTTGGCGGCCCCGCCGACGTGCTGCTTCGTGTTGCCGAGCAGCCGGGCGGGGACAAGGCGCAGCAGGCCGCGGTGGACAAGATCCGCGGTGCACTCGGCGAGTCCGTCGAGTATCGCCGCGTCGAGGTGGTGGGTCCGCGTGTCTCCGGCGAGCTACTGGGTTGGGGCATGGCCGGCCTGATGCTCGCGATCATCGGGATCCTGATCTATCTCTGGTTCCGGTTCGAATGGCAGTTCGCGCTTGGCGCCATGATCGCCAACGTGCACGACATCGTGCTGACGATCGGATTCATGTCGATCAGCCAGGTCGATTTCGACCTGACCAGCATCGCGGCGCTGCTGACGATTCTCGGCTATTCGCTCAACGACACCGTCGTCATCTACGACCGGATCCGCGAAATGCTCCGACGCTACAAGAAGATGCCGATGCCGCAGCTGCTCAACGAGTCCATCAACTCGACGCTCTCGCGCTCGATCATCACCCACGTCACGGTGACGCTGGCCTTGCTGGCGCTGCTGCTGTTCGGCGGTCACGCCATCCACAGCTTCACGGCGGTGATGATGTTCGGCGTCGTGCTGGTCGGCACCTACACCTCGATCTTCATCGCGGCGCCGATCCTGATCTACCTCGGCGTCGGCGAGCATCGCGAAGATGCGGCGGATACGGCGACGCCGGCGAAGAAAAGCAAGGCATGATCCGAACCTCATGCCCTCGCAGGCGTTTGCGAGGGCAGTAAGCCCATTCGGACGAGGCTCATGGCCGGCGATCCCAACGCTCCGCATTTCCCGCGCTCGGCGCCGATCGAGGCCTATGGCAAGGGCGGCTTCGCGTTCGCCGGCATGTCGCACCGGGGCTCGCTGCTGTGCCTGCCCGACGCGATCTGGGCCTGGGACGTGACCGCCCCCGACAAGATCGACCGCTATTCACTCGATCGCGTGTTCACGGCGGCCAGCAGCATCGACACGCTCTTGGTCGGCACCGGCACCGGGCTGTGGCTGCCGCCACCGGAGCTGCGACAGGCGCTCAAGGCGGTCGGGGTCGTGCTGGACACGATGCAGACCGGGCCGGCCGTGCGCACCTACAACATCATGATCGGCGAGCGGCGGCGGGTTGCCGCCGCGCTGATCGCCGTGCCATGAGCAGCCCGCCGCCGCCATCCGACTCCGCCGCCTTCTGCGCCGATCTCGTGCGCAGCCATGACTTTCCCCGCTACGCCGCGACCCTGTTCGTGTCGGCCGCCGAGCGGCGCGCACTGCAGGCGCTGTACGCCTTCAACGTCGAGATCGTCCGCGTCCGCGACCAGGTGAGCCAGCCCTTGCCCGGTGAGATCCGCCTGCAATGGTGGACCGACATGCTGTCGGGCCATGTCCACGGCAGCGCGGAGGGCAATCCGGTCGCAGCCGAGCTGCTCCGCGCGATCCGAGATTTCGACCTGCCGGTCGAGCCGCTGTCGCTGCTTGCCGAAGAGCACCAGTTCGATCTCTACAACGATCCGATGCCGACCATGGCGGCGCTGGAAGCTTATCTGGCCGCGACCTCTTCGGCTCTATTCGGTCTGGCGGCCCAGGTTCTGGGACCGCGGTCGGAGGCGGTCGAGCATCTCGCCCGCCATGCCGGCCTGGCGCAGGGTATCGTGCAGGTCATCGCCAACTTGCCGCGCGATGCCGCACACCGGCAATTGTTCCTGCCGCAGCAGGTGATCGAGAAGCACGATTGCAGCATGGAGGACGTCTTCGCCGGCGAGGAGACACCGAGCCTGCATGCCGTCCTGGAGCAGCTTGCCGGCGAGGCGCGGCAGCACGTGACCACGGCCCTGTCGCTGCTGCCGCAGGTGCCGGCATTGGTGCGTCCTGCCTTTCTGTCGTTGAGCCAGACGCGAGCCGACCTCAAGCGCCTGTCGCAGCCCGGGCGCAATCCGTTCGCGCCGCAACCGCCCTCGCGGCTGCGCACGCTGTGGACACTGTGGCGGGCTTCACGTTCGCGGGAATTTACCAAATAGCGGTTGGCTTATCGCCCGAGCCGGGCCAATGCTCTATGCTGTCCCATGGCTGACTTGTCCGACATCACGTCCCTTGACCTCAGCGGCTTTCCGGTCGCACCGGAAGACATTCACGCGGCCGCCAAGATCATCCAAGGCGCCGTCGTCCAGACGCCCTGCAGCTACAGCCGCACGCTGAGCGGCATCTGCGGCTGCGACATCTGGCTCAAATTCGAGAACCTCCAGTTCACCTCCTCGTTCAAGGAGCGCGGCGCGCTCAACCGGCTCACCGCTTTGATGCCGGAAGAGCGTGCGCGAGGCGTGATCGCGATGTCCGCGGGCAATCATGCGCAGGGCGTCGCCTACCACGCCAAGCGGCTCGGCATTCCCGCCACCATCGTGATGCCGATCGGCACGCCGATGGTGAAGATCGAGAACACGAGGCATCACGGCGCCGAGGTGGTGGTCACGGGCGCGACACTGGAAGAGGCGGCCGGCTTTGCGCGGAGCCACGGCGAAGCGCACGGCATGATCTTCGTCCACCCTTACGACGATCCGCTCGTGATCGCGGGGCAGGGCACGATCGGGTTGGAAATGCTCAAGGCGGTGCCGGAGCTCGACACGCTGGTCGTCCCGATCGGCGGCGGCGGGCTGATCAGCGGCATTGCCATTGCCGCAAAGTCGATCAAGCCGTCGCTGCGGATCCTGGGCGTCGAGGCCTGGCTCTATCCCTCGATGTACAACGCCATCCATGGCGGCAATCTGCCGGCGCGCGGCGATACGCTGGCCGAGGGCATCGCGGTGAAATCGCCGGGCCGGATCACCACCGAGATCGTCCGCAGCCTCGTCGACGACATAGCGCTCGTCAACGAAGCCGAGCTCGAACGCGCGGTCGCGACCCTGATCTCGATCGAGAAGACCGTGGTCGAGGGGGCCGGCGCCGCGGGCCTCGCCGCGCTGATGTCTGATCCGTCCCGTTTCGCCGGCCAGAAGGTCGGCCTGGTGCTGAGCGGAGGCAACATCGATACCAGGCTGATCGCCTCCGTGCTCACCCGCGAGCTCGCGCGGGAGGGGCGGCTGACGCAGCTCTCGCTCGATATCCCCGACCGGCCGGGGCAACTGGCCGCGGTCGCGGCGCTGCTGGCCGAGGCGGGTGCGAACATCATCGAGGTCTCGCATCAGCGGACCTTCTCCGACCTGCCGGCCAAGGCGACGCTGCTGCAGCTTGTCATCGAGACCCGCGATGCCGCCCACCTCGACCAGGTGATGGCCAGGCTCAGTGCGTCCGGACTGAGCGCGCGATGCACCTGAGCGGCGCGGACACTACCGCGACGGCAGACCCTTTAGATGCACGATAAGCCGGTCGACCTCGGCTTCCGTGTTGTAATAATGCGGTGATGCCCGCACCACATTCGGCAACGCGCGACGTTCGGCGTCGATGCGCGTGCTCGACGGATCGGACGCGCCGATCGTGATCCCGGCTGCAGCGGCGCTGGCAACGATGGCGTCCGCCTCATGTCCCTTCATCGTGAAGCTGACGATGGCCCCGGGCGCGCGCCCGAGGTCGCAAATGGTGATGCCAGGAAGCGCCGCGAGGCCGTCGCGAAGTCGGCCAGCCAGCATGCGGCAGCGCTGTTCGATGGGGGCGATGCCGATTTCAAGGGCGTAGTCGACAGCTGCTCCCAACCCCAACCGGGCTGCGTAGTTGTTCTCCCAGGTCTCGAAGCGGCGGGCATCGTCGCGCAATTGATAGCTGTCCCGCGAGACCCAGGGCGCTGCGAAATGGTCGATCATCGGTGGCTCGAGTTGCTGCAGCATGTTCCTGCGAACGTAGAGAAAGCCGGTGCCGCGCGGGCCGCGCAGGAACTTGCGGCCCGTGGCGGACAGCATGTCGCAGCCGATGGCTTCGACGTCGACCGCCATCTGCCCGACCGCTTGGCAGGCGTCGAGCAGATAGGGAATGCCATGCGCCCGCGCGATCCTGCCGATCGCCGCGGCTGGATTGACCAGCCCGCCATTGGTCGGCACCCAGGTGATCGCGATCAGCTTCACCCGGTCATCGATCATCCGTTCGAGCGCCTCGATATCGAGCTCGCCGCTGGCATCGCTCGGCACCACATCGATGACCGCACCGGTTCGTTTCGCGACCTGAAGAAACGCAACATAATTAGCAGCGTATTCCGCTTCGGCGGTCAGGATCCGATCGTCCTTGCGGAACGGAAGCGAATAGAACGCCATCTGCCAGGCAACTGTCGCGTTCTCAACCAGCGCGATCTCGTCGGGCGCGGCGTTGAGCAGACGCGCGACTGAGCCATAGACTGCATCGAGCCGCTCGGCCTCGCGATCGGCGGCGGAATAGCCGCCGATCGCGCTTTCGAGGTCGATATGCTGCTTCATGGCAGCGGCGACGGGGGTCGGCATCAGCGCCGCGCCGGCGTTGTGGAGATAGGCGATCCGGGAGGCCGCTGGCGTGTCGGCACGTATTCGGTCGAGGTCGATCACTGACGCCCTCCATTCTTGCAACCCATGAATTAGGCGCGTTGCCGACCGCGAGCAAGATGAGCCCGCCTCAGATGCAAAGCCCCAGCAGCTTGACGTGACAATTGCTGGACTTTGGCTTGCTGGCCGGAGCGACCTCCCGCTTCACAGCAACGACGGGCTCCTTGTCGTTTTTCTTGCCTTTGCCCTTCGGCGCGTAGTCGCCGGCGATGACCATGGCCCAATAGGTGCGCTTGCCACTCGCATTCCTGGCGCTGGCGATGCCGACGCGGGAAGCGTTGCGCAGCAGCAGGTTCTTGCGGTGCCCGGAGGAGTCGATCCACTGGCCCAGTGTCTTCTCGAAATTGTCGTAGCCGTAGGCGATGTTCTCGGCGGCCCGGCCCGCGCCGGCCGGGGCGACGCGGCGGTTGAACGGCCCGAGTGCGTCGTGGCTGAGGTCGTCCTTGGCCGCCATCGCGCGGGCCTGGTCCATCGCGATGCGGTCGAGCGTGGCGTCGCGGACGACACGGGGCTCGCCGTGCTTGAGACGGAAGCTCGAGATCAGCTCGGCTGGCGAGTCCGCCAGCGCAGGGGCGCCTGCCAACAGCAGAAGGCCGGCGATCAAGCCGCCAACCACACGATGCATCACCGTCCCCCGAGCGCCCATCATCCGTGCCGACCTTGCGTTATCGCAGCGCTTCTCCATCGCCAATGTGGACGCTTCAAGGCACAGGCTCTGCGCTAGCGCGTCGGCAGGTCCGCCTCGAAATTGAAGCGGTCGCGCAGGTTCTTGCGCTGCTCCAGGATGTCCTTGAGGAAGGCTCGGTCCTGCTCGTTCTTCATCATCGGCTCGATCAGATCGAGCTGGTTCATGGCGACCAGTTGCAGGACCTCGGTGCGCGGCTCGCCGCTGTTATTGCGGGGCAGCGCATGCACGACCTGGATGTGCTCGGGCGGCTTCGGTCCCTTGGCGGCGGCAAGCTCGCTGCGGAGCTGGCCCTCGAGCGCGGCCTGATCGGCTTCGACGAAGGCATAGAGCCCGACGCCGGAGCGGCGGTCGGCGAAGGCGACGATGGCGGTATCGCGCACGGCAGGATTGCGGCGGATCAGCTCGGCGAGCACCGGCGCGTCGTTGACGAGCCGGCGGCCGCCGCCCTCGCGGTCGGTGAAGTTGAACAGCCCGCGGGTGATGGCGCGATAGACCTTCTTGCCGGTGGCGAGCCAAAGGCGCGCGGCGAGCGACTTCTTCGCCAGAATCTTCCGCTCCCGCGGCGTCAGGGCCTCCGGCGCGTAGGAGCGCTTGTGCTTGAGCAGGTGTCGGAGGTCTTCATAGGCCAGGATGCGATAGAGCCGGCCGCGGCGGTCGAAGCAGGCCGCGAGCTGGAAGTCGGTCACATAGGCGCGGCCGTCGCGGCCGACCAGCCAGTTCTGTTCCTTGGCCAGATCGTTGTGGCAGATGCCGGCGCGGCGCAGCCGGCGCAGCACGGCTTTCGCCGATCGGAAATAGGCGAGATTGCCATGGGGCTTGGCCAGATGCAGCGCGACGCCATCGACAAAGCCGCGCACCAGCGCCCGCCGTCCGGCCCACAGCAGCTCAGGCCCGACGTCGAGACCCTTGGCAAGCGCCAGCGCGTGCTTCTCGCGCGCGAACAGATGGCGTGCCAGCAGAAGCGACCACCAGGGCACTTCGTCGAGCCGGCGCAGCACCGCGTCGGTCTCGCCGCTCTCGGCGCGGAAGCGACCGCGCTCGACGGTGGAGAACACGTCGCGCTTGAGCAGCACGCCCTCGGTCCAGCGCGCCGACAGCTCTGCGGCGTCGTCTTTGGGGAGACTCATCGAAGACTCATGCGGCGGCGGCAATGCGCAGGTGATCTGCGATCCAGCGATCGAGATCGGCGAGCGCCCGCGCGCTCAGCGCCTGCTTCTTGGCCACCGTCTTCTCGTTGCCGCGCAGCCGCGTGCCGTCGGGCTTCTTCGTCGGGACCGTCGCGAGCGGCGGGAACAGGCCGAAGTTGACGTTCATGGGCTGGAACGAGCGCGTGCCCGGCTCGATGGTCTCGATATGGCCGCCGGTGATGTGGCCGAGCAGCGATCCGAGCGCGGTCGTGCTGGGCGGGCTGACAAGCGCCTCGCCGCGCGCGTCGGCCGCGGCATAGAGACCGGCGATCAGGCCGACGCTGGCCGATTCCACGTAGCCCTCGCAGCCGGTCATCTGGCCGGCAAAGCGCAGCCGTTTCTGTGCGCGCAGCCGCAATTGGGTGTCGAGCAGCTTTGGCGAATTCAGGAAGGTGTTGCGATGTAGGCCACCCAGGCGCGCGAACTCGGCTTTTTCCAGTCCGGGAATGGTGCGGAAGATGCGCTGCTGCTCGCCGTATTTCAATTTCGTCTGGAAGCCGACGATGTTGTAGAGCGTGCCGAGCTTGTTGTCCTGGCGGAGCTGCACGATCGCATAAGCCTTGGTGGCGGGATCGTGCGGATTGGTGAGGCCGACCGGCTTCATGGGGCCATGGCGTAGCGTCTCGGGGCCGCGCTCCGCCATCACCTCGATCGGCAGGCAGCCGTCGAAATAGGGAGTGTTGGTCTCCCATTCCTTGAATTCGGTCTTCTCGCCTGACATCAGCGCGGCGACGAAGCCGTCATACTGCTCCTTGGTCATGGGACAGTTGATGTAGTCGGCACCGTTGCCGCCGGGGCCGACCTTGTCGTAGCGCGACTGGAACCAGGCCACCGACATGTCGATGGATTCGCGGTGCACGATTGGAGCGATGGCGTCGAAGAAGGCGAGCGCATTCTCGTCGGTCAGCTCGCGGATGGCATCGGCCAGCGGCGCCGAGGTGAGGGGACCGGTGGCAACGATGACGTTGCCCCACTCGGCCGGAGGCAGACCCGCGATCTCGCCGCGTGCGATCTCGATCAGGGGATGGTCGTTGAGCGCCTTGGTGACCGCGGCGGAGAAGCCGTCCCGGTCGACAGCCAATGCGCCGCCGGCGGGCACCTGGTTCGCATCGGCGGCGCGCATGATCAGCGAGTCGAGCCGCCGCATCTCGGCGTGCAGGAGGCCGACGGCGTTGTTTGCGGCGTCGTCCGAGCGGAACGAATTGGAGCAGACGAGCTCGGCGAGTCCATCGGTGCGATGCGCCTCGGTCATGCGGGTCGGCCGCATCTCGTGCAGCACCACCGGCACCCCGGATTTCGCTACCTGCCAGGCAGCCTCAGAGCCGGCAAGGCCGGCGCCGATAACGTGGACGATGTTGGATTGGGGTCCTGTCATGGGGCGGACAGGTAGCGCTTTTCTGCGGCGAGTGGAATCGCCGAGATCGAGTTTTCTGCCACCGGATACGACAACGCCCGCACGAGGCGGGCGCTATCGGGTCGTCCGGTTAGGGCTGAGCGATATCAGCCCTGATACTGGCCGGCGGCAACGCGCGGGATGTCCGAGCGATCGAGGCCGATATCGGCCAGTTCGCGATCGCTGAGCTGGGACAGCTCGGCAACATTGCGCTGATAGTCCCGGAATGCCTGGATCATGCGGATGAGCGAGAGCAGCATTGGTAGTCTCCTGTAGTTCGATTCAGCTCTTGCCCGAGCCTCATCGTTGAAGTGAATATAGATGAGAGTGGTGCGATGCGAAAGTTCCTATGTTGCGATGCAGCTAAGCGATGAGCGCATAGCGAAGGTAACGAACGATTAACTGGTAGGCGCTCCCGCCCAAGGCTTGGTCAGGAATGCTTTGGATCAGCGCTAAGCGCCCGTAAAATAACGGGTTTAGGTCGATGCCTGACCTCGATTAGTTAGGAAATAGTTCGTCTGAGCACGGTAGGCAAGCTTGAGAAGTAGCTTGTAAACCCAAGTCACGCCCGCGTGATTCGCATGGGAGCCGATGCTTGTTTATGAATTTGAATTCAGTTTTATGCCCGCGCGGATAGGAGAGTGCTGCGTCGGAAGCCGCGCGTCGGGACAGTGAAAGATTCGTCGTCGGCCGGCTGGCCTCTAGGGAGCGCGGGCGAGCTGGGTGGCGAAATAGGCCACGGTCTTGGAATAGACCTCGCTCTTGTTCCACTGCTTGAGCACGTCGAAGTTTGGACTGCCCGGCTGCCAATCCTTACCCTTCTGCCAGCCATAGCCGGCGAGATAATTGGCGGTGGAGGCCAGCACGTCCGGCACATTATGCAGAAGATCGCGCTTGCCGTTGCCGTCGAAATCGACGGCGTACTTCATCCACGACGACGGCATGAACTGGGTCTGGCCGAGCTCGCCGGCCCAGGCGCCCTTCATGTCGGCAGGCGCCAGATCTCCGCGCTGGACGATGCGCAGCGCATCCAGCAGCTCGGCGCGAAACTGCTCGGATCGACGGCAGTCATAGGCCAGCGTCGCCAGCGAGCGGATCGTTGCGAACTTGCCGGTGTTGACGCCGTAGTCGGTCTCCAGTCCCCAGATCGCGACCAGCACTTCGCCGGGAACGCCATAGGCCTGCTCGATGCGCGACAGCACCGAGCCGTATTGCTTCATCCGGTTCGAGCCACGCTCCAAGCGCGGCGGCACCATGCGGCCTGAGAACTCCTCGAATGTCTGGCTGAAGACTTTCTGGGAGCGGTCGCGGTTGATCACGTTTGGATCGAGCGTCACGCCGGCGAGCGCGGTGGCGATGACCTGCTGCGAAATACCTTTGGTAGCCGCGTCGGTTTTGAGATCCGCAAGCCAGGCGTCGAAATTGCCAGAGCCGCAGGCGGCCGCGGCGGAAGCCGGCTGGACTGAGATTAGGAACGCGGAGAGGGCGAAGGCTGCAAGAGCAAGACGAGAAATCGTCGGAGTCATCAGCTGAAATGGATTCTGTGAATTGATCTGACCGGCAGCATAATCTCGGCTGTAACCGCGGCCAAAGCAAGGCGCGCGGCCCTGTCCGGCGCGGGCAGGACCGCACGTCACGAGATTGTCAGAGGTCCGTCCGATGCCGCCACGGGAAGAGGTTGGCGGGGAAGTCGGCGGCCGGCTTGCGCGGACGATGCGGTGCGGGTGGCATCGGATGTGCTCCGGGCTCGGACACGATCACCTTGCGGTAGAGGTGCCAAGTGGCGTGTCCGAGCAGGGGGACCACTACCGCGAGTCCGAGGAAGGCCGGTATCGTGCCGAGCGCGAGTAGCACCGAGACGATCAGGCCCCAGGTTGCCATCGGCACCGGGTTTCTGGCGACAACGCGTAGCGAGGTGCTCATCGCCTCGAACGCGCCGGCATGACGATCGAGCATCAAGGGGAATGACACGACGCTGAGGCACAGCGCGGCGAGCGCGAACAGGAAGCCGGTGCCGCAGCCGACCACGACAAGCCACCGGCCTTGGTCGGTCGTGAGCACGCGCGTCATCAAATCCGACAGCCCGGTCACGCCCTCGTAGCCGAACGCTGCGACATAGATCGCCTGCGCGGTCGCAACCCAGGTCACGAACAGCGCGAGCAGTAGCGTGCCGAGGCCGAGCATCGCGCCGAACGAAGGCGAGCGCACCACCTCCATGGCATCCCACGCGCTTGCCGGTTCATGGCGCTCGCGTCGGCTGGAGAGCTCGTAAAGTCCAAGCGCCGCGAAGGGCCCGACCAGTGCGAAGCCGGCGGCCAGCGGAAACAGCAAGGGCAGCACCGAATAGCCCATGACGACGCGGGCGAGCACGAGGCCGAGCACCGGATAGATCACGCAGAGGATGATGGCATGGCTCGGAACAGCCTTGAAATCTTCCCAGCCGCACCTGAGCGCGTCATGCAGATCGGACAGCTGGATGGTCCGGATCACCGGTCCAGCCGCATCGGAGGGCTGGGCCATTGTGGGGACATTGCCGGGGTAGAGTGTGGCCATGGTCGCTAACTCCCTTGCCGCGCGCGGATGCTTTTGCGCCCGCAACGGCGCAAGCGGCCGCTCTTCTTGAAACTTTCGCGATCCTGACCAGACGCGAATTTCGGACGGCATCGCGAGCTGAACCGCGAGCATACGCCCAAGTCCGCGTCCTGTCGCTCACGCTTGGGTGAAATTCGATGCCGCGGCGCAACCACGACGATGTCATTCGGCCGTCATTTCGCCGCAGATAAGCTGATGCTGCTGGTCGTTCGCAGAACCTTCGCAGGCGCGACGCTGCAACTTCGTCTATAAGTGCCGCGCAAGGCCCTTCCAACGGATTCCTTTTCGGGGAGCAGACATGAGCATTTTCGGGAAAATCATGAGCGCGATCTTCGGCAGCCAGCCGGCCTCCGCCGCGCCTGCGGGTGGCGCCACTTCGTCCGGCGCGCCCGCAGGGAGCACGCCGGGCGCTTCGTCGCCGGCCGCCGCGCCCATGTCGGCAGTCGACGTGGCGGCGATCGTCGATAAGGCGGTGGCCGCGCACAAGGGCGAGAAGCTCGAATGGCGCACCTCGATCGTCGACCTCATGAAAGCGCTCGACATCGATTCCAGCCTTGCTGCGCGTAAGGATCTCGCCAAGGAGCTGGGCTACACCGGCGACATGAACGACTCGGCCAGCATGAACGTCTGGCTGCACAAGCAGGTGATGTCCAAGCTCGCCGCCAACGGCGGCAAGCTGCCGCCGGAGATCAAGCACTGACCGCAAGCACTGACTGAACCTCAGTCGTGCCGGAAGGGCCTGCCATCGCGCGGGCCCTTCTGCTTCAGGCGACCAGATCCGCGTCCTCCGGATGCCGGTCGAGGTAGTCGGCAACGAAGCCGCAGCCGGCGATCACCTTCCGGCCGTCGCGGCGGATCAGATCCAGCGCGCCCTTGACCAGCTCGGAGCCGACGCCGCGGCCGCGGAGCGCCGGCGGCGTTTCGGTGTGGGTGATGATGACGGCCGAGGGCGTCAGCCGGTAATTGGCAAAGGCGATGTCGCTGCCGATATCGAGCTCGAAACGGTTCTTGTCCTTGTTGTCGCGTACCGATGCCGCCATGCGAGATCCTTCCCAATGCAAGTTCGCCTGATCTAGGAGGCTGACTCCACCCTTGCCAAGATGAGACCGAGGGAGATTGGCGCAGGGGAGATATCCGCAAATGCGCGCGCTGCGACTTCGGTTCCCGTCTGCCAGAGATGACATGCGCCCGAACGCGGCCGCAGGTCGCCAAGACATTTGGAATGTCGTGATCGCCAGCCGCAGAGATTGTGGATTTCGCCAAGTCCGCCAACTCGCCCGGCGGGCCTGTGCATTCACCTTCAATCAGTCGCTCTGGCCAGCCTTGAATCTTCGGCTTGAGGCTGCTGGCGCAGGCATCCCCGGCAAATGACCAGGGAGCGATTAACTCTGGCGTCCTGTTCGGCCTCGGTGCCTTCCTGCGCCTGCCACCATTCCTTTGAATAGGGCTGAAGCCCAGCCTGCGACCTGCTGCGCTCGGAGCCGGCAGCAGTCCGCGTCGATTGTGAGGCAGCGCGCGGGCGATTGGGATTTTCACCGGCGCCATCCCAGGCATAGCGCGCCGGCGTGAAGGCGGGATCGGGAGCCAGGCGGGCTTGCGGAGTAGCGACACATCCGGCGAGCGCCAGCGACAACAGGAATAGGGCGGGCGCTTTGACCATGATGCTGCACTCTATACGCAAGAACTGAGCGAGGTTGCGTCGATCATGTTTAAGATTCCCTGAACGATTGCGCTCGTCGTTGCGACCAACGCCAATGCGATACCTGATCCTCCTCGTGACCTTGCTCGCGACCGGCGCGCGTGCCGACGACGCAAAGCCGTTCAACCCGGCCGACTATCCGCCCGGCGTGCAGAAGGCCGTGCGCTTTGCCAATGAGGAATGTAAGAGCCAGGAAGGCGGCGAGGTGACCTTCGCTCCCAATACCGTGCGCAGGATCGACCTGACCGGCGATGGCCGCGAGGACTACATCGTCGATTTCCAGGACACCAAGTGCGGCGACCGCGAGACGACCTATTGCGGAACCGGCGGATGCGTCATGAAGATCCTGGTGACGCTGCCGGATGGTAGCGTGCGCGAGGTGTTCGACGGCTACGTCCTCCGCTACAGGATCATGGCCCCACCGGTGAAGCGCGGCGCCGCGCGCACCATTCGCTTCGATCTGCATGGCAGCTTCTGCGGCGGCTTTGGTGCGCAAGCCTGCTGGAAGACCAAGGCCATCAGCGCGACCCCGTTTGCGTTCAAGCAGCCGTAGGGCAGGTCCACGGCCGCAGGCCTTGCAGGGCCGCTGGCGTTGGCGATAAATGGGCCGCAATGAACGGACGGCTCGCGTGCCGCCCGTCGCCGAAGAGGAAGCCCGATGCAGCCCCTGCGCATGTCTCGCCGCGTCATGAATCTCGCCTATATGCTGACCCAGAATGCGCGGCGGCATGGCGCGCGTCCCGGCTTCGTCTGGGGTGACAAGTCCTGGACCTGGCGCGAGATCGATGCGCATGTCTCGGCGCTGGCGGCTGCACTCGCTGCACGCGGCATTGCGAAGGGCGACCGCATCCTCGTCCATTCCAAGAATGGCGACGAGATGTTCTTCTCGATGTTCGCCGCGTTCCGCCTCGGCGCGGTCTGGGTGCCCACCAATTTCCGCCTGATGCCGGATGAGGTCGGCTATCTCGCAGAGGCCTCCGGGGCGAAGGCGTTTCTGTGCCACGTGGATTTTCCCGAGCACGCTGCTTCCGTGAAGGGCAGCGCGCTGGAATTCACCTGGAGCATCGACGGCAAGGCCGCGTTCGCCGAACGCTCGGTGGCGGAGGCCATCGCCTCGCAGGCGGGCGCTGCCGTGGAGAATGTCGCCGTCGAGCACGACGATCCCTGCTGGTTCTTCTTCACCTCCGGCACGACAGGCCGTTCCAAGGCGGCCGTGCTCACCCACGGCCAGATGGGATTTGTCGTCACTAATCACCTTGCCGATCTCACGCCGGGTGTGACGGAGCAGGATGCCTCGCTGGTGGTGGCGCCGCTGTCGCACGGCGCCGGCGTGCACCAATTGATGCAGACCGCGCGCGGCGCATGCACGGTGCTGCTGCCGACCGAGAAGTTCGACATCAACGAGGCGTTCCGCCTGATCGAGGCGCATCGCGTCAGCAATCTCTTCACGGTGCCGACCATCCTGAAGATGATGGTCGAGCATCCCGCCGCCGACAAATACGATCACTCGTCGCTGCGCCACGTCATCTATGCGGGCGCGCCGATGTACCGCGAGGACCAGAAGGCGGCGCTGAAGAAGCTCGGCAAGGTCATCGTGCAGTATTTCGGCCTTGGCGAGGTCACCGGCAACATCACCGTGCTGCCGGCCGCACTCCACGATCCCGAGGACGGTCCGCACGCCAAGATCGGCACTTGCGGCTTCGAACGGACCGGCATGCAGGTCTCGATCCAGGATGACGAGGGCCGCGAGCTCAAAGCCAACCAGAGCGGCGAGATCTGCGTGATCGGGCCAGCCGTGTTCGCCGGCTATCACGACAATCCCGAAGCCAATGCGAAGGCGTTTCGCAATGGCTGGTTCCGCACCGGCGATCTCGGCCACATGGACGAGGAGGGCTTCGTCTACATCACCGGACGGGCCTCCGACATGTTCATCTCCGGCGGCTCCAACATCTATCCGCGCGAGATCGAGGAGAAGATCCTGACGCACCCAGCGATCGGCGAGGTCGCCGTGCTCGGCGTGCCCGATCCGACCTGGGGCGAGGTCGGCGTTGCGGTCTGCGTTGCGCGGGAAGGCGCGAAGGCCGTGAGCGAAGCGGAGATGGCGGCGTTTCTGTCGCCGAAGGTGCCGCGCTACAAGATGCCGAAGCGGTTCTTCTTCTGGGATGCGCTGCCGAAATCCGGCTACGGCAAGGTGCCAAAGCGTATGGTGCGCGACGAGCTCGAGGCGCGCGGGCTGCTCGACCTCGACAAGGCCAGGACGGGCTGAGCACGGCAGATGCGGAGTATCAAGCAGCCGGGCCCGCCCGCGGCCGAACGCATTCAATGCGTGGAGGCGAGAGGACGTGCCTTCGCGTTCACGCTTCAGGCCGGTGTGCCGTTGCTGGAGGCCGCGCGGCACGGCTTTGCCGCGGAGGGCTTTGCCGGCGGCGTCCTGAATTTTCGCCGGGGTGCGCTCGGGCCGTTCGCCTATGTCATGCCGGCGCTGTCGAAGACCGGCGACAACGCCGCGTTCTACAGCGACACGTTCCGGCCGGCCGGCGTGACTCGCACGAGGCTCGGCAGCATGACTCTCGGCATGCGCGACGGCGCACCGTTCTTTCACTGCCACGGGCTTTGGACGGAGGCGGATGGCAAGGCCAGCGGCGGCCACATGATGCCGGACGAGACCATCGTCGCCGAGCCGTTCGAGGTCGAGGCGTTCGGCGTCGACGGCGCGATGTTCATGGCCGAGCCGGATCCCGAGACCAATTTCAAACTGTTCGGGCCTGTGTCGGCCGAGAGCACCGGCGCGCGGACCACGAGCCGTGCCTTCGCGCTGCGGCTGCGGCCGAACCAGGACTTTGCAGCTTGCCTCGAAGCGTTCTGCCGCACGCGTGGCATTGCGCGTGCGAAGATTCACGGCGGGGTCGGTTCGACGATCGGGGCGCGCTTCACCGATGGCGGGATCACCGAGCCGTTCGCCACCGAGCTGGCAATAGTCGCCGGCACGATCGTGCCGGGAGCTTCCGGGGGCCATGAAGCCGCGCTCGACGTTGCGCTGATCGACTACACCGGAGGTCTCGCAGAGGGACGCCTTGTCCGCGGGGACAATCCCGTGCTGATGACGATGGAGCTGGTGCTGGAGGCGCTGGATGAGAATGCGGGCTGACCGCGTCATTCGCGGGAAATCGCTTCCTAGGGATGTTCGTTCCTGATATGTTCCTTTGGAGGCGAGGTCTCTGGTGGGAGAGGGAGTGGTGGTATGAGAGGGCGACAGCGCGACATCAGGCTGCCTGCTCCCTATCTTCGGCGCGTCTGGCTCGATCGCGCGCTGGTCCCGGACTGGGAGGCATATCCCTATTGTCTTCCGATTTTCCGCGAAGAATTCGACCTGAGCTTCGACGACGCGATTACCATTATCGTCGGCGAGAACGGCACCGGGAAATCGACCATCCTGGAGGGTATTGCGGCGCTCGCCGGTTTTGACGACGCGGGTGGGGGCAAGGGCTATCGTCCGGTTGATCATTCCAACGCACGCGAGATCATGGGCGGCGAGTTGTCGTCGGCGCTGCGCGCCGGCTGAGTGCCGAAGATCACGAATGGCTGGTTCTTCCGCGCCGAGACCTTCTTCTCCGTCGCAAGATATCTCGACGAGGTTTCGGACATGCCGCCCGATTTTCTGTCGTACTCCCATGGTGAGGGCTTCCTCCGCTTCTTCCAGGAGCGATGTCAGAAGCAGGGCATCTTCATCTTCGACGAACCGGAATCGGCGCTGTCGCCGGCACGGCAGATGGAGTTTCTGAAGCTGCTGCACCGGATGGATTCGTCGCGCAATTGCCAGGTCATCATGGCAACCCATTCGCCGATGCTGATGGCGTATCCCAACGCGCGGTTGCTGCGGCTGACGAAGTATGGCCTCGAGCCCGTGACGGTCGAGGAGACGGATCACTACCGGGTGATGCGCGAGTTCTGCAATGACCCGCGCGGGTTCGTCGAAGCGACGCTCGGGGAGTAGTCGAACGAATGCTTGTTCGGCGCTTCCAAGGACCCAGTGGAGGGTGCCAACGCATTCAGCCCTCGTGTCCCGGACAAGCCGTAACGCGTGAGCGTTGCGGCGCAGAGCCGGGACCCAGCGAGCCGCAATGTCGCGGATGCATGGGCCCCGGCTCTGCGGCACATCACTTCGTGCTGCGCCGCGTCCGGGGCACGAGACCTTTTGTCGGATTGGCTGGCACAGGTTCGCTTCCTCGCGGCGCGTTCCGCCCGAGCTTTGCATCCGTTGCCGCCCCCAAAGATGCCGAGGGCGCAGGGAAGACCGGGTGCCGGCTGGCACCCGCGGTCCACTGTGCGAAAGCGTGTTCTTTAAAAAGGCTGCACAGCGGCATACAGGGCTGCCTCAACATCCGGCCTTCCCTGCGCAGTGGTTTTACGGCTTATGTCGCGCTCTCCCCGGGGAGCGATGCACTATTGCCCCCGTCGTCTTGCGGATGACCGATGCGCGAGCCCGGTTGGGCTTTATGCATCACCGCAAGCCTTGGCGCACAGACCCCGGGCGCCAGGACCACACGATTTCGCCGTACGCGAGGCTGCGCCCGTCGTGTGCGCGCGGCGCCTGCTCACGGAGTGACCCGCCCTGCAAGCTCACCTGCGCGCGACGCTGCCTGCGTCCACCACATTTCCCAACCCGCGTTCGTGACGATCGCGATACGCCCCTCGGCCCGGGTTGGGGTGCGCGAAAGATGCGATAATTCCGAATTCTAGTAAAGCGAATTGTTTTTCGGCCGATGCATTGACCCCGGTCTGGGTGTTTTGCTCATCGGGCGCCGCAAGGGATTGTGTGGTGACTGGCGACGTCCCCGCCACATACGCGCCACGAACAAGTCTCCCCACCGTCCAAAATTGCGCTACGATGATCTCCAGCGCGCCCCAAGCCGCGCAGATTCAAGGATGAGGAAACACGAGATGAGGATGAGAAGCGGAACGGCGTTCGCCGGTGTGGCGGCGCTGGCGTTGGCGGGGATGGCTCTGGCGACCGTTGTCGAGCCGGTCTGGGCCCACGGGCCGACCCGGCAGAAGGTGCGGGAATCCATCGAGATCAGCGCGCCGCCGGCCAAGGTCTGGGCCGCGATCTCCAATTTCCAGGACATGGGCTGGCTCCCGCCGGTCACCAAGACGGAAGGCCAGAAGGGCAACGAGATCGGCGCGACGCGGATTCTGACCCTCACCGGCGGCGCGACGGTGGAGGAGGAGCTCTACAAATACGAGCCCGACATGCAGAGCTATTCGTACCGCATCACCAAGGTCGACGTGAAGGTGCTGCCGGTGACCAATTATTCCTCGACCTTGACGGTGTCGCCTGCGCCGGACGGCAAGGCGAAACTGGAATGGGCGGGCGCGTTCTATCGCGGCTATCCCAACAACGATCCACCGCCGGAGCTGAACGACGAGGCTGCGAAGGCTGCGGTGAGCGGGCTGTACAAGGCCGGCCTCGAGGCGCTCAAGAAGAAGATCGAGAGCGGCAGCTGATCGTGCGCGCGCTGGCTCTGGCGGTGCTCGTCGGCGGCCTCGCGGTCGGCAGTGCAGCCGCCGAAGAGGCCTTCGTCACCAACCAGCTCAGCGACGATCTGATGGTCGTGGACCTCGCCGCCGCGCGCGGGGTTGCGACCATCCCGATCGGCGGCAAGCCGGCCGGCGTCGCCGTCAGTCCCGACGGCCGCTTTGCCTATGTGACGAGCCCCGACGCCAAGGCGGTGACGGTGGTGGATGCCGCGAGCCGGCAGGTCGTCGGCCGTGTCGAGGTCGGAGGCGGGCCGCTCGGCATTGCCGTGGCGCCCGACGGCAAGACGGTCTATGTCGCCGATTGGTACGCCGCCGCGGTGCGGGTGATCGATGCGGCCTCGCGCAGCGTCACTGCGAGCATCGCGGTGGGCGCTTCGCCATCGGGTCTTGCAGTGACGCCGGATGGCCGGCTGCTGCTCTCGGCCGACCGCGACGACGACAGCGTCTCGGTGGTCGACACGGCGACGCGCCAGCGCAGGGCGATCATCAAGGTCGGCACGCGCCCGTTCGGCGTCACCATCGATGCCGACGGCAGGCGCGCCTACACCGCCAATGTCGGGTCCGACGACGTCTCCGTGATAGACATTGCGGACGGCCGTGAGATCGGCCGCGTGCCGGTCGGCATGCGGCCCTATGCGGTGGCGCTGACGCAAGGGCGCGGTTTCGTCACCGACCAATATGCCGGCACCGTCAGCGTGTTCGACCTTGCGAGCCTGAAGCCGGTCAAGCGCATCAAAGTCGGCGATTATCCCGAAGGCATCGCGGCGACCGCAGACGGCAAGCGCGTCATCGTCGCCTGCAGGGAGAGCAACACGCTTGGCATCATCGATGCGGCCGAGCTCAAGGTCATTGGCGAGATCGGAACCGGCGACGGCCCACGGGCTTTCGGGGCGTTCCTGCGCAGGACGGAGTAGTCTGCCGGATCAGGGGCGGATCCTTGGCGGAAGGCCGAACGCAAACGGCCGTTCCGCCTGAGCTCAGTCGACGTTCTGCGTTTCCAACATCGTGTTGTCCGGCGCACCTCGGTCGGTCCAGTCCGGCGGCAAGCCGATTCTCTCTCCGGCCAGTCCCGCCAATCCCGGCGACCGGCCGAATGTTTCGCAGATCGCTTCCTTGGGCGCACCACCGAGAGAGGCGCTCAATCTGTCGACGGACGGCGGCGCGGGGACCTTCCCGAACGGACTTTCCGCGGTCACGAGAAACCTTCCGAAATCGCTTCCGAAAGCGTCAGCCAGGTCATAGGCATCCCCATCGGTCGAGACACGCGGAGCGCTGGTGAAGGAGTTCGCTCCGCGCGCCCAGATCATGGCGGCCTGTTGGAGGCCGCTGCGGTCTCGGGCCTCGGCCTCGACGGACAGGCTTCCCAGTCCGATCGGAAGACGCGGCACGGGAATGGGCACGCCGGGAGCGACGATGGACGGCACGACGCTCGCGACCTTGGAGACGCCGGCTGCCGCCGCATCCGTTGGCGCAATCTGCGTGATGACGGCGCGAACATTCAAGTCCGCGGTTTCCGTGGGGGCTACGATCCGGAAGCGCTCGCTGAGCGCCAGGCACATCGCCCTGTTGACCGCATTCTTGATCAGCCGGCGCTGCTGCGGCGAGAACGGCTGGCTGGCCGCGGTCGCCGTGAACGCCGTCGGCTCGATGCGGGCAGTCTTCGCGGCGAGAACATCAGCCTTGCTGATCCGGAGCTGCGACTTGGTCAAGAGACCATCGGACGGCGTGAGATTGTCGTAGGAGGCCAGCGATCCCGCGCGTTCCAGAGGGGCCGCCGCGCAACCGGCCGCCATCGAACTCAACACCGCAACTGCGAGCCACCTCATGGCGAGGGAACGAGACCGGTCGCCGCTCCCTGGGCCACGCGCCGGGACTGTGCGACGGGCAGGGGAGAAGGTGCCGCGCCCGGCGCCGAGGCCAGTATGGGCTGCCAGGTCACGTTCCAGCGCGCCAGCGTTGCGCCGTTGCCATCGAAGACCAGGTCGAGAAAGGCTAGGGTCAGCTCGGCCGTCGCGAGCTTGACTTTCGGGTTGAGCGCCGGACCACCTGTGAAGGAGCGATCGGTGAAGATGCTGTGCGAGCCGCCTTCGAACACGGCAAGCAGCTTGCGCTGTGTGGCAATGGCGTTGAAGACCGCTAGCCGGTCGGCAGCGGGCGAGTAGTATCCGGGGATCTGGATGACGTCGTTCGTCGCCGTCACGTGCAGGGTTGGAACGGTGATCCTGCTCAACACCGCGGCCAGATCGGGTTCGCCATAGAACGGCGGGGCCGAGATGACGATGGCGGCGCCAAAGCGCGGGTCGCGGGCCTCGACCCACCTGCCGTCGCGCATCACGCGGGCGCCGACGGCAACAAGGGCCGTGTTCGCCCCATAGGAATGCCCCGCCGCCATGATCCGCCGGCGGTCGATCTGGGCGCCTTGGGGACTCGACAGCATGCGATCCAGGGCGAAGCGCAGATCCTGGGCGCGCGCCAGCGCCTCGCTCTCGTGACCAGCGCGCTGCAGGCGGTCCACGACGGCGAGGGGGTTGCCCGCCCAGAGCGAGGAATCGCTGCCGGCATGCTGGACATGCAAGCTGGCGATGCCGCGGGCCGACCAATATCGCCCGAGATAGCTGTAGCCCCGGCGAGAGCCGCCGAGCCCATGGGAGAACACGATGAGCGGCACGCGCGATCCCGGCGCAACGTCCGTCGGCCAGTGCAGGCGCGCTGGAACGGGGCGCGAACGCGCCGCGTCGATCCAATCGAAGTCGATGACCGCGGGAGGCGGGGGCGCGGACTGCGCCCGGGCTGGTGGCGCTGCGAGCGTGGCCGTGACGGCGACCGCCAGCAGCGCGGCACCGAGGTGCCGCCGGGTCAGGGGTTTCGGTCCGCCTGTGTCGCCGCCCAACCCGTAAACCATGAAGGCCCCTTGCGTGAACTCGCACCGAGTGTAATCGTCGTATTGCACTTAGTGTAATTTTGCAACTTGGTCGATTTCATGGCAGAACGGGTCATGAAAAGTTTACCCCGAAAGGAGGAAGGCCTGCGCGAGCGCAAGCGTCGCGAAACGTTGCATCGTATCGCCGAGCAGGGCCTGAAATTGTTTCTGACCAAGGGCTATGACGCCACCACGCTCGACGCGATCGCGGAGGCGGCGGGGATCTCGCGGCGGACGTTTTTCTACTACTTCAAGTCCAAGGAAGAGATCCTCCTGGCGTGGCAGGACGGCGGTTTCAACGAGACTTTGCGTGCCGCCCTGCTCGAGCAAACGACCAGGCAGTCGCCGCTCGATGCGGTCAAGAATGCCTTGCAGGAACTGACAGCCCGCTTTCAGGTCGATTACAAGCAAACCAAGGTGATCGAGCGCCTGATGTCCGCGAACGAGTCGCTTCGCATCCGGCAGCAGGCAAAGTACGTCGAGAAGGAAGCAGCCGTGTTCGAGGCGCTCTCTCAGATGTGGCCGCAGCCGCAACGGCAGGCGGCGCTGCGCGTTGTCGCCATGATGTCGGTCGGAGCGCTGCGTCTTGCGATCGACAATTGGAATCGCGACCAGGGCAAGCGGCCCCTGTCCGTCCACGTGAAGGAGGCGTTTGCCTGCCTCGACCGGGAAATCGGAGCGGCGTCCTCGCGCAAGGCTGCCGGCCGATCCGGCGAGTGAGCGAGGGCCGGCTCGCGCTGCCGATGGACCAGCCCGACGGCCGCACGGTGATTTAAGCCTGCATCGGAGCCGTGACGCCGATCAGCGCCGGCGCGATGTCGCGGATGTGCTCGAACACATGGTCGGGCCGAAGCGCCCGCAGCGCCGCCGGCGCCGCATAGCCCCAGCACACCGCGCCGCAGGCGATCCCGACGGCCCGTGCCGCGTCGATGTCGCGGACCTCGTCGCCGATCGAAATCACCTGGGTCGGCGCAACGCCGGCACGGCGAACGACCCGGCGGAATTTCGCGGCCTTGCCGAACAGCGACGCCGCGCAGTCGAAATGCGAGAACAGCGCTGCGGCGTCTCCCAGCTTCTCGCGGGCATTGGCTTCGCTGTCGGAGGTCACCAGCGCGAGCTGCACGCTTTTATCAGTCAGCGTCCGCAGCATTGCGTCGACGCCCGCAAACAGCGATATCTCGGAGGCCGCCTCCGCTTTCAACCGCCGCGCATGCCGCGCGATCGCCGGCAGCTTCCACAAGGGCACCTCGAGGTGGCTGAGGATCTCGCGCGTCGAGGCATGCCGCAACTCTTCGATGTCCTCAGGCGCGACGCGGCGAAAATCGAAGTGATCGGCGATGTCGTTGATGGTGCGCAGGAACCACGGGAAGCTGTCGGCGAGGGTGCCGTCGAGGTCGAAGATGGCGAGGGCGTAGGGCGGACTGATCTTCTTCATTCCGTCCCATGTGTGCCGATGTCGGATCGTTCAGGAAGCAGCAGTTCGGCAACGCGATCATCTTGCGACAATACCGCATCCGCAATTGCAAATGCCCGCTGGGCAATAGGGATACCGACCACATCGTTACGGTCAAGCACTCTGCCGACGAGCGAGCTACGCGAGAACGGGCGCGAGCTGGCATCAATAGCCATCATGGCCGGGCCGGTATCAAGCAGACGGTAGGCCAACGCTACAGCAGAGCGATCTGCTGCCGTCGTTTCGCTTCCCCATCGTCCTGTAATGAGGTCGATGTTTGCACCTCGGTCCGAAACGTGGCCAAGTGTCCAGTGTACGAAGTAGGCAGCGAGTCCTTCGGTCCCGGACGATACGAGTCCCCAAATCGATCGGCTAGTGCGACCACAGCAATCGCAAGTTCCGGTGTCCTTGGACCCGGTCTGTTCGATGCGCAGGCCTCCCGACATTGTTCAGTTACACCAACCGCGTTTTGTTACCTACTCCGCCGCCTCGCTCGTCCGTCTCCGCTTCGGCTTTCGCGCCTTTTCCAGCACCGGAGCCAGGAACTTGCCCGTATAGCTCCGCGGCGCCTTCGCGATGTCCTCCGGCGGGCCCCACGCCACGATCTCGCCGCCGCCGTCGCCGCCTTCGGGCCCTAAGTCGATGACCCAGTCGGCGGTCTTGATGACTTCGAGATTGTGCTCGATCACGACGACGGTGTTGCCCTGCGCGACCAGCTCGTGCAGCACCTCCAGGAGCTTCTTGACGTCGTGGAAATGAAGACCGGTGGTGGGCTCGTCCAGGATGTAGAGCGTGCGGCCGGTGGCGCGTTTTGACAATTCCTTGGCCAGCTTCACGCGCTGGGCTTCGCCGCCCGAGAGCGTCGTTGCCTGCTGGCCGACATGGATGTAGTCGAGGCCGACGCGGTGCAGGGTCTGGAACGTCTCGCGCACGCGCGGCACCGCCTTGAAGAACTCGGCGGCTTCCTCGACGGTCATGTCGAGCACGTCGGCGATGCTCTTGCCCTTGAACAGCACCTCCAGCGTTTCGCGGTTGTAGCGCTTGCCCTTGCAGACGTCGCAGGTGACGTAAACGTCGGGCAGGAAGTGCATCTCGATCTTGATGACGCCGTCGCCCTGGCAGGCTTCGCAGCGGCCGCCCTTGACGTTGAAGGAGAAGCGGCCCGGCTCGTAGCCGCGCGCCTTGGATTCGGGCAGGCCAGCAAACCATTCGCGGATCGGCGTGAAGGCGCCGGTGTAGGTCGCCGGATTCGAGCGCGGGGTGCGGCCGATCGGCGACTGGTCGATGTCGATGATCTTGTCGATGTGCTCGAGGCCCTCGATGCGGTCGTGCGGGGCCGCGCCCTCGCTGGCATTGTTCAGCTTGCGGGCGATGGCGCGGTAGAGCGTGTCGATCAAGAGCGTCGACTTGCCGCCGCCGGAGACGCCGGTGACGCAGGTGAACAGGCCGAGCGGAATCTCCGCCGTGACGCTCTTGAGGTTATTGCCGCGCGCGTTCACCACCTTGATGGTGCGGCGATGGTTCGGCGGGCGCCGCTCCGGCACCTCGACCTCGAGCTCGCCGGTGAGGTACTTGCCGGTCAGCGATTTCGGGTTGCGCATGATCTCGGCGGGGGTGCCTTCGGCGACGATGTTGCCGCCATGCATGCCGGCGCCCGGGCCGATGTCGAGGACGTAGTCGGCGAGGCGGATGGCGTCCTCGTCATGCTCGACCACGACCACGGTGTTGCCGAGGTCGCGCAAGCGCTTGAGCGTATCCAGCAGGCGGGCGTTGTCGCGCTGGTGCAGGCCGATCGATGGCTCGTCCAGAACGTAGAGCACGCCCGTCAGCCCCGAGCCGATCTGCGAGGCCAGGCGGATGCGCTGGCTTTCGCCGCCGGACAGCGTGCCGGAGGACCGGGACAGCGTGAGATAGTTGA
The DNA here is from genome assembly GCF_058782905.1 of Bradyrhizobium sp. FW305-F6. Classification (NCBI taxonomy): domain Bacteria; kingdom Pseudomonadati; phylum Pseudomonadota; class Alphaproteobacteria; order Hyphomicrobiales; family Nitrobacteraceae; genus Bradyrhizobium; species Bradyrhizobium sp. FW305-F6. Next base: position 124,224 of record NZ_JBYSYD010000001.1, read on the forward strand.
GGCCGACGTCGAGCAGGAAGGTGAGGCGCTCGCGGATCTCCTTCAGGATACGGCCGGCGATCTCGTTCTGCTGCTTGTTCAGCGCATCGGGCACGGTCTCGAACCATTCGCCGGCCTTCTTGACCGAGAGCTCCGAGATCTCGCCGATGTGCTTGCCGCCGACCTTGACGCTGAGAGCCTCGGGCTTGAGGCGAAAGCCGTGGCACGCCTCGCAGGGCACGTCGTGGAAGTATTTCGCCAGCTCCTCGCGCGCCCACTCGCTCTCGGTCTCGCGATAGCGGCGGTTGATGTTGGTGATGACGCCCTCGAACGGCTTCTTGGTGTCGTAGGAGCGGACACCGTCCTCGTAAGAGAACTTGATCTCGTCCTCGCCGGAGCCATAGAGAAGTGCGTCTCTCGTCTTCTTCGGCAGGTCCTTCCACTTGGTGTCGAGCGTGAACTTGTAGTGCTTGCCGAGCGCGGTCAGCGTCTGCACGTAATAGGGCGACGACGATTTGGCCCAGGGCGCGATCGCGCCCTTGCGCAGCGTCAGGTCCTTCTCGGGGATGACGAGATCCTCGTCGACATGCTGTTCGACGCCGAGGCCACCGCAGGCGGGGCAGGCCCCATAGGGATTGTTGAACGAGAACAGCCGCGGCTCGATCTCGGGAATGGTGAAGCCGGACACCGGGCAGGCGAACTTCTCCGAGAACAGGATGCGCTCGGGCCCGCTCTTGTCGTGAATTTTCGCGGTCTTCTTCTTTTCCTCCACCGGCGCCGCGCCAGGCGCGTCGGCGAACTCGACGACGGCAAGGCCTTCGGCGAGCTTCAGGGCGGTCTCGAAGCTCTCGGCGAGGCGCTGGCCGATATCGGCGCGCACCACGATGCGGTCCACCACGACGTCGATGTCGTGCGGGAATTTCTTGTCGAGCGTCGGCGCCTCGCTGAGCTCATGGAAGGTGCCGTCGATCTTGACGCGCTGAAAGCCCTTCTTGAGCCATTCGGCGAGCTCCTTCCGGTACTCGCCCTTGCGGCCGCGCACGACCGGGGCGAGCAGATAGAGGCGGGTGCCTTCGGGCAGCGCCAGCACGCGGTCAACCATCTGCGACACGGTCTGGCTCTCGATCGGCAGGCCCGTGGCCGGCGAATAGGGCACGCCGACGCGGGCCCAGAGCAGGCGCATGTAGTCGTAGATCTCGGTGACGGTGCCGACGGTGGAGCGCGGGTTCTTCGAGGTCGTCTTCTGCTCGATCGAGATCGCCGGCGACAGGCCGTCGATCTGGTCGACGTCGGGCTTCTGCATCATCTCCAGGAACTGGCGGGCATAGGCCGACAGCGATTCGACGTAGCGGCGCTGGCCCTCGGCGTAGATGGTGTCGAAGGCGAGCGAGGATTTGCCGGAGCCGGAGAGGCCGGTGAACACCACAAGCTTGTCGCGGGGAATCTCGACGTCGATGTTCTTGAGGTTGTGCTCGCGCGCACCACGGATCGTAATTGCGCGCAGGCTGGAGGCCGCGTTTTGTTGTTGGCGCTTCGCCTTGATCACTTCATCCATCCGAGTTGCCCTCAAGGAAGCCCAAAGGTGCGCGATCGCGCCAACGTCAAGGCGCGCTTCGCCCGGAACCGGGATCGGCACCGATGGGTATGGCAGCGAACGTAGGAAGAACGGCGGCGGATTTCCAGTGGGACTTGCGAATCGTCAACGGATTGTTGGCGCACTGGCGGCATCTGGCAGCAGGAGCGTTCGGAACCGCCCCGGAAGCCGGAGTAAAACGCGAAGGCGGGCCTTCGTGACGAAATGTCGGATCGGCGAAGCTCAGTATTTCACGACGACCGGTCCACCCCAGCGGTAGTTGACGCGGATCAGTGCCATGTCGATGTCCTGGCCGATCCGGTCGCTGCGCGACAGCGCGTTGGCGGGAACGGTAGCGAAATCCGCGGTGTGATGGCCAAGGAACACGTGGTTGTACTCACCGCCAACAGACCAGTTCTCTGCGAAGCCCCATTCCATACCGATGCCGAGCGTGTAGCCCCAGCGGGTCCGCTCGACGCTGTTGAACACCAGCGGGCTCGCCGGGACAAAGGTCTCGTACCTGGCGCGAGCCACTCCCGTACCGGCCTTGCCATAAATCAGCAGGCCATTGACGGCGTAGCCCATCTGCCCCGTGAACAAGCCGAAGGCATCGATCCTGGTCTGGTTGGTCTGTGGGGCCAGCGCGAGGCTGACGTTGCTTCCTGTGAAATCGGCCCAGTTGCCCTGGCCCTCGATGCCGAACACCCAGCGCGCTTTCTGCCAGCGATAGCCGATTTGTCCGCCGACGGTTCCGCCACCGGCGTTGTGACACCCTTCACCGACGGCAGGGTCTACCGCTACGCCGAGCGCACGAATGATGCTCCAGCAGGTGTGACCGAAGCCACCACCACCGTTGATGCCGGCATAGACGCCGGTCCAGTCGTAGCCGATCACGGGGAGCGGCGACGCCTTGCCATAGAGCGGAAGATCGGCAGCCTTGGCGGGCGCGATCGCCAACAGACCAGTGCCGGCCAGCACCGCTATCCGCAGCGCTCGGCTGCCCGGCGATCGCATCTTCATGTCCTATCCCCAATTCCGCGACGAGCTGGCATGGGCATCAGCAACCCACGCTTCCTAGACGGCGCGCCGAGGGGAAGTGCGAAAACAAAAAGGCCGGCGCGATGCCGGCCTTTCGTAACGCTGGGTGCGCCAGAGACGGAGCTCAGTACTTCGCGACGACCGGGGCGCCGAAGTGATAGTTCACGCCGACCTGCACGGTGTGGAAGTTGAGCGTGCCGGTGTTGAAGGGAGCGCCGAGGCCCGAGAAGTACGTCTCGCCGCCGAGGCTGCGATAGAGATACTCGCCCTTGACCGACCACTGCGGAGCGATGAACGCTTCGACACCCGCGCCAACGGTCCAGCCGGAGTGCCACTTGCTGTCGGAGATGGTCACGCCGGCCGCGGTGGCGCTGATCTTGTTGTCGATCCAGGCGTAACCACCGGTGCCGTACAGCAGCACGTTGTTGACGGCCCAGCCGATGCGGCCGCGAACGGTGCCGAGTGCTTCGGTCTTGGACGACACGGTGATGCCGAGAGCGGTCGCCGATGCGTTGACGTCAGCCCAGGCACCATCGGCCTCGATACCGAATACGACGTTGCCGGTCTGCCAGTTGTAGCCGGCGGTGCCACCGACGAACCCACCCTGCATACGGGGGCTATTTGCGTCTTCCCAAGCGCCGCCGCCGACGATACCGAGATAGAAGCCGGTCCAGTTGTAGACCGAGGCAACGGCCACCGGAGCCTTGGTGTACGGCCGAGCCGCCAGATCAGCAGCCGAAGCGGGGGCGGCCAGAGCGAACAAACAGGCCGAAGCCAACAAAACCTTTTTCATTTTCAACTTAATCCCAGTCCCAGTTTCTGTTGTTGCCTTCCGCGAGGGAAGGGCAGCGGACGCAACGGCCCAACTGCGCTTTCCCTACACCAACAAAGCTGCAAGTTGTGTCTCCGAAAAGCCACAACAGTGGGCAAAAGGTGATGGTTACTGACCCATTACCTCCCGAGTACCTCCCGAGTTTGGCAACAAACAAAAAGGCCGGCGCGAGGCCGGCCTTTCAGAGACGTCATGCGCTATGCGCCGCGTTCAGTAGCGCGGGGCGACCCCGGCCCAGTTGAAGTGATAATTCAAGCCGACCTTGACCGTGTGAATGGTGTCGTTCCACTCGGACCGGTTCGCGAAGACAGCCGGATTGTTGTACTGGAGCGTGCTGCGGCCGAAATCGATATAGTTGTACTCGACCTTGGCCGACCAGTTCGGGGCAAACATGTACTCTGCACCGGCACCGACGGTCCAACCCCAACGCCAGTCGTTCTGCGAAGCTCCGAAACCGAGCGGCGCCAGCAGGCCTGCATCGTAGCGGTGCTGGAAGTCGCCGACCGCGGCACCACCGCTGACGAAGAACAGCGCGGGACCTGAAGCCCAGCCGAGACGGCCCTTGATGTCGCCGAAGCCGCGCAGCCTGGTGAAGTAGGAATCGCCAGCGCCGGCATTGATCTCGGCCGAGCGGCCGCTGATGTCGGCCCAGTGATAGTCGCCTTCCACGCCGAAGACGACGTTGTTCATCTGCCAGTTATAGCCGAACACGCCGCCGACGAATCCGCCGCTCGTATCGTAGTCCTGGGTCGCAAGGAAGCCTGGTGCGTTCGCCGCCCCGAAGAAGGTCTCGTCGCTGCGGCCCCAGCCTCCACCGCCCTGAATACCGGCATAGAAACCAGTCCAGGTATAGACCGGTGCCGGCGCGGCCATTGGCGCCTTCGTGTACGGACGAGCAGCGAGGTCCGCAGCGTTTGCCGGAGCCGAGAGGCCCAGTGCGGCGGCCCCAAACGCAATAGCTAAGCTCTTCTTCATTTCCTTTGCCCTCCTAAATTTTCCGCTTCTTGCGATATCCCCGAAGCGGGTAGGCGCGAGGCCCATAAGATCCAAGTCCGAGTCAACCCTAACGCGATTTGGCGCGCGAGTCCGTCTCCCAAATGCAACAGTGCGGCACCAACGCGACTGATCTAAGTAGATGATCTTCATCAAGTTTTTACTTTTCACGGGAACCCGAGAAAGTTCCATCGAGTTCCATGCGGATTGCAAAATTTTTTCCAGTTCCATTTTTGGTTGTTCCCGTGCGCATCGGAACAAAACTAGAACTCACGGCGGATTGGTGCTATATATGGGGATAACGCGGTGCGACGGGCCGATCCGTGCTCGTGAGCGTATAGGGTCCCCTCGACGAGGCGCAGAGGAACGCAGCAGCGGGACTCGCCCTCTTGAGATTCAGTGACATTCGGAGTGGAGAGCGGCGATGGCGGGAAGCGTCAACAAGGTCATTCTGGTTGGAAATCTCGGCAAGGATCCTGAAATCCGCCGCACCCAGGACGGGCGGCCGATCGCGAATTTGAGCATCGCCACCTCCGAGACCTGGCGCGACAAGAACACCGGCGAGCGCAAGGAGAAGACCGAGTGGCACCGCGTCGTCATCTTCAACGAAGGGCTCTGCAAGGTCGCCGAGCAGTACCTGAAGAAGGGGGCGAAGGTTTACATCGAAGGCGCGCTCCAGACGCGTAAATGGACCGACCAGAGTGGTGTCGAGAAGTACTCGACCGAGGTCGTGCTGCAGGGATTCAACTCGACGCTGACGATGCTCGACGGCCGAGGCGGCGGCGCGGGAGGAGGCAGCTTCGGCGATGAGCCGGGCGGCGATTTCGGATCATCCGGTCCTGTCAGCAGCGCCCCGCGCCGGCCCGTGGCTGCCAGCGGCGGGGGACGCAACAGCGACATGGACGACGATATCCCGTTCTGAGGCTTGCCGGGGGCGCTTCTCCAGCACAGCTGCGTGCTCACGTGAAGCGGCAGGATTCCTTATCAATCGACAAGGCAAGCTCGGTTTTTTTCGGCTTGTCTCATGCATTGCCTGAGTGAAAGAGCCTTAGCGCGATGAGCTTTGCGTTATGAGCCTCGCCCCGCTGATTGACGCTGCTCCAGCGATCCCGCTGCATGCCTTCGCCGCCATGGCGGCGTTCGTCCTCGGGATCGTTCAGCTCGCAGCTCCCAAAGGCGGGCTGCCCCACCGGGCTCTGGGCTGGGGCTGGGTCGCACTGATGCTCGTCGTGGCGCTCAGCTCGTTCTGGATCCACCAGATCCGCCTGGTCGGACCGTGGAGCCCGATCCATCTGCTCTCGATTTTCGCGCTGGCGATGCTGGTGTTGGGCGTGATGGCTGCGCGGACCAAAAATATCCGCCGCCACAAGATCACGATGGTCTCGGTCTTCTTCGGTGCGCTCGTGATCGCCGGGGTCTTTGCCTTCATGCCGGGACGGATCATGCATGCGGTGATTTTCGGCCCCTAGCGAGGACGCAAATCCCGGTTCCCGCACAGCTGCGAAAGCGGTCGGGAACCGGGGTCGATGCGAGCGTCCCGGCAAACCGGTAAGTCCATGAAAAAACGAAGGGAAAAAGCGCTTCCCTTGGGCTTGCAAGGGTGGTTATCAGGGGGGCGATGCGCTATATGATTCCCAGATAAAATCTCACCGGATTCCCCCTTGGCTGACGACGACGACAAGCCCGGCGACCAGCCGGCGCAACCCTCGGACATTCGCCCCGTCTCCATCTTCGAGGAGATGAAGAAGTCGTACCTCGACTACGCCATGAGCGTGATCGTGGCGCGCGCGCTGCCCGATGCCCGGGACGGTCTGAAGCCGGTGCACCGCCGCATCCTGTTCTCGATGAACGAGCAGGGGCACACGCCCGACAAGAAGTACGTCAAGTCCGCCCGCGTGGTCGGCGACGTCATCGGTAAGTATCACCCGCACGGCGACCAGTCGATCTACGACGCCATGGTCCGCATGGCGCAGGACTTCTCGATGCGGGTGCCGCTGATCGACGGCCAGGGCAATTTCGGCTCGGTCGACGGCGATCCCGCGGCCGCCTATCGTTACACCGAGGCGCGCCTGACCAAGGCGGCGCTGGCTCTGCTGGCCGACATCGACAAGGACACCGTCGACTTCCAGCCGAACTACGACAACAACGAGACCGAGCCGTCGGTCCTGCCGGCCAAGTTCCCGAACCTTCTCGTCAACGGCGCCGGCGGCATCGCGGTCGGCATGGCCACCAACATCCCGCCGCACAATCTCGGCGAGGTCATCGACGCCTGCGTCGCGCTGATCGACAACCCTGCGCTCACCATCGACGAGCTCATCAACATCGTGCCGGGCCCCGATTTCCCGACCGGCGGCGTCATTCTCGGACGTCAGGGCATCCGCTCCGCCTATCACCTCGGCCGCGGCTCGATCGTCATGCGCGGCAAGGTCGCGATCGAGACCATCCGCAAGGAGCGCGAGGCGCTCATCATCACCGAGATTCCCTACCAGGTGAACAAGGCGACGATGGTCGAGCGCATCGCCGAGCTGGTGAAGGAAAAGAAGATCGAGGGTATCGGCGACCTGCGCGATGAATCCGACCGCGAGGGCTATCGCGTCGTCATCGAATTGAAGCGCGACGCGGTGCCGGATGTGGTGCTGAACCAGCTGTATCGGTTCACGCCGCTGCAGACCAGCTTCGGCGTCAACATGGTAGCGCTCGACAGCGGCCGTCCGCGGATCATGCATCTGAAGGACCTGCTGGCGATCTTCGTCGACTTCCGTGAGCGGGTCGTCACGCGGCGCACCAAATACCTGCTCGCCAAGGCGCGCGATCGCGCGCATATTTTGGTCGGTCTTGCGATCGCGGTTGCCAATATCGACGAGATGATCCGCGTCATCCGGAACTCGCCCGACCCGACCACCGCCCGCGACACCCTGATGTCACGCGACTGGCCGGCCCGGGACGTCGAGGACATGCTGACGCTGATCGACGATCCGCGGCACCGCATCAGTGCGGATGGCACGATCCGGCTGTCGATGGAACAAGCGCGGGCCATTCTCGATCTGCGCCTGCAGCGCCTGACCGCGCTCGGCCGCGACGAAATTCGCGATGAGCTCGACAAGCTCGCCGGCGAGATCGCCGATTATCTCGACATCCTGCGCTCGCGCGAGCGCGTGCTGAACATCATCAAGACCGAGCTCGCCGAGGTGAAGGCCGAGTTTGCCACGCCGCGCCGCACCGTGATCATGGAGCAGGAAGGCGAGGTCGAGGACGAGGACCTGATCCAGCGCGAGGACATGGTCGTCACCGTCTCCCACGCCGGCTACGTCAAGCGCGTGCCGCTGTCGGCCTATCGCGCCCAGCGCCGCGGCGGCAAGGGCCGTGCCGGCATGCAGACCCGCGACGAGGATTTCGTATCGCGCCTGTTCGTGGCCTCCACGCACACGCCGGTGCTGTTCTTCTCCTCGCGCGGCCAGGTCTACAAGGAAAAGGTCTGGCGGCTGCCGATGGCGGCGCCGAACGCGCGCGGCAAGGCGCTGATCAACATCCTCCCCCTCGAGCAGGGCGAGCGCATCACCACGATCATGCCGCTGCCGGAGGACGAATCGACCTGGGGCAATCTCGACGTGATGTTCGCCACCACGGGCGGCAACGTCCGGCGCAACAAGCTGTCCGACTTCGTCGATGTCCGCCGCTCCGGCATCATCGCGATGAAGCTCGACGACAACGAGGCGATCGTCGACGTGCAGATCTGCACCGAGCGCGACGACGTTCTGCTGACGGCCGCCGGCGGCCAGTGCATCCGCTTCCCCGTCACCGACGTGCGCGTGTTCACCGGGCGAACCTCGATGGGTGTGCGCGGCATCGCGCTCAGCGAAGGGGACCGGGTGATCTCGCTGGCGATCCTGCGCCATGTCGACACCACCTCGGACGAGCGCTCGGCCTATTTGAAGATGCGCCGTGCGGTCGCGGGCGAAGCTGCGACAGAGGAGAGCGCCGCGGACGGCGAAGCCGAGGAGACCTCCGGCAGCTTCCAGCTCCCGCAGGAGCGCTATGTCGAGATGTCGGCGCAGGAGCAGGTCGTGCTGACCGTCTCGGTCAACGGCTATGGCAAGCGGACCTCGTCCTACGAGTACCGCACCACGGGCCGCGGTGGCAAAGGCATCGTCGCCATGAGCGTCAACAATCGCAACGGGAACCTCGTGGCGTCGTTCCCGGTGGAAGAGGCCGACCAGATCATGCTGGTCACCGACAAGGGCCAGCTGATCCGCTGCCCGGTCGAGGGCATCCGTATCGCCGGCCGTTCGACCCAGGGCGTGATCGTGTTCGATACCGCCGAGGACGAGCACGTCGTCTCGGTCGAGCACATCACCGAAGAGGCGGAGAACGGCAACGGCGAGAACGGCGAGTAGCGACCAGGTCTACGGGCTGGCGCTCAGCTCATGCCTCGAGAGCGGCCGCGAACTACGGGGTCCGGTCGGCCGTCACGAGGCGCGCCTCGCGGACATTGGCCTTGGTTCCGGCGCGGCGCAGACAGGACGCCTCGAAGTTCGGCCAGGCCTGCTGCGAGCAGTCGGGGCCGATGCTGCGGATGTCGAGGCGGTCGCTCTTGGCGAGCGGCTGCGGCACACTGGCTTCGACCGTCGGGGCAAAGCCGGGCAAAAGCGTGAGGGCTGCGGCAACACACGCAGACAGAGCGATCGCTGAAATGGTCTTGATCATGACAGTCCCCTGTGATGCGGCCGCCTGCGCCTCGTGAGCGGCCCGTCATTCGTTGGCTGGATTGGTAACCATGGCCAGTTTCCGGACGTCTTCGCCGGAGCCGGAAATGGTTTCGTTGCCGGTTCGTTTTGTTTCGTGGCTGCCCCGAGGACGAAACAAAGCCGCCATTACCGACATCGGAGGGCGTTGCCGGGGGACCCTCCGGCATCGGGGTGGGAACCCGACCGGCTTGCCGGACCGGGCCGGGCGGGGTAGGACGGGACCATGTCGCGCATCGCCTTCTATCCCGGTTCCTTCGACCCCATCACCAATGGCCATCTGGACGTGGTTCGGCACAGCGTGTCGCTGTGCGACCGGCTTGTGGTCGCGATCGGGGTCCATCCCGGCAAGAAGCCGCTGTTCTCGACCGAGGAACGCCTGAAGATGCTTCATGACGTCTGCGGCCCGGTCGCGACCGAGGCCGGCTGCGTGCTCGAGGCTGTGACCTTCGATGATCTCTCGGTGACCGCGGCGCGCAAGCACGGCGCGACCATCATGATCCGGGGCCTGCGTGACGGCACCGACCTCGATTACGAGATGCAGCTCGCCGGCATGAACGGGGCGATGGCGCCAGACGTGCATACGGTATTCCTGCCGGCCTCTCCCATGGTCCGCCCGATCACCGCCACTTTGGTGCGCCAGATCGCCGGCATGGGCGGGGACGTCTCGGCCTTTGTTCCGCCGCTGGTGGCGTCACAGCTCAAGGCTAAATTCGCCGGATAACGGCCCGTTTCCTTTCTCATCCTGACCGGAGTTGTCATGATCCGAATTCTCGCAGTTCTTGCCGCGGTTCTGTTCGCGGTGCCGGCGATCGCGCAGCCATTGCCGGCCAATCTCGACAAGGCCAACGCCATCGTCATCGACAGCACCAAGGGCCGCATCGTCATCAAGCTCAGGAACGACATCGCGCCGCAGCATGCCGAGCGCATCAAGCAGCTGGCGCGCGAGGGCTTCTACAACAACGTGCCGTTTCATCGCGTGATGGACGGCTTCATGGCACAGACGGGTGACGGCCAGAACGGCAACGGCACCGGCGGCTCGAAATATCCGAACCTGAAGCAGGAATTCTCCAAGGTGCATTTTGCCCGCGGCATCGTCGGCATGGCCCGGCGCGGCGACAGCGTCGACAGCGCCAACTCGCAGTTCTTCATCATGTTCGCCGACGGCGGCAGCCTCGATGGCCAGTACACCGTCATCGGCGAGGTCGTGCAGGGCATGGACGTCGTCGACAAGCTGAAGAAGGCGCCTGCCGGCTCGCCCAGCGGCTCCGTCACCGATCCCGACAAGATGGTGAAGGTGCAGGTCGCCTCCGACATCAAATAGGCGCGGGTGATGGCGCATCGCGGCAGCAGCCTGCTGCTGGTTGGCGCGATGGTGCTCGGCGCCTCCGGCGCGGCCGCGCAGGACATGCAGGTCAATACGATCCAGGACATCTTCCGGCACTTGCGTACCTGCTGGAGGCCGCCGTCCCCGGCCAGGGCGCGCCCACTCGACATCACCGTCGTCGTGAGCTTTAACCGGGCCGGAAACATACTGGGCCACCCGAGGATTACTTATGAATCCGCGGAGGCCTCCGACAATGACCGGCTGCAATACCGGATCGCGGTGATGGAGGCGTTGCAACGCTGCACGCCATTGCCATTTACCGATGCAATGGCCGGCGCCGCCGCGGGACGTCCATTCGCGATCCAGTTCCGCAACCGCAAAACGTCACCTGACAAGACTTCACCCCTAACGCAAGAGAGACGAGCATGAGCGTTACCGAAAACACCCTGATCCTCGAGACCACGCAGGGCCCCGTCACCATCGAGATGCGGCCGGATCTCGCGCCCGGCCACGTCGCGCGCATTAAGGAGCTCGTGCGCGAGGGCTTCTATGACGGCATCGTCTTTCACCGCGTGATCGAGGGCTTCATGGCGCAGACCGGGTGCCCGCAGGGCACCGGGACCGGCGGCTCCGGCAAGAAGCTGAAGGCCGAGTTCAACAAGGAGCCGCATGTGCGCGGTACCGCTTCGATGGCCCGTGCCGCCAGTCCCGATTCCGGCGACAGCCAGTTCTTCATCTGCTTCGACGACGCCCGCTTCCTCGACAACCAGTACACGGTGTGGGGCAAGGTCACCGAGGGCATGGAGAACGTCGACAAGATCAAGCGCGGCGAGCCGGTGCAGAACCCCGACAAGATCGTCAAGGCGCGGATGGCGGCTGACAAGGAATAATAGTCAACCGACCCTCATCCTGAGGAGCGCGGAACGCGCGTCTCGAAGGATGAAGGCCCCGCTGCAACCCGGCCTTCATGGTTCGAGACGGCGCTACGCGCCTCCTCACCATGAGGGTCTGGCTGTGTTGCGCCAAGCCCGCTCATGCGCACCGATCTCTTCGATTTCGACCTGCCCGCCGAGCGCATCGCGTTGCGCCCGGCGAGCCCGCGCGACTCCGCGAAGATGCTGGTCGTCGAAAACGGCGCGCTGCGCGACGCGACCATCGCCGACCTTCCTCAATGGCTGAGGCCTGGCGATCAGCTCGTCGTCAACGACACCAAGGTCATCGCGGCGCAATTGAAGGGGCGCCGCATCGGCCGCGAGACCGAGCCCAGGATCGAGGCGACGCTGATCAAGCGGCTCGACGGCTCGCGCTGGCAGGCGTTGGTCAAGCCAGCGAAGAAGCTCACCGCCGGCGACCGCATCCGCTTCGGCAACGAGGGCAAGGTCTGCCTGCTCGGCCATCTCGACGCCGAGGTCGAGGCCAAGGGCGCCGAGGGCGAGGTGACGCTGTCGTTCTCGTTCCACGGCCCGGCGCTCGACCAGGCCATTGCCGATCTCGGCAACCCGCCGCTGCCGCCCTACATCGCCTCGAAGCGCACGCCCGACGACCGGGATCTCGCCGACTACCAGACCATGTTCGCGGCGAACGAGGGCGCTGTTGCTGCTCCCACGGCGGGGCTGCACTTCACGCCGGCGCTGGAGCAGGCGCTGCGCGCGCGCGGCGTCGGCCTCAATCGCGTCACGCTGCATGTCGGGGCGGGGACGTTCCTGCCGGTGAAGGTCGACGACACCGACGGCCACAAGATGCATGCCGAGTGGGGTACGATCTCGGTCGAGACGGCGGAGCGGCTCAACGCCGCGCGCAGGAACGGCGGACGTATCGTCGCCGTCGGCACCACGTCATTGCGTCTGCTCGAAAGCGCAGCGCGTGAGGACGGCACGATCCAGCCTTTTGCGGCGGAGACCTCGATCTTCATCACCCCCGGCTATCGCTTCCGCGCGGTTGACGTGTTGATGACGAACTTTCATCTGCCGAAGTCGACGCTGTTCATGCTGGTGTCGGCGTTCTCCGGGCTGGCGACGATGAAGCAGGCCTATGCGCACGCGATCGCCAGCGGCTATCGGTTTTATTCGTATGGCGATGCGTGTTTGCTGTTTCGGGCGGAGCCGTAGGCGACCCGCGCAAACGCATCACCGTCACCCTGAGGTGCTTGCCTCTTCGGCGAGCCTCGAAGGGCGACGGCCCGGTTGCTGCGTCTCAGCCGCTCATCCTTCGAGGCTCACCATGCAGCGCCTGGCGCAGCATGGTTCGCACCTCAGGATGACGGATCGACAGGCGTGCTCTGTTACGCCATCACCCGCTGCGGCAACAGCTCCGCGATCTGCACCGCATTCAGCGCGGCGCCCTTGAGCAGTTGATCCGCGGCCACGAACATCGAGATCGAGTGCCCGGTGGGATCGCTGAGGTCCTTGCGGATGCGGCCGACCAGCACGTCGTCCTGGCCCGAGGCGTCGATCGGCATCGGGAAGTAGTTCCTGGCGCGGTCGTCGACCACCTTCACGCCGGGCGCCTGCGCCATGATGGCGCGGACCTGGTCCTCGCTGATCGGCTTCTCGCATTCGAAGGTGATGGCCTCGCAATGGGCGCGCAGCACCGGCACGCGCACGCAGGTGACGCCGACGGCGATCTTCTCGTCTTCGAAGATCTTGCGGGTCTCCTTGATGACCTTCGTTTCTTCGTCGTTGTAGCCGGTCTCGGGGTCGATGGCGGTGTTGTGGTTGAACAGGTTGAAGGCGTAAGGGTGCGGCATCACCTTGGGCGTATAGACCTGCCCGTTGAGATTGGCGCGGGTGGATTCGACCAGTTCCTCCATCGCGGCGGCGCCCGCGCCGCTGGCCGCCTGGTAGGTCGAGATGATCACGCGCTTGATGCGATTCACCTGGTGGATCGGCCAGAGCGGCACCAGCGCGGTGATCGCGGCGCAGTTCGGGTTGGCGATGATGCCCTTGTGCTCGCGGATGCGGCCCGCGTTGATCTCGGGGATCACCAGCGGTACGTTCGGGTCCATGCGGAAAGCGGAGGAGTTGTCGACCACGACGGCACCGGCCCTGACCGCGATCGGCGCGAACTTCTTCGAAATGCTCCCGCCGGCGGAGAACAGGGCGATGTCGACGCCCTCGAAGGAACGCTCGGTCAATTCCTCGATGACGACATCCTTGCCGCGGAACGACACCGTCTTGCCGGCCGAGCGGGCGCTGGCGAGCGCCTTGAGCTTGCTGACGCGGAAGCCGCGCTTGTCCATGGTGGCGATGAATTCGGCGCCCACCGCACCGGTGACGCCCACAATCGCGACGACGGGATCGTTACTCACTTTATCCTCCATTGAATTTGCGAATGAGACAACAAAAAAGCCCCGGACCATCGAGGTCGGGGCTTGCCGTAGAGCTGATGCGTTTGAAGTCGACGACCTACGCGCGCACGCCTCCCCGGGCCCCTGAGGCCGTGGTGGTTTTGGTCGTGCGTTTGGTGGTCGTGAACATGGCGGCGACTTATGCGGGAGAGTCTTGCACCCGTCAATGGGCTTTTCGCCCGATCGGTACCGGGCGCGCCCGCCGCTATTTGGCACCCGCTATTTCGTTCGGGCACCCGGCGGTTCGAGGGTGACCTCCTTGAGGTCGTCACCGCTGACCACGACGATCGAAAAGCTCAGCCGGCCGCGCTCGCGGACCAGCCCGCCGCTGATGGCCTTGCCCGAGGCCGCACGCTCGGCGACGCGCACGGCGTCGGCGAGGCGAAGCCTGATCGCCCCCAACGCTGCGAGATTGCTGCGATCTTCGTGGTCGAGCTCGGTGAGGGGGAGGGCGGCCTCCCCGCCGACGAACTCGCCGGTCGACGCATTGATGATGTGGCGCCAGATCCGGTCGTTGTGCAGGGTCTTCACCCGGTAGACCGGGACACCTGAGCCTCCGTCAAAGCTCACATCGGCGGTTGTGGCGCCGGCATGACGTCCTTCCGCGATCGCCATGGCCTGGCTGATTGTGATCGACGAGCTGCGGAATCGTTCGATCTCGCGGCTGACCGCTTGGCGGTCGGCCTCCGCGTCGCCATCTGTCTCGCCGTGAAGAGCGGTGGGCGTGCTTCCTGCCGAGACGATCGCCTGCGCCGGCGCCGCGACGAGCAACGCCGACAGGGCGGCGGCCAAGAAGGTCCGGGACTGTCGTCGTAATGCGGTCATGTCGAAACCTCGTCCAGCGAGTGTGCCGGATGATCGTAAAGAATTCGCGGCCGGCCTTGGGCATCGGCCGGCCGCGGAGCGCCCGCGACAGGCTGTAACCTGCCACGGCGATCGAAGTGGTCCAGACCTCTTTGGGGCTGGTGAAAAAGCGGCCCGAACCAACTGTAATGAAACCATACCGTATCGTTTTATTTCGGTCAACGGGGCGCGCGGGCGCGCCTGGGGAAAGGTAACAAGCTCACGGAATTGTCAGCGGGAGGGGCGCCGTGGCGTGACTTTGGAGGCGTCCTGGACCCGGTCGGCAGGCCCCAGCGCGCCGGCCAGGAACAGCTTGATGGCCACGCGCATGCGCTTTTCGGCAGGCTTCAGCTCCAGCGCCGTTCCGAACGTCGCCATCCGGTGGGTATGGCCGACCACGACGTCGAGGAACACCTCGGCCGCGATGGTGGTGTCTTCGACATCGAGCGCGCCTTTCGCCACCAGATGGTCGAAGAAGCGCGCCGTGGTGGCGACGGCCTTGAGCCAGCCTTCCTCCTTGCCGAGCTTGGCGACGTCCGGGAAGTTGATGGCCTGCGACGTCATCATGCGGCTAAAGGCGACGGCATCGGGGCCGCAGGTGAAGGTCAGCATCTCGCGCCCGATCTCGACAAGTCGCTGCTCGACCGAGATGTCGGAGGCGCTGGAGAGCTGCATCTCCGCCGCAGCCGAGAGCGGGGCGAGCCAGCGCGCGATCTCGCGCCTCAGCACCGCCGCGAACAGCCCCCGCTTGTCGCCATAACGCGAATAGACGGTGGGCTTGCTGACCCGGGCGGCTTCCGCAACGGCGTCGAGCGAGGTCGCCTCGAAGCCGCGATCGAGGAACAGGCGGGTGGCGACCTCGATCAGCCGCTGGTCGCGCTCGATGGCGGCGGTTTTGGTCGGCCGGCCGCCGCGCGATTTCGGCACGCCGCGCCGTGGCGCTGCCGGTCTCGGTTTGGTCGCAGTCAATCCCATGCCCAATGATTCCTGCGCGGTCGCGATATCGATCATTCGCTCTATATCGCGCAGCTGCTGGAGCGTCATCGCCAATCTGGCCGAATTGGCCATATCGTCAACGGTTTCCGCAAGGTTGCGTTCCGGCTCGAAGCGATCACGGCAGCGCCGAGGTCCAGGCCTGGCCGGAGGCGGCCTTGTCGTATCCGTACTGATACAGCGCTCGCATATAGGTGGTGTCGAAGCCTTCCGACGGCGGCGCAGGATAGTCGCGCGCGATGTAGGAGAGATGGAAGCCGAGCCGGTTGCGCTTGGCGAAGTCGTAAGTCGAGAAGATGATCGAGCGCGTTTGCGACTGGGTGATCGCCGACAGGCTGCGCGAGGCAACGTCGATGGTGCCGTTGGAGACCAGCTCGAAATTGCGTTCGATCTTCTTGTTGACGAGGATGTAGATGTCCATCTTCGCAGTACCGGGCAGGCGGCCGCTCTGGAACAGCAGGGCTTCCGGCAATGTCAGCACCGGCGCCGTGACGCCGCCGTCGACATGCATCTCCTGGAACTTGCGGCCCTGGCCTTCGGCATCGATCATGATGGGCGGAAACACCAGGGGAATGCTGGCGGACGCCGCCATTACGTCGCGAAACAAATTCAGAGCCTCGGGCGTCCCCACTGCGGCGATCTTGCCCATGTCCCAGATCGCGGTGCGCTGGGTGTCGAGGTCGGTGGTCACCACGAGCAGCTTGCGGCCCTTGACGTGCTCGCGCGCAACCTGCGCCATGATTTCGGGCCCGACATAGCGGGCGACGAGCTCGCGCAGCCGCGTGTTGCCGAACAGGCCGGATCCGAACAACACGCGCATGATGCTGGGGTCGTTCAGAAGGCTCTCTGCGATGCCGCTGGTATAGACCTCCTTCAAGGTGTCGTCATATTGCGAGCCGAGAAACGCAAAAGGCGCGATCAGGCCGCCGGTGCTGACGCCCGAGACCACCGAGAAGCTCGGCCGGGTCCGGGCTGCGGTCCAGCCGTTGAGCACGCCGACGCCGTAGGCCCCGTCAGCCCCGCCGCCCGAGAGCGCCAGATAGTTTTTGGTCGCGGTGCTGGTGTCCTTCTCGAAGCTGAATTTGGTGACGGGCTCGTCGGCGTAACGCCTCAGTCCGTCGATATTCAGCACCCGCGAGACGCTGGCTTCCGCGGCTGTGTAGGGCGTGCGGGGCAGGGAGGTGCAGGCGCCGAGCGCCAAGCCGCATGCCAGGAGCAGGATGCCGGTCTGGCGGGCGCTTGTGCGCCTGGTCCGGCCATGCGCGAGGCCGGACGTTGCGGTCGATCGTGAGGGGAAGGGCATTGGCGATGGCTGGCGATCAAGGTTTTCCCGCCGGCGGCAGATCTGCCGCGGCGTTCTCGTCCAGCCCCAGTGTAAAACTACACTGTATCGTTTTGTTTAACAAGGGCGAACCGGCAGGAACCGACGGGTGTCCCAGTCTGAGCCAACGCCGGCCGCAGCGTGGTCTGGGCGGGTTGATCGGCTTGCTCCGACACGCAATAAGCACCGCTATGAATCCCGACAATGACCTACCCAATCACTTTGAATTGCTCGCCACCGATGGGGCGGCGCGCACCGGACGGCTGGCCACGCCGCACGGCGTGGTGCGGACGCCGGCCTTCATGCCGGTCGGCACCGCTGGTGCCATGAAGGGCATGCACTGGCGCGAGGTGCGCGATGCCGGCGCTGACATCGTGCTCGGCAACACCTACCACCTGATGCTTCGCCCGAGCGCCGAGCGGATCGCGGCGCTCGGCGGCCTGCAGCGGTTCACCGGCTGGAACGGCCCGATGCTGACAGATTCCGGCGGCTTCCAAGTGATGTCGCTCGCCGACTTGCGCAAGGTCAGCGAGCACGCGGTCACTTTCCGCTCGCATATCGACGGCGCAAAGGTCGAGCTGTCGCCGGAGCGCTCGATCGAGGTGCAGCGTCTGCTCGGCTCGGATATCGCGATGCAGATGGACGAGTGTGTGCGCCTGCCGGCCGAGCGCGCCGACATCGAGCGCGCGATGCAATTGTCGCTTCGCTGGGCCGAGAGAAGCAAGCGCGCTTTCGCCAGCGCTCCGGACGGCTACATGCTGTTCGGCATCGTGCAGGGCGGCGACGTGCCGCAGCTTCGTCATGCGAGTGCGCAAGGTCTGGTCGCGATCGGCTTCCACGGCTACGCGATCGGCGGCCTTGCCGTCGGCGAGCCGCAGGCGGTGATGCTGGCGATGATCGACGAGACCGCGCCGCTGCTGCCGCGAGAGCGGCCGCGCTACCTCATGGGCGTCGGCACGCCCGACGACATTCTCGAAGCGGTGAAGCGCGGCATCGACATGTTCGACTGCGTGATGCCGACGCGCAACGGCCGGCACGGCGTCGCCTTCACGCGCTTCGGTCAGGTGAATCTGCGCAATGCGCGCCACGCCGACGATCCGCGTCCGCTCGATGAAGAGAGCTCATGGCCGTCCGCGCGCAGCTGCGCGCGCGCCTATCTCCATCATCTCGTCAAGGCCGGCGAGACGCTGGGGGCGATGCTGCTGTCGGAGATCAATGTCGCTTACTACCAGTTCCTGATGCAGGGCATCAGGGACGCGATTGCAGGCGGAACGTTCGAGGAGTTCTATCAGCGTACGCGCGAGGATTGGGCGAGGGGCGACATCGCCCCGCGCTGATCAATTGCGCGACGTCAATTGCAGACGATCCGCTGCTTGAGGGCGTGCTTGGTCACGAAACCGTAGCCGCAAGTGTCGCAGGTCCAGAGATAGCTGATGATGTGGTCCGAGACGTAGGCGGAGGCTTCAGCAGCGACCATGGAGTCGGCGCAGACGGGACAGGTGGGCAACTCGCTGCAACGCGGATCGCGCCTGGGCGCGACGGTCGGCAACACTTCAGCAAATGCTGACATCGCGGTGACCTCCCTGCTTTGAGACATAAGTCTAACATAAGCAGAAGACCTTGACGAGGTCGCAACACAAATGCGTTGGTTTTCTGCTAATTAAAGCTCACGCGATTTTGCGATGCAGCGTATTTAACATGTACCGCATTGTCGCTTGCGTGTCGTGGCAAGCAGTCTGTAACTGCGAGAATGGCCGCGAGTGCACGTGCAGATCGTCGTCACAGGGAGTTCATCATGGACGCATCGTCCACCACGGGTGCAGCGCACCAACCCGGCCGCGGCCGGATCTATGACTCGATCGTCGACACCTTCGGCAACACGCCCGTCGTGCGCTTGCGCCGGTTACCCGGTATGCACGGCGTGGACGCGACCATTTTGGCAAAACTTGAATATTTCAACCCCGCGGCGAGCGTGAAGGACCGCATCGGTGCGGCCATGATCATCGCCATGGAGAAGGCGGGGATCATCAAGCCGGACACCGTGCTGATCGAGCCGACCTCCGGCAATACCGGCATTGCGCTCGCGTTCGTGGCCGCCTCGCGCGGCTACCGGCTCAAGCTGGTGATGCCGGAGTCGATGTCGATCGAACGACGCAAGATGCTGGCCTTTCTCGGCGCCGAGCTGGTGCTGACGCCGGCGGCGCAAGGCATGAAGGGCGCGATCGCTGCCGCCGAGGAGCTGTTGAAAACGACGCCGAACTCGGTGATGCCGCAGCAGTTCAAGAACCTGGCAAATCCCGAGGTGCATCGCCGTACCACCGCGGAGGAGATCTGGAACGACACCGGCGGCAGCATCGATTTCTTCGTCGCCGGGGTCGGCACCGGCGGCACCATCACCGGCGTCGGCCAGGTGCTGAAGCCGCGCAAAGCAGGCTTGCGGGTGGTCGCGGTCGAGCCGGAGGAGAGCCCGGTGCTATCAGGGGGGCAGCATACGCCGCACAAGATCCAGGGCATCGGGGCCGGCTTCATCCCCGACATCCTCGACCGTTCCGTGATCGACGAGATCGTGAAGGTCAACTCGACGACCGCGATCGAAACCTCGCGCGCGCTGGCGCGGCACGAGGGCATTCCGGGCGGCATCTCCTCGGGGGCGGCGATTGCGGCCGCGCTCGAGATCGGCAAGCGTCCGGAAGCTGCCGGCAAGACCATCCTGGCGATCGTGCCGTCATTCTCCGAGCGGTATCTTTCCACGGCGTTGTTCGAGGGAATCTAGGCCATGGCGGATCAACCGAGACGGCCGCGCACGCTGGGCGATGCCAGGACGGAAGCCGAGGCGGCGTTCAAGAAGGTGACCGCCAAGGTCGCCGCGGCGCCGCCCAAGCCGAGCGCCGTTCCCGGCATCAAGGAGCAGGTCACCCTGCGCATCGACCAGGACGTGCTGGAGTTCTTCCAGGAGGGCGGTCCCGGCTGGCAGGAGCGCATCAACGAGGCCTTGCGGAAGGCGGCGGGGAAGTAAGCTCCCCCCGCGAGCGAAGGCGAAGCAGAGCCTTTCTTCGGTGACAGCCTGGATTGTTCCGTCGCAAGAGTTCTCGCAACAACGGGTGTATGCAGCGACCGCGTTGCCCCAACGAAAAAGCCCGGCGTGAGCCGGGCTTTTGCATTGTCGATCTCGCTTCGGCTCAGCGGCGGAACATGCCGCCCATCATGCCGCCGACGACACCGCCGACGAAGGCCGCGCCGGCGGCATCGCCGGGATTGCTGCGGTGTTGCGGAGCCGGCGCGTTGCCGGAAGGCGGAGCGCTGGCGCGCCGGGCCGGCTTCTGGCTGGTGTCGCTGGCGGTCGCCGGGGCAGCGACGATCTCCGCGAGCAGGGCCTTGTGCTGGTTCTTGTTGAGATAGCCCGACGAGGGATAGCCGCGCGCGGTCTGCCAGCGCTTGAGCACGGACCGCGTCTCGTCGTTGAATACGCCTGTCTGCTTGGTGTCGAACCCCAGCGCCGTCAGTCGACGCTGCACGTCGCGGCGCTTGTTCTTGTCGAGGCCGATCTGGTCCTCGGTGACGAGATTGGCCTCGTCGGTGAACGTTGCGGGATCGACGCCGGCGTTGAGCGTGCGGGTCGCGGTCGAGGCGCCGCTCTTGATCGCCGCGAGGCGTGCCAGCGCCAGCGCCTTGAACTGGCCGTTCGGGTAGGCAGTGAGGTAGGCATTGAGCTCTTCGGGCTTGTTGGACTCCTTGACCGAGCGCCAATATTCGAGCTCGACACCATCGCCGGCCGCCGCCGGCACGATGCCGGACGCGGTCGGAGCCGCGTTGGCGACCTGGGTCATCGGCGCCTGATTGAGATAGACGGAGCCCGTCAGGTTGGTGTGGCCCCAGGGCAGCTGGCCTTTGCGGGTCTCTTCATTGACCTGGGCGCGCACCGACGTCATCGCCTGCTGGATCTCGATGCCGGGCCTGGTGATGTTGTCGATCAGCGCGCGGGTGAACGGGCTGTTGTTGCCCTCCTGGCCGTCGAGCGCGGTCTGGCCGGGACCGGTGGCGAACGCGATCAGGGTGCCTTCGCCGGACTTCATCTCGGCGAGACCGCTCTGGACGTTGACGCTGCGGGTCGCCGAGTTCGACTTGATCTTGGCGGCGAACGGATTGTCGCGGCAGGCATCGAGGAAGACGAGCTTGACCTTGGCATCGCCCATGGTCTGCTCGAGCGTCAGGTCGATGTTGATGGCGGCCCCCAGCTTGACGTCCATCTCCGACTTGATGTCGGCATCGACCGGGAGAAGATAGTTGGTGCCGCTGACGGCGATGCCGTGGCCGGCATAATAAAACAGCGCGATGTCGGAGCCCTGCGCCTTGCGGCCGAAATCGAGCAGCTTTTCCGTCATCTGGTCGCGGCTGAGATTGGAGCCTTCGATCACCTCGAAGCCGACATTGCGCAGCGTGGCTGCCATCGCCTTCGCGTCGATCGGCGGGTTCGGCAGTTGCGCGACGTTCTTGTAGGAGCCGTTGCCGACGACGAAGGCGACGCGACGGTCGGCCTTGGCGGCGCTGACCGACAGCGCCATGCACATGAGCGAAGCGAGGAGGGTGAGATAGCGCATTCTGAAATCCCCAGAATCGAATTGCAGGCAGCAACAGATCGGCAAAGAACCTACACGAAGTGCCCGACCTCGCGCCACCAAAAGGGCGGTCCGTTGCGTTCAACCCGCTGCTGTGTGGCCGAATGTGCACGATGGGAGTGCTTCCCAACGTGATCCAAATCACATGGCCACTTGGTTTTGTCGCGTCAGGCGACACCAGGTTCACTGCGCGCGGGCGGGAACCGGTGACGCGGGCTTCAGATTGAGGAGATTGCCGAAAAGGATCAAACCCGCGCCGAGCACCGTCCAGGCGTCGAGCCGCTCGGAATACAGCAGCCAGCCTGCCGCCGCGGTCAATGGAACCCTCAGGAAGTCCATGGGAACCACGATCGTCGCATCGGCGTAGCGCATCGCGCTGGCGAGGCAATAATGTGAGAACGTGCCGCAGACGGCGATCACGCCGACCCAGGCCCAGACATAGGCCGATGGCCAGCTCCAGACGAACAGCGTCGGAACGAAGCCTACGGCCGACTGGACCACCAACATCCAGAACAGGATCGAGAGCGCGCTCTCGGTCCGGGTCAGCGATTTGACGAGCGCCATCGAGACGCCGAATCCCATGGCCGCCCCCAATGCGATCAGCTGCCCCGGATTGACCTCTCCGGTTGCGGGCCGGACGATGACGACTACCCCGACGAGGCCGAGCACGATGGCCGCGATCTTCCATGGCGTCATGCGCTCCGACAAGAAGCTTGCCGCGAGAATGGCGGTCCAGATCGGCATGGTGAACTCGATCGCCACCACCTGGCCGATCGGGATCAGTGTCAGCGCAAAGAACCAGCCGAGCTGCGCAACGTAGTGCACGAGGTTGCGCCCGACATGCTGCGGCAGGCGCGATGTCTTGAGCACCTTGAAGCCGCCGGCGCGATAGATGAACGGAGCGAGCAGCACGAAGCCGGCCAGCGACCTGACTTCCATGATCTGAAAGACGTTCAGCTCGCGCGTGGTCTCGCGCCCGGCCACCGCCATGATCAGCATCAGCGACAGCCAGCCCGCCATCCACAGTGCAGCCATCGTTTTGGACGGTGTCGTGCTCATCGGGGCGGGTTGCTGAAGGGGGAAGCCGAAGGGACGGCCGGTATCGACGACATTGCCGTGGTTTGCAACGGCCAAATCTGTGGATGCAGCGATGCAGCCCGGCGTGATAAGCCATGATCGAACAACGAGAACATCGGGAGTTGATGCTCATGCGTATTCTGCAGCCGGCCGAATGGTCGAAACCGCGCGGCTTTTCTCACGGCGTCGTGGTCGAGGGGCCGGGCCGCTGGGTGGTGCTGGCGGGGCAGACCGGCGGCGACGAGGCCGGCAATTACGCGCCGGAAATGGCGGCGCAGGTGGCGACTGCGCTGAAGCGGATCGTCAAGCTGCTTGGCGAGGCCGGCGCCGGCCCTGAGCATATCGTGCGCCTGACCTGGTACCTGACCAGCCGCAGTGAGTATGAAGCGGCAGGTTCCGGCATCGGCGCGGCCTGGAAGGAAACGCTCGGACGCAATTTCCCGCCCTCGACGCTGCTCTATATCGCTGGCCTCGTCGATGACCGGGCCAAGGTCGAGATCGAGGTCACGGCATTCGTGCCTGGCGCATAAAAAAGACCCGGCGAAGCCGCCGGGCCGCTTTGTCCGGACTGCGGTCAGATTAGCGCGACATCGAGATGTTGGCGCCGCGGAACTGGCTGTCGGCACGCATCGTGACCGTCTGCTTGTTGCCGCTCGTCCTCAACCCGATGTTGGCGTTGAAGCCGGCCGTCGAGGCGACGACCTCGAAGTTCCCGCCGCCGCCGCGGCCCTGGAGTGAGCCGGAGATGTTGCGGCTGGCCTCGGACCAGCTGCCGGTGATGGCGCTGCCCTCCGCCCTGACGTTGGCTGCGAGGTTGAACTTGTAGGCGTCGCTGGCGCAGGTCAGCGACATCTCCATGGTCGGGCCGATCGGGGCGTATTTGGCCCGGCAGCGGATCCGCTCGGTCGAGCCGTCATCAAGCGTGACGGTGCCGGAGCCGCTCCAGCTTCCCGCCATCGGGGCGAACGGGCCGGATTGTGCGTTGCTTTCGGAGGCGGCCATTCCAGTCGCAAGCAAAACGGCGGCCGCGATCAGCAGCCGCCGGTTCCGGGCGCGAGCCTTCGTTGATTTATAGACGCGATGCTTCCCACCGCCCGCTGCACGGTATGCCTGCTGATGCTCCATTCCACTTCCCCGATCCGGCGTTGCCGTTGAGTTGACCGTTGGCATATGCACCATTGATCGAAACTTTCACAAGTCCCCCGCTACCGATGGTGCCGGAAACGTTAGCGCCGGGGGCGGTGATTTTGCCGTCGGCAACCGTCAGCGTCGAGCTCGCGGTCGGCTCGCAAGAGCCGGTCTTGGTCACGATGGTGACCTGCCAATTGCCGTCATACGGGCTCTGGGCAAGGGCGGGAGCAGTGAGGGTGCCGGCAAAAACTGTCGCGGCACAAAACACCGCAATGCGACCAAAACGCATGAATTCGTCCTCGAATTGTCTGAGATGCCGAAGCTTATTCGGGCGAAATGTGACGGAAATTTGATGTCAGCCAAAGCGGATATTGTTCAAACTGGAACAATGGTTTATTCGCGTTTTTGGTTCCGTTTTTCGAAGGGGAATCAACGCTCCTTCACGTTAAGGGTAAACGTGGAGACGATTCCGGAATGCCGTGGCTGATGAGTGGCTTGTCGAGGAATAGTGAGGGCTTAGGACAAGCTCGGCGCGGAGGTTGCGAACTGCTCGTCCTGGGCTTTGGCGGGCAGCGCCTTGTGGACCTTGGCGTAGTCGATCACGTCGGCCAGCAGCTTGAGCCCGAGCGGCGCCAGCGCGCGCTCCCAAAGCTCGCGCGCGGTCTCGCCCTTCTTCACAAAGCACCAGTCCTGGGCGGCGATCGCGCCGGCGTCCATGCGATCGGCGAGATGATAGATGGTGCCGCCCGCGATCGGGTCGCCTTCCTTGATGGTCCATTCCACCGCGGCCTTGCCGCGGTGGCGCGGCAGCAGCGAGGGATGATAGCCGATCCCGCCAAGCCTGGCGGCGGACAGCGCGTCCTTGCCGATCCGGGCATGGCTGTGCGCGGTAATGATCAGATCGGTGTCCGGGGCGATCTCGGAGGCCACGACCAGCTTGGGATTGGCCTGCACCACGACCTCGATGCCCGCCGCTTTGGCCGTTGCGGCAAGGCGGTCGTCGGCGTCGGCCACCACGACCCGGACGATCGAAACGCCGTGCTCCCGGAGCATATTCAGGGTGGTCACGCCGAAATGGCGGGAGCCGACGAGGGTAATGCGCATGGGGGTCCGATCCGTCTCGCAACTGCGTCATCCCCCCGATAACACGTTCGGACGCCCTGTCACCACCCGCGCAGCGTTTGCGGAGGTTATCAACAATGCGCCGGGCAAATGGCCGCGCAGCCATTTCTGCGCCACCGACGAGAGCACGTCACGGGTTCCTGTGTTTCGTTTGTGACAGAGATGTCTCCGGCGGGCTGATAATGTGGGCCTGACCGGGGCTGGCGACATTTCAACCCGCATCCGTTTTCGAACCCGGTTTTGGCCGCTGGCGTGATCGCCGGCGGCCTATTCATGTCCCGCATCACAAAATCATCGGACGGTAATACGATCTCAACCAGATTGGCGTATCAAAATGTCCGTCGCGGATTTGTATTGCGTACCGCGACACCGAGATCGTCCGCCGGCGTGGGCGCCGCCGGGCCCTTTCGCCGGAACATATTCATGCCGAACGCCATCGAGCAGATCGTGGACGCCTATGTGCGTCTGAAGAACCGCCGCGGCCTCGACGAGCTGATGATGCACAGGCAGCGGCTCGCGGTCGATCTGAAGAGCAAGTCCGGCTATGATTTCAGCCTGCCGATCAGCCAGATCGACGAGGAGATCGCGATCATCGAGGCGGGGCTGAGCCGGCTGAAGGCAGAGAATTCCACGACCTGAAGCGCGATACGACGTGCGTCAGCTCCGATCGCCGCGGCGGCGCATTTGCCGCTCAGTCGCGCCGGCCGCCGTCGATCACCGTGAACAGCGGTCGTGCTGGCGTCGGCTCGACCAGCAACTCCTCCACCAGTGCCGTTGCCGCATCGACATATTTGCGGGTCGGCTTGTCGAGTGGGCGTCTCGCCTCGTCGTCGAGCGCAACCTTTGCAGCCTCGACCAGCTTGCGCATGCGTGCCGCATGGTCGTCGCCTGCCGTCAGCGTCGCGCGCGCCAGCGAGCGCAGCACGAACAGCTCTCCCTCGAGGCGGAGCAGACGGTCGTTCAGCCTGG
This sequence comes from Bradyrhizobium sp. FW305-F6, assembly GCF_058782905.1. Taxonomy (NCBI): domain Bacteria; kingdom Pseudomonadati; phylum Pseudomonadota; class Alphaproteobacteria; order Hyphomicrobiales; family Nitrobacteraceae; genus Bradyrhizobium; species Bradyrhizobium sp. FW305-F6. The sequence goes on from NZ_JBYSYD010000001.1 coordinate 150,126, forward strand.
TCAGGACGGCGTTGAGGTCGGCCATGGCATCCGGCGCGGAGGATCTATCCTGATCTAGCTAGCGGCCATCGGTGAATGGATTCCAAACGGCATCGGCGCAATTGGGCCGATCCTCGCGTTGGTGACGCCGTTGTGAGCGGTCATGACGGCGAATTCAGGTGGGCCCAGCATGTTCCCGCACCACATGTCGGTCCGGGTGGACGTCTGGAGCCAATGTGATGCGGTTTATTACGATTGTGATCCTGTTGATGTCGGCCGGCGCGGCCGCCGAGGCGGCGCCGGCCCGCCACCGTCACCCCCATCCCGTCGCCGTCCAACCGGCCGAGAACGCGCCGGTGCCGCCCGGCTGGTACAAATTTCCCGGGTGGCCGCCGATCCCGCCGTCGGAGAACAGGAATCTCGATCCTTCCAATTTCGGCGGCGGCTGATCGAAGCTACACGGCGCTTCGCGCCAAATGGTCGCGCGCGAAGGCGAGATACCAGTCGAGGCAGGCCGGGTTGGCCATCGCTTCCTTGTTGATGACCTCTTCGACGGGATGGCCGAGCAGGAGCTTCTTGATCGGCAGCTCCTGCTTCTTGCCCGACAGCGTGCGCGGGATCTCGGCGACGGCGAAGATCTCATTCGGAAGGAAGCGGCGCGACAGGCCGGCCTCGATCGCCTTGTTGATCCTGGCCTGCATGGCCGCGTCGAGCGCTACGCCCTCGCGGAGCACCACGAACAGCGGCATGTAGCTGTCGCGACCGAGATATTCGAGGTCGACGACGAGGGAATCGAGCACCTCTGGCAGCGCCTCGATCGCGGAATAGAGCTCGCTGGTGCCCATGCGCAGGCCGTGCCGGTTGATGGTGGCATCGCTGCGGCCGTAGATGATGCAAGAGCCGTCCGGATTGATCTTGAGCCAGTCGCCGTGCCGCCACACCGGCCCGCGGCCGCTGCCGTCGAAATTATCCGGATAGGTCTCGAAATAGCTGGCGCGATAGCGCGCGCCATCCTTGTCGTTCCAGAAGTAGAGCGGCATCGAGGGCATCGGCTCGGTGCAGACGAGTTCGCCGACCTCGCCCGTGACCGCGCGGCCCTGCTGGTCGAAGGCTTCCACAGCGGCGCCCAGCGAGCGGCACTGCATTGCGCCGGGCGTCTGCGGCAATTCGCGGTTGCCGCCGATGAAGGCGCCGGCGAAATCGGTGCCGCCGGAAATGTTCGCCCACCAGATGTCCGCTTGCGCCTTGCTGCCGTTGATCTTCGACAGCGCCGCGAAGCGGTCGTTGAACCAGGCTTGCGTGTCGGCGCTGAGCGGCGAACCGGTCGACCCGAGACAGCGCAGCCGTGACAGATCGCCGGCGGCGGCAAGATCGACCTCGGCCTTTACGCAGCTGGCGAAGAACGCCGCACCAGCGCCGAAGAAGGTCGCCTTCGAGCGCGCGACGAAGCGCCACAGTGTGGTCCAGTCCGGCTTGTCCCTGGTACCGCCGGGGCTGCCATCGAAGATGCAGCAGGTGGTGCCGCTGAGCAGGCCGCCGACCTGGCTGTTCCACATGATCCAGCCAGTCGAAGAGTACCAGTGATAGCGCTCGCCGAACGAATTGGGGTGATAGGAGCAGCCGACGTCGTTGTGAAGTCCGAGCAGCGCCAGCGCCACGATGACGATGCCGCCATGGCCGTGCACGATCGGCTTGGGCAGGCCGGTGGTGCCGCTGGAATAGACGATCCAGAGCGGATGATCGAAAGGCAGCCACATCGGCTCGAATGCGTCGACCGCATCGCCGGTTCGAGCCGTGATCTGCGAGAGCAGGACATCGGGCGCAGCGCCCGTTCCGGCCTCGCTATGCAGGATGACGTGCTCGACGGTCGGCAGCGATCGCCGCAGCTCGGCGAGGACATCCTTGCGATCGTGCCGCCGGCCGGCATAGGTGACGGCGTCGCAGGCGATCAGCACCTTCGGCTCGATCTGTTTGAATCGGTCGATGACGGCAGGCGCGGCCATGTCGGGGGCACATACGCTCCAGACCGCCCCGATACTCACGCTTGCGAGGAATGCGACGATGGTCTCGGCGACGTTGGGAAGATAGGCTGCGACGCGGTCGCCCGGCCTGACGCCCTGGTCCTTGAGATAGAGCGCGAGCGCGGCGGTCTTGCGCCGCAGCTCCGGCCAGCTCGTCTCGGTGATCCTGCCATCCTCGCCGCTGCTGACGATCGCGGGCAGACCGGCGGCATCGGCCGCTTCGACGTGCCGTAACACCTGGCGGGCATAATTGACTTGCGCGCCCGGAAACCAGACCGCGCCGGGCATCTTCCGCTCGGTGAGCACGGCCTGGAACGGCGTCGGCGATTGCAGATCGTAATAGTCCCAAATGCTGCGCCAGAAACCGTCGAGGTCGCCCACCGACCATTGCCGCATCTCCTCGTAATCGGCGAAGGAGCGATCGCGCTGCTCGGCGAGCCAATTGCGGTATAGGGCGATCTGGGGAACGAAGGGGGCGGTCATGGGCTCTCGGCTTCAGCTGGGGGGCGGGCAATCTAACCGGTGCCGCGGAGGAGCTGAAGCCGTCGTTCACGCAGGCTGCAATGACGGGATGGAAGGGCCCTTGCCTCCGCCTACCCGTCGACGCCGGCCCAGCGCCGTCCGAACACCGGCGGCCGGGCCTTCACCGCCTGCCAGCCGAAGAAGTGGTGCTTGCCGGACCAGGCGTGCACCACGCCGCTGCAGATAGTGCACTTGAAGCAGCCGGAATGCGCTTCGCTATGCTCCTCCCGGGTGGCCGTGTAGTTCATGCTGCAACCAGTGCAGGTGAATTCTTCGATCGTCCAGATGCTGTTGGCCATTGCACGCAATGCTTTTGGGTGACTCGTTCAACGTTATTCAGGGGGCGTTTGCGGCGGCGTAAACCGGCGCGGGGAAATCCGGTTAACGAGCGTTAGCCAAGCCGCGATGAAGCGCCGTCGTCCGCCCCGCATGCCGGTCGGACAGCGCCGCCTCGGAATGCGGCGTAGCCCGACATGTTCGCGGGCGTGGGCGCCGGTTCCAGTCGCCTTGACGCCGGTTGCGTGGCTGGCAATAACGGCTGGACATCGCAAGCGCCGAAGGTCGCGTTCATGCCGCAAGGAAAGCTGTGCCCGTGAAAAGCCTCCGCCAGCTCCTGACGGGAGACGATGTCATCCAGCTCGTGATCAGGCTCGGCCTGCTTGCCCTGCTGATCATCTGGACCTTCCTGATCATCCGCCCGTTCGTTCCGATCCTGGCCTGGAGCGGCGTACTCGCCGTCGCGTTCTATCCGGCGTTCAGCTGGGTCGCGAAGATCCTGGGCGGCCGGCCCAAAACCGCAGCAGCGATCCTGACACTGATCACGCTCGGCGTCGTCATCGGCCCGGCGACCTGGCTCGGCATCAGTGCAGTGGATGGCGTGCGCGAACTGGCGCAGCAGCTCGGCACCGGTGACCTGGCGCTGCAATCGGCGCCGGAGCAGCTCAAATCCTGGCCGCTGGTCGGGCCATGGCTCTACGAACTCTGGGAGCAGGCCTACAACAACATTCGGGCGGTTGTGCGCGAGGTAGCGCCGTATCTCCAGCCGCTCGCAGGCCCGCTGCTCTCGCTCGCGGGCGACGCCGGCCTCGGCACGCTGCAGTTTCTCGTCTCCGTGTTCGTGGCCGGTTTCCTGTTTCCGCACGGGCCGCGCCTGGTCACCGCCGGCCGCAACTTCCTGTTCCGCATCGTGCCGGAGCAGAGCGAGCATTTCCTCTCGCTTGCTGGAGCGACCATCCGCGCCGTGGCGCAGGGCGTGATCGGCGTCGCGATTGTGCAGGCGCTGCTCGCGGGCATCGGCTTCAAGCTCGCTTCGGTGCCGAGCGCGGGCCTTCTTGCCTTCATCGTGCTGCTGCTGTCGATCGTGCAGATCGGCGCCTTCCTCGTGCTGCTGCCGGTCATCATCTGGATCTGGACCGCCAAGGACGTCACCACGGCGCTGCTGCTCACCGTGTTTCTCGTCATCGTCGGCTTCCTCGACACCATGCTGAAGCCGCTCGTCATGGGGCGCGGCCTGACCACCCCGACCATCGTGATCTTCGTCGGCGTGATCGGCGGCACGCTGGCCCACGGCATCGTCGGCCTGTTCATCGGCCCGATCATCCTGTCGGTGGCGTGGGAAATGATGATGGCCTGGATCAGGACCGAGGACCGCGCGGAGGCCGGGAAGGGCTGAGCTGGCACCTTGAACGGTGCGATCGGGCTGCCCGAGACGCGACGACCCGCGGCCTGTGATTAAGGCGTGCCGCGAACTTGTCTATTCGACTAGACAAGTTACCATCGGGCCGATTCTGTTTTCGATGGGAGCGATGGCGAAATCTTCCAAGCTGGTCGCCGCCAAGCGCGGCAAGGTCTTGTTGGTCAGACGCCGGTCAGACGGTCTCTGGATGTTTCCGGGCGGCCGCAAGCGTGCGCGCGAGTCGGACAAGGATTGCCTGCGGCGGGAGATCAAGGAGGAGCTGCCAAAGCTGAAGCTGGGCAGGATCACCCTCTGGAAGGAAGTAAAGGGGATAAACAAGCGCTCCGGCCGCAGGATGAGCGATGCAATCTTCATTGCCAAGGCCGCCAAGGGCAGGCTGCTGATCGGCGACAAGAAGGAGATCGACCGCGCCGCCTGGCACAAGCCGCGCGGCATCCGCCTGACGCCGACCTCGCGCTACATCCGCGACCGCCTGTTTCCGAGGAAGCGGCGGCCGAGCTGAGCTAGTCCTCTCGCATCTCGTTGTGGACCTGGTTCTTGCATCGCGTGCAGGGCCGCGAACAGTCAGCGCTATTGCTTGGCCGCCATCGTCTCCAGGCACTGATTGAGGAAGGCTGTGCGATCCCTGGGCAGCACCTTCGCGAGATCCGCCTTCAGCGCGCATTCCCGCTGGCGCAGCTGCTCGGTCCGGCGTCTCTCGGCCGCCTCGCGGAATTCGGGCGCAACCTTGTTCGGATCGACCAGCGCCTGAGCGTGGGCAGGAGCGGCCGCAAGCAGCGCGACGGCGCCAAAGAAAATGATTGGTTTCAAAATCAGCCTCCGTCAAAACGCGCATCCTAGCGCGCGGCGTGCACGCGCTCAAATGGGACGAGGTACCCCGTTCCGGTGCGGCTGGAGCGCGCCGCGTGGAGCGAGTTGGCTCTCGGCTCGTCCCAAAGCCCCCGGGCGTGTGAACCAGTTCACAAACGCGGGGCGAAACACCTGCTATGGAGACGTCATTGCTTGACCAATTCATTTAGAACGAAACGCCCCAGCGTGGCTCCAAGCGCTGGGGCTTTTTCGTGTCTTCTTGCGCGCTGAATGTCTATGATCGCCAGGCGTCGCTTCGACAGACGCAGATCCCGCGCGGCGTCAGTTCCAATCCACGGCTCGATCAAACTGCCCTTGGTGCGGGATCGCGGCGCCGCGCCGAACGTTGCCACCAGGCGTGCGTTCACGGGGCAAATCCCATATGCATGGCGCGGCGCCGCCGAATCGGAATGAGGGCGGCGCGCGTTCAGTTGACGACGGTTTACGACCAGAAACGGATTCACGTGAGGCAGACCAAAAAGGCGCGGGTGGCCAAGACGCTCGCGAACAAGACGCGGCCGAAGAAGGCGTTGCCGAACAAGACCTCGAACAAGAGGAGCAAAGGGGCACAGCGCGGCGCGATCTCTTCGTCGTCACCCCTCGGCGTGCTCGCCCTGCATCTGCTTGCGCAATGGAAGCAGTCCGGACGCAGCGGCATCGTCTTTCTCGCCGAGAGCGAAAACAGGGCGGAGCGGCTCGGCAGCGTCATTCATGCGTTCGACCCCTCCTGCGAGGTGCTGGTGTTTCCGCGATTGAACACTTTGCCGTTCGATCAGCTGGAGCCGTCACACGAGCTCGCGGGACGCAGAGCATCCGTGCTGAGGCGTCTCGCAAAATCCAAGAAGCCCGTGTTTCTGGTGTCGACTGCGGAAGCGGTGATGGAACGGCTGCCGCCGCCGGCAAGCCTTGCGCGCCTCAGCCTCAGCTTGAAAGTGGGCGGCGCGTTCTCCGAGGCGGAGCTCGAGGCGCGCCTGCAATCCCTCGGCTATGATCTCGACGATGAGCCGGACTATCCGGGCGGGGCGCTGTTTCACGGCCAGACCTTCGAGATCTTTCCAGCGGGCGCGCTGGGGCCGTTCCGGATCGAGCATTCGGATCGTGCGATCGAGCGGATCGTGGCGTTCGACCCGAACGAGCACAGGATCATCTTCGAGACCAGGGAGCTGCTCGTCGATCCCATGTCGGAGCGGCTCGGCCTCTCCGGCAAAGGCAGCAAGCGCGCGAGCCTGTTCGACTATTGCGGCAGCGCCAAATGGATCGCAGATGCCGGCGTTCCATCGCACGCCGAGGGATGGTTCGATACGATCGGGGAAGCCGCCCCTCGCAACGAGCGGGAGCGCGAATATCTCGGGCGGAGTGACTGGAAGCGGCTCTCCAAGGGCATGAAGGTGCTACCGCGCGCAGCCACGTTCCGGGCCGTCCCGGAATTTTCCAAGCTGACGTCCTCCCGGAAGGCGCTGCGCGGCTTCGTCGAGGAGACACGCCGGGCCGGGTCGCGGCTGATCCTGGTTGCCGCGCACGAGGACGATCTGCGCGTGATGGAGCGGATGAGCGGCGTCAAGGCGGAGCGGTGCGAGGATTGGGAGCAGGTCGCGCGCGGTCGGAGCGAGGCTGCTCTGCTGGCCGATCTCGATGCCGGCTTCGTCGTGCCGGGCAAGAAGCCGGTGGTCGTGGTGACGGCGTCCGACGTGCTCGGCAGCCGCGCCCATCATCCGCAACCGATGGCACGGGCCTGGAGCGCGGCCTTCGACCATCCCGACGTGCCCGAGCAGGGCACGGTGGTGGTCCACCTCCAGCGCGGTCTCTCCGTGCTCGACGGCCTGCAGACGGTCAACACCGGCGGCGGTGCCGTGCGCGAGATGATCCGGCTGAAGTTCACCGGCGACAATGCGGTCCTGGTGCCGCCGACCGATCTCGCCATGATGTGGCCTTACGCCGCCGAGCTCGGCAAGCTGGCGCTGGACAAGGCGGACGGCAGCACATGGTGGGCACGCCGCAGCGAGGCCGAGCGTGAAATCCAGGCCGCCGGCAGGATGCTCGCCAAGCACATCAGCCAGCGTCGGAGGCGGCGCGGCGAAAAGCTGGTGCCGCCGGGGTCGGCCTACGAGAAGTTCGTCGCGCGTTTTCCCTATTTCACCACGAGCGATCAGGCCAAGGCGATCGACGATGTGCTGGACGATCTCGCCTCCGGTCATCCCATGGACCGGGTGGTCTGCGGCGATGTCGGCTTCGGCAAGACCGAGGTCGCGCTGCGGGCGGCGGCTGCGGTGGTGCTGTCCGGCAAGCAGGTGGCGGTGGCGGTGCCGACGACGGTGCTGGCGCGGCAGCACGTCGCAACCTTCCAGAAGCGCTTCGCGCCGTTCGGCATCGAGGTGGGTAATTTGTCGCGCGCGACCTCGGGTGCGGAGCTGCGGGAGACGCGGGAAGGACTACGCAGCGGCCGGATCAAGGTCGTGATCGGCACGCAGGCGCTCACGGGCAAGGACGTGAGGTTCGAGGATCTCGGCCTCGTCATCATCGACGAGGAGCAGCATTTCGGCGCGGCCGAAAAGGCCAAGCTGGCGGCTCTCGCGAAGAACGTGCATGTGCTGATGATGAGTGCGACGCCGATCCCGCGGACACTGGCCGCCGGCCTTGCCGGCTTCCGCGATCTCAGTGTGATCGCCTCGCCCCCGGTGCACCGGCTTCCGGTGGCGACAAGGATCGCGCCGCTGTCGGATGCCGCGATCGCCTCGGCGCTGCTGCGCGAGCAGCGCCGCCACGGGCAGAGTTTTCTGATCTGCCCGCGCATCCAGGACCTCGATCCGATGCTGGCGCGGGTGCGGGCGGTGGCGCCCGACCTGCGCATCGTCTGTTTGCACGGCAAGCTGCCGGCCGACGCGATCGACGACCGCATGATGAGCTTCGTCGAAGGCGGCGCCGACGTCCTGCTCGCGACCAACATCGTCGAGAGCGGCCTCGACATTCCCCGCGCCAACACCATCGTGGTGTGCTGGCCGGAGAAGTTCGGCCTCGCCCAATTGCACCAGCTACGCGGACGCGTCGGCCGCGGCGGCATCCGCGCCTTCGCCCATCTTCTGACCGAGACGGAGTCCGGCCAGTCCGAGAAGCGCCTCGCCGTGCTCGAGGAGTTCAGCCGGCCGGGCGCCGGCTTTGCCATCAGCGAGCGTGACCTCGACCTCAGGGGCGCCGGCGATCTGTTCTCGGAACAGCAATCCGGCCACGTCCAGGTGTTCGGTCCCGTTCTCTACAGCCACCTCCTGAAGATGGCTTCGGAGAAGACCGGCGAGCAGCAGGCTGCGCTGTGGGTGCCCGACCTCAACCTGCCGGTCGGGGACATGCTGCCCGAGAGCTATGTGCAGTCGGAGCCCGTGCGGCTCGAACTGTACGCCCGCGCTGCGCGGTGCAATGACGAAGACGATCTCGACGACCTCGAAGAGGAGACCGCCCGCCGCTTCGGACCCTTGCCGAAGGCCGCGCGCGACTTTTTCGCGGCGGCAAAGCTCAGGATCGAATGCAAGCGCAGGGGCATCATCCGCCTCGATGTCGGTCCTGAAGCCGCGGCTGCAACGTTCCTGCCGGGACGCCTGCGCAAGTCACGCGGCAAGTCGCTGCAGCGCGACGGCGACCGCGTCGTCCATCACGGCCCGATGCGCGATGCGCCGTTCGAGCGGGTGGAGGAGCTGCTCGAGTTGCTCGACGAGGGTTAAGCGCGGTCTCGCTCGTGCGCCGATGCAGAGGAAACCGCGGGGAACCCGGAGCACGTTGCAATTGCGCGGATCTTGAAGCGACTTGGTAACGCCTGCTGCGTAGCTTGCCGTTCGATCAACGGAAGCGAACGATGCAGTCTTACATCCCAAAGCGGGCGCGCTTGTCCCTGCTGTCCATCCTGCTGGCATCTCTGGCCTCAGCGGCCGCTGCGCAGGAGGGCGCGCCGGACTACGCGCGATACCGCGAAGGCCTGTTCCTGCGTTACCTCAATGCCGAGGAGGGCGACCTGCGCGAGGTTCCCCGGATCGGCCTGTCGTTCGGCGAGCGCCCGATCCGGGCGGTGCTGGATTCCGGCTCGACGGGCATCGTGGTTGCCGCGAGCTTCATTCCGAATTTCGACCGGCTCGCTTCGCTGGGCGAGGGCAAGCTGACCTATTCGAGTTCCGGCCGGGTCATGGTTGGACAATGGGTCGTCACGCCGGTTGCTCTGGTCGGCCTGGATGGCGCGGCGGTGCAGACCGAGCCGATGCCGGTGCTCGCGGTGACGCGCGTCGATTGCCTGCAGCACGCCCGCGACTGCACGCCGTCGGATGCACCGCACGGGATCGCCATGGTCGGCATCGGTTACGGGCGCGAGGGCGATCTGCAGAGCCAGAGCACGCCGGAGAAGAACCCGTTGCTGCGTGTGACCGGCGGCCACGGCGAACGGCGCCGCGGCTACGTGCTGACGGCGCACGGCGTGCATGTCGGCCTCACCGCAGCGAATACCCGCGGGACGTTCTCCTTCACGAAACTGGTGCGACAGAAGGACCGGCCCGACTGGTCGGCGACACCAGCCTGCATTTCGTTGAACGGCCGGACGCCGCCGGCGTGCGGCACCATGCTGGTCGACACCGGCGTGTCCGTCATGTTCATGACCGTGCCGGCCGAACAGGCGGGCGGCGCGACGACGTCCCTGGACGCGGGCACCAACGTGTCCATCCGCGTGGGAACGGCGGAGACGTCCACCGAGCTCTACCGCTTCGCCGTCGATGGCGGCTCCGCGCTGGCACCGGACGAGATTCATCTGAGGGTCTCGCCTGAGCGGACCTTCGTCAACACCAGCTTCCATCTGCTGAACGGCTTCGACGTCCTCTACGACGCCGATGGCGGCTATGCGGGCTTCCGCCGCCGCGACGCCGGCGCAGTGCGATGATCCCTTTCCATTGGAGTTCCTGACATGAAGAGACCAAACCTTGTCCCGGGCGGAGCCGTGGCTCTGGCCGCAGTCATCACCCTGTCCGCCGTTCCCGCGCTTGCGGCGGGCCAGCTGGTCAATTCCTGGCGAACGCAGGACGGCTGGCTCACCGAGATGCGCGTGCATCCGAACGGCGCCAAGGTCTGCTCGACCGGGAAGGCGGGGCAGGCTCCCCGTCCGTTCGGACTGACCATCGTCCGCAGCGGAGCAGAGAACGTGCTGCTGGTGGTGGACGAGGCGCAGCCGCCGACAGGCGCGGGCGACATGTCGTTCGTCCAGGCGGGGAAAACCATCGGCACGCTGCGCACGCAGGTTGCGGGTCCCGCGTTTGCCTCGGCCGATCCCTACAGCAGCCAGACGCCCGAGCTCATCGCGAAGCTGACCCCGGCCGCGCTGACCATCGACGTGGCCGGACGACAATATCAGGCCGACATGTCGGGCCTGCCCGACGCCTTGGCCCAGCTCGCCAAATGCGAAGCCGAGCCGACATGAGAGGGGCGGGCGAGACCTTGCAAGGGTGGCGAAACGCAAACTGCGAAAACAACCCCATGCACAGTAGCCAAGTGCCTGCAGCACAAGGGCTTCTGCGACGGGACTCGCCTTCGCGGCAAATTTCCCTTTGATCCGTCGGGCAAAACAGTGGCATTCTGCCATCATCGGAAAATCCGCAGCAGTGAATGTCGCCGCCGCGGACCGAAATGGTCGCGCACAAATGCGGCGCGGAGAAGCCCGTAGTCGAACGGGATCCGCGGGGCCATCCGCCGGCCGCGCTGCTAACGTGGAATTAATCCAGAAAGCCCACAATTTTAGGCAGTTGTGTATGGGTGCTGCGTAAACGGATCGTCGCGAGGCGTTCCAGGGGGCGGCTTCCTCTTGTTCGCTCCATGGGGGTCAGTGCAAATGACCGCGTCCTTTGAAACGCCAAGCTTCGCCGAAGAGCTCGACGCCGTCGCGCTTGCAGCCGCCGCCGGGGCACACGAACCCGCCGTCGCCGACGCTCCAATGCCGGTCGAGCGGTCAAACCGCAAAACAGTCGTGCTGCTCTCGGCGTGTGCCCTGGCCATCGCCGTCAACGGCGCGGCGGCGATCTATACGCTGCCATACGGCTTGCCTTCGCTCAGTGTCGCGCGCCTCGCTGAACTGCTTCCGCGCCGGGAAGCGCCGGCGCCGAAACCGGATCCCGTCGTCGCTGCCCTGAAGGACATCCAGTCGGCGCAGCAGCAGCACACCGCTTCGCTGCAGGAGAACAACCAGGCCTTGCAGCAGAATGCGGCCCTGCTACAGCAGGATTCGCTGGTGCTGCTGTCGCTGCGCCAGAGCATCACCGAGGAGCGGGTCGATGTCAGGAAGATATCCTCGCAGCTGTCCACGCTGATCGCGAAGGTCGACACGCTTTCGCAGAACGTCTTGATGTCGGACGTCACGTCCTCCGTCCGGCGCGCCAATGCCCGCTATGGACTGTCCGCCGCGATGCGCAAGCGGATGGTTCGGCCGGTGAAGCCCCTGGGTCCGGTTTCGATCGGGGGGGCGCCGTTGACCGTGCCGGCTGCCGCGGCGGCGCCGGAGAGCTGATCAGGCGATCATCCGGCGCGGCGGTCACAACGGCAGGCATCCGGTGAGGATAGCGGGCCTGCTCAGTTGAGCTCGCAGCATCTCTTGTACTTCTTGCCCGAGCCGCATGAGCATGGCTCCTTGCGGCCGATCAGCTCTTTTTCGAGCTGCCTCGCGTCGCGCGGTAGTCGGGACATGGGCGCGCTTTAATCCCGTCGAAGACAGGAGCGCTAGGCTGCTTCCTCCTCGAACGAGGTGTAGATCCGGCCGGCGGGATCAACGACCTGAACGTCCCAGCACCCGTCCTCGACCAGCTCCCTGGCTTTCTTGAGCGCCGCGGCGAGTGAAGGCCGCTTCAGGCTGACGATGCCCGCCGTGTCGAACCCCTTGATTTCAAACATGCCGCTCCTCCGCTTTTGGGAAAGCGTACACGTTTTCGACGGGATGTCAGCGGGTTTGTGGGGGCTCCTGGAGCGGCCAGGCACTGGCAGTGCGGGGCCATTGGACGCATGGGAACTTCAATCGTCGAACGTCACGGCCACCCCGGTTTCAGGTCAGCGGGATGGCGGCGACCCGCAGACAGGGGCGGCACTGATAGGCATGCTCCGCGGGAAGCGTGAAGATGGCCGGCAGCGTCGCCAGGAACGTCATCGGCCGCCTGCACTTGGAGCAGATCAGAACGGGCGGGCTATCTTCGCTGCGCAAGTCATGGCCAAAATTGCCGGGAGGGGAGAGGGCACATTAGGCGCAGGCCGCGTGGAGTTCATCTCGGGGCGACTACTGGACTCTATCGGAATTTGGCGGGCTTGCTTGCGTGGAAGGAGCGTTGCTACCGGCTAACCGGCGGTAGCGCGTCGCAGGAGAGAAGGCGCGGGGATGGGGCGATCGTCTTGATCGACAGACTCGATGCAATCCTGGTACGCCCTGCGCCGCTTCGGGCGCTCTCGCGCTGGTCAGAACAGCAAGCACTGTCACCGTAATTCGGGAATCAATCGGCGACGGTGGGCCTCAGCCAGGAGGTACTTTGATGGAAGGCCAGAGGCATCCCGGGCAAAAGTTAAGTGCACTGTCACCGTATTCCTTGTCACCGGTATTCCTTGAGGATTGTTGCGATAATCAATCGCAGATCGCAGCGAGTGATGGGTTTCGCAAGAACTCGGCCCATCCTATCTATGTGCTAGGCGCCTGCCATCTCGGGGAAGACCGCCTCGATCTTGGTTTTCAGCGTGGCGGCGTTGAACGGCTTGACGATATAATTGTTCACGCCCGCCTTCTTGGCGGCAATGACGTTCTCAGTCTTTGATTCCGCCGTGATCATGATGAACGGCGTGGTGGCGAGATTGGGGTCGGCGCGGACCTCCCGCAGCAAGTCGTAGCCGGTCATCGGCTCCATGTTCCAGTCCGAGATGACCAGGCCGTATTTCTTGGCGCGCATCTTGTTGAGTGCGGCCGACCCATCGCTGGCGTCGTCGACATTCTCGAAACCGAGCTGCTTGAGGAGATTTCGGATGATACGGATCATGGTGCTGTAGTCGTCCACCACCAAGACAGGCATCGAAAGATCAACTGCCATCTTGCTCTCCTACGCAACGAAAACGCACATTCGGGACAGATTGTTGAGGCCCCCGTCAGTCCGCTCCGAGGACTAACATCGGCCCATAAACAGGCCGTTAACTGCTGGATCAGGTCTCTGCCAAGTGGTTAGGGCGCACCAGATGCGCGGCGCTCCTCAGAGACGAGAAGAACTTTCGCGGACGGGGCGGCCTTACCGCTAATTTAACGATCGCTTGCTTTGCTGGTCCAGGAACGTTGAAAGCGCGAAAATGCGTCCGCTCATTCGAAGCTTCCTTTCGAAGCCGCCATGGATTGCTGTGGCGCACGAAGGGCAAGTCGCCACCGTCGGGGATTTCTGATGATTACGTCGCAAGAAGAGACGGTGCTGAAAACGCATTTGGTCGAGATGTTCGGCCACATTAGCAGCATGCGGCGGGAATTCGCCGCTCTTCAAGGCAACAGCAAAGGCAGTTTCGCGACGATGGCAGACACCCTCGACGCGATCGTCGAGAATACGGAGGCAGCCGGGAACGCGATCCTCGAAAGCATGGAGGCGATCAGCGCCAGCGTCGCGAAGTTGCAGGGCGTCGACGAGCCGACTGTCGCAGCGGTATGCGGCGAGATCGTCGATAGCACGAACAACGTGTTCGAGGCCTGCGCGTTTCAAGACCTCACAGGTCAGCGGATCACGCGGGTCGTCAAGTCGCTGCAGTTCATTGAAGAACACATCAACCGGCTGGTCCGGATGTGGGGAAAGGAGGAGCTGGCGCGGATGGCCGCCGAGCTTGCTGTTCCAAGTGCACCGGACTTGATGGAGGGGCCGAAGCGGCCGGGCGTGGCGATTTCCCAGGACGACATCGACAAGCTGTTCGCGTGAGCTGCAGCATCCTTCGAGCTGCGGCACTGTAACCCGGTCAATTCGTCTGTGAGACTTCTATCAAATCGCCGGCACGAATTTTCTGGCTAATCGGGGTCGCGTCCTAGTACGTCCCTTTGTTCATCTTCGCGTCGCGTCGAAGTGTGCGGCTCCACGATCAAAACGACGTAGCTCTCATTGTTGCGAGGGTTGAAGACCCGTTACGCTTACAGTGCACTTAACCTACGTCCTGAGCCTCATCACGTCGTCGCACTGCCACCGCAATATCCGTAATGTCTGCGGTTGGGCCGGCCGCGTCTCTCAGGAGATCTAGGCTGCTTCCTCCTCGAACGAGGTGTAGATACGGCCGGCGGGATCAACGACCTGAACGTCCCAGCACCCGTCCTCGACCAGCTCCCTGGCTTTCTTGAGCGCCGCGGCGAGTGAAGGCCGCTTCAGGCTGACGATGCCCGCCGTGTCGAAACCCTTGATTTCAAACATGCCGCTCCTCCGCTTTTGGGAAAGCGTACACGTTTTCGACGGGATGTAAGCGGGTTTGTGGGGGCTGCTGGAGCGGCCGGAGATCGCAGGCATTGGCAGTGCGGGCCATTGGACGCAATGGAACTCCAATCGTCGAACGTCACGGCCGCCCCGGTTTCAGGTCAGCGGGATAGCGGCGACCCGCAGACAGGGGCGGCACTGATAGGCATGCTCCGCGGGAAGCGTGAAGATGGCCGGCAGCGTTGCCAGGAACGTCATCGGCCGCCGGCACTTTGAGCAGATCAGAACGGGCGGGCTGTCTTTCGCTGCGCAGAACATGGCCAAAATGCCGGAGGGGGAGGGCACACGTTAGGCGCATGAAGCGTGGAGTTCATCTCGGGGCGACTACTGGACTCTATCGGAATTTGGCGCGCGAGCTTGGGGGCGACGGTGCTACGTGCTAACCGGGACAGCGCATCGCAGGACGCGCTTACCCGAAGATAGGATTTCTGTTAGCGGAGAGAGGGGGCTTGGGTAGGTTTGGTAATGGATATCGACCGCGACGTCGCGAGAATTGGCGGAATTTCCGCCGTTCCCACCATTCTGGAAGTCATCAACCTGACGACCGGCATGGGTTTTACCGCAGTCGCTCGGGTCACCGAAGACAGGTGGATCACATGCGCGTCCCGAGACGAGCTCTCGTTCGGCCTGAAGCCAGGGGATGAGCTCAAGGTCGAGACGACCATTTGTCATGAGATTAGGCAGACGAACGAAGCGGTGATCATCGACCACGTCAGCGACGACGTGGCGTACGCCTCTCATCACACCCCGGCGATGTATGGCTTCCAGAGCTACATCTCGGTTCCCATCATCCTGGCCGACGGCTCCTTCTTCGGTACGCTCTGCGCGATCGATCCCAAACCCCGCAAGCTGCGCACGCCCGAGATCATCGGGATGTTCAAGTTGTTCGCGGAGCTGATTGCGGCGCATCTCGATGCGGTGGGCCGGGTCGAGATTTCGGAAGCGAAGCTGCTGCTGGAGCAGCAGAAGGCGGAGCTGCGAGAACAGTTCATTGCCGTCATGGGTCACGATCTTCGCAATCCGCTGGCCTCGATCCAGGGCGGTCTGCGGCTGTTGAACAAGAAGGTTGATGCCGAAGGCCAGGGCTGGATCAAGATGCTGCAGGGCAGCGTCAATCGCATGGCCGGCCTGATCGACAACGTCATGGATCTCGCCCGTACGCGTCTCGGCGCTGGCATGCAGCTCAAGCTCAGGGAGGCGGAGCTGGAGCCGATCATCAACCAGGTCGTCTCGGAGTTCGCGAACGTCTATCCGGACTGGAAGATCCTTTCACAAGTGAACGTGCCGGGGATGGTGAAGGTGGATGCCGGCCGGCTGGAGCAGTTGCTATCCAACATCCTGGGGAATGCGACGTCCTACGGTGATCCCGCCCAGCCAATTCACGTGGCCGCCAGAACGACGGACGAGGGCTACGAGATCAGTGTCACCAACCGAGGGGCGCCCATACCTGAGGAGGCCTTGCCGCTGCTGTTCACGGCGTTTCAGCGAGGCGAGGTCCTTCCGAACCAGAAAGGCCTGGGGCTCGGCCTTTATATCTCGCAAGAGATCGCGCGCGCACATGGCGGCATCATCACCGCTGAATCCTCGCCGAGCGAGACGACTTTCAGGGTCTCATTTCCTCGATCAGGCTAGGCGGGCCTTTCGAGCCTGTCGGCGTCCTCGTCAAGCTGTCGCGCCAATGCCTTCAGGGCCTTTCCGGCGTCATCATTGCTGACTGTCAAGGCGAGGCGCTCGGCTCGCCGCGCTTGTTGTCGGAGTTGTTCGGATTGTTTGGTCACGATGAACACACAAAACGTGCAGCAGTGGTTCCACCGCCTCGCGTCGATTCAGCAATGTTCGATCAGGATCGATCCTGAGCCTGCCTATTCCTCTTGCGACTCATGACGGGGCTCGACATGGCATCACGCGGTGAGAAAAAACTGCAGGCGCGATCAATGCCAACGAGCGGCGCTCGCTTCAATTCCTGACCGATTGCCGTCGCCCAGCTGTCGGCGGGGCTGGCGGTGATATCCCGCGATTCTCCCCGTCGTGATGGAACCAAAATGCCTGGAAAGGGTTACACCTCCAAAGGGATTTCATGGAATTTGTAGTCGATCGCGTCATGCAGGCTTACGGCATGATGGTGAACATCACATTCGCGCAGGAAAAAACGCTGCGGGCAGACGTCACGGGATTTCTCTCGGACTCACCGAGCACCGATGAGAACCAACTCGCCATCGAAGGACTGAGATATCTGCGCGCCAGATAGGAATTATTTCATTCGGGGCGGATGTACCCCCGCGTGAGATGAGAAGGCCCTCGGAAACCCGGGGGCCTTTTGCCATTCAGGAAAGGGGAGAACTTGGTGAGCGCGCTGGGGCTCGAACCCAGGACCCCGTGATTAAAAGTTATGGTTTTCCGGATTTCATTGGATTGCATCGGCTTTCAATGCGTTTCATAAGCAACTGATACTATTGCAATTTCGGCGAATATCCCGTAACAATGGATTTCATTGGGGCTCGCGCTATTTCAAACTCTTGTGGCCCCGGAGTGGCCCCATGCCTGCCAAGAAGCACCGTAAAGAGCTGACTGTCACCATGATCGATCGGCTCAAGACGCCCGCGGCGGGACGGCTATGGGTGGCGGATTCAATCGTGCCGGGCTTCGGCGTCCGGGTGACCGACAAAGGGGCGAAAACCTTTGTGCTCCGGACCCGGTACCCTGGCGAGACCAACGCGAGCCGGCGCGAGATCGGCAGGGTGGGCGAAATCGAGTTGGCCGATGCTCGGGATAAGGCGCGGAACTGGCTAAAGCTGATCGGCGAGGGCAAGGACCCGGCTGACGTGGAGGAGGAACAGCGCCGAGCGCAGATTAGGAAAGGCGCCACGACGGTCAATGCCGTGCTGGACGCCTTCGAGAAAGACCACGTCGAGGGGCTTCGTAGTGGCGATCAGGTCAAGGCGGCCTTCGCCAACCACGTCCGCCCGCGCATTGGCGATAGGTCCATTTACGAGCTGAAGCGCAGCGACATCACAGCCATGCTCAACGAGATCAAAGCCGAGAGCGGGCCGGTTATGGCCGACAGGGTGCTCGCGCACGTGCGGAAGGCTTTCAACTGGCAAATGATCCAAGACGACGATTTCAAATCGCCGATCGTCCGGGGGATGGCCAAAACCAAACCCAAGGAGCGCGCGCGCAAGCGTATCCTGGCAGACGATGAGATCAGGGACGTTTGGGCCGCCCTCGACCGGATTGAGCAGCCGGCCTGCTATCCGCGTTACGTGAAATCTCTGTTGCTCGCCATGACCCGCCGAAACGAGTCCGCGCGGATGCACACCGACGAGCTGGAAAGCGACCTGTGGATCATTCCGGGTTCCCGTTACAAGAATAAGCAGGATCACGTCATCCCAATCACACCTTCGCTCCACGAGCTGATCGGCGAGAAGCCTGATGGTTGCAAGGGAAACTCGTGGTTCGTGTTCTCGACCACTACAACGGGCGGCCAGTTGGATGGCGCGAAGCCGTTCAGCGGGTTCAGTAAGGCCAAGAAAGAGTTGGACGCGATTGTTGCCAAGATCCGCAAGGCGGAGGGTAGGGCGCCCATGAAGCAGTGGCAGCTTCATGATCTGCGTCGCACAGGCCGCAGCCTAATGAGCCGCGCCAAGGTCGATGCTGACCACGCGGAGCGCTGCATGGGCCACGTGATCGGCGGCGTCCGCGAAACCTATGACAGGTATGAGTATTTGGACGAGAAGCGGAAGGCGTTCGAGGCGTTGGCGTCCATGCTGGACATGATTCTGAACCCGCCCGCGGACAACGTCGTGCCGATGCGCGCTGAAGCGGTCGGGTAATTCGGTGCAATTCGCAACGTTTCGTTAACCTTCGTCTGTCAGCATTCGATGACATCTAGGCCCGAGGGACTAGCTTAATCGCCGACCTAAATGGTCGACGAGAGACCGGGATGGTCTCGCTAGTGAATAGGGCTGAGCGATCCGGGATGGGTCGGGACAAGCGCAACAGCGCTCGCCCGGCCTTTTTTATTGTGGCGAGCGATAGTCCGGAGATGACGTCGTGTCGCAGCAATTGATCGCCTACGAGGGCCTTTCGCCTAAAGGGATCGTCTACTCCAAAGTTCAGATCTGGCGCCTTGAACGGGCAGGGAAGTTTCCCAGGCGCGTGAGACTTTCCGCGCAGCGTGTTGCCTGGCTCGAATCCGAAATTGACGAGTGGATCGCCGCACGCATCGCCGCGCGTCGTCAGCCTATCGCCGCCTGAAATCTCCAGCTCGGCCGCCGGTGGGCCATCGGCGGTTTGTGGCGCGGGGCGGGCGATGCCTTGAACTCTCCCAGCCCCGCTGCCCCACCTTCAAACCGAAAGGAATCCAGAAATGACTACTGTTCGTATTCCGTCCACACCGCTTTCAACCTCTGACGGCTCGTTCGGCCACCAAGTCGAGACGCCGCGGAATCGCTCCACATCCGCCGGCTCGTTCGGCGCGCAGGTAGAGCAGCCGTCCATTTCCATCAGCAGCACCGTGAACGGCGTGACTCATATCGTTCCGCCTGGCGCGAACGAGCCGAAGTAGTAGTCATGTCGAAGGTGACGCAAGGAAGTTCGGCGTCGGTTGCTATTCCCGATGCGCGACGGATCAAGGTTACGACCGACGGCGAGGCGTTTTTCGAACACGGCGAACTCAAACGTCGGCTCACGTCGAACGATCCGCCCTTCTACTTTGCCGGCGGTGACACGCTTTCGTCGATCATCCGCGCCGTCTCGGGCGATGTCACCTATACGATCTTCTACACCGACGTCATCCCATTTACTGGCAACCGCACGCTGTCCGCAGACGACAATGGCAAGATACTGCGTTGTGATGATGCTTCGAACGTAACAGTCACAGTGCCGCGAGATTTGCCGGAATGCTTCACCTGCGGATTCCTCATGTGGGGCGCGGGTACGGTGACGGTTTCCGCGGGATCCGGCGCGACGAAGCGTTCGAGCACGTCCGCGCTCAGCAATCAGTATTCGGGCGGTTCGGTGCTCGTGGTGAAGAACTCGGACGACGCTTCCGCCGAATTCATTCTGAGCGGTGCTTTCGAATAAGTGCGTCGCCGCACGGCTCAACAACTGTTCAAGGGGATAAGACATGTCCAAGTTCTTCGTCGACTTCATCAACCAGCTCGACACCAACCGTCCGGTGCAGAAGCAGTTGCACGGGATCATGATGGGACAGCTTGGCATCAAAAACGGCGCGAAAGAAAAGGCTGCCGGCGCGGCGAAGTCATCGAATTGGGAACACCTCAACGATCTCGGCAAGAAAGCCGCAAAGCGTGACGAGATCTCGACGTTCGTCCAGTCCAACGCACAGGCTCGGGTTGCGCTGCGAAAGCTGCGGGCGGAAATCAAGTCATCGCTGCCGAAGCTGCCGGGACGCGAAAAGGACGATCTCGCGGGCGTTTTGCAGGACCAGGAATATAGAGCCTACGTGCGCAGCCTTCCGCAGGAACAGCGCGACCGCGCGCAGCGTATGCATCCCGAGATCGCCGCAGCCGTGGCCAGGGCGCCGGCAGAACTCAGCGGCGTTCCCGAAAGCGTTCACGGTGAGCTGGTCAACGCGATGCTTCGGCAGACAAATGGCGCCGAGTTGGCAAAGATCGCCGCGGACGTAGCGGCGATGGAACTGGCTGACGAACTTATCCGCGTGGCCGAAAAGGAGATTCGGTCGGCCGCGGAAGTGGCACACGAGACTGATTTCCGCGTTTGGGCAAAGCCCCTGGTCGACCCGCTGCTGGTGGATGCTGGCGCCGATTTCGATGAGCTGTACCGGCGCCAGGCGCCCGAGGCGCTGAACGTGCTCGGCTCACTCGCGTCGGCAGCGGAGTAGTGCGGTGACCGCGCTGGCCAAGATTGTCCTCGATTTCGAAACCGAAGTGCTGCGCGCCGTGGCGGCCGGCGGCAGCGCGTCGGACATCGAACGGGCGGCGGACGAGGCATACGACCGGCTGCGCGCGCTGAAGGCAGGCGCCGCCGACGAACTGCTCGAAGCGATCTTCGCCGCCGTCTTGGAGATCAAAGCTAAGGCGGACATGGCCATCGAGGCAGCGCGCAAATGACCGCGAACAACCTGATCGCATCGAGAAAGCACAATTCCATCTGGATTGCGACGGACGCAGCTTCCTATGACAATGCGGGCTTCGTCGGCGAGTTCAAATCCAAGATCCACGCCATTCCTGAGTGGCCCGCTGTGATCACCGGACGTGGCAACTCCCGCGGTCTGGACACGGCAGCGCGCGAGCTGACCCGCCGCGCTTCACATTTTGGCGAACTGGTTGGCATCGCTTCGCGCGAACTGCCGCTGATCGTCGAAGAATTCCGGCTTTATCGACCATTCGAATTGAACTTGGCCGGCTTCTTCCGCGGACGCCCAATGATTCTATTCATTCGGACACCAGGCGGCAACGACAGCAGCGCCGGCGGCCTGCGGCCGTATCTTCTTTGCCCAATGAATCCGATGGTTATTAGCCCTGATCCTTCCGCGGTGTCCGCCTTCGTTGCGCCGGAGCCTGACGACGCGCCCGAGAAAATCGTGGAGGGGCTACGCGAGCTGATCAAGCTGCAGCGCCGTGTGCCCGCGGACGACGGATATTCCCGCGTCGGCGGTTATGCCGAAATCACCACGTTGAGCCCCGACGGCATCGAAACGCAGATTGTTCACCGCTGGCCGGAAGATCAGATCGGCCAACGAATGCCCACGACGGAGCACTGACACATGTCGCAGATTGGCATTTTTCGCACGTCCGACGCGGCAAAGGCAATGCGCGATAATTTTCAGTCGCTAGTTGATAGGGGCCTGATCGATCCGAGCAATCTCGACGAATTCTCCGCGGCGACGAACTTTGCAGCGAAGCAAATGGAAGACCTGAACGACCAGGCGAAGGTTGCGGGGTCTTCGCTACCCATGTTCCAACAGGCGCTGAACGACGCCGGCAACGCGCGGAAGCAGCTCGACTCGCTGATGGTCGAGGGAATGAACGTCAACCGTGGGTTCTTTGTCGAGTTCGGGCAGCAGTTGCGCAGCGGTGCGTCGGCTTGGGACGCGTTCAAAGAGTCCGGCCTGAACGCGTTGTCCAGGATCGCCGATAAGCTGATGCAGATGGCAGCCGACAATCTGTTCGCCTCGGCATTCGGCGGTTCGTCGGGCGGCGCTGGCGGTCTCGCCGGCATCCTGGGGAGCCTGTTCGGTGGCGGTGGGTCGGGTAGCGGCGCCGCCATGGGCACAATGCAGGTCGGCAACCAGCTTTTCCCGATGTTCGCAGCCGCCAACGGTGGCACCTTCGGCCACGGCTGGGGCGTCGTTGGCGAGCGTGGCCCCGAACTGATCAATGTCCACCGCAATGGCGTTACGGTCGTCCCGAACCACATCTCCAAGCCGTTCCTCCCCGGCTTCGCCGACGGCGGCACCATGTCGCCGAACGGGCTGGTCTCGCGCCTGGCGGCAGCGGGCGGCAGCGGCGGTCCGGCCGTGGTCATGCAAGACAACCGACAGATCAGCATCGGAGAAGGTGCGTCCGCTGAGACCGTGACGCAGCTCCGTGAAGAGTTGGCCCGCGATCGCGCCGCTCGTTACGCCGACACCGTGCGGATCGTGCAGAGCGCGAAGAAAAGGCGCGACCTATGAGCCCGCCAAAGCAGAGCCGACAGCGCGATGAGAAACCCGTGCCACCTGCGCTAGCCAGCGATGTGATCGACGCCGATTTTGATGATCTCGACCAGGCTGATGCCGAATGGTGCGCGTGGCGGTGGCCTGATCGCAACCCCACAAGTGAGGAGTGAAGAATGACGAAAGAGAATTTTCCGCGGGAGCAAGCCAACGTTGAAGGCTTCACCTTCAAGCCGGCCGGCAGTGATGTGGTGCAGGTTTGGCAGAAGGTAAACGGTGAACACGTGCGGATCGATGAATCGACTGCGCCGGCCGAGCCCAAGGTGACAAAATGACCGCACTTGCAAGTTATTCGACCGGCACCGCCACCGTCTCGGCGGGCGGTACGACTGTCACCGGCACCGGGACGATCTGGTCGGGCGTCAATGTCCGGCCCGGCGACATTTTCCAGATCGGCAATTTTCAGTCGGTCATTTCGGATGTTGTCGACACCGACGAATTGACCATCCCGCCGTGGGGCGGCGGCGCGCAGACTGGCGTTGCATATAAGATCTGGCACGTCTCTCCGCAGCGCTTTGTCGGCGCTACCGCCATGGCGACGGTGAACGAACTTGTCGCTGCGTTCAACACGTCCGGCTTTTTCGTCTTCGTCGACATTGACGAGACCGATCCGGATCCGTCGCTCGGCAACGATGGCCAGTACGCGTCGCAGCCGACGACCGGCAAGATGTGGGTCAAGTCGGCTGGCACCTGGACCTATCTCGGTATCTTCAAGGCGCTTAAATTCGCGGGCGCGTGGGGCGGTGCGACCGCGTACACAGTCGGCGACGTGGTCACGCTCAGCGGTTCGAGCTACGTCTGCGTATCGGATCACACCAACCACACGCCGCCGAACACGACCTATTGGCAGTTGCTGGCGAGCAAGGGAACAGATGGCGCTGCAGCCACTATATCAGTCGGCACCGTTACAACGGGAGCCGGCGGCAGTGCTGCGGCAGTAGCAAACTCCGGGTCATCTTCTGCTGCGGTTCTCGATTTTACGATTCCGGCCGGCAAGACTTACGGCGGCACGTCGACCACATCGCTCACAATTGGCACAGGCTCGAAGGCGTTCACCACGCAATCCGGTCTCGCCTACACCAATGGCGCGCGCGTGCGGGCCACGGCTACCGCAGGCGCGACCGGATGGCTCGAAGGCGTTGTGACCTATAGCGGCACGTCGCTAACGATCACCAGTGACAAGATCAGCGGTAGCGGCACTGGCACTGCATGGAATTTCAACGTCGTCGGCGAGCCTGGGGCCGGCGATCTATCCAGTGCGAACAATCTGTCCGACGTAGCGAATGTGGCTACGGCGGCGACAAACCTCGGCGTGGTTCGCTATGGCGGTTCGCAATCGCTGACATCGCCGCAGAAGTCGCAGGCGCGCGATAATATCGGCATGTCTGATGGGCATTTGCCTGGGATCGCATCCAACACAGCGGCTTCGGCAGGGGAGATCGGTGAGGTCATAACAGCCGGAGCCACATCCGGATCGCTGTCTAGCGGTGTGACTACTGCAATGGGCTCCATAGCGTTGACGGCCGGGGATTGGGATATTAGCGCTACCGTACAATTCAACGCCAGCGGCGGCACCACAATCACAGACTATAATGGCGCTGTCTCGCTGACCTCGGCAAGCTTAACCCCCCATGGACCCATGGTGTTCACGCACCGTGTGCCCGCGGCTGCGGATCACAGCGATCATTTTGCTTTTCCACCCACACAGGCGCTCATCAACTCGACGACGTCGTTTTATCTTAACGCGCGGTCCGTCTTCACCGGCACGGCGCCTACGGTCACGTGGTCGCTGCGCGCAAGGCGTATGCGGTAGGGGCGCCACTGGAAGGCGCTGCTAGACACTGAGTTAACGAGGAAGAATATCAATGACGCTTGTTTCGATTCCTACGGGGCTCCTGTACCCCTTTGCATGTGACAATATCGGCACGGTTCCGAAAGCTACTTCCAACGGGACCGCGATGGACGCGGCGACAGACAAAACGGCGATGATTGGCCGCATCTATATTGATGGGCGGCCCGGTAGCGCCAAGACGATCAGCGCTGCCGGCAGCGGCTCCATCTCGTTCCGAACGGGAACGGTGACTTTTGCCAATGCTGGCACGACGATCGATCTCGGTATTCAGGACGTAGATCCGGCGAATGGTGTCATTGCTCGTCCGGATGGGACTTTCGACGTAAAGCGCACGCTGACGGGCGGGACCGACACTATCAATTCGAACGCCTGGACAACGTTCGCCATGACAGGCGGCACGGGCTCCAAGAGCATTGCGCACGGCGACCTTATCGCAGTCGTTTGGGACATGACGGCTCGCGGCGGCTCCGATAGTGTCGCCCTTACGTTGGGCGGCAACGTTGCTGCCTCATTCCCCGTCGTCAATGAATTTCAATCGTCCGCTTGGCGCACCTCCAGCATCGGCCAGCCGAATGTCGTGATTACGTTTGACGACGGGACGCTGGGGATTATCGACGGGGCGATTCCGTTGTCTCAGGCGCTCCAGGTTGAAGCCTACTCCGACAGCACCAATCCAGACGAGCGCGGCATCATCTTCCGAGTCCCATGGGACTGCAAGATTGACGGGCTATGGGCGAATGCCGGCATCAGCGCGGCAACGGCAGATTTCACCATGACGCTGTATTCGACGCCAACCGGCACGCCGGCAGCGGTCTCGGGGGCGAGCTTCACCATTCTTGCCGAGCAATTGTATGGAAGCAGCGGCCAATCCTTCCAATGCTTCCCGTTGGAGTCTGAAGTTACACTCACGCGAAACACTGATTATGTGCTCGCGTTCAAGGCCGATGGAGCCGGCCAAGTCCGCTTGAACAGCTACATTTTCGGTGACACGGCGCACCGGGCATTCTTGCCTTATCCGTCCGTTGCCAAGGTCACGCGCAACAACAGCTCGGGCGCGTTCACTGCCGAGAGTCCGGCTTTGACGATGTATCAGATGGGGGTCAGGATTTCTGCCTTGCAGGACACGTCAGGCGGCAGTGGCGGCGGTCAACGCGTCTTTGGAGGTTGAACGCTTTCGGCGCCAACCGAGGAAGGCGAAGACAGCGATCACGAAGCCGGGCAGGCCTGCTCCGGCGATGGGGCCGGGCACAGGCACGATGGACCAAGCGCCAGGGAGGTTGTTGTTAGTGGCGGACGGGCCGCCACTACATGGACGGACGGGATCGCAGGCTGGATTGAACAAGACATTACCATCTTCCGCAGTGTTCCCTTGCGAGTAACTCACCAGCCCCCAAATCTGATTGGAGATCGGATCTATTGTGGAAAGATTCCAACCCACGATTAAGCCGCCGCTCAGCGTGAAGTTGAGCTGACAACCGGCTAAAGAAAAACAAACCGAAGGGGGCACCGGCGCGGGAAGGCTAGAGAAATGGGGAGCGGGCTGAGGGGCCAAGGTGTTGACCACGCCAAAGGACAAATACAAGATTGATCCGTCGAGTGGACTGAATGTACCGGAAACTCCGGCAGCGTCGAAGTTGAACAACACGTCCGCGACGATACGAGTGCCGCAGCACCCTGGGACCGAGATGTCCGTGAAGGCGTTTCCTTCGTAGTGAAAGAGGGTCGCGGCTTTCGTTTCCGCAGTGAGTGTGAATAGAGCAACAACGAGGCAAAAAATTAGCTTCATAAAAGGTCCCCGCAAAAGCCCTATTCCACCTTCCCGCGCCGGTTGAGTCAATCGGGTGAAGCTCGATAAAGAGAGTTGACTCGCTCGCGTCGGCTGCAGCCAAGCGTGGACAACGAACGTCTCCATCGCATGTTGACAATTTCCATAAATCCGAAATAGCGCTTGCGTCTTTGATCGATTCGTGGTTCCATGCCCTTGGGAATCAACAGGGGCTTGCATCTCCATGCTCGATACGATCCGCGCTACCTTGCCTGGCTTCGTTGCGCTTCGCACTCTCGCCGACATGGATAAATACGACGACGCGATCGAGGCATTCGCCCGCGGCGGCAGTCGCAGCGATCTGATGACCGCTCTTTTCGGGATAGGCGTGCCGGCAGATCAGATACGCGTCCTGGCGAGTTACCCCGGCACTCGCTTGTCCGCGGTATGGGGAGAGTAGCGCCCAGCGACCATCGCAAGGAAGAGAAATACATGACTTTCACAATCGGTTGCCGCTATCGAGACTACGATAAGAAGTCCTTCACGGTCGAAAAAGAGACCGTCGAAGAGGCCCTTGCAACGGCCGAAAACCTTGAACGAAGCGACGTCGAAATTGAGTACATCAACACGCCAGACCACGGACGTCTCGACATGTGGGGCTTTCGTCGGCTGTACAAGGACGGTTCGTGAACCACCGCGGACAGTAACGAACGTTTAGGAATTACGGCGCATCATCTGCTCCGTAACGAACCTGCCAAAGGCTTGATTGCCTGCGGCGGGATTTTTTGCGTTCAAAACAGGAGTGCACATGCTGACTGTTGACGAATTCTGCCAGCGCTACCGCATCGGCCGCACAACCTTCTATCGACTTCAGACCGAGGGCAAAGGGCCGCGCGTGCTCAAGATCGGGAAGTGTACCCGTATCAGCGAGGCCGCTGCCGCCGATTGGGTGGCCGCGCACGAGTCGCCTTCAACAGCCTGCGCATAGCGCCGCAACAACCGAAGGAAAGACGGAAATGAAAATCGGACAAGTCAAAAAGTGGAATTCGGATCGCGGGTTCGGGTTCATTGCGACGGATGGGCACGACGTCTTCGTGCACGTGAGCGCACTGCCGCTGGGCACCAAGGCACTCGACGTCGGCGCGCACGTGGGTTTCGAGATTGAGATGAGTTCGCGAACGGGTAAACCGCAAGCGGCGAACGTCCGCACCGTCTAAAAAGTAAACGCCCCTGCAACGGGCATTGCAGAGGCGTCGAAGGGTAGTCGGAAAACTGTCGCGAGTTCACCGCTACCATACTTCGATGATGATCGCAATGTAAATGTTGCATGGGGCTCCAGATTGTGGAGTCTCCAGTGAGCTTACTAGAACTCGACGAAGCCGAACGCCTGGCAACGCCCTTGGCGCTTGAGGCGCTGAACGATCTTTGTGAATGGTGGGCCGGCAGCACCGAACCGGAAATGTCACCGCCCCTTTGTCTTGGCTGGGACATGCACCGCTTATGGCCAAACGAGGGTTTCTCGCTCTGGCGAGACATGATGCTCGCATACGAGCCGCCTTTGCTCGCACAACATCTGCTCGGGCCGCACGATCCGCGCCAGGCCACAACGCCGGAACGATACGAGGCGTATTTGGTCGAACTGTGGGGGTCTTACGAGCGCCAAAAGCATTGGACGGATCATCTGATCATCGACGTTTTGGCTGATGAAAAAGAAGAACGCGGCTACGAGCCCTGCGGCGACGCCTGGGAACGTACCGAAGCTATCCTAAACGACCTCGCCGCTAAAGTTGGTGCGAAACGAGCCGCGAACAAAGCCGCAGAGGATGCTCGCGAAGCGCGGCGCCTGAAGCGCCTCGATCGGTTCTTCGATCTCGACGACGCCGGGTACGCGAAATGGCTAGCGGGCGGACGCCCCGAGATCAACGGCATCAAATACGAGCGTTGGACCGAACGCCGCTTTCGCGAACTGTTGGAGAAGACTCCCCCGATGCCCGTCATTCCTTTTCCGAAGCAACCTGCGCCCACAAATCTGATCCAAACCTCCGCGCAGTTCGTCCGCGATTTCGTGCCACCTGACTATGTCGTCGACCGGATCTTTCAACGGCGCTTTTGCTACTCGATGACAGCCAAGACCGGCGGCGGCAAGACCGCAGCCGCGATGCGCCTGGCTGCGCACGTGGCAACAGGTCGCGCGATCGGGAGCATTCAAGTTGAAAAGGGTACGGTGATCTATGCGGCCGGCGAGAACCCGACCGACGTCCAGGCGCGCTGGCTCGGAGTGACCCAAGAGATGGGCATCGACCCGCAGACGATCGACGTGCATTTCATCAACGGCGTGGTCAAGATTTCGGAGAATGTCGCGAACATCGAAGCGGAGGTCGCAACCAAGGGTCTGAAGCCCTCCCTGATCGTGGTCGACACCGTGGCGGCATATTTCGAAGGCGATGACGACAATGACAACGTTCAAATGGGCAATTACGCCCGATTACTGCGTTCCATGACAACACTCCCCGGCGGACCGTGCGTGCTCGCCCTGGCGCATCCAACCAAGCGCGCGGCCGACGATGACCTGATCCCGAAGGGCGGCGGGGCATTCCTCAACGAAGTCGACGGGAATGTCGCCCTGCGCAGGGACGGTCAAGTGATCGCCTTCGAAGCGCTCGGCAAGTTTCGCGGCCCGTCATTCGAGCCGGTCCATTTCGAACTGGTCACTGTGCAGCATCCCAGGCTGCGCGACACAAAGGGGCGCCCCATTCCGACCGTCGTAGCGCGGCCGGTCTCGGATGTCGGGATAATGGAGCGTGAGCGGGCGACGGAGCGGGATGAGGACGCGTTGCTGCGGACCATTGATCAGCACCCGCGCAAGAGCCGGCGCGACATCGGAAAGCTACTCGGGATGAACGACAGCCGCGTGTACCGCCTTGCGCAGAAGCTGGAGCATCAAAAGCTGATCCGGTCGGAGCGCAGCGGTTGGACGTTGACCAGTGCGGGCCAGCGGGAATTAAACACGATGGATTCGCGTGGTTCAGGGGCGAACCAACCACCGCTTCCGCCCTCGCGTTTTCCAGGGGCTTAGTGCGTGAACCAAAGGGCGAACCAAAACCGAACCAAGAGTGTCAAATTCTCTCATGTTTTCAATCTGGTTCATCCGAACCAAAGTGCGAACCAAGGACGAAACGATGGGGGGCATTTCTGCCCCATCATCGTCTGGTTCGGTTCACTCATATCCCTAGGGGTGAACCAGTGAACCAAGGACACGAGCCAACTGGGATGTGAACTGGAAATTCTCACCGGCCGCGCGCGCGGGACCATCTTCAATCCGCACTGACTTTCCGACCTTGTCGCACTTCGTTTCAACCGCTTTCATTCGTGCTCACGATATTTAGTCACGGGGTCTGATTTTCAACTGCTTGCATTGGCTTACGTATTTCTTCTGATACGGAAATTTCACTTTCCGGGGCCACTCTAGGGCCACATGGCGCAATTCGCGCCGGATTTTTGCAGATGAAAACGGGACCTAAATGCACCGTCTGCGCTCACGACGAGCGTTGGCGGATCGAACTGTTGCGTGCGGGCGGCGCCTCGCTGGACAGCCTGGCCACGAAGTTCGGCCTGTCGAAGGACGCTATCGGACGGCACTGGCACAACCACGTCAGCGCCGAAATGAAAACGTCCTATCTCGTCGGGCCGGCGCAGCTCGCCGACCTGGCGGCGAAGGCCGCAGACGAGGGCGCCTCTGTGCTCGACCATTTCCGAGCGGTGCGCACCATGCTCATGTCGCAGCTCGCGGCGACCACTGAGGCCGGCGACGCGCGCGGCGCGGCGATCGTAGCCGGTCAACTCGTCGGTGTGCTGGAGAAGATCGGCAAGGTCACAGGCGAGATCGCCACGATCGCGCAAGGCACCATCAATATTCAGAACAACGTCGCGATCGTAAACAGCCCGCAGTTTGCCAAGGTGCAGGCGGCGCAACTCGCCGCACTGGCGCCGTTCCCTGAGGCGCGCGCTGCCGTGGTCGCCGCCTGGCGCAAGCTCGATGCGGAGGGCTCGGACGAGCGGCAGACGGGAAGGGCGCCCATGGTGATTGACGCCGTAGCGCTTCCGTCTCCGTGCCCTGTACCGCTTCCGGAGCCCATCCAATGAACAGCATAGCGGGCGCGCTCGCCGACGCGTTGGAGGACGGCGGATGGCGCGCCAAGGCCCGTCCGAGCCAGCTCCCGCCGCCCGGTGACTGGAACGGCTGGCTGGCGCTCGCCGGCCGCGGATGGGGCAAGACTCGAGCCGGGGCAGGGTGGGTGCACGAACTCGTCGAGACCCGGCAGGCGGGCCGCATCGCCCTGGTAGCCGCCACCGCGGCCGACGCGCGCGATACGCTGGTCGAGGGCGTCTCGGGGCTGCTCACCACAGCGCCGGCATGGAATAGGCCGATCTACGAGTCCAGCAAGCGCCGGCTCACCTGGCCGAATGGTGCGGTCGCGACGACATTTTCCAGCGAGGAAGCGGACCGGCTTCGTGGCCCCGAGCACGACGCTGCATGGGCCGACGAGCTGGCAGCGTGGACGGACGTGCAGGGCACCTGGGACATGCTGCAGTTCGGCCTGCGCCTTGGCAAGCGGCCGCGCTGGCTGGTGACAACGACGCCACGACCGATCAAGCTGATCAAAGAGCTGTTGGCGCGTCAGGGCAGGGACGTCGTGGTGACGCGCGGCTCGACCTTCGAGAACGAAGCCAACCTGGCGCCTACGTTCCTGGCCGCCGTGCGCCAGCGCTACGAAGGGACACGCCTCGGCCGGCAGGAGCTGAACGCCGAGCTGTTGTCGGACAATCCCGGCGCGCTCTGGCAACTGGACTGGCTGGACCGCGATCGCGTGACGGCGACGCCGGAGCTGCGCCGCATCGTCGTCGCAATTGACCCGGCCGTGTCAAACAACGAAGGCTCGGACGAGACCGGAATCATCGTTGCCGGCGTCGGGCGCGATGGTATGGTCTACGTTCTCGAAGATTGCTCGGGCCGCTTCGCTCCGCACGAGTGGGCAGCGGTGGCGATTGCAGCCTTCCGCCGCCACAAGGCCGACCGGATCCTCGCCGAAGTGAACAACGGCGGCGCCATGGTCGAGGCGACGATCCGCGCGTTAGACTCGCGGGTGAGCTTCAAGGCGGTGCACGCAAGCCGCGGTAAGGTGGTGCGTGCGGAGCCGATCGCGGCGCTATACGAGCAGCGCAAGGTTCATCATGTCGGCGGGTTTGATGTGCTCGAAGATCAGATGTGCGCGTTCACGTCAGATTTCGATCGCGCCAAGGTCGGCTATTCACCGGATCGTGTCGACGCCCTGGTGTGGGCGCTAACCGAGCTGAGCGGGCCGCAGCACACGTCGAGTTCGTGGGAGCTGCGGATTTGACTACTCGGGTGGCGGATGCAGCTTCCCGCGAGCTACAGCAACCCGCTTGAGTTTCTTACCGATCAGTTTCTGATCCTTCAGGGGATGCGGTGAATAGTCCGCCAGCGAATGTGCCGGATTTGCGGGTTCGTCTTCTGAAGCTGGGATCGGATCTTCAACACATGCGACCGATTCGCTTTCGAATTCAGCCACACTGAGTCCGAACACGGCCGCTGATTGCTTGCCCGTTGCGATATACTTCGCGTGCGCTTCTGCGGCGCTGACCAGCGCAGAACGATCCACCGAGAGCATATTAGCGTCCTGCGCTGAAGGCCTAAACCGATCACTCGATGGTTCGCCGTTCTCAATAAACTTTGGATGAATCTGACGAAGAAGAACTTCGCTCCCGTCGGTTAGCCGCTTCGTCATTGTCGCCCCACCCGAAAATCAAATTCCTTCATAAACGCATCTTCTTCGGAAAATTGGCGTGGCTCCATGATCTCGTTTTGATCCAACCGAAGGCCATACATTTCCACGGACCCGTCGGCTGCGAATTCGATTGAAAAATCCCAATCGCGATTCTCAAACTCGAACAGTACGCCACCTTCTTCCGTTGGAAATATTTTGTACACAGCGCAAAGGGATGGTCGCTTCGAAAGAAAGCGTTCGGCGGCACTTAGTGCGGCGGCTGAAATTGCTTGACCCATGCCGTCGTTCCAACCCGATTCCAAGCTGCGCAATTCGGATAACCTGTTCCTACGCTTCACAAGCTCGGCTCCGATCTGCGCATCAATCAACGCGATGTCGTAAACTGAAACGACGCGCCGCAACCGATCATCGTTGTCCAACTCGACTTGGAGATCAAACTGCACATCAGATTCGAGGCTGCCGTCGAATTCCTCGACTATTTGATCGGCGTCGACCGGAATTTGAATGTTTCCGTGCTCGTCAGTTCTTACGATGACGTAGCCTTCAATTGAGTTCGAGACGAGCGATCCGACGCTCTCGAAACGAGCTTGATACGTTTCGCTCACTCGCGTGATCAGCCGCTTCCTACGGATCGTGTCCAGATAAATGACATTCCCGTCGACGCCTCTCGTGCCGAGAAATTCGATTCGCTCGTGATCCCGCAGGCCGGTACCCAACCGATTTAACGCCCGAATGTGCTCAGAGGTCAGCGACCTTGGGTATTTCTCCGCTCCTGCGTCATCGATTAGTCTTGTTATATCGTCATAGGACGAATGCACGATAAGCTGCAGTTCATCGATGAACCCAGGCAGAAGCTGTTGTGCTGCTTGGCGGTTCCAATTCAACGCCGGAATTGCACTTCCATCGGCGATTCCCACCAAATCGAAAGTTAAGCTCTTGTCGAAGCCCTTGGGCACCCGCTGACGCTCTGAGTTGAGGTCCCGCCATTCGTCTTTCGCGAAGGCCACGAGCAGGTCTCTAAACGCAGGTAGATCGGACAGCACATCGACAGGGAGGCGCGCATTCTGAAAGCGGGCGCCAACGTATCGCAGCCTGAAGGTGTCCTCGGTCATAAGTCTCAGATACCGGATTCTGCCGCAGCATGCCGCATTTTGATTTTGGTTCGATTAATGAGTGATGTGGCCCTCGATGTGGCCCCGGCGTCCCACCTCGCTAGGTCGGGCACCGCAAACAAGACTTAACCTACTGATTTCGTTGGTGAGCGCGCTGGGGCTCGAACCCAGGACCCCGTGATTAAAAGTCACGTGCTCTACCGGCTGAGCTACGCGCTCCCATGGCCGCTGATGGCTACGACAAGA
The DNA here is from genome assembly GCF_058782905.1 of Bradyrhizobium sp. FW305-F6. Lineage (NCBI taxonomy): Bacteria > Pseudomonadati > Pseudomonadota > Alphaproteobacteria > Hyphomicrobiales > Nitrobacteraceae > Bradyrhizobium > Bradyrhizobium sp. FW305-F6. The sequence goes on from NZ_JBYSYD010000001.1 coordinate 183,144, forward strand.
GGTCGCCATCCTGGTCGGACATTCGAGAAGCATGTCTTGCCGCTGCGCTGTAAGCTTGCGTCGCGGGGAAAACCGGCTGTTTCCGGATCATGCCGTCGGCTCGCGCTGTGTAGGGGGAGTGGCTGCGCAGGTCAATAGTGCGGGTGGTCGCCGAAGATCGCGGCGGGGTCGGCGATTCGTCCGCTGATTCCGCTGGTTAGGTCGGGATTTTCAACCTGATTGACGGCTTGCCATCCACGCCGAACTGCGGAGCCTTACGCGAGAGCCGGGCCTTTCATGGTTCGAGACGCCCGCTTTGGCGGGCTCCTCACCATGAGGGTCTCGCTAATCTCGCCGCGGATGCGACCTCGCCAGAGCCCGCCGCAGGCGGGCGTCACAAAGGAAGCGCGGACAGCCAGCTCTCCGCCCGTCAGTTCACCTCGCGGCGCACTTCGCTCGGCACGGCTTGCGGCGCGCCCACGGGCGGCAGTGCGACCGGGCGGAGGCCGATCAGCTCGGCGGTGCGGATGGCGCTGTCGCGCCAGAACTGGAACGAGTTGATGCGGCTGAGCTCGAGGACGGCGATGGCTACGGCGGCCAGGAACGGCAGGCTCTGCAGCACGAGGACGCCGGCGAAGATGTAGATCTCGGTGATCTCCTTGTAATTGTTGGTGGCGATCAGCACGCCGGCGCCGACCAGGAGCAGGGTGCCGATCACGGCTTCCCAGAATGCCTGGAACTCGATCGACATCCGGCTTAGGCCGCCCTTGGAGGTGCGGGCGAAGGCGATGTGCTCGGTGATCAGGCCCTGCGCCACCGCGCGCGACACCGTCCATTGCACGCTCATCGCGGCGATCATGGCGCCCAGCATCTGGCCGGGCTTGATGGCGACGCGGGCGCGGTACATCGACAGGAAGTGCACCAGCGAGACGATGAAGGCGCCGATGATCGGCAGCGTCAGGATCTTGTCGGGGACGGCGATGTCGGCGAAGGCGACGATCGGCACCCAGATCAGGTTGAGCAGCGCCACGACGACGCCGAGGCTCTCGGCGCCCAGCCAGTTCAGCCAGCCGAGGCTGTATTCGCGCTTCTGGTCGGGCGTGAGCCGGCTCGCGCCGGGCAAGAAGCGGCGCCAGTGCTTCTTGACGATCTGCAGGCCGCCATAGGCCCAGCGGTGCCGCTGCTTCTTGAAGGCCTCGTAGGTGTCGGGCAAGAGCCCGGCGCCGTAGCGGGTGTTGGTGTAGTGGGTGGTCCAGCCGAGCTCCTGGATCGCGAGGCCGAGATCGGAGTCCTCGCAGATGGTGTCGGATGACCAGCCGCCGGCCATGTCCATCGCGGAGCGGCGGATCAGGCACATCGTGCCGTGCACGATGATGGCGTTGGCCTCGTTGCGCTGGACCATGCCGATGTCGAAGAAGCCGGCATATTCGCCGTTCATGATGTAGTGCATGATCGAGAGATCGCCGTCGCGATGCTCCTGCGGCGCCTGCACCAGGCCGACGCGCGGGTCGGCGAAGGCCGGCACGAGGTCCTTCAGCCAGTCGGGCTCGACGACATAGTCGGCATCGAGGATGCCGATGATCTCGGCGTCGGCGGCGGTGCGGTCCATCGCGATGCGCAGCGCGCCGGCCTTGAAGCCCTGCACCTTCTCGGCGTTGATGAACTTGAAGCGTTCACCGAGCGCGCGGCAATGGTCCTGGATCGGCTGCCAGAAGGCGGGATCCGGCGTGTTGTTGATGATGACGACGCATTCGTAGTTCGGGTAGTTCAGCCGCGACAGCGCATCCAGCGTCTGCTTGAGCATGTCGACCGGCTCGAAATAAGCGGGGATGTGGATCGAGACCTTCGGATAATAGCTCTCCGGCACGTTCTCGACCGGCTTGCTCCTGGTGAGAAGCCGCTGCGGCGGCCGGCCGAAGGCGACCGCGGCGATCTCCTCGATGCGCGCCATCGCAATGAGAACGAGGGGAACGAGAAGGATCATGCCGAGCGTCAGCGCGAAGGCCGAGCCGAAGACGAAATAGTGGCTGTTCCAGAACGCGAACACGGTCGCGGTCCAGGCGCCGACGCCATTGGCGGTCGCCGACAGCAGGAAGGCCTGCCTCGCGGTCGCTTTCTCGATGCGCAGGATCGGCAGCGACAGAAGGACGCCGACCAAGAGTGCGATGCCCATCAGCTTCCAGTAATCGGGATTCTCAACCGGGCCGGTCCAGGCGAATTTCGGCTCGCGGCTGGCGTTGAGGATGCCCCAATAGGGACCGACGCCGCCTTCGAAGAACTTCCAGGGCTGATCGATGGCTTCGACGATGTTGTAGTCCATGCCGAGCGCTTCGGCGCGGACGACGAAGTTGCGCAAGGTCAACGCCTGCTGGAACGGACCCGGGTCTGCGCTGCGCAAATTGTAGCCTGCGCTCGGCCAGCCGAACTCGGCGATCACGATGCGCTTGCCCGGGAACTGATTGCGCAGGAGGTTGTAGCGGTCGACGGCCTGGTCGACGGCCTGATCCGAACGGAAGTTTTCCCAATAGGGCAGCACGTGCGCGGCGATGAAGTCGACGCTGGAGGCGAGGTCCGGAAAATCGCGCCAGATGTTCCAGATCTCACCCGTCGTCACGGGAACGCGGACCGCGCTCTTGACCTTCTTGATCTTGTCGATGAGGACCTCGACCTTCTGCTCGCCGCGGAAGATCACCTCGTTGCCGACCACGATACCGATCACGTTGCTGTTCTTGCGGGCGAGCTCGATGGCGGCCTTGACCTCCCGCTCGTTGCGATCCTCGTCCTTGTCGATCCACGCGCCGACCGTCACCTTGAGGCCGAACTCGGCCGCGATCGGTGGCACCAGCTCGTTGCCCTCCGTCGCGGAATAGGACCGGATCGCTCGCGTGAGAGTCGAGAGTTTCTTCATGTCCGCGCGAATCTTCTCGGGGTCGACCTTGAGATCGACGACATGGCCCGGTTCGAACGGCGTATAGGACAGGCTCGGCACCAGGCCCTTGAAGTCAGGCGCGGGTTGCTTGTCGCGCAAGACTCCCCAGAGCCCGGCATGGAGCCCGGACACGAGCAACAGAACGGCGGCGACAACGCGCATCGCGGCTAAACCAAAAGGGGCTGAGGGGGCAGGGCAGCGGATCCGACCCCGAGATCCGACCAAGTCCGCGGCAAAGGGAGCATATCTCGGCCGCGCGGTTTCTCAACTGTCATGGCCTCATGACCTAATGAGGGCATGGCCTTCGCGAACCACCCGCGGCAGTGCCAACCGTGTCTATGGCCGATCGTTCCTGAACGGCAGCTGAAACGGCCAACGCTGTCGAGGATCTCGGGCGGTTAAAGCGTGGGCTATTTCGGCGGCGCCGGGGACGGGCTTGCCGCAGGCGAGGGGCTAGCGGCCGGCTGCGGCTGTGCAGCGTTGGCAGCCGGCGCGGCGGGCTGGGCCGCAGCCGCCTGCTGCGGCTGGGCCGCCGGATTGATCCAGCACGCGTGCACGCGGCTATCCAGGGTCTCGGCCACCTTGGGGTCGATCTGGCCGCCGAACCGGGTCAGGCAGCGGAACGCGGCCTGGATGTGGCCGCCCGGGCAGCCGAATCGGTCGTAGAGGTCGAGATGGCGGAACGCGGTGTCGAGGTCATCGCGCCACATCAGGCGCACCACGCGGCGGCCGAGCCAGACGCATTCGGGATTGCCGGCGGGGCCGCCGATGACCTGGGCGGCTTCGGCGAATTCGTCGGTGCGGCGCTGGTTCTGGGCGGCGTCCTTGGCGGCGTCGGCGGGCTGGGCCGCCTTGCCCGGCTCGGGGGTGGGTGCGCCGCTCTGCGCGGAGGCGCCGCCGACACCGATCAGGACGAGCATGGCGGAGACGGCCAAGGTGGCGGCGAACTGCCGCAGGACCGCATTTCGTGACTCGAACACCCGTTGCCGCATGAATTCCCCAATATATTCGTGGCCGTCCGCGTCAGGATCCCGCGGACGCGTCGGTGATGGCGTCCAAATAGGTCTCCAATGCGGCGGAAAAGTCTTGCGGAGTCCATGACCTGTATTTCGAATTTTGTCCAGCAAAGTCACGATGCTAGGTGACGGTCGAACGGCCGCAACCATGTTCCGCTTGGGCGGGCGCCGATCCGCACCCTGACACCCCCTTGGCAGACGGCGTGCGAGCAGGTAATTCGACGGGCCCTTCGCGGAGGATGGAACCGATTTCTCTTCGTACGCCACTGGCGCTTCTGCTCGTCTCATTGGGTGCGATCGCTGCCGTGTGGTGGTGGCTTGCCACGCCGATCACGCTCGCGCGCGCCCCGATCGATCCCGCCGACAAGGTCCAATGCGTCTCCTACGCTCCGTTCCGCGGCGAGCAGTCGCCGCTCGAGCCCTGGACCCATATCGAGGCCGAGCAGATCGAGCAGGACCTGCGCCAGCTCAGGGACATCACCGACTGCGTCCGCACCTATTCGCTCGAGAACGGGCTCGACCAGGTGCCGGCGATCGCCGCCAAGGTCGGCGGCATGAAGGTGCTGCAGGGCATCTGGCTCTCGAGCAACCGCACCAAGAATTACGAGCAGGCCGGGCTCGCCATTCGCCTCATCAAGCAGTTCCCTGACGTCATCACCTCTGTCATCGTCGGCAACGAGGTGCTGCTGCGTGGCGAGATGACGACGGCGGATCTCGTCGCCCTGATCCGCCTGGTGAAGACGCAGGTCAGCGTGCCCGTGACCTATGCCGATGTCTGGGAATACTGGCTGAAGAATCGCGAGGTCTATGACGCCGTCGACTTCGTCACGATCCACATCCTGCCCTATTGGGAGGATGTCCCGATCAGGGCGAAATTCGCCGCCGCCCATGTCGAGCAGATCCGCGAGCGGATGGCGGTGGCGTTTCCCGGCAAGGAGATCCTGATCGGCGAAACCGGCTGGCCGAGCGCGGGCCGCATGCGCGACGGCGCGCTGCCGTCACGCACCAACCAGGCGCGCGTCGTCTCTGAAATCCTTGGTCTTGCGAAGGCGCAGAAGTTTCGTGTCAATCTCATCGAGTCCTACGACCAGCCGTGGAAGCGCCGGCTGGAAGGCACCGTCGGCGGCTATTGGGGCCTGTACGATTCGGTTGCCCGCAGCCTGAAATATCCGCCGGGACAGCCGATCAGCAATTTCCCGTACTGGAAATGGTACATGGGCGCGGGCATGGGCCTGGCCGTGCTGGTGTTCGCCGTGGCGCTGATCACGCTGCGGCGGCGGCCGTGGACGCCGCGCTTCTCGGCCTGGCTCGGTGTCGGCATCTCGGCGACGACGGCCGGCATCCTGCTCGGGATCGGCGCGGACAAGATGTACTACGAGAGCTTCGGCATCGGCGGCTGGCTGCTGTGGGGTGCGCTGCTGCTCGCCGGCATCCTGTCGCCGATCTTCTGCGCGCAGGCGATGGTGATCGGCCGCAGCCTTCCGACCTTCCTCGACCTGCTCGGGCCGCGCGAGGGCCGGAAATGGTCGAAGCTCACTGCGGTGCTCGGCCTGACGCTGGCGGTGACGGCGGTGATCGCCTCCGCGACCGCGCTCGGCTTCGTGTTCGACCCCCGCTACAAGGATTTCCCCTACGCCTCGCTAACGATGGCCGTGGTGCCGTTCGCGCTGCTGATGCTGAACCGGCCGCAGATCGGCCAGCGTCCGATCGCCGAAGCGGTGTTCGCGGGCGTGCTGGCGCTGTCGGCGGTCTTCGTGCTCTTCAACGAGGGCCGCGACAATTGGCAGTCGCTGTGGACCTGCGCGATCTATCTGGTGTTCGCGCTCACGCTGTGGCGGGCGCGGGCCGAGCAAAGCCCAGGATGAACAGGCCGATCGCCAGGCCCGACAGCACGACATTGTAGAGCACGATGCCGAGCCCGGCGGCGACGATGCCGACGGTGAGCAGCACGATCGACGGCCGCATCAAATTGAGCGTCGCCACCACCAGCGCGACGATGCCGAACACCGAATTCTTGAACAGCACGGTCGCAACCGAACGTCCCTTGCAGATCAGTGTCTGAAGGCCGGCGTCGCAGGCGAGCGCGGTCTGCGACAGTTCGATTGCGAGATAGCGCAGATAGAGCGCATAGCCGACCGTAGCGAAGCCGACGACGATCAGGAACTGCACCTGGTAGGGCGTGAGGCGGAAGGGCTTTTTTGTCATGGCCGGCAATATGGTCGGGATGGCGCGGCCAGGCAACAGGGCAGCTGAGGTTTCTGCCCGTCCGTCGCGATGCTTTGCTGCACGATCAGGTTCGATCTTGCGTACTTCGGCTCTGCTCCGCGAGCCGCCGCTCGTATTTCTCAGCCAGTGCGAGCAACCGCTTCCTGATGTAAGGGTCCGCCCGGTCCGCCAGTTCGCGGACCAACGCGAGTTGCTCCCGCAGAAACCTTGCGTCCGTCATCTCCGCTCCGAATCAAGTCCGGTGCGGAGTGTGCCGGCTCATGCTGGTCTCGATCGTATCATTTGGTCGTTGCGGCGCGGGACTATTTGAATCCCAGCCGGCGCTCGATCCAGCCCAGGGCGAACAGCACGAACAACGTTACCCCGATGGCTGCTCCGACCAGCAGCCAGGCCCCCAATGCGCAGGCGATGCCGAGGCCGGCCGCAACCCAGACGGTCGCGGCCGTGGTGAGGCCATGAACCGTCTTCGACTTGGCGTCGTGCAGGATGACGCCAGCACCGATGAAGCCGACGCCGCTCAGCACGCCTGTTACGACGCCCTGAATGACCCTCGAGATCGCATCCGGGTGGTCGCGCATGTTCTGGAACTCGATCACGGAGATCGACACCAGCGCCGAGCCGAGAGAGACCAAAGCGAGGGTCCTCATTCCCACCGGCTTGTCGTTCATGTCGCGGTCGATGCCGATCAGCAGGCCCGTTGCGGCCGCGACCAGGAGCCTCAGCACATCATCCAGTTCGTTCATCTAGACTCGCGTTTATCTGGAGGGGCGACGCTTCGCGCGCGTCGGAAATGGATTCGCGAACTTGCTGCCTGGCGCGGCGGAGGTCCAAGCGTCCGTTGGTCGCATGCTGGCCCCGCCCGGTCAGGACCGAGGCGTCATTGCCGCCTGAAGAACGACGACAGCGTCGATCCCGTCGACGCCGCCTCCGGTTTCGCGGTCGTCGCCGGTGCAGGCTGCGCGGCGGGAGCGGGCTCCTCACGCTTGGTGCGTTTCGAGGAGGTGTTGCGGCGGCGCTGCGGCTTCTCGGGCTTCGCGCTCGGCGCGGGCGCAGTGTCGGCTTGCGGGCCGGAATCTTGGCTCGTTTCCGAACCCTTCTCCGGGACTCTGTCCTGAGTTTTCTCTTGCGCCTTGTCCTGCGTTTTTTCTTGCCCCTTGTCCGGACCGCTACGCAGCGAGAGGCGCTGGCCGTCGAACACGGTGGTCTCGCAGGGGCGGCCGCTCTCGGCGAGGCCCGCGCAGAATTTTGCGGCGGCGGCTGCGTTGACCAGGGGGCCGGCCCCGAGGCGAAGCTGCATGCCAAGGCCCGTGGTGCCTTCCTTGATCATGATGATCGGGCGCAGCGCTGCGATCTCCGGGTTGGACTTGGCGAGGCCGCGCCAGAGCGCACGCAGGCCGTCCACGGAGTTGGCGCCGCCGAGATCGATCGCAAAGCGCGTCTGCTGAACCGCAATCGCCGGGGAATCGCTCTCGGCTGCGTCCGCCGGCTTTGCCGCCGCAACGATTTCGGCAGCGGCGGGCGGCTCGGCCTTCTTCTCGGCCGACTCAGGTTGAACCAGCTTCGATGCGGCCGGATCGGGCGGCGCCATCAGAGATTTGGCCGGCACCAGCGGAATGGTCGGCAGCGTTGAATTCATCGCCGGCGGCTGTTGCACCAGCGAAGCGGCGGCCGCGGTTTGCAGCGGCGGGCTCGGGGCCTCCTTCAAGATTTCCTTCGGAGCGTCCTTCTGAGCCTCTTTGGCGGCTTCGCTGCGCGGCTTCTCGTTCGGCGGAGCCGGCGTCGAGACGACCGGCGCGACGCTGGGAGCTGCAGGCGCCGGCGCTGCGTCCTGCGGCTTCGCGGGCTGAAGCGAGGCGGCGGTCTGCCTTGCGATGGAGCCGGTGACGGAATCGAGCCCATGCTCCAGCACGGTGACGCGCGAGTAGAGCCGGTCGCGGTCGCTGTTCAGCGTCTCGATGGCCGCGGCGAGGCGGCGCGCCTCGTTCTGGCTTTCCTTGGTCAGCATCTGGAGCCGGTCGGCCTGCCGCACGAGATCAGCGGACGCGGCCTGGTCACGGCGCCAGCCGAGCTGGGCCTGGTTGGCCATCACCGCAATGACGACAGCACCGACCGCCGCCACACCCCACGAGCCCAGGCGCCACATCATGCGCCGGTCGAACGTGCCTTCCTCGGCCAAAAGTCCGGAGAACAGCCCGCCGGTCTCCTTGGTGCCGAAGGCATCCGCCAGTGGGTCGGAATCCTTTGCCATGTACGTTAAGCGCCCAGCCCTGTCCGGCTTCCCCGAATCAATCGGGGAACATTAACAGGAAAAGCGCACCGCACTTGAATTCCGGGCGTTTGCGGGGGTAGCGGTAGCGTCCGAGGGGCGCTGCGCCTCGCGCCACGCGATTCGGCTCCATCTGACAGGATTTCGATGACCACCCGTTCCAGCCTCACGATCGTGCTCGCCGCCGGCGAAGGCACGCGCATGCGATCGAGCCTGCCGAAGGTGCTGCATCCGGTCGCCCACCAGAGCCTGCTTGCCCATGTGCTGGCGGCGTCCCCCAAGGGAGCCGGCACCTCGCTCGCGGTCGTCGTCGGGCCCGACCATCAGTCCGTGGCCGACGAGGCGCGGCGGATTCGCCCGGACGCGCTCACCTTCGTGCAATCCGAGCGGCTCGGGACCGCACATGCGGTGCTCGCCGCGCGCGATGCGATCGCGCGCGGGGTGGATGATCTCCTCATTGCCTTCGGCGACACGCCGCTGATCTCGGCCGACACATTCGCGCGGCTGCGCGCGCCGCTCGCCAAGGGCGCTGCGATCGCGGCGCTCGGCTTCCGCGCGGCCGATCCGACCGGCTACGGCCGCTTCATCGTCGAAGGCGACCGCCTGGTTGCGATCCGCGAACAGGCCGACGCCAGCGAAGCGGAGCGCAAGATCGACCTGTGCAATGCCGGCGTGATGGCGATCGACGGCCGCCGTGCGCTTGCGATCCTGGACAAGATCGGCAATTCGAATTCCAAGGGCGAATATTATCTGACGGACGCGGTCGAGATCGTCCGCAAGCAGGGATGGGAGTCGGTGGTGATCGAGACCAGCGAGGACGAGGTGCGCGGCATCAACACCAAGGCGCAGCTCGCGGAAGCGGAAAGCGTGATGCAGGCGCGCTTGCGCAAGGCGGCGATGGAGGCCGGCGTGACGCTGATTGCGCCGGAGACGGTGTATCTGTCCGCCGACACCGTGTTCGGCAAGGACGTGACCATCGAGCCGTTCGTGGTGATCGGCCCCGGGGTGTCGATCGCGGACGGCGCGGTGATCCACTCGTTCTCCCACATCGTCGAGACCACGCTCGGCAAGAAGGTCTCGATCGGCCCTTATGCGCGGCTGCGTCCCGGCACCTCGCTCGGCGACGGCGCGCGCATCGGCAATTTCGTGGAGACCAAGGCGGCGACGCTGGAGGCCGGCGTCAAGGTCAACCATCTCTCCTATATCGGCGATGCCACCGTCGGGGCCAATTCCAACATCGGCGCCGGCACCATCACCTGCAACTACGACGGCTTCAAGAAGCACAAGACGGTGATCGGGCAGGGCGCCTTCGTCGGCACCAATTCCTCGCTGGTCGCCCCGGTGACGATCGGCAACGGCGCCTATATCGGCTCGGGCTCGGTAATCACGAAGGATGTGCCCGACGACGCGATGGCGCTGGAGCGGAGCCCGCAGACCATCCGCGACGGCGGCGCGGCGCGCTATCGCGAGATGAAGACGGGCGGCAAGAAGCCGCAGACGTGAGCGGCACTGTTATTCGTCGGCGAATTCGGAGAAGATCGCGCGGGTCAGGCGCCAGCCGCGCGGCTTTGCGCGCTTCACCGGCTCGCCTTCCGGATGCTTCATGAAGACGGGCTTGCTTTCCTTGCCGCGCTGGGGCGGCGGCCAATGCGCGAGGTGCGTGCCCGTGGTCTCGCTGGCACGCACGGACATCGGTGATAGACCTTTGCGGTCGGAAGAGCCTTTCATGGCCTTGTTCTCCTGACCGGAATCGTTGGCCAAATCCGTTGACAACGAGTTAACGCGCGCGGATTAAGATCGGCCAATTCGACGCAGGCGAAGCTCGGATCGGGAGTCAGCGCTGTCTCAATCAGCAATAATTATTGAGTATCTGGTTCCCATCGAATTTCGCTAAAAACCGAACGCGTCGTTTAGGCGATTTTTCGACGATTTGGGGGATAGTGGTCCGCATGTGCGGGATTGTCGGCATTCTCGGGCGCGAGCCGGTTGCAGAGCAATTGGTGGATTCGCTCAAACGTCTCGAATATCGCGGCTATGATTCCGCGGGCGTCGCCACGCTCGAAGGTGCGCGCCTCGAGCGCCGCCGCGCCGAGGGCAAGCTGAAGAATCTGGAGAAGCGGCTGGAAGCCGAGCCGCTTCTGGGCACTACCGGTATCGGTCACACGCGCTGGGCCACCCACGGCAAACCGACCGTCAACAACGCCCATCCGCACGCGACCGAACGAGTCGCCGTGGTCCACAACGGCATCATCGAGAATTTCCGCGAGTTGCGCGAGGAACTCGAGGCGAAGGGTACGGTGTTCCACACCGAGACCGACACCGAGATCGTGCTGCACCTCGTCGACGATCTGCTGGCGCGCGGCAACAAGCCGGTCGAGGCCGTCAAGCTGACGCTGGCCCGCCTGCGCGGCGCCTTCGCGCTCGGCTTCATCTTCGCCGGCGACGACGACCTCCTGATCGGGGCGCGCAACGGCCCGCCGCTCGCGATCGGCTACGGCGACGGCGAGATGTATCTCGGGTCCGACGCCATCGCGCTCGGCCCGTTCACCGACACGATCAGCTATCTCGAGGACGGCGACTGGGTCGTGCTGACCCGCAAGAGCGCCGATATCTTCGACAAGGACGGAAACGCCGTCCAGCGCGACAAGATCAGGCACGCTGCCTCGACCTCGCTGGTCGACAAGGCCAATTATCGCCACTTCATGGCCAAGGAGATTCACGAGCAGCCTGAAGTGGTCGGCCACACGCTGGCGCGCTATGTCGACATGGCGACGGAGCGGGTCTCGCTGCCCGTCAAGCTGCCGTTCGACTTCAGTGATATCCGTCGCATCAACATCACGGCGTGCGGTACCGCGAGCTATGCCGGCTTCGTCGCAAAATACTGGTTCGAGCGCTTTGCGCGCGTCCCGGTCGAGGTGGATGTCGCCTCCGAGTTCCGCTACCGCGAGGCGCCCTTGCGCAAGGGCGACCTGGCCATCTTCATCTCGCAATCCGGCGAGACCGCCGACACGCTGGCGGCGCTGCGCTACGCCAAGGCGGAAGGCGTGCACACGATCGCCGTCGTCAACGTGCCGACCTCGACGATCGCGCGCGAGAGCGAGACCGTGCTGCAGACGCTCGCCGGACCCGAGATCGGCGTCGCCTCGACCAAGGCTTTCACCTGCCAGCTCATGGTGTTGGCGAGCCTTGCAATTGCGGCCGGCAAGGCGCGCAGCGAGTTGTCGGACGAGGACGAGACCAAGCTGGTCCATGGTCTCGTCGAGGTCCCGCGCCTGATGGCGGATGCGCTCACGATCGAGCCCCAGATCGAGAAGCTCGCGCACCGCATCGCCAAGTCGCGCGACGTGCTCTATCTCGGCCGCGGCACCAGTTTTCCGCTGGCGCTCGAAGGAGCCCTGAAGCTGAAGGAGATCTCCTACATCCACGCCGAAGGCTACGCCGCCGGCGAGCTCAAGCACGGGCCGATCGCGCTGATCGATGAGACCATGCCGGTCGTCGTCATCGCGCCCTACGACCGCGTGTTCGAGAAGACGGTCTCCAACATGCAGGAGGTCGCCGCGCGCGGCGGCAACATCATCCTGATGACGGACGCCAAGGGCGCTGCGGAGGCGACGGTCGAGTCCCTGGTCACCATCGTCATGCCCGACATGGCGGCGGCGTTCACGCCGATGGTCTACGCCGTCCCCGTGCAGCTGCTCGCCTATCACACCGCTGTCGTGATGGGCACCGACGTCGACCAGCCGCGCAACCTCGCCAAATCGGTGACCGTGGAATAGGCAGAACGGACTTCGGTCGGTCGCTTCGTGGTCTTCCAAAACCTGCTAGAAGACCCTAGCTTGTTGCTAGCGACCGACCTGGAACCCGAATGACCCCCCGCGACGACGCGCCTGCGCCTCTTGATCCCGTCCCGGAACCGCATACCGGCCTGATGGGCCGCTTCCGCAATTATTTCCTGACCGGCCTCGTCGTGACCGGGCCGATTGCGATCACGCTTTATCTGGTCTGGTGGTTCGTCACCTGGGTCGACGGCGTGGTGCGGCCGTTCGTGCCGCTCGCCTACCGGCCCGAAACCTATCTGCCCTACGTCATTCCGGGCTGGGGACTGATTGTCGCGTTCTTCACGCTGACCTTGGTCGGATTCCTTGCGGCCAATCTGATTGGCCGGACGCTGGTCGACCTCGGCGAGACGTTTCTCGGCCGGATCCCCGCCGTGCGGGCAATCTACCGCGGGCTGAAACAGGTGTTCGAGACGCTGTTCTCCGGCAAGGGCTCGAGCTTCCGCAAAGTCGGCCTGGTCGAGTTTCCTTCGCCCGGCATGTGGTCGATCGTGCTGATCTCGCAATCGCCGAGCGAGGACGTCGCGCGCAGCCTGCCCGGGCAGGAGGAGCATGTCTCGGTGTTTCTGCCGTGCTCGCCCAACCCGACGACAGGCTTCTTCTTCTATGTTCCCAAGAGCAAGATCGTCGAGGTCGATCTTTCCGCCGAGGAGGCTGCGACGCTGATCATGTCGGCGGGCGTGGTGCAGCCGGGCTCGACGCCCGATCCGAAGAAGGCGGCCGCGCTTGCGGGCATGGCCAATGCTGCGCGCATCGCCAATGCCTCCACGCTCAAGCCCGAGCCTGCGAAGGCGGAGTAGGGCCATTCCGTCGCTGGATGGCCGTCTTCACGCAGGCGTTCGCGTCCTCTGCTAGTCTCCGGCTCGACCGAGCGCGTCGCTCGGAATTCGACCTGGAGTGCAAGATGTCCGAAACGACGTCAAAGACCGTCGCGATCCTCGCGCCCGGAGCGATGGGCAGCGCCGTGGCGCGCCGGCTCACCGAGAACGGCGCACGCGTGCTGACGTCGCTGCAGGGGAGGAGCGAAGCGACGCGCAAACGCGCGGAGGCCGCCGGCATGATCGATGCCGAAGACGATGCGATCGCGGACGCCGACATCATTCTTTCGATCGTGCCGCCGGGCGAGGCCGTTGTGCTCGCCGAGCGGCTGGCGGCGCTGGTCGTTCAGCGCGCGAAGAAGCCCATCGTGGTCGATTGCAACGCGGTCAATGTCGACACGGTGCAACGGATCGAGGAGATCATCGGCTCGGCCCAGGCTCCGTTCGTCGATGCCGGCATCATCGGCTTTCCGCCGCAGCCGGGCGGCAAGGGCCCGGCCTTCTACCTGTCGGGCGAGCACGCCAGCAACGTCGCCGTGCTGAAGGAGCTCGGTCTCGATGTGCGGATCGTCGAAGGCCCGGTCGGCGCGGCCTCCGCGCTGAAAATGTCCTACGCCGGCATCGTCAAGGGCCTCGCCGGCATCGGCTCGGCGATGGTGATCGCGGCGACGAAGGCGGGCGCGGCCGATGCGCTCCGCGACGAGCTCGCGCTGAGCCAGCCCGCGATCCTGGCGCGACTTGAAGTGGCGCTGCCTGACATGATTCCGAAGGCCTACCGGTGGGTTGCGGAGATGCGGGAAATTTCCGGATTCCTCGGGCCCGATCATCCCGCCAGCCAGATCTACGAGGGCTTTGCGCGCTGGTTCGAGCATCTGGCCGAGGATGCCAAGGGGGATGCGGTGGATGTGGGGCTGATGAAGGCGTTCGCAGAAACGAGTGCGACGAAGAAAGTCTAGCTGTCGGCCTCTTGCAATCGGCTTGCTGTTCCAAGAGGGCAATGGCTGAATGGCCGGCGCATGCCATGGGAGTTCGAATGAGAGTGCTGGTGATCGGCGCAGGGGCGCTCGGAGGCTATTACGGGGCTTGCCTCGTCCGGGCAGACCGCGACGTGACCTTTCTGGTGCGCGAGAAACGGGCCAAGCAATTGCGGCAACAAGACCTGCAGGTCGTGAGCCCGCACGGCGATTTCGTGGTGCAGCCGAAGATCCTGCTGGCCGGCGATCTCAGGGATCCGTTCGACGTCGTGCTCGTCGGCGTGAAGGCCTACTCGCTCGACGACGCAATGAGCCAATTTGCGCCCGCCGTCGGTCCCGGCACGATGATCCTGCCGATCCTGAACGGGTTGAAACATCTCGACGCTCTCACCGCCAGGTTCGGCGCCGCTCGCGTCCTCGGCGGCCTCGCCAATGTCAGTGCCGGGCTCGACGCGGACGGCCGTGTCGTTCAGTTCATGGCCAATCAGACGATCGTCTTCGGCGAGATCGAGGGGGAATTGATCGAACGTGCGTTGCACTGGAAGCGCTGCTCCAGGTTCCCGGCATCGACGTGCGCGCCAGCGAAGCGATCATGCAGGACATGTGGGAGAAGTTCGTGCAGCTCTCGACGCTCGCTGGCATCACCTGCCTGATGCGCGCGAGCATCGGCGACATCCTGGCTGTGCCCGAGGGCGAGCAGTCGATTTTCCGCCTGTTTGCTGAGTGCTGCGCCGTCGCGACGGCTTCAGGCTTTGAGCCACGCGCGCCGTTCATCGAGTTCGACCGCAAGCTCTTCACCACCCTGGATTCGCCGCTGAAGGCCTCGATGCTGCGCGACATCGAGCGCGGCTCGGTCACCGAATCCGAGCACATCCTGGGCGACATGGCCCGCCGCGCCCGTGCGCTCGGCATCGACTCGCCCGTGCTGGATCTGGCGCGGGCGCATGTGGCGGCTTACGAAGTGGGGCGGCGACGGGCGGCAGGCTAACCCGCCCCGATCAAGGGGATCGCTTCGTCCCGTTCGTAAAGATACAGCAAGCACCGCAACGCTTCGCCGCGTTCGCCCTTCAGCTTCGGATCGTCCTTCAGGATCCGCAGCGCTTCGTCTCTGGCCTGGGCGATCAGCTGGCCGTGCACCTCCGGACGCGCAATGCGGTAGCCGGGCAGGCCGCTCTGGCGCACCCCCAGGACGTCGCCTTCGCCGCGCAGCTTGAGATCTTCCTCGGCGATCCGAAAACCGTCGGCGGTCTCGCGGATCACTTTCAGCCGAGCCTTCGACATTTCGCCGAGCGGCTCGCCATAGAGCAGGATGCAGGTGGACGCTTCCGAGCCGCGGCCGATGCGGCCGCGCAGCTGATGCAGCTGGGCAAGGCCGAAGCGCTCTGCATTCTCGATCACCATGATGGTGGCGGCGGGCACGTCGACGCCGACCTCCACGACCGTCGTCGCCACCAGCAGCCCGATCTCGTGGGCGGCGAACTCGCCCATGACGCGATCTTTTTCCGTGCCCTTCATCTGGCCGTGGACGAGACCGACGCGGTGGCCGAAGCGCTTTTGCAGCGTCTCGAAACGCTTGGTCGCGTTGGTGAGGTGCTCGGTGCCCTCGGCCTCGGATTCATCCACCAGCGGGCAGATCCAGTAGACCAGCTTGCCGGCTTCGAGCGCGCGGCCGACACCTTCCATGACCTCGCTGATGCGGCTCATCGGCACCGTGCGGGTATCGATGGGCTGGCGGCCGGCGGGCTTCTCGCGCAGTTCCGAGATGTCCATGTCGCCGAAGTAAGTCAGCACCAGCGTGCGCGGGATCGGTGTGGCGCTGAGCACCAGCACGTCGACGGCTTCGCCCTTGGACGTCAGCGCGAGGCGTTCGCGCACGCCGAAGCGATGCTGCTCGTCCACGATGGCGAGCGCCAGATCCTTGAATATCACATCGTCCTGGATCAGCGCATGGGTGCCGACCAGAAGATCAATCTCGCCGTCGGCGAGCCGATTGATGATCTCGCGCCGCTCCTTGCCCTTCTCGCGGCCGGTGAGGATCGCGACGCGCATGCCGGCGCGCTCGGCGAGCGGGACGATGGTCTTGATGTGCTGGCGCGCCAGGATCTCGGTCGGCGCCATCAGCGCGGCCTGCTTGCCGACTTCGGCCACCGCCGCGGCAGCCAGCAGCGCGACCACGGTCTTGCCGGAGCCGACGTCGCCCTGGAGCAGGCGCAGCATGCGCACCGGCTGCTTCAGGTCCTCGGCAATGGCCGCCGCAGCGTTGCGCTGGGACGGTGTCAGCGCGTACGGAAGGGCGTCGATGATCTTGTGGCGCAGGTGTCCGTCGCCGGCATTGCGCACGCCGGCCGGCCGGCGCAGCTGCGCGCGGATCAAGGCGAGCGCGAGCTGGCCGGCCAGCAGCTCGTCAAAGGCGAGGCGCGACCAGAACGGCTGGTCCGGCAGAATGTCCGTCAGCTCGACCGGCTGGTGCACGCGATTGAGCGCGTCCGCGATTGGCGGGAACTGGCAGCGACGCAGCACCTCCGGGCTGATCCATTCCGGCAAGGCGGGTAGCTTCAGCAGCGCCTGTGCGATCGCGCGGCGGAGCGAGCCGAGCGCGAGGCCTTCGGTCAGCGGATAGACCGGATCGATGCCCGACAGCTTCGAAATCGCCTCCTCGTCCAGCACGCGATCGGGATGCACGATCTGCGGGATGCCGTCATACATCTGCAGCGTGCCGGAGACGTAACGCTTCTCGCCGACCGGCAGGAGCTTCTCGACATAGCCCGGCTTGGCGCGGAAGAAGGTCAGCACGACGTCGCCGGTGTCGTCGCTGGCATAGACCACATACGGCGCGCGCGAATTGCGCGGCGGGGGCGGGCGGTGACGGTCGACGGTCACCTCAAGCGTCACCATGGTGCCTTGAACCGCGTCGCTGATTTTCGGCCGGGCGCGGCGGTCGATGACCTGGCTCGGCAGATGCAGCAGCAGGTCGACCAGCCGCGGCGTGTCGCTGCGGCTGAGCAGGTACTGCAGCAGCTTGTCCTGCTTCGGACCAACGCCGGGCAGGCTGGTCACGGGGGCAAACAGCGGATTGAGCAGGCTGGGGCGCATTCTTCGAATCTAGAACCGTTCGCTGCCGTGATGGCCAGTTTTGTACGGGACGTCCACGGCTTTATTCCGTCCGGCCGGTGAGGCGCGGTTGGACCGGTGGAGTGCTGATCCAGCCGCGATTTGCGCTAGGCGGCACGAAACGCTGTGCCTTTGAACCGCTTGACCGGCTGGCCGCGCTCGAACTGATCGTGTGCGGCATGCGCCTCGCTGCGGGCGGCGATCGCGGCCAGCTCGCCTTGCAGCCTGAGCAAGGCGTCCAGCCGCTGCAATGCCAGCGCCTTGTTCCGATGCTGCGATCGTTCCTCCCGCGCCACGACTGCGAGCCCGCTCGGAACGTGGATCGCCCGCACGGCGCTTTCGGTCTTGTTCTGGTGCTGTCCGCCCGGGCCCCCGGCACGGAAGGCCTCGAAGCGAACATCCCCGGCGTTGATCGCCTGCGGCGCCTCAGGCAGCGCAGGAAGCTCGACGACGCCGATGAACCAGTTCTTGCGCTTGTGATGCGGCCTCAGCGGGCTCTGCGCAGTCCATTGGACTGCGCCGATCCAGGGCCGCGCGAAGGCGGCCGCGCCTTCGCCGTGGACGACGACGACCGCCGATGCCGGGCCGTGCTTGTCGGGGCGGGGGCCTTCGAGATGGTCGGTATCGAAGCCAAGCGCGGTCGCTTCGGCGATGAGCGCTGCAACGGCATTCGCGACCGCGATCCGGCACTCCGCCGGACCGCGTCCGCTGGTGAACAGGAGGCGGATCATCGGCGATCCTCCCGCCAGCTCTTGTCGCGCTTGCCGCCCGCCGCGGCGCTCGACTGACCCTTCTTGAAGGTCAGCAGCGGCCGGAAGGTGGCCACTACGCGCACGAGGCCGAACTCCACGAGATCGGCGATGACGCGCTCGATGCTCTTGTAGGCGTCGGGCGCTTCCTCCGCGAGCAGGCCGCGATCGCCACAGACGACGATACCGCCGAACGGGTTGCGTTCCAGCCTGGCAATGTCCGACTTCTTGACCCGGACGCGACCGTGCATGGACGCTCGGTCGTACTTGCGGCCCGCGCCGTGCGCGAGCGATGCCAGCGCTTCGGGCTGCATGTCCGCCGAAGGTTCGACCAGATAGGACAGTGTTCCGCGCGACCCCGGCACCGGCACCAACCCGCGATCGGCCGCCGCCGCGCCCTTGCGATGCAGCGCCAGCACATCGCCAGCGGCGCTGGGCCGGCACTCGACCATGTTGTGGGCGAGGTCGCTCACCGGACGCACACCGGCGCGTGCGGCTTCTCCGGTCCGCTCTGCGATGATGCGGCGATTGAGCTTCGCCCATCTCACGGCGCGATCGTGGTCCATCAGGTAGGCGTTTGCCGCGTCGCTGCCGATTGACAGGGACGGTTGTCCGCCCTGCAGGGCCCGCTCCAGGATCGAGAAACCGAGGCCCCGCGAGCCCGAGTGAACCAGGACATAGGCCAGGTTCCGCTCGAGGCCGGCGCGTGCGGCTGCAACCGGCTCCAGGATCTCGTCGATGGCCTGGAGCTCGCAGAAATGGTTGCCGCCGCCGATGCTGCCGAGCGCGGCATCAAAGGCGGTGGTGCCAAGGTCTGAGTCCGCGAGCGCGTTCTCCACTTTGCCGTCCCAGGGCTGGTCGAGCGCGTGCATGCGTTCGGCCAGATGGTCGAGCCGCAGCTTGCGGGCGGCGACGTCGAGTTCGAACAGGCCCATGCCGCAGCCGATGTCGGAGCCGACCAGCTGCGGATGAATGCGATCCGAGAGTATGGCGCAGCCGACCGGACCATATTTGCCTGGATGGAGATCAGGCATGGCGGCGACCGCGCGGACGCCGGGGAGGCCGGCGACCTGTTCCAGTTGAAGTGTTGAATTGCCTTCGATCCATGATTTGGACGAGGCGAAGATGTGGATCGGCGCGCGGCCGTCCACGTTGGGAAACGTGCCCATTGAAAGCTTTCAGAGGATAGGGGTCGTCGGCACGCGCAAGGCGCGTGGTTTCCCTAACGGCGCGGCCAACGCACGCGCAGTTTAGGCGATGCCCTCGACGGGGCGGCGAGACATGAACGTCATCGAGCCTTCTCCCTCATGATCGCGCCAAGCGGCGCCGGATCGGGGCAGACACATAGCGGCGAAAGCGAGAAGCCGCAAGCCACAGGCGATGTGCTTCCGGCGACAAAAGGCTGCTGACATTTGCAGGTGCAGGGCCTATATCAGCCCCGCCCGGCACGTCCGGGCTTTCTGCGTTTGACTGGATCTGAGACATGACGGGAACGACACGATCGAGCGAAGGGCTGGACGACCGCCGCAAGCGGCTTCTGTTCCGCTGCTGGCATCGCGGCACGCGCGAGATGGATTTGATCCTCGGCCGCTTCGCGGATGCCGAGATCGGCAACCTGTCCGACGCCGAGCTGGACGAACTCGAGCGCCTGCTCGAAGTCAACGATCCCGATCTCTATGCCGCCATCAGCGGCGACAAGGTGCTGCCGGCTGACGTCGCCGGCGCGCTGTTTGCCCGCATCAAGGCGTTTCCGATCACGGACGGCAATCTATGAAGCCTGGGATGAAGTCGCCGGCGGAGCTGCTCACGCCCGGCCGCGCGCTGACGCTTGCCAATGTCGCGGAGGGCGCGGAAGGGCTCGTGGTCTCCGATCTCGCGCGCGCCATCGCGGCGCGGCCGAAGAAGCCGGCGGTCAGCCTCGCCGTGGTCTGCCGCGACGGCGGGCGCATGCAGTCGCTCGAACGCGCACTTAGGTTCTTCGCGCCCGATCTGCCGGTGCTGACCTTTCCGGCCTGGGATTGCCAGCCCTATGACCGCGTCTCGCCGCATGGGGGCATTCTCGCGCAGCGCCTGACCACGCTGGCGCGGCTGGCTTCGCTCACCGGCAGCGACAAGCCGCTGATCGTGCTGACGACGGTGAACGCCGCGGTGCAGCGCGTGCCCGCGCGCGAACTCGTGGCGGCGCAGGCGCTGTCGGTCGCCCCCGGCAACGTGGTGCCGATGGACACCGTCGTCGCCTGGCTGGAACACAACGGCTACAACCGCTCCTCCACCGTGCGCGAGCCCGGCGAATACGCCGTGCGCGGCGGCATCCTCGACCTGTTTCCGGCCGGCCTCGACCAGCCCGTTCGCTTCGACTTTTTCGGCGACAGCCTGGAATCGATCCGTTCGTTCGATGCCGAGACGCAGCGCACGCTGCTCGACATGCGTTCGCTCGACCTCGTGCCGGTGTCCGAGTTCCAGCTCGTCACCGACACCATCCGCCGTTTTCGCATGGGCTATGTCGCCGAATTCGGCGCGCCCGAGCGCGACGATGCGCTGTACGAGGCGGTCAGCGAAGGCCGCCGCCATCCGGGCATGGAGCACTGGCTGCCGCTGTTCCAGGACCGCATGGACACGCTGTTCGACTATCTGCAAGGCGCGGCCGTCGCAATCGAGCCGCAGGCCGAGGACGCCGTCCGCGAGCGCTTCAAGCAGATCCTCGACTATTACGAAGCGCGGCGCGAGGCGATGGAGCATCCCAGCGGGGGCGCCATCTACAAGCCGCTGCCGCCTGACCGGCTCTATCTGACCGAGGAGGAATGGGGCAAGCGGCTCGGCGATGTCCCGCTGGCGCGGCTGACGCCGTTCTCGGTGCCGACCGATGGAACGAGCGTCGTCGATGCTGGTGCGCGCAAGGGCCGCGATTTTGCGCCGGAACGCAACGACACCAATGTCAACGTGTTCGAAGCCGTCGTGGCGCATGTGATGGCCTTGCAGGCCCAGCGCAAGAAGGTCGTGATCGCACTGTGGACCGAAGGCTCGCGCGACCGCATGAATTCGATGCTGCGCGACCACAAGCTCGCCCACACCACCAGCGTCAACACCTGGCGCACCGTGCTCGCGACGCCGCGCAACGAGACCATGCTCGCCGTACTCGGCCTCGAAAGCGGCTTCGAGACCGACGAGATCGCGCTCATCAGCGAGCAGGATATTCTCGGCGACCGCCTGGTGCGGCCGCGCAAGGCCAGCCGCAAGCTCGACAATTTCATCTCGGAGGTGACGAGCCTGACCGCCGGCGACATCGTCGTCCACGTCGACCACGGTATCGGCCGCTTCATCGGTCTGCAGACTCTCGATGTTGCCGGCGCGCCGCATGACTGTCTGGAGCTGCATTATGCCGCCGAGACCAAACTGTTCCTGCCGGTCGAGAACATCGAGCTTCTGTCGCGCTACGGATCCGACCAAACGACGGTCGAGCTGGACAAGCTCGGCGGCTCCGGCTGGCAGACCCGAAAAGCAAAGCTGAAGAACCGCATCCGCGAGATCGCGGGCGAGCTGATCAAGATCGCCGCCGAACGCATGCTGCACGAGGCGCCGAAGCTGCCGGTGCAGCAGGGCCTCTACGATGAATTCTGCGCGCGCTTCCCCTATGACGAGACCGAGGACCAGCTGGGCGCGATCGAGTCCACGCTGAAGGACCTCGAAAAGGGGCGGCCGATGGACCGGCTGATCTGCGGCGACGTCGGCTTCGGCAAGACCGAGGTGGCGCTGCGTGCCGCCTTCGCCGTGGCGCTGGACGGCAAGCAGGTCGCGGTGGTGGTGCCGACCACGCTGCTGGCGCGCCAGCATTACAGGACGTTCAGCGAGCGCTTCAAGGGCTTCCCGGTCAACGTCGCCCAGGCCTCGCGGCTGATCCCGACCAAGCAGCTCAACGAGGTCAAGAAAGGCCTCACCGACGGCTCGGTCGACATCGTCGTGGGCACCCACGCGCTGCTCGGCAAGGCGATCAAGTTCCGCGACCTTGGCCTCCTCATCGTCGACGAGGAGCAGCATTTCGGCGTCAGCCATAAGGAGCGGCTGAAGGCGTTGCGCGCCGAGGTGCACGTGCTGACGCTGTCGGCGACGCCGATCCCGCGCACGCTGCAATTGGCGCTGACCGGCGTCCGCGAGCTCTCGATCATCGCTTCGCCTCCGGTCGATCGGCTGGCGGTGCGCACCTTCGTCGCCCCGCACGATCCGCTGATGATCCGCGAGGCGCTCTTGCGCGAGCGCTATCGCGGCGGCCAGGCCTTCTACGTGGTGCCGCGCATCGACGATCTCGCCGAGGTCAAGGATTTCCTCGACAAGAACGTGCCGGAGATGAAGGTCGCAGTCGCGCACGGCCAGATGCCGCCCGCCGTGATCGAGGACATCATGACCGCGTTCTACGACGGCAAGTTCGACATCCTCCTGTCGACCACGATCGTGGAGTCCGGTCTCGACATTCCCAACGCCAACACGCTGATCGTGCATCGCGCCGACATGTTCGGCCTGGCCCAGCTTTATCAATTGCGCGGCCGCGTCGGCCGCTCCAAGCTGCGCGCCTATGCGCTGTTCACGCTGCCGGCGCAGCAGAAGATCACGGCGCAGGCCGAGCGCCGGCTCACCGTGCTGCAATCGCTGGAGACGCTGGGCGCCGGCTTCCAGCTCGCCTCGCACGACCTCGACATCCGCGGCGCCGGCAATCTCCTCGGCGAAGAGCAGTCCGGCCACATCAAGGAGGTTGGCTTCGAGCTCTATCAGTCGATGCTGGAGGAGGCGATCGTCAACCTCAAGGCCGGCGTCTCCGAGCCCGCCGCCGACCGCTGGTCGCCGTCGATCACCATCGGCATGCCTGTGCTGATTCCGGAGGACTATGTCGGAGACCTCTCGGTGCGGCTGTCGCTGTAC
Source organism: Bradyrhizobium sp. FW305-F6 (assembly GCF_058782905.1). Taxonomy (NCBI): domain Bacteria; kingdom Pseudomonadati; phylum Pseudomonadota; class Alphaproteobacteria; order Hyphomicrobiales; family Nitrobacteraceae; genus Bradyrhizobium; species Bradyrhizobium sp. FW305-F6. Next base: position 205,959 of record NZ_JBYSYD010000001.1, read on the forward strand.
CGGCGGCTCGCCGATCTCGACAGCGAGGAGGAGATCGAGAATTTCGGCGCCGAGATGCGCGACCGTTTCGGCGTGCTGCCGGACGAGGTGCGCTATCTGTTCAAGGTCGCCGCGATCAAGGCATTCTGCCGCAGGGCCAATGTCGAGAAGATCGACGCCGGCCCGAAGGGCGCTGTCATCGTCTTCCGCGACAATTCCTTCGCCTATCCCGATCGCCTCGTGACCTTCATCCGCAGCTACGGCCAGGCCGCCAAGGTGAGGCCCGACATGAAGGTGGTGTTCCTGCAGGACTGGGAAACGCCGGAGGAGCGCCTCGCCGGCACCACGGAGATCATGCGGCAGCTGGCGCAGCTCGCGGAGAGCAAGAAGGCGGCTTAGGAAAGGCGAGATATCCTAGGGTGGGCAAAGGCGCTCTTGCGCCGTGCCCACGAATTGTCTCCAGTCACATGCAGAAGGTGGGCACGCTTCGCTTTGCCCACCCTACAGCAGCGAGGTTGCAGCTACGACGCCGCCCGTGACGCGTCCGCCGACAGGCGCGCCAGCAGCGACCGTGCCGTATCCGACGGCGACAGTGAATCCACGCTGACGACCGGGTCGCTGCGCATCTCGTGCTTGCCGTTCGAGGTATGCCGCATCACTGCCGACAAGCGGCGGGCGATCATATGCGCGGTGCGGAAGTCGGTCTCGGAGAACACGACGATGACCGAGCCGTCCTTCTGGGCCGTGCCGAAATCCATCTGCCGCATCAGGCGACTGAGGATGCGCGCAGCGTCCAGCTGGGCACGGGCATTGTTGGGGTCGAAGGCGAACCGCGCGACCGACAAACCCCCGCCGCGCGCGAGCGTCTGCTCGACCGCCTTGGCGAAATCGCGGGCGAAGGCTTCCACCGTGAGCAGGCCGCTGCGCGGATCGAGCCAGCCGCCGGCATCGATCGAGCGCAAGGTGCGGCTGAACTGCGCTTCCATGGCGTGCTGGCGGATCAAGGGCAGAGCGCTGGCGGCGACCTTCGCCGGCTCGCCAGGGATCAGCTCGAGATTGGGAAGGTCGTAGGCCTGCGTCAGCTGGTGGGCGGTGACGACCACGGGCAGGCTGCGGAAGCGGGTGTCCTCGGCCAGCACCGTGAGGAAGGCATCCGTCACGCGAGCGGTGAAGCCTTCGGCGAGCACGACGCCATCGAGGTCGCGGGTGTTGAGATGCTTCGCGGCGGCCTCGATCGAGAGCGCGCCGACCACGCCGACGCGCTCGCCGAGCGCGACGGAGAGCGCGGGATAGGCGGCGCCGCGGCCGATCAGGAGCACGGTGGCATCGCGTGCAGGATCGCCTTCCGGCAGCGCGACCTTCACTTCCGGCAGCCGGCGCAGAACCGTTGCATGCAGCGTGCGGACGCGGAGCGCAGCACGGAGCCGCGCGACCAGGCGATCAGGATTGCCGCGCGAGGAGAACGGCAGGGCGTTGTGAGGCAGCATAACCGCCGCATCCAGGGCCACGAAGGGCAGGTAGGGCGATTGGCTGGCGATCTTCTTCGCGAGCGGAGCCATGTGCGGCTCGTGTCCATGCATCGCAGCGAGGACCGCGGCTGGTTGCACCTCTGCGACCGCACGTGCCGCGCTGGCCCAGTCGGTGTCGACGACGGGAAAGAGCTTGGCCTCGTCCAGCGCCGCCACGACAGCGGGGCGTTCGGCATCGGACACAAACAGGATCGGGCCCGCCTGGGACATTCGACAAACTCTGATCGCGCAACAGATGTCGCGCAATCTAGTTCCGCCGCCTTAATGCTGCGTCAACGGAGGTGGCGAAACTGCGCCTAGATCGGGCCGGCGCGATCGCGAAAGGCCTCGACCATCAGGGGGTTAAGCCCGAGTTCGCTGAGCGCCTCGCGAGCGCGGGCATTGTCCTGGGCGCGCCCCGCAAGCCTGTGGCCGGACAAGCGATCGGGCAATGCGGTGAGGAGGGCGCCCTGGCCGAGCCGGCGGGCCCATTCCTGCAGATCGTTGGAGAGGAAGCGGTAGCCGCCGACGGCCATGATGCCCGAGGGGGGCGCAGTGATGCAGATCGCCCCGCTGGGGCGGTCGAGCCGCGCGGCATAGCCGGTATCGACATAGTCGCGCGGCGGCTGCGCGGTCAGCGTCTCGCCGACCGGTTGCGGCGGGGCATAGGCTGCGATCGGCACCATCGCGCCGCGCAGGCCGAGCGTGCCCTTGGGCGTCAGCAGGATCTCGCCGGCAATGGAGGAGCCGGACTGCTCGCGCGGGGCGCCGTGCGGCCCGGGCATCACAGGCATCGGCATGCCGTCCTCGCCGCGACGGGCGCCGAACAGGCCGGCCTCGCCGAACAGATAGACGTCGGTCAGCGGCGCATGCGGGGAGATCCAGGCATCGCTCGCGGCGACCTGCTCGGGCGCGCGCCACAGGCCGATGACGTTGCGCAAGCCGGGCATTCGCGCCGCGAGGTCGGAATCGCCGAGGCGCAGCACGAGCTGGGCCGGCGCGATCAGAACCTCGCACCCATGCTCGTTGATCTGCTGCTCCAGCACCTCGTTCTCGAACGGATGGTGCAGCGCCAGCGTGCCGCCGGAGAGCAGCCATACCGCGAGCGAGGAGGCGAGTCCTGCGAACGACATCGGCGTGAACGCCGCCATCACGGTCGCGCCCTGCTTGATGTCGGCTTCGAGCGACATCGCAAGGCCGCCGGCGATCAGGCTGAAATGCGGCCGCGGCACCGGTCGGAAACCTTCTGCGGTGACGTCGAAGGAGATCATCGCCGCCTTGCGGCCGTCCTGGATCACGGCGCGCGTGGTGCCCGGCGGGCGAGCCAGGACGTCGTCGAGCGCCGCCATGCCCTCGGGCAGGTCGCCACCGAAGCCGCAGACGTGGCGGATCGAGAAGGCTTCGGCGGCCGCATGCATCGCGAGATCGGCGTAGCTGACGCCATCGATCGTGCTCATGGTGACGATGGCGCGCGCCGCGGTGCGGTTGAGGGCGGCGGTGAGTTCGGCATGGCGCCAGAGCAGCGGCAGCACGGCGACGACGAGGCCGGCACGATGTGCGGCGAGCACAGTAAGCACGAACTCGACGGTATTCGGCAAGTGAATCGCGATGACGGAGTTGGCCGGCAGGCCCGATTCGACGAAGAAGGCCGACAGCGCCTCGATGGCCGTGTCGGCCTCGGCATAGGTCATCCGCCGCGGCTGGTGCCCCGTGATGCGCGCCTTGTTCAGGGGATCGAGCAGCGCGAGGGCGTGCGGCTGCCGCATCAGCGTGCGCTGAAACAACGTGTCGAGCGTCGGCGATATTGCTGCTGGCTGGTTCACGGCGTCACTTTGCTTGATGAGCTTGCGGCTGCCCTTTCGACCACCAGGTCTCCGGCAAATAGCCCGAGAGCGAGGTGACCTTGGGCCGTTCTATCCGATTCCAGCGCGCAATCCATTGCTCCGATACGTTAAACAGCGGGATTGTATAGAAGCCCGCGATCAGGGTGCGGTCGAGCGCGCGCACCGCCGGGACGAAATCCGTATGTTCACGGGCTTCGAGCAGGGCGGCGATCATGGCATCGACGGCGGGATCCCTGGCCCCCATGTAATTGCGGGTGCCGGGATTGTCCGCGGCCGCGCTGCCCCAGTAGAAATATTGCTCGTTGCCCGGCGACAGCGACTGGTCCCAGCGGTTCTGGATCATGTCGAACTCGTAGGCGAGCCGGCGCTGGTCGAACTGCACGGGATCGACCGAGCGAACGGTCGGCTCGATGCCGGCGCGCTTGAGGTCGCGCTGGAACGCGAGCGCGATGCGCTCCTGGTCGCGGGTCGAGACCATGATCTCGAAGGTGAAGGGGGCCTTCGTCGCGCGATTGCGCAGCACGGTGCCGTCGAGATCGTAGCCGGCCTCCGACAGCAGCTTCAGCGCCGCGCGCAGGGTGGTGCGGTCGCGTCCCGAGCCGTCGGTGGCCGGCAGGCGGTAGCGGCCGTCGAGGATGTCAGGCGGGATCTGTGCGGCGAACGGCTTCAGCAGCTCGCGTTCGCGCGCATCCGCAGGCCGCCCATAGGCCGAGAGGTCCGAGCCGGCGAAATAGCCTGCAACGCGCGAGTAGAGCCCGAAGAAGTAGTTGCGGTTGACCAGCTCGAAATCGAACAGCAGCGTCAGCGCCTGCCGCACGCGGATGTCGGCGAAGATCGGGCGGCGGGTGTTGAAGACCAGGAATTCGGACGGCTGCGGCGTGCCCGGTTTGACGCTGTCGCGGATCACCTCGCCGCTTTTAACTGCAGGAAAATCGTAGCCGTCGTGCCATCGCAACGGCTCGTGCTCGATCCGGAAATCGTACAGGCCGCGCTTGAAAGCCTCGAACTGGCCGTTCGCCTCGCGAAAATAATCGAGCCGGATCTCGTCGAAATTGTAGAGCCCGCGGTTGATGGGCAGGTCGCGGCCCCAATAGTCGGGGTTGCGGATGAGGGTGACGCTGGCACCGGGCTTCACCGCCGTGACGCGATAGGGTCCGGAGCCGACCGGCGCCGTCAGCGTCGTCTCCTCGAAAGTCGCGACGTCGATGGCATGCTTCGGCAGGATCGGCATCAGGCCGAGAATCAGCGGCAGCTCGCGGTCGTTGGCGCCGGTGAGGTCGAAACGGACGGTGAGGGGATCGGGTGCCTCGGCCTTCGCGACCTTGGCGTAATACTGCCGGTGGTTGGGCCGGCCGTGGTCGCGCAGCAGCTCCCAGGAGAACAGCACGTCTTCGGCGAGCACGGGCTTGCCGTCGGAGAAGCGGGCGCGGGGATCGAGGTGGAACGTGACGAAGGTGCGGTCATCGTCGCTTTCGACGGTCCGGGCGAGCAGGCCGTAGAGCGTGAACGCCTCGTCTTGGCCGCGCGCGAGCAGGCTTTCGACCACGTAACCCCGCATCTGCTGCACCGCCAATCCCCTGACGATGAAGGGATTGAGACTGTCGAAGGTGCCGAGAATGCCCCAGGTGATGCGGCCGCCCTTCGGCGCATCCGGATTGGCGTAGGGCATATGGGTGAAGTCGGCGGGCAGCGCCGGTCTGCCGTGCATGGCAATGGCATGGGCCTCCGCGGCCCTAGCGCTGCCGCCTGCCGACAGCCCGAGAGCGAGAGCCACAACCGCGGCTTGGGCAAGACGGCGACGGGGGCCCTCGACGAGGCCTTGGAACATGAACATCGGCACACGTTGATTCGAGGACCGCTGGCCGGAATCCTATCACAGGGAATTTCCCGCAGCGCAGCTAGGGATGTGGCCAAAGGCGCTTGTCGGCATTGATCTTTTCGTCGGCCACGCTAAGAAGGCACCCAATCGCGCAAGAGCGTCGAGCCCGTCACTTATCCGCCTCAATTGACGGGAAGAGAGCCGCGCCCAAGGCGGCCAGGTTCGGCGCTTCGGAGCGGTTCGGGCACTTCCCGTTCAGAAAGGGTTTTCCGCAATGAATTTCCGTTACTTGGCCGCGTCCGTCCGGCCGCGCGGGCGGCTTCTCGCCCTGTTGACGGCGACGGCGTTGGCCGTTCCCTTTGCCGCCGAGGCCCAATCTCCCGCACCGGCGCCTGGCGCGCCCAAGGCGACCCCGGCTCCGGCTCCCAAGGCTCCTCCGAAAGCCGCCGCCCCCAAGGCTCCCGCACCCGCCGCGTCGCCGCAGGCGCAGCCGGCGCCGGGCGCGCAGCAGCAGGGCGCAGCCCAGCCGGCCGATCAGCAGATCCAGCTGATCTACGCCCCCTGGACCAAGTTCTGCCTCAAGGGCCAGGACGCCAACGCCAAGCAGGTCTGCTTCACCGGCAAGGACGGCCGCATTGAGTCGGGTCAGCCGGTCATCGCGGCGGTGATCATCGAGCCCGAAGGCGAGCCGAAGAAGATCCTGCGCGTGACGTTGCCGCTGGGCATGCAGCTCGTGCACGGCACCCGCATCATCGTCGACAACAATCCGCCGCTGCAGCAGCCCTATGTCATCTGCTTCCAGAACGGTTGCATGTCCGATTACGAGGCTACGCCCGAGCTCATCAACAACATGAAGAAGGGCCAGAATCTCGTTGTCCAGGCGATCAATGCCAACGGCGCGCCGCTGACCCTGCCGCTGCCGCTCGCCGGCGAATTCCAGAAGGCCTATGACGGTCCGCCGACCGATCCGAAGGTGTTCGAGGAAACCCAGAAGAAGCTCCAGGAAGAGCTTCAGAAGAAGGCCGACGAGCAGCGCAAGAAGCTCGAGCAGCAGCAGGGCACGCCTCCGGCTGGCCAGAAGTAATCGGCCCGGAGCCGCGACATGAAAAAGGCGCTCGGTTCGAGCGCCTTTTTTGCTTTCCGGTTGCAAGCCGCGACGGTTAGTTCAGTGACGGATTGCGCGGGCGATAGCCGCCGGCCTTGTCCTTGATGAAGATCTCGGCGACCTGGGAGTGGCGGACCGGCTCGCCGGAATCATCGGGCAGGAGATTCTGCTCGGAGACGTAGGCGACGTATTCGGAGTCCGCGTTCTCCGCGAGCAGGTGATAGAACGGCTGGTCCTTGTGCGGACGCACCTCCTCGGGGATCGACAGCCACCACTCTTCGGTGTTGTTGAATTCCGGATCGATGTCGAAGATCACCCCCCGGAACGAGAAGATCCGGTGGCGAACGACCTGTCCGATCTGAAATTTGGCGGTCCGCGCTTTGATCATTCTCCGTCGATAGACCAGGATTGTGGCCGATGCTAGTGGGCTTGTCGGGAATTAACCTTCGTTTCCGTGGCGGATAGCCCCGAGATCTTCAGAAAACACTTCACCAATGGTCGATATCCTCAATCTGGCGCTACCTTATTTCGGCTTGATCTTCGTCGGTTTTGCGTGCGGCAAGACCAAGTCTCTGCCGGAATCGGGCCTCGCCTGGATGAACTTCTTCCTGCTCTACGTGTCGCTGCCGGCGCTGCTGTTTGCGATCATGTCGAAGACGCCGTTCTCGGAATTGAACAACCCGCCGTTCCTGGTGGCGACCACGCTGTCGACGGTGGCGGCATTCACCCTGGCTCTCGTGGTCGGCAAGCTGCTGGGACGGCTGACGCTGCGCGAGGCGACGCTCGCGGGCCTCTCCGGCGGCTACGGCAATATCGGCTATATGGGGCCGGGGCTGGCGCTCGCGGTGCTCGGGCCGAAGGCGGCGGCGCCGACCGCGCTGATCTTCTGCTGCGACAGCATCTTCCTGTTCACGATCGTGCCGCTCCTGATCGAGCTCTCCGACCGCGACCATCCCTCGCTCGTCCACGCCTTCGGCCTGGTGCTGAAGCAGATCGTGCTCAATCCGCTGATCATGTCCGCCTGCTTCGGCGCGGCGGTCGCGGCGCTGCATATCGAGATGCCGGTCGCGCTCGACCGCACCATCACCTTCCTGCAGAACGCCGCCGCTCCGACCGCGCTGTTCGTGCTCGGCGTGACCGTGGCGCTGCGCCCGTTCGACCGCGTGCCGTGGGAAGTGCCTGCCGTGATCGCGGTCAAGCTGCTGATCCATCCGCTCATGGCATTCGGCCTGATGCTGGCGTTCGGCCCGTTCGCGCAGCCCTGGGCCGCGACCGCCGTGCTGATGGCCTCGCTGCCGCCGGCGCTGAACGTGTTCGTGATCGCCCGCCAGAACGAGGCCTGGATCGAATCCGCCTCCGTCGCGGTGCTGCTCGGAACGTTCGCCTCGGTGGTCACGCTGACCAGCGTGATGTGGGCGATCCAGACCGGACGGCTGGCGTTTCCGTGACGAGGCTTAGCGCCGCCAGGTCGGCGCCAGGCCCTCGCGCATGGCGAAGCGTCGGAGCGGGCCGATAGCGCCGAGGAGGTGCATGCCGACGGCGCGGACCGGCTGGAGCGGGAGGAAGTCGTTGAGCAGCGAGCGATTGGCGATGTCGATCGCGAAGGTCCGGCTCAGAATGTCCGGACGCCGCGCGCGGTCGTAGCGCCTGAGGACCTCGCCGGAGCCGGGGTCCTGGCCGGCGGCGAGAGCTTCGCCCGCGAGCCTTGCGATGTCCGCGGCATCGCGCAGGCCGAGATTGAGGCCCTGAGCGCCGATCGGCGGCACGACATGGGCCGCTTCCCCGACCAGCGCGATCCGGTGGCGGCCGAAGGATTTGGGACGTTCGATCGCGAGCGGGAACAGGTTGCGACCGGGCTCGACCGTCATGCGTCCCAGGATCGAATGCGATTGCTTTTCGATCGCGGCGGACAGCTCCTCGTCGCTGAGGCCGCGCAGTCGCTCGGCGTCCGCAGGCGCCGAGACCCAGACGATGCTGGATCGGTCGCCGGGCAGGGGCACGAAGACGCAAGGCCCGTGCGGCGTGTGGAACTCGGTCGAGACATTGCGATGCGGACGGGCATGGCCGACGTTGAAGGTCAGCGCGTTCTGGTTCAACTCGCGCCGCGTCACGTCGATGCCGGCGGATTCGCGGCAGAGCGAGTGCCGGCCGTCGGCGCCAACCACGAGCCTGGCCGAGAGGAACTGTCCCGATGCTGTGCGCAGCGCGACGTCGTCCGCCTCGATGACGGCGCTTTCAGCCTCGTCGTCGAAGCGGACGAGGTTGGCCAGCTCGGCCGCGCGCGCTTCCAAAGCCAGCATCAGCGAGCGGTTGTCGATGTTGTAGCCGAAGGCGTCGAGGCCGATTTCGTGACAGGAGAAGCGGACCTCCGGCGCACGGAACAGTCGGCCGGTATCGTCGACGAGGCGCATGACCTCGAGCGCAGCCGCCTTGTCCTTGCAGCGTGGCCAGACGTCGAGCATCTCCAAGAGGTCGATGGAGGCACCGAGCAGCGCGGTGGTGCGATTGTCCGCGTAGGGCACGCGCCGCGCCACCAGCGCGGTGCGTGCACCCGCTTGCGCCAATGCGATCGCCGCCGCAAGGCCCGCCGGTCCGCCGCCGATCACCGCGGCGTCATGGAGTGTCGATGCGTCTGTCATGGAATGACATTTGACACGGCCCGCGGCAAATTCAAGCCCACCTATTTTTCCGGATCCGCGGGCAATTGTGCGGCCGAGCGCCGCAATGGCGGATGTGCAAATCACCCCCATTCTGATAGCAGAAGCCATGGATACCCAGCAGGATTCCCTCAAGCCCACAACCGCCATTCGCGCCGCGGCCTTGTCGGTGCATGTCTTCACGGCGTTCGGTGCGGCGCTCGCGCTCCTGGCGATGCTGGAGGCCGTGCGCGAGCATTGGGCGGCGATGTTTCAATGGCTCGGCATCGCCCTGATCATCGACGCGATCGACGGGCCGATCGCGCGCCGGCTCGACGTCAAGAACGTGCAGCCGAACTGGTCGGGTGACGTGCTCGATCTGGTGGTCGACTTCGTCACCTATGTCTTCGTGCCGGCCTATGCGATCGTGGCCAGCGGCCTGCTGCTGCCGGTCGCCGCGCCCTTGCTCGGCATTGCCATCATCGTCACCAGCGCGCTCTATTTCGCCGACCTCCGCATGAAGGCCGACGACAATCATTTCCGCGGCTTCCCGGCGCTGTGGAATGCGGCGGCGTTCTACCTGTTCCTGCTGCACTGGCCGCCGCTGTGGTCGACGCTGCTGGTGGCCGCACTCGTCGTGCTGACCTTCGTGCCGTTCCACGTGCTGCATCCGGTGCGCGTCGTGCGGCTGCGCTGGCTGACGATGTCGTTGATCGCGATCTGGGCGGTGCTCGCCCTCTACGCGCTGCGGATGGATTTTCACGTCGGAGTCGGCGTGACGATCGTGCTCTGCGCCATCGCGCTGTGGATCAGCTTCAGCGACACCCTGATCCGCCTGGGGAGATCATTCGCATGATGGAGCTTCTGGCCAGCCCCGAAGCGTGGGCGGCGCTGCTCACCCTGACGGCGCTCGAGATCGTGCTCGGCATCGACAACGTCATCTTCATCTCGGTGCTGGTCTCGCGCCTTCCCGAGCCGCAGGCGCACCGCGCCCGGCAGATCGGGCTCGCGCTGGCGCTGGTGTTCCGCCTCGTCCTGCTCAGTCTCCTGGTCTGGCTGATCGGCCTGACCGAGCCGGTGCTGTCGACGCTGGGATACTCGTTTTCCTGGCGCGACCTCATCCTGATTGGCGGCGGCCTCTTCCTGATCGCCAAGGCCACGCACGAAATTCACGGCGAGGTCGAGTCCGCCCACGATGCGAGCGAGAAGAAATCCGCAGGCAACGCTTTCTTTTGGGTGATCATCCAAATCATCGTCATCGACCTGGTGTTTTCCCTGGATTCGATCATCACCGCGATCGGCATGGCCGAAGATATCAGGATCATGATCGCTGCCGTCGTGATCGCCTGCGCCGTCATGTACGTTTCGGCAGGACCGGTGTCGCGCTTCGTCGCGGAGCATCCGACCACGAAGATGCTGGCCCTGGCATTCCTGGTGCTGATCGGCGTCGCGCTGGTCGCTGATGGATTCCAGTTCCATATTCCGCGCGGCTACATCTACTTCGCGATCGCGTTCTCGGCGGCTGTCGAGCTCTTCAACGTGCTGGCCAGGCGCAACCGCAGGAAGACTGAAAAGCCCGGGGGCTAATCGTTTCAGCTGGCCCGAGTTGACAAGGCCGTCGTGATCGCTTTCGCTGCCCTTTGCATCAAGGAGGTCGACTGATGACCAAAGCCGTCCGTGTGCACAAGGTCGGAGGCCCCGAGGCCCTGGTCTATGAGAGCGTCGACGTGCCGGCGCCCGGGCCGGGCGAGGTGCGCGTCCGCCAGCATGCGGTGGGCCTCAACTTCATCGACGTCTATTATCGCACCGGGCTCTACAAGGCGCCGGGGCTGCCCTTCATCGCCGGCAACGAGGCGGCGGGCGACGTGGTCGCGGTCGGGCCCGGCGTCACCAATTTTCATCCCGGCGACCGCGTCGCCTATTACCACAATCTTGGCGCCTATACCGGCGAGCGCAATATCCCCTGGGAGAAGCTGGTCAAGCTGCCCGACCACATCACCTATGAGCAGGGCGCCGTGCTGATGCTGAAGGGGCTGACGGTCTGGTACCTGCTGCACAAGACCTTCAGGGTCGAGCCACATCATCGTGTGCTGATCCATGCCGCCGCCGGCGGCATCGGCTTGCTCGCGTGCCAATGGGCGAGGGCGCTCGGCGCGCACGTCATCGGCACCGTCGGCTCGCGCGAGAAGGCCGAGCTGGCGGAGGCCAATGGCTGCGATCACGTCATCCTCTACAACGAGGAGGATTTCGTCGCCCGCGTGAAGCAGATCAGCCGCAACGAGGGGTGCGACGTCGTCTATGACGGCGTTGGCAAGGCGACTTTCCCGGGCTCGCTGTCCTGCCTGAAGCCGCGCGGCATGTTCGTCTCGTTCGGCAATGCCTCGGGTCCGGTGCCGCCGTTCGCGATCGCCGAGCTCAACAATCACGGCTCGCTGTTTGCGACCCGGCCGAAGCTGAACGACTATGTCGGCACCCGCAAGGAGCTGTTGGAAGGCGCCGACACGCTGTTCGCCGCCGTGATCAGCGGTAAGCTGCACGTGCCGATCAATCACGCCTACGCGCTGAAAGACGCCGCCAAGGCGCACATCGATCTCGAAAGCCGCAAGACCACGGGGGCTTCGATCCTGAAGCCGTAGCGTCTCGTATCCCGGACAAGCTGCAATGCGTAAGCATTGCAGCGCCGAGCCGGGACCCAGTTGCCACGACCGCTGCGGAGAGATAGGCCCCGGCTCTGCAGCGCACCGCTCGCCGGACGATGCTTCGCATCGCCTTGAGAGCGCTGCGCCGCGTCCGGGGCACGAGAGCGTCTCTACGCCACCCGCCGTGCCGCGCCGGCCTTGGTCAAGATCCCGTCGAGACAATCGATCATCTCGGCGATCTCCTCCTTCGTGACGTTCAGCGCCGGCATGAAGCGCAAGCTGTCGAGCTGCGGGGCGTTCAGCAGCACGCCGGCTTCGAACGCTTGTGCAACGATGCCCGGCGCGATCGGCAGCTTGAGATCGAGCGCGAGCAAGAGCCCACGTCCGCGTACGCCGCCGAGCCCGTGCCGCGCCGAGACTTTCTGCAACTCGCTTTCGAGCAAAAGGCCTGTCTCGGTGACCGCCTTCAGGAAGTCCGGCTTGCCGACCTCCTCGAGCACAGCGAGGCCTGCCGCGCACATGATCGGGTTGCCGTTGAAGGTGCCGCCCTGGTCGCCGTGCTCGAAACAGGAGGCGCGTTCGGTCGCGAGCAGGGCGGCGAGCGGGACCCCGCCGCCGATGCCTTTGCCGAGCGTCATGATGTCAGGCGCAATTCCGGTGTGCTCGTAATGGAAGAGCTTTCCGGTCCGGCCCATGCCGGTCTGGATCTCGTCGAAGATCAGCAAGAGGCCATGCGCCTCGGTGAGCGCGCGCAGCTGCTGCAGGAACTGATCGGTCGCAGGCCACACGCCGGATTCACCCTGGATCGGCTCGAGCATCACGGCGACGGTGTTGTCGTTGATCAGCGCTTCGACCGAAGTGATGTCGTTGAGCCTGGCCTTCTTGAACCCTGACACCTTCGGCTCGAACAGCCGCTCGAACGCCTTCTTGCCCGAGGCCGACATCGTCGCCAGCGTCCGGCCGTGGAAGCCGCCCTCGAAGCTGATGATCTCGAACGCGCCGCCCTTGTGTACGCTGCCAAATTTGCGCGCGAGCTTGATCGCGCCTTCATTGGCCTCCCCACCGGAATTGGCAAAAAACACCTGGTCGAACGCGCTGTTTGCGACCAGTGCCTGCGCGAGGTTGAGGCTCGGCTCGTTGTAGAAGGCCGGGCTCGGCGTCAGCAGTCGCCTGGCTTGCGCACCAAGCGCGTCAGCGACCGCCGGTGGGGAGTGACCGAGGCAGTTCACGGCCCAGCCCTGCACGAAGTCGAGATAGCGCTTGCGGCTGTCGTCCCAGAGGTAGGAGCCGGCGCCGCGGACGAACACGGCCTTGGGCCGTGCGGTGATGTCCATCAGCGCGTCATACGGATGCGTGGTCATGTCGTACTCCTCTGGAGGCGGGTGGAAAACGGGCGCAAAAAGCAAGAAGGCCGCACCTTGCGGGTGCGGCCTTCTCGAAAACCTCGGCTGAACTTTAGTGGTTCAGCGGCGTCGTCGGACATGGCGCACCCTCTCATCGTCGCGGGAGCGACGACGGAGCATTGCGGTGCGCTGATGGGTCCGGTTGATCATGGGGCGCGGCAATACATGCGAATGGCGGGGCTTGTCAAGCGGGCGTTTTACCGAACACCCGCCTGGCGTGCATCGGTCAAGTCAGGTGAGCGGCTTCCTCGGCGTCTTCGTCGCCCCAATCGGCGTCCGCAATCGCGGTGTCGATCAGCTCGCCGCGCATCAGCTTGAGCGGTGATTTCCAGTACAGGGCGATGTTGTGGAAGGGGTCGGTCAGCAACTTGAACACCCAGACCAGCCCCGTCGTGACGTCGCGGGTGGCGAACAGCTGCAGCATGCGCGCGAGTCCCCCGGCGATTCCGATCCCGAGCCAGAGCGCTCCCACATGGCGGATAAAGTCGAAGCGATCGGCGGGCGGATCGAAAAGTCCGAACAGTGCCGGATACACGTACAGTGCGATCGGCGCACTGCCCCAGACCAGCAGCAGCACGATCTTGCGGGTCTGGTTGTAGCCGACCTTGATCTCTTCCTTGTACTCGTTGCTGACGTCGTTGACGGCGTCATAGCCGTTCGGCTCGAAGAAGAAATGTCCGGTCTGCCGCGTCAGCATCGCAAGCCAGCCAACGATGCCGGCCAGCGCGGGGTCCACGAATAGCAACGCGTAGCAGAACAGGAAGATGACGGCGCTGATCAGGTGCAGCGTCTGGTTGACGGTGCTCTGGTGGTAGAAGCGGTAATCGTCGAAGCGCTGCGTGCGCAGCATGTCCGAGAGGCGGCTCATCAAAAATCCTCGCTCGCGTTGAAAGCGCGGGCAGAGTTAGGCCGAGTCCGTGACCCCTGCGTGAATGCATTATAGTGTCACATTTCGGTGCGCAGTCCGCGTGTGCAGGGTGCTGCCGGCGATCGCGAAGATGGCGCAGGCCAGAGCGTATCAAGCGGTGGTGGGTGCGCGCCGTCCTCCGACGATGGCAGTTGTTTCATCCAGTTTCTGCGCTTGGCCCCAGAAACCATTGCACCTTGAGCGGGTTTGTGGTCGAAGGACGCAACTTGGCTCGAACCGGACGCATGTCGGCTCAGACCAAGAGGGACGGGACCAACCAGATAGTTTTCAGCCTTGTCCGATACGCCTTATCCAATCGACCTCGACAGCATTCGCAGCGCATTTCCGCCTGGCATGGAAGCGCCTCCGCTGCTGGTCGGCTTTGCCGCGTGGCTCGACGGGCGGCCGTGGGGCAGCGTCGGCTGCTTTTCGCTGCAGGGCCAATTCTCCGATTCCGCACCTATCGTCGACGGCAGTCCGTTGCGAGACAGGTTTTCGCTGTTCATGCGGCTGCCGGATGGTTCGGCCGTCGGCGGCTGGTATGGCGCAGGTCTCAACCGCGACAATCCGCCGATCGTGGGACTGGGGTCGGAGGGCGATTACGAATTGCTGGCGCCGAGCCTCGGTGGCCTCCTTGCCAAACTGACGTCGCAGCAATTCGAGAAGGCCTGGAGCGATCTCAAGCCGCATGACGAGGTTGAGTGCCAGACGGTCGAGCTCGCGCAATGGCTCGCCGGACGACTGCATGGCGAGCCGACGGCGCCGAACGACAACGCATCGCAGCTGCCCGACTTTCGCGGCTTCGTGGAAAAATGGAGTCGCGACCGCGAGGACTACTGGGCCAATCATCGCCTGATGGCCGAGCTCGGCTGGCGCCTGGCCGCGCATCTGCCCAAGGGCAAGAAGCCCTGGGACAGGACGCATTTCGAGGTCGCGATCGTCGGCAGGCAATACGAGGCGCGCGTGCTGTCGCGCGGGCCGCAGCCGTTCGAGGAGGCCGCCTCGATCGAGTCCCTGCTGCGCGACCTGCGCGAGGAGATGCGCCGCGCGCAGCCCGAGCTCGGGCTTTGGTATGCGATGAAGTTCGGGCTCTATGCCGACGGCCGCATCATGCCGAGCTTCGAATACGATGTGCGTCCGGCCATCGAGGGCGAGCCGGCGCTGCTGTCCGAAGCGAAGGCTGATCTCGCCCGCGCACCAAGGCCGGAGCGCTGGGTGCCGAAATGGCTGGCGGCATCCTGATCGCGACTTTGCGCTTGCGCCCAGCGCGTGCTTGGTGATGCTGCCTCGGGCAGCTCGTTGGTACCAGGGGCTCAGTTGATCAGGTCAATACAGTTCGAGAAGATTGGCGCGGCGCCGACGCTTCCCGGTTTCCTGCTTGCTGCGAGCGGGGTGGCGGGCGATCAGTCGCTGCTATTTCTGTTCGTTGAGGAATCCGCACGTCATGCCGTGTTCGAGAGCGATCACGGTGCTATCGGCTCGTTTCCGCGAGCGAGAATGGACGGTCTGAAGCGATTTCGGCTGCTGAGGGAAAGCTCCGGATCAATCCAATCGATTGACTTGCCGCCACTCGATATCGCGTTTCCCAAGGTGGACATGTTTCCCGATGGACGCCTCCTGCTGGCCGGTACAAGGTGCAACTGGCGGGGCACGACGGACTACGACCTGAACGGAGTCGTCCTTGATCCCCATACTGGGCAAGCGGACCGAGTCCTCTTCGGTGACGGCATTAGCGATCTCCAGATCGATGATCGCGGCCGGATCTGGGTGGGGTATTTCGACGAAGGTATCTTTGGAAATTATGGATGGGGACATCCTGGCCCAGCGCCAGTTGGGCAGGCCGGGCTGGTCTGCTTCTCGGGTCTTGGGGAGAAGATCTGGGAATTTCCGAACGATGCAGGCCCTACGATCTATGATTGCTATGCACTCAACGTGTCTGGAGCAGAGGCTGTCATTTTCGCCTACCCGCATTTCCAGATCTGCGGGATTGGCGCAGACTTTCAATTGACCTCGAAGCGCACGAAACTCCGAGGCTGCCACGCATTCGCAATGTCCGAGGCGGAGATTTTGTTTTCAGGACAGTACGACGATCAAGCCGACGTGGCCTACATCGGACGATTGGATCGAGATGGGATTATCCTTGTTAGGCGAGCGCGCCTGTTGATGCCCGATGGCTCTGGCCGGCCATCCGGCCGATTGCAGGGCCGCGGCAGACACTTGTATCACTTCGGCGAGAATGCCGTTTATCGGGCGACAGTGGACTGAGGTCGTTGGCAAACGCCCTCAGAACCCCGCAACGCTGCCGTGCAGGTCGTAGGCGTCCGCGCGCTCGATCTTCGCGGTGACGATCTCGCCTACGCGCAAGGGGCGGCGGCTCGTCAGATACACCGCGCCGTCGATCTCCGGCGCATCGGCCTTGGAGCGCCCCTTGGCCACCGTGGGCCCGACCTCGTCGATGATGATCTGCTGGCGCGTGCCGACCTTGCGCTTCAGCCGTCGTGCCGAGATCTTCTGCTGGCGGGCCATCAGGGCGTTGTAGCGCTCCTGCTTGACCTCTTCGGGCACGGGGTTCTCGATCGCGTTCGAGGTGGCGCCGGCAACCGGCTCGTATTTGAAGCAGCCGAGGCGATCGATCTCGGCTTCATCGAGCCAGTCGAGCAGATAGGCGAAGTCGGAATCGGTCTCGCCGGGGAAGCCGACGATGAAGGTCGAGCGCAGGGCGAGATCAGGGCATTGCTCGCGCCAGCGCTTGATCCGCTCCAGCGTCTTGTCCTGCGCGGCCGGGCGCTTCATCGCCTTGAGCACGTTGGGGCTCGCATGCTGGAACGGGATGTCGAGATAGGGCAGCACCTTGCCCTCGCTCATCAGCGCGATGACCTCGTCGACATGCGGGTAGGGGTAGACATATTGCAGCCGGACCCAGGCCCCTAACTCGCCGAGCTCGCGCGCGAGGTCGAGGAATTTGGCGCGGACTTGGCGATCCTTCCACGGGCTCTCGGCATATTTGAGGTCGACGCCGTAAGCCGAGGTGTCCTGCGAGATCACCAGCAATTCCTTGACGCCGGCGCCGACCAGGCGCTCGGCCTCGCGCAGCACGTCGTTGGCGGGGCGCGAGACGAGATCGCCGCGCAGCTTCGGGATGATGCAGAAGGTGCAGCGGTTGTTGCAGCCCTCGGAAATCTTCAAATAGGCGTAGTGGCGCGGCGTCAGCTTGATGCCCTGCGGCGGCACCAGGTCGAGATGCGGATTGTGCGCCGGCGGCAGCGCGCGGTGCACGGCGTCCAGCACGCTCTCATATTGCTGCGGGCCGGTGATGGAGAGCACGCCCGGATAGGCCTGCTCGATCGCTTCCGGTTCCGCGCCCATGCAGCCTGTCACGATCACCTTGCCGTTCTCGGCCATGGCCTCGCCGATCGCCGAGAGCGATTCCTGCTTGGCGCTGTCGAGGAAGCCGCAGGTGTTGACGATGACGATGTCAGCCCCGTCATGCTTGCGGGCGAGCTCGTACCCCTCCGCGCGCAGGCGGGTGATGATGCGCTCGGAATCCACCAATGCCTTGGGGCATCCGAGTGACGTGAATGAAATGCGCGGCGCTCTGTCCATATAATCGCCTGGAGCCTATCTGAATTGTCTGGATTTGCGATCCAAGTAATTGAACCGATGGCGAAACTCAATAACTAACGTATGCGGCGCGACGCTAAAGCGATACTCGCGGTATTTGACGTCATTGGCCATTCACAGGGAAGGGACTGGCTGAGGGTTCCTGACCGGCAAGCTCATTCGGATCGGGCGAGTGGAGGCTCCGAGGTGAATTGCTCGAACGTGCCCGTTTTAGTTGTCATTCTGTTTCTTGCCTAATTCCACGGAGCTCAACTGCGATGCGCCGTTTCATCTTCGGCTTGGCCTTCGTTGCCGCTTCCTTCGCAATGTTCCCGGCGCGAGCTGAAGTCGACAAGATCATCCATGTCTGCGATCGGCAAGGAGGATTGTGTCCTGAATTCAGGCCACGCGTGACAGCGCCTGATGGGTGGGTGAGGGACGATGCTGCGAGCCTCAAATACGGCGCGTCGATGTTCGTGCCTAAGGGGAAGAGCTTCGGTGAAGCAGAAGCAATCATCTACGCCGAAGGCCGCTACAACGAGGGCCGGACCAAATTGGTTCAATGGGTCGCTGCCAGTGATCGGGATTGGGCAACGACATCCGGCAAGAATGCAAAGATCGCCAAGCTTCCCTCGGTCAATCCCAAGGTCATCGTCAACCGCTACGACGATCCGTCACTGGAGGACCAGCCGGTCGAAGTGATCGCGCATTACGCCGATCGCGACAAGGACGGCAACTCCTACGTCGTGAGGCTGGCGGTCTCCGGTCGCAACGAGGCGGCGGTGCTGGCTGCCGTGCCACTTCTCGAAAAGATGATCGCGGGGGCAACGATTCCCTGAGCATGAGTTCCGCTTCGCAGCCGAAAGCTCGGCTGAGCTAGTCCCAATTGCCCATAATTACAACCCTTTGCAGGGCGTTCCGGCGTGCTATGGATGAATCAGCTGCCGCGAGTGAGCCATGAGCGCCGAACAGTCGCCCAAAATCGTGATCGTCGATGAAAGCCCCGTCCGGGCCGCGATCCTCGAGGAGGGGTTGCGGGACGCCGGGTTCACCCAGGTCGTCCATATCAGCGAGATGCAGAGCCTGCTCGCCCGCATCTATGCGGTGGACCCCGACATCATCGTGATCGACCTGGAGAACCCCAGCCGCGACGTGCTGGAGGCGATGTTCCAGGTCAGCCGCGCGGTGAAGCGGCCGGTCGCCATGTTCGTCGACCAGAGCGATTCCGCCTCGATCCAGGCCTCGGTGGAGGCGGGGGTGTCGGCCTACATCGTCGACGGGCTGAAGAAGGAGCGCATGAAGCCGATCCTCGACCTCTGCGTGTCCCGCTTCAACGCCTTCGCCAAGCTCCAGGAGGAGCTCGATCGCACCAAGTCGCAACTCGAGGACCGCAAGGTCATCGAGCGCGCCAAGGGCATTCTGATGAAGGTGAAGGGCCTGACCGAGGACGAGGCCTATGTGCTGATGCGCTCGACCGCGATGCGCGAGAAGAAGAAAATCGGCGAGATCGCGCAATCGATCATCACCGCGTCGGAGATGCTGAAATGACCGTTCCCCTCCGCATCGGGTTCATTCCGCTGGTCGACGCCGCCGCGCTGATCGTCGCGGTCGACAAGGGATTTGCCGCAGCCGAAGGGCTCGACGTCGAGCTGGTGCGCGAGGTCTCCTGGTCGAATGTCCGCGACAAGCTGAACATCGGCCTGTTCGACGCTGCGCATCTTTTGGCGCCCGTGGCGATTGCGTCCTCGCTCGGGCTCGGCCACGTCAAGGTGCCGATCGCCGCCGCCTTCAATCTCGGCATCAACGGCAATGCCATCACGGTGTCGCCGGCGCTTCATGCCGCGCTGATGGAGGAGATCGACGGTGACCGCTTCGACCCGATGGCGACGGCGAAGGCGCTGGCGAAGGTGGTTGCCAAGCGGCGCACGGCAGGGGCGGAGCCGCTCACATTCGGCATGACCTTCCCGTTCTCGACCCACAATTACCAATTGCGGTTCTGGATGGCCGCGGCCGGCGTCGATCCCGACGAGGACGTGCGCCTGGTGGTGCTGCCGCCGCCCTACATGGTCGACAGTCTCAAGAACGGCCATGTCGATGCGTTCTGCGTTGGCGCGCCCTGGAACTCGGTCGCGGTCGATCTCGGCATCGGCCACATCCTGCACTTCGTCTCCGACATCCTGGTCCGTGCGGCGGAGAAGGTGCTGGCAGTCCGCCAGACCTGGGCGGACAAGAACCCTGATGTGGTCGCGGCCCTGGTGCGGGCAGCCGTGAAAGCGGCCGAGTTCATCGAGCATCCCGAGAACCGGACCGAGGCGGCGCAGATCCTGGCGCAGCCGGAGCGGATCGGCGTTGATGCCGAGGTCATCCAGCGCACCCTTACAGGACGGCTGAAGATCTCGCCCGACGGCACCTTCCGCGAGAGCGGCCGCTACCTCCTCGTTGGGCGCGAGGGAGCAGGGCGGCCCGATCCGATCCAGGCGGCCTGGCTCTATGCGCAGATGGTGCGCTGGGGCCAGACGGCGCTGACCCCGGATGGCGTGAAGACGGCGATGGCGGTGTTCAGGCCCGATCTCTACGACGCAGCGCTCGGCAACAGGGCGCCGACGGAAGCTCCCGCGGCGTTCGGCGCCTTCGCCGGGCCCGCCTTTGATCCTGACGACATCAGTGGGCATCTCAAGGCCTTCGCGGTCGGGCGCTGGAAGGCGTAATTTGGTCCTGCTTCGCTTCTAGGCAGGTCGATTCGCTGTCTAATGTTTGAGCTGGCTGCTCGAATTTCGTTAGCGCGCCAGGCCCGACAGTTCCTCAGGCCTGTCGTAATCACCTGAAATCGCAACAGTTTACGTTTCCGTCGAGCTGGCACGCAACTTGAATGTTGCGCTGCGGCCAGCTTGTCATAGGTGCCTGCTGAGCCGAGTCCCACAGCAACGAAGCTGAACGGACCGTCGGGTGACGAAGCGGGCTCTTGAGCCGGCGAGTTCCCCGCGGATCGCACAATTCCCGTCGAAGCCACTTTGGTGGCCGCAGGAGCTTCGTTACCGACCATGAAAATCGAAACGCTCTCAATCGACTTTACCGACGAGCAGAAGCGCTATCTCGAAGGCTTCACGACCGGCCTGCAGATCAGCCGCGTCGGCCGCGGTCTCGGCCCGGGTGCCGGCAAGGCGAATTCCGAACCTGTCGGTCCCGATGCCGTGCACATCAAGGCGCAGGACAGGGTCATCGTGTCGGGCAAGAAGCTCGCCGACCAGGAGAAGCTGAAGCGCGACGAGCACCCCTTCGATGCCTATCCGCGGCTGCGTCAGCAGGCGCTCGATAACGCGCCGCCGAACCCAGCGGACAATTTCCGCTGGCGCTACTACGGAATCTTCTATGTCGCGCCGACGCAGGATTCCTACATGTGCCGTCTGCGCATCCCGAACGGCATCATGAAGCACTGGCAGCTGTCGGGCCTGGCCGATC
Source organism: Bradyrhizobium sp. FW305-F6 (assembly GCF_058782905.1). Taxonomy (NCBI): domain Bacteria; kingdom Pseudomonadati; phylum Pseudomonadota; class Alphaproteobacteria; order Hyphomicrobiales; family Nitrobacteraceae; genus Bradyrhizobium; species Bradyrhizobium sp. FW305-F6. The sequence goes on from NZ_JBYSYD010000001.1 coordinate 226,858, forward strand.
TCGCCGACGAGCTCTGCGGCCCCTACAGCCACGCCACGACGCGCGCCAATCTCCAGCTCCGCGAAATTCCGCCGAAGCATGCCGTGAAGCTGATCGAGGGCATCCAGGACCTCGGGCTGTGCTCGCGCGGCTCCGGCGCCGACAACATCCGCAACGTGACGGGAACGCCGACGGCCGGAATCGATCCGCAGGAGTTGATCGACACGCGCCCCTTTGCGCGCGAGTGGCACTTCCACATCCTCAACGACCGCTCGCTCTACGGCCTGCCGCGCAAGTTCAACGTCGCCTTCGACGGCGCCGGCAAGATCGCGGTGCTGGAAGAGACCAACGACATCGCCTTCACCGCCTACGAGGTGAAGGACGGGTTCGGCGTCGAGCCCGGCATCTGGTTCCGCCTCGGCCTCGGTGGCATCACCGGCCACAAGGATTTTGCCAAATACTCCGGCATCATCGTCAGGCCGGAGCAGGCCACGGCCGTCGCCGACGCGATCGTGCGTGTGTTCATCGATCATGGCGACCGCACCAACCGCAACAAGGCGCGGCTGAAATATGTGCTCGACGCCATGGGCCATGACGGCTTCCTCAAGCTCGTCGAGGAGCGCTTGAAGACGCCATTCACGCGCGTGCCGGAAGAGGCGTTCGCGCCGCGGCCAGCCGCGGATCGCATGGCACATGTCGGCGTGCACAAGCAGAAGCAGGAGGGCCTCAACTGGATCGGCGTGTCGCTGACGCTCGGCAAGCTCAGCTCCGACCAGATGCGAGGCCTCGCCAAGGTCGCGCGCGACCTCGGTGACGGCGAGATCCGCCTGACCGTCTGGCAGAACCTGCTGATATCGGGCGTGCACGACGAGAATGTCGAGCTTGCGATCGCGGCTATCAAGCAGATCGGGCTCGCGGTCGAGGCCTCGCATATCCGCGCCGGCCTGATCGCCTGCACCGGCAATGCCGGCTGCCGCTTCGCCGCGGCCAACACGAAGCGCGACGCCGCCGAGATCGGGGACTGGTGCGAGCCGCGCGTCGCGATGGACAAGCCGGTGAACATCCACGTCACCGGCTGCCATCATTCCTGCGCGCAGCATTACATCAGCGACATCGGCATGATCGGCGCGCGTGTGCCGATCAATGAGGAGGATACCGTCGAGGGCTACCACCTCTTCACCGGCGGCGGGTTCGGCCCCGACGCCGATGTCGGGCAGGAGGTCTATCACGACCTCAAGGCCGAGGACGCGCCGAAGACGGTCGAACGACTGCTCAAGGCCTATCTCGCCCATCGCGCCTCGCCCGATGAAACCTTCCTCTCCTTTGCGCGCCGCCATGACGGCGAAACGCTGCGCAAGCTTGCCGATGCACAGGTGTCCGCATGAACCAGATCACCCCTCCGCCAAAGCTCGACATCATCCCACCCAGCGCACCGTTCTCCGATGCGCAGCGTTCCTGGCTGAACGGCTTCTTCGCCGGACTGCTGTCGCCCGACGTCGCAACACCATTGTCGGCGGAGCAGGGTGCTGCCGTCATGCAGGCCGGTGACGGTGACGACGGCGAGGCCCCCTGGCACGACCAGACCATGCCGATCGCCGAGCGGATGAAGCTGGCCGAGGGCCGCCCCGTCCGCCGCAAGATGATGGCGGCGATGGCGCAGCAGGATTGCGGCCAGTGCGGCTACAATTGCCACGATTATTCGGAAGCGATCGCGAGCCGCAGCGAAGCGCGGCTCAACCTCTGCGTCCCCGGCGGCAAGGAAACCGCGCGGATGCTCAAGTCGCTGTACGAGGAACTGGATAAGACGCCCGCGGCCAAGACGGCGGACAAGATCGCCGAGAAGACTGGCGCTCCGGCGCCGGCCGTGACCGTAACGATCGCAGAGCCCGGCCGCTCGCGCGACAATCCGACCGAGGCGACCTTCCTGTCGCGCCGCCTGCTCAACAAGGGCAAGTCGGAGAAGGAAACATATCACGTCGAGTTCGATCTCTCCGCGAGCGAGCTCGACTACGTGGTCGGCGATTCCTTCGGCGTGTTCGCGCGCAACGAGCTCGGCCTCGTCGACCAGGTCATCGCGCTGCTCGGCGCCTCCCACACCACTGAGGTCAACGGCAAGACGCTACGCGAGGTGCTGATCGACGACGTCTCGCTGTCACCGGCGCCCGACACGCTGTTCGAGCTGATCTCCTTCATCACAGGCGGCGCGGCGCGTGAGAAGGCGCGGGCGCTGGCGCAGGGCGAAGATCCCGATGGCGATGCCGCGACGATGGACGTCATGGCGGCACTGCAGAAATTCTCCGGCACGCGGCCCCATCCGGAGGCCTTCGTCGAGGCGCTGGAGCCGCTGCAACCGCGGCTCTACTCGATCTCGTCGTCGCACAATGCCACGCCCGGTAAGCTGTCGCTGACGGTGGACTCCGTGCGTTACGTCATCGGCAAGCGCAGGCGCCTCGGGGTTGCCTCGACCTTCCTCGGCGAGCGCATCAAGGAGGGCGAGAAGCTCAAGGTCTATGTGCAGAAGGCGCACAATTTCGGCCTGCCGCAGGACCCGAAGACGCCGATCATCATGATCGGCCCCGGCACCGGTATCGCGCCGTTCCGCGCCTTCCTGCTCGACCGCAAGGCGACGGGCGCACCGGGCAAGAACTGGCTGTTTTTCGGCCATCAGCGCAGCGATTGCGATTTCTTCTACCAGGACGAGCTCAACGCCATGAAGACATCGGGCGTGCTCACGCGCCTGTCGCTGGCCTGGTCGCGCGACGGCGAGAAGAAGTTCTACGTGCAGGACCGCATGCGCGAAGTCGGCCGCGAATTGTGGACCTGGCTCGCCGAAGGCGCGCATCTCTACATCTGCGGCGACGCCAAGCGCATGGCCAAGGACGTCGAGCGCGCGCTGGTCGACATCGTCGCCCAGTTCGGCGCGCGTTCGACAGACGAGGCCGTCAGCTTCATCGCCGAACTCAAGAAGTCCGGCCGATTCCAGGCCGACGTGTACTGACCGCCACACCGTCGTCATTCGAGACGGTTCCGGTTGGCTCGGATTTTAGCGAATGAAGTTCTCCGGAATCTGCCGGTGGGGAGAAAATGCATCTGCGACGGCGCTTCTTTGAAGAAGCTCATCGCTATTTCTCCGGGCATCTTGCCTCCCGCCCTGGTTGATCCTTCATACTCCCGCAAATGGGGCGTTGGAGATCGACCATGCGCGAACTATCGGCGGAAGCCAGGCTGCACTTCTACGCCCGTTCGCTCTCGCGGCGGACCGGGGCGAGCCTGCATCACGTCGCGATGTACAGCGCCTTTGCGGTGATCGCGGCGATCGTGTTCGGGACACTCTCGGTGCATCCGTTCTGATGTGGCTGCGTAGGGTGGGTTAGCCGAAGGCGTAACCCACCAACTTCACACCGCATTCGCTGAGGCGTGGCGGATTACGCTCCGCTAATCCACCCTACGACGCGTCACCCGTGCTTGAACGGCGCGACCGCGATCCCCGCATCCTTCAACGCCTGCCGTACCCCGCGCGCGATCTCGACCGCGCCGGGCGTGTCGCCATGGATGCACACCGTATCCGTGCGCATCTTGATGACCTTGCCCGTCACCGACACCACCGCGCCGTCCTGCACCATGCGCACCACGCGCTCGGCGATCGCCTTGGCGTCGTGCAGCACCGCGCCCGGCTTCTTGCGCGAGACGAGATTGCCGTCGTCCTCATAGGCGCGGTCGGCGAACACCTCGTGCACCATCGGCAAATTGGCGTCTTCGCCGGCCTTCACCAGCTTCGAATTGGCGAGCACGACGAAAATCAGGCTGGGATCCACCGCCTTGATGCCGGCGGCGATCGCCTTCGCGGTCATGTCGTCCTCGCAGGCGACGTTGGAGAGCGCGCCATGCGCCTTCACATGCGTCACCTTGTGGCCGGCCGCGGTCGCGATCGCCTGCAAGGCGCCAATCTGGTAGGCGACGAGGTTCTCGATCTCGGAGGCCTTGAGCCCTGCGATCGGATGCCGCCCGAAGCCGTGCAGGTCGCGATAGCCGGGATGGGCGCCGACCGAGACGCCGCGCGCTTTCGCCAGCTCCACCGTCCGGCGCATGATGTCGGGGTCGCCGGCATGGAAGCCACAGGCGACGTTGACCGAGCTTGCGAGCTCGATCATGGCGGCATCGTTGCCCATCTCCCACGCGCCAAAACCCTCGCCGAGATCGCAATTCAGATCGACTGTCTTCATGGGTTGCTCTCCGCCTCTGGTCTTGTTGTCGCTTACGGCTTCGCCGTGACCTGCCACGTCCCGGCATCGACCGCGCTGACCGCATAGCCCGCCACGTTAGCATCGCTGAGCGCCGCGATGTTGAGTGCGACGGTGTCGGAGGAGCGCAGGCGATCGGGCAGGCTGCGGATCGCTTGCGCAAACTTCCTCGCCTCGTCCTGCGCTTCGGCCATGCTGACCGCCTTGAAACGAAACGCGGTGCCCGCCGAAGTCTGGGCGAGGCGGCCGATGTCGGCCGTGATCACGGTTGCGATCTTCGGATAGCCGCCGGAGGTGCCGCGGTCCATCATCAGCGCGATCGGCGCGCCGTTGCCGGGCACCTGGATGCTGCCGTTCACGGTGCCGTCGGAGACGATGTTGTGGCCGTGCAGATGCTTGATCGCGGGACCTTCGAGCCGGTAGCCCATGCGATCGGAGGTCGCCGAGATCTTCCATTCGCTATCCAGGAACAGGGCCTTGTTGGCCTCGTCGAACTCGTCGTCCTGGGGGCCCAGCAGCACGCGGATCGGGCCGGCCGCAGGCTTGGGCAACTCGATGCGCAGCTCGCTCGCACCGCTTGCAGCATCGACCGTGAATGCATCGCCCGCCTGAAGCGGGCGCGGGTAGGGGCTGCCGAGACCGGCGCGCGCATTCACGGCGAGGCTGCCGAACACAGGCTCGCCCTTGATGGCGCCTTCGATTGCGAGATAGGTGAAGGCGCCGCCGCGGGCAAAGCCCAGCGTCAGCGTCTCGCCGTCCTTCAGCGTAACTGACGTGTCCATCGCGACGGGATGGCCGGCGACGTCTGCATTGCGCGGCGCACCTGCGATTCCCAGGCGCACGGCGCCCTCGCGCGCGGTGAAGGAGGCGCCGAACGGGCCGATCTCGATTGCGGCCGCGAACGGCTCGTTCCCGACCAGCGTGTTCGCCGCGGCCAGCGACAGCCGGTCCATCGCGCCGCTCACTGTGAGACCGTAGCGCTGCGCGCCAAGGCGGCCGCCGTCCTGAACCGAGCTGGCAGGGCCGATGCTGGCGACGACGAGCCGGCTCATGCGTCCACCTGCTCGGCGACGATCTCGCCGGCTTCCGCGGCGCGGTCCATCTCCTCGAACGTCTTGTGGTCGATGGCGAAGAACGTCACGCGATCACCGGGTTCGGTGAGGAAAGTCGGATTGCGGTGGAGCTGATAGGTCCTGACCGGCGTGCGGCCGAGCAGGTGCCAGCCGCTCGGCGCGGCGAGACACTGGATCCCGGCCTGGACGCCGCCGATCGAGATGGTGCCTGCCGGCGTCAGCAGCCGCGGCGACTGCCGTCGCGACATGTGCAGGAATTTGTCGAGGCCGCTGAGATAGGACCAGCCCGGCGTGAAGCCGATCATGGCGACCCTGTAATCGCCGCCCGAATGCCTGATGACGATGTCGTCCGGCGTGGTGCCCAGCGTCTTGGCGACGTCCTCGAGGTCGATGCCGTGCTCGCCGCCATAGGCGACGGGAACACGCCAGCGGCGCGCCTTCGTCGCCGGGGGCAGCGGCCGGCTGGCGAGCGCGAGCAACTCGTCGCCGAGCGCGTCGAACCCGATCAGGCCGGGATCGTAGTGGACCAGCAGCGAGCGATAGGTCGGCACGGTCTCGGCGATACCCTTGATCGGGCTCGCCGCAAGCGCTTTGTCCAGCGCCAGCACGCGCTGGTTGGCGATGTCATCGATGGTGCGGCTGAATTCGACCGTGACGGCGCTGTCGCCACTGGGCAGAAGGCGGGGCGGGGAAAGCGTCGCGGCCATTGAGCTGTCAGAGCGCTGTCGAATTCGGGCTTCAGAGGAGTGCGGCCCCCGGGTGTTCGAGTTCCGCTTTGTCCTGCTTCGCGTAAATGCGCCCGCAAGTCCAATAAATTAATCCAGGGGCATGTGATAAAGCCTTGTTATCGCGTGGCATAATAGGCTGGCGGCCCTGCGTTATTGCGAGCCTCTTGGCCCTTGACGCAAGGCTTGCGGCTCGCAAGATGCGCGCGTTCTGTCTCGCACCTCGGAGCTCGTTCTCGTCCATGTCGCTGTCCCCCGAAGCCCGCAAGACCCTCGCCGGCATCACTACCGCCACCATCACCACGGTCCTGCTGAAGAAGGGCCTGCGCAATGTGTGGATGCGGGGCGCGCGGCCGCTGCGCCCGGGATTGCCGCGCCTGGTGGGACCGGCCTTCACGCTGCGCTTCGTGCCGGCGCGCGAGGATCTGGCAACGCCGGAATCCTGGTCGTCGCCGATCTCGACCCGCACCGCGATCGAGGCGATGCCGGAAGGATGCATCGCCGTGGTCGACGCCATGGGCATCACCGATGCCGGCATCTTCGGCGATATCCTCTGCGCGCGCATGGTCAAGCGTGGCGTCACCGCGCTCGTCACCGACGGCGTGGTGCGTGACGTCGAGGGCGTGCTCGGCACCAATCTGCCGGTGTGGTGCGACGGCTATGCCGCGCCGCCTTCCGTTGCGGGCCTGACCTTCGTCGGCTGGGGCGAGCCGATCGGCTGCGGCGGCGTCGCCGTATTCCCGAACGACATCGTGGTCGCGGACCAGGACGGCTGCGTGCTGATCCCGCAGGCGATGCTCGAGCACGTGCTCAACGAGGGCGTCGAGCAGGAGCGGATGGAAGCCTGGATCGTCAACGAGGTGAACAACGGCGCGGCGTTGCCGGGCCTCTATCCCATGAACGCCGAGACCAAGGCGCGCTACGCCGCGAGCAAGAAGTAACAGGAGCGAGGACCCCATGGAGATCACAGTTGCAGGCACGCGGCCTACCCGCCGCGCGCCCAAGGAAAACTTCACCGGCGCCGTGTGGCAGGACCCCGTCATCATGGCGCCCGCGCCGGCGCGGCTGAACTGCTCGCGCGTCGCGTTCGAGCCGGGCGCCCGCACCAACTGGCATCATCATCCCCTCGGGCAGACGCTCTACGTCATCTCCGGCGTCGGGCGCGTGCAGTCGAAGGGCGGGCCTGTCAGAGAGATCCGTCCCGGCGACACCGTCTGGATTCCCCCGGGCGAACTGCACTGGCACGGGGCATCGCCGACCAACGGCATGTGCCACATCGCCATGCAGGAAGCACTCGACGGCGTCTATTCGACCTGGCTGGAGCCGGTCACGGACGCGGAGTATGGGGCGGCTATCGGCTGACTGACGTGCCCCGGACAAGACGCATCGCTTTTGGCGATGCGTCGCCGAGCCGGGGCCCAAAGTCTTCGTACCAGTGAGAGCACTGGATCCCGGCTCTGCGGCGCAGCGTTACACGCTGCACCGCGTCCGGGACACGGCACCTACATTTTCTCCGCCGTCCAGGTGCCCGTGCACATGGCCCCGCGCCAGGTGCCCGAACCTGAACTGCCGCTGAGCCGGCCGAAGCCGACGGCGCGCTTGATACCGGTGCTCAAGGTGACGTTGATGCTGCCGGCGTCGGCGACGCGGCCGGATGCCGTCACGGCCGCGTTGCTCGAGGCGATCTGGCCGTTGTTGATGCCGATCGCCACCGTGGCGCCGTGGCCGCAGGTTCCGCTCGACGAGGCGATGCGGACATTCCATGTGCCGTCGAAAGTGCTCGTCGCAGCATCAGCCTGCGCGAGCGGGAAGGCGATGGCGACGAGGATGGCGAAGAGACCTTTGGGAAAGCCGTTCATGACACGCCCCTGTGAGTGACCATGCGGGGATCATGGCACGCGCTTCGGAACCGGCGATGTGAGGGGCCTCACGTGCGGACTGCGCACTGTGAGGTCGCGCACGTCGCAACGGCAGCGTGGCAAAAGCAAAGGGCCCGCGTCGCGGGCCCTTCTTCAATCGGAAGGTCGAAACCGGATCCTAGTTCACCCGCGTCCAGGTTTGGCCGCCGCAGAACATGCCGCCGAAGGCGCAGCCCTGCACGCGCAAGCGGTCGGTGCCCTTCATCGCGATGGTCGAATCGTAAGTCGAGCCGGAGTTGGGATCGAGGATCCGGCCGGACCATTTCTGGTCCTTGCCGGGCTTCATGTTGATCAGAACCTGCTCGCCGTTCTGGTTCGATTTGGAATCGACCGAATAGCCGCAGAGGTTGGTGCCGCATTGCTCGATGCGGACCTTGCCTTCCTTCTCCTCGGTAAGCCAGACGCCGAGCGGTGAATTGAGATCGCGCGTGGCGGCGGGCGGCGGTGCGGGCGAGGCTGCCGCGGCCTTCATGGGAGCGGGGGCAGGAGGCGGAGCGGGTGGCGCCGGCGGAGCCGCAGCGGCGGCAGGCGCGGGCGGCGGGGCCGCGGCAGGCGCAGCTTGCTGCTCGACCGGAGTAGGGGCCGGAGGCGGTGCAGGCGGCGGAGCCACGGCGGTTTGGGCGGGCGTATTGGTCGCGGTCGCGGCCGCCGGGGGAGCCGGAGGCGGCGGCGCAGGAGGCGGCGCGACGGCAGCCGCCGCAGGTGCCTGCACGGCTGCGGGCGGCGCGGCAGCGGGAGCTACTGGCGCCGGAGCAGCCGGCGCCTGCGGGTCGACCGTGGCCTGCTGCGGCGCCTGCTCGTTCTTCTTGGCCTTCTTCGGCTTGCTCTGGCCGGTGTTGTCGTAAACGCCGGGGATCTGCACCGTGCCCCGGTCGGGATCGATGCGGATGGTGCGCCCGCCATATTCGAAGGTGTACTGTGCCTGAGCAGCCGTGCTCGCCAACAGGAATGCGGCCGTGGCCAACAGCTTCCTCATGTCCGTCTCCTGAACAGATGGTCCCCGGACCGACGCTTACGCGCCGGCTCGATCGCAGAAAGTGATCCAGATCACTGTCTGGGTATGAGTCGTCGTCCTGCTGTTCCGGGTTCAATAGGCCCGGAGACGGTCCAAAGTTGGGCGGAGGCAGGGGACAGCAGGAGGCGGCTCAATTCGGGTTCAGGCGAACCTGGAATGGGGATTTCAACTGCTGATGTCGCGTGGCGCCAACAAATATCGCTCTGGTCGAACCGAGCCGTATAGATCTTCTTGGAGCGGCCGTCTTCGATCGAAATTCCGAGCTTGTCATTGTGCAGCTGTTCGACGGCGGTTTTGACCACACGCCGGACGATGGGGAAATCCTGGCATGACGATCTCGATCTACGAGGCTTCGGTCGGCGTGTTCGTGCCGTACTTGCGCAATCTCTCGATCCTGCTCGACAAGGGCGTCGCCTATGCCGAGGCGCGCAAGTTCAATCCGACCGTTCTGCTCGGCACGCGCCTTGCGCCCAACATGTACGATCTGGCGCAGCAGGTCGGCGAAGCCTGCCGCCACGGCACGGTCGCTTCGGCCTTGCTGGCCGATCGGGAGCCGGTCACGATGCCCGCGCTCGAGCACGACATGGCCGGGCTTCAGGCGCGCATCGCAACCTCGATCGCGTTCATCGAAAGCCTGCCGCGCGCCGAGATCGACGCGGCGGCGGAACGGAGTGTCTTCTTCAGGTTGAAGAACGGGACCGAGCTGCCCTTCACCGGGCGGACGCTGCTGCTGGCGTTCAGCGTCCCGCAATTCTTCTTCCACGTCACCACGGCCTACGACCTCTTGCGGCACGCCGGGGTCGAGCTCGTGAAGAAGGATTTCCTGGGAAGGACGTAGTTGGCTGGGCTCGGTGTCCACCAGCCCCCGACGGGGAGAGGTGTGGAAGGGCCTCAGGCAGTAGCCTTATGCTTCGCCCCTGCGCTCGTAATCGGCGAGAGAGCTGCGGCCGGCGATCTCGCTGCGTAGCTCTTCGAAACGACGGTGGGATTCGTCCTCTTGCGCGTCGACGAACCGCACGGCAGCCTCGCTCGTCATCGGGCCGCTGACCACGGGGACGGATTGCTCGCCGATGGTCTCGTGCACGTAGTACTGGCCGTCATCGCCGCGATGGACCGTCCATTTGAGACGGATCGCCACCATGGGACCGGGCCCGACCTTGCTGTAGCCGTCGGCATCTGTGTGCTCCGGCACCAGCGGCTGCTCTTCGACCACAGGATGTTCGTCTTCGAGCGCTGGATGCTCGTCGAGAACGGGCTGCTCGTCGACGGTTGTTTGCTCGTCGGCAGCGAAATGCTCACGCTCTCCCACGACCACGATTTCCGTCTCGGTCTGGCGAACCACGAGAAGGGGCTCTGGGTGCTCCAAAATGCTGGCGATGGTCGCCAGCGCGTGGTCGGTCGGGTCGATCTCTGCCAAGGGCCATCCTCCAGCTCGGCGCGCGGGCCAGTCTGTCCCACTGCCTGCGCGCTTCAAGCCCATTACGCGCGTTTGATTAAGGCTGAGTTGGGGCCCGATCTGCACCAAAATGGGACGCTTTCTGGCGCCCTGGAGGCGGGCGGGATGGGCCGCCCGCCCACCGCCCCTTCAGCTGAGCACGTCCTGGTTGATGACGTTCTGCCGGATCGGATCGCCGTCGAGCACACTGAGGATGTTGCGCGCGGTCTGCTCGCTCATGCGCTGGACCGCCTCGACCGTGACGCCGGCAACGTGCGGGGCGATGATGACGTTGGGCAGCGCGAACAGCGCGTTGCTGACCGGCGGCGGCTCGACCTCGAACACGTCGATGCCGGCTCCGGCGAGCTTGCCGGAGACCAGGGCGTCGTACAGCGCAGCCTCCTTCACGATGCCGCCGCGCGCGGTGTTGATGAGATAGGATGCAGGCTTCATCCGGCCGATCCTGTCAGCGTCGAACATGCCGATGGTCTCCGGCGTCTTCGGGCAATGGATGGTGACGAAGTCGGCGCCCACGAGCGCGGCGTCGAGGTCGGTGACGGGCTCGCAGCCGGCGGCCTTGATGTCGGCGGCGTCCTTGTAGGGGTCGTAGACCTGCACCTTCATCTCGAACGCCAAACAGCGCTTGGCGGTGCGGCTGCCGATGCGGCCGAAGCCGACGATCAGCACGGTCTTGCCGTAGAGGTCGAACGGCAGCATGCCGAGGCGGTCGGCCCATTTGCCGTCCTTGACGCAGGAGTGCAATTCCTGCGCACGCTTGGCCAGCGTCAGCATCATGAACAGCGCAGCTTCCGCGACCGAGGGCGAATTGGCGCTGCCGGCGACCATCAACGGCACCTTGCGGCGGGAGAGGGCGGGCACGTCGACGGCGTCGTAGCCGACGCCGATGCGGGTGACCACCTTCATGTCCCCGGCGGCTTCGAGCTCGGTCTCTCCGAAGGCGGTGGCGCCGAGGGCCACGCCGTGGACGGGGGCATGGCTCTTCAACAACGCCTCGAAGTCCTTCGCCGAGATCAGGTTCGCAAACTCGACGAGCTCGATATCGTCCCGCTGGGTGAGGAGGGCGCGTGCCCCTTGCGACAAGGTTTGTGTAACGAAAATCTTCTTCTTGTTGGTCGCCATCGCTCCCCTGCCTGCCTTACGCTTGTTGAGATGGCGTCACAACACGACGCCGGTCTCTTCATTTAGCAGGTGCATGTTGTTGAGGTCCATCGCCAGGCGCATGGGTGCCCCATCCTTGGCGCCGGCATTGGGATTGACGCGGCCGCAGACCGGGGTGCCCTCGAGCCCGAAATAAACCAGCGTCTCCATTCCCATCGGCTCGGTGACGTCGAGCACGGTGTCGAAGGTCTCGACGCCCGGCTCCAGATGCGCGTGCGCCTCGGTGAGATGCTCGGGCCGCAGGCCGAGCAGCAGCTTCTCGGTGCGCGGCAGCGCGTTGTAGCGCGCGGCACGGGCCGGCGGCAGCGGGAAGGCAAGGCGGTCGGCGAGACGGATCTGGAGCGTGCCGCCGGCATCCTCGAGACGGCACGGGATGAAGTTCATCGCCGGCGAGCCGATGAAGCCCGCGACGAAGCGGGTCGCCGGCTTGTGGTAGAGCTCGTTCGGCGTGCCGATCTGCTCGATGCGCCCCTTGTTCATCACCACGACGCGGTCGGCCAGCGTCATCGCTTCGACCTGGTCGTGCGTGACGTAGACCGTGGTGGTGCGCACCTTCTGGTGCACCTTCTTGATCTCGATCCGCATCTGCACGCGGAGCTTGGCGTCGAGATTGGACAGCGGCTCGTCGAACAGGAAGACTTTCGGGTTGCGCACGATGGCCCGTCCCATTGCGACGCGCTGGCGCTGGCCGCCCGAAAGCTGTTTCGGCTTGCGGTCGATCAGGTCGGTGATGTCGAGGAGGCGGGCGGCTTCCGTCACCCGCGCCTTGATTTCGGCCTTGGGATAATGCTTCAGGCGCAGCCCGAACGACATGTTCTCCGCGACCGTCATGTGCGGGTAGAGCGCGTAGTTCTGGAACACCATGGCGATGTCGCGGTCCTTCGGCGGCACGTCGTTGACGACGTCGCCGCCGATCATGATGTCGCCGTCGCTGATGTCCTCGAGGCCCGCGATCATCCGCAGCGTGGTCGACTTGCCACAGCCGGAGGGGCCGACCAGCACGATGAACTCGTGATCGGCAATGTCGAGATCGATGCCGCGCACGGCTTCGACATCGTCGTAACGCTTGACCACCTTACGCAAGGAAACGTCGGCCATTTCAGTTCAACCCCTCGCTTTCAACCCTTTGTCGCACCGGCGGTGAGGCCGGCAATGTAGTAGTCCATCAGGAAGGCGTAGATGATCAGCGGCGGCGCGGCGCCGAGCAACGCGCCCGTCATGATCTGTCCCCAGTTGAAAACGTCGCCCTTGATCAGCGTGGTGATGATGCCGACGGGCAGAACGAGCTGATCCGTGGAGGTCGTGAACACCAGCGGATAGAGGAATTGCGCCCAGGACACGGTGAAGGCGAAGATGGTCGCGGCGATCAGCCCCGGCAGCGCGACCGGAATGAAGATCCGCGTCAGGGTCTGGAACCAGGACGCGCCGTCGATGATGGCGGCTTCGTCAAGCTCCTTGGGGATCGAGGCGAAATAGCCGATCATGATCCAGGTGCAGAACGGGACCGTCAGCGTTGGATAGATGAAGAGCAGCACATACCAGCGGTTGATGAGCTGGATGCCGGTCCAGTCGCCGAACAGGGCGAACACCTTGAACAACGGAATGAACAGCAGGCTGTCCGGAATGAGGTAGGTCAGGAACACGCCGGTCGCCAGCGTGGCCGAGCCCCAGAACCGCATCCGGGCGAGGGCGAATGCCGCGGGCACGCTGATCAGCATGGTGATGGTGACCACGAAGATCGAGACCAGCGCCGAATTCCAGAAGAACCGCAGGAACTGGTTCGAGGTCAGCAGGCCGACATAGTTCTCGAGCGTCGGGTGAAACACCCACCAGGGATTGGTCGCCGCCGAGATCTCCGCGCTGCTCTTGAGCGAGGTGATCAGCATGTAGATGGGCGGCAGCAGCGAGAAGATCGCAAACAGCGTCAGGAAGAAATACGACCATCGCAGCGCCCATTTGCGGTCGCGGCTCATGCTGCCGTACTTGACCGTGCGTGTCGGCGCGGCCTTGTCGATCGTGACTGAGCTCATCAGGCTTCATTCCCGCGCTTGTTGACGTCCCGCAGGATGAAGATCGCTGCGACCGCCAGGATTGGCACCATGAACAGGGAGACGCTGGCACCGAGCGGAATATCGCTTCCTTCGATGCCGATTCTGAACGCCCAGGTGGCGAAGATGTGGGTGTGGTCGAGCGGGCCGCCGGCGGTCAGAATTCGCACGATGTCGAAATTGGCGAAGGTGACGATCAGCGAGAACAGCGTCGTGATTGCGATGATGTTGCGCATCATCGGCAGCGTCACGTACCAGATCCGCTGCCACCAATTGGCGCCGTCGATCGCCGCGGCCTCATAGAGCTGCTCGGGCACCGATTTCAGCGACGCCAGATACATGATCATGAAGAACGGCGCGCCGTACCAGACGTTGACCAGAATGACGGAGAAACGCGCCCAGGCGGCGTCGCCGGTCCACGGGATCGGGCCTATTCCGAAGAAAGACAGCGTATAGTTGAATGCGCTGTAGGAGGGATCGAACAGCCAGAGCCAGGCCAGCGTGCTCATGGCGGGCGGGATCACCCACGGCACCAGCAGCATGCCGCGCCATTTGCGCTGGCCCTTGGCCGGAATGTTGTGGACGAAGTGCGCGACGATGAACCCGATCAGCGCCTTGAAGATCACGGCGGTGATGGCGAAGATGCAGGATTGCTTGACGACCAGCCAGAACGTGTCGCGCTTGAACAGGAACTCGAAGTTGCCGAGACCGATGAATCGCTGCATCGACTTGTTCAGGGTCGCCAGATGCAGCGAATAGAACGCGGGATAGATCACCAGAAGTGCGATGAGGATGATCAGCGGTAGCGTCATCAGGAACGCTGCGGTCGATCTGCGCTTGAGCGCCTTCTGCAAGCCGGAGCGTTTTCGCGCCGGTCGCGTGGCGCCAATCCCGTCCGGCCGCAATGCCACATCCGCCATGATGCATATTCCTCGCGCAGTTCAGTTCTAAAGAATTCGATGTCGGCACGTGCGAGGGCTGTCCTCGCTCCGTGCCAAGGCGGGAGGAGGCGTCGCCGCAAGACGACCAGCGATCGCTTGCGGCGACACCCTGTCCGTCTCAGCCTCGCATGAAGCCTTCGCACTCGCCTTCGGCCCAGGCGAGCGTCTTTTCCATCGCTTCGCCCTGGTGATAGCGCAGGCACATCTTGGTCAGCGTGGCCTGCGCGTAGATCTGCTGTGCAATCTTCGGCGGCGCGGGCGAGGCTGCAATCGACAGCGTCTGATGCTTGTAGGGGTTCGGATAGTGATAGAGCGTGCCTTTCGGCGGCCCTTCTTCCTGCCAAACCTTCAAGGTCGTCAGCTTCTCGTAGGCCGGCAAATCGTAGCCGCCGCTTGCGTTGACCATTTTTTCGATGGCGGCCGGCTTCGACAGTTGAACCAGAAGGCTCTTCGCGGCCTCCTTGTTCTTGGAGAAATTCCAGATGCTCCAGAAGTACGGCAGGTAGGGAGCGAAGCGCCCTTTCGGCCCGGCCGGGAAGCCGTGAGTCCAGCATTGCTCCGCAACCTGAGGCGCGTCGCGCTTGGCAACGGCCCAGGCGCTCGGCGGGTTCATGATCATCGCGCCCCTGCCGGAGACCAGCCATTTGTTGTTGGATGCGTCATCCCAGGCTGCAACGTCGGGCGGCAGGAAGCTGATCAGCTTCTTGTAGAATTCGAGGGCCTGACGAACCGCGTCGGTCTTGACGGTGACATTGCCCTTTTCGTCGACGAGCTGGGCGCCGAACGAAAGGAAGATCGCGCCTGCGGTATCGACGTTGTCGGTGGTCTCACCGAGGCCGATGCCGAACGGGACGCCGGCCTTGTGACAGGCTTCGGCGGCCTTCAAGAACGTGTCGAGCGTCCAGTCGTTCGCCTTTGGTTCGGAGCCGGCCGGATACATCGCCTGCACGTCGATGCCGGCGTGCTTCTTCAACAGGTCGATACGGGAGCACGGGCCCTTGATCTGGCTGCCGACGCAGGCAGGGACCCCTAGCCACTTGCTCCCGGCCGTGCCCAGGTATTTGACCGTGCCGTTCACCTCGCCGTTCTCTGCGATGATCGGCCCCATGATGTCGCTCACGTTCTCCAACTGGTCCGCGTTGGCGTGGGCCCACCACGTTGGCATCGCGAAGATATCATGACCGGATTTGGCCTGCGCTTCGGCGGCGATGGTGAGCAGGTTCTTGTTACCCTGACTCGGGATGTAGTCGATCGTGACTTCGACCTTTTCCTTCGCCGCCCATTCGTTGACGAGCTCGGTCGAGGCCTTGTTGGCGCCTGGCACCCAATGGTCCCAGAATCCGATGGAAAGCTTGCCGGCGGCGTAAGCGCCCCGGACGTAGGGCGCCGCGATCAGCGCCGCAGAGGACATTGCAGTGGCAGCCACAAATTGACGTCGCGTCAGTTTCTTGCGTGACATCTCGTTTCCTCGCCTGGGTGTTGTTGGAGTTTCCTCTGAGAGACTTCTTTGTTGATTTATTGAGTTCTTGTTGTTGGCGTTTCTTATTGGTGCCGTCGGCTCACGCATGGAATGCGCAAGCCGCAGCAAATTGGTAGCGCGATCAGATCATGATTGATCGCGTCTGTCGAGAAAGCCAAACGGCTCTGCGTCTAAAACTAACGTTGTGTCCGCAGACGCCGCGACGCCAGTCGGGACGGCGCGTCGTTCGTAGTTTTATTGCGACGCACACTTCGCGCCGCACCTCCGAAACGAGCCGTTGCGCAATTACGCCGCAGTTTCAAATGAGCCTGCGTAAGCGCTTCGCGCGGCAGACTTTTCCGGCGTGGACAGCGCTCTTCCGTGTCTGGACCGCGAAGCGCCGGAAACGATAGAGTTCAGCAGGTGGTTCGCTTCCGCCGCCAAGACCGATTGGATCGACGATGGAGACCAGAATGATCAATGTGGCCTCGCCAGCGCGGCCTTACCTGCGACGATGGTTCGCGCTGGGGTCCATGCTCGCGCTGTTGCTCGGCGCAGCGACGGGGGCGAATGCTCAAGGATTGGTCAAAGGCGTTCAGGAGGGCGCTGCCGCCGGAAACAAGGCGGCAGGTCCGGTCGGTGGCGTGCTCGGCGGTGCCATCGGCGGCGTGGTCGGTGTCTTCACCGGCGTGCTCGGCGTTGGCGGCAACACCGGCGGCAATCAGCCGCCCCCCGCCGCCAAGGAGTCCGCCAAGGACGCCAAGCAGCAGGGCTCGCCCAAGGATAAAGACAAGGATGCCAAGGGCGCCAAAGCAGGCAAGGGCGCCAAGGCGACCAAGGAGGCGAAGAACGCGCCGCAGGACAGCAAGGCCGGCAAAGACAACAAGAATGTCACGGTTCTCACCCAGCCCGGCGCGCCGCAGCAGAGTGCGGAACAGATCGTTGCCAACAGCGACGCATACATCGAGCGGATCAAGAACGAGCTGAACCTCACCCCGGATCAGGAGAAGCACTGGTACGGCTTCTCCAGTGCCATGCACTACCTCGGGCATAATGGTGCAGAGCGGCTCAATCTGCGCGTGGCGCGCGCCAAGCGGGATCCGCCCGACGACATCATTGAGCAGATGCGCAACGAGGCTCAGTTCCTGATCGACCGTGCTGCCGACCAGCGCAACGTCGCCGACGCCGCCGAGCCGCTCTATTCGAGTCTCGACGACAAGCAGAAGCAGGTGTTCATCCAGGAAATGGTGCGCCTCAGCCACGAGCGCGGATTGGATTGATCAAGTTGAACAGGTTCGGGCGCATCTGAATTAATGGCGCCGCCACGAATTCGTGTATCCACTCCGCAATTCGGTTATGGTTAGCTTCGCGAGGCTGACTGCGGGGTTGACATGGCCGAGGGACTCTCCGTTTTCCTGGTCGAAGACGAAGCGTTGATCCGGATGATGATGGTCGACATGGTGGCGGAACTCGGTCACCACGTCGTCGCCGAAGCAGACAATGTGCGCGATGCCAGCGCCTTCGCCATGACCGCGCAATACGATCTGGCCATCCTCGACATCAATCTGATGGGCGTTTACGTCGATCCTGTCGCCGACCTGATCGAGCGGCGGGGCAAACCGTTTCTTTTCGCGACGGGCTACGGTCCGGAACTGTTGCCCTCGTTGCTGCGGCGCAGGCCGATCCTGCGCAAGCCGATCGCGATGGATCAGCTCAAGGCGATGATCGATTCAATGTTTCCAGAGCGATCCGCCACAATCCCGGGCTGACCGGTCGCGCCCGAGGCGCGCGGCCGGAGTGACCCAGCCGGCTCAGTTGCGACCGTTCTTCAGCACCTTGGCAATGGTGTGGGCCGTCATGGTTGCGCGATCCGACGCGCGCTGAGCAGCCAGCCGGTCGCGGGCGTTTTCCGTGATCAGGAGATCAATCAGGGCCAACCGCTTGTCTTCGCTGTCCGCCTCTCGCAGCAGACGGTGATAGCGGTGATAGTCGAAACCCGGATCCTGCTTATGCATGTCACGCCCCCGCAACTACGCCACGCGCGCGGAAGTGTTTCTCATCGAGGAAACGTAGGCAAGCACGATCGTGCGTGGAACCCGCCCTCCGCTGCAATCAGCTGTGCATGACTGCAACGCGCCGTGCGGATTAGCCTCTCAGCCGGGATTGTGCTCGGCAAACATCGTCAGGCCGAGGAAGCTCGCATCAGGCTTGACCACGAGTCTAGTCGGGATGTCGCGCAGATAGTCCTGGAACCTGCCCTTCGCTTGAAAGCGGGCGCGGAACGCGGAGGCGGCGAGGAACTCGCGGAAGCGCGGCACGATTCCGCCGGCGATATAGACGCCGCCCCGGGCGCCGAAGGTCACCGCGAGATTGCCGGCCACCGAGCCGAGGATGGCGCAGAACATCTCCAGTGTCGCGTGGCTGACCGGGCAACTGCCCTCCAGCGCAGCCTTGGTAATGGCTGCGGCGTCACGATGCGGAACCTGCGCTCCGTCGACTTCGGCGATTGCCTCATAGAGGCTCTGGAGCCCGGAGCCTGAGAGCGCACCGCGTTCGATGGAGACGTGGCCAAGACGCTTGCGCATGCACGCGATCAGGCGCTCCTCGCGCTCGTTCTCCGCCGGCAGGGTTGCGTGCCCGGCCTCGGTGACGACGGCCAGTCGAGAACCGTGACGATCGACCAGACAGGACACGCCAAAGCCCGTTCCCGGGCCGACGACCAGCAACGGCTCGCCCGCAAGGCCATCGCCTCCGCCGAGCGGGACCAGGTCCGCAGGCTGCAACGCGGGCAGGGACCAGGCCACCACCTCGAAATCGTTCAGCACATGGACGATGTCCAGGCCGAGGGACGGCTGCAGCTCGTTTCCGTCGATCACCCAGGGGCTGTTGGTCATGACGCAGCGGTTGTTGGTGACGGGACCGGCCACCGCCAGCACCGCGCGCCGGGGTTGCTCGCCGTCCGACCGGCGCGCCAAAACGTCGACGATGGCTTCATGTACCGTTGGGAAGTCGGCGACCTTCACATAGTCGATCGGTCCGGTCTGGCCGCTCGTGCTCAGCGCGAAACGTGCATTGGTTCCGCCGATATCGGCGAGAAGAATTTTTCCGGTCTTGCCGATGTCCATCACCGTGCGGCTTCCGCGGCCTAGCTGGCCATCGGGAACCTTCGCCTCCGTTGCTGATCCGATCCGCGGGCGCGGACGGTCCGAGAATCCTCGCTTGGTTGTTCCTAGTCAACACGGACAAGGTCAAACCGTTGCATGGTCACCTGAAGAGGTCGCCGGTGCGGTACCGCCGCACGCGTTCGGTGGTTGCGGAGCGGCGCCGGAAGATCGACAGTGGGAAGTACGGCTGGCGCCTGACGCCGGGCGGATCCAATGGGGCCTTGCGATGAAGATTTCCGACCGGGACGTGCTGCTGGTGATCGACGTCCAGAACGACTTCTGTACCGGCGGAGCGCTCGCCGTCCCCGGCGGCGAGAAGGTCGTCCCCGCCATCAACAGGATCGCCCAAAAATTCGCCAATGTGGTGCTCACCCAG
Organism: Bradyrhizobium sp. FW305-F6; assembly: GCF_058782905.1. Classification (NCBI taxonomy): domain Bacteria; kingdom Pseudomonadati; phylum Pseudomonadota; class Alphaproteobacteria; order Hyphomicrobiales; family Nitrobacteraceae; genus Bradyrhizobium; species Bradyrhizobium sp. FW305-F6. The sequence goes on from NZ_JBYSYD010000001.1 coordinate 246,412, forward strand.
GACTGGCATCCGGGCGACCACGTCTCGTTCGCACCGAACCATTCCGGCAAGCAGCCATTCGAGACCGTCGAGCTTGACTATGGCCGGCAGGTGCTCTGGCCGACGCATTGTGTGCAGGGTACGGCGGGCGCTGAATTCCATCGCGATCTCGACCTGACACGAGCAAACCTCGTCGTGCGCAAAGGCTTTCGCCGCGGGATCGATTCCTATTCGGCGCTGTTCGAGAACGACCATCGGACACCGACCGGGCTGCTGGGCTATTTGCGCGAACGCGAGCTGAGAAGCGTCTTTGTCGTCGGTCTGGCGCTGGACTTCTGCGTCCGTTTCTCGGCGGAAGATGCGCGCAAGGCGGGCTTGGAGGTGGCCGTCATCGAGGATGCCTGCCGCGGCATCGATCTCGACGGCTCGGTCGCGGCCACCCACCGGAGTTTCCGGGAGCTCGGCATCCCCGTGGTGAGCCTCGAGGCGTTCTTGTGAGGAGATCGAGCTAGCCATGGTGGACAAGACCGCCAAACCGCCGCCCGGATCCGGCCGCGCCCCAGATGATCCGCACCTGTGGCCATTCGCGGCAGCGCGGCTTGCCATAGACGCCTGCTTCTGGTGGCTGGAGCGCGCACCCGCGGAGCAGGCCGACAGCAGTCTGCCATGGACGACACCGAGCAGCGTCGCGTTGGAGCTCGCAACGATGCAGCTGCGCGATTGCTCCCAGATCCGTTCCGGCCAGCCGGCACTGGTCTGTGCGCCCTACGCGCTGCACCGAGCCCTGATCGCCGATTTCGCCCCGGGCCACAGCGTAGTGCAGTCGTTGCAGAATGGCGGCATCGACCTGGTCTACCTCACCGACTGGCGGTCGGCGACACCGGACATGCGCTACCTCTCCATCGACAGCTATCTCAGCGATCTCAACGTCGCCGTCGACGAGATCGGCGCGCCGGTCGATCTCGTCGGACTGTGCCAGGGCGGATGGCTGTCGCTGCTCTATGCGGCACGCTTTCCAGCCAAGGTGCGGCGGTTGGTTCTGGTAGGCGCTCCCGTGGACTTGTCGATCGAGTCCTCGCTGTCCCGGCTCGCCCGCAACGCGCCCGAACTGGTCTATGACCAGCTGGTCGCGCGGGGCGGCGGCAATGTCAGCGGCGAGGAGATGCTGCGCCTGTGGTCGAAACAGCCCGATCACGACGATATCGCCGCGGCGTTGCAGCGGGATCTCTCGGACGAGCAGGGCACGGCGTTGCTCGCGCGTTTCGACCGCTGGAACGCCCAAACGCTTGATCTGCCGGGCGCCTATTATCTCGAGATCGTCAACAGGATTTTCCGGGAGAACCGGATTGCCTCGGGTAGCTTCGTCGCGCTCGGCCGTCCCATCGATCTGAAGGACGTCAAGGCGCCGATCTTCCTGCTGGCCGGGCTCGACGACGATGTGGTGCCGGCCACGCAAGCGCTCGCCACGGCCAATCTCGTCGGCACGCCGCCGGCCCTGATTGCGGCGGCGTCCGAACCCAGCAACCATCTCGGCCTGTTCATGGGGGCGCGCACCCACGCCCAGGCCTGGCCGCGGGTTGCCGAATGGCTGCGCGGCGATCTGCCGGGCGTGCTGGCCCGCAGCGCCTGAACTCGCCGAGCTCTGGACCGGCCGGGGCGCAAATCCGTTATGCATGACGGCGGATGGCCTGCACGGGGCCAGACCGATGGGTTACATATGATCCGATCTGGCGATCGGTGTCCGCCGGGAAGAGACTTAAGGGTACTCGATGACTTTCCACTCGATCTACGCTCACGGATTTGCGCGCGTGGCGGCCTGTGTCACCACGTCCCATGTCGCCGATCCCACAGCCAACGCGAAGGCTGTCCTGGCGGCGGCCGAGGCCTGCCACGAGCAGTCGGTGGCGGTCGCCGTGTTTCCCGAACTGTGCCTGTCCGGATATGCGATCGAGGATCTGGTCAAGCAGGATCCGCTGCTCGATGCCGTCGAGCGGGGGCTCGTGGCCATCGTTGAGGCCTCCGCCGCGCTGATGACGGTCCTGATCGTCGGGGCGCCGCTGCGCTTTGGCAACCGCATCTACAATTGCGCGGTCGTTGTTCATCGCGGCAACGTCCTGGGCGTGGTGCCGAAATCCTACCTGCCGACCTATCGCGAATTCTACGAGGGACGACATTTCGCCTCCGGCGCCGGCATAGCCGGCGAGACGGTGTCTCTCGGCGGGCTGCATGCCCCGTTCGGCGTCGATTTGCTGTTTTCGGCCGAGGACGTTCCCGGCCTCACCATCGGCGTCGAGATCTGCGAGGACATGTGGATCCCGGTGACGCCGGCCTCCGAGCTCGCGCTCGCCGGCGCGAGCGTGCTGATCAACCTCTCGGGCAGCCCGATCACGATCGGCCGGGCGCGCTCGCGCGCGCTGCTGTGCCAATCGACCTCGGCGCGCTGCCTTGCGGCTTACGTCTATTCCGCCGCAGGCGCGGGAGAATCCACCACCGATCTCGCCTGGGACGGCCAGACGTCGATCTACGAGAACGGCGTGCTGCTCGCCGAGGGGGAGCGGTTCCGCCAGGGCGGCCAGATTACACTGGCCGATGTCGATCTCGACCTGCTCAGGCAGGAACGCGCGCTGATGGGGACTTTCGACGACAACCGGCGGCAGCGCGAAGCATTTTTCCGCAAGGTGACATTTGCCCTGAAGCCGCCGGCGGGCGATATCGGCTTCCTGCGCAAGGTCGAGCGCTTTCCGTTCGTGCCGAGCGACGAGAGCCTGCTCGAGCAGGATTGCTATGAGGCCTACAACATCCAGGTCGCCGGGCTCGTGCAGCGCATGCGCGCCACCGGGACCAAACGCGTCGTGATCGGCGTCTCCGGCGGCCTCGATTCCACCCATGCCCTGATCGTCGCCGCCAAGGCGGTCGACCTGCTCGGCCTGCCGCGCGAGAACATCCTGGCTTACACCATGCCTGGCTTTGCCACCGGCAGCGAGAGCAAGACCCATGCACTGGCGCTGATGCAGGCCTTGCATACGAGCTGGCAGGAGCTCGACATCCGCCCCACGGCGACGCAGATGCTGAAGGACATCGGCCATCCCTTCGGCAGGGGCGAGAAGGTCTACGACGTCACCTTCGAGAACGTGCAGGCGGGCCTGCGCACGGATTATTTGTTCCGGCTCGCCAACCATCACGGCGGCATCGTGATCGGAACCGGCGATCTCTCCGAGCTCGCGCTCGGCTGGTGCACCTATGGCGTCGGCGATCAGATGGCGCATTACAACGTCAATGCCGGCGTGCCGAAAACGCTGATCCAGCATCTGATCCGCTGGGTGATTTCATCGAGGCAGTTCAGCGACGACGTCAATCGGACGCTCGGGTCGATCCTTGTGGCCGAGATCTCGCCCGAACTGGTGCCGGTGGAGGCCGGCGAGAAGCCGCAGAGCACGGAAGCGGCGGTCGGACCCTACGAACTGCAGGATTTCAACCTGTTCTACACGCTGCGCTACGGCATGCGTCCCTCCAAGATCGCCTTCATGGCACAGCATGCCTGGAGGGATGCGGCCAAGGGCGAATGGCCGCCGGCCTTCCCGAGTGGCCGGCGCAGGGCTTATGATCTGCCCGAGATCCGGCGCTGGCTCGAAGTGTTCCTGCGCCGCTTCTTCGCCTTCAGCCAGTTCAAGCGCTCGGCCATGCCGAACGGACCGAAGGTCTCTGCCGGCGGCTCGCTATCACCGCGCGGCGACTGGCGTGCGCCATCGGATGCGAGCGCGGCCGCCTGGCTCGAGGATCTCGAACGGAACGTGCCGAACTGATCGAACGGATCGACATGGGGAGATGAGCGGATGTCGGCCGGGGATAGGACGGGAGCGGGTGGAGAGGCCAGCGTCGTCAACGGCCTCTACATCTTCGACATCGAGATGCGTGACGGCAAGCGCGGACAGGCGAGGGGCGTCGTCGTGCTCTGCGACGGACGCATCCTGGGTGGCGACAGCTTCTTCTCCTACACCGGCAGCTACACGTTCCGGAACGGCAAGTGGCGTGGCGACATGATTGTCAATCAGCATACCGAGGCGGTCGGCAGGACATTGGCGTTCGGCGGCCGCGAGGTGACTTGCGGCTTTTCCGGCGACTATTTTCCCGGCGGTGCCGAAGTCGAAGGCATGGCGCTCGTCGGCAAGACCAGCGTGACGTTCACGGCGCGGCTGACGCTCAAGGATGTCATGTAAGCGCGACCTGATCTGCTCCGATCTCCGATGGCTGCGTTCCTGTCCGGGAACATTCGCACGAACAGAACGTTCGCGTCTGTTGTTGCGAACTGTCGAGGAGAGGGACTATGCGTCAACATTTGATGTTATCGACTGCGGCCATTGGACTGATGCTTGCTTCCGGCTTGGCCTATGCCCAGGCGCCCGGTGAGCGCAGGGATGAGCCGCGACGGGTCGAGGAACCGGCGAAAGGAGCCACGCCGCCGCGCGGTGACGTGCAGGAACGTGTTCAAGAGCGCACGCAGGGCGCCCAGGAGCGAGCGCAAGGCGAACGGCCACAAGGCGAGCGGCTGCAGGGCGCGGGCCGCGAGGACAAGGGTGGCGCTGCCAGGCGCGAAGCCGCTGATGACAAGCGCCAGCCGGCGCAGGCTTCCGAGCGCGACCAACCGAAGGCCAGGGACCAGGCGCAAGACTCTCGCGAGCCTTCGCGCGATCGCAACCGTGAGGCGGAAAGCACGAAGCCGGGACGCGACGGCAAGAGCAGCGCCGAGACCAAGCAGGACAAGTCGGCGCCGCAGAAATCAACGGCCGAGTCCGAAAAGTCCAAGTCGGGCCAGCAGAACGAGCGGTCTGGCACCGCGGCCAACCAGAACGAGCGCAAGCAAGCCCAGCCGCCGCGCAATGCGGCCGAGCAGGAGGGCAACCGGCCGGCCACCGCGACCGATACGAACCGGACGGCTCCGACCAACAATGCGCAGACCGCGCCCGGCACCCCGAGCGCGCAGAGCAACCAGACCACGCAGACCAACACTCAGGTCAATCAACAGACCCAGGTGACGACCGAAAAGCAGGTGCGCATCTCCGAAACCGTGAGCCGCGCTCGCCTTGCCCAGCCGGAGCGCAATCTGAACATCTCGATCCGCGTCGGCGAAACGATTCCTCCGCGCGTGCGGCTCCACAGGCTGCCGCCCGAGATCGTCTCGATCGAGCCTGCCTATCGCGACTACGAATATTTCGCGACCGAGGACGAGGTGGTGATCGTGGAGCCGGGCACGCATCGTATCGTCAGCCAAGTGCCGCGCGATCCGTCGCGGGCCCGGGCCCAGATGAGCGCCAGCGGCCAGTCGAGCGTGGCGGCGGCCGGGGCCAACCCTGTGAACTGCCAGATCATGCGGCGTGACGCTTCGGGCAATGTGGCGCAGGCAGAACCTTCGACCGTGGGTTCAACTGCGCGCGTGGATTCGATGAGCGTGATCGTCCAGATGCCCGGTGGCGGCTCGTCCGCACCGATCGCTCTCGATGCACCCGCGGGCAGCATCGTGGTCGCAACGCAAGGGCAGGGCGACTGCACCGTGACGCTGGAACCGCAGACGCGCTAACCGCAGGGTCGTCAAGACGCCTCCGAAATGACAACGCGCCGCCCGGATGCCCCATCCGGACGGCGCGTTGCTGCGTTCAATCTCAGAAAGTTTCGAGGTCCGGAGTGCCTAGGAGTCCGGACCTCGTCACCTTGCCCCAGCCTTCAATCCCCCGCCCCATGTGGTCCCCCAACCCCATGTAGCGCGATCAGAGGGTGATGCCCTTGGAAGTGGCCGCCGATCGATGTCCCGCGATGTACGCGAAGGTCGGATAGGATTCCATTCCGGGTCACTACGGTCACCGATACCGCTTGCGGTGTGTTCCTTCTGCATCGGTTGCACGTCTCGTTGCCTGCATCGCAAGCTACGACCTGCAAGATGTCCACACCTGCCCAGCTCCTCGCGATCTGCATTTCACCGGCCTGTCATTGAACTGGTCTAGCGCTGCTCCCGTCATCGCTGACGGTCAAGGAGCAAGCCATGTCGAAGCCGGTGCTGGGTGCCGCATTGTCCATCAAGTCGATTCCCGCCCATCGCGACTGGCTTCTGGAACGGCAGCGCGATCTGGAGATCCAGGATTTCTTCCGCGCCGATCTGCTCGATAGCGACTGGCGCAGCACGGCCGGCGAGATCAAGCAGATGCTGTCGGGCCATACCGGCCGGCTCGGCATCCATGGCCCGTTCTGGGGCTTCAAGATCGACAGCCACGATCCGATGATCCGCCAGGCCGTGACCAAGCGCCTGCTGCAGGGCCTGGACGCCGCCGAGTTCCTCGGCGCGACGCAGATGGTGATCCACTCGCCGTTCACGACCTGGGACCACAACAATCTCGATCTCTACCCCGACAACCGCGCCAACATCGTCGAGCGCGTCAAGGCGACGCTCGCCGAAGTGATCGCGCGCGCCGAGACGATCGGCTGCGAAATCGTCATCGAGAACATCGAGGACAAGGATCCGCGCGACCGCGTGCGCCTCGCCAGGGCGCTCGAAAGCGGCAAGGTCCGCGTTTCGCTCGACACCGGCCACGCCAATTACGCGCATATCTCCACCGGCGCGCCGCCGGTCGACTATTACGTCGAGACCGCCGGCGACATGCTCACGCATGTGCATCTCCAGGACACTGACGGCTTTGCAGACCGGCACTGGGCGCCGGGCGAGGGCAACATCCCGTGGGTCGCCGTGTTCCGCGCGCTGGGACGGCTGACGTCGAATCCGCGGTTGATCCTCGAACTCCGCAACCACGACGACGTCCGCAAGGGCGCAGCGCATCTCGCCGCGCTCGGTCTCGCCGAATAACCGCAATCATCGAGGGCAGGGTCACCATCATGAGCAAGCTCACCCGTCGCACCATCCTGAAATCCGGCGGCGCCGCCGCAAGCACCTTGCTGTTGCCGCGCTTTGCGATCGCGCAGGGCGACAATCGTCCGTCGGTGACGGTCGCGGTCCAGAAGGTGACCAATTCGAACGTGCTCGACGTGCTGCGCGAGCAGTCCAATGTCGGCGAGCGCGTGTTCTTCTCGTCGATCTGGGAGGGCCTGATCTCCAAGAACTGGCGCGGCAATCTCGAAGCGGTGCCCGGCCTTGCCACCGAGTGGCGCCGCATCGACGACCAGACCGTCGAGGTGAAGCTGCGCCAGGGCGTCAAGTTCCACAACGGCGACGAGCTCACGGCGGAAGACGTCGTCTTCACCTTCAGCCGCGAGCGCATGTTCGGCGAGACCGAGGCCAAGAACCGCTCGACCATCAAGGCGTTCGAGAAGATCCCGACGCCGCGGCCGGGCAAGGAGCTGCCGCCCGACGTCCCCGCGGTCGCCCGCCGCATCTGGCCGGACCTCGCGCGCGTCGATGCCGTCGACAAGTACACCGTGCGCTTCTACAACGCGACGCCCGACGTCACCATCGAGGGCCGGCTGCAGCGCTACGGCTCCGACATCATGAACCGCCGCGCCTGGGAAGAGGCCGCGAGCTATCTCGACTGGGCGCGCAAGCCTGTTACCACCGGGCCCTACAGGGTCGTCGAACTCAAGCCCGACGTGTCGCTGACCCTCGAAGCCCACGACGAATATTGGGGCGGCCGTCCGCCGCTCAAGCGCATCCGCTTCCTCGAAGTCCCTGAAGTCGCGAGCCGCATCAACGGGCTGTTGTCGGGCGAATATCAATTCGCCTGCGACATCCCACCGGACCAGATCGCCGGCATCGAGAAGAATTCCGCGTTCGAAGTGCAGGGCGGCACCATCCTCAATCACCGCCTGACCGTGTTCGACAAGAACCACGCCGTGCTCGCCAATCCCCTGGTGCGGCGCGCCTTCACCCATGCGATCGACCGCCAGGCCATCGTCGACAGCCTGTGGGCAGGCCGCACCCGTGTGCCGAAGGGATTGCAATGGGATTTCTACGGCGACATGTTCAACGCCGATTGGAGCGTGCCGGCCTATGATCCGAAGCTTGCGCAGGATCTGCTCAAGCAGGCCAATTACAAGGGCGATCCGATCCCGTATCGCCTGCTCAACAACTACTACACCAACCAGGTCGCGACCGCGCAGATCCTGGTCGAGATGTGGAAGTCGGTCGGCCTCAACGTCCAGATCGAGACCAAGGAGAACTGGTCGCAGATCATGGAGCGGGGACCGGCCCGCGCGGTGCGCGACTGGTCGAACTCGGCGGCGTTCAACGATCCCGTCTCCTCGCTGGTCGCCCAGCACGGGCCGAACGGCCAGCAGCAGCAGATCGGCGAGTGGACCAACGCCGAGCTGAACAAGCTCTCCGAGTTCCTGGAGACCTCGACCGATCGGCCCGCGCGCAAAAAGGCGTTCCGCCGCATGCTGGAGATCGCCGAGCGCGAGGATCCCGCCTATACGGTGCTACACCAGAACGCGACCTTCACGGCCAAGCCGAAATCGATCAAGTGGAAGGCCGCGCCGGCCTTCGCGATGGATTTCCGCACCGGCAATTTCGAGGCCTGAGGGTGCAGCCGCTGGTCAGCATCGCGGACTTGCGCGTCGCCTTCAATGGGGTGCCGGTGCTGCGCGGCGTCGACATCGCCTTGCAGAAGGGCGAGGCCCTCGGCCTCGTCGGCGAGTCCGGCTCCGGCAAGTCGGTGACATGGCTGGCCGCGCTTGGCCTGTTGCCGCGGCAGGCGAAGGTCGCCGGCTCGGTGCTGCTCGACGGCCGCGAGATCCTCGGCGCGCCCGCCGCCGAGCTCGATCAGGTCAGGGGCGGGCGCATCGCCATGATCTTCCAGGATCCGGCGAGTGCGCTCAACCCGGTACTGACCATCCGCCGGCAGCTCTCTGAAGCGCTGGTGCTGCATCGCGACCTCTCGGGCGAGACCGTCAAAGCCGAAGCGCGCCGGCTGCTCGATCTCGTCGGTATTCCAGATGCGGCACGCCGGCTCTCTGCCTATCCGCACGAATTCTCCGGCGGCCAGGTCCAGCGCATCATGATCGCGATGGCGCTGGCAGGAAATCCGGATCTTCTGATCGCGGACGAGCCGACCACGGCGCTCGATGCCACCATCCAGGCGCAGATTCTGGAGCTGCTCTCCAGCATCCGCCGCGAGATGGGCATGGCGATGGTGCTGATCAGCCATGACCTCGGCGTCGTCGCGGAAAACTGCGACCGCGTTGCGGTGATGTATGCCGGCCGCATCGTCGAGCAGGCGCCGAGCCACCAGCTGTTCGCCGATCCCGTCCATCCCTATGCACAAGGCCTGATCGGCGCGTTGCCGCCGCTCGGCGGGCCGCGCCGCCGCCTCACGGCCATTCCCGGCACGGTGCCCGATCCCGCGCATATGCCCGCGGGCTGCGCCTTTGCCCCGCGCTGCGCCTTGGCCGCGGAGCCATGCAGTCTCGCAGCTCCGACCCTGGTACCGATTGCGAACGAGCGCAGCGTTGCCTGCGTGCGCGCCGAGGCGTCGCGCCGCGCGCTGCTCAGGATTGCCGCGGAATGAACGCACCGCTCGTCGCGGTCTCCGCGATCTCCCGCAGCTACAGCATGCGGTCAGGAATGTTCGGCCGGGCTGCGGCCGTCCATGCCGTCGACGGCGTCTCGCTCACGATTCCCAGGGGCGAGACGCTCGGCCTCGTCGGCGAATCCGGCTCGGGCAAGTCCACCACGGGCCGCATCGTGCTCGGCCTCGAGCCGCCGGATCACGGCGAGGTGCGGTTCGACGGCAAGCCGATGGCCGCGCCGGGGACGGCTACGTGGCGTGCCCAACGCGCCCGCATGCAGATGATCTTTCAAGACCCGCTCGGGGCACTGGATCGGCGTCTGCCGGTTGGGACGCAGATTCGCGAGCCCCTGGACATTCATGGTCTGGGCACGCCCGGGGAACGCGAAGAGAGAGTGCGCGAGCTGCTGCGCGACGTCGAGCTGACGCCAGCGCATGGCGCGCGCTATCCCGGCGCGCTGTCCGGTGGACAGCGTCAGCGCATCGTGCTGGCCCGGGCGCTCGCCACCAAGCCGGATTTCCTCGTTTGCGACGAGCCGGTCAGCGCACTCGACGTCTCGATCCAGGCGCAGGTCGTGAACCTGCTTTGCGATCTCCAGGCGCAGCTGTCGCTGACGCTGCTGTTCATTAGCCACGATCTGCGCGTCGTCAGGCAGATCAGCAACGTCGTCGCCGTGATGTATCTCGGCCGTATCGTCGAGATCGGCCTCGCGGATGATCTGTTCGCGCAGCCCGAGCATCCCTACACGCAAGCGCTGGTTTCGGCTTCGCCGGCGCCGGGGCGCCGCAGCGCCGGCCGCATCGTGCTGGCGGGCGATCCGCCGAACCCGGCCGCGCGGCCGAATGGCTGCGCCTTCCATCCGCGCTGCCCGCGTGCGATCGCGCGCTGTGCGCAGGAGGTGCCGGTGCTGTCGGACGTTGGCGGCAACAGGCAGGTCGCCTGCCATCTGGTCACGGGCGCCGCGACACGGGACGCGGCGTGATGGGACGCTATTTCGCCATCCGGATCGGGCGCGCGGCGCTCACGATCGTGCTCGTCGTCACCTTCGCCTTCATCGTGCTGCGCCTCTCCGGAGATCCCGCGCTGATGATCCTGGGGCCCGAGGCGCCGCCGGAGGTGCTCGCGGCGTTCCGCAAGGCCTGGGGCCTCGATGATCCCATCTGGGCGCAGTATTTCGACTATTTCGGCGCCATCGCCAAGGGTGAGCTCGGCCGCTCCATGCGCGACGGCCGGCCGGCGATCGAGCTGGTGCTGGAGCGGATACCGGCCACGCTGGCGCTGACCTTGCCCGCCTTCTTCTTCAAGGTCGCGCTCGGCATTCCCGCCGGCATCTACGCCGCGCTGCACCGTGGCTCCGCAATCGACCGCGCCGTGATGATGATCGCGGTGGCCGGCTTCACGGTCCCGAGCTTCGTGCTCGCGCTGGTGCTGGTCCTCGTCTTTGCCGTGCAACTCGGCTGGCTGCCGTCGGGCGGGCAGGACAGCTGGCGCCACGCCATCCTTCCCATCGCGACGCTGAGCCTCGGCGGCGCCGCGGTGCTGGCGCGCTTCACCCGCAGCGCGATGCTGGAGGTGCTGGGGCAGCCCTATATCCGCACAGCCTCGGCCAAGGGCGTGCCGTGGCGCAAGGTGGTGACGTCGCATGCGCTGCCGAACGCAGCGATCCCGACCGTCACCATTCTGGGCTTCATGGTGGGCACGCTGATCGCCGGCGCGGTCGTGGTCGAAAGCGTGTTTGCCTGGCCGGGGGTAGGGCGGCTTCTCGTCGTCGCCGTTGCCAACCGCGACCTCGCCGTCGTGCAATGCATCCTGCTGCTGGTCGCCATGACCATGGTGACGTCCAACCTGATCGTCGATTTCCTTTACGGCTTCCTCGATCCGCGCCTGCGCAGCAAGGGAGCCCACGCATGAGCGACGTCACCTTGAAGGAGACGGCACTCCGCCGCCGGATCAACCTGCCGGCGATCCCGGTCTCGGTCCTGCTCGCGATCGGCTGGATCGTCGCCATGCTCGTCATTGCGGCCTTCGCCGAGATGATCGCCCCTTACGGCTTCACCCAGCTCGACCTGCGCAATCGCCTGGCGGCGCCCGGCAATGCCGCGCACTGGCTGGGCACCGACGAGCTCGGCCGCGACGTGCTGTCACGCCTGCTCGTTTCCATCCGCATCTCGCTGCTGATCGCCTTCGGCGCCACCGCGATCTCGGCCATCGTTGGCACCACGCTCGGCTTCCTCGCCGCGCATTTCCGGGGCGCTGTCGAGCAGCTCGTGCTGATGCTGACCGACTTCCAGGCCAGCATGCCGTTCCTGATCATGGCGCTGGCCGTGCTGGCCTTCTTTGGCAATTCGCTGCCGCTCCTGATCGGGCTGATGGGCCTGTTCGGCTGGGAGCGCTACGCCCGCATCGCGCGCGGCCTTGCCATCTCCGCCAATGCCCAAGGCTACGCCGCCGCCGTCCGCCAGCTCGGGGCGACGCCGTCGCGGATCTATCTCCGGCATATCCTGCCCAACATCGCCTCGACCCTGATCGTCTCGACCACCTTGGTATTCCCCGAGGTGATCCTGATGGAGTCAGGCCTGTCCTTCCTCGGCCTTGGCGTGCAGCCGCCGATGACCAGCCTCGGCAACATGGTCGGCTATGGCCGGGAATACCTGACCCGGGCGCCCTGGATCATGCTGGCGCCGGCGACCACCATCGTGGTGACGACGCTGGCGGTGTCCGTGATCGGCGACTGGCTCCGCGACCGGCTCGATCCGACCTTGCAGTAGGGGACGGTCTCGGCTGTCATTCCGGGGCGCGCCGCAGGCGCGAGCCCGGAATCCATTTCGCCGCGCGGGTTGCGGCCCGATGGATTCAGGGTTCGATGCTACACATCGCCCCGGAATGACGGAGAGTGAGCGACGAAAACCCCGCGCTGGGAGCAGGGGAGCCCTGTCCGGCCCAAGTTCCCGTTGCGCCCGCCCAGCCCGTGCGCTATCCGGCCCGAAAGGCCCGAGGCGGCTCCAATTTTTCCCGCCCGCCCGGCCGGTCAACCCCGAGGACGGAAACCGCCATGCCAGCCTATCGCTCCCGCACCACGACCCACGGCCGCAACATGGCGGGCGCCCGCGGCCTCTGGCGCGCGACCGGCATGAAGGACGGCGATTTCGGCAAACCGATCATCGCGGTCGTCAATTCCTTCACCCAGTTCGTGCCCGGCCACGTGCATCTGAAGGACCTCGGCCAGCTCGTCGCCCGCGAGATCGAGCAGGCCGGCGGCGTCGCGAAAGAGTTCAACACCATCGCGGTCGATGACGGCATCGCGATGGGCCATGACGGCATGCTCTACAGCCTGCCGTCGCGCGAATTGATCGCCGACAGCGTCGAGTACATGGCCAACGCGCATTGCGCCGACGGCCTCGTCTGCATTTCCAATTGCGACAAGATCACGCCCGGCATGCTGATGGCCGCGCTCAGGCTCAACATCCCCGCCGTGTTCGTCTCGGGCGGGCCGATGGAGGCGGGCAAGGTCAAGCTGCAGGGCAAGACCAAGGCCGTCGACCTCATCGACGCCATGGTGGCCGCCGCCGATTCCAAGGTCAGCGACGAGGACGTCAAGGTGATCGAGCGCTCGGCGTGCCCGACTTGCGGCTCCTGCTCGGGCATGTTCACGGCCAACTCCATGAACTGCCTGACCGAGGCGCTCGGCCTCGCGCTGCCCGGCAACGGCTCCGTCGTCGCGACCCATGCCGACCGCAAGCGCCTGTTCGTCGAGGCCGGCCACACCATCGTCGATCTCGTCCGCCGCTACTACGAGCAGGACGACGCATCCGTGCTGCCGCGCAACATCGCCAACTTCAAGGCGTTCGAGAACGCGATGACGCTCGACATCGCGATGGGCGGCTCGACCAACACGGTGCTCCATCTGCTTGCCGCCGCCCATGAGGGCCAGGTCCCCTTCACGATGAAGGACATCGACCGGCTCTCGCGCCGCGTGCCCGTGCTGTGCAAGGTCGCGCCTTCCGTCGCCGACGTGCATGTCGAGGACGTGCATCGTGCCGGCGGCATCATGGGCATTCTCGGCGAGCTCGACCGTGCCGGCCTGCTCGACACCTCTGTTACGACCGTGCATGCGCCGACCATGCACGAGGCGCTCGAGCGCTGGGACATCAAGCGCACCAAGAGCGAGGCGGTGCGGACCTTCTACCGCGCCTCGCCCGGCGGCATCCCGACGCAAGTCGCCTTCAGCCAGGAGCGCCGCTACGACGAGCTCGATGCCGATCGAGAGAAGGGCGTCGTGCGCAATCTCGAGCACGCCTTCAGCAAGGACGGCGGTCTCGCCGTGCTCTACGGCAACCTCGCGCAGGACGGCTGCATCGTGAAGACCGCGGGCGTTGATGCGTCCATCCTGAAGTTCTCCGGCCCCGCGCGCGTGTTCGAGAGCCAGGACGCGGCGGTCGAAGGCATTCTGGGCGGCAAGGTCGTCGCGGGCGAGGTCGTGGTCATCATCTATGAGGGCCCGCGGGGCGGCCCCGGCATGCAGGAGATGCTGTATCCGACCAGCTATCTGAAATCGATGGGCCTGGGCAAAGCTTGCGCCCTCGTCACCGACGGCCGTTTCTCCGGCGGCTCGTCCGGCCTGTCGATCGGCCATCTTTCGCCGGAAGCCGCCGAAGGCGGCAACATCGGCCTGGTCCGTACCGGCGACATCATCGCCATCGACATCCCGAACCGCAGCATCACGCTCGAGGTCTCCGACGAGGAGCTCGCCAAGCGCCGCGCCGCGGAGGAGGCCAAGGGCGATGCCGCCTGGCAGGCGACGGGCCGCAAGCGCCAGGTCTCGACCGCGCTGCAGGCCTACGCGGCGCTCACCACCAGCGCTGCGCGCGGCGCGGTGCGCGAGGTGAAGCGGCGCGCGACGTGAGCACAGGCACGTTCGCCTCGCGCGGATGGTCAACAAGTTCTGAACGGCCGGCGAAAGCCGGCCGTTTGCATTAAGGATGCCCCGACGAAGTTCGGCAAGGCTGTGTTTTGCAGCGTATACTGCGGCGACCTTCGCAAATCCATTTCGGGCAACTGGGGCACCGCCACAATGTCTCGTACTCTCGCTGTCGTTTTCTCCACGGCCGTCGCCGCGATCTCCATGACGGGCGCGGCCTCCGCCGGCTGCTACAATTGCTACACGCCGCCGCCGTGCACCACCTGCTATCAGCAGCAATACGTGCCGCCGCAATATCGCACGGTGGACGAGACCGTGATGGTGTCGCCGGGCTCCGTGGTCGCGCACCGCACGCCGGCGCAGTATCGTACCGTGATGGTGCCGCAGACCGTGATGGTGGCGCCGCCGAGCGTGCAGTACCAGCAAATCCCGCCGCAATACGCCACGCGCCAGCGCGTCGAGATGGTCTCGCCCGGTTATTCCTACTACGCCCCGGTGCAGATGAACTGCGCATCCTGCGGCTACTGAGCCAGATCCAGCTTGGAGAATTGAAGCGGCGCTCTCTTCGGGAGCGCCGCTTTGTTTTGGGCGAGGGAAAGGTGAGAGCTCGTTGAACCGCCGGGCCTGACACGACACGAAACGGCATAAGCTTGTTTCTCGAAGCCCTTCAGCGACCGCAAGCCGGGCTGGTCGCCGCTCTCGCTGTGTCGATGATCTCAGTGGGTGCGATCGTCTGGTCGGTTGGCTCGACCGACCGCGTCACCTATCTCGGCCCGGACCACGGCTAGGAGCAGACCATCGCACAGGTCCGCCTCAAGACGCTTCCGCAAGGAAGCTACGTGATCGAGCGGGAAGCCATCTACAAGGCGATGCGGGCAGGGTGCCGCTACGACCTCAATTACAGTCCTCAGTTCGGCCGCCTTGTCAGCGACCGCCAGCGAACCAAATACATTCGCAGCACCGTGCTGGTTGATTGCCCGTCGAGCTAGGGGGCAGCTTGCGCGTAAGGAGGGACGTCGCGCCTTCCTGGCGGCGCTGCCCTACGATCACCGTCGCAGCGATGCGACACCCGCACCAACTTGGCGTTGCCTTGCGCGGTCGACTACGTTAAGCGACAGCCATTCCAGGCTCTGGAAGGGTGGCCGAGTGGTTTAAGGCACCGGTCTTGAAAACCGGCGTGCCCGCAAGGGTACCGTGGGTTCGAATCCCACCCCTTCCGCCAAAATACCAGTAAAATCAAACACCTGGATCTGATGGCTTAGCCTGCGTTCAGACGAACATGTCATCGTCGGTGGCCGGCAATGCCATGTCTCCGGGCTTGCCTTGCCTGTCAGTGAGATTGTTCACGCCTGCCAGCCCGTGGTGGTCACGAAGGCGCAACAACGCGATCCCGGAATCGAATAGGCTTGAGTTGCGGACCAGGGACGGAAGGCAGATCACCAGCGATCTCCCAACGCCAGGAATCGACAGGATGACGGTGGAGCACGTTGCGATAGCGGGATGCCCGCGCAGGATCCTCACGGGAGCGGCGGTCTGCAGTTCCGCGATGGTCGTGACCTGAACCATCGCCGCAAGGTACGCGTCGCGAGGATTCGCGCAGTTCGGTGCCATTCACAGCGGGTTCATCCCCGCTGAAGCATGGTAGTCTTATGGAGGTTGTCAGATGATTTTTCTCGGTCTCGCCGCAGCGCTATTCACGGGTCAGGCTTTGCCGGTCCAGGACGTTCGACCCCCCGTCGAGCAGGTGCAGTATGGCGTGCCGCGACGCTATCCACCGTGCGGCCACGGCTGGGACCTCAGTGCCCGCGACGGGATGTGCTATCCGAACGGCGTCTTGCCGCCCCAGGATATGGATGCCTATCGGCGCAGGTATCATGACGGCGGCGGCTACCACCGCGAAGGGTACTATCGCGGCGGCGGGCAATATCGCGGTGGAAGATATCCCGTCCCGTGCGGCCACGGTGCCGATCTCGATATCAGGGATGGACAATGCTATCCCAACGGCACGGTGCCGCCTCAGTTTCAGCAAGGTCGGCGGCATTACCGATATTAGCTGCGTCAGCCGGCATCTCGGCGCCGACATC
The DNA here is from genome assembly GCF_058782905.1 of Bradyrhizobium sp. FW305-F6. NCBI lineage: Bacteria > Pseudomonadati > Pseudomonadota > Alphaproteobacteria > Hyphomicrobiales > Nitrobacteraceae > Bradyrhizobium > Bradyrhizobium sp. FW305-F6. The sequence goes on from NZ_JBYSYD010000001.1 coordinate 262,897, forward strand.
CACGTTCCGGTGTCGGCCGCAGGAGGCGAGGGACGGCGTTCGCGGCCGTAACCAAACGCCCTCCCACGCCCGTCTCCTGAGGATGCGACTGAGCCAAACTCTCAGCTCTTCGTGTCAGCCGCGCCCTTCAGCGCGTCCCACGCGGCCTTGTTCGCCTGATCGAACGCCTTGCGGGAATCGGCGAGCGCGGCGCTCATCACCGACCACGACTCGCTGCCTGCCTGTTTCAGCTTCTGCAGGCGTGCTTCTGCTTCGGAAGCATCGGACTTCATCTGCTTGAGCGCGGCGTCGATGTCCACGGTGCGGGCTGCAGCCACCTTGCTTGCGGCCTCGCCGATCTTGTCGGCGGCCTCCCGCCAGGCCTTGGCCTGTGCGGCCGCGATATCCTTGAACGTCGCTTGCTGCTGCTCGAGCTCTTTGCCGGCGCCTTCGAAGTAAGCCTTCACCTGGGCTTCGAATCCGTTCCATTGCTTTTCCATGTCGGCCTTGGCATCCGCCCATGCGGCTTCGCCGGCCTGCGCCTTGGCCTTGAGCAATTGCTGAAACTCGTCGCGGCGCTGCGTCAGGTCGGACAGGAACTGATCAGTCCTGACCTTGGACTCGGCCTTGGCCTGGCCCGCCTTGACCTCGAAGGAAGCCAAAGCGGCGTCCATTTCGTCGATCCGCTCCTTGGCCCAATTCAGATAGTAATGCATGCTGCTCTGCTGTGACATGGCCGGCCTCCGTTGTCTTGCCGAGGCGATCATTCCAGAGCCGGGCTTGCCTGTATTGACCTGTCTCAATGCCCTTGGGCCTGAAGCGCCGGCGAGCGACGATAGGAACAGGCGAAAGCCGCCAGGAACGCTAACGAACCGGAGAGATTAGCCAAGCGTCACGGTGGGCCAACGCATGTTCTTCTTTTTCTCGAACCGGCTGGGATGTCTTGGCTCGCTGCTGATATCGGGCTTGATCACGGTTGCGCTGCTCTTTCTGCTCGGCATCATTCGGTTTTGATCATTACCGCTCGGGTGCCGATCCATGATCTCGGGCTGAGATCTCGTCGGTTCAGGAACTTGGGCCCAGCTGGACCGTTGTCGCGCTCTCGAAGACACGGAGAGCATTCTTGGAAAGCACCATCGTCGGAGAATTCGACACGCGCCGCGGCGCAGAGCTTGCGGTCGAGCATGTCGTGCAGGAATGCGGCGTGCCGCGAAGCGACGTGTTCGTTCAGCCGGTGGGCGGCGCGAACACGGCGGGCACACGCCCGTCAGGTCCCGACGTCAAGTCCGCGCCTGCGCCTGAGGGTGGGGCGAAGTTGGACGGTTTGATCGAGGTTTCCGTGGATTTCCACGGAGATGCGCCTGAGCGGATCGTGGATGCCCTCAGGAGCGCAGGCGCACGCGCCGTTCGCACCACATAGCCGTTTGCACCGAACAGCGTTCGTGGAACTCGCTGAGCATGCGGTGCGTTTAGACGCGACATGCGAATTGCGAGGTTCACCTGCTTCAGAGTGCATCGATCCTGATTCCCGGCGACACCGTCTGGCGGCGGTGCGAGGCGCGACGCGTGGCGGTTCTGAACGATGCGGCCGCCTATTTCGCAGCCCTGCGGGAAACGCTGCTGGCGGCGCAGGATCTCGTCTACATCGTCGGGTGGGATATCCACAGCAGGACCCGTTTGGTCGGTGCTTCCGGACGCGCGGACGACGGCCTGCCCGAGGAGTTCGGTCCGTTCCTGCGCGCACTGGTGCAGCGGCGCCCCGCCTTGCGCATCAACATTCTCGTCTGGGACTTCGTCTCGTTTTATGCCTCGGAGCGCGAATGGAATTCGGCGGCGAAATTCACCGACGGCACGGATGGCCGGGTCCGCTTTCATCTGGACGCCACGCTGCCGTTCGGTTCGGCCCAGCACCAGAAGATCGTCTGTGTCGACGGTGCGCTGGCATTCGTCGGCGGGCTGGATCTGACGATCAGGCGCTGGGACACGAGTGATCACCGTGCCGATTTCGCGATGCGTTGCGACCCCCAGCGCAAGCCATACCCGCCGTTTCATGATGTTCAGTGCCTGGTCGACGGCGATGCCGCGGCACAGCTGTTCGACCTCGTGGAGCAACGCTGGCGTGCAGCAGGTCAACCCGCGGACGAACGGCGCCCATTGGAGGACAACTTTTGGCCGGCGAATGTGCCGGTCGAGGCCGAGCACTTGCCGGTCGGTATCGCCAGGACCGATGTGGTCAGTCCTGCAGGTTCGACCATCAGGGAGGTCGAACGCTCCTTCATTGTGGCCATCCGCTCGGCGAACAGCTTCGTCTACATTGAAAATCAGTTCACCAGCGCGACCAGGATGGCGCACGAATTGGCGGAGCAGATGCGTCGCGTGCCGTCGCTCCGCGCTCTGATCGTCGCCCCCAAGCTGCATTCGTCGTGGTTTGAATCCCAGGCGATGCAAAACGGCCGCGGTGCCTTCATCGCCTGCTTCAGCGAGGCCGGCGTGGCCGATCGCATCCGCTTCGTCCACCCGGTCTCGCGCAGCGGGAACAGGGAAGCCGCGGTGATGGTGCACAGCAAGCTCATGGTCGTCGACGACCGGATCTTGAGGATCGGTTCGGCCAACCTCAACAACCGGTCGATGGGCGCCGACAGCGAATGTGACCTGATTTTTGAAGCCGCGACCGAGGAGCATCGGGATTTCATCATTTCGATCCGACGTCGCCTGATCGCCCATTTCTGCGATCTCGACGAACACGCCATCGCGAAAAACGAGCATCGCCTGTTCGCTCTGCTGGACGAGGTGTCAAAGGCGCGTGGCGCCAAGACGTTGCGGAAAGTCGAGTCTTCAGTTCTAACCAGCACGCTGGCCAGCTTGGTTCAGCCGGTGGCGGACCCTGAGCTGCCCCTTCATCTGGAGCGCGCGGCATCTCGCATGTGGACGACGAAAACCATCATCGGAATCGGGGCGATAGCCGTAGCGCTGTTCGGGCTGGCGCTGGCCTGGTCGTACACGTCCTTGAACGATCTCGCGGATGCAGGTCATCTTTCGGCGCTACTGTCCGCCTATTCGCAGTCCATCTGGGGGCCGCCATTGGCGATCGCAGCCTTCGTTCTCGGCGGGCTCGTCGTCTTTCCGGTTCTGGTTCTCATTGCGGCGACGGCCGCCGCACTCGGGCCGTGGCTGGGGTTCGCGACCGCCATGGCGGGCGTCCTGCTCAGCGCTTTGATACTGTTTGCGATCGGTCGCTTCGTCGGCCGGGAACGCCTTCAGCGTCTGCTGGGCCGACGTGCCGCGCGCATCCAGGAACGCATCGTCGGGAAGGGGATCCTGGCGGTTGTCGTGATCCGGATGCTTCCCATAGCGCCGTTTTCGGTGGTGAACGTCGTGGCAGGTGCAAGCACGCTGCCTCTTCGTGACTTCATGGTTGGGACTCTGCTGGGTAGCACGCCCGGAATCCTCACGATGGCGGTTCTGGGCTCGCAGATCGCAGAGCTCGCCAGAAATGCGTCCTGGAGCAACATATTGCTGCTCATTCTGGCATTCCTCGGCTGGGTCGGGGTTTGCGCCGGCGCCCAATTCCTCGCGACGTGGCTCGCCGGGAGGCGCTGATGGCGCCGGTGCGCTTCATGACGTGGAACGTGCATGGCACGTTCAATCTCAATCCGAGGTTCGATCTGGAGGGGGTTTGCTCCATCATCCGCAAGTGGTCCCCCGATGTGGTCGCGCTCCAGGAGGTGGATTCGCGCTCGCGCTCGGATGATCCGTTTGCGAAGCTGGCGAGTGTCGTCGGCGATCACCGCGTTCACGCCAAGTCGATCGTTACGGAGGATGGCGACTACGGCCAGATGCTGCTGAGCCGCTTCTCGTTCTCCAGCATGCCCGAGATCGTCGACGTGTCATACCAGGAGCGGGAGCCGCGCCGGGCCATCGCCACGGACCTGCTGACGCCTTCCGGCGATGTGCGTGTAGTGGCCACGCATCTCGGCCTGAGCATTCACGAACGTTATGCCCAGGCACGTGCTCTGGTGAGCCTGGTGAAGCCGGCAAGGACCGTCGTGCTCGGCGATTTCAACGATTGGTTCTGGGTGAGATCGGTGCGCCGCGTGCTCGCGCAGGTCTGTCCCAACCGGACGCAGTTGCGGACTTTTCCATCACGCCTGCCCCTGATGCGGCTCGACCGGATCTACGCAACGCCTGACAGCCGGATCGGGAAAGTCTGGACCGACGAGGAGGCCAGGGTTTATTCAGACCATCTGCCCGTGATTGCGGACATCGAGATCGCCGCTGCGGAACGATGACCTTCGCAGGCCGCTGTCCGGGGAGGTCGACGAATCCACGACTTCGAGCGTCGGAAAGGACCGCTGTTTCGCCCACGGTGCGGTAGCCTCGGGCTTTCCGGAAAAGGCATTGATTCAGAACAACTTGGCTACTGTGCATGGGGTTGTTTTCGCAGACTCTGTGTGGGCAGCGGTCTGGCAAGCGGAACGATGCGGAACTATTTCCTCATCGCCGCGTTGTGTTGCCATGACTGAAGACCTTTCGTTCCGACGCAAACCCCTGACCCCTGAACAACGCCAGGCGCGCGATGCCACGCGTCGCGTCGAGGCCGAGAAGGCCATCCGCGATCATGAAGCGGCGCAGAAGGCGTTTTACGCCAACAAGGAACGGCTGAAGGCCGAGCGACTGGCGCGGGAAGCCGCAGCCACAAAGGACTGAGCGAACACGCTTCGCTGCGCCACTACCAAAATCGCATCTCCTGGCGGCCTGCATTTGATTGTCGGCCGCCATTACCGCGTGGGTATCCGCTCGTGCTACCGTGCCGATCGGCCGTCGCAGGACGGCCGCGAGCGGGAGGTGGGCGTGTCCTGGAGCGGCTTGGGCAAGTGGTGGGGCGCAATCGCATGCGCGGGCGTCATGCTGGTCGGCGCAGGAGGCGCCGAAGTCTGGGCTACGCCGCTGACGCCGTTTCGCTACGAGGCGCAGGCGCAGCGTCATTGCCCGCATGACAGGGTCGTCTGGCTCGATTTCAAAAAGGGCCGCTACTACCGAAAGCGACAGAAGCGCTACGGCCAGGGCTTCGACGGCAGCTTCGTCTGCCTGAACGAGGCCCGCGGCAGCTTCTACCGCCGCTCGCTGTTGGGCCTGCGTTGAGCCGGGAGAGGTGCTGGCGACCCCCGTGGGCGTTCATCCGGATAGATGCGCTTCCTCAGGCAAACGCCAGGGCCACGAGGCTCGAGCAGAGCAGGACCAAGCCGCCGGCGGTCAATGCCAGGAAGCCATCGGATACGAGGTCATGGTTACGCATGGGACACCTGCCGCTCTCGTCTTCGATGCTCGCGCGGATCGATGAAGCTCGTCCGAACGCGCCGCTTTGAAAGAGGTGATGCTTGCCGTCCGCGCGGGTGCCGTCAGGCCCTCGTGCGGTAACCTTCGAACGCATGGGCCAGGAAGATCCCCGCGCTTACTAGACCCATCAGTGCCGAAACCGTCTCGATCATCGTTAAATTCCAAATCCTGCCCTTGCATCCGAGAAAACGCGTGCGGCCTTGCACAGTCAAAAGAATTTCGGTGAGAGGCGAGACAATGGGGGTGGGGTGAGGATTTGGCGCAACAGAATGTCCAGGACTGGCACAGAGAATGCGCCTCGGCTCCGTAGATCGACGGGGAGAAACCAACGTGGCGTTTACCATCCCGGCGTGATCCTTGGCGGCTCCCCATTTCCGCCGTGATCGGGTTGCGTTATCCTTACCACGTCCGAAGCGGTGGTGGGCCGCCTCGGAATCAGAAGGACTGGACAGCGCTCCCCGTAGTCTCAGCGGGTTGGGTACGCCTCCGGCGAAGTGGTATTTGGGGTCAATGGGGATCGGGCGGTCAGATTCGGTTTTGCGAGCCGTGCGCGGTGTTGCGGTTGTCGCGACGTGTCTCGCGCTCGCCAATTGCGCCTCCTCGAACAAGTTCGCGAGCCGGGTGGATCCGAAATACGGGGTGTCATCAAGCCCGCGCGTGGTGGCGTTCGGCGATCCCGTCCCGAAGGGCGGCGGTACCTATCGCGTCGGCAAGCCCTATGTCGTGGCGGGCCGGACTTACGTGCCGGAGGAGGACGTCAACTACCGCGCCGAGGGCATGGCCTCCTGGTACGGCGACAGCTTCCACGGCCGCCTGACCGCCAATGGCGAGGTGTTCGACATGACCTCGCTGACCGCGGCGCATCCGACCCTGCCGATGCCGTCCTACGCGCGGGTGACCAACGTCTCGAACGGAAAGTCGCTGATCGTCCGCGTCAACGACCGCGGGCCCTATCACGGCAACCGTCTCATCGACGTCTCGAACAAGGCCGCCGAACTCCTTGAATTCAAAGGAAATGGTGTCGCCAAGGTCCGCGTCGAATATGTCGGCCGGGCGCCGCTCGAAGGCTCCGATGACCGCCAGCTTCTGGCGACCCTGCGCACCGGCGTTCCGGCGCCGTCTCCGTCGATGGTCCGGGTCGCCTCGGCCAAGCCGTTTGTGCCAGAGCTATCATCATCAGCCCGCGGCGCCATTCGCGGCGACGTACCGATGCCCGAGGGGCGGCCCTATAATCTCGGCAACAGCTCGGCCGATATGGCCTCGCTCAATGCGACATCGGAAATGTCGGCCTCGAGCCGTGGCCGGAACCGTGCGCTCCAGAACGCGCGCGCGGTCTCCTACGACGCCGATGGCAGCTACACGACCGAGAGCGCTCCGTCCGCTGCCTATGCCTCGGACGGCGCGGCCGAGGCCCGCAGCATACTGAGCGGCCGCGGCCTCTACTGAGCCGCGCTCTCCTTCAAGAACGTCACCAGTGCCGCGTTCACCTCGTCGGGCCGCTCCTGCTGCACCCAGTGGCCGGCGCCGTCGAGGATCAGCTTGCGCTTCAGATTGGGCAGCACGCGCTCGAGCTCGTTGACGCGCTTGGCCCCGATCAGGCCGGTGATGACCGCGTCCTTCGAACCGGCGATGAACAGCGATGGCTGACGGATCTGTGCGTCTTGCCAAGGCGCCGTCAGCTCCCAATTGCGGTCGATGTTGCGGTACCAGTTCAGCCCGCCGCGGAATCCGGACTTGCGGAAGCTCTCGGTGAAATAGGCGAGGTCAGGCTCGCTGAGCCAGCCGGGCAGCGGCTCCTCGTCAGCCGCATGGCCGAGAAAGCCCTTGCCCTCCTGCACGAACATGGCCGCGGTGGGATCGGCGAGGCCGCGTCCGCCGAGGATGATGCGCATGGTGCGAGCGACGTCGCGTTCGAGCTCGGCCTCGGCGACGCCGGGTGTCTGAAAGTACTGCCAGTAGAAGTTGGTGACGCCGCCCTGGCGCAACAGATCGAGCGGCTTGCCGCGGCCGCGGAACGGCGGCGGCACGCTCAGGCCTGCGACTGCCGTGAAGATGTCGGGCCGAAACAGCGCCGCGTGCCAGGCGACCGGTGCGCCCCAATCATGACCGACCACCATCGCCTTGGTCTCACCCAGCGCCTGGACGAGGCCGACCACATCGCCGACCGTGTCGAAGATCGAGTAGGCGGCAACTTCAGGAGGTGCAGCGCTCTGGCCGTAGCCGCGCATATCGGGGGCGACGACGTGAAATCCGGCTTCGGCAAGCGCGGGGATCTGATGGCGCCAGGAATAGGAGAGTTCCGGCCAGCCATGGCACAGCACCACCAGCGGACCCTGGCCGGCTTCGCGGACGAAAAGCTCGATCCCGTTGGCCTTGATCATGCGGGTTGAGGACATTCGCTTTTCCGCCTTGTTTCAGGGGTTTGGTCGAGAAACGTAAGACACCACGATAGGGGCGCGGCGAGAATCGTGCAATCTCAGGGACAAGCGTCCAGCCGCGTGTTGTTCGCATCTGTTCCAGCTGTTAGAACGCCTCCCTCAGGGCTTCGCTATGGCACTTCGTCTGTCTTTGCTTCGTCTCAACCGGCTCACCGCCGGAACGCTGGCGCGCGGGCTGATCGCGGCGGTTCTGATCGCAGTGGTCCTGGTCGCAGGCTGGGGCGGCGCGCTCTACGCCGCCAACCAGAGCGTCCAGGGCGCCAAGAAGGCGGACGACACCGGCTTCGATGGCGATGCCCCGACCGCGATCCTGATTGAGGCCTCCTCAGGCAGCGTGCTGTTCGAGAAGAACGCCGACGAGCTGCGCGCCCCCTCGAGCATGATGAAGCTGATGACCGCGGAGGTCGTCTTCAACGCGGTCAAGAAGGGCGACATCAAGCTGACCGACGAGTACCGGATCAGCGAGAACGCCTGGCGCCGGGGCGGTGCGCCCTCGGGCGGCTCGACCATGTTCGCCGCCATCAACAGCAAGGTCTCGGTCAACGACCTTCTGCACGGCGCGATTATCCAGAGCGGCAACGACGCCTGCATCGCGCTCGCCGAAGCCATGGCCGGCAATGAGCGGATCTTCGCGGCCGACTTCATGACCAAGCGCGCACGCGAGCTCGGCCTCACCAGGTCGACCTTCGCCAATTCCAGCGGCCTGCCGGACCCCGGCAACAAGATGACGGTTCGCGAGCTTGGCATCCTCGCCCGCCACATCATTCTCGACTTCCCGGAGTTCTACAAACTGTTCGGCGAGAAGGAGTTCACCTGGAACAAGATCCGCCAGCCCAACCGCAATCCACTGCTTAATTCATTGGAAGGCGCCGACGGCCTCAAGACCGGCTACACCAAGGAAGGCGGCTACGGCATGGTCGGCTCGGCCGTGCAGAACGGCACGCGCCTGATCGTCGTCGTCAACGGGCTCGAAGATGCCGATGATCGCGCCAGCGAAGCCAAGAAGATGCTGGAATGGGGTTTTCGCAATTTCGAGACCCGTACGCTGATGGCGGCCGAGCAGCCCGTCGGCTATGCCAAGGTGTTCGGCGGCGAGAGCCGCTCGGTCAAGCTCGTCGCCAAGACACCCGTGAAGGTGATGGTTCACAAGAACGGCAACGACAAGCTGATTGCGCGCATCGTCTATAGCGGCCCGGTGCGGGCGCCTATCGAGGCCGGCCAGCGGGTCGGCGTGGTCAGGGTCTGGCGCAGCGGCAACATCGCAGTGGAGACGCCGGTCTATGCGGCCGAGGCCATCGGCACCGGCTCGACAATGCGCCGCGCAATCGACGGCGCCAGCGAGCTCGTGATCGGCATGTTCCGCGCAGGCGCCGAGAAGCTCTGATCATGAGTGAGAGCGCGGCACAGCGGCCGTCCGGACGCGGACGCTTCATCACCTTTGAAGGCGGCGAGGGCACCGGCAAGTCGACCCAGATCAAAAAGCTCGCCGATCGCCTCAAGGCGGCGAAGCTGCGCATCCGGGTGACGCGGGAGCCGGGCGGTTCGCCGGGCGCCGAGATCATGCGTCATCTGGTGCTGTCGGGCATGGGCAAGCTGCTCGGCCCCGAGGCCGAGACGCTGCTGTTTGCCGCCGCGCGCGATGACCATGTCCGCACCGTGATCCAGCCGGCGCTGAGCCAGGGCGTCTGGGTGTTGTGCGATCGCTTCGCCGACTCGACGCGGGCGTATCAGGGCAGCCTCGGCCAGGTGCCGGCCGGACTGATCAACGCAATGCAGCGGGTGACGATCGGCAACCTCCAGCCGGACCTCACCATCATCCTCGATTTGTCGGTCGAGATCGGCCTGCAACGCGCCGCCGCGCGCCGCGGCAGCGGCATCCCCGACAGGTTCGAGGCCGAGAAGCTCAGCTTCCACCAGGGCCTCCGCGAAGCCTATCGCAAGATCGCGGCAGAGGATCCCGCGCGCTGCGTGTTGATCGACGCCGATTCCGACCCCGACACGGTCGCCGCACGGATCTGGACGGTGCTGCGCGAGCGTCTTCTCCCCACGCCTGCGTCGGTAATTTCGGCATGAGCCCACGTCAGGCCGAGCGCGAAACCGTTCCGCATCCGCGCGAGACGAGCCGCCTGTTCGGCCATCGCGAGGCCGAGGCGGCGTTACTTGCGGCCTATCGAAGCGGGCGGATTCCACATGCCTGGCTGATCGGCGGGCCGCAAGGGATCGGCAAGGCGACGCTGGCCTACCGCATGGCGCGCTTCGTTCTCGCCCATTCGCAGCCGCTCGCGCCTGCCGTGCAGCGGGCGGAAGACCTTACGGTCGGTCCTGACGACGCCGTGGCCCGCCAGGTGGCGGCGGGTTCGCATGGCGGCCTGTTGACGCTGGAGCGAACCGCCAACGACCGCGGCGTGATGCGCACCGTGATCACCGTGGACGAGACACGCGAGACAATCGGCTTCTTCGGCTCGACCGCGGCGGCCGAAGGCTGGCGCGTCTGTATCGTCGACACCGTCGATGAGCTCAATCCGAATGCCGCCAACGCGCTGTTGAAGATTTTGGAGGAGCCGCCGCAGCAATCGCTGTTTCTCCTCGTGAGCCACGCACCCGCTCGGGTGCTCGCCACGATCCAGTCGCGCTGCCGCAAGCTGCGCCTGCGCGCGCTTGCCACGGATGACGTGATTGGGGCTGCAGCTTCAGCGGCCGAGCTCGATCCGAACGATCCCGCCTTGCACGAGGCGGCGGAAGCCTCGGAGGGCAGCGTGGCGCGGGCGCTGACGCTGCTCGGCGGCGATGCGCTCAAGCTCCAGCAGCGTACGGCGGCCATGCTCGCACGCCTCCCGCAAGTCGATCCGCGCGAATTGCACACGCTCGGAGACTCGCTCGGCACCAGCGACCGCGTCGCGCTGGCGGCTTTCATTGACGGTATCGACCGCTGGATCGCTGAGCGCCTGCATGCAGACGATGCCCATGCCAACCAGAACCTGCCGCGCCTTGCGCGGCTAGCTGAGGTATGGGAAAAGATCGTCCGCGCCGCGCGTGATACCGAAACCTACAATCTGGAGCGCAAGCCCCTGGTTTTCTCGGTGTTCGGCTGGCTGGCGGACGCAACGCGCTAAGCGCGAGCCGTTTCCAAATTCGAGAAGCCGGTAAAGGAATTCGTGGTGGCAACGCGAGCTAAGAAATCCGTCAAACGCAAGAGCGGCAAGAAGTCTGCGAAGAAGGCCGTGAAGGCGCGCGCGAGCAAGGCCGCCAAGAAGGTCAAGAAGACCAAGAAGGCTGCCGCCAAGAAGAGCGTGAAGAAGGGCGCAGCAAAGAAAGCCGGCAAGAAGGCCGCGAAGAAGCAGGTCGTCACCAAGACGGCGGCGAATAAGGCTGCCAAAAAGCCGGCCAAGGCTCCGGCGAAGAAGGTCGCGAAAAAGGCGACTGCGCCTGCCGTGACCGCCGCACCGGCTCCCATGGTCACGCCTGTGAAGCCCAAGGTGGCCAAGCCCAAGGCCGCACGTGCACCCAAGCCTGCCACAGCTCCGCAAGTCGCCGCGCCTGCGCGCGACAACGTCTTCTACATCACAACCGCGATCGCCTATCCCAACGGCAGCCCGCACATCGGTCACGCCTACGAGGCGATCGCGACCGACGTGCTGGCGCGTTTTGCTCGGCTCGACGGCAAGGACGTGTTTTTCCTGACCGGCACCGACGAGCACGGTCAGAAGATGGTTCAGACCGCGGCGGGTGAGAACATGTCCGTCTCCGCGCTCGCAGCCCGCAACGCCGGCCGCTTCAAGGAGATGGACGAGCGCCTGAACGTGTCGTTCGACCGCTTCATCCGCACCACCGAGGAGCAGCATCATCGCTCCAGCCAGGAGATCTGGCGGCGCATGGAAGCGAACGGCGACATCTACGCCGACACCTATTCGGGCTGGTACTCGGTCCGCGACGAGGCCTATTACGCCGAGGACGAGACGCGCGTGAACGACGACGGCGTGCGGCTCGGACCACAGGGCACGCCGGTGGAATGGGTGGAGGAGAAGAGCTATTTCTTCCGCCTCTCGCAGTACCAGGACAAGCTGCTCGAGTTCTATGCGGATCACCCTGACTTCATCGGGCCTGATTCTCGCAAGAATGAGGTGGTGAGCTTCGTCAGAGGCGGGCTGCGCGATCTCTCGATCTCGCGCACGACCTTCGATTGGGGCGTGAAAGTGCCCGGCGACGAAGATCATGTGATGTATGTCTGGGTCGACGCGCTGACCAACTACATCACCGGCGTGGGCTTCCCCGACGAGAGCGACAAGAACTGGCGCTACTGGCCGGCCGATGTGCACATCATCGGCAAAGACATCATCCGCTTCCACGCCGTCTACTGGCCGGCGTTCCTGATGTCGGCCGGGATCCCCCTGCCGAAGCGGGTCTATGCCCACGGCTTCCTGTTCAACAGGGGCGAGAAGATGTCGAAGTCGGTCGGCAACGTCGTCGATCCCTTCAATCTTGCCGAGCAGTACGGCGTGGACCAACTTCGCTATTTTTTCCTGCGCGAGGTGCCGTTTGGCCAGGACGGCAATTACAATCACGAGGCCATCGTCGCGCGCATCAATGCCGATCTCGCCAACGATCTCGGCAACCTCGCGCAGCGTTCGCTTTCGATGATCGCCAAGCAACTGGGCGGCGTGTTGCCCGAGCCCGGCGCGTTCAGCGACAACGACAAGGCGATCCTGGCGATGGCCGACGGCATGATCGCGGCTTCGCGTGAGGCCATGGCGACGCAGCAGATCCATCATTGGCTCAACGCCGTCTGGTCCGTGGTCGCGGAGGCCAACCGCTATTTCGCCGGCGAGGCACCGTGGGCGCTCGCCAAGACGGATCCGGCCAGGCAGAAGACGGTGCTCTACGTCACCGCGGAAGTCGTGCGCCAGATCGCGATCCTGGCTCAGCCCGTGATGCCGACTGCCTCCGGCAAGCTGCTCGAAAGCCTCGGCATTCCCGAAGCCGAGCGCAGCTTCACCATGCTCGGCGGCGCCAGCCGCATCGCACCCGGCTCGACCTTGCCGGCACCGACACCGGCGTTCCCGCGCTACATCGAGCCGGCAGCCTGAAGGCGTCCGCATGTTGGTCGACAGCCACTGCCACCTGGATTTTCCGGACTTTGCGGAAGATCTTGACGGGATCCTGTCGCGGGCGCGGGCGGCCGGCGTCGCGCGCATGGTCACGATCTCGACGCGGGTGCGGCGGCTGAAGGACCTGCTCGCGATCGCCGAGCGCTATGACGACGTCTATTGCTCGGTCGGCACCCATCCGCACAACGCGGACGAGGAGGACGGCATCGCGCCGGACGAGCTTGTTGCCCTGACGCAGCATCCCAAGGTCGTCGCGCTCGGCGAAGCCGGGCTCGACTATTTCTACGACAATGGCTCGCCGGAGGCGCAGGCGAGGGGCTTTCGCGCTCACATCGCCGCCGCTCGCACCACCGGCCTGCCGCTGGTGATCCACACCCGCGAAGCCGACGCGGACTGCGCACGCATTCTGGAAGAGGAGGCGGCCAACGGGTCGTTCCGCGCGGTGCTGCATTGCTACACCGGCGGACGCGATCTGGCATTGAAGGCCGTGTCGCTCGGGCATTATATCGGTTTCACGGGTATCCTGACCTTCAAGAAATCGGAAGCCTTGCGCGCGCTTGCGGCCGAGCTGCCAGCGGACCGTATTTTGGTTGAAACAGACTCGCCCTATCTTGCGCCCGGCAAGTTTAGAGGCAAGCGCAACGAGCCGGCCTATGTGGTCGAGGTTGCAAAGGTGCTCGCCGAGACACGGGGCGTGTCGTTTGACGAGATCTCGCGCCAGACCACCGAAAACTTCTTCCGCCTGTTCTCGAAGGTGAACGCTTGAAACTGGATGCCGCATGACGCTGACCTTGACGATCCTGGGCTGCGGCTCCTCCGCCGGCGTGCCCCGCCCGGCGCTCGGCTGGGGTGCCTGCGATCCCAACAATCCCAAGAACCGCCGGCGGCGTTGCTCACTGCTGGTCGAACGGACCTCCGAGCACGGCACCACGCGGATCGTGATCGACACTTCGCCGGATCTGCGCGAGCAATTGCTTTCCACCAACGTCGACCACATCGACGCCGTGTTCCTGACCCACGAGCACGCCGATCAGACTCACGGCATGGACGATCTGCGTTCGGTCGTGATGCACATGCGCCGGCGCATCCCGACCTATTTCAATCAGTCGACCGCCAAGGACATTCTGTCGCGGTTCTCCTATTGCTTCATCTCGCCTGAGGGCAGCGACTACCCGCCGATACTGACTCGGCACTCGATCGAGGCGGGCGAAAGCCAGACCGTCCTTGGCAAGGGCGGCGCGGTGACGATGACCGCCTTCCTGGTGCAGCATGGCAACATTCCAGCGCTCGGCTATCGCATCGGGGACGCCGCCTACACCCCTGATCTCAACGACATCCCGCGCGAGAGCTGGGGCGCTCTGGAAAATCTGGATCTCTGGATCGTCGACGGCCTGCGCTACACCAGCCATGTCAGCCATTTCAGCATCAACGACGCGCTGTCCTGGATCGAGCGGTTCAAGCCGAAGCGCGCGGTGATCACCAACATGACCGCCGACGTCGATTACGAGGTTATCCGGCAGTCGCTGCCCGCCGGCGTGGTGCCGGCCTATGACGGGTTGCGGCTCGAGACGGCCTAGACCTCTTCGGACGCTGTTCAGGCCGAGATCGCTTTCGCCGAGCCGACTTCGTTGCGCAGCAGGAATTTCTGGATCTTGCCCGTCGACGTCTTCGGGATGGGCCCGAACACGACCGCCTTCGGCGTCTTGAAGCCGCTCATGTGCGATCGGCAGAACGCGATGATGTCGGCCTCGCTGGCGCTTGCGCCGTCCTTCAGCTCGACGAAGGCGCAAGGTACTTCACCCCATTTCGGATCGGGTTTTGCGACCACGGCGGCGAACAGCACCGCCGGATGCTTGTAAAGGATGTCCTCGACCTCGACTGAGGAGATGTTCTCGCCGCCGGAGATGATGATGTCCTTCGAACGGTCCTTGATGATGACGTAGCCGTGCTCGTCGAGCACGCCGAGATCGCCGGTGTGAAACCAGCCGCCTTCGAAGGCCTCGCTGGTCGCCTTCTCGTTCCTGAGATAGCCCTTCATCACGATGTTGCCGCGGAACATGACCTCGCCGATGGTTTCGCCATCGCGCGGCACTTGCCGCATCGTCTGAGGGTTGATGACGGTGACGCTTTCCTGGAGCGGGTAGGGCACGCCCTGCCGCCGCTTCATGCGTGCGCGTTCGGCGGGCGGAAGTTCGTCCCAGCCGGGCTGCTCGGCGCAGACAGAGGCGGGGCCGTAGACCTCGGTCAGGCCGTAGACATGTGTCAGCTTGATACCGATGCTTTCCGCGCCTTCCAGCACCGCGACCGGCGGCGCCGCGCCTGCGATAAGGCCGACGACGTGGCGGGCGGCAGTTCCCTTGGGAGCATCCGGTGCGTTGATCAGCGTGTTGTAGACGATCGGCGCGCCGCACATGTGGGTGACGCCGTGGGTCTTGATCAGCTCGAAAATCTTCGTTGGCTCGACCTTGCGCAGGCAGACATTGATGCCAGCGGCGGCCGCAGTCGTCCAGGGAAAGCACCAGCCGTTGCAATGGAACATTGGCAGCGTCCAGAGATAGACCGGATGCTGGCCGAGATTGCCGGCGAGGATGTTGCTGACGGCGTTCAGATACGCGCCGCGGTGATGGGTGACGACGCCCTTGGGATTGCCCGTCGTACCCGACGTGTAACTCAGCGCGATCGCGTCCCATTCATCGCTCGGCGTGATCGCCGCGAAGTCTGGATCGCCTTCGGCGACCGCGGTCTCATATTCGATCTCGCCGATGCGCTTGCCGCCTTTGAACGATGCGTCGTCGACATCGACCACGAGCGGCCTCGGGCCCTTCATCTGCGCCAGCGCGTCGGTGATGACGCCCGAGAACTCGGGATCGACAAGGATGATCTTGGCGCCGCCATGGTCGAGCTGGAACGCGATCGAGGGCGCATCGAGGCGGATGTTCAGCGCGTTGAGCACGGCGCCCGTCATCGGCACGGCGAAATGGGCCTCGTTCATCGCCGGAATGTTCGGCAGCATGGCCGCGACCGTGTCGCCGATGCCGATGCCCTTGCGCGCGAGCCAGGACGCAAAACGCTTGCAGCGCTCGTGCGTCTGCGCCCAGGTGAAGCTGCGGCCCTCGTAGACCGTGCTGACATGATCGGGATACACGGCGGCACTGCGCGCGAGGAAGCTCAGCGGACTCAGAGGCACGTAGTTGGCGGGAGTCTTGTCGAGGCCGATCTTGTACGGGTTCTGCCGTTCACTCATCGACTCACTCCTTTATCGCGTCAAAGAAAACCGATCGAGATCCAGGGGAAGATCGCGACGATGATCAATCCCACCAGCAGCGCCAAGAGATAGCCCCAGATCGGCCTGATGCCTTCGGCCGGATCGACGCGTCCGATGGCGCAGGCCGCATAATAGCCGACGCCGAACGGCGGGGCGAATAGCCCGATACCCATGGCGAGAATGATCACCATGGCATAGTGCACCTCGTGCACGCCGACGGCGCGGGCGATCGGGAACAGCAGCGGCCCGAACAGCACGATCGCAGGAATACCTTCCAGCACGCTGCCGAGGATGACGAAGGCCAGGATCGAGACGGCGATGAAGGTCGCAGCTCCCCCGGGCAATCCGGTCATGGCCGCCGCCAGGGAGCGCGAGAAGCCTGACTGGGTCAGGCCCCAGGCCATACCCGTGGCGGTGCCGATGATCAAGAGGATCGCACCCGACAGCGCCGCCGTCTCGATCAGCATCGGAAACAGCCGCCGCCAGTCGAACCGGCGGTAGACGAGCAGCCCGACGAGCGCACCGTAGACGATGCCGATGGTGGAGACCTCGGTGGCCGTCGCGATGCCCTCGACCACGGCATAGCGGATCACGAAGGGCAGCGCGAGCGCGGGCAGGGCGATGACGAAGCTCCTGCCGATCTCCGATGTCGTGGCACGGCGGATGTGGCTCAGGTCCTCGTGGCGGTAGCGCCACCACACCAGCATGCAAAGCGTGATCGCAAGCACGACGCCGGGCAGGAGGCCGCCGGTGAAAAGGGCGGCGATCGACACGCCCGTGACCGAGCCGATCGTGATCAGCACGAGGCTCGGCGGAATGGTCTCGGTCTGGGCACCCGTTGCCGCCAGCAGCGCGACGAGATCGCCGGGCTTGGCCCCGCGCTCCTTCATCTCCGGGAACAGCACGGGTGCGACCGCCGCCATGTCGGCCGCCTTGGCGCCGGATATGCCGGAGACCAGGTACATGGCGCCGACCAGCACGTAGTGCAGGCCGCCCCTGACATGGCCGAGCAGGCTCGCCAGGAACGCCACCATGGCGCGGGCCATGCCGGTCATCTCGATCAGCAATCCCAGGAACACGAACAGGGGCACCGAGAGCAGGATGAGGTGGCTCATGCCCTCGTCCATCCGGCCGATCAGCACCATGACGGGCGTGCGGGTGGTCAGCGCGAGATAGCCGAAGATTGCAAGACCGAAGCCGAACGCAATGGGAACGCCGGCAAAGACGCAGAAGCCGGCAACGCCGACGAAGAAGACGACGAGGTTGAGGTTGCCGAGCGGGCGCAGCAACGGCTCAGCCAGCCAGAACAGGCCGATCACGACGGCGACCGACAGCACGGCAGCTGCAACCATCCGGTAGTCGGCCGCGCGCAGCAGCCGCAGCAAGGCAAAGGTCGCCATCAGGAAGATGCCGGCCGGCAGCGCAGCGGCCCGCCACATATTGGAGATCTGCAGCGCCGGCGTCGTGATGTAGCTTTCTTCATAGGCGTAGTCGCTTGCCGGCCAAGCGATCAGGATCAGGAACGCCAGGGCCGCGGAGGTCGCGACCAGGTCGAGATAGGCTCGCATGGCGGGCCTGGCGCTGGCGACGACCGCAGTCATGCGCATGTGCTCGGAGCGGCGGAAGGCGACCGCCGCGCCCAGCATGGCGAGCCACAGGAACAGGATCGAGGCGAACTCGTCCGACCAGATCAGCGGGCGGTGCAGGCCGTAGCGCGCGACCACGCCGGCAAACAGGATCACGATCTCGGCGACCACCAGGATCGCCGTCGGGATCTCGACGACGAGACCCAGCACGCGCTCGACCGACGCCAGCAACGAAGGTCGGCGAGGGGACTGCAACGTCGCCTCACCCACCACAGCGGTCACCTCGACCTCGACGTGAGCCATCCCGATACGAACCCCGACGGCCCCACCACGCTACGACAGCTTGCCGACGGCCTTTTCCAGGAGGTCCCAGGCCTGGTCGCCATACTTGCCCTTCCACTCGGCATAGAAGCCCGCGGTGCGCAGCTTGTCGCGGAACGGCGCCACGGCGGGCTGGTTGAAGGTCAGGCCCTTGCCGGCGAGTTCCTGCTGCAGATTGGCATTGAGCTTGGCGGTATCGGCGCGCTCGTTGACCGCGGCGGCGTTGATGTTCTTGGCCACGATCGTGCGCACGTCCTGCGGCAGCTTTTCCCAGGCCCTGCGGTTGGCCAGGAACCAGAAGCCGTCCCACATGTGGTTGGTCAGCGAGCAGAACTTCTGCACCTCGTAGAGCTTGGCGGTCGAGATGATCGCCAGCGGATTCTCCTGGCCTTCGACAATCCTGGTCTGGAGCGCGGAGTAAACCTCGCTGAAGTTGATCGAGGCGGGCGCGGCGTCGAACGCCTTGAACATCGAGGTCCACAGCGGCGAGACCGGCACGCGGATCTTGAAGCCCTTGAGGTCGTCGGGGCCGGTGATCGGCCTGCTCGACGACGTGGTCTGGCGGAAGCCGTTGTCCCAGATCTTGTCCATGACCTCGAGGCCGGCTTTCTTGATCTCGCCGCGGACATGGGCGCCGAGATCGCCGTCCATGGCCTTCCAGACCGTGTCGTAGTCCGGGAACGCGAAGCCGATGCCGTTGATGGACGCCGCCGGCACCAGGGTCGACAGGATCAGGCCCGACAGCGTGAAGAACTCGACGCCGCCGGAGCGGATCTGGCTCAGCATGTCGGTGTCGGAACCGAGCTGGTTGTTCGGGAAGATCTGGAGGTCGAACTTGCCGCCTGTCTCGCTCTTGATTGCCGCCGCCATCTCCTTGGCGCGGACGTTCAGCGGATGGGTGTCGGGCAGGTTGTTGGCGTATTTGTAGGTGAACTCGGCGCTCTGGGCGCGTGCCACATGGGGCGCACCGATGCCGCCCAGGACCGCGGTCGCTGCGGAGGCCTTGAGAAGCGTGCGTCGGGAAAAGCGCGTCGAAAAGACCATGGGTCTGCTTCCTCGAAAGGTTTGTTGTTGTTCTGAGATGCAAACCTATACGGACGGTCAGTCAGAAGGTCATCTGCGATCTCGCGAAGCCCGCTTATTGCAGCCGGACAAGGTCACGGCAATATCGGCTTTCGCAGACCTCGACCCGATTCAAAACCTGAAAAACAACCCCATGCACAGTAGGCGTCAAGAGCTGAGACCGACGGCCACGCGCAGGCGGAAACTTTGGCCTGCGCGAAGGTGCGATGGCAGCAAGTTCGCCTAAATTATTGATCTGATTGCAGATAAATATATTCCATAATATACCTTATGCGAATTCCAGATATGGGTGTCGGGATCGCGGCCTGCTGGCTTGTCGTTCGCGTTTGAATTTGTCACTGGGGCCTCTGGTTGATTTTGTCACTCGCCTACTGATGCCATTGGTCTTTCTGGCCGGCGGCGTCTTCACGCTTGTCGCGGCTCGATCAGCCCCTGGTTCTGGAAGACTCAATTCTGTCACTGGCGGTGTTGGCGCTTCGAGATTCAATTTTGGCACTGAGCGATAGCTCGGCCTATCGCAGGGTAACTTACACTGCGATAGGCCGAGCCACGCTGCGCTTGTTGACGTGATCTACCGGCCGGTCATCGGGGCCGGGTGTGGGCTGTTGCTGGCGCACCCTGAGCCTGTACGGGCTGCGGCGCTTGATAGGATCGGCCTAGGGGCAAGCGCTCGGACGAGCGGTCATCCTCATCGGATGCTTGTCGTATCCGAGCCAGAGTGTCTTGGCTGGCGGACCGAAGCGCACGTCTCGTCGAAGTACCCTAACGCTTGCGACGGGCTCGGCGGGCGTGTTCGTCGCGTCGCTCCCGACAATCACGCAGCGGCCACCAAACACGCAACCGTCCTTTTTCCAGCGCCAGCCGTCCTCTTGGGCCTTCCCGTAGACGATGTCGCCGCCGGGAGCATTCAGCAACGGCACTGGTGCTCCTCCCAGAACGTGATCAATCCCGGCGGCAGTCCGTCCCATCTCGGCGCGATCAATCAATCCAATTTCGGGATCCACAACGATCACCGAGACGGTCTCTCCCGATTGCGCAGGTTCCGGAACCGAGATTGGGCTGACCCAGCGGATCAGGCCTTCAAGCATTTCGAGACTCGACCGCGCTGCCGTACGGTCTCCGAAGGAATTCCGTCGTCCAAGGACGATCGCAGAGCTGCGAATAGCCTTCGACCCTCCTAACGAAAACCCGGCATCGGCGCCCTCTCCTTCCGCGGCCAGGATTACATCCCCATTGGGAAGGGTCGCGAGAACGTGCCTGGGAGACCCGCACAATCGCCTGAGCTCAGCGGGTGTGGGGTCTACCTCCTCGACGACAATCCGTCGCTCGAACGGGTCTATTGCAACAGCCTTCACGCTACTTATCCGATCTGCGCGTCTTTGCAGAATCATCGGTCGACGCACGGCGGAGGTCAACCCGATCGGCAAGGCTTGCGCCGGAGAGTTGTGAATTCCTGGTTACCGTTGGGCTTTCTAAACCCAAGTTTGCGCTCTCGTTCGGCCGGACAGGTAAAATGTGGTCAGCGCCACCAGCGTTGATCATGGCGCGTACTGCCCTGTGGGCCTGATGCTCAGATGCCGTGCTTGGCCACTGATTGGATGGCGGCAGATAGCACTTGTGTCGCTGCGCCGGGGTCGAACTCGGGGTCAAGAAGATCATGGAGCGAGAGCGGACAGGTCGACGGCAATTGAGGTCCGACTACCCCACGATTTTCCAAGGTGCGGGTAGCTGCGTTGCAGGCGACACGCCAGATTTTCTCAAGATCGAGTCGCCGCTTCAGTCCTGGCGAAAAGGCCAGGACGGCATCGCCTTGGAATGTGACGATTTCCTCAAACCAACGCGTTAGAGTCTGACTTTCAGGTTCGAGGGCTGATTTCAGCAAGTGAATTAGGGTTTGTCGAAGTAGACTAGATATCGCCAGGACTTCGGCACGTCCCATGCCTTCGATCTCTTCAGCCAGATTGTCGATGTCAAGGCGCGTGTCTGCAGGCGAAGTTGCCCCAAGGATGCCGGCTTGCTCCTGGGTCCACCCGTAGAAATCTGTGTCGTGTTTACTGGCTTGTTTCGTCAGCATGAAACCTCCGAGCACCTAGAGATAAAGGCGGGCCGGAGCATAATCAAAGGGAGAAGCCGGCGACCAAGCCACCCCTCCGTTCACTGTTCGGCCGGGTTAAGCCTCTCGGAGGCGCAAAAGCCGCTCGGGACGCATTAGCGCTTTTGTTACGGCCTCTCATGCGCTGCTGGGTAAAGGCCGACGCGGACGGTTCTGCGGTTTAGCCGAGGGCCAAAGGCACGGCGCAATCCTGATCTTGACTTATACGAGATATTATAATATCTATTATTGCCAGATAATGGGAACAGAGGCTATGGATATATCCCTTAATTTAAGCTCACCCCAAGACATTGCTTCCGATATAGCGAACCGCGCAAAGCAGCGGCGATTAGAGGCCAACTTAACCCAGTCGGGGCTTGCCGCCCGCGCTCAGGTCAGCTTGGGCACGCTGAAGCAATTTGAGCGCACAGGCAAATCTTCCTTAGAGTTCCTCATAGCCATCGCGTTCGCTCTCGGCGCCGAAAAGGAATTCGAGGGGCTGTTTCCTCCGAAGCCGCACAGGTCGATCGAGGACGTGATTTCCAAGCCTGTCAGAATTCGGGGACGCAGAAAGTGAAGAAGCCGAAGGTCCCAGACGGAAAACCGCCCCAAGGCATCCAAAAGCTGGGGGTGTCGCTCGATTTCTACGGCGAAAAGATCGAGGTAGGAACATTGGCATCCAAGCCTGTCAGAATTCGGGGACGCAGAAAGTGAAGAAGCCGAAGGTCCCAGACGGAAAACCGCCCCAAGGCATCCAAAAGCTGGGGGTGTCGCTCGATTTCTACGGCGAAAAGATCGAGGTAGGAACATTGGCATGGAGCAAAGAGGAACGCCGGGCGTATTTCGAGTACCACCCCGATTTCGCCGCGAGGCGCCTCAACGTATCTCCGTTCAAGCTTCCTGTCGGCGAGGGAGCAAAGCCGGCGCCGAATTCGCCGTTCGCCGGGCTGCACGGCATGTTCAACGATAGCCTCCCCGACGGTTGGGGCCGCATGCTTCTTGATCGTCATCTGCAGAACCTCGGATACGACTTCAGGCTCCTCACGCCTCTTGACCGCCTGGCATACGTCGGCCAGACCGGCATGGGAGCGTTGCGCTACATTCCCGATAATTCCCTTAGCAAAGCCGCCGGCGACGCCGTCGACCTCGATTGGCTTGCTGCGCAAGCTGAGGCGGTCCAAGGCGAGGTCGACGAAGCCGACGTGGATCGTCTGCTCGAAATCCAAGGTGGCTCCGCCGGCGTCCGCCCCAAGATTATGATCGGCTTGAATGGCAAGACCGGTAAGATCGTAGCCGATACCGGCACCGATCTTCCGGAAGGCTTCGAAGCTTGGCTGGTAAAGTTCAAATCGAACGTCGATCACTCCGAAATAGGAAAAGAAGAGTACGCCTACTCTCTTATGGCGAAGGCAGCAGGCGTCGATATGCCCGCCACTAAGCTCATCAAAACCAAGAAGGGCAGCTATTTCGCCGTCCAAAGGTTCGACAGAACCGAGGGTGGGAGCGCGCATGTACAGACGGTGAGCGGGCTGTTGGAGGCCGATCATCGGGCTCCGTCCATCGACTACGATACGCTGTTGAAAGTCACGCGACTTCTGACGCGCGACGAGCGTCACGTACGCCAGATGTTCGTCCGGATGATCTTCAACGTCCTCGCACACAACCGGGACGATCACGCTAAAAATCACGCTTTCCTGCTCGCAAAGGATGGAGTTTGGCATCCGACGCCGGCGTACGACCTCACGCTCTCGGAGGGCCCCGGGGGCGAGCACAATCTAGCTGTGGACGGTGAAGGGAAGAACCCGACCAAAAAGCACATTCTAAAGGTTGCGCAAAATGCGTCGATTCCGCAGGAGGAAGCCGAGCAGTTCTTCGAACAAGTTCAGAGTGCCATAGATCGCTGGCCTGAATATGCAAAAGAAGCCGGATTGACGGAGAAACGTCTCCAGGAAATCGACCGGCTGCTGAACAAGCGTGGATCCGGTGCCGCTTAGGGCGGCGACATTTCTCCCTACATAGCCAACATTGATTCTGGACACCACCCAAATGGCCTATGAAATAGAGTTTCATCCTGTCGGGTCGGGAGCCAACAGCGGCGACGCGATAACAATGCGCTACTGGACGGGCGCGGAGTGGCGCGTGATCGTCATCGACGCTGGATTCCAGGAAACCGGCGAAGCAATCGTCGAGCACGTGCGGTCGGTGTACGGCACGAACACGGTTGAGCACGTCGTCAGCACGCATCCGGACAACGATCACATCAGCGGTCTTCGCGCAGTCATCTCGCAACTTAATGTGCAGAACCTCTGGATGCACGTTCCCGAATACCACGCGAAAAACATGATGGATTACTTCCACGATCCTCGATGGACGCTGGAGGGCCTCACCGCGGACTTGCGGCGCGCCTACCCGATCGTCAGCGAAATCCGAGACTTGGCCCTGAAGCGGGGCACTTCGCTTCACCCTCCGTTTCTAGGCGCAAAGATCGGGCCCTTCACGGTGCTTTCGCCGACGCAGGCCATGTACGAGGGCCTCCTCCCCCAATTCCGCGACACCCCAAAGCCCGCGCAACAACTCCTCGTCCTCTTGGGGCATTGGCTCACAGGGATCGGGCGACGCGTGGCGACGGAGATCCGGCGCATCATCGCGGAGGACCTGTTCACCGAGACGCTCCGTGAAGGCGGCATCACGGCGGCGGAAAACGAATCCAGCGTGGTCTTGTACGGTCAGATCGACGGTCGAAACATCTTCCTGACGGCGGACGCCGGCTTGAGAGCTCTTGGCGCTGCCGTGTCGTACGGTATTGCCATCGGTCTTCAGTTCGGCACCGCTTTGAACATATTCCAGGTCCCGCATCACGGCAGCCGCAACAACATCTCCCCTGCACTGCTCAATCGGATCGTCGGAAATGTCTCGGGGTTCGGATCCAGAAGATCGATTGGTTGCGTCATCTCCGCCGGGCCCGAGGATGAAACTCATCCGCGCCAAGTCGTGGTGAACGCGCTCTTGCGTCGTGGCGTTGAACCCCAGGACACGAAGAAGGGCATGCTTTTGTTCAATCACGGCGTTCCGGATCGGGCGGGCTTCAGTCCCGCACCCACCCTGGAGTTTGCCACGAGGGTGGAAGCCTATGACTGAGACGGTGTCGACGTATTCCCCGGCCAAGATCCGACAGGTGACTTGCGGGGGTCGTTTCATTCCCCGACGGTTACATTGCGACTAAGTGCTGCTCGAGTTGCTTGGCGATGGGAACTCGCAACTTCTTTGAACCTGCGTTGCCTCGTTGGCATCGGAGGCATACTTGGGTGTAATCGGCCTGCCCGCTCTCTTTCGGCGTGAAAAGAGCGCGGCGCGCCCTTGGTTATCGATCAGAAACCCGAGCAACTGCGCGTTCTTTAACTCATGAAAAGCAAGCGTCGAGACGCCTTCGCCCCAAAGGAATTTCCGGCAACACTCTTTCGACCTCCAGACAAACGGGGCGATGACTGGCCGGATGAGCCGGATGTCCGGCGGGCTGTGACCTACTTTCGCGACTTTATTGGCCAGGACGAGTGGAAGAAGCGGCGCAATGCTGCGGCCAATCGCCTGTACGCGGCGTCGCTGGGTCGTGTCGACGAGACCGACCGCGGCAGATATTTCGACGAGTCCGACGTATTCGGCTGGTATCTCTTCCTGGCCGAGGCTTTTATCGATCATGTCTGGAATTTCGAGCCGACGTTCGGATCGCGGGTAGTGCCGGTGTTCAAGGCGATCGGGCGCGGTCTCGATCTGCTTCTTTCGGTCGACGGCGTCGAAGAACGGGCACGTCGCCTGGTCAGCAGTGAACGGCGTCAACCAAATGGCGGGCTCTTCGAGCTGCTCGTCGCATCCGCCTATCGCTCGTCGGGCGCGCGGGTAAAGTTCGTACCCGAGCGACGCGGGCTGAGCCGGACATACGATATGGATGTTGAAATCGGCTCGCGCTCCTTCGCAGTCGAGTGCAAGCGCTTGGAAACGAGCCAATACGGTGAACGGGAACGAGCAGCGATGCGCGAGCTATGGCGCCCCAGCGCGACAGGGTTTTCCCAGAATGAGCAGAGCGCATTTTGCGATGTCCATTTCCGCATCCCCATTGATCGGGTGCCACCCGCCTATCTGACCGAGAAGTCGCTCGAGTGGCTCCGGTCCGACATGCCTTCGCTGCTTTGGAGCGACGATATGTCGTATGGCGCGATGGGCGAGCTCGATCTCGATCCGTTGCGCGAGGTTCTCGACGATCACCATGTGCTCGCGTCGAGTTCGCGTATGCTGGAGCTGCTCTCGGGCCGCTACGTGAGGCACGCCAATTACATTCAGTTGAGCCGCTTAAAGCTCGCGGAAAACCCGAGATATGTGCACGAGTGCGATCTTGCCGTGCTGCTCCGTTGGGAATCGGCCTCTCCCGAAGCCATCGATGCGAAGGCCCGCGACATTACGACGAAGCTATCGGAAGCCAGCGACCAACTTCCTGCGGGTCGCCCCGGTATCGTTCACATCGGCTTCGAGGCCGTTGAAGGAGACGATGTAGAGCGCGCCCGACATCGGAAGATCATCGAGCGAGCGCAGGCTTTCGATCCACGGGGAAAACCTCTGGAGTACGTGTATTGCCATTACTTCGTACCCGAAAGCCCGCCTGACCAGGCGTGGGCGTTCGACGAGACGCTCCAGTGGGTGGGCATCGCGCCGACCGGTCCTCATCCCCTCGGAGAAACAATGCTGATCCTTCCGGCCGAGGGCGTTCGCGAAGGACCTCACTGGCGTTGAAAATCAAGGACCAGGGTGGTGCAGGCAGCGTGCCTCCAGCCAGTATCTTAGCATCAGGACAATCATTACCTGCGCAGCCGGGCCGCGAAGCGCTGAAGCGCAACCCGATCGCCATCGGTCATCAGAAAGCCGCGTGATGGATAGTCTTCCGTGCCTCCATGAAGGACCCGTCTATCGTCGATCTGCGACACCAGGTGGGCGAAAGGTGGATTGAAGCGTCGAAGCGGCCAGCCGGAGGCCGCATGCAATTCTTCCGCATCGACGGTCCCGGTCCCAGATTTGCCGAGAGCAAGATCGACGAGCGCAACCACGTCCGTTTCGGGGGTGCTTTGCCCGGTATGGGGATCGAACGTGATAAAAAGCTCTGCGGTGGTGAACATCCGCGGAAGCCGCGTGGAAATCATCGAGTTCGTTCTCAGATAGCCATCGCTTTCGAGCTCGGCCACGGCAAACGCCAAATCGTCGATGTTGGATTCCGGAAACGCCTCGATGAGGTCTTGCTCGGGAATGAAGCAGTCGAAGCCCTTTTGGGATTGTTCCGATACCCACAATCCTATCCGGATCGCCAATGGCCCGAGTTCGCCGATCTTCAACTCGGACTTCTTCTTTGCTGGCGGCGCGATCAGCGGAATGCTCAGCCTGTCTTTAGCCGGCGGCGGAGCTCCGCCTGCAGCGAGCCATCCGTCGAGACCGTCGATCACCAACTGACCAATCGCGGCGAACTGCAGGATGTCGTCGCCGACCAGGGGCACCGTTTCGCCCAGTCGGGCCTCTGCGGCATGTTCGGCGAACTTCGCGTCGGCCACGCCGAGATTGTGTCCGATGACATGCCGCTTCTGGATGTTCAGCGTCAGGACGGCAAGAGCGTCGGCCGTCAGAGTTCCGAACGGATCGATGTCGAACTCGGCGAAGCGCTTGCGGCCGCGCTCGATGTTCTGAAAGTCGTTGGCGATCGGCTTCGTCGCCGCGACGTCGGGTGGTCGAGTGGTCGCCTTGTATAGGTATACCGTCTTTAAGGTCGCTTCGAAGGCCGTCAGTACGTCTTCATGCGCATTGCCCATCATCCTGTATGCGAGTTCATGCCTTCCCGAGCCGAGTTGGCCCGCGAGCTCCACCTGCTCCCGGACGAGCGCGATTTCCCGCGCAAAGTGCAAGTGAATGTTCGGCGCTCCGCAATCCGGACAGAACAAGGAAATGGCGTAAACGCCGTAGTCCCGGCCGCACTCGTCGCATACCAACTCGCGGAGAAGATCGTTTCGAGCGAACCGCGGTGCGGGTTTGGGCGACGGCCGTGTACCAGTCGTCACCTTGAAAAATTTGTTGCCAGCGTTCTTCCGGGCGAGGTCATCGAACATGCCATGGATTGCCGCCGCGGCGTCGGCGTGAAAGGCATGAGCGACGATTTCCTTGGCAGCCGCGAGGTCGTCCGGATGCGTAAAGTTCTCGTCGTCGTCCAGAACGCCGCTATACGGACAGACTGTGCCTGGCGTACCGGGCGCGTGCGTCATGCGAGACGTCAAGGCCTCGGGTAGAGTGAAATCCGATACTCGGTCGCCCAGAAGAAAGAGGCGCGGATGTGCGTCTTCGTTGGGTGAATACCGGTACACCCGGCCATCCGGCGTCTTCGGTAGCGGAATGCCAAGCGTCAAGTTGTTGCCAGAACCACCCGTCTTGTACTTCTCCAAATTCCGCAAGCGCATGAGTCCACCTCGGATAGTTGATCGTTGAGCCGATGGATCGACGCGAGGAGATGCATCTCCTCCTCGCGTCGGAGATCATGATTCCTCACCTTCCGAGCGAGCCCGCCGGGACCTGGTTTCGCCGGTCGCGGTCGATGCCCGCCGCGTACGTTTTGCGGATGAGGCCGCCGCGGGCTGGGCGGCAGCCGGCACCTCAAGCGTGTCGCAGCACGCCAGCAGGGCCCGCGCGAACTGATCGCCGGCGTCCCGAACCCAATCGTCGCGTACGACGGTAAACCAGGCCGTCAATGCGACCAGATCGACGCAGATCGCTCCGATCGCTGCGGGCTTAATGGCCGCCAACGCCGTGGGAAGTGACGACATCGAGAAACTGGACACGGCTGGGATGATGTTGTCGTAGCGCCAGACGACGGTGAGAACTGAAATCAGAAGAGCCGCCAAGCAGGCAGCGACCCCGATCGGTTTCAATCCGCGCAGGTTCCGGCGAAAGCCATATTCGGCATTCTCCTTCTCGACGAGCGGATAGGCTTTCCCACGGCAACGTTCCTGAAGCCACTTCACCCCCGATGCGTACATGGCGTCCGCGGCCTTCGGATCCGCCCTCTCCTGCTCCGGGCTTGGCGTAACGAACAACGGCACGTTCTTCGCGAAGAACGCGTGGTATCGGGCCAACACCGGCGGCGGAAGATGTTCTTCCCTATGGCGCAGCCAGATCGTCGATGGCCAACCTCCCCATTCAGCCAGGAGACGCTTCTCCACCTTCTTGCCGCGCGATCTGCTCAGGACGCTCAAGCCATACAGGAGCCCGCAGGACGTCGCGATGGTCACCAGCGTGGCGCCCCAGCTCGAGGTGACCAGCCGGGGAAACCACGCGATCGCAGTGAGGATGATCGGAAACAGCGTGAGTAAGCCCGGAAACAGGCGAGCCTGTCGTGAATAGGGATCGAAGAGCTTCGAAATATCGATCATCGGATCGCCTCTGTGCAGTCATGGGCGCTGGCCGGCGACGGGTCTGGAGATCTCGGATTCTTCATCTTGCCACCTTGACCACGGCGCTGTGTGAGCTGCCGGCTCCGGATAAGGCTTCAGCGGTGAAATGGACATATCCAGCCGGCGTGTGGATCAGCATCAGCAACGGAAAATACTGGCGTATCGAAAGCAGAGCGGCGGTCTTCACGTCCTTCCTGGACGGGCCACTGGGGACGAGATGATTGTGCCAGGTCCCGAGCGCGTAGAGCGCGCCGCCAGATCCTTCGATCAGATCTTCCAGCATGGGCCTCAGTCCCTCGGTACCGAGCACGAACTCGTCGCGCGAGAATTTGCTGTCGGGCGGCGCGGGCATCGTGCCGACGACGTGGAAGACGTTGGCGACGTCCGAATATCGGCCGACGATGATGCCGCCCGTCTCCGAGCCACGGCGCGCAGCGACCTCTCGCCGGATCGTGTCGTCGACCTCGGGACTAAGGCGCACGACGCTGTCCGTGCCGTCGCCTACGACGATGCGCGGCCGGATATCCTTGCGATGCCATATCTGGTTCAGCCCATCGGCCGCCAAACTGCCGACCAGCACCTCGCCGGTCTCGGGAAGACCGTCGCGTTGGAGCCGGCGAATATGCTCGGACATCGGCGCCGCGAACGAGGACAAGCGACCGTCCGACAGCGGCATCGTGATGGCCGCGCAGCCCTGACCGATCGCGATCGCTTCGGCCTTCGTGTTGAAGACCTCGTTCCTGAGGGTGGGATCCGAATGGATCAGGCGATAGGCCTCGCAGATCAGATCGGTCGCCGACGGGTTGGCCGCCGGTCCCTCCACCGACATCAGGCCGACGCTTCCGATGCCCAGCATGCATGCCTCGACCACCCGGGGCCGGTCGATCGTGACTCCAGGCAAGACCAGCGCCTCGCGCACGCTTGCGGAGCCGGTCGTATTGACGACGGCAAAGCTGTCTCGGGCGACCAAAGGGGCGATCGATTGATCATCGAATGCGCGCGCGACGACGTCCACTACGTGCGGCACCGTCGGCTGCTTGAGGGTCGCGAGTGCCTCGGCCAGGTAGTGCGCCTTTGGAATGGACCAGAAGCTTTCGACTTTCGTGTCGGAGGGAAGCGTGGCGTAGCGCGCGAAATTGTGAGGTTGCAGGATGCCGTCGTCGATGAGGGCCGCGGGTCCCCGTCCGGACCTGGCGAGATGAACTGCGAGTTTGGATCCGATGCTTCCGCAGCCGAGGAGCGTCCACGGACGCAGCGCCTGCCCGTCGTCGCCCGCAGCGCGTCGCAGCAATTCGGGTGATATCTCATCTCGGTGCGTGGCGGTCCTGACCAGCTTGCCGCTGCCTGACGAGAGCGCCTCGCCGCCGCGCAATTCCACGACGTAGGGGCATATCTCGATCGGCGAAGTCGTGCCGATCACCTCGAACGGGCGTCGCGCCAACAGAATGACGGCTATCGGCTGCTTCTCCTTCAATTTCGATTGCGAAACCCGCTCCTGCAGGATTCCGAGCTTCGGCTCCAGGAATTCGCGGCAGCCTAGTTCGGCCGCCCGCTTCAAGAGCTCGTCAATCGTCGTGACCGTTTCCGGAAGATAGCGATCCGCCACGAACGGCCGACCGGTCGGGAGTTTACCGGACCACGCGATCAGTGCGTGAGCGTTGCCGGTTTGCCCGTCATCGCCGACAGGCGCATATCGCCATTCGCCGGCGAACCGCGGCCCCAGCGGTACCGGAGCGGCGCGCGGGATGCCGATCCGGTAGGTAGACAAAGTTGCTTCGCGGTAAGCGTAGTACCACGCCGGGAAGACCGAGCAGCCGCCCTCTCTGGTGGGCAGACCCGTCAACCAGGTCGGATCCGCGACGATCACGTCGTCGATCCCGTCACGCCGCACCGGCTCCCAGCCGTGCTCCGGATCGATCAGCTGCGCCATCGCAGCCTTGTCCAGCCAGTCGACCAGTTGCTCGAAAAGGCCACCTATTCCGCGAACGCGCAGAACCTCACGCGGCGAACCGGCGACGAGACACGGTTCAGGTGGACCGCCATTCCTCGAGGGCTGAATGTGCGGATGACTGCGATTGAAGTCCGTGCGGAGGCGGATAAGCGGCGCCCTCAAGGGATATCCTGCCGTGAAGATGAACGTCACGGGCTCGACCGCGCGGACGCCCGACGGGCTCTCGCCCGCAGCCCTCCATGCGTTCGGGAGTTCGGTCCGGATCTCCACGATGGCCCGGATGGCGTCGTTTCCTTCGATCCGTTCGGCGGTCACCCGTTCGACGGACGGGTGAGCCTCGATCAGGCGCAGCGCCCGTCGGACGGGTATGGGAATGTCGTCTGCCGCGGAGATCGCCGCCATATCGGCTCATCCGTGGGCGAGCGGCTGGCTTCCGATACCGGTGCCGGCGGCGACGCTGACGGCGACCGCAGCGCGCTTGACGCGCGGTCCGGCCGAAGTGACCTCGATCGCCAGCGGATCGTCGCCCGGACTGTCGGCGACGCACTTGAATTCGCCCTTCACGGGATCGAGGATATCGATGTATTCGCGCTTCGCACGGATGCACGGCGGATCGTTCTTGTCGTCCTTGATGGTCTTGCTGCTGGCCACGATCAGCGCGCCATCCAGCGGTTGCCCGAGGGCGCTCCGGGCGGGCTCGGACACCTTGGCTTTCTCGCCCTTTTCGGACCAGCTATCGTAGGAAAGGCTGTGCCACGAACAGTGGTGCGGAGCGATCAGAACGTCGTACTGCAGACGCTCGGGCCACTTCTTGTTGCGCTCCCAGATGCGGTCCCAGATCGCGACCTCGGCGTCGCCGCCGAGAAGGAAGCGCCCGCGGGTGACCTTGGACACCTTCAGGTCCAGACGCATGATGACGCTGGAGTTGTTCTTCGTCAGAACCTCCTCCTCCGCTTCGTCGTCGGCAGGCATCGGCGCCAGCAGCCGCGCCTCGAAGGAAGTGTCCTGAACGCCGCAGATCTTCGAGAACACCTCGTCGACCTTCACCAGGATTTCCGTCAGGTCATCGGTCTTGCCGTCGACGTCCTCGCCCAGGATCAGGATGCGGTTGCCGTCCTCGGCGGTCCGTTCCTTTTTGAACCTGTTGGCGCGGCGGCGGGCCTCGTCGCGCCAAGCCTCGGCGTCGGCGCAAAGGACGTGATCCTCATCCTTCGCCTTCGCCCGGCGGAACACGATCGGCGAGGACCACATTTCACGGATGATGATCTTGTCGTCGGCCTTCACCCAGGTCGACGGGTCGCCGAGATGGAAGTGCTTGACCAGGCCCCGGATGTGATCGGCGTCCGGATGGGTGTTCAGGAAGCCATCGACGAACAGCCTCCCCTTATCGTCCCGATCGAGCTTGTTCCGGATCTGTTTCCCGACGTTGGGGGTGTCGTCGTCCTCGTCGTCGGCCGCCTCCCGGATGTTGATGTCGGTCAGGATCCGACGACCGGACTCGGTCTCGAACAACACCATGTCGCCGTTGTCGACTTTGAAAAGTGATGCTTTAACTACCATTCCCATCCCCCTGATTCAACGATCGAAAGATCGGTCGCGGCTCCTTGACCGATTGCAGATCGGACGGGCGCACTTAAGAAGATATGATGGCAATTTGGCCACGCAAGATGTGCTACCAGATTAATTTTATCACGCTATATATATGATATTGTTCAAGTTTTAATCATCTGGAACCAGCTTTGTTCACTCGGTGTTCTTGGTTTTTCAGCCGACAAGCGGCATGATCGGGGAACTAGGATTGCTCCGGGTGGAGATCGTCCTCGCAGCGGATGGACAGGTTCAGGATGAGCAAGAATATCGTCGTCTACTCCGACGGAACCGGCCAAGACGGCGGGGCGCGTCCGGAGCAGCGCATCAGCAATATCTTCAAAATGTACCGTGTGAGCCGCGACCATGCGGACACGGCCATTGATCCGTCCAAGCAAGTGGTCTTCTACGACGCCGGCCTTGGGACGGATATCGGCGCGACCGCCCTCACCGCTCCGGTACGCTTTGTCCAGAAGATGCTCGGGTCCATCGCGGGCGACGGCATCAAGCGCAACATCGCCGACTGCTACGAATTCGTCGTCAACCACTACGAAGACGGTGACCGGATATTCCTCTTCGGGTTCAGCCGGGGCGCCTACACCGTCCGAAGCCTGGCGAACCTGCTGATGCTTTGCGGCGTCCCCACAAAGACGCCGGCCGGCCCATTGATGCGCTACCGCAAGGCCGTGAAGGACATCGCTTGGGAGGCCGTGGATACCGTGCTGGAACACGGCGCTGGCCACCCGCGGGAGCAGTTCGAGGCGGAGAGGCTCGAACTGGCGCGGCGATTTCAGACCAAGTACGGCTCCGGCGACGGCTCGGATGCCAACGCCGCGGCATATTTCGTCGGCGTGTTCGATACGGTCGCAGCCCTCGGCGCCAGCGGTCCGCGACGCCGGATGATCCAGGCCGGCCTAACTCTCGGCGTCGCTGCCCTCGCCTTCTTCGCTTCGCTCGTTCCGGCCGCGATCCTCGGTGCGCTGACGGCCATCGTCTCGGAGGCCGGCCTGCTATGGGGCTTCATCGTGCCGGCGTGGCTGGTCACGCATCTGGCGATGCTGATTGCCGTCATCTGGTTCTGGAAACGGCAGCGGACGGTCAATCTCAAGACCATCTACGACTTCCCGAACAAGGGCGATCCGCCGCGCTCTCATACCGCCGAGTGGACAGGCAAGAACTTCGATCGCCTTCTCAGCAAACATGTACGTTTTGCGCGCTCGGCGAACGCAATCGACGAGACGCGCAAGGATTTCGCCCGGGTCGGCTGGGGCGGCACCGAGCCGTCTGTGCACCCCGCGACTCCGGGTGTTCCGCGTCTCATCCAGCTCTGGTTCGCAGGCAACCACTCGGATATCGGCGGATCCTATCCCGAACCGGAATCGCGTTTGTCGGATATCGCCCTCGCCTGGATGTGCGAGCAGGCTACGTCCATCCCGGACGGCTTGATGACCGGGCCGATCTACGTGGACGGGATCAGGATGCCGAAGACTGGTGACAACGGACCGGCACTGAACGTCTTCCCCGGCGCGAACGGCGTTCAGCATTGCGAGATCGCGGGCATGCGCGACACGCTCGACGCCTACGCCGCCAGTCTGCCGAAATGGCGATGGCTGCAAAACCTCGTCGGCACCAGGAACTGGGAAGTCGAAGTCCGCGAGATCAACCACCAGGCGCCGGTACATCCGACCGTACGGACGCGCTTCGACCTGCCGGAAGTCAGGCAATGTGCTGGCGTCGGCGCATATCGCCCAAGCGCACTGGCGAGCCATGACGACTTCAAACGCTACTATCCGCAGGTGGAGTCGACAGCACAATCGACCGGGCCCGCCTGAACGCTTGAGGAGACGCTCTTGGTCGCGCTTGCCGACATCAAAGCTGACCTGCCGGATTGGCCGGACGACGTGGTGGATCAATGGCTATTGAACTTAGCGACCCAGGAGGGCATGGGCTGGCCCCCACCGGTCCCCTTCAACGGCCATCGGTGGCAGTACATCATCGTGAAGCCGGTATCGTGGTGGAAGAAGGTCACGTGGACGAAGGTGTCGCACGACTGTAGCTTCGACGAGCTGTCGCTTAATTCCCGCAAGATCATGAATTCCATGTTCGAGGCGTTGGTCCTTGGAATCGAGAATGGATATGGCGGCGACAACAGCAAGAAGCGCTTTGAATCTTGCGTGAGCTACCTGGCGGTGAAAGGACAGTTCCCCCGCGTGCCTGTCACCATGCCGATAGAAACGGGCCTAAGTATCCTGGACGGGAATCATCGAGTCTACTCGCTCACTTTCCTGCAAAGCGTTCCTGAGCCGGAATTGAAGAAGCAAGGCATCAATCGCCCTTCCGTCATCCAAGATGTTTGGGTAGCGAAGCACGCGGATGGGGAGGTTTTGGATAGCTGACGTCGATCGAGCGAGTGGTCGCGCGCAGTACACCCGACAGCGCCGCAATGGCGGGGCCCTGCCGAGAAATTGTTTCGGGCCGCTAGTTCGACAACCGAGAGACCTCGGCGAACCTTAGAGGCTCGCAGGAAACCTGAAACTCGCCATCACCGTCGAAGCTCTTTCCCATTAAGTGAAGAAGCGCGCGCCCATGCACAACAGGCACAGGGTGCGCTGTCATTATTTCGGGATCTTCCGGAAAGCACGGCCCGACGATGTCGCGAACGTTCGGGACGCTCAAGGACGTGCTCGCACCCTCAAAGAGAAGCTCGTCGGTCTCCGGATGCCAGACGCAAACTACGATCGCGAGCATGAAGATGTTCCTTGGGGCCACCGGTCCGGCCGCTCCGACAAAACGCCGGTGTCGGCTGCCTCGACTGCTTCCGTTTCGCCCAGTTAGATCATCTCGATTGCGATGGGGAGCGGCGCAAAAGATCGTTGGAGGTATCGAAAGATACATTGACGGCCCCTGCCATCGAGCCAGGCACTCCGTTGCTATTGCCATCGGCTGCCGCCGTGACGCTAAAGATCGGGAAGATGTAGGGCACTTGATCCCTTCGCCCTCCCCTTGAACCGCGATGACCTATGGCAACTTTGCTGCTTCCGGCTTTTTCTCGGGCCTCAAACTTCTGATATAGGCAATCGCTCGTTGCTGGAGTGCCGGATCCAGATTTGTCTCATGGATCCGCCGTTCGACGAGGTCAAGGTCAAGCGGGCGTTGCGCATGAATCGCCTCGACGAATTGCTTGTCCCTGTCATCCAGTCGCGCAAGTTTGGAGGCGATCAAATCCTCCGGAGCCGGCGCTATGCCGTACACGCTTCGTCCTGCGACTTCGGTCCTTACTTTGATCGCGCGAACCTGCCAGCCCGCCGGCAGTTTGGCCGTCGTCTCGTCGACGCCGTCGATGTAGAAGCCGTGAGTACGGTGGAATTGGCTGCTCACACCGAACAAGCCGTCGATGTGCTCCGACGCAACGTTCGGATCACCGCCCGGCGACTTGGCATTCTCTTCCAGCTCCCAGATCTTAGCGTTCTCCGGGAAAGCGTCGATCTCCGGCGATGCCCTTGCCGGCTCAGGCGCATCGGGCATCGATGCCAGAATGGCTTGGCTGCCGACGACGAAGACGTTGTCCGTGTTGAATTCGAAGGCCAAGGCTCGGACGACCCGGAGAAGGTCATCCAAAGTCCGTATGCCGCGATCTTCGGCCATCAAGGACCTCCCGGAACAAGGAAGTCAGGCTGCGCAGACAGGCTGCGTTTGACGATCCGTCTCGCCGCCTTCCTCAAGCGGACACGGGCATGGTAGTCGCCAAAATCGACTCCCTCGGCGAGCCAGAACGGCGAGGTATTACGCAGCCGCACCATCTCGCGGTCGCGGCTGATGAGTTTAGAGGCTAGTTCCTTGGGCGGTAGCGCAAGCAGTTCCTGCCACTCGCGCACGAAGGGCCAGCCGGCGAACTGACTGGCTTGGCGCTCATGAGCCAACTTCGCCTTCTCGACCAATGACGGGTCGCGGCGAAGCATCCGCACGATCAGCCGATGCATCATCAGCTTCGCGGTGTCGCCAACTATGCCTTCATTTAGCCCATCGCCCATCGCGTGGAGCGCCTCTCCGCCCGCTTTTCCGACCGTCGTGTGGACCTCAGAATATAAACAAGCAGTGGGCAACAAAAAAGGGCGCAAACCGAAGCGGATCGGAGATGGTTACCACTTCGGCGGCGATTGCCTAGGAGTTTCGTCGCAGTGGTCCCGGCGGGGCCGTCGGCCGCATCCCCGCCTCTTTGCAGCGTCCTGCAGGTCACTTTCGCGATAATGGCCGAAGCGATGGAGACTTGAAGCGCGTGTGCAGAGCAGCAACCATAGGACGTAAGAAGAAGGTCTGGGTTGCACTTTCGGAGAACGGAACGTAACAACGCAGCGCTCGGTGCCTTTCCTCTGCTCGCGCAACAGATATTTCGATTCCAAAAGCTTTTTCAGGCGAGAGATTGCCGATGTGGCCCGATAACGAGACCGAGCGGGACTTCCTGAACTTCTCCGGCGTCGCCGAAACCGTGGCCGAGATCATTGTGCAGGCCAAGGGACGCCCGATCTCGATCGGCGTGTCTGGCGCCTGGGGCATCGGCAAATCCTCGATGATCAAGCTCACCCGCTCGGCGATCGCCGCCAGGAAGGACGAGAGCGGGAAGAAGGCCGCCGACAAGTACGTCTTCGTCGAGTTCAATGCCTGGCTCTACCAGGGCTATGACGACGCGCGTGCTGCGTTGATGGATGTGATCGCTGACAAGCTCGCGAAGGAAGCGGAGAGCCGACAGACGGCACTCGATAAGGTCGCGTCCCTTGCCAAGCGCGTGAAATGGCTCCGGGCCGCGAAACTCGCAGCGACCTCGGCCGCCTCGATCTATTTCGGGGTGCCCCCGGTCGGCGCGGTCGGCGAGATCTTCGAGCTCGCCAAGAAGGTCTGGTCCGAAGGGGTCGGGAAGGAAACCGGCGAAGCCGCCAAGAAAGCTGCGGCGGACGCGGCGCAGGAAGGTGGCGAACTGCTGAACCCGAAGGAGGAAACGTCACCGCCGAAGGAGATTCAGGCGCTGCGCGACGCGTTCGAACAAGCGCTCGAGGAGCTCGGGATAACTTTGGTCGTCCTGATCGACGATCTCGACCGATGCTTGCCGGAGACCACGATCTCGACCCTGGAGGCGATCCGCCTCTTTCTGTTCCTCAAGAACACCGCCTTCGTGATCGCGGCCGACAACGACATGATCAAGCACGCCGTCCGGAAGCACTTCGTCGGGGTCAGCGACGACCTGCTGGTCACCAACTACTTCGACAAGCTCATCCAAGTTCCCATTCGGGTGCCGCAGCTCGGGACCCAGGAGGTCCGCGCCTACATGATGCTCCTGTTCGTGGACAACAGCGAGTTGTCCGACGACGACAAGGAGAAGATCCGCGCTGGCATGATTGGCCAGCTCAAGCGGACGTGGCAGGGAAAGAAGGTCGACCGGGCCTTCGTCCAATCGCTTGGCGTGAAGTTGCCCGAGCATCTTGTCGGTCAATTCGACACGGCCGAGAGGCTCGCCTCGCTCATGACGACGGCGTCGGGGATTCTGGGAAATCCGCGGCTGATCAAGCGCTTCCTGAACGCGCTCTCGATCCGGATGACGATCTCGAAAGCGCAGGGCGTTGGCGTCGACGAAGCGGTGCTCGCTAAGCTGTTGCTTTTCGAGCGCATCGGCGACACCGCAGCGTATGCCGAACTGGTCAAGAACGTCAGCGCCTCGGGTGAGGGAAAGCCTACGTTCCTCCAAGAATGGGAAGACGCGGCGACAGCGGGGCGCGATCTCGATCTGAAGGCGCCGTGGAACGCTCCCTTCGTGAAGGAATGGTTGGCGCTCTCGCCGCCCCTTCACGACCACGACCTGCGCGGCGCGCTCTACGTCGGCCGCGAGCAGGCGCCGCTTATCACGCCCGAAGACCGCCTGTCGTCGGAGGCGGCCGAGTTGCTCACGGCCCTGCTCGAGCACCCCGACATGGCCCACCAGCTCAAGGACAGGCTGACCCGGGTCTCGCGTATCGAAGTCACGGTGATGATGGATCGCCTGCTCGAGCGCGCCAGAAAGGAGCAGGACTGGGGTGTCCCGCCTATCCTCAACGCCTGCATCGCTCTCGCAGATGCCGACCCACCACAAGGAGCCCGTCTCGCTGCATTCCTCGCGGACCGCCCTTCGCAACAGATCCAACCGAACATCGTGCCGAAGGTCGGCGACCGTCCATGGTCGAGAAGTGTCCTCGATGCATGGAATTCGTCTCCTGACGTTTCGCGCCCGGTGAAGACGGCGATCAGAAAGACGAGAGAGCATGGGAACGTCGCAATCTAGTGACGGTCCCGGCCCAGGCGTGCCGTTGGTCCCTCCCTGGACGCCGGCCGCCCCACAGGATCCCGTCCCACCCGTACCCCAGCCCGGATCTCCGGACGTTCCGCCGGACGCTCCTCCGGCCGATGGCGCCCTGCCCCCGCCTCCCGCTGCGCCACCGCCAAGCCTGCAGCCGGCGCCGTTGGCACCCGAACGACGGTTCGGCGGCGTTCGCTCGAGCTTGGGCAATTTCGCGCGATCCGGGGACGGCCGCGACCTTAGACGCGGGCTCGGACACTACGTCCGCAATGGCTACGGGGGATCGAATTTCGCGACGCAGCGGTTCGGCGGCACCGCTCAAACGGCGGGATCGCTCGGCCATGCCCTCTATTCCACGGCGCAGGGGGATGCAAACGCTCCCGTCGATGCGGCCGCGCTCGCTGGCCGGTCGACCGAAGAGATCGCGAGCGCGATCATCGAGGCCGTCAGACCGATCGACGGGACTCAGGATGCGGAAGCCGAACGTGCGTCCATCCACGACGCGATGTCCGAATTGCTGACGGAATACCCGGACGCCGATCTCCTCGATCTGTCCGATCCTGAACGCGAGTTCGTCATCGAGAAATTCACGGCCATCGACGTGGCACGACGCTTCGAGCTGGATGTCGGCAAGACGTTGCTGGAGAGAGCGCCCACCGCGACCGTCGCGCTGGCTCGACTGAAACAGATGCGGTCGTATATCGCCGAGACTGTGGCCGCCTCCTTCCGCAAACTCAAGGAACAGGGACGCAGGCTCACCGCCGGACGCGTCGCGCGCGTCGTCCAGGCTGCGTTGCGCGAGACGTTCGAGGTCTTCGAGGGGTACGAAGAGTGAAGTTGCTTTGCGCGCCGGCCGAGGTGCGTCGGCTAAAGGAGAAAGGCACGCTCAGGGTCGTCCTCTACGGCCAGCCTGGGGCTGATGATCGCGGCAGCGCCGGTGCGGCCGTGCGCAACGAAATTCGCAGAGCGCGTCTGGCTCCGAACCGCAGGGCGTGGGATCTGCTGTCCATCGCGATGTCCGTCATGGCGGCTGATGCAGCGGGACGACGTAGCCTAAGTCCGGACGGCTGGACACGCGAGTTCGAGATGGAAGTCGCGGTCGCCGAACCGGCATTCTGGAACAAGTCCGCGGACCTCCTCGCCGACGCGTTGACGTTTCTCACGACCGACCGATGGCAATTCCGTTTCATCGCCGGCGGTGCAGCGCCGCAGCCGCCGGCGGAAGTTTTCCGACCGCCCGAAGGCAGCGTCGTGCTCCTGTCGGGTGGGCTAGACAGCTTGAGCGGCGCCATCGACCTTGCGGCGTCCGGACAGCGACCCGTCGCCATCAGCAAGACAGTCCGGGGCGATGGAGAAAAACAGATCAGGTTCGCGTCGTTGATCGGCGGCGGTCTGCGCCACTTCCAGTTGAACGACAACGCGGCCGTTCCGGGCACCGAAGATACCTCCCAGCGGGCGCGCTCGATCATCTTCCTTGCCTTCGGGGTTCTCGTCGCCACGGCGCTCAAGCCATATCGTCCCGGCGGCTGCTTGCCGCTCTACGTCTGCGAAAACGGCTTCATCGCCATCAACCCGCCGCTGACGGGAAGCCGCATCGGAAGTTTGAGCACCCGTACGGCCCACCCTTACTTCCTCTCAAGGTTCCAGGACGTTCTCGACGCCGCGAACCTGGGCGTGAGTATCCACACTCCTTATGGATACACGACCAAGGGCGAGATGCTGAAGACGTGCGCGGACCAGGACTTGCTGCGCACGCTGGCGGCGAACTCGACGAGTTGCGGCCGCTTTCAGCGCTACAACTACCGCCATTGCGGGCGGTGCGTGCCGTGTCAGGTCCGCAGAGCGGCCTTCCTCGCTTGGGGCGAAGACGATCCGACCGACTACGTCTACGAACATCTCGGTCGGGACGATCCGGATCACGCCGGCTTCGACGACGTCCGCTCGGTCGGCATGGCGCTGGCGGCCTCAAAGGGCGCGGGGTTCGACGATTGGCTTGGCGGAGCCCTTTCGTGGCAGGGGATCGAGGAGCGCGACGCGCTGAAGGATATGCTACGACGGGGACTTGCCGAACTCGGCGCCTTGCACGTGAAATACGGTGTCAAGTGATCGACCTTCATGCCCATCTAGATCTTTATCCGGATCCGGTCGCGACAACGAAGGAGTGCATCGAGCGCGACCTTTTCGTCCTGTCGGTGACGACGACGCCCTCGGCCTGGTCGGGAACAGCCGCCTTGGCGAAGGATGCGGCGCGCATCCGTACCGCGATCGGATTGCATCCTCAGATCGCGCAGGAACGCCGGGGCGAACTCGGGCTCTTCGAGGAGTTGCTC
Source organism: Bradyrhizobium sp. FW305-F6 (assembly GCF_058782905.1). Taxonomy (NCBI): domain Bacteria; kingdom Pseudomonadati; phylum Pseudomonadota; class Alphaproteobacteria; order Hyphomicrobiales; family Nitrobacteraceae; genus Bradyrhizobium; species Bradyrhizobium sp. FW305-F6. The sequence continues at coordinate 303,765 of NZ_JBYSYD010000001.1, forward strand.
CCGCGATCACGGTATGTCGGCGAGATCGGTCTGGATGGCGGCCCAGAACTGAAGGCGACCTGGGAAACGCAGCGCCACGTCTTTGACGAAATCCTTCGGATGTGCGGGGCGGTCGGAGGCCGCATCATGACGATACACAGCAGGCGGGCCGCCGGGCCCGTTCTCGATGCGCTCGCGTCGCGGTCCGATGCAGGCGTCGCCGTTCTGCATTGGTTTTCCGGGACGCGCCGCGAGCTCAAACGCGCGGTCGATCAGGGTTGCTGGTTCAGCGTCGGCCCGGCGATGCTCGCCGGCGAGAGAGGACGCGGCCTGGTTGCCGAAATGCCCCGCGACAGGATACTGACCGAGACGGACGGTCCCTTCGCACAGGTCGAGGGGCGCTCCCTGTTTCCTTGGGACGTCGCCAAGGCCGAGCCGATTCTCGCCGATCTATGGGCCGTGGACGAAGGCGAGGTCCGGGGCCAATTGCTTGCGAACCTCAAGCGACTCACGACGCGGATCGCTCCGGAGCGCGGCAGCGCCCCCGGGCGGGGCTCTTCGGGCGTTGGCTGCGCCAGCTAATTCAGCACTCGCATCGAGTCGGGCGTGAGATCGTTCTCCGCTTTTCGACACGGCGGCCAAGCGACCCAGCCGACAGAAAGTCAAGGACCGCCATCCCCGTCGCCGCTCAGCGGTCGTGATGGCGCTTGTGCCAGACAATTCCCCCTAACGGTCTCGTCGACCGCCCCGGCGGGATTCGGGCCCGTTTGGTGGTGTCCGGAGGTATGTGAAGCTAAGGCGTCTTGCTTTCCAATTCGGCCACCGAGAACGGGTCACCATGTCCGGCCGCGGGGCGGTCTGGAATACTCGATGGTGAAGCCACCACCCATCTCCTTGTCGACCCCTGCTGAGACCCCCGTTTCTGCCGACGAGAGAGGCATCGGACGGCGCGCGAGGCAACTCCCCCGCGCCACGCCCCGGACCTCCGCCGGAGAAGACCGGTAACCCGGCAGAGCGATTCGATCTCCAGAAGAACTTAGAGGCCCACGCAGGCGCCGAAACACGATCCGGAGGTCGGCACCGATATCCACCTCGATCGCGCTCACCGCGGGCACTGGGCGCAGCGCCTCCAACAACTGTTGCAATTCCATCACGTCGACAGTGTTAAACGATTACCTGTCCAATAGCACTTCTTGCAACTAAGAACTATTCGCAATAAGGCTGGATGGGTTCACTGGGTCATCTCCAGATGCGTGTCGTCCACCATCGCGCTCCATCACCTGCCCTCGCGGCGTCGAGCGTTCGAGGTCGCTTGCGACTGGGCGGGGTCCTAAACGGGTATGCACAACCGCGGGTGCTGCAGGGTCGCTGTGAAACATTTCGCGGCGAATGCACGCCTGGTCAATTCAGCGACAGGATTGGCGGCGTGCAGGCTAGATTCAAATTGTTGCCAAGCGGCCGCCGCCGTATCGAAAGCGGTATGAAGAGGCGGACGCTCGACGCGATGAAGAAGGTCATCATCGGCATGATCCTGGCGGCCGTTCCGGCCGCCAAGGGACTTTCAGCCGAACTCGGCGAAGTCCGGCCCGGCCAGGCCGTCGACTGGAGCGGCCCCTTCGTCGGCGGCCATTTCGCCTATGGCGTCGGGTCCTCGCAGTACGCTTTCGGCGCCCCGGGACTGGCTCCGTCGTCCGGATCGATCGACCTGACGAACTCCCTCAACGCGTTCAAAGGAACCGGCTCCTACGCTCTCGGACTGGGCGCCGGCTATAACTACGTGCTGCCGTCCCACGTGCTCCTCGGCATCGAAGGCGACCTCACCTTTCCCAATACGATCTCCGGGACAACTTCGGTCGTCGGCGCTCAAGGGCCGGCGGCCCTGAAGGAAACTGTCCTGACATCGGGAACGCTGAGGGCCCGCCTGGGATACGCGTCGAGGTCCTGGTTGTTCTACGCCACGGGCGGCTTCGCATGGAGCTACGACCAGGCGACGCTCGACCCGCTCGACGGCACCCCGGGAGACAAGATCGGGTTCACTCGGCTCGGCTCCGCTTGGGGCGCCGGCGCCGAAGTCGCCCTGTCGGCAAACTGGTCGGCGCGGTTCGAATATCTCTACACGGACTTCGGGACGAAAGAGAAAGCGTTCGGCGGCACGCAGCATCTGTCCTCGGATCTCGCGGTGCAGACCGCCCGCCTCGGCCTCAACTACCGCTTCGGTCAAAATGGGCAGAAGGTTCTCGAGGACGGCTTGACGCCCTTCGAAACCGACCAGTTCAGCATCCATGGGCAGACGACCTATCTGCAGCAGTACGCGCCACCGTTCCGCTCTCCCTACACCGGCACGAACAGCCTCATTCCGAACCAGACCCGACAGACCTGGGACGTGACGCTCTACGCCGGCTTCAGGCCTTGGGCCGGCGGAGAATTCTGGGTCAACCCGGAGATCGATCAGGGGTTCGGCCTGAGCTCGACCTTGGGTGTGGCCGGATTTCCGAGCGGCGAGGCCTACAAGGTCGGATCCGCTGCGCCCTACGCCCGCATTCCCCGCGCCTTCTTCCGTCAGACGTTCGACCTCGGCGGTGATACCAAGAAGGTCGATGCCGACATCAACCAGTTCGCCGGCACGCAGAGCGCCGACCGCTTGGTCCTGACGGTGGGAAAATTCGCTGTCACCGACGTCTTCGACACCAACAAATATGCCCACGACCCGCGCAAGGATTTCATGAACTGGTCGATCGTGGACACCGGCACGTTCGACTACGCCGCCGATGCTTGGGGCTTCACCTACGGCGCCGCCGTCGAGTGGTACAAGGGCGACTGGACATTCCGCGGCGGCTTGTTCGATCTGTCGACCGTTCCCAACAGCACCGAGCTGGATCCGACGTTCTCCCAATTCCAGTGGGTCGGCGAGATCGAACATCGCCATGAGATCTGGGGCAAGCCGGGCAAGGTCGCGGTTACGGGATTCCTGACACGCGGGCGCATGGGGCGCTTCGACGAGGCCGTGGCGCTCGCGCAGGCGACGGGCACAGCCGCGGACACCGCCCTGGTCCGGCGCTACCAAAGCCGGGCCGGCATCAGCGTCAACCTGGAGCAAGAGGTCACGAAGGAGCTCGGCGTCTTCGCTAGGGCCGGCGTCGCCGACGGATCCAAGGAGTCCTATGAATTCACCGACATCGATACGACGGTTGCCGCCGGCCTGTCGCTGGCGGGATCTTCCTGGAACAGACCTAACGACACGTTCGGATTCGCCGGCGTGTTGAACGGCATCTCGCAAGCGCGCCGCACTTACCTCGATGCGGGCGGTCTCGGCATTCTCGTCGGAGACGGACGCCTGCCGAACGCCGGCCCCGAGAAGATCATCGAAACCTACTACAGCTTCCCACTGTGGTCGTGGCGCGCAACGCTGGACTACCAGCTCGTCGTCAACCCGGCCTACAACCGCGACCGCGGTCCGGCGTCGATTTTCGGCGTGCGCGTCCGCTCGCAATTCTGACGGCCCATCACGGACAACGCGAACCGTCTATTGCCAACGCTGGATCGTGTCGGCGTAAACGGGGCTTGCAAGCGCGGTTTCAGCCAACACAGTCCTGGCGCTGGAAATGACATCGGAAGCGCCCTAACGACTGTTCTCTCCGACGAGGCGTGTTTTGGATTCCGAGCGCAGATCCCGACGCCAACGAAGGCCTTTCGACAGTATAAACCAAAAGGCCGCCCCAGGAGGCGGCCTTCGTATTCGCGTCGCTGCATTCGAGCGACCATCAGCCGGATTGTTGGAGGAGGACATCCCCAGCCGTACGTTCCGCGGAGCTTCCTCAATAGCGGTGGTGGCCTCGCTTGATCACCACCGTCCTGTTGCCGTGCATTCTCATCCCCCGATGCATATCGCCACCATAACGCATGCCGGCCCCATGGGGACCGCGCATCTCGGCCCGCGCGCCGTATCCACCATGATGTCCCCCCTTCTTGACGATCACCGTCTCCGCCGAGGCAGGCAATGCGAACGAAACGGCCAAGCCGAATACCAAAAGACCAAGCTTCTTCATGTTCCAAGTCCCTCTGTCATCAGTCGTTACCCAAGTCACACGTCATCGTGACGTTCCCTCCTACGGAGGCGCCCGGTTGCGACCAAATTACGCACGACTAAACGATGGACTGGTGACCCTGGACGGCGAGCAACCTTGCTTCGGTTCGCGCGTTTCGCGTTTTCAACTAAGGGGGACGCGCGATGCTGGACGCCACGCAGATCAAGGCACGCATGGACGTCATTCCATCGACAAAGAAGCCGTCGGAAAAGTCGATCACCCGGAAGGGCCCGACAAAGATCAACTTGACGAAGCACAGTTCGCCTGACGGCGACCACCATGATTCCGGTGTCCTGGGTCGATCATGTCGACCAGCACGTGCACCTCTCCAAGACCGGCGACGAAGTCGGTAGCCACCGGCAGCACGAAGGAGGCGAATGAGGGCACCCTTCCTCGCAAGCGGACCGAGGCCGAGACTGGGCCCCCCAGTCTCGTATCGCGCCACATTGCTGCGTTCAGCAAACGCGGGTTTTTCGTGTCTCAATGTGCGGTTGGAGCGAGAGATTGAGAAAATCGGAGCGCATATAAGATGATGTCTTGTCAGCGCTTGCCCAGCGCGGTCTTGAGAAGACCCAGACTCCGGCTGTACAGGGCCGTTGCGGCCGCGTAGTCCATTTGGTTAGCGGCCGACTTCTGCATCTCTTCCTCAAGGCTCACAGCGTTTCCCGCGGGACGTGTCTGGTAGCCACCCGGCTTTGTTTCAGAAGAACTCCCACCACCCGAAGGAAGTTGGTGGGACGAGTTGGTACGCATCAGAGCCAGCGCAAACGTCTGACCCGTGGCCTGACCCTTGGCGCCAATTTTCGGTTCGACCAGATCAGTCGGCTTGAAGTTGGGAGTGTCGGAGTTTGACACATTCTGCGCCAGCACCCGCTGGCGCTGCTGGTGCCAATCCATTTTTGTACGAAGCGCAGCGAGAGTGGAAATATCATTGATCGCCACCGACGTTCCTTCCCGCTTGAATGCTTCCACTTTTCTGACTAGGCAGATTTTGCCCACCTTGGTTAACGCTTGGTAAACATGCGGAATGCAGCGACAAGTTGACGCGATCAGCGCTCGTTGCTCATGTAGATTTCTGTCAAATCGAACTTTTGATCATCGCTTCGACATCCGGACACAGCGGAGCATCACCGATGCATCGACGAAATCCGACGCGCGCGCGCGAAAGCGCGATTCACTCCTGTATTATTTGCATGAGACTCTCAGGCAATTGTTACCCCGCTCCGCGAGCGAGCTTGCAGTTATTGCAGAAAACTACTGACTTTGCTGCGTTTCGGAGGTTCTGATCGTTGGCATAGTTCTTGCGAACTTCGCAACACGCCTCGCGCCCGTTGCTTCGATCAAGAACGAGCTTCACCATGAGCCTAAATTCTGCCCTTGCCAGTGCGATGAGCGGTCTGCGTGCCAATCAGGCCGCGCTCTCGATCGTCTCATCGAACGTCGCGAACTCGCAGACGCCAGGCTACGTCGCCCAGACGCCGAACCAGATCGAGGTCACCACCGGCGACTTCGGCTCGACCGCGATGACGACCGGCGTCAGCCGGGAACTCGACACCTATGTGCTGAACCAGCTCCGCACCGAGACCGGCGGAAGCGGCTACGCCGACCAGATGGCGAGCATCCTAAAGCAGCTTCAGAATGTGTATGGCACGCCCGGCAACAGCGGCACGCTCGAAACCGCGCTGAACAACTTCACCACGTCGCTGCAGGCGCTGTCGACCAGCGCCGGCTCGTCGTCGGCGCAGAACGTCGTGCTCGGCGCGGCGCAGGCGCTGGCGCGGCAGCTCAACGTCACCACCAAGGGTATCCAGTCGCTGCGCTCCAATGTCGAGCAGGATCTCGGCAATTCGGCGCAGGCGGCGAACGTGGCGATGAAGCAGATCGCCGACATCAACACCAAGCTGCAGGGCCTGTCGGCTAACGATCCGTCCGCCGCGACACTTATGGATCAGCGCGATCAGGCCATCAACACGCTGTCGAAATATGTCGACCTCCGCGTCACCACCGACGGCTCGAACCAGGCCAACATCTACACAACGACGGGTATCCAACTGGTCGGTGCGGGTCTCGCCTCGCAATTCACGTTTGCATCTGCCGGTGCCCTCTCGGCGACCTCGCTCTACAACATCGATCCGACCAAGTCCGGCGTCGGCGCACTCAACGTCAAACTGCCGAACGGCTCGATGATCGACGTGGTCGCCAACAACGTGGTATCCTCAGGTCAGATGGCGGCCGATCTCAAGCTGCGCGACGAGACGTTGGTGCAGGCGCAGACCCAGATCGACCAGCTCGCCGCGACGATGTCGAGCGCGCTGTCCGACAAGACGACGGCCGGCAGCACCGTCCCCGGCCCGCCCACCGGGTTCGACCTCGACCTCTCCGGCGCGCAACCGGGCAACACGGTCAACATCACCTACACGGACACGGTCACCAACACCCAGCGCCAGGTCACCCTCGTCAACGTGACCGATCCTGCGGCGCTGCCGCTGCCGAACGCCACCAATGCCAACCCGTTCCAGATCGGCGTGAACTTCTCCAGCGGCATAAGTGTGATCGCGGCGGCGCTCAACACCGCACTGCCAAACACGCGTCTGACATTCGCCGCGGCCCCCTCGCCGGCGCCGGCGATGACGCTCCGGGTCACCGACGAAAACACCGGCCTTGCCAAAGTCAACTCGGCCTCGATCACCAAAACGATCACATCGCTGAGCTCGGGCAATCCGCAACTGCCGCTGTTCACCGACGGCGGGCAGGCTCTCTATACAGGTGCGATGATGGCCTCGGGCTCGCAGATGACCGGCCTTGCCGGCCGCATCGCCGTCAACACGCAACTGGTCACCGATCCGAGCAAGTTGTCGGTCTACAACACCTCGCCGGTGACGCCCGCAGGCGACACCACTCGCTCGGACTATCTCTACTCGCAGCTCACGACGGCGGTGTACTCCTACTCGTCGCAGACCGGTCTGGGCTCGTCGAGCCAGCCATTTACCGGCAGCATCTCGAGCTACCTCCAGCAGTTCCTGAGCGTCCAGGGCAACGCCGCGACGCAGGCGACCCAGCTTCAGCAGGGCCAGAACGTCGTCGTCTCGACGCTCCAGGCCAAGTTCAATTCGACCTCCAGCGTCAACCTGGACTCGGAGATGTCGAACCTGATCCAGCTTCAGAATGCCTATGCGGCAAATGCCCGAATCATGTCGGTCATTCAGGAAATGATGGACGTGCTCATTAGAGCTCAATGAGCGACTTGAGAAAGCCGTCACTGCCTTGCATAGCGCTGTCGATATTCGACATGGTCGCTCGTCCGCGGGCGATGGGAGGCATCTTCAACCTGTCGTTCGGCTCTCCATACCGGCGGAGCCCCGGCGGCGTGAATTCGTCGTCGCAACAATCAGCCGTCACGCCGGTAATCATATTTCCTATGGGCCATCCTTCAGCCGCGCGAGAGCAACCTTCCCGGTACGGGGGCGTTGCATCCTTCCACTCACTGGAGGATACCCCATGCGGGACACATCGCAGATCAAAGAGCACATGGACGTGATTTCGTCGGACAAGAAGACCGTAGGCAAGGTCGACCATCTGGAGGGTAGCGATAAGATAAAGCTCACCAAACAGAGCTCGCCCGACGGCGATCATCATCACTTCATCCCAGTCGCCTGGGTCGATCATGTCGACCAGCACGTGCACCTCTCCAAGACCGGCGAAGAAGTCACCGGCCACTGGCAGCACGAAGGTCGCAAGTAATCACGGCTTCTCGACTGGGAACCTCGCGCCTATTCGGCAGCCGACGCGACAACAGCCGCGTCGGCTCCTCTCCTCAAGGACCCGGGAGTTTGCGCCGAACTCAGCCGACGAACAGTTTTCGTAGAGCGATCACGGCGACCGCTGCGCCCAGAGGACCGACTAGCGTGACCCAGTAGCTGTCGGGAAACGCGCGATGCAGCAGGATGCCGGCCGAACTGGCCGACAACGCTATGAGCACCAATAGTCCAACAACGAAGAAGACGCGCTGAACCTTGGACATGCTGCGGGAATTCGCGTCCTCCTTTTCACTATCGTGGCGAACCACCGACCGTCCTCTCGTGTCGAAATTAAAGGAACCCCGCGGACGACGACATGCGCGTCCTCTACCTCGCCTCTTTGTCGTCGCGTAGCTCGGCTTGAGCAGCGGCGAAGATGATGTCCACGGGACGGCACCGATCCACAACCTTCCGAAGCATCCGGCGGCCGTCCGCCTTCTGTTGGCCGTGACTCAGGAACTCACCGACGAAGAAATCCGCCTCGCAGAGCCGCCTTTCGCCTTCGGCGCCCACACCGCCGCCGGCGTCTTGGCGCACCCGGTCCATGTCCAGTTTGCCCAAGTAAAAGTCCAGGACCTGAGCCGGCCACTGGGTGCGATCCACCCTCGCCGCGTTGCGCTCAAGTTCCTCGCGGTCCGGATTGCCCTGGTGGATGCGGGCGATGTGCATCCAGATCGCGGGAAAGGCGTTCGTCGGCCTCAGTCTCGCAGCGACACGCAAGTCTTCGATCGCCCCCGCGATCTCGTCCGAATAGAGCCGCGCTCGTCCCCGTCCGAGATAGGTCGCGGCGTTGCCGGGATCGATCGTTTGGGCGCGGTCGAAATCGGCCAACGCGTCCTTGTAGCGTCCCATCGTCATGTAGGCGCTCGCCCTGTTCGACCAGAAGATCGGATCGGTGCCCTTGAGACGGATCGCCTCGTCGAAATCTCCGATCGCCTTGTCGGTGTCGCCCAGCAGGAGATACATGCCGCCCCGGTTGCTGTAGGCGTCCGCGAAGTCACGCTGCAGGTCGACCGCCCGGTCGTAGTCCGATATCGCGGCCCGATAATCCTGCTTCGCGATGAAGGCATGGGCGCGGTTGTAGAAGGCTTGCGCCGCCGTTGGATCCAGCCGAATGGCTTCCCCATAGCTTTCGATGGCCCGGTCCACCTCTCCCTTGCGTTCGTAGACCGATCCGAGATTGTTGTGAATGAGCGCGCTGGTCGGGTTCAGCCGGAGAGCTTGTAGTAGATCGTCGCGTGCCTTGTCGAATTCCCGTCGATCGGTCCACGCCAGCGCGCGGTAGACGTAGGAGTTCGGAAAGTCGGGCAACAGCGCTATCGCGGCGTCGAAATCGCCCAAGGCGAGACCGCGCAGTCCGAGCGCGTCATACGATACCCCTCGCCCGTACAGGATGAAGCCGCGTTGCTCGGGAGTGAATTGCCCTTGCTTGATGGCTTCGCTGAACAATTGGATGGCCAGCGGAAACTGCTTCCTGTCCTTTGCCGCGAACCCTTCCCGCGCGAACTCACGGGCGCTCTGGGCGAACGACGGTGAACCCAGCAAGCACAGCAGGCTGCAGGCCACGAAAAGTAACCTCAGCCCCTTCCCGAATATTTGGCTGTCGAACCCTTCCGCCCATCCCCTGCCCTTCGGAGCCTCCTTTGTCACGACCGCCCTCAATTCGCGACGCGTCTGGCAGGAAATCTGCCGTCTACGCGCACACCGCATTCCTCGCAGGAAAACACCCAGCCGCCGACCTCCGTTCGCCAGTCGCCATCGTGCGGACAGTTCGGGCATGCTACCCTCCCTCTTTCGTTTCCCACGTCGATCTCGATATCGAGCGCCGACTTCAGACGGTGAAGGCGCTCGAGCTTGTCGTCCTCTCCCTCATCCACGCTAGACCACGTCGTCGGGCGCCAGCGCGCACGCGTTGTTCTCGTCGGTCTCGATCTGCAGGGTCGCGTGTCCGATCTTGTGCTCTGTCCTGAGCAGCCGGGCCGATTCCATCAGGAAATCGTCGCCGGGATGTCCGGTAGGCATGACCAAATGACACGTGATCGCCGTTTCCGTCGTGGAGATCGGCCAGATATGCAGGTCGTGGATCTTGGCTACGCCCGGCCGCTGCAGCAGAAATGACCGGACGGCTTCCATGTCGGTTCCGGACGGTGCCGCGCTCAATGACATCGCGACCGAGCCGCGCAGAAGGCTCCATGTGCTCCACAGGATGACGGCGCAGATGACCAGGCTCATTCCAGGATCCAGCCAAAGCCAACCGGTCCAGAGGATGAGCGCTGCTGACGCCACGACGCCGGCCGAAACGGCGGCGTCGCCTGCCATGTGCAGAAACGCCCCCTGAATGTTGATGTCGCCCTTGCGGCCGCTCGCGAACAGCATGGCCGTGGCGCCGTTGACGACGATGCCGATGGCGGCGACCACCATCACGGTCAGGCCGGCGACAGGCTCCGGTTCGTACAGCCGCAATATGGATTCCCATCCGATGGCGCCGGTCGCGACGAGAAGAAACACGGCGTTCGCCAGCGCAGCCAGGATCGACGCCCCCTTCAGACCGTAGGTGAAACGACCACTGGGCGCCCGCTTCGAGGCGACTGACGCGGCCCAGGCCACGACCAGGCCGAGTACGTCACTCAGATTGTGCCCGGCGTCCGCCATCAGTGCCGTCGAGTTTCCGAGGTAGCCATAGACGGCTTCGGCCGCGACCAGGGCGGTGTTCAGCCCGATGCCGATGGCGAAGGCCTTGCCGAAGCTCGCCGGAGCGTGGACGTGACCGAGCCCGCCATGATCATGGTCATGTCCGTGCCGGTCGGCGCCATGATCGTGACGGTCATGATGCCGATGATCATGGTCGGTGCTGCCGACGGGACCAGCGTTACGGTGACCCGTTTCAGACATGGAGTACGGTTTCCTCGCCTCTCATGGCCTCGTCCTCGATCTGGATCGTCGTGTGCTCGATTCCGTATTCCGCCTTCATCAGGTTCCGGGCCTCCCGCAGCGCCTCCCGCCCGGCCGACATGTCGGCCACGACGAGGTGGCAGCTCATGGCGTCGAAGCCGGACGTGACGGTCCAGACGTGCAGATCGTGGACGGCCACGGTTCCCGGGATGGCAAGAAGCTTCTTCTCGATCGCAGCGGTATCGACGTTGGGCGGGGTCCCCTCCATCAGGATGTGCGTGACCTGACTAAGGAGCGACCACGTCCGGGGCACGATGAACAGTCCGATGCCGGCGCCGATGATCGGGTCCGCGAGAACCCAGCCCTTCCACATCATGAGCAGCGCGGCGACGATCACGCCGATAGATCCGAGCATGTCGCTCAGCACCTCGAAGTACGCGCCCTTGACGTTCAGGCTTTCGGACGACCCGCTCGAAAGCAGCCACATGCTGACCAGATTTACGGCCAGGCCGATGGCGGCGACGATGAGCATCGGTCCGCTGAGGACCTCCGGCGGCGACTGGAAGCGCTGGTAGGCTTCGTACAGGATGTAGACCGTCAGCAGCAGCAGCACGACCGCATTAGCCAGCGCCGACAGGACCTCCATGCGCAGATAGCCGAAGGTCCGCTGCGGGGTCGCTTCGCGGGCGGCGAAGCGGATCGCGAGCAGCGCCAGCGCGAGTCCGCCGACGTCGGTCAGCATATGGGCGGCGTCCGCGAGCAGCGCCAAGCTGCCGGTCACAAGTCCTCCGATGACCTCCGCGATCATGTAGGTCGCGGTCATCGCGAGGGCCCAGGCGAGCCTCTTCGCGTGTTTAGCGCCGGCCGTTCCGACGGATCCTCCTCCGTGCATGTGTCAATCTCCCGTCGTGGTCGTATTTTGGGCGCCGCCGTCCGGATATTCGAGCGCTCGGCGGAGGTTTCGCTCGAGCTCGTCGAGCAGGAAAAAGCTTACGTCGTCCACCGAGCCGTGCCCCTTGGCGAACGGCTGCTCGAGGAGCCGGACGAGGTAGAGGACGTAGACGAACATAAAGGTGATGAAGCCGAACAGCAGCGCTGACGCCGGGTCGCCTTCCGTCTTCAGCAGCAGGAGCAGCAGTACGATCGAGAACACCAGCGTCTGCACCAGCACGTGCACGGACGGCACGAACTCGACGCGCTGAATGGTGTAGATCCGGAGCAATGCCCTCCGGATCACGTCCTGGTTCGTCCGGAGGCGGACGACGAAGTTCGCGGCCATACCCATGCCCTCGAGCCGGCCCAGGATCGGCGTCAGTTTGGCCAGCTCATCGAGGGCGGGAGGAACGTTCTTGTGGCCGTTTTTGTGCCCGAGGCCCTCGCGGAGCCTGTCGATCAAGGCAAGCAACAACAGCCGCGCCTTCCGCAGGTCGAAGGCATCGTTGGTCTGCGCGAAGCAAGCCAGGTCACCCTCAATCGCCTCGATGGAATTCCTGAGATCGGCCGGGATCTTCTCCGCCTCCTTGTAGTCCTGGAGGATGCTCGACAACAGAAAGCCGACGATGAACACGGCGCCGCCTATGCCGCTGGTCAACAGGCCGTTGAGATCCAGGAACTCGAATCCGAAGTAGTGGACCGCGACTTTCGCCGCGCTCAGAAGCAGCACGACGACGCCCACAGTGAAGAACAGCCGGAACTTCTTCCAGAGGGAGATATCGGCGCCACCGAAATGAAGATGCGAGATTATCGATGACGTCACCGCTCTTGGCCCTTTCCGAATGAATGGACAGGCGCGAATGTGCGCCCGTTCCAACGTAATATCGCCCGCCGGCCTCCCTCGAGCTCCAATCCGACGGTCCCGCCGGCGTTGATCAGCTTCATGTCGTCGACATAGGCGTTGAAGACACGGCGCGAACGGCCACCCCGCTCTAGGTAGACTTCATGAAGGCATCGCTCCGCCCGGCAGATCGCTTCTCGCCGTTCGCAGGCGAAGTTTTCGAAATGCAACGACCTGAAGTGCAGGCCGCCGACGTCGATGGTCGTAGAGAAGTAGTGCGTCGCTGCAGCTTTCCCGCCGCATGGACGCTCCAGACGGGCCAGACCGTGACGGATGTCGACCGGAAGCAGATCGATGTGCTCCGCGGCATACGGTCGTTCGCTCGCGATACTGCCGCGACCCTCGGCGGCGCCTATGGCCGCGATCAGACTCAAGATGCTTCCCAGCGCCAAAAAGAGTCCATACTTCCTCATTTGCGCCTCCGCTGCTGAGCCGAACTCACTCTTCGAACTCCACGCCCAACCGCTTCTCCTTGACCCACGCGACACGACAGGTGCGCCGCGTTCCGTCCGCCGGCACCACAAGCGTGAATTCGCGAGGGATGCCGAGCGGACTTTCAACCTCCAACATCGCGCCGCGATCGCTGAGATTCCGGATGGAGCAATCGATCGCGGAGCTTCCGAACTCGATCGATCCCTTCTTGAGAACCCTCCGGCGCTGGTCTCCACGTCGTTCCATTCCGGCTGCTCCGGCAGTCATGCGATCAGTCGACCGCTTTCTCGGCCTTCTCGCCGAGCTTGACGATGTCGCCTTGCGTGAAGAGGATTCCCTTGAGCTCCTCGCGCCACTCCTTCTTCCGTCGCAGCAGGAATTCGAGGTTCATCCCGAAATGCTTGAATTCCTCCTTCTGGGCGTTCGCCATGATGGCTTTAGCCTTCTTATCCTTCTCGACCGACATCCGTTGTTCGTACCAATTGATCGCTTCGGCTTCCTCGATCAGCGAAGCCATCATCCGCGCGAAGGTGCGGACCTCCTGCGAAAGCTCCTGCGGCGGTTCGTGGTATTGGTCGAAACCCATCTCATCGCTCCCTTTGCGCTAGTCGTGGCTGTCGAATCCCTTCGGGCTCGACGGCCCTTCGGCCGGTTGTGGCGCGAAACTCCCTGGTCCATGTCTTGAAATAGGCGAAGGCGATCATGATGCCGATGCCGGCGACACTGACGACGATCTGGAAGGCGAGCGAATCGGAGACGAGGTCGATGGCGAAGTAGGCGACGAAGGCGAGGAATACGCCCACGCAGAAGACTTCGAGCGATCGCTCTCCGCACAGCCGCAGCGGCCGAAGCCAAGGAGCCGACAAGAACGGCGCCTCTTTCGGAATCAGTCGCGAGACGACGATCGCGAGCGCCAGGAAATGGACGACGCGGTACGGCGCCAGATGCGTCTTGTTGTTCGGAATGAACAGCGACCGGACGGGCTCGACGATCATTTCCGCGTGGCCGGTCCGCGCTGCGAGTGTGACGATCGCGGCGAACAGGAGAAAGAGACAGGCGGCGGCAAGTGTCGTCCTCGCATAGATGAGCCCCCTCGCCGTAGTCGCGCCCCCGACCGCAACCCACGCGCCGATGACGAACAGGAACTGCCATGCGAACGGATTGAAGTACCAGTGGCCGGCAGGATACGCCCGTAGATTCCATCCCCATGCCTGTGCTGCGACGTAGATACCCGCCGAGATCGCCAACGCGACGTTGGGCCACCTCATGAGGACCCACAGCAGCGGCGGAAACGCGAACATCAACGCGATGTAGAGCGGCAGGACGTCGAGGTTTAGCGGCTTATATTCGAGCAAGAGCCCGTGCTTGAGGAACTCGACCGGGTCTCGAATGAGAAGTCGGATGTTGAATTCGTCGAGCAGGTGGGCGTGGCCGTACCGTTGTGCGACGTATCCGATGGTGACGACGTAGAAGACGAACAGCAGGATGTAGGCGACGTAGAGCTGCCATGCTCTGCCGAGAATGCCCAAGGCGGCGGCAAGGAGGCCCTTCGCCCTTGCTGTTCGCGCATAAACGAACGCCACGGTATATCCGGACACGAACACGAACAGTTCGGCAGCATCGCTGAAACCGTAGTTTCGGGCCGTGATCCAAGCGACCGCATTGTTCGGAACGTGGTCGACGAAGATCGCCCAGTTGGCCAGTCCCCGAAACAGGTCGAGGCGCAGGTCGCGGTCGCTGGTTTGGACCCCGTTGGCGGTCATGTAGACGCCCCCTCGCCCGCCCCACGGCTGCCCGGTATCGAAAGCAGCCGCAGCGCGTTCATGGTGACCAATACGGTCGCGCCGGTGTCGGCAAGGATTGCGGGCCAAAGTCCGGTGATCCCCGCGACCGTGGTGACCAGAAAGACCACCTTCAGTCCCAGTGCGATCGAGATGTTCTGCCGTATGACTCCCATCGTCCGCTTGGACAGTTCGATCATGGCTGGCACGTCGGCGACGCGTCCGTGAAGGACTGCGGCGTCCGCGGTCTCGAGCGCCACGTCGGTGCCGCCACCCATCGCCACGCCGACATCCGCGGCGGCGAGAGCCGGCGCATCGTTGATGCCGTCGCCGACCTTCAGGACGACTTCGCCCTGGTTCTTGTAGGCCTCGACGGTGCGCTGTTTGTCCTCCGGCATCATTTGCGCGCGATGGTCGATGCCAAGATCGCGCGCAAGGGCGGCGGCGGTACGGGGATTGTCGCCCGTTAGCATCACCGAACGGACCCCGGCGTCGGCCAGGCGACGCAGAGCCGCGACCGCATCGCTGCGCAACTCGTCCCGCATGGCGATGCAGCCGGCGGCCTCTTGATCGATGACGAGGACGGATACGGTTTTTCCTCGTTCGTTGAACGCCTCGACGAGATCTCTCTGCTCCTCAGAGAGCGCGACGATCCGTTCGGCCGCAGCGGGTGAGCCAAGGAAAACCGTTCGTCCCCCCAGCACTGCCCGAACGCCTTCTCCCGCCAGGTTTACGAAGTTCTCAACCGGCTGCGGCCGAGCATCCTTGGCGGAGGCCGCCTTCAAAATGGCAAGCGCGAGAGGATGGCTGGAGCCGCGCTCGAGCGACGCGGCAATGGACAAGACCTCGACCTCTTCGTGACTAAATCCGACGACGTCCGTGACCTTTGGCTTGCCCGCGGTGAGCGTTCCCGTCTTGTCGAAGCAGGCGACGGTGACGTCGCGCAAGCGCTCGAGGACGGCTCCGCCCTTCAGGAGCAGACCGCGGCGCGCTCCGGATGCGAGGCTCGCGGCGATCGCCGCCGGCGTCGAGATCACCAGCGCACACGGACAACCGATCAGGAGGATGGCCAATCCCTTGTAGATCCATTCGCGCCAGGTTGCGCCTGCCCAAACGAGTGGCGGCAGGACCGCTACGATCGTGGCGACCACCACCACGCCAGGCGTGTAGTAGCGCGAGAAACGGTCGATAAAGCGCTCCGTGGGCGCCTTCGATTCTTGGGCCTCCTCGACCAACTTGACGACACGGGCGATGGTGTTGTCCTGGGCGGCGGCGGTGACCTTGATCCGGAGTAGAGCCTCTCCGTTCACGGTGCCGGCAAATACTGCCTCCCCCGTCTTCTTGCGGACCGGCGTGCTCTCGCCGGTGACGGGTGCCTCGTCGACGGCGCTGTCTCCGGAGACGATGACGCCGTCGGCAGGAATGCGATCGCCGGGGCGAACTTGGATCAGAGCGTCGACGGACAGCGTCTCGGCTTCCACCTCGCTGACTTGGCCATCGGATTGTTCGAGACGGGCGATCTTCGGGACGAGCTTGGTCAAATCCCGGATGCTCGCCCTCGCGCGCCCCGCAGCGAAACCTTCAAGAAGTTCACCGATCAGAAACAGGAAAACGACAGTCGCTGCTTCTTCCGTCGCGCCGATGAAGACCGCGCCAACGGCCGCGATGGTCATCAGCATCTCGATCGAGAACGGCGTTCCGGCGAAGGCCGCCGAAAATGCTCGCTTGGCGATGGGGACCAGCCCGACCAGCATCGCAAGCAGGAAGGCCCAACTCTCGATGCTGGGGATGCCCTTTCCCAAGGCGAAGGCGACCACCAGCGCCGTTCCGCTTGCGATCGTCGCGTCAACTTTGCTCGACCGCCACCATGGTTCCCGGCCGTCGGCGGCTTGTTGAAGACCGTGGCCATGACCATCATGGTCATCGCCATGATCATAATGGTGCGCCGGCTCCCCTTTCCCCTTGGGGCGATCGTCCTCGACGACGTATCCCAAGGCCGCGATCTGGCGGCTGACCGCCTCCCGCTGGATAGCCCCCTCATGTTCGACCGAAACGCTTCCGCCAGTCACCGAGACTTCGACGCCCCGCACCCCGGGCATCCGCGAAACGGCATTCTCGATCTTCGTGGCGCAGGCCGCGCAGTCCATCCCGCCGACCCGAAGTCTCATCTTCTGAGCAGCCTCGGTCATGCGTGGCTTCCCTGCGCAGCGTCATCCAAGGTGTTTTCCGGTCGAGGTGCCGGCGCGGAGTCCTTCCGGAACAGCACGTAAAGGGCCGGCAGCACCAGCAGCGTCAGGATAGTCGAGGAGATGATGCCGCCGATGACGACGGTGGCCAGCGGCCGCTGCACCTCCGCGCCGGCGCCCGTCGCGATCGCCATGGGAACGAAGCCCAGCGAGGCGACCAGCGCCGTCATCAGCACGGGGCGCAAGCGGGTCACCGCGCCTTCATGAACGGCCTCGAGTACGGACCTTCCTTCGTGTCTCAACTTTTCGATGAAAGCGATGATGACCAAGCCATTGAGCACCGCGACGCCGGAGAGTGCGATGAAGCCTACGCCCGCACTGATCGACAGCGGGATACCTCGCAGCAGCAGCGCCAGCACGCCGCCGGTCAGCGCCAGCGGCACACCGCTGAACACCAGAAGCGCATCGGCAATCGATCCGAAGCTCATGAAGAGCAGCAGCAGTACCAGCAGCAGCGCCACCGGAACTACGATGGTCAGCCGCTTGGTCGCCGAGACCAGTTGCTCGAACTGCCCTCCCCAGCCGATCCAGTAGCCCGCCGGGAGCTTGACCTTCTGCGCGACCGCGCCCTGCGCTTCGGACACGAAAGAACCGAGATCCCTCTCGCGTACGTTGGCCGTCACCACGATGCGCCGCTTGCCGTTCTCGCGGCTGATCTGGTTCGGACCTGGCGCGGAATCGACCGTCGCTACCGACGATAGCGGCACGTAACGGGGCTGTACTCCGAGCGCTGCCGACAAAGCGGTCTTGGTGATCGGAGCCGATCCAGGCTCCTCGGCAGGCAACGGAATCGGGATCGCACGGATCGCTTCGATGTTGCCGCGCAACCGCTCCGGAAGGCGTACGACGATGTCGAAGCGACGATCTCCCTCGAACAGCTTGCCGACGCTCTTTCCGCCGACGGCGATCTCCACGATGTTCTGGACATCGCCGACACTGAGGCCGTAGCGGGACAGGGCCCGCCGGTCGAGCTTGACGGTGAGGATCGGCAGGCCCGCGACCTGCTCGGTCTTCACGTCGGTAGCCCCTCGGATGCCCTGAATTACGGACTGCACCTGACTGGCCGCTCCTTGCAGCACGTCGAGGTCGTCGCCGAAGATCTTGATGCCGACGTCGCTGCGGACGCCTGAAATCAGCTCGTTCACGCGCAACTGGATCGGCTGCGATACCTCATAGTTGCTGCCGGGAATGTCGTTGGCGGCCTTCTCGATCTCTTCGACCAATTCCGCCTTCGGCTTCTCCGGGTCCGGCCACTCGCTGCGCGGCTTGAGCATGACGTACCCGTCCGACATCGACGGCGCCATCGGATCGGTAGCGACCTCAGCCGTGCCTGTCCGGGTGAAGAACTCCTTCACCTCGGGGAGTTGCTGGATCCTCTTTTCCAGCGCCATCTGCAGATCTAGCGACTGCGTCAGGCTCGTTCCGGGAATCCGGATCGCGGCCAAAGCGACGTCGCCCTCATCGAGGCTCGGGATGAACTCGCCACCCATGCGGCTCGCGGCGAACAAGCTCGCGCCGACGATCACAACCGCCAAGACCGCCACGACGCCCCGGAAGGCGATCGCACGGTCTAGAAGCGGCAGATAGACGCGCTTGGCGCCGCGCATGAAGAAGTTCTCCTTCTCAGACACCTTGCCGGTGACCACGATCGCGACGGCTGCGGGCACGAAGGTGACGGAGAACAGCGCCGCTGCGGCAAGCGCCATCAGCACGGTCAGCGCCATCGGCGTGAACATCTTGCCTTCGACCCCTGTCAGGGTCAGCACCGGCAGGTAGACGACCGCGATGATCAGCGTTCCGAATAGGCTCGGTTTGATGACCTCTGCCGAGCCGTTGCGGATCGTCTCCAGCCGCTCTTCCAGGCTCAGCAGCCGGCCCTTCTCATGCTGCGCCTCCGCGAGCAATCGGAGACAGTTCTCGACGATGATGACTGCACCGTCGACGATGATGCCGAAGTCGATGGCCCCGAGGCTCATCAGGTTGGCGCTGACCTTCGTTTCGACCATGCCGGTGACCGTCATCGCCATCGACAACGGGATGACGCAGGCCGTGACCAGGGCTGCCCGGAAGTTGCCGAGGATGAGGAACAGCACGACGATGACGAGGATCGCGCCCTCGACAAGATTCTTCTCGACCGTCTTGACCGTCGCGTCGACGAGGTGGGTCCGGTCATAGACCGCGCGGGCGACGACGCCGTCCGGAAGCGATTTGGCGATGTCGTTCAGCTTGGCTTGAACCCGCTGGGCCACCGCACGGCTGTTCTCGCCGATCAGCAGCATGGCGGTACCGAGAACCGTCTCCTTTCCGTTGAGGGTCGCTGCGCCCGTGCGGAGGTCCTTGCCTTCGGCGACCTGGGCCACGTCCCTCACCCGGACCGGGACGCCGCCTCGCGAGCCAATGACGATATCCTCGATCTCGGCGATGTTGGCGACCTGGCCCGGGGTCCGGACCAGATACTGTTCGCCGTTCCTCTCGATGTAGCCGGCGCCGACGTTGGCGTTGTTGGCGGCGAGCGCCGTCATCACGTCGCGGAAACCGAGCTTGTAGGCCATGAGCTTGCCCGGATCGGGCAGCACGTGGAATTGGCGCTCGAACCCACCGATCGTGTTGACTTCGATGACGCCCGGCACGTTGCGGAGCTGCGGTTTGATGATCCAGTCCTGGATCGTCCGCAGATCGCTCGGCGTGAACTCCTTGCCGCCCGGCGCCTTCGCACCCGGCTTGGCTTCGACCGAGTAGTGGAAGATTTCCCCGAGGCCCGTCGCGACGGGGCCCATGGCAACTTCGACGCCGGCGGGGAGCTGATCCTTGACCTGCTGGATCCGCTCGTTGACGAGCTGGCGGGCGAAGTAGATGTCGGTGCCGTCCTGGAAGACCGCCGTCACCTGGCTGAGGCCATATCGCGACAAGGAGCGGGTGTATTCGAGCTTGGGCAGCCCGCCCATTGCCGTTTCCACCGGAAACGTGATGCGCTGTTCGGTCTCCAGCGGCGAATAGCCTGGTGCCTGTGTGTTGATCTGCACCTGCACGTTGGTGATGTCCGGCACCGCGTCGATCGGCAGACGGGTGAAATTCCAGCCGCCGAAGGCCAACAGTCCCAACACGAACAGGATCACCAGCCAACGCTGGCGGATGGAGAATTCGATGAGGCGCTCAATCATGCTCGGCCTCTCCTTTGCCCATCTCCGCCTTCACGACGAATGAGTTTTGGGCCACGTACTTCTCGCCCGCCTTTACTCCCGCCCGAACCTCCACGAACTTCTGATCGGCGTCCCCGAGTTCCACAGGCCGCGCTTCGAGCTTGTCGTCGCCTTCGCGAACGAATACGACGGTCTTGTTTTCGAAGGTCTGGATCGCGCCGGCATTGACGGCGACCGGCACCTTCCGCTCGGCCAGCACCAGACGAGCGGTCACGAACAGTCCCGGCCGCAGCCTCCCCTCCGGGTTCGGCAGGATCACTCGGGCAATCGCCGTCTGGGTCTCGCTTGCGCCGACAGGCGCCAAGTAGGAGATCTTGCCCTTGATGTCGCCGACGCCGTCATCCGGATCGATCAGGACCTCGTCCCCGATCCGGACGCGCCTAAGATCCTGGCGGTAGATCGACAGGTCGACCCAGATCGTCGACAGGTCCGCCACGACAAATGATGGCTTCTGCTCGGAGACGTATTCGCCGAGCGATATCTGACGGTCGATCACCGTGCCGGCGATCGGCGCCTTGAGATCATAGACCGTCAAGCTCTGGTTGCTCTCGATGGATGCCAGCAGATCGTCCTTGCCGATCACGTCGCCGATCCGGCGCTTGATCGCACGCGCGATGCCGGGAAAGCGCGGCGTGACCTGGACCACCGTCTCCTGATTGGCGCGCAGGACGCCATTGAACGACAAGGTTTCGGTCAGGGTCGCCGGGCCCGCTTCGGCGAAGGTGGCGCCTGCTGCCGCCAACTTGACATCGCTGATCACGATGCGGTCGGCGCCATGTTCGTCCTTCTCGGCGTGCTCGTTGCCGGCCTTCTCCTCCTTGGCATCCTGCTTGGCGACCTGCTGCGTCGCAGCGGGTGCGTCCTTGGGTGTCAGCATGCGATAGCCGAAGGCGCCGGCGGCAGCCGCGACCAAGGCGAGGACGATTGCACTCGAAGTCTTCATCGTGCGCTCTCCCGCGCCAGAGCGAAGGGATTGCCGACGAGTCCTTCGATCGTGGCAACGGCGACGTGGTAGTTCTGCAGCGCCTCCTGCTCCCGCAGACGAGCCTGGGTGACGTTGGCCAGCGCGTCCAACACTTCGAGCAGCGAGAAGCGCCCGGCGCCGTAGCCCTGTTCGATCTCGTTGGAGGCGGCCTGGGCCTTCGGGATGCCGGAGTCGCGAAGTATCGCGAGTTCCCGCAGCGAGCCCTGTACGTTGTCGTAGGCCCGTCCAGCGACGACGATCAGCGTGTTGCGGTTCGCCTCGCGTTCCGCCCGCGTCTTGGCGAGGTTCTGCTGTGCCGAGAGGATGTTGCCCTGGTTCTGATCGAAGATTGGGATCGGAACCGTGAGGCTGAGCCGCACCGCGTCGTCGTTGGTCTCGTTGTAATGTCGCCATCCGGCTGAAAGGCGAACGTCAGGATAAGGCCTGAGCCGCGCCAGCAGCAGTTCGGCGTTGCGTTGCGCATAAACCGCATTCCAGCGCACCAGTTGCGGGTTGGCGTCGATGGCGGCGATCACCGTCTGAAACGGCGGCGCGCGGGTGGTGGCGTCGAGGCGTCCGGAGACGTTGCCGAACTTCGGGGAAGTGTCGCCCATGAGCACCGCCAGTTCGCGGCGCGCGCTGGCCAGGTTCGCCTTGGTGCGCTCGCGATCGGCCTTCACCAGCGCCGCTGCGACTTCGGCGCGACCGGTCTCGGCAGGCGACGAAGCACCGGCATCGACCCGGCGCTGAAGCAACGGCGTCAGCCGCTCAAGGGCGGCGACCTGCTCGTCGAGGATCTGGATCCGCCGCTGCAGCCCGAGCACGTTCAGAAACGCGATGGCCGTTTCCGACAGAATCTGCAGACGTACCGCCTGGCGCTCGATCGTCGCCCCGTTGACGCCGGCCTGGCCGGCCGCGATGCGGGCCTCGCGCTTGCCGAACAGCTCGAAAAGCTGGCTGATCTGCAGCGTCGTCTCGGCCGACTTCGTCCCGCGATAGATGCCCGAACCGAATGAGTTATCCTGTTCGTAGCTCAGTTCCGGATTGAGGAGCGCCCCCGCCTGAATGCGCTGGCCCGTCGCGATCCCGATATCGCGTTCGGCGGCGGTCAAGCGGGGGCTGGTCGCGAGCGCGCGCTGCAGCGCCGCCCCGAGATTGAGGGTCTGCGAATGCGACGCCGCCGTCAGCCAAGGACTGACCAGCAACGCCGTCGCGCACGCGAAACGCGTGACGCACTTTGAAAACATGATGAAAACCTGACGAAAGACGGAATCAGAGCGCGATGCGCCCAGCGGTCATTTTCAGGTCAGGAACTTCGGTGGGGGCGGATCGAGACCGCGCACGGTGTCGGTCAGAGGGGCCGTCGCCCGGATGAGGACCGCCAGCTTGGGTTCCATCACAGTCATGACTTGCTGCGGAGGCGCTGCAACGGAAACCGCGAAGCAGCCATGGCAGTGATGGTCGACGATGGCACCGGTCTCAGGGCCGCTATCGGACTTGGTATCGACCATCCAAGCCACCGGGGAACCGGTTGGATTTGTCACGTCAAGGTCGAGACACCGATGCAGCGCACCCGACATCAGATAGGTCACGATCAGAAATACGGACACGATCCCGCGCAAAGCAGGAACATGCCTCAATCCAGATCTGATCCGACCAATCGTCAATGACCACACTCTACGTTCGCGAGTTGGTAGGTAGCATGGGCGCAAGGCTCACGTCGACCCGCAATATTATAACAATCCCAAACATTTGTTGCGTGTCAATCGCAACTTCTAGGAATCGAGCATGCGGGTAACCCTGTCCCAGTTCTGGGACGTAGCTGCAGGCTTTTCTTCGGAGGCAGCGTACCCGTCTTATGCGACGTTCTTTCACGGCTTCCTAAACGATAGCATTGCAACCCGTCCGATCCGCACCGAATGCGAGGACTGCAGTTTGGCCCCGGCAAAGCCCGCCTTTTTGAAGAGTTTGCCCCAAGTTCCATCGACGTGGGATTGAACCGCAATCCTGCTTGAAATCTGCGCTGCAAGGTTGAGGACGATGCGCTCTTCGCGGCCGGTCGGTCGGTCATAGTCCGCAACATAAAATACACCTCCACGGCGCAGGATTCGGAAAGTTTCCTTCGCCAAGGCGATCTTTTCATCGGGAGTTCTCAAATGAAAGGCGAGTACGCACATCGCGCGGTCGAAGCTGCCAGTGTGAACCGGAAGGGCCACAACGGAAGGTGCGTCGATGAACGTAATATTCTCGATGTGCTGTTCGTCGATCGCTCGCTTTGACTTTCGGACGATCGATGGATCGGGATCCGCTACAACGATACTGAGCTCGGTGAACCGCTCCGCAAGCGAGATCGCCGTCGCTGCGCTTCCCCGTCCGAACGCCAAGAGGCGCTCTCCGCGCTTTGGAGACATCAACTCGAACAAGGGCTCCTGCCACGACGTGTCGCGCAGCATTGCAGCGGCGAAGCGATAGTAAAGCGGTTTGAGCGCCGCCACGACCAAAATCGATAGAAACTTCATGCGGTGTCGCGACCGCGAGGCCAATGGCGGAGAGCGTCCGAAGCCGTCAGAAGCTTCGCGCGCTTGAGGACGCTCTTCAGCTCCTCGAGTTCTGCGAGAAGTCGGTGCGCCTTGCCGCTCGCGTTATTGGCAACATACGCGTTCGCTGCGTTCATGGAACTAGATAGGTTTTCTATCTGCCACCGAGCGTTGCTCGAAAGTGCGAGGAGGACGACACGGCGATCGGTCGCGCACGGCTTGCGGCGGATCAGTCCTTTGGACTCGAGCAATTGCGACTGCGCCGTGACGAACGATGCGTCCACGGCCAGTTTCTCCGACACCACGCTGACCCGCACCCCCTCTTCGTCCGCAAGATGCGATATCGCCATCAGAATGTTCCATTGAGCCACCGTGACACCCAGACCGGCCGCCCAACACTTCTGCACTTCGCTCAAACAGCCGTGAATTTGCTTCACCTCCCAGGATAATCGCTGCAAGAGGTCGTCCGGCGTCGAAGCCTGCGAGTCTTCAACTTGCTTGGTTTCCATAACGTAATCCTTCAATTCCAATGTGACCGCCGACGGCGCCTGCAAAACGGAATGGCCCCGAAAGAGCGGTCTCTGAAAAATGCGTTGTCGATCCAGATCGCCTGCACGCTTGCTGCCCCAGCAACTTGACTGAGCTCGCAAAGGCTTTGAGAGCGACGCCGTCGCCTTCCCAAAGACAGGGACGACAGCATCGCGCTGCGTAATGGCGGCGCGAGGGAGTTTGACGGGAAACGGAGACAGGACGCGCGATGCGTCCCGCGTCGTTCGCTTTAGGTCAGAGATTTCGGCGGGGGCGGATCAAGACCGCGAACATTGCCGTACAAGGGAGCCGCCGATTTCGGCAACTCGGCGGGCTTCAAGCCCAGGGCGAGTTCAGCCTGTTGCGCAGGCGCCGGGACCGATACTGAGAAGCAACCGTGACAGTGGTGATCGGCTACCAAACCCCGTTCGGGCGATTGGGAGGTTTTGCCGTCCGCGGCCGCGATCGCCAAGGATGATCCGGAGCGAATGGCGGCGTCGACATCAACGAGTCCATGAAGAACGCCAGACAGGACGTACACCAGGGTCAGGAGAACGGACACGATCCTGCGCAACGCAGTAACGCGCTGAGTTCCCGATATGACCTGACTACCGGACAATGATCACGCTCTCAGTGAAGACGACGAGGCTACCTATCATGATGGCTACCTTCCGTCGATCCGCAAATATTGCGAGCGCGTGCGTCGCTTGTCGCAGGGTTCCACTTGGGGCCGCCGCCGAGCGCTTCGTGGCCTACAAATCCTCACCAGCCAGTTTTCTGAGTTCGTTCTTGTCGTCTTCGCGCAGGATCGTGTTGGCAACCTGATCGTAGGCTCGGGTCGCAGCGACGAGACTGCTCATCTCATGTACCGCGTTTACGTTCGCCCCCTCCAAGGCTCCCGTAGCGAGCCGAATCTGCGCCGGAGGCACCTCGTTCGCAGGAGACTCCGATGAAAACAGCGTGCTTCCCTCGGCGCGCAACTTGGCATTATCTACAAACTTCACCAGGCGAAGACGTCCTATCGGTCCCCTCGCCGTCGAGATGGTCCCATCGGCTCCGATGCTCAGCGGGCCATCGCGTGGCGGAACCTGCAGGGGGCCGGTCGCAGTCAACACGATATCGCCGGACAACGTGACTACGCGGCCTTCCTTGTCGAGCGTGAACGCTCCGTTCCGCGTGTAGCGATCTCCTGCAGCCGTCTGGATCACAAAGAAGCCGTCCCCGACGATAGCGACGTCGGTCCCATTCCCGGTGGGCTTGAGGGGACCGCCGGAAAAGTCGGTGTAGCCGGTGACGGCCACAAGCGATCGCATCGGAGCCGAGGGCATGTCGTCGGCTTCCTTCGCCTTCGTGAGATATTCGCGGAACTGAAGCCCCTCGCGTTTGAATCCGGTCGTCGTCTGGTTGGCAACGTTTCGAGCAACCTTGTCCAATTGCTGTTGCAGCGTGATCAATCGCGATAGCCCGATGACGGTCTTGTCGGACATTGGAAGACTGCCTTTCAAACTGCCGAATGAGGCCGGTGGTCGCCCTTGCGCTGCGCTTGCTTGGTTTGAGGATGGCAGGGGGACGGGATCCACAAGGCATGTGAACCGCCGCGCGCTCGGTTCTCGGCTTGGAGCCGACAAAATTGCGCGCGGCTTTGTCTCGCCGTCGACAATGTCGTCGGATGGAGCCTTCAGCCCTTGTACTTGGCTTGGCCCGACTTGCCCGTGTCCGTCTTGATCATGAGTGTGATCGCGGTGGATGCCGTAATCGGCTTCTTCGTTTCACCCTTCAGGACGTTCTCTCCCGACGGAGAAAGGACAATCGTCTCTCGATCGTCGCCGTTTACGATTAGAGCAGAGGCCGTATAGCCCTTCGTCGACACGGGCTTGTTGTCCTCGTTAAGGACGTTGAACGTCACGGCATTTCCCGACGGCAGGAACTCGATATGCACGCCGGCCGCATCCGCAAGAACGCCGCCATTGGGTCCCTTCGAACCGTGTGAGTGTTGAGCGTGAGCCGGGACGACCGAGAGCAATACGGCCAGTATGAACGCGGCGGGTTTCATGCAGTTTCTCCTTGTGCGGTTGCGGAAGTCGACTTCGTCGTGACCGCTTCACGACGGAAGAGCGTGTAGAGCGCCGGCAAGACCAGCAGCGTCAAAATGGTCGATGATACGATCCCGCCGATGACCACGGTGGCGAGTGGCCGCTGCACCTCGGCGCCGGCGCCGGTCGCGATCGCCATGGGCACGAATCCCAGGCTCGCCACCAGGGCGGTCATCAGAACCGGCCTCAACCGGGTCAGCGCCCCCTCGCGAACGGCTTCGACGACAGGGCGGCCCTCCGATCGCAGCTTCTGGATGAACGCGATGATGACCAAGCCATTCAGGACGGCGACGCCCGATAGCGCGATGAACCCGATACCGGCGCTGATCGAAAGGGGGATGTCGCGCAGAAGCAGGGCGGCAATGCCGCCCGTGAGCGCGAGCGGCACCCCGCTGAAGACCAATGCGGCATCGGCGAACGTTCCCAGGCTCATGAAGAGCAACACGAAGATCAGGAGCAGCGCGATCGGAACGACGATGGTCAGCCGCTTGGTTGCGGAAACCAACTGCTCGAACTGTCCTCCATAGGTGATCCAGTAACCCGCCGGCACCTTGACGCCGTCGGTGATCCGCCGCTGGGCGTCGGCGACGAACGAGCCGAGGTCTCGGCCGCGCACGTTCGCGGTGACCACGATGCGCCGCTTGCCGTTTTCCCGGCTTATCTGATTGGGACCCGGAGCCGCGTCGATCTCGGCGACCGAGGAAAGCGGGACATAACGGACCTGCCCCAACGGTGAATTTCCCCAAGCCGCCTTGATGGCCCCAGCCTGACCTTCGCGCACGGGAAGAGGGATCGGAAGATTGCGGATCGCTTCCATATCCGAACGAAGGTGTTCAGGCAGCCGAACGATGATTTCGAAACGACGATCGCCTTCGAACACCAGGCCGGCGCTCTTGCCCCCGACCGCGATCTCAACGACACCCTGCACATCGGAGATGCTCAGGCCTTGTCGTGCCAAGGCCTGCCGGTTCAATTTGACCGTAAGCACGGGCAATCCGGAGACCTGCTCGGTCTTCACGTCTGCAGCCCCCTGCACGCCCTGGAGCACGTTTTGCACCTGCCCGGCGACCTGCAACAGCGTGTTCAGGTCGTCGCCGAAGATCTTGACCCCGACATCGCTGCGGACGCCCGATATCAGCTCGTTGAAGCGCATCTGAATTGGCTGGGTGAACTCATAGTTGTTGCCCGGCACTTCCGCGACGACCTTCTCGATCTTGGAGACGAGTTGCGCCTTGGTCATCGAAGGATCGGGCCACTGCGCATGGGGTTTGAGCATGATGTAGGTGTCGGCGACGTTCGGCGGCATTGGATCGGTCGCCACCTCTGCCGTGCCGATCTTGGAAAAGACCTCGCGGACCTCGGGCACCTTCCGGATGGCCTCCTCCAGCTTGATCTGCATATCCACGGCCTGTGTCAGGCTCGTCCCCGGAATGCGCATCGCGTGGGTGGCGACATCCCCTTCATCGAGCGAGGGTATGAACTCGCCGCCCATGCGAGACGCGGCAATTCCGCTGACGATCACCAACGCGCCGGCCGCCAGTGCGACCATGTGTCGATTGCGTATCGAGGCATCGAGAAGCGGCACATAGGCGAAGCGAGCCCCGCGCATGAACCAGTTCTCCTTCTCGGTCACTTTGCCGGTCACCAGAATGGCAACAGCGGCCGGAACAAAGGTCATCGACAGGATCGCGGCGCCGCCCAACGCCATGAGAACTGTCAGGGCCATGGGCGTGAACATCTTCCCTTCGACGCCCGTCAACGTGAGAACCGGGAGGTAGACGACCGCGATGATGAGGGTGCCGAATAGGCTGGGCTGGACGACCTCCCCTGCTCCCGCCAAAATCGTATCGAAACGCTCCTCGCGGCTCAGTATGCGCCCTCTGCGGTGCTGCTCCTCCGCAAGCAGCCGCAGGCAGTTCTCGACGATGATGACCGCACCGTCGATGATGATGCCGAAGTCGATGGCGCCGAGCGACATGAGGTTCGCGCTGACCTTATTCTCGACCATTCCCGTCACGGTAATGAGCATCGACAAGGGAATGACGAGCGCGGTGGCGACGGCCGCTTTGAAGTTGCCGAGGATCAGCAGCAGGATCACGATGACGAGGATCGCGCCCTCAAGCAGATTCTTCTCTACGGTCGCGATCGTGGCCTCGACGAGGCGTGTACGGTCGTAAAGCGCCCTCGCCACCACACCTTCGGGCAGGGATTTCGCGATCTCGTCCAGCTTCGCCGATACACGCTGGGCCACCGTGCGGCTGTTTTCGCCGATGAGCAGCATCGCCGTGCCGACAACGGTCTCGCGCCCATTCAGAGTTGCCGAACCGGTACGGAGCTCTCGCCCTTCGATCACTTCTGCGATGTCGCCGATCCGAACCGGGATCCCTTCGCGCGCCCCGATCACGATATTTCGAATGTCGCTCGCGTCGCCCACCTGCCCCGGCGTGCGAACTAGGTATTGCTCACCATTTCGTTCGATGTAGCCCGCGCCGACGTTGGCATTGTTCGACGCAAGCGCGGTCATCACATCGCGAAAATTCAGCCGATACGCCATCAGCTTGGTAGGATCGGGCAGGACGTGGAACTGCCGCTCGAACCCACCGATGGTATTGACCTCGACTACGCCGGGCACCGTCCGCAACTGCGGCTTGATGATCCAATCCTGGATCGTGCGGAGGTCTATCGGGCTGATCTCGCTCCCGTCCGGGTTTTTGGCTGCCTTCTTCGCCTCGACGGCGAACATGAATATCTCGCCGAGGCCTGTCGAAATCGGTCCCATCGCCATTTCGATGCCGTTCGGCAGGAGGTCTTTCACCTGCTGCAAACGCTCGTTGACCAACTGGCGCGCGAAATAGATGTTCGTGCCGTCGGCGAAGACGACGGTGACCTGGCTTAGCCCGTATCTGGACAGCGACCGTGTGTACTGGAGGTTCGGTAACCCGCCCATGCCAGTTTCGACTGGAAACGTGATGCGCTGTTCGACCTCTAGGGGCGAATAGCCCGCCGCGCTCACGTTGATCTGCACCTGGACGTTGGTGATATCCGGTACCGCGTCGATCGGAAGGCGCGTGAAGTTCCACGCACCTACCGCCCCGACTGCGAGCACAGCAAAGAGGACAAGCCATCGCTGGCGTATCGAGAATGCGATTATCGCGGTGATGACCCCGTGCTTCCGGTCGCCGACCGGGCCCTGCTCAGTGCTCATGGGCGGCCGTTCCCTTGGCTATTTCAGCCTTCACGATGAAGCTGTTTCGTCCCACGTACAGGTCGCCCTCCTCCAGGCCGAACTGCACCTCGACGTGCTCGCGATCGCGAGCACCCAGCTCGACCTCTCGCACCTCGAATTTCAGGCCATTGCGGACGAAGACGACGTTGCGGTTTTCGAAACTTTGGACGGCGGTCGATTTGACGACGATCGGCGCGGACTTGTCCGAGAGCATCAGGCGCGCCGTGACGAACATGCCTGGCCTCAGTCTTGTCCCCTCGTTCGGCACGCTGGTGCGCGCAAGAGCGCTCTGCGTATCCGCGCTGCCGACGGGCGAAATGTAGGTCAGCCTGGCGTCGATCGGCTTCCCGCCATCGCCGACATCGATGACGACCTTGTCGCCTTCGCGCACCCGCTTCAGGTCCCGCCGGTAAACGGATAGGTCGACCCATACGGTGGAAATATCGGCGATCGTGAAGGCTGCCTTCTGCTCTGACGCGTATTCGCCGAGAGAAATTTGGCGGTCGATGACCGTGCCGGCCAACGGCGCCCGGATCTCATAAGTCGTGAGACTCTGGTTGCTCTCGATCTTGGCCAGGAGGTCGTTCTTTTCGACGCGATGACCGACGCTCGCCTTGATCTCGCGGACGACTCCTGGAAATCGAGGAGTCACCTGAACGAGAGCCTCCTGATTTGGCTGCAAAATGCCGTTGAGGAGCAGACTGTCATGAAGGACGCCGGGCGCCGCGACGAGGAGCTCGATATCGGAAGACCTGAGCTTGTCGTCGCTCATTTCGACGCCGTCGGCGTGACCTCCCTCTTCGTGGCCATGCCCCGCCTCCGATTGCTTGCCGGAGCTCTGCTGAGGCAAGTTCAATAGGAAGAAGCCGATTGCAGCCAGCGCGATAGTTGCCAGGACCGAGTTCGCGAAAAGCCGCTTCATGGCGCGATTCTCGCTGCGCGGGAGGCGCGATCGCGCAGCGCCAGGCAAACGAGGGTTTCCAAGCCGCATCGACCGGCCGACGACGAACGCCGCTCCCACGTCTCGAAACCCATGGGCAAAGCGACGAATACATGCGCTCGCGCTTCTCGCGCGGCAGCGATCTCAGAAGACATGGAAATAGACCTGCAAACGAAGGCAAGAAGGCGCACGGATGCGCCGAGCGGGTTCGTTCAGATCAGGCCTTTGGAGGGGGAGTATCCAATGCGGAGGAGGTGCCGGTCAGCCGCTTCGTCGGCATAGCGACCGGCTTCGTCACGGCCGCAGCGAGCGACCAGGCTGCCGTGGCCCGAACGGGCGAGACGGAGAAGCACCCGTGACAATGCCGTTCGGTCAGAACGCTGTCGCCACCGGTCGTGCTTCCCAGGCCTGCAGTCGAAAAGACGGTCTCGGTCGAGCCGGAGGTTGCCACATGGTCGATGTGGGCACTATGGAGGACGGCGGCGCTCAAATGGCCGAACGCAAGCAACAGAACCAGCAGATCGCGCAGCCGGCGAAGGAGAGCATTGCTGGTGGCGGCGATCGGCATAACGCGAGGCAAATCCGCAGAGGCAGAAGTGGCGCTGTCGCTATGGGCGACTCGGCATACTCGGCACTCCTACACGTCGCTCGGTCGGTTGTCCTCAGCAAAAGCGCGGGGTGCGACAATGTTGCCGCGCTGTCATAAGAGGTTGTTTCCGTCGCTTTGCCTTCCCAGTTCCGTTGCAGGGCCAAGCTCCTGCACTACCCGACGCCCCGGGTCTTCTCGGAAGGTTGCGAGAGGGCGGTGTCGGCTGCCTCGGACTTCGCGTCGGCTATCCGCTCCACCGATCCGGCGATGCCCCGCAGCGGCGTGCCGAAATCGGGAATATCGATCAAGGCTAAAAGCAGGCCGGCGATCCAGAACGCGTGTATCCCCGTGAACAGCGAGATCAGGCCGAGCACCGCGACGAACTCGAACTGCAGCTTCTGCGACTTGTGCGCCATCCGCTCGGGCAGGCTGTGTAACTTCCAGTACAGCACGCCGACCGAAAAGATGACCGCCACCAGGAAGAACCCCATTACCACCAGCAGGACGTCGGAGCCGTCGGCCCCCGGCAGGAAGAACGGAAGCTTATGGGGAGCCATAGGATGAATTTCGTCCGCCAAACCTACTCTCCCAATAACGGATTGGACTTCGTCTTCCGAATATGGGGGCTTACATCGCGGGCCTTGATCTAGATCAAAGGATGACGGCGAGTTCTCTTCTCGAAGCGCAATGCCCCCGATGAACGCGCAAAGGTCCGGATGAACCGCGGGACGCCGCTAGGAGGTCCCTTTCCTCCGACGAGAGAGGCGCCTTCACCTCGCCGCGCGGGCCTTTACTTTGCGACCTTTGAGGTAAGCCCGGAGCGCCTTCTCGGCGAGAATGTAGGCGGGCTGACCGTCCTCGATCGCCGCCATTTTGAGAGATTTGATGAGATCCTCGGGGAGATAAAGCAAGATCTGCCGCCTGCCCCCTTCCCCTTCTCGGGCCACCGATACGTCAACCTTGGGCCGCTTCATCCATCGATCTCCGCAAACAGCCAGGCGTGGATAGCTGACTATCAAAATACGCATACCATCGAGACGCGCTCCCGAGTAGCCGAAACAGACGATTTTAGCGCCCTTGTTCACAGCTTCGTAACACATTACCAGCTCGCGCGCTGGACAATTCCAGCCTCGGCGTTGCACTTTTCTGTACCGCTAGATAGCTCGCTATCTATTGACTCGACGATGGCGCACGGCTATTTGGCGATTATCGATGTGAAAATGCGGCGATCAACATGAGCAACGACGAAGAGAACGACAGGACGGCGACGCAGATCGCGCAATTCATCGTCCAAGGAGTTCCTCAGCCATGTGCGTCGACATTCCCGGCTATCCGTCCGACCTCCGCCCCTTCCTGACTGCCAAGAGCCCGACCCCGATTCCAGTCGGCGACGCGGTCCGGCAAGATCTCTTGATTCAGTTGGCCCTAGATCCCGAGATCGCGGCCATCGAGCACATCGCTTCGGTCGCTCTTTGCGGCGTCGTCTACCCTGTCGACCTTCTGCTCGCGACGCGCGGTGAAGCACGATTGATCCTCGACGTCGGACCTCCGCTTCGCGATCTCGACGATGAAGGAACGCTCCTGCTCGCGGCCGACGAGCTTCGGGCGATGATCGTGCCTCTCTCGCTGGACGACGTGTACGCGCGACCGCGGTCGTCGAACGCCAGGCTGGTCTGGGCGTCTCGCAATCGACCAGTTCCGGCGGATGGCCGAGAGCGGATCTTCGCGGCCATCGAGGACGACGGCGACTGCACTGTTGCCAGTCTGGGCTTTGGTCTCCGCGACTGGGTCTTCGCGCTCGCCTGCGAGGGCGCCGTCGCGATCGATATCGACCGCGACCCGATCGTCGACGCCCGCGTGCGTCTTGGCCGGTTTGCTCGGGTCCCGCCACTCCGCTCCCTCGCACCGCGCTGAGGTTCCGATGTGCGAATGGCGTCAACGGCTCACCGATAGGTTTCCCGAATTGTTCGACAGCGCCAGGGTCGGCGGGCATGTCCCCGGCCTGTCGCTGGTGGATGATGGTTGGCGGCACATCGTGTGCCGAGCCATCGCCCGGATCGCGACGGCGGTCGGCACCTCGCCACTGAAGATCACAGCGATCTCCAGGCGATCTGGAGTGCTGAGGCTGGATTACGACCGTTCCTCGTCGATCGCGCGTCTGCCGGATATCGAGGCCGCGATCCAGTACGCCATCGCGCTGGCGGAGGCCGGTTCGGCGTGCACGTGCGAGCGGTGCGGCCGCGAGGGATGTCTTCACCAAGTCGGCTCGGAACTTGTCACCGCGTGTGTGGCGCATGCGAACGGGGTGAAGGTGCGCGAGGTGCGTGGCTTCGAAAACCTGCATGTCGTGCGGTCGTTCGACGGCAAACGTCCGGGGCCGATCATTCTTGGTCGTTATGACCGGATTACCGACGTCTTCGTCGCGGTCGATCCGCGCTCGCTCCCGGCAAAGGAGTGAGCGCGTGCGCATCTGGACCATGAGCGATCTCCATATCGAAACCGCGAGGGGCTGGGACCTGCCCTCTCCTTCGAAGCGGCCCACCTATGACGTGTTCGTTTGCGCCGGCGATCTCATGCCGGGCTTCGCGCGGGGCGTGAAGTGGTTGGCCGAGCGCATCGACGACCATCCGGTCGTGGTGGTAGCCGGCAATCACGAATTCTTTGGGCGAGACATCGACCGCGAGATCGAGAAGGCCCGCGAGGCCGCCTTCGGCACCAACGTCGTCGTACTTGATGACGAAGCCAAGTTGATCGGCGGCAAAGGCGGCGTCCTCATCGCCGGCGCCGTCGGGTGGACCGACTTCGACCTGTACGGCACGCCGGAGAAGTCCATGCTCGCGGCCGCCGCCAGCATGAACGACTACCGTCGGATCCGGACGGATCGCTATGCCCGGCGTCTCCGTCCTCGAGACACGCTCGCCCGCCATCGCAAGACCCGCGAGTTCATCTCGTCCACGTTCGGCGGGCCGAAGACATCGAAGCGGCTCCTCGTTACCCATCATCCCTTCCACGCTTTCGGCGGTCGGAGCCGTCCGGCGTCGACCACGGACGAGCAGGATCTCTTGGGCCCGGCCTACGCTTCGCGCTGCCCCGAGATGTTCGCTGTCGGTCTGGACGCGGCCATCAGCGGGCACACGCACGTCAGTTTCGAGCTGGCGGTCGAGGGCGTGAAGCTCATCGCGAACTGCAAGGGATACGGTCCCTGGGACGCTGTCTCGCGCTGGGAAAACGATGACTTCGATCCCTGCTTCACGTTCGACATCTAGGAGGACGCGATGGACGACGAGATCACCCCCGCGCCGCACGACAACGGCTTCTACTCAATCCAACCTTCGACCGGACATGAGCCATGCGCTTCGACCACAGGATCCGCCCCCGATCTGCCGATTTCGTTTCGCCAAAGGCTTCACGACCGATTCCGCACGCTGGCGGGATCGTCAGGGACGCCTTGCTACAGGCAACGTTGGACCCCGAGATTCTTGAAATCGGCTTCCTCGGGACGGCGGGGACCGAAGCGCGGCCGGTAGATCTTCAAGTCGTCACCTTCCGGACAAATGCCGGCTGGCGGTATCTGGACATCGAGGTCTGCCGGCCGCTGCGGTCGCTCGGGGAAGCCGATGCCTTCGATCGGGAACTTCGGGCACGCGGCCTGGCGCCCTACACATTGACCGGAGCGGATATTCTCAAGGAGCCCCGCTTCTCCACGGCTCGCGCGATCTGGACGTACCGACGCTTTTCGGTCCCGCCGGACATGCGTCACCGGCTGCTCGCGGCCTTGGCGGAGGACGGGCCGATGTCGCTCCATCATCTCTGCACTTTGGTACCCGGACCTCTCGATCCGTTTGCGTCGGTGCTATCGCTCGCATGCCGCAACGAGGTCGAGATCGACATTTCGACGCCGCTGAGCCGGTCGACGACCGTGAGGTCTCGCTCATGACCGGAGGGTTCTCCAAACTGCGGCACGGTATGTTGCCCGCTCCGGAAGACGATCCGGAGATCACCGACCTAGAGGCAGCGATCGAAGGTCCACCGGATGAAGTTCCCGTTCGCCGCTCCGATCGACCTGACGCGCGGCTGAATGCGAAAAAGGTTCGCGGCGCGATCGTAGCCGAGGCTTTTCGGCGGGCCGCCCCTCCGTCGTTGAGGCGAGCCATTGCGGCGGGACGCCCGGTTGTGAGCGTGGTTCAGGCCCCCTCCTCGGCATGGATGGAGGCGGTCGACGAATATCTGAGCGAGGCTCGCGTCATGACTATCGCACGCGCCGGCTCGAACAAGTCGATCGACGTCAATCAGGTCGGAAACGAAGAGGTAGCGAAGTGCCTGGTTGCCGGACGCAGCTTCGTCGGGATATCGACGGATCCGCAGCGTTTCTTGCCCACCACTCTCCTGCTGTCGGCCGACGTTACCGTGAAACTGGTTCCGCCCGACGCCAAGTCGGTGCGCGTCCTTCTCAGAACGTTGCTGCCACCGATGGGACGCATACCGAGCAGCCGCATCGCCGACACATCGGGTCTCGACCTGAACGATCTGGTTTCCATCTTCAGGAGCGGCTCGACGGCTTCCGACGCGTTGGAACGGCTTGCGACCCTCGCGATGCGCCGGCGGCAGAGCTCGCCCCATGTCGAAGGTGCGCCGATCCTCTCTAACGCGATCGAGTTCGGCGGTGCCGCCCAAATTTTCGGCCTGAACTTCGTGAAGGATGTCCAAGATTGGAGGCAAGGATCCATTCAGTGGGCGGAAGCGGACCACGGCGCGATTCTGCATTCAGAGCCGGGCCACGGTAAAAATTTTTTCGTAAATTCTCTCGCCTTGGCGGCAGGCACCGGCCTCGTCGTCGCGAAGATCTCGGATTTTTTCGCCGAACGCGAAGGACACTTGGGGGATGTCGTCAAGTCGCTCAGGGCCGTGTTCAGCAGGGCTCGAGCGGAAGCGGCCCGCTTTGGGCCGTCGGGGCAGCGCGGGTGTCTTTTGGCATTCGACGAACTGGATGAACTGCCTTCTAGAAACCGGATGTCGCGGCACAACGCCGACTTTTTTTCGGTCGTCGTAGGCGAGATGTTGACGAGTTTGGATTCCGTCATGTCCGACAATGAGAGCAACGTCGGACTGTGCGTGTTGGGAATGACCAACCGGCTCGACGCCATCGATCCCGCGCTCCTGCGCCCCGGGCGCTTCGAACGCACGATCGAGATTCCTCGCCCCGACGCGGCAGGCCTGGCCAACGTCCTGCGATATCATCTTCGCGGTACGCCTCTCGAAGGAGCGGATCTGTCATCCGCGGCGCTTCTGCTCGAAGGTATTTCCCCGGCCGAAGCGATGGAGGTCGCAAGATTGGCGCGGCGCGCCGCAAGGCGTGCCGGCCGGCCTTTGAACGTCGACGACCTCGTCAGGGAAGGTAGCGGGCCGGCACTGCCCCAGACGGTCTTGCGTCGCATCGCCGTACATGAGGCGGGCCACATGGTCGCCTGCTTCGCGACCGGGGGCAAACCTCTCAGCGCCAGGATTCTCAACCGGGGACATATCGGTGGCGACGCCCGCCTGAATTTCGAGGAGAACCAAGTGTGGACGCTCGATCGTCTGGAGAACCATATCGTCTTTCTGCTCGGGGGTCTCTGTGCAGAGAAGGTGATCCTTGGTTCGGTTTCCACGGGGGCCGGTGGCACTCAGAGGAGCGACCTGGCGATCTGCACGTCGCTGCTCGCGGCCGCCTTTACGTCCACGCCCCTGCTCGGCAGGCTCGTCTACCGCTGCGCCGATGGCGAAGCGCTGGCCATGGTCAGTAGAGATGCGGCGCTCGCCAAGCAGGTCGACGACCGACTGAAAATGCTCGAGCGGCGAGCGACCGGGATAGTCATGCGGCACGCGGCCGCCGTCGTCCGGATCGCGGACGCTTTGGTAGCCAGACGTTACGTAAGCGGCGACGAAGCGAAGGATCTCTTCCTGGGCCGAGCGTCGGTCCGCCAACCAGTCGCAGCCGTCGCGAACAATACGCCGAGGAATACCCCATGATCCGCATCCATATCGAACTTCTGCCGGGAGGCTCGACGCATCTTCGGCGCTCCATCGCGAGCGTCCGGATATCCAATCTGAGCGATCTGGCGGACCGATCCGACTACGGCATCGACGTGCTGGAGGCCGCCGACCCGCTCACGGGCACCCCGCCGCGGCTCGCCAGCACCAAGGTGTTCGACCACTACCGACGGCAGTCGATCTGGGCGTTGCTGGCCAAGGTAGTGGACGCCATCGAAAGCGCCGATTTCGTGGAGCTCTGAATGAAAATCCGGTCGCCCACGACGTCGCCATTTGCTCCGGAGAGCTCGGCCTGGTTGAACGGCTTGAGAGATGCGGATGCATCGGCGTCGACGATCGACTGCTATTCGCGGGACATTCGGGATCTTGCAGCTGCGCTCGGCTCCGACGGGGTAGCCGCGATCGCGCGGATCGACCAGTCGGTCGTCGATGGCATCGCGGCCACCTGGGCTGCGACCGGGACGGCGCAGTCCACCATCTTTAGACGCTTCTCCGCATTGCGAAGTTTTGCCCGCTTTCTCAGCCTGGAGCGTTCCTATGACTGCTCGAAGCTGCTGAGCTGCCGCTTTCCGCCCTGCGGCAGGGTCCGCCGCGTGGCCGTAAGCGACGACGTCATCGAGATCATGCTCGCAGCGCCAACGGGGGATTGCGACGAGTCATGGACATACGCGCGCGATCACGCTGCGCTTCGCTTGGCTGCATCATCCGGACTCACGACCGCCGAGATGGTCGGCTTGAATCGAGGCGACTACAATCCGCGGCTGTCCACGGTCAGGGTAACGGGCTCCCATCTTAACGGGCGGCCTGGCATCGTTTCGCCGGAGGCCAAGGAGTGGCTGGAGCGGTACCTGCGAGCACAGCCCTTCGAGCTTACGCCGAGCGCACCTTTGTTCGTTACGTCGCGGGGGACCCGCTTCAGCGCGAGATCGCTTCAACTGGCTTGCCGCCGGCTGCGACAGGCGACTGGAGTCGGTCCGGACGCCGTGCCTACGTCACTGCGCAACGCTCTCGCCGCGAACCTGGTCCGCTCCGGTGCGGCGCCCGAAGTGGTGGCAAAGACCTTGGGCATCGGCGTCGCCGCGGCGTGGCGCTACTTCGACGCGCCGGAGATGCTGTGATGTGCGCAGCGGCACGAATGCAGGAAAAACGCAAGAGCGCAAAATCTGGCGACAAACGTAGAGCGGTCCTGAGAATTTCTAGGAAATGCTCCGAAACGGCTCGAAGAAATCCACGGGATTCATTTCGCTAGGATTCCGGAAGGCCGATGGTATTCAATGAGATACGCCGCAGCGGCGACATCACGGGGATAGCGGAATGATCTAGTCAACGGACTATGCGCGACCGGAGCGGACTCCAGTCGCGCAGGTATCGAAGGATCTTCGGACCACGCCCGCAAAGCCGTTCCGAGAGATCCAAGTCCGCAAATCCGGACGAAAGTCCGGCATCGCTCGGCAGTAACGACCAAGAAGAACTCTTGGACGACAGGAGAATCGCACGTCCGATTCCAAGTCGCAAGCCCTTCTTGAATCCTTTCCGCCGAACAAAAGTCTCGCTGGGTATCGCTGCGCGAGTCCTTCGGACACGGCAAGAAAGGTCTGCGACAAGGTGCGTTCCGTCCATAACCATCTCTCCCCGATCGTCGAGCGCATCTTCGGTGCCATCGATCACGCGTTCGGAATCCCGACGCGGGTCTATCGCGACAACTCGCGCGAATTCTACAGCCTCAGCACTCTGGACTCTTTTGTCCAAGAGCAGGTCGATCTCGTTTGCGCAGACCTGCGCAAACGCCCCGACGAGGACACCGATGCCTAAGAAGATCGAGCGCGTCTGGACCGCCCTCTGCGACGGCGTCGAGGTCTTCCGCCTCGAAGCCAATGAGGCGACGCGCCGCGTGATCACTGGCCGCCGCAATCACGTCGTCGGCGGTCACTATTCGATGAAGATGAACGCCCACATCGTCCACGAAGGCGGCATCGAAGAGCGCTTCGTCCGGGTCTGCGACTACGTGCTCGGCGTCAAGCGGATCTGGGCCCAGCCGGAGACGATCCGGATGAACGTCTTTCCTGAGTTCGCGAACGAGATCTACACGCCCGACTTTCTCGTCGAGCACGACGCCGGCTTCGTCCGCTACGAAATCAAAGAGTGGCGCGAACTTCGTCCGCCGCGGCCGGCCGTCGGCGACGAAAAGGCGCAGAGGCGCTGGGATGACGCGGTCCTGCTCCGCGCGCGCCTCCGTCGCATCCGCGAGGCCTACCGGCGGGCTGGCCTTCCTTTCCGCGTCATCACGGAGCGCGGCATCGGCTTGCGTTGGGGGGATCGCGACGTCGTCGACGAGATCGCGGCCAACGACCGCTGGGACATCGAACCGGAGGAGCTCGACCGGCTCGTCACGGCGCTGAACGATGCCGGCGGCTCCCTGCCCCTGTCGCGCTGCCAAGCCCTCTTCGAGGAGGCGCCGCATCCGCGCGGCGTCGTGCTGTCGCGCATCCCGGAGCGCATCGTCTACATCGACCTATTCGCCCCGATCCGCCCCGAGACGATCGTCTACAAGGGAGCGATCTCATGCTGAAAATTCTCGATGCGAGGGAGGCCGCCGCCTTGTCCACGCCCGTGGACGAGGAACCGCGTCCCACCATCGACTACCTTCTCTTCGATAACTTGACGCCCAACCAGACTGTTCTCATCGACAGCAAACCTCACCAGTTCTTCAAGAAGATGGAGGGCGAAGGCCCCCACCTCCTCATCAACCACCATACCGGCGAGACCGCGCGC
The DNA here is from genome assembly GCF_058782905.1 of Bradyrhizobium sp. FW305-F6. Classification (NCBI taxonomy): domain Bacteria; kingdom Pseudomonadati; phylum Pseudomonadota; class Alphaproteobacteria; order Hyphomicrobiales; family Nitrobacteraceae; genus Bradyrhizobium; species Bradyrhizobium sp. FW305-F6. The sequence goes on from NZ_JBYSYD010000001.1 coordinate 343,690, forward strand.
TTAACAACGACCCGGCTGATCGAGCTATTCCAGGAGGGGCGCTACTACAACCCTCTGAGGAAGCCGCCTCTGGTCGACGAGAAGAAGAGTATCGACGAAACACGCGCGTTGATCGGCAAGGTTTACCACACCCTCAACGCCAAGCCGCGCGGACGCGCGGCCGGCATCTGGCGTTACGTCGGCGCGTTCATCAACGAGATGCTCATCGCGCCGCCCGGGAAGCCGTTCTACCAGAACCATGCAAACGCTGAAGCGATCATAGAACGGGTCGACGGTACGATCGACCTCGAGAACCGGAAGCGGCCGCAAGGGAAGCAGATCAAGAAGCCCAAGAAGACGACGCGAACGGTTCTTCGCTGGGTGGCCGCCGAACTGGTGCACGGCATGCAGGAAGCCACCTTCGTGCACAAGAATGCGATCAAGTCCCGCGAGCAGAAGCTGCCCAAGGAGGTGTTTTCCATCATCTCCGCGACCATCCGTTACCTGGTCGAAATCTCGGCCGAGTTCGGCCCGACGAAGATTCAAATGTTCGCGAACCAGAGGATCGATGGCCGCAACGCGGAGATCCGGATCCGCAACGAAGAGATCAAAACGCTCATCGAGAACGGCGAACTTTCGGAAAGGCAGTTGCTCGATGAACTTCCGACCGTCGGTTTGACGACGGTACAGGTTCAGTACCGTCGTTTCGACGCGTGGATCAGGCTCGCAAAGGAGCAAGGTGTACAGGCTGCAGATCTTCAGTTCGGCGGCCAGGGAAGTTTCGAGCGTCCCAAACGCATCCTGGACGTTGTCGAGTACGATCACCACCAATTCGATTTCGCGGGCATCTTGGGCGAGACCCCGTTCGGTCGTGTCTGGTCGAAGGCCGGAATCGACAGGTTCTGGATTTGCCTCGGTTTGGATACCTACAGCGGGTACCCTGTCGGATTTTTTCCGTCGTTCGAACCAGGCGGGCTTTACCCAGCACTGGCCGCGATCGATCACGGGATCAAGGTCAAGACTTACGTCGATAAGCGATTTCCGCAGATTCGCGGATCTCTCCTGAGCTACGGCAAGCCAAGAAAGATCCGGTACGACAACGGGAAGGAGTTCGTTTCGGAACAGATGGCGCTGGCCTTGGCCCGCGTCAGGATCGGGTTCGAGATGGCGGTGCCCCATCAGCCGGACACCAAACCCTATGTGGAGCGGTTTTTCGGAACGCTCGAGTCGGATTTCGTGTCGTGGCTTAAGGGATCGACCGGATCCAGTCCGCAAAAGCGAGGCGCGCGCAAACCACTGCTCGACGCGTGCATCACGATCGACGACTTCATCATGCTGTTCCACCTCTGGCTGATCGAGGTCTACGCCCGGCGCAAGCAGGAAGGAATGGACTGGGACACTCCGGAAGAGCGGTGGCTCCGAGGTGCGTCGAGCGATTCTAGCCGCCCGCAGCCGCTCACCGCGGACGAAGCCAAGAAGTGGGACTTGATCCCGAGTTTGGAGTTGAAGCTTACCGCGGGCAAGGACGGCATCCTCTGGAACAACCTCGTCTATCAGTCACCGCAAATCCAGGCGATGCGAGCCCGATCGGGCAGCATGGGAAAGAGAAAGCGCACGAACACGCCAGTCACCGTGCGCATTCCGCTGGCGAACGTAGGCCGCTGCGTGGTGATCGATCACACTAGCCGCTTCCCCGGTAACGAACACCTCCCGGAGGAGTTCGTGGTGATGTCGACCGACGAGGAGGCGCACGGCCTCACAAAATTCCAGTGGGAGGCGCTGAGCAAACTGCGCCTCGCAAAGAAGCATGCCCCCACAGAGCATCCCTCCCACAGGGTCGGATTCAACCACCTCCTCGAGGAAGCACTGAAAGCTATGGGCGCGGTCCCGACCGGCGAGCGGCCTCCGGCGAAAGCCGTGCTCTCGAACGGGTACTATCCCCGTATAGCCGGTGTCCTCGGTCGAGGCGCCGAGGAGCATGCGCTCGCCGTCACCGATGAGTTGATCGAGAGGACCGGAATCTTCAGGCCGGCCTCCGCGACCGAAGAGGTTGTCCCGCCGCCTCCCGTTCATGCTGCTCGCGCAGAAGAGACATCCGCAAAGGATACGTCCGCACCGCGCAAGAAGCTCCGGTTCGGGGTGGACGCGCCGATCATCAGGTCGCAGTAAGCGCAAATGTCCGATCTGGAAAATATCCTCAATTCTCCGCTTGTTTTGAGCAAGCTCGACGACATTAGAGGCATCTTCGTGAGGCATACGAAGGCCGAAGAAGCGCGGGAGATGGTCTTGTTGTCGCTCGCGTTCGCCAAGCGCTTGCGCGAAAACTCGAGCACGTATCTCATCGGCTGGTCGCGTTGCGGAAAGAGTGAGATCGTCAAGCGAATGCTCACAGAACGCACCGGCAAGCCCGTATCGAAGGAAAAAATTCAGCTGCTTCAGGGCAACGGAAAGCGCTACCTGTACGTCGACCTCATGGGCGGATCGACGCCGCGGATATTGGCCCGGAAGATCAACTTTAAGATCTTCAACGATCGGCTCAGCCTGCGACTCGGCGAGGAGGAAGGCACCGACGCGCTCATCGCTAATCTCAATGACAACGAAGTGGACGCGGTCTTCCTAGATGAGGCGCAGAATCTCGCGGAGGACGGTGTGAAGAAGCTGGCGAGGTTCATTCTGGCGTTCGAGAACTCCTGCAACGCGCCCTTGTTCGTCGTGGGGCCCCCGGTCCTGACGAAGATGATGGTCAAGGCGGACGCGATGGGGCAGCGGTCCGGCGGCATGAAGATCCTTTCGCCCTTCGGCTTCGCGAACGACGCCCAACGGGAGGAACATGCGGCGTTTGTGGCCGCCTTCTCGGATGAGCTTCCCTTCGAATCGAACTGGTTTAAGGAGAACGAAGACGACCACCACATGCTGCGTGCGACGTTCTTCGCACAGCGCGGACGTCCCGGCCGACATTCGCTGCTGGTGGAGGCGGCGGTACCTCACGCCTTCATGCGGACCGGCGGGGTCGAGCCGAAGGAACTGACGAAAGAAGACATCGCCGCGGGTTTCGATCGCGTCTTTCTCAGCCAGGAGATCATGCAGGGCCGTAACCCATTTCGAGGCGAAGACTACAGCAGGCTTCCTTCGTTCCCGCTCAGCGTGGAACTGGAAGCGACCACCGAGTAGGTCCGACACGATGATTCCGAACACGCCGTGGCTCAAGACCGTATCGCAGTTCGACGACGAAGCCATCGCTTCCGTCGCGGTCCGGTTGGCTCCGATGGGGCGCATCGACGCCGACAAGCTGCTCCGGCTTCATCTCGACATGCCCTGGGAGTCAGTCTCGGCGATCGCCGGCAAACCCGAGGCAGTCGCCGAACTGGCAGCCTTGGGTTCGTTCGATCTCCAAAGGCTCTCGATCGGCGCTTATAAAATATTCAAAGATCGCATCGAATTCCTTGGTCGCGAACTGCCCGTGGGTTGGTTCTTGCCAGAGCGTCGTAGGGTCGCGCCCGCTCGTTTGGCCGCGGACGGCAACGATGCTCGCATCAGGAACCGCTGGCTTGTCTCGGCCTTTCCTTGCGACGTCGAGAGCGGCGAGGTGCTGCTCGACAGATGCCCGTCGTGCATCAACCTGTTGGGCTGGAGAAATATGACCAACGTTTGGTCCTGCCAGATCTGTGACTTCGACATGCGGACTGCGAGGCCAAAGGCCTGTCCGCATGAAATCGTCGCCGCTGCCAAGGAGCTGGCCGACTACATCTTTGACTATGATCTTAGATTGCCGGGTCCTCTCGGCGACCTGTCGTCGGTGGACATTCTCAAGCTCAGCGGATGGATGGCCTACTTTAGAGCTATTCCTCAGGAGCTCTTCCTCGGCATCACCGTGAAAAACGCCGCCGCAGGATTTTCGCAACTCAAGCGATGGCCTTGCTCGTTCGATGAGATTGTCCTCGACCTCCTCGGGGCCTCGACCGCAGCCGACCTGGCTGTCGGGGATACGATCTCGCGCTATAAGGCCGCCGCGGGGATCATGGCCTCCATCGACCGCCTGCCCTCGCTCAATGCCCGCGATATCCTGAAGTCACGCCTGATGGAACTTCTGCACCTCGGTCACGGCTTCGCCGAAGCCTTCCTCAACGTAACGGAACCGGTGCTGCCGCTCGGGCTCGCTATTTCAGGGCTCGACCGTCGACGATCGAGTAAAGCCGCTCGAGCCAAGACCGACCGAGGTCTAATCCCGTCGGATTGAACACGTAAACTTTGCCCTCGCGCGTCTCTTTCTCCGCAACCAGCCCGATGGTGTGCAGGATTTCCATCACCTCGACGATGCGAGCGGTGGAGGTGTCCAAGACCAGCAGCAGATCCCCACGCGAGCAAGGACCATGGGCCAAGGTTTCAAGGATCTTGCGGGTATTGACATTGGCGAGGGCCTGGAACACCCGCGTCAGAAAAAGCTGGTTGTTAGGATCGTCAAAGTCGACCATGCCAAACCTCTGTCGGTTAGCACGCCACGACTTCCGAGCGCGCTGCGGCCTAGCGAGACCGCGCTCTTAACCCGACCCTAAAGCGCCCGAAAGTCAACGGAACGGCCATCCGGGAGCCGGGAAAACCCACCTCTTTTGGACGTGTCAACAGTGCCAAAATGGAGTTTCAGAAATGACGGCAGTGCCAAATTTGAGTCTTGAGTGCCAAAATCTGCTAACTGCATGAAAAAAAAGACTGAACAAACCTAGGCACATAGCGTGTGGATAAATCGGCTCTAGTGCCAAAATCTAGCGCGGATTACATGGCTGTCTGGTTGCAAAAATCCCTCCCACCTGTCGATGGTCCGCGTCGCAGCGGTGGCTGCGTCGCGACTCATCGCAGCTGAGCAGCCTCTCGGGATGGAGCGTCCGAGCGCTTCTGGTTGGCCATCAGGACGGCGCCGCGAAGTCATAGGAGATGCGTCCGGCGGGTAGATAGAACAGCGCGATGACGGCGCCGCCGCGGACCTCGGGATAGTGGCGGCTGCCGGGATCGGGCGCGGTCCAGCCGGGCCCCTGCCAGCCCTGCAGGCCCTTCAACTCGGCGCCCTTGTCCAGCGGTACGACCAGGTTCAGCTCCCCGTATGGATGACCATGATACTGCCCGCGCAGCACATCGTGGTCGTCCTCATCCTTGAAGCGGCGCGGATCGGCGCTGTTCATGTAGACGGCCGTGATGCTGAACTGGAACGTCTCGGGCACCGGTTCCAGAATGCGGCTGCGCCGGTAGTTCGGACCTTCGACCTCCTGGTTGGCAGCCCAGCCTTCGTCGATCCCGAGCCTGATCAGGCGCGCGAGGTCCTGGTAGAGCTGGCTGCCCTCGCCGTATTTTTGATTGAGCCATCGCTCCATCGCCGCGCCCGGCGTCATGTCCTTGACCTCGCGCAGAAACGGAATGCTGCGCTCGATCAGCTCGTCTCGGCTTCCCATGGCCTTGTTCCTTCCATTTGACGTGCACTCTGTTCTTCGAAGCCCGCGAAAGAGGCGAACTCGGCGAGGTCGGCGCGTGGCATCAGCCTGCCCTTGGCGGCGTCCCTGGCGCGGCCGATCGAGATGCCGCAAACGACCATCTGTTCGGTTGGGATCGAGAGCAGCTGGCGCAGGATCCGGTGGTATTTCGAGAATGTCTCCTGCGGGCAGGACTGGAGCCCGTGGCCTGCGGCAGCCAACAGCACATTTTGGACGAACATGCCGAGGTCGAGCCAGCTTCCGACCTGCAGGCGCCGATCGATCGTGACGATCAACCCGACGGGCGCGCCGAAGAATGCATAGTTCTTGGCGGTCTGGTCGTTTCTTGCCCCGAGATCGGTCTGGGCGATGCCGAGCGAGCCATAGAACAGCCGGCCAAACTCCTGGCGGCGTTGCTGGTAAGGTTCGGGCAGGTCGCTGGCGTAGTAGCTGTACTCCGACACGTGCTCGTCGCGGGCGGTTTCGTGCGCCTCGCGCAATGCCCCAGACACCTTGTCCTTGGTTGCGCCCGCCAACACGTAGACGTGCCAGGGCTGAATGTTGGCGCCGCTTGGTGCGAACCGCGCCACGCGCAGGATCTGCTCGATGGTCCCTCGCCCGATCGGCGCGTCCGCGAAGTCGCGGCACGCAAAGCGGCCTGCAATGATCTCGTCGATCGGGCTTCGTGCAGCCGCGCCCGCGCCGGTCATGGCTTCTTCAGGAGCGGACATCCGCCCTGCTCCATTGGCCGGAAAGCCTCGTCACCAGGTATCGTTGCCAGCAACTCATAATAGTCGAACTTGTGTTTCGACTGCTCGGGCGTCTTGACGCGAAACAGATACATGTCGCGGACCAGCCGGCCGTCCTCGCGGATTCGCCCATTCTTGGTCATGAAGTCGTTCACGGGCATGTCGCGCATCCTGGCGGCGACGGTCGGCCCGTCCAGCGTACCGGCTGCCTGGGCCGCCTTGAGATAGTGCATTACCGCGCCATAGGTGCCGGCGTGGATCATGGTCGGGACCTTCTGGGTCTTGGCGACGAAGCGCTTCGACCAGGCCCGCGTGTCGTCGTTCAGGTCCCAATAGAACGCCGAGCTCAGCATCAGGCCCTGGGCGCTCTGCAGCCCGAGGCTGTGAATGTCGGCAATGAAGACGAGCAGCCCGACCAGCTTCTGCCGTTGCGTGATGCCGAATTCGCCGGCCTGCTTGACCGCGTTGATGAAATCGCCACCGGCGTCGGCCAGCGCGATCACGTCCGCCTTCGACGACTGCGCCTGGAGCAGAAAGGATGAGAAATCCGGCGTGTTGATCGGGTGTTTCACCGCGCCAGCCACCTTGCTGCCCATGGCATCAACGACCTTGCGGCTGTCAGCCTCCAGCTGAGCGCCGAGGGAATAGTCGACCGAGATGAAGTACCATGACTTCGCTCCGAGGCGCGACACTGCCCGCGTCGTTCCCTGCGACAACGCATAGGTGTCGTAAGTCCAATGAATTCCCGTCGGCGAGCATTCGTCGCCGGTCAGGCGCGACGTGGCGGCGCCGGTGGCGAGGAACAGCTTCTTCTTGTCGCGCGTGATGCCCTGCACGGCCAACGCGACGGCAGAATTCGGCACATCGAGGATGACCTCGACGTTCTCGTTCTCGATCCAGCGGCGGACGATCGTGCCTCCCACATCGGCCTTGTTCTGGTGGTCGCCTGAAACGACCTGGATGCTGCGGCCGAGCATCTGACCACCGAAATCGTCGACGGCCATTTGCGCCGCGACCACCGAGCCTTGGCCGCCATTGTCGGCGTAGAGCGAAGACATGTCGGTGAGGACGCCAAGCTTCACCGGACCATCCTGCGCAATGACCGGCAGCGGTAACAACACCAGTACAAGTGCAAAAACGCCGATCGACTTCCCGCAAGATCTCATTGCCCGTCTCCTCCAGATCCGGCGCCGGGATCATGACGGGATCGTGCGATTGCGGAAGTGAAACTCTTGCAGAGTGATCCTGAGCCGGCTTCATTTTGGTGTCCGAGCGGCCGGGCTTCGGCGCTCCGGGGCCCTGCTCGGTTGCGTCGGCTGCGTGGTTGGCCTTAACTGCAAGCGATCGCTGTAACGCAACGGCGCGCGATCCGCCTCGAGACCGGTGCTGCGCGTGGCTGTTTCCTTCAAGACCCTGGACCTGAACCTGCTCAAGGTCTTCGACGCCGTGATGGAGGAGCGCAGCGTGCTGCGGGCAAGCCAGAGGGTGGCGCTCAGTCAATCCGCCGTGAGCCATTCGCTCGCTCGTCTCCGCGAGATGCTTGAAGATGATCTGTTCGTGCGCACAGCAGCCGGCATGCAGCCGACGGCGCGCGCATTGACGATGGCGCCGCAGATTCGCGAGGCACTGCGATCGCTCGAGGCGGCGGTCGAGCAGCCGCGCTTCGTTCCAGCGGCTTCCACGCGTCAGTTCACCCTCGCCGCCAACGACTTCACCACGATGGTGCTGGCCTCCCCGCTCCTGAAAATACTCAAGGCTGAAGCGCCGGCGATCGATCTGATCATCAAGCCGGTGACACGGATCGACCTCGCCGAGCAGATCGACCTTGGCCGCATCGATGTTGCGATCGGTGTCTTCTCGGATCCGCCGAGCCGGTTCCGCAGTTCGCTGCTGTTCGAATATGACGACGTGCTGATCGTCGGCGGCAAGCGCAAGCTCGGCCGGATCACCAACGCGAGCCTGGCGCGTATGCCGCTGGTCGTCGTGTCCTTCGGCGGCGAGCAGGAGGGAGCGATCGGCGGCTTCATCTCCGAGCGCGGCCTCGCCAGGCGATCGGAAATGTATGACCGCGCAGCCCTGGAACGAGCCCTGTCCGAAAGCGACCAGCCACCGCGCATCGCGGTGTCGCTGCCGCATTTCCTTGCCCTGCCCGCCCTGCTCGCAGATTCCGAACTGGCGGCCATCGTGCCACGTCCGTTGGCGCGGGCGTTCGAACGCGCACATGCCATCATAAGCTACGAGCTGCCTTACACCACGAGCCCGGTCGAAGTCCGGCTGTTGTGGCACGAACGTATCGAGGGCGAGCCAGCGCATGACTGGCTTCATGACATTCTCAGGCGCGCGACCGAAGACCTCCGGCGGGGACGCTGACGAGCTGAAGACGCTCGCCCGTCGGGCCATCGATAGGTCAGGCGCGAGGTCCCTCGCCTGACCGACGCTTTAGCCGCTCAAGCCAGGTAGGTCACAATTGTCACGTTCAGCGCAGCGGCAGCAGCTCCAGCTGCGCCTGCGCCTTCTTCACGGCCGCCGCGTACCAGCTCTGGCTTGGTGCTTCCCTGGCGAAACACGCTGTGAAGGCGGTCATTGCCTTGTCCTCGCGGGTCAGTTCGCCCCGCGGATCCTTCTTGTCGACGGGCTTTGCCATCATCTGCTTCCAGACCGTCTCGCAGGCCTGGATCGGGGCGGTCTTCACGGCCTGCCTTGCCGCGAGGAAATAGACCTTCTCGCCCTTGATAGCTACGACGTCGATCTCGTCCGGCGGACCCTTGAGGTCGCCATTGCCGCGCACGCCGAGCACGGCGGCTGCGACGCTCGCCCCTGCCGGCTTGGTGATCGGCAGCTCAGCGTAGATTGCGAAAGCGGCGTCCTGGATCGCGTAATAGTAGAAGCGGTCGGATTTCAACGCGCCGCCGGCCTCCTGCGGCATGCCGTCCTCGCGATGCTCGCCTAGCCAATGCTTGAGCAGCCCGGCCGTGGTCACCACGGCCTGCATCTTGTGGCCTTCGGAGGTGAAGCTCAGTCCGTCGAGATGGCCGAAACCGACGTCGTCCCTGAACAGCGTGTCGACGTTCGACCTGCCCTCGGCCGGCAGCCCCTTGATCGTGACCGGTCCCACCAGGCCCCGCAGCGCGCCGGCCAGCTCCTTCAGGGCCGCGTCATGCTGCTTGTAGACCTCGTCGCTCTCCTTGGCTGCCGAGAATTTGGCGATGTAGCGGTCGCGCAGGTCGAGATAGTTCTGCTCGGGCTCGGGCGCGGCCGCTTGCGCGGGCGCGGCCAGGACGAGCAGCCAGAGCAGGGCGAGGGATCTCATTGCAATTCCGAAACAGGCCGGGAGCGATCTCAGTCTTTTGTTCCCGCGCCCCGTGCCAAGGTTCATCCCTTAACGGAATGCAGGTGCCCTACTCTGCCGGCGTGAGCTGCTGCCGGCCCAGCCGCAGCGCGGCAGTCTCGCGCACACGCACGCGGGCGCGGCGCTTGCGCCACCAGATCACGACGCCGGTCACCGACAGCGCGGCCACCACGAGGCCCATGATCGAGATCAGGATGCGGCCGGGCAGCCCGACGATGCGGCCCGAATGCAGCGGGAACTGCGCCTGGACGAAGATGTCGGCGGCCGTGCCGACCCAGGGCAGCCGCTCGCCGATGGGGCGGCCATCCTCGCTGTCGTAATAGAGCTGCGCCGGGCCGACGCCGCCGGCGCCGTGGTCATCGCCCGGGTGGAAGAAGGCGGCGGCATAGACGCCATGGGCCGGGCCGTAACTGATTGCCCCGACCGGGATCGTCCAGCCTCGCGCCTTGCCGTCGGCGGCCGCGCGGGCGGCGATCTCGGCGAACGTCATCTTGGGCTCGATCGGATTATCGAGATCGCGATAGGGCCGCTGCTCGTAGGGCGTCGGCGTGTAGTTCGACACCATCTTCATGAGCGGCGAGAACACCTCGAAATACAGGTTTAGCGAGAACGCCGTGAACGCGATGATGAACAGCACGCCCCAGGTCCAGAGGCTGAAGGCGCGGTGGATGTCGAAATTGATCCGGTAGGCGCTGCCCGACGTCTTGATGGTCCAGGCCGGCGCCCAGCGTGCCCAGAAGCCGCGCTCGAGCTGCCGTGCGACTTCAGGCGCCCGCGCGGCCTTGGCGCGGCGGCGCGAGGGCAGCGTCAGGTAGAACCCGACGAAGCAATCGATGGTCCAGATGATGGCGATGATGCCGAGCAGGCGCATGCCCCAACGGTCGCTGCCCCAGAATTCCGGGATGTGCATCGTGTAGTGCAGCTTGTAGAGAAACGAGACGAAGTTCTCTCGCGTGACGGGCCAGACCGCGCCCCAATAGCGCCGGCCAAGTTCCGCACCCGTGTTGGGGTCGAGGAAGACCTGATTGTAGTCGAGCGGGTAGCGCTTGCCGGTCGCGGGGTCGATTCGCGGCATCACGAAGAACCACAGCGAGTGCCCCTGCTCCGGCGTCATGAAGAGATAGACGACGCGCGCGCGCGGATCGCGCTGCTCGATCGTCTTGGCAAGCTCGATCGAGGGGATCGCGGGGCCTTTGGTCGAGACGTCGAACAGGTGGCCGTTGAGGACGTCGTCGAGCTCGTGGTCCCAGGAGATGATCGCGCCGGTGATGCCGGAGAAGAACAGGAAGCCGGCCGTCAGCAGTCCCGCCCAGCGATGCAGTTTACCGAATATCGCTCTCATCGCTCAGATCTCATTCACTCTGGCCCGGTCCCTCATGTGCCGGACCGCTTTGGCTGGAACTCGGCGGCGGCAAGTCGCGCTCGTTTTCCGTCTCCCGGCCTAACGCAGCGTCCTTTCCAGTGCGAGCGACGCAAGATTAGAATCTATCGAGACTGGGCACTTCGCCGTGCGGCAAAGCGCCCGGGCGCGATCCTCCGTAGACGCCATTCGGCGGCAAGGCGGCCATTGACGAATTCACGAGCTGCGCTGGATCACCGCGCAGACCGGGCCGCGGCATTATCCGTCATGAATCGATGGGCAACGCGGGCGGCCTACGATAGGCTTTTCTAGAGCTAGCTTGGGAGGGATAACATGGCGGAGCCCGGCTTCGGTCGGTTCATGAAGGACCACCGGGAGTTTTTCAACGCGCTGGCCGCGGATGGCTGGCGCGCGGTCCCGGCTATGTCGGCGTCGAGGAGAAGATCCTGTCCGGCCGCTTCGATCACGAGACCCGAACCGGCGCGGTGACGCGGCTGTCGCGCTGGGCCGCTGGCGCATCCGTTAACCATCCGGTCTCGCACGAATGGTGCGAGGAGGTGTTTCTGGTGTCGGGCACGCTATCTATCGGTACCGTTTCGCAGGAAACGCGGTTGCTGAAGGCGGGTACCTATGCTGTGAGGCCGGCCTATGTCGACCATGGACCGTTCTTCACCCGCGACGGCTGCCTGATGATCGAGTTCTTGTACTACCCACCGCCTGCCTAGCACTGTTTTGACAATTGAGGCCTATTAAGTGAACTGAAGTTCGGGATAGTCGAGAGTCCCCGCTCATGATCAGCGCAGACGTAGGTCGCGTTTTCGATCGCTAGCTGATGGGATTGTGTTTCCGGTCGAGTCATCGAGGGACCCTTGCCCTCACTCAAGTCCGATATCCCGCGAACGACCACGCCGCCGATCAGATCGCTCCGTCCGCCGCGCTCGGACGGTGCTTGTTGCAGCAAGAGCTGCTGTCGCCCTTCTCCTCGCCAGCCAGCACGCTGCGGCTGTTGCGGTCCGGCGGGATGTCGCCCGCCGCATTCGCCGCAAAGAACCCGGTTGGCTTCAGCACGAAGCCGGCATATTCGACAGGCATGATCGGAAAGTCCTCGGGCTTGCAGACATGGGTGTGGCCGAAGGAGTGCCACACCACGATGTCGGCATTCTCGATATTGCGGTTCTGCGCGGCATAGCGCGGCAGGCCGTCACCGCCGGCGTGAACGTTCGGATAGTCCCCGCTGGCGTATTTCTCGGACGCGTCGAACGCGGTGACCCAGACGTGCTTGGTCGCAAAGCCGCCGCGCCTGCGCACATAGCTGCCCTCCTGCGCCAGCATCAAGGGGCTCGGATTGACGACGAGCTTGTAGGCCGGTGCACCGCCGACCGAATTGGTCTCGTTGGGATTGCTGATCTTCCAGAACCGGCCGGTCTCGCCATTGGCGATGGCCGCAGCGTCGCGCTCGCGTGACAGCACGCGCGTGGTGGTGTCGAACACGTTGCCGTGCGGATTGTCGTCGCCCCAGGGCCGCGGCACGAACTCGTGCTCGGTGACGGTATTGCCGCCGCCGTCCAGATCCATGTGCAGGCGGACGTTGAAGAAGTGCTGGTGCGTGGGACCGCCGAGATTGTCGTCGACCATGCCGCCCCATCGGTATTTTTCGCCCGGCTGAACCGCGGCGGTCTGGATGATGCCGGTGAGTTTCGTCTCCAGCTGAATCGTGCCGTCCTGGTAGAGATACCAGTAGAAGCCGTAATCGTAATTGCCGACGGTGGCGAAGAACGAGATCACGAGCCGCCGGGATCTGCGCACCTCGAACAGGCCGTTGCGAAATTCGTAGTGCTTCCAGGCAATTCCGTAATCCTCCTCATGCATGCAGATGGCATTCTGCATGACGAAGGGCTCGCCCTTGTTGTCTGCGGCAGGCACGTCGAAATAGTGGATGTTGCCGAGGCAGTCGCAGCCGAGCTCGAGCGCGTTGGCGAGCATGCCGAGGCCGTATTCGCCGGCATCGAACGCCGACTTCCAGAAATGGTTCGCGGTCGGATCGGCATAAGGCACCACCATCTCGGTGACGCTGGCGCGGTAGATCAGCGACCGCCTGCGCGCGCCGTCCTGGTAGGCGAGCTGATGCAGCACGAGGCCCTCGCGCGGCGTGAAGCCGACGCGAAAGCTCCACTTCTGCCAGTCGACCTTCCAGCCCTCGACCTTGAAGCTCGCCCCTTCGGGCTGCTCGATGTGCAGCGGCTTGATATCGGTGCGCGGGTTTTGCATCTCGTGCGCGCCGTAGTTCCGTTTCTTGCGCGGAATCGGCACGATCGGGTCTTCGTCCGTGAGCTCGATGACCTTGCCGCCGATCAGGTCAACGACGGCCACCACGCCCTCGATCGGGTGGGCGTAGCCGTTGTCCTGGAGATGCTCGCGAAAAAAGCTTACCGCGCGCACGATACGCGCGCCGCGCTCGAACGCATTGTCGAAGAAGCCGGATGAGAACGGGTCGACCTGGACCAGCTCGATGTCCTTGTCGGTCAGCCCGCGCCGAACCATCGCCGCCCGCCAGGCGGGATCGGCCTTCACCACGGCCTCGCACTTGAAGAACTCTTCCAGCATCACCGGCGGCTGTCCGTAGGGCGCCTCGCGGTTCGGCACGACCTTGCGGCCGACGATCTCGCCGCGGCCGAGGTCGACGATATGCTCGATCGCTTCGCCGGTCGCGACGTCGAGCGTCAACGCGAAGGCGCGGCGCCCTACCTCGCCTGCGGCCAGCTCCTGCTTGGTCGGCTCCTCCAGCCGCACCGTCGGGAAGCGGCAGTTCGCCGCTGAGGCGGACGCCGCCCGCACCAAGGCGCAAGCCGCGGCAATCTCGTCTGCGGTCAGCGGATCCAGCGGATGCGGTGTCGCGGTCTGCGCTCGCAGATCGGCTTTGGTAGTTTCAAGCATGGGGGGCGTCCATAAGTCAGGCGAGACGTGTGGTGATGGCGCGGAAGGCGGCAAACCAGTGCTGGTCGATCGGCACGTCCATTGCCTTGGGCTGTGTTGCGAGCTTGACGAAGACGGTGTCGGAGTCGAGGTCGACATAGAGGTGCTGGCCGTGAATGCCGATCGCGGTGAGCGCGTTGCGCGAAGGATCGATCGTGAACCATTTGCTGCGATAGCGCGCGCCGGGGAAGAACTCGGCGAGGTCGCCGTCGGCCCACGCCTTGGGATCGCCGTTCTCGCGGATGTCGTCGATCCACCAGCCCGGCACCACCTGCCGGCCCTCGACCACGCCGCGGCAGCGGATCATCTCGCCGAAGCGGAGGAGGTCGCGCGCGGTGACCGAGATGCCGCCGGCGATGCGGCCCATGCCGTGGCTGTCGAGCGTGAGGGAGCCGTCCTCCTCGGCGCCAAGGGGCTGCCAGAGGTATTCGGAGAGAACGAGATGGTAGGGCATCCCGCAGGCGCGTTCATAGACCCAGCCGAGCACCTCGGTATTGGGCGAGACGTAGTGGAACACCTTGCCGTGCGGCTTGCCCGTGCCGCGCAGCGTCGTGAGATAAGCGCGCTGATGGCCGGGGTCGATGCCCGGCGGCGGCAGGTCCCAGCCCGAGGAGAACCGATAGCGCGCGACGTCGCCGGCGGGGTCCTCGTAATCCTCCTCGAACGCGATGGCGACGGCCATGTCGAGCAAGTTGCGGACGGTGCAGCCGGCGTAGACCGATGTCTCCAGCTCCGGCACGTAGCGCAGCACCCTCGCCTCCGGATCGACCAGGCCGCGCGCGGCAAGCACGCCGCCGAGCGTGCCGGCGATCGCCTTGCTGATCGAGCAGATCAGGTGCGGCGTGGTGGCGCTCATGCCGTCACCGTACCACTCATGGATCAGCGTGCCCCGGTGCATGACGAGGAGCGCATCGGCAAAGGTTTCGCGCAACGCGGCTTCGATCGTCGTCGATTTGCCATCAGGCCCGGTGAAACCGAGCTTTGCCAGTTCGTGCGGGGCGCTTCTCATCGGCGTCGGGTGAGCGGAGCGGCGGATCTCTGCGGTCGGCAGCACTTCGCGGGTGTGGGTAAAACCCCAGCGGATCGCGGGAAAGCTGCGCCAATTGGCGCGCGTGACCTGAGCTTCGGATGCAGGCGGGCTGCCGCGCATGATATCGGTCGGTCGCATCTCGATCCCTCCGCGAAGCGCCGCCCCGGCTGCGATGTCGGAACGGCCGGACGGAAGCCTGCACCGGGGCGCTGTCAGGCGTTATCGAGATCCGGCAATATTTTGCTGGACAGCGCCTTTGGCCGTGCCAGTCTGGCGCAGCTCTTGCTCGCCGCGGGCTTCAAGGATTTTGACGTACTGCCATGACCTTAGGGGCAACTCTTTCGATCCAGGACTCGGCTGCCGGCCTGCTGCAGGCAGATAGTACAGATGTCGATGAGCACTGCGCCAGCCTCGGCCGCTGGCGGCTGAGCTACGATCAGATCAGCGCCGGCACGTTTCGAGGCAGCTTCACGCAACTCTCCCTGCCCCGGCTGGAGGTGTTCCGCGAGATCACCAGCCAGCAGGTCCGCCAATATGGCCAGCTTGGCGCCGACAGTTTCGCCATCGGCCTGCCCTGGCACGGCGACGGCGAGCTCAGCTGCAACGGGACCGGTGCCAGCGGCGCCCGTGTGCTGGCCAGCATCGACGCCGAAATCGACATGTGCACGCCGAAGGCCTTCGAGCTGCGCGGCGTCGTTGCCAGCACGATGTTGATCGCAGGGCTCGCGGCCCGGCTCGACATCGAGCTGCCGCGCACCGCCTGGCACCGGCTGCAGGTGATCGAAATGGCGGAAGCGCCGGTCGCGCGTCTGCGGGCGCATCTGGCCGCCGTTCAGGCGACGATCACGACCGCTCCGGACGCGCTCAACGATCCGGCCGCGCGGCAGGCCCTGGAAGACGCCCTTCTCGTCGAGATCATGGACATGCTGCCGACCGCACGCCCGAGCCCTCCCGGCCGCAGCGCTGCGGCTCGCAAGCGGACCGTGGATCGTGCCCGCGAGCTGATGCATGGCAGCGGCGATCGCTCGCTCTCGCTGCTGGAGGTCTGCAAAGCGGTCGGCGCCAGCCCGCGCAAGCTCGGCTATTGCTTCCAGGAGGTCTTGGGCACGAGCCCGATGCATTATTGGCGCGCGATGCGGCTGAACCGCGTGCGGCGCGATCTCAAGCGCGCCGCAGGCAACGAGACCTCGGTCTACGACGTGGCGGTGCGGCACGGCTTCTGGCACTTCAGCCAGTTCTCGCTCGACTACAAGCGCCACTTTGCCGAGTTGCCTTCACAGACGCTGCGGCGCGCCAGGCTGGCGGCCTGACGCGCACCTTCCGAAAGACATGGCAAGCAGATCGCCAGCGGGCGTCTATGCAGGCCGAGCCCGTTACCAGGTCGGCAGATATGTCCCCTTGAAGCGCGTCTCCACGAACGCCTTCACGGCATCGGAGTGGTAGACGGCGATCAGCTGCTTCACCCAGGGCTTGTCCTTGTCCTCCTCGCGCACGGCGAGGATGTTGACCCAGGGTCCATCGGGGTTTTCGCGCGCAATCGCGTCGGTGGCGGGATTGAGGCCGGCCTGGACGGCGTAATTGTTGTTGATCGAGACGAGGTCGACGTCCTGGAGCGCGCGCGGCAGCTGGGCGGCATCGAGCTCGACGAAGCGGAGCTTCTTCGGGTTCTCGGTGATGTCGGCGATGGTCGAAGCGACGTTGTTCGGGTCCTTCAGCTTGATCACGCCGTGCAGCGCCAGGATCATCAGGCCGCGCGCGCCGTTGGAGGGATCGTTGGCGATGGCGACGCGTGCGCCTTCCGGCAGATCACCGAGCTTCTTGTATTTCTGCGAATAGACGCCCTGCGGCGAGCCGATCGTGTTGGCGACCTTGACGATCTTCCAGCCGGTCTTGGATATCTGGTTCTTCAGATACGGCTCGTGCTGGAACGAGTTGGCTTCCAGATCCTTCAGCGCCAGCGCCTGGTTCGGGATCACGTAGTCGGTGAATTCGACCACCTTGATGTCGATGCCGCGCTCGGCGCCGACCTTCTTCACGACATCGAGGATTTCCGCGTGAGGACCGGCGGTGACGCCGACCCGGATGGTTTCGGCCTGGGCCGTGGTGGCGAGCAAGGCTGCAGCCGCAAGGGTTGCGAGAAAGCGCATTGAAGTCTCCAGTTTCAGCAAGTTGAATTCAGCGATGCCGCAGCCGGCGGTTGACCCGGCGAGCGAGATAGTCGCCGACGCTTTGGACGATCTGCACCAGTGCGATCAGCACGACCACGACGGCGAGCATCATCTCCGGCATGAAGCGCTGGTAGCCGTAGCGGATGCCGAGATCGCCGAGCCCCCCGCCGCCGACCGCGCCGACCATGGCGGAGTAGCCGAGCAAGCTCACGACCGCGAGCGTCAGCGCCAGCAGCAGGCCGGGCAGCGCCTCGGGGATCAGGACCTTGAACACGATCTGAAGCGGCGAAGCGCCGAACGAGGAAGCCGTCTCGATCAGGCCGCCGTCGACTTCGCGGATCGCGGCTTCGACCAGCCGCGCGATGAACGGCGTCGAGGCGATGGTCAGAGGCACGATCGCGGCAGTCGATCCGATCGAGGTGCCGGCAACGAGGCGCGTGAACGGGATGATGGCGACGACCAGAATGATGAAAGGCGTGGACCGAGTCGCATTGACGACGATGCCGAGCACGCGATTGGCGATGGGCGCCGCGAACAGCTCGCCCTTGCGGCTGGTGGCAAGGAAGACGCCGAGCGGCAGACCGAAGGCGGTGCCGAGCGCCGCGGCGATGCCGACCATGTAAAGGCTTTCGCCCGTGGCCTGGACGATCAGGTTGACGAGTTCAGGCGACATAGCCGAGACGCTCCGCCGAGAATTGATGTTGAGAGAGCCAGGCGAGCGTTCGCGTCACCGCGCCCTCGCCATCGGGAATTCCGAGCGTGAGCGAGCCCACATGCTGGCCCCCGATCTCGTCGATGCGGGCGGACAGCAGCGCGACGTCGAGCCCGAGCTCGCGGGCGAGCCGGGCCACCACCGTATCTCCGGCCCCTGCCCCGCGCACCTGGACGCGGATCACGGCCTGCCCGCCGGCGGACGGCGCCGAGACGATCCGGCTCGCCAGCGAGACCGGGAGACTGTCGCCGATCACCTCGGCCAGGAAGGTCTGCGTGATCGCATGCTTGGGATGGGTGAAGATGTCGGCGACATGGCCGCTCTCGACGATGCGGCCGGCATCGAGCACCACCACTTCCTTGGCAAGCTGGCGCACCACGGACATTTCGTGGGTGATCAGCACGATGGTCACGCCGAGCTCGCGGTTGATGTTCGCCAGCAGGTCGAGGATCGCGCGCGTGGTCTGCGGATCGAGCGCGGAGGTCGCCTCGTCCGACAACAGCACGCTCGGCCGCGTGGCGAGGGCTCGCGCGATGCCGACGCGCTGCTTCTGGCCGCCGGAGAGTTCCGAAGGATAGCGGTCGTGCTTGTCGGCGATACCGACCAGCGCGAGCAGGTCGGCGACACGAGCCTTGATATCGGTTTTGGTCCAGCCGGCGATCTCGAGCGGCAGCGCGATGTTGTCGGCGGCGGTTCGCGAGGACAGCAGGTTGAAGTGCTGGAAGATCATGCCGATCGAGCGCTGTGCCAACCGAAGCTCGCGGCCGGTCAGTGCCGAGATATCCTTGTCGTCGACGATCACGCGGCCCGTGGTCGGCTTTTCCAGGCCGTTGATCAGCCGCACCAGGCTCGACTTGCCGGCGCCGGAGCGGCCGATCACGCCGGTGATCGAACCGCGGGGAATCGCGAAGTCGATGTCTTGCAGCGCGTTGACGCCGGGCTTGCCGCGATAGGCCGGATAAGTCTTCGAGATGCCGGCGAAACGGACCATCGCGTCCGGCTCGACCTGCGCAAGTGAAACCGCTTCAGGCGGCCCGATCGGCTGTCCGACGGCAAGCGATTGGTGAGCGTTCATGGAAAGCCTTCATGCACAATAGTTCCCTCGCCGGCCCGACAGGGCAAACGAGAGCCGGTCGCATCGGCGACTGGGAGGTGAAGCAGCAGCACACTGCCTTCCGAGGGCCGCCGCGCTGCATCGCAGCACGCACCATCGCCTTTTCCAGTCTTGCTTGCAATTTCAGATATTTGCCGGCAGATGGATGAAGTTTTCCCGATCGCCGCCGAGCTAAGAAAAATCCATCTGCCTGACGTTAAGGTCTGTCGGCGGGACGGGCTACCGCCCCTTGAACCGGGGCTTGCGGCGGCCGAGGAATGCCTCGACGCCCTCCTTGTGGTCCTCGCTCAGGCTTGCCAGCGCGAACTGGTCGACGTCCATGTGGCTGGCGAGATCGTCCAAGGCATGCGCAAGGCGGTTCACGGTGAGTTTCGTCATGGCGACCGAGAGCGGCGGCTGCGCGGCGACCTTTCGGGCGAGATCCATCGCGGCCTCGAAGGCATGGCCGGGATCGGTCACCTGCTCTACCAAGCCCCATTCATAGGCCTCGTCCGCGCTGATACGCTCGTCCGCCAGAATGACCGCCTGCTTGGTGCGGGCCGGGCCGATCAGGTGCAGCATGCGCGGGATGCTCTGCCAGCTCATGTTCATGCCCAGCCCGATCTCGGGCACACGCAGATGGGCGTTGCGCCCCATGATGCGGAAGTCGAGTGCCACGGCCAGCGCGACTCCGCCGCCGACACAGAAGCCCTCGATCGCCGCGATCGTGATCTGCTCCATCTCCTGCCAGGCATGGGTCAGACGCGGGCCGAGCTTGAGATGCCGCCGCAGGGTGCCGAGATCCATCTCCTTGCGCGAGCGTCCCTCGGCGTCCTTGAGGTCGAAGCCGGCGCTGAAGGCGCCCGAGCTGCCGGTCAAGACGACCACCGAGGTCGCAGCGTCGTCCTCGAAGCTTCGTGCCGCTGCGGTCAGCTGGCGCAGCGCTTCGGGCGAGAGGGCGTTGATGCCGTCGCCTCGATCGAAACGCACCACCGCGATCCGCCCTTCGGGCCCAAGGCCTTTCTCGATCTTCACATAGTCCATCACCGAACGCCTCCCAACCTGGCTTTCCCAACTTGGCTTGCTGCGATTCTAGCCTACATCCGCTCTCACGAATATGGGACCCGGTCGCGCCGCAAGGCATACTCGACAGGTCCCGGCCATTGCGCCTATTCTTTGCCACCATGAGCCACGATCACGACCACCACCACCACGATCATTCCGAACTGTCGGACACCGAGCTGCGCGTGCGCGCGCTCGAGACGATCCTGACCGAAAAAGGCTATGTCGAGCCCGCCGCGCTCGATGCCATCATCCAGGCCTATGAGACCAGGATCGGCCCGCACAATGGCGCGCGCGTGGTCGCAAAGGCCTGGACCGATCCGGCATTCAAGGCGGCGCTGCTGGAAGACGGCACCAAGGCGATCGGCACGCTGGGCCATGTCAGCCGCGTCGGCGACCATCTCGTCGTGGTCGAGAACACGCCCGGGCGGCACAACATGGTCGTATGCACGCTGTGCTCCTGCTACCCCTGGGAAATGCTGGGATTGCCGCCGGTCTGGTACAAGGCTGCGCCCTATCGCTCCCGCGCCGTGAAGGACCCGCGGGGCGTGCTCGCCGATTTCGGCGTCACTCTGCCCACGGACATCGAAATCAGGGTCTGGGATTCCACGGCGGAAACGCGCTTCCTGGTGCTGCCGATGCGGCCCGAAGGTACCGAGGGCTGGAGCGAGGAACAACTCGCCGAGCTCGTCACCCGCGATTCCATGATCGGCACCGGTTTCCCCAAAGCGCCGGGAGCACCGTCGTGAACGGCGTGCACGACATGGGCGGCATGGACGGGTTCGGCAAGGTCGAGCCCGAGCCCAACGAGCCGATGTTTCACGAGGAATGGGAGTCGCGCGTGCTGGCCATGGTGCGCGCGATGGGTGCGGCCGGCGCCTTCAACATCGACACCTCGCGCTTCTATCGCGAGACCTTGCCGCCGCACGTCTATCTGTCGAGCTCTTATTACAAGAAATGGTTTCTCGGGCTCGAGGAGATGCTGATCGACAAGGGCTACCTCACCCGCGAGGAAGTCGCCGCGGGCCATGCGATGCAACCCGGCAAGGCGCTCAAGCACGGCAAGTTCGACCTCGCGAACGTCGAGCGCGTCATGGTGCGCGGCAAGTTCGGCCGCCCCGCCCCGGCGCCGGCGAAATTCAGCATCGGCGACCGCGTGAGGGCGAAGAATATCCATCCGGCGACGCACACGCGGCTGCCGCGCTACGTCCGCGGTCATGTCGGCGTGGTCGAGCTCAACCACGGCTGCCACGTCTTTCCTGACACGACGGCGATGGAGCGCGGCGAGCATCCGCAATGGCTCTACACGGTGGTGTTCGAAGGCCGCGATCTCTGGGGCGAGGACGGTGATCCCACCTTGAAGGTTTCGATCGACGCATTCGAGCCCTATCTGGATCCGGCGTAATGAGCAGCGCGCTGGCGGCCGCCGCGGCAGCGGCCATCCCGAGCATTCCACGCGACGACGACGGCCCGGTGTTCCGCGCGCCATGGGAGGCGCACGCTTTTGCGATGGCCTTGAGTCTCTACGAACGCGGCGTGTTCACCTGGCCGGAATGGGCCGCCGCCCTCGCCGACGAGATCAAGCGAGCGCAGGCTGCCGGCGATCCCGATACCGGCGAAACCTACTATCTGCACTGGCTCGCCACGCTGGAAGGCCTCGTCTCACGGAAGGGTGTCGCCTCGATGGAGACCTTGCACCGCTATCGCGACGCCTGGGACCACGCCGCCGATCGCACGCCGCACGGCAAGCCGATCGAGTTGCGGCCGGAGGATTTCGGCTAGCTGGGCGACACGGAGACATGGTGGTCGCGCGCGATTCCCATTGGTCCCTTGGGATGACCGCTCGAGCCTTGTGCGCGGGAGAGCCATTTCACCGGCTCGCGCTTTGAACTGAATCTAATTTGAGGCTGTTGACCCCGGACGAACGCGCGGGATAACCGATGCGCGTAACAACCGTTTCGTCGCAGGGATCCGTGAGCGAGCCAATCAGACAAGGTCCGACGATCACCATCATGGCCGAGGAGGAGCCCATCGAGATCGGCTTTCCGATGGTGGCCGCCTATCATGGCCAATCCGCGCTCGCCATGGCCGCGATCGTGTTCCAGGCGCAGCGGGCTGCGTTCGCCCTGCTGTCGCCGAAAGCCGTGCCGGCGCGGCGCGACATGAGCATCGTCAGCGGACATCCTGGTCCGGGTGTGCGGGACGCCTTCGAGGTCATCACCCGCGCCGTGACGCGTGGCGCCTACATCGTCGACCGGTCGTTGCCCGACGCGAGATTTGTATCTGGCCACGACATTTCCTACAGCTTTCGAGTGACCCTGGGTGAGCGCACCGCCGAGATCGCGTTGCGGCCGGACGTTTTGCCTGCCCGATTTTTCGAACTCGTCTTCACCAAGGATCGCAGCACGGCGCAAGAGCATGAGCTGAGTGCATTGAAGCGCTCCGTTGCCCAGGACGTCCTCGCCAGGGAGCCGGAAACCCTCTTCACGACGCGTGTGAGCTGACGCATGAAGCCGGGACTGGCGCTCAGCTTCGGCTATGACGACGGGTCGCTGCATGCGTTGACCAGTGCGAGGACGGAAGCAGAAGTTCTGCTCCGCGACATCTATTCGCTGCCGGAGATCGACCTCGTCGATTTCAGCGTCCTGTTCGTGAGCATGCATAGCGATCAGCGTTTCCTGGCTTCTCGCGCGCGCCAGATCGAGGAATACCTCGCTGGCGGCGGTGTCGTCGTCGCCAACGGCCACTACGCCTATCCCTACCTTCCGCGCATGGCGGGTTTTCACACCATCGACAATTACAGGCTCAGCGACATCACCGTGCTGCGCGTCGCCGAGCACCCAATCTGGCACGGCATCGATCCGCATGATCTGACCTTCCGCCGCGGCGTGTCCGGTTTCTATGGCCGGGTCTGGCATGATGCGCCGGCCGATGCGCAAATCATCCATGCGCTCGGCAAGCCGGACCTGCCGCTCGACTTCATCTACCCGGTCCGCCGAGGTCGCGTTCTCTTCCACGGGGGAAATGACCTCTGGAGCTTCGGCGGCGACGACAAGCAGCTGGCGCCCCGGATCATGCAATGGGTCGCCGAGGGACGAGAGGTTCAATGAGCTTGGCGATCCTCGACGGCGGCACCTTCTACCATCACGCGGCTATTCACGGCGGGCGCTACCGGGAGCTGTTCGACAAGACCATCTACGCCCCGGAGCTCACGACCGAGGCCCTGGCCGGCGTCACGTTCCTGATCGTTCCCGATCGCATCAATCCGAACGTCCTGCGCGCCAGGCGCGATGTTCTGATCGATTTTGCGAAAGCCGGGCACACGCTGGTCGTATTCGGCGAAAATCGCGCCGACACATGGTTGCCGGGTGTGACATGGGCGGCGCGACCCACCAATTTCTGGTGGTGGCTCGACAAGGACGCGCGTCCGCCGAACCGCCTGCTGGCGCCCGACCACGAGCTCTTCCAGGCGGTGCCGTTCGAAAACACGATCTGGCACTTCCACGGCGTGCTGACCCCGCCTGCCGGGGCTCGGGCGCTGATCGACGTTCCGGCCGATCCTGAAGGCCGCGACAGTGGCGGCGCGCTGCTTTACGAGGATCGCGTCACCCTGCCCGGTCGCATGCTCGTTTCGACGCTTGAC
This sequence comes from Bradyrhizobium sp. FW305-F6, assembly GCF_058782905.1. Lineage (NCBI taxonomy): Bacteria > Pseudomonadati > Pseudomonadota > Alphaproteobacteria > Hyphomicrobiales > Nitrobacteraceae > Bradyrhizobium > Bradyrhizobium sp. FW305-F6. The sequence goes on from NZ_JBYSYD010000001.1 coordinate 367,267, forward strand.
CCGTTCTACCATCACGGCAGCAACTTCATGCCGGCAGCGACGAAGCTTCTCGACGGCTTCCTGCCCTGGGCAAGGGAGAAGGCCCTCCGACCGGGTCGCGGCGGCATCTGATCTCAACGCGCCGGCAGATCCGTGGCTTTGCCCCGCAAGCCGTGCAGCGGCACGATCGCGGATGCCGTCTCCTCGTCCGCATGAACGTTCACGCGTCGTACCGGAACGCCATACATCCTTGCGAGATTGCTTTCAGTCAGCACCATCTCGGTCTCCCCTACGATGTGCGTCGCGTCCCGCTGCATCAGCAACGTCGTGTCGGCGATGCCGATTGCATGATCGGGGTGATGTGTCGTGAAGAGCACGGTCAGGCCAAGCGAGCCTGCAAGACGCAGCAGCAGACGAAGAACGACACCCTGATTGGCGATGTCGAGTGCCGAAGCCGGCTCATCCAGCACCAGCACCTTGCAGTCGCTGGCGAGCGCGCGGGCCAGCAGGACGAGCTGCCGCTGCCCGCCGCTGAGCCGGTCGTAACGCTGCTGCGCGTGGACTGCGAGGCCCACCACCTCCAGACACGCATATGCGCGGTCCCGGTCGTGGCGGCCCGGTGAGCTGAACCTTCCAAGATAGCGGCTGCGGCCCAGCAGGACCATGTCGAGGGCGTCGTAGGACTGGTCCGCCGTCAGGGCCTGCGGAACGAAGCCCACATGGCCGTCGATCTCGACGTGTCCTTCCCTGAGCGTCAGCGTCCCTCCGATCGCCCTCAGCAGGGTGGTTTTGCCGCAGCCATTGGGCCCGAGGATGGCCGCGATCTTGCCCGCAGGAAACGTCGCCGACAGCCCGCGGAACAGCCAGGGTCCGGATCCGTAGCTGTGGCCTGCATTGTCGATGCGGATCATGCGACGCCACTCCTCGTGCTGCGCCGCAGGAGCAGCGCGAAAATCGGCGTGCCGACCAGCGCCGTGATGATGCCGACCGGGATTTCTGCCGGTGTGAGCGACCGCGCGAGCGTGTCGGCCGCAACCAGGAAGATGGCGCCGAGCAGCGTCGACACCGGCAGAAGCCGGCGGTTATCCGCGCCGACCATCATGCGCGCCAGGTTGGGAATGATGAGTCCCACCCAGCCGATGGTGCCGCTAACCGCGACCTGGGACGAGATCGCAAGACACGCCGCGGCGAGCAAAATCAACCGGTCGCGAACCGGATTGACGCCGAGGGTGCGAGCCTCGTCGTCGCCAAGCGAAAGAACGTTCACGCGCCACCGCATCCCGATGAGAACGGCGGTTGCGAACGCGGTGCAGACTGCAACCAGTCCGAATTGCGGCCAGGTCGAAGACGCAAAGCTGCCCAACAACCAGAACACGATCACCTGCAACGTCGTCTCAGGATCGGCCAGATAGGTTACAAGGCCGACCAGCGCGCTGCAAAAGGCACTGACGACCACCCCCGCCAGGACGAGCGTAAGGATCGGCGAGAGATTGTCGCTGCGATGAAACGCAAGGACGGCCACCAGCGCCAGGGCAGCTCCTCCAAACGCCCCGATCTGGACCAGCGGCCCGAACCCGACGAGGTAGATGACGGTGACGCCTCCGAGGGCCGCACCGGAGGATGCGCCGATCGTTTGCGGTCCGACCAGCGGATTGCGGAAGATGGCCTGCAGCACCGCACCGCAGAGTGCCAGGCCTGCACCGGCGACGGCGGCGGTGAGCACGCGCGGCAGCCGTACCGTTTCGACCACCACCGCTTCGGTCGCGGTCCACGTTGCTTTGACGGCGACCAGGTGCGACAGGATGATCGACAGCACCGTGTTGAACGGGACCTGATACCGCCCCGACGCAACCGACCACAGCAGGACGAGAACCAAGCTCGCGGCAAGCGCGACGTAGAGCAAGGCATAGGATCGTTCGCCCGGCGATTGGGCTCTCGCGGCCACTCGTGAGATCGCGCTTCCCATCAACGAGCCCGATAGGCGTCATAGCCGGTCGAGCTGGCGTTCTCGCGAAGAAACAGCATGCCGTCTATCTCTTCGTCCGTCGGCTTGTAGTCGTAGAGGAAGCCGAACCAATCCCTCACCGAGCTGCGAATGTTCACCTGCGCGCGTTCGGGATGCAGCAGGCCCGCCAGCCAGAGCCACCCGAGCGCCGACTCATGACTTGGCGGATCCCAACGATAGCCGCCGAGCGGAACGCGGTAGACGCGACGAGCGCGAACCGCATCGACGCCCTGCCAGCGCGGATCGCGATAGAGATCGGACGGCATCGCCGAATCGAAGTTTCCGAGCAGGACGACTTGCGGATTCCAAGCCAGGATCTGCTCGATGGTCACAGTGCTGATCGAACTCGTGCTGCCGACCGCGTTCTGTCCGCCGGCCAGTTGAATGGCGAGATCCTGCGCCGTTCCCTGGCCGCTGACGCGCAGCACGTTGGTGGTACGATTGAAGTAGAGGACGCGCGGCCTCTGCGCCGGCGGCAGATCGGCAAACCGCGAGGCAAGGGACTGACGGATCTCTTGCTGCTTTCCCAGAAGTTCGTCGGCACGGTCTTCCCTGCCCGCGATCTTTCCCATCAACCTCACGTATTCGACGTAGTTCTCGAACGAGCCGACGCGCATTCCGACGACGGGGATTCCGGTCCGATCCAATGGTCCGATGACGTCACTGTTGTTGGCCCATTGGAATATCGCATCCGGTCGCAACGCGAGGATCGTCTCCACATTCGGTGCAAAATTCGATGCATCTCCCCCGGTCGTCACGCCCGTCTGAATCTGCCTGAAGCCCGGAAACAGCTTTCCGGCAATGCCCTCCTGCATGGCGCGCGCGGCGTATTCGTTCATGCCGACGATCTTCTTCTCGCTGCCATCGATTGCCATGAAGGTCGACGGCGCCGGGATCGGGATGATGACCAGGCGCTCCGGCGGACGGCTGAACGTAAGCTTGCGGTTACGCTGGTCGGTTAGATCGATCGCATGAGCCGAGCCGAATTCGCCGAGCGCAACCACGAGGATCGCTCCCAAGCCCAGCAATGGTCTTCCACGACGCGGCGATGGCAGCATGAATCCAAGAACCTCGGGCGACAATGACGATCAGTGGCGCCGCAGACATGGCTACATAGTGCGATGGAAGGAAAACGCAAAAGCAAATCGTTCGGCGCGTGCCGCAAGTGCGGCTCGCAGAACTGGAATCGTTCAAAAGAGCGCGGATCGATGACGACGATGCTGATCGTGTTGCGCGCATCGAACGCCCGATCGATGAGCACAACCATCGGCACGATTTGAATAGCTCCAGATTCACCTGCGAAGCATGGTCCCGTCGATCACGACAAGATAAGGAGCCCGAGGCTGGCTGAATGCTGAGGGATATCGTCGATGCTGTCGAGGACCACGCTTGAATGCAAATGGAGTTGGTTTTTTTCATCGACCTGCAAACTGAGCTTCGGGCTCGCCTGTGTGGTGACGGCGGCATCGAGCGTGATCGCGGAAGCCCAGACTGCAAGTGGTTCATCACAGCAATCCGTGCTGCCGGCGGTGACGGTGGAGGCAGGAAGACCGGCGAAGCCGCGCCGCGCGGCACGACAGAGTGCGGCCCGCGCGACGCGACAGGCTCCCTCCCCCGTTGTCCAGCCGGCGCCAGGCCGGCAGGCCAATGCGACGGCCCCGGAAGGCACGAACAGCGATTCCGTGAAGCCGATGGGCGGCAGGCTGCCGCAAGCGGGAATTCCCCATCCTCCGACGCAGAGCATCTCCGTCGTCGATCGTGCTCAGATCGAGGCGACGTCGCCGACCGGCCTCCTCGATGTTCTCGCCTCTGTCCCGGGCATCTCGATCGCCCGCTCCGGCGGCATCGGCGGCCAGATCTATCTGCGCGGCTTCTCGTCGAACAGCTTCCGCTCGCCGATGTTCATCGATGGCGATCGCTTCCGCGGCCGCAATACGCTGCAGCTCAACTATCTCGCGCCTGACGAGGTCGAGCGCGTCGAGGTGATCCGCGGTCCGGGCTCCGTGGTCTACGGCAGCGAGGCGCTGACCGGACTGGTCAACATCGTGACCCGATCGTACAGCGGCGATACGTCGGGCCCGTTCCGCTTCACGGGCGGCGGCTGGTCAGCCGGCTACGGCAGTGCTGCCAACTCGTTCAGCACCTATGACTGGGTCAAGGGCGCCGGACAAGGCTTCGATTTCATCGGTGGCTTTGCCGGGCGCTGGGGTGGCGATTACCAGACTTCGCTCGGAACGGTGCCTAACAGCGACTACCAGAGCGTCGGCGGCAACATCAAGCTCGGCTACACGCCCGATATCGGACAGCGCATCGAGGTTTCGCTGCGCTCCTACAGCGAGGTCGATGGGCGCGCCGGCGGTGTCGGCGGAGCACCGGGCGCGCCATATCTGCAGGTGCGGCAGGATCCCAACCAGGTGCATTCGGCGCGCGTCGCCTATACCGGCGAACTCGACGGCCTGGTGAAGCACGTCGAGAGCTCTTTCTACGTCAACTATTTCGACACGAAGCTCTCGACCATCAACAACACGATCAACGCCGCGGGCATCGCCACGAGGACCGTCAAGTCCACCAGCCACGTCATCGGTCCCCTGGTAATCGGCGGCCGCTCACTGGCCGAAATTCCCTGGCTCAGTCCCTGGGGTGCAACGAAGACCACGGTCGGCCTCGACGGCTTCCGGGAAGCGCGGCCGGGCAGCGAACAAACATCCGAGACCATCATCCGCAATGGGACGACGGGGATCGTGACGAGCGACGTGGTCTCGCCCTACACCAAGCAAGGCCCTGACACGACGCAATCCAACATCGGCACGTTCGTCCTGCACGAATGGAAGCCGGTCCAGCCGCTGACGCTGTCCGCAGGGGGCCGCTTCGACTGGTTCAACACGACCACTGACACCTCGCCGCTCGCATCCACCATTCCTGCGAATGTCAGGGCCTTGTATGCGAGCAAGACCAACGTGGATCAGACGGCTCCGACCGGAAGCCTTGGGTTCGTCTATGCCGTCCTGCCGAACGTCGACCTGCTCGGCAACGTGGCGACCTCGTTTCGTCAGCCGACGAATTCCGAGCTGTTTGCCGTGACGGCCACTCAGCTTCCCAATCCGGACCTGAAGCCGGAAACCGGCGTGACCTACGAAGGAGGCGCACGTTTTCATACGGCCAATGCAGAGCTCAAGGTCACGGCGTTCGACACGCACTACGAGAACTTCCTTCAAACGGTCGCAACGACGCTCAACGGTGTCGGCGGCTACACCCAGTCTCGGAACGTCGGCAAGGCCGAGGTGACCGGCGTCGAACTGGAGGCGCGCTGGCAGATGACGCCGTCCTTCAACCTGTTCACGAATTTCACGCAGCTGCGCGGTACCAACACGCTGACCGGCACGCCGCTGCCTTTTCTCGCCCCTTATCGCGGGCGGGTGGGTATCCAATATGCTGACCCGGACGGCGCCTATTCGATCCTCGGCGTGATCGATTGGGCCGCGAGCAAGACCCGGATCGACCCGGCGCAGGAATACACGACCTCGGGCTACGCCATTCCCAAGCTTTATGCGACGCTTCAACTCGGCAAGCTGGTCTCGCCGCAACTCGGCGACACCAAGCTGATCCTCGGCGTGGAGAACATTTTCAACACGGCCTATGTCGACGCGTCGACGTTCGTCAATCGCTCCTATCCGCGGAGCTTCACAAATCCGCTGGTGGAGACCGGCCGCAACATCTCGGTGAAAGTGCAGCACACCTTCTAGAGCATGATCCGGAAAAGTGCGTAGCGGATTTCCGAGAAGATCATGCTCAAACAGTAACCTAAAGCGCGATGACGATTCATCCTGATCGCATCGCGCTTTAGCTGGCATTATCTGCCCGCCGCGAACTCCTGCCAGCCCTTCGCCCGCAGGCTGCACGCCGGGCACTCGCCGCAGCCATGGCCCCACTCGTGCTGCGCGCCGCGCTCGCCGAGATAGCAGGTGTGGGAGTGCTCGCGGATGAGATCGACGAGGCCGTCGCCGCCGAGGTCATGCGCGAGCTGCCAGGTCGCGGCCTTGTCGATCCACATCAATGGGGTATGCAGCTCGAACTTTCTGGCCATGCCGAGCGAGAGAGCGGCCTGCATGGCGCGGATGGTCTCGTCGCGGCAATCGGGATAGCCGGAATAGTCGGTCTCGCACATGCCGCCGACGATATGGCTGATGCCGCGCCGATAGGCCAGCGCCGCAGCGAAGGTCAGGAACACTAGGTTGCGGCCCGGCACGAAGGTGTTGGGCAGACCGTCCGCGCCCATCGTGATCGCGACGTCGCGCGTCAGGGCCGTTTCGGACACGGCCGCAAGCGTAGGGATCGACAGCGTATGGCTCTCGCCGAGCCTTGCGGCCCAATCCGCGCGCAGCCCCTTGAGGCCCTCGAACAAGCGATCGCGGCAGTCAAGCTCGACGGCGTGGCGCTGGCCGTAGTCGAACCCCAGCGTCTCCACACGGGCGAAGCGGCTCAGCGCCCAGGCGAGGCAGGTGGTGGAATCCTGGCCGCCGGAGAACAGCACCAGGGCGGTTTCGGAGGAAAATGCGTCACTCATGCCCCGCGCTTTAGCATTGCGTGAGGTGCCCGCCAATCGGTGGAAATCGGCCTGTTCCGTCTGCTTGCACTGGGATCGGCGACCCGCCTTTGGCATAAGGCTCCGGCCCCAGGAGATCGCCCCGCAATGACCCCTTCCCGCGACATTTCCCGCCTGATCGAGATCATGGCGGCGCTGCGCACGCCCGTGACCGGCTGTCCCTGGGACCTCGAGCAGGACTTTGCGACGATTGCGCCCTACACGATCGAGGAAGCCTATGAGGTGGTCGACGCCATCGCCCGCGGCGATCTCGACGATCTCCGGGAGGAGCTCGGCGATCTCCTGCTCCAGGTCGTCTACCACGCCCAGATGGCATCGGAGCAGAACGCATTCGATTTTGGCGACGTGGTCGAGGCCATCACCCGCAAGATGATCCGGCGTCATCCGCATGTCTTCGCCGACAAGGACGGCAACCTTGCCTCGCATCACGTCAAGGAAGTCTGGGACCGCATCAAGGCCGAGGAAAAGGCCGAGCGCGCCGCGCGCCGTCCGCCGGAGGACATGCCGGCGCACAAATCCCTGCTGTCGGGTGTGAAGGCCGGCCAACCCGCGCTCACCCGGGCCATGGAGCTGCAGCGCAAGGCCTCCACCGTCGGCTTCGACTGGAACGACCCGCGCGCAGTGTTGCGCAAGATCCGCGAGGAAGCCGACGAGATCGAGGCCGCGCTCGACCGCAACGACAAGCAGGAGATTGCGGAAGAAACCGGCGACCTGATGTTCGCCCTCGTCAACCTCGCCCGCCATGTCGGCGCCGATCCGGAATCCGCATTGCGCGCGACCAACGCGAAATTCGAGCGGCGATTTGCCTATATCGAGCGCGCGCTGGAGGCGCAGGGCCGGACACTGGACCAGGCCTCGCTTGCGGAGATGGACGCGCTGTGGAATGAGGCGAAGACCGCCACTTAGCCAGGTGCGGCAGCGTACAGATCCGACCAGCATCCATCACTCATCGGTAAGCAGTGCATCCCGATTTGCTGGCCCGGGCAGCTCGCAAAGAGAGATTCGTCAAGCCGCCGCCATGAAATTGTCGCCGCAGACAGTCTAAAGTTGTATAATAATTCTGACGCAGCCACCCCAACGGCAGGTGAAGTGCGATGCCATTGAAACATTATTCAGTTCTCAAGGGACGCCCAATTGCGATGCGTTTCGGCACCGGCAGGTCGCCGCACTATCAGGTTCATATTGTCGCCGGCGACGAAGATTTCCGCATTGCCGTCAACGTGCAGTCGGCGGACGGAAGCGAGGTAGAATTCCTGGTGCGGTCTCGTTTCGTCCATCCGATCACCGAACGGCTCGCCGCGCTCCCGGAGGGGCTGCACCCGCAGTCCGCTCAGCCCGGCAGCATCGCGCTGGACTTCATCCGCGGTAATCTGATGCAGCCTCAGGAGATGGTGCCGCTGCCGGTGTCGGTGCCTGGGCCAGACAACGACCTCAACGAGAAGCTCGACCAGTTCGTGCAGCGCGCACTCTCGGATGAAAGTGCGATGGTCTATGCGTTCGGCGAGCCATGGGGCCCCGAGACCAGGGCCGACAATTATTTCGGCTTCCGGCCGGGACGCGGCATCCACGATATCCATATGAATCAGGGAAATCCCATCGGAAGGTTCTCGGGCGACAACGGGCCGTGGCAGGATGGCGGCCTCGTGTTCGAATTTCCCGAGCAAAATCTATGGACGGCGGTCTTCCTCAAATTCCAGACGCAGGCCTGGCATACCGACGACGAGACCGGTCATCCGATTGACCTCGGCGGCGGCACGCCGACAGCGCCGCTGGATCCGACCGCTCCTCCGACAGGAGACATGCCGGACGGACTCGTGCGCATCGTTGGGGCGCTCGTCAACGCCGTGAAGACGCCGGAGCGCGAGATCGTCACACTGCTCAACACGGCCGATCGCGACATCGATCTCACCGGCTGGAGGCTGGCCGACAAGCAGAAGAAGAAAATGGCGCTGTCGGGCAAGATCGCGGCCGGAGGCACGCTCGCAATCGTCGTGGAGAGACCGATGGAATTGTCGAACCAGGGCGGAATCATCTCGTTGCTGGATGATCGTGGGATCAAGGTCCACGGCGTCGCCTACACCAGGGCGCAGGCCAAACATCCGGGCCTGACCATTCCGTTCTGATGTGCTGATCGCCGCGACCGACGAGCTTGAGGACCGCCCTCATTCTCGCTCCCGTGCGTGGAGCGCGCGGGGGTGTGCCGATCGATGCCGAGTTTGACCTCTCGCCGGTCACGCGGCCGATCCCGGGCCCCAAGGGCGCGCCGCGACTATATGGCGTGATGCGGCACCGCGTCGAACCTCGACACCACGATATCCCGCTTGGTCTCGTCGACCCGCACGGTCATGTCGAAGCGGCCGTCGTGCAGCTCCTTTGACAGCACCTCGGCATTGCGGTGCAGCCAGCTGATGCCGGCGCCGTCGGCGGCGTCGATGGAGAGGTCGAGCGTGGTGCGCTTGGCGGCGAGGCGCTCCTCGATCGCGGCGAGCAATGCGTCGACGCCCTCGCCTGTAACGGCCGAGACCAACATGGCCGGATGGTCTTCAGGCCGGCGCGCGGCGATGTTCAGAAGCTCTTCGCGCTTGTCGGGGTCGTAACGGTCGATCTTGTTCCAGACCTCGATGATGCGACCTGAGTCATCAGGGTTGATGCCGAGCTGGCGCAGCACCGCGTCGACGTCGCTCTGCTGCGCCTCGGCATCTTCATGCGAGATGTCGCGAACGTGCAGGATGACGTCGGCCTCCAGCACCTCCTCCAGCGTGGCGCGGAAGGCGGCGACGAGCTGCGTCGGCAGGTTGGAGATGAAGCCGACGGTGTCCGACAGCATCGCCTTGCCGCCATGCGGCAGGGTGAGGGCGCGCAAAGTCGGATCGAGTGTCGCGAAAAGCATATCCGCCGCCTGCACGTCGGCGCGGGTCAGGCGGTTGAACAGCGTCGACTTGCCGGCATTGGTGTAACCCACCAGCGCCACGACACGGTACGGCACGCGCTGCCGTCCCGCGCGATGCAGCCGCCGCGTCGCCTGCACCTTCTTCAGCTCGCTCTCCAGCTTGGTGATGCGCTCCTGGATCAGGCGGCGATCGGCTTCGATCTGCGTCTCGCCGGGGCCGCCCATGAAGCCGAAACCGCCGCGCTGGCGTTCCAGATGGGTCCATGACCGTACCAGGCGGGAGCGCTGGTAGTTGAGATGCGCCAGCTCGACCTGAAGCGCGCCCTCCTTGGTCTTGGCGCGGCGGCCGAAGATTTCCAGGATGAGCCCGGTGCGATCGAGGACCTTGGCGTGCAGCTCCTTCTCGAGATTGCGCTGCTGGATCGGCGCCAGCGCGCAATCCATCACCACGAGCTCGACATCGAGGCTCTTGGCCAGCGCGGCGATCTCCTCGACCTTGCCCTTGCCGATATAGGTCGCCGGCCTGATCTGGTTGATCGGCGCGATGATGGCATCGGCAATGACGAGATCGATCGCGCGCGCGAGGCCCGCGGCTTCGTCGAGCCGGGCCTCGGCGTCCCGCTGAACGTGATTTGGAAGGACATGGCTTTCCGATTGCGCGTCGGCACCGCCTGCGCGCATTCGCAAATAAGGGCCGATGACAAGCACCCGCCCCGTCTTAGCCCCTGCCGACCGCGGGCGGTCGGCATCCCCGTCGATATTCCGGGGTTCCAATCAGATCACTCTCAAGCCGGCTGGTCCTCGCCGCCTTCGAACAGCTGGATCGGCGCGCCCGGCATGATGGTCGAGATCGCATGCTTGTAGACAAGCTGCGAATGACCGTCGCGCCGAAGCAGCAAACAGAAATTGTCGAACCAGGTCACGATGCCCTGGAGCTTCACTCCGTTGACCAGAAAGATCGTCAGTGGCGTCTTGGTTTTGCGAACGTGATTGAGGAAGGTGTCCTGTAGGTTTTGCGCGCGGTCTGCCGCCATTGTTTTTTTCTCGCTTTGAGTTTCTTTTTATTGCGCCGGATGCGGCCCTCTTTGTGGGTTCGGGGCCTCCTCCGGTTGCCGTCCCTCATGAGATCCCCCTCGGGAGGAACAGCGGTTCGATTAGAAGACAGGTCGGGATATTAGGCAAGCCGCTTCACGCGGCAGGAACGGCCCTGATGCCCGGAAAACTACGGGAATCGACGATTTTCCTCGCTTGGCTTGACGCGAGGCCGCAAGACCCCGCACTAGACTGTTGTTTTGACGCGCTTTCTCGGCGCGATCCACTCCCTGCTGGCCGCAAACGCCCTAGCCGACGCCGAGCGCCTTCAACTTCCGGTGCAACGCGGACCGTTCCATGCCGACGAACTCGGCCGTTCGAGAAATATTTCCTGAGAAACGGCTGATCTGTGCAATCAAATAGTCGCGCTCGAACACCTCGCGCGCCTCGCGCAGCGGCAGGCCCATGATGTGCTCGCCATTGTTGCTGGTCGGCATGGCCGGCACCATGGATCCGACGTCCTGCGGCAGCATGTCGGCGGTGATGATCACCTCCGGCCCGCCCGCGGCCAGAATCATGACCCTTTCGACGTTGTTGCGGAGCTGACGCACATTGCCGGGCCAGACGTGCGATTGCAGCACCGCCATCGCGTCCTGACCGATCTGACGCTTAGGTAGGCCGCTGCCGGCCGAGATCTGCTCCATGAAATAGTCGATCAATTCCGGAATGTCCTCGCGGCGCTCCGACAGTGCGGGCACGCGGATCGGCACCACCGAGAGGCGGTGGTAGAGGTCTTCGCGGAAACGGCCCGCCGCGATCTCCTCTTCGAGATTGCGCGCGGTCGAGGAGATGATGCGCACGTCGACCTGCACCTTGGCGGTGCCGCCGACGCGCTGGAACGACTGCTCCACCAGCACGCGCAGGATCTTGTTCTGGGTCTCGCGCGGCATGTCCGCGATCTCGTCGATGAACAGCGTGCCGCCATGCGCCTCTTCGAGCGCGCCGGGCTTGCGCGGCTGCTCGCCATTGGACTGCTCCACGCCGAAGAGCTCGTGCTCCATCCGCTCGGGCGTGATCGCGGCTGCGTTGATCACGACGAACGGACCGTCGGCGCGGCCCGAGGCCGTATGCAGCGTGCGCGCGGTCAATTCCTTGCCGGCGCCCGCAGGGCCGACGATCAGGATGCGGCTGTTGGCCTTGGCTGCGCGCTCGATGGTCTGGCGCAGCTGGTTCATGCTGGGTGAGCGGCCGACGAGCTGGCTTGCGCTCGGCGCGAGCTGCTTCAGCTCCTTGACCTCGCGCTTGAGCCGCGAGTTCTCCAGCGCTCTGGTTGCGACCAGGATCAATCGGTCCGCCTTGAACGGCTTTTCGATGAAGTCGTAGGCGCCGCGCTTGATCGCGGCGACCGCGGTCTCGATGTTGCCGTGGCCGGAGATCATCACCACGGGCAGATCGGCATTGTCCTTCTTGACCTGCTCCAGGAGCTGCAGGCCGTCGAGCTTGGAGCCTTGCAGCCAGATGTCGAGGAACACCAAATGCGGCCTGCGATTGGCAATCTCCGCCAGAGCCGAGTCGCTGTCGCGTGCCGTTCGGGTGACGAATCCCTCGTCCTCGAGAATGCCTGCAACGAGATCCCGAATATCGGCCTCATCATCGACAATCAGAATTTCATTTGCCATGGATCGCGCCTGTCTTGTCAGCTGCCTGTTGAGGCTTCGATTTTGGGTGAATCATTGGTCTTTTCAGCCGGCTCTTTGGTTCCGCCGGACGCTTCTTTTGTGTCCTGGTTCTTGACGGGATCCGTTTGCGTGCCGTCGGGCCTGGATGTCGTCTCGATCGCCTTCTTGTCCGCCGGCACTTGCTCGGCCGACTTTGCAGGTTGCCCCGAGACGGCAAAGCGCAAGCGCATCCAGGCGCCGCGCTGGCCTTCACGAAAGTCGGAGGCGTCCTTCAGTTCGATCCGCCCGCCATGGTCTTCCAGCACGCGGCCAACGATGGCCAACCCCAGCCCGGTGCCTTTGGCCCGCGTGGTGACGTAAGGCTCGAGCAAGCGCGAGCGCGCCACCTTGGGCAGTCCGATGCCGTTGTCGATGACGTCGATCAGCACGTCGTCGCCTTCGCGCGACACCACGACGTCGATACGGCCCTTGCCACCGTCTTTGCCGAGTTCCTCGGGCGGGACCTGCTCGATCGCCTCGGTCGCATTCTTGACGATGTTGGTGACCGCCTGCGAGATCAGCCGGCGGTCGAACTGGGCGCGCAGCGGATCCTGCTTGAACTCGGCCTCGATATCGATCTCGGGATGGGCGACCTTCATCAGGAACACCGCTTGGCGCACCGTGTCGGCGACGTCTTCGCCCTCCATCACGGGCTTCGGCATCCGGGCAAAGCGCGAGAACTCGTCGACCATGCGCCTGATATCGTCGACCTGGCGCACGATCGTGTCGGTGCACTGGTCAAAGATCTGCTTGTCCTTGGCTTCGGTGATGTCCTTGCCGAACTTGCGGCGGATGCGCTCGGCCGAGAGCTGGATCGGCGTCAGCGGGTTCTTGATCTCGTGGGCGATGCGGCGCGCCACGTCGCCCCAGGCCGAGGTGCGCTGCGCCGAGACCAGCTCGGTGATGTCGTCGAGGGTGATGATGTAGCTGTCGTGAGGCTGGTTCTTCTCGGCGCTGACGCGGACCGACAAATTGCGTTCGGAGCCGTCTCGGGTGATCGTGATCTGGCCCTGCACCAGGCGCTGGGTTCCTTCCCGCGCCGTCTTCATCATCTCGTCGAGCTCGGGCAGTACCTCGGAGAGTGGGTGACCCAGCGTCTCGGATTCGGCGTGCCCGATCAGCTTCTCGGCGGAGCGATTGAGAATGCCGACGCTGCCGGAGGCATCGACGCCGATGATGCCGGCGCTCGCCGAGGACAGCACGGCCTCGATGAAGCGGCGGCGGCTGTCGATGAGGTCGCTGGCGTTGACGAGCTCGTCGCGCTGACTGCGCAATTCCTGCGTCATCTTGTTGAAAGTTTCACCCAGCTGGGCGAGATCGCCTTCCGATTGGTGTACCGGCACCTGGACGTGGAGATCGCCGGTCGAGACCGTCTGCGCCGCATTCATCAGCCGCCGGATCGGCGACACCAGGGAGTTGGCGAAGTTGAGGCCGATCAGCACGGAGGCCATCAGGATGGTCAGCGCGATCACCGCGAACATCAGGGCGAAGGCGACCTGGATGCCCAGCCGCCGTGACTCGATCTGGCCATACTCGGCAACGCTGACCTCGGTCTGCTTGAGCTGGTCGACGACGTTCGGATCAAGGGGCCGGGCGACGTAGAGGAAGGTGTCACTGAAGGCGCGCAGGCGGATCACCGCGGCGACATAGCTCGTGTCCGGGAGCACCGCGATCTCGGGCTCGTTCTCGTTGACGTTGCTGAGAAAATCCGGCGCCGGCGGCGAATAGGCCAGCCGCATGCCCGTGTCGGCGGATTCCAGGATGTTGGTGTTCTTGTCGATGATCATCGCGCCGGGCAGATTGCGGGAACTGGCGCTGGCCGTCAGCATCTCGCGGAACGAGCGGCGGTCCTGATCGTAGAGTGGCCTCGCATGGGCGATGTCGTTGGCCATGCCGAGGATGTCGCCGCGGATCAGCTGCGCGTGGTCCTGCATGTAGGCGCGCGCGATGTTCAGCGAATTCTGGATGACCTCCTTGGTCGGGCCGGAGAACAGCCGGTCGAGGCCGCGCTCGATGGTGACGTTGGCCACGACAGAGACCAGCACCGCCGGCAGCACCGCCACGATCGAGAACAGGCTGACGATCTGGACATGGAGGCGAGCCGCCGCCCGGCCCCGCCGCCGCGCCAGAATCAGCTGCCAGAGCTCCCGGACGATGATTCCCACCAGGAGCAGGATCGTCGCCGCGTTGATCAGGTAGAACGAGCGGACCACCTCCGGCGTCGGCTCGATCGTGGAGAGGCCGGTCAGGACCAGAAAGGTCAGGAACGCCGAGAGCAGCGCCAGCGCCACGGCAACGGGTGCCAGCCAGCGGCGCACCGACCAACGCCGGGACTCTTCCGCTGGGGCCGTGTCAAAGTGTGCGGCCGAGGTGTCTGCGCTGGTCATTCCGGCAATGGTGGTGCTGAAAACGGATCCGCGGGCGCGCGGATACTGATGTATTCGTACCACATTGTTGCCGAATTGCGACAATTCCGCGGCGCGACCGCACAGGCGGACCGGCGCCATCCACAGCAACATGATCGCTGGCCGGAACGGATTCCCGCCATTCCGGCTTGATCCGGCATGGACAGGATCTTCCTCGCAACGATGGTGTCGGCGGTTCTGCTGCTGATCGTGGCCGCCGACCTCCTGGTCAACGGCCGCGGACTTCAGCAGGACCCGATCAGTGTCGCCGGCATGATGCCGGCATTCGGCCGGCCGGTCAGGTAGATGTGATGCCGCGTGCCGCGGCGAAGCGACCAATTTGAATGTGCGTGCGGAACATTCCAGTCCGATCAGGACTTCTGCTCACCGCGTCAGCCACAACGGCCAGCGCGATCCGGACAGGCTCAGCTCTGCCTTGGTAGGGGGAGCTGAGCCACCTCCGCGCAACCGCGCTTCCGCGTTTGTCGCGTCCGCGCAACCGCGTTCAGCATCGCGCGGGAAAGTCTACCCCCCGCTCCGATACACTTGGATGTCGAGATCCCGGATTTTCTTCCGCAGCGTGTTGCGGTTGAGACCGAGCAGGTCCGCGGCGCGGATCTGGTTGCCGCGGGTGGCGGCGAGCGCGGCCGTGAGCAGCGGCACCTCGATCTCCTTGAGGATGCGGTGATACAGGCCGGGCGGCGGCACGCCATTGGGAAAGCCCTGGAAGTGCGAGGACAGATACGCCTCCACCGCGCCGCCGAGATTATCGACGCCCTGCTGGACCGCGGCGCCCGGGCTGACCGAGGGCGGCGCGAGCTCGCCGTCGATGACCGAGGCCGTGATCACGTCCTGCGGATAGAGCGCTGCGAGGCGCCGGGCCAGGTTTTCCAGCTCGCGTACGTTGCCGGGCCAGCGATGCTGCTTCAGCCGTTCCAGCGCCAGCGAGTCGAGCTTCTTCGGCGGCAGGCCGTCCTTCTCGGCCAGCGTGAAGAAGTGCCGGACGAGATCCGGCAGATCCTCGATGCGCTCGCGCAAGGGCGGCAGCCGCAACGGAACGACGTTGAGGCGGAAGAACAGGTCTTCGCGGAACAGGCCCTGCTGGATCAGGACGCGCAAATCCTTGTTGGAGGCCGCGACGATGCGCACGTCGGTCTTGATCGGCGTGCGGCCGCCGACGGTGGTGTACTCGCCCTGCTGCAGCACGCGCAGCAGGCGGGTCTGCGCCTCCATCGGCATGTCGCCGATCTCGTCGAGGAACAGCGTGCCGCCCTCGGCCTGCTCGAAGCGGCCGGAGGCGCGGGTGTTGGCGCCGGTGAAGGCGCCGCGCTCATGGCCGAACAATTCGGACTCGATGAGGTCGCGCGGGATCGCGGCCATGTTGACCGCGACGAACGGTCCGTTGCGGCGCTTGCCGTAATCGTGCAGCGCCCGCGCCACCAGCTCCTTGCCGGTGCCGGACTCGCCCGTGATCATCACGGTGAGGTCGGTCTGCATCAGGCGCGCCAGCACGCGGTAGATTTCCTGCATCGCCGGCGAGCGGCCGACCAGCGGGATCGCCTCCATCTCGGCGTCCTCGTCCGGCGACGAGGTCCGCTCCTTCGGCTCGGCGAGCGCGCGGCCGACGATGGCGATCAGCTCCTTCAGGTCAAAGGGCTTTGGCAGGTATTCGTAGGCGCCGCGCTCGGAGGCGCGGATCGCTGTCATGAAGGTGTTCTGCGCACTCATGACGATGACGGGCAGATTCGGCCGCATCTTCTTGATCCGCGGCAACAGGTCGAAGGCGTTTTCGTCCGGCATCACCACGTCGGTGATGACGAGATCGCCCTCGCCCTGGCTGACCCAGCGCCACAGCGTCGCGGCATTGCCGGTCAGCCGCACTTCGTAGCCGGCGCGCGACAGTGCCTGGTTGAGAACGGTGCGGATGGCGGTATCGTCATCGGCGACGAGAATGCTACCTGCGGGCATTGTTGATCCTCATTTTGCCCCCTGTGACGCAGGCGACGATTTCCCGGCAGAGCCGTCGCGGCTGCTTTGATCGGCATGTTTGACCGATGTGGAATACATCGGCATCAGCACGCGGAAGGTGGTCTTGCGCGGCTGAGATTCGCATTCGATGATGCCCCCGTGATCGCCGACGATCTTGGCGACCAGCGCAAGGCCGAGACCCGAGCCGGTCTGCTTGGTGGTCACGAACGGGTCGAACAGATTGGGCAAGAGATCGTCGGGCACGCCGGGTCCGTTGTCCTTCACGCAGAATTCCAGCGGGAGAGATACCCGGGATTTTTGACCGGGGACTGACAGGCGCACGCCGGGACGGAACGCCGTGGTGAGCTGGATCTCGCCGTCGGGCACGTCGATCAGCGCTTCAGCGGCGTTCTTCACCAGATTGAGGAACACCTGGATGAGCTGATCCTGGTTCGCCAGCACCGGCGGCAGCGAGGGATCGTAATCCTCGATGAAACGGATGTTGCGGGCAAAACCGGATTGCGCCAGCCGCTTCACATGGTCGAGCACGGAATGGATGTTGACGGGGCCGCGCACCACGGGACGCTCGTCACCGAACACCTCCATGCGGTCGACCAGCGTCACGATGCGATCCGCCTCGTCGCAGATCAGGCGCGTCAGCATGCGGTCCTCGGACGAGGCCTGCTGCTCGAGGAGCTGCGCCGCGCCGCGAATGCCGGAGAGCGGGTTCTTGATCTCGTGCGCCAGCATCGCCGCCAGCGCGATCACCGACCGCGCGGCGCTGCGGTGGGTGAGCTGACGGTCCATCTTGTCGGCAATGGTGCGTTCCTGCAGCATCACCACGATGTGGCCGGGCCGCTCGGTGAGCGGAGCAACATGGAGATCGACCTGGCGGTCGCCGCCCATGCGCGGCGTGCCCAGATCGACCTTGTATTCGTTGACCGGCGCATTCGACGAGCGCACCTGGTCGATCAGCGCCAGCAAGGGGCTGCCGAACGGCACCAGCTCCTTGAGCGAATGCCGCTTCAGGAACTGCGTCGAGATCTCGAAGAAGGCTTCGGTCGCGATATTGGCGGCGACGATCTTGCCGTCCGGCCCGATCATCAGGACGGGGTTGGGCAAGGCGTCCAGGATTGCGTCGCTGTCGGACGGAAGCGGCCGACGATGGTCAGCGGCTGAGCTCATGCAGCAGCGCTCCATGCGAAGTCGTCGAAAGCGTCTTGCAGTGACCTGTGAACGAGGCGCGGATCCTCCGAGACCAGGATCTTCTGGCGCCAGGATTTCAGCTTCTCGGCCGGCGCACGGCTCGCCTGCGCTGCGACGTCGAGCGCCCAGCCCAGGTGCTTGCGGGCATGCCTCAGTCCGATGCGCAGACCATAGAGTGCGCAAATGCCGTCATAGAGGGTGCGGACATAATGCAGCTGGGTTTCAAGGGAGGGCACGGCTTCCTCGGTCCCGCCCTTGAGCCGGCGGCCGATCTGGCCGGGCAGCCAGGGCTGGCCCTGCGCGCCACGGCCGATCATCACGGCGTCGGCGCCCGAGGCCGCGAGTGCAGCGACCGCCTTGTCGTAGGAGGTGATGTCGCCGTTGACGACGAGCGGAATGGAGATGGCATCGCGCACCGCGCGGATCGCATCCCAATCGGCCTCGCCCTTGTAGAACTGGCAGCGGGTGCGGCCATGGACGGTGACGAGCTTGACGCCCGATGCCGCCGCGCGCCGCGCCAGCTCCGGCGCGTTGCGCGTGCGGTCGTCCCAGCCGAGCCGCATCTTCAGCGTCACCGGCACGTTCACCGCCGCAATCGTCGCTTCGATCAGGCTGACGGCATGGTCGAGGTCGCGCATCAACGCCGAGCCGGACTGGCCGCCGGTCACGTGGCGGGCGGGACACCCCATGTTGATGTCGATGATATCGGCGCCTTCGGCCTCGGCGATCCGGGCGCCCTCCGCCATCCAGTGCGTCTCGCAGCCGGCGAGCTGGACCACATGAGCTCCGATGCCCGTGGCTTCGCAGCGCAACCGGGACATTCGGTGGCCATTGGCGAGCTCATCGCTTGCAGTCATTTCGGACACGACAAGGCCGGCCCCAAGCTCGGCCGCCAGCCGGCGAACGGGCGAGTCAGTCACACCCGACATCGGCGCCAGGAAGACCGGGGTGGCGACGTCAATATCGCCGATTTTCAACGGCTTAGAGCCAGATACTGCCGAGCCGGTCACAGGAGTCTCGTTGACTGGGCAGGGCCTCATCGCGCCTGCCATGATCTATCTTGCGCACAATTCTTGTGCAGTCAAGCGTCATGCCTACAGTTTAGACAATTCTGCAAAGCTTTCAAGTGCAGTGCAGCAAAATGCCGTTTCCCACAATCCGGGGAAACCCCCTTTTTTTGCGGGCCTGCCGTGCTAGAGGCTTGCCCGTCAAATCACCCGTCCCGGGTCTGCATCCCCAAGCGAATATTCGAGTCCCATGGCGAAATCACAGCGTACCGCGGTCGTCCTCGTCGCAGCCGGTCGTGGGCTGCGTGCAGGCGCTGGCGGGCCGAAGCAATATCGCGAGATCGGCGGTGTGCCCGTGATCTATCGCGCCATGGAGGCGTTCAGCCGCCACCCGGAGGTATCGGCCGTGCAGCCGGTGGTGAACCCCGACGACAGCGCAATCTTTGCCGCCGCGGTCGCAGGGCTCAAGCACGAACCGCCCGCGAAGGGCGGCGCCACCCGACAGGCGTCAGTGCTCGCCGGCCTCGAGGCACTCGCCAGACACGCGCCCGACATCGTCCTGATCCACGATGCCGCGCGCCCCTTCGTGTCGGCCGGCGTGATCTCGCGTGCGATCAAGGCCGCTGGACGCACCGGGGCCGCGATTCCCGTCGTCCCCGTCACCGACACCATCAAGGTCACCGGCGAGGGCGGCAATGTCGAGGGCACGCCGGACCGCGCGTCCTTGCGAATCGCGCAGACGCCGCAATCCTTTCGTTTCGACGTCATCCTGGAGGCGCATCGTCGCGCGGCGAAGGACGGGCGCTCGGATTTCACCGACGATGCCGCGATTGCCGAATGGGCGGGATTGACGGTCGCGACTTTTGAAGGCGATGTTGCGAACATGAAGCTCACCACTCCCGAGGATTTCGTGCGCGAGGAAGCGCGCCTGGCGGCCCAGCTCGGCGACATCAGGACCGGAACCGGCTACGACGTGCACGCCTTCGGTGAAGGCGATCATGTCATGATCTGCGGCGTGCGCGTGCCGCACACCAGGGGTTTCCTGGCCCATTCCGACGGCGACGTCGGCCTGCACGCGTTGGTCGACGCCATCCTCGGCGCACTCGCCGACGGCGACATCGGCTCGCACTTTCCGCCGAGCGATGCGAAGTGGAAGGGCGCCTCTTCCGATCAGTTCCTGAAATATGCCATCGAGCGCGTCACGGCGCGCGGCGGTCGCGTCGCCAATCTCGAGGTGACCATGATATGCGAGCGACCCAAGATCGGTCCGTTGCGCGACACCATGCGTGCGCGCATCGCCGAGATCTCCGGCGTCGACATCTCGCGCGTCGCGGTGAAGGCGACGACCAGCGAGCGGCTCGGCTTCACCGGCCGCGAGGAAGGCATCGCAGCCACCGCGAGCGCCACCATCCGCCTCCCCTGGAGCGTCTAAGCCATGGGCGGCAGCGACGCACGCGCCCTCTCCCGCTCGCTGCTCGACCTGTGCCGGATGCGCAAGCTGACGATCGCGACCGCCGAATCCTGCACCGGCGGGCTCGTCGCCGGCGCGCTGACCGACATTCCCGGCTCCTCCGACGTGATCGACCGCGGCTTCGTCACCTATTCCAACGAGGCCAAGCGCGCCATGCTCGGCGTCGAGGCGAGCACGCTCGCCAATTTCGGCGCGGTCAGCAAGGAGACAGCGACCGCGATGGCGATTGGGGCGCTGGAGCGCGCCGATGTCGATCTCGCCGTTGCCATCACAGGCATTGCCGGCCCCGGCGGCGCCACGCCCGGCAAGCCGGTGGGTCTCGTGCACTTCGCCGCCGCCGCGCGCGACGGCCGCATCATCCATCGCGAGCACCGCTTTGGCGCAATCGGCCGCAGCGCGGTGCGCGCCCGCTCCGTGGTCGAGGCGCTGCGCATGCTGATGGACCTCGCCCGCGGCCCCCAAGTCGCGGCCAAACCGCAACGTGCCGCCGCAAGCCGCCTGCGCCCCCGCGTGACCCGCTCGCCGCGCCGGCACGTCGTGAAGCGGAGGCCGCCGCGCTCGCCGCGGGGGTGAACGACCGCGCCTTCGAAACGTCTACGCCGCTGCGAGCAGCGCGCTGGCGTGATCAAGCACGCACTGCCTGACCGCGTTCGCCTCCGACGGCTTTGCCTTCGCGCTCACCGTCAGCTCCAGGATCGGCGACGCCGGGTTGGCGACGTCGACGACTCTGGAGATGTTGACTGCAGGCGCAGCCTGATCATCCATGCGGGAATCATTGCGCAGCTCCGTCAGAATGCGATCGGCCAGGGCCGAAGCGGCGCTCGCCGGCACCGGAAACGTCACCTTGATCTCGCCCGTTCCGGGATAGGCACTGTGGTTGATGATGGCTGCACCCCACACCTGCCCGTTGGGCAACAGGATCTGCGTGTTGTCGGACGCGACCAGCTCGGTCATGAACAGCGAGAGCGACCTCACTTTGCCCGCCTTGCCGGCGACCTCGACATCATCGCCGATCTTGAAGGGCCGGAATAAGAGCAGCATCACGCCGGCGGCGAGGTTAGACAGCGTGCCCTGCAACGCAAGGCCAATGGCGAGCGATGTCGCGCCCAATACGGCAACGAGGCTTGCGGTCTGGATGCCGAAGAGCTGCAGCACGGCGATGCCGACCACCGCAAGCACGCCATAGCTTGCCAGACTGCCCAAGAAAAGCGTCACCAGCGGATCGACCCGGTGCGTGACGTTCAGCAGGCGCGTGACCAAGCGCTGCATGGCGCCGGAAAGGTACCAGCCGACAGCGAGCAGCAGGACCGCGTAGATCGCGTTCAAGCCATATAGAACGAGAGATGCTTGCAGCGTGTCGAAATTGACGGTCATGGCGGCTCCAACCAGGTTGAGAACGCGCCGCGATGCGAAATGATCCCGGTGGGTGTCGATGGGGAACAAGGTCGGATAGCCCAGACGATAGCCGGATGAGCGAAGCGACCGGGACCACCTCTCGTATGAGCCCGGATGTCACGGCGCTCATCCGGCTACAAGCCTACTGTTGCATTCCCGGGCGCTGTTAGCGTGCGCCAAGCCGCGTCGTCCTGACGCCCGAGATCTGCGAGGCGTCCCGCGCAGTGGCTCGCGGGTGCCCGGCCAGCACCTGCTCTTTCGTGCGCTTTCTGAGAAGGAAGGTGACATAAGCAAAGCTCGGGCAGAACTGCGCGAAACTGCAGAGTTATGTGCAGTTTGCAAGAAACACGCGAGTTTTGGCGAATTCGATCGGGATCGCAGATACGAGGGCGCGACCAAACGTCATCATGCGTGACCGATCTTGCGCGAAACCATATTGGCGTAATAATGCCCCCGTACGTTGTGCTCTGAAATCAGCCGGACCAACATTGTGGAGGGCGACGAAATTGTTCGCTCGCGCTGCGGCCTTTGTCGCCGTGATCATCGCTCTGGCCGGCATTGAGGATGCGGCCGCGCAAACGACCAACCAACCGCCGGACACGATGGCGGCGCGGGTCGAAGCCTGCACGCCCTGCCACGGCAACAGGGGCGAAGGCACCAGCGACGTCTATTTCCCGCGCCTTGCCGGAAAACCGGCCGGCTATCTCTACAACCAGCTCCTCGCCTTCCGCAGCGGCCGGCGTAAGTATCCGCCGATGAATTACCTGTTGGAGTTTCTGCCTGATCCCTATCTGGCGGCGATGGCGGAATATTTCGCGGGCGAGCATCCACCGCTGCCGCCGCCGGCTCCGAGCGACGTCAGCAAGGACGTGTTGGCGCTGGGAGAGGCGCTCGCTACCAGTGGCGATGCCAGCCGCAACATTCCGGCCTGCGTCAGTTGCCACGGTCCGGGACTGACAGGCATGCAGCCCGGCATTCCCGGCCTGTTGGGTCTGCGCGCCGCCTATGTCAGCGCCCAACTCGGCGCATGGCGCTACGGGACACGCACGGCGAAGTCCCCCGACTGCATGCAGGTCGTCGCCGGCCATCTAACCGAGGCCGACGTCACTGCTGTTTCGGCCTGGCTCGCGACACAGGCGGCTCCGGCCAATCCGCCCCCCGTCCCGAAGGGCACCTACGCGCTGCCCTTCGGCTGCGGCAGCCAGCCCAACTGACGAGGCGGATGATGGGCTCGAAACTGTCGTTTGCACTTCTTGCCCTACTTGCGCTGACGACGGCCGTGCATGCGCAGGACAAGACCCAGAACAATCCCAATGACGTTATCGCGCGCGGCGAATATCTTGCCCGCGCCGGCGATTGCACCGCCTGCCATACCGCGCCGGAGGGCCGCCTGTTCGCCGGCGGCCGCGCGATGCCGACCCCGTTCGGCACGCTATACACGTCTAACATCACGCCAGACCCGACCACCGGCATCGGCAAATGGAGCGCGGACGATTTCTACAAGACCATGCACAGCGGCCGCTTCCCCGACGGCGGGCTGATCTATCCGGCGATGCCGTTCGCGTCCTACACCAAGGTCACGCGCGCCGACAGCGATGCCATCTACGCGTATTTGCGCTCGATCCCCGCTGTGGACCAGAAGAACAAGCCGCACGAGCTCCGCTTTCCCTATGACAACCGCCAGCTCATCCTCGGCTGGCGCACGTTGTTCTTTACCGAAGGCGAGTTCAAGCCGGATCCCAAAAAATCGGAGGAATGGAATCGTGGCGCCTATTTGGTCGAAGGCCTCGGCCATTGCGGCATGTGCCATTCGCCCATCAACGCGCTCGGCGGCACCTCGCAATCGGAGGCCTTCAAGGGCGGCCTGATCCCGATGCAGAACTGGTATGCGCCTTCGCTGACATCCGACCGCGAGGCCGGGCTCGGCGACTGGAGCATCAAGGACATCACCGACCTGCTCCAGACCGGCGTTTCCATGCGGGGCGTCGTTTATGGCCCGATGGCTGAGGTCGTGCACAACAGCCTGCAATACCTCAGCGACGAGGACACCAGGGCGATGGCCGTGTACCTCAAGAGCATCTCACAGCCCTCGCCTCCGCCGCCGGCGCGGACGACCCTGTCGACCACAGAGAGCAGCCTGCTCGTCAGCCTCGGCAAGACAGTCTACGACAAGCACTGCGCGAGCTGCCATGGCACCCAAGGCGAAGGCAAGCCGCCGCACTGGCCGCCGCTCGCCAACAACCAGTCGATCGAGATGCAGTCCGCGGTCAATCCGATCCGCATGGTGCTCAATGGCGGCTATCCGCCGGGCACCAAGGGCAATCCGATGCCCTACGGCATGCCGCCCTTCGCGGGCCTTCTTTCCGACAACGAGGTCGCCGCCGTCGTCTCGTACATCCGCACTGCCTGGGGCAATCGCGGCGCACCGGTCTCGGCGCGCGAAGCCAACGAGCTGCGCTCCGCCCCGCTGAAATGAGGCTGCCATGATCAATTCCGATCCGCCGACCACCCCGGCAGCCGCCGACCAAGCGGTCGAAGAAGTCGTCGCGCAGGGGCCATCCGGGGCGATCGTGCTCGCCGGCATCGCCACCGCTTGCGTGGTCGCGATGTGGTTCGCCTTCTACCTGTTCGTCTTCCTGCCGCGCGGATCACTGCAATGAGCACCGAACAGGCCCATGGCAGCGCCGAAGTCGCTGCCCGCGTCGAGCGGCGCTGGGCTACCATTGCCGTGATCATCATCGTGATGATGGCGCTGCTCGCGGCATTCGCCGGCATCCATCGTGCGACCATGCCGCAGCCGCGCGTCGAGACGATCGATCCAGCGCGCCTGCATCTGTCCGGCGAATTCGTCGAGAGCAATCTCGGCAGCGTGCTGGAGGCCAACGGCAACGTCACGGTGCGTGCGATCGGCCAGCAATATTCCTTCACGCCGGCTTGCATCCTGGTGCCCGCGGACACGCCGATCACGCTCCGCGCCACCAGCGCCGACGTCGTCCACGGCATCCTCATTCAAGGCACCAACGTCAACACGATGCTGGTGCCGGGCTACATCTCCGAGCAGCCCATGCGGTTTGCCAGGACTGGTGACTATCTGATGCCGTGCCAAGAGTTTTGCTCCTTCGGCCACGAGGGCATGTGGGGCAAGGTCAAGGTGATCGACAAGGCCGAATTCGCAGGTCGAGCCAAGGGTGGCGGGAGGCTGAGCTGTGTTGGTCAATAGGAAGCTCATCCTCGCCCATTTCTGGCTGGCCTTCGCGGTGTTCGGCATCGCCCTCACGCTCGGCGCCTGGCAGATGTTCATCCGCAGCCCGATCGGCACCTGGCTGTCCAATCCCGAGCTCTACTACCGTTCGCTGACCGCGCACGGCACGGTGATGGGCTACGTCTTCCCGACCCTGGTCGCGATGGGGTTTGGCTACGCCATCAGCGAGGCTGCCCTGCAGCAGCGCCTGGTCGGCGTGCGCTGGGCCTGGGCCGGTTTCTGGCTGATCGTCGCCGGCAGCGTCATGGCGGTGATCCCGATCGCGCTCGGCCGCGCTTCGGTGCTGTACACGTTCTACCCGCCGCTGATCGGCAACGTCTTTTACTATCTCGGCGTCGTACTGGTGGTCGTCGGTTCGTGGATCTGGGTCGCGCTGATGTCCGTCAATCTGCGGGTCTGGCGCAAGGCGCATCCCGGCGCGCCGGTGCCGCTGGCCATGTTCGCCAATGTCGCCGGCTCCTATTTGTGGGCCTGGACTGCCGTCGGCGCTGCGCTCGAGCTATTGCTCCAGATCATTCCCGTCGCGGCGGGGCTCAAGAGCACGATTGATGCCGGCCTTGCCCGTGTGTTGTTCTCCTGGACGCTGCACGCCATCGTCTATTTCTGGCTGATGCCGACCTACATCGCTTATTATACCATCGTGCCGCGCGCGATTGGCGGCCGGGTCTATTCCGACAGCATGGCGCGGATCTCCTTCATCCTGTTTCTGGTGGTGGCGATGCCGATCGGCATGCACCACACCTTTGCCGATCCACAGGTCGGCGCCGGATTCAAGTTCATCCATTCGGCCTTCACCGCGCTGGTGGCGCTGCCGACGCTGCTGACCGTGTTCACGATCTGCGCCTCGGTCGAGATCGCCGCGCGCCTACGCGGCGGACGCGGCCTGTTCGGCTGGATCAGGGCCCTGCCCTGGGACAATCCGATGATGCTGGCGCTGGCGTTCTCCTTCGTCATGCTCGGCTTCGGCGGCGCCGGCGGCCTGATCAACATGAGCTATCAGCTCGATGCGTCCATTCACAACACGCAGTGGATCACCGGCCATTTCCACCTGATCTTCGGCGGCGCCATCGTCATCATGTATTTCGCGATCGCCTATGATTTGTGGCCGCATCTGACCGGCCGAGAGCTGATCGATTTGCGTCTGATCCGCACACAGCTCTGGCTGTGGTTCGTCGGTATGATCGTCACCACGTTTCCCTGGCACTGGGTCGGCATTCTCGGGATGCCACGACGCATGGCCTATTTCGATTTCGGCGATCCCGCGATTGCACCGCAAGCGCTCTCGGTCACGTTCTCGGCGATCGGCGGATTCATCCTGCTGGCCTCCGGAATCCTGTTCATCGTCATCCTGGCGCGAGGCATGCGCGCGCCGCGGGCCGATGCAGGTCCCTACCAGTTTGCGCTCGCCGTGCATCAACCCACAACCGTGCCGGTCGCGCTCAACACGCACGGGCTTTGGGTGGCGCTGATGATCGCGCTCACGCTCACCAATTACGGCTATCCGATCCTGACCCTGGCACTGAGCGAAGGCACGTCGGTGCCGGCCGTCTATGTGGGGGCGCAGTGATGAGCACGTCCGAGCTCTTCACGTTCCGCAACAGACATTTCTCGCTCGCGGTGGGTATCACCGCAGCGATCCTGATCGTGACGGCGATTGCCGGCTTCCTCGTGCTGCCCTTCGCGCAGCCCTGGGTTCAGTTCGCAAACGTCTGGGATGCCATCTGCAGCGCCGCCGGCGTGCCGCAGCGCGCGCCAAAGGTGACCGTGCCCGACCAAAGGACGCGCCTGTCGGAGGTCGTCCTGACCTCGTCCACGCTAGCGCGCCCGAGCCAGGAGGGGATCGGTCGCGGTGCCACGCTGGCGCAGCGCTGTGCCATCTGCCACGGCCCGACCGGCGTCAGCCGGGCGGATTCGCCCAATCTCGCCGGCCAATATGCCGCCGTGATCTACAAGCAATTGCTCGACTTCCGCTCGGGTGCGCGGACGAATGCCGTGATGTCTCCGTTCGCCGTCAATCTGACGGATCAGGAGATCGCCGATCTCTCTCACTATTACGCCTATCTGCCGCGGCTCCCGGCCTACCATCCGACGCCGCAGCTGCCGAAGCCCAGCATCGTCATCTATGGCGCGCCGATGCGCGGCATCGCGCCCTGCGGCTCCTGCCATGGCAGCCTCGACAACAAGATCGGCAGCCCTTGGCTGGAGGGGCAGTCCGAGGCCTACATGAAGGCGCAGCTCCAGGCCTTCGCCTCGGGCGAACGGCGCAACGATATCAGCCAGCAGATGCGCAACATCGCGCGCGCCATGACGCCACAGGAGATTGATCAGGCCGCGTCGTATTACGCCTCGCAGCCACCGGACGTGGTGAAAGCGGTCGATTGACGCCGGGACGCGAGAGTAACCTACGTCGATGCCAGCTTCGGGCGGCCGTAAATGGCATCCGCGCGCTTCTCGAACGCGGTCGAGAACCGCGCAAAGGCGGCGTCGAACATCGATCCCATCAGCATGGCCAGCATGCGGCTCCTGAACTCGTAGGAGAGGAAGAAACCGACGTCACAAAAGTCCTTATCCTTGGGCTCGAATGTCCAGCGGTTTTCCAGATTGCTGAAGGGACCCTGCAGATACTCGACCAGGATCTTCAGATTGGCGCGGTCGAGGGTCACCCGACTGGTGAAGGATTCCCTGACCAGCTTGAAAGACACCGTCATGTCGGCAACCAGCACCTCGGTGCCATCGGGTTTGGCCATGCGCTGGCGAACCCTGAGCGCGCTGCACAGCGGAACGAATTCCGGGTAGCGCTCAACGTCGGCGACCAGATCGAACATCTCGGATGCGCTGTGATTGACACGGCGCTTGCTCGAAAAACGGGGCATGGCGGTTCAGCGGGCGTTCGCGGCCCGCGCGGCCTTCAGTCTCGCAAAGTCCTCGCCGGCATGATGTGAGGAACGGGTCAGCGGACTCGCCGACACCATCAGGAAGCCCTTGGTATAGGCGACCTTCTCGTAAGAACTGAACTCGTCCGGCGGCACGTAGCGCATCACGGCGTGGTGTTTGCGGGTCGGCTGCAGATATTGCCCGATGGTGAGAAAATCGACCTCGGCAGAGCGCAGATCGTCCATCACCTGGAGCACCTCGTGGCGCTCTTCGCCGAGGCCGACCATGATGCCGGACTTGGTGAAGATGGCAGGATCGAGCTCCTTGACCCGCTGCAGCAGCCGGATCGAGTGGAAATAGCGCGCGCCGGGCCGCACCGTGAGATAGCGCGACGGCACGGTCTCGAGATTGTGGTTGAAAACGTCGGGCTTCGCGGCAACGACGATGTCGAGCGCGCCCTCCTTCCGTAGGAAGTCCGGCGTCAGGATCTCGATGGTGGTCGAGGGGCACGCGGCCCGGATCGCGCGAATCGTCTCTGCGAAATGTTGCCCGCCGCCGTCGGCGAGGTCGTCGCGGTCGACGGAGGTGATGACCACGTGGGCGAGGCCCAGCTTGGCGACCGCCTCGGCAACGTTCTGCGGCTCGGCCGCATCGAGTGCATTGGGCAGGCCGGTCTTGACGTTGCAGAAGGCGCAAGCCCGGGTGCAGGTGTCACCCATGATCATGAAGGTCGCGTGCTTCTTGTCCCAGCACTCGCCGATGTTCGGGCAACCCGCCTCCTCGCACACCGTGTGCAGCCCGTTGGCGCGCACGATGTTGCGGGTGTCGGCATAGCCGCGGGTGTTGGGCGCGCGCACGCGGATCCAGTCCGGCTTCGGCGGCGAAGCGGAATCGGGCCGATTCACCTTTTCGGGGTGGCGCGGGCGCAGCGGGTTCGCGATGGTATCGACAATAACGACCATGGGGTGTCCGGTCTGTTCAGGTCCTACCTAGTCGGTCTGGCATGGCATCGCAACCCGGCTCGCCCCGCTTCAGGGAACATGGCAGATATGGGCAATATCCTGCTCTGTTATCAGGCGATTCTCACCTCGAATGGCTCCAATCTCGAAGACTTCACCCACACGGCTCGGCAAGCCGCTGAAGCGTGCCTTTTTCGGCCGCAGCGTTCATGAGGTCGCGCCCGACCTGATCGGCGCCACCCTGCTGGTCGATGGCGTCGGCGGGATCATCGTCGAGGTCGAGGCCTATCATCATACCGACCCGGCTGCGCACTCCTATCGCGGGCCGACGCCGCGGAACCAGGTCATGTTCGGCCCGCCTGGCTTTGCCTATGTCTATCGCTCCTACGGCATTCACTGGTGCGTGAACTTCGTTTGTGAGGAGGAAGGCTCGGCCAGCGCCGTGCTGATCCGCGCGCTGAAGCCGACACATGGCCTCGCTGCGATGCGCCGACGCAGGCATCTGCAGGACGTCCATTCGCTGTGCTCAGGCCCGGGCAAGTTGACCGAAGCGCTCGGCATCACCATCGCGCACAACGCCCTGCCGCTGGACCGCCCGCCGATCGCGCTGCATGCGCGGACGGAGGATGTGGAGGTCGCAACCGGCATCCGGATCGGTATCACCAAGGCGGTCGAGCTGCCTTGGCGCTATGGCGTCAAGGGCTCGAAGTTTTTGAGCAAGCCGTTTCCGAGATGATCGTCATTCCGGGGAGATGCGCAGCATCGAACCCGGAAGTTCGAGATTCCGGGTCTGGTCCTTCGGAGCATCCGGAATGACGGGAGTCTCACGACGCCTGCTTCAGACGCTCCAGCGCCTCGAGCAGCTTGGCCTTGCGGGCCAGCGCCGCCTCGCGCTTTTCGCGCTCCTCCTCGACGACCTCCTCGGCGGCGTTGGCGACGAATTTGTCGTTCGCCAGCTTGGAGTCCGCGCGTTTGATGTCGGCATCGGCCTTGCCGATCTCCTTGTCGAGACGCGTGCGCTCCGCAGCCACGTCGATCACGCCCTTGAGCGGCAGGGCAGCCACCTCGCCGCGCACGAGCAGCTGAACGGCGCCATCAGGCGCGCGGTCGGCGAAGGAGATCTCCGACAGCCGCGCCATGCGCTTGATGACGTCGGCCCAGCGCGGCGCGCGCTCCCTGGTCTCGGCCGAAGCGCCAGCGAGCACCAGCGCCGTCAGCGTTGCCGGAGGAATGTTCATCTCGGCGCGCACCGAACGGATCTGCGTGATCAAATCGATGACCCAGCCGATCTCGGCCTCCGCCGCGGGATCGGTGAAGTCGGCATGATCGAAGAGCGGCAGCACCCAGACCGGCGAGACCAGCGCATCTGTCGGCCCTGCCGTCGCGGCGAGCATCG
The DNA here is from genome assembly GCF_058782905.1 of Bradyrhizobium sp. FW305-F6. Taxonomy (NCBI): domain Bacteria; kingdom Pseudomonadati; phylum Pseudomonadota; class Alphaproteobacteria; order Hyphomicrobiales; family Nitrobacteraceae; genus Bradyrhizobium; species Bradyrhizobium sp. FW305-F6. Next base: position 397,437 of record NZ_JBYSYD010000001.1, read on the forward strand.
CAATCTGCTCCGGCGTGGGCTCGGCCGGCTTCAAGGGCCACGGCGCCAGCGCCAGCAGCCCATCACGCCTGGCCGTCACCTCCCACAGCTCTTCGGTAATGAAGGGCATGAAGGGATGCAGCAGCTTCAGGATCTCGTCGCGCGCCCATGCGACCATGGCGCGGGTCTCGTCCTTGGCGGGGCTGTCCGGCCCCAGCAGCACGGGCTTGGCGAGCTCGACATACCAGTCGCAATAGACGTTCCAGACGAAGCGGTAGATGCTGCCGGCCGCGTCATTGAAGCGATAGGCCTCGATCGCCTCGGTCACCTCGCGCGTGGTGTGCGCGGTCTCGTGCGCGATCCAGCGGTTCAGGGTTTCCTTCGCCTTCGCCGGCTCGAAACCATCAGGAACGGCGCAGTGGTTCATCTCCGCGAACCGGCACGCGTTCCAGAGCTTGGTCGCGAAATTGCGGTAGCCCTCGACGCGGCTGGTGGCGAGCTTGATGTCGCGCCCCTGCGCTGCCATCGCCGCCAGCGTGAAGCGCAGCGCGTCCGCGCCGTATTCGTCGATCAGGTTGAGGGGATCGATGACGTTGCCCTTCGACTTCGACATCTTGGCGCCCTTCTCGTCACGGACGAGGGCGTGGATGTAGACAGTCGAGAACGGCACCTCCTTCATGAAGTGCAGTCCCATCATCATCATGCGGGCGACCCAGAAGAAGATGATGTCGAAGCCCGTCACCAGAGCGTTGGTCGGGTAATAGCGCTGCACCTCGGGCGTCTCGTCGGGCCATCCCAGCGTCGAGAACGGCCACAGCGCCGAGGAGAACCAGGTGTCGAGCACGTCCTCGTCGCGGGTGATGAAGCCTTCACGCTTGTTGCGGTCAAGCGCCATCTCGCGCCCCTGCTCGGGGGTGATGACCTCCTGCTCGACGTAATAGCCGAGGGCGTGGCTGATCGCCTCCTCCTCGGTCTCGGCCACGAACACCTTGCCGTCGGGCCCGTACCAGGCAGGGATCTGATGGCCCCACCAGAGCTGGCGCGAGATGCACCAGGGCTGGATGTTCTCCATCCACTCGAAATAGGTCTTTTCCCAGTTCTTCGGGACGAAGGTGGTTTCGCCTGAGCGCACCGCGGCGATCGCAGGTCTCGCCAGCGTCTTGGCGTCGACATACCATTGGTCGGTCAGGTAGGGCTCGATCACGCTGTTCGAGCGGTCGCCATGCGGCACCATGTGGGTGTGCGGCTCGATCCGCTCGACGAAGCCGAACGCTTCCAGCCGCTCGACGATGCGCTTGCGCGCAGCGAAGCGATCGACCTTGTGGAACTCCTCGGCAAATTGCGAAGCGCCTTCGGGCAGGTCGCGCAGATAGTCCTCGTTGTCGACGAGATCGAGACAGCCTTCCCGGTCGATCACGCTGATGCGGGCGAGGCCGTGGCGATTGCCGACCTCGAAATCGTTGAAGTCGTGGGCCGGCGTGATCTTGACCGCGCCCGAGCCCTTCTCCGGATCGGAATAATCGTCGGCGACGATTTTGATCTTGCGGCCGACCAGCGGCAAGATCACGTTCCTGCCGACCAGCTTCTGATAGCGCTCATCATCGGGATGCACGGCGACGCCGGTGTCGCCGAGCATGGTCTCGGGACGCGTGGTGGCGACGACGATGAAGCTCGATGGGTCATCGGGACTGAAAGTCTTGCCCTCGATCGGATAGCGCAGGTACCAGAGGTGGCCCTTGACCTCGAGTTGCTGCACTTCGAGATCGGAGATCGCGGTGAGCAGCTTGGTGTCCCAGTTCACCAGCCGCTTGTCCTTGTAGATCAGCCCCTCGCGGTGCAGCTCGACGAACACCTTGACGACGGCTTTCGACAGCCCCTCGTCCATGGTGAAGCGCTCGCGCGACCAGTCGCAGGAGGCGCCGAGCCGCTTGAGCTGGTTGATGATGGTGTCGCCGCTCTCGGCCTTCCACTGCCAGACCCGCTCGAGAAACTTCGCGCGGCCCATCTCGCGGCGGCCGGGCTGCTGCCGTTCCATCAGCTGCCGCTCGACCACCATCTGGGTGGCGATGCCGGCATGGTCGGTGCCGGGCTGCCACAGCACGTCGCGGCCGCGCATGCGCTCGAAGCGGCACAGGACGTCCTGGAGCGTGTTGTTGAGGGCGTGGCCCATGTGCAGCGAGCCCGTCACGTTCGGCGGCGGGATCACGATGGTGAAGGGCACCGCGTCACGGCGGTCGGGACGGCCCGCTTTGAAGGCAAGGCTATCCTCCCACACCACGGACATGCGGGCTTCGATATCGGCGGGCTGGTAATTTTTCTCGATCATGGGGTGTAGAAAGCCGCGTGCGCGGCTCAAGTCAACGGGAAGCTCGACGGCTGGCGCCCCCGCTCCTGGCCGCAAGCCGATTGTGACGCCGGAGCAGGGCTTTATCGGGGCAGGCCGCGGCCCTGCCCTACCGGCCGCCGCGCGAAACCCGCTCGATTTCCGCCTTCACGATGCGTTCAACGAGGCCCGGCAGATTGTCATCCAGCCAGGATTTCAGCATCGGACGCAGCATCTCCTTGACCAGATCCTCCAGCGTCCGTGCGTTGCTGCTCAGCACCGTATGGGCCAGGGAGTTGAAGGCGGATTCGACGGCCGAGACGGTCGATTGCGCCAACATCGGCTGCTGCGGCGGAAGCGGCGGGGCGTCGAAGTCAACAGGCGCATAAGACGGTGGCGGCGTCGGACGCGGCGGCGCTTCGGCGAATTCGAGATCGTCGCGCGGTTCGACCTTGCGGAAGCTCGGTGGCGGCGGAGGCGGTGTCGGATCCACCGCCATGTCGTCCGTCAGTTCGAGCACGTCGGGCTCCGGCTCTGGTTCCGGCTCAGGCGCACGGATCTCCGGCGCCGGCGTGGCCGAGTCGAGGCCGGCCAGCAGCGCGTCGATATCATCCTGGCTGTTGGATGCATCCGCCGCCGGCGCGGGCGGTGGCGGCGCCGGCTTGGCGGCCGGGGGCGGTGCGGGCTTCTCGGCGGCGGGTTTGGGCGGAGCGACCTTGGATGGCGGAATGTCGTTCATGGCCTGCGGCTTCGGCGGCGCGGGGGGCGCTGCTGCCTTCTCGGGCTTGGCGGCCTCGGCCGGCGGCGGCTTCGCCTCATCGTCGGCAATGATGCGCCGGATCGAGGCCAGAATCTCCTCCATCGAGGGTTCTGTGACCTTTGCAGGCTGCGTCATCTCCGACTCCACATCATCAACGCCCTCGCATGCGTTGTTTTACACCAAGCACGACAGGATTGGCCGGTTCCGCAACGAGCGCCCCGACATTTTCGTCGCGGCAGCCCGACTTGTCCCCAGATCACGGCTCAATGTGCAGGCGGTGCGCCCCTGCCCCCGGCACTCAAGCGTTACGCACACGACATCATTGCGGGGCGAATCGACCCGCATCATCTTGGCAAGGCTATGTCAGGGATTTTGACGATTGCAAGCAAAGCACCGGTCGACCTCTGCCGTTCGCAAGGTCGACCGTATGATTACGGGAATTAGCGCCCGTCGGGCGTACGCACGCCCACCCAGCTGTCGCGGACCTGATGGTAGTGAACGCTGGCGTCGTAGGTCGTGGTCGCAAGGCCGAGCACCTGGGGCGACAGACGGCCGACGGCAGCGAGGACGTTGTACGAGGCGACGACACGGTCGTGCTGTGCGGTCACCAGCGCGACGCGGGCATTCACCAGCGCCTGCTGCGCGTTGAGGACGTCGAGCGTCGTGCGCTGCCCCGCCTTGGCTTCTTCGCGCACGCCGTTCAGCGCGATCTCTGACGCCGTGACTTGCGCCTGGGCGGACTGCACCTGCGCCTTGGTGGCCTGCAACGAGCCCCACCATTGCACCACGGTCGCACGAGTCTGGTCGCGCGTCGTTTCGAGGTTGAGGCGCTGCTGCGCCAGGTTTTCCTTGGATTGGCGGATCAGCGAATATTCACTGCCACCCTGATAGATCGGCACCGAGATCTGCGCGACAGCGGCGGCGTTGAACGCCCTGTATTGAATCAGCGACTGCTCGTATGACTGCGTGGCGCTCGCCTGCAACGTGACGGTCGGCAGCAGAGCGCCTTCCGCGACTTTGACCTGCAGGAAATTGACGTCGATGCCGAACATTGCGGCCGTTACGTTTGGGTGCTCGATCAGACCGAGTTCGATAGCCGACGCGAGTGTTGACGGCAGGAACCGATCGACAGGCGAACCGGGCGCCAGATTCGTTGGCTCGTTGCCAATGATGCGACGGAAGTTCGCACGTGTCGTCGTGAGATTCGCTTCGGCGGTGAGCGCTTGAGTCCTGCCGGCCGCCAGTTGCGCTTCTGATTGAGCGACGTCGGTACGGGTCACTTCACCGACGTTGAAACGGTCTCGCGTCTGCTTCAGCGTTTGCTCGAGCACGCGCACGTTGCTGCGCTGGACTTCAAGCGTGGCGGCATCGCGCAGGTAATCCATGTAAACCGTGGCGGCCTGGAGCAGCACACTTTGATCCAAGCTGCGCAAAGCCTCGCGGGCGCCCGACACCTGGCTCTCGGCGGCGCGTGTCCGATTGGCCGTCTGGTTGCCGTTGTACAAGGTCTGGGAAGCCGTTATCCCCACGCTTCGGGGGATGCCGGGCCCGTTGATCGGGTCGCTGTTGGTAGCGCTCTTGAAGTCCGAGTACTGGTAGCCGCCGCTCGCCGAGAGCGAGACTCTTGGGCGATAGCCCGACAAGGCTTGAGGCACGTTCTCGTCAGTCGACCGAACCTGGGCACGTTGCGCGTTGAGTTGCGGATTGTTCTGATAGGCGCGCACCAGCGCGCCGTCGATCGTCTCGGCCAAGGCATGCGTCGGCCCTGCAAGCGCCAGCAGCAGGACCGAAACCGCAGCTCCGGTGAAGAGCTTCACCCCATGCATCCCTGAAATTCCGTTCATTCTAACGTCCGGCTCGTGCCCGCGAGCCGGGTTACCGTCTACCACTGGAGTCGTTGCCCCTCCGCAACATAGGACGCGGTCACGCGCGACGGAACTACCCCGAGGTGGTTCCCGGTGGAAACTCTAGACGTGCAGCATCCCGGCCACACTTCTGATTCAGAACGGGATTTTAACGGGCTTTGGGCCGTCAGAAGACGAAGGCAGCCGCCCGTTCCAGCCCCGGAAGGACCGGGGCTGCTGCGTCGAACAGCGCCCGATGGCCGAATTCGCCGTGGGTACGGGTCACGATCACGGCGCGAGGCGGCCTGGATTCGGCCGACACCCCGACCAGACGCCCGCCTTCCTTCAGCTGCCCGAGCACCGCCTCCGGTATCACCTCGGCGGCGCCATTGAGGACGATGACATCATAGGGCGCCGCTGACGGCTCTCCATCCGTGCAAGAAGCGGCCTTGCAGGTGACGTTGGCAAGCCCCAGGCTGCCGAGGATATCCTTGGCCTTTGCAGCCAATGCCGAATCGCATTCGGTCGCGGTCACCCGCCGTGCGAGCTTGGAGGTCAGCGCGGCCAGGTAGCCGGTGGCGCAGCCCACGACCAGCACGTTGTCGCCCTCGCCGATTTCGGCAGCCTGAAGCAGCTTCCCGGTCAACGCCGGCTTGATCAGGAACCGTTTGGCGGCGCCTTCGCTCACGTCGAGATCGAGGTCGAGGTATGCCAATGCCTGCCGGCTGGCCGGCACGAAGGCCTCGCGCGGAAGCGCGAACATGGCATCGAGAACACGACGGTCGGTGACGTCACTGGTGCGCACCTGGCCATCGACCATTTTTTGGCGCGCGGTCGAAAAACCGGACATTGGCGGACCCTGCATTGCGGACGATGCCGCGAAAAAATCGCGGCATCTTTGGAGCATGCAAGGTCAAAACGCAATATGGCCGCTGGCCGTCAGAGATCAGGCCATCGCTGCGAGTCCGACGCAGACCAGCCTTATTCGATCGTCACCGCGAGGCGGCCGATCAAGGCAGCTACCTCGTCCAGCCGTGCCGAATCCGGTGTCTCGACCGCACGGGCGAGACAAACGAGACATTCATCGTCACTGAGTTCGGGAACGTCGGCCGGCAGAATCGAGGGGGCCACAACAGGACGGTCGAGCTGGATGTCTGGCATGGGAATTAGCTCCGTGAATATCCGGCAACCGCATGCTCAGTGTGAAATGAGTCGATTTGGCGCCGGCCCAATGGCACGACCGCGCTGCTCACAGACACGTGCGAGGGCGATTCCCCTGGCTGGGCGAGCCTGCAAGCTCAGAAATCACGGCAAGAAGATCGCGCTCAGGATGAGGGCGCTGGCATAAATCGTTGAATTATCGGAAATATTTGGCTCCCCGGGCTGGATTCGAACCAGCGACCATCCGATTAACAGTCGGATGCTCTACCGCTGAGCTACCGAGGAAAAGGCGAACCAGTCGTTCGCGCGCGGCTGCGTATAACAAAGCCGCTTGCGCTTGCAAAGGACGAATTCGTCATCATCCGAAACGTGCTCCCGAAAGGCTGGACGGCTCCCTCCTCCGAATCCGCGGGCGAGGAACAAGGTGGCTTGGCGCCCAAGCCGTCAGCCTGTCTATCGCTTCGACTTCTCCGCAGCCTCGGACCGGCGTTCTACAGATCGGCCGAATTGGCCTTCTCCGGGACTGGCGCCGGCACGGCTGCGCCATTGCTCTTGCCCGTCACGGCGCCGACCAGAGCCTTGACCGGATCATCACCGGGCGCAAAGCCGCTCTGGCGCAGGATCTCGTCGATCATCGGACGCAAGGCGTGCACCTTGAGGAGCTCGCCGGCGAGTCCCTCGCCGAAGCCGACATTGCCTCCGCCGGCTCCATTGCCGCCGAACGCACCGCCGGTGTGAAGGATCCGGACGTCCTTGAGGTTCGCGATCGGCTTCACCATCTCGGCCAGCGCGGCCGGCATGGTCTCGATCCGCTTCTTGGCGATCTCGAAATCGATCACGTTGCTGCCGAGCTTGTTCTGCGCCTCGTTCTTCATGGTGATGACGGCAGCTTCGGCCTCGCCGATGTTACGGACGCCGACCGCCTTGATCTTGTTGGATTCGGCTTCGGCGGTGGCCAGCGTCTTGACGGCCTCGGCGCGGTCGAGCGAGGCCTTCTTCTCGGCCTCGGCCGCGACGATCAGCTCGGTCGACTTGCGTTCGGCCTCGGTACGCGCGGCCAGCACCTGGGTGAGGCGGGCACGATCGGCGACCTCGATCGCACGCGCGGTGACGACCTTTTCCTCCGCAGAGACGGCCAACGCCTCGGCGGTCTTGGCTTCGGCGACGGCTTCCGACGTCTCCTTGCTTTTCGCCGCGATCTGAATCTCGTTCTCCTGCGTCGCGATCTGGATCTCGCGCTGGGCGTCGGTCTTGCGCTTGTTGATGGCCAGGTCCGACTCGATCACCGCGGTTTCCTTGACCTGCTTGGCGCCGGCCTCCTTTTCGGCGACCGCCCGGTCCGTGTCGATACGGGCATTCTCTTCGGTCAGGCGCGCGGTTTGCGTCGCGGTTGCGACTTCGGCGCGGGTGCTCGCGGTCTTGTTGGCGATGTCGCGCTCCTGCGAGAGCTCGGCTTCTTTCTTGGTGCGCTCGATGGTCAGGGTCTGCTGCCGCGCCTCGAGGTCCTTTTGCGCGATTGCCACCTCGTTGTCGCGCACGATCGCGTTGCGGTCGCGGCGGCGGGTCTCGGTGATGGTCTTGAGCTGGGTCAGGCCTTCGGCGTCGAAGAAATTCTCGGGGTTGAAGAACTTCACGTCGGTCTGGTCGAGCTTGGTCAGCGAGACCGATTCCAGCTCGAGACCGTTGGATTTGACGTCGGATTCCACGGTCGCTTGCACGTGCTTGACGAAGTCGCTGCGCTTTTCCTGCAGCTCGAGAATGGTCATGGTCGCCGCAACCGACCGCAGGCCGTCGACGAACTTGGCCTCGACCTGGTTGCGCAAGGCTTCGGCATCGTTGGTCAATGCACCCAGCGTCTGGCTCGCCAGTGCGATACTTTCGTCATCGGGACGAACCCGGACGTAGAACTCGGCGACGATGTCGACGCGCAGGCGATCCTTGGTGATCAGGGATTCCCGCTCCTTGCGCTCGACGGTGAGCCGCAGCGTCTTCAGATTGACGCTGGCATAGGAGTGGAAGATCGGCAGGATCATGGCGCCGCCGTCGAGCACGACCTTCTTGCCACCTAGCCCGGTGCGCACGAAGGCCTCGTCGCGAGTGGCGCGCTTGTAGAGAATGGTGAAGACGACCCCCAGGACGACGATCAGCGCGACGCCGATCAAGGCCGGGACTGCGATGTCGAACATGGCTTTCTCCGCTGGTGGGACTTGCTAAGGGCTTAGAGTGGGCTTGGACGGCTTCAGTTCATCGTCCGCCTTCACCGCGACGAAGCGCGTGCCGTCGCGGTCGACAAGGAGCACCAAGGTTCCCTGCGGCAAAGGCCCGGAGGACGGCGCCGCGACGGCCGAGACGAAATGACGGTTGCCGTGGACGTCGGCAACGCTGACGCGGCCGGGCGGCCCCTGGTCGAGCGGGCCGACGACGACCTCGCCGATGCGGCCGACGAGATCGCCGAGCCCGACCACGTAGCTTTCGTCCTTGGGAATGATCCGCGCGATGGCACGGCTGGTCACGCGGACCAGCGGGACCGATGCGGCGACTGCCCCGATCGAGGCGACCGCCGCCGGCAAGGGACCCGCCACCATCCGCGCGACGTCCTGGATCAGGAAGCCGGTGATGGAGAAGGCGCCGAGCAGCAGCAAGAGGAAGATCAGCAGCGGAACGCCGCCGACATTGATCCAGGAGATGGCGTTGACGACACCGTTGTCGCTGGGATGGGCGAAGTCGATGTTGGTGCCGAGCATCTCGCTCAAGGAGGCGCCGACCAGCATCGAGATCACCTCGATCGAGCCGACGATGACGATCATGGCCGCCGCGATCGCGAACGGCCTGACCTCCGGCGCCATGACGTGTTCGAGCAGCGCGCTCATGACGCTGCCACTCAGGAGCCCGACTTCAACCGGGCCAGCCTCGCTGCGATTTCCTTGTCGCGATGGAGCGTGCTGAGCTCGTCGATGTCACTTGAATAAGCGATACCGGGCGGCACGCCGGTGGCCCGCGCCACCGCCCTGCCCGCACGCAGCGCCTTCGCCGCTGCGGAGCTGCCGCCCTGCTTCTTGGATGAAGTCGAGGACTGCTGGCTTGCGATGGCCTCGCTCTTCTCCAGATCGGCGCGGCGCTGCTCGGCATCCTGGAGCGCCGACAATACGGCGCGCAGCGACGTCACGCATTGCTCGATCTTCTCGTTGTTCTCGTCGATGGCCCGCGACAACACCTCGAACTGCGCCTCCAGGTCCATCTGCCGCGCGATGCCGGCGCGGGCGAGATCGTCGCGCCCATCCGCGATCGCGCCCTCGATCTTGGTGGTGAGATCGGTCATCGCCCGCTCGATCTCGCTGCGGCGCGCGTTGAGGCGGTATTCCTCGGCCCGCGCGGCCGCAAGCGCATCGCGCGCTTCGCTCTCGGCACGCTCGATCTCGCGGATCGCCTGTCCGACCACTTTCAGCTTGTTCTTGCCCTCGGCCTGCTCGATCGCGTCGTATGCGATCCCCGCAATCAGGCGCCCGACCCGGGACAGGAAATTGTCGGGAGCGGCAGCGATGTTATCCATGGCGTTCTCCTCCTCTGGCAGGCTGTTCGGCGTGACGCCGTAGTGAACTTCGAAACCCTCGCCCGTGCGGACCAGGCGTGCCGGCACGCTCTGCCCCCAACCCTCGGCATAGCCGGCGTAGTCGAACGGCACGCTGAAGCGCCCTTGCACCGTCGCGATCGAAATGGTGGCGGGTCCCTTGATCTTGGCGAGCTTGTCGTCGAGCGGCAGGCTGCGGCCCTGCGCGGCGCGATATTCGGCCCGGTCGCGCAGGCCCAACGTCACCAGCCGCGAAGGCAGCGCGGTCTGCTTGCGGATCGGCTCATAGGCATGGGCGTGGAGCAGGACCACGTTGGAGCCCACATTGTGGGTCCGCGCGACCTCGTCGAGGATCTCCATCATGCGGTCGTAACCCTTGAACGTCGCCTCGATGGCGTCATTGGCGGCCGGATCAGGGGCAAGCCTGTATCGCAGCGCGGATGGAGCATTCTTGGGCGACGAGCTCATGGAAAGCACTAAAGCACCATTTTAGTGCTTTAGGAAGAGGAGATGCGATCACGTTCAACTGATCCCTGTGCACTCTATCGGTTAGTCGCCGCAGTCCGGGACTGCGTTCAAGCCGCCCCGATCATCCTAGATTACGGCCAATCAAGACTTCTTGCACGTCGGGGTTGCAATTTGACGCGAAATGCAAGCTCTTCCATCCCGAGCTGTAGGCGTGACGGTGGAGAGCCGCGACCGCATGTCAACGACGGTAAGGGCTGTTGGCAGACCAGGTCGTTCTAGACATGGATATGACGGGCGGCCGGGCCGGTCTCCGCAGCGCATCAACCGTTTCTCCACAACCTGTCCGCAGCATATCCACAGAGCGGCGAGGACGGATTCGCGAGGCAGTGCTACTACTTGCTGCGCACAAACCCACAAGGAGAGTGGCTCAGCCGCCGGCCTGATCGAACACGGACCGGCAGGCCTCGCTGAGGCTGGCGCGGTTGCGGCGCAGGCAGGCGGTGATGGCGCGGACGTTGGGGATCTCGCCGGCGCAGAGCCGGTAGACGTCAGGCGTGCAGGCCCGCCGCTGCTCCGCCGTTCCCTGTGCGTGAGCGGCGGAGGCAAACAGCGTCAGGAACAGCCCGACCGTTGAAGCGCCACGCGCCCGGCTTTTCACGCCCGCAAACCGCAAGAACCTCGCCTTCATGCCCGGTCTCCCGCTCTGCCCGCCCCGGCCTGCATTGGCCGGCGTGGTGGAAGAGGTAGGAGAAGTGGACCGAGGGGGATGTGATTTCTCGCACACAAGCTGGCCCGCAGCCCGCGGGACGCCACGGCGATCGTTTAGGAATTGCTAACCAATCTAGTCCCGATCGCCCGATCGTTAAAATGCGAACGATCGGGTCAATCGGGAAACAAAGCGGTTTTGCGAGATTGCGCCATCGCGTTCTGCGAGGGTGTGATGAGCGAAGCCGAATTCAACTTGCTGCTGGATGCTGTCCGGGACGCCATGGACTTTGAAGACCTCGCGTCCTTGCCGGAGCAGGCCTTTGTGCCCCGCTCGTGGAGTTTCGACGCGCCGGCCAAAGCAGCCAACGACAACGAGGGCGCCTGGCCTCTCCTGCCCTTTCCCGACGGCTGGTACGCCGCCTGCTGAGGCCGGCTTCGGCCCGACATCATCGGGCTGCCGAGCCAGGCGCAACAATAATCAATTCTTGGCGCGTTCGTCGCCATCTCGGGGCGCCCGCTCGGGGACAGCCGGCGGGAAGATGCTGTCATAGATCGCGCGCGCCTCGCGAATGAGACGAGCGCGCTCCTGTTCGGATTTCGGTACAAGCCGGACAATCTCGCCCACGTGTTCTCCAGCGCTCGGTGGTTGGGACATCTCACCTGACCGATGCGAACTGCATGCCAGCGCGCCTTAATCGCTAACTTGGGTGGACCCGGACAAACCCGGTGTGCTCGCCCTGCCGCAGCTGCTTCGTTGGGTCACTTGGCTCTTTCAGTACACCCGGACGCAACCGAGGTACCGATCGCGTAGCACGTGGGTGCAGCGACTTTGATTGGCGCGCCCTTCGCGGGCTCGAGCCCCGAATTTGCCGCTCCCCAGAACACCGCTAACGCGGCCACGGCCCCGACGATCGCAAGCGCGATCCTGTCAAGCTTGATGAAAAGGGGGCGACGCTGCTTCACCTGACGCAACTCGAACCGATGACGGAACCATGACGGAACCATGACGGAACCATGATGGATCTATTCCGGTTCCATGGCAATACACGCCAACGTTAATCGGGAGGCCTCGCTTTTAACCGTTCAAGTGCGGCGGATAACCGCTGCCGTCAGCGTGACCAGCCTCGATGGGGGCAGAGGAGAGCACTGCGGCGATGGTCGACGCCGCCTTGAAGGAGCCGCTCAAAAAATGGGGAGCGAAGGTTGCAATCCCGTGGCAAGTCGGAATTACCAGAACAGCCAACGAACAACTTAAGCTAGCAGTTCCAGAACTTTATGATGGAGGCCACGTCGGGACTCGAACCCGAGTAAACGGTTTTGCAGACCGGCGCGTAACCACTCCGCCACGTGGCCCCGTAAGCGCGGACCAATATAGGGGATGAAGCGTTTAGGCAACCGCCTTCGTCCGACCTTGGCGGCGGCAGGGGTTTTCCAGCGTGGATCGGCGTCAGGCGCGTTTACGACGCCGGAAGTCGCGCCGGCCGCCCTTCCGGACAGGTTTGGGCGCCAATTCCGGCATCTCGGCCTGGACCTCGCGGTAGCGCGTCAACAGCCGTTCAAAACTCGCGTGCAACGTCTCGGCGATGTCGGGACGCCGCTCGAGACCGGCGAGGATCGTCGCCGCGGCCTCGATGGTCGACAGGCCGTCGCGGCGCGGCTCCTTGCGCAGATGCCCATAGCGCGAGGGGTGTTTCGGGTTGAGGATCACGCGTTGGCACTTGAGCATCCAGGGATTGCGCCACCACAACGCCTTGGCCTGGCTCCAGGTACCGTCGAGCAGCACGACGCCTTCGAGCTTGCCGAGGATCGCGCGCTGGTTCTCAGCGATTTCGCCCTTGCGGTTGAGCGCGACGATCTCGCCTTCCGCATCGAGATCGGCCGCGCGGGCCGAGCCGAGATAGAGCACGGCCCAGTGGGTGGCGTTGTCGACCGGGCGCCCGAGCGCCTTGGACAGACTCGGCCAGGACAGGCCGACCCGCAACGTCGCATCGGCGAAATGCCTGGCAAGCAGCCGCGCCGTGCCGAGCGCCCTGTCCTGCTCCTGCGGATGCTGGAGGATCAACAGCGAGAGACGATTTTCAATGGGCGTGACGCTGTCGCAGATGCAGAGAGGCATCGGCTTCTGGCAATGAGGGCATTCGGGGATCGGTTCGGCCGGCGCGGCGGCGGTCTCGGACGGCTTGGACATGGGGGCCGCTATACGCTTGAAGCAGCGCCTCGCCAACCTATTCCGCGGGTACGGCCAGCGGACGCGGCTCGGAACGGCGGCGCAGGCGGTCGATCAGGAGGTAGATCACGGGCGTGGTGTAGAGGGTCAGGATCTGCGAGACGAACAGGCCGCCGATGATGGTGATGCCGAGCGGGCGGCGCAGCTCCGTGCCGGGGCCGGTCGCGACCACCAGCGGAATGCCGGCGAACAGCGCCGCCATGGTCGTCATGAGGATGGGGCGAAAGCGCGCCTGGCAGGCCTCGAAGATCGCCTCGGCCGAGGACAGGCCGCGCCGGCGCTCGGCGTCGAGCGCAAAGTCCACCATCATGATGCCGTTCTTCTTGACGATGCCGATGAGCAGGATGATGCCGACGAAGGCGATCACCGTCAGCGGCGTGTTGGTGAGCTGCAATGCGAGCAGCGCACCCAATCCGGCCGAGGGCAGTGTCGAGATGATCGTGAGCGGATGGGCAAGGCTCTCGTAGAGCACGCCCAGCACGATATACATCGCAACCAGCGCGCCGAGGATCAGAAGCGGCTGCCGGCCGCTGGTCCTGGCGAAGTCGCCGGCATTGCCGTCGAAACTGCCTCGGATGCCCTCAGGCATGTGCAATTCCTCGACCGCGCGCTGAACGTTCTGCGTCGCCGTCTGCAGCGGCGTGTCCGGCAGCAGGTTGAACGACACCGTGGTCGAGGGGAACGACTGCGAGTGATAGACGGCGAGCGGGGCGACCCCGCGCGTCGCATGCACCACCGCGGAAAGCGGCACCTGGACGTCGCCGGCGCCGGCGACAAAGATGCGGTCGAGGTTGGAGGGATCGACCTGGAATTTCGGATCGATCTCCAGCACGATCATGTACTGGTTGCGCTGGGTATAGATGATCGATATCTGCCGCTGCGCGAACGCATTGTTGAGTGCGTTGTCGATGTCCTGGACCCTGACGCCGAGCGCCGACGCCTTCTGGCGGTCGATGGAAAGCGTGAGCTGAAGCCCGCCCGGATCGCGATCGCTGGAGATGTCGGTGATGCCCTCGACGCTTTCCAGCCGTTTGGCCACGATCGGAGCCCATTTCTGGAGAAGACCGAGGTCGGTACTGGTCAGTGTGTATTGGTAATTGGAATCGCTTTGCCGGCCGCCAGCACGGACGTCCTGGGCCGCGAACATGAAGAGGCGGATGCCCGGCACGGGATAAAGCGCCCTTCTCAGACGGTCGATCACGACCTCCGTCGAGACGTGGCCGCGCTCCTCCGGGGGCTTCAGGCTGATGAACATGGTGCCGCGGTTCGAGGTCGCCCCGCCCGGCCCGCCGCTGCTGCCGACGGTCGAGCCAATGCCGGCCACGGCCGGATCCTGCATCACGATGTCGGCCAGCCGTTGCTGGAGTCCGAGCATCGACTGGAACGAGATGTCGGCCGAGGCGCGCGTCGCGCCGATGACGAAACCGGAATCGTCGGTCGGGAAATAGCCCTTGGGCACCTTGATGTAGAGCGTCACGGTGAGGCCGATCGTGGCGAAGAATACCAGCAGCGTCAGCAGCGGGAACTCCAGCACGGTGCGCAGGGTGCGGGCGTAGAAGGCGACAATGCGCGACAGCGAGCCCTCGATGATGCGGTCGAACAACGTCGCGGTGCTGGACGTGGTCTGCCGGATGTAATGAGCGCAGATCATCGGCGTGACCGTTAGCGACACCAGCGTCGAGACCAGGATGGCGAAGGTCAGCGTCAGCGAGAACTCGCGCAAGAGACGGCCGACGATGCCGTCCATGAAGATCAGCGGCGTGAACGCGGCGATCAGCGACAGGCTGATCGAGACCACCGTGAAGCCGATCTGCCTGGCGCCTTCCCGCGCGGCCTGCAACGGCCGCATGCCATGCTCGAGGTTGCGATACATGTTCTCGATCATGACGATGGCATCGTCGACCACGAACCCGACGGAGATCGCCAGCGCCATCAGCGACAGATTGTCGATCGAGAAGCCCGCCACCCACATGCCGGCGCAAGTGCCGGCCAGCGCCAACGGCACCGATATCCCGGCCGCGATCGTCGGGGTCAGCCGGCGCAGAAACACGAACACCACGACCATCACCAGCAACGACGTTGCAAGCAGGGTCCATTGCATGTCGAGTACGCTGGCGCGGATCGTGCCGGTGCGATCGACCAGGGTGGAGATCTCGACACCGGCCGGGATCCACTGCTTCAGCGCCGGGATCAGCGCCTTGACCCTGTCGACGGTGTCGATGACGTTGGCATCGCCCTGCTTGGTGATCTGGATCAGCACCGCGGGCTGCTTGTTGAACCAGGCGATCGAGCGGGCGTTACGGACGGAATCCTCGATGTCGGCGACATCCGAGAGCCGCACGAAATTGCCGTTGGAGCTCTTGACGATGATGTCGCGGAACTCTTTCGCGGTGCGCATCTGCCGATTGAGCCCCAGCGTCTCGCTCTGGCGTTCGCCTTCGAAGATTCCGACCGGTCCAAGCGGGTTGGCGTTGATGATCGCGGTCCGTACGTCGTCGGTGGCGATGCCGGCGTTTGACAGGGCGACCGGATTGAGCTGGACCCGCACGGCCGGCTGGTCGGCCCCGGATACGGTGACGTCGCCGACGCCCGGCACCTGCGAGATGCGCTGCGCCAGCACGGTGTCGGCGACGTCGTAGATGGCGCTCGCCGACAGTGTCTTCGAGGTCAGCGCCAGCACGAAGACGGGCGCGCCGGCTGTATTCGCCTTGCGGAAGCGCGGCAGCGTCGGCAGGTCGCTCGGCAGGTCGACCATCGCGGCGTTGATCGCCGCCTGCACGTCGCGAGCCGCCTTGTCGATGTTGCGGCCGATGTCGAATTGAAGCTGGATGCTGGTGGTGCCGAGGGTCGAAGTCGAGGTGATCTGGTTGATGCCCGCGATCTCACCCAGCCGCCGCTCCAATGGCGAGGCGACCGTGGCCGCCATCACGGACGGGTCGGCGCCGGGCCGGCTGGCCGAGACGAAGATGGCGGGGAAATCGACATTCGGAACCGAGGCGACGGGCAGGAAATGATAGGCGACGGCACCCAGCAGGAACAACCCGATCGACAGCAGCGTGGTCGCAACCGGGCGGCGGATGAAGGGCTCCGAGATCGATGGCATTACTGCATGCCCTCGGTGGCGCCGGCGACCGGCGGGCCGCCGGATTCAGCCGGCGGCACCGCCTGTTCGAGCCGGCGGCTGATGCGGTCGAGTGCCAGATAGATCACGGGCGTGGTGTAGAGCGTCAGCAATTGGCTCAGCAGCAGGCCGCCGATGATGGAGACGCCGAGCGGGAAGCGCAGCTCGGCGCCGGTGCCGCTCTCGATCGCGAGCGGCAGCGCGCCGAACAGCGCCGCAAGCGTGGTCATCATGATGGGACGAAAGCGCAACAGACACGCCTGCACAATCGCCTCGTTCGGCGACATGCCCTGCCGGCGCTCGGCCTCGAGCGCGAAGTCGATCATCATGATCGCATTCTTCTTGACGATGCCCATCAAGAGGATGATGCCGATCAGACCGATCACCGAGAGATCCTGACCGCACAGCATCAGCGCGAGGATCGCGCCGACGCCGGCCGATGGCAGCGTCGACAGGATCGTGATCGGATGGACGTAGCTCTCGTAGAGCACCCCCAGCACGATGTAGATCGTGATCACCGCGGCGAGCAGCAGCCAAGGCTGGCCGGCCAGCGCCTTGGCAAATTCGGCGGCATCGCCGGCATAGATGCCCACGATGCTGTTGGGCATGCCGATCCGCGTCTCGATGGTCTTGACCGCCTCGACGGCGTCACCGAGCGCCGCGCCGGGCGCCAGGTTGAAGCTGAGGGAGACGGACGGGAATTGCGCCTGGTGCGAGATCGCAAGCGGCGCGGTGGTCCGCTTCAGCGTCGCCACGGCGGACAGTGGCACCTGAGCGGCGGGTGCGCCGGCGGTGGTGCTGGCAGCGCCCGGCAGATAGAGCTTGGACAGGATCGAGGGATCGCGCTGGTACATCGGCAGCGCCTCCAGCACCACCCGGTACTGGTTGGCCTGCCCGTAAATGGTCGAGATCTGCCGCTGCGCGAAGGCGTCGTTCAGCGTGTCGGTGATGGCCTGGAGGTTGACGCCGAGCTGGCCGGCGCGAGTGCGGTCGACATCGAGCTGCGCGCGCAGGCCGCCCTCCTGCGCCTCGGAGGAGACGTCGCGAAACAGGGGATCGCGCCGCATCTCCGCAACCAGCTTGCGCGACCATTCCGAGACCAGCGCCGCATCGGTGCCGGTCAGCGTGTACTGGTATTGCGAGCGGCTCGACTGGGTCGAGATCTGCACGTCCTGCACCGGCTGGAAATAGACGGTCATGCCGGG
Source organism: Bradyrhizobium sp. FW305-F6 (assembly GCF_058782905.1). Lineage (NCBI taxonomy): Bacteria > Pseudomonadati > Pseudomonadota > Alphaproteobacteria > Hyphomicrobiales > Nitrobacteraceae > Bradyrhizobium > Bradyrhizobium sp. FW305-F6. Next base: position 414,801 of record NZ_JBYSYD010000001.1, read on the forward strand.
GATGTCCGAGACCCGCTGCTTCAACCGGGCGACGACGCCCGCGACATCGTCAGGCCGCTCGCCGCGCGGCTTCAAGCTCATGACGAGCCGGCCGACATTGGTGGTCGGGTTGACCGAGCCGGCACCGATCACCGAGACCACGCCGAGCACATCAGGGTCAGCCCTGATCGCCTCCGCCACCTCCGTCTGCCGTCTCGTCATCTCCGCAAAGGACACGTCCGGCCCCGCCTCCGTCACGGCCGTGATCGAGGCCGTGTCCTGCAGCGGCAGGAAGCCCTTGGGCGCCACGACATAGAGTACAAGCGTTGCGATCAGCGTCACGAAGGTCACGACCAGCGTGGCGCGCTGGCGTTCCAGAACCCACAGAAGCGATCTGTGATAGGCCTCGACCGTGCGGTCGATGAAGCGGCTGACCGCGGCCAGTCCCGGCACCGCCAGCTCCTCGTGGGCATGCTTGAGCAGGCGCGAGCACATCATCGGCGTCAGCGTCAGCGACACCACGGCCGAGGTCACGACCGCAATCGTCAGCGTCAACGCGAATTCGCGGAACATGCGCCCGACGAGACCCGACATGAACAAGAGCGGAATGAAAACCGCGATCAGCGACACCGTCAGCGAGATCACGGTGAAGCCGATCTCGCTGGCGCCCTTCAGCGAGGCCTCCATCGCGCTGTCGCCGTTCTCCATGTGACGGACGATGTTCTCGATCATGACGATGGCGTCGTCGACGACGAAGCCGGTGCCGATCGTGAGCGCCATCAGCGACAGATTGTCGAGGCTGAAGCCGGCAAAATACATGATGCCGAAGCTCGTGATCAGCGACAGCGGCAGGGCGACGCCCGCGATCACGGTGGCGCGCAACGAGCGCAGGAACAGCAGCACGACCAGCGTCACGAGCACGACGGCAAGGACCAGCGTGAACTGCACGTCGCGCACCGAGGCGCGGATAGTCACGGTGCGATCGGAGACGATGGTGAGGTTTACGCCGGCCGGGATCGCGCGCTGCACCTTCGGGATTTCCGCGCGAATCTGGCTGACGACGTCGATGACGTTGGCGCCGGGCTGGCGCTGAATGTCGATGATGACGGCCGGCGTGCCCTGGTACCAGCCGGCGGTGCGGTCGTTTTCGAGGCCGTCGACGATCTGCGCGACATCGCCGATGGTGACCGGCGAACCGTTGCGATAGGCGATGATGACGGGCTTGTAGGCGTCGGCCGCGGCGATCTGGTCGTTGGCCGCGATGATGTAGGATTGCTGCGCGCCGTCGAGCGAGCCCTTCGGCCCCGAGACATTGGCATTGGCGATCGCGGTGCGCAAATCCTCCATGGCGATGCCGTAGGCAGCAAGGCGTGCAAGATCAGCCTGGATGCGCACGGCCGGCTTCAGCCCGCCGAGCACCGAGACGCGTCCGACGCCGGAAATCTGGCTCAAGCGTTGGGCCAGAATGGTGTCGGCAATGTCGCTCATTGCCCGCAGCGAGATCGTGTCCGAGCGCAGCGCCAGTGTCATCACCGGCGCGTCCGCTGGATTGACCTTGGCGTAGGTCGGCGGATAGGGCAGCGTCTTGGGAAGCACGCCTGCGGCTGCATTGATGGCGGCCTGCACGTCCTGGGTCGCGCCGTCGATGTCGCGGTTGAGGTCGAACTGAAGCGATATCTGGCTGAGGCCGAACGAACTCGTCGAGTTCATCGACGTCAGCGACGGAATCTGGCCGAGCTGGCGCTCCAGCGGCGCGGTGATCAGCGAGGCGATCACGTCGGGGCTGGCGCCGGGCAGCCGCGTCGACACCTGCACGGTCGGGAAATCGACCTGCGGCAACGCCGAGACCGGCAGCGCGAAATAGCCCAGCAGCCCGCCGATCATCAGCGCGATGCCAAGCAGCGAGGTCGCGATGGGCCGGCGGATAAAGGGTTCGGAGACGCCCATGGGTTACGCCTGCCGCTTCATGCGGCTGTTGTCGGGATCATGGCTGCTTGGCTCCGCTTCCGGATGCCCCCGGCCCCGGTGCCGGCCCGGTCTGTCCCTTCTGGTCGCCCTCGCTGCTCTTGCGCTTGGCGCGAAACTCGCCGTCCTTGGCTTGGCCGTCCTTCTGGCCGTCGTTCTGGCCTTCCCTCGCCCCATCCTTCTTCTGGGCGTCCGGCCCGCGCGAGCGCTTGCGCGGAGCAATATCCGCCGACGGGGTCTGGTCGTCGCGGCCAATGATGACCTTGGAGCCGTCGGACAGATTGGCAAATCCCGTCGTGACGACCTTGTCGCTTGCCGACAGGCCACTGGCGATCACCGCCTCGTGCTCATTTTGCTGAGTCACCGTCACGGGCTTCGCCGAGACGATGTTGTCCTCGCCGATGACATAGCTGAAGGTCCCGACCGGGCCGCGCTGCACGGCCGAGGTTGGCACCACCAGCGCCTGCCTCAATGTCTCGACCTTGAGGCGGACATTGACGAACTGGCCCGGCCAGAGCTGGTAATTGGCGTTGGGAAATTCGGCCTTGAGCTTGAGCGTGCCGGTGGTCTGGTCGACCTGGTTGTCGATGCCGGTGAGCTTGCCGGTGTCGATCACCGTGATGCCGTCATTGCCGAACACGTCGACCGCGAGCGGGCCTTTTGCAGCGGCGGCATTGACCCGCATGATCTGCTGCTGCGGCAGGCTGAACCACACCGCGATCGGCTGCAATTGCGTGATCACCACGAGGCCCGTTGTGTCGGAGGCATGAATGATGTTGCCCTGGTCGACCTGGCGCAGGCCGGCGCGACCCGAGATCGGCGCTACGATCTTGGTGTAGCTCAGCGTCGCCGCCGCGTTGTCGATCGCTGCCTGGTCGGCTTTGACCAGCGCCTCGGTCTGCGCCACGAGCGCGCGCTGGGTGTCGGCCTGCTGCTTCGAACCGGCGTTGGACGCGGCGAGCTGCTCGTAACGCGCAAGGTCGATGCGCTGGTTGGCGAGTTGCGCCTGATCCTGCGCCTTCTTGGCCACGGCCTGGTCGTACTGCGCCTGATAGATCGCCGGATCGATTTCGCCGAGCACGTCGCCCTTCTTGACGTCCTGGCCTTCCGTGAAATTGACCGCGATCAGCTTGCCATCGACCTGCGAGCGCACCGTTACGGTGTTGAGCGCGCGGATTGCGCCGACGCCGTCGAGATAGACCGGCACGTCCTGGATGCGCGGGGTGGCCGCCAGCACCGGCACCGGCAGATCGGGGCGCTGATTGCGATTGTTCGCCTGCTGCTGCTGCATCGCAAACCAGGCAACGTAACCGAGGCCCCCGAGGATCGCGAGCGTGACCAAGCTCATGACGAAGCCCCGGCCGCGCGATCTCTTCGCCGCCCCCTCTCCCGCCCCTTGTTTCGTGTCGGGCTTAAAGAGCATTGACCGGTTTCTCCATTCGCGGCTCCCAGCCGCCGCCGAGCGCCTGGTACAGGCTGACGATGGCAAGAAGCCGTGCGAGCTGGGCCTGCAACAGCGCGTCTTCCGCCTGGAACAGCGTCAGCTGGGTGTTGAGCACCGTGACGATGTCGGCGGTGCCGGCGCGCAATTGCTGCTCGGACAGATCGAAGGCGCGGCGCGAGGCGGCGACGACGACACGCTGCAATTGCAGCCGGATCGTGGTCTGCTTGATCGAGAACAGTGCGTTGTCGACGTCGGCAAAAGCCTGGATGATGGTCTTGCGGTAGGTCTGGAGCAGTTCGTCCTGCCGCGCCTTGGCGAACTCGAAATTGCCGAGGATCCGGCCGCCGTCGAAGATCGGCTGGGTCGCGCTGCCGACGAGCTGGAAGAACGCCGCATGCGGCTGGAACAGCGAGACCAGCGCCGAACTCTGATAGCCGCCATTGCCGGTGAGCTGGATGGTCGGAAAGAACTGCGCGCGCGCATTGCCGATATTGGCGGTCGCAGAGGCAAGCTGCGCCTCCTGGCGGCGGATGTCGGGCCGCTGCGTCAGCAGTTCCGACGGCAAGCCGGGCGCGACACGCGGGATCGCGATCCGGTCCAGGGAGCCGCCATGCACGCGCACGCTCTCCGGCGGCCGCGAGATCAGCACGGCCAGCGCGTTGACGTTCTGGTCGAGCGTCTGCCGAAGTGGCGGAACCAGGGCCTTCTGGTTCGCAAGCACGCTCTCCTGCTGGGCGACGTCGAGATCGGTACCGGTGCCGGCGCTGCGCCGTTCCCTGACCGCGTCGAGAATACGCTGCGCGCTCGCGATATTGCGCTGCGAGGTTCTGATGCGGTCCTGCGAGGCCAGCACCTGGAAATAGGCATTGGCGACGGCCGCCAGCGTCGTCAGCGCGACCGTGTCGCGATCGAACCGGTTGGCGTTCGCCGTCTCTTCGGCGGTCTGCAACGCGGCACGATTCTGGCCCCAGAAGTCTAGCTGGTAGCTCGCGCTGAGCGAAGCCGAATAGTTGACGACCTCGCGTCCGCCGATCGACAGGCCAGAAGCGCTGGAGCCCGAGGTGCGTGAATAGGTTTCCGAGCCGCCCGTCGACACGCTCGGCAGCAGCGCCGCGCCCGCCTGTCGCGCCTGGGCGTCGGCCTGGACGATGCGCGCAACGGCCGCGGCGATGTCGAGATTGACGGTCTGCGCCTCCTGCATCAACTGCGTCAGCTCAGCTGAGCGGAAGCCGCGCCACCAATCCAGCGAGGGCGGCGCATCGCCCTTGCCGGCATATTTGTACTGGGTGGGAACGTCGAGCGCAGGATCGGGCAGATCCTGGGTCAGTACGCAGGCACCGGAACCGGCGGAGAGGCACAGCGCCGCAAGCCAACGCGCCAAGCGCCGCGTCCGCGATGCAGAACCGACAGACCGCCGCGTGGCGATCGCAGGAATTTTTTGTGTCACATCCAGCCCCTGCCGGGCAGACCCTGGAGCCGCCGCGCGGCCGGATTAACCGATTCGCGACGGGAGGGTCGGGAGGCTTTGGACGACGCGTTCACGGCCGTGATGCTTTCTGCGGAACCTGACCCATACTAGCCGGGCGCGGCATGACGGGACAGTGCCGCGGTTGCGAGATCCCCATGCCGGTGCGCTGGCAGCGAACTGGCGAAAATCTCAGATCTACCTGTCTCGCAGTGACTTCTCTGATCAAAAAAACATCCGGAAACACGATCAAGCTTACCAAGATTTCATGTGATATTGCGGCCACACCGGCTGCTGAGCCCTCGAGGGGCCGCATCCGGGCGTCTTGAGCTCAATCGCGGCAGCTGGCCAACTCACGAGACCGTCAATTGCCGTCTGCGCCGCTGCCTATCGTGACCAAATCTCCTCGGCTTCGCGCCCCCTCTAAGCCGATCCATGTCGCACCTGGCAAGACTTGCTCGCAGGGTCACTCATGACGAGCGTTATCTTTTCCTGAGCTGACCGGGTTTGGTCATTTCATCCTACCGATATCCCGCCTCGCGGCCGAGCGCCTCATCGGCCCTCTGTCCTCGGCATATGACTGTTTGGACTGACATTTCGGCCGCGTTCGCCGCAGCGCAAAAGCCTTCCCCTTTGGCCTGCCAAGCACTAGGTTTAAGCCAAAGCTGATCAACCCCTTTGGTAGTGATTTCCCCTGACATGACCATTCGTAACGACGTTGTCGAAGCCATCGGCAACACCCCCCTCATCAAGCTCAAGCGCGCCTCGGAATTGACCGGCTGCACCATCCTGGGCAAGGCCGAGTTCATGAATCCTGGTCAGTCGGTCAAGGACCGCGCCGGCAAATGGATGATCCTGGAGGCGGAGAAGCGCGGCGAGCTCAAGCCCGGCGGTCTCGTGGTGGAAGCGACGGCCGGGAATACCGGCATCGGACTCGCGGTCGTCGCCAGCGCGCGCGGCTACCGCACGCTCATCGTGATCCCGGAGACGCAGAGCCAGGAAAAGAAGGACTTTCTGAAGCTGTGCGGCGCCGAGCTGATCGAGGTGCCGGCCCTTCCGTTCGCCAATCCCAACAACTACCAGCACGTCGGTCGCCGTCTCGCCGACGAGTTGCGCAAGACCGAGCCCAACGGCGTGTTGTTTGCCGATCAGTGGAACAACCTCGACAACGCGAAGGCACACTACGAATCCACTGGGCCCGAGATCTGGGAGCAGACCGGCGGCAAGGTCGACGGCTTCGTCTGCTCGGTCGGCAGCGGCGGCACGATCGCCGGAGTCAGCCGTTATCTGAAAGAGAAGAACAAGGACATCCGCATCGCCTGCGCCGATCCGCACGGCGCCGGCATGTACGAGTATTTCAGGACCGGCGATCCCAAGGCCACGCCCGGCGGCTCGATCACCGAAGGTATCGGCCTCAACCGCGCCACTGCGATCGTCGAGACCGCCAAGGTCGATGACGCCTACCTCATTCCCGACACTGAGGCCGTCAGCGCGATCTACGAGCTGCTCCAGCAGGAGGGCCTGTGCCTCGGTGGCTCGACCGGCGTCAACGTCGTCGGCGCGATGCGGCTTGCGAAGCAGTTAGGACCCGGCAAGACGGTCGTCACCGTGCTGTGCGATTCCGGCAGCCGCTACCTGTCCAAGCTGTTCAACGCCGACTTCATGCGCGCCAAGAACCTGCCGGTGCCGGAGTGGCTGGAGAAGCGCAGCAACATCAAGCCGCCCTTCGTATGATTGCCTCGTCCGGCTACGCGGTCTCGCCGCGTTCTGCGGCCGCGGCACAATAATCGCGCCAAAACTGGCGGTACCCCTCCTCGACCCTGCGCGTGTAGATTTCGACATTGCCGGCGGCCGAAGCTGCGATCCGAGCCGGCAACTCCGCGCGTAACTTTGCCAGATGGGCGGGCTGCGCCGCAAATTTGCATGCGATCGCAGCGTAGCCCTCGTCGTCCTCGGCGACCCAGTCATTGAGGCCGACGGCCGCCACGATCGACCCGCCGGCGCGCGAGGATGCGCCGTGGCCGAGCTTGGCGACGACGGGAACGCCCGCATAGAGGGATTCCCAGGTGCTGACGCCCCCATTCTGCGGGAATGGATCGAGCGAAATATCGACCTTCGCGAAGGCCCGCAGATGCTCGGCGCGCTCGGACGAGCCCATGCAGATGATGTTCTCTTCGGCAATTCCATGCGCCACAAATCGCGCAAGAAGACCATCGCGCACCATGGGATCGTCGAGCAGCGTATGCTTGATGACGATCCTCGATCCGATCAGCTCCCGCATCACGTTCGACCAGACGCGGATGGCCTCGTCCGAGATCTTGTTGATACGGTTGAACACGCCGAACGTCACATGGCCGTTGCGGAGCATGGGAAGCTCCGAAGGCGGCACATCCAGGATGGGATCGGTCGTGATCAGGCACGGCAGGTCATAGACCTTTTCGGCCAGCAGATGTCGCGCCGATTGCGGAATGAAGATCGGGTCCGCCAGGACGTAGTCCATGGTCTGCAGGCCGGTGCCGGTGGCGTGCCCGAATCCCGTGACCTGGACCGGCGCCGGCTTGCGGGCGAATACCGGCAGCCTGTTGCCGGTCGTATGCCCTGATACGTCGATCAGGATGTCCACCTTGTCGGCCTCGATGCGATCGGCCAGTTCGTCGTCGGACAGCTGCCAGGCGTCGACCCAGACGTCGGCCACCGAATTGAATCTGGCCGTCATCTCGTCCCGCTGCGGCGAGCACGAATAGCAGACGATCTCGAATTTGGTGCGGTCATGATGGCGCAGCACCGGTAACAGGCCAAACGCCGCTGAGTGGTACCAGAACTCGGCAGCGACATAGCCGACCACGATCCGCCTGTCGGGATCGAGCGGCCGGGCCGCCAGCGTCCTTCGCGGCAATCTGGCGCCGATCGCATCCCACCAGGATTTGCGCGCCGCCTGCTGGACCGCGAAATCAGCCTCGGAGAGATAGTCCAGCAGGTAGATCTTCCGCGCGATCAGGTCAGGCTGGTCGGGGGCGATTGCAAGCGCCGCATCGAGATGCTCGATCGCGGCTGCGGTCTCGCCCTGGTTGGCAAAGCAGGCGCTCAGCAGCGCCAAGGCGATCGGCGAGCGCGGATTCTCCTCGAGCAATGCCGTGCAGGCCACGATCGCCTGGGCCGTATTCCCCACGCTCAGCGCGACCTCGGCCTTCCCCCGCAGCGCCACTTCGAGCTTCGGTGACTGCGCGAGCGCGGCATCGAAATCCGCCGCCGCCTGCTCCGGCCGCGACAGCGCAAAATTGAGCCGCCCGCGGTGCGCGAGGACTTTCGGCGAACCGGGCCTGATCGCGAGCGCCGCTGCGAGCGCTGCTTCCGCCTTGTCGTAATGCTTGAGTTCGGTAGCGACCACCCCCTTGCCGACAAGGGCCTCGGCGTGACGGGGCTGAAACAACAGCGCTCGCTCGAAACTCTGCCCGGCGCGGTCAAACCGGCCCAACGCCAACTCGGCCAGGCCGCGATTGCAGAGCGCATCGGCATAGTCGGGCTTCAGAGCGATGGCGCGGTCATAAAACGCGATGGCCTGGTCGGGCCGGTTCATCTGGAGCAAGGTGTTGCCGAGGCCGGCCAGAGCCGGCGTAAAGTTCGGCTTCAACGCGATCGCCTTCTCCTGACAGGCGCGGGCCGCTTCGAATTTCTGAAGCGCAGAATATACGACCGCGAGATTACTCTGGGCCTCGTGCGACCGCGGATCGAGCGCGGTCGCACGTTCGAGCAGCTGCTGCGCCTCGTCGAGGCGGCCGCCCTGCTGCACGCTCAGGCCAAGAAAATGCGTCGCGTCGAAATGATCCGGAACGGCCAGCACGATCTGGCGGCAGAGCGCCTCGGTCTCGGCATATCGGCCCTGCCCATAGGCGCTCGCGGCGGCGGCAATGACGGCGTCGGCCTGCTTCTTCAATTTTTTCTGCAACCGCGCATTCTGGAATGCGCGCGCGCCGGCGCCGCTGCTCTGCAAGGTGTCTCTCCGGAAGATGGCCCGCGGCGAGTCTAACTGATTCGCGCACCGGCCCGGCCGGGGTCCGGGACCAGAAATGCGTCCGTGATGTCCCGGGGCTCGCGTGAAGGAGCGGGTTCAGGCATCGCTGCGTGCGTCCGCCACACTGACCGCAGCCTCGCCGCCTTCAGCGGCCGCGACACAATAGTCACGCCAGAACTTGCGGTAACCGGCTTCGAGCTCCCGCGTGTAGATCTCGACATTACCGGCGGGCGAGGCTGCGATCTGAGCCGGCAGGCCCGCCCGCAACTTCGCCAGATGTTCGGGCTGCGAGGCAAACTTGCGCGCGATCTCGACATAGCCATCGTCATCCTCGGCGACCCAGTCGCCGAGTCCGACGGCCGTCACGATGGAGGCGCCGGCACGCGAGGAGGCTCCAATGCCGAGCTTGGCGACGACGGGAACACCCTTGTAGAGGGATTCCCAGGTGCTGATGCCGCCGTTTTGCGGGAACGTGTCGAGGGAGATATCGATTTTGTCGAACGCCCTCAGATGGTCGTCGCGCGAAGTGGTGCCGAGACAGGTGATGTTCTCCTCGGCGATACCTTGCGCGATGAAGCGTGCGATCAGGCTGTCGCGCAGCAGGGCATCATCAAGCAAACCATGCTTGAGGATGATCTTCGATCCCGGCACCTCCCGCATGATGCGCGACCACACGCGGATCGCATCATCCGAGATCTTGTAGATGCGGTTGAAGACGCCGAAGGTGACGTAGCCGTTGTGCAGCATCGGCAGCTCGGAGGGCTGCAAATTGGTGACCGGCTCCATCGTGATCAGGCACGGCAGGTCGTGGATCTTCTCGGCAAACAAGTGGCGGACCGACGGCGGTATGAAGATGGGATCGGCGAGCACGTAGTCCATGGTCGGCATGCCCGTGCCCGTCGCGTGGCCGAAGCCGGTGGCCTGGATCGGAGCCGGCTTCCGCGCGAAAGCCTGCAGCCTGTTGCCGGTCGTGTGGCCCGACACGTCGATCAGGATGTCGACATTGTCGGCCTGGATGCGGTCGGCAAGCTCGTCGTCCGAGAGCCCCCAGGCGTTGACCCAGACATCCGCCAGCTGCTTGAACTTGGCGGTGTACTCGTCTTCTCCCGGCCAGGAATAATAGCAGATGATCTCAAACCTGGCGTGATCATGGTTGCGCAGCACCGGCAGCAGGGTGAGTCCCGCCGAGTGCTGCCGGAATTCGGCGGCGACATAGCCGACCACGATCCGCTTCTCCGGATGGAGCGGCCGCCTGGGCAGCGTCCGTTGCGGTAGCTTGGAGCCGATCTGATCCCACCAGGTTTTTCGTATCGCCTGCTGGACGACGAAATCGGCCTCGGCGCGGTAGTCCTCCAGGAAGATCTTGCCTCTGATCGCATCCCCATAGTCCGGCCGTATCGCCAGCGCGCGATCGAGATATTCGATGGCGGCGTCCATGTCGCCCTGGGTTGAAAACGCGAAGCCCATCATCGCCAGCCCGATCTCGGAGCGCGGATTCTGCTCGATCAACGCCGTGGCCGCCGCGATCGCCGGCGCGGTCTTTCCCATGACGAGGCAGACCTGCGCCTTGCCCCGAAGCGCCAGTTCGAGCTTGGGCGAGACCGCCAGCGCAGCATCGAAATCCGCAAGCGCCGGCTCCAGACGCTGCAGCTCGTAGCTGAGCCGCCCGCGCTGGGCCAGGATCCTCGGCGCACCCGGCTTGATCGCGAGCGCCATGGCGAATTTGGCGGCCGCCTCTTCGTGGTGCCGCAGTTCCATGCTGACCATGCCACTCCCGACGATGGCCTCGGCATGACGCGGCTGAAACAGCAGGGCGCGGTCGAAACTCTCCTTGGCCTTCGTGAGCTGTCCCAGCAAGATCTCGATCATGCCGCGATTGCAGAACGCGTCGGCATGATCGGGTTTGATCTTGATGGCGCGCTCGTGCATCTCGAGCGCCTTCGCGTACTGCCCCAAATGCATCAGCGTGTTGCCGAGATTGGTCAGCGCGACGACGAAGTTCGGCTTCAGCGCGATCGCCCTCTCCTGGCACCGCCGCGCCTCCTCGTAATTGCCGAGGTCGAAATGCACGGTCGCGAGGTTGTTATGGGCATCGTGCAGGCGGGGATCGAGCGCAATCACGCGCTCCAGCAGCTCCTTCGCCTCCTCGAGACGGCGGCCGTCATGGGCGCACATGCCGAGCAGATGCATGGCGTCGACATGGTCAGGGAGAGCTTTCAGGATTTCGCGGCAAAGCGCCTCGGTTTCGGCATATTTGCCCTGGCCATAGGCGCTCGCCGCGGCAGAGAGGACGGCGTCGGCCTGCTTCATCAACTTCTTCTGCAATCGCGCATTCTGAAATGCGCGCGCGCCGCCGCTCTTCTGCAAGGTGTCTCTCCGGAAGGGTGCCCGATGCAGAGTCTAGCTGATTCGCAGCACGGGCCGGCCGGTCGCCGGAGCTCCATCGCCTCCGGGTTTCCCCGGGGGCTCGGCGCAAGATCCGCCTTCCTACGCCGGCTCCAGGGCCGCCGCACAATGATCGTGCCAGAACCGGCGATAGGCCGCTTCGACCTCACGCGTGTAGAATTCGACGTTGCCGGCGGGCGAGGCTGCGATCCGCGCCGGCAGATCCGCCCGCAACTTTGCCAGATGGGCGGGCTGCGCCGCATATTTGCACGCGATCGCGGCGTAACCCTCGTCGTCGGCGGCGACCCAGTCCCCGAGGCCGACGGCGGCCACGATCGAGCCCCCCGCACGCGACGAGGCGCCGTTACCGAGCTTGGCCACGACCGGAACGCCGGCATAGAGGGATTCCCAGGTGCTGATCCCGCCGTTCTGCGGGAAGGTGTCGAGCGAGATATCGACGTTCTCAAAGGCCCGCAGATGCTCCTGGCGCGAGGTCGAACCCATGCAGATAACGCTGTCTTCGGCGATCCCCTGGGCCGCGAACCGTGCCACCAGGCGCTCGCGCAACAGGGGATCGTCGAGCATGCCGTTCTTGACGACGATCTTTGATCCGCTCACTGCGCCCATTACCTTCGACCACACGCCGATGGCTTCGTCCGATATCTTGAAGATGCGGTTGAACACGCCGAACGTCACGTAGCCGTTGCGTAGCATGGGAGGCTCCGACGGCGGCACGTCCAGGATCGGATCGATCGTGATCAGGCAGGGCAGATCGTGGACTTTCTCGGCCAGCAGGTGCCGGGCCGATTGCGGAATGAAGATCGGATCCGCGAGCACGTAGTCCATGGTCTTGAGGCCCGTCCCCGTCGCGTGCCCAAAGCCCGTGACCTGGATGGGCGCCGGCTTGCGGGCGAAGACGTGAAGCCGGCTGCCGGTCGTGTGCCCGGACACATCGATCAAAATGTCGATCCCATCCGCCTGAATACTATCGGCCAGTTCGTCGTCTGACAATTGCGCGGCATCGACCCAGACATCGGCGAGAGACTTGAACTGCTCGGTCATCTCATCCTGCAACGGCCAGCAGGAATAACAGACGATCTTGAACTTGGTACGGTCATGATGGGTCAGCACCGGCAGCAGAGAGTACGCCGCCGAGTGGTTCCTGAATTCGGACGCGACATAACCGATCACGATCCGCCGGTCCGGATCGAGCTTGCGCGGCAACAGCGTCCTTTGCGTGAGCTTCGCGCCAATGGCGTCCCACCAGTATTTTCGCGCGGCCTGCTGGGCCGCGAAATCGGCCTCCGGCAGGTAGTCCAGCACGAAGATCCTGTATCCGATGGCCTCCGGAAAGTCCGGCGCGATCTCGAGCGCCGCGTCGAGGTGCCCGAGCGCGGCGGCGATGTCGCCCTGGTTCACGTGGCAAGCCGCCAGAAGCGCCAAGCCCATCTCGGATCGCGGGTTGACCTCGAGCAGCGTCTTGACGCCCGCCATCGCCCGCGCCGTGTTTCCCGCGAGAATGTCGATCTGCGCCCGCCAGCAAAGTGCGAGCTCGAGCCGCGGCGATTGCGCCAGCGCCGCATCGAGGTCCGCGGCAGCCTGCTCCAGCCGGGACAGGCTCAAATTGAGCCGTCCGCGCTGCAGCAGGATCCGCGGAGAGCCCGGCTTGATCGCGAGCGCCGCGTCGAAGGCGGCGGCCGCCTCCTCGAAGTGCCGGAGCTCCAGGCTCACCATGCCCTTGCCGGCGATCGCCTCCGCATGATGCGGCTGCAACGACATGGCGCGATCGAAGCTGTCCTTGGCGCGCCCCAACTGGCCAGTCATCAATTCCGCCATGCCGCGGTTGCAGAACGCATCGGCATAGTCCGGCTTCAGCCTGATCGCACGCTCGTGCAGCCCGACCGCCTCTTGACCGAGGCCGAGGTGCAGCAGCGTGTTGCCGAGATTGGTCAGGGTGATCGGACAATCCGGCTTCAGCGCGATGGCCTTCTCCTGGCATGCGCGGGCATCGCTGAATTTCTCGAGCGCGAAATAGACGGCCCCGAGATTGCCATGTGCATCGGGCGAGCGCGGATCGAGCGCGGTCGCACGCTGGAGCAGGAATTCGGCCTCCTGCAACCGCCCACCGTCAAAAGCGCGCAGGCCGAGCAAATGCGTGGCATGGAAATGGTCCGGAACCTCTCTCAGGATCTCGCGGCAGAGCAGCTCGGCCTCATCAAGCCTGCCCTGCCCGAGCGCCTCGATCGCAAACGCCATGACGGCGTCCGCCTGCTTCTTCAGCTTCTTTTCCAGTCGCCCCGTCTGGTAGGCGCGCGCGCCGGCACTGCTCTGCAAGGTCTTTCTCCGGAGGATGGCCCGGAAACAGACGAGCTGATTCGGATGGTGCCAAGCTTGCGGTCTGCTGGACCAGCGCGGCCCGCAATAGGTCTCACCGCAAAATCTGGCTCAGGAACAGCTTGGTGCGGGCGTGCCGCGGAGCTGCAAAGAATTCGTTCGGGGTGTTGGCCTCGATGATCTGGCCGGCGTCCATGAACACGACGCGGTTGGCCACCTCGCGGGCGAAACCCATCTCGTGGGTGACGACAAGCATGGTCATGCCCTCCTCTGCGAGGTCGACCATGGTGTCGAGCACCTCCTTGACCATCTCGGGGTCGAGCGCCGAGGTCGGCTCGTCGAACAGCATGACTTTCGGATTCATGGTCAGGGCCCGCGCGATCGCGACGCGCTGCTGCTGGCCGCCAGACATCTGGCCAGGAAACTTGTTGGCCTGATGCGGGATCTTGACCCGCTCCAGGAACTTCATCGCGGTCGCCTCGGCGTCTTTCTTGGGGATGTTGCGGACCCAGATCGGCGCCAGCGTGCAATTGTCGAGCACGGTCAGGTGCGGAAACAGATTGAAGCTCTGGAACACCATGCCGACTTCACGACGCACCGCGTCGACGTGCGCGAGGTTCGGCCCAAGCTCGATGCCGTCGACGACGATCTCGCCCTCCTGGAATTCCTCCAGCGCATTGATGCAGCGGATCAGGGTCGACTTGCCCGAGCCGGAGGGACCGCAAATCACGATGCGCTCGCCCTTGCGGACCGAAAGGTCGATGTCACGCAGGACGTGGAATTCGCCGTACCATTTGTTCAGTCCGGAAATCTTGACGATGGGGTCGGACATGGCGGCCTCGATCAGCTGCGGCGGTGGGCATTGAGGCGGTGCTCGACGAACAGCGAGTAGCGCGACATTCCAAAGCAGAAGATGAAATAGACGATCCCGGCAAAGGCAAAGCCCGTGAACGCGGTCGACGGTGTCGACCATTTCGGATCCGAGAACGAGGCGCGCAGCGAGCCCAAGAGATCGAACAGCGCGACGATCGAGACCAGCGAGGTGTCCTTGAACAGCGAGATGAAGCTGTTGACGAGGTTTGGAATGACGTGGCGCAACCCCTGCGGCAGCACGATCAGCGAAGTCGTCTTCCACCAGGAGAGCCCGAGGGCGGCCGCCGCCTCGGTTTGCCCGCGCGGGATCGCGGCAAGCCCGCCGCGGACGTTCTCCGCCTGATAGGCGCCGGTGAACAGCGCAATGCCGATCAGCGCGCGCACCAGACCGTCGACGGTGAAATTGCCGGGCAGGAACAAGGGCAGCATGTAGGTGGCGAAGAACAGCACGGTGATCAGCGGCACGCCGCGCCAAAACTCGATGAACGCGATCGAGAAGATCCGGATCAAGGGAATAGTCGAGCGGCGGCCGAGCGCAAGCGCGATGCCGATCGGCAGCGAGGTGACGATGCCGGTGACGGAGACCACCAGCGTCACCAGCAGTCCGCCCCAAAGATTCGTCGTTACGATCGGCAATCCGCCGTGATCGAGATCCATCAGCTTGATGACGACGGCGATGCCGATGAAGGTGGCGATGCTCGATGCCAGAGCCCGTCCACCGGTGCGAACGCCGCCGCCAAGAACGAAAGCGATCAGGCACGTGATCGCGGCCGTCACCGCGAAATCGGCCCAAACCGGCTGGCCCGTCCCCTGGATGTAATCGCGCAGCCAGGTGAGCGGAAAGATCAGCCAATGGACCGCCGTACCGAACAGCACGATAAGGTTTCCGAGGCCCCACAGCAGCGGACCGATCGCCGAGTTCTTGCTGAGACCGAGCAGCGCCTGTCCGGCACCGACGATGCTTTCGTCGAACAGCTGCAGGACACCGGCCGTCCAGCTCAGGCCGAAGCCTTTGATGCCGCCGCCGTGCAGCAGGAAGAAGGCGACCACCGGAAACGCGACGAAGAACAGGCCGGCGTTCAGGCCCTTCGCCGGCAGCCGCGGCACGAGCATCGGCACCAGCAGGACCACAGCCAGGAGGAACGTGAGATTGACCCTCCAACGCTCGGCTTCTGGATAGAAGCCGTAGATCAGCTGCGGGAGCTTGGCCTGGATGTAGGGCCAGCAGGCGCCGACCGCAAAACCCGCGTTCTCGGCAAGACACGCGGTGCGGTCCTTGCCGCTCCACACCGCATCGACCATCAGGAACTTGACGGACGGGACGATCGTGTACCAGAGCAGCAAGGCGCCCAGGATCGTCAGCAGGATATTGGTCGGCGAGTTGAACAGGCGCGTGCGCATCAGGCCGATGAAGCCGGTGGTCTTCACCGGCGCGGGGCGCTCGGCAATCAGGTCACTGCGGACGAAGCCGGACGAGACGACATCGCTCATGCGCCCAGGCTCCGGCTGACGCGCCAGCCATAGACGCTCATGATGGCACTGGTGACGAGCGAGATCAGGAGGTACATGCCCATCGTCATGGCGATGATCTCGATCGCCTGCCCGGTCTGGCTCAGCGACGTGCCGGCAAACACCGAGACGAGGTCTGGATAGCCGATCGCGACCGCCAGCGAGGAGTTCTTGGTGAGATTGAGATACTGGTTGGTCAGCGGCGGCACGATGACGCGCATCGCCTGCGGCACGACGATCAGGCGGAGCGTGGCGCCGCGGCTGAGGCCCAGCGAGGCCCCCGCCTCCATCTGCCCCTTGTGGACGGACAGGATGCCGGCGCGCACGATCTCGGCGATGAAGGCCGCGGTATAGGTCGACAGCGCCACCGTCAGCGCCACGAATTCCGGGATGATGCGCGAGCCGCCGGCGAAATTGAATCCCCTCAGCTGCGGCAGCTCGAAGGTGAGGGGCAGGCCAAATATCAGCACGGTGGCGAGCGGCAGTCCGACCAGCAGGGTAAGCACGTAAGGCCAGATGCGGATCACTTGGCCACGCTGAAACAGCGCTCGCCTTGCGTAGAAACGCAGGGCCAGCGAGGCGACGATGCCGAGGCCCAGCATCGCAAGGAACGGTTCGAGACCGCTCTGGCCGATCGGACTGGGCACGACGAGGCCGCGATTGCTGATGAAGGCGATGCCGAACAACGAGATGCTCTGCCGCGGATTGGGCAATGCCGCGAGCACCGCCAGATACCAGAACAGGATCTGGAACAAGAGCGGCAGATTGCGAATGACCTCGACATAGATCTCGCCGATGCGCGACAGCAGCCAGTTCGGCGACAGCCGGCACAGCGCGACGACGAAGCCGAACACGGTGGCGAAGACGATGCCGACGACCGAGACCACGAGCGTGTTCAATAGCCCGACCACGAACACGCGCAGGAACGTGTCCGAGCCGGTATAGGGGATCAGGGTTTGGTTGACGTCGAAACCGGCGTTGTTGCGCAGGAACCCGAAGCCGGCGGCAATGTGCTGGTTTTCGAGATTGGCGCGCGCATTTGAGACGATCTCGTAGCCGATCCAGCCCAGGATCGCCGCGAAGGCAAACTGGACGGCGACGCCGTTCCAGCCTGCCTTGCCGCCCAGAATGCGCCGAATCTTCAGCGCGATCTGGAGCGGCGGTTTTCGGGCCTCGGTGCTCATGCCGCCGGCAGCCGATCAGGCGTGATCAGCGGATCGGCGGCGCGTACTGAAGACCACCCTTGTTCCAGAGATTGTTGATACCGCGGTTGATGGCGAGCGGCGAGCCCGCGCCGACGTTGCGATCGAACACCTCGCCGTAATTGCCGACCGTCTTCACGATCCGCACCACCCAATCCTTGGTCAGGCCGAGCTGCTCGCCGAAATTGCCGTCGCTGCCGAGAACCCGCTTCATCTCCGGGTTCTCCAGCTTCGCCTTCTCGTCGACGTTCTTCGAGGTCACCCCGAGCTCTTCGGCGGTGATCATCGCGAACAGCGTCCATTTCACGATGTCGAACCACTGGTCGTCGCCGTGGCGCACCATCGGGCCGAGCGGCTCCTTTGAGATAATCTCGGGCAGCACCATGTGGTCGTTGGGGCTGGCGAGCTTGAGGCGGTTGGCGTACAGGCCCGACTGGTCCGTGGTGAAGACGTCGCAGCGCCCGGCTTCATAGGCCTTGACCGTTTCGTCGTTGGTGGCGAACGCGATCACCTCGTACTTCATGTTGTTGGCCTTGAAGTAGTCGGCGAGATTCTGCTCGGTGGTGGTGCCGGTCTGCACGCAGACCGATGCGCTGTTGAGCTCGAGCGCCGAATTCACCTTGAGCGACTTCTTCACCATGAAGCCCTGCCCGTCGTAGTAGGTCACGCCGGTGAAATTGGCGCCGAGCGAGGTGTCGCGCGAGATGGTCCAGGTGGTGTTGCGCGAGAGCACGTCGATCTCGCCGGACTGCAGCGCGGTGAAACGATCCTTGGCGGACAGCGGCACGAACTTGACCTTGGCCGGATCGTTGAAGATCGCGCCGGCGATGGCGCGGCAGACGTCGACGTCGAGACCGGTCCAGTTGCCCTTGTCGTCGGGCGAGGAGAAACCAGGCAGGCCCTGGCTGACGCCGCAGGACAGCATGCCACGGTCCTTGACGGTCTTGAGCGTTTGCGCATTAGCGGCTTGGGCAGTGAGGCCGGCGGCGAGAGCAAGAGTGAGAGCCAGGGCTACGCGTTTCATGGGCTTTGGGCCTTTCAAGGTCGTCTCAAGGTCAGGAATGTTGTCTCAGGATCGTTCCGCCAGGCCAGGTCTTCTAAGATCTGGCCTTGCAAGAGTCATGCTGGGAAACCTTGCCGAACACTCGCCAATCTCGGGAGGCCATACCTTCATCCCTCCGAAAGGCGCCCGCCGTTGCGGCTGCGGCGCGCGGTCCGGTCGGACGATGGAACGAAGATCGCGGCAGGCCCCTCAACATGCGGCGACTGAATAGCACCTGCGCATCACAGAACGACTGGCTTGCCGGGTCAAGGGGTTGACGGGAGTCTTCTGTGTTCTGTTATTAACGATGACGGCCTTTCGGCCGTCGCGCGGGCGCGCTTGCGTCCCGCGGAAACGCGGTTTTGAAGGCAGACGCATGGATTCCTCGCACCCCTCCCAGCAGCACGCCGAGACCCGGCTGGTCACCTCCGGCCGCGACACCAAGGCGCAGAAGGGGTTCGTCAATCCACCTGTCTTCCACGGCTCGACCGTGCTCTATCCAACCGCCGAGGACCTGCACGCCCATCGCGGCGAGTTCACCTATGGCCGCCACGGTTCCCCCACCACCAAGGCGTTCCAGGAGACGCTGATGGCGCTGGAGGGGCCGCAATGCGCCGGCGTCGGCATCGTGCCGTCGGGGCTGTCGGCGATCTCCACCACCCTGCTCTCGGTGCTGAAGGCAGGCGACCATATCCTTGTGGTCGACAACGTCTATAGGCCCTCGCGCAATTTCTGCAACGGCATGCTCGCCCGCTACGGCGTCGAGACCACCTATTTCGATCCGTTGATCGGCGCGGGCGTCGACAAGCTGTTCAAGCCCAACACCCGCGCGGTGCTGGTGGAAGCTCCGGGCTCGCAATCGTTCGAGATGCCGGACATCCGCGCCATCGCCGAGGTCGCGCATGCGAAAGGGGCGCTCGTCATCGACGACAACACCTGGGCAACCCCGCTCTACCACCGCTCGCTCGAACAGGGTGTCGACATCAGCATGCAGGCCGCCACCAAGTATATCGGCGGCCATTCCGACATCATGTTCGGGACCATTTCGGCCAACGCCAAGGCCTGGCCGATGATTGCCGAAGGCATCCGCCTGCTCGGCGTTTGCGCCGGGCCCGATGACGTCTTCCTCGCCCTGCGCGGCCTGCGCACGTTGTCGGTGCGGTTGGCGCAGCATCATCGCTCCGGGCTCGAGATGGCGCGCTGGCTGGCGGAGAGGCCTGAGGTTGCGCGGGTGCTGCATCCCGGGCTTGAGACCGATCCCGGTCACGCCATCTGGAAGCGCGACTTCACAGGAGCATCCGGCCTGTTCAGCATCGTGCTGAAGCCGGCGCCGCAGCAGGCCGTCGACACCATGCTCAACACGCTCAAGCTGTTCGGCATGGGCTTCTCCTGGGGCGGGTTCGAGAGCCTTGCGATCCCCTTCGATTGCGACGGCTATCGCACCGCGACCAAATGGGCGCCGGGCGGACCGACGTTGCGCCTTCACATCGGGCTCGAGAGCGTCGACGACCTCAAGACCGATCTCGACCGCGGCTTCGCAGCCCTCAAGGCGGCGATGTGAGCCCGCCGCCGCCAGTGCCTCAGCTCAGCGGTCCAGCGTCTTCGAGGCGGTGCCGCGGTTCTTCCAGATCAGCATGATGTTTCTGATATAGATGACGGTCGCGAGCGACTGCCCG
This sequence comes from Bradyrhizobium sp. FW305-F6, assembly GCF_058782905.1. NCBI lineage: Bacteria > Pseudomonadati > Pseudomonadota > Alphaproteobacteria > Hyphomicrobiales > Nitrobacteraceae > Bradyrhizobium > Bradyrhizobium sp. FW305-F6. The sequence continues at coordinate 434,687 of NZ_JBYSYD010000001.1, forward strand.
AGGATGATGACGGGCTCGCGCTTCACGACGCCGTAGACCAGCGTCATCAGCCCGCCGCCCATCGAGCAGAACCAGAATGCCATCGGCACCACGCTGTTGCCGGCGCGCTCGCTCGCGATCCACTGCACCAGGAAGCGCGCCGTGAAGAACAATTGCGCGACGAGGCCGAACGCGAGCCAGAAGTCGAACTTGGCGACGAAGACGTCGTAGAGATAGTTGCTCAGCGCCTGACCGTATTGAATGATCATGCGTTCACCTCGGTGACTTCGGGGGTCGGCTTCTTGCGGCGGATCAGCCACCACACGCCGGCGAGATCCATGATGCCGATCCACAGCCGGTCGAAGAAGCCGTAGTTCGATACCCCGGAATGGCGCGGCCGGTCGACCACGTCGACATAGGCGACGTCGTAGCCTTCGCGGCGGACCAGCGCCGGCAGGAAGCGATGCAGCCCGTCGAAATAGGGCAGCATCAGGAAGACGTCGCGCCGGAACGCCTTCAAGCCGCAGCCGGTGTCGCGCGTCCCGTCCTTCAGGATCGCGTTGCGAACCCCATTGGCCACGCGCGACTGGAATTTCTTGAACCCGGTATCCTTGCGACCGACGCGCTGCCCGGCAGCGAGGCCGACGCGCCCTGCTCCCTTCTCCACTGCCGCAATCAGGTCCGGCAGGAAGGCCGGATTGTTCTGGCCGTCGCCGTCGAGCGTCGCCACGATCGCTCCGCGCGCCGCACGCACGCCGCTGCGCACCGCCGCGGATTGACCGCCCGATCGGGCGTGGCGGAGCTGCCGCAGATTGCTCCGCTGTGCCATGATCGCCGCAAGCCTCTCGCCGGTCGCATCGGTCGACCCATCGTTGACATAGATGATCTCGTAGTCCCAGCGGCCATCGAGCGCCGCACCGATCTCGACGATCAGCGGGGCGATGTTGTCGGCTTCGTTGCGCACGGGAACGACGATGGAAACCGAAGGCTGGGACGTCGACAAATCAAGGCTCGTGGTTGAATGACCTGCCCTTGAGGGAACCGAGGGCCTCGGCAGGCAGCCGCTTTTATGGGGCGGATGCCCCGTGGGCAACCCTTTTGAGCCGGCCCGGGATTGATCCCGCAAGCGGCACGATGGTGCCGTCGGCTCGGATGGCAAAGCCGAGCTTTCGGGCCGCGAACCAGTAACGGACGGCCATGGCGCCGACCGTTCCGACCAAGGCGCCGGCGACCACGTCACTCGGGTGATGCGCCAGCAGCACCAGGCGCGTCAGCAGGATCACGATCGCGTAAGTGAACATGACCACGCGAATGCGCGGCCACAATGCCGATACGGCAAACGCGAGCGCGAACGCCGCCACCGCATGCCCCGAGGGCAGGCTGGCATAGGCCCCCGTCCCCTCGAACGGGACGAAGTTGAACGGATTTGCCTTGCCACCAACGAAGGGACGCCCGCGACCGATGACGTATTTCAGGATTTCGGCGACGAGCGCCGACACAGCTATCGAAAGAAACACGTATTGCAGTCGCGTGCCGAGGCCGAGCAGCAACGCCCGGCGAGGTCCATGCACTCCCGCCGCAACGAACGCCAGAACCACCAGCGCGGCGCCCAGCACCGAGAGCAGATACTCGTCCTTGCCGAAATCGGTGAGGATGCGGATCGGCCACAGGCTGGGCGTGCCGCGCGGCGGCATCAGCAGGATCCCGGTCTGGTCGAACGTGATCATCAGGACGATGACCAGCACCGCTCCCCCAACGGCAAGCCACAGCGAATGCCGCGCCAGCTTCCGTGCGGCCTCTGCGCGGCGCGAATGGGACGGCGATCGCACGAGCTGCGCCAGCGCGCGCCGGGACACGGCGAGCAATTGCGCAAGATAGCCACCAGGCGGCTCGGATTCGGTCGGCGCCCGCATCCTATTCGGTGCCTTCCGAGCGGAAGATCGAAATCGAGATCGCGCGCCCTTGCGAGAAATTATAACCGTCGATGCGCGTGCCGACCTTGTAGCGCAGCCCGATCGCCTCGGCGCGCTGCACGAAGCTGCGCTCCGAGCGCTGCTCGATCAGCGCAAAGCGGCAGCTGCCCTGCCGCAGGAAGTCCGCCGCGCCGGAACCGTCGGTCAGCAGCGTCTTCGTCCCCGCCAGGAAGACGAGGCTCGGCTCGTGATAACCCGCCGCAGCCGCCTTCGGTCCGACGCAGGTGACGTTGCGCAGCGCGCGCGCGATCTCGATGCTCGGAAACAGCGGCGTCAGGGACGGCAGCACGATGCCGTAGACCACCACCGCCAGCATCAAGGCGGCGACCAGCGCGTTGAGCAGCGAGCGCTCGGCGCGATTGTTGTCGTAGAGCCACCAGGCGAACAGGCCGAAGATCAGCGATGCCGCGATGAAGGGCCAGGCCACGAAGGCCGGCTGCCGCGTCAGTATCACCGCGCCGACCACCGCGATGATCGAGGCCGCCGCCGGAATCGCGAACCACCAGGCCGCGCCGCGCATCAGCCAGGACCGCGACAGCACACGTCGCTCGACCGCGCCTGCGGTCAGGATCGCGATCGCCGGATAGAGCGGCAGCACGTAATGCGGCAGCTTGGTCAGCACCGCCTCGAACACGATCCAGGACGGGATCAGCCAGGCCAGCAGGAACTGCGCGCCCGGCTCGCGCCGCGCCCGCCACACCGCGGGCGCCGCCATCGCCGCGAGCGGCGCACCGGGCCAGAAGGTGATCCAGAACAGCGCCAGATACAGCCCTGGCGGGGCACCGTGGGATTCCTGGGCACCGAGCTTGCTGAGCATGTCGCCGCCGACGGAGTCGGTGAAGAAGGTTTCCCCGGCGCGCCAGAAGATCGCAACGAACCAGGGCAGCACCAGCACCAGCATCCACATCAGGCCCCAGACCGGGCGCAGCTTCCACAGCCACGAAGCATCGCGGTCCTGGATCGCGAGCACCACGATGGTAAGCCCCGCGAACATCAGGATCAGCGGACCTTTGATCAGGATGCCCATAGCCAGCGCGGTCCAGAAGATCGCCGGCCAGCTCCATGGCGGACGGACCTCGTCCTCGGCGCGTTGCCAGGACAGATAGGCCCGCGCCATCGCGCCCATCGCAGCGACGACGCAGAGCAGCAACGTTGCATCGGTCTTCGCGAGCCGCGCCTCGACACCGAGCAGCACGGAGGCGCACATCATCAGCGCGGCCAGCACCGCGGCGCGCCGCGTGACGAAGCCGAGCGCGGCCCAATAGGTCATGAGCACGGCGCCGATCGCGCCCATTAGCGACGGCAGCCGGTAGACCCAGATGCGCAATTCCGCCTTGGGCAACTTCAGCGCCGTGGCGGCTTCGACCGCCACCGATTGCAGCCAGTAGATGCCGATCGGCTTCTTGTAGCGGACGTCTTCCTGGAAGCGGATATCGACGTAGTCGCCGCTCTCCACCATCTGCTTGGTGGCTTGGGCGAAGCGTGCTTCGTCGCGGTCGATCGGCGGGATGGTGAAAAAGCCCGGCAGGAACAGCAGCAGCGCACACAGCACGAGGAAGGCGACCGCGCGCGCATGGCTGGCCGTGACGATGTCGAGCATGCGCACGAGCCCGCTGCCCGGATTTGCGGGGGATTTCGGTTCGCGGGGGGCTCCAAAACGGGGGCTTGGATAGGTCTCGGCCATTGGTTCCGCTTACGCTGAAACCGTCATCGCCACAACCGCTTGAGGCAGGGTCATTGAATTCGAATGACGACTGTGTCCGCCGCGCCCGTGGCGTCGATCACGGTGAGCCGGGCAAAGCCCGGACCCGGCGGATCGATCAGCCGCTGGCGCCGTCCGTCGATCTCGCCGAGCGCGGTGCCGTTAACCATGATGGTCATGGGCAGCACGCCGCCGGCGACCTTGACCGGCATGGCTGCGCTCTCCCGGCCACCCGATCGATCGACGTCGATCCGCGAGCCGTTGAGGGGAAACTGAATGTGCAGCGCCTGCTCGCCCCCGGTGCGTACCAGTTCCCCGACCGGGCGGAACCGCTTCAGGGGCAGCGGCAGCTTGGCATTACTTGCCACCAGGGTTCCCCTTGGTGGCTTCGGCAACGGGGCGAGCGTTTTGCCGGTCCGCGCGAAGGCGTCGAACAGGATGGGCGCCGCGGCGACGCGCCCAATCAGGCCGGGAACCGGCGCGCCGTCCGGACGGCCTACCCAGACGGCAATGGTCATACGGCCGTCGAAGCCGACCGACCAGGCGTCGCGATAGCCGTAGGACGTGCCGGTCTTGAAGGCGATGCGGTTATGGGCGGCGTTCTCCGGGGGAGGCGTCCCCAGCAGCACGTTTCCGACCTGCCAGGCCGCGACCTGATCCAGCAGCCGGAGCGGCTCGCGGTCGTCCTGTTCAGTCACGACCTCACGCAGCGGCTTGGTGGTGCCGAGACGGGCGAAACCCGCATAGAGCTGGGCGAGGTCCTGGAGCGTGACGCCGACGCCGCCGAGGCCCATGGCAAGGCCCGGCGTCTCGTCCTTGGGCAAAACCATATTGCCGCCGGCCTGCCGCAACCGCGAGGTCAGCCGGCTGGAGCCGACGCGATCGAGCAACACGATGGCAGGCACGTTCAGCGACAATTGCAGCGCCTTCCTCACGGGCACCGTCCCCTGGAAAGTCATGTCGAAATTTTCCGGCGCGTAGGAGCCGAAGCGAACCGGCCGGTCGTCGATCAGGCTGTCCGGATGGACGAAGCCGTCCTCGAAGGCGAGCCCGTAGATGAAGGGCTTCAGCGTCGAGCCCGGCGAGCGCACCGCGCGCGTCATGTCGACCTGCCCCGCCCGGCTCTCGTCGAAATAATCGGCCGAGCCCACGCGGGCGAGCACGTCGCCGCTTTCGTTGTCGACAACGATGATGCCGACCGAGATGTTGGGCCCGAGCGCAAGGGCGCGGTCGCGCGTCAGCGGCTCCAGCACCTTCTGCAGGTTCGCATCGAGCGTCAGCTTGATGACCGGCTTGTCCTTCACGACCGACAGCGCGGTGTCCGACGCATGTGGGGCAAGGATCGGCATCGGCTTGCGCAGCTTCGGCACGGGCACGGCCTTCGCCTGCCTGGCGTCTTCTGCGCTGACGATTTTCTCCTCGACCATGCGGTCGAGCACGCGGTCGCGAGCCTTGCGCGCGACCTCGGGATGACGGTCGAGGCGGCGCGTCTCCGGCGATTGCGGCAGTGCGACCAGGAGCGCCGCTTCCGCCAGCGACAGTCGCTTCGGCTCCTTGCCGAGATAGCCGAGCGAGGCGGCGCGAATGCCCTCGAGATTGCCTCCATAGGGCGCGAGCGCGAGATAGAGATCGAGGATCTGCTCCTTGCTCAGCGTCCGCTCCAGCTCGATCGCGCGCACCATCTGCCGGAGCTTGGCATAGAGCGAACGCTGCCGCCGCGGCTCCATCAGCCGCGCCAGCTGCATGCTGATGGTGGAGCCGCCCGAGACGATGTGTCCGCGCGTTCCGAGCTGCAACGCCGCGCGCCCGAGCGCCAAGGGGTCGATACCGTTATGGGCGTGGAAGCGCTGGTCCTCATAGGCGAACAGCAGCTTCAGGTAGGTCGGATCCACGTTGACCTTGGCATCGACCGGCAGCCGCCAGCGCCCGTCGGCCATGGCATATGCGCGCAGCAGCTTGCCGTTGCGATCGACGATGGTGGTGGAGACTTGCCGGGCTTCGTCGAGCGGGAGCGGGCCGAGGGAGTAGACCCAGCCGACGAAGCCGATGATGGCGAGGATGAAAGTGAGTGCGAGGGCGGAGAGGATGCGAAGCCCCCCGCTCCTTGCTCCGTCATGGCCGGGCTTAACCCGGCCATCCACGCCAACACCCACCGCCGGCGCGGCCGTGGATGCCCGGGTCAAGCCCGGGCATGACGACGGTGTATGTGGCTCGACATCGCTCATCTCACTTACTTCTCGCTCACTTCGCCGCCCGCACCTCGACACTGCCCGTGCCGGTCCGGCCATAGCGCGAGGGATTGTACATGTCCTCGACATAAGCCTGCGGCAGCACGTATTTGCCCGGCGAGACCGCGCGCACGATATAGGCGACGGTGAACACCGACTTGGAGTCCGAGGCCCGGTCGACGGCCGCCGTGAAGCGGTCGTCGCGGAATTCGGTATTCTCGGGCTCCTCGCCGTCCTCGATCCAGTCCAGCGTGCCGCTGTCTCCGGAGGAGACCAGCCTCGGATTGTCGATCTCAAGGCCGGCCGGCAGATAGTCCGCCACCATGATGTGACCGTATTCCGGCTTGGCCTCGGTGATCTTCAGCACCACCGCAAAGCGCTGGTTCTGCTTGATCTTGCTGATGTCGGCCGGCTTGCCGTCGAGCGTGAAGTAATTCCGCTCGATCTTGAAGCCGTTCGATGCCGCAGGCTCCGGCGTCACCGGCGAGCCGGATACCGAGACCACCGCCTGCACCGGCGCGTCGCCGGTATTGGTGATCTTCATCGGCTTGCCGCTCAGTGTATCCGCCTTGTAGCTGCGATAAAGCGCGGTCTTGACCGGCTGGCCGTCGACCTCGATCGAGAGGTTCTCCTTGGCGAGCGCCCGCGCCGCCAGCACCAGCCACGCATTCTCCTGCGTGGAGGTGTAGGGCGTGAGCCCGCGCGCGGTCTCGACCCGCGACACCGCCTGGGTCAGCGTCGCCTTCGGCGCATTGCCTTCGCTGGCAAGCGAGACCAGCGCTGCGGCATCGCGCAGCTGCGAGCCGTAGTCGGTGCGGCCGAACTCCAGCGCCGGCTTCGGCGCGAGGCTGTCGAGCGCCGCGCCATAGACCCGCTCGGCGCGGTTGCGGTCGCCGACCAGCGCCAGCGCCGCCGCAAGCTGCGACTTCGCAATGGGCGTTGCGAGGTTGTTCAGCTTGGTGTCGGCGAGATAGCGGAGATCGCCGATCGGGGCCGCGCCGTTACGTGCGAGCACGTAGAGGCCGTAGGCGAGCTCGCGGCCGCCATCCTTCTCCGGCTCGTCGGCATTGACGACGGAGTTACGGATGCGGTCGAGCGCGTTCTTGAACAGCACGTCCGGGACCGCAAACCCCTTCTCGCGGGCGCGGGTCAGGAAGTCCGTGACATAGGCGTCCAGCCAGGCATCGTCGCCGCCGGCCGACCACAGCCCGAACGAGCCGTTCGAGCCCTGGCGCGCCAGGAGCCGCTCGATGGCGTCGCGGATGCGCTGGTCGACCTCGGTGTCCATGGCCAGATGCGCGCCGGCGGCGAGGTCGTTGACATACAGCAGCGGCATGGCCCGGCTCGTGATCTGCTCCGAGCAGCCATAGGGATAGCGATCGAGCGCTTTCAGGATCGTCGCCGCATCGAGTGCGGTCGACAGGCTCGCCGAAACCGAGACGCTGCCGGTGCCCGGCACGAGGTCGGAGAACATGTCGGCGGTCAGCGTGAGGCTCTCGCCCTTCGCCAGGGTGCGGATGGAGCGCCGTGCCAGCACCTGCGTCGCCGCCTTGACGTCGAGCGCATAGTGCCGCGCGAGGGCAAGGCCGTTCGGGCCCTTGATGTCGACGTCGAGCGTCGCCTGCCCCGCCGCATTTGCGTCGATCGCCAGGGCGAACGAATTGCGCTGCTTGGCGGCGAGCTTCACCGTGGTGGCGGGATTGCCGGTCATTTTCACCGGGCCGCCGGTCTTCACGTTGATGACGTAGTCGCCAGCCGGACCCTCGACATTGTCGATCTCGAGATTGACGGTGCCGCGATCGCCGTTGAGCAGGAAGCGGGGCAGCGTCGTCGTCAGCACCACGGGGTCGCGGATCACGACGTCGGTGTTGGCGCGGCCGAGCTTGGTCGCGGTCCACGCCACTGCCATCACGCGCGCAGTGCCCGCGAACTCCGGAACGTCGAAACTCACTTCGGCCGTGCCGTCGGCGGCGACCGTGACGATGCCCGAATACAGCGCCAGCGGCTTTTGCGCGGGCGGCGAACCCTGGAGCTCGCCAGCGGCGTCGCCGCCGGATTTGATCTGGCCGCGCGTGCCCGACATGCCGTCGATCAGCTGCCCGTAGAGATCGCGGATCTCCGCGGACAGACGGCGCTGGCCGAGATAATAGTCGTCCGGCGCCGGCGGCTTGTAATTGGTGAGATTGAGGATGCCGACGTCGACCGCGGCGACGACGACCTTGGCGTCCTCGCCCGGGTTGAGCCCGTCGAGCTTGACCGGGATCTTCAACGCCGCATTGGGGCGGATCAGCGCCGGCGGCGTCAACTTCACCTGCAAGGTGCGGGCCTGCTTGTCTATGCCGAACCATTTCAGCCCGATCGCGCGGCCCGGCATGCGCTGGGCCGCCGCATCGAGCGGACGACGCAGCGTCGCCACCACATAGGCGCCGGTGCCCCAATCCTTGCCGATCGGGAGCTTCACCTGGGCGGTGCCTTCCTTGACGTCGATGGTCTGCGTCGTCAGCAGCCGCTCGCCGAGCACGTTGATCGTGAGCTTGCCGGCGCTGCGGACATTGACCGACACGGTCATGGTGTCGCCGGAGCCGTATTGCGGCTTGTCGATCGAGGTCTCCAAGAGATCCGGCGTGTCGGCGCTGCCGTCGGAATACCAGCCGACGTCGAACTGGACCGAGGTCACGGGGCCGTCGGCATCGTTGGTCCGCACGTCGAGCCGGTAGCGGCCCGGCTGCGGGCTGAGCGAGATCCGCGCCGGCTTGTCGGCGGCGATTACGACGTCACCGTCGGCGACGCGCGAGGTCGACTTGACCGGCTCGTACTCCCAATAATTGTTCTGGCGATACCATTGGTAGCGCGATTCCATCTTCAGGAGCTCGTAGCGCAGGCCGTCGCGGCGCAGCCTCTCGCCCTCGGGCGAAACGAACACCACATCGAACTCGGCCTTGTCGCCCTCGGCGACGTTCTTGTCGCCGAACAGCGGCTTGATGCCGATCTGCGCCGCGCTGGGCGCGACCGGCAGCACGATCTTGCGCTCCACGGCGCGGCCGCCGGTCTCGACCATGCGGACGAAGATCTGCGCCTCCTGCGGGCGGGTCGAAGCCGGCTGCTTGTCCAGCGTCACCGGGAAGGTGGCAACGCCATTGGCGTCGGCCTCGGGCAGGTTCTCGAGCGGCGTTCGCTCGTTCGAGGTGCTCTCCTCGTCGTCCACGCCGAACTTGTAGCCGGCAAAGCCCGGACGTTCGCTCGCGGGCGCAATCAGCATGTCGCCTTCGAGCTGAAGGCCCGAGGCCGGTGCGCCGTAGAGAAAATGACCGTCAGCCTTAAGCTCCACTGGAGCGTTAGCTTTGATCACCTTGTCCTTGGCCGATAAGTCGAATTCAATCCGATCGGGCACGTAGTCTTCGACCATGAAGGTGGTCTCGCCGACCGAGGCGCCCTTCGGATCGGTGAAGGCGCGGACGCGCCAGGTGCCGGTCGGGACGGCCGAGTTGAGCGGCACGGCCAGCGTGCGACCGCCGGCACCCTGGTCGGCCAGCACAGCGCGGCGATATTCGACGCCGTCGGGCCGCTCGATCAGCAGCGTCATCGGCCCGCCCGTGACGGCATTGCCCTGCCCGTCACGCAAGAGCGCGGTGAGATAGACCGTCTCGCTGGACCGGTAGACGCCGCGCTCGGCATAGACGAAGGCGTCGGCGCCAGCGGGCACCGCGCGACCGGAGACGCCGCGGTCGGACAGGTCGAAGGCGGAGGACTTAAGGCTCAGGAACGCGTAGTCGGCCTTCTCGGCAGTGACCGTGAGCATCGCCGGCGACAGGCCGCCCTCGCCACGCGCAAGCCCGGCCTCGAACACCGCGTGGCCGGCACCGTCGGTCTGGCGCGTCGCCAGGATCTCGTTGTTGCGGGCGATCAGCCGCACCTCGGCCTTGACGATAGGGTCGGTCGACGCCAGCGAATTGACGAAGACGTGGATGCCGTCATTGCCGGAGTAAGCGGAAATGCCGAGATCTGAGACGATGAACCATTGCGTGGCAAGCTGGGACTCGTCGTCGGAGCCCGGGCCCTTGGCCGCGGCCGTCATGACGTAGACGCCGGGCTGGAGCTCGCCCACTGCCTGGTCCACCGGGAATGCCGTGGTGACGTCCTGGTTCAGCGTCATCGCGGTCGCGAGCTCGCCGGACCAGACCTTGACGCCGCGCTCGCCGCCGAGATCCGACAGCTGGTACTTCGACAGGGTCTTCTGGAAGTCGCTGTCGACCACCGTGTTGATCAGATTGCGGTCGCCGATCCGGAACACGTTGATGTTGACCGCGGGCGTGTTGACGCTGACCACGGGAATGCCGCGCTGGCCGGTCCTGGGCAGCACATAGGCACGGCTGGTGAATCGCACGAACGGCTTGCGGTCGCGGACATAGACGTTGAACTCGGCCGATTTCGGCAGGCCCTCCTTCACCGTGGAAGGCAGGCCGGCGCGCAGATTGATGTTGTAGCGCTCGCCGTGCTTCAGCCCGTCGACGCAGAGCTGCTTGCCTTCGGCCGACAGCGCCGGCTTGTCCTGGCCCGCCAGCGCCAGGAACGGCGCGAAGTCGGTGCGCTTGGCGAGTTCTTCCGAGAACTGGAAGCAGGCGCGCGGGCTCGCCGAGTCCGAGTCCACGGTGTAGTCGAGCAGCCGGAATCCGTGCTCGTCGCGCATCTTCTCATATTGGCCGCGGACGTCGGCGACCTCGCGCATGTCGAGCGACAGCCGCAGCGCGTCCAGCGCCGGCCGCCACAGCTTGCGTTCCGCCAGCGCCTTGCCGAGCACGGCGAGCGCGTCGGCCTCCTCGCCCGCATTGCCGGCGCGCAGATAGGCGATGTAAGCCGCAGTCGAGGCGCGTTCCAGCAGGAAGGTCTGCTCGCTCGAGCTCTTCGGCGAGATCTGGAAGATGACCCTGGCGAGCCGCAGCCAGTTGCCGGCATCCTCGGGCGTGGTCGCGGCGATCTGGCCGAGCACCGTGAGGCCGGTGCGGTAATCATTGCGCCGGAAGGCGGCGTCGGCGTCCGTCTTCAGCGTCGCGTTGGATTTGGCGATCGGCCCCGCCTCGCTCTTGATCTGAGCCTCCAGCTTGATCGCGGAATCGGCGAGGTCGTCGCGCTTGAAGGCTTTGTCGGCGGCCTGCGCAACAACAAGGCCGAGCGCCAGGGCGGCGCAGATTGTGACGGCGCGAACAAGACCGATCATGGAGGACTCCCGGAAATCGCGGACGAACCGCGAAGGCAGATGAAATGCGCGGAAAGGTGACGGACTCAAGGCGATGGAACCAGAGGTGAAAATCGTCGCATTCGCCATGACAAGGCAAGCCCAAGCAGAACCGATCGAAACACCAGCGCGCACCGTTCGGATGGCACTAACATGATCCATCGAGCGGCCGTGCCCTTGGCAGCGTTCCCGGCAACGTGATCCCTCGTCCAATTCGTTGCCACCTTGACCGGGCGCCCTGACACACCACCGTCCCGCTTTGTCGCGGCGACGAGCAAATCGGTTCGGTCAAGCTTGAGCGATGTCCCATTATTTCTCCCCCGAGATCGGCGGTCTTCGGCCGGGCCCTGCGCGACGTCTGAGATCAGCAATCCCGCTGGAATCCAGGCCGCCTCTGTGTGACACTGACATGATACGAGCTTGAGACAGTTCAACTTGGGACCGCCGTGTCGCAAAGTGCGCAGCTGCGAGGAAAGAGCCATCATCCGCGTCCCGGCGCACGGACCGGCCGGCCTGGTGCACGGCTGACATGACCGTCCGTGACCCGCCCGGCACTGATCTTGCCCGGCGCGCCGGCGCCCTTTTGCTCGACCTTTACGCGATGGCGCGCGCACTGCCGCTCGATCGCTTTCAGGAAGCCACGCTTTCCCGGCTGCGCGACCAATTGCCGTTTCGGTCTGCCTATTGGGGTATGCTGCGGGCGCAGCCGCGCGGCGGGCTCACGCTACACTGCTCTTACGTCGACGTTCTGCCGCACGACTTCGTGCGCGACTGGGAGGCCGTCAAGCACAAGGACGTCCTCGCCGCAAAGGTGGTCGCCGCTCCCGGCATCGCGGCCAGTGTCAGTGCGAATTCCATGGGACATGCCGAATTCGTCGCCATGGGAGAGCGGTTCGGCATCGCCAGCGCAATCTCGGTGGCGGTTGCCACCCCCGTCCCCTGCCTGCTCGCTTTTCTGTCGCTCTATCGGCCAGCCGATGCCCCGCAGTTCGACCATGCCGACCGGACGTTTCAGGAAATCGTCATGCCGCATATCGCGGCTGCCTGGCATACGAACCGCCTGCATCATGTCGAGGGCCTGCGGGCCGGCTTGGATCGCTTGCAGGAGGGCTTTGCCGTTGCCGACCGGCACGGCCTCATGCACGCAAGTGAAGCGACATTCGCCACGTTGCTGAGCCTCGAATGGCCGCGTTGGCGCGGGCCCGAATTGCCCCGCCTGCTGCGCGATACGGTGAACGCCGGTCACAGATATGATGGCCGCGCCATAAGCATCGATGTCGTCCGCCACCGTGATCTGGCCGTGCTTCGCGCCCGTCCCCGCGATGCGACCGACCGCCTGTCGCCGCGCGAAACGGAAATTGTCGCCTTGTACCGCGATGGCCGTTCCTACAAGGAGATCGCGGTGCATCTTGGCTGCTCGCCCTATACGGTACGCCACCATCTTCGCGCCATCTACGACAAGCTGGGCGTACGCAACAAGGTTGCCCTCCTGCATCGCACGAGCGGCATCAGCCCCGCCGTGAGGAGCTGACGCCGCCGGTCACCTCCGACGAAAACCGCGAGGGGTGGAACATCTGGTCGATGGCACCTCGCCCGCGATCCCGGTTTCCTGCTGCGAGGCTCTTGGAACGAGAGCCAGCATGTCAGGAGACAGAGATGAACCTCGACGACTATGCCCGTTACGACGGATTGGGCCTCGCCGCACTGGTCCGCAAGGGTGAGGTCAGCGCAGCAGAGCTGGCGGCTGCCGCCCGCCTGGGCATCGAAAAGGTCAACCCCACCCTCAACGCCGTCATCGGCGAGATCGACGCGCAACCGCCTGCGTCGGCCACCGGTCCGTTCGCGGGGCTGCCGTTCCTGATCAAGGACCTCGTCATGCACGCCGAAGGCGTCCGCTGCGACATGGGCAGCAGGCTCGTCGACAACAGCTTCGTCTCGCCGCACGACACGGAGCTGATGCGCCGGTTCAAGGCTGCAGGCTTCGTCGCGATCGGTCGCACCAATACCCCGGAATTCGGATTTGCATCCACGACCGAACCGGTTCTCTACGGTCCGACACGCAACCCCTGGAATGTCGAGCGATCCCCCGGTGGCTCCAGCGGAGGTTCCTGCGCCGCGGCTGCGGCCGGCATCGTCCCGATCGCCCATGCCAATGATGGAGGCGGGTCGATCCGGATCCCGGCGGCGATGTGCGGCGTCGTCGGCTTGAAACCAACGCGGGGACGCACCCCGACCGGTCCCGAGTTCGGCCAACCGCTCCACGGCCTCGGCATCGAACACGTCGTGACACGGACCGTGCGCGATTGCGCGGCGGTGCTCGATTCGGTGCAGGGCCCGGGAATCGGCGACCCCTTCATCATTCCTCCGCCACCGCGTAGCTATGCCAGCGAAACCGCCACTGCACCCGGCCGACTGCGCATCGCCGTGTCACTGGCGGGCATGAAGGGTGCGCGCGCCAAAGGCGAAGTGCGCGAGGCCGTGATGCGGGTCGCACGCGAACTGGAAAGTCTCGGTCACGAGGTCAGCGAAGCCTCTCCTGACTATGATGAAGAGATGTTCCACCGTGCAAATATCGTTTACTGGTGCGGCTTCCTGGCCGCGGGGGTTCTCGGCACCGCCCAGCTCAATGGACGCAAACCGTCGCTGGAAACGCTCGAGGCGACCACGCTCGCCTGCTACGAATATGGGTTAGGCCTGAAGCTCGTCGATCTGGAGATGGCCGACGCCTTCGCCAACATCGTCTGCCGATCGGTGGCGCCCTTCTTCAACGCCTACGACGTGCTGCTCACGCCGACCCTTGGAGAGCAAACGGTCGCCCTTGGACACATCGATGCAAATGACGCATCGCTGGATGCGCAAGGCTGGTACGATCGCCTGTTCAATCACGCCGCCTACACGGCCCTGTACAACATGACGGGCCAGCCCGCGATCAGCCTGCCCCTGACGACCGACTCGGAAGGAATGCCCCTCGGCATGCAGTTCGTCAGCCGTTTTGGCGCCGAGGATATTCTGCTGAGGCTGGCGGCCCAGCTCGAGCAAGCCCTGCCATGGGCGGGACGTCATCCAGCCGTCCACGTCGGGAGGGTATAGTCCTCCCACAGGGCCGAGGTCGTCGCGCAACCATCCGGTGGGCAGGAAACCTGCTCACCACGCCTCCCCTGCCGACGCCCAACGACGATTAGGCGCCGCGTTGCTTACGTTTGCGGCGGATAGGGCTCGGTTCGGGCTTGGCGTGGCCGCGGATTTTTCATATTTGCCGTGATAGAAGTCCGGCAGGCCTTAACCGAGGCCGGCACGGCGACGGTCCCGTAGCTCAACTGGATAGAGTAGCGGATTTCTACTCCGCGGGTTGCAGGTTCGAGTCCTGCCGGGATCGCCAGACTGTTTCTGCCACAAACGAATTTGAAGAGTTGTCGTCACTATTGCCTAACTCGTCGGGCGATGCCTTCGAGCTTTGTCATCGCTGCAACGGTAACCTTCTTGCGCGCGGCTTCGCGGCAATAACGCTCGATCTCGCGGATATCGGTATGGCCGGTGATGGACATGATCTCCAGCGCGCTGCATCCCGCCTCAGCCAGCGCGCGCCGGGTAAAAGGGGCACCAGGGAATGCCTACGTAACCAAGGCGGAACGACCCCGGGCATCCCCGGGGCTGGGCCGAGACGCACCGGGGCCGCCGACGAGCCGACTCAGGCCGGCCGTCAGCTGGAATGGTCGCGATCAGCTTCGTTCGGGTAATCTCAAATGATGCGAGGCGTAGATTTAATTTGCGTGAGGCGGCATTTAATCGGGCCGAGTGGCGTAAGTCGGCATTACCATATTTTCCCGTTTAGATAAGTATGCTTTGACATTCCCCGCTTGAGTAGCGGGGGAGTGCAATGAGCAATGACCGGATCGTCACGGCCGCCATCATTGCAGTTGGCGCCGTCAACAAGCACTCGCAGCGATAGCTCTCTTGTCCTTCTGAGCACCCTAAAATTGTCGATTTCAAGGGGCCCCTGCAGTCGGCAGCCACTTTTATCCGCAAACGCCTTCTTGTCGCGGCCCGCTCATCACGCCCTTCCCGCCATTCTTTTCGCCGGCCATTTCAATGGTCGGGAAGGCATCGGCGCAATCACGGGGGCGGTCCGAACCTTTCCTATTTTTCCCATTCTTGACCGCAGCAATTGACAATGTTCGCGCTCTTTGATTAAAAGGGTTCCAAATATTTAATTTAACTGTTTGGGAGGCCTTTTCATGAAAGCGTTTCATACCTCGCTCGTGGCGAGTCTAATGCTTGCTGGGACCACCCTCAGCGCCTCCGCCTCAATCATCAGTCAGGGCGTTACATTCACATTCGAAGCGGTGGATGCTGACACGCTAAGGCTGACGGTTGATAACCTGCCGAACGCCACCGGCAACTGGGGCCCTGTTAATTTCTTCGACGCTTTCGACATTCGAGACGTAGGGTCGTTTTCGTCTGCAACCGCGACTTACGGGGTAACCTCTGTGAGCGGGCTGTTGGGCCAACAAGCAAACGGTTCGGGCGTTGGTTGTAACAGCGGCGGCGGAGCTTCGGCCTGTTTCAATTGGGGTCCAAATCTGTCGATCACCAACCACATGGTGTTTAATATCGATTTTGTTCCGGCTGGGGCTGGTCTCGACTTCAGCAATCCACATTTAAAGGTCTCGTTTCTCGTCAACGATACCGACACGAGAAAAACGGGCGACCTGTTGTCACTGAACATCCCCGTTAATGCCGCGCCTGTTCCTGGTCCAGCCGTGGGCGCGGGCATTCCGGGCCTCTTAATGGCAGTCGGGGGTATCGTGGCATGGCGCCGACGCAAGACAGCATCGGCTGCTTAAGCCAAAAATCCGCCAGGCTTCACGAACGCGTGGGTAACCATAGTCCGGCCTTTGATCGGCGCCGATCGGCACTATGTATGCGCCGGGCGAGGATGTGCCCGATAGGTTTCGTGAATGCAGCAGTCCGATTTGACGAGAATGGCCATCGCATCTGCGGTGGCGATTGTCGCGATGTCGTATTTGGCCATCGACGCAGGCGTCCTGAATATCAACGCGGTCAAACGGCCGGTTCAGGTGGCGCAGGCATCGATCGTCGGCGCCGCGATGGGTCAAAATCACCTTGCCCTTGCCGTTCAGGAGTGGACGCGAGGGGCCGAGAAGCCCGCCGTGGAGCAGTGCCTCGCGACGGACTGATGCGGACGCGCGCGCGGCAGCCCGTTTACTCGCCATCTGCCCCCTGATGCGCCTGCCACCAGCGCGCAATTGCGGCGGCCAGCTCGTTCCAAAGCTCCGTTGGAAGATCAGCGACGGCAACCCGGACGCTGTACTGGTCAGTGGTCGCGTCGTGAAACCACTCCGTCGCCGCAAAATCGAAGCCGAAGCTGCCGGCGTGACGGATGGGAAAACCCTGCCGGCGCAACTCGCAGCTCATGTCTTCGGCAGCCTGCCGCGCCGCCGCCTCGTCGAGCGGGCGCTTGCCGCGCAGGGTGACATACAGACCGTGGGCGAAATGAAGCTCGGCCGAGAGCGTCGGCAGCGTCGCGGCAAAATATCGGGCCGCGCTTCGGCCGTTGCGCAGGATAGCCGCAACGCGCTTTTTTGTTAGAGTCCAATACGCCGCGCTGCCCGCGAAGGGCGGGAAGTGGGCCGGCAACGCCGCGCCGCCGAGCAGCCGAACCGCATTTCGCGTTTCGGACGCGAGACGTGTCCAGTCTGCGCCCCCTGCCCGCTGCTGCTCGTTCCCTTGCACGAAGACGACCGAGCCGAGCCTGCCGTATTCCGCTCCGAGCGAATCGAGCTTGTTGTGGCTTCGCACCAGGACCAGCGGGATGTTGCATCGGCGGGCCCATCTCAGGACACGCCTGATGCGGCCTGACCGGCCGGCGAAACATGTCGTGTCGAAAACCAGGAGATCGAGGCCCGAGCCGTCACAGCGCAGGGCCGCCTCGAAAGCGCCGGCGAAGGAGCAGGAATCCAACAGAAGGATCCGCGGCGAGTTCGCCGCCGCAAACGCCTCGCCCAGCGGCAGCTTCAAGGCCTCGATGCGCAGCTGAGGAATGAAGCCCTGGATCAGCTCCAGCGTCTCTCCGTAGGAGCCGGGAAGCACCAGGATGTCAGCCTTCTCGAGAATTTGCGCAGACGCGAGCAGCACAGCCGAGATCGCCGCCATTCCCGAGGCGGTGTAAATCGCCGTGCTCGCGCTTGCGCCGTCCAACTCGTAGAACGGAGGACCGCGGACCGTCAGATCCGCCCGCTGGTAGTCGTAACTGAACGCGAACGGGCCGCTGGCAGTGTCGGCCGTCTGCGACCAGGCGGTCTCCGTCGCCTTCCATCCCAACAATTCGTGTTCCGCCCTCAGCGCCGCCGTGATCTGGAACTTGGACCTGACGAGGTCGTCGACGGACCGAGGTCGCGCCATATCGAGCGGCTTTCTCAGGCAGTCGTTCAACAGCCTGAGTTCCTCATGCTTGCGCTCCAGATAGGTTCGAATGCTCTCCATGGGAGTCTTGATAGATCCTGTTGGACGTCAACGTCCGGCAAAGGCCGAGGGTCCAAAACGCCTGCTGCAACGAACAGGCGTCGTCGCCGTTGAATCCCTGCAAGGAGAACAGAATGGCTGACATCAAAGAGCACATGAAAATCATCGGCAAGGACGGCGCACATGTCGGCACCGTCGATCGCGTCGAGGGCAACCGGATCAAGCTGACGCGCAAGGACAGCCCGGAGGGTCACAAGGACCATCACCACTACATCGATACGAAATATGTCGGCGCCGTCGAAGGCGATGTCGTCAAGCTGTCGGTGAATGCCGACGCGGTCCCGAAGTCGGAAGCCGCCTGAAAAACTCGAGCCCCTTCGGGGGCCTTTTGTTTGTTCACGATCCGACTCCGCTTCGTTCACAAGGCACGAATCGCGACCTCAGATCGACGCACCGAGCACTTGTTAAGAATGGCTTGCCGGATCGATCATGCGCTCACAAGCACGGGCCGCAGCCGATACGCATCGATCGCGGCATTCGACAACAGCAGCCTGCGTCGCTCGCCGCGCAGCATCATGCGATCGATCCGGTTCAGAATGAAGCGGGCGGAATCCTTGTGCTCACCCGTGAGCAGGCCGGACTGGTCGAGATATCGCCAGGCGATCTCGAAGGACTGCGCACGTAATTCGGGGTCGGTCATAGCCGAACAACGTTTGCCGCGGAACGTAGGTTCCTTCCGCCGGTCCTTGCAGCGCCTGCGCATCGAGACGGAACGAAGGCGCGGCGAGAGCGTTGAGTAACCGGCTTCAGTGGTGCCGATCCGCCAGCCGCGATCGGCCTTGAACAACCCCGTGCTCGTCCCCCGAGCACGGGGTTTTCTCGTGCCGCCGCTATCGGACCGGAGGCGTTTGCCCAGCTGCATCACAGAGGTCGGTCGGCTCATCGCGCGGATCGCGGGCGAGTTCGTACCAAGCCAAGGCCAGCTGGATCAGCCGTTGCCTGTCGGCACCGTCAGCCTCCGCGGCGCGCTTCATTGCGGCCTCGGCCTCATGCTGTGGATCGTACTTGATGCACATGAGGCAGAGCTTAGCCGGCCATCTGGACAAGCGCGTGGCAATTTCATCCGTAAGATTGCGGGGTCTCCGTCAGGCCGGCAGGCCGATGTGTGAACCATGTCATAGCCTGCCCACGGCCATGTCCGCTAAAGTCACGGCGAGCCTTCATGGGTGATGTCCGGTGATGACGCGCAAAGCAGCAACCGAAATCATCGTCCCGACGCAACGACATCGCACGAGCATGCTCCGCGTCGCCTGTCTCGGCACAATTGGCGTCGTGATGGTGGCCTGGATCAGCGGCCTGGTCTGGGGCACGATCGCGTTCTTCAGCTGGCTCGTGTCCTGACGCACGAGTCGCCCCGCTCGAAAAACAAGGCGGGCCTAAGCCCGCCTCGGTGCTGCAATCCGCCCCTGAAGACTCAGTAGCATGCGCGAGGATCGGCCTGGACATATTGGCCGTTCGGGTAGCGATAATAGCAAGTGCCCTGCGCCCAGTAATAGCCAGGCTGCGACGCCGCGGTGGCGCCGGCGATCGCACCGGTCGCACCGCCGAGAACCGCGCCTGCGGCAGCCCCTGTTGCATTGCCCGAGATCAGGCCGCCCAGCACACCTCCGACGATCGCGCCGCCAAGCGCGCTGACGCCGGGATCAGCCGGCTGCGGCGGCGGGGGTGGCGGTGCATAGGTGACCGGCGGAGCATAGGCCACCGGCATATCGTCGATATAGTCCTCCGAGATATAGGCGGGCGGGCCGGCCATGCGCTGCGGATAATAATACCAGACGCCGCCTACGTCCCACCACCAGCCGGAGCGGCCGTTGCGGACTTCGTGGCGCCAGCGCCCGCCATCCCAGGCGCGGTTGCCGCGATAGGCGTGACCGCCCCAATTGCGCTCCGGTGCGGGGCCGCGGGCGTAATGGCGGCCGGGCGGCGGGCCGCCCGCTTGGTGCGGACCGGGACCGCCGGCACGAGGCTGCGCGCCCGTCGCGGGCCGGGCCGCCTGTTGCGGCGAGGGACCTCTGCGGACGTTCTGATCGGACTGAGGCGGCGGGCCTGCGGCTGGCCGCGCCTGAGGTTGGCTGGCCTCGCTCCGCGGTCTGGCATCTTGCGCCTGAGCCGGCAGCGCCAGCAACGAGATGGCCGAAACCATGGGAATGATGATCTTGACGCGTCTGGACGCACTCATGCGTGCTCGCCCCCTGCTCTTGCGATGGCCGTGGTCCCGGCGCGATCGACGAATCGTCACGCGCCGGGCTGATGCCGGCCGAAATAACTGCCCTTCTTGATCGGCTAAGTCCCGTTACAAATGATTAAGATCACGGCATTTTTTCGGCCCCGGGCTCCCGGGCGCACCTAGCGAGCAGGCTCGATCACATTGCAATTGGTGCGGCCCGACATCAGGCAGTCCTGCATCTTGCTCGCCGAGGTCAGGTCGCGGGCAAGCCACCAGCCGACGGCGAGGATGACAATCGCGATGATCAAGCCGGCAACCGCACCGCGCCGATCGTCGGCGGGTCGAGATTTTCCAGCGGGCTTGGGCTTCTGGCTCGGTTCGGGCTTGGACATCGCCACCTGATCACACAACCGGGGCGGCTTTGGCTACCTCTTGCGGCAGCCCGTCACATCGAGTTCGCCATCGGCGACCTCTTTGGGCGACCTCTTTGGGCTCAGCCCCGGGTCTGCCGGATCGCATTCTCGCGCAAGGTCTCGACCGCCGGAATAGCCTCCTGGGCCCGCGGTGCACAAGTGGTGAGCACAAACGCGGTCTGGGTGCATTCCCAATCCGCTCCCAGCAGGGCGCTATCGACGGGCTGCGGGCGAGCGAGCAAGATTGCGGCGCCCGCGACGCCTGCCAGGACGGCAGCGATTGCGAGCGCCTTCAGGCTCAGTCGAGAGATCGTCATGCCCGTGCTCCGTGTCCTTCGGGCGGACGCTAGGCGTCGCCCAAGTGCTCCCTTTATGAGGGAGATCACAATTCGGCAGTTTTTCGGGGCTACGAGAGATCGTCGGGGGCGATTTTTCGTTGACCTGATCGGCTGCGATTATGGGTGGCTTCGCGACGCGCGCCGATGTACACGCTTATGCGTCGCGTGGCGCCTGCTATGCCCAGCCGACTTACCAACAGGCACCGATTTAATATCGAAAGCGAGGAAGACAAGGCTCGTCCATGAGTGGATTCAGGGAACCCGGCTTCGCAGACCGGCAAAAGGCGGCGCAGGACGCTCGCAAAAATCTTTTGAACAAATTCAAATCGCAACCGGGTCCCGATGATCCGGCGGTTGCGGCGAAGCGTGCCGAGCGCGAAGCTCTTGCGGCCAAGCGCGCCGAGGCGAAGGCTGCGCGAGAGGCCGAAAAGGCGGAGCAGAAGCGCCGCGAGGAAGAGGCCAAGGCCGCCGAAGCCGCACGGATCGCGCGCGAGGCCGAGGAGGCCGAAGCTCAGCGTGCTGCGCTGGAAGCCGACCAAAAGGCCAAGCGCGATGCGCGCTACGCGGCCCGCAAGGCCAAGCGCAAGTAAGACTGCCAGATCACGTTCGATTGAACTGGCACTGAAACCTCATCCGGGGCGGTCTATGGGACCGCTCCCGGAATTCGAGAATGCGCGGCCGGTGGTGTGCCGGCCCTGCGCGGGACGGATGGAAGATCAGTTCTTCTTCATCATCCCGTCGTCCTTCTTCATCCCGTCCTTCGACATGTGGTCCTTCTTCATGCCGTCGTCCTTGGACATGGTGTCCTTCTTCATCATGCCGTCCTTGGACATCGTGTCTTTCTTCATCATGCCGTCATCCTTGCTCATCTTGTCCTGAGCGAAAGCGGCCGGCGACAGCGCAAGGCCAAGCGAAAGAGCGGCAGCCGAGACGCCGAGCACGATGCGGGTGCGAATGGTCATGGATGATCTTCCCTTCGAGGTGGTGTTTGTCAGCGACGGACGCCGCTACCCAGACTCGACGGATGGTCGGGGGGTGTTGTTACGCAGCCCTTGATAATTTTCGGTAAGCGCACCGGGAGCCCTCGACCGAACGAGTTCAAGATCGCAGCGGGAATTAAGGGCATGTGCAGCGCAGCACAACCGACCCTTGCCGCGACGTCCGATCTCGAACTATGAGTTGAGGGAGTATTGGGTCAAAGAGCGGCCAGAATGGGCCTACGCAGCGGTCGCTCATCAAACCCGATCACGCCAAACAAGAACCGTTCAAAGAACCGCCCAAGGACATCATATCATGCTCACGCGCCGCCATCTGCTCGCGACCGCCGTCGCCGCGCCCGCCATTCTTCGCCTCGGCACCGGTACGGCGCAGGCCGCCACCACGCTGAAGATCTCGCATCAGTTCCCCGGCGGCACCATCGACAAGGGCGATTTCCGCGACCGGCTCTGCCGCACGTTCGCCGCAGAGATCGCCAAGCGCAGCAATGGCGACATCGCCGCCGAGATCTATCCGAACTCCTCGCTGATCAAGACCAACGCGCAGTTCTCCGCGATGCGCAAGGGCGCGCTCGACATCAGCCTCTATCCGATGCCGTATGCCGGCGGCGAAGTGCCGGAAACCAATATCGGCCTGATGCCGGGTCTCGTGACCACCTACGACCAGGGCCTGCGTTGGAAGAAGGAGCCGGTCGGCAAGGCGCTGACCGATTTCCTCGCCGACAAAGGCATCATCCTGCTGACCTGGGTGTGGCAGGCCGGCGGCGTCGCCAGCCGCTCCAAGCCGATCGTCGCTCCGGAAGACGCCAAGGGCCTGAAGGTCCGCGGCGGCTCGCGCGAGATGGACATGGTGCTGCAGACCGCCGGCGCCTCGGTGCTGTCGGTGCCCTCTAACGAAATCTACGCCGCAATGCAGACCGGCGCCTGCGACGCCGGCATCACCTCCTCCACCAGCCTGATCTCGTTCCGCCTCGAAGAGGTCGCGAAGTCGCTGACCTCGGGCGCCGGCGCCTCCTACTGGTTCATGCTCGAGCCGCTGATGATGTCGAAGGCGATCTTCGACAAGCTGCCGATGAACCATCAGGACATCCTGCTCGCGGTCGGCTCCGAGCTCGAGGCCTTCGGCCGCAAGGGCGCGCAGGATGACGATGTCGAGGTCGCCAAGGTCTACGAGAAGGCCGGCGCCAAGGTCTCGCCGCTCGATGCCGCCACGGTCGGCAAGTGGCGTGACATCGCCCGCGACACAGCCTGGAAGGACTACAGCGGCAAGACCGCGACCGCGGCCAACCTGCTCAAGCTTGCGATCGACGTCGCCGCATGAGCCACGGTCCGCTTCCGGATCGTGATGACCAGGTCAAAGCCGCCGCAAGCACCGGCCTTGCGGCGGCGATCGATCGCGGTCTCGCCATCCTCAACAGCATCATCGTCGTGTTCGCCGCGGTCGCGCTGGTCGCGGCCTGTGCGATCCTGAGCTACAGCGTGCTCAGCCGCGCGCTGTACAAGGCCGCGAACTACTGGCAGGACGAGGCCGCCGTGTTCCTGCTGGTCGGCGCCACCTTCATGACCGCGGCCTACGTGCAGCAGCACCGCGGACACATCGGCATCGAGGCCTTCGTCGGCCTGCTCTCGCCGCTCGCAAACAGGGTCCGGCTCTGGCTGGTCGACGCGGCCACGTTCCTGTTCTGCGCCTTCTTCACCTGGAAGTCCTGGACGCTGGCGCACGAAGCCTATGTCGACGGCCAGGTCTCGAACTCCATGTGGTCGCCGCCGCTCGCCATACCCTACACGCTGATGGCGCTCGGGATGAGCCTGCTCTGCCTCCAGATCCTCGTGCAGCTTGCGCTGCCCTTCACCGGAGCCAAGCGGCCATGAGCGTTTTCGGTATAGGTCTCTCCTACGGAATCGTAACGCTGCTGGTGATGTTCTCGGGCATGCCGATTGCGTTCGCGCTCGGCGCGGTCGCGGTCGTGTTCATGGCCATCTACATGCCCGCCGCCTCCCTCGATACGGTGACGCAGAACGTCTACGAGGAAATGGCCTCGATCACGCTGCTGTCGATCCCGCTGTTCATTTTGAAGGGTGCGGCGATCGGCAAGTCACGTGCCGGCCAGGATCTCTATTCGGCGCTACATGCCTGGCTGCACCGCGTACCCGGCGGCCTCGGCGTTGCCAACGTGTTCGCCTGCGCGCTTTTTGCGGCGATGGCGGGCTCGAGCCCAGCGACCTGCTCGGCGATCGGCTCGGCCGGCATCCCGGAGATGCGCAAGCGCGGCTATTCCGGCGGCTTTGCCGCCGGGATCATCGCCGCCGGCGGCACGCTCGGCATCCTGCTGCCGCCCTCGATCACCATGATCCTGTTCGCGGTCGCCGCCGAGAAGTCGCTCGGGCGGCTGTTTCTCGCCGGCATCGGGCCCGGCCTCCTGCTGGTCACGCTGTTCGGCGCCTATGCCGTGATCCGCTTCCGACAGGAATATGCCGCGGCCGAAGCGGCCTACAAAAGCGGCGGACCGGAGGCTCCGATCCTGCAGCGTGACGAGTATACGCTGGCCGAGCGATTCAGCGTGCTGCCACGGGTCATTCCGTTCGTGCTGCTGCTCACCGGTGTCATGGTGGCGCTCTACGGCGGTTACGCCACGCCATCGGAAACCGCCGGCCTCGGCGGCCTGCTGGCGCTGGCGCTGATTGCCGCGATCTACAGCGTGTGGCGGCCGAGCGACCTTGCTCCCATCATGAAGTCGACGATCCGGGAATCGACCATGCTGATGATGATCATCGGCATGTCGCTGCTCTATTCCTACGTGATGAGCTACCTGCACATCTCGCAATCGGTCGCCGAATCCATCGTCGCCATGCACCTGCCGCGCTGGGAGCTGCTGTTCGCGATCCTGGTCATGGTCGTCGTGCTCGGCTTCTTCCTGCCGCCGGTCTCGATCATTCTCATGACCGCGCCGATCATCCTGCCGCCGCTGCGCGCCGCCAATTTCGACATCATCTGGTTCGGCGTCGTCATGACCATCGTGATGGAGATGGGGCTGATCCACCCACCCGTCGGCCTCAACATCTTCGTCATCCGCAACGTCGCGCCGGACATTTCCCTGCGCGAGGTGATCTGGGGCACCCTGCCCTTCGTGCTCTTGATGATGCTCGCGGTGCTGCTGCTGTGCTTCGTGCCGGGGATCTCGACCTGGCTGCCAGACCTCGTGATGGGGCCGGACGGAAGCAGGTAGGCGAGCGATCGTAGAGTGGGCCAAGCGAAGCGGGCCCACATCTTTCTTGGATACGGAGAAGAACGGTGGGCACGGCGCATTCGCGCCATTGCCCACCCTACGATTTCTCCTTCCGCCGCCCCTTTGGCGCGTTCGCCACCACCTGCAACAAATCCTTGCGCACGGCTTCGATGTGCCGCTCCAGGAAACGACAGGCCTCTTCGACCTTCCCTGCGCGGCAGAGCGCGATCAGATGGGCGTGCTCCTTCTCCGCCGTCCCCATCGCCTTGGTGTTGGAGAGTTGCAGACGCGTGTAGCGGTCGCTGGTCTGGAGCAGCGACAGCACGATCGCGCGGGTGCGCGGCTGCGGGGCGTGCACGTAGAGCGCCATGTGGAAGTCGGCATTGAGCCGCCCCCAATCGCTGACGTTCTTCGCCTTGATCGCCTTCTCGAACTGCCTGTGGATGTCGTCGAGCCCGTCGATATCTTCTGTGGTAAAACGGGGCGCCGATTGCGCCAGCAGGCGAGGCTCGAGGATGCAGCGCAGGTCGAACACGTCGTTGATCTCATCCAGCGACAGCTCCGAGACGATGGCGCCCTTCTGCGGAACGATCCGGACCAGGCCTTCCGCCTCGAGCTGGAACAGCGCTTCGCGCACGGGAATGCGGCTGACGCCATAGGCTTCGCCGAGCGCGTCCTGCCGCAGCTGGGATCCTGCGGGATAGGTGCCGTCGAGGATCGCCTGCCGGAGCTGGTCGACGATCGCGGCCGACAGGGTGCGATGCTTTAGAGGCTGCTTCATCTGATCGTCTGTTGTCCTTCCCGACTCGTTCGACCGACGCGGTCCCTGTCTTGCATGGGGAGATGCCTGGCAAAAGCCCGACCTCCTCCGAGGCACACTGCTCAGCAAACGCGCGGTTTGCCGCCGAAATGACCGCAAACTCCGTTTGACACTCAAAATGTATAAATTATACATTTGGCAATCGCACGACAAATCTTTCGGGGGTTGGGGCTTCTTTCATGATCGAGCAGACCATGCCGGCCACGCGCGCACTCGGCCTCCGACGCATAATCGTCAGGATGTCGAGTGCCCTGCTCGCCTGCGAGCGGCTCGCGCTGATGAGCCTGATGTATCTGCTCACCGGCCTGATCCTGGTAAACGTCGTCACCCGCTACTCACACTTCCCGATCTACTGGATCGATGAATCCGCGGTCTATTGCGTGGTCTGGCTGACCTTCATCGGCGCGTCCGCGATGACGCGGCTGCGGCTCGATTTCGCGGTGACCATGCTGACGGAGCGCCTTTCCGCTCAGCACCAGAAATTTGCAAAAGTAATCTCGACCGGCCTCGTCGTTGTGTTCGGCGTCGCCCTGATCGTCACCTGCGTGCTCTGGATGGATCCGGTCGGCCTCGCCCGCGCCGGCTTCGACGGGCGCAAGCTCGCAGCCGCAACCTTCAACTTCCTCTACACCGAGCGCACGCAGACGCTGAACTGGCCGACCTGGGTGCTCTATCTGACGCTGCCGATCTTTGCGGTGTCGATGACCATTCACGGGCTCGCCAATTTGCTGGAAGATCTCGAGCTGGTCCCGCGGACGGCGCCGAAGGGCTTCCAGCTCTCCGAGCTGGACGGGGTCAATTGATGATCACGTCAGCGGCCTTCATGGCGTTCATGCTGGTCGGCGTGCCGATCGGGCTTTGCTTGTGCCTCGCCGGCCTCGTCTACATCGCCGCCTCAGGCAACCCGGTGCTGTTTCAGTCCTATCCGCTCCAGCTGTTCGGCGGCGTCGACAGTTACGGGCTGATCGCCATCCCGCTGTTCATCCTGATCGGCGAGATCATGAACGGCGGCGGCATCACGCGGCGTATCGTCGACATGGCGATGGCCTTCGTCGGCTCACTCAAGGGCGGGCTCGCCTACGTCAACATCCTCGCCAACATGTTCATCTCCTCGATCCTGGGATCTGCGACGGCGCAGGTTGCGATCATGGCCCAGATCATGGTCCCCGAGATGGAGAAGAAGGGCTATGACAAGACCTTCGCCGCCGGCCTCACCGCCTATGGCGGCATGCTCGGCCCGATCATCCCTCCCTCGGTGATGTTCGTGGTCTACAGCGTGCTGGCGCAGGTCTCCGTCAGCGACATGCTGATCGCCGGCATCGTGCCGGGCGTCATCCTCACGGTGATGTTCTGCCTCGTCGTCGCGCTGATGGGCTACGTCTACAACTACCCCCGCGCGGATTACCAGACTCCGCGCCAGCGGCTCATGACGATCCTGCGGACCTCGCCGACGCTGCTGATCCCGATCGTCATCGTCGGCTCCATCCTCGGCGGGTTCGCCAACGCGACGGAATCCGCGGCCGTCGGCGCCGTTGCCGCGGCGCTGGTCGGAAAATACTGGACCAAGGAGTTCAAGTTCTCGCAGCTGCCGCAGATGATGCTGCGCAGCGCCATCTATTCGGCGATCGTGCTGTTCCTGGTCGCGGCCGCCGCCGTATTCTCCTGGGTGCTGATCTTCGGCAAGGTGCCTCAGGAGACCGCTGCCTGGATCCAGACCGTCGCCAAGGACCCGGTCAGCTTCATGCTGATCTGCAACGTCATCCTGCTGGTGATCGGCACCGTGATCGACGGCATTCCCGGTCTCATCATGACCGTTCCGATCCTGCTGCCGGTGGCAACCGAGATCTATCACATCGATCCCCGCCAGTTCGGCGTGGTCGTGGTGATCAACCTCGTGCTCGGCCTGCTGTCGCCGCCGGTCGGGCTCTGCTTCTTCGTCGCAGCCGCCGTCACCGGCGCCAAGCCCGGCAAGATGTTCATTGTGACGCTGCCGCTGTTCGTCATCTCCTGCGTCCTCCTGGTGCTGCTCTCGCTGTACCCCTCGCTCTCGCTGATCCTCGTCAAATAGGCCAATAGGAGTCCGACCATGCCGCTTTCTCGCCGCCGCTTTCTTGCTGCCAGTGCCGCCGCCTCGGTGTTCGCGCCATCGCTGGCGCTCGCCCAGGCCAAGGAATTCCGCCTCGGCCTGATCACACCCAACGGCCATTCCTGGAACAAGGCCGCGCTCAAATTCGGCGAGGATCTCAAGTCCGCGACTAACGGCCGCCTCACCCTGACCGTGTTCCACTCCGGTCAGCTCGGCAACGAGAGCGCGATGATGCAGCAATTGCAGTCCGGCGCGCTCGACATGGGCTTCATCCAGGCTGCCGAGCTCGGCTCGCGCGTGCCGCACATCGCCGCTATCAACGCGCCCTACATCGTCCGCTCGACGCCGGCGGTCGCGAAGTTCGTGCGGCATCCGGCGGCGGTGAAGCTGTTCGAGGTGCTGCCGCAGGAGACCGGAACGATCGGGCTCGGCTGGGGCATCACCGGCATGCGCGCGGTGTTCTCCTCCAAGGACCTCAATTCGCTCGCCGATATCAAGGGCATGAAGCTGCGCATCAACCCGACGCCGGTCTATCGCGACTTCTATTCTTCGCTCGGCGCAGCTCCGACGCCGATCCCGACCCCGCAGGTGTTCGATGCCATGGCCAACGGCCAGGTCGACGGCCTCGAGGCCGATCTCGAATTCTCCTGGAACCAGCGCTTCGACAAGGTGTCGAAGGTAATCCTGCAGATGAACGCCGTCTTCATGCCGATGGCCGCCGTCGTCTCGGGCCGGGTCTGGCAATCGCTGCCGGCAGCCGACCGCGAGCTGATCACCAAGACGATCAAGACGACGCTGGACGCGCAGATCGACGAGCTCGCCGGCAACGAACCCAAACTGATCGAGAACTTCAAGAACGCACCGATCCCGATCCGCCAGGTCGATGCCAAGGACACCGAGGCCGTCATCGCCGAGTTCGACAAGATCTGGCTGCCCAAAGCCCCGGTCCTCGCCGAGCTGCGCAAGGTCGGCGCGACGATCTGACATCATCCACCACCGTCACGTCAATGCCCGGCGGATCGAACGATCCGCCGGCACAATTCCAATCGGAGCCACAACAATGAGCCCACGCATCTCCTGGGAAGGCGTCTTCCCGGCCGTCACCACCCAATTCAACGACGATTTGTCGCTCAACATCGAGGCGACCGCCAAGGTCATGGACGGCTTGATCCGCGACGGCGTCTCCGGCCTGATCGTCTGCGGCTCGGTCGGCGAGAACACCTCGCTCGAGCGCAAGGAAAAGATTGCGATCATGGAGACCGCAAAGTCGGTCGCGAAAGGCCGCGTTCCGGTGCTGTGCGGCATCGCCGAATTCACCACGGCCTTTGCGGTCGAAACGGCCAAGGAAGCCAGGCGCGTCGGCATCGACGGCGTGATGGTGATGCCGGCGCTGGTCTATTCGTCCAAGCCGCACGAGACCGCCGCGCATTTCCGCGCGGTCGCCAGCGCGACCGACCTGCCGGTGATGCTCTACAACAACCCGCCGATCTACAAGAACGATGTCACGCCCGACATCCTCGCCTCGCTTGCCGACGTCGAGACCGTGGTCTGCTTCAAGGATTCCTCGGGCGACACGCGGCGCTTCATCGACACCCGCAACATGGTCGGCGACCGCTTCGTGCTGTTCGCGGGGCTGGACGACGTCATCGTCGAGAGCGTCGCTATGGGCGCGGTCGGTTGGGTCTCGGGCATGTCGAACGCGTTCCCGCGCGAGGGCGAGACGCTGTTCCGCCTCGCCAAGGCCGGGCGTTTTGCCGAAGCGATGCCGCTCTATGAATGGTTCATGCCGCTGCTGCACCTCGATGCCCGTCCGGACCTCGTCCAGTGCATCAAGCTGTGCGAGCACATCATGGGCCGCGGCACCGCGCTGACCCGCCCGCCCCGCCTGGCGCTGCTGCCGCACGAAAAGGCCGAGGTCGAGGCCATGATGGCCAAGGCGCTCAAGAACCGGCCGCGCCTGCCGGATGTCGGCCTCAAGGCGGCTTGACCAGAGGTCTCGTAGGGTGGGTTAGACCTGCGGCTGCGCAAAGCGCAGTCGCGGGGCCCACCAATTCTGTCTCCGCAGATACCAAAGAGGTGGGTTACGCACTGAAGATGCGCTGTGCGCATCTGCAGAGCTAACCCACCCTACGAAACCTACGTACTAGATTTGGTGCTACGAAGCCGTTCGCTTCCTCTTCGCGTTCAGCGCGGATGCCACGCGGCTCACAGGCAGCTTGCCAAGCACGCCGCTCATCGCGTTGGTGGCCGCGAGCAGCTTCTCCATATCCACGCCCGTCTTCACGCCCATGCCTTCGAGCATGTAGACGACGTCCTCGGTCGCGACATTGCCGGTCGCGCCGGGCGCGTAGGGACAGCCGCCGAGGCCGCCCGCGGCGGCGTCGATGACACGCACGCCCTCCTCCATCCCCGCATAGAGATTGGCCAGCGCCTGGCCGTAGGTATCGTGGAAATGCATCGCCAGCTTTCCGGCGGGGATGCTGGCGCTGACCGCGCGCAGCATCTCCTTGGCCTTGTCCGGCGTACCGACCCCGATCGTGTCGCCGAGGGAGATCTCGTAGCAGCCGAGCTCCCAGAGCGTCGTTGCGAGATCGGCGACCGCCTTCGGCTTGACCTCGCCGTCGAACGGGCAGCCGAGCACGCAGGAAATATAGCCGCGCACCCTCACGCCATCGGCCCTGGCGCGCGCCAGCACCGGCCTGAAGCGCTCGATGGATTCGGCGACCGTGCAGTTGATGTTGGCGCGCGAAAAGCCCTCGGACGCCGCCGCGAACACCGAGACGACCTTGGCGCCCGCGGCACGCGCGGCCTCGTAGCCCTTCTCGTTCGGCACCAATACGTGGAATTCGGCGCCCTTCACATGAGCGACACCCCGCAAGACGGCATCCGAACTCGCCATTTGCGGGATCGCCTTGGGCGAGACGAAGGCACCGACCTCGACCGTATCGAGGCCGGCCGCGACCAGCGCCTCGACGAACGCGATGCGATCCTCGACGCTGACCGGCGTCTTTTCGTTCTGGAGACCGTCGCGTGGCCCCATTTCGATGATGCGGACGGGATTGCTCATGTCACTCTCCGGACGGCTCGACCACGGCGAGCTCGATGCCCTCCTGCACGATGTCGCCGACCTTGCACTTGATCGACTTCAGCACGCCGGCATAGGGCGCGCGCAGCGTCTGCTCCATCTTCATCACTTCCAGCGTGAGGATCGGCGCGCCCTTCTCCAGCTTGGCGCCTTCCTCGGCCAGCACCGCGACGACCGTGCCCGGCAGGGGCGCAGCGATCTTGTCCGCGCCGACCTGCTCCTCGGTTTCGCCGCCGAACGGATCGACCCAGTGCAGGTCGAAGCGGCCGTTGCGCGTGCGCAAGTACAGCTCGTGGCCGTCGATGACCGCCGCGACCGATGATTTGACTCCATCGAGCGTCAGGTCGAAGCCGCCGTCCTTCACCGCGGTCGCGAACGCCAGCTCACGCTCGCCGATCACCAACGTCGAGGGACCGCTGCCATAGTTCAGCGTGATCTTCTGCTCCGGTCCGGACCCGACGCGGAAGGCAAAGCTGCGCTGGCGGCGGCCTACCGGCTGCCAGCCGAAGGTCTGCCAGGGTGAATTTGCCTGCGCACGGCCCGCTTGCTGCTCCTGATTGACGATCGCCGCGACCGCGGCACACAGCTCCAGCTCCCCCGGCGCCGGGGCCGCGGCGGTCAGCACCGCCAGCTCACGTTCGATGAATCCGGTATCGATCGCGTTGCTCCGCACTTTCGGATGCGTCATCAGCGCCGACAGGAACGGGATGTTCGTCACGATGCCGCGGACGTCGGACTCCTCCAGCCCGCGATTCAGTCGCTCGATCGCGACGTCCCGCGTCGGCGCCCAGGCGATCATCTTGGCGAGCATGGCGTCATAATACGGTGAGAGGCTATCACCCTCGCGATAGCCGGCGTCGATGCGCAAGCCCCCGGTTTCCGCCGGCAGCCGCCAGGTCGAGATCCGACCGACCGATGGCATGAAGTTCTTGGTCGGGTTCTCGGCATAGACACGCGCCTCGACCGCATGGCCGTTGAGCTTGATCTCGTCCTGCCTCAGCGGCAGCGCCTCACCGAAGGCGACGCGCAGCTGCCACTCGACGAGATCGATCCCGGTGATCAGCTCGGTGACGGGATGCTCGACCTGCAGGCGCGTGTTCATCTCGA
Source organism: Bradyrhizobium sp. FW305-F6 (assembly GCF_058782905.1). Taxonomy (NCBI): domain Bacteria; kingdom Pseudomonadati; phylum Pseudomonadota; class Alphaproteobacteria; order Hyphomicrobiales; family Nitrobacteraceae; genus Bradyrhizobium; species Bradyrhizobium sp. FW305-F6. The sequence continues at coordinate 466,583 of NZ_JBYSYD010000001.1, forward strand.
TGAAGAACACATCCTTGCCGTCGGAGACGAACTCGATGGTGCCGGCACCGACATAATTCACCGCGCCCGCCGCCTTTCGCGCGGCGGCACAGACCGTCTCGCGCTGCGCTGCATTGAGGGTCGGCGACGGCGCCTCCTCGATCACCTTCTGGTGCCGGCGCTGCAGCGTGCATTCGCGCTCGAACAGCGAGAGCAGATTGCCGTGGCTGTCACCGATGACCTGCACCTCGATATGCCGGGGGTTGTCGACATATTTTTCGATCAACATGCGGTCGTCGCCGAACGCGGCCTTGGCCTCGCGCTTGGCACTGACGATCGCGGGCGCAAGCTCGTCGGCGGAGCGCACGATGCGCATGCCGCGGCCGCCGCCGCCGGCGGACGCTTTCACCAGGATCGGGAAGCCGATCTTGTCCGCCGCCTTCGCCAGCGTCGCCTCGTCCTGGGCCTCGCCGTGATAGCCCGGCACCAGCGGCACGCCGGCCTTTTCCATCAGCGCCTTCGAGCCGGACTTCGAGCCCATCGCGTTCATCATCGCGGCGGTCGGGCCGACAAAGACGAGGCCGGCGTCATAGCAGGCCTGCGCGAACTCGGCATTCTCCGACAGGAAGCCGTAGCCGGGATGCACGGCCTCCGCGCCGGTCTTGCGCGCGGCCTCGATCAAGCGCTCGATGTTGAGATAGCTGTCGCGCGCCCGCGCCGGCCCGAGCAGCACGGCTTCATCGGCGAGCGCGACATGCATGGCGTCGCGATCGGCCTCGGAATAGACCGCGACGGTGCGCAGCCCCATGGCGCGCGCGGTGCGGATGACGCGGCAGGCGATCTCGCCGCGGTTGGCGATCAGGAGGGTGCGAAAACGCCGGTAGAGCTTTGAGCGGTCCATCGCATCACATCCTGAACAGGCCGAATTTCGTCGGCTCGATCGGCGCATTCGACGCTGCCGAGAGGCCGAGGCCGAGCACAAGGCGCGTGTCGGCCGGATCGATCACGCCGTCGTCCCACAGCCGCGCGGTCGCGTAATACGGATGCCCCTGGCTCTCATATTGCGCGCGGATGGGTTCGCGGAACTTGTCTTCCTCTTCCCGGGACCAGCTATCACCCTTGGCTTCGATGTTGTCGCGGCGGACCTGGCTCAGCACCATCGACGCCTGCTCGCCGCCCATGACAGAGATGCGCGCGTTCGGCCACATCCAGAGGAAGCGCGGCGAGTAGGCGCGGCCGCACATGCCGTAATTGCCGGCGCCGTAGGAGCCGCCGATCACCACCGTGAATTTCGGCACCGAGGCCGTCGCGACCGCCGTCACCAGCTTGGCGCCGTCGCGGGCGATGCCGCCGGCCTCGTACTTCTTGCCCACCATGAAGCCGGTGATGTTCTGCAGGAACACCAGGGGAATGCCGCGCTGGCAGCACAGCTCGATGAAATGCGCACCCTTCAGCGAGCTTTCGCTGAACAGGATGCCGTTGTTGGCGATGATGCCGACTGGATAACCCCAGATGTGGGCGAAGCCGCATACCAGCGTCGTGCCGTAGAGCTTCTTGAACTCGTCGAACTCCGAGCCATCCACGACGCGCGCGATGATGTCGCGCACGTCGAACGGCTTGCGGCCGTCGACCGGCACCACGCCGTAGATCTCCTCGGCCGCGAACAGCGGATCGCGCGGCGCATGCATGTTGAGGTTCGGCCGCGCCGGCGGCTTCAGCGTGCCGACGATGCGCCGCGCGATCCCGATCGCATGGGCATCGTTCTGCGCGTAATGATCGGTCACGCCGGACTGGCGCGAATGCACGTCGGCGCCGCCGAGTTCTTCCGCGCTGACGACTTCACCGGTCGCAGCCTTCACCAGCGGCGGCCCTCCGAGAAAGATGGTGCCCTGGTTGCGCACGATGATGCTCTCGTCCGACATCGCCGGCACATAGGCGCCGCCGGCGGTGCAGGAGCCCATCACGATCGCGATCTGCGGAATGCCCTGGGACGACATCTGCGCCTGGTTGTAGAAGATGCGGCCGAAGTGACGCTCGTCCGGAAAAATCTCGTCCTGCAGCGGCAGGAAGGCGCCGCCGGAATCGACCATGTAGACGCAGGGCAGATTGTTCTGCCGCGCGACGTCCTGCGCCCGCAGATGCTTCTTCACGGTCATGGGATAATAGGTGCCGCCCTTGATGGTGGCGTCATTGGCGACGATGACGCATTCACGGCCCGCGATGCGCCCGACGCCGGTGACGACGCTCGCCGAATGCACGTCGCCGCCATAGAGACCGTAGGCCGCCAGCGGCGACAGCTCCAGGAACGAGGTGCCGGGATCGACCAGGAGGTCGACGCGTTCACGCGCCAGCATTTTGCCGCGCGCAGTGTGGCGCTTGCGCGAGGTCTCGCCGCCGCCGCCGGCGACTTGGGCAAGCTTTTCGCGCAAGTCCGCGACGAGGCCGCGCATGGCCTCGGAATTGCGCGCGAAATCTGACGAAGACGGATCGATGCTGGAATGGAGCGGCATGGTGATTCCAATGCGGTGAAGGACTTAAGCCGTCTCGGCCATCAGTTCGCGGCCGATCAGCATGCGGCGCACCTCGGAGGTGCCGGCGCCGATCTCGTACAGCTTGGCATCACGCCACAGACGCCCGACCGGGAATTCTGAGGTGTAGCCGACGCCGCCCAGCGCCTGGATCGCCTCGCCGGCCATCCACGTCGCCTTCTCCGCGGAATAGAGGATCGCAGCCGCGGCGTCCTTGCGCAGGGTGCGCGCGTGGTCGGCACGATCGCAGGCGCGGCCCACGGCGTAGACATAGGCGCGCGTGGCCTGCCAGGTCGAATACATGTCGGCTAGCTTGCCCTGCATCAGCTGGAAGTCGCCGATCGGCTGGCCGAACTGCTTGCGCTCGTGCATGTAGGGCACCACGGCGTCCATGCACGCAGCCATGATTCCGAGCGGGCCGCCGGAGAGCACCGCACGCTCATAGTCCAGCCCGGACATCAGCACCTTGACCCCCTCGCCGACCTTGCCGAGCACATTCTCTTCCGGCACCTCGCATTCGTCGAAGAACAGCGGATAGGTGTTGGAGCCGCGCATGCCGAGCTTGTCGAGATGCTGGCCGTAGGTGAAGCCCTTGAAACCCTTCTCGACCAGGAATGCGGTCATGCCGCGCGGGCCGGCCTCCGGATCGGTCTTGGCATAGACCACCAGCACGTCGGCATCGCCGCCATTGGTAATCCACATCTTGGAGCCGTTGAGCACGTAGCGGTCGCCGCGCTTGTCGGCGCGCAGCTTCATCGAGACCACGTCGGAGCCGGCGCCCGGCTCGGACATCGCGAGCGCGCCGACATATTCGCCGGAGATCAGCTTCGGCAGATAGCGCTGGCGCTGTGCGTCGTTGCCGTTGCGGCGGATCTGGTTGACGCAGAGGTTGGAATGGGCGCCGTAGGACAGCCCCACCGCCGCCGAGCCGCGCGAGATCTCCTCCATGGCGACGATGTGGGCGAGATAGCCCATGCTGGAGCCGCCATATTGCTCCGGCGCGGTCATCCCGAGCAGGCCGAGGTCGCCGAAGCGTTTCCAGAGGTCCGCCGGGAACAGGTTTGCCTTCTCGATCTCAGCGGCACGCGGGGTGATCTCCGCCTCGACGAAGGCGCGCAAGGTGTCGCGCAGCAGGCTGATGTCTTCGCCCAGATCGAAATCGATGCTCGGGATGTTCACGGCGATTCCTCCGTATTTTGGCTCCGAACCTAGCCCGGTCCCGGCCCTCATGCGGTCGAAAAGGTTGCATTTTCCGCCAAACTTGGCGAGGATTTTTGCAGGGAGTTCCGATGCCTTTTCAAGCCGCCACCGCAATCCCGCGCCGTGCCATGACCCCCGCCGCCTTCGTCCGCGGCGTGGTCGGCGCCTACGAGCGGTACGGCCGCGATCCCGCGGAGGCCTTGAGCCGGGGCCAGGTCGCGCCGGAGCTCGTCCATTCCGGGGACGGACGGGTCACCGCCGCACAGTTCGAGGCCCTCGCCGGCCATGCCATGCGCGAGCTCGACGACGAGGCGCTCGGCTGGTTCTCGCGCCGGCTGCCCTGGGGCACCTACGGCATGCTGTGCCGTGCCTCGATCACCGCGCCGACGCTGGAGCTCGCGCTCAAGCGCTGGTGCCGGCATCACCGCCTGGTCACGGAAGATGTGCTGCTCGATCTCGAGATCGCCGATGAGACAGCGATCGTTTCGATCCGTGAGATGCGCGACCTCGGGCCCTTTCGCGAGTTCTGCCTCGTCACCCTGTTCCGCTACGTGCTCGGCTTCTCGTGCTGGGCTGTCGACTCCCGGATCGCGCTCCGGACGGCCGAGTTTCCTTTTCCCGAGCCGGGCCACGTCTCGGTCTATCCGACCATCTTCTGCCGGAGCGTCCGCTTCGACGCACCCGGCGCGGCCATCGTCTTCGACAAGCACTATCTGTCGCTGCCGCTGACACGCAGTCCGGCCGATCTCGACAACATGCTCAAGGGTGCCTTGCGGCTCACCGTGCTGCCCTACCGGCGCGACCGGCTGCTGGTCGAGCGCGTCCGCCGCGTGCTGCGCCATGCGCGCGGTCGCGTTCTCGGTGCCGAGGACGTCGCGCGCGAGCTCGCGCTCTCCACCCGCACCATGCATCGCCGCCTGCGCGAGGAGTCCACCTCGCTGCGCGATCTCAAGGAAGAGGCGAAGTTCGAACTCGCCAAGCAGGAGCTGATGCGCGGCCGCACCCCGATCAAGCGCATCGCGGAGATTGCCGGCTTCCGCAACGAAAAGAGCTTTTCGCGGGCCTTTCGCAGCTGGACCGGCGCAAGCCCGCGCGAATTTCGCGGCCGGTACCGGTGAGCGAGCGCGTCCGCTGCGGCTCCCGAGACGGATCTCGGAAGCCTAGCATCTCCGAACCGATCTCGATGGGCAGCGTCAGTTCGAGTTGGTCTGGCCGCCCGGGCGAAGCTTGGTGCGCGAGCGCGTCTGCTTCGGCTGCTGAGCGAACGCGTCGTTCGAGGTCTTCGCGCCGCCGCTCTGCGCGCAGGTGCCGCCGATGCCGCCGGCCGCGGCGCGGCACGCCTCCATCGTCGGATAGCCGCAGCCATGAGCGGCCTGGGCACCGTTGGTGATGCAGTAGTCTTCCGCCTGGGCTGCGGGCGCGGTCACCACGAGAAACGCGGATGCAAACAGCGTCGCAGCCGATGCGACGAACGTCTTCGAAATCGATGTCATGGCGTGTTGTCCTGCTTCGGGGTCCCATAAAGGAGTCCTCGGCATGCCAGGCATACGGAGGGCTACACCTCGCATCTAGACGGCCCTCCGGAACCGACAATCGCGGCTCCGCGCAATGCAGGACTTCAGGAATCACATGTCACAGTTAGGTGATTAACTCACGCATTAAATCGGACTGCCCGAATGGATGTCTGCCCTCTGGCATCCGCATCGTCATCCGGCCGGCGCCGCGGCCACCTCCTGCAACGGCAACGGCACATCCTTGGCCACCCCCAGCACGGGGAAGCTGCGGACGTTCTTGACGTCGGGCATCGCCGCGAAATGCAGGAGCTGCTGGCGCATGCTCTCGACGCTCGGCGCCACGCATTTGAGCAGATAGTCGGTGTCGCCGGAAATCCGCCAGCACTGCTGGATGCGCGGGATCGCGGCGATCGAGCTCTCGAACGTCTCCAGCACCGGCTGGGCCTGGCTGCCGAGCTGGATCGAGACGAACGACACCACCTCGTAGCCGAGCCGCCGCTCGTCGATCACCGCGCGTACCGCCCGGATCACGCCGCGGCTGAACAGCGACTTCAGCCGCCGCAGACAGTTCGGCGCGGACACGCCGACGCGCAGCGCCAGCTCGTTATTGCGCACCCGGCCGTCCTGTTGCAGCTCGGAAAGGATCTTCAGATCGACGCCGTCGAGCTGGTCACGCCCCGCCATACCCACCTCGCCATGATGGTGTCATGCGAGGCAGCGAAGCACGCGGCGGAATGGGTGCCAAGCGTCTTGGGCTCGGGCGACCAGCCGCTCCCTTCGTCATGGCCGGGCTTGTCCCGGCCATCCACGTTTTTCGACTACCGCCAAGAGCATGGATGCCCGGGACAAGCCCGGGCATGACGGCACTTTGGATGGTTGGGATGAGAATGGGCCCCTCAATGCGTCCAGGGCTCGCCGCGGCGGAACGAGAAATTGTCCGCGTACGCGACCGGCCGTCGCACCGATTCCTTCGGCTCGATCACCTGGTAAGGGATGCCCTTGCGTTCACAATAGGCGATCGCCTCGTCCTTGCTGTGGAAGCGCAGCGTGATCTGCTGCTTCATGTCGGCCGACGAGGTCCAGCCCATCAGGGGCTCGACCGCCCGCGGCTGCTCCGGCTCATAATCGAGCTGCCACTCCTTGGTCTTGGACCGGCCCGATTGCATCGCGTTCTTGGCGGGCTTGAAAATGCGTGCGGTCATGGCTGGTCCGGGCCTCTTCGTCTTTTCGTTCGATTTCGATGCGTCACGGTAGCAGTTGGTGGAAAGCTAGGGGATAGTATAGACACACCGATCGGGAACTGGATGGGTGATTCCGGCCCCCGGCCCCCTCGCCAACGGTATAGTCATTATGCTGCACCGTGACAATTGTGTACCCGCTTTCCGCGCCGGGGGCCCGCCCGGCGGCACCGCCTTGTCTATACCAGCAGATCCGTCCCTTCGAGAGCTCCCGTCGCATGGCCTTCCTGAACATCAACGCCACGCTGCCTGACAAGGGCCGTGACCTCAGGCTCGACCTGTTTCGCGGTGTCGCGAACTGGGCGATCTTCCTCGACCATATCCCCGACAACGTCGTGAACTGGATCACGACCCGCAACTACGGCTTCTCCGACGCAGCCGATCTGTTCGTCTTCATCTCCGGCTATACCGCCTCCTTCGTCTATGCGCGGATGATGCTGGAGCGCGGCTTCATCGTCGGCGCCACGCGGCTGACCAAGCGGGTCTGGCAGCTCTATGTCGCCCACATCATCCTGTTCGTGATCTACATCGCCTCGATCTCCTATCTCGCGCTGCGCTTCGGCGACAGCGAGATGATCAACGAGTTCAACGTCGCAGGCCTCGTCGACAATGCCACCGAGACGCTGCGCCAGGGCCTGTTCCTGCGCTTCAAGCCGCTCAATCTCGACGTGCTTCCGCTGTACATCGTGCTGATGGGCCTGTTTCCGCCGGTGCTCTGGTTCATGCTGCGCAAGCCCGACCTGACGATGGTCTTGTCGATCGTGCTGTGGCTGGTCGCGCGCCACAACGGTTGGAATCTGACGGCCTATCCGGCCGGCCAGTGGTACTTCAACCCCTACTGCTGGCAGGTGCTGTTCGTATTCGGCGCCTGGTGTGCCCTCGGCGGGGCCCGGCGCTCGATGACGCTGATCAATTCGCCTGTTACGCTGTGGCTGTGCCTCGGCTATCTCCTGTTCGCGCTGGTCATGACCATGGCCGGCCGCTTCCCCGCCTTCGGCGGCATGTTCCCGGAATGGCTGTTCTCGGCGTTCAACCCGAACGACAAGACCAACCTTGCGCCGTACCGCTTCCTCCATTTCGTCGTGATCGTGATCCTGGTGATCCGCTTCGTGCCGAAGGAATGGCCCGGCCTCGAATGGAAGGTGTTCGATCCCCTGATCGTCTGCGGCCAGCAGTCGCTCGCGGTGTTCTGCGTCGGCGTGTTCCTGTCCTTCGTGGGCCATTTCGAGCTGTCGATGAGCTCGGGTTCGCTGCTCGCGCAGATCTTCGTCAGCGTCGCCGGCATCGCGATCATGACGACGGTGGCCTATTACATCTCCTGGTCCAAGAAGCAGGACAAGCCGCTGAAGCCGCCACCGGCAAAGCCTGGCGCAGTTGCCGCGGCTTGAGCCCGAGTCGCCTCCGCTTTCCGGGGGCGCCGGCGGTTGCCCTGCTTCGAACCCGGGTCGGATTGACCTGGGTCAACAGAGGTGGCGCCATCTCGCATAGTGTCGCCGCGACATGAGCCGCCGCGCCGATTCCGGCGGCCTCCTCTCGCACAAGGCCGGACACATGCCCTCTCATTTCCACGCCGTGATATGGATCGATCATTCGCAGGCCCGCATCTTCCATCTCGGCCTGACCGGCTCGGACGAAGTCACGCTGCATCCGCACCTGGCGACACGCCATCTCCACCACAAGGCCAATGCGGTCGGCAGCGGCCATGCCGCGCCCGACAAGGCGTTCTACGCCGAAGTGACCAGAGCCCTGGCTGACGCCGGTGAGATCCTCATCATCGGTCCGGCGAGCGCCAAGACGGAGCTTGCCGGCCACATTCGCGCGAGCGCACCTGATCTGGCCAAGCGGATCGTCGCCGTGGAAGCAGCCGATCATCCCTCGGACGCCGAGATCATCGCCTATGCGAAGCGGCACTTCAAACTGCCGCTGCCGCGCGTGCAGCCACGCGGATCGGCCACGGGCGAGCGGCACTCGGGCTGAAGCGTGATCCGGACCCGAAGGGCCGCGTCAGCACAAAGTGCGAAGCGGCTTTCTCGAAAGCTTATGCGTCAACAACGACCTGATGCGCCATGACGATGCATCCCGACTGCATCGCGCTTCAGGCCGCCTCTTCGCCGTCGAACTCGGTGAATTTCTTGTAGATCCAGTCGCGGCCGTCGTGGCGCCGCCAGACCTTGCCGACAACGAACTGCCCGTTGATGGAGCGGCGCGGCACGATCACGGTCCAGAGGTGCCAGACCTCCGTCCAACTCGCACCGGCGGTCTTGAAGTTGCGATCAAGAGACATGGTGCAGAGCTCGCTGCGCAAAAATTCAAGTGATACGCCCGCCGCGACGAACCGTAATCTGTGGTCGCACAGAGTGAAGGCAGCCCATCGCAAGCCGGGATAGACCTGATAGCAGCCGTCAAAACGGCCGCAACAGCCGCTCGCCCTTAACCTAACCGGTCAACCTTACTTCTTGGGACGGATTGCCGCGATCCATTGAAAGCCGGCGCATGTTTTTGTAGACTGCGTGTGATTTGAGAACGGCCGCGCCGTTTTGGCGCACGGTGATTTCCATACTGAACTTTGCAAGCTGTCGGACGTTTGGAAGCAGTTGATTTTGCGGGGGAACAACAACAATGAATTTGCAATGTGCACGTCTGCGCCTCGCGGTGCGAGTGGCGCCGCCCGCGCCAATCGTCACCACGCCGCAGGAGCCGCCGCAAGCCGCCAACGACAACGAGGCGGCTTGGTCATTCGTCCCATTTCCGCCCGGCTGGCACGCCTCGAACTGACGAGCGCGCCCCGAAAAGCGCAACGCCGCGCAAGCGGAATATCATCGCTTGGCGGCGTCCGTTTAGACATTGGGCGCTGAAATCCCCAATACCCTTATGTCTCCGGCGGCGGCGAAAGGTTCGACGGCCTGCGGTCTGCATCACGATGGTTTGGGGAGCCTTATCAATTGGAAAAGCACACATTTCCTCCGTAGCAGCGGTGCATAGGCAAACATCGTCCGAGGTCCGAGATGGGCTCATAAGCGGGACCCGCCGTCGATGACCGCGACAAGCCTAATCGGCCACCGCTGCCTCCTGGAGGTCCCCTTGCCCTTCGCCGCTCTCAAAGCGTCGGGATGCCCGGTACCGGCCGGGCGATACGCCGTGATGTCGATGGAATAACTTCGAAAACGCCGCTGCGGTCTCGTAACCAACCCTGCTGGCAATTCGTGCGATGGACTCATCGCTGGTTTCCAGCAGGAACGCCGCTTCCGCCATGCGGCGTTCGATCACATAACGGTGCATGGACTGGCCGACGAGCTTGGTAAAGCGCGCCGAAAACACCGAGCGGCCGAGCCCCACGCGATGGCCAAGGTCGCTGAGCGTCCAAGGCTTCTCGGGGTTCTCGTGGATCAGCTTGAGTGCCGGTCCGATATGTGGGTCAGATATGGCACCGAGCCAGCCGCCTTGTCCGGGACTCAGGGAGGCGATCCAACTTCGGAGCACCTCGACAAAAAGCACTTCGGTCAGTCGTGAGAGTGCGACGTCTTGACCGGGACGCTCGAGCGCGGACTCGCTGACCATGCGGCGCAGGATTGCTTCGAGCCAACCACCGTCCGTCGTCGGCTTCAGCAGGAGCACGGGTGGGAGTAGTTCCATCACGCTGCCAAACACAGGCCGTGACACCGTGAAGTTGCCGCAGATCATGGTTGACAGCGGCTTTGCGCGGCCGCCGTGGCGAACGACGCCAAGACGCGGCGACGATCGATCGATGTCCGCAATCCGCAGAGGCCTGGCCCGGCGATCCGAATAAAACACATGGGGCTCGCCGCGCGTGATGACGACGAAATCTCCCTCGCTCATGTGGGTTTCCTGTCCCTGTCCGAGCGTGAGGGTCGCTGAGCCCTGGCTGAGATAGTGAAACAGAGCGTAGGGGCGCGCCGGCAACTCGAGATGCCAGGGATGGCCAAGCTCGAAGTGAAAGAGCAGCGTGCCGCCGAGACGAACGCGATCGAGCACTTGGGCGAGTATGTCCATGTCGCCGACATTAGATCGGTGGACGATCGGACACAACATCCGGACGATTGATCTCTGTCGTCCGCAAAGTCCGCACACTAGGTCATGTCGCGGCGGGCCGACGTCACGTACGGCATCCATTTCGCCCATGGCAGATGGAAAGAACCGCGACCTTGCTGGAAACGCCCGTCCATTCCCCCCGGACTGCGTTCGTCCGAATGCCAACAGGAATAATCAATGCGAAACATCCTTCTCTCGGCCGCCACCGTACTCTTGGCCGGAACGACGCTGGTCGGCTCCGTTCATTCCGCTGAACTACCCAAGGGAGCAGCCCACAATATCGTGCTCGTGCACGGCGCTTTCGTGGACCAGACGAGCTGGCAACCCGTTGCCGATATTCTCACGAAGAAGGGCTACAACGTTACGCTCGTCGAGAACCCGCTCACCTCCCTTGCCGCGGACGTCGATGCCACCAAACAGGCGCTGGCGAAGCAGGACGGAAAAACCGTGCTCGTCGGCCATTCCTGGGGCGGCGTGGTCATCACGCAAGCCGGTAACGATCCCAAGGTGTCGGCGCTGGTCTATGTTTCCGCCTTCGCGCCGGAGGTCGGCGAGTCCTTGGCGTCGCTGGCAAAAGCCGGCCCGGCGACCGAAGGCAGCAAAGCGATCCATCCCGATGCGAAGGGGAATTTGTACATCGATCCCAAAGTGTTTCCGTCAGCCGTCGCGGCCGACCTTCCTCCGGAAATCGCTGAGCACCTGGCCAACTCGCAGCTTCCGTTGAACCACGTCGCGTTCGAAGCCCCGGTCGACATGGCGGCCTGGCATGACAAGCCGACGTTCTACGTCATCAGCACAAAGGACAAGGTGCTGGCGCCCGAGGCCCAGAAGTCGTTCGCGGCCAGGATCAAGGCTCAAACGACGGAAGTTGCCGGCAGCCATGCCTCGCTCGTCGTCCACGCGAAGCAAGTCGCTGAGGTCATCGAGAAGGCCGCACGCGCGAAGTAACGGTACCGCTCCCGGTGCTTTCGCGCCGGGAGCGCGCCCGGTCGCTCAGTGAATGCAGAACGCGGGCCGCGATCGCGCGGCCACGCCAGATCCCCACTCGACTATTTCATGCCAAGCATCCGGAGGATGACATGCCCCAACTCGACATCGCGAGCCAAGACGCGGCCACGCTCGAAACGGCACCGACTCGTTACGTCGAAGGCCACGGAATCCGCTTCGCCTATCGTCGCCTCGGCCCCGCTACCGGAACGCCGCTCGTCCTCCTGCAGCACTTCTCGGGCAACATTGACGCGTGGGATCCCGCCGTCGTCAACGGTCTTGCCGCCGATCGCCCCGTCATCGCATTCGACAATGCTGGGGTCGGTCGCTCGACCGGCCAAACGCCTGACAATATCGCAGCGATGGCGAGGGATGCAGTCGCCTTCATCAATCTCCTCGGCCTATCTGAGGTTGACCTGCTCGGCTTCTCTCTCGGCGGCTGCGTCGCCCAACAGATCGCAGCTGAGCACGATAGACTGGTCCGGAAACTCATCCTCGTCGGCACCGCGCCAAAAGGCGGTGAGGAACACCTGTTAGCGGTTCTGCAGGAGGCGTTTTCCCAGACCGATGCACCGGACTCCCGTCTGCCGCTATTCTTCACGACGTCGTCCGCAAGCCGATCGTCAGGCTTGGCCTTCCTGAAGCGGACGAAGTTACGCAAGCACGATCGGGACTCGGATAACGGCAGCGCTGTTACCGATCCGCAGGCCAAGGCTCTGATCACCTGGTGCGCCACACCTGATCCCGATCACGCCATTCTGCGCGCCATCCGCCAGCCCACTCTTGTGGTCAGCGGCAGCCACGACATCATGCTGCCCGCGAACAACGCCTACGCAATGTTCAAGGAACTCGGCAACGCTCAGTTGGTCCTCTATCCCGATTCAGGGCACGGCGCCCTGTTTCAATATCCCGACCTGTTCGTCAGCCACGTCCGGACCTTCCTGGAAGCACATCCCGCGACTGCATGATCGTGTCGCGTTCCGACGCACCATCGGACGCAATTGGCCAATGCGAGTTGTTACGGAGGACAAAATGACAGTCGTTAAAGTCGAGGTGGAACGTTTCAGCCTCACCAGCGCAAAATCATTCGAGGCTGTTGTCGCCACCTTCAAGTCCGCGATCGGCCAACCTGACCTGGCCAACTTCTTCAAGGAGACGAGGGCGACAGATTCCTTCCGGGATCTTGAGCGCGTTGTACAGCGCGGGCTCGGCCGCACAAACCTCATGCTCTTCGCGGAATTCGACTTGGGCGACATTCTGCGTCGCGAAAACGGATCCAGGACGCCGCAGATCAAACGGTTCGTCGTAGGCAATCCACTCATCATGAAAGAAATGGTCAAGCACGTACCCGATGCCGGCTCCTATGCTCCGGTCACAGTCCTAATTGATGAACGTCCCGACGGCGTGCATGTCTCTTACGACAGAATGGAGAGCTATCTCCTGCAGTATGGCAGTGCGGAAGCACTTGCCGTCGCCCGGGATCTCGATACGAAAATCACAACCTTGCTGCGCGAGTGTGCGGGCTAAGGCGCTCTGATGAAATCTTCGGCCGATTGAACGGGCAACTGATCTCGATTGCGGACCGCGACAGGGGTTGTCACGCCACGAGCCAGACGTCGAAAGGGATATCCCGCATGTACAAGCGACTTGTTGTCACCGTCACTGCGTTAGTTCTCTCCGCCGGAACTGCCGCGGCTGGATCCGCTGTCGGGAACGAGCCGCTGGATGCGACGAGCCTTAGCGCGATACGAGCGAAGTTCGGCAGGCTAATGGAATTGGCCAACAAGCACGATTTTGGGGCGCTCCATGAGATGTTCTGGCAATCGCCCTCCACACTGTTGGTAGCCAAGAGCGCGATCCAGTCTGAGGGCAACTGGGCCGGCTTCTGGGGCAATGAGGCGATTGATCAGAAGCTTCACGATATCGGCAGCTCCGGTCCGGTCGTGCTCGAGCCGGACTATTCCAAGCTCAAGGTTGTCGGTCTGACCCGCGACGTCGCCGAGTCCTACGTGCCGATGAACATCACGGTCTCTTATGCGGGGCAGGACGGAACAGCCAAGCCGTTTCTAATGATTATCAATTGGCTTCGCGTCGAGGAAGATTGGAAAATCGCCTCCGAAATCATTCTGCCGGTGCCCCCCGCACCGGCCGCGAAGGACTAGGCGCAGCGCTTGGTCCGGAACCGCTATCTCAAGGACGCCAAAGAACGGCGCGTCTCAAAAAGGAGTGCCTGAGGGGTGTCCAGTACTGAAGGCGCTGAACGACGTAAGCTTTTGATTTTAGTGTGTTTGGTCGGGGCAGCTGGATTCGAACCAACGACCTGCAGTACCCAAAACTGCCGCGCTACCAGGCTGCGCTATACCCCGAATGTCCGGCGAGCCCCGTCGATACACGCTTCCCGAGGCGTCATCAAGCGTCCCAAGCCCGTCGGCAAGGCTGGAAAGCCCGGACAGCGGGAGCGGCGATCGGTCCCGCCCCGTCCGCGCTATTTGCTGCCGAACAGAGGGTGGCCGACGCGGTCGCCGGGGCGGATGCCGTATTTCTGCACCGCGCCCGCCACCACCTCCAGCACGGCCCGGGCAGGTCCCCGGGACGAGATGATCTTCGTCGATAGCGGCTCGGTGTTCTCCGCGATGCTCAGGATGCGGCCATCGGCACGGATGAAGATCATGTCGAGCGACACGTAGGTGTTCTTCATCCACATCGAGATTTCCTGCTCGGGATTGAAGTCGAACAGCATGCCTTTGCCGTCGGCCAATTCCTTGCGGTACATCAGGCCGGTCTTCTTCTCTTCCTCGGTCGTTGCCATTTCCACCGAGAACACCTGCACGCCGTTCCTGGTGACGATCTCGAGCGGCTGGAAACTGGCGGCACTGGCAGACGTGCTGCCGACGGCCCCGGCGGCGACGACGAGGACGGCGGCAAGCCAGCCCTTCGCAACTGACCAGACGGCCTTTCGATTCAAGTTCATGGAGGCTCTCGGGGCGTGGGACGTAAATCAGTCCTTACGCGGCGACCGCCGGAAAAGAAAGAGGCCCGCTGGACTTGCAGCGCGCCTCAGCTCACGATTGTGGGAATCCGCTCTTAGTGCGACTGCAATCCCGGCGATCCGGCCTCGGGATGGATCTCGGCCGCCATCATGCCCTTGGAGCCGGGCCCGAAGCGGACCAGGACATACTGGCCCGGCCTGAGCTCGGTCATGCCGAAGCGGCGCAGCGTCTCCATGTGCACGAAGATATCAGGCGTACCCTCGCCGCAGGTCAGGAAGCCGAAGCCGCGCAGCCGGTTGAACCACTTCACCTGGGCCCGTTCCAGCCCGCTCGTGGGGGTGACCGTGACGTGGGTACGCGGCGGCAGCATCTGCGCCGGATGGATCGCGGTCGACTCGTCCATCGAGACCACGCGGAAGGCCTGGTAGCCTTTGGCGCGCTGGATGCACTCGACGACGATGCGGGCGCCTTCATACGCGGTCTGGAAGCCGTCGCGCCTCAGCACGGTAACGTGCAGAAGGACATCGGGCCAGCCATTGTCCGGAACAATGAAGCCGTAGCCCTTGGAGGCGTCGAACCATTTGATGACGCCGGTGACCTCGACGAGATTGGCGCTGGCCTCGCCCAATCCGGTGAAGGGGCTGAGTGCGCTGTCGCGGCCCCCACCGCCGTGCTCGCCCGGCGTCAATCGCCCCGGTGAATTGCCCTGCCCGGGAACTCCCAGCTTCTTGGACTCGAATCCGTCCGACGACCCCATAACCCCGGACCCCACACTGCAATGCAACCCGCCACATCGGCGGCGCTCGAAGCACGCGTCTTAAGAGAATCTTCTCACTTCGACGCGACGCGAATCTTTCGACTCAAAAGATAACACTCCCGGTTGCGGGGCATAGACAAAAAAGAGATTCGCCGGAACCTATGAACAGCTTGCACAGCCGCGAATCAAACTGCTGCCTCAATTGCCGACAAACGGCCCGAGCGTCTCGCCGATGTCGTGGTGGATGACGAGATCGGCAATGTCGTCCTGCTCGGTCGGCTCGCGATTGATGATCACCAAACGTGCACCGGCGCGTTTGGCCATCATGGGAAAGCCCGCGGCCGGCCAGACCACGAGCGAGGATCCGATCGCGATGAAGAGGTCGCAGGCCTGCGACAGCGCGGTAGCGCGCTGCATCTCGTCGTCGGGCATCATCTGGCCGAACGAAATCGTGGCGGTCTTCACCGGCTCGTCGCAAGCGGTGCAGTTGGGCGCGGCGCCATCGCCGTCGAAACGGCGCTTCACCCAGTCGAGCGGATAAGCCTGCCCACAGACGATGCAGCGCGCGTAAGTGGTATTTCCGTGAAGCTCAACCACATGATCGGGCGCGAAGCCGGAGGCCTGGTGCAGATTGTCGATGTTCTGGGTGATGACGGCGGGAATCTTGCCGGCACGGTAGAGCGAGGCCAGCGCGCGATGGCCGCGTCCTGGTTTCGCGGCGGCGAAGACCTCCTCCATCGCGAAGCGGCGGCGCCAGGATTCGTCCCGCGCCTCCTGGCTCGCCACGAACTCATCGAACGGGATCGGACGGTTGCGCGTCCAAATTCCGCCCGGCGAGCGGAAGTCGGGAATCCCGCACTCGGTCGAGATGCCCGCGCCGGTGAACGGGACGATGGTCTTGGCCTCGGCGATCATGTTGCCGAGCTGCTCGACAGCGCTCTGAACATCCGATGCGATCAATCGCGCCTCCCGCCTCGTCTGGCCTGACAGCAACTTGCACAAGCGGCAAGATCGCTGACGCTCTTATCAAGCGCAAACGCTATGCGCTCGGCAATTTCTTCCGACCTTCGTATATCACAATCCTGCAATGCCTCCTCCCCATTGACGCCCCATTCAAGAGCGCCAATGGATGTGTTGACGCGACTCAACGTGATTGCGGCGGCAGTGCTTGAGTTCAGATGTGCACATACTCAGGTGTAGAGGGGATTTGACATGACCGAAGAGGAACAACGCAAAGAGCGCGAACGCGAAGAGATCGCCGCCCGGGTCGCCGCCTTCCGTGCCACACAGGAGAAGTTCAAGCGCGAGCGCGAAGAATACTTCGTGTCGACGCTGCAAAACGCCCGCAAGGTCGAACGGCCCTCGCTTTGGCCGTAGCAGCATCGCGCCCGCGCGCTGAGACGCGGGAATGAAAGGCGACCTGCGATAGAATCCTGCGAATGAAAAAAGCCCGGAGCATCGCTCCGGGCTTTTCGCTGATCGCAACTACCAATGGCGGTAGTGGTGATGACGATAGTATGGCCGGCCGTAATAGCCGTACGGACCCGGTGCGTAATAGGCCGGGCCGCCATAATAGCTGTAACGGGGACCATAGCCATAACCATAGCCGTACGGCTGGGAGGCTGCGATTGCGCCTGCGGTGATGGCGCCCGCGGCGAGGCCGAACGCAAGGCCCGGTCCGATGCCGCCACGGCCGCGCGCCTCGGCCGGCGCGGGCGCCGCGACCGCGGTCACACCGACGGCCGCGATGGTCGCCAAGACTGCGAGTGTCTTCTTCATGCTTCTCTCCTTCGCGTGTCCCGGAGATAACGGCGGGCGCCTGCGATGGTTGCGCACGGGATGGACACCAGACGGCGTCAATAATTATCGACCAGGCGGGAACGAAACGGCCGCGGGCGGGTTGGCGTCTCAAGTGCGGGCGCCTCCGCCATCCGGGTTGAGGCGACAGCACGAAGACCCCGTCAGCATCTTGCGTGATGCTGGCGGGGTTTTCAGTTTCACGGGAGCAATTGGCAGCAGACCAGGACGGTTGCCAGCGGGGACGACGATCAAGGAGATGGGTTTGCCATTATCTGCTTTGCTGGCGCGTATCCGCAAACTGGTTCCCAGGTCCGACGACAATCACTATGACGAGATCGTCCGCAGCTTCGGTGTCGGCACGCTGCGACCGCCGCCGACGCCGATGAGCGACCGCGAATTGGCACAGGCGATCGCCGAGTTCCTGAAGGAGCGGCCGTCCGGCGAATCCGTCGCGGCCCTCGGCCGCCGGCTCGACCCCTCATCTCCGCTGTGAGTTCCCTAACGCGTCGTTGTTGACGCATGTTCTTTCGGAAAACGCTTCGCACTTCCGGACGTGCTTCGGGAGCAAGGGAACGAGGTCAGCGCGCGAGCGTTGAGCACCCCTGTTCACGCAGCGAGCGAGATACTAACATGCCTACCTGGTTCGAAGTCCTGCTTAACCTGTCCGGCTATGCCGGCTTCGTGGCGCTCGCCTCGCGTGGCGCCGCGTGGCCGCAATCGTCGGCCGAGGATGGCATCCCAAGCGACGAGCGCTAATTGGCGCGCGGTGGCTGGCCCGCTGTGCGCACTAGGCGGTCGGCCTTGACGGCAACGCGCGTGTCTTCCGTCTGCGGCCGCAGCGAGAAGCTGATCGCGACGAACGCGAGACAGAACAGCGCGCCGACGAGTGCGACACGCCGGTAGGTGTGCCGGTCGCCTTGGTAAAAGGACGGCTTTGAAAGAGGCATCATGGCAAATTGCCTGTTGGCGAAATTGCTCGTGGCAAAGTCGTTGTCGTTTCTTGCTTGGTCTTTGCCGGACACCTACCCCAACCCGCAGCAAGCGCAACGCGATTGGGCTTTTAACCTAACCGAATAGGGTTATCGGCTTTCGCACAAGCGATCGTTAGCCTTGTGCCGCCCATTGCGCCTTCGCTTCCGCCTCGCCTTGCGATCGTGTCAACGTGAGGTGGCGCGCCCTGCGGCCTCCGGCCCGCTTTGTTCCAGCTCCGACTCCGTTTCGTTCGCACAGAACGAATCGGAGTCGCGAATCTGGGCGCGGAAGGACTCCTAACGATCGGTGAAAGCTCTGCGGCGTACCGCCGATGGGGGTCAGGCCGCCCGCTTCTGCTTCTGCTCCTTGGAGAAGCATTCGAGGATCTGGATGCGGAGCTCTTCCGCGGCCGGGCCCTCGAGCTTCCTGAGCTCGTTCCAGAGCCGGATGACTTCGCGCTGTTTCTCGACGGTCATGAATCACCTCCAGAGAAGATGATCGACTAGAACAAACAAAGAACAAAAAGTCCAGCCCCACTCCTAATTTTCGGCTCGGCCCCTTGAACCTATCGGGCGCTGCGCCGACCAATGGAAGCTGGGGATTTCAGCGCCCAGTCATAACGGCAGCGCCGCCTGACGAACATACTCCGTCACGGCGGCGCTGTTGCTTTTTCAGTTTTCAACCTTAAGTTAGGTGCATGGCAGGCGGCCAGGCGCTGAAATCCCAATGCCGCCAGCCGAGAGAGCCCCGTGCGCGAGCACGGGGTTTTTTCTCGCCGGCTACACCGCGTCCTTGGCAACCTTCAACGGCGAGGCCTTGACCGATTTGCTGGCGGGCTTGGCCGCAAACTGCATCGGCTCCTTGGTGAAGGGATTGACGCCCATGCGGGCTTCGGTCGCCGGCTTGTTCACGACCGACATCTTGACGAAGCCGGGAATGACGAACTCGCCGGACTCGTTGAGCTCCTTGTAGCCGACGGTTGCCATGTACTCGATCACCGACTTCACATCGTTCTTCGAAAGCTGCGTGCCCTCGGCAATTGCATCGATCAATTGGGTCTTCGTCATCTTCGCCATGTTCTGAATTCCTTTGAATGGATGGGCGCGGAGCAATCTGCTGCTGGGACGGGCCGGGCCCGCGGGTGCGCGCTGCTGCTTCATGCCGGAAAGCGATGAAGTGACCGGGCTTAGAACCCATCGAGGCCGAAAACGCAAGCATGCCGTCCCGGGGATTGGCCGTCTTCCTGTGAACGATGCCACCGAACAGCCCAGTTTTCCTTGAACCATTTTGCAGCTGGCGCGTCTTATCTATGAAGTCCCCAAGCTTCACCCCACCAGAGAGCCCCGCTTCCCCCAGGCGGGGTTTTCGCTTTTGCGTGCCTCGCAGAACGCGGCGCTGCTATAATGGCGCGAAGGTTTTTCGCGGGGTGCTCATGAAGGTCGCAATCGTCGTCGCAGGTTTGATCGTCGTCGCTGTCGCAGCCATCGTCGCGATCCAGCCGAGCTTCCTGAAGCCTGCGTCCCTCGCCCACGTGAAGAAATCCGACATCCTCGGCTTCTCGCCCGGGATGACATTCGACGAGACCAACAAGCTCGTCGGCCAACGGCGCTATGTCTGCCGCAAGAGCCAGGGATCGCATACCCTCGAATGCGACATCAACGGCGCCAAGGTCACGGTCGAGAGCGAGGAGGCCGACGACCGTCATCCGATCTGGCGCGTCCATGCGACGCTGAGCAATCCGGCGGCGCCGGACGCTGCCGTCAAGTCGATCTCCGAACAGTTCAACGCGCAAGCCGTCAAGGAGCGGGAGGGATGGACCTGGATCGTCGGCCGCGGGTTCAAGCTGAGCTATGACGGCCTTGCCCTGACCCTCGTGGACGAAGCCGCGGAGGCCAGGCTTCGCAAGGAGGCCAAGCGCTGAAGCGTGAAGACACTTCGCCGCGAAACCTGTGGTCCGGCGCGCCTTGTTGACACTTCAGTAACCCAACGCGACCAAGCTCGGTTCAGGTTGGTTGCGTTGGAGTATCCCGACAGTGCTGGATTTTCACGAGCTGCGCGAACTCGCGGCTGATGTTCGTATTTTCGTCGACGTCGCCGAAGACAAGGCCGCAGCGCTGAGGGCCGTGATCGCGGCTTACGACGTGGTGCTCGCGATCTTCCCCGCCGGCGATGGCATGGGCCTCCACGTCATCAAGGGCAAGGAGATCCTGGAGGGAATCGCGGCCGCACGGACGCATGCGATGCACAGCCACACGGCCATCGCGGTTCCCGATCTCGCGCATGCCGAAGCGCTCAAGTTCCTGACGGCCCCTGCCGAGCATCGGATCGCGGCCTGACGGCTGGCGAGTTCGCCGCCGTCGGTTGCGAGGCCGTTCGCCGCGGCTCCGCGCGCCTGCGCATGAAGCGCAGGCGCCGGCTCATCCTCGGGCGATTTCTCGGCATCTGAACTTTTGATTTCTTTGGAACATGATTTCGGCACTCCGGTTGGGCCTGCGCAACCAACCAGGAGTTTGCAATGAAGAAGATCATGATCGCCACCACCGCTCTCGGCCTCATGTGCGGCTCTGCCTTCGCGCAGAACCAGACCGGCACTGCCGGGCAGTCCAACAACATGCAGAAGCCCGGCATGAACGATCCGAACAAGGGCTCGATGAATAAGGGCACGACCGGCATGAGCAATGACGGCATGAGCAAGGGCGGCATGGTGAGCCCCGACGCATCCGGTCAGGGCGGCTCCGGCCCAGGCAGCGACCAGGGCGGAACCAAGACGCGCAGCAATATGAAGTAGGCTGTTTTTCGACAACGGACGTTTTGACGGCCGCGCCGCTTCGGAACAGAGCGGCGCGGCCGCTCGTTTTAGCGGCCTAGGGTCGACTGGTGCTTCCGTCGTAGGCCGATGCGCGTACCGGGCAGATTGATGCCGAGCTCGATCGCGCGCGACCTGATCGACGCAATCGGGCGCTTGAGCTTCACGATCATCAGCGTGAGGCTCTTTCCGGTTTCAGACATGGATCGCAGCAGCCGGTCGTCGTCATCGGACCAGCGCTCGTGGTTGTAGGTGCGGGTAGCCATGGATGTTTGCCTCTGAGGCCAGTGAGGCAGGGCCAAGCTTGGGGTCAAGCGGGAGAATTTCAAAGGACCCAGCTTCGCCTTTTCTGAGCGCGGCGGCTGGGTGTCAGTTGAAGGGCGGCTTGTTACGCTGCCGCCTGACCGAGAGATAGTTTTTGGCCACGCCTTTTCAACCGACTTACGGATTTGTAATTGCTGCGCGCGACGCACCGGACGCGTTTCAGCGACGCTGCCGCGCCGAGACGTCTCGCTACTCTCGTCGGCATTTCGGCAGAGGGCCGCGAAGCGGCATTGCGTTTCGTTTTGAACTTTCTTCCGGCTCGCGCGTCTTACAGTTGAAGCGTCCCTAAGCTTCACCCCGACAGAGAACCCCGCTTCCCCCAGGCGGGGTTTTCGCTTCGGCGCGCTGCATCAGCCCGCCCGGGATTTCAAGCGCTCTTTGCCGTTGACCTCTTCACCACCACGACGCACTTTTGCGCCGGGCAGGGTTTTGAGGAGGCATGATGCCGAAAACCCTTGTGGAATTCAGAGCGCAGAACCTTCGTTTGCTCGAGCGGCTTTGTCCCGACGACCCCCGGCACATCCAGGCCTGGCTGAAGCAGTTCGACGAGCAGAACGGGATCAAGCCCGACGCGCGGGCGAAGTCCGGCAAGACCCGTCGGACGTCTTCGCCGCGAAAGAAGACGACGTCGCCGGGCCGCGTCCGATCGGCCCCCTCCTCCGCCTCGCCTCGCTGATCGGCGGCGACGACGAGCGCCGTGGAACGCGGCTATCTCGAGTGCGCGCTCGCTCCATGACGAGCGGGCCGCAAGCTTACGCGGCGCGCCGCTTCTTGCGCGGGCTTGCGGACTTCGCCTTCGGCTTCTCGGAACTCACCTTGGAGACGCGCGCAACGGCGCCAAGCGAGGCGGAAAGAATCTCGCGCTGGGCTTCGAGCCAATGCCGCTCGGCGTGGCCGTCTTGCCCGCCGCTCTCCATCCAGATCTGGTAGGCACGCTCGCGGATCGCTTGTTCCAGCTCTGACATCGGTATCCTCTCCAGTTCGGAGCGGCATCCTGAGCATGGCCGGTTAACAAGCTCTCAAGCGAGAGAGGTTCCTGCGTCGGAACACTCGAGCCTGCACCGCAGGGCGTGATCATCGCACGTCGGCGATGATCCCTGCGACCCGTCGGGAATGCTGATCGACGATCACGAGGGAATTCCCCGCGATCAGATATTGATCGCCCCAGAACCCGTCGAGGATCTGCGTCGCCTCCGGCGGCAGATCGGCGGTCTCGGTCTGTCGCGGCACCGAGGTGCCGATCATCATCTCGAAATTCGGCCGATCCATCGCAGGGCCCTGCGACGTCGAGAAGATCGAGCGGAGCTGTTCGCGCTGCTGCTCGGAGAGGTTCGCGGGCCGGCTGCTCTCCTTGATCTGCCGGGCGCGACGGCCGCTCGCATCCTCGTTGCCGGCCGGATCCTGTTTTGCGGCCGTGCTGACGGCATCGCGCTGCGTTGGAACTCCGGTGCCGACGGTGGTCGCGGGCGCGCCCTTGTCGGCACCGGTCGAGGGGCGTCCGACATGGTTGGTCACCCCGAACAGCTGGGGCGCAGCAAACCAGAGCCCCAAGCCCACGAAGAGGATCGCGGCAATCGCTGCTCCCGACATCATCAGCTTGCGCGTGCCTTCTCTTTCTTCGGACCGGGGAAGATCTTTGGCCATGATAGAGACGTCTCCAATTGTCTCTGGCCAACCCGGGCCTCGCCGGTCCGTTCCTCCAAAGCGTCAGCCGCAATCTGCCGCGAGCCTCTCGTCTTGAATGGGAACGTCGCGCTTCCCAACGAGCAACGCGCGCATGCCGCACGCCCGTGCTCCGCAATGGAGCGGCATTGACGGTCACGGAATGTCGGCCGCCTTCCTGTTGTCCCCGATCGAAACCGGCTTGTTCAGGAAATACTCGCGGTTGCCGGTCGCGGCTTCCGCGTATTGGTCGATCGCCACGATGATGGCCTGGACGTGGGCATAGCACCACCCTTCCCGCGTCGCCCTGCGGCGTACGTCCTCGAGCGCGGCGAGGAAGGGCGAGAGGTCTCTCTCGTCGTCGAACCACCGCCTGCTCACCATGTCCTCCCGCCCAGCACCTTGCGTTTCGCCGGGCGAGGCTGCGCCGCCTTCAGCGCGTCGCGTTCGGCGCAGAGACTTTCGACCTTCGCCTCCATCCGCGACAGCAGCGCCTGCGCCGAGGCCGTACCGATCCCCGCCCGCTGCAGCTGGAGGATCTCCCGCCTCTGCCTGCCCATCTGGATGCGCATTCGTTCGATTTCCCGCCTGAGAAAGTCCAGGTCCGGCATGTCTGGCCTCGCGATCTTGAATATGGGCCAATGAGAACAAAAACGGAACGAAGAGTCGAGTCCGACGTTTGACGGAAGAGCGAATAGGAGATCTGCAATGGCCGACAACACCCAGAAGGACCCGAAAGACTGGGTTTCCGGAGACGACCCGATGACGGGAGCCCAGCAATCCTACCTCGAGACCCTCGCCGAGCAGGCGCACGAGGACCTGCCCGGAGAGGACCTGACCAAGGCCGAGGCCTCCGAGCTGATCGACGAGATGCGGCAAAAGGCCGGGCTGGCGCCGTGAACCCCGGAATTGCAGGAATCCGCCGCCGTGTGTATGCAAACGAAATTGGGAATCGAAAATGCCTTATTTCGTTTGCGCCCGCGACGGAGCGGGCCAGATCATCCTGAAGCGGAACACCAGGGAAGCGGCTGAGAAGAAAGCCGCCGAGCTCCGCGACATGGGCTATTTCGAAGTCGAGATCATCGCCAAGGGTGAGGAGAAGGCGGCGTGAAGCGCGTCTGATCCGCCGTCGCGCGACCACATCGGAGCCGGCGCTTCATGCGTCCCGCACCACCTTGAAGACGCTGAGAACGACGAAAGCGCCCAGACCATAGGTCAGTGCGTTCACGAACCAGCAAATGGCGATACCGAGGACGGTGGATCCTCCGACCGCTCCCCAGAAAAAATACGCCGCGCTGATGCCCGGCCACTCCAGCGATAGAAACGCGAAGTCGGTCAGCGGCTCCAGCACGAGGAGCAGCGCCGAGACGAGCGCCCCCACGGCCAATGCGATGACGAGGTTGGTCCTTGACGAGGGCATCAAAGACCCAGCACGCCGGCGATGGCGGGAATGAGGAAGAAAGCGGCGGCCCCGAGCAGGAGGCCGACGACCAGGCGCGCCGTGCGGCTCTCAATCCTGGTATCGACCCACGCACCGATGGCGAACGCACCCTCTCTCAGCCAGCTCCCCACGAGGAATCTGACGAGATCGAACAGGAGTTCTGCAACGAATGCGGCCATGGCGTTTGGTCGGCGCCGCCGCTGGTGGGGTTCAAGTGCCGAGCGGATGACCATTTCAGTCGGCTTCAGCACGAGAGCGCGATTTTGGCGAGCCAACGCAGATGCGAGCGACATCTGCATTACACAAGCTGCCCGCCGTGGAAATTCTCTCAACGCTAGGTTGACCTAAACCCGCCGCGGCCGTAGCTTATCTCTTTCGACGTCAGCGGATTTTCGAGGGGAATACATAGTGAAGCCAAAGCTTCTGGGCGTCTTGACGTCCTTGGTGCTGCTCGCAACGACCGGACAATCCTTCAGCGCAACGATAACCGCGTTTTACCAGGGCAACGATTTCACGACCAACCTCGACCCGCAACGGATAGGTCCCCGCCTCTACGCTCAAGTATCCTTGGAGTTCGGTCCGTCGGTTCTTTCGGCGGCTGACGTCACCGGCACCTACACATTGGCGGATAACCTCCAGTGGATATCGCTTTTCAATGTGGGCACCGCGGACTACTTCGTATCATCCTCACAAGGCCCCAATTTCATAGACCCCAAAAGCTACGTCACGTTTGACCACGGCGTGATCACAGATTGGGCCATTGTGGGCAATGCCGCGGTTTACGGAACGGCGTTCCTCGAAACTGTCTCGCAGGCAGCTAACCCGTTCGGCGCCCCTGTCGGGGACTATATCCTTCAGCCTGACGGCTCCTACGCGATCTCCACCTCACCAGCGACTTGGACAGACTATAGCTATACAGGCTTTCCGGTCCCTGGCCCCATCGTCGGCGCAGGTCTCCCCGGTCTGGTCTTCGCAGCCGCTGGATTGTTGATGTGGAGACGGCGAAAGCGAGCTGACGGTGTGGAGCGGCCTCTGCATTGTCCTCATTCCGTTGGTTGACGAACGCTCGTCATGGCACCCTGAAGCAAGGTCGACATAGGCGCCGCCACCGGCGCCAGGCTCGGAAATTCCGGTGACAGTGTCACCGCAATGTAAGCTCAATCAATTCCTGCAGGAGTTAGTCAGGTCGAGCGGACAATTCTCCATGTATGTCTGCCGAGGATCACTCGAAACACCATTGCGGACAAGCCCCCAAACAAAGCCCCAAGCGCCGAAATCGTAAGAAGCCCAACACCTATTGCACCGCAACTGTCAGATACGAAGGCGCAGGGCGCAAACACGGATAAAGGCGCAACTATACCAATCAAGGCGCCAACCGCGATGTACGACAAGTACGCGTTGATGTTCTTCGATCTGAAGAATGCATAAGCTGGGACACCAAGAAACAGCTCACAAATGTAGCTGATTTTCACGATCAGCAGAAGCTGCTCGACATAATATGTTTCAGTACCTCTCATCAGTCCGATCGCAAAAAGAACTGCACTCACAGACGTTGGCGCCACCAAGAATGCCAAAGCAGGTCTCACAAAATCTCGCACAATTGCGATTCCATTCTATTTCACGCTCATGAAAACGATGAGCTTTGTGAGCCCGTCCCGTCCACACTGGGTTGGACTGCACACCTGAAGTGAGACACGATAACTACGGTGAGGCGCTGTCATCGTACGTTCACCGCGTCGAGAGAGTGGTCGTCCCCTTTCCACAATTTTGGCCTTCAGGCGTCCGGGCAAATGCATGGTTCACATAAGATCATCTCAGTGCATCGATTGATGGGGCACCGCTAAGAACTCTCCCGCCCCCTGCAATCGGCCTCCCCGTCCTTTCGATCTAGCCAAAGTTTCTGAAGCCGACGAAAAGCAATCCAAACATCAGCAGTATTATGAGGGCCGATCCGGCAATCACCATGAGTGCCGCTTTCCACCCCGGGAGGCCACGCTTTTGCTGGCGAATAGCAAACAGAATGAGAAGGATAAAGAGAACGGGGCCGATGAGCATAATCATTCAATCGCATCCTTGTGCAGCGCTAAACTCGGCCGCGCGCGAAGGTCATTGCAAGTCTACTGTGCCCTTTCACAAGGGCTCTTAGGGTGAAAGTGCACTAAAGACCCTCCCCCGCCGATGGCTTGGGCCCGCTTGGCGGTCTTGAGGACACGCCCGGTCTGACGTTCGAGACGGCTGAGAAAACGGTTGTCTCCTGAAGATTGACCCGTAGCGTACCCTCCGGTGAGGACCGTCAGCAAAATTTCGGACCATAGTGTTTCAGTGGGTGCCAAACTCAGGCCGAAGCTGCACGAGAAGTTGAGCAACCTGATTACTCTTCTCGGCCAAGCGCCCCTGGTCGGTCAGTCCCATATGCTCCGTGGCGATAATATAGAGATAACCGGCAATTTCGTTCGCCGTTGCGCCTTCGTCCATCAGCATGACGTAGGCCTTATCTGCGTAGGAATCATACTCGTCGGCGGCCTGCCGTATGCCGTAGACCCCGATGGGGTCCCAGTCCCGAAGCAGAATCTCACGGACGCGAGCACGGTTCTCTCGTGATTGATACTTGTTTCGTCCGTGCGCCATTCTCTTTCTCTATGCTGTAGGTGCTTCTGCTGGTCGGCGTCCGATTCCAGGCTGCAACTCGCGCCGATGAGCCGGGAATTACGGAGTTCGGACGATCCAAGGCATTGAAGCGCTTCCTAGTGTCAAGCCGATATTCCCCTTCGGCGGCCTTGATCGTGGCCACCTTGGCCCGGCGAGGCGGCGGCACCGATGGAACGGAAGTTGTCATGAATAACGTTCTCTTCACCCTAAGAGAGAAGATTCGGACGGCGTGCGGCAACTTGGGGTAGTGAAGCTGGATGCTCAACTTCCTCTTCGGCTTTATTGTCGGCGCAGCGATCGGCTACGGATCGCGCGATGCTATTTCCCGACTGCGACGGCGGCGCCAGCGTCGAAAGCGGTCGAGATACACCTTTTGAGCAGCATCTGCCCCCTTTTGGGGCTAGGCGAGACACGCAACGATATTACGGTGACAGTGCACTAAATACCCTCCTCCTCTTGGGCCGACGGCTTCGGCCCACGCTTGGCGGGCTTCAGGACGCGCCCGGTTTGACGTTCGAGACGTGCAAGAAAACGGCTGTCTCCCAGCGGCCGGCCGATGCTTTCGGCTGAACGCAGGGCGTCGAACAGATCGTCTTCCGGTTCGCTCGCGAGCAGATCGGCAAACTCGGGAAAACGATCGCGGATCGGCGCCAGCGCGGTCACGCCGTCGTCCTTGCCGCGCAAATGCGCGCGCGTGCTCGACCAGCGCCAATCCCGTGCCCGCGGCACCAGGCGCGCCCGCACCGGATTGAGCGACACGTAGCGCAGCGCCGCCGCGAGATGTTCTTCGTCCATGGCAACGGCGCCGAACCTCCCCTGCCAGAAATGACCGGTGCGCTGACGTCGCGCATGGATGATCCCGGCGTAGCTGCGATGCACGCGCGAGAGCGCACGGCGCAACCCGTCGGGATCGGACGGCACCAGGATCAGGTGCACGTGGTTCGGCATCAGGCACCAGGCCCACACCTCGACCCCGGCATCCTTGCAGTTCGCCGCAAGCAGGTCGCGATACAGCGCATAGTCCCCGTCCTCGAAGAATGTGCGCGCCCGCCCGTTGCCGCGCTGGGTGACATGGTGGGGATGACCGGGGATGACGACACGGGCGAGACGAGCCATGTTGCATCATGGACGGGAAAGCTGCCGGCGTCAATTGAGTGCACTGTCACCGTAATTGCGCAATTGAGTGCACGGTCACCGTAATTCATCCTGTAATTCATCCTGCGCAATGTGCGACGCTACCTGACCAAGAGGTCGAGCACCTTGCGGAAGCGCGCGATTGGCTCTCCCGTCCGCTCCACTTTCATCCGCAGCAAGGTGCCGTGCCAGGCTGCCAGCAGCACGCCGGCAAGACCGTCCGCACGCATCGGGTCAACCATCTCACGCAGAACAGCGGCGAAGGCGGCAGTCTGCCGTTCCATGACGCGCGCGAGCAAGTCGCGCAACTCGTCGCCATAGCTGGAGGTCTCGGCAGCAAGGTCGGGGATCAAACATCCGATGCCCCAGTCCTGCGTTCGCACCCGCTTCTCGATCTCGTCGAAATAGGCGGCGAGCCGTTCGGCTGGCGGGCGAGAAGCGTCCCCTAGCGTTTGCTGCATGACCTGGTCCAAGCGGGCCGCATAGTGCTCCAGCACCGCACGCCCGAAGCCTTCCTTCGATCGAAAGTGATTGGTGAACGAACCCTGCGGCACCCCGGCAGCCTCTGCGACCTGCCGAACTCCGGTGGCCGCATAGCCGCGCTCGTGCAAGCCGAGCGAAGAAGAGATGCGCAAGTCGCTTCCCGGTCTGCAAGGATTTCTCGAGATGAAGAATGTGGGTCATTGGCCGCAGCTGGAGGCGCCCGAAGCCTTCAACCAGGTGCTGGTCCGTTTCCTCTCGGCGGTGGCGCATCAAATCGACTGACCATCCAGGCAGAAAATGACGCTAAACACTGTCCACCGACAATTTCGCGACAACTTCGGTCCGCGCTAAATTACGGTGACAGTGCACTAAACATCCTCCCCTGCCGATGGCTCAGGCCCGCGCTTGGCGGGCTTGAGCCGCGCCCGGTCTGACGTTCGAGACGGCTGAGAAAACGGCTGTCTCCGAGCGGCAGAAAAACGTCGGGCGGCAAGGGTGCGTGCTCACCGCCTTACCGTGAAGCCTGCGGAGAGAAGTCGTATACGTCAAACCTTATCGCGCATTTGTTTCCGTCCAATGCGATGGCCGATCACGCCGAAGACTAATCCCAAGAGCAGCATCGCCGGGAACTTGCTCCAACCTGGTCCGTCGAAAACAAACTTGTTCAAGACGAGCGCAAACATAACGCCGTAGCCCGCAAATATCAGGCCTTTCCACCGGATCGTCCAGTCGTGGCTCATTGCCGTCCCCTCTTTGAGAGTTGGACAACAGTGCCACAAGGCAGTCGGGCCATCTGTGAGCAACCGCACTTTCATTTGCGGCCCACCAGGTGCGGTATACGATTTACGCTCGCACACTGTCTCCACTACACCAAACATCTCCAACCAACTTAGCGGAGGCAGCAATGCCGTTCGAAACACGTCCGTGCCTATGTGGCTCGCTCCTAACTTTTTACGGTGACAATGCACTAAATACCCTCCCCCCATGTGGCGCGGCCTAAACTGCGGCTTGTTACGTGTTACGGTGACAGTGCACTTAACATCTCCCGCGCCGATGTCTTGGGCCGCGCTTAGCGGGCTTGAAAACATCTGGCGTCAATTGAATGCACTGTCACCGTAATGCATTGCTTCCGATCGCGCTACGTTTGCGCAGTTCGGTCGTTGAGTGCAGCCTGAGAGTGGCAGGTCGGTTGCTAGGACATTTTCCTCGAGCCGATGCTGATGAAGTAGAGCGGCTTGAGCTCTTCGTCGGTCACCTCTAACGACCACTCCTGACCGGGGCGGAACTTGCCCTCGATGTCTTTTAGCATATCCGCAGTAAAGACCGTTGCTGTGCGCCATGCCATTTCGCCCATATCATCGATGCTTGGATCCCCATTGTGAACATTGAAGAAGTACCGTGGCATCAGCATGCTCGTCTAGGTCGCGGAATCTTTGCTCTAGGTCGGCATCAGCGACCCGTTTCTTGATGGCAGAGTTCCACTCTGTGCTGCCGCCGGCACAGTCTTATGCCGTCGGCACGAGTGGTTGCCGGTTCTTTCGCGGTTTAACGAGACGGTCGCATCACGACCTTGATCACGCCCGCTTCTTTGTCCCGAAACTTCTGGTACATCTCAGGCGCGTCTTCGAGGCTGGCCGGGTGTGTCACCACGAAGCTGGGATCGATTTCCCCCGCGACGATCTTGGCGAGCAGCGGCTTGGTGTACGCCTGGACATGGGTCTGGCCAGTCTTGATGGTTAGTCCCTTGTTCATGGCGGCGCCAAGCGGGATCTTGTCGCCCATCCCGACATAGACGCCCGGGATCGAGACGGTGCCCGCCTTACGGCAGGCCATGATGGCTTGGCGAAGAACGTGAACCCGATCCGTTGCCAGGAAGGTTGCGGCCTTGACTTTATCGAGCACCGCGTCGGCCGAGCCGTGGCCCGATGCTTCGCAGCCGACCGCATCGATGCAACTGTCGGGGCCGCGCATGTTGGTTCGCCGCATCAATTCCTCATGAACCTCCGCGTTCGAGAAATCGATGATCTCGGCACCGCCTACTTCCGCCATTGCCAGACGTTCCGGCACTTCGTCGATGGCAATGACGCGCCCAGCCCCTAGCATGAGAGCGGAGCGGATCGCGAATTGGCCAACGGGGCCGCATCCCCAGATCGCGACCGTGTCGCCCGGTTGGATCTGCGCATTGACAGCGGCCATGTAGCCGGTCGGAAAGATGTCGGACAGGAACAGTGCCTGCTCATCCGTGATTGTTTCCGGGACCTTGATCGGACCGACATCAGCCATTGGCACCCGTAGGTACTCCGCCTGTCCACCTGAATAGCCGCCAAGCATGTGGCTGAAGCCGAAAAGCCCGGCCGGTGATTGTCCCATCGCCTTGGCCGCCACCTCCGCGTTCGGATTGGTGCTGTCACAGCAGGAGAACAGTCCTTGCTGACAGAACCAGCAATTGCCGCAGCTAATCGTAAAGGGAACAACGACGCGATCGCCAATTTTCAGGTTCGTTACTTCCGATCCCAACTCGATCACCTCGCCCATGTTTTCATGACCGAGGATATCGCCGGCCTCCATGGTGGGCTGATACCCGTCAAAGAGATGCAAGTCAGAGCCGCAAATGGCGCACGCGGTAATCTTAATGATGGCATCACGCGGGTGCTGAATCTGGGGATCGGGAACCGTGTCTACCCGAACGTCGCCTTTGCCGTGCCAACAAAGTGCACGCATGATCGAACCTCCATTTTGGGGCCGGCATGCGCATTCTCGGCATGTCGTGCAGACGCAACCGAGCCGGACAGCGCTATGTTCCTAACGAATAAGAGTTGCCGGCAAAGCTCGCCACGAGAGCAATATCGTTCGTACACATCGCATCGACGTTCGTTGGGTTCTCAAGCGCTCTCAAGAATATGACGGCCCACTTTTGCACGAAGATCTGTTGGGCGTTCCACGGTGACAGTCTGCAATTCAGCTCCTGACCCACTTTATTTGATTAGGACTTTCGCGGCCTTTCGGCTCACTATGTTTCGAGACTGATCCAGCTGAAGTAGCAACTCATCGAGCGCGCAAATAGGAACTGCATTTCTCCGAAATGATTGATCTGGCGGTCTGTGGTCCGATACTAGTTTCGTGCCATCCACCCGGAACGGCCCCTCGTCGAACGCGCGTTCGCAGTGGGGCCGATTTTCGTGGACATAAGCTTCGCCGGTTAGTGTCAGCGGTCGATGCTACTGGTAGGGGATGGATGTCGGTTTAGAACCGCCGCCTGTCCTCTGCGGAGGGCCGCGTCGCGCACCGGTCCGTGACGAATAAATTCGACATCCTCGCGCAGCAATCTCCTCGCGTTTTGGTACGCGAGGTTTGGAACCGCACGCGGAGCTTCGCTCGGCCTTAGGTGGTTGAACCTGTTGAGGCAGTCACATCGACGGTTAGCAGATAACGCCCAGCTTAACGATTGATAGGCATAGCCTCTTCAGCGGCTCAAAATTTCGTGGCTCTTCTCATCCTCATATCGGATGAAGTTCTCATTCGTCGAACCGTGAGGCCCTGCAAACCCCCGAAGCACCGGTGCTCCCTGCATGTAGGCCCGAGTATCGGGCCTATCATACGCACCGATGATGGCGACCCCGGCAGCTGTGCACCACCCGACGATATTGTCCGTTTCCTCGCCCTTCATAGTGCCGTCGACAAAGCGAACGATCTTGTATCTCATGGCGGTCCCACCTCACTATCCCTCAGTGTAGCTGAAGCCCCGCGGCTTCTTCGATAGTCAGAATCCCTACCGCAATCTAGGCCTCTTGTGGGCGCGTCGAGCCAATTGAGGCGTCGATTTCTGGGAGTCGCGCAGCTGTCGCTCGAGATATTCAATCATGAGCAAGCAGTCGCGGTGAATGAGCAGCCGTCAGGAGAGTCGTGCAGCAAGTCGCGATAGCGTGCAAGATCGTGCTTTAGCTTGATTTCGCGGTAATCAATCAATTTGAAGTTAGGGAGATGGAGGCTGGGCATGCATACTGTTCTCCACGAGAGGAAGGCGGGAGCGCAATCGAAGAACTCAAGACCGATGAGTGCCACAGTTCTTGCCGTGACTAGCTATAACGGCCCGCTGCAGGCGTTCGTTCCGTTCACAGGAGAAACTGATGAAAATCGTTCTTGCCTCCAGCTGAGACTGGTCGCCACCGCCGACCCGATGGTTCATCCGATTGCCGGGAGGGACACATGATTGTCCGTTCAACGGCCACCATCACGCTCTGGCCAGAAATATCGGGGCCATCGACAAACACTCACACGGCAAAAAGCGAAGGCGCACGTCGATCAGTATAGGGCGGCCCCGACTAGCCACAAAAAAAGCCCGGACTAACCCGGGCTCCCTGAGATCAATAATAACGATAATGGCGCGGTCGGTCATAGCCCGGTCCGTAGCCATAGCCGGGACCGTAGGCGTAACCGGGGCCATAGACATAGCGGGGACGGTAGTAACCGGAACCGTAACCATACCCGTAGCCTGGCCCGTATGCACCGTAAGCACCTGCCGCCAGTGCACCGGCAGCGAGTCCGAGACCAATGCCAGCTCCACCAAATCCGCGGCCGCCTCTCGCCTCTGCAGGAGCTGCGATTGCGCTCGCTCCAATTGCTACAATCGACGCGGCGATGAGGATTGCCTTATTCATAATAGGTCCTTTCGTGAACACCTTCATGGCAACGAGAGCTTGTTCAATGGGTTGCTGACCGTCTTCCCGTTCAACATTAATAATTGCCCACAGGCATGAGATTAAGACTACATTCGCTGCACGCGGCGCAGCGGAGTCAACTTATCCCGTCTGAGCCGCCATTCTACGCAGCTTTCCGGTGCCGCTCGAATGCTGCGATGGCCTTGTTTGATAACATCAGGGTACGTCCCTCCCCCTTCAATATCTGGGTTTTGATGCTTCCCAAGAGGATCTCAGCCGTTTGCTGCGGGTCGGCAATTTCTCCCGACCGCTCAAGGAAGTCCCAGGCGATTTGAAGCGAGTTTTCGACGAGGAGCGGGAGTGGTTGGCTCATGCAATTAATGCGGCTTGGCCGGCTGTTGGCTCACGTTGCTGTCCGGCATCTTGTCTCGCCCCTGATCTCCATTATCGTCCTTCCCGCCTGAAGTGGACGTTCCGCTACCGCTGCTCGAGCCGGGAGACATGCCAGTGGTGCTACGCGGATCCGCGCTCGGCGCCATCGAGCTGGCCGCGGGATCACCGGTGACCGATCCTCGCCCGCTCGGAGCGCCGCCTGACTGAGCCGAGGCACCGGCAGTCGAAAGGACGATCACAGCTGCTGTTATCAATGGGACTATTCTCACGGCGAACCTCCAAAGCTATTGCGCTCAACCGGCCCCTGTGGCGTCCGTTCCTATCGTCGCACCGTCGTCTTTCGCGCTACTTCTTTTCCACCCGGACACCCTTTGAACTTCTCGACAGCCGTCTCGACCTTTGCGGGCTTCTGACGGCCATGAACTCGCGGGACACCTTGTTGCGTTTGGTGCAGACCGAGGACCGCGCCGACCAGCTCGCCCGACCAAACTGCGCTCCAGCCCGCGGGGACAACCTCCAGCACGCGATCGATGGCTTCATCGCCCCTTGTGGCCCAAGCCAGATCTGGCGCTTACCGCTATCCGTCATTACGCAAGCCAGATGAATCCGCTGCTTATTTCTATAAGCCAGGAATGCGGCGCAGGTTTCAAGAACGGCTGCGTCGTCCCGGGCACTTGCCGGAACGAATCTCTCCGGGCCCCATTGAGTCCCAGTTCTGTTGCGTAGAGTTGGTTATGCGTTAGTCTCGCGGGACCCGTCGGTCGTGCCGGGCAACGAGCCGACGGTCTACCTCGTTGTGGATGATCCACCTCTTCGGAGGGAACAGTCGTTCGCTCGCGCGTTGTGCATGTTCGCGATTTGGCGCGCGCGCTTATCAACCCTTGATTCGGCATTCGGCCATGGCATACACCCTGACGATTTTTCTTGAGGACGGCGGCGTCCTGCCTCATAAGCTCGAAGAAGCCACGAGCGACCAGGCAGCAATTACCGAAGCACTGAAGATTGTCGAGGGAAGACTGGGCGACAGAGGCGCCGATCCGTTCGTGGTGCGGGAACATGGCAAGGTTTTTTATAAGTCGGGTACGATACCCGATGGCACTGAGTTGGAGTGGCGTGACCCGCCCACGCCGCGACCGGGCTAGATCTTTTTGGTGGCGCTTTGGCGCAAGGGCCTCTCGGGGGTGACTTCGAACCGACATATCCCGATGGTCATGTGGCTCTCACTGAGACCAGGCACGTAGAACCGAGAGGCTCTCTTGCTCAATCAGCAGCAACAGACCCTGAAGGCGCTCGCCTTCGGAATTTGACGCGGACGCCGAACGGTTGGAACGCTCCGCACCGCGTGGGCCGCACGCTACGCATTGCGTAGGTCGAAGTTTCATAGTCGCCAAAGGATAATTTTCTCGAACGTTTGTCCATTTTGGAACGTGGCGGCTTTTGCGTTTCCGTTGGCTCCGTACTATCCAAACAGGAGTTTCAGAATGAAGAAGTTGATTATTGCTACTACCGCGCTCGGTCTCATGTGCGGCTCCGCTTTCGCGCAAAGCGGCAACATGGAGAAGCCCGGCATGAACAAGATGGAGAAGGGCTCCATGGAAAAGGGCTCCATGAAGAACACCACCGGCATGAGCAAGGACGGCATGGCCAAGGACGGAATGGTGAAGCCTGACGCGTCGGGCCAAGGCGGTTCGGGCCCAGGCAGCGACCAGGGCGGGACCAAAGCTAAGATGATGAAATAAGCCCACCTCCTCAGTGCGCTTGCCCGAAACCGCGACCCGCTCGCGCCTCTCCTTTTTCATGAACAAGTTTCGCAAACTTGGCGTCATCTGGAACGAGATTAGCAAGCCGGATTAAACTCGAACGGATCGTGGCGTTGGTCACTGAGCCGTACCGGATGCGTCGCGCCGTGACAGGATTGGCAAGTCGAGCAGAAAGCGGGTCCCCTTTCGCTCTGTCGCAAATGTGAGACGGCCCTGAAGCTGCCTCACCATGCCGGTGACCACCTTGAAGCCGAGGCTTGCCCGCGGCTGATCGATGTCGAACCCGTCCGGGAGGCCGGTGCCATGGTCAGAGATTTCGACGTGGAGACGTCCATTGACCTCCCGGGCCGACACTTCGATGTCGCCGCTGCTTTCCGGATAGGCGTACTTGATTGCATTGGTCACTAATTCGTTGATCAGAAGTCCAAGGGGAATGGCATGGTCAGCCGCGAGCAATATTGGATCGGCGTGGCAATGCAGCGTGTGCCCTTCGGTGCTGGCCCGCAGCTTTTTACAGAGCTCGGTCATGAAGTCCGCAAGTTCGACATAGCCGATGTGCGAACCCCGCCAAAGATGGTCGTGTACCTCGGCTATGGTCGACACCCGCAAGCTTGCGTCTTGCAGTGCATTTTTGACATCCCGAGACTGAGCGCTGCGCGCCTGGACGCGAAGCAGGCCCACGACTGACGCGAGGCTGTTCTTAACACGGTGGCTCATCTCCCTCGTCAGCAAGGCTTGGTGCTTGAGAGCATCTTGAAACCTGGCGTCAGCCTGCTGTCGTTCGATAGCAATCCCTAGTAGACCAGCGAAGCCGGCAAGGAAGTTGGCGTCATCTTGATCGAACTCGCCCGGTTCGGCGCTGTCGACCTCCAGCACGCCGAAGAAGGCCTTGCCCTCTCCGCCCTTTTCTATCAGCACGTTGATCGCGCGCCTGATGCCGTGATCCGCCAAGAGCTGAGGCGTGCGGAAGCGGGTATCCGCTCCCATGTGGTTCGATATGACAGACTTTCCGGTCTGGTAAGCGTAACCGGCCGGCGATCCGATGTCCGCCGGGAGCGAGACGGCATCGATGGTGCCTGGGGCCCAGCCCACGCCTGCGCGTACCATCAGATGGTTTTCGTACGGTTCATATTCCAGGACCTTCACGAATGGAGCCTGCAACCCAACGGCGCACAGTTCGGTAGCCCTCTGCAGAATCTTCCGGAAGTCGCGGGTCTGCATGGCAATGCTGCCGAACTCGCCAAGAAGCGACTGCTGCCGCAGCCGGTAGCGAAGCTCGTCGCGGCCACAGGGGCCGGAGGAAGCATCGGTCGGCTCGGGGCCCGCTTGGAAAACCTCATGCATCGCGAATTCTCCGCGCACGGGATGTGGCCGGCGGTGAATCCCGAATCTGGCAAAGCGTGGTTGGTATAAGTGTGACTGCGTTCCCGGGAAGAGTCTGAGCAAAATTGCTCACCTTCCGGGCTTCCAAATCGGCGGGCAGCACCTTTTGCTATGTGGTCTGGACCACCGACAACGTCAGCATCGGCGTGCGACCACCACCTTCCGGGAGCGCATGCCATGTCCGATCCGAACGACCGACACGACGATTGGAAGCAAAGGCTCGAATGCCTGCGTATGGCCTCGGACTTCATGCAGCTATCCAAGCAGGCGCTTGACCCCGATTTGAAGGCACATTGCCTCCGGATGGCAAAGTATTGGTCCGACAAAGCGGATGGGCTAGCCGGGGATGATACCGGCGTCGCGAAGGGGTTAGATTGATGATGAACGCAACAACCGGCAAAGCTCGCCCTGTCGTTCTGGTCGTGGAAGATGAACCGCTGCTAAGGATGCTGGCCATCGAGGTCGTCGAGGACGCGGGCTTCATCGCGATCGAGGCCGAGGGAGCGGACGAAGCGGTCATCCTGCTGGAATCGCGGACGGACATCACTCTGCTTTTCACCGACATCAATATGCCAGGCAGCATGAACGGGCTAAAATTAGCTCATGCCGTGCGCGACCGCTGGCCTCCCATCAAGATTCTGGTCGTGTCGGGCTTACAGCAGCTTCAATCCTCGGATCTCCCTTCAAACAGTTGCTTTTTCAGGAAGCCCTATCGGGCATCGGAACTGGTCGTGGAACTTCGATCGATGGTTGGCTCGGCTTGACCGAGCGTGGACCTACGCCGACCAATGAGCCCTTTTGCACAGATTCGCCTCTTGAAAGAGTGCAAGAAATAAACGTTCCAATCCCACGCGCTCACGACGACATGCCCGTCGCCCCGATTACGCAGGAACCGGACCCGAAACAGCATGCGGTCATGACCAAGGTGCAGACAGACCGCGATCTGTGGAGCAATCGGCTCCTAGGCGCGTTGGAGGCTGACAGCCGCAGGCGCCTGGACCCGCACTTGGAGCCCGTCGAATTCAAGCTTGGCGACATGGTCTGCGACGCCGGCGGCCTGCTCAAGCACGCATATTTTCCGCGAGGTTCCGTACTGTCCCTGCTGACCGTGCTGGAAAATGGAGCGGCAATCGAGACTGCGAATATCGGGCGCGAAGGTGCATTCGGACTTTTTGCGGCCATGTACAGCCGCGTCTCCTTCAACCGATGCATCGTGCAGCTCGAAGGCCATACGGTCCGCTGTCCTATCCAGTTGCTGCAATATGAATTCAGGCAAAGCGAGCACGTGCGCGATTTGTTCGTCAGCTACTCGGAGACCTTGCTGTCGCAGGTCCAGCAGACGGTCGCATGCAACGCGATGCATTCGACAGAAGAGAGGATGTGCCGCTGGCTCCTGATGATGCATGACAGGGCCGAGGGTGAAGCTCTTCCCTACACCCACGAATTTCTATCTCAAATCCTCGGTGCCAATCGAAAATCAGTGACACTTGCTGCACAATCGATGCAGAACGCAGGCCTCATAAGCTATCGTCGGGGAACAATTCAAGTCATTGATCGGCCTGGCTTAGAGAAGGCAGCGTGCGAGTGCTATGCAATTGTGAAAGAGCGTTTCGATGCGTTCCTTTCACCGCCATCCACCGCTGCCCCTGGGCACAACAGAAGCCGAAGCGATCAATCCGCTGAAGATTAAGTGTTCAGCAGTATCGTTAGAACCGGAGAAGGCC
Organism: Bradyrhizobium sp. FW305-F6; assembly: GCF_058782905.1. NCBI lineage: Bacteria > Pseudomonadati > Pseudomonadota > Alphaproteobacteria > Hyphomicrobiales > Nitrobacteraceae > Bradyrhizobium > Bradyrhizobium sp. FW305-F6. Next base: position 505,015 of record NZ_JBYSYD010000001.1, read on the forward strand.
GCCTCAACGACGTCGCGGTCGCCTCGACGCTCGCCCTCGTCTTTGTACTGGCACTCGCCCTGTGGCGACGGCGTCTCGACAGGCTTGAGAGGACGACCATTGAACCTCTAAGCGCCGGCGTTCTGGCAAGTTGGGCATCAGCACGCTTTTGTTAGAGCAGGTGTGGCGGATCATGCGTCGGCTGCACCCGGAGCTGTTCGATAAGAAGCACCCGAACCCCTGGGACGATTTCACCCTCAAGAGCCGCACCAAGACCAAGAAGCACGCGGTCACTCGAGAAGAGGTCTAAGACTTTGCATGCTGCATCAAAGAAGGGCGGCCTGAACCCGCAGCCGTCGCGGTGACCTGCTTTGAATGGCAGCAACGGCTGGAGACGTAGTGGCGGGGTTTTTGACTTGGCCCGTCTATCGCAGCAAAAACTGCATTTACGGTGACAGCATTTACGGTCATTTACGGTGACAGTGTACTAAATATCCTCCTTGAATTTACGGTGACAATGCTGAACTGCAATTCTCGCTAGAAGACTAGGCCTTGACGACAAAAATCGGCGTGGCCACCAGCGGATTGGGCGCATCGTGCAAAACGATCGCCATAAAAGAGAGTCGCTGCGAAGGTTGTGTGCGGCTTTACCCTACGATTCGCTGGTTGACCTCGACAGCCACCCCCTCACGCGCATGTGCACGCGCCCCCTGCCCCTTGTCGCACTTTGCTGCTATTCATCGCCCTCGCCCGAAACCAAAAACCCTCCGTCCGTTCCAAGGAGCCCCACCCATGCGATACCTCCACACCATGCTGCGCGTGCGCAATCTCGATGTCGCGCTGAAATTCTATGTCGATGCTTTCGGCTTGAAGGAGGTGCGGCGGATCGAGAACGACAAGGGGCGGTTCACGCTGGTGTTCCTGTGCTCGTCGGACGATCTCGAGGCGCTGAAGAAGCAGCCGCCGACGCGCGGGGCGCCGCTGGTCGAGCTCACCTGGAATTGGGACGAGGAGACCTATGGCGAGGACCGCTTCTTCGGCCATCTCGCCTATGAGGTCGACGACATCTACGCCACCTGCGAGAAGCTGATGAAGGCGGGCGTCACCATCAACCGCCCGCCGCGCGACGGCAACATGGCGTTCGTGCGCTCGCCGGACCTGCACTCCATCGAGCTGCTGCAGAAGGGCGATCCGAAGCCGCCGCAGGAGCCGTGGGCCTCGATGCCGAACACCGGCCATTGGTAGGCCCTCGCCCTTGGAACCAGGCCCCTCTCTCCGCGTTCTCCTTTCACGAAACCGCTTGAGGAGGATGCGATGGCGAGAGGAATGTTGCTCTGGATGCTTGGCGTGCCGATCCCGGTGATCATTCTGCTGTGGCTGTTCTTCGGCCGCTGAGCGCTAGGTTTGACTTGCAAGGAAAGCTCCGCCCGCGTGCGGGGCTTTTTGCATGACGGACGGGATGCAATCTCGCATCGCGCATTCCCAGGAATTCCGCTATCACCCCGCGAGAAGCGACAACGCCGCGGGGAGATGACATGCCTGAGACCAAGCCGACGATCTGGGGCCGCGCCAATTCGGTCAACGTGCAGAAAGTGCTGTGGTGCTGCACCGAGCTCGGCCTCGCCTTTGAGCGCATCGACGCCGGCATGCAATACGGCAAGACCCGCGAGGCCGATTATCTCGCGATGAACCCCAACGCGCGGATCCCGACGCTGGTCGAGGGCGACTTCGTGCTGTGGGAATCCAATTCGATCATGCGCTATCTCTGCCTCGCGCATGGGCGCGGCACGCCGATCTATCCGGAGGGGCCCAAGCAGCGCGCCTCGGTCGACCGCTGGCTCGACTGGACGCTGTCGACCGTGCAGCCGGTCGACCGCCCGGTGTTCTGGGGCATCGTGCGCACCGCGCCCGCCGAGCGCGACATGATCCAGGTGCAGCGCGATGCAGATGCCGCCGCCGAGGTCTGGGCCATCACCGATCGCCTGCTCGCCGCGCGCCGCTTCATCGATGGCGACGCGTTCACGCTGGCCGACATCGCGATCGGCTCCTATGCCCGGCGCTGGCTCGGCGTCGAAGGCATCACCCGGCCGGCGCAGCCGCACCTCACCCGCTGGCTCGCCGAGCTCGGCGAGCGGCCCGGATTTGCGCAATTCGTCGCACCGCCGATGTCGTGAGCCGGTGGCGACGGATAAGCTGCGGTGACGGCGCGAGGAATTCCCGTTCGGGCGCATGCGCCTGGGAGTCACCGCAGCGCTTGACGGCTACTGTGCATGGGGTTGTTTTCGCGGTTTTGTTTAAGCTCCTGATTGTTTGCGCATGATCTTCTCGGAAAACCGCATCGCACTTTTCCGGATCATGCGTTAGCGCCAGCCGCGCTCGACCAGCAGCACGACGGCGATCAGCACCAGTGTCACCGCGGCGGTGGCGAGCCGCGCGGTCCAGCTGAAGCCGCGGCCGATCCACCACAACAGCGCGCAATACATCAGTACGGGGACGATGATGTCGGGCCGTATCAGATCCGGCGGCATGGGCCTTCAGCGCCTGACGCCGGCGTCGATGCTGATGGAGCCGCCGACCCTGACGCAGGTGCCGGTTCCCTCGACCATGACGAAGCGCGGCCCGTAGGCGGCGCAGGAGCCTGCCCTGGCCTTACCGGGGGCGCCCGCGAGCGGCAGCGCCTTGCTGGTCTGCTTATTGGTCTCCTTGCCCGCCTGCGGCCGCTCGGCAGGCGGCAGGCGCAGGGGCTCGGCCGCGGTGGCGGGTATGGCCATGAGCGAGATCAGGATGAGGAGCGGCGTGCGCATCGCCGCCTTGTAGCCCGGACCGCTGCCGCGCGCCATCGCCCGCGCGATCAGATGAACTTGACGCCCGCCGACTTGCCGCGGCGCCAGATCACCTGGCAGCTCCGCCCGGTCCGTGCGTCGCGGGCAAAGGCCATCCGGATCACGCCCGGAAGCTGGCTCGCGTCCTCGTCCATGGTGATCCTGGCACCCGTATCCGAGATGTCCTGGACCAGGCAGTGCCGCGCGGCAAAGCCGCCGTCCAGCGTGATCCAGGCATGCCGCGACAGCAGCTTGCGCTCTGCGCGCTTCTTCGGGGGTGGCATCGGCGAAAATCTCCCGGTCCAGCGCTACCCAGGGAACCCTAAGAAACCGTTCAGATCGCAGATGATTGATCCGGATCCCCGGCTGTCCACCGGGGCCAAAACTCCGTTCCCGGACGGCTTGCCCGGGAGCGCAAACGCCACTATACGTTCGCCCGCTGCAAGCGCCTCGCCCCGTTCGGCCGGCCTGCGGCCGCGCCGCGATAAGCGGCGGGGCCCTGCGTTTGCTCCCTTCGTCTATCGGTTAGGACGCCACCCTTTCACGGTGGAGAGAGCGGTTCGATTCCGCTAGGGAGCGCCACGGGCCAGAAATCCGCCGCCCCGGCATGAACCTCCCTGCCTGCGACCTCCGACCAATCTCCGATCGGAACCGGCAGAGGCCCATGGCGCAGCGTGAGACCATCCCGAACAACCCGTCCGGCGCTGCCTCGCAGCCGCCGCCCTGGATGCATCGTGCGGTCTCCCATGCCCCGAACCGGCGGACCGAGATGCTGGCGCACATCGCGCGCGCCCGGTCGGTCCCGCAGCACCAGGCTGCGGCTGCGCAGCCGTCCGCGCGGCCGAGGCTCGCGCCTGGTCTTGCCGTTCTCGGCGATGCCTATGGCTACGCAATCCTGTTCGGCATCATCGCGCTGCTGCTTCAGTCACTCGTTCCGCTCTACCTCGGCGCATTTCTCTTCCTCAGCGAAGGCACGCGCATCGAGAACGCGCTGGGAGCCCTCGGGATCAGGTTCGAGCCCGATGCGGTCGGGCCTGATATCATCAAAGGCTTCGCGCTCTGCTTCGCCTGGCTCGCGCTGCTGGTGTCCTTGCGCGACCACGTCCCCTCCTGGCTCGTGCCCTGGATGCCGCCGGCCGCCTCGTGGTCGTTGATCGCCGGCATAGCGCTTGCGCTCGGCATCGTCGATGCGCTGGCGGCGGCGATGATCCGGCGCGCTGGTCCCTGGTTCGGACTTGCGATCAGCCCCGACGGCCTGATCTGCACGATGATCAAGCTTGCCATTGCCGGAGGCGCCCTGGCGTTGCTCGTGCTGCTCGGGGCGAATTGAACGCCGCTGACCGAAGCCGAGGGGTGACGACCTCGTGACCATCCGCCGCGCCTTGTCGCACGATTTTCGCCCGGCGTATTTACCGGAAATTTACCCCTCCTATTAAGCAGCGGTATGCTTTGCTTAGACTTTGAACGGTACCGTGGAAATACGGAGATCACCCCAGACCCCGGTTGGCGTTCATGTCTGTCGCAGAGTTCCTCAGGCAGCGTGCAGTGGAAGTCGCCGTGAACGGCAGCTACTCGCTGCCCCGCTGGTACGATTGCGAGGGCCGGCTCCGCAGCTTCGCCTGCCGCACCAAGCGCGTCTCGCCCTTCCGCATGATCGTGGACGTGCCGGTGGTCGGCAAGATCGGTGAGCGCGTCACCTCCTACTTCCAGGATTTCGGCGAGTTCCAGTGCACCATCAGCGCGACGCTGAAAGCGGGCTTCCTGATGGAGCTGGAGATGACGCGGGCGCGGCGCGCCTGGATGTCGGAGAAGCTGACCTGGCTCGAGAAGAAGCAGAGGGACGACAGCATTCGGGAGTTGCGGCGTGACGCGCGTTTCGTTCCGCAGGTCTCGCATACCGTGGTGACCTTGGCGGACGGCAGCAGCCATCCCTGCTTCATCATCGACGTGTCCACCGCCGGCGTCGCGATATCGTCCGAGTACGATCCGCCGGTCGGAACCCCGCTCGCGGTCGGTGCCTGCGTTGGGCGGGTGATCCGAAAGTTCGACCAGGGCTTTGCGGTCAAATTCGCCGAGAGGCAGAACCGGGATGACCTCGTCCGCCTGATCGTCCGCTCGCCCCTGTTGAAGTCGGCCTGACCCTCCGGCTGCCCTATCGCGGCCCCAATGCCGGATCAGCATTTTGAGGTCTGTGCCCCGTGCCGGACCTCATTTGCAGACTTGCGATCGGGGGACCGAATGGCAGTCGACAAGCTCACGGTTGATGCGATCAAGGTTGGCAAGATCACCTGGGACAGGGTCGGCCGGGTCACCGAGCCCGGACGCTACATGTACACCTTTGGCTGGCTCACCATCACCGCGGGCGACCTCGAGGTCTGGAAGCGACATCCGCAGGCTGCGTTCACGCTGCTGGCCCAGCAATCCCTGTCGCAGGAGGCCATCGGCGAGGAATTCCATCTCGGCGCCTTCGACGTCGCCCCCGACGCCGCGCCTCCCATCACCCCGCACTGAGCCCGAGCACTGCACTGCCGATTGAAGAAGCCCGTGTAGTTCCTTGATCTGGCTCGTCTATCCAGGCTCCATATCCGGCACGCAGCTGCTACCATGAACGACGAGCATTTGTTGTGATGCAATTGATCACGCTTGTATTCTACGTCTCCGCTCCGCGGGGCCGATGAACGGAAGCTGTCGCCCTCGTTAAGAGAGCCGACAGCAGGCGCATGACACATGGTCGCATCGGTGAGCGTGGATATGCGGATCGAAGGAACCTATTTTCGGCGCCAATGTACCTGATCGAAGCGCTCCCCACCGTCCTTGGAACTGCTGCCATCGCCCCGGCGCTGCTGATGCTCTGGCTCGTCATAGCCGTCCAGGAGCGCCCCGGCCCGCCGGCCCAGGTCTGGACGGCCTTTCTCTTAGGGGCGGCCAGCATCTCGCTGCTCGGTCTCGCCCGCGCGCCCTTCGCCAAGATGGTCACCGCACCCGACGACCCCTGGGCGGAGCTGGCCATGCATTCGATCTTCGGCGTCGCGCTGCCCGAGGAGGCCGTCAAGGTGATCGCCATCGTGCTGGTGTCCTCGACCAAGCGGCGGACCTTCGCCAATCCGATGGACACCGTGGTCTATGGCGCCGCGGTCGGCCTGGGCTTTGCCGCCTACGAGAACCTCGCCTATCTGGTCCAGCACGCCGACATGTGGCGCTCGCTGGCTGCGCTGCGCAGCGTGCTGACCGTGCCGTTCCACGGCGCGCTCGGCATCATCGCCGGCGCGTACCTGACGATTGCGCGGGCCGGCACGGCCCTCGGTGCGAACCGGCACCACCGCGACTGGGCCCGTTTGTCCAGCCGGCTGCTGATCTTCGCCGCCCCGCTCGCGTTGCATGCGGGCTTCGACTTCCCGCTGCTCGCTCTTCAGCGCATGCCCGATCTCGATCCGAGCTTGCGGATGTGGCTCGGTGCCACCAGCCTTTTGATCGGCTTCGGCTCGATTGCTTTGGCAATCCGCCTGGTCCGGCGCGCCGCACGCCACCATGCGCCGCGGACCGATGTCGCGCGCGAGCGGCTCAGCCAGCTTCGTCGCATGTGGGCGCTGCTGCTCGCCGGCGGCGGCATCGGCTTTGTGGGGCTTGCTTTCGTCCTGACCTCGATCCGTCACTGGCTGATCAACCCCGAGCGCAACCTGACGCTGGCCTTGATCCCGATTGGTTTCGTCTCGATCCTCCTCGGCCTCGCGCTTCTGATCGCCACAACCGCAATCTACATTCTCGGCCGCAACCGCATCCGCACCACCTCGGATGGATTTTCTTCTTTGCCCGGCGGCGGCTAAGCGCGGGATGGCAAGAACGGTTCACACCCGTTAGATTGAGCCCCATGTTCGAGAGTCGCAGGGGCTGCTCACGAGATCGGGGCCATCATGACGTCGCCTGAAGAATTTTCACGGCTGCAATCCGCAATGAACCAGGCGGTCAAGGCGCATTGGAAGGCCTTCCTGTTCGAGGGCATCCTGCTTGCGGTGCTCGGCATCGCCGCACTGATCCTCCCGCCGCTCGCCAGTCTTGCGACCACGATCTTCCTGGGCTGGATGTTCCTGATCGGCGGTATCGGCGGACTGATCGCGACCTACTGGGCGCGCAGCTCGCCAGGCTTCTGGTGGTCGCTGATCTCGGCCGCGCTGGCCGTCCTCACCGGTATATTGCTGTTGGCCCGGCCGATGCAGGCCGTGCTGACGCTGACCATCGTGCTCGGCGCCTATTTCCTCGCGGAGGGCGTTACCACCATCATGTACGCGCTGGAGCATCGCCGGGAGCTCAGCGGGCGCTGGTCGTGGCTCCTGGTCTCGGGCCTCGTCGACATCGCGATCTCGTTCATGGTGATCACGGGGCTGCCGAGCTCGGCGGAATGGGCGATCGGCGTGCTCGTCGGTATCAACCTGCTGTTCGGCGGCGCCTCCCTGATTGGAATGGCCTTGGCCGCACGCAAGAACGACATTTGAGGCGCGCTTGCCGCCCTCCTTGCGCACTTGGGGGGTGACAACCCGCCGGCGGCAGGCTATATGGCCTGCCATGATCACCGTCGCCACCAGCTATTTTTGGTACTTTAGCTACGACAGCTCGCTGGCGGCCGGAGGATCGCGCTCAATCTGAAACATTGCAGCAAACGTCCGAACAAGCCGCCAGACCTGGCGGCTTTTTTGTTGGCCGGCAGGTTCTAAACAGACAGGAGCCCGCCGTGCTGAGCACGACCGACGATCTTCGTATCCGCGAACTGAAAGAGCTGAGCACACCGGACGACGTGATGCGGGAGGTCCCGCGCACGCTCACCGCGACGCGTGTGGTGATGGCGGCGCGCAACGCCATCCACGCCATCCTCACCGGCCAGGACGACCGCCTTCTGGTCGTGGTCGGCCCCTGCTCGGTGCATGATACCAAGGCCGCACTCGACTACGCCGAGCGTCTCGCGAAACTGCGCGAAGACCTTGCCGACCAGCTCGAGATCGTGATGCGGGTCTATTTCGAGAAGCCGCGCACCACCGTCGGCTGGAAGGGCCTGATCAACGACCCCGATCTCGACGGCAGCTTCGACATCAACAAGGGCCTGAGGCTGGCGCGCAACGTGCTGTCGGCCGTGAACAATCTCGGCCTTCCGGCGGGCACCGAATTCCTGGACATGACGACGCCGCAATACATCGCCGACCTCGTCTCCTGGGCCGCGATCGGCGCACGTACCACCGAGAGCCAGATCCATCGCGAGCTGGCCTCGGGGCTGTCCTGCCCGGTCGGATTCAAGAACGGCACGGACGGCAACGTGCGGATCGCCGCGGACGCGGTGAAGTCGGCCTCGCATCCGCATCATTTCATGGCGGTGACGAAGCTCGGACGTTCGGCGATCGCCTCGACCGCGGGCAACGAGGACTGCCACATCATCCTGCGCGGCGGAGCTGAGCCGAACTACGACGCAGCAAGCGTTGCCGCCGCCTGCAACGAATTGACCAAGTCCGGCGTCGCGCCGCTGGTGATGGTCGATGCGAGCCACGCCAATTCGAGCAAGAAGCCGGAGAACCAGCCGCTGGTAGTGACCGACATCGCCGGTCAGATCTCGGGCGGCGAGAGCCGCATCATGGGCGTGATGATCGAAAGCAACCTCGTCGCCGGCCGTCAGGACGTGGCGCCGGGCAAGCCGCTCACCTACGGCCAGAGCATCACCGATGGCTGCATCGACTGGGCAACCACGGCAGCCGTGCTCGAGCAGCTTGCCGACGCCGTCGAGATCCGTCGCAATACAAGGCGCGCGGGGCGGCACGAGCGATCCGCTTAAGGCACCCGAGGCGAAGCATCTGTCGCCTGCTCCGCTCTTCACTTCTCCCCCCGGGAGAAGTGTAGCTCAGCAGCCGCGGCAGATGCTCTTGATCTTGCGATCGAGCTCGGCGTCTTCCTTGTTCGCGGGCGTGTTCGGATTGCTCAAATTCCTCTCGCTCGGCACGTCGGCCGCACGCGGCTGGCGGTGACCGACAGGCGCCGGCAATACCGTCCCAGAGGTCGCGCCACCGGATGTGGATCCCTTGGAGCCGCCGGTCTGCGCCACCGCCGGGCCGCCGAACAAGACCACGAGCGATACGGCCAACATGATCTTCTTCATCTTCTTATCTCCATTCTCAGAGCGGCGCACGCTCGATCCCCGCTCAGGTCTCGGGCGGATAAAGATGAACGTCGCCGCAATAATCCAAGATACGATACCGCGTTTCGGCTTCGGCTTCATCCGCTTCGACCGCGATATTTTGCGGCGCCAGCAGGTAGCTCGGCCCGACCGGCGACTTGCCGGCGCCGCCGGGGATGTCGATGACATAGTCAGGCTGACACAACCCAGATACCCGGCCGCGCAACTGTCGCATCAAATCCTGTCCCTCGGCCAGCGTCGTTCGCAAATGCACGGTGCCCGGCGCGAGATCGCCGTGATGCAGGTAATAGGGCTTGATTCGGCATTCGACGAAAGCTCGCATCAAATCCGACAAAGCGGCAATGTTGTCATTGACGCCGCGCAACAGCACGGATTGGCTCACCAGGGGAATTCCAGCATCGATGAGCCGCGCACAGGCCGCCCGCGCCGCTCCAGTCAGTTCGCGCGCGTGGTTGGCGTGCAGCGCGACCCAGGTGGTCGCACCCGCGACCTTGAGTGCCGCAACCATCTCCGCGCTGATGCGCGCCGGGTCGGCCACGGGGACGCGGGTGTGGAGACGGATGATCTTGACGTGATCGATCGCCGCGAGCTCGGCCATGATCTCACTCATCCGTCGCGGCGACAGCATCAGCGGATCGCCGCCGGTCAGGATGACCTCCCAGATCTCGGGATGCGACCGGATGTAATCGATCGCCGCGCGATAAGCGGCCTCCGACAGCGCGTTGTCCTTGCCGGGGCCGACCATCTCGCGGCGGAAGCAGAAGCGGCAATAGACCGCGCAGACGTGAACGAGCTTGAACAGCACGCGATCGGGATAGCGATGCACGATACCGGGAACCGGCGAGTGCGGGTGATCTCCGATCGGGTCGGCATTCTCGCCCGGCTGCACCTCCAGCTCGGCCGCGGCCGGAACGAACTGCCGCGCGATGGGATCATCCGGATCGGTCTTGTCGATCAGCTCGATGAGATCAGGCGTGATCGCAACGGCATAACGCGCGGCGACCCGCTCGAGCGCGGGCAGCGCCGCCGCGGGCGCCAGGCCTTCGGCTACGAGCTCGACCGGCTCGCGCAGGGTGCGTGCAAGATTCGCCTTCGTCATCTCTCATCCAGAGGCGGCGTCCACACCACCTGATCAATTCGCGTTGCGCCGCTCGCCAGCATCACCAGCCGGTCGAAACCGAGCGCAACGCCACTCGCCTCCGGCATTGCCGCAACCGCGGCCAGGAAGTCTTCATCGAGCGGATAGGCCGCGCCATAGCGGCGCTGCTTTTCCGCCATCGATTCCGTGAAGCGCTTGCGCTGCTCCTCTGCGTCGGTGAGCTCACCAAAGCCGTTGGCCAACTCGACGCCACAGGCATACACCTCGAACCGTTCCGCAACCCGCGGGTCGTCCGCCTTGACCCGCGCCAGCGCCGCCTCTGGAGATGGGTACTCGAACAGAATGGTCAAACGCCCCTGCCCCAGATGCGGCTCGACATGCTCGACCAGGACCTTGCTGAAGATGTCCGACCAGGTGTCGTCCTCGGCGATCCGGACCTTCCCGCCGGCCGCCGCGGCGAGCGCCGCACGGTTACCCTCGCCGCCCGAAATTGTCGACAGCAGGTCGATGCCGGCAAAGCGCTCGAAGGCGCCCGCGACGGTCAGGAGCTCCGGCTCGGCGAATGGATCGGCAGTCCGGCCGCGGAACGAGAAGGTCCCGATTCCGGTCGCCTGCGCCGCACGGGCGATGACCACGACCGTATCGGCCATGATCGCGTCATAGGGAGCGCGTGCCCGGTACCACTCCAGCATGGTGAATTCCGGCAGATGCAGGTCGCCGCGCTCGCGATCCCGAAACACCCGGGCGAACTCGAAAATCCGCTCCTCGCCCGCCGCCAGCAGCTTCTTGCAGGCAAATTCGGGGGAGGTTCGCAGGTAGCGGCTGGCACGGCTGCCGTCCGGCCGCACGATCTCGGTCCCGGGGGCATGCAGATGGGTCTCGTTGCCCGGGGAGACCTGAAGAACCGAGGTTTCGACCTCGACGAAGCCCTGCTCGGCGAAAAAGCCGCGTAACGCCCCGGTAATGGCCCCCCTCGCTGCAAGGAAGGGCCGCCGGTCGAGGTGCCGCTCGGGCGACCAGAATGGCGAGATCGGCTTGTCCCCAGCCATTAACCGACCGCCCCTTGGGACAGCAAAAGGCTGGCATTCAACGACAAAATGCGTATGTTGCGGCCCGAAACGGGCGCCAAGGTCCGATTTGAGGCCCCAAGTCCCCCATCGATTTGACCACGTCCTGGCCGCAGCCGGGCCAAGTAAGCGGGAAATACAGCTTTGAGAGTCATCGCCAGTTCTATTCGCAAGGGCAACGTGATCGAGCAAGACGGCAAGCTTTATGTCGTCGTCAGCGCCGAGAACATCCATCCCGGCAAGGGCACCCCGGTCAGCCAGATCGAAATGCGCCGAATCTCGGACGGGGTAAAGATCTCCGAACGCTACAAGACCACCGACCAGGTCGAGAAGGCCACGATCGAAGAGCGCAACTACACCTTCCTGTACGAAGATGGGGACGGCTACCACTTCATGAACCCCGAGACCTACGACCAGGTCCAGGTTTCCAAGGACGTCGTCGGCGACGCGGCCGCGTATCTTCAACCGGACATGACCGTCAAGCTGTCCATGCACGACACCAACCCGGTCTCAATCGCGCTGCCGCAGCGTGTGACCTTGGAAGTGGTCGAGACCGAACCCGTGACCAAGGGCCAGACCGCCTCCTCCTCCTACAAGCCCGCAGTGCTGTCCAACGGCGTGCGCACCACCGTGCCGCCGCACATCTCCGTCGGCACCCGCATCGTGGTGATGACCGAAGACGGCTCGTACTCCGAACGCGCCAAGGACTAAGCGAGCAACCGAGGATCGGAACAGGTACCGCCGGGGGGCGAGGCAGTGGGCAGGCACAGTTTCCGCTTCGTCTCGCTCCTCATGGCGTCGCTGTCGCTCCTCATGGCCGCACCGCTGGCTGCGGAGGAATTCCGCAGCCCTTCGCTGACGGCCCTGCGCGTCGACTGGCGCGCAGCGCTCGACCAGCTACGTGTCGAGATCAATAGCCGTCCCCAGGTTGCGGGCGATTTCGTCTTCGCACCCCGCCGTTCGGTGCCGCGCCACGATCCGCGCGCGATGCCCGCACTGGTGCAACTCAACGCGATCTCCTCGCGCTTCTTCACCGGCATCACCCGCAGTCCCATACCGGTCCTGCTTCCGTTCGACGCCGCCGCGTATCTCGAGGCGCAGCGTAGCGGTACGCCGGCGACGCTCGCGCTGTCGCGCTACCAGGCCGACTTCAATCCTGTCGACATCTTCGATGCCGGCCCTGCCGGCTACAGCGCGACCTTCTCGTTCGATCCCGGCGCCGGCGAGGGCATGCCGACCCGGGTGTTCGCAAGGCCCGTCGAGGTGCAGATCACGGGTTCGGCGCTGATCTACGACATCGCCGATCCGGCCGGGGGCAAGGGCGAGCCGGTCAGGCCACTCGCAACGACCTACCCGGATCTGCGCAGGTTCATCCGGGAAGGCTATGTGCGCTACGCCTTCACCCGCTTCGGCGCCGCCTATGTGGTCTCCGTGCAATGTCTCGACAGCGTCGCCAGGCCGCGGCGGCTCGCCTGCAAGGAGGCCTATCCGGTTGCCGAGCGCTTCCTGAAGGCGCTGCGCGTCGCGGGCGGCCAGCGCATGCGGCCGCTGACGGACGTTGCCTCCAACCTCGTCGATCGCCCCGCGGCGCGTTCGCCGGTTTTCAGCTACCGGCCGAGCGGCGACATCATCCCGAACACCGGCTACCGCAAGCAGGGCGGCCACCCCGACGCCATGGCCTATGCGCAGATCCGCTTCCCCCTGGAGAAAGCGCCCGCTTTCGTGCGCTCGCAATCATACGGCAAGCGCGACAAGAGCGAAGGCCCGACCGCCTATCCCTGGCGCGACAATTTCTGCGAGTCGCGCAGTTTCGAGGTGTGGCAATGTGGCGGGGGCTACGGCCACCAGGGCGAGGACATCCGCGCCGCCGACTGCCCGCCGCCCGGTGAAGGCCGGGAGCCCTGCGATCCCAGGCAGCGCGCCGTCGTCGCCGTGCGGGACGCGATCGTGATCCGCGGCGCCAAGGACCAGGCGGTGACACTTCAGGTCAATAGCCGCACCGAGCACATCCGCTTTCGCTACATGCACATGAACCCGCACGCCATGAATGCCGATGGCGTTCTCAACGGCCGACTCGTCACCGAGGGCGAGAAGATCGGCGTGGTCTCGAACTATCTCGACCGTCCCGCCGGAACGTCGCTGCACCTGCATTTCGACGTCCAGGTGTTCACCCGCGACGGCTGGATCTGGGTCAGCCCCTACGTCACGCTGGTCTCGGCCTATGAACGACTGATCCGTGCGCGCGGCCGCGAGGTCGGCCCGGATGTCGCAGTCACGGCGCAGCCGGTGGCTCACGCCCTGCCTGAAGACGTGCTCAAGCCGGACCTGGGCAAGAGACCGGGTGACGACGAGAACTGACGGCTTGCTCGTTCGTTGCCGGAGCGTGCAGGAGCATCTGGTCGCGCAATCCGCCGGCTCCAAACGAAGAAGGACAGGGTTGATGAGTGTCGGACTGATCGGTCTTCTCGACGACATCGCAGCGATTGCAAAGGTGGCAGCGGCCTCGCTCGACGACGTGGCCAGCCAGGCCGCCAAAGCAGGCGCAAAGGCCGCCGGCGTGGTCATCGACGACGCGGCCGTCACGCCGAACTACGTCATCGGCTTCGCATCGAAGCGCGAATTGCCGATCGTCGGCAAGATTGCGGTCGGATCGCTGCGCAACAAGCTCCTGATCCTGCTACCCGTTGCCCTGCTGCTTGGTTACTTCCTGCCCGCCGCGGTCACGCCGCTGCTCATGCTGGGCGGAGCCTTTCTCTGCTATGAGGGGGCCGAAAAGGTGCTCGAAGCCGTGCTGCCGCATCATGCCCACCAGCACGAAGCGCAGCTCCAGCCGATTGCGCTCAATGCCCGCTCGGTCGAGGACGAGAAAGTCGCGAGCGCCATCAAGACTGATTTCATCCTGTCGGCCGAAATCATGGCGATCACGCTGGCGGCCATTCCGGCGGGCAGCATCTGGACGCAGGCGTTCGTCCTGGCGCTGGTCGGCCTCTGCATCACCGTCGGGGTTTATGGCGTGGTGGCCCTGATCGTAAAGGCGGACGATATGGGTCTGGCCCTTGCGCGCTATGACAGTGCCTCGGTCGTTGGCGGCGCGATCCGCGCGCTCGGACGCGCGGTCGTTCGCGGCATGCCCATTTTCCTGACGGTGCTAAGCACCATTGGCACCGCCGCCATGATCTGGGTCGGCGGCGGCATCATCCTGCACGGCATCGAAAAGTACGGCCCGCCCGCGATCGGCCACATGGTCCATGCCGCAACCGAGGCTGGCGCACACCTCCTTCCCGCCGCTGCCGGCATCATCTCGTGGTCGATCGAGGCAGCCATCTCGGGCGTGCTTGGACTGCTCGTCGGCGCACTCGCCATTCCGTTGGTTGAATACGGACTCTCGCCGGCGTGGAAACTGTTGCGGCGATCGCCATCGGCCTGAACACGGCCGTCGCGGATGACGATCGCGGCCTACTCCAGGAACGTCGTCAGCTGCGCGCCCTCATCGGCCACGAACACCGCGATCAATTCCGCCGGCTCGGTCATGCTGGCATTGGCCGAGACCAGATGCGTCGAGCCCGGCGGCTCGAAGAAGGACTGGCCGACGCCGAACGTCTCGACCGGGCCGCCGCCGAGCTGCGAGCGGATCTCGCCTTTGGTAATGTAGGCGGTGACGGAGCCCGCGTGGCGATGCGGCCGCGAAAACCCGCCGGGACCGTAGGACACGCGCACGATGGTCACGCGCTTGCCAGGGACGTTCGGCAGCGCGTAGGAGCCGATCGGCTCGACCTTGTCGAGCGAAGAGCCCTCCGCCGCCGTGGCGCAAAGCGGGGCCAGCGCGTCCGAGACAGCGTCCAACGTCACCGGCAACGCCTTGCCGATCGCAAGCGCACAGGCGAGTCCTGCGACGATGGCGACTGCCATCGAGCGCGACGGCATCGGGCGCTGTGCGACGGCCAAGCTCATTGCTGTCATGCTGACCTCCCCGCGACTATCAGGACGCAGCAGCGTTCGCCGTGACCGGCCGCTTGGCCGGCGTCCAGCGATAGGCCGCACCGAACCGGTTCCAGACGTTGATCGAGGCGACCGCAGAGGTCAGGTACGCCAGCTCGATTTCGGAGAATTCGCCCGTTGCCTCCGAATAGACCTCGTCGCTGACGCCATCGGGAAGCAGCGTCAAGGCTTCTGTCCAGGCCAGCGCGGCCCGCTCGCGCGCCGAGAAGATCGGGGCCTCGCGCCAGACCGCGACCAGGTGCAGCTTGTCGACGGGGACGCCGATCCGTTCCGACAGCAGAACGTGATGTTGCACGCAGAAGGCACATCCATTGATCTGCGAGGCGCGCAGCTTGACGAGCTCGAGAAGATGCTTGTCGAGACCGGCCTTGCCCGCGGCCTGGCCGAGCGCCAGCACCAGATCGTAGGCATCCGGAGCGATCCGCTTGAAATCTTCGTATTCGCTGCGGGCGTGTGACATTGCCGTTCACCTCGTGTTATTGTAAGAAGGCATACATCTTATAAGAGTTCTTATATGTCACGCAAGCTTACCGTCAACGCAAAGCCGCAAGCCGCTCGCAAGATGCCCGCATCGGCCGATAGCGGCACCGTCCATGTCCCCGCCGCCGGCGAGGGCAAGCGCGGCGAGCAAGGCTATCTCGGCTATCTCTTGCGACAGGCCCACGCCGCGGTTCGCCTGACCATGGAGCGCACGCTCGCCGATCTCGGCGTGACGTCACCGCAGTTCGCGGTGCTGACGATGCTGAAGGCCTATCCGGGCCTGTCGGGGGCCGACGTCGCCCGCCTCACGTTTCTGACGCCCCAGACCGTCGGCGTCATCATCCGCAATCTCGAACGCGACGGCGCGATCGTGATGACACCGCATCCCGTCCATGGCCGCATCCAGCAATGGACGCTGACGCCGCGCGGCGCGACATTGCTCAAGGCGTGCCGGCAGCGCGTGCTCGAATTGGAGAAGCGCCTCGCTCGGGATCTGGATTCAAGGACGGAAGTTGCGGTACGGCGCTGGCTTGCGGGAATTGCGGCTGACCTGCAGGAGGATTAGGCGACCGGCATTCACCGTCGGCTCCTTTATCGGCAGCACACGCGCTATCCGCCCCGCAACGCCTTCTCGACCTCGCCATCGGGCCAAGTCGCGTCCGCCGCGATCACCCGGACGCGGCTTTGATCGGCCGTGTTCACCAGCAAGTGCGAACTAACCTGATCAGCGCTCTGCTCCAGACGCAGATCGGTTTCCGGCTTCCAGCTCAGTGTGGCTGCGAGATCGCCGGGAAAGATCTGCCATTGCGATCCGTCCTCGAGTTCGACGACATGGCTTTCCGCATGGGTTCGTATCTTCATTCCACCACGTCTCTCAAATGGAAGGCAGGCCTCGTTCCCGTGTGAAGGGAATGCCGGAGTGCGACACTTGTTCCGCTGGCAACAGCGACGCGCTCAGGCAAGATCCGCGGCCATATCCGGCCCAGAACCGACTCACACAAGCCATGTTTCCGGCTAGACTGTGCCCATGAAGAACGCTGATTCCTCACCCCGTCCCACGCGCCGCGCTTTGCTCCAGTCGACGCTCGGTGCAGCCGCCTTGCTTGCGCTCCCGCCCCGCGCTCTCGCAGCGCCTCCGGGCTTCGACGAATGGCGCGAAGCCTTCCGCGCGCGCGCGATGGCAAAGGGTATTTCGGCTGCGACATGGCAGCGCGCGATGGGCCGGGTCGAGCCTGACATGAGCGTGTTCGCGCAGATGCGCAACCAGCCGGAATTCCGCGAGCAGGTGTGGCAGTACATCAACCGGCGCGTCTCGGACTGGCGCATCATCAACGGCAAGGTTGCACTGAAGAACAACGAGGCTTTGCTTGCCCGCATCGAGCGCGATTTCGGCGTCGAGCGCGGCACGCTGCTGGCGCTATGGGGCGTCGAGTCCGCCTATGGCGATCCACTGGTGCAGCAGAACCACATGAGGCCGGTGTTTCCCTCGCTCGCCGCGCTCGCCTGGAACGAGCCGCGTCGCAAGGCCTATTGGGAGACCGAGTTGATCAACGCCCTGCGCATCGTCGACAAGGGCTGGAGCACGCCGGAGCAGATGCAGGGATCCTGGGCCGGCGCGATGGGGCATTCGCAATGGATGCCGGAGGTCTGGCTGAATGTCGGGATCGACTACGACGGCGACGGCAAGGTGTCGCCGTTCGGCAAGCCCGACGACGCGCTGGGCTCGACCGCAAAATATCTCGTCAATCGCGGCAAGTGGCATCGCGGCGAACATTGGGGCTACGAAGTGCGCGCGCCCGGCAACATCGGCGGAAGCCGCACCTATGCGGCGTGGCAGGCAGCCGGCGTCGCCCGCGCCGACGGCCAGCCGTTCCCGCAACCGAACGCATCCGCGCAAATGTGGGCGCCGGTTGCCGGCGGACCGACGTTCCTGCTGGGACCGAACTTCTATTCGGTGAAGAGCTACAACCCTTCCATGAACTACGCGCTGGCGATCTGCCATCTCGGCGACCGCTGCCTCGGCGCGCCGCCCTTCATCCAGCCCTTCCCTGGCTCCGAACGCGCGTTGACGCTGGCCGAGGTGCAGGAGATGCAGACCCGCCTGACCAAGGCCGGCTTCGATACCGGCGGCACCGACGGCCGCGTCGGTAACGACACCATGAAGGCGGTCAAGGACTTTCAGCAGAAGGTCGGGATCACGCCGGCGGACGGGTATGGCGGGCTGAAGGTGCTGGCGAAGCTGCGGCAGGGGTCGTAACGGACGCCCCCTCCCGCCGTCATTCCGGGGCGCGCCACTTGGCGCGAGCTCCGCCGCGTCGCCTGCTGTCCGATGGATTCCGGGCTCGCGCTTCGCGCGCCCCGGAATGACGGCTGAGCCTCAATGCCGGTACTGCGGCTCCTCCGCATCGAGCTGCCGACGGATCGCCGCCAGATGCAGCCGCGCGGATTCGGTATCGCCTTCGCGCATCTGCCTGTAGGTTTCGGCCGCGACGGCGGGATCCACCGGCAACACCTTCCGTCCGGTCGACATCGCCAGCACCTGCACTTCGGCGGCGCGTTCGAGATAATAGAGATCGTCCCAGGCTTCCGCGATGGTCGGGGCCAGCACCATGACGCCGTGATGCTTCATGAAGACGATATCTGCATCGCCGACGCTCGAGGCGATGCGCGCACCCTCGCCGCTGTCGAGCGCGAGGCCGTTGTAATCGCGGTCGACCGCAGTGCGACCGTAGAATTTCAGCGCGGTCTGGCCGGCCCAGATCAACGGATCGCCTTCCGTCATCGACAGCGCCGTCGCGTAGGGCATGTGCGTGTGGAAAGCGACCTTGGCCCGCGGCAGGCGCTTGTGCATCTCGGCATGGATGTAGAATGCGGTGGCTTCAGGCACGCCCTCGCCGTCGAGGACGTTGCCGTGGAAATCGCAGATCAGGAGCTTTGACGCCGTGAGCTCGCGGAAGGCGTAGCCGTAGGGGTTGACGAGGAAGAGGTCGTCATGGCCCGGCACAACCGCCGAGAAGTGGTTGCAGATGCCCTCCTCAAAGCCGTTGCGCGCGGCCATCCGGAAACAGGCGGCAAGATCCTCGCGCGCGGTGCGGATCACGTCGGTGGCAAGATCGGGCCGGTTCGAACGATGCGGCGCGGGTGAGGATGCGTGAAGGCTGTGCGCCATGGCGGGAGACACCTCTGTCGGTCGGAATCTGCCGGTCTTGTACAAGGCTGGCGCCGGCGCGTCAGCCCCTGCTCGCGCCGCCCTGCCCTGCGTGGCCTATGCGCGCCGCGGCACGCCGCCGGCATTCATGCCGCCGTCGATGACGAGCTCGCTGCCGGTAACGTAGCGCGAGGCATCGGAGGCCAGATACAGCACGCCCGAGGCGATCTCCGCCGCCTGGCCCGCACGGCCGAGCGGCGTGGCGACCTTGGCGCGCTCCTCCGGATCGATCGGGGCGTTCTGGCCGGCGCCGGTCGCCCCCGTCGGGATCTTGCCCCAGATCGGCGTATCGATGATGCCGGGGTGAACCGAGTTGACGCGAATGCCGTCGCCCGCCGCGGCGCACTCCATCGCGATCGACTTGGCGAACAGCCGCACGCCGCCCTTGGTGGCCGAATAAGCCGACAGGCCGGGCGCGCCGCGCAAGCCCGCCAGCGAGGACATCATGACGATCGAGCCGCCACCATGCTTGCGCATCAGCGGCAGGCAATGCTTGACCGAGAGGAACACGCCGTCGAGATTGATCGCGTTCTGCTTGCGCCAGTCGGCGAGCGTCATGTCGACGATCGAGGGCACGGCGATGCCGATGCCGGCATTGGAAACCATGATGTCGAGCCGTCCGCAGCGCCTGGCGATCTCCGCAACGACCTCGATCCAGCGCTCCTCGCTGGTGACGTCCTGCTCCAGGAAGATCGCCTTGCCGCCCGCGTTTGTCACACGCTTGGCAACCTCCGGGCCGCGCAGCTCATCGACATCGGTGATGACGACCGTCGCGCCTTCGCGCGCGAAAAGCTCGACGACGGCCTCGCCAATGCCGGAAGCGCCGCCCGTCACCAGCGCGATCTTGCCCTCAACCTGCCCTGCCATGTTCACTCCCTTTTTTTGTTGTTTAGCGCGTTATCACCTAATCACGGATGGCCCCTGGTCCGGTAGCGCAACGTCGACCACGCGGAATTGCACCCGCTCGGCACCCTGGTAGCGGTCGACCGAGAGCGAGCCGGCGACATGCAGCTGCTGGCCGCGATTGGCGAGCAGCGCATTGCCGAGCTTCTGGCCGACCGAACGGAATGCGATGCCGTTGACGATGGCGCCGTCACCCGACTTGAAGCGCAGCCGCAGATGCGCCTGCCCGACCTCGTCGGCAAACACGAGCTGGTGGGCCGGCAGCGCCAGCACGGGCTCCGGGTTGCCGCTGCCGAAGGGTCCAGCGCGGTTGAGCGTCGTCGCCAGCTCCGGCGTCACCGCACGTGCTGAGACAGCCCCGTCGATATACAGCTCGTTGACGTGGCGCGCCTCGGCAACGTCGCGTGCCAGTGCATTTTCAAGATAAGCGCGGAATTCGGCCAGCTTCTCTTTCCGCAGCGTCACGCCCGCGGCCATCGCGTGCCCGCCGCCCTTGAGCAGAAGGCCGTCGGCGACCGCCTGCCGCACCGCCTTGCCGAGATCGACGCCGGCGATCGAGCGGCCCGACCCGGTGCCGATGCCGCCGGGCTCCAGCGCGATGGCAAAAGCTGGCCGCGAGAACTTCTCCTTCAGCCGGGAGGCGACCAGGCCGACCACACCGGGATGCCAGCCTTCCGAGGCCGTGACGATCACGGCGAGCTTGTCTTCCAGGCCGATCGAGGCCAGCGCCTCCGCTTCGGCCTGTGCCTCCGCCGCCTGCTCGATGACACGGCGCTCGCTGTTGAGGCGGTCGAGCTCGGCGGCGATCCGCGCCGCTTCGACGCTGTCGCCTTCGAGCAGCAGCCGTACGCCGAGGTCGGCGCGGCCGATGCGGCCCCCGGCATTGACGCGCGGTCCCAGCATGAAGCCGAGATGCCAAGCCTCCGGCGGCCCGTTGAGCCGCGCCACGTCCATGAGCGCGGTGTGGCCGACATGGTCGCGCCGCCGCATCGCGATCAGGCCCTTGGCCACGAAGGCGCGGTTGAGGCCGATCAGCGGCGCGACGTCGGCGACGGTGCCGAGCGCGACGTGGTGCAGCATGCCCAATAGGTCGGGCTCGGGCATCTCGCTGCTCCAGAAGCCGCGTTGGCGCAGCTCGCGATTGACCGCGACCAGGGTCACCAGCACGAGGCCGACGGCGGCGAGATGACCGAGGCCGGAGAGATCGTCGAGCCGGTTCGGATTGACCAGCGCATCCACCACCGGAAGCTCCGTGCCGGCCTGGTGGTGGTCGATCACGACCACGGACATGCCGAGGCGCTTGGCCTCGGCGAGCGGCTCGATGCTGGTGGTGCCGCAATCGACGGTGACGAGCAGCGTTGCTCCCTTCGCGGCGAGTGCCCGCACGGCCTCCGAGTTCGGGCCATAGCCCTCAAAAATCCGGTCGGGAATATGGATCAGCGGATCGAGCCCGCAATGCCGCAGGTGCCAGGCCAGCAGCGCCGCGGAGGTCGCGCCATCGACGTCGTAGTCACCGAAGATCGCAACCTTCTCGCCCCTCACTGCGGCATCGGCGATCCGCTTTGCGGCGGCTTCCATATCCGTCACTGTGAAGGGATCCGGCAGCAGCTTCCGGATGGTCGGATCGAGGAAGTCGGCGACGGAATCGATGTCGACCCCGCGGCCCGCCAGCACCCGCGCCAGCAGTTCCGGCAATTGGTGCCGCTGCACGATGGCGAGCGCCTGGGCGGCCCCGCGCGCATCGAGCCGGTCGCGCCACAGCTTGTCGGTGAGCGAGCGCGCGACGCCCAGGAAGGCCTGGGGCGCTTCGACAGGGAGAGCGGATGCGGGCGGCGTCATGGCGGGGCTATCGATAGGGAACTCGGGTCCGGGCGATCACGCGGGCGGCCGGCGACCGGCTTGACTTGATTGGCCGGGAAAGCCCGGCGATTTGCAACGGCCCGGACGGACAAAGCGGTGGATGGCCGGCAGGCAGGCCGGCCTGGCTATCATTTAGGCATGCCGCGGAACAGCAAATTAAGGAGGCGTTAGGCGGAATCTTCGAAAAAGACACGTATTCGATCTGTAAGTCGTTGTTCCGGGTTCGTTGCAGATCAGGCCTCATTGCCAAGGGAAGTCCCCGATGTCTGCTGCGCCGGGTCTGAAAGCCAAGCCGATTGCCACCGAACCCACCGACGATGATTCCGACATTTCCGCGCTGATCAATCGCCTCACTGCGGAGGTCAACCAGATCGCGGTCGACAAGACCAAGTCGATCCAGCAGATCACCAACCAGATGAAGATGCTGGCGCTCAACGCGCTGATCGAGAGCTCGCGTGCCGGTGCCCAGGGCGCGGGCTTCGCGGTGGTGGCGCAGGAAGTGCGCGGCGTCGGCCAGCAAGTCGAGACCATCGCCCGCGAGCTCGAGACCCAATTGACCAAGCGCACCGGCGATCTCGTCGGCTCGATCGAGCGTATGAGCCAGCGCTCCCGCGGCGAGCGGATGGTGGACCTGTCGCTCAACGCCATCGAGCTGATCGACCGCAATCTCTATGAACGCACCTGCGACGTGCGCTGGTGGGCGACCGATTCCGCCGTGGTCGATTGCGCGGCCTCGCCCGGCGCTGCGGCCGTTTCCCATGCCTCGGAGCGCCTCGGCGTGATCCTGGGGGCCTACACCGTCTATCTCGACCTCTGGCTCTGCGACCTCGACGGCAACGTCATCGCCAACGGCCGGGCCGACCGTTTCCGCGTCGTCGGCCAGAACGTCGCCCACACCAAATGGTTTCGCGAGGCCAAGAGCCTGCGTTCCGGCGACGACTATGTCGCCGGCGACGTCGAGAACCAGCCGTTGCTCGGCAATGCGCAGGTCGCGACCTATTGCGCCAGCGTCCGCGCCGGCGGCCAGGCCCATGGCGCGCCGATCGGCGTACTCGCCATCCATTTCGACTGGGAGCCGCAGGCCCGCGCCATCGTGCAAGGCGTCCGGGTCGGCGACGGCGACAAGGCGCGCGTCCTGCTGGTCGATTCGAGTTTTCGCGTGATCGCAGCGTCCGACGGCCAAGGCATCCTCAGCGAGCGCCTCTCGCTGTCCCTGAACGGCCAGCGCTCCGGCTTCTATCACGATCGCACCGGCACGCTGGTCGCCTTCCACGCGACGCCCGGATATGAGACCTATCGAGGGCTCGGCTGGTACGGCGTGATCGTCTGCGGGGCGTGAGGCGAAGCGGCCGGCCGGGTCGCCTGCCGAACGAAAATGCGCAAAACAACCCCATGCACGTAGCAGAGGGTTGATTTATCTCGTGTTTTTCGGCCGCCCCATGAACCTGTCGGCTTACCGCGCTACCGCACCGGAATGCACGTCTGAAATCGCGTTTCTCTCATGCCTTGGCGTGATGCGTGGCCGACATCAGGTGGCCGGCATCGGCCGCGACACGCTTCTCGAGGAAGCCCATGACCGCCTTGATGCGGGCGATGTGCAACAGGTCCTCGTGGACGGACAGCCAGATGTCGCGAACGGAGAAGTAGCTGGGCAAGACCGGGCGCAGGTCCTTGTTATGGGCGGCGACGTAGGACGGCAGCATAGCGATGCCGAGCCCGCTCGATGCCGCCACATATTGCGAGACCAGGCTCGTGCTGCGAAACACGACATGTGCCGGCCGCAGGATATCGGACAGCCAGCGGTTCTCCTTGAGCTGGATATGCTCGTCGATGAAATCGATGAAATCGTGATTGTCGAGGTCCTTCAGGTCAGACGGCACCCCCGCACGCTGCAGGTAGGCGCTGGAGGCGTAGAGGAAGATCCTGAACTCGCCGATCTTCTTGACCGAGAGCCTCCTCCCCTTTGGCCTGAAGAAGCTGATGAAAACGTCCGCCTCGCGCCGCGTCATGTCGAGCAGGCGCGTATCGGTGATCAGCTCGACCTGGATCGAGGGCCAGACCTTGCTGAAGGCGGCCATGCAGCTCGTCAGGTACATGCTGCCGATCCCTTCCATGGCGGCAATGCGCACCGCGCCGGCCGCGTCTGCCTTCTCGGAGCCGACCACCGTCTCGATGATGGCGTTGGCGTTGTTCTCCATGCCTTCGGCGAACTGAAGCAGCCGCAGGCCCGCTTCGGTCAGGGCGAAGCCTGATTTGCTGCGCTTGAACAGCGTGGTGTTGAGGCTGCGTTCGAGCTCCCTCACCCGCCGGCTGACCGTGGTGTGGTCGACTTTCAGCTTCTGGCCGGCGCGAACCAGATTTCGGGTGCGCGCGACCTCCAGGAAGAAGATCACGTCGTCCCAATTGTAGCGCAGCGTTCGCGCAGCCTTCGCCATCTCGGTCCTGATATGCCCGTTCGCGAGCTTCGGCATCTCACACTCGCTAGTTTCGGGCATATCGGCCGGCACGGCAATCGTCAGGCGGCAATGATCGGGGCGTAGGTCTCGACGAGACGGTTGGCGAACATGTCGACCTTCGGGATCATCAGCTTCTGCCGGCAGACGGCAAGATCGATGTGCTTGGGCATCACGGCGCCCAGCTTGAAGACGCGCGGCGCGACCACGTTGATGTCCCAGAGCGGAAAGCCCGTCGGGGGAATCACGAGGCTGCCACCCGGATAGGGCGAGTCGACGCGGTTCGCCAGCACCACCGCAACCCTGTTGTCCTCGGCCCTCGGGATCGCCAGCAGCTCCCGTTCGAACGGTTCGCGCAACGAAGCCGGCCACAGGATCACGTCCGCCGCCGCAATTCCGAGACAACGCGAGACCTCGGGAAACACGGCGTCGTAGCCGGACATGATGCCGATGCGCCCGAACGGCGTCTCGAACACCGGATAGTCGTCGCCCGCCTTCGCCCATTTGCGCTCCTCGGCCGTCAGATGGGTCTTGCGATATTTCCCGAGCTCCTTCCCGTCCGGCCCGATCAGGAACGTCGTGACGTACAGACCGGCTGCGGCCCGCTCGACCGTAGGCAGCGCGATCAGGCACTGATAGCGGGACGCAATCGCTGCGGTCTTGGCCAGCAGCGACGTGGTCTGGTCGGCCAGGGCAGCGGCTTCCGCCGCGCTCGGAATGGCGGATGGGCAGAACGCATATTCCGGCAGGGTGAGAACCTTGATGCCGAGCTTGGCGGCGTGATCGATCATGTCGAACACCTCTGCGGCCGCAGTGCCTTTGGTCACGTGCATCTGCACGGCCGCGACCTTGGCGACGGATTTCGCGGGGATCAGCGGCTGCTCGGCGATCCGGTAGACCGGCGTCTTCTCATACGGCATGGCCATCAGGCCGTAAGTCTCGGGACGGCGGTCGGCGATCTTGTCGTTCGCCGCGTAGATCGACTTGTCGTGCGCGGCGTCGAGATCGACATCGGCGATGGCCATGCCGTGCGTATCGTACGGCACCTTCGACAGCACCCGGCCCTTGGGATCGACTATCATACTGCCGCCGGGATAGTAGATCGATCGCTCATAGCCGGCCTTGGTTGCCGCCACGAGCCACACGCCGTTCTCGTAGCTGCGGGCCGGGCCCCACATGTCCGCCTGGTCCATGGCGAAGAAGTTCGCCATGTCGACGATCACCTCCGCGCCCTGCATCGCCATCGCGCGGAAGATCTCGGGAATGCGACCGTCGAAGCAGATCAGCAAGCCGATCTTTCCGAGGTCGGTCTCCACCACCGGGCAGCCGCGCTCCCCGAACGCAAACCAGTTCTGATCGTGGGTGGCGAGGAACTGCTTGTGATAGTGGCAGACCGTCTCGCCGTTTCGGCCGAACATGATCCCGGTGTTGAAGATCTTCTCCTTGCCGGGATCCCACTCGGTCACGCCGCTGGCAATGTAAATGCCGTGCGTCCTGGCCAACGCAGCCAACGCCGTCACGAACGGACCGTCCTTCATCGTCTCGGCGAGCTCGCGGCAATGCTCGACGGAATCGAAGAGGTAGCCGGTGTCCATGCATTCGGGGAACACCACCAGCTCGGCGCCCTGCCTCACCGCGTCCTCGACATATTGGGTGGCGAGCGCGATGTTGTGGTCGAAGTCCCCCAAACGGGCGAGCGTCTGGACGGCGGCAGCGCGGAAACGGCGCTTCGTCATGTTGGTCTCCATCTGTCGAAGGTTGATTGAATTAGTCTCGCTTGACCTCGCGCCAGAAGCGGTCGAGGCAATGGCGTTTCAGGTTGATGAAGCCCTCGCCGGTGGTGACGTCGAGGTCGCGCGGCCAGGGCAAGTCTACCGGAACGATCTCCGCCACCCGCGTCGGCCGCCGCGTCAGCAGCACGACCTGGTCGGCGAGCTGAATGGCCTCTTCGAGATCGTGCGACACCAGCAGCATCGTTGTCTTCAGCTTCATGAAGATGTGCTGGAGCCGCTCGCGCATGAACAGCGTCATCTCGTAGTCCAGCGCAGAGAACGGCTCATCGAGGAACAGCACTTCGGGCTCGGTCACGAGCGCGCGCAGGATCGAAACCGTCTGCTGCTGGCCTCCGGACAGGGTGTAGGGATAGGCATTGAGGTCGAACGGCACGTCGAAATCGGCGAGCAGCTTCTCCACGCGCCGGTGGCGCTCCTTGCGCTCCACTCCCAGCACCTTCAGTGGATAGTGGATGTTGTCGATCGAGCGCATCCAGGGAAACAGCGCCTCCCTGTAGTTCTGGAAGACGTACGAGATCCTGGTGTCGCGGATGGTCTGGCCGTCGTAAAGCACCTCGCCCGCATCCATCGGCATCAGGCCGGAGATCATGTTGATGAAAGTGCTCTTGCCGCAACCGTTCGGCCCGAAGACCGAGATGAACTTTCCCATCGGCAGGTCGATCGAGAAATCGTCGTAGATCGTCGTGCCCTGGAACTTCTTGCTCAGCCCGCGCACGGTGACGTAGGCTTGCCGCGGTTTGGGCGAAGGAACGTGCGACGTCCCTTCGGCTGCCAGGTCGATGCTTCGGATCGCGGTCACTTTCCCCATCGGAATGTCACTCAGTTTCCGAGATCTGACTTGGCGAGGATCTTGTCCTTGACGTTGATCGGCCCTGCGACCACGCCCTCCTTGATGAAGACGTCGACCAGCGCCTGGTACGACTTCATGTCGGTCTCGTTGAGGTCCTTGAAGCCGCGCAGATAGGGCTGTGCCAGGAACTCGAGTTGATCCTCCTTGGTGGGCGTGTATTTGACGAGGATCGGCTTGTACTTCGCGAAATTGGCGTTCACGAGATCGGTCGCCTCGTCGATGACTGCGACGACCTTGCGCGCCACGTCGGGCCGGTCCTTGAGGAACTTGGTGGTGATCAGCGAAGCCCCGGAGTAGAAGGGATCAGCGATGACGCGGGCGACCGGATTGGTCAGGGCGCGCGCGGCCTTGCCCGAGGCTACGGCGATGGATCCGACCGGCTCGAGCGACAACGTGGCATCGACGGTACCGCCAACTACGGCAGGCACCTGCATGGCGACCGCCAGGTCCACCAGCTTGACGTCGGTGTCGGGATCGAGGCCTGCCGAACGGACCATGTGGCGGGAGATGGTGCGCCATTGAATGCCCGGAACGTGACCGAGCGATTTGCCCTTCAGGTCGGCGAAGCTCTTGATCGAGCTGTCCGGCTTGACGATCAGGCCGTCATTGATGCGGTCGACCGCGACGCCGCCGCCCTGCAGGCCGAACACCTTGAGCTTACCGGGGAATTTGGCCTCCGCGATCATCGCGATGCCAGCGGCCGCGCCGGGAGGGCCGAAATCGGCACGCTCCGCGATCAGCGCATCGATGATCTGGTTCGGCGCTTCCATCTTCGTGGAAACGATTTCAATGCACGCCTTTTCGAACAGCTTCTCCTCGAGAGCGACATAATACGCCGTCGTCTGCATGATCGGCAGCCAGACCGCCGTCACTTTCTCGGTCTTGTCGCAGGCCGCATGTGCGGCAGTCGCGCCAAGCAGGACCGTGGAAGTTGCGAATGCTGCAAGGAATCTCTTCATGTGCATGATGGCCTCTTCGTGTTGGATTGGCGGACTATCTGCCGGCCCAGTGAATGAGCGAACGCTCGATCATCAGGAGCATGAGGTTGAGCCCGTATCCCATCGCGCCTGCGATCAGGATGGAGCCGTACATATCGGTGAGCGAATACGAGATCTGCGCGTCGATGATGCGGTGGCCGATGCCATCGGTTGCGCCAATGAACATCTCGGCGACGATGATCACGACCAGCGCCAGCGACACCGCTGTGCGCAGGCCGATGAAGGTCTGCGGCAGGGTTTCGTAGAAGATGACGTCCTTGAAGATGCGCAGCGACGACGCGCCCATCGAGCGGGCCGCAAGGATGCGCGTCTGGCGGGCGTTCATCACGCCGTAAGCGACGTTGAAGACGATGACGAGCCAGGCGGCAAAAGCTGCAACCGCGATCTTGGCTAAATCGCCGAGGCCGAACAGCAGCAGGAACAGCGGAAACATCGCCGTGGCCGGCGTCGAGCGGAAAAAGTCGACCAGGAATTCGACCGAGCGATAGATCGCGGCCTTGGCGCCGAGCACGATCCCGATCGGGACACCGGCGACGACGGCGATCAGGGTCGAATAGCCGACGCGCGCGATGGTATGGACGAAGTCGCCGGTCATATTGCCGGCCGCGATGCTGGCCGCAGTATCGCGCAGCGTGTCGACCGGCGACGGCAGCAAATCCTTGTTGACCAGTTGCCCCTTGAAGGCGATCCACCACAGCGCGAACAGCAACAGAGGTCCCGTCGCGAGTTCGACCGCGCGCCTCAGTTTCGGGTTCGAGATCACCTCGTTGATCTGTTGCATCAGCATCCTCGTGGTCTCGCGGTGCGCAGCGCTGTCCGCCGTGAGCACCAGGAGTGTCGACTTCAGGCCGCCGAAAGAAAATGGCGAGATGTGCAATCCATCGTGCAGGAATGCATATTGAAAACAATCTCTGGCATGATTGATTTGCAGGCTTGCAATGACTAATAATTGGGCGGCCGACGCTTTCTCGCTCACCAGTGCGGCAACGAGCTATTGGGGCGGCGGCCGTGCCGTCAGATCCCGGTGGACGCGGATCACCACGTCCCGCTCTTGCTCGTGCAGCGCATCGCCGAACCCGAAGCGTCACCATTCGCGCCATGTGCTCTCTTGGCAGCCGAGGACGCCGGCCGGCAGGATAGGCTTGACCAGGCATTCGCCAGTCCAGGCCAACCGCTCGATCGAACATGTGACGAGACCAGTCGGATGAAGGGCGAGGTGATCGCAATTCGATTCCGCACCGCGCAAAGAAAAAATTGAACTGAAGACACCGCTGCAACGGCGCTGAGTAGACACACTCGAGACACAATCATTGAATGTTTTTCGAGTTGCGCCGGCTCGGCCCCATTGATCGGAGGTCAACGCACTTCGGCACACGCTCTGAATCGCGGGGGCCACTTCCACCCCGATCTTTCTTCAACCATTCCACTTGCTAGCTCGTCTGAACCGGCGCAGCATCCCGCTGTCGGCTCAGGCCGAACACAAGGCGCGAACAATCGCGCAAGGTCAAAAAAGGTGAGGAAACGCATGTCACTCGATGTCTCACGTCGATCCCTGCTCGCACTCGGAGCCGGCCTCGGCGCCAGCACCATGCTCGGCAGCAGCGCGCTGGCGCGAGCTCCCAAGCTCGGCACCCAGACGCCCTACTGGCACCGCTTCGTTCTCGGCGATGCCGAGGTGACCGTCGTATCCGACGGGCCGCTGCCGCTCGGCGATCCCTCGGGGACCTTCACCGGCGTTCCCAAGGAAGAGGTGAAGAAGATGCTGGCGGACAACTTCCTGGCGCCGGACAACGTCGTGCTCGAACAGAATTCTCCGATCGTCAACACCGGCGACAAGCTCATCCTGTTCGACACCGGCATGGGCTCATCAAAAATGTTCGGCGCCAGCACCGGGCGGCAGCAGAAGAGCATGACCGAGGCCGGCATCAAGCCGGAAGACATCGACGCCGTGGTCTGCTCACATGCCCATATCGACCATATCGGCGGCATCGTCGACGAGGGTGGCAAGCCGCTGTTTCCGAACGCGCAGGTCTACATTGCCCAGAGCGATTTCGACTTCTGGACCGACGAGGGCAAGCTCGGCAGCGCGGCCAAAGACTTCGTCGTTCACGCCCGCAAGAACCTGCTCCCCGTGCGCGACCGCATCGTGTTCTTCAAGGACGGCCAGGAGTTCCTGCCCGGCGTGCAGGCGATCGCCGCGCCCGGCCACACCGTCGGCCATACCATCTTCATGGTCTCATCGGCAGGCAAGTCGTTCGCCTTCCTCGGCGATCTCTCGCACCATTCGGTGCTGCTGCTGGAAAAGCCGCGGATGGAGTTCTCCTACGACTCCGACCCGAAGCAGGCGGCCGAATCGCGCGTCAAGCTACTGACGATGCTGGCCAGCAATAAGATCCCGGTGATGTCTTATCACTTCGCCTGGCCGGGCTATGGCCATGTCGCCAAGGCCGGAGATGGTTTCCGCTACTATCCCGAGCCGATGAAGATGACGTTGTAGGTCAATCAGGTCCGGTCCGGGCGGCGCAGGCGCTGTCCGGACCGGCGATCGATTGAGGCGCGCTTTATAGACGCTCCAGGCGCGCCCGCAGATCAGTGTCGCTCTCACGGGCCAGGGCCAGCAATCCGACATACGGGTCTCCGGCGATGCCGAGCACCGCGGCAAATGCAGGCTCGGTTTTCATCCCGCGCGCCCTCAGTCCGGCCACCGCTTTGCGCAGGGGCCCGTCGTCGAGCGCGAGCAATCTTCGCTCGACCTCGAAGTGCAGCCAGCCCTCGTGCTGATCGACCGGCCGCGGATCGCCGAACAATTCGAACGGCCAACCATCCCATTCGAAGCGGACGATCACGGGCCGCCGGCTGGAGCGCCATTGGTAGATCGCGAACCCGTCGCAGCAGCGGTACCGCCGCCAGACCGCTTCGGCGAAAGCCGCCGCGTCCCTGACATGGCAGACGACATCGATATCGCTCGTTGGCGTCGAGAGCCCCAAGGGCAGCGTCCCGACCACGCGGGGATCGAACTCCCGCAGCTCATCCAGCAATCCCGAACAGCCGATCGCGGCTTCGTAGCTAGCGACTTGTCTCGGCATCGCCGAAGACCTCGATCAGGCGAAAACGCTCGCACATCAGCAACATGTCATCGCTGTATCGCCCGAGGCGGCCGAAATAGGACTGATGGGCACGGCGCCAATGGGCCAGGCTCCGATCCCCCTCTCCCTCCTCGTGCGCAAACGCATCATCGACCTCATCGAACCGCCGGTATGTCACCTTGATGGTTTCGATGACGCAGCGCGGCTCTCCTCTCCCGTCGAGAACGACCCAGCGTTCACCGGGCATAGACGTGTTCGGCTCGTCCCCGGTGCTGCAAGACGCGGTCTTGATGTCCTTCACAACGAGCTCGACCAATTCGTCCGCTAGTCCAGGACTGTCGCCGAACGCGAATGTTCGCAGATGCTGATACGGCTCGGCAATCCGCTTGCCCACCTAGCACCCCAGCCTGTCCGCGATACCGCCAAAATCCTTCGCGACGATGTCCCAATTGCCGGTCGCCTCGAAGTCGACCTTCTGGAGCGGTCCGTACTCGGTCGGCCTCGCCACGAACGCGGTCTTCAGCCCGTTCTTCTGCGCGGCGGCGAGATCGCCATTGTGGGCCGCGACCATCATCACCTCGTCCGGCTTCAGGCAGAGCAGCTTGGCTGCTCCGAGATAAGTCTCCGGATCGGGCTTGTAGTGCTCGAACAGTTCGGCCGACATGATGAGGTCCCACGGCAGGCCAGCGAACTTCGCCATGTTGGTGAGAAGCGCGACATTGCCGTTCGAGAGCGGCGCGATGACGAATTTCGACTTCAGCCGCGTGAGGCCGGCGACGCTGTCGGGCCAGGGATGCAGGCGGTGCCAGCCCTTGGTGAGATAATCGAGATCGGCTTCGGTGAGGCCCTTGATCGCGAATTGCTCGACCAGCTTTTCCAGCGAACGGCGGTGCAGATCGTCGAGCATGACATAGCCGCGCTCGGGATGCTGGCGCACGTCGTCCATCGAAGCCATGTACATGCCGCGCCAGCCGTCGACGAGCGCGGTCCAGTCGGCCGTGATGCCGCGCTGCTTGCTCCACCACATGAAGTCGGTGATCAGGCTGGTGCGCCAGTCCACGACCGTGCCGAAGACGTCGAAGACCAGGGCTTTGACGGCGGAGAGATCGGACATGGGCGACTCCTTGTGTTCTTATCGTTGGTCATTCCGGGGCGCCGGGATCGCGCGAAGCGCGGCCCGGGGAGCCCGGAATCCATCTCCCGTCTGAGTTTGCCGTCGGATGGATTCCGGGCTCTCGCTACGCGAGCCCCGGAATGACGGCAAGCTGGTTGCCTAGCTCAATCCAGGTGGAACTTCTCCAGCTGGCGGTGTTCGGCCTTGATGTAACGCACGGTGCCGGTGACGGAGCGCATCACCACTGTCTCGGTTTCGATCACGCCGTCCTTGCGGAATTTCACCCCTGACAGCAGCGAGCCCGTGGTGACGCCGGTGGCGGCAAACAGGCAGTCGCCGCGCGCCATGTCCTCGATGCCGTAGATCATCTTGGGGTCGTTGACGCCCATCTTGGCGGCGCGCTCGCGCTTCTCCTCGGAATCGAGGATCAGGCGGCACTGCATCTGGCCGCCGATGCAGCGCAGCGCCACGGCCGCGAGCACGCCTTCCGGCGCGCCGCCGGTGCCGAGATACATGTCGACGCCGGTGTTGTCTGGATCGGCGCAGTGGATCACGCCGGCGACGTCGCCGTCGGTGATCAGGCGCACGGCGGCGCCGGTCGAGCGCACGCCCGAAATGATGTCGGCGTGGCGCGGCCGGTCGAGCACGAGCACCGTGATGTGTTCCGGCTTGACGCCCTTGGCCTTGGCAAGGCGGCGGACATTGTCGGCCGGCGAGGCATCGAGATCGACGACGCCCTTGTCGTAGCCGGGGCCGATCGCGAGCTTCTGCATGTAGACGTCGGGGGCGTGCAGCAGCGTGCCGCCGTCGGCCATTGCCATGGTGGCGATCGAGCCCGGCATGTTCTTGGCGCACAGCGTGGTACCTTCGAGCGGGTCGACCGCGATATCGACTTCAGGACCCGCCTTGAGGCCGACCTGCTCGCCGATGTAAAGCATCGGGGCCTCGTCGCGCTCGCCCTCGCCGATCACGATGGTGCCCTGGATCGGCAGCTTGTTGAGCTCGCGCCGCATGGCGTCGACGGCGGCCTGGTCGGCCGCTTTCTCGTTGCCGTGCCCGCGCAGCCGCGCCGAGGACACCGCCGCCCGCTCCGTCACCCGCACGATCTCCAGCGTCAGAATGCGCTCGAGCAAGGCGTGCGGGGGGACTTCAATATGGGTCGACATCGGCTCACTCCTTCGAAACGGTTTGGGACAGGAATCCTGCCCGCCCTAACTCACGACGCCCGCAGTTCGTTCGAACGAACGACCGCCTCATGGCTTGAGCATGACCTTTCCGGAAAACCGCTCAACACTTTTCCGGGGTCATGCTCTAGTTCTTTTCGATCCGGATCACCTGCGGCCGGCCGCTGATGACCTTGTCCTTTTGCACGGCGGCGAGCGCGCGGCGCACCGCGTCCTCATGCGTCGCATAGGTGATCAGGATGACCGGCACGGGGACCGCCTTGCCGTCCGCGCGCGCAGCGCCGCCGTTGGGATGACGCTGCACGATCGACTCGATCGAAATCTTCTGTTCTGCAAGCCGTGTTGCGATCGCAGCCGCGGTGCCGGGAAAATCGCGCGCGAGCAGGCGGATGTAGTAGCCGCCCTCGTGCCGCTCCATCGGCGCCTTCTTGGTGTCATGCAGCTGCGAAATCGGCCGGCCGAACGGATTGGCGCGGATGCCGCGCGCGACGTCGGCAATGTCGGCGACGACGGCGGAGGCAGTCGCGGCACCACCCGCGCCGGGGCCGACCAGCGTGATCGGCGGAATGCCTTCGCCGTCGATCGTGACTGCATTGGTGACGCCCATCACCTGCGCGATCGAGGATGATTTCGGCACCATGGTCGGGTGCACGCGCTGCTCGATGCCCTTGGCGGTACGAACCGCAACGCCGAGCAGCTTGAGGCGGTAACCGAGATCATCGGCGGCGCGTAGATCTTCCGGCGCGATGGAGGAAATGCCTTCGACATACACCGCACTTTGAGCAACTTTCGTGCCGAAAGCGAGGCTGGCGAGAATGGCGAGCTTCTGCGCGGTGTCGTGGCCATCGACGTCGAACGACGGATCGGCCTCGGCATAGCCGAGCCGCTGGGCATCCTTCAGGCATTCCTCGAATGACAGGCCTTCCTGCTCCATCCGGGTCAGGATGTAATTGCAGGTGCCGTTGAGGATGCCGTAGACGCGGTTGATGCCGGTTCCGGCGAGGCCTTCGCGCAACGTCTTGATGACAGGGATCGCGGCGCCGACGGCTGCCTCGAAATTCAGCGCACCGCCGTGCTTTTCTGCCGTCTTGGCGAGCTTGATTCCGTGCTTTGCCAGCAGCGCCTTGTTGGCGGTGACCACCGACTTGCCGGCGCCCAGCGCGGCGTCGACCGCCGACAGCGCGGGGTCGCCGGCGCCGCCCATCAGCTCGACGAAGCAATCGACCTCCGGATGGGTGGCAAGCGCGATCGGGTCCTTCGCCCATTCGAAGCCGCGCAGATCGATGCCGCGCTTCTTCGCCTTCGAACGCGCGGTGACCGCAACCACGCGAATGCCCCGGCCGCTGCGGCCCGCGAGCACGCGCGCCTGCGTTTCGATCAAACGGATGACCTCGGCACCCACGGTGCCGAGCCCC
This sequence comes from Bradyrhizobium sp. FW305-F6, assembly GCF_058782905.1. NCBI lineage: Bacteria > Pseudomonadati > Pseudomonadota > Alphaproteobacteria > Hyphomicrobiales > Nitrobacteraceae > Bradyrhizobium > Bradyrhizobium sp. FW305-F6. The sequence goes on from NZ_JBYSYD010000001.1 coordinate 539,497, forward strand.
GCTATGCCCACTTTCAGGGGTGCGACCATGATATTTCAGAAAACCTGCAGAAGAGAACTTAGCGCCGGTTGGCGAGCGGAACCACGTTGTGCAACGTTTCGATGCCGCTTTCAAGGAAGCGGCGCACGCCGCGCGCGGCCTGCCTGATCCGTTGCTCGTTTTCCACCATGGCGATGCGGACATATCCTTCACCATGCTCGCCGAAGCCGACGCCGGGGGAGACCGCGACGCCGGATTTCTCCACCAACAAGGTCGCGAACTGCATGCTGCCGACGCTGCGGAAGGCTTCCGGCAGCGGCACCCAGGCAAACATCGAGGCCTCCGGCGCCGGGATTTCCCAGCCGGCCCGGCCGAACGATTCCACCAGCGCGTCGCGGCGCTTGCGGTAGGTGTCGCGCATCTCCTTGATGCAATCGTCCGGGCCGTTCAGCGCGGCGGTCGCGGCGACCTGGACCGGCGTGAACGCGCCGTAGTCGAGGTAGGATTTGACGCGCGCGAGCGCTGCGATCACGCGCTCATTGCCGACCGCAAAGCCCATGCGCCAGCCGGCCATCGAATAGGTCTTCGACATCGAGGTGAACTCGACGGTGCAGTCCATCGCGCCCGGCACCTGGAGCACCGAGGGCGGCGGGTTGCTCTCGTCGAAATAGACCTCGGCATAGGCGAGATCGGACAGGATCAGGATCTCGTGCTTCTTGGCGAAGGCGACGAGGTCCTTGTAGAAGTCGAGGCTCGCGACATAGGCGGTCGGGTTCGAGGGATAGCAGACGACGAGCGCGAGCGGCTTGGGGATCGAATGCACGATCGCCCGCTCCGCCGCCTCGAAGAATTGCGGCGTCGGCTCCGACGGCACCGAGCGGATCACGCCGCCCGCCATCAAGAAGCCGAAGGCATGAATCGGGTAGCTCGGGTTCGGACACAGGATGACGTCGCCGGGCGCGGTGATCGCCTGCGCCACGTTGGCAAAACCTTCTTTCGAGCCGAGCGTCGCCACCACCTGGGTGTCCGGGTTCAGCTTCACGCCGAAGCGGCGGGCGTAATAGGCGGCCTGGGCCCGGCGCAGCCCGGGGATGCCGCGCGAGGCCGAGTAGCGGTCGGTGCGCGGCTTGCCGAGCGTCTCCTTCAGCTTCTCCAGCACATGGGGCGGCGCCGGCAGATCCGGATTGCCCATGCCGAGGTCGATGATGTCGGCGCCGGCGTTCCGCGCAGCCGCCTTGGCCCTGTTCACCTGCTCGAAAACGTAGGGCGGAAGGCGGCGGATGCGGTAAAATTCTTCCATGGCTCTCTGGGCTCCGGGCAACCGGTCAGGACAGAATCGACAGGCCCGAAGGCCATTCCAAAAGGCACTCAGGTCCACCACGAAAATTACTCAAAATCAAACACTTAGAGCAATCATCGACGATGAGGACTGAAGTCGTTCGCCCTGACTTTTGGCTGAACGAGGTCTTTTAGCACGGCAAAGCGAGGGCGCCAGCGATTACCTTGCCGGTCCCGACGCTCGTGGGGCCTATTTGGCGTCCTTGCCGGCAGCCGCCTGGCGGTCGCGTGCCGCGGCAAGTTCGGCCTCGATCTTGGCACGCTGCTCAGGCGAGATGATCGCCTGATCGCGGTCCGGGGGCAGATCGTGCACGGGGAGATAGCTGCCGGGCTCCCTGACATGCGTCTGCGCATCCGCAGGCGTCATATCCGCGAACTGACTCGAACAGCCGCTCATGACAAGCGCTGTCATCAACAGCGCGCCGCAGGTCAGCGGCCTCTTTTGCAGGTCCCACAACGCCAACACTTGGGAAATCCCCTACTCGTCCCAAAGCACGGCCCCGGGCCACCTTACCCAAGACCGCGCACAAGCTCAAACCATTGCTGCCCAAATGGTGCGAGCGAGAATAACGCCCCGGCGCCATCAAGCCGCCCGGTGCGGCCTGATTATGACGGAACCCAGGAAAACTTGTCGCAGTGCAGCACATCTTCGAGCGTGTTTAACGTCAAAGATGCGAGCTTCGCGGTGACGAATACGGATTGAATCGTTACTGTTCTGCTCATGAGCATGGCCACGACCGATACGCCGAAAACCGAGACGAAGTTCGATGCGGAAGCCTTCGCGATGAATGTCGCGCGGGCGATGGAAAGCGGCGGCAAGGCGCTCGCGGCCTACCTCAAGCCGCGTGAGAGCGGCGAGGTGCAGGATCGCCCGCCGCCCGAGCTGGCCGAGATCGTCAAGACCTTCACGTCGGTCGCCGAATACTGGCTCTCGGATACGTCCCGCTCCTCCGATCTGCAGACCAAGCTCGCCAAGGACTATCTCGACCTCTGGGGCTCGGCGGTGCGCCGCATGGCCGGCCAGAACGCCGACCCCGCGATCGCGCCATCGCCGCGCGACAAGCGCTTTGCCGATCCGGAATGGAAGTCGAACCAGTTCTTCGACTTCGTCATGCAGCTCTATTTGCTCACCACCAAATGGGCGCAGGATCTGGTGCGCGACGCCGAAGGGCTCGATCCGCGCACGCGGCGCAAGGCCGAGTTCTACGTCCAGCAGGTCACCAATGCGCTGTCGCCCTCGAACTTCGTGCTGACCAATCCGGAGGTGCTGCGCGAGACGGTGGCATCCAGCGGCGAGAACCTCGCGCGCGGCCTTTCGATGCTGGCCGAAGACATCGCGGCCGGCAAGGGCATGCTGAAGATCCGCCAGTCCAATCCGGACAATCTCGTCGTCGGCGTGAACATGGCGACGACGCCGGGCAAGGTGATCTACCAGAACGAGATGATGCAGTTGATCCAGTATTCGCCGACCACGGAGAAGGTGCTGCGCACCCCGCTCCTGATCGTGCCGCCCTGGATCAACAAGTTCTACATCCTCGATCTGAAGCCGGAGAAATCCTACATCAAGTGGTGCGTCGACCAGGGCATCACCGTGTTCGTGATCTCGTGGGTCAATCCCGACAAGCGGCTCGGCAGCAAGAGCTGGGAAGACTACATGAAGGAAGGCCCGCTCACGGCGATGGACGTGATCGAGAAGGTCACCGGCGAGATGAAGGTGCACACCGCCGGCTATTGCGTCGGCGGCACCATGCTCGCGACCACCTTGGCCTGGCTCGCCGAGAAGCGCCGCCAGCGCGTGGCGTCCGCGACCTTCTTCGCCGCCCAGGTCGACTTCACCCATGCCGGCGATCTCCTCGTGTTCGTCGACGAGGAGCAGATTGCGGCGCTCGAGCAGGACATGAAGGCATCAGGCGTGCTCGAAGGCTCGAAGATGGCGATGGCCTTCAACATGCTGCGCTCCAACGACCTCATCTGGTCCTACGTCGTCAGCAACTATCTGAAGGGCCAGCAGCCGAGCGCATTCGACCTGTTGCACTGGAACTCGGACGCGACGCGGATGACGCAGGCCAATCATTCCTATTATCTGCGCAACTGCTATCTGGAGAACCGGCTCTCCACGGGAACGATGGTGCTCGACAACACCCTGCTCGACCTCTCCAAGGTCAAGGTGCCCGTCTACAATCTCGCCACCCGCGAGGACCACATCGCGCCGGCGGAATCGGTGCTGTACGGCTCGCAATTCTTCGGCGGGCCGGTGAAGTACGTGTTGTCGGGCTCGGGCCACATCGCCGGCGTGGTCAACCCGCCGGCCTCCAACAAGTATCAGTACTGGACCAACGACAACATCAAGGACGTCGACGTCGCGCAGTGGATGAAGGGGGCCGTCGAGCACAAAGGCTCGTGGTGGCCCGACTGGCGGGAATGGCTGGGTTCGCTCGATCCCGAGGAAGTGCCGGCGCGCGGCATTGGCTGCGAAGCTTTGCCCCCGATCGAGGATGCGCCCGGCAGCTACGTCAGGGTTCGCGCGTAGCGGACGCAAGCGCGCTTCTGTATACTCACGACATCGACTTGAGAGGGACCGGGTTATGACGCGCGAATTGTTCTGGCTGACCTGCACGGTGATCCTGACCGGCATTCTCTGGATTCCTTACACCATCAACCGTTGCCAGATCCGCGGCCTCTCCGGCGCGATGGCCAATCCCTCGCGCGGCGACAAGCCGCAATCGGAATGGGCGAACCGGCTGATGTTCGCGCACGACAATGCGGTCGAAAACCTGATCGTGTTCGCGCCGCTGGTGCTCATCCTGAACGCGATCGACTATTCCACCAAATGGACCGTGCTCGCCTGCGCCGTCTATTTCTGGGCCCGCGTCGCGCATCTGATCGTCTATGCGCTCGGCATCCCCGTGTTCCGCACGCTGGCCTTCACCGTCGGCTTCCTCGCGCAGGCGGTGCTGGCCCTGGCGATCTTCAGGGTGCTCTAATCTCGTGTCCCGGACGCGCGAAGCGCGAGCCGGGACCCAGCAAGTCGTAATTGAGCAGGAAGAATGGCCCCCGGCTCTGCAGCGCATCACCGAAGAGGTGCTGCGCTGCGTCCGGGGCACGAGACTGCCCTACTCCTCCGGCAGGCCCAGCATCAGCCGCATGTTCTGGACGGCTGCGCCCGAGGCCCCCTTGCCGAGATTATCGAGCCGGGCGACCAGCACCGCCTGGTGATATTTGTCGCTGGCGAAGACGTAGAGCTCCAGCATGTTGGTCTCGTTGAGCGCCTCCGGCTCGATCCGGCCGCCCTTGCTCGCCTCGTTCTGGAGCGGCATCACCTTGACGTATTTCGACCCGGCGTAACGCTTTGCCATCGCCGCCTGCAGGTCGGCGCCGCCGGGCTTGCCGGGCAGCGTGTCGAGCTGGAGCGGCACCGAGACCAGCATGCCCTGGCGGTAGTTGCCGACCGAGGGAATGAAGATCGGCCGCCGCGTCAGGTTCGAGTAGAGCTGCATTTCCGGCAGATGCTTGTGCTCGAAGCCGAGGCCGTAGAGTTCGAAGGACGGCGCGCTGCCGTCCTCGAAGCTTGCGATCATCGACTTGCCACCGCCGGAATAGCCGCTCACCGCGTTGACGGTGACGGGATAATCCTGCGGCAACAGGCCGGCATCGACGATCGGCCGCAGCAGCGCGATCGCGCCGGTCGGATAGCAGCCGGGATTGGAGACCTTCTTCGCGGCCTTGATCTTGCCGGCCTGGTCCGGCGTCAGCTCGGGAAAGCCGTAGGCCCAGTCCGGCGCGACCCGGTAGGCGGTCGAGGCGTCCAGCACTTTCGGTGCCGAGGCGCCCATGCCGTCGACGAGAGCCACGGTCTCTTTGGCGGCATCGTCGGGCAGGCAGAGGATGACGAGATCCACTTCCTCCATCAGCGCCTTCTTCGCTGCAGGATCCTTGCGCTTGTCATCGGCGATCGTCTTCACCAGGACGTCGTTCTGAAGCTTCAGCCGCTCGTTGATGCCGAGGCCGGTGGTGCCGGAGCCGCCATCGACGAAGACGGTCGCGGGCTTCTTCGCCGCAGCAATGGTCGGCGCTTTGGTGGTGGTGTCAGCGAGGCCGGTTTCAGAAAGGCTCATGGCGCGCTCCCTTCGAGCATGTTCGTGTCGTCTGCGAAGACCTGCGGCTTTGCCTGCCGCATCAATTGCGAGATCTGCCTGGCGCCGGCATCGCCGCCGCCCAGCGCATCGGCGATCGCCGCGTAGTCGGCATCGGATTTGTGCTGGTTCAGCTTGAAGCTGCCCTCGATCTCCTCGACCGTCATCGAGAGACCCACGATCCCTTTTTTCAGGGCTTCGAGCCGACCCGCCGTCATCTTCGCCGATGTCCACGGCTTCTTCGGCAGCAGCCAGCTCTCGAACTTGTCGCTGAGCGTGTCGATCTGCACCGAGAGTTCGTCCTCCGACATCAGCCGCACCGGCCCGCTCAGATGCACGGACTGGTAGAGCCACGTCGGCACCTGGTCCGGCGAGACGTACCAGTCGGGCGATACATAGGCATCGGGACCGTTCACCGCGAGCAGCCAGGACGCATCGCCTCCGGCAAGCTTTAGCAGCGGATTGTGACGGGCGAGATGAAAGAGAGCCTGCGGCGTGCCGTCAGCGGCATAGGTCAGATAGAACGGCAGCGGGGATGCGACCGGCTTGTGGCCGTCGAAGGCGCAGACGGTGCCGAAGCCGCGCACCTCGGCGAATTTCAGGCTCGCGGCGCGGTCCTGCTTGAAAAAGGGTGGCGTGTACATGGTGGTCTCCTGCTGGGCCTCCTAAGGGAGCCGCCGGATCAGATCGCGCTGACAGGAGAGAGAATGCCGCGGATCGGATCCAGCGGCAAAGACGATGATCTCAAACGCGATCGACCGCCCAAACCGCAAGACTGCGGCGGCGGCGACGGGCGAACAGAATGGTCGCGGCGTTGATCATGGCGCGCGGCTATACGGCCAGATCCGGTTCCCGTCAAGGTTTGGCGGTCAGATCACCCGCCAGATCCATTCCATGATCTTGCCGAGCACGTCGCCGAACAGCAGCAGCACGGCCGACCAGATCAGGGCCGAGACGAAATTTGCGGCCTGGAAGGTCCAATAGGGCATCTCGAAGATGCCGGCCGCGAGCGGCACCGAGGCGCGCAAGGGACCGAAGAAGCGTCCGATGAAGATGCTCGGGATGCCCCAGCTGCGCACGAAAGCCTCGCCCCGGGGCAGGAGTTCCGGATAGCGCGAGAGCGGCCACATCTGGGCGACCCGCTCCTTGTAGCGGAAGCCGAACCAATAGGAGACCCAATCGCCCAGCGCCGCACCGAGTGCGCCCGCGATCCAGACCGGGAAGAAGCTGATGCCGCTGGCTCCGATCAGCGCACCGATCGCCACCAGCGCGCCCCAGGCCGGAACCAAGATCGAGATGAAGGCGAGCGACTCCCCAAAAGCGAGCAGGAACACGATCGGCGCGGCCCAAGCCTGATGAGCGCGCACGAATTCGACGAGGGCGTGCGCAAACTGCTCCATACCAGATTAGCCTTCCCGCCCCGTCTCAAGGTGCTGCTCGATGAAAAGGACTGGTAAGCCAAGGGCTTGTGTGACATCAAGTCACAAAGCTCGGCCCATTGTGGGCTGGGACGTCAAATTGCCGGGAATTGGCGCGCCTGCGGCGTAAAACCGCCGGCATTGTCTCCCAACCCAGCCGCTCGCCGGCCCCCACGATAACCTTTCCAAGCCAGAAGTGGCATAGTCGCCCCGACCGATTCGCCGCTGAGGCGGCCTACAGAACGCATCAAGATATATGTCCAAGCAGTTGAAAACCAAAGCAAAGGCCGATCTGTTCGGCGCCGATGAGCAAAAGTCCCGCGCGACCGTCGCCAAGACGGCGCCGCGTGGCAGCGGCGGGGAAGCCGACTATACGGCCGCCGACATCGAAGTGCTCGAAGGCCTGGAGCCGGTGCGGCGACGCCCCGGCATGTATATCGGCGGCACCGACGAGAAGGCGCTGCATCATCTGTTCGCCGAGGTCATCGACAATTCGATGGACGAGGCACTGGCCGGGCACGCAACCTTCATCGGCGTCGAGCTGAGCGCGGACGGGTTCCTGACCGTGACCGACAACGGCCGCGGTATCCCGATCGATCCGCACCCGAAATTCCCGAAGAAATCGGCGCTCGAAGTCATCATGTGCACGCTGCATTCGGGCGGCAAGTTCGACAGCAAGGTCTACGAGACTTCAGGCGGCCTGCACGGCGTCGGCATCTCCGTGGTGAACGCCCTCTCCTCGCGTCTCGAGGTCGAGGTCGCGCGCGGCCAGAAGCTGCATCGCATGATTTTCGAGCGCGGCCATCCCAAGGGCAAGCTCGAGGACCTCGGCAAGGTCAACAACCGCCGCGGCACGCGTGTGCGCTTCAAGCCCGACACCGATATTTTCGGCGCCAAGGCCGCGTTCAAGCCGCAGCGCCTGTTCAAGATGACGCGCTCGAAGGCGTATCTGTTCGGCGGCGTCGAGATCCGCTGGAATTGCGCGTCCGAGCTGCTCAAGGGCATCGAGGACGTGCCGGCGGAAGCGACGTTCCATTTCCCTGGCGGCCTCAAGGATTATCTCGGCGTGGCCATCCATGCCGACACGCTGGTGCATCCCGACATCTTCTCGGGCAAGTCGGGGCGCAACGGTGCGCATGGCGCCTGCGAATGGGCGGTGGCCTGGACCGCCGATGCCGACGGCTTTCTCTCCTCCTACACCAACACGGTGCCGACGCCCGATGGCGGCACCCACGAATCCGGCCTGCGCAGCGCGCTGCTGCGCGGCCTGAAGGATCACGCCGAGCGCGTCGGCCAGGGCAAGCGCGCCTCGTCCATCACCTCGGAGGACGTCATGGTGGGCGCGGCCGTGATGCTCTCGGTGTTCGTGCGCGAGCCGGAATTCCAGGGCCAGACCAAGGATCGCCTCGCCACGGCGGAAGCGCAGCGCATCGTCGAGCAGGCCATGAAGGACCCGTTCGACCATTGGCTGTCGGGCAATCCGAACATGGCCAACCGGCTGCTCGACTTCGTGATCGACCGCGCCGAGGAGCGGCTGCGGCGGCGCCAGGAGAAAGAGACCGCGCGCAAAACCGCGGGCAAGAAGCTGCGCCTGCCCGGCAAGCTCGCCGACTGCACCGATGCCGGCACGGACGGCTCCGAACTCTTCATCGTCGAGGGCGACTCGGCCGGCGGCAGTGCCAAGCAGGCGCGCGACCGCAAGACCCAGGCCGTGCTGCCGCTGCGCGGCAAGATCCTCAACGTCGCGTCCGCCGGCAAGGACAAGCTGACGGCGAACGCCCAGCTCTCCGATCTCGTGCAGGCGATCGGCTGCGGCACGCTCGCGCAGTACCGCGAAGAAGATCTGCGCTATCAGCGCATCATCATCATGACCGACGCTGACGTCGACGGCGCGCATATCGCCTCGCTGCTGATCACGTTCTTCTACCGGCAGATGCCGCGGCTGATCGACGAGGGCCACCTCTTCCTGGCGGTGCCGCCGCTCTACAAGCTGACCCACGGCACCAAGTCGGTCTACGCCCGCGACGACGCCCACAAGGAGGCGCTGATCAAGAGCGCCTTCAACGCCAACGCCAAGGTCGAGGTGAACCGCTTCAAAGGCTTGGGCGAGATGATGCCGGCGCAGCTCAAGGAAACCACCATGGATCCGGCCAAGCGGACGCTGCTCAAGGTGGTCCTGCTTGCCGACGACCGCGACACCACGGCCGATTCGGTGGAGCGGCTGATGGGGACCAAGGCCGAGGCGCGCTTTGCCTTCATCTCGGACAAGGCCGAATTCGCCAGCGAAGAGCTGCTGGACGTCTGAGGCAACGAGCTGGCCGGGCCGCATCTCGACGCCAAGCGAAAGATGCCTTTGCCGGGCAAACTCGCTGGGCCCGCCGGTACGCGTGGTGATTCCCGGATCGGTTTTGCGGCGACTCGCCCAGCGACTCACGGGCGGAAGGCCGAGGCAGGATTGCCTCCGTTTCGGACAAAGTCGCACTCCCTAACGAAACCTTACCGGAAACTGAGCGTCCGAAAACTACATAACTAATTGAAATACATGATTTATCGACGACGCTCACACGAGCGTCTGAAATACCCCCGCACCGGCGTTTTCCGGCGACTGTGCCTGCCCTGCAACAGCATTTCGGCGAGAACCGTCTATAGTTCAGGCATCAGATGACACGACTTCAGTGCGCTCGCGCCGACAAGGTTTGGGGATTTAAAATGAAGAAGACATTGCTCGCTCTGACCGCGGTTGCGGCGATGACCGGTTCGGCCTCGGCTGCCGACTTGGGCGCCCGCCCCTATGCGAAGGCTCCGATGCCGGCGCCCGTCGCCAACTGGACCGGCTTCTATGTGTTCGGCGGTGGCGGCGGCGGCCTCTCCAATGCCGACCAGCAGATTGTCAGCACCGCGACGGGTACCCCGCTGACGATCACGCAGCGTCAGGGCGGCTCCGGTTGGTTCGGCACGGTCGGCGCTGGTTACGACTGGCAGTTCAGCGGCACCTGGGTTGCCGGTGTGTTTGGCGACGCTCAGTTCGGCAGCATCCGCTCCACCATCCAAGACCCGATCTTCGGCATCACCGGTAACCAGAAGCTGGAAACCTCCTGGGCTGCGGGCGTGCGCCTCGGCTGGCTGGTCGCTCCGAACGTTCTCTCCTACGTCAACGGCGGTTACTCCGGCGCCCATTTCGGCCGCACCAACTTCACCACGCTGGGTGGGACCCCGGTCGGCGTTCACCTCGATGGCTACGATCGCCATGGCTGGTTCATCGGCGGCGGCGTCGAGAACAGCCTGAACATCTTCGGCGTCACCTCGCCCGGCTGGTTCATGAAGACCGAGTACCGTTCGGCCTTCTACAACGCCAAGACCCAGACCGAGATCCTCGATGCCGGCAACGTGCCGCTGGTTAACAGCGTCCGCGCCAACAGCTGGAACCAGACGATCTCGACCTCGCTGGTCTACCGCTTCAACTGGACCGGCCCCGTCGTCGCGAAGTACTGATCTGATCTCACTATCAAGCGTCAAAGCCCCGGCAGTGCCGGGGCTTTTTCGTTTCCGGGGCTACGCCTCGTCCCTGCGGCACCGGAGCCGGCATTGTAACCACACCGAAGCTGCGGTTACTGTGCACCCAAGCTTTCGGCGCCGGGGATCCTTTCATCACCGCGCGCGACAGAAGCGGACCGATGGGAGGAATGCATGCGCAGATTTCTGCTCGTCGCAGGCCTGTTTGCAACTGCCCTCGGCCTGCTCTGGATCGGACAGGGTACGGGCACCGTTCCGTGGCCACGGTCGAGCTTCATGGTCAACCAGCTGCAATGGGCCGGCTATGGCGCCGCCATGGCCGGCTTCGGGCTGGTGCTGATCTGGCAGAGCAACCGATAGAAGAAACCAGGGAATGAAAGCATGACATCCAGCCGATTCGATCTCCGCGGCAAGGTCGCGATCGTCACGGGAGGCAATGGCGGCATCGGGCTCGGCATGGCGCGTGGCCTTGCCGACGCCGGCGCCGACATCGCCGTGGTGGGGCGCAACGAGACCAAGTCCGCCGCCGCGGTGGCCGATCTCAGGCAGCGCGGCGTGAAGGCGATCAGTGTTGCCACCGACGTGACCGACAAGGCGGCCGTTGCCGCCATGATCGAGCGCGTCGCCAAGGAGCTCGGCCGCATCGACATTCTCATCAACAATGCCGGCATGAGCATCCGCAAGCCGCCGCACGAGCTCGAGCTCGAAGAGTGGAACAAGGTGATCGACACCAACCTCACCAGCGCCTTCGTGTGCTCGAAGCTGGCCTACCCGGCGCTGAAGGCCTCCGGCAACGGCAAGGTGATCAACATCGGCTCGATGATGTCGATCTTCGGGGCGAGCTTTGCGACCGCCTATGCGGCCAGCAAGGGCGGCATCGTGCAGTACACCCGTGCCTGCGCCAATGCCTGGGCGCCCGACAACATCCAGGTCAATGCCATCCTGCCGGGCTGGATCGATACCGACCTCACCCGCGGCGCGCGGCAGCAGGTCTCGGGATTGCACGAGCGGGTGCTGGCGCGCACGCCTGCGGGACGCTGGGGCGACATCGACGACTTCGCCGGCATCGCCGTATTCCTGGCATCGCCCGCGTCGAATTTCGTCACGGGCACCGCGATCCCGGTCGACGGCGGATTCTCGGTGATGGCCTGAGGCCGCGCCCGCCCCGCAATCAACCACGCAAAAAAGAAGCCCCGGACCAGGCCGGGGCTTTTGAGACTTGAAGTGCTTTTCTTGATCGTTGGTCGCGTTGCGTCGACGTGCTCAGTAGCGGGCGATGGTCGGTGCGTCGAACTTGTAGCTCGCGCGCACCACGGCCCACTGAATGTCGCGCGGCTTGGCATCGAAGCTGTAGTTTCCGGAGGTGCCGCCGAGCTGATAGGTCTGGCTGCCGAAGGCAGCGTAATTGTATTCGAGGCCGACGATCCAGTTGCGGGTAACGCCGTATTCCCAACCGGCGCCGACCGTCCAGCCGTTGGCCCAGTGGGTCTGACCGCCGGAGCCCGTCGCCGGAGCGACCGTGTCGCTGACAGAGAGACGGTTGTTCACGCCGGCATAGCCGCCCTTGATGTAGAAGAGATTGTTCTGCACGGCGAAGCCGGCGCGGCCGACGATGGTCGCGAGCACGTTGGCACGCCAGGAGAACACGTCGTCCGCGGCGCCAAACACGTTGTTTACGCGCGTGCCCTTGTTGTCGAGGCCGGAGATCGTGCCTTCCACGCCGAACACATAGTTGTTGGCCTGCCAGTTGTAGCCGATCTGGGCGCCGCCCATGACGCCCGAATTGCGCTGGCGGAAGCTATCCCCGGGCGAAAGATCGCCGAACGCCGCACCGGTCCCGTTGTTGATGAACTGCTCGTTGGTCCATGCACCACCGATATGGCCGCCGACATAGAAGCCGGTCCAGTTGAATAGCGGCTCGACATAAGCAGGCGCCTTCGTGTAGCGCGCACCGAGATCGGCGGCGGAGGCGGCGCCGGTCGAAACCAGAGCTGTCGTGCAGGCGAAGGCGGCAATCAATTTGTTACGCATGGTACACCCCGTGTCCTTTGATGGGCGCACGGTCACACGCAGGTCTTACTCAAATTTGAATCAAGAAAGTTAAGACGCCGGATTGGCCCGTAGCGCGCCTTGAATCCGTTGGCGCTGTTGCTCGTGCGCAACGCTTGGCGCGCGATTTAACGCGGTATTATCCTTAGCTACTCCTGCGTTACGGTTCCGGCACGGCCCTCGAATGCACGTGCTCCGGCCGCACGCCAAGCGCAAGCAGGCGCGCCGGAATGCCCTGCAGCCACGGCAGCGCGGTGACGAGGCGCAAGACCAGCGGCACCTTGAGCGGTCGATCGCCGGCCCGCAAGGCGCCGCTGATGATGTTGTTCTGCACCATCACCTGCATCGCTTGCGTCATCTTGACCGGAAACTCGCGCCGGCGCCTGACGGCATCGAGCTCGTGCTCGGAGGGGCAGCCGCGCTGAAGCTTGTCCGCCAGGAGGTTCGCGGTCGCGACCGCATCCTGCACGGCGAGATTGACGCCGACGCCGCCGATCGGCGACATCGCATGTGCGGCATCGCCGATGCACAAGAGGCCCGGCTGCGTCCAGCGCGTCAGGCGGTTGATGGCGACGGTGAGCAGCTTGACGTCGTCAAAACTCTTCACCTCCGCGATGCCGGACCGAAGGATCGGCGCCATGCGCACGATGTCGTCGAGCAGCGCCGAAAGTCCCCTCGCCTTTACCGCCTCGTACTGTCCCTTGGCGATGATATAGGCGCATTGCCAATAGTCGCCACGATCGAATGTGATCATCATCTTGCCGGGCTCGACGCGCGCGAACACGTTCTCGGTCTCGTCGGGTCTGCGGCCGGTGCGAAACCACAGCACGTCCATCGGCGCACCGATCTCCTCGACGGCAAGACCAGCGCGCTCGCGCACCGTGGAATGCCGGCCGTCGCAGGCAATGGTGAGATCGGCTTCGATGTCGATGATGCCGTCAGGCGTCTTCGCCCGCACGCCGACGACCGTCTCGCCGCGGCGGATCAGATCCACCGCCTCGGTGCTCATCATCACTTCGAGCCGCGCAAAACGCCGGCCGGCCTCGCGGAGGAAATTCAGGAAGTCCCATTGCGGCATGAAGGCGATGAAGGGGTATTTGGTCCGGAGCCGGCCGAGATCGGCGATGCGTACCGGCGTGCCGCCGAACAGGCCGTCCATCTTCTGCAGGCGCTGATGCGGCAGCTTCAGGAATCCGTCGATCAGGCCGAGCTCGTCCATCACTTCGAGCGTCGAGGGATGGACGGTGTCGCCGCGGAAATCGCGGAAGAAATCCGCATGCTTCTCCAGCACGACGACCTCGATGCCGGCCCGACCCAGGAGATAGCCCAGCATCATGCCGGCCGGCCCGCCGCCGACGATGCAGCAGCGGACTTTCATGACGCGGTTTTGTCGTTGCTCGGATGTCATTGCGGCCGCGCTTCATGGACCGGTCGAGATCGGCCTGACGGATACTAGCGCGATTCCGGCCGAAGGCAGCCCCCGATTGAACAACCCACTAATTATTGCTGCGGTTCGCGCTGCGAAAACTCTTGATCTCGGAGACGCTGCCGTCGCGATAGGTCAGTTCCACCGAGACGGTCTGCGTGCCGGGTGAGAGCTTCATGTAGAGCGGCATGCCGGCGCTGACGGCGCTGGGATCGCGCATGTCGCAAGGCGGCATCTTCAGCACCTGGTTGGGCACGGCGGTGTCGATGCCGATGCGCACCTCGCGGATGGCGCAGCGGTAGGACACCAGGTGCGTGTAATAGACCAGGAGCCCGTTGAACTCGCGGAACGACAGCCAGCTCGTCGAGGTCATGTCCAGGATTTTGCGCTGGTCGCGGATCAGCGCAGCCTCGGGATCGAACCTGATCGGGAACGGTCCCTGCATGTCGCCGGACTGATCGACATAGCGGACCTCGATGGTGCCGGCCTGCGCGTCCGGCGGCAGCTCGATCGAGGGGTTCGGCATGCGCTTGCGCGTGCGCGGATCGAGCGTATCGATGAAGCCGGTCTCGCGGAAATCGCTTTTGCCGGCCATGCGCCAGGAAATGCCGAGCGTGGGATCGGCGAAGGAGAACGTCACGCTCCAGCCGCCATTGTGCCGCGAGAAGCTTGCGATCGGCGCGTTGAGGGTCTCTTCTTTGGGCATCTGCGGCACGGATACCGGCGGCAGCGCCGCGAGCTTCTGCTGCGGCGGGTCGTCGGAACGGGTGACGGCATCCTTGGCGAGGCCGCTGAGGAAGACGTCGTCGACCATCTGGTCGAAATAAACCGGCACCTGCCTGTGCTTCACGGTGTCGGCCAGCTCGCTGACGGCACGGCGGGTGCGCTGCGCCACCTGCACCAGGTTCTCGCCGGGTTTGAGCAGCTCCTTGGCGAAGGTGCGCGTGAACACCGAATTGGGATTGGCATCGTCGTTGGACAGGCGATCGAGCGCGGTCTGGCGGGGCCCTGCCGAGAACACCGAGAACACGCCCTCGGGCAGCTGCGTCATCGGCGCGAGCCCGGCGCCGCCCGCGACCGCGCGCGTGCCCTTGCGCTCGAACGGGTTGTTGCGGCAGGCGTCGAACACCAGGATCGAGGTTCGCGCCTTCTTGTTCTGGAGGCGCTCGACGATGCGGTCGGCGAGGATCGAGGCGTCGCGCACCAGCTCTTCCTGGCCTTCCGTCGCCGCCGGGACGTCGGTCGGCAGCAGATAGTTCTGCCCGGCGATCTCGAAACCGTGGCCGGCATAGAAGAAGAACGCGGTGTCGCCGGGCTCGATCGCCTTGTCGAAGGCGAGCAGCGTCTCGGAGAATTGCTGCCGGCTCTGGTTCTCGGCGACCATGACCGAGAAGCCGAGCTGCTTCAGCGTGTCGCCCATGGTGCGGGCGTCGTTGACCGCCTTGAGCAGCTTCGGGACATTCCTGTAATCATTGTTGCCGACGACGAGCGCGACGCGCTTCTCGGCATAGGCGGGAGCGGCGAAGCCGCCCAGGCTCGCAGCAATGCCAAGGGCCGCCAGAAGTCCGAAAAGCCGTCGCGTCATCGCAATCATCCCGTTGTCGAGCGGCCCATGCTGGTTTTCTCCGAACGATCGTTCTAGGGACCCCCTGCCGCTGTGTGATAGTCGGGCCAGGCGCAACAGCGGTTCAAGAGGCCTGTTCGGCCGATTCCATCATTGGCCTATGGCAGAATTGGCCGGAATCTGCTTCTTCTTGGGCATTCCGCTTGAAGGGGCTGCCGTGTTTAGTTGGTGCACCGACGAGGTCGAGCCGCACGACCGCTTCGACTATTGGCGCGAGGTCCGTGCCAAGGGCCTGTTCGGCGTCACCGCCGAGCTCGAGCGCGAACAGCGCCCGGACTTCTTCGGCGAATTCTCGCTTTGCCAGCTCGGCGGCGCCGGCCTCGTCGAACTCAAGGCCTCGCCCTACACGGTCGAACGCAGCGCCTCCGACATCGCCGCTGCCCCGGGCGACGCGATCTGCATCTACCAGCAACTCGGCAGCGGCGGCTGGTTCGGCGGCATGCGCGCAAGCGACTTTTCGATCGGCGGCGGCAGCTTCGCCACCAGCCACACCGACCTGCCCTACCGCACCGCGCCGCTCGGCACCGGCGGCTTCCACCTGCGCATCCTGAAGATTCCGGTGAGCAGCATCCCGGGGCAGGACAAGCGCATGCGCCAGCTTGCGCCGCGGACGTTCGACGATCCCGGCCTGGCGCCCCTGCTCGGCGCCTGCTTTGCCGATCTGAGCGAGGCAGCTGCGGACGATGAGAGCGCCCCCGGCACCGCTTCGCTCGTCCAGGCTCTGGCCCATCTGGCGCTGATCGAGCGCGGCATCGTGCGGCCCGGCAGCCGGCGCGGACAGGCGGCGCTGCGCACCGCCCGCCTCGCGCAGGCCCGCCGCCTGATCGCGCGCCACCTTCAGGACCGCCATCTCGCGCCGGGCATGGTGGCCGACCTGCTCGGCGTCTCCGTGCGCCACCTGCACATGCTGTTCGAGACGGCGGAGAAGAGCTTCTCGCAGACCGTGACGGACGAGCGCCTGAAACGGAGCCGCCACCTGATGCGCGAGGCGCCGGAGCGCCTGATCGCCGACATCGCGGCCTCCTGCGGCTTCGAGAGCCTGGCGACCTACTACCGGGTCTTCAACGCCGCCTACGGCATGGCCCCCGGGGATTTCCGGGCAAAGGGATGCGAGGGGCGATAGCCGGGTCCTCACCGTCGAGGCGTCGGCGGGGAAAACCCCGGGCGCGCCCGTATCGCCCGCATTTTGAGCAAAACCTCAGGTTTTTTAGAGCCTTTCCGCGCTGCTCCATTGACTTTGGCCGATTCCCGCCTATGTTCCGAAGCGACGCGGCTCAGATCGAAGAGCGATTCTTGAGCCTTGCGCTTTGTCCGCGTGAGTCAGCACCCCCAGCTTCCCTAGGAGCGCGCCGTTTCGGGGTGGAACGCGACAGCCTTATTACCCTCGATTCCGAACGGCGGTTTCGACCAGAGGCTCAATGTCCTTTTCAGATCTCGGACTATCCGAAAAAGTCCTCGCCGCAGTGGCGGCCACCGGTTACACCACTCCCACCCCGATTCAGGAACAGGCGATCCCCCACGTCCTTGCACGCAAGGATGTGCTCGGCATCGCCCAGACCGGCACCGGCAAGACCGCGGCGTTCGTGCTGCCGATGCTCACCATCCTCGAAAAAGGGCGCGCCCGGGCGCGCATGCCGCGCACGCTGATCCTCGAGCCGACCCGCGAACTCGCGGCCCAGGTGAAGGAGAACTTCGACCGCTACGGCGCCGGCCAGAAGCTCAACGTCGCCCTGCTGATCGGCGGCGTCTCCTTCGGCGACCAGGATGCCAAGCTGACACGCGGCGTCGACGTGCTGATCGCCACCCCCGGCCGCTTGCTCGACCACACCGAACGCGGCGGCCTGCTGCTCACCGGCGTCGAGCTGCTCGTCATCGACGAAGCCGACCGCATGCTGGACATGGGCTTCATTCCCGACATCGAGCGCATCTGTAAGCTCGTCCCCTTCACGCGGCAGACCTTGTTCTTCACCGCGACCATGCCGCCGGAAATCCGGCGCATCACCGAGGCCTTCCTGCACAATCCGCAGAAGGTCGAGGTCTCCAAGCCTGCCACGACGGCCGTGACCGTGACGCAAGTCCAGGTGCCTGCCGGTCGCGAGGCGCACGAAAAGCGCGAACTGCTTCGCCGCCTGCTGCGTGACGCCAAGGATCTCAAGAACGCGATCATCTTCTGCAATCGCAAGCGCGAAGTCGCCATCGTTCACAAATCACTCCAGAAGCACGGCTTCAGCGTCGGCGCGCTGCACGGCGACATGGATCAGTCGGCCCGTACCGCAGCGCTCGAACAGTTCCGCAAGGGCGAGCTGCCCCTGCTGGTCGCCTCCGACGTCGCAGCGCGCGGCCTCGACATCCCCGAGGTCAGCCACGTCTTCAATTTCGACGTCCCTCATCACGCCGACGACTATGTCCACCGCATCGGCCGCACCGGCCGTGCCGGCCGCACCGGCACCGCGATCTCGATCGTGACGCCGCTCGACCAGAAGTCGATGGTGGCGATCGAGAAGCTGATCGGCCAGAGCATCCCGCGCGCCGAGGGCGATTACCAACCCCCGGCCGAGGCTTCCGATGCAGGCGAGCGTCCGCGCGAGCAGCGCGGCCGCGAACGTTCCCGCGGCGGACGCGGCAAGCCGCAGCGCGGCCGCGACCGTGAGCGCAGCCACGAGCCGCGCGAGGCCCGAGGCGAGGCAAGGCCTTCGTCGGAATCAAGGCATGCTTCCGAACCAAGGCACTCCCCCGAGCCACGCCAGCCCGCCGAGGCAAGGCACCGGTCCGACGACAAGCGCCGGGCGGACACGCGCCAGCAGACCGGCGCGTCGCATGTGCCCTCGATCGGCCGTCCGGAGCCGCGCCGCCAGCGCGAGATCGACACCGAGCCGGGCGACCACTCGCATCTGCCGGCGTTCTTGCTGCGGCCGGTCCGTTCTCCCGCCGGCGCCTGAGGCGCCGCCCGCTCCGGGTTTCAGTTGAGAAAACCCGGTGCACAATTTTTTAGATGCAGTCGTGCACGTATATTTACGGGGCGTTCACGATCGTCCGTTAGCCTGCGAACATAGTTTAAGCATTGCTGCGGTCGATGGCGGGTCGATCGCACGTGGGGTATGTTCTGTGATCAAGGTGCTTGACGAACACGAACGCACGATGGCGTTCGCCGAGGTCGCGCTCGGGCAAATCCGATCGCTTCGGCAGACGGCAATTCCCCGCAATTACGAGATCTGGTACGTCTACGCCACCGGCTACAACGCTCCGCTCAACAAGATCATCAACGAGACGCTGGCGCGCAGCGGCAAGCTGACCGAATCCGATCTCGAGCAGATCTACGAGACCTATCTCTCCCACATCAAGACCACCGACCGCATCGACAAGGTCGGCGCGCGCGTCATCGGCGAGATCGACGACGTGATGAAGGTCCTGAGCGATGCACTCGGCACGACCGGGGCCTACGATTCCAGCCTCTCGGGCGCGACCGAGAAGCTGTCGTCGGCCAAGAACCGCGACCAGGTCAAGGCCATCGTCGAGGCACTGCTGCGCTCGACCAGCGAGATGCGCGAAACCAACAGGGCCCTGGAAGAGCGGCTGACGCTATCGAAGAACGAGATCAGCAATCTCCAGCAGAGCCTGGAGGCGATCCGCGCCGAGAGCCTGACCGATCCGCTCACTGGCCTTGGCAACCGCAAATATTTCGACCGCATGATCGGCATGGCGGTGCAGAGCGCGCTCGCCTCGGGCGAGCCGCTCTGCCTGCTGCTGTTCGACATCGATCATTTCAAATCGTTCAACGATTCCTACGGCCATCTCACCGGCGATCAGGTGCTGCGGCTGGTCGGGCTCTCGCTGAAGCAGACCATCAAAGGCCAGGACATCACCGCGCGCTATGGCGGCGAGGAATTCGCGGTCGTGCTGCCCGACACGGCGCTGCGGCAGGCGCTCACGGTGGCCGATCACATCCGCCGCGCCGTGATGGCGAAGGAATTGAAGAAGAAATCGACCGGCGAGATCCTCGGCCGTGTCACCATTTCCGTCGGCGTGTCCATGCTGAAAGAGGGCGACGACACCGACTCGCTGATCGAGCGCGCCGATGCCTGCCTCTACGCCGCCAAGCGCAACGGCCGCAACCGCGTCATCTGCGAAGCCGATCCGGAATACGCGGTCGAGACCCACGGCCGGGTGGCGTAGGCTAAATCAATTCACCGCCGTCGTTCCGGGGCGCGCCTTTGGCGCGAGCCCGGAATGACGGTGACTGGAGAGCGAGACCTCCGCCTCGATAATGCGAGCGATTCAACCGTTGCCTTATGAGCTACGGCGGCCCGGCTTTCGTACCGTTGTCCTGGCCGGCTGCTTCTTTGCAACGGACTTCTTCGGGGCCGCCTTCTTCCGCTTCGGCCGCTTCTTCACCTTGGCGCGCTGAGCCGCGGCGAGGGCCGCCCTCGCCCATTGCGCCAGCTCCGCGGAATCGTCGAACAGCCGCGCTGGCAGCTCCCAATAGGAGTTGACCACCACCGTCTTGGCGCGGGTCGAATACTGAAACGGTTTGGAGCCTTCCGCCTCGAAATCCGGGATGGTCACTTCGTCGGCGCGGAAGAATAGGCCGGCGCGCAGCGAAAGCGCGAAGTTGATGCCGTCGGCGGAGATGCCGAAGCCGGAGAACATTTTTCGGATAGTGATAGGGCCGAAATCGGAAAACAGATCGATCAGGAATTCGCGGTCCATGCGCACGCTCTCTCGTGCCCCGGACGCAGCGCGCCGTGAAACGGTGCGCTGCCGAGCCGGGGCCCAGTCCGTCTGCGACGGGAAGTATAGCGTGGGTCCTGGCTCTGCGCAGCAGCGCAAGCGCGCTGCAGCGCGTCTGGGACAAGAGAGCTAAGCGTAGGCCGAAATTACCCGTCGACCTGCGCCGGCCGCAGCTCGACCGACTCGCCGCAGCCGCAGGCGGAGATCTGGTTGGGATTGTTGAAGACGAACTGGGCCTGCATCTTGTCGGCCTTGTAGTCCATCTCGGTGCCGAGCAGGAACAGCACGGCCTTGGGGTCGACCAGGATCTTGACGCCCTTGTCCTCGACGACCTCGTCGGTGGGGCGGATCTCGTGGGCGTATTCGACGGTGTAGGACTGACCGGCGCAGCCGCCATTCTTGACGCCGACGCGCAGGCCCACGATCTCGGAATCGGCGCGCTGGGTCAGCTCGCTGATGCGCTGGGCAGCGGCATCTGTCAGCCGCATCACCTGCGGGCGCGGCCGCCGCGGCTTCGGGGTGGATGCTGGGGTCGAGCCTGACGAAATCTGGGTCATGTTATCTATGTGGTCCGTTGCAGAACGAATTCAATGCGCGCCAAGACCGTCACCACATGTTCAGCACGAGGCGGGCCTCGTCGCTCATACGCTCGGGTGACCACGGCGGCTCCCAGACGACCTTGACGTCGACCACGCCGACGCCGGGCACGCTCGCCACCGCGTTCTCGACCATGGTCGGCAGCTCGCCGGCGGCCGGACAGTTCGGCGTCGTCAGCGTCATCTGCACGTCGACGGAACGGTCGTCCTTGATCTCGACCTTGTAGATCAGGCCGAGCTCGTAGATGTCGGCCGGGATTTCCGGGTCGAAGACGGTCTTGAGCCCGGCGATGATCTCGGTGGTCAGACGCTCGGTCTCCTCCGGCGGCAATGCCGAATGGGTCTCCATCGGATTGGCTTTGATTTCGGCCGTGTCACTCATGCGAACAAATCCCGCGCTTTCAGCAGCGCCTGTGCCAGATGATCGACTTCTTCCCGCGTATTATACATGCCGAACGAGGCCCGGCATGTCGCGGTCACGTTGAACCGCTCTAAAAGCGGCATCACGCAATGGGTGCCGGCGCGCACCGCGATGCCCTGGCGGTCGATCACGGTGGCGACGTCATGGGCATGAGCGCCTTTGAGCTCGAATGAGATCACCGGACCCTTGCCGCGCGCCGTGCCGATCAGCCGCAGCGAGTTGATCTCGCGCAGGCGCTCCTGGGCATAGGTGGTGAGGTCGGCCTCGTGGGCGGCGATGCGTTCCTTGCCGATCGAATTGACGTAGTCGATGGCCGCGCCAAGACCAACTGCCTCGACGATTGCCGGCGTGCCCGCCTCGAACTTGTGCGGGGGATCGCCGTAGCTGATAAAATCCCGCGAGACTTCGCGGATCATCTCGCCGCCGCCGTTGAAGGGGCGCATGGCGACGAGATGGTCGTACTTGGCCCAGAGCACGCCGATGCCGGTCGGGCCATACACCTTGTGACCGGTGAAGACGTAGAAATCGCAGCCGATGTCCTGGACGTCGACCGGCAGATGCACCGCGCCCTGGCTGCCGTCGACCAGCACCGGAATGCCGCGGGCGTGGGCGATTCTGACGACGTCCTTGACCGGCACGATGGTGCCGAGCGCGTTCGACATCTGGGTGATCGCGACCAGCTTGGTCCTGGCCGTCAGCAGTTTCTCGAATTCGTCGATGAGGAAATTGCCCTCGTCGTCGACCGGCGCCCATTTGATCACCGCGCCCTGGCGCTCCCTGAGGAAGTGCCACGGCACGATGTTGGAATGGTGCTCCATGATCGAGATGACGATCTCGTCGCCTTCCCCGATGTTCGGGCCACCCCAGGACGACGCGACCAGGTTGATCGCCTCCGTCGCGTTGCGGGTGAAGATCACCTCTTCGGTCCGAGGTGCGTTGATGAATTGCGCCACCTTGGTGCGGCCGCCCTCATAGGCTTCCGTCGCCGCATTGGCGAGGTAATGCAGGCCGCGATGCACGTTGGCGTATTCGGACTGGTAGGCCTGCGTCATGCGATCGAGCACGGCGCTCGGCTTCTGCGCGGAAGCGGCGTTGTCGAGATAGACGAGCGGCTTGCCGTAGACTTGCATGGCGAGCGCCGGGAAATCCTGGCGTACGCGCGCGACGTCATAGGCTCCGTTCTTGACCGCCGGATGCGTGCTCATTGGCGACGCTCCAGCCAGCGCTCGGCGATGCCGATCACGTGCTCGCGCAAGCCGTCGTCGGCGATCTGCTCGATGGCCTCGCCGACGAAGGCCTGGATCAGCAGCGCCTGGGCCTGCTTCTCCGGCAGGCCGCGCGCCTTCAAATAGAACAACAGGCTGTCGTCGAGCGCGCCGGCGGTGGCGCCGTGGCCGCAAGAGACGTCGTCGGCGAAGATTTCCAGCTCGGGCTTGTTGTCGGCCTCGGCCTCGTCCGAGAGCAAAAGCGCCCGCGTCATCATCTTGCCGTCGGTCTTCTGCGCATCGGGACGGACGATGATGCGGCCCTGGAAGACGGAATGGGCGCGATCGTCGATCACGGCGCGGAAAACTTCGCGGCTGACGCAGTTCGGCACGGCATGGTCGACCACCAGCGTGGTGTCGCCATGCTCGGTCTTCTTCAACAGGTTCACGCCGTTGACCGAGAGCTCGGTGCCCTCGCCCGCCAGCGTGATGAAGCCCTGCAAGCGGCTGACCGCGGCGCCCGTGGTCATGTTGAAGAAGTTGAGCTTGGTGTTGGCGCCGACGGTGACGAATTGCGAGGTGATGTTCACGGCGTCAGGCGCATCGTCCATCAGGCGGATATGGGCGACGTCGGCGTCGTCGCCGACCGAGATGATGACGGCATCATTGACCTGGTAGGCCGCAGCGCCGGCGGCAACGAAGCTCTCGACGAGGGTGGCGCGAGCGCCCTTCCCGATCGCCACCTGCGAACGGGTGAAAGCCGACGCCGAGGCGGCGGTGGCAACATGGATGATCTGGATCGGCGCGGACAGCTGCGCGCCGTCGGCGATCGACAACACGACACCGTCGGTCGCCAGGGCGGCGTTCAGCGCGATCACAGCATCGGTGCTCGCGGTCTTCAGCAGACCGGCATCCCTCTCCAGCGTCTCACGGAGAGTCTTGAAGCTTGCCTCGGCGACGAGCGGCTTCACGTCGGACAGATCGGCCGCGAATACGCCGTCGACGAGCACGAGCTTGCGCGCGCCCGGAATCGCATGCGCCTTCACCGCCTCCGCGGCGCGCTTCAACGCAGCCGCGTCGGGCGTCGCGGCCAGCGGCAGCACCTCGCCCATCAGCGCACGCAGATCGGTGTATTTCCATTCCTCGATCCGGCGGTGCGGCAGGCCGAGACGCTCATAGGTCTCGAACGCCTCGCGGCGCACGGCGGTCACCCCGGGCGAACCCGGCAGCCGGCCTTCTGCGCTGGCGAAGAGATCGCTCACCGCGCGGCCGCTTCCGGTTTTTGCCACAGCAACGTTCATCTCCAACAATCCTTACGCGGCCTCGAACTGGGCGTAGCCGGACGCTTCCAGCTCCAGCGCCAGCTCCTTGCCGCCGCTCTTCACGACGCGGCCCCTGGACATCACGTGCACGACGTCGGGCACGATGTAGTTCAGCAGCCGCTGATAATGGGTGATGACGACCATCGCGCGCTCGGGCGAGCGCAGCGCGTTGACGCCGTCGGCCGCAATGCGCAGCGCGTCGATGTCGAGGCCGGAATCCATCTCGTCGAGAATGCACAGGCTCGGCTCGAACAGCGCCATCTGCAGCACCTCGTTGCGCTTCTTCTCGCCGCCGGAGAAGCCGACATTGACGCCGCGCTTGAGCATGTCCTGCGGGATGTTCAGCGACTTCGAGACTTCACGGACCTTCTTCAGGAAATCAGGCGTCGAATATTCGCTCTCGCCGCGCGCCTTGCGCTGCGCGTTGAGCGCGGTGCGCAGGAAGGTCATGGTGGCAACGCCGGGAATCTCGACCGGATACTGAAATGCCAGAAACACGCCCTTCGCGGCGCGCTCCTCCGGCGCCATCTCCAGGAGGTCCTCGCCCTTGAACAGGATCTGGCCGTCGGTGACCTCGTAGCCCGGTTTGCCGGCGATGACGTGCGAGAGCGTCGACTTGCCGGAGCCGTTCGGCCCCATGATCGCGTGCACCTCGCCTTCGTTCACGGTCAGCGTCAGCCCATGGAGGATCTCACGCTCCTCGACACGAACCTTGAGGTCTTTCACTTCAAGCAAAGCCATAATGTCTTTCCATCTATCCCCTCGTCCTGAGGAGCGCCGAAGGCGCGTCTCGAAGGGCGAGGCCAATAATCTTTCCGGTCGTCATCCTTCGAGATGGCCGCTGACGCGGCCTCCTCAGGATGAGGCCGGTGCTAGCCGACGCTCCCTTCGAGCGAGATCGAGATCAGCTTCTGCGCTTCCACCGCGAATTCCATCGGCAACTGCTGCAGCACGTCCTTGACGAAGCCGTTGACGACGAGGCCGACCGCCTCTTCTTGCGAAAGCCCGCGCTGGATGCAGTAGAACAGCACGTCCTCGGAGATCTTCGAGGTCGTCGCTTCGTGCTCGAACGTTGCCGAGGAGTTCTTGGCCTCGATGTAGGGCACGGTGTGTGCGCCGCATTTGTCGCCGATCAGCAGCGAATCGCAGGCGGTGAAGTTGCGGGCGCCGGTCGCCTTGCGATGGGCCGTAACAAGACCACGATACGTGTTCTGCGACTTGCCGGCGGCAATGCCCTTGGAGATGATGCGGCTCGACGTGTTCTTGCCGAGATGAATCATCTTGGTGCCGCTATCGACCTGCTGATAGCCGTTCGAGATCGCGATCGAGTAGAACTCGCCGCGGGAGTTGTCGCCGCGGAGGATGCAGCTCGGATACTTCCAGGTGATCGCAGAGCCCGTCTCGACCTGGGTCCAGGAGATCTTGGAATTGTTACCGCGGCAGTCGCCACGCTTGGTGACGAAATTGTAGATGCCGCCCTTTCCTTCCGAATTGCCGGGGTACCAGTTCTGCACCGTCGAGTACTTGATCTCGGCATCGTCATGCGCGACCAGTTCGACCACGGCCGCGTGCAGCTGGTTCTCGTCGCGCTGCGGCGCGGTGCAGCCTTCGAGATAGGAGACGTAGGCGCCTTTGTCCGCGATGATCAGCGTGCGCTCGAACTGGCCGGTGTTGCGCTCGTTGATGCGGAAATAGGTCGACAGCTCCATCGGGCAGCGCACGCCCGGCGGCACGTAGACGAACGAGCCGTCGGAGAACACCGCCGAGTTCAAGGTCGCGTAGAAATTGTCCGACGTCGGAACCACCGAGCCCAGATATTTCTGCACCAGCTCGGGGTGCTCGCGGATCGCTTCCGAGATCGGCATGAAGATCACGCCGGCCTTCTTCAGCTCGGCCTTGAACGTCGTCGCAACGGAGACCGAATCGAAGACGGCATCGACCGCGATCTTGCGGCGCGCGGGGTCCTCCTCGCCGGGCTTCGGCTCGACGCCTTCGAGCATCGCGACTTCCCGCAAGGGAATGCCGAGCTTCTCGTAGGTCTTCAGGATCTCCGGATCAATCTCGTCGAGCGAGGAAATCGTCTTCTTCGGCTTCGGCGCCGAATAGTAATAGAGGTCCTGGAAGTCGATCCTGGGATAGTCGACGCGGGCCCAGGTCGGCTCGGTCATGGTCAGCCAGCGCCGATAGGCTTCCAGCCGCCACTGCAGCATCCAGGCGGGCTCGTTCTTCTTCTCGGAGATGAACTTGACGGTTTCTTCCGACAGCCCTTTTGGGGCCTTGTCGGACTCGATCAGGGTCTCAAACCCATAACGATACTGGTCGACGTCGATGCGCTTCACGCGCTCGACCGTCTCTTGTACGGCTGGCATTCCATCCTCCGCTCGCGGTTTCAAGGACCGCGGTGGATCAAACTCGGACGAGTATTACGATATTTCCTGGCGGAAAGCACGGGGCTTAGAACCGTTCAAGCCGTGTTTCATCGCTTAGCCCTTAAGTAGGGTATTACCGAGCTTTCGCCAAGCCTCTAACGCCCTATTGATGTCGTCGGGTTCGGTGGACCAGCCCAGACTGAGGCGCACCGCTCCCTGGGCCACCGCAGGGTCATAGCCCATCGCCGAGAGGACGTGGGACGGCTGGACCTTTCCGGAGGAGCAGGCGGAGCCGGAAGAGACCGCAACGCCCTCGAGGTCGAACCCGATCACGGCGGTTTCGGCCTTCAGGCCTGGCGCGGTGAACAGCACGGTATTCGGCAACCGGCTGGTATCCTCCGCAAAAATGGTTGCTCCGGCAATGCCGCGCAAGCCATTTTCCAAGAGATCTCTGAGGCTTGCCATTCGGCTCGCATCCTCCGGAAGAGCCTCAAGTGCCGCCTTCACTGCGGCCCCGAAGCCCGCGATCCCCGCGACATTCTCGGTTCCGGCGCGCCGGTTGAGCTCCTGCCCGCCGCCCCGCAGCACCGGCTCCAGGCCATTGATCCCGTCGCGCATTACCACGGCACCAACACCCTTGGGGCCGCCGGTCTTGTGTGCAGAGAAGGTGGCAAGGTCAGCGCCTATCGAATTGATATCGAACGGCATTTTCCCCAGCACCTGGATCGCATCGACGTGCAGGAGGCCGCCCGCCTCGTGGACGAGGCTTGCGGCTTCGGCAACCGGCTGGAGCGCGCCGGTCTCGTTGTTGGCGGCCATGATCGAGACCAGGGCTGGCGGGCCGTCCTTCAGCGACGTCTTTAAACGATCGAGGTCGACCACGCCCGAGCGCGTCACCTCGATCAGCCCGAGCTTGTCTGAGGGGAACCGGCCACCTGATAGCACGGAGGCGTGCTCGACCGCTGAAACCAGCAGCCTCTCGACAGGTCCGCCGGACGGGCTCCGCAAGCCTGGCGCAAGCGCCAGCGCGTTGGCCTCGGTTCCAGATGAGGTGAAGACGACGTTGCGCGGCTGCGCCCCGACCGAGGCTGCGAGGGTGGCGCGGGCCTCCTCGACCAGCCGCCGCGCGTCCCGCCCCTCGGCGTGGACCGACGAGGGATTACCGATCAGGTCATAGGCAGCCAGAATTGCAGCCCGCGCCTCGGGGCGCAGCGGCGTGGTCGCATTCCAGTCGAGATAGACCCGGGTTGGCATCTGGCCCTCTTAGCACCTTTTGCCATCCCGCCAATCGGACGGCGGGCGCTGGTCAGGCCGGTTGTTGCTGCCCCATCCTTGCATCACCGCGCGGCAGCGCCCGCAATCCGAACAGCGGCCGCAGCCAGGCAATACGCCGGACGATTTCATAAGTCGCCACACAGGCAAGCGCGGTCCCGACGATAACAATGGACGCTTCGATCCCGGCCGACAGACCGCTGCCGTGCAATTGATGCGCGATCACGATGATCGCGGTCTGATGCACGATGTAGTACGGGAAGATCGCGTCGGTGAGATAGCGGCGCGCGGGGCTGTCGGCAGTGATGCAGCGCCGCGCAAAACCCAGCACGGCGGCGATCGCGAGCCATTGATAGCAACCATAGGCCGAGGCGGCGAACCACTTCAGCGTGGGCGATGGCGAAAACAGGCCGGTGCGAACCAGAATGAAGGCCGAAAAGCAGACCGCGGCAGCCGTCAGCGCGATCCAACGCTGACGGTCGAGTTCGCGCCAGATCATATCCTGCTTTGCCAGCAGGAAGCCGACCAGGAAGGCCGTCGCGTGGTCCGCATGGTTGTACCAATCGCCGAACAGCGCATGCGTCGAGGGGAACGCCGGGAACAGCACCAGGCGCCAAATCACATATAGCAGACAAGGCAGGATCAGGAGCCCGGGCCCGGCGAGAACGGCGGCGAGCTTGCGGCCAAGCCAGTCGGCGCCTGCCGGCCACAGTGCAAGCACTCCGATCAGGGCCATCGTGTAGACCCAGAGATAGACCACGAACCAGAGATGATTCCAGGTCGGCAGCACGATGCACGGGTTCGGGCAGAACTGTGCGCCAAAGGCAAAGTAGTGCCTGACATAGAAATCCAGAAAGCCGGCGGGATAGCCGAGGCTCTCCACGATCTGGAGATAGGATTGCGGCGGCACGATCACGAGCATCCCGAAGACCAAGGGAATCAAGAGCCGCGCTGACCGTGCGCGGGCGAGCTTTGACGGGGTCGACTTGTCGAGCATGAAACGGGTCGCGACCCCCGACACCAGAAACAGCAGCGACAGCCGCCAGGGGTTGAGCACCAGCATCACCGGTTCCAGCCAGGTCAGCCGGTGCTCGCTCTTGATGTGAAATCCCCAGGACACGTAGAGCATGCCGACGTGGTAGAAGATCAGGAGCCCGAAGGCTAAAATCCGCACCCAGTCCAGATCGATGCGCCTGTCCGGGTCTTGGAATTGCTGTGGTGTTGTCATGGTCTTCTGCTCCTTGACGGGACGACGAACGCGGTTGCCGGGCCATGGCTGACACCGAAAATGCTCCGCCTGCGGCTCGCGTCGAGCCGGTTTGGGATCAGGATCGGACGCCGGGGGACGGGTCGCCGCCGGCTGGGACGAGCGGCGGGTCTTTCGGGACGAGCGGGGACCGGACGACGTTCGCGGCGATCGCGGCGGTCGCGATCGCGATCGGAATCGTCAACGCGCTGTCGGGCGCTCAGGACGCCGCCTGGCGCGGCGACAGCTACGACGTCGGCCGGCGGCTGTTCTGGGAGATGTCAAGCATCGGCGTCATCCTGCTGCTGCTGCCGATCCCGCTGCGGGCCGTTCGCCGCATGCGCCGGATGCCCGGCCTCGCCGCACGCGCCGGGCTCGGGACGATCACCCTGCTCGGCTTCTCGGCGCTCCACATCGCGGGGATGGTGTCGGTGCGAAAGCTTGCGCTTTGGCTCGCCGGCGGCGCCTACGATTTCCGTTTCTCGCTCGCAACGATTCTCTACGAATTCCGCAAGGACGCCGTGACCTATGTCCTGATCGCGGGCACGATCTGGCTGCTCGACAGCCGGCGCGAGTTGAAGGCCGCCGCAGCCGCAGCCGCTTCCGCCTCGCCACCGGCCCCGCTGCCGCCACCGTCGTCTCTCGACACGATCTGGCTGCGCGACGGCACGAGCCGGATTCGCGTGGTGCCGCGCGACATCCTGTGGGTCGCGTCCGCCGGCAATTACATCGAATATTGCCTCGCCGATGGCACCCGGCATCTGATCCGGGGCACGCTCGCGGCGGCGGAAAGCGAGTTGGGCCGGTACGCCATCATTCGCGTTCATCGGACCCGGCTTGCCAATCTCGACCGGGTGCGCGAGGTCGATCTCAAGCCGTCAGGAGATTTCGAACTCGCCTTCGACAATGGCCAGGTGCTGGGCGGCAGCCGGCGCTACCGCCCGGCAGTCGCCTCGCTCGGAAGCCGAGCCGTCCCGGCGGCAAGCAATCCCGCCGATCCACCGGCAATCCATAAACAATCGTGATTCCAGATGGTTGGGCGCTGCCGATGGCGAGCCCCCGGCCTTTTGCTGTCATTCGGTTCAATGCAGGCGGGGTCCGGCCGCGCAGCCGGGCCGAACATGACGCTGGGATGACCGGCTAAGCTGTTGAGCCCATTGAGAGATGTCGAAGATGCTTGCATTTTGACCCTTGCCTCGTGCTAGAAGCGCGCGTCAGTTCACCCGCGCGCCACTCGCGCATCACCCGACGGCGCGCCTCTCCTTTCATCCGTGCTCTCGCCGGCGACGCCACGAGAGCGCAATTGGACGATTGCGCAGGGATCACCTCCAAGGGACGTAGTCAGAGACATCCATGCCTGAAGTCATTTTCACCGGCCCTGCTGGCCGTCTCGAAGGCCGCTACCATCCGGCCAAGCAGAAGAACGCGCCGATCGCGATGATCCTGCATCCGCATCCGCAGTTCCACGGCACGATGAACCATCAGATCGTGTACCAGTGCTACTACGCGTTCGCGCATCGCGGCTTCTCGGTGCTGCGCTTCAATTTCCGCGGCGTCGGCCGCAGCCAGGGCTCGTTCGACCACGGCACCGGCGAATTGTCGGACGCGGCCGCGGCGCTCGACTGGGCCCAGACCATCAATCCCGAAGCGCGCGCCTGCTGGGTCGCCGGCTTCTCCTTCGGCGCCTGGATCGGCATGCAGCTCCTGATGCGCCGCCCCGAGGTCGAGGGCTTCATCTCGATCGCGCCGCCCGCCAATCTCTACGACTTCTCGTTCCTCGCGCCCTGCCCGTCCTCAGGCCTGATCGTGCACGGCGAGAAGGACGCGGTGGTGCCGCCCAAGGACGTCAACACCCTGGTCGAGAAGCTGAAGACGCAGAAGGGCATCGTGATCGACCAGCAGATCATCCCCGGCGCCAACCACTTCTTCGACGCCAAGCTCGAGCCGCTGATGGAAACCATCACCGCCTATCTGGACATGCGGCTCGCCAACGTGCGGTGAGATCTTCCGGCGTCGACAGGTTCGTGGCATGGCTACGAACCGTCACGCTGGAGATTGTGAGCGATGAAGGCGTATCTGGTTATTGATCTGTCGGTGACCGACTACGCCGGATTCAAGACTTACATCGCTGAGATCCCGGCATTCATTACCCGGCATTCGGGACGATACATCGTGCGGGGAGTCGAACCGACCACGATGGAGGGCGACTGGGCGCCCGAGCGCCTCGTCATCATCGAATTTGCGGAACGGGCCAACGCGCAGGCTTTTTTGGACGATCCCGACATTCAGCCCCTGTTCGAGCCGCGCCAGGCGACGACGACCAGCAGGCTGCTCCTTGCCGACGGCTGCACCTGATCGCTGCAACTGGCTACGCCAGCTTGAGCGCGACGATCCCCATCAAGACGAGCGCAATGCCCGCAAGCTTCATCGCGCTCAAGGTCTCACCAAATAGCACGATGCCCATCAGGAAAGTGCCGGCCGCGCCAATGCCGGTCCAGACTGAATAGGCGACGCCGACCTCGAGCACCTTCAAGGCGCGGCCCAGCAGGACAACGAAGGCAGCAAGCAGCACGAGAGAGGCGATGCTCCAACCGGGCCGCGTATAGCCTTCCGCATATTTCATCGTGATCGCCCAGCCGACGTCGAGCAGGCCCGCGAGCACGAGCATCGTCCAAGCCAATGAGGACGACATGGCCTGCGCTCAGGCCGCCAGCTTGAGCAGATGCGCATCGTGGCGGACGAGGAAGGCCCGCAGCAGCTGCGGATAATCCTCGCCGACGGCGGTGCGAACGCTCGGGCGCTTCGCCAGCTGCGCGCGCCAGGCCCGGACCTTCGGCACATCCGCGAAAATGCCGTGCTCGATCAACTGGTCGAACAGGTCGAAATAACGGAAGATCGGCGCGAATACCGCGTCGACCAGGCTGAACGCCTCGCCGGCAAAGAACGGCCCGACGCCGAGCGCGGCCTCGACGCGCGCGAACTTTGCGACCAGCGCCTGGCGCTTGCTGTCGAACGTCGCCGGATCGGTCGTCGTCTCAAGGCCCCAGAGATCGCCGAGGATCGCCGAGCCGAACTCCATCCAGGCGCGGTGCTCGGCACGCTTCAAAGCGTCGAGCGGATGCAGCTTGTTGCCTGCTTGCGTCTCCTCGATGTACTCGCAGATCACGTTGCTCTCGAACAGCGCGACCTCGCCTCTGTCGGTCGTCACCACCAGCACCGGCACCTTGCCGAGCGGCGAGAGCTTCAGGAACCAGTCGGGCTTGTCGGCGAGATCGATGTCGATCCGTTCGAACGGCACGCCCTTCTCCTTCAGCGCGATCACCGCGCGCTGCACGTAGGGGCAAAGCTTGTGGCTGATGAGTTTCAGTGAAGCGGGCATGACGAGTCCGGATGTTAATGCAGTTGCATGAATATAAATGCAATTGCATCTATTTGTCAACGGCGGTGCGGCGGGTTTCCGTCATTCCGGGATGCGTGCGCAGCACGCAGGCCCGGAATCCATCGGGCCATAGGGTTGACGCGCGATGGATTCCGGGCTCGCGCGACGCGCGCCCCGGAATGACAGAGAGGGTGGCCGGCACTGTCGCGAGGCGTCGGGCAAAACACTCAAAACCCGTCAATCCCTCCCGCTGAAAATATTCCATTTTCCCGAATTTCGGATTTATGGCATACACCCGACATCCCGGCCCTGCCAGAGGGGCGCTTCGCGATCGTCACGAGATGCGGGCTGGGGTGCGGTGGACGCGGCAGCGCCGGCGCGAGGTGCATGGGGACAGGGACGGGTGACCGTTGAGTCCCGGCACAACGCGCATACGACACGGCGCGGTCACAGCGGCTTGGTTGATGGTCCGGGGTGCGCACACGCAAGCCCCGGGCGCTGAGGCCAAGCCGTCCGCGGACGGAGAAGTCGTGTGGTCCCGGCGCCCGGGGTTCTGGCGTCAAGGCTTGCGGCGATGTGGCGGCCAACCGGCACGCGCATCGATCAGCCGCAAGGCGACGGGGGCAATAGTGCAACGCTCCCCGAGGAGAGCACGAAGGACACCGTTAAAACCATCCGCGCAGGGAAGGCCGGGCGACCGGCACACCTGTGGTCCACCCCGTGTGCGTTCTTGACGCCCACGGACCTGCGGGTGCCGCCGGCGCCCGGCCTTCCCTGCGCCCTTTGGCCTTCATGGGGCGCGAACGAATAGCAAAGCTCGGGCGAAACGCGCCGCGGGAGCGCGAAGGTGTGTCTTATCCGTAGTGAAATAATCGACAGTCAACGACCCTTTGCTGCGTTCACATCGGAAGATCTCGTGCCCCGGACGCAGCGCAGCGCCTCTTCGGCGGTGCGCTGCAGAGCCGGGGCCCATGCATCGACAACCCGTGCGGCGACCTGGGTCCCGGCTCTGCGCCGCAGCGTTGCACGCTGCGTCGCGTCCGGGACACGAGATTTGCCTATGCTACTGCGAACGCCCGTCCAGCCCCGCCCCTCACGGTCGCGCAATCACCCCGCCCGTCATCGGCATCGGCACACCCGTGGTGGCCGGATAAGACAACGGCAGGCCCTTCATGCCGCGCACGGCGAGGAAGCCGAAGGCTTGCGCCTCGATGGCGTCGGAGGCCCAGCCGAGCGTCTCGGCCGCCTCGACGGTGGCCGAGCCCACCCGCTCCCGCAGCATCCGCAGCATGGTAAGGTTGCGGGCGCCGCCGCCGCAGACGATGAAGCTGCGCGGCCGGCGCGGCAGCAGCGGAATGATGCGGGCGATCGCGGCCGCGGTGAAGGCGGTCAGCGTCGCCGCGCCGTCGGCCGGCGCGATATCGCCGAGCTTCAGCGCGGCAAAGTCGTTGCGGTCGAGCGATTTCGGCGGCGGGCTTGCGAAGAACGGCAGCTCCAGCGCCCGCGCGATCCAGGCTTCATCCACCTTGCCGAGCGCTGCGAACTTGCCCTCCGCATCGAACGCCTGGTTCATGGTGCGATACATGAAATCGTCCAGCAGTGCGTTGCCGGGGCCGGTGTCGCAGGCGATCAAGGTCTCGTTGCCGTCGACATAGGTGATGTTGGAGACGCCGCCGATATTGACCACGACGATCGGCCCCTCGCGCTGCAGCGAATGGGCGAGCGCGCGATGATAGACCGGCACGAGCGGCGCGCCCTGCCCGCCTGCCTCGACATCGGCGGCGCGGAAATCGTGCATCACGGGGATATGGATCGCCTTGGCCAGCGCCGGCGCATCGCCGATCTGCACCGTCAGCCGCTTCTCTGGGCGGTGCAGCACGGTCTGGCCGTGGAAGCCGACGATGTCGATATCCTCAGGCCTCAAGCGATTCTGGGCGAGGAAGGCCGCGACCGCCTCGGCATGAGCCTGCGTCACCGCCCGCTCGGCCTCCGCCAGAACGCCCGGCCGGGCGTCGCGTTGCGCCAGCTGCACGGCCGCGCTCAGCGCCCGGCGCAGCAAGTCGCGCTCGGCCGGGCCATACGGCCGGTAACCGGATGGCCCGAACGCCTTCACATGCTTTCCGTCGGTCTCGAGCAGCGCGACATCCACCCCGTCCAGCGAGGTGCCGCTCATCAAGCCGAGTGCCGTCAACATCATGGACCAGCGTCCTCGAAAGACCCACCCCGGCATGCCGATCTTGTGCCGGAGGGACACATCTTATAATGCCAACGCGCCAAGTGGCGGGCGGCCAATCGGGTTCCAACGCAAGACCCTTAAATTGCTCCCGAAACAGTAAACCAAGAATTGTTGGGCATGCCGACAGATGACTGCATTTAAATCGGATTTCCTCAACACCCTGCAGGAACGTGGATTCATCCACCAATGCTCCGATTTCGAGGGGCTGGACGCGCTCGCCGCCAAGGGCGAGGCCACGGCCTATGTCGGCTACGATTGCACCGCCCGCTCGCTGCACATCGGCAATTACCTGACCATGATGATGCTGCACTGGCTCCAGCAGTCCGGCAACAAGCCGATCACGCTGATGGGCGGCGGCACCACCATGGTCGGCGACCCCTCCGGCAAGGACGAGACGCGGGCGATGCGCACCGTCGCCGAGATCGAGGCCAACAAGGCATCGATCCGCGGCGTGTTCGCGAAGGTGCTGCGGTACGGCGATGGCAGCAGCGACGCCGTCATGCTCGACAATGCGGAGTGGCTGACCAAGCTGAACTGGATCGAGATGCTGCGCGACGTCGGCCGGCATTTCTCGGTCAACCGCATGCTGACCATGGACTCCGTGCGGCTGCGCCTCGAGCGCGAGCAGGAGATGAGCTTCATCGAGTTCAACTACATGGTCTGCCAGGCCTACGACTTCGTCGAGCTCGCCAAGCGCACCGGCTGCCGCCTCCAGATGGGCGGCTCGGACCAGTGGGGCAACATCATCATGGGCGTCGATCTCGGCCGCCGCATGGGCACGCACCAGCTGTTCGCGCTGACGACGCCGCTGCTGACGACTGCGTCCGGCGCCAAGATGGGCAAGACCGCGCAAGGCGCGGTCTGGCTCAATGCCGACCAGTTCAGCCCTTATGATTTCTGGCAATACTGGCGCAACACCGAGGACGCCGATGTCGGCAAGTTCCTGAAGCTGTTCACGACGCTGCCGATGGCCGAGATCAGGAAGCTCGAAGCGCTCGGCGGCTCCGAGATCAACGAAGCCAAGAAGGTGCTCGCAACCGAGGCGACCGCGCTGCTGCACGGCCGCGACGCTGCGAACGAGGCGGCCGAGACCGCGCGGCGGACCTTCGAGGAAGGCGCGCTGGCCGAAAGCCTGCCGACGGTGGAAATTCCGCGTGGCGAGCTCGACGCCGGTCTCGGCGT
Source organism: Bradyrhizobium sp. FW305-F6 (assembly GCF_058782905.1). Lineage (NCBI taxonomy): Bacteria > Pseudomonadati > Pseudomonadota > Alphaproteobacteria > Hyphomicrobiales > Nitrobacteraceae > Bradyrhizobium > Bradyrhizobium sp. FW305-F6. The sequence continues at coordinate 574,933 of NZ_JBYSYD010000001.1, forward strand.
GCTCAACGCCTTCGTCAAGGCCGGCTTGGTCGCTTCCAACGGCGAAGCGCGGCGCCAGATCAAGGGCGGCGGCCTGCGCGTCAACGATGCGCCTGTGACCGACGAGAAGATGGCGCTGTCGGCGGGCAACCTGACGCCGGAAGGCGTGATCAAGCTGTCCTTCGGCAAGAAGAAGCACGTGCTGATCAAGCCTGCATAGGCGTATGAGCTTTTCACTGCTTGTCAGGGTACGCGGATGCGCGCTCCCTGACGGGCAATGGATCAGAACACGCCCAAGGGAACGATAGGGGAAACGAGCAAGGAACAGGTCGGAAGCACCCGGCGGGACGCGGTGCGCACCGCACTCGTCGTGCTCGGCCTGTGCTTCACGCTGGCTGTTCTCGGCCGGGGCCTCAGCGAGAGCTTCACCGTCTTCCTCAAGCCGATCTCCGAGAACCTCGGCTGGGATCGCGCCCAGGTGGTCTCGATCTATTCCCTGACCTGGCTTGTCAGCGGGCTGACCGCGCCGCTGGTCGGCCGCCTGTTCGATCATTCGGGCCCACGCCTCGTCTATGCGCTCGGGCTGCTCCTGCTCGGTTCGGCCTTCCTGATCGCGAGCCACGCGCAAGCGCTGTGGCAGTTCCAGCTCTCGATCGGCATCTGTGTCGGCATCGGCGTCGCCTTCATCGGCAACGTCCCGAACTCGATCCTGCTCGGCCGCTGGTTCGGCCCGAAGCTGCCGACCGCGATGGCGGTGGTCTATTCGGCGATGGGCGGCGGGGTGCTGGCGCTGCTGCCGGCCTCACAGCTCCTGATCGATCATCTCGGCTGGCGCGAGACCTATCAGCTGTTCGGCTTTGCAGCGCTCGGTCTGCTAGTGCCGCTCCTGCTGCTGCCCTGGCGCATGTTCGCAGCCGGCTCGCCGCATGTCGCCAGGAAGAGCGATCCGGATTTCGTCGACAACGGCTGGACGCTCGTGAGCGCGATGCGGCATCACGCCTTCTGGGCGCTGTTCTCGACCTTCTTCTTCACCGCGGTCGGCATGTATGCGATCGCCGCGCAGATCGTGGCCTATTTGATCGACGCCGGCTTTCCGCCGCTCCAGGCTGCCACCGCCTGGGGCTTCTCCGGCATCGTGCTGGTGTTCGGCATGCTCGGCGTCTCCGCGCTCGACGACCTGATCGGACGCCGGCCGTCGGTGCTGTTCAGTTACGCGATTTCGATCCTCGGCATCGTTCTGCTCTGGCTCCTGCAGTTCTATCCGAACGTCATCCTGCTCACCGGCTTCATCGTCTGCTTCGGCAGCATGATGGGCTCCCGCGGGCCATTGATCAGCGCCACCGCGATGAAGATTTTCCGAGGCCGGCGCGTCGGCACCATCTTCGGCACGATCTCGATCGGCAGCGGCCTCGGCTCGGCGTTCGGCTCCTGGAGCGGCGGCCTGATTCACGACGCGACCGGCGGCTACGATCTGCTGCTCCTCTTCGCGCTTGCGAGCGTGATCCTCGGAATGATTCCATTCCTGATCGTCCCTGCACTGCGGGAATAGGTCTCCCCGACGTAACCTGCATACCCCGGCTTCACCGGAATCCTACGGACGAGCGCGAGACTAACGTGCGAAAAAAACGGGGCCGCGTGCGGATGATCGCGACGCTTATCGGTGTTTTGTCCGACATGACGAAAATGTCAGGCTGAATTCACCCTGGGTGGCTTGCGAGGCGGAAGCGAATGCGGTCCAAGTCGCAGCATTGGGTCCAGCATTGGATGGAGGGCAAAACCAATGGACTTTCCTTATCTCACTCGCTTTCAACCGGTTCTCCTGAGCCTGTTTCGCTTCATCACCGGCCTGTTGCTGTTCCAGTACGGCGTCGCCAAGCTGTTCAAGTTTCCCGCCGTTCCAATGTTCGCGAAAGTCGAACTGATGTCGCTCTACGGCGCGGCTGGCGCGCTCGAACTGGTGCTGGGCGGGCTGCTGATGATCGGCCTGTTCTCGCGACTGTCGGCCTTCATACTGGCCGGTGAAATGGCCTTCGCCTATTTCATGGGGCACATGTTCAGGGGCGAAACGCCGGTGTTCCTGCCATTGCTCAACAACGGCACCCTCGCGATCCTGTTCTGCTTCGCCTGCCTGTATCTCTCGGCGGCCGGCGGCGGCCCGATCAGCGTGGACAGCGCCATGGGCAAGAAATAGCCGCTGGGCCAGCGGCGGACGCGCGCCGCGCCGTCACCCATTCACAAGTCACAAGCGCGACGGCCCCGGCAGATTCGCCGGTGCCGTCTCAGCGCGCCCCCAGCACGTTCCAGATCAGAACGAGGGTCGCGACGAGCAGCAGAGACATGATGATGCGATGAACGAATCGATTCATTGCGGCTCCAGCCAGGCTCGTTAGCTACCGAATTCCAGCATCGATTCTCGTCCCCAAACCGGCTGGAGCGAGCCGGCAAGCGGTCTTGCCTGCACGTTTGCGCACCCGCCTGCGCCAGCTCTCCCGGAGCAGGCCCCGCGCGCACCGTTCATGATTGGTAAGAACTTCATGCTACCCATGCGAGCAATAACAACCATTCCGTAGGGGCTGTGATGAAGTTGCTGAGTCACCTGAAGATCCGCACCAAGCTTGCCAGCATGGTCTGCCTTGCGGCGCTCACGGTCACGGCGATCATCGGCGTATCGGCCCTGCTCAGCAAGAGCCGCATGATGGAGGACCGCGTCCAGCAGATGCGGACCGCGGTGGAGCTCCTCTACAACTACGCCCAAGCGCTCCAGGACGAAGTCACCGCAGGCAAGCTCACGCAAGCCGAGGCCAAGACCCTGTTCCACCAGCGTGGCCGCCGCATGAACTTCAACGGCAACCAGGGTTACCCGGTGGTTTACAATCAGGACTCCTCCCTGGTCGTGAACGGCGCCAATCAGCAGCTCGAAGGCAAGATCACCGGCGCCAAGGATTCCAACGGCGTGTTGATCGCCGACGCCATCATCAAGGCCGGCAGCGAGACCGCGCAGGGCGGCGTGACCTCCTACCTCTATCCCCGCCCCGGCCAGACCGAACCTGTCCGCAAGACCGTGTTCGCGCGCAAATTCGCGCCCTGGAACGTGACCATGAGCTACGGCCTGTATGTCGATGACATCGACGCCGATGTCCGCGCTTTGACGCTGGAGCTCGGCGCGATCGGCGTCGGCCTGATGCTGCTGATGGCGGCGGTGTCCTGGCTGATCGCCCGCGACGTCCTCGGCGCGCTCGACCGCCAGAAGGCCCGCATGCAGGCGATTTCCGAAGGCGACATCGACAAGCCGGTCGAGGAGACCGACCGCGGCGACGAGATCGGCCGCATGGCCGAGACCCTCGAAGTCCTTCGCCAAACGGCGCTGACGGCCCGCACGCTCGAGGCCGAGCAGGCCGCCGCCAAGACGCGCACCGAACAGGAGAAGCGCGAGGCACTGATCGCGCTTGCTGACCGCTTCGATGCCTCCGTCGGCCAGCTCGTCGGCCTGATGGCCTCCGGCTCCGGAGAGCTGGAGCATACCGCCAAGTCGATGTCCTCGACCGCCGAAGGCACCAACCGCCGCGCCGCACTGGTCGGCTCGGCCGCCACCGAAGCCAGCCAGCGGGTCCAGACCGTCGCCGCTGCCGCCGAGGAGCTCTCCTCCTCCATCACCGAGATCAGCCGTCAGGTCGCGCAATCCGCCGAAGTTACCGGACGCGCGGTCGACAGCGCACGGCGTACCGACACCATCGTGCGCGCATTGTCCGACGGTGCCCAGCAGATCGAGCACGTCGCCGAACTGATCTCCAGCATCGCGGCGCAAACCAACCTGCTCGCGCTCAACGCCACTATCGAGGCGGCGCGTGCCGGCGAAGCCGGCCGCGGCTTTGCCGTCGTCGCCTCCGAGGTGAAGTCGCTGGCGAGCCAGACTGCGGAAGCCACCCGCGAGATCGGCGACAAGATCGCCCAGATCCAGGGCGCGACCAAGGAGGCGGTGGACGCCATCGGCGGCATCACCGCCACCATCGAGGAGGTCAGCCGCATCGCAACCTCGATCGGCGCCGCCATCGAGGAGCAAGGCGCCGCCACCGCCGAGATCGCCCGCAGCGTCTCTCAGACCGCGGAGGCGACCAAGGAGGTCACCACCAATATCGGCGGCGTCTCCACGGCTGCCAACGAAACCGGCAACGCCGCCGGCATGGTTCTCGCGGCAGCCTCAAACCTCTCCAAGCAGGCCGAGCAGCTTTCGGGTGAAGTCGGAACGTTCCTGAAGGGCGTGCGCGCGGCGTAGGAGAGTTTAACCTCTCCCGCTTGCGGGAGAGGTCGCGCCGTAGGCGCGGGCGAGGGCTCTCTCCTCTTGGGGACAGCCCCGGTGCGAAGACAACTGTCCCCTACCCTCTCCCGCAAGCGCAGGGCAATCGCATATGGTTTTTCGAAAGACCTGAGCACGCACCTCGCCCTTCGAGACGACCGCTTCGCGGTCCCTCAGGGTGAGGCTAAGCAGCATCGGTGCACGTTGAAACTGGCGCGACACAATCGATCCTCATCCTGAGGGCCCGCCGGAGGCTCTCGAAGGATGGCCACAGGCGAAATCCCCCCATATGCGATTGCCCTGCCCGCAAGCGGGAGAGGGAGAGGGAGCGCACTTGCTCTGTGGTCGCCATCGAATCTGGCCGCTCAAGAATGGTCGGCGGGTCGCCGCTACCGCCGCGCGAGGGTGCAGCCGCTCGACAGCTGGCGCGTCGACCCGGTCGAGCCCTCGTTCGACTGCGAGGGGAATTCGTCGAACGGCGAATTCTGCTTGCCGGTGTTGAATTCGAATATCTTGCGGAATAGGCCCGGCGCCATCGCCGAGATCGGGTTGACGCGCATCACGGGCGCCGCCGGCGTGCCGACGACCTCGTAGGTCACGCCGATCAGCCCCTCGTTGTTGCCGCCGCCGAGGAAGATGCCGAACAGCGGGATCTGGCCAAAGATGTTGTTGACGCCGTACATCGGCACGAAGGTGCCGCTCATGCAGACCTGGTTGCCGGGATAGTCGATCGAGCCTTCGATGGTGGCGCCGATCATCGGGCCCTTGACTACGCCGTCGCGGATGGTGAGCGCGCCGTTCTGCCGGGTGAACTCGGCGCGCAGCGCGCTGAAGGAGACACCGTTGCCGGTACCGTTGGGGGCACCCGCAGCCACGCGCTCGAGCTGCGCCTCGCCCTTGACCGTGAAGTCGCGCACGCTGATGAGGCCTTCACGCACGGTGTTCGGCTCCGAAGATGGCGGCTCCATCGCCACCACCATCTGGCCGCCGACGGCCTTGGTGTAGGTGTCGGTGAAGCGCAGCAGCGCGCCGGCATCGTTGGTCTGGAGGTAGATCACCTCGCGGTTGCCCTGGGCGCGGCCGCCGCGCAGATCGGCTGCCACCGGCGTGTCGCGGCCGATCTTGCCGCTCAGCGTCAGGGCTTTCACCGCGCCGTTGCGTTTCGACATCTTGGCATCGAGGCTGCGCATGGACTCGCCGTTGAATCCGGCGACGGCGCCAAGCTTGACGTCGATGTCGAAATCAACGTTCTTCAACTTGCTCTTGTCGTCCTTGGAATGACCTGAGATCGCCGACTTCAGGAAACCTCGGCCGTCGAACACGTCGCCGCGCATGGTGCCGCGCACCACACCGTCCTGGCTGCGCTCCACTTTGAGCGAGGCTTTGTCGCCGTCGGACGGCGCGTAGGTCGGGAAATTCGCATTCAGGAGGTCGCCGTTCGCATCGACTTCGAGCGAGCCCTTGATCGAGGCGCCGCCGCCCTCGATCACGATGTCCTCGAACCGCGTCGACTGTGCCGTCGGCACCACCTTGAAGCTGGCCTTGCCGGACTTGCCCGGCAGCTTGACCCAGCCGGGGAGGATGTTGTCGAGCCTGACCGCGGTCAGATCGGCCTCGACGCCGAGCCTGGTGGTCTGCTCCGCGCCGCTCGCGATCTTGCCCGACAGCTTGATCGGCAGCGATCCGCTGACGGCGGGGCTGAGATCGAAGCCGAGCCGGGCGCGGCTGGCATCGTCCAGCGTCACCTGCAATCTGACGTCCGCGTCGCCCTCGGCCGGCTTGCGATAGTCGAGCACGGCTGCCTGGCCGTTGATCTTGACGTCGCCCTTGACCTGATAGCCCTGGTTGTTGGCTGCAATCTTGAGGTTGTTGGCCTCCAGCTTCTGGTTCATCACCAGCTTGTCGGCGGCAAAGCCGTTGAGGTCGGCGGCGACGGCGTAGCTGGTGTCGGCCTTTGTCAGCTCGCCCTTGACCGGCATGCCGAGCTGGATGGTCGCCGAGAACGTCCCCTTGCTGGTGTTGGGATCGACGACTGTCGCCGACAGATCGCTCAGCCGATCATTGGCGAGCATTTCGGCGGCCGCGGGCACCGGGCCGTCGACACGGAACCGGGTCCGCGACGGCGACGGCTTCGGCGCCATGTCGGGCACCTCGAACACGAAGTCGGAGATCGTGACCTTGCGGCCCGAGGGCGTATCCGCAACGCCCTGCCCGATGTTCACGGTCGCAGTGCGCCCTGTCACGCGCGCCCTGAGATCGGCATCGCGCACCACGGGCATCCCGTCCACCGGACGGACCGCGACGCCGCTCGCCACGATGTTGACGGACAGTCCGTCGTCCGGAATGGGCGGGCCCTTGCGCGGCAGGTTCTTGGTCGGCGAGTTGACGCCGATCTCGATGCGCTGGAGCGTTCCACGCTCGATCCGTTCGATCACCCATTCGCGCAATTCCGGGACGACCAGCGTCGGCCACATCCGCTTCAAGGCCGAGGCCGACATCGGCGTTCCCGCAAAGCCGAGCGTGAGACGCGGCTCGCCGGAATAGTCGATGGCGCCGGTGCCGGCGACGCCGATCTCGCCATTGGAGACGTCGGCCTGTGTCAGCAGGATGCGCTTGTGGTCGCTGTCGAAACGGACGCCGATCGCGATGCGGTTGAAGACGAGCGGCGGCTCGTTGTCGATGCCGCCGAGCAGGATCGAGCCGCCGCTAAAGCCGAGCTGCCAGTCGTTGGTGGCGCCGTTGGGCGGCTCGAGATGCGCCAGCAGGGTCAGGCGGTTCGCGCCGGACAGAATCTTGAACGGTGCGACCAGGACTCGCCGGTTGGCATCCCACTCGACATTGATCTCGGCGGAATCGATCGCCATAGGATAATCGGGCGTGTCGGTGTCGATGATGTTGCCGGCCCCGGCCGTGATCTTGCCGCGGAAGAAGGTCGGGACGCCGTCGCGGCCGAGCTCACCCTTGAGCTCGCCCGTCAGCGGCAGGTCGGCCGTATAGGTGAGATCCTTGACCCGCAGCGCCAGCAGGAGGTTGGAGGTCGAGACCTTGTCGGCCTTGATGTCGACCGAGCGCACGCCGTTCTCGGCCGGTCCGATCGTGGCGCGCAGCATCCACGGGCGCGCGCCTTCTTCGCCGAGGCTGAGCGCGACGCCGCCGCGGCTCGGCCGGCGCAGGCTGAGCGTGATGTTCTCGAACGACCATTTGCTGCCACGCTGCTGATCGTCGACGATCAGATTGCCGTTCTTCAGGCCGATCTCGTTGAGGTTCTGACCGTCGAGGCCGGTCATGCTCAGGCTATCGAGCCAGTCGAGGCCCTGCAGGATGCCGCTCTGTGCGGCGGCTGCCTGCGGCGCGGCCTGCGATGCATCCGGGCTCGCGGGCGCTGTTGCGAATGGCGGCGGCGGAACGCCGCTGCGCGGGAATGTCGGCGGCAGGCCGGCGTCCTTCTTGGACGCAACACCGGTCGCCAGCGGCTTTGCGGTGTCGCCGGCGGACACGGTTACGGTGCCGTCAGGCGCAATGCGGATGGCGAGCTCGGCGTCGACGAGATTGAGACTCTCGGCACGCAGGTGCCCCATCAGAATGGCCGCGCCCGACAGCTTCACCTCGGCCTTCGGGGCGCTGGCGACGACGGCTTGATCGCGGTCGCGAACGACGATGTCACGGATGCGGACGGCGATGCGAATCCGGCCGGCGCGCTCGATCTGGGTGCCGCCGATTTCAACCGTGTTGCCGTGGCCGATATTCTCCTCGATCGCCGCCGCCAGCCATGGTGTTGCGATGTCCAGATTGATCGGACCGGCGCCAAGCCGCCACCACAGCGCACCGAAGCAGCCGACGAAAATGACGACGACGGTGGCGACGGCCCCGGCCGTGCGCTTCAACCAGCGGCCACCACCGACTCGGCGGCGCAACGCGCCGAACCCGAAACCGAAACGATGAAGGCCCGAACCGGAACGCGCCAGCAGCCGGCGTGCGCGATGGCCCGCCGCCGCTTCCTGATCGGGATCCCAGTCGGCATCATCCCATTCCTGCGGCTCATATGGGCCGCTGCGCCGATCCAAATCCCGGTTGTAGTCCTGGGGCGACGTATTCCTTGCCATTGCCTCTCGATACAGGCGCCCGTCGTAGGATTGAGCGCCGCCGGGACCGCAACCGTTCGCGGGACGCGAAGCTCCCTGCGCCGGCACGGCCGCCATACCTCGAATATTCCTGCTGTTCGTCATTTCGCCCCGGGAGCGCGTTCAACGAGCAGTGGGGTAGTGTGTGGAATTCCTTGTAACCATACTCCGGCGCCGTCAGATTTGCCCAGCCGAGGGCGCGATTCCGGCACGCCGGACGAGAGCTGCAATACCGCTTCGGTTGACCCGCCGAAAGCGTCGAAAGGAAGGCGTATGTCCAAGAAATCCCGAAAGAAATCGTCCAAAACGTCCTCCGGCAATCCGACTGCCAAAAAGAAGGCCGCAAAATCGCGGGCATCGGCTCAGACAGGAGCCGCGAAAACGCAGCGGACACCAGCAAGCAAATCACCCCGGACCATAGCAAAAGCAGGATCACATAAGGCCGCATCGAAACAGTTAAATTCATCCAAATCGTCCGCCCCGCCCGCTCCGGCGAAGTCCGGCCTGGCCGAGGGACAGAAGGCCCCCGCCTTCCGCCTGCCGCGCGACGGAGGCGACGTGCTGACGCTGGCCGACTATGCCGGCCGAAAGCTGGTCCTGTTTTTTTATCCCCGGGCAGATACCCCCGGCTGCACCAAGGAGGCGATCGACTTCACCCGTCTGGCCGACGCCTTCGCGGCCGCCGGGACCGCCGTGCTCGGCATTTCCGCCGATCCGTTAAAGGCCCAGGAGAAGTTTCGCGACAAACACAAGCTCGGAATCCCGCTCATCTCGGACGAGCAGCATGAGATGCTCGAGGCCTACGGCGCCTGGGGCGAAAAGTCCATGTACGGCAAGCGCTTCCTGGGGATTCTTCGTACCACGGTGCTGGTCGGACCCGACGGCAGGGTGGCCCGAATCTGGAGCAACGTCAGGGTCGACGGCCATGCTGACGAGGTGCTGGACGCAGCAAGGAGCCTTTAACCAGTCCCTCGAATTCGTCCCTTCCCCTTTGCAAAAAATTAACCATGACGAGCCCAGATTGCGGCGGCAGTTGAGCCGCAAGGAACCCATCCGACCGGCGCGGGAGTGCCGATGTCGAAAAGTTCTGCCCAATACTCGCAGTACCCCCAACATCATCCCCACGACCACGGCCGGGCCTTCCAGCGCCGTCCGGCCGTTGCGGCGGCTGCAACCGCGATTGCCCTGCCCGCGGCCGACGACGCCTACACCATCGTCCATGCCGGCAAGCAGGTCCGCTTTGGGCCCGTGGTGTTCTGGATCGTGGTCGGCACCGTGGTGCTGCTCGGGCTGTGGTCGGCAGCGACCGCCACCTATTTTGCCTTCCGCGACGACGTTCTGACCCGGCTGATCGCCCGCCAGGCCGAGATGCAATACGCCTATGAGGACCGCATCGCCGAGCTGCGCGCCAAGGTCGATCGCACCACCAGCCGGCAACTGCTGGACCAGGAACAGTTCGACCAGAAGCTCGACCAGATCATGAAGCGCCAGACGGCGCTGGAGTCCCGGGCGACGGCGCTCGGGGCCATGCCCGACGTCACCGGCTCGATCTCCCGCTCGGCCCCGCAGCAGCGCGGCGAGGCCGGCCAGACCACACCGAAGCCGTCGCCGATCAGCGACACCGTCATCTTCGTGGCGCCGCCGGATCGCGAAGCGCGCCTCGAATCGCGCGCGCCGAGCGTGGTGGCCGCGCCTTCAAGCCAATTCGCCAGAAATCAGAGCTTCGACAACGTGCTGGTCCGGCTCACCAACTCGCTTGACCAGGTCGAGCGGCGCCAGATGGCAACGCTCAGCGCCGTCGAGGAAAGCATGGATTCGCGCATGCGGCGCATGCGCGGGGTGGTCAGTGATCTCGGCTTGAACCTGGCCCATCTCGAATCCGCCGTGCCGCGCAGCGCGATGGGCGGCCCGTTCGTCCCCGTCAAGCTGACGGCCAATGCCGGACCGTTCGAAAAACAATTGCACCGCATCAACACAACGCGCGCCGAGATGGACCGTCTCAACCGCACCCTGGCGCTGGTGCCCTACCGCAAGCCCGTCATCGGCGAGGTTGAGTTCACCTCCGGCTTCGGCGTGCGCAGCGATCCTTTCCTGGGCCGGCCGGCAATGCATACCGGGCTCGACTTCCGCGCCGCCACGGGCGACCCCGTCCGCGTCACCGCCTACGGCAAGGTGGTTTCCGCCGGCTGGTCCGGCGGCTACGGCCGCATGGTCGAGGTCGATCACGGCAACGGGCTGTCGACCCGCTACGGCCATCTCTCCGAGATCAACGTCAGAGTCGGCGAGATCGTGAAGATCGGCCAAGTGATCGGGCTGGTCGGCTCGACCGGCCGTTCGACCGGCCCGCACCTGCACTACGAGACCCGCATCGAAGGCGAAGCGGTGGACCCGCAGAAATTCCTGCGCGCCGGCGTGCGGCTCAGTGCGGGTTAGTTTCGGCATTGCGCCGCAGACGCACTACATCCTCCCGAAGGGAAGCATTAGGTCCCCTTTGCGTTGAACATTGCCTCAGGCTGGTGTCTTCAATGCAAGCGCCAGATCGCCAGTAACCTACACCACGCGCCGCAATACGCGCCCATCGATCACGAGCAGCGCGCTAGCAATGACCAGGGCGCCGGCAATCTCACGCACTGAAATCGACTCACCCAGGACCAGATAGCCGAGCAGGATTGCAGTCACGGGAAGGAGGAGCGTTACCAGCGTCACGTTGGTTGCCCCCGAGCGCCGCAGGACTTGGAAAAAGACGACATACGCGAGCGCGGTTGAGAGACCAGCTGAGCCGAGCACGGCGAGCCAGGTCGTCATGCCAGGCATCGCCAGGCGCCATGGCTGGTCGAACACGAAGGCCAGCACCGTCATCATGACCGTCGATGCGAGCAACTGACAGGTCGCCGTCGCAAGCGGTGGCGATTTCGACAGCCAGCGCCGTGCCACCAAAGCCGCAAATCCGTAGCTGAGGGCCGCACCGAGGCAAAGCAGAATCCCGATTCCCTGACCTGCCAGCAATTCGATCCCGGCCCCCTTCAGAATGATGACGCCGATCAGGCCCACGACAACACCCACCGCCCGACGCGCTATCAGCCTCTCCTCTCCAACTGCAGCCATTACGACGACAGTGAATAAGGGGGTGGTAGCGTTGAGGATCGACGCCAGCCCGCTCGAAATGAACAATTGTGCCGTCACGATCATGGAGAAAGGCAACACGTTGTTGAGCAGCGCCATGGCCACATAGGGGCGCCAACTCGCGACGTCTCCGGGAAGGCTGATCCGATAAAGCCGCAGGAGCGGCAGAAGGAAGGCCGCACCAACCGCCACTCGCAGCAGCACCAGCGTCAATGGCGGCAATTCCCTCAAGGCTGCGCTGTTGAAAAAGAATGAGCCGCCCCACAGGATCGAAAGGAAGCCCAACAGCAACCAGTCGCGTGCGTCAATCCTGTTATCGGCGGGAGGCATAACGTCTCACATCTGGCGGCAAGAGCCTTCGCCTAACGCGAAGCCACTGGGGTGACCACCCGATTTCCGCAACAGAGCTGTGCGGCTTATTTCCGCCGCGACACCAGCTCGATCATCCTGCCTTCATCATCGTCAGGCATCGCAGCTTTCGCCTGCGCGTAGGCCTCGACGGCGGCGCGCGCGACCAGCGGCTTGGCGGCCAAGAGGCTCTCGGCCAGCTTCACCGCATAGGCCGCATCCTTGTGCCGCAGCGCCGCGGTAAAGGTCGCCCCGGAAAAGTCGCGGGCGACCATGCGCTTGGAGTGGCGCGCGACCTGCGGGCTGGCGGCGACACCCGCCTGGATCGATTCCAGCACCAGGTTCATGTCGAGCCCGGCCTGCTCGGCGATGGCGAGGCCCTCGGCAAGGCCGGCGATCTGGATCGCGCCCATCAGATTGTTGATCAGCTTGTAGACCGTGCCGGCGCCGACCGGGCCGAAATGGCGAATGGTCGAGCCGATCGGCGTCAGATACGGCCGCGCGCGATCGAGATCGGCCGCATCGGCGCCGGCGAGCAGCGTCAGCTGTCCGGCGGCCGCTGCATCCGGCAATCCGGTGACGGGGCAATCGATGTAGATCAGCCCGCGCGCGTTGAGCTCGCGGCCCATCTCGCGGGCGTGGTCATAGGAGACGGTGGAGCATTCGATCGCGATGGTGCCGGCCTTCGCCGTCTTGGCCGCACCCTTGGGCCCGAGCCACACCCCGCGCGAGGCCTCGTCGTCGGCGACCATGGTCACGACTGCGGAGGCATCGATTGCCGCGTCCTCCGGCGAAGTCGCCCAATGCGCGCCGCGCGCGATCAGGTCTTCCGCCTTGGCCTTGCTGCGATTCCACAGCGTCACCGTGAAGCCGGCCTCGAGATAGCGGCCAGCCATGCCATGGCCCATCCGCCCAAGTCCGATGAAGGCGACGCGCCGCATGATCAGTCCACATCCTCGATGTCGCCGGTCGTGGTGCCGAACGCACGTTGCGCCAGCGTCGCGGCCATGAACTCGTCGAGATCGCCGCCGAGCACGCCCGAGGTATCGGACGTCTGCACGCCCGTGCGCAGATCCTTCACCATCTGATACGGCTGCAGCACGTAGGAGCGGATCTGGTGACCCCAGCCGATGTCGGTCTTGGCAGCCTGGTCGGCGGCCGCCTTCTCCTCGCGCTTCTTCAGCTCGATCTCATAGAGCCGGGCGCGCAGCATGTCCCAGGCCTGGGCCCGGTTCTTGTGCTGGGAGCGGCCGGCCTGGCAGACCACGGCGACGCCGGTCGGAATGTGCGTCAGGCGCACTGCGGATTCGGTCTTGTTGACGTGCTGGCCGCCGGCGCCGCCCGAGCGCATGGTATCGACGCGGACGTCGGATTCCTTGATGTCGATCTTGATGCTGTCGTCGATGACGGGGAAAACCTGAACACTCGAAAAGGACGTGTGCCGCCGCGCGTTGGAATCGAACGGCGAGATGCGCACGAGGCGATGCACGCCGGCTTCCGTCTTCAGCCAGCCATAGGCGTTGTGGCCGGAAACCTGGATCGTTGCCGACTTGATACCGGCTTCTTCGCCCTCGGACTCTTCCAGGAACTCGACCTTGAAACCGTGGTTCTCGGCCCAGCGCGTGTACATGCGGAGCAGCATCTGCGCCCAGTCCTGGCTCTCGGTGCCGCCGGCGCCGGCATGGACTTCGAGATAGGAATCGAAGCGATCGGCTTCGCCCGACAGCAGCGCCTCGAGTTCGCGCCGCGCCACTTCCTTCTTGAGGTTCTTCAGCGCAGCTTCAGCCTCGGCGACGACGCCGTCATCGCCCTCGGCCTCGCCAAGCTCGATCATGCCGATGTCGTCTTCGAGCTCCTGCTCGACCTTGCCGATGCCTGAGAGCGCATCCTCCAGCGAGGTGCGCTCCTGCATCAGCTTCTGGGCCTTCTGGGGATCGTTCCAGAGATTGGGATCTTCTGCGAGCTTGTTCAGCTCAGCGAGGCGCGCCGTCGATTTCTCGACGTCAAAGATGCCTCCTCAGCAGCCCGACTGACTGCTTGATCTCTTCTACCAACCGTTCGATTTCGGCGCGCATGTCGTTCTCTGATCTCGCGGAATCCCGCGTGCAATTCGAGATGGGGATGTAGCGGCGGCGGCCGCAAAGCGCAACCGCCGGAACCGCGATCGTTCGCCTTATCCGCGGCCTACCACAATCCGCCGGTACCCGGCCGCATCAGGAAGCCGGAATCCGGTTGCTGCTGCTGCGACATCGGCATGCCGCGCCCATCGGCGTCGGCGACGCCGATGACCGAATAATTGTCCGGCGGCGCGGTGCCCGGCTTGAAGGCTTCAAGGATGGTTCCGCCGGTCTCGCCGGGGCCGGCGCGCATGCCGGTCTTGGCGACGACGCGGACGAGCTTGATGCCGGCTGGCACCTTGAACGGAACCGCAGGCTTGTCGGCGAGCGCGAGCTTGAGGAAGTCGCGCACGATCGGCGCGGCGAGATGGCCGCCGGTCGCGGCATTGCCCTTGCCGAGCGGGCGCGGCTTGTCATAGCCCATGTAAACCGCGACTGCGATGTCAGGGGAGAAGCCGACGAACCAGGCGTCCTTGGCCTCGTTGGTGGTGCCGGTCTTGCCGGCGACCGGCTTGCCGACCTCCTTGATCACCGTCGCGGTGCCCATCTGGACCACGCCCTCCATCAGCTCGGTGATCTGATAGGCGGTCATCGGATCCAGAACCTGCTCGCGGCGGTCGATCAGCTGCGGCTCGGGCTGGTTCTTCCAGCCGCCCGGCGCGTCGCAGCCGCGGCATTCGCGCTGGTCGTGCTTGAAGATGGTGTGGCCGTAGCGGTCCTGGATGCGGTCGATAAGCGTCGGCTTCACCCGGCGACCGCCATTGGCGAGCATCGAATAGGCCGTGACCATGCGCATCGCCGTGGTCTCGCCGGCGCCGAGCGCGTAGGAGAGATAGTTCGGAAGCTCGTCATAGACGCCGAAGCGGCGGGAATATTCGCCGATCAAGGGCATGCCGATGTCCTGCGCGAGGCGCACCGTCACGGTGTTGAGCGACTGCCGCAGCGCATTGCGCAGCGTCACCGGTCCCTGGAACTTGCCCGAGGAGAAGTTTTCCGGCCGCCACACGCCGGCGCCCTGCCCCTGGTCGATTTCGATGGGCGCATCGAGCACGACCGTCGACGGCGTGTAGCCGTTGTCGAGCGCAGCCGAATAGACGATCGGCTTGAACGACGAACCCGGCTGCCGATAGGCCTGCGTCGCACGATTGAACTGGCTCTGATCGAAGGAGAAGCCGCCGACCATCGCGAGCACGCGGCCGGTCCAGGGATCCATCGCAACCATCGCGCCGGACACTTCCGGAATCTGGCGAAGCCGGTACTGGCCCTCCACGGGGTGGCCGTCCTTGTAGAGCGGATCGGCATAGATGACGTCGCCGGGCTGGAGCACTTGCGACACCGCGCTCGGCGACTTGCCTCTCGTGCTGCCCTGCAGCGGCCGCGCCCAGCGCACGCCGTCGACCGTAACGATGCCGGTCTCGCGCTGCTTGCTCACGGCGCCGCCGAGCTCACGGCCCGGCTGGAAGCCGATTCGTGCCGACTGATCGCTGGTCTCCAGCACCACGGCCATGCGCCACGGCGAGATGTCGGAGAGCGACTTGATCTCGGCGAGCTTCACCCCCCAATCGCCGGAAATGTCGAGCTTGCTGATGGCGCCGCGATAGCCCTGCTGCTCGTCATAGTTGACGAGGCCGGTGACCATGGCCTTGCGCGCCATGACCTGAATTTTTGGATCGAGCGTGGTGCGGACCGACAAGCCGCCCTCATAGAGCTTCTTCTCGCCATAGCGCTCGAAGATGTCGCGGCGGACCTCCTCGGCAAAATACTCGCCGGCGAAGGTGTGGGCGCCGTTGGAACGGCTGGTGACGCCAAGGGACTCCTTGCGCGCCTTGTCGGCGTCGGCCTGCTTGATCCAGCCATTCTCCAGCATGCGGTCGACGACGTAGTTGCGGCGCTCGATGGCGCGGTCGCGGTTCCGGACCGGATGCAGGGTCGTCGGCATCTTCGGCAACGCGGCCAGATAGGACGCTTCCGCCACCGTGAGCTCGTTCACCGACTTGTCGAAATAGACCAGCGAGGCGGCGGCGATGCCATAGGCTCCGAGGCCGAGATAGATTTCGTTCAGGTACAGTTCGAGGATCTTGTCCTTCGAATAGGTCTTCTCGATGCGCATCGCCAGCAAGGCTTCCTTGATCTTGCGGGCGAAGGAGACCTCGTTGGTGAGCAGGAAGTTCTTGGCGACCTGCTGGGTGATCGTGGAGGCGCCCTGCGGACGGCGGTTGGAGCCGTAGTTCTGGATGTAGACCAGACCCGCGCGCGCCATGCCGGTGTAGTCGATGCCGCCATGTTCGTAGAAATTCTTGTCCTCGGCCGCGAGGAACGCGTTGATCACGAGCTTTGGCACGGCCTGGATCGGCAGGTACAGCCGCCGCTCCTTGGCGTATTCCCCGACCAGCGAACCGTCGACCGCGTGCACGCGCGTCATCACCGGCGGCTCGTAATCCTGAAGCTGAGAGTAATCCGGCAAGTCCTTGGAGAAATGCCAGATCAGGCCTGCCACGGCCCCGACACCGACAAGGAACACCACAGTTCCCGCGGCGAACAGGAAGCCCATGAACCGCACCAGCAAGCGCATTATCTGTTTATCCGTTCAAACTCTGGATCAGCCTAGTATCAGCCCCAATGGACCTAAAAACCGGCACCCAAACTGGCGCCAACCTCTCGTCGCGAATTCACCGGCTTACACAATCACATCAAGGCCGGACTTAAGACGCTTGCCGAACGGGATTCTCGCCGATTCCGGAACCCCCTGCGCCGTTTTTATAAAGCGTCCGCTGTGGCCAAACTAGGGCCTTTGGGGCGGCAGGGAGATTTCAGTTCGCGTTGCCGGCCGTGGCCATCCGCTTGGTCAGGAATGCGTCGATCGCCTGTGCCATCGAGCCCACGGCCTTGGACCGCCAGCCCTCGGAGACCAGGTGCTCGAGGTCCGCTTTGTTGGAGACATAGCCGATCTCGACCAGCACCGAGGGCACGTCGGGCGCCTTCAGGACACGGAAGCCGGCCGACTTCAACGGATGCTTGTGCATCCGCACCGTCGCCTTCATTTCACCCATCAAGAGGCGGGCAAAACGGTTTGAAAAGGTGCGGGTTTCGCGCTGCGTAAGGTCGATCAGGATGTCGGCGACGTCGGTCGGCTCCTCCGCGAGGTTGAAGCCGGCGATCGCATCGGCTCGGTTCTCCGCATCGGCCAGCCGCTGGGCCTCGGCGTCGGAGGCCTTGTCGGAGAGCGTATAGATGGTCGCGCCCTGGGCATCGCCCTCTGCGCGCGGCAGCGCATCGGCATGTATCGAGACGAACAGCGCCGCCTTGTGATTGCGGGCGATCTTGGTGCGGTCGCCGAGGGGAATGAAGGTGTCGTCATCGCGCGTCATCACCACGCGGTACTTGCCGGCCTTCTCCAGCTTGTCCCGGAGCGCCCGGCCAAAGGCCAGCACCAGGTTCTTCTCGCTCTCGCCGCTCGACTGCGTCCCGTTATCGATGCCGCCATGACCGGGATCGATCACGACCACCGGACGGCTGTCGGCCTTCGGCTGCGCGGCTTCCGGAGCTACTGCGGTGGGAGCCGTGGCGGGTGGCGCCTCCGCGATCGCCGGCCGCAGCTCGGGACGGCTTTCAGGGGCGAGCGACGCCATGAAGGCGGCACGATCGACCTCCTCCATCTCGAGCACGAACCGAGCCGGTTGGCCGTTGGCGGCCTCGACGACATAGGACTTGGCGATCTTCGCCGGCCCCGTCAGGTCGAACACGATTCGCGAGCCACCGGGCATAACCAGCCCGTAACGGAACGCCCTGACCAGCCCCCGCCCGCCGCCGCCGGTGCCCGCCGGCAGCTGAAAATTGATCTGCGGCACGTCCACGACCACGCGGTAGGGATCGGCCAGCGTGACGGCGCGGAAGGTGACGGACCGGTCGAGATCGAGGATGAAACGGGTCTGCCTGCCGTCACCGGCCAGTCGGGCGGCCGAGGCGATTGGAAAATTGGCCGCTGCAACAGTGGGTTGCGGCTGGCCTTCCGCGGCAATCAGGCGAGAAGAATCAGCGCACGGCAATGCCGCGAGGCACAGCAGCACGCCTCCCAGCAAAACCCGTCGATTTGTGCGGCTCGCCACTGATTCCGTGCCTCCGAGCAGCTCTCTGTAACGCAATAGAACCACAGGGTTAATCGATCCTTAGTGACGGACGCGCGAAACTCGCCGACTGTGACCGCCGTGCGACGCTCCCTTGCACGGCTGGCCCATTCCTCGTATGTACGGAATGCTGACGGCCGATATTTTCGGTTGTGTCGCATTCAGCCTCCCGGTGCAGCGCCGGAGCTCCCAAGGTTTGGGAATTCCAGCGTTTTCCGCTTCCCTCAACGACCAGCGCGGTGCGCGGCAGCGAGGTGGAGCGGGGTCAAGCCCCGGCGGTGGACGGTCTCGGGTTACCACTCATGTTGCCGGGACAGTTCTGACAGCGGCGTAACCAATTACCCGGTTCCTTGGTCCCAAGTTCTTTGGTCCCAAGGGAGCGGTTCGTGATCCCCAAGGCGAGCGCGCTCGCGCCGTGCCTGGCCAGCAGCAAAGATTGAAGGGCGGCCTCGCCGCCCAATGTTTCATACGGGCCGACGCTTGATGCGCCAGACTGTGCCGACGAAATCTGAAGGAGCATTCGCGACGCTGCGGAGTGACAATCCCGCGCGCCGCCTTGGTCCTGAAGCTTCCGGTTCGGCAAGGCGCGAGAGACGGCGTTTCGGCCTTCCCCTCACCCCCGAATCAGGTGGACCGTCGCATCACCCGGCAGCGCAGATCGCGCCCACGGTGATTAGCGCCTGTCGCCGCCAAGAGTTAAGACATGCCCAACAAGATGTTGATCGATGCCACCCACCCGGAAGAGACCCGGGTCGTCGTGGTCCGCGGCAATCGCGTCGAAGAGTTTGATTTCGAGACCGCGCAACGCAAGCAACTGCGCGGGAATATCTACCTCGCCAAGGTCACAAGGGTCGAACCCTCGCTCCAGGCCGCCTTCGTCGAATATGGCGGCAACCGCCACGGCTTTCTCGCCTTCAGCGAAATCCATCCCGACTATTACCAGATCCCGGTCGCCGACCGGCAGGCGCTGATCGAGGCCGAGGAACAGGCCCATCGCGAGGCCGAGGAAGAGAGCGAGAACCGCTCGCACGGCCGTCGCCGTTCGCGCCACCGCAACGCCCGCCGCCGCGGTCAGGGCGAGCGCGTGCGCAGCGACATCGTCGAAGGCCTAGACGCCGGCGCCGATCCGGTCGCCCAGCCGGTCGAAGGCGAGCTGCTCGAGGGCGAGCATCTGCACGCCGATGCGGAGCATCACGGCGAGCACGAGGGCCACGATCACGATCATGGCGATCACGATCATGATCATGACGACCATCACCACGCCCAGGGTGACGAGCACCATCACGCCCACGATCGTGACGCCCCCGGTTTTGAGGGCGAGCGCGATCATGACGGCCATGATCATGCCGACGAGACCGCTGCGCCCGTCGCAGCAGTCGGCGCCGAGCCCGTGGTCGAGACCGTTGCCGAGTCGCAGCCGGTCCAGACCTTCGAGACCCCTGCCCCCGAAGCTCATGCCGTGGAAGCGCACGTGGAACCTCTGGCGGACGCCGTGACGTCGGTCGCCGAGCCGGCCGATGCCGTCTACGCCGCCGCGAGCCCTGAACCCTCGCATGCCGAAACAGCCGGCGAGGACGACGAAGACGACGAGGACGAGGACGAGGAAGCCGAAGAAGAGGTTGTCGAATCCGTCGGCGGCGACGACGTGCTGGAGGAAGTGCCGGAGCGCACCTTCCGTCCGCGTCGCCAGTACAAGATCCAGGAAGTCATCAAGCGCCGCCAGGTGATGCTGGTGCAGGTCGTCAAGGAAGAGCGCGGCAACAAGGGCGCGGCGCTGACGACCTACCTCTCGCTGGCCGGCCGCTACGCCGTCCTGATGCCCAACACCGCGCGCGGCGGCGGCATCAGCCGCAAGATCACCAGCGCGCAGGACCGCTCCCGCCTCAAGGAAGTGGTGCAGGATCTCGACGTGCCCGAGGGCATGGGGATCATCCTGCGCACGGCGGGCGCCGCCCGCACCAAGCCCGAGATCAAGCGCGATTTCGAATACCTGATCCGGATGTGGGAGACGGTGCGCGACCTCACGCTGAAGTCGCAGGCCCCGACCCTCGTCTACGAGGAAGGCTCGTTGATCAAGCGCTCGCTGCGCGACCTCTACAACAAGGAGATCGACGAGATTCAGGTTGCCGGCGAGGCCGGTTACCGCGAGGCGCGCGACTTCATGAAGATGCTGATGCCCGCCAATGTCGGCGCGGTGAAGCAGTATCGGGACGGTCAGCCGCTGTTCTCGCGCATGGGCGTCGAGAGTCAGCTCGATGCGATGTTCTCGCCGACCGTGCAATTGCGCTCCGGCGGCTACATCGTCATCAACCAAACCGAAGCGCTGGTCTCGATCGACGTCAACTCCGGACGATCGACCCGCGAGCACCACATCGAGGACACCGCGCTCAAGACCAATCTGGAAGCGGCCGAAGAGGTCGCCCGCCAGCTCCGCCTGCGCGACCTCGCCGGCCTGATCGTCATCGATTTCATCGACATGGACGAGAAGCGCAACAACCGCGCGGTCGAGCGCAAGCTGTCCGATTGCCTCCGGCAGGATCGCGCGCGCATCCAGGTCGGCCGCATCTCGCATTTCGGCCTGCTCGAGATGTCGCGCCAGCGCATCCGCGCCAGCGTGCTGGAGAGCTCGACCGATCCGTGCCCGCATTGCGGCGGCACCGGCCACGTCCGCTCGGTGTCCTCGGTCGCGCTGCAGCTGCTGCGCGGTCTCGAAGAGATCCTGATGAAGGGCGCAACCCACAATCTCGTGGTCCGCACCCGCACCGACGTCGCGCTTTATGTGCTGAACCACAAGCGCGGCCATCTGCGCGACCTCGAGAACGGCTTCAAGGTCACGCTCTCGGTCATCGCCGACGCGAGCGTCAGCGGCCCGCAGGCTTATGTGATCGACCGCGGCGAGCAGGTGCACACGCTCGAAGCCGCCAAGGCGCTGCTCGTGGCGCAAGCCGCTGCGAGCCCGCCGCCGCAGGTCGAAGAGGCCTATGACGACGAAGACGGCTTCGACATCGAGACCGAAGCCGAGGTCGAAACCGAGGAGACCGAAGGTCTTGCCGATGAGCAGGCTGCCGGCGATGCCGCCTCGGATCAGGACGGCCAGCGCCGCAAGCGCCGCCGCCGCCGGCGCGGCCGCGGTGCCCAGCGCGACGGTGAGTTGCGCGAGGATACGCCGGCCAGCCTGCCCGAGCCGGCGATGATCGCCGGTGAAGCCGAGGACGAGGCCGAGTCCGAACAGGACGGCGAGGAAGGCGACGAGCAGGCGGCCCGTGGCGAACAGCAGGGCAGCGGCGATCGCCGGCGCCGGCGTGGTCGCCGCGGCGGACGCCGTCGGCGCGGTGCCGGTGAGGAAGGTCTTGCGGGCTCCATCAGCGACGAACTCGGTGCCAGTCCACCCCCCGAAGCTGCCGAGGCCGTCGCCGATTTCGACGGCTCCTCCAGCGAGGCTTCGCCCTTGATCGCGCAGGCCGAGCACGCTGAGGTCGATACCTCAACCAGGGACACCCAGGCCGAGCGCTCCGTCCAGCCGCAGGTCGTGGAACCCGAGCCGCGCGCCGACATGCGAACCGAGGCGCCAGCAGAGCCAGAGCCGCCGGCTCCCGCGACGACGACCGCAGCGCCGGAAGACGAGGCCGGCGACAAGGCCGCGCGGCGCCGCTCCACCGTCCGCGAAAAGGTGAGCTTCGTGCTGAACAGCCAGCCCGAGCCCGCAATGCCTGCGGCGCAGGCGACCGAAGCGGTTGCTGCCCCTGCACCTGAGCCCGCACCGGAGGCCGCCAGCGAAACTCCGGCCGCTCCGCGACGTGCCGGCTGGTGGTCACGCCGTTTCGGTGGCGGCGAGTAAAGGGAAGATTGGAGTTGAAACCGCCCGGCCAAGCCGGGCGGTTTTGATTTGGTGAGGTCAGCTGCGATGCAAGGCGCGATCATTCTCGGCGGCGGCATGGTGGGCGTGGGTGCTGCGCTGCATCTGCAGAAACGCGGCTGGTCAGTCACGCTGGTCGATCGTAAGGAGCCGGGCCGCGAGACCAGCTACGGCAATGCCGGAATGATCCAGGCGGAAGCGGTACGCCCCTATGCGATGCCGCGCGATCTCGCTTCGCTCTTGAAGATCGCGACCGGCCGCACCAACGACGTGCGCTACAGCCTCTCCTCCCTCCACCTCCACGTGGAGCCCCTGCTCCGCTATTGGTGGCATTCGGCGCCGAAGCGGCATCGCGAGGCGATCGCGGCGTGGGCCCGGCTGATCGCCTACGCGACGACCGAGCACGACATCCTCATTCGCGAGGCGCATGCCGACAACCTGATCCGCCGCGCCGGCTACCGCGCGCTGTACCGCGACCGCGCGTCACTTGATCTCTCGATCAAGGCTGCGGAGGAAGATCATCTCGAGTTCGGCGTAAACTTTCGCGTGCTGTCGGGCAGCGAGTTGGCCAGGGCCGAGCCGATCCTGCGCGACGATCTTCCGGGAGCGATCCACTGGCTCGACACCTGGACGGTGTCCGATCCCGGCGCGCTGGTCACGGCCTATGCCGAGTTGTTCGAGCGTCTCGGCGGCAGAATCGTGCTCGGCGATGCGCAGTCGCTGCAACAGACCGCGACCGGCTGGTCGGTCGACACCGACCAAGGCCGCATCGACGCGGCCAACGCCGTCGTGACGCTCGGGCCGTGGTCGCCCGACCTCCTCCACAAATTCGGCTACCGCATTCCGCTTGTGCGCAAGCGCGGCTACCACATGCACTACAGCGGCGGCGCTTCGCTCGACCTGCCGCTGATCGACAAGACCGGCGGCTATGCCATGGGTCCGATGGCGAGGGGCATCCGCATCACCACGGGTGCGGAGCTGACCGGCGCGGACGCACTCGCAACCCCGGTGCAGCTCGCCAGTGCCGAAGCCTCCGCGCGCGAGCTGATCGACCTCGGCAAGCGGGTCGAGCCGGATCCGTGGTTCGGCACGCGGCCCTGCACGCCCGACATGCTCCCGGTGCTCGGCCGCGCCCCGCGCCACCCCGGCCTCTGGATGAACTTCGGCCACGGTCACCAGGGTTTTACTCTCGGACCTGCAACCGGACGCCTGCTCGCGGAGATGATGAGCGGCGAGACGCCTGCGGTCGATCCGACGCCGTACCGGCCGGAACGTTTCTAGACCAAAGCACGATCCGGAAAAGTCCGAAACGGTTTTCCGGATAGATCATGCTTGAGCAACGATCCAAAGCGCGATGACGATTGATCCAATCTCATCGCGCTTTTGCGCCTCTTACCCGCGACGCTCGACAATGCGGCGTGCCGCCGGCATCAAGGTCGCGCCGAGCGCGTTCTTGACCAGCGAGCCCGCAATGAACGGCACGATGCCGACCTGCCACGCCTTGGCGGCACCGAGGCCAAGCCCGAATGCCAGCCAGCCGAACCCGGCTGCCAGAATGACGATATGGCCGACGGCCATCGCCGCAAACAGGGCCGTCACGCCGAGATCCCAGCCGCGCTCGGCGAGCCAGCCGGTCACGGCGGCGGCCAGCACGAAGCCGAACAGGTAGCCCGCTGTCGGGCCGACGAGCGGAGCAATCCCTCCGACGGGGCCGGCAAACACCGGCAGCCCCATCGCGCCCTCGGCGAGGTAGGCGACCATGGTTGCGCTGCCGAGGCGCCAGCCATAGGCGGCGCCGATCATCAGCACCACCAGCGTCTGCAGCGTCATCGGGACATAGGGCAATGGCAAGTTCACCTTGGCTGACAGCGTCATCAGCGCCGTGCCGAGCGCAATCAGCACCAGGGCACGCAGCGCGCCAACGGCTTCGCCCGGTCGGGTCGGCCACATCAAGGCGGCGAGAGGAGAATGTGGTGCAGTGGCGGATGGCGCGGAACGGTCAGACAAAGTCGAACTCCGGAAGGCTGACGAAAACTGGCGCGGTTATTTAAGCCACTCAGCAATCCGGTCAACTGCCTCCCGCATCTCTTCAGGAGAACGTGCATAGGAAAAGCGAACGAACGAGCGCCCGTGGATGGGATCGAAATCGAGGCCCGGCGTCGCCGCGACACGGGCCTGCTCCAGCATCTGCTGGGCGAACTCGAAACTGTCCGCAGTGAAGTCCGAGACGTCGGCATAGAGGTAGAATGCACCGTCGGCAGGCAAGAACTTGCTGAGGCCCGCTTTAGGCAATCCCTCGATCAGAATGCGCCGGTTTTCCTGGTAGCTGTGCTTGATCTCCTCCATCTCGGCCGCGCCGTCGAAGGCCGCCTCTGCCGCGATCTGCGATAGCGAGGGCACCGAGATCGAGAGGTTCTGCTGGAGCCGCTCGATCGGCCGCACCAGAACCTCGGGCACGACCATCCAGCCGACGCGCCAACCCGTCATGCAGAAATACTTCGAGAACGAGTTGATCACGAGTGCGTGCTCGGACAGTGCCGCCGCCGTCACGGCCGGAAAGGCGTAGTCGAGCCCGTGATAGATTTCATCCGAGATGAAGCGGATGCCGGCGTCTTCCGCGGCCGCCATGAGGCCGGCGAGCGCTTCGCGCGACATCATCGTGCCCGTCGGATTGGCGGGACTGCCGACCAGCACGCCTTTCAGCGGTGCCTTGCGGTGGGCGGCGAGCAGCGCCTCGCCGGTGAGCGCGTGACGCGTCTCGTTGGTGGTCTCGATCAAGACCGGCTCGCAGCCGAGCGCGGTCAGGATGTGGCGGTATGGTGGATAGCCCGGCACCGTCACGGCGACGCGGTCGCCCGGCTCGAACATCGAGAGGAAGGCCAGGATGAAGCCGCCGGAGGACCCGGTCGTCACGACGATCCGCTCGGGACTGACGGCGCAGCCATAGGTGTCGCGATAATGTCGGACAATGCGCGCGCGCAACGAGGGGATGCCGAGCGCGGAGGTATAGTCGATCCGCCCAGCCTCGAGCGCCGCGTGGGCGGCCGCAATCGCGGTCCTAGGAGCGCCCGCGGCGGGCTGCCCGACCTCCATGTGGATGACATGGCCGCCGGCGGCCTCGATCCGGGCCGCCGCGGCCATGACATCCATCACCATGAAGGGCGGAACATCGCTGCGGCGGGAGGGCTCGAGCCACTGCCCCAACCGGTTCCTCAAGGTCGCATCATGCATCGATTTCTGCTACTGGCTGGCGACCGGCCCGTCCGGTCCTTGGAAACAGGGCGCTTGCGCCCCAGACTGGCCGCAATGTACGGCTCATAAGGGGCGCGGCTCATAGGCCATATCGCGTATCCGGTCCGCCGCCAATCGCCAAAACCAATCACGAAACTGCTTGACCAAAACCCCTCGACCAAAACCCTTGGACCAAGACCCCTCGACCAAAACCTTGACCGAGCCCGTTTGACCAAGACCGCTTGATGTTGCTCCAGATCGCATTGCGCAAGAAGGCTTCCGCCCTCACCGCCCTCGTCACGGCCGCGACGATCGCGCTGACGCCGTTCTCGGCCGCGCGTGCGCAGGCCAAGGGGCTGCCGGTCCTGCGGGACACCGAGACCGAGCAATTGCTGCGCGACTACACCCGCCCGATCCTGCGCGTCGCGGGCCTGGAGAAACACAACATCCAGATGGTGATCATCAACGACAGCTCGTTCAACGCCTTCGTCGCGGACGGCCGGCGCATCTTCGTCAATTGGGGCGCGCTGCTCCAGTCGGAGACGCCGAACCAGATCATCGGCGTGCTCGCGCACGAGACCGGCCATCTGGCGGGCGGCCATCTGTCCAAGCTGCGCGAACAGCTCGCCACCGCCCAGACCCAGATGATCATCGCGATGCTGCTCGGCGCAGGCGCGATCGCAGCGGGCAGCACCCAGCGCAGCAGCGCCGGCAACAACGGCCTGGCCAATGCCGGCGCGGCGGCCATTGCCGCCCCGCAGGAGATGATCCGCCGGACGCTGTTGTCCTACCAGCGCCAGCAGGAGGAGAACGCCGACCGCGCCGGGGTGAAATTCCTGACTGCGACCCAGCAATCGCCGAAGGGCATGTACGAGACCTTCAAGCGCTTCACCAGTGAGAGCCTGTTCGCTTCGCGCGGCGCCGATCCCTATCTCCAGTCGCATCCGATGCCGGCCGAGCGCGTTGCCTCGCTGCAGGAGTTCGCCAGCTCCAGTCCCTACTGGAACAAGAAGGACGAGCCCGCTCTCCAGCTCCGCCACGACATGGTGCGCGCCAAGATTTCCGCTTTCATGGAGCGGCCGGAGACGGTGTACCGCCGCTATCCCCAGACCAATGACAGCCTGCCGGCGCGCTATGCCCGCGCCATCAGCACCTATCTGCATGGGGATCTGCGCAGCGCGCTCGCCCAGATCGACGCGCTGATCCAGGTGCAGCCGAACAACCCGTATTTCTACGAGGTGCGCGGCCAGGCGCTTCTGGAAAGCGGCAGGGCGGCCGAAGCGATCGCCCCCCTGCGCAAGGCTGTCGCACTCTCCAACAACGCCCCCCTCATCGAGATGTTACTTGGGCAGGCTCTGGTTGGAACCGATAATAAGGCCTACACGGACGACGCCATTCGGATTCTCCGCGCCGCTGTGGCCCGAGAGCCCGAAGCGGCGCTCGGCTACACCCAGCTCGCAATGGCCCATGGCCGGAAGGGAGACTATGCGGAGGCCGATCTCGCCTCGGCCCAGGCCGCCTTCCTGCGCGGCGACAACAAGACCGCCCGCGAGCTTGCCACGCGCGCGAAGACCCGTTTCGCCGTCGGCACGCCCGGATGGGTCAAGGCCGACGACATCGTGGCGGCGAAGCCGCCGCGCAACTGACACAACTCGAACGACGCCCGCTACCACGACGTCACGACACGAGCTTAAGTCCGCCGGGACGTTTCTCGAAACCTGCTTTGGATAAGAGGATTTGACTATGCCTTCGCTGCGCCTGCTTGCTCCTGCATTGTTTGCGCTCGCCCTGCTTGGCGCAGCCGCGCCCGCCTCGGCAGACAGCTTCTCCGACACCCAGCGGACCGAGATCGAGAAGATCATCAAGAACTATCTCGTCAGCCATCCCGAGGTGCTCGAGGAGGCCATGGCCGAGCTCAGCAAGCGCCAGGCCGCGGCCGAAACGCAAAAGCACGAGGCCAGCATCGCGCAGAACGCCGAGGCGATCTTCAACTCGCCGCGCCAGGTCGTGCTCGGCAACAAGGATGGCGACGTCACCTTCGTCGAGTTCTTCGACTACAATTGCGGCTACTGCAAGCGCGCCATGGGCGACATGCTCGACATCATGAAGAGCGACCCGAAGCTGAAGGTCGTGCTGAAGGAGTTTCCGGTGCTGAGCCAGGGTTCGGTCGAAGCGGCCCAGGTCGGAGTCGCCGTGCGCATGCAGGACCCCTCGGGCAAGAAATATCTCGACTTCCACCAGCGACTGCTCAACGGCCGCGGCGCTGCCGACAAGGCGCGCGCGATGCAGGCGGCGAAGGAAGCCGGGCTCGACACTGCGAGAATCGAGAAGGACATCGCCAGTCCCGAGGTGCGAGCCACCATCGAGGAGAACTTCAAGCTCGCCGAAGCGATGGGCATGAACGGCACGCCGAGCTACGTGATCGGCAAGCAGATCGTCGTCGGCGCCGTTGGCGTCGAAGCGCTCAAGGAGAAGATCGGCATCGCCCGCTGCGGCAAGGCGACCTGTTGAAGAAAGAGGCGCGCTGATCGCGTCTGTAACGCATCGTGCACGCACACAGGCCGGCTGAAGAGCCGGCCTTTTCGTTCGCCGGATGTTGGCGCGTTCGCGCAAAGTCATTCATCCGGCGTTCAACAAACAAATGCCGCGGAACCGCCGATGTTCCGGAACAACTCAAATCTCCTTTCGTTGTTGGCGCGGGCAATGACGCAGATAAACACCTGAGGAGATTTTCGATGTTGAACCGTTTTATGATTTCGGTTGCCGCAGCCGCGCTCGTCGCGGGGACCGGTCTGGCGAACGCGCAGGGCACCATGGGCCGCGACAGCGGTGGCGGCGCCGGTGGCGCACAGATGCAGCAGTCCCAGCCCTCCGGTGGCGCTGCCGAGCGCGGCGGCGCGATGGGCCGCGATTCCATGAGCAATGACAAGGGTTCTGTCGGCCAGGCCGGCGGCTCCAGCACCATGGAGAAATCCGGCGCGATGAAGGACGAGCGGTCCTCCGGCGGCGCCATGAACAAGAACGCGGCCGACGACAAGGCCGGCGCGACCAAGGACCAGCGCGCCGATGACCGCGCACAGGGTCAGATGGACAAGTCCAAGAGCTCGGACTCGACGACCAAGTCCGGCACCAAGGACATGAAGGCCGAGGACAACAAGGCCGGTGGCGCCGCCAAGAGCAACAATGCCGAGAACCGTCCGGCCACCGACAGCAAGTCCCAAACCACGACGGGCAACGCCTCCGCGACCGCGGCGGCACCGCCCGCCGAGAAGCGGACCGAGATCTCCTCCGCGATCAAGTCGACCAAGATCGAGGAGACGACCAATGTCAACTTCAACATCTCCGTGGGCACCGCAATCCCGACATCCGTCCGCGTTCACCCGCTGCCACCCCGGATCGTCGAGATCTACCCGCAGTGGCGTGGCTATGAAGTGATCTTCGTCCGCGGCCAGTATGTGATCGTCCGTCCGCAGACGCGCGAAATCGTATACATCATCGAAGGCTAAGGCCGGATACCGGCAACCTCAGGGGGCGGGCAGCAATGCCCGCCCCCTTTGCTGTTGCCGGCAGCCACGGCTGCGACTGGTTAACAAGCAATTTCCGTGGTTTGCGCACAGGTTTTTGCACCTGAGATGAGGTGATTGAAGGCTCCTCGGAGGCCCTTCAAGGCTTCCCCTCACGCGTATTGTTACCTATAACCCGGCCACGCCGAAGCACCTCGTCCGGGATTGGAATGGCCGAACCTGCAACCGACACGATCCTCGTCCTCAACGGGCCGAACCTCAACATGCTGGGGACGCGCGAGCCCGAAAAGTATGGCCATGCGACGCTGGCTGACGTCGAGGCGCTGTGCCGGGAGACGGCGGCGACGTTTGGCCTCGGGGCCGACTGCCGGCAGTCCAACCGCGAAGGCGAGCTGATCGACGTCATCCACGAGGCGCACCGCCGCAAGATGAAGGGCATCATCATCAATGCCGGCGGCTATTCCCACACCTCGGTCGCACTGCACGATGCGCTGCTCGCGGTGCAGATTCCGACCGTCGAGGTGCATGTGACCAACATCCACGCCCGCGAGAGTTTTCGTCACCATTCCTACACCGCGCGCGCGGCCTTCGCCTCGCTCTGCGGTTTCGGCATCGAGGGCTACCGCCTCGCCATCCAGGGTCTTGCCGCCAAGCTCGGCATCAAGCCCAACGCCTGACGCTCCCTTCCAACAGAACATTCGGATCAACAACATGGCGCGCCAGCCAGACGACAAAGCAGCCGCAAAATTTTCCAGCGAGGATTCCGCGCTCGTTCGCGAGCTTGCCTTGCTGCTCGACGAGACCAGCCTGACCGAGATCGAGATCGAGCGCGCGGGCCTGCGCCTGCGCGTGGCCCGAAACATCAGCGTCGCCGCGACCATGCCGATGGCCGCCGCTCCCGCCGTGCTGCCGGCAGCCGCGAGCGCGGCCGCGCCGGCCCCTGCCGCGGCCGATCTGTCCAAGCACCCGGGCGCCGTAACCTCGCCGATGGTCGGCACCGCCTATTGGGCGCCGGAGCCCGGCGCTAAACCGTTCATCGACGTCGGCGCCAAGGTCTCGGTCGGCCAGACCCTGCTGATCATCGAGGCCATGAAGACGATGAACCAGATCCCGTCGCCGCGCGCAGGCATCGTGACGCAGATCCTGGTCGAGGACGGCCAGCCGGTCGAGTACGGCGAGCCGCTGGTGATTATTGAGTGACGCGAACGGGGAATAGCGAATAGCGAACGGCGTCAGCCTTTCCTACTCGCCATTCGCCACTCGCCATTCGCTGCAGGACAATATGTTCGACAAGATCCTCATAGCCAATCGCGGCGAGATCGCCCTTCGCATCCTGCGGGCCTGCAAGGAGCTCGGGATCGCGACCGTCGCCGTGCACTCCACCGCCGACGCCGATGCCATGCATGTGCGGCTGTCGGACGAGAGCGTGTGCATCGGGCCGCCGGCGTCCAAGGACAGCTATCTCAACGTGCCGGCGCTGCTCGCGGCCTGCGAGATCACCGGCGCCGATGCCGTGCATCCCGGCTACGGTTTCCTGTCCGAGAACGCGCGCTTTGCGGAGATCCTCTCCGAGCACAATCTGCATTTCATCGGTCCCAAGGCCGAGCACATCCGCCTGATGGGCGACAAGATCGAGGCCAAGAAGACCGCCCGGCGGCTCGGCATCCCCGTGGTCCCCGGCTCCGACGGCGCCGTCGGCCCTGATGACGACGCGATGTCGATCGCGAGGCAGATCGGCTTCCCGGTGCTGGTCAAGGCGGCGGCCGGCGGCGGCGGCCGCGGCATGAAGGTCGCGCACAGCGAGGCCGATCTCCAGGTGGCCCTGTCGACGGCGGCCAACGAGGCCAAATCCGCCTTCGGCGATGCCTCCGTCTATCTGGAAAAATACCTCCAGAGGCCGCGCCATATCGAGATCCAGATCCTCGGCGACGGCCGCGGCGGCGCCATCCATCTCGGCGAACGCGATTGCTCGTTGCAGCGCCGCCACCAGAAGGTCTGGGAGGAAGGCCCCTCGCCCGTTCTCTCTGCCGCCGCGCGGGCCAGGATCGGCGAGACCTGTGCCAAGGCGATGCGCGAGATGAAATATCTCGGCGTCGGCACCATCGAATTCCTCTACGAGGACGGCGAGTTCTACTTCATCGAGATGAACACCCGCATCCAGGTCGAGCATCCCGTCACCGAGAGCATCACCGACATCGACCTCGTGCTGGAGCAGATCCGCATCGCCGCCGGCGGCGACCTGCCGGCCAGGCAGGACGAGGTCCAGGTCATCGGCCATGCGATCGAGTGCCGCATCAACGCTGAGAACCCGCAGACCTTCCGCCCCTCGCCAGGCCGGATCCTGCAATATCACCCGCCCGGCGGGCTCGGGGTCCGGATCGATTCAGCTGTCTATCAGGGCTACACGATCCCGCCCTATTACGATTCGCTGGTCGGCAAGCTGATCGTCCACGGAAAAACCCGCGCAGAGTGCCTGATGCGGCTGCGCCGGGCGCTGGACGAGATGGTGGTGGAGGGCATCGAGACCACGCTGCCGCTGTTCCGGGCCCTGGTCCGCGAGGACGACATCATCAACGGAGATTATCATATCCACTGGCTGGAGCAGTATCTGGCCGGTAAGGCGGAACCCTCGCCGCGATAATTTCCCTCCCATGTGGAACCGATTGGCCCGACTCGCGTTTGGAAGGGTTGGGCAGTTCCAAGGGGGCGTTTTGCAGTCCACTGAGCATGAGCAGGTGAACCGTCGTGACGGCTGAGGCCCAGCGGCGGCGCACATTTTGGCAGATCCTGCTGTTCGCGGCGGGACTTTTGGTGCTGACCGTGATCAGCGCCGGCTCCGTCTATCTCGTCAACAAGGCGCGCGAGGACAGCAAATGGGTGGTTCATACCATCGAGGTGGAGAACCAGACCCACGCCCTGCTGCTGGAGATCCGGCGCGCTGAAAGCGCCGCCCGCGGCTTCCTGCTGACCCGGGAGGACAATTTCAGGGCCGACCATGAAAAGGCCGTGGCCGCCATCATCCCCGCCCTGGACAAGCTCACGCGCCTGAGTGCCGACAATCCAGCGCAACGCGAGAACGTGGAGAAGCTGAGCGCGGCGATCGAGACCCGCCTCAGCCAGTTCGCGCGGGAAATGGCCTTCGTCCGGCAAGGCGAGCCGGACAAGGCCATGGCGGTGGTTCGCGAGGCCGCGGCACAGGACGTAACGACCAGGATCACGGCGATCGGGACTGCGATGATCCAGGAGGAGGAGCGTCTGTTCCGCCTCCGCTCCGAAAACGCCGACCGCAGCCAGACCCTCGCCGCCTCGATGACGGGCATCGGGTCCGGCTTCGTCGTGGTGTTGGCGCTGATCTCGATCTGGCTGGTGCGGCGCTCCGCGCTCGGCCGCGACGAGGCCGAGGCGCGGCTGCGCGATGCCAACCTCAACCTGGAATCCATCGTCGACGAGCGCACGGCTGACCTGCGCGAGGCCAACGAGGAAATCCAGCGCTTCGCCTATATCGTCAGCCACGATCTGCGCTCGCCGCTCGTCAACATCATGGGCTTCACCAGCGAGCTCGAAGAGCTCGGCGGAGACATCTTCCGCCGCATCGGCGGCCTCGCTCGCGTTCCCGCGGAGGGAGCGCCGCTCGCGCCCGCCGGACCGGGCGAGATTGTGCTTGAAGGCGCCGACAAGCAGCTCTCCGCGGATTTCTCCGAAGCGCTCGGCTTCATCAAGTCGTCGATCGCCAAGATGGACCGGCTGATCTCGGCGATCCTCAACCTCACCCGCGAGGGCCGGCGCGAATTCCAGCCGGTCAAGATCGACACACGGGAGCTGATCTCGGCCATCGTCTCGACGCTGGCGCACCAGGCGGCCGAGGCGCAGGCCGAGATTCATCTCGAGCCGCTGCCGGACCTCGTGAGCGATCGTCTGGCCCTCGAGCAGATCTTCTCCAATCTGATCGACAACGCGATCAAATATCTCAGGCACGGCGTGCCCGGCGAGATCAGAATTCGCGGGCGGACCAAGCTCGGCTACGCTATCTTCGAGATCAGCGACAACGGCCGGGGGATCGACCCGAAGGATCACCAGAGGATATTCGACCTGTTCCGCCGCGCCGGAACCCAGGACAAGCCTGGCCAGGGCATTGGTCTTGCGCATGTGCGTGCACTTGTGCGTCGCCTCGGCGGCACCATGTCGGTATCATCGGAACTGAACGCGGGCAGCACCTTCACGATCACGCTGCCGATCGCCTGGAACGTGAGCAACCGGAACAGAGATTGATGACCCAGCCTGTCAGTATCATCATGGTCGAGGACGACGAGGGCCACGCCCGCCTGATCGAGCGCAACATCCGCCGCTCGGGCGTCAACAATGAGATCGTCTCGTTCACCAACGGCACCGACGCGATGCGGCACCTGTTCGGCGCCGACGGCTCAGGCCTCGTGCAGAAGGGCAATGCGCTCCTGATCCTGCTCGACCTCAACCTCCCCGACATGACCGGGATCGACATCCTGAGGCAGATCAAGGAGAACAAATACCTGAAGGCCTCGCCCGTGGTGGTGCTGACCACCACCGACGATTCCCAGGAAATCAAGCGCTGCTACGAGCTCGGCTGCAACGTCTACATCACCAAACCCGTCAACTACGAGAATTTCGCCAATGCCATCCGGCAGCTCGGCCTGTTCTTCTCGGTCATCCAGGTCCCGCCCGCCGCCCCATGAACCAACGCACGCCGACACTTCTCTACATCGATGACGACGACGCGCTGGCGCGCCTGGTCGATCGCGGCCTGACGCGGCGCGGCTATCGCGTCGTTCATGCCGCCAGCGGCGAGGAAGGGCTCGAGCGCATCCGCCGCGCCTGCGCCCAAAACGGCAGCGAAGGCGCCATCGATGTGGTGGCGCTCGATCAGTACATGCCGGGCCTCGACGGGCTGGAGACGCTCGAGCAGATCATGGCGATCCCGGACGCCCCGCCGATCGTGTTCGTCACGGCGTCGCAGGATTCCAGCATCGCGGTCACCGCGCTGAAGGCGGGAGCGGCCGATTATCTCGTCAAGGACGTCCAGGGCGATTTCATCCCGCTCCTCCACGTCGCCGCCGAAGGCGCGCTGCGCCAGGCCGAGTTGCAGAGGGCGCGCGAGGAAGCCGAAGCCGAGATCCACGCCTCGCGCGACCGCTACGCGGCGCTCGCCGCCGAGCGCGAGATGCTGCTGCGCGAGGTCAACCACCGCGTCGGCAATTCGCTCCAGATCATCGCCTCGCTGCTGCATCTTCAGGCCAGCTCCGCCGCGCAGGACGAGGTCAAGGCGGCGCTGACAAACGCGATGGGCCGCGTCGCCGCGGTCGCGCAGGTGCACCGCCGCCTCTATACGTCGCAGGACCTGAAGAGCGTGGTGCTGAATCAGTATCTGGACTCGCTGCTCGAGGATCTCAGGCGGTCGGCGGAAGGCAACCGCATGTCGCGCCTGACGCTGAAGGCCGAGCCGATCGAGATCGATCCGGACCGCGCGGTCGCGGTCGGCATCATCGTCAACGAGCTGGTGATGAACGCGGTGAAATACGCCTATCCCGACGGCGCTGGCCCGATCCATGTCGAGCTGACCTCGCAGGGAGACGATGTCCTGCTTACGATCACGGATGACGGCGTCGGCGACAACGCCAAGGCCGATCCGCGCTCCACCGGCATGGGCCAGCGCATCGTCGCGGCGATGGCCACCAAGCTCGATGCCACCGTCGGCCGCGATCGCGCGCATTCCGGGACCAGGGTGGTGCTGAAGTTCGGCCGCGAGCCCGCAGGCCTCGGCAAGACCAGCACCGCCGCCGCGAGCTGACCCCGGGCCCGGCCGCGCGCCCATCGCAACCGCATTGCGATCCTGCTATGATGGCAAGCCATGACGTCGCGCGACTCCGCCCCTTCTGAAATCACGCCGGCCGTGCTGCTGCGCGCCTATGCCTGCGGCATCTTCCCGATGGCGGAAAGCGCCGATGATCCGACCCTGTTCTGGGTCGAACCGGAGCTGCGCGGCGTCATCCCGCTCGACGGCTTTCGCGTGGCTTCGCGGCTCGCGCGGACCGTGCGGTCGGACGTTTTTCGCGTGACCGTCAATACCGCGTTCAAGGCGACCATCGCCGGCTGCGCCGCGCCGCAAGCAGGGCGCGAGGACACCTGGATCAACAAGCGCATTCGCGACCTCTATCGCGGTCTCTTCGAGCTCGGCCATTGCCATAGCGTCGAAGCCTGGCAGGGCGACGATCTCGTCGGCGGCCTCTACGGCGTCAGCTTGGGGCGGGCCTTCTTCGGCGAAAGCATGTTCCACACCGCGCGCGATGCGTCCAAGGTCGCGCTGGTGCATCTGGTCGCGCGGCTCATCCATGGCGGCTTCGAGCTGCTCGACACCCAATATGTCACCGAGCATCTGAAGAGCTTTGGCGCGGTCGAGATTTCGCGGCGTCGCTACACGGCGCTGCTCGACAAGGCGCTCGCCGGCGAGCCCGGCGATTTCCTGAGGCTCTCCGCCGGCGAAGCCATCCCCGGCGCGCGCGCGCTCGAGATCATCGCCTCGCGGCAATGATCGGCGGCCGGCTTAGCGGCCGAACCCCGGAATTCCGAACAGACCCGGCCGCTGCTCGGGCGGCGGAGGCGGCGGCGGTGCCGGTTGCTGCTGCTGGATCGGTGGCAGCGGCTGCGGCGGCCGTTGTTGAACCTGCTTGGGCGCAGCCTTCTTCTGGGCCGGCGGCGGCGGCGCCGGCTTGACCGCCGGATCGGGCGCTGCGGTCGCGATGGTCTGCTGCGGCTCTTTGCAGTCGGTGAGCCAGATATCGTAGATCGGATGCTCGACGCCGTGCAGGCCCGGGCTGGCCGCGAACATCCAGCCCGAGAAGATACGCTTCACCTCGCCCTGCAAGGTGATCTCGTCGACCTCGACGAAGGCATCGGTGTTGGCGGCCTCCGTCGCCGGCCGCGTGTAGCAGGCATTGGTCTTGACCCTGAGCGCACCGAACTGAACGGTCTCGCCGATCTCCTCGTCGAAATTGATGATGCGTCCGGTGATCTTGTCGAGACCGGAGAAGGTCGCCTTCTTGTTCACGATCTTCTGGGCCGGCGGCTCGGTCACGACCTCGTCGCCGGGCTGGAGGCTCGCCGGCGCCTGCGGGACCGCGCCCGGAGCACCCTTCTGCTGCGGCTGGCGCTGTCCTGGCGCACCGGGTGGAGCGATCGCTGCGGACGGCGGCTGGTTCGGCGGCGCGACGGTCGAGCCCGGCGGCGGCGCCAGGGGCTGGCTCTCGACGGGCCCTGGCATGACATTGCCCTGCCGCCCCGAAGGCGGTGGCATCGGACGCGACGGCAGCACCCGTCCCTGCGGCGGCAGTTCGGGCACCTCCTCGTCGTCCTCCGGAAACTGCTGCGGCTGGGGCTGGCCACGCGGAATATTGCCCGGCGGCCGCAATGGCGGCGGATCGGAGAAGATCGTGCCGATCTGCGCCTGCGCCGGCGTCGCAGCCGTCAGGGCGGTGGCGGCCAAAAGCGCCGCAAGACCGGTCAGGGAAAAGGTTTTGAACATCTCGCGCGGCTTCAACAGCGAATCGGGCTCGTTGGACATTTTACAGGGGATACCGCCGCTCGCAGGCCATCCGGTTAACACGGCGAATACGGCGGGGAAAGGGCGGCAGCCCTGCCCTTCGGCGCCGACGGCTGGCCAGGCCAGCTCTCGAATGGGATAGTCATCAGCCCCCGGCCCCGCCCCAAGGGCCCGAAGGCGGCGTGCCCTCAAAGCGCGACGCAGCCAAGCATAGCGACAGAGATGCCTTCCCTCCTCCAAGCCGCCCTCGCTTTCCCCCTGCGCGCCCTGACCTGGCTCGGCGGCCAGGGCACCCAGCGGTGGCGGCGATCGCCTTCATCGCGGTCGCGGTGCCGCCGCTCGGCGCACTGCTGCGCCCCTACGTCACCGAGGCGATCTTTCTCCTGCTCTGCATCTCCTTCATGCGCGTCGATCTCGTGGCGCTGCGCGGCCATCTGCGCCGGCCCGCGCTGGTCGCAGCCGCCACGGCCTGGACCACGATCGGCGTGCCGCTCATCGTCGCCCTCGCCGCCCACGCGACGGGGCTGTCCGCGACCTCGCCAGGCCTTGCTCTCGCGCTGATGCTCCAGGGCATGGCCTCGCCGATGATGGCGGCGCCGGCGCTTGCAGCACTGATGGGCCTCGATGCCACGCTGGTGCTGGTCACCTTGGTGACCTCGACCGCGCTCGTGCCATTCACGGCCTCGCTGTACGCCAGCCTGTTTCTCGGCGACATGTTGAGCATCTCTCCGGCGATGCTCGGCTTGAAGCTGCTCGGCATCCTCGCCGCTTCGCTGCTGACCGCCACGATCATCCGCGGTCTGGCCGGTAGCGATGCGATCCAGCGCCGCAAGCGGCCGATCGACGGCCTCAACATCATCATACTCCTGGTATTCGCCTCCGCAGTGATGGGCGACGTCGCAACCGACTTTCTCGCCGATCCGCTGTTCACGATCGCGGTCGCGCTGCTCGCCTTTGCGGTCTACTTCATCCTCCTCGCCGCAACCGCGCTGATCTTCCGGCGTGCCGGCACCGAGCGTGCCTTCGCGCTCGGCCTGATGGTGTCGCAGCGAAATCTCGGCCTGATGCTGGCGGCCACTGCCGGCGTGCTGCCGGCGACGACCTGGCTGTATTTCGCGCTGACGCAGTTTCCGATTCACCTGGCGCCGTACCTGCTGATGCCGCTCGCAAGCCGCCTGGCGGCACGCCGCAATGCGTCCAGCGGAATGAAGGCCGACCTTCACCGGCTTGCGTCACACCAACGCAGCGGAGGAACATCGATTCAAGGTCCCGGTTGAGGCCAGTCACCGAAACGGAGGTTCGCGATGAAGTTCGCCATGATTGTGGTTCTCGGCTCGCTAGCCCTGGGCTCGGCAGCGAAGGCCGATCAGCCGGGACCTGACTGGATGCCAATGGAGCAAGTGAAAGCCAAGGTCATGGAATCAGGCTATTCGCAAGTGACAAAGCTCGAAGCCGACGATGGCCAGTGGGAGGGCGAAGGCGTCAAGAACGGCCAGAAGATGGAATTCCACGCCGACCCCAAGACCGGCGCCATCGTGCGCGAGAAACCGGACAAGTAAGCGTTCGCGGCTCCGCTTCTGAGCGACGCCGGTCTCCGCCATTCCACCGTGGTCGGCAGGCTCAAGAGCAAACGCTCTATCCTGCACGCGCCGCGCGCCGCAGCGCCTGCGGAGGCTGGCCGAACGCGCGGATGAAGGCGCGCCGCATCCGTTCGGGATCGCGGAAGCCGGTCGTTTCGGCAACGCGCTCGATCGCCTCGCGCGAGGACTGCACGCGTTCGCGCGCGACTTCGAGCCTGAGCCGCTCGATCGCCTTGGACGGCGTCGTGCCGGTCTCGGCGGCAAAGGCGCGGGCGAAATGCCGGGCGCTCATGCCGGCGCGATCGGCGAGGTCCTCCACGGTCAGTGGCGCATCGAGATTTTCACGCGCCCAGGACAGCAGCGCGCCGAAGCGGCCGTTCGGCGTCTTCAGCTCCAGCAGCGACGAGAATTGCGACTGGCCGCCGCTGCGGCGGTGGTAGAGCACGAGCTGGCGCGCGGTCGCTTGCGCGACCTCCTCGCCATGGTCCTCAGTGATCATCGCGAGTGCGAGATCGATCCCGGCGGAGATGCCCGCCGACGTCCAGACATTGCCGTCCCGCGTGAAGATCTGGTCCGGCTCGAACTTGACCTTCGGATAGCACGCCACGAAATCGCGCGTCCGCCTCCAATGGGTGGTGGCGCGGCGGCCGTCGAGAAGTCCCGCCTCGGCGAGCACGAAGGCGCCCGAGCAGACGCTCGCAACGCGCATGCCGCGCTTAGCCAGCCGCTGCACGAAGGCCCGCGTGACCTCGCAGCGTGCGGCGTCGGCGACGCCCGCGCCGCCGGCTACGACCAGCGTCGTGATCGCATTCGCCGCCTTGAAGTCACGCGCCATCATCTCAACACCGGACGAGCTGCGCACCAGCCCCGGCCTCGCCGCCAGCACGCGGATGGCCGGCGCCTTGCCAATGCAGCGCTCCGCAATCTCGAACGCCGAGATCGGGCCTGCTGCGTCGAGCAGCTGAAAGTCCGGGAAGATCAGGATTCCGATCATCGGCCAAGCGTATGGATATGTCCGAAAGTGAGGGAATTATGCCATTTCGGACACAAGAGCACCATGTCATCCTGCCCCCGTCAAGTGCATTGTCGGAGGCTCCCATGTCGTCACCGCTTCAGATTGGAATCCTGGTTTTCCCACGCGTCACCCAGCTCGACTTCACCGGGCCGTTGCAGGTGTTCGCGATGGTTCCCGGCGCAAAGCTGCACCTGATCTGGAAGACGATCGAGCCGGTGCCCAGCGATTCCGTCCTGATGCTGACGCCGACCACGAGCTTTGCGGATTGCCCCCAACTCGACGTCATCTGCGTGCCCGGCGGTCAGGGCACCAACGACCTGCTCAACGATGAGGAGATGCTGGATTTCCTGCGCCGGCAGGCTGAGGGGGCCAAATACGTCACCTCGGTCTGCACGGGCTCGCTGGCGCTCGGCGCCGCCGGCCTGCTGAAAGGCTACCGCGCGGCCACCCATTGGAGCGCGATGGAGATGCTCAGCCAGTTCGGCGCGACACCGACCAAGACGCGCGTCTGCATCGACCGCAACCGCATCACCGGCGGCGGCGTCACCGCAGGCATCGATTTCGCCCTCACGCTGGTCTCGGTCATGGTCGATCGCACCACGGCGGAGGCGATCCAGCTTCAGATGGAATACAACCCGGCCCCGCCGTTCAATTCCGGCTCACCCGACACCGCGCCGGCCGAAGTGCTGGCGCTGCTGAGGGAGCGCGGCGCGCAAAACCAGGCGCAGCGGCTCGAGGCGGTGAAGCGGGCGGCGGAACGCGCTGCGTCCGGGGCAAGAAACGTCGGGTAAGTCCTCGACAGAAAAAGGCCGCCCGGTTTCCCAAGCGGCCTTTCCTGTCTTACGGCGGCTGCACATTCACATCGGGCGATTTGGGAGCTTCCAGACCGGGGGCCTATCTCCCGATCGAGGCCCTTCCTCGGCGGCCGCTGCATCTCGGGACAGTCGCGAGCTGTTGCCCGAACCGAACGCGATGGTCTCCCATCTCCGCAAGATGGGATCATTCAGCCGCATCGCCCGCCGCAATGCAACGCCTACGCAGGCCACGTCCCCGCTGTTACCGTTGTCCACAGCGACGCGACGCGGATGCATGTGCATCCTCTTCGAAGAACGACGTTCGTTGATAGATCGGAAGGCTAGCCGGGCGTCCAGGGCTGATAGTCGCCGGTCGCCTTGGGACGCTTGCCGCTGGCGAGCGTCGAGCCGGAGGGCCGGTAGGCCTTGGCCGTGCCGGTCAGATTCGGCTGGTGCGGCTTTTCCCACTCGCGCGGCTGATAGTCGATCTCGGTCGGCGGGGTATCGACGACGTGATGCATCCAGCCATGCCAGGACGGTGGAATCCGGCTCGCTTCGGCGTAACCGTTGTAGATCACCCATCGCCGCTCGAAGCCGAGCGCCGGATCGATCGCGCCGCCCCGGGTGCGGTAGTATCGGTTCCCCTGCTCGTCCTGGCCGACCAGCTCCCCATACCGGCTGGTCCAGAGTTGGGTGCCAAACGTCTGGCCATTCCACCAGGTGAAGAACTTGAGGAAGAATTGTTTCATGCGGCGCGGGCCCTGCTTGGTCGGGCCCTGATGCCATCCGGGCGACGAAATGTCCAGTTCGGCCAGCTTTCACGATGTGCAACCGCACCTCCATGATCGCAAATCGGACACGAACCGTTCATGCCGGGTACAGCGTGCGCGCAGGAGGCTCAATTCCCGCGCGACCGGCACGATCCCCAGGAACTCCTGCCCAATCATGGGGTTTGCTTGAGGGAAAAGGAGTTAAACCATGAACAGTTTGAAAGTTTTGAGTGCTGCAGCAGCGCTGGCGCTCGTTCTACCCATGACCTCGCCTAGCTTTGCCCAGGGAGGGGGTCCCGGCGGCGCTCGGGGCGGCGGCGGTGGTGGCGGAGCAGCAATGGGCGGCGGCGGCGGTGGTGCATCCATCGGCGGCGGCGGCGGTGGCGGCCGGATGGGCGGCGGTGGCGGCGCATCCATGGGCGGCGGCGGTGGTGGTGCAGCCATCGGCGGCGGCGGTGGCGGCCGGATGGGTGGCGGAGCGGCATTCCAGGGCGGAGGCCGCGGCATGGGCGGCGGTGCCGCCATGCGTCCGAGCACAGGCAATTTCGGGGCCGGACCTGCGGTCCGTCCCGGTGGTGGCGGCAACTTCGCAGGGGCTTCCCGTCCCGGGATTTCGCCGTCCTACGGCGGGCCTCGCCAGTATGCAACGGGAGGCAACTGGCGTGGCGGCGGCGGCCGTCACTGGAATCACAACCATCGTCGCGGCGGCGGCTTCTTGCCGGGCTTCGCGGCTGGCGCTGCCATCGGCGGGATCGGCTCATACGCCTATTATGGCAACGGCTATGGCTATGGCGGCTACTACGATGATCCCTACTACTACGGCAGCAGCTACTATGATGAGCCCTCGGTGGCAGTGGTGCAGGATGGCGGCGGCGACTCCGCCTATTGCGCGCAGCGCTTCAAGTCCTACGACCCGGCGTCGGGGACTTATCTGGGTTACGATGGCAAGCGGCATCCCTGCCCGTAACCGAATCGCCAACGCGTGAAGCAAGGGGCGTCGCAGTGATGCGGCGCCTCTTTTGCGTTGAGGTGCTTGTCGTCTGTTTCCGCACAGTCGCGGGCGCTAGGCTGCCTACGCAATGCAAACGTGGCTTATGCACTGCGCCGTGCATATCAGCAGCGATCCAATCCAAAATTGACCCGGCCCACGATTCGCGGATATCACAATCAAGTGGGGACCTCGATTGCTGGGAGTGTCATGCCGCGTATTCTCGTGGTTGATGACGATCCGATGGTTGGCGCGACCATCGAAGTCCTTCTGCAACGTCAGGGCTTCGACGTCACGCTCACCGACGGCGGCGAAACAGGGCTGGCCGCGCTGGAATCGCAGGCCTTCGACGTCATGCTGGTCGACATCTTCATGCCTCATATGCGCGGCTTCGAATCCATCCGCATCTTCCACGAACGTGCGCCGAGCACTCCGCTGATCGCGATGTCGGGCTACGCCTTCGCCTCTTCCGCCTCGCCCTCTCCCGACTTTCTCCGCATGGCGCTGGAACTCGGCGCGACGCGCTGCCTGCGCAAGCCGTTCACGCCGGAAACGCTGCTGACCACGATCCGGGAATGCCTGGCCGGCGCCGGCGAAAGCGCGCCGCCGAAGGACAAGAAAGAAGCCCCTTGATTGCAACGCAGCGCGTCATTCTGGGTGCCGGACTTGCCATCCTCCTGATCATCACTGCGGCCTCGATTGCCCTCGACGTCAAGGCGCGGTCCGACGCGGCATGGGTCAATCATACCGTGCGGGTGCAGAAGAAGATCTCGGATCTGCGCCTGCTGCTGCGCCGGGCCGAGAGCGCCGCGCGCGGCTTTGAGATCTTCCGGAGCCAGGCTTTCAGCACCGAATTCGAAGCCGCACGCGCCGGGATCGCGCCGGCGCTCGCCGAGCTCAAGCGCAGCCTGCGCGACAATCCCGAACAGGTCGCGCTGCTGGAGGGGATCGAACCCCTGGCGCTGCGCCGGGTCGAGATTGCGGCTGAAGCGATACGCCTGCGCGCGGCGAACGACGAGGCCGGCATCGCCGCGCTCAACAGCAAGGCCGAGGGCCGCGGCCTGATGCAGACCGTGATGGTAGACCTCGACCATCTCAGCGCGCAGGAAGAACGCCTGCTCGCCGAACGATCCCAGGATTCGCGCCGCACCGGCATCGTGCTGCTCGGCATCGACGTCGCGGGCGCCGTGCTCATCCTTCTGCTGGTCGCGCTCGTGATGCGCGAAAGCCGCCGCGCGACCGGCGAGCTCCAGACCTCCCTGGAGCAGACGCAGGCCGCCAAGGCGGCGCTCGAAGATGCGGTGGCTGAGCGGACGGAGCACCTGGTCACTGCGCATGACGAGCTGCGGCTGTCGGTCAACGTGCTGCAGAGCACGTTTCGCAGCATGGCGGAGGCGGTGCTGGTCATCGACGCCGAGGGCAACGTACTGCTGTCCAATCTGGCCGCCGAGCGCATGCTGCTGCATCGCACCGGCATGAACCTGCGCAATCTGCGCGCGCTGTCCGACGTGTTTCACGGCGACGGCATTACCCCGCTCGCAGCCGACGAGCTGACCTCGGCGCGCGTGCTGCGCGGCGAGCAGTTCGAAGAGCTGGAAATGATCGTCCGCCCGCACAGCGGCAATCCGTCCCGCCATCTCATGATCAGCGGCCGGCCGATGCGGGACGGGCAAGGCAATGTCTCGGGCGCGGTGCTGGTCTATCACGATGCGACGACCTCGCGCGAGACCGAGCGGCAGCTGCACCAGTCGCAGAAGCTGGATGCGATCGGCAAGCTGACGGGCGGCGTCGCGCACGACTTCAACAACATGCTGACCGTCATCTCCGGCAACACCGAGACGCTGGTGGAGAGCCTGAGGGACCAGCCCGAGCTGCAGCGCACCGCGCGGCTGATCGACGATGCCGCGGAGCGCTGCGCCGAGCTGATCCAGCATCTGCTCGCGTTCGCGCGGCGGCAGCCGCTCGAGCCGCGCAACGTCGACATCAACGCAGCGATAACGGATATCGCCAAGCTTCTGCGCCCCACTCTCGGCGAGCAGATCCAGATCGAGACGGTGCTGGAACAGGGGCCGATGACGACGCATATCGACCCGTCCAGGCTGACCAACGCCGTGCTCAACATGGCGATCAACGCCCGCGATGCCATGCCGAACGGCGGCAAGCTGCTGCTGGAGACTCACCGCGTCGTGCTGGACGAAGCCTATGCGCAAGCCAATGCCGACGTGACGGCGGGCCCCTACGTCATGCTCGCGGTCAGCGACACCGGCACCGGCATGCCTCCCGACGTCCAGCAGAAGGCGTTCGAACCCTTCTTCACGACCAAGGAGGTCGGCAAGGGCTCGGGCCTCGGCCTCTCCATGGTCTACGGCTTCGTCAAGCAGTCCGGCGGCCACATCAAGATCTACAGCGAGGAAGGCCACGGCACCACGATCAAGCTCTACCTGCCGCCTGGCGAAGGCACCGCGGAGATCGCGGCCGCCGTGGGGCCGCAGGCCGCGGGCGGCGCCGAGACCATCTTCGTGGTCGAGGACGACAACCTCGTGCGCAGCTTCGTCACCGCCCAGCTCCAGAGCCTCGGCTACAAGACGGTGTCCGCGCCGGACGGCAGGACCGCACTCGACATGATCGAGGCCGGCCAGAGCTTTGATTTGCTTTTCACCGACGTCGTCATTCCCGGCGGCCTGAGCGGCCGCGAGCTCGCGCTGGAGGTGGAAAGGCGCCGGCCGGGCGTGAAGGTGCTCTACACCTCCGGCTACACCGACAACGCCATCGTCCATCACGGCAAGCTCGACGATGGCGTGATGCTGCTGACCAAGCCCTACCGCCGCAACCAGCTCGCCGAGATGATCCGGAGAGCGCTGGGCAGCTAGCCCCGCGTCGCCAGCACCACCGCCGCCAGCGTGAACACCAGGCCGGCGATCTGCCCGGCCCCGAGTGGCTCGCCAAGAGCGAGCGCCGAGGCCACAACGCCGATCACGGGCACCGCCATGGTGCCGATCGCGGCGACCGAGGCCGGCAGGCGCGCGAGCGCCGCGAACCAGCTGACATAGGCGATGCAGAACTGTCCGACGACCGAATAGACCAGCAGCCACCAGCCGAGCGGCGTCACGTTCGACAAATGTGTGGTCTCGATCAGGAGGCCGACGATCGAGATCGGCAGGCAGCCGATCCCGATCTGCCAGGCCGCGGCCGTGAGCGGCGGCAGCTGGATCGGGTACTTCTTCGAGAGCACCGTGCCGAGGGCGAAGCCGAACGCGCCGACCAGCACCATGATAATGCCCGGCAGCTTCGCAGCGCTGGCGGCGATGCCGTTGCCGCCCATGATCGAGCCAAGCCCCGCGAAGGCCAGCACCAGCCCGAGCGTGCGCGGCACCGTCGGCCGCTCCCCGAGCACCGGCCAGGCGATGATCGAGGCCCAGACCGGCATGGTGTAGGCGATCAGCGCCGCCTCGCTCGCCGGCAGCCAGAGCAGCGCCAGCCCCATCAGCACCATCCAGCCGGT
Organism: Bradyrhizobium sp. FW305-F6; assembly: GCF_058782905.1. Classification (NCBI taxonomy): domain Bacteria; kingdom Pseudomonadati; phylum Pseudomonadota; class Alphaproteobacteria; order Hyphomicrobiales; family Nitrobacteraceae; genus Bradyrhizobium; species Bradyrhizobium sp. FW305-F6. The sequence continues at coordinate 619,869 of NZ_JBYSYD010000001.1, forward strand.
GACGTTGAGCGCGGCCGCGGTGAGCAGGCGCGGCCACATTGCGCCCGGAACGCGCAAGCCCTGCCCGCTCAGCACCGCGAGCAGCGCCAGCAGCAGCGCGCCGAGCACGCCGGTGACCCCGCGCAGCGTCAGCGGCGGCAGTTCGCCCAGCAGGAATTTGGTCACCGGCCAGTTGAAGCCCCAGCCGATCGAGGTGATGGCGAGGAACATCAAGCCGGCCGGGGCGATGCGCTGGCGCAGCACCGGCTTCGTCGAATCAAGCATGTGGGTGGTCCGGCAAAATCGAGTGTCAGCTTGGCCCGGATTTTCGCCCTGAACCACCAGTCTGGCGGACATGCCTGCCCTCGCCTTCCGTAGGGCTACGTGAGTCCTGCTGGCGCAATCCCTGCGCCCAAAAATATACCTGCCCTGTGAACAGCGGGATGAAGCTCCGCATCATCACGAGATGCGAATTTTTTCAGTTGGGAATCCCTGAGGACTCACCGATACTTGGGTCCACAACAGGCGCGGCGAAGACCCCTGTTATCCCCCACAATCCACCATATTTAGTATTTGATTCAGGAACTCGCACTAGTTCTTGACGGGCGCAACGGAGAGTCCTAGCTTTCGGTCCGTTCGGCGCGAGTGAGTTTGCGTCCCGCCGGCACTCCCCCAAAGGGCACCGCAAATTTCAGCTCCGCCGGCCAGCCAAAGGCAGCGGATGAGGGCTTGTCTGCCCTCGAAAGGCGGAACTCCTGGGGCGCAAGAACGGGCCGGCAACAGGCTCGGATGGCACTGGTTGAAGTGACGGCGTGGGCGTTGAACGCATGTCGGGCTCATCCCCTTGGGGGCGGATGGGCCTGGACAGGCAGGCGGGATGATCGATGCGCGCATCGGGCCATCGCGTCGGGAGAACAAGGGCCGGGTCCACCGGCTGAGCTGCGGAGCCCAAAGGCCAACGGCCGCGGGAGCCGCGAAGTGAAATGACGACCCGGCACGCCTGAACGGAGGCGGGACCGGTCAAAGAATAAGGACGGGGCAAGACATGCGGATTGAGCGGCGCCACACCACTTCGGGACAGTCACCTTATGCGGGAATCGAATTCCGGCTGACCACGTCGGAGATTCGCAATCCCGACGGCTCGGTCGTGTTCAAGCTCGAGAACGTCGAGGTCCCGGCCGAGTGGTCGCAGGTCGCCTCCGACGTGCTCGCCCAGAAATATTTCCGCAAAGCGGGCGTTGCCGCGCGCCTGAAGAAAGTCGAGGAGGAATCCGTCCCCTCCTTCCTGTGGCGCTCCGTGCCCGACACCGATGCCCTCGCGGCGCTGCCCGAGAAGGAGCGCTTTGTCAGCGAGCTCAGCGCAAAGCAGGTGTTCGACCGCCTCGCCGGCTGCTGGACCTATTGGGGCTGGAAGGGCAAGTATTTCTCCACCGATGACGACGCCCAGGCCTTCTACGACGAGCTCCGCTACATGCTCGCCATGCAGATGGTCGCGCCGAACTCGCCGCAATGGTTCAACACCGGTCTTCACTGGGCCTATGGCATCGACGGCCCCGGCCAGGGCCACTATTACGTCGACCCCTTCACGGGCAAGCTGACCAAGTCCAAGTCGGCCTATGAGCATCCGCAGCCGCACGCCTGCTTCATCCAGGGCGTCGGCGACGACCTGGTCAACGAGGGCGGCATCATGGACCTCTGGGTCCGCGAAGCGCGCCTGTTCAAATACGGCTCCGGCACCGGCTCCAACTTCTCGCGCCTGCGCGGCGAAGGCGAGAAGCTCTCCGGCGGCGGCCGCTCGTCCGGCCTGATGAGCTTCCTCAAGATCGGCGACCGCGCCGCCGGCGCGATCAAGTCGGGCGGCACCACGCGCCGCGCCGCCAAGATGGTCGTCGTCGACGTCGATCACCCCGACATCGAGACCTATATCGACTGGAAGGTGAAGGAGGAGCAGAAGGTCGCCGCCCTCGTCACGGGATCCAAGATCAACCAGAAGCACCTCAAGGCGGTGCTGAAGGCCTGCGTCAACTGCGAAGGCTCGGGCGACGATTGCTTCGATCCCGAGAAGAACCCTGCCCTGCGCCGGGAAATCAAATTGGCGCGTCGCTCGCTGGTGCCCGATAACTACATCAAGCGCGTCATCCAGTTCGCAAAGCAGGGCTACAAGGACATCCAGTTCGACGTCTACGACACCGATTGGGACTCGGAAGCCTATCTCACGGTCTCGGGCCAGAACTCCAACAACTCGGTCTCGCTCCGGGACGACTTCCTGCGCGCGGTCGAGACCGACGGCGACTGGAATCTGAACGCCCGCACCTCGAAGAAGGTGACCAAGACGCTGAAGGCGCGCGACCTCTGGGAAAAAATTGGTTACGCCGCCTGGGCCTCGGCCGATCCGGGCCTGCACTTCAACACCACCATGAACGACTGGCACACCTGCAAGGCGTCCGGCGACATCCGCGCCTCCAATCCGTGCTCGGAATACATGTTCCTGGACGACACGGCGTGCAACCTCGCCTCGGCGAACCTGCTGACGTTCTACAACACCGACACCAAGCGCTTCGACGTCGAAGGCTATGAGCATCTCTGCCGGCTCTGGACCCTCGTGCTCGAAATCTCCGTGATGATGGCGCAGTTCCCGTCCAAGGCGATCGCCGAGCTCTCCTACGAGTTCCGCACTCTCGGCCTCGGCTACGCCAACATCGGCGGCCTCCTGATGACCATGGGCCTGCCCTATGACAGCAAGGAAGGCCGCGCGATCGCCGGCGCCCTCACTGCGGTCATGACCGGGATCACCTACAAGACCTCGGCCGAAATGGCCTCCGAGCTCGGCACCTTCCCCGGCTACAAGAAGAACGCCGCGCACATGCTGCGCGTGATCCGCAACCACCGCCGCGCCGCGCATGGCCAGTCCAACGGCTATGAGGCGCTCAGCGTCAACCCGGTGCCGCTCGACCTCGTCTCCTGCCCGCAAGGCGACCTCGTCAGCCACGCCCAGGCGGCCTGGGATGCGGCGCTCGAACTCGGCGAGAAGCACGGCTATCGCAACGCCCAGACCACGGTGATCGCGCCGACCGGCACGATCGGCCTCGTCATGGATTGCGACACCACCGGCATCGAGCCCGACTTCGCGCTGGTCAAGTTCAAGAAGCTCGCCGGCGGCGGCTACTTCAAGATCATCAACCGCGCCGTGCCGGCCGCGCTGCGCACGCTCGGCTATCGCGAGAGCGAGATCGCGGAGATCGAAGCCTACGCCGTCGGCCACGGCTCGCTGGCGAATGCCCCCGGCATCAACGTCACCACGCTGAAGTCGAAGGGCTTTACCGACGAAGCCATCGCCAAGGTCGAGAAGGCGCTGCCGACCGCCTTCGACATCAAGTTCGCCTTCAACAAGTGGACCTTCGGCGAGGACTTCATCCGCGACCAGCTCGGCATCGGCGCCGAAGCGATCGCAGCCCCCGGCTTCGACCTGCTCCAGGCCGTCGGCTTCACCAAGCGCGAGATCGAGGCGGCCAACGTCCACATCTGCGGCGCAATGACGGTGGAAGGTGCCCCGCACCTCAAGGCCGAGCACTATCCGGTGTTCGATTGCGCCAATCCCTGCGGCAAGATCGGCAAGCGTTATCTCTCGGTCGAGAGCCACATCCGCATGATGGCGGCGGCGCAGCCTTTCATCTCGGGTGCGATCTCCAAGACCATCAACATGCCGAACGACGCCACGGTGGAGGACTGCAAGTCCGCGTACATGCTGTCGTGGAAACTGGCGCTGAAGGCCAACGCGCTCTATCGCGACGGCTCCAAGCTCAGCCAGCCGCTCAACTCGCAGCTCATCAGCGACGATGAGGACGAGGACGATGCGATCGAGTCGCTCCACGAGAAGCCGATGGCGGCGCGCGCCACCCATGTGGCCGAGAAGGTCGTCGAGAAGCTGGTCGAGCGCATCATCGTGATGCGCGAGCGCGAGAAGATGCCCGATCGTCGCAAGGGCTACACCCAGAAGGCGGTCGTCGGCGGCCACAAGGTCTACTTGCGCACCGGCGAGTACGATGACGGCCGTCTCGGCGAGATCTTCATCGACATGCACAAGGAAGGCGCGGCGCTCCGCTCCTTCATCAACAACTTCGCCATCGCGGTGTCGCTCGGCCTGCAATACGGCGTGCCGCTCGACGAATATGTCGACGCCTTCACCTTCACCCGCTTCGAGCCCGCGGGCCCGGTGCAGGGCAACGACAGCATCAAGTACGCGACCTCGATCCTCGACTACGTCTTCCGCGAGCTCGCGGTGAGCTACCTCTCCCGCTTCGACCTCGCCCATGTCGATCCCAACGAGACGGGTTTCGACGCGCTCGGTAAGGGCGTCGAGGAAGGCAAGGAGCCCGACGAGGACGGCGGCCACCATGCCACCAAGCTTGTCTCGCGCGGCCTCACCCGCTCGCGCACGGACAATTTGGTCGTGATGCGCGGCGGCTCGGCTGCCATCAGCCAGGGCAACGACAGCGCGCCCTCGGGCGGCAGCAAAGTCACGGCGATGGCGGCCCACGCCACCAGCGCCCGCCTCGGCGACGCCATCGAAGGCGCCGTCGCCCTGAAGCAGGAGGTCCAGCACGACCTCTCGCCGACGGAGAAGCTGGAAGCGCTGCAGTGGAGCAAGGCCGGCAGCGCCGCGACCGCAGTTCCGACCAAGGCGGAGCGTCGCGCGGAAGCCAAGGCCAAGGGCTACGAAGGCGAGATGTGCAGCGAGTGCGGCAACTTCACGCTGGTGCGGAATGGCACGTGTATGAAGTGCGATACTTGCGGAAGCACGACGGGGTGTTCGTGAGGGGGTGGCCTCTTCACAAGTATCGCCTTACCAAAACTTCATCGCGAGCATCCCGAAGGGCGGCCGGAAGGCCGCCCTTTCTGCGTCTGCAACGGGTCGCGACATCATTCGATGCGAGACAGAGAAGCAGATTGCAACTGGCTGGAAGTTCACCCATCGGGAATGCTAAACTCTGCAATCGGGGGGAAACATGACTGACGAAAAACCTCAACACAGCTCGGCTACTAAAATAACAACACTCGATGTTATCAAAAACATCAGCGTGGCCCTAATAATTGCGTTTGTCTCGTATTGGATTCCAGTCTTCATTGACCAACTCTACTCGCCAACGGAGGTCAGATATCATCGCGTTTCGCTGGGGCCGCTTTCTGGCTATCTGTTCTCAATCCAAAACTATTCCCGACGTCCAATAGACGACCTGTCTGTATTTATCCACACGCCGAAGGAGATTGGCCCTGTCTATCAAGATGGAGCGATCGCTATCGAGGTCGTAGCGTCTGCACATCCGGCTATGGTGAAGATGAAAACCATCGCGCCTCGCACGGAGGCGACCCTCTTCATCGCGCTCGATTCCAATCTCGAAGAAAGCCAAGTGAGAATAAGCTCCAGTGCGACGATAACTCGTTATGAGGATACAAAGTTTCTGACGAGCCCAATTTGGAGCCCAAGCACCTTCTTCAGCTCAACATTTATGGCGCTCGTATACTTCACATTCGCGCTCTACGTCACCTCGCATCGGCGCCACATGGCGTCGGAAGTTCAAAGGCTTCGCAGTGAGATGACCCGCCTTTCTGAAGAGGACAATCGAAGGATAGAAAGAGCTGACAAACAGATCGAGGATCTGAAATGGAGAATGATGAGAGCCCGCGTTCAAATGGTCCGGCTTATCACTCGCCTGAACGAAGAAGTAGCGGTTTGGCGACGATTTTTTACGTCAGTGTACTCGACGGTCTTTAGCGGCAAAAGCGACGCCGAACCTGTTATGGAGGTTATTCTTAAGCTTTCCGGCGTTCATCTAACGAAGCGCCTCCGTGAATATTCAGACACAGAGTTTCTCCAACTTTTGGAGGAGAGCGCGCGCAACAGGCCGGAGGTTCGTGCCGGAAATATCGACAACTAGAGCCTCGGCATAAAGTTCACAAGTTAGGTAGAACGCAAGGATCCCCATCACGTGCAATGGAGTCGATGATGGCTTCGCCCGAGCCTACAACAGTGACAGTGGTGGACTGCCCCCTTTAACTGAGACACGACAATTACAGTGACAGGGGTTGTCACGATGCTTACTGCGCATTGTTTTGCGCGAAGGCCGTTTCGAACTCAAGTGGCGATTGATATCCGAGGGCCGAGTGCAGGCGCTCCTTATTGTAAACCTCCGCGATGAAGCTGTTGATACGGGTACGGGCGTCGTTATTACGTTGACAGTGCACTAAATTCGTTCGTATCGCCGGACCGGCTACTTCAGCTAACTTTCACCTGCGTCCGTGACTAAGTGCACACGCATCCGCCTCCGAATTGCCTTTGCGGTCGAGCCCTTCCCTCCTAAACTGGCCAACCCCACCGGCATCGGTTCCAGCGGGCCCGGTAGACGCGGAGTAAAAATCATGCCCAAACCGGAAAGCTTCCCGATCGAGACAATCTTCGTTCCCACGAAGCAGAAGAAGGCCCTCAATCCCGCCACCGTCGCGGAGATCGCGGAAAGCATGCTGGAGATCGGACAGCAGACCCCCATTTCCATCCGGCGCGACGGAGACCGCCTCGTTCTGGTCGAGGGGCTGCATCGGCTGGAGGCCTGCAAGGCGCTCGGCGAGACGACCATTCTCGGCGTCGTCGTCACGGCGGAGTTTGCTCAAGCCAAGCCGCTTCTCGCCGAGCGACCCGAGGTCGAGGCGGAACGCATCAAGATGGCGCGATTGAAACAGTTGCGCCTGGAGAGGGAAGCCGCGGAGGCTGCGACGGCTGGCGCGAGGAGCGCGGGCGCGTCACAGGCGCAGCGCGACCGCCCGGCCGCAGGCGCCCGCGGCAATCCGAAGGCGCCACTGGCCCGGATTGCGAAATCCAAGCCGAAATCATTGTCGGACTGGATCACGCAGCAAAAGGGCAGCGGCGGCCGCTATTAATGGCCGGGCGCCGTCATTCCGGGGCGCGCCCGCTTGGGCGCGAGCCCGGAATCCATTGGGCGGCACGACCAGTAACGCAATGGATTCCGGGCTCGCGCTTCGCGCGCCCCGGAATGACGGTAGCCTGTAGGATGGGTTGAGCTCTTGCGAAACCCATCGCTCATTGCGCCACGATCGATGAGTTCGCTTCGCTTGACCCATCCTACGAGCTACCGACCAGATCTGCGGCCTGGCTGGATTGCTCAACCAGGCACACCATCACGTAAGAGCAATTACGCCGCGCTGCTCCGCTGCGTATGACGACCTTCCCTCACCTCTTCGATGATCTTGGCGCTGAAGGCCTTGAGGTCACCGGGATTGCGCGAGGTGATGAGGCCCTGGTCGACGACGACCTCCGAATCCTCCCACTTCGCCCCGGCATTGGCGACATCGGTCTTGATCGATTTGTAGGACGTCATCCGGCGGCCCTTGGCGATGCCGGTCTCGATCAGCAGCCAGGGCGCATGGCAGACCGCGGCCACCACCTTCTTGGCGTCGAACACGCTCTTGATGAATTGAAGCGCCTTGGGCTCGACACGCAGCAGATCGGGGTTGATCTGGCCGCCGGGCAGCACGAGGGCGTCGTAGTCGGCAGGCTTGGCATGGTCGAGGGTCTTGTCAACCTTGACCGGGCGGCCCCAGTCCTTCTCGTCCCAGCCCTTGATCTCGCCGGGCTGCAGCGAAACGATCTCAACGGTCGCACCGGCCGCCTTGAGGGCATCACGCGGCACTTCGAGTTCCGATTGTTCGAAGCCGTGGGTGGCCAGGATCGCGATCTTTTTTCCGGATAGTTCCATCCGTGTCTCCATTGCGTGTGAGGTGATGCCACTCAATCGAATGCTTTCGCCTTTGGTTCCTCACACGACGTCGCCAGCCGTAGACCGCAGGATGGCTAGAGCGGAGTCAAACCCGTCCTGCGCTGCCGTTCGGACGACGACACCCTTTGCACCATCATTGCGGGCGCCCGCGTCGGCGCGTGTCGCGTAGGGCTATCGCCTGCGAGATGTCGGGTCTGGGTACGGGCCTCTCCACGTCGTCATGGCCGGGCTTGTCCCGCCTGTGCGGCCGAAGCCGCTTCGGCGCGGCGAAGGCCCGGCCATCCCCGTCTTTTGACGCAGCACCAAGAACGTGGATGCCCGGAACAAGCCCGGGCATGACGGCCTCTTGAAATTCAAATGCGACTGCCCTGGCGCGCGCCGGGAATGACGCGGAGTCCGCGGCGCTTCACCTTGTGGGATGGCCGACGCGGCAAGCTGTCGCGCCCGTCCAAGTGGGCGGCATGCACGCACGGCGTTGGTCCATCAGGTCATCCAAACATGCTAGCAGGAAGCTCCTGTCCAGATGCGAGGCCTCATGTTGAACTTCCAGCTGCCATGGCACGAGATCTTTGCTCCGACGCATTCTCTCATCGAGATCATCTTGCGGGGCACCATCATGTATTTCGGCATCTTCATCTTGATGCGTCTCATCCTGAAGCGGCAAACCGGCGGCATCAGCATCCCGGATGTGCTCCTCGTCGTCCTGCTGGCCGATGCCGCACAGAACGGCATGGCGGGTGAATACCAATCGATCACAGAAGGCCTGGTGCTGGTTGCCACCATCATCTTCTGGAACCTTGCCATCGATTGGCTCGGTTATCACGTGCCCTTCATAGACCGGCTTATTCGACCCCCGCCGCTCCTTCTGATCAAGGATGGTCGAGTGCTTCGCCGCCATTTGCGACAGGAGCTGGTCACAATGGACGAGTTGCTGAGCAAGCTCCGGGAAGAAGGCGTCGATGGCCCTGCGCACGTAAGCGAGGCCTACATCGAGGGCGACGGCAACATCAGCGTGAAGAAGATGGAGACATGACACGCGATGTGTCGGCGGCCGAGAGGCAAGCCGTTCGTTAGATGCGAACGCCTTGGCCGATCGGCCGGCTCGTGTTCGAGAACGAATCCCTGGACTTTACCTCTCCCCGCCGATCGACCCGATCGTTCTCACGCCGCTTTCGCCTGCTCGGGCGAGGCCGTCTCCATCGCGCGCATGTAGAGGTCGAGCAGGCTCTCGCGCTCGTCGCGCTCGTTCTTGTCTTCCTTGCGCAGCTTGATGATCTCCTTGAGGATCTTCACGTCAAACCCTTCGCACTTGGCTTCCGCGAAGACTTCCTTCTTCTGCTCGCTCAGCTCCTGCATCTCGCTGTCGAGGTTCTCGATTCGCTCGACGAAGGAACGGATCTTGCCGCCGGGAATGGTGATGTCGGACATGGTAACTCCTCACTGACTGAGGTCGCGAAAATGCCCGCAAAGAAATGACCAATGTGTTAACCTCGCGGCCTCTGCATAGCGCCTGTGGAAAACCGAGGGAGCCGTTCCATGCCCGAGCTTCGCTTCGATGACGGTGCCGCCTACGAGCAGGTGATGGGCGTATGGAGCCGTTCGGTCGGCGAGGTCTTTCTCGACTGGCTGAAGCCGCCGCAAGGGCTGCGCTGGATCGATGTCGGCTGCGGCAGCGGCGCGTTCACCGAGCTGATCCTGGCGCGCAGCGCCCCAACAGGCGTGCAGGGCATCGATCCCTCGGAGGGACAGCTTGCCTTTGCCCGCACGCGTGCCGGCGCGCGCGGCGCCGTGTTTCAGACCGGCGATGCCATGGCGTTGCCGTTTCCCACCGCAAGTTTCGATGCCGCGGTGATGGCACTGGTTCTCGTCTTCGTGCCCGACCCGTCGAAAGCTGTCGCGGAATTGGCGCGGGTCGTCGTTCCCGGCGGCCTGGTTGCGACCTACATGTGGGACATGCTGGGCGGCGGATTTCCGCTCGATCCGATCGTCGACGAGATGAACGCGATGGGGCTGTCGCCAACGCGTCCGCCGCACATGGAGGCGTCTACCCTTGCGGCGCTTCAGGACCTTTGGCGCGCCGCCGGGCTGGAGCAGATCGAGAGCCGCGAGATCACCGTGCAGCGCACGTTCGCCGATTTAGACGAGTTCTGGACCCTGGAGACGAAGTCCCCCTCCCTCGCACCCGTCGTCGCAGCGATGCCGGCAGCCGATATCGCCACGCTCAAGCAGCGCTTGAGCACACATCTCCCGGCCGACAGTGACGGCCGCATCACCTGGAGCGGCCGCGCCCACGCGATCAGCGGACGCAAGCCGGGGTGAGAACGCGGGAGGCAGCCCCTTGGATGGGTTGAGCTCCTGTGAAACCCATCATTCCCGCGACGACGATTGACGGGTTTCGCTTCGCTCTACCCATCCTACCTGCTCCGCGTCCACGGGCGCCGACCGTCCACGCGCTCCCGCCGAGAAGATGTCGTGTACCAGCCCGAGCTTCCCCAACCCCAAAATGATCAGCCCGTTGATGTCCACCTCGTACCATGCGTGCGAGATGTACGCATCGCGCGGAAAGCGGTGGTGGTTGTTGTGCAGGCCCTCGCCGAACGTCAGCAGCGTCGTCACCAGTTCGTTCGTGGTGCCGTCATGGGTCTCGAAGCGGCGGTAGCCCCAGCGACCGTCGCTGTGGCAGACCGAGTTCACCAGCGACGTCGCCATGGTCATGAGGTAGCTGCGGAACAGGCCGGAGAACAGCACGCAGCCGATCATCGTGTGCACGCCGCCGAAGGCGTAGCCGACGGCGCCCGGAATGATCACCGCCGACAGCGCGTACCAGTACCAGCGTGTCCGCGTGAAGAACATCGCGATCGGGTCGGCGAGGATGTCCTTGGCGTAGTAGCTCGCATCGGTGGTCTCGCGGTCCCACACCCAGCCGCCTTGCGCATGCGACATGCCCTTGGCGAAGCTGGCATAGGCGTTGCCGGAGCCGTCATAGTACGGGCTGTGGACGTCGCCGGGCCGGTCGGAGTGCAGATGGTGCCGCCGGTGGTTGCTCACCCATTTCAGGATCGAGCCCTGCACCGCCATCGTCGCGATCGCGGCGAGGATCGTCCGCATCACCGGACCGCAGCGGAAGCTGCGGTGCACGAAGTAGCGATGCATGAAGCCGATGCCGATCGTGGTCATGATGAACATGCTGGCGAAGACCGAAACCTCCACCCAGCCGATGCCCTGCCAGAACGCCCAGACCAGCGCCCCGATCGAGCCGCCGATCATGAGGGCGAAAGAGATGTAGGAATCGCGAAACTTGGCCTCGACCACCGGGCCTTCGGTGAGCACGCCCGGCGGCATTTTCGGCTTCGAAAGCTGCTCGGATGCCACGCTCTCAACCACGGTCATTTCAACCGATCCATCTGCCCAAAATCAACTTCTGCAGCGTAACGTACAGCTACGGGTTGTTTCGGGCAAGGACACGTTCGGCCGTGGAGCTACGGAGCCGATCAGGCTCCTGATCGTAGCCCGGATGAGCGAAGCGACATCCGGGAAATGCCGAGGCAACACCGGTCCCGGATATCGCTTCGCTGATCCGGGCGACAGGTCGCTCCTCACCACCAATAGGGCCAGCGCCAGCCCTCATAGCGCACGTAGGACGGCACCAGCGGCGGGCCATAGGGATCGACCTTGTCGTCTTCGGGCCGATAGCGATAGCGCGGGACGATGTTGTAGTCCCACGGCGTCGGCCGCAGCACGGGGGCCGTGACGATCAGCCTCTCCTGCGGGGCACGAACCACTTGCGCCTTCCGCGGCCGGGCCTCGGCAGCCGACGTTGCAAGGCTGCCCAGCACCAGGGCGGTTCCGAGCGCATAGGCGATGGTCTTTGTCTTCATTGCGTTGGTCTCCTTGGCCCCAGAGTGCGAGAGGACGCAGGGCATGGCAAGCAATTTTGTCTTCGAGTTTGCGTGAATGACCGATCCGCGGCCTTCACCGCCCGAGCCGTCATTGCGAGCGCAGCGAAGCAATCCAGTAACTCTCCGCGCATACATTTCTGGATTGCTTCGCTCCGCTCGCAATGACACGGCGGCGAACGCCCTTCACGAAGCCTTCATTCCCGAAGCACCGTTCTCAACTGCGCCAGCGCGCTCGGCACCTGGTCGCGATCCGCGACCAGCACATATTCCTGCCGCATCAGGCTTTCGCCGCTCGCGAGCACGATCGATTTCTTCGGGCACAGGCCGAGGCATCCGGTCATGACCAGCTTGGCCGGCTTGATGCCGTCGCGCTTGCCGGCTTTCAATTCGGACTTCAGCGCGCGCCTGACATCGCGACCCTCGTCGCTGCGCTTGAGGCACTTCGCGCACACCAGCACCGGCGCCGGACGGCGCGAGCGCACGACCATCGGATTTGTCGATTTCGGACTTGCAGATTTCGGGCTTGAAGATTTCGGACTTGCAGATTTCGAAGATTTTTCGAGCATGACCAACCTATGGGGGATCGCGCTCATATAGGGATGGAACCGCAACTCTGCCGCCGGGCGCGGTGACGAAATGATGAGCGCCTGCGCTTCAAAGCGTGATGGGGCAGTCTGATTGCGCCACCTTTGGTGCACCCCCTCGCCCGCTTGCGGGAGAGAGTTGGATAGAGGGTTCCGCAATGGGAGACCCCCTAGAAGAAAAAGCCCTCACCCGCGCTTTCGGTGCAACCTCTCCCGCAAGCGGCCAAGCCAGCGGATCGATTCAACCCTCCGCCACTTTGCTTTAGTCGTGCGCGCGGCGCAGCGCCTGCTCCAGCTTGAGCCTCTGCTTGTCCCAGCGGTCCTGCTCGGCCTCGGCGCGCGTATCGAGCGCGGCGCGCTCGGCTTCGATCTCCTCGATCTTGGCCTCGTGCTCGCGCCTTGCCTTGTCCAGCGCGGCTTGCGCGGCGGCAACCGCCTTGTCGCGGCGTTCACGTGCCTTGGCGCGCGCGGCCTCCTCTTTCCGGCGTTGTTCTTCGCGCCGCCGCTCTTCCTTCTCGAACGCCGCGGCAGCCTTGCGCGCCGCCGCGTCGTCGACCTCACGGGATCGCTTCTTCGCGGTCTTGGCCGCAGGTTTCTTGGCCGCAGGTTTTTTGGCCGGAGGCTTCCTGGGCTTGCGCCTGGGCCTCGCCTCGCCCTCGCCGAGATCGGTCGGCAGTTCGGCGTTCTCGGTAAAGCGGCCATCCGAGCCGACCGGGCGCCTCAGCACGACGCCCGGTTTCGCCAGGGTCGCGGCCACGATGTCGGGGTCGTCGGTCTCCCTGGCGATGCCCTGGTGGAACAGATTGGAGCTGGCGCCCCAGGCCTCGAGCGCGGCCTTCATCGAGGGCGCGGCGATGGCCTGGTCGTAGAAGCCGAGCGAGGTCTGGTAGGTCTTCAGCTTTCGTTTCGATGTCTTTGCCATCTCGCCTCGATCGTCGCCCGCCTTTCGCCAGCGATGGTGCCCGGATGAGCGAAGCGAGATCTGGGACCCCTCCCGCCCGAGATATTCCCGGATGTCGCTTCGCCCATCCGGGCTACGAGCTTCCAAGCAGGGCATCATAGCCCTGCGCGCTGAACGCGAGCAGGCAGAATCCGTGCCCGAACGGATCGGCCAGCATCGCGATCCGCCCATAGGGGGCATCGCGCGCAGGCGCCTCCAGGATCGCGCCCGCGCCGACCGCACGCGCCACGACCGCGTCGACATCGTCGACGACGACGTCGATATGCATCGGTGTCCAGTGCCGCTCATAGCGGCGGCGATCGCCGCCGGCACCGATCGTGCCCGCCTGCTTGGTCAGGAGATACACCGGCGCAGGCCAGCCATTGAGCTCGACGAAATCGGTGCCGAAGCGGCGGCCGACCGTCAGGCCAAAGGCCTCCGTGTAGAAGGTCGTGGCTTTCGCGACGTCGGGGACGTCGATGTTGAGGAGAAAGGTCATGAGGGGCTCGCGGCAAGTTACGGAGCGACCGTAGCCCGGATCTCGGCCGCATTCCATCCGCAAGGCAATCGCATATGATGGCGTCGGCCCTGCGGCGCATCCTTCGAGACGCCCGCCTCCGGCGGGCCCTCAGGATGAGGGCGGAGTATGAGGCAGCTTTTGTAGCCGGTGCCGCTTAGCCTCATCCCGAGGGACCACGAAGCGGTCGTCTCGAAGGACGAGGCGCGCGCTCCGTTCTTTCAAGTAGCAAAATGCGATTGCCCTGCGCTCATCGGCTCCGCGCAAAGCCCTCGCCATCGCACGAGCGCCACCCTGCCATCATGCCATTGTTTTGCCCGACGCCGCAAATCGTATTCGGTTTTTCCGACTCTAAATCAATCCCCGAGCGATTTCAAAGAGATGCCTACTGTGCATGGGGTTGTTTCGCAAACTTTGTTTGACGAGGTCCTCAATTCCTTCTCAGGCTCAGGATATAGGCGGAGAGCACCTCGGCCTGTTCCGGCGAGATCACGAGGTTCGGCATGTTCTGGTGGCTGGTGCGCCAGAACACCTTGAGCGAGAGCGCGGTGGTGCCCTTGCGATCGGCGATGGATTGGAAGCTCGGCGCTTCGTCGAAGAAGCCGTCCCTGCGCGGCTCGATCGCGTGACACGATTGGCACCACGCCTGTGCCAGGCGATGCCCCTCGGCAACCGCGCGCGAGCCGGACCTCGAGGCCGCGGCTGCGGTGTGGACGACGCCGAACAGAAACAGGATCGACAAGGCGATCAGGATGACGATGCCGATGGAGATTCGAACATTGTGCGACATCGCCAAGACCTCACCGATTGCCCCGTCGAAACCAGCCTAGATTTGCACGGCTCGGACAGCTTGATCTGCGTCAAGCGAACTCGCAGCCCGCTTGCTCAGCACGTCACGAGATCGGTGTGGCCGAATCCCTTGGAGTAATCGAGCAGCGAGATCACCGTCGGCGTGAGGCGGATCAGCCGCACCTCGGAAGGGTTCGGCGTGGGAAGGCCGAGCGCCTTCTGCTCGGGATAGCGCGCCATCACCAGCGCGATCGCCTTCGCCGCTTCGGTGGGGTCGGTCACGACCGCCGCCCGCGCCGCCATGGACAGCCCGGTGATCTCCATCACCTCCGCCGGGTCGTCGTCGATCGCCAGCGACACGCGGTCGTCGGCGGCCAGGTTCTGCGCCTTCTGGCTGTCGATGCCGCAGAGGAAGTAGATCGTGAAGCCTTCGTTCGCATAGCCGACGGTCGTCACCTGCGGCCAGCCATCGGCGCGAAGCGTCGCAATCCGCATCGTGCGGTGCTGGTCCAGCAAGGCCTGGATTTTTGCTCTGAGCGTGTCGTCCATCGCGCCATCTCCGGTGACTTCCGAACATGAGGATACGGCCGAACTGCGTCGCGCCATTGATGCAGCTCAACGCGTGTCACTCGGTGACATAGCACCGGCACCGGGCCTCGCCGCCGCGCGGTTCGCAGCTTTTCCTTGCTTTCCCGCTCCCCGCCTCTACGGTCGCGCCGCGAACGAACCGCGAGACAGCAGCAATCATGACCGACGCGATGAAATGCCCGACCTGCAATTCCGAGCACGCCTATCAGGACCGCGATCTCTGGGTCTGCCCGGAATGCGGCCATGAATGGAGCGGCGCAGCGGAGGCGGCCGCGGACACGGCGCAGGCTGCGGGGGTGCGCGATGCCAACGGCAACGTGCTCACTGATGGCGACAGCGTCATCGTGATCAAGGATCTCAAGGTCAAGGGCTCGTCCTCGGTGGTCAAGGGCGGCACCAAGGTGCGCAACATCCGCCTGCAGGACGCCAGCGACGGCCACGACATCGCCTGCAAGATCGACGGCATCGGCGCGATGAATTTGAAATCGGAGTTCGTGCGGAAGGCGTGAGGTCCGCTAGCTCTGCCGCTGCGCCAGATAGAATCCGCACAGCACCGTCACGAGGCCTGCGGTCTGCAGCATCGTCGGCGGCTCGCCGAGCAGCAGCCAGCCGGTGAGCAGCGTTAGCGCCGGCACGCAGGCCGGAAACACCGCGGCGCGGGCGACGCCGAGACGCTGGACGGAGACGGCGTAGAGATAGAGCGCGGCGGGTCCGGCAAGCACGCCCTGCGCCAGCGCCTGGATCGCGTTCTCGGTCACGCCGATCGCCGCCATGTGGGCGATGCCGACCGTGGCGACGTAGACGGGCACCAGCAACAGCGACAGCACGTTGATGACGAGCGCAGCCGGCACCGCCGAGACGCGCCAGCGGCGCAGCATCGCGCCGAAGCCGGCGAACATGAATCCGGCGAGCACAAAGATCAGATCGCCCTGGATGCCGTCGGCCCCGATATGGCCGATCGATTCCGCGCCGATCACGCCGAGGCCTGCGACGATGACGAGCGCGCCGGTCAGGCGCGAGGCGGAGATCCGCTCCTTCAGCACGACCGCGGCGAGCAGGAGCCCGCCGAGCGTCGCGCAAGAGGGCTGGATCACGCTGCCATGGCCGAGCGGGACGAACAGGAAGCCGCTGTAGGAGATCAGCGACATCACGGGACCGCCGAGCACCATCAGCACGAGCCCCCTGCCCCAGCCGATGCCGCAGAGATCGGAGAGTCCGGCGCGCAGCACCAGCGGCAGGAACGCGATCCCCGACCAGACATAGCGATGCACCAGGAGATCGACCGGCGTGAAGCCTTCCTTGAGGCCGTGCCGCGTGGCGGCGAAGCCGAGCGCCCAGAACAGCGCCGCGGCAAGCCCGCAGACCACGCCCAGCAGTGCCGGCGCTGCATCGTTCTTCTGGGTGAGAGCGTCAGCGCCGCTCGCTCGCTGATCCATGAACCAAGCGATATGTCGTCGCGCTGAGCCGCTCAACCCACGCGGTTGCAGGGCAGGCACGCGGGCATCGCGACGAGGCTGCGCAGAACCGTGAAGGCCGCACGCGCAATGCGCATGCGGAGTCGTGATACCGCGGGCGGAACGGGGGCGTGAAATCTCGCACTGCGCGAGGCCCCGTCCACCACTGACAAGCTCGCTCTCAGCGGGCGGCGCGCGTGGTCACGTCCGCGGTCTTCAATTTGCCCGGGCTGAGCACCTTCGCCTGGTGGACCGAAGCGATTGTGCTGGGCGATGCGACCTGCTGCTCGACATGTTTGGCACCGAGCACGCGCACCTGCAGTGGGGAAATCGGGAAACCGTTGGCCTCATAGGTCGGCAGTTCGGCAGCGAACGCCGCGGTGCCGCCCGAGATCGTCAGAATCGCCGCGGCGATCGACAGGGTCTTTTTGTTCATTTTGGTGGTGCTCCAAGATTGCGGGTCGGAGCTCTATCTAGGCGCATTTTGCTGCAGCGCGACACGCGTTGCTGCATTGCAATATCGCGCAGGGTGCATGACGATATGCCTAATGGCTACAAAATTCAGCGAATACGCCCGGCTGCGACGTGGCACTCCATAAGAAGGTGCTCAGCCCACCTACCAAGGTGCCCCATCCGTCAGCTCCAGCGCACCAGCCATAAGGCCGCGCAACGCAAATGGAACCCGCGTTGCAGTTCGGCAACACTCCCTCTCGAAAAGCCCACACTCGCCAATTGCGCCATTGCCTCGCCACACGGTCCCCCGAACAATCGACGCGCTGCGTGCCTTTCCGTGCAAGACTGTTTCGCCAACACTGTTTGCATCATCACTGTTCGAAGGAGCTGGATCGAACAGAACGTTTGGAGGCAGGGATCATGAACGATCG
This sequence comes from Bradyrhizobium sp. FW305-F6, assembly GCF_058782905.1. Classification (NCBI taxonomy): domain Bacteria; kingdom Pseudomonadati; phylum Pseudomonadota; class Alphaproteobacteria; order Hyphomicrobiales; family Nitrobacteraceae; genus Bradyrhizobium; species Bradyrhizobium sp. FW305-F6. Next base: position 637,293 of record NZ_JBYSYD010000001.1, read on the forward strand.
GCGGTCTCTTCTGGTGGCGGTATCGTGTCCTGGTGCCGTTCTCGCCGGCTGGCTGGCATTGTCGCTGTCCGCCTATGCGCCGGCCGTGATCGAGAACAGCGGCGCCAATGCGGCTGCCGTCTCGCGCGCCAAGGACCTTAGCCGTCTCGATCTCGCAGACGTGCCGCGCGCTGCAACGATCGAGGATGGTGTTGCCCTGACCGCCGACATCGCCGCCGCCGTCGCTGCGGCGCCAGCTCCAGCAATCCCGGCAACGCCGGAGGCGCCAGCCTCCACGATCCAGCTTGCTTCGGCCGACCCGCTGCTGGTCCTGCCGATGGAGACGGCGCCCGCGCCGCTGATGTCGCCTGAACCTGAGTTCATTGTGGACGAGGCCGCCGTGAGCGAAGCTGCGGTCAGCGAGACTGCCGCCCCAGCCGCGACTGTGGAGCCCGTCAAGCTCGCGTCCGCCGATCCCACCGAGATCGTGATGACGGATGCCCCGTCCTCCGCGGTGATCGCAAGCGGCCCCGTCACGCCTGCGAGCAAGGCTTCTCCGCCTGCCGACACCGTCGCCGTGCTCGACGAATGCTTCGTCATCGAGGCCTGTGTCGACCGCTACCTCTGGGCGCTCTATCAGCGCACCGCCAAGGAAGACACCATGAAGGTGCAGGAGCGGCGCGCCGTCACTGTCAAGCGCAAGGGCAAGACAGTCACGGTGATGCGCAGCTTCACCAAGTTGGTCGATCAGGATTTCACCTGGAAGGACCCGAAGGCGGCCGAGCGCGTCGGCATGTCGATGATGGACTACGTCATCGGCGGCATGGACAAGAGCTTCAAGCTGAAGCTCTTCCGCATGATGCTTGCGGCCGAAGCCGCCGGCCTGTCGCCGGGCATCACCAGCGCATTCCGCGACGACTACCGCCAGTCCATCGCAAGCGGCATGAAGGCCGCCTCCAACCGTTCCTTTCATGGCGGCAGCACCCGTGGCGGCTACGGCCACGGCATGGCCGCGGACATCGTCAGCACCCAGGGCAACAACCGCGCGCAGCGCTGGGTCTCGACTGAACAGCTGTGGAAATGGGTCGATGCCAACGGCAAGGCCTACGGCATCGGCCGTCCCTATCTCGGCCGCGATCCGCCGCATGTCGGCCCGATCGACGGCGCGGAATACATCTCCAAGCGCGGCACCGCCGATCGCAAGGACGTTGCCAGCGCCAAGCCTAAGAAACCGCGCGCCGTCGCCGGCGCCAAGCCGCCCAAGGCGCACGCCGCAGGCGATCAGAAGAGTTCGGCCAAGCCGCAGAAATCGGCGCAGTCCGCCCCCAAGCCCGCAACCTGAAAGCCGCGCAACCCGACCGGTTACGGCTCGCGTAGCACCGTCGGTAACGGCACGAGCCGCATTTCGGCCGAGCCGGCTTGATGTGTGCGCGCCAGCACCGCAAAGATCGTGTCGACCGCAAGCCGTACGGATGACTGCAGCGTCTCGCCCTTGGCCAGGTGCGCCGCGATCAGCCCGCTGAGGAGATCGCCGGTCCCGTAGGGGCGGATCGGCAGGCGCGGCGTCGCAAAGCGAGACAATCGGCCGCCGGCGCACAGGATCGTCTCCACCTGCCCCGCCGCGGTGTCAGCGAGGGCGCAACCGGTGGCGACGACGTCGGTGCGTCCCGCCCCTGCCAGCACGGCACACGCTGCGCTCAGGCCCTCGGCATCGGCAATCGTCACTCCCGAGAGCAGCTCGAGCTCGAACTGGTTCGGCGTCGTGACGTTCGCCGCCGGCAGCAGCCGGTGCCGGACCACGTCCAAAATGCCGTCGGCGACATAGACGCGGCCATCGTCGCCGATCACGGGATCGCAGAGATAAACCAGCTTCGCATTCCGCGCGCGCGCCCGCTCGACGAAATCGGCGATCACGACGGCATTGCCGGGCGAGCCCAGATAGCCGGTGACGAGCACCGCGGCCTCCTCGACCAAGCCGCGCTCCTCGACACCCTTCAGGAGATCGGCGACGAGTTCGCTGTCCAGCACCCGCCCGCGCAGGCTCGGATAGCGCGGATGATTGGACAGCAGCGTCGTCGGCACGGCCGCGACGTTCACGCCCTCCGCCTGCATGGCATAGGCAGCCGCGCTGTTGCCGACATGGCCGTGGACCACCTGGCTCTGGATGGAGATGACGAGCATGAGGGAGGTCCGTAAGATCAAACGTTCCGCGAGGCAAGCGTTACGGCATCTCGTATCCAAGCCCCTGCCGCAGCGCCTGCATCTTGCGCGCCAATCGCCGGTGACCCGACTCCTCCGACCGCGCCAATCGATCGGCGACCGCGACATGGTCAGCATCGCTCTTGTGCTGGTTGAGCTTGGCCTGCCCTTCGACCTCATCCACCACGAGATCGACGACGCGGATTGCAGCCAGCATGCTCTCGCGCTTGCCCGGCTCCATCTGCGCGAGGTCCCAGGGTTCCTTCGGTAAGCGCGCCTCGGAGACTGCGAGCAGCGCATCGCCGTGTCCGCGGTTCTCGTTGAACCCGCGCAGATGAGCTACGCCCGACAGGTGCACCGCTTCGTAAAGCCAAGTCGAGACGTTGTCGCGTGAGGCATACCAGTCGTTGGAGACATAGGCATCGTCGCCGGTAACGATCAGCAGAAATCGTCTGCGGCCATCGGCCAGCGCCACAAGCGGATTCTTGGCGGTGAAGTGAAGCTGCACGACAGTGTGCCCGCCGCGCTCGGTCAGCACGAATGGCACGTGAGAGGCCCGCGGCCCGCGCTCGTCCGCCGCCACGATCACGCCGAAGCCGCGAGATGCGGCAAATTCCAGCGCGCGCTGCGTCTCGATGCGAAATTGGGCGCGGAGAACGTGCATGGCGCGGGGCTCGATGACTGGATGACGAACGCGGCGAGGCTAACCCATAATCCCCCAAAATCTGAATAACAATCAACCTTCGAATGCCGGCGGCAATCCCTCAGCGTCGCGCCAGCCTCGTCAGATAGGCGCAGAACATATCGCCCATGGCGTCGGCATAGGCCGCGATCTCCGCCTCGCTCCGCCTCTCCTCCGAGAAACTCCTGCCGACCTCGCTCAGCGTTGTCGTGATCAGCTCGCCGGCGAAGATGCGTGTCGAATCCGAGGCTTTGGGCAGTGCCTCCTGCATGAAGGCGGCGACGATGCCCTCGCCGGCCGCCCGTGCGTCCTGCGCCTCCGGTGCATCGCGATAGAGTGGCGCGGCATTATTGAGCGCGATGCGGATCGCAGCTTCCTCGCACTCGGAGCGGATGAAGGCGTAAACCAGCGCGCGCAGCCGCGCCAGCGGCGGCCTCGCCCGGTCCGCGAGGATGCCGGCGAGCAGCTCGCTGGTGCGCCGCCACTCATCGCTCTGGAGGCGGAACAAGATCGCCGCCTTGTTCGGAAAATATTGATAGAGCGATCCGACGCTCACGCCGGCCCGCTCCGCCACCCGCGCCGTCGTGAAGCGTTGCGCACCCTCCTTCGCCAGAACCTGAACAGCGGCATCCAGGATGGCCGCCACCAACTCGTTCGAGCGGACCTGTTGCGGCTGCTTTCGTGAGGAAATTGAACGGCTTCGACGGTCGGCCATGGCGCCTGCGGGCAATGCGAATAGGAAATGCGACGAATTAGTCGTATTTCGATCTCCGCGCAAGCACGCGCTTCTGGAGACACAAATGACCACATCAACGATCACATCGCTTGCGCCGCTGCTGGATCGCCTGTTCGACGAGGCCGACGCAGCAAGCGGCGCAACGCTGGCCGCCGTCGCCGATCTGTCCGATGCCGACCGGACGCGGATGATGCGGAGCAAGTCCGCTCACAGCGAACTCTATGGACGCCTGAAGGACGCTCCGCTCGCGGTCTCCCGCGAGACCGGCCGCCTGCTCTACATGCTGGCGCGCAGCTCCCACGCCAGAGCGATCGTCGAGTTCGGCACCTCCTTCGGCATCTCGACCCTGCACCTTGCCGCAGCTCTGCGCGACAATGGCGGCGGCCGCCTCGTCACCTCTGAGTTCGAGCCGTCCAAGGCGGCGCGGGCGCGAGACAACCTCTCGGCTGGCGGCGTGCTCGATCTCGTCGACATCCGCGAGGGCGATGCATTGACGACGCTCAAGTCCGATCTGCCCGAGAGGATCGATCTCGTGCTGCTCGACGGTGCCAAGGCGCTCTACCCGGATATCCTCGATCTGCTCGAAGACCGTCTCAGGCCGGGCGCGATCATCGTCGCCGACAATGCCGACGACAGCCCCGACTATCTGGAGCGGGTGCGCAAGCCCGGAAGCGGCTACATGTCCACGGCCTTCGCCGAAGACGTCGAGCTTTCGGTGCGAATCGATTGAGTCCAATTCCACCGTCGCATCTTACGGACGGCGCACGATTCATCGCGTGGCGGCCACCCGCGGAACCGCGCGCCTGTCGCAGGCTCGTCACTCAGTCGTGATATCTGCTCCTGACTAAAGCCATGTTCCGCGTGCTAAACAAACCTACCGCGCGGTATCTTTCGAGCCGCGCCAGGCCCGAGCTCGTCATGACATCCGCTTTCCATGCCTATGCGGCACTCGCCCTCGCCATTGTCTTCGAGGTCACCGCCTCCGCGTTTCTGCAGCAGTCGGCGCAGTTCACGCGGCCATGGCCGACGCTGGCCATGGTGGTGTTCTACGTCGCCTCGTTCTATGCGCTGTCGATCGCGATCCGCGTCATTCCCCTCAGCATCGCCTATGCGATCTGGGGCGGGGTCGGCATCATCCTGACCGCAACGGTCTCCTTCGTGCTGTTCCGTCAGATGCTGGATGCCGCCGCCTTCGTCGGCATCGCGCTGATCGTGTCAGGGGTCGTGATCATCAACCTGTTCTCGGAGACCACGGTGCATTGATGCCGGACAGCGGCTACACCCGCGCCAAGCAGCCTGAGCAGGTGCGGCGCGCTTTGCTTGATCACGCGGCTGCCATCGCGCTGGACCATGGCGTCTCCGGCGTCACGGTGCAGGCGGTCGCGGCGGCCGCCGGCGTCACCAAGGGCGGGCTGTTTCATCATTTCGGCAGCAAGCAGGCGCTGATCGAGGGCCTGTTCGCCGATCTCCTCGCCCGCGTCGATGCCGAGATCGACAATAACATCGAGCAGGATCCCAGGCCGCGCGGCAGATTCACACGCGCCTATGTAAATGCGGTGTTCACCGGCAAGGCGTTCGGCTTCGCGACGCCCTGGGCGGCGCTGAGCATGGTCGTCGTCACCGATCCCTCGCTGCGCCGGCTCTGGAACGACTGGATCAAGGCCCGGCTCAAGCGCCATCGCGCTACCGACAGCGCGCCCGATCTTCACGTCGTCCGCCTCGCCGCCGACGGCGCCTGGCTGTCCTATGTCACGACGGGACAGACCCGCATGAGCGCGGACCTGCGTGCCGTGCACGACCGGCTGATCGCGCAGACCTATCGGCGCGCTTAGTGGGACCCGGGACGTCGGTGAGTTTGTTCAGCACCGGCACGAGCGGAAGTGACGATGACTGCGACGATCCTGCGCCGGGCCATTGATCATCGAGGGCGCGACCAAGCCGCGCCCCGTTAAAACAGCAAAATCAAGATTGCTCCCCGGCGGTTCACGCCGCCGACAGTTGATCGAACTCGGGCGGCGCGTAGGCCTTGCCGTCCTGGTCGGTGATGACAACCTGCCATCCCTCGCTCGCCCAAACCTTCGCCTTCGCCACGATGAGCAGCCGGCTCTCGCGTGCGAAACTGTATTTCTCGTTGTCGCGTTCTGCGACCATCTTGTAGGCCAATTCGCATCCCCTTGCGTCGCCCTGCACCCGGCCTCCTCGTGGCAGCGGGCTTTGGCGGCAATTCGCCGGGAGCGTGGCAATTTGGTGCCCATCACAGGCGCTACGGCGCAGGCAACGGCCCTAATCGCAATGACCAATCATCCTGATCTCATGCGCTTCAATGCACGCGGATGACATGGGGGCGGCCTAGATTAATCAGGCCCTGCACCGCCGAGAGGCGGTCATCGAGGGCTGCAATGGTGAGCAGCAGGTTGTTGCGCCGCTCGTCGAGGATTCCCATCTCGGCGCCGGTGAGCTTTGCGCTCGCCCGTTCCTTGTGGATCGCTTCGAGGGATTCGCGCAGTCCGGCGATCAGGCCCGCCAGCTGCTTTGCCTCCTTGGTCATCGACCGCTTCGCGACACTGTGCTGACGGCGCGTCTCCGCTTGGGTTTGTCTCATCGTCATCCTCCGGTGCCCCGCTGCCCCGAGTGGATGCTTACAGCTTTGGGTACACATATTACGATCGATGAAATCTGCCCGCGAAGAACTTTCATAAATTGTACGCGCACGGAACTCGTACCCATACGTGAGCAGAAAGCCCGTCACGATGGCCGGGCTTTCACTGTGTCATAAGCGCGGCGAACAGGATGCCGGAGACGTCAGCCGACCTTCTGCATGAATCCGTCGAAGTACGAGGCGAGGCCCGCATAGTCATCGAGGCGCAGCACCTGCGCGACATATTGATCCGGGCGTACCACCACCATGCAGCCGGCCTTTCGATCGATGCCGCGCATTGCGAAAACGTCATGGCCGCTCTTGAGGTCCGGACAGAACATCTTTTCGTAGTCGATCAGGCCATAGCGGCCTTTGCGCGGAAGCAGCAGCGGCGGCATGGCCGCGACGGCAAGCTCGCGATGATCCTGCTGGAAGACGGCGCGCAGGTCGATCACGCTGTCGATGTCTGCGCCAACAGGCGTATATCGCTTCACCGGTGCCTCCCGGGCCTCGGTCAGGAAGCTGCACAGCGCGCGAATGGCCGAGCCGGCAGCCGCAGGATTTTCCGCAGGCGAGAAGGCGTAGATGCGGAAACGGCCATCGGCCAGCGCAGCGTGGCCGAGGTGGACCGGCTTGGCGTCCGCCAACCGGATCACCGGCGCGGAATGGAAGCGCTTGCCGATGACCAGGCCCTGCGCGAGGTGCTGATGCGAAGCCGCGCCGGTGAGCACCGATGGCCTGTAATGCGTTGCCGTGCCCGCGGTGTAGCGGCCGTGCCTGACGAAATAGTCCTGCGTCTTGGCGGCATCGGCGCCGCCGGCCTTGGCGGCCGAGGCGAGAATCCCCGCCCACTCGCGGTCGAAATCAATCAGCTCTTTCGCGACCGCCTGGCGCTCCGCCGAATAGGAGTGCAGCAGGCTCGGCGCACACTGCTTGCGCAGAACGGCGGCGAGCTTCCAGCCGAGATTGAAGGCATCCTGCATCGAGACGTTCATGCCCTGCCCCGCCTTCGGGCTGTGCGTATGGCAGGCATCGCCGGCGATGAAGATGCGCGGCAGGCGCGTTTCGGTCTCGGCCTCGGGCACGTCGTCGAACTTGTCGGTGAGGCGCTGGCCGATCTCGTAGACCGACCACCACGCGATCTCCTTCACCTCGAGCGTATGCGGGTTCAAGATGCGCTGCGCCTTGGCGATCACGTCGGCGGCGGTGATGTTCCGGCTCGTGACGCGTTCGCCGACATCGAGCTTTGCGAGTTCGACATAGATGCGGACCATGTAGCCGCCTTCGCGCGGAATGATCAGCAGGCTGCCGTCAGTTGCCGATTGGACAAGCGACTTGAAGCGGATGTCGGGAAAATCGGTCACCGCAAGCACGTCCATCACGCCCCAGGCGTGGTTGGCGGAATCACCATGCAGCTCGCGCCCGATCGCCTTGCGCACCGTGCTGCGTGCGCCGTCGCAGCCGACGACATAGCGCGCCCTGATCGTCTCGACCTTGTCCTCGTTCGCGGCATCGACGCGTTCGAGGCGCACGGTCACGGAATCAGCGGCCGGATCGACATTCAGATCGAGCACGCGGCGGCTGTAGTACGGCTCGAGCTTTGCCGGCGATCTGCGCATGACGTCGAGGAAGCAGTCATGGACGCGCGCCTGGTTCAGGATGACGTGCGGGAATTCCGACAAGCCGTCCTCGACGTCCTGGACGCGGCCGCTGCGGATAATCTTCTCTGGCGTCCGCTCATCCGGTTTCCAGAACGTCGTTTCGTTGACCCAATAGGCCTCCTTCAGCACGCGCTCGCTGAAGCCATAGGCGTGGAACATCTCCACGGTGCGGCAGGCGATGCCGTCGGCCTGGCCGACCAGCAGCCGGCCCGGCTTCTGCTCGACGATGCAGGTCTTGATGTCGGAAAACTGTGCAAGCTGGGCCGCGAGCGTCAGCCCGGCAGGCCCGCAGCCGACGATGAGAATATCGACCTCGTCAGGCACAGTGCCCTCCGCTCCCGATGGCTGGACGCGTTCGGCGGGATCGGCGATCTCGGGGTCGCCCGGCTGAAATCCATTGAGATGGAATTGCATGAGCACCTCTCCCGGCAACGCTGCTGTTTTTGATATTGCTCAGTATGCTGACTATCAGTATGCTTGTCAACGATCCCTCACCCCGCCGCGACTTCCGGAGCATTCGGTGAAAGACAACAACAACATGCCGGGGCATCTGGCGCGCCGCTTCCAGCAGATCGCAGTCGCGGTATTCCTGGCCGAGGTCGAAGACGCCGGCTTTGATCTCACGCCCGTGCAATACGCCGCGCTCGCGACCATCAAGGCCAATCCCGGCCTCGACCAAGTGACGCTCGCGGGATTGATCGCCTATGACCGCACCACCATCACCGGCGTGATCGATCGCCTGGTCCAGAAGGGTCTCGCAGAGCGCCGCCCCTCCAGCCGCGATCGCCGCGCCCGGGAGCTCGAGATCACCGACGAAGGCCGGCGCACGCTGCGCAAAATCACGCCGGCGGTCGAGTCCGCCCAGCGCATCATGCTGCGCGGCCTTAGCGCGAAAGAGAGCGAGGAACTGATGCGCCTGCTGCGCAAGGCCATCGCCGCCGGCAACGAGCTCAGCCGCGCCCCGCTGCGCGCTGTGCAGGTGTGATCCCGGACCATGTCCGTATTTTCGCAGCGCACGAAACCAGGAACTAACCTTCGGCTGCTAACATCGGCGGCATTGGGCGCTTAACGCGCGATTAACTTTGCAGGCTGGAGTTCGGGAATGTTCAGGTTCCTCGTTGTGGCCGCGGCCATCGGGCTCTCGACCGTTCAGGCGGTCGCAGGCGGACATGGCGGCGGCGATCCTCCGGCGCCGAAGGTCGAGGCGCCAACCGCTCCGGCGAAGGTGATCCTGACCAAACAGGGGCCCAAGCTCGTCGATCTCAAGGGCATGACGCTCTACTATTACGAGCGCGACACCACCGGCAAGACGTCGACCTGCAACGGCAAGTGCACCGAGAGCTGGGTTCCGCTGACGGCGATGGCCGATGCCAGGGCTGTCGGCGACTTCACCGTGATCAACCGCGACGACGGCACCAAGATGTGGGCGTACCGCTATCGCCCGCTCTACACCTCGCCCGCCGACAAGGCGCCTGGCGATGCCAACGGCAATGCCACAACTCTGCAATGGCGGATTGCGCGGCCGGAGAACTAAAGCATCATTCGGAAAAGCGCGGAGCGGCCTCCGAAAAGATCATTCGCAAACAACAACCTGAATCGCGATGACGATTCATTCAAATCTCATCGCGCATTGGGACGAGAAGATCACCGATTGTTCTGACCGGCTTGGGCGGCCGACTCGGACGCAACGGGCCGGAAGGCCGGAATATTTCCGCTCTGCTGAAGCGGCTTGACCTCCGCATTCACGACCACGGGCCCGGTCGTCAACCAGAGTGCCGCCACGGCCGCGATCGCAATTCCCGCGCCAAGCGCGGCAAGCTCTTTCATGTTTCGGTCCGTGACGATCAGTTGCCAAGTATAATGCCGCGCTGGTGCCGCGACGGATGATCGGCGTCGACCAACGCATTTGGATCGGTCGCGATCACGGCCTCCGGCAATGGCATCGGTTCCAGCCCGGCGAACCGGCGATAGAGCGCCCCCATCACCGCTCCGGAAAATGCCGCTGGCACCACGAGATAAGCAAGCAGCGGCACCGCGAATGCGAGTAGCAAACTGCAGGCGAAAGCCGCAACCGCGCCAATCACTGCATACTCCCACGCGTTGCGGCGGCTCATGGCTCGCGCGACGTGGTGGACGCAGAGCATGAAAATGCTCGAAGGAATGACCGAAATCGCTATCATGACCATGAAGGTCTGCGCCGGGATCACCGCGGCGAAAATGTGTGCGGTGCTTTTGTCCGCAAAGCCGTTCATCAGGAGAGGCAGCAGCGTATAGGGCAGCAGAGTTGCGAGCACCGTCGGTATCAGCGCGGCTATGACGATGCCCGCTAATGACGTGCGGACGCGGACTGGTCCGTTGAAAGTCAGCGGTGGTGCCGCTTTTGCAGCCGGAGCGGTAGCCTGCACGGCGACGCGCTCAGCCGGACGTACTCCGGCGAACTGGCCGTAAAGGAACCCACCGATCATTCCCGCAATGGTTGGCAGCAAGCCGATGGTCAGCACGGTGCCATCGCCAGGCCCCGCAAGCTGAATATGGTTGCGGATCGCAAAGCCGTAGCTCACCGCCGCCATGACGCCGCCCATCAGGCCATACGCAAGCCGGCTCGATATCGTCCACTGCCGCAGCACGATGTGCCCTGCGAACAGGAAGGCGGCGTTAATGGCCATGCGGCCGGCATAGACCATCAGGAACTGGTCCGGAGCCGGGACACCGACGGGATCGGTCACCTGCCCACCCGCGACGGCGAAGACCAGCAGCACGGCTTCGACGAGGGCCAGCGGGATCAGCGCAGCGCACAGTGCGCGCGGTGAGTTCTTCACGAGATACATGCGAGCAACCCCTTGCTCGCTGCACGCTAGACGCGAAGCGTTAGGGTTCGCCCAAGGCAATGGATAAAATTGTCGGCAAGCACACCCTGGTCCAAATCCCTATCCCCTCCAGCGCCCGCCGGCTTCGGCTTGCGCGCTCTGGCCCGGCGGCAGCACCACGACCATCGAATTGAGCTTCACACGGTCGTAGAGATCGATGACGTCCTCGTTGCGCATCCGGATGCAGCCCGACGAGATCGCCTGGCCGATATATTCAGGCTGGTTTGTGCCGTGGATGCGGTAGAGCGTGTCCTTGTTCCCGGCATAGAGATAGATGCCCCGCGCGCCCAGCGGATTGGCGGGACCGCCTGGAACGCGCGCCGGATACGGACCGAGCCGCGCCTGGATGTCCGCGGTCGGAACCCAGTCCGGCCATTCCGCCAAGCGGCCGACCCGCGCGACGCCGGAGAACGCCATGGCTTCCTCGCCGACAGCAACGCCGTAGCGGATCGCCTTGCCGTCGGGCAGCACGTAATAGAGGTAGCGCGCATCGGTATCGACCAGGATCGTGCCCGGTTGCTCCTTGCGGTGGTAATCGACGATGTGACGCAGATATTGCTCAGGTACGTTCGCCTTGGCATAGGGCGCGTGCGCCAGCAACTGACGGTCGCGCGGCGTCATGCTCGCATCTGTCGATGGCGAGAGTGTCGTCTGCATGCAGCCGCCCAGCGGCAGCAAGGCTGCAACGAACAAAACGAGTAGAGATCTTGGCACCGCCGGCTCCCCCAATAGCGGAACAACCCCGCCCGCAAGGGTGTCAGATATTGCCAAAATCGTGCTGAAAACAAGGCGGCGCGGGACACATGCGCGTGTTCTGGGAACCGGGTTCCAACAACACAAAGAGCGGAACGACCGTCGCATCATCTCCATCCGCTCGCCTTGCTTTGGTCAAACGCGGCTGGACTCGTGCGCCATGGGGATCGGCATGGGCGCACCTCGGATCAGGCCCGGCGCCAATGCGGACGACTCACCTCAAACATCGGACCTCAAAGGAGCTACGATGCTCGCGACGCTGAACGCCAAGCAAATCGTCGATGAGATCGTGAAGGACACGGTCAAGGACAACGATCCGCATGACGCGGTCCAGATCTCGCCCGAGATCGTGCTGGCCTCGCGGCCGACCGGCGCCTCGGAGATTGCGCCGCGTCCGGAGCCCAGGTTCACTCCCGAGCCCAAACTCACTGCGGAGCCGAAATTCACTTTGGAGCCGTCGCGCGCGCCCGAGCCCACCGTCAACGTCGTGTACGGAAAACCCGCCACGGAACCCTCGGTCGACACGGCCGTCCGCGTCACATCCAGCGATGCTCCCGTCAGGCCGGCGCGATCCTCGGTCGGCAGCTGGCTGCGCGGTGTGTCCGTCGCGTTCCTGTTTGCCGGTGCCGGCGTAGCCGCAAGCATCGCCTGGGAGAGGCACGGCGACACCGCAAGGCAGATGCTGGCCGAATGGGCGCCGGCGCTGACCTCGTGGCTGCCTGCCACCTCCTTGCTCCCTGCAACATCCCAGACCACACCGGCGACCGCGGCACAGGTTGCTGCGCCCTCAGCGGACGCCACGGCAAATCAAGCGGTCGATCCGCCTGCGGCGCCGCCTCCGGTTCAGGTCGCCGCAGCCGCGCCCGCGGCGACACAGCCCCTCGACGCAGCGCAGACGGTGCAATCGATGACGCGCGATCTCGCAGCGATGGCGCAACAGATCGAACAGCTCAAGGCCAACATCGCCGAGCTGAAGGCCGGACAGGAACAGATGGCGCGCGAGTTGGCGAAGCCGCCTGCGCCGCGGTCGGCTGCTGCCGATACGAGGCCCGTCGATCCGCGCGCACGCGCCGCGGCGCTCCCGCCGCAGCCCGCCGCAGCGCCAGTTCGCAAGCCGAAGCCGGCTGTGGCGCGAACCTACATGCCGGGTTCTTCGCCGGCTCCGCTCGCACCGCCCCCGCCGCCATCACAGGCCGCCGCGGTCCCGCCACCACCCGCGCCGGCCACGACGACGCAAGCCGTTGCTGATGACGACGGGCCGATCGTCCGTCCGCCAATGCCGCTGCGCTGAGCGATGCCGCGGGCAGGCGTGGCGCACGCTGTCCGAGTCGATGTGAAAGATTGAGTCCGGGCGACTACGGAAAGCGATTTGTCGCTCAAGAGAAAAGGCCGTCGGGATCTATGCCGCCGGCCTTCTCTTGCAGCTGCCGGTTCCCGGAGCCCGGTTCTGCTGCAATTCCATGCCTGATGATTGCGCGACGTATTTAATAAAGTCTTAACGAGCCTGCGCGCTGCACATCATTTCTGCGCCATAAGCACAGAGATTGCGCGGTCCGTTCATTCGGCAGATATCGACTCAGTGGTACGATCCGGCATGTGCTGGAAGGGCTGCATTGAAGACCTTCACCGAACATTGAAGACTTGCATTGAAGACTTGCACTGAAGCTCAGATCGTCACACCGGGGAATTACGATGCCCTACTACTCTTTCGATCTCGTGGTTGGTGGTGAGTTCAAGAACCAGGGTGGAATCATCCTCGAGGACATCGAGGTTGCCTCCGATCGCGCCGACCAATTGGCTTGCGAGCTGTCGCAGGTCAAGCCGGAACTACAGCAGAAGGGTTGCGCGGTGCGCGTCACCGATCGCGACCAAAACGAGGTCTATCGCACCCCGCTGGATCCGGTGCCGGCCTGGCAGCGCTAGCCTAGCACCGGCGGCTCGAACCAGTTCGTCAGCGACAATCCGCCGTCGACGACGAAGGCCGCGCCGGTGACGTAGCCCGACAGTCTGTTCGACAAAACGGTGAGCGCCATCGGTGCGAGATCATCGGCCTCACCGAGACGCCCGAGCGGAATGTGCCGCGCCAGCGCGGGATCGGCGACGAAGCCGCCGGCAGCGATCGCGCCCGGCACCAACGCGTTGACGCGGATGCGGTGACGACCGAACGTTTTCGCGAGCTCCTTCACCAGCATCGCCATGGCCGCCTTCGCCGTCGAATAATGTGCGAGGTTGCGAGGTGTGCCCGCATGCAGCGAGGTGAGAAACAGGAATGAGCCCGGCCGCTTCGCGTCGATCAGCCCTCTTGCGAGTTCGCGCGCCAGGTGAAAGCCGGCATCGAGATTGACGGCGTGCATCTCCTGCCACGTCCTGCGGTCGACCGCGAGCACATGATCAGCCTCCCGCCGCGGCGGGGAAGCGCTGTGAACGAAATGCGTGACCTCGCCTAGCGCCGCACGGGCCGCGGCCAGCAGCTCATCGCAGGCCTCGAGCCGGCCGAGATCGCCGATCCAGGGTACCGCCAGGTCCGGCCTCTTGCTGGCGCCGATCGCGGCACGCACCCGCTCCTCGCTGACATCAGCGAACACGGTGCTGACGCCCTCGCCGATCAGGCCCTGTGCGATCGCGCGGCCGATGCCGTTGCCGGCGCCGGTGACGAGCGCGGTGTCGCGGGCGGGATCGAACGGCGTGCTGAACAGGCTCATGTCGAGCTCCAGGGTGAGAAGGCACCAGGTTAGCCGCCGCGCCGGTCGGCGACAATTGCGTCCCGGTCCCATTGCCGAGCGGCGCGCCGGACGCTAGCCTGCCAGAAAAAGCGGAGGAGTTCCCGAGGATGCGCACCGGTTTCATGATCGCAGGCCTGTCGCTATTGGCCGCACCCGCCTTGGCGGGCGATGCGACGCCACGCTCGACCTATGTGACGATGGTCCTGCAGGCCTTCGCCGCCAAGGTCGAGTGCCCCAACACGGATCTCGTCTATCAGGATCTCGTGCAAAGGGCGGAGCAGATGCACCTGCCGGACGGCACCACCGACAAGGTGCGCAAAGCGATTGCCTGGATGCATACCGGCGGCAAGATGGGCGAGAAGCAGGACGACGCGCTGATGGCCGAGGTTGCGATCGCGACCCAGGCGACCGACCTTGACCAGCGCCGCCTTGGCATGTCCAGCTGGTGCGAAGCCCAAAAGACAAATCTCGCAGGCTTGATCCGCAGCAAGGGCGGCTAGCGAGGCGCTTCCGTCGCGTTAAGGACGCTGGGAGAGCTTCCTTCGTTCGGCTAAAAATCGTCATATTTCTTCACAGCATGCGGCCTCTTCGATGCGAACAGGAGGTCCTTATGCGGAATATCCATTTCGTTTTCGCCGGCGCGATCGCGGCGGTCGCGGTCCTGACAGCGCCCGTGCTGGCGAAGGATCCCGACGCCCAGAAGGGCGAGGACAAATCGACCTCGTCATCGTGCAGTGCCTATCAGCAGGCGGCAGACGGTTCGTGGGAGCCGCTGCCCTGCAAAGCGATAGGCGAGCGCGGCCAGCCGCAGACACAAAACCGCGGTTCGCCGCAAGGCGCCGATCGCGGAGAGCGTTAAGGCACGCGCCTGGAACAGTCAGCCCTGATGCGGACCGCGCATGATCTTCATGGCGTCCACGATGTGACGCCACTCCCTGGCTTCGTCGGCCTCGCCGCGGCCCTCACAGGCCTGGGCTTGCTCGGCGGCCTTCGCGATCGCAGCAGGGCCGTGCTGTTCGAGCATCTGCCGGGCAACGGTGTGGACCTGGACCTCGGACATCATGGGCGCTCTCCGTTGAAAAGGAAGCCGCGGCGCCCGGCTCGGCGCTCCGCGGGTTCCTGACAACGATCAAGCCGCAACGCCCGTTCCGCCCGCAGCCGATCACATCGGCAGGCCAAGGAACTTGAACGGCTGCGCCTCGCGGAAGCTGGCAGTCGCATCGCCGGCGAAGGTGTGATCCTGGTCGAGCCCCAGATCGAGTTTCTTCACCTTGCCGCCTTGCGGCGAGAAATCGATCTGCCTCAGGTCGACCCAGAACGTGTTCGGTGTCAACGCCGACTCGAAGAGATAGAGCTTTCGCTGATGCTCGGCGACGGTCCGCCAGCGCGTCGAGGAGATGTTCGGCTGGTCCGGCGTCGTGATGCCAAACGGCACGGACGTGTTGCGGATCACGCTGAAGACGCTGGCGAGCGCGCGGTTCGGATTTTCGTCCTTCGGGATCGCGTTGACATAAAAAGATGCGCGGGCGAAGCGATCGGCGGCGCGATTGGTGCCGGGCAGGAACACGGTGCCGCCGATCTGCTTCCAATAGGCGTTGAGCGCAAGCTGCTCGTCGAAGGTCGGCGAGTTCGTCATGACCTGAAATTGGCGGCCGTGGTGGATGACCTGCTTGCCGCCAATATATTCGACGATGGCGCTGTCGCCGCTTGCATCCGACATCGACAGGTGCAGCGTCGCGAGCCGCTTCTCGCCGGGCACGTTGTCGGTCACGATCGTGAACGGCTCCTTCTCGAGCGCGGCCACCGCCTCCTGAACGGTCGCGAAACTGTCGAGCACATATTGCGCCCAGGCCGCGATCGTCAGCCCCGGCTTGCTCTGGTCGTATTTGGGATACTCTGATTCCACCAGCCACAGCACATTGGCCATCAGTCCGGCTTCGTTGAGCCCGTCGGTTGTGGAGATGTCGTAGCCCGACGCGATCACGCTGCCGTATTTCGACGTCCACGTCAGCGAGTTTGGACCGACATCGCCCGTGCGCGCCATGCCGCGCGGGAAGATCCAGAGGTTGGTTGCGATATCGCTCTTCCAATCCATCGAGCGTGCCGTGATGACCTGGCCATTTGCGCCGTGATAGACGAGCCGCGTGCAGGCCTGCGAGATCGACGGCGTGACGGCCATCGCCGCGGCGAGCAGCACCGCTGCCGCGCGTCGATGGAGCTTCTGTTCTGGGGACATCCCGGCAGCTCCCTCTCGCCGAGCAGGACGTGTACCGTCCTGCAATGGCAATCCAGCGTCGAGACGAAATCAGGCGAAACCATGGATGAGGCCCGCCCAAAAGGACAAAGGCGGCCCGCCATGCCCGGCGGACCGCCTTCTCACCCACCCCAAACGGATGCCTGCGGGCGCGTCCCCCTACGCGACCGCCGCCTTCTTGCGCTCGAAATCGTTGGGCACCTCGATGTCGACCTCCAGGGTCGAGACCTCGTCGCCGCGCTCGAGCCGCACGATGACCTTGGTCGGATCGAGCGCCACATGCTTGGACACCACCGCCAGAATTTCCTCACGCAGCACGCCGAGCAGATCGGGCTGGCCGCGCAGGCCGCGTTCATGGGCAAGCAGGATCTGCAGCCGTTCGCGCGCGACGGGTGCCGAGGCCTTCTTGCCGCGGAGAAGTCGAAGCAGACCCATGCTCATGCAGCCCTCCGTCGAAGCAAACGATCCATCAGACCTCTGCGCTCGGCAGGAACATGCATCGTCACGTTCTCGCCGCAGAGGCGTTTGGCCGCGTCCATATAGGCCCGCGCCGGCGCACCATCCGCGTTCGACAGAGTCACCGGCGTGCCGACGTTGGACGCCTTCAGGACGTCCTGGCTCTCGGGGATGATGCCGAGCAACGGCGTTGCCAGGATCTCGAGGATGTCGTCGATGGTCAGCATCTCGCCGCGCGCGGCACGCGACGCATCGTAGCGCGTGATGAGGATGTGCTTCTCGACCCGCTCGCCCTTTTCGGCCCGCACCGTCTTGGAATCGAGCATGCCGATGATGCGGTCGGAATCGCGCACCGAGGAGACTTCCGGATTGGTGACGATCACGGCCTCGTCGGCGAAGCGCATCGCCATGGACGCGCCGCGCTCGATGCCGGCCGGGCTGTCGCAGATTACCCAGTCGAAACGGCTGCGCAGATCGGCGATGACCTTGCCGACGCCCTCTTCCGTCAGAGCGTCCTTGTCGCGCGTCTGCGAAGCCGGCAACAGCCAGAGATTCTCCAGCCGCTTGTCGCGGATCAGCGCCTGCGGCAGCTTCGCAACGCCCTGCACCACGTTGATGAGATCGAACACGACGCGGCGCTCGGCCCCCATCACCAGATCGAGATTGCGCAGGCCGACGTCGAAATCGACGACGACGACCTTGTCGCCGCGCTGAGCGAGCGCCGCTCCCAGCGCGGCCGTGGTGGTGGTCTTGCCGACCCCGCCCTTGCCTGATGTCACGACCAGTACCTTGGCCATCTCGATTGTCTCCTTCTGGTCAGTTCAGCGCGGTAATTCGCATGGTGTTGCCTTGCAGGAAGGCCTGGGCCGGCCGGCCGCGCAGGGCCTCGTCGATATCGTCGGCGGTCTGATAAAAGCCATCGATTGCAAGCAGTTCGGCCTCGATCTTCTGACAATAGATGCGTGCGCTGGTGTGACCGTTGACGCCTGCCATGGCGCGGCCCCGCAGCGCGCCGTAGACGTGGATGGACCCGCCGGCCACGACCTCGGCGCCGGACCCGACCGAGCCGAGAATGGTGACGTCGCCTTCCGGGAAGATCACGGTCTGGCCTGAGCGCACCGGGCTTTCGAGCAGCAGCGACGTCGGCTTGGGCTCGGCCTTCACCTCGGCCTTCCTCGGCGCGCTCGGCTCGACCACGCAGCTGCGCCCGCCCGACAGCAGCGGCGGCATCATGGGAGTGAGCCTTCCCTCCTCCACGCCTTCGATGCCGAGGACGCGGATGTTGCGGTCCTGAAGACTGGTCAGGAGATGGCCGATGCCGGCCTGGCTGAGATCGACCGAGGAGAGATCGATCACCACGGGCCGGCCGGCAAAAAAGCCCGGGGACCGCGCGATGGTGGCGTCGATCTCCTGCAGCCAATCCTGCACCGGAACCGTCGGCGTGAACACGAACGCCACATAAGAGCGCCCGCGCAGGCGCACCATTTGACGTTGGACTTTTGCTGCAGCCTCCATAGCGGCCGACTCGTTCCCTGTTATTGAATGGTTAACGATGCGGCGGACATGGTTAACGGCCGGTTAATTTCCGAGGCCCTCACCTGGGAACGTCGCTGTCATGTCCGGGCGCACTGCGATCAGTCAGGGCCAAGCGGGCATGCCGCTTCCCCTCCGATGTCATGTCGTCCATGCAGGCCCGCTTGCCGCATTGACACGGTAGTACCATCTGGTTTCGATGCGCGCCCGGCAGACGGAGCCATCATGTCAATTCAGTCATCCATCAGACGCAAGACCGCGCCGGACATCCGGGCCCGCAAGCACGGCGAGCCGATCGTCATGCTGACCTCCTATCACGCGCACACGGCAGCGCTGGTGGATCAGCATTGCGACGTCATTCTGGTCGGGGATTCTCTCGGCAACGTCATGCACGGCTTCGAGACGACGGTCCCGGTCACGCTCGACATGATGATCCTCCAGGGCGCTGCGGTCATGCGGGGATCGAAGCGGGCGCTGGTCGTCGTCGATATGCCCTTCGGGTCGTATGAAGCTTCCAGGGAGCAGGCGTTTCATTCCGCGGTACGGATCATGAAGGAAACGCAATGCGGCGCGGTGAAGCTCGAAGGCGGCGTCCGCATGGCGGAGACGATCGCATTCCTGTCCGGGCGCGGCATCCCCGTGATGGGTCATATCGGCCTCACGCCCCAATCCATCAACACATTGGGCTCGTTTCGAGCACAGGGGCGCAGCGGGATCGACTGGGGTCCGATCGAGGACGATGCGAAGGCGGTCGCCGACGCAGGTGCATTCTCAGTCGTCGTCGAGGCCGTGTCCGAGCCGTTGGCGCGCAAGATCACGGGAAACATCGCGATCCCGACCATCGGGATCGGCGCGAGTGCGGCCTGCGACGGCCAGGTGCTCGTGCTCGAGGACATGCTCGGGCTCTCGCCACGAACGCCTAAATTCGTCAGGCGCTACGGCGATCTCGGTCCGGCCATCGCAGCGGCGATCGAACGGTATGCCGCCGACGTGCGGTCGCGTGAATTTCCCGGACCGGAACACGTCTACGACATGAAGAAGGGCTGACGAAGCGGGCACGCGCCCGCTACTTCTTCACCTTGCTCGCATCCATCTTGATGCTGGGATCCAGCATCTTCGTCGTAAACGCAGTCGTGACGTCGAACGGCTTCTCCATGCCGAGATAGGTGTGGACCAGTTCGTAGTCCTTCTTCATCCGCTCGCCGTCGATCCAGCCAAGGCCCATGGTCGTCGTGAATTCGTCGGTCATCAGAAACTTGATGCGTTCCCACTGCCGCTCCTGGTTCGCCTTGTCGAGGCCGGAGACCTGGTCGAGCAGCGCCTTCAGGCATGGCGCAGCATCGGCCACGCAAGCCGCAAAGGCCTTCTGCGTGACCCGCACGAAGTCTTCCACGACCTTCGGGTTCTTTTGCAAATATGCGCCATTGACGATCAGCGAATTGCCGTACGGGTTGAGACCGATGTCCTTCCAATTGACGTAGCCGAGGTCCTGGCCGAACTCGATGACCTTCAGGTCGTGCTCGTTGTAGAAGTCGCTGATGATATCGACCGTATGGCTCTTCAGCGCCGCGATCTTCGCAGTCGGCCCGACATTGACGAAGCCGACGGAGTCCGGCGCGATGCCAGCGGCCTTGGCGAACGCCGGCCACATCACGCGCGAGGCATCGCCGGGCGGATTGCCGATCTTGTGGTTGGGGAAATCCTTGACCCCGTTCACGCCGTAGCTCTTCAGCCAGTAGAAGGTCTGCCCGGTATTGGCATAGACGCTCATCACCGCGACCGTGTCGGCGCCCTTGCTCTTGGCGACCAGCATGGTGGCGAGATCGGCGACGCCGAACGGCGAGCCGCCGGAGCCGACCTTCGCGGCGGAAACGCCGGAGCCCTTGCCGGTCTCGATCGTGAGATCGATGCCGGCCTTCTCGTACCAGCCTTGCGCCTTGGCGTAGTAATAGGGCGAGTGATCGGCGGTCGGCGTCCAGTTCAGGATCAGATTGACCGCCTCGCCCGCCCGCGCCGGCGCGACCGCCGCACCGAGCGCGAGGGCCAACACCAGGGCCGAGCCCGCCGCCTGCAAACGCTTCATCGCATCTCTCCTCGTTGCCGCGACCCGGCTTGTCGCTCTCCCCATGTGAGGATACCAATGCAACAAGCCCGCCTTCAACTTGTCAACTGTTTGGTTGGAAATGCCCGCAAAACGATCTGGCGACACCGTGCCGCAGCGCCGCGACCCCGTCGCCACCCGCAAGAAACTGTTGACCGCGGCGCGCCAGGAATTTGCCCGGCACGGCTTTGCGGGCGCCCGGGTCGACGAGATCGCCGAGCGCGCCGGGGTCAACAAGCAGCTCGTCTACCACTATTTCGGCGACAAGGACGCGCTCTATCTCGCCGTGCTCGAATGGGTTTATGAGGACATCCGCGAGCAAGAGCGCAGGCTGAACCTCGAAGGCCTGCCGCCGGAGAAGGCGATCCGCAAGCTGATCGAAGCTTCGTTCGATCACCTCGCGGAAAACCCCGATTTCATCGTGCTCCTGAACGACGAGAACCGCGGCGGCGCCCCCCACGTCCGCGGCTCGACACGGCTGGAAGCGATGCACTCGCCGCTGGTGAGAAGCGTCTCCCACATTCTGAACGAGGGGGTGCGTTCCGGCGTGTTCCGCAAGGGGATCGACCCCGTCCAGCTCTATATTTCCATCGCCGGCCTCAGCTATTTCTTCTTCTCCAACACGCCGACACTGTCGGCGATCTTCGGCAAGGACTTGTCGAGCCGCGCTCAGCAGCGCGCCCGGCGCCGCCATGTCGCCGACCTCCTGCTCCATTCGCTCCGACCTTAATCAACCAACTGGTTGAAACTTCCTGCAAGGCCAGATAGGCTGCTCCCGGCGGCAGGCTGGCTGCCGGGGAACAGGGAGCGATCGGTGGCCGGAGACGGGGTACGCGCTGCACGCAGCTTTGCGGTCGTGGTGATCGTGCACCTCGCCGTTCTCGCGGTCTGGCAGGTCGCGGTCGACGCGTTCCAGGTGCCGAAATTCATCCTGCCCTCGCCGCTTGCCACCGTGCAGACGCTTGGAACCGCCGGCTATGCCTGGGGCACCAACACGCTGGTGACGGCCATCGAGATCCTCGGCGGCTTCGCGCTCGGCGCGGTCGTCGGCGTGACGCTCGCGGTGATCTTCAGCTGGGCGCCGCTGCTGAGCCTCCTGCTGCTGCCGCTGTTCGTGACGCTGAACATGATCCCGAAGGTCGCGCTCGGACCGCTCTTCATCGTCTGGTTCTCCTACGGCATCGTGCCGAACATCCTGATCGCCTTCAGCATCTGCTTCTTTCCCATCCTGCTCACCACCGCGCGCGGCCTGCGCGAGGTCGAGCCGGACCTCCTCGACCTCGTCAAATCGCTGCGCGGCTCGCGCTGGACCCTGTTCCGCAAGATCCAGCTCCCGGGATCGCTGCCTTACATCTTCTCCGGCATGAAGGTCGGGGCCATCCTCGCCGTCGCCGGCGCCATCGTCGGCGAGTTCATCGCCTCCGAGCGTGGGCTCGGCTACCTCATGATCCAGGTGCAGTCCTCGCTCGACACGCCTGCAATGGTGATGGCGGTCGTGCTGCTGACCTTGCTCGGCGTCACTCTCTACGGCCTGGTGCTGGCCCTCGAACGCATGTTCGTGGTCGGCGACGCCAGGCAGAACTAGGACCAGGGACCAAACCATGCTGCTCACCCGCCAGACGCTGCCGAAGACCATCCCTGACATCGCGGCGCTCGACGAGCTCTTGTGCCGGCCGACGCAGGACCTGATCGACGACCTCGCCAAGGTCGAGGGCGACATCATGGTCCTCGGCGTCGCCGGCAAGATGGGGCCGACGCTGGCGGGCCTCGCGAAAGCCGCCGCGCCCGATCGCCGCGTCATCGGCGTGGCGCGCTTCAGCGACGCGAGTGTGAAGGAGTGGCTGCACGCACGCGGCGTCGAGACCATCAATTGCGACCTGATGGACGAGCGCGCCATCCATTCCTTGCCGAAGGCGCCGAACATCATCTTCATGGCCGGCCGCAAGTTCGGCGCCGAGGGCGATCTGTCGCTGACCTGGGCGATGAACGCGCATGTGCCGGCGCTGGTCGCGCAGGCCTTCCCCGCCTCGCGTATCGTGGCGTTCTCGACCGGCTGCGTCTACCCCTTCGTCCCCGTTGACGGCAAAGGCTCGACCGAGGACATGGCGCCGAACCCGCCCGGCGAGTACGCCCAGTCCTGCGTCGGCCGCGAGCGCATGTTCGAGTATTTCTCGGGCAAGTTCGGCACGCCGGGCCGGCT
The DNA here is from genome assembly GCF_058782905.1 of Bradyrhizobium sp. FW305-F6. NCBI lineage: Bacteria > Pseudomonadati > Pseudomonadota > Alphaproteobacteria > Hyphomicrobiales > Nitrobacteraceae > Bradyrhizobium > Bradyrhizobium sp. FW305-F6. The sequence goes on from NZ_JBYSYD010000001.1 coordinate 660,075, forward strand.
GTTCCGCCTCAATTACGCGATCGACATGCGCTATGGCGTGTTGCACGACATCGCGACGAAGGTTCTCAACGGCTCGCCGATCGACGTCAGCCTCGGCCATGTCAATTTCATCTGGCAAGGCGATGCGTCGGCGCAGGCGTTGCGCTGCCTCGCTCACTGCACGATTCCGACCTCGCCGATCAATGTCAGCGGCCACGAGATTCTGGCGGTGCGCGACCTCGCGGCGAAGTTCGGCGCAAGGTTCGGCCGCGCGCCGGTGCTGACAGGCAAGGAAGAGCCGACGGCCTGGCTGACCGACACGTCCAAGGCGGTCGGCCTGTTCGGCCTGCCCGTCGTCGACACCGAGCAGCTGATCGCCTGGACCGCGGACTGGGTGTCCCGCGCCATGCCGAGTCTCGGCAAGCCCACCAAATACGAGGTGCGCGATGGACGTTACTGACGGCCCGCCCATCATCAAGCTCTCCGAACAGGACTCGATCGCCGGGCTGGCGCTCTCGACGGAAGCGCACTGGAACCAGACCGAAGAGGACTGGCGCATCTTCCTGCGCGACGGCATCGTGTTCGGCGTGCGCGACGGCGGGCAGTTGGTCGCAACCGCAGCGCTGCTGCCCTATTCCGGCAACAATGCCTGGATCAGCATGGTCCTGGTAACAGGCACGCACCGCCGCCGCGGCCTGGCAACACGTCTCGTCGACGCTTGCCTGGAAACGGCGCACAAGAGCGGCCTGACGTGCTGGCTCGACGCGACGCCTGACGGCGCCAAGGTCTATGGTCCGCTCGGGTTCACGCCGACCCTGCAATTGCGTCGGTTGAAGCTGGTCAACGCCGCGCCATCATCCGCGCCCGCGCTATCAGCCGCAACGCTCGAGGCGCTTTGTGGCCGCGACCGGCGCGCCAGCGGTTTCGATCGCATCACCCTGCTGACCGCCTTCGCGCAGCGCGCGGAGTCACGCATCGTTGCAGGCAAGGGGGCGATTGCCCTGGTCCGCGACGGCAGAACCGCGCGCCATATCGGCCCGCTATTCGCCAATGACGCTGCCGATGCGCTGACCCTGGTTGGCGCGATTGCAGCATCGGAGACCAGCCCGCTCCTGCTCGATGCCGTCGCGTCGCAAAGCCAGTTCCTGGACGGCTTGACGGCCTCTGGTTGGACCATCGAGCGACCCTTCCAGCGCATGCGGTTCGGCCCTGCCACCAATGCCGCGAAAGAAACGCCATTCGCCGTCGCCGGCCCCGAATTCGGATAGGACATCATGCACCACAGCCAGATCAACAGCGACGTCCGCAAGCTGATCGCCGAGGGCACCGTGCTGCCGGCGCATCCCCTCGCCCTGACCGCCGAGCGCCAGCTCGACAAGACGCATCAGCGTGCGCTGACGCGCTACTATATCGACGCCGGCGCGGGCGGCCTCGCCGTCGGTGTGCACACCACCCAGTTTGCGATCCGCGACGTCGGTCTCTACCGCCCTGTGCTCGAGCTTGCCGCCGAGACCGCCGCGAACTGGACCAGGCGTCCGCTGGCGATGGTCGCGGGCCTTGCGGGCCCGACACGGCAGGCGATTTCCGAGGCGCGCACCGCGCGCGATATTGGCTATCATGCCGGCCTGCTCAGCCTCGCGGCGATGAAGAGCGCCTCCGAGGATGAGATCATCGCGCATTGCACCTCCGTCGCCGCGGAGATTCCGCTGGTCGGCTTCTATCTGCAGCCGGCCGTCGGCGGCGTCGTGCTCTCCAGCCGGTTCTGGCAGCGCTTCGCTTCCATCGACAACGTCATCGCCATCAAGATCGCGCCGTTCAACCGCTACAGAACGCTGGACGTGCTGCGCGGCGTAGCGGCCGCCGGCGCACTCGACCGCGTCGCGCTCTATACCGGCAATGATGACCATATCCTGCTCGACCTGATGCTGCCGTTCGATCTCCGCGACAACGGCGTCACCACCCGCACCTATTTCAAGGGCGGCCTGCTCGGCCATTGGTCGGTGTGGACCGCGAGTGCCATCAAGCAGTTCGAGCGCTGCAAGGCGGCGCGGCACAAGGACAGCGTGCCCGCCGACCTGCTCGCGCTCGATGCCCGCGTCACCGATTGCAACAGTGCCTTCTTCGACGTCGCCAACAATTTTCACGGCTGCATCGCCGGCTGCCATGACGTGCTGCGGCGCCAGGGCCTGATGAAGGGTTTGTGGTGCCTCGATCCCAACGAGGGTCTCAGCCCCGGTCAGAAGGAGGAGATCGATCGCGTCACGCGCGAGCATGCCGACCTCAGCGACGATGCCTTCGTCGCTGCGAACCTGAACAATTGGCTGGCATGAGTTCAGCCCCCTTCATCAGCCTGCAAGGCGTCCGCAAGGTCTATCGCAGCGGCGGGGCCGAGTTTCTCGCGGTGTCCGACGTCACCATGGACGTGCAGGAGGGCGAGCTCGTCTCGCTGGTCGGTCCGTCCGGCTGCGGCAAGACCACGGTGATGAAGATTCTGGCCGGCCTGCACGGCGCGGACGGCGGCACCGTGAAAATCGGCAATGCCAGGAGCCCGTTCGATCCGACCCGCGACATCGGCATGGTGTTTCAGCAGGCGCTGCTGCTGAAATGGCGCACCATCCTCGACAACGTGCTCCTCCCGGCCGAGATCGTCGGCCTGCCCATGAAGGCCGCGCGCGAACGAGCGCGCGATCTGCTCAATCTGGTTGGCCTTGCCGGTTATGAGCAGAAATATCCGCAGCAGCTGTCCGGCGGCATGCAGCAACGCACCGCGATCGCGCGCGCCTTCGTCCACGATCCGAAGCTGATCCTGATGGACGAGCCGTTCGGCGCACTGGACGCCCTGACGCGCGAGCAGATGAATTTGGAGATGCTGAGGATCTGGCGTGAAAGCGGCAAGACCATCGTCTTCGTCACCCATTCGATCCAGGAAGCGGTGTTCCTGTCGTCGCATTGCGCGGTGCTGACTGCGGGACCTGCGAAGATGGCCGACTATTTCCCGATCGACCTGCCCTTCCCGCGCGATCTGCCGCTGAAGACGACCGATGCGTTCGGCGCCTATGCAAGGCGGATCTACGCGAAGCTGGGGCTGGGCGCAGCGTAAGACGCTGCCCCGCTGTCATTCCGGTGCGCGGCCTAACGACCGCGCCCCACCATCAGCTCCTGTTGCGCGACTTGCTGAGCAGATAGTTGTCGTAGAAATTCTCCGCGATCTGCGTATAGAACAGCACCTCCTTCATATACGCGTCGTGGCTTTCCTTGGTCCGCTTGAACAGGTCGCTCTTGGCGGCCAACTCGTTCAGATGATCCTGGGTCGCGTTGTAGCAGGCTTCCAGCACCGGTTGCGGGAATGCCTTCAGCTCCGCGCCGCCGGCGATCAGGCGCTTCAATGCCGCCGGATTCACGCTGTCGTACTTCTCGACCATCCAGGCGCCGGCCGCCGCCCCCGCCTGGTTGACGATCGCCTGGTACTGCTTGGGCAGCGAGGCCCATTTCTCGTCGTTGACGACCATGTGCAGCATGGCACCGCCCTCCCACCAGCCGGGAAAGTAGTAGTATTTGGCGACCTTGTAGAAGCCGAGCTTCTCGTCGTCATAAGGGCCGACGAACTCGACCGCGTCGATCGTGCCCTTCTCCAGCGCCGGGTAGATGTCGCCGCCTGCGATCTGCTGCGGCACGACCCCGAGCTTTGCCAGCACGTGCCCGCCCATGCCGGCGATACGGAATTTGAGGCCCTTGAGATCGTCGACCGTCTTGATCTCCTTGCGGAACCAGCCGCCCATCTGGGTGCCGGAATTGCCGCAGAGGATCGCATGCGTCTTGAACGGCTTCAGCGCTTCGTTGGTGAGGTCGGCGCCGCCGCCGAAGTGCCACCATGATTCCTGATGGCGATGGTTCATGCCGAAGGGCGCGCCGGTGGCATAGGCAAGCGCGGGCTCCTTGCCGATATAGAAATAGAGCGGGGTCTGCGCGATCTCGACCGATCCGGTGCTGACGGCATCGAGCGCTTGAAGGCCCGGGACGATCTCACCGGCGGCAAAGGTCTGGATCTGGAATTTGTTGTCGGTGGCCTCGGCGACATATTTAGCGAAGGTCTGCGCCGTGCCGTAGATGGTGTCGAGCGATTTCGGGAAGCTCGAGGTCAGGCGCCATTTGATCTCGGGCGCGCTCTGCGCGATCGCAGGTGCAGCAACCAGCGTGGTCGCGCCGGCGACCGCCCCGCCTTGCAGAAATGTACGGCGTTTCATCATGGATCTCCCTGAAGCAGATTTCGAACATATGGGTTTTGTGGCGACGGTCTTCGCGGACCGTTTGCCCGTTCCTATAGCGAAGTTCAAGTTGCGAGGAGAAGGCCCTGCGGAGCTCTCAGAGCAGCTTGGCGCTCACGAACAGCGCGCGCACGGCGTTGGTCGCCTGCACCGCCAGCATGGCATTACCGGCAGCGCCTTCGAGGGCCGCGACGGCGTCCTCGTGCAGCGCGCGGAATTCCATCCACTCGACCGACTTGAAGTTGGTAAGGAACTGATAGGCCTGACCGACGGTCGCAATCGCCAGCGTGTCGCCGTTCAGCTTGATCTTGAACGTCGTGCGCAGCGGGGTTTCGGAACTCGAGGGATCGCTCATGGGCTGCTTCTGGACGAGGACGGCTTAAGGAAGGGGAAACGGCAGCCCCGCCGTCGCAGGCAATATCAGGAATCGGTGCTCGCGCGCTGCGAAGCAGTTGCCGAGCCGCGCAGGCTCGGCACCACGACCAGGCGGTTGAACTCACCGTTGTCGTAAGCCTTCAGGAAGCGATCATAGTCCTTGATCGAAACGCAGCCGTTGGAGTCGCCGCGGGGTCCGAGCAGGTAGTTGTGCGTGAGCAGACCGACGCGGCCGAGCGCGCTGGTGCCTTCGACCGGGGTCATGCGCAGCGCCCGGACGCCGTGAAACAGTTTTTCCCGCGGCTTGAGGTCGTAGGTCGCCGGCGGCGTCGCGCCGACCATCCGCCGGTCGACATAAGTGGGGTCGTCCATCAGCGCGCCCAGGCCGGAATGGGCCTCCAGCGTCACGCCGCTCGGCAGATAGACCGCCTTGGCCGAGATGTCATAGACGGCCGTCCGCGAATCGTAGCCGAGAGCGGCGAGATCCGGACCCTTGCTGAACAGGCCGTCGCCGGGCGTCAACGAGGCCAGCTTGATCTTGTCGGTGAATCTTTCGAAGAAGTTGCGGTTGTCGGCCCTCGAACCGGTATCGGCATAGGCCTGGCTGGAGGCGATCTGGGCGGCCAGGTCCGCCTGGACAGGGCGTGAGCGTGGCATCGGGACGGCGTCGGCGCGCAGCGAGGGCCTTCTCTCGTCAACCACGGCCCGCTCGTCATCGCTCAGCATCGAGCGCCAGTCGTCGCCCTGGAGTCTTTGCGCGAGCATCGCCTTGGCGTCCCGGAGCTTGAGCTGCACCGCATTCACGGCGGAGCGCTCCAGCACCCGCAGGCCAAGCTCTCGGGGTGTCGGGCTGGCGGCGGCCGAGGCAAAACGGTCCTCGAATGAAGGGGCATTGGCCGGCGGCAAAGCAGCGGAAACCAGCGGCGTCGAATCGCCGATCTCGGCGACCCACGCCGCGGCCCCCACCGCCAGCGCAATCGCCCCCAGTGACAGCAATATCGTCTCGGCTCGCCCGACACGGCGGCGCGACAACAGCCTTTCGGCATGTGCTGCGTCGGAAACCATCAGATCCCCAAATCGACCTCCGGGGAGACCCACCCCCACCCGGAGACTCTGTACCAGCTACCACATTGGGAGCCAAAAGTTAGGCATAATCGCGGCCGGCAAGGCTCTTGAAGGTATCTAATGACCGATCTTTTCAATCTTGACCGCTTTGTCCGGGCCCAAGATCCGGTTTATCGCGAGGTCCAGGGAGAGTTGGCCCGCGGCCGCAAGCAGACTCACTGGATGTGGTTCGTCTTCCCGCAGATCGCAGGCCTCGGCTTCAGCGCCATGTCGCAGCGCTACGCCATCGGCTCCCGCGCGGAGGCGCAGGCCTATCTCGCCCACCCACTCCTCGGGGCGCGCCTGGTCGAAAGCACGAAGCTCGTGCTTGCCGTCGAGGGCCGCAGCATCAACGCGATCCTCGGCGCGCCGGACGACGCCAAATTCCGCTCCTCGATGACGCTATTCGGCGCCGTATGCGACGGACCCGTCTTCGATCAGGCGCTCGCCCGATATTTCGCAGGAGAACGCGACGGCGCCACGCTGGAGATCCTGGCGAAGCTCGACCGGGCATCCGGCTGAGTTGACGGGACCGGGAGCGTAAACCCAGGATTAACATCGGCCAACTATCGTCCGGGCGAAATATTTCTCCGTCAATTGCCGGACAGATCATGAAAATCGGTACGCTCCTGACCAGCGCCATCGTCTCGCTCTCGACCGTGGGCGGGGGCCTTGCCGTCTACGTCGCCGTGACGAAGTACCAGACCATGCAAGGGGTTGGGGAAGCCCAGGGACGGCTCGCGATCGTCCGGGCCGCGAGCGACATCCCGCGCTATCTCAACCCGGAGCGCGGCTTTGCTACCAATATCCTCTACGGGCCCGCCACCGTCGATCCTCAGCAACTCTCCGAACACGACAAGCTGCGCAAGCAGACCGACGGCGCCCGCGACCGGATGAACGCGTTGCGCAAAGAGCTGCCCGGCTCGTTCGACGACGGCAACAGGATCGGCACCGATATCGACGCCATCAACTCGAAATTCACGGCGCTGCGCGAGGCCATCGACAAGGCGATCGCCGGACCTGCGGAAGCGCGCAAAGATGCCGCCAGGAAGGTCGTCGCCGACAATGCGTTGCTCAACGCCGGCGTCACCGCGCTCCTCAACGAGCAGGTCCGTCGGATGGCGATCCTGAACGGCGATGCCTATCGCCAGGCCAACTACGCCAATATCGCCATGACACTCCGCGACATCGGCGGTCTCAATGCCAGCGTGCACAAGAACCTCGTCGGCGGGAAGAAGGTGGCGACCGATGCCGAGAAGGCCGACGTGGCGCGCATGCAGGGCCGCAACGACCAGATCGTGATGGCGTTGATGGAGTTGCGCGGTAATCCGGCGACGGCAGCAAACGTCGGTGCCGCACTGGACACGATGAACTCCCGCTACGTCGAGGAATTCGGCCGCGAACTCAAGCTGGTCAAGGACGGCGCCGCCACCGGTAAGTATGAGCACGACGTCGACACCTACTACGCGGCGTCGCAAAAGGGCCTTGGCTCCATCATCGGTGTCCGCGACGCATTTTATGACAACGCAGAGCAGATCCTCGCCGGCGCCTCCGCCGCCGCGCGGACCAGCTTTACGATCGCGCTCCTCGGCCTCCTTGCCCTGCTGATCGTCAGCGCCGGCCTGATCGTGATGGTCCGCCGTCGCGTCTGCACCCCCATCGTGACCCTGACCTCGCGGATGTCGCGGCTCGCCGACGGCGACGTCGCCGACGGCATTCCCGGTGCCGAGCGCTCCGACGAGATCGGCGCGATGGCCGCGGCCGTTCAGGTGTTCAAGGAAAACATGATCCGGGCCGACCGGCTCGCCGCCGAGAAGCAGGCCGAGAACGATGGCAAGATGCGCCGCGCCCAGGCGCTCGACGATCTCACCCGCGCCTTCGAAGCCAAGGTCACCGAGCTCGTCGGCGGCCTGTCCCGCGCCTCCGCGACGATGGAAGGCACGGCGCAGTCGATGACCTCGACCGCGGCCCAGACCAACAGCCAGGCCGCGGTGGTCGCCGCCGCGTCCGAACAGACATCGACCAACGTGCAGACGGTCGCCAGCGCCACCGAGGAGCTGACCTCCTCGATCTCCGAGATCAGCCGTCAGGTTGCCCAAAGCACCGCGATCGCGGCCCGCGCGGTCGACAACGCCCGCCGCACCGGGGATACCGCGCGCGCTCTCGCCGAAGGCGCGCAGAAGATCGGCGACGTCGTCACGCTGATCCAGAGCATCGCCGAACAAACCAACCTGCTTGCGCTGAACGCGACCATCGAGGCCGCCCGCGCCGGCGACGCCGGCCGCGGCTTTGCCGTGGTCGCCTCGGAAGTGAAGTCGCTGGCCGGTCAGACCGCCAAGGCGACGACCGAAATCTCCGAGCAGATCGCGGCGATCCAGAGTGCGAGCGACGAGACCGTAGCCGCAATCCGCAATGTCGCCGACGTCATCGCCGAGATCGACCAGATCGGCACCGCGATTGCCGCCGCGATCGAGGAACAGGGCTCGGCCACCAAGGAAATCGCCCGCAGCGTCCAGGAGGCCGCCCGCGGCACCCAGGAGGTCAACAGCAACATCTCCGGCGTGCAGCGTGCCGCCGACGACACGGGCACCGCCGCCAGGGAGGTGCTGGGCGCAGCGCAGCAGCTGTCGACCCAGTCGCACGACCTCGCCGGGCAGGTCGACCGCTTCCTCGGCGAGGTCAGGGCGGCCTAGTAAGGCGGCGCCTTGCGCGCCCGCTGCGCCTTGGCCGCTTCGATCCACCACGTGAGATCATCGGCAAAGCGCGGGAATGCGCGCTCTAGGGCCTTGCCGCCATCGCCGATCGGCTCGCCCTCCGCCGACAATGTCTGCGCGATCGGGCCGACCCCGATGGTGCTCGACACCACCACCATGCCCATCTCCGAGAGCGTGCCGTGCCAGGCGGTCGCGGCGCGCGCGCCGGACAGGCGGCCGGCCGAATAGCTCGCGATCGCGGCCGGACGCCAGAACCATTCTTCGAGGAAATGGTCGGTGAGGTTCTTCAGGCCGGGCTGAATGCCCCAATTGTATTCGCCGGTGACGAAGACGAATCCGTCGGCGCCGCGGATCTGGCCGGCCAGCTTCTCCAGCTCGGCGGGCGCCGAGCCTTTGGGATACTCCTTGTACATGCGGTCCAGCATCGGCAGGCCGATGGCCTTGGCGTCGATCAGTTCGACGTCCTCGCCGCGGCTGCGCAGCCGGTCGATGACGAAGTTCGCAAGGCGGATGCCCATGCGGTCGGAACGGTAGGACCCGTAGAGGACGAGAATGCGATTGCTCATGGCCGGATGGTAGCACGAAACCGGCGGATCGCCCTACCCGATTTGTGTGTGTGACCCGCGGCCGCGCAGCAGCGTTTGCGACGGGGTCTCACCGAACTGGTCGCGATAGCTTCTGGAGAAATCGCTGAGATGCCAGAAGCCATAGGCCAGCGCGACCGCCTTGACGCTGTCGGCCCGTGCAAGAAGCCGCTGGCGTACGAGCCACAGCCGGCGCAAACGCAAATAGCGGTGCAGGCTCATGCCGCGATAGCGGCGGACGACGTCGTGCATGGTGCGCACCGACAGGCCGAGCCTCCGCGCGATCTCGTCGCTGTAAATCGGCTGCGACAAGTCTTCGGAGAGCAGCGCGTGGATGTCCTGGAATATCCTGAAACTCCGTCCGTCATTGGGACCCAGGGTCCAGCGGGCGGAAACGACCGTTTCAAAGACCTCATCGACGGCCCCAAGCAGGGATTCCTTCATCGCCGCGCCCGTCAATGGAAGCTCCGCTGACTGGCCCGGACCGGACGCCTCGGCCAGCACCTCGCGAACCACGCTCCGCAGCCGCTGCAAGCCGGCCTCGGAGACTTCAAAGATCTTGAAGTTCGCATGCGCCGGCGGCCAGCCGCGATCCGTCACCTCCGGCCTGAACACCACGGAAGCGATTTGCCGCTGCACCTCTTCGACGGTCGTGTAGGACGCGCCGCCGCTACCGATGACCACGACCGGTCGTGCACGTTGCGAGCCATTGAAGCGAACGGGCACGTCGAGGTCGTCCATCGTGAAGCCGATCGCCGTGCAATCCCCGACGAGCTGTGCATCGACCACCCGAGGAAAGACGCGCGTCAAGTTCACGTCGCAGCCAGGCAAGGACAGGATCGTCTGCTCGGCCGAAATCTTCCGCACGAAAGGCGTGAATTCGAAATTCAGCCCGCGTATCGCACTGCGAAATTCGTCGACATCTGAAAAGCGAAACGTCTTGAGTGCCGACCCGGGCACATCCTCAATACTTGTCATGAAAATAAGAAATGCCGCGTCGCGTTGAATCTGCGTCCGGCCGCGGTGCCCGGTTCGCTTCCCCCTTCGGCTTTCCTTGTACCGATGAAAGCAATCGTAACGTGTATTGCTCAAATGGCGAGCGTCGAATTGAAAGAACGAGCCGGGACGCCCTGTCTCGCCAAATTTCGATAACGTTTCCCGCAGAGCTTGCGGTGCCTCGATACCTGAACCCTCAGAGCATAAGATTCTAATTAACGTCTTTAGGGCGGAATGATCGCCGTTAAATCGTGAAAGCTATTTCATTACAGGCCCCTGCCATGATGGCAAATTCGCCTGCCGATATTCTGGTCGAGCTGGAGACTGCGGTCGCAACGTGTCCGGTGGAGCGTTGCGCCCGCATTCTCTCCGGCATTTTACAGCTGCTTACCAGCAGCCGCGACCGGCCCCAGGAATTGCTGGCCAATGTGGTCGACGGCGTTCTGCTCCGGCTGATCGAGCGGGTCGAGACAAGTGCGCTGGCTGAGGTCGCCGCGGCGCTCGCGGAGCTCGAGGCAGCTCCGCAGGAGACGATGCGACGTCTGGCGTCGCACGTTGATCCTGAGGTGGCGTGCCCGGTCTTGCTGAGATCGCATTCGCTGTCCGCGGCCGATCTCAACACGATCGCGGCCGCGAGCGGCGAACACCAGCAATGTGCGATCGCCCGACGCGCGACCGTCGATCCCCTCGTGATCGAGACGCTGATAAAGGGCGGCGCCCGCAGCGCTTGTTTGGCACTGATCGGCAATGCGGAGGCACAGTTCTCCGACTCCGCTTACGGTGCCCTTGTCGAGAGGTGCCTGACCGACGATGAACTCACGAAGGCACTGGCGCTCAGACCGGACACGCCCGACACGGTCATGCGGAAGTTGCTGTCGGCCTCGGCGCCGACATCAGGCAAGGGATCGAACGCCACCTCCTCGCTTGAAGCCGCGCCAACCGTCAAACTCCCCTCCGCGGCCGCCTATGCCAGCGCGCGGCCGGAGATCGTTGCACTCAGCCGCATTGGCAAGCTCAACGATTCCACGGTGAACCGCTTCGCCATTCGCGGTGAGACCGCCAACCTCATCACGGCGTTGTCGGTGCTTTCGGGAGCTCCCATTGAGATCGTCGAGCATGTCCTGACCGACGAGGATTGCGAGGGCCTGGTCATGGCCTGCCGTGCCTCGCGGCTAAACTGGCAGACCACGTTTGCCATCCTGAGCAATCGCTGCGGCACGAGGCTGTCCTTCGCCGAGCGCGAACGCGCGCAGCACATTTTCGAGACGCTGCTTCTGTCGACCAGCCAATGGACAGTGCGTTGGGGAGAGATTGCCGCAAGCGCCAACGAAAGCAGCCGCGGACATCGCGGCGCAAGGAAGATGGGTGTTAGCCGATGAAGTTCGACGGTCGCAAAGCTTCTCGCGTGAAGATGGACCACAGGCAGCCGGTCAATCTCATGGGATCGGACGGCACGTGGCGACGCAGCTGCGTCCTGCTCGACATCTCGCAGACGGGAGCCAAGGTCGAGGTCGAGGGCACGCTGGACGTGCTTCAGGCCAAGGAATTCTTCATGCTGCTGTCGTCGACGGGGCTCGCCTACCGGCGCTGCGAGCTGGTGTGGATCGACGGCACCACGGCCGGCCTCCACTTCGTCATCGCACAAGGCAAGAAGAAGCAGGCGAGTACGGTTGCCGCGATGCAGAGCTCCGCTGAGGCCAAATAGAACGAGAATTGGTCCCGCCGATTGGACCCACGACATCTCAGGTCTTACCCGTGCAGAACGCGCCAACCGCACCCAGGCCCACCAAGCGCGACGGCAGCGCCGTCACCGCAGCGTCGCGCCCGTTGGTGCATGTCCTGGCCGACAGTTCCGACAAGCTGGCCGGCGTCTGCTCGATTCTCCAGGAGCGCTTCACCGTCGCGGGCGAGCGGCTTGATGCCGAATCCAAGCTGTCGCAGGTGCCGTCGGCCATCGTCATTCGCGCGGAGCTTCGCGATGTCGACAACATCGCGGCGATCAAGAAACGCGCGGGCAAGCTCGCAAAAGCGAAGAAGCGCGTCTTCCTGCTCGAGCACGCTTCTCACGTCGGCGTTTCGCAAGCCTATGCGCTCGGGGCAACGCTGGTCCTGCCCGGCACCATCAACCGGGCGAGGCTGCTGGCCGGGTTGTCTGATCCAGCCAACCCGTCCTCAGTCTCGTCGGGCACGACCGCGCAGTCCGACAATGCGATCGAGACCGGAGCCACCGCGATCGCATCGATGTTCAACTCCGTGACGCTGGGCCAGCCGCTTGACGTCAATGGTGCGAAAGAGGCCGGTCGCCAGATCGCCGATCGCATCACCCGGCACGGCCTGACGGACTGGCTCATGACGGTGCGGCGCCATCATGAAGGAACCTATCAGCATTGCCTGCTCGTGACCGGCATTACCATCGACTTCGGATTGAGCCTCGGCGTCGGCAAGCAGGACCTGGAACGTCTCTACACCGCAGCCATGTTCCACGACATCGGCAAGGCGCAGATTCCGCTCGCCATCCTCGACAAGCCGGATCGCCTCGATGCCGCGGAACGCGCACTGATCAAAACGCATCCGGCCGCCGGCTACGAGTTTCTCAAGGACCAGGACGGGATCTCGCCGGAGATCCTCGACGCCGTTCGCCATCATCACGAGTACCTCGACGGCAGCGGCTATCCCGATGCTCTTTGCGCGGAGAGCATTGGCGACATCGTGAGGATTCTGACGATCTCGGACATCTTCGCAGCACTGATCGAGCACCGGCACTACAAGCCGACCATGCCGCGGGCGGAGGCCTACGACGTTCTGTGCGGCATGGACAGCAAGCTGGAAAAGGCGCTGGTCCACTCGTTCAAGCAGGTCGCGCTCACGCGTTGAGTGCGGCAGTCCGGTCGGAGAGGCGCGCTACTGCGTTGCACGATGGCTGGCGCGGTGCGGGATGGACCGGCAGGCCAATCCCTCGGCCAGCAGCTTCATGTCCTCGTGCCGGCCGCTGCGAATCAGGCGGCCGAACTCTTCGGGTGTGAATGGAAGACTTGGATCATCATCGATCGGACGCCGCATCCGTGGACCAAACAACCGCCGAACCAAGCTAGCCAGCCGCCGCATGTCAATTCCCTCGCGCCAGCATCAAACCTCTCAGTCCGCACATTGTTCCTCCCGCAACTCCGAGATTGCAAGAGGCCGCTTGCGACACCGCACCAAAAAATTCCGGCCAGAGAATATTCTCCTCGTCCTCGTCTGCTCGGCAAAACCCACGCGAGACACGAACTCGTCATTGTGCTCGCGGTCCGAGCGAACTGCGTTCGCGGCAAAATTGGCGTCCGGACAGCCCATCGCGACGCAGGTCATGATCACCTCGTCCGCCGGCATCTCCCTGACCTCGCACAGGATGTCGGAGCGCATGATGCCCTGCCCGTTGATGAACGAGCCGATCGCGGTCCGACGTCGCCGGCATTTGCGACATGATGCGGTTGCCGATGCGCCCCGCAAAACCTATGCTGAGCCGCAAGCAAGACCAAGAACCGCGCAAGGAGACCCGCCATGGCCGCGCCGCTCGATCCCGTCATCGCCGAGATCATTCCGCTTATGCCGATGCGCGATCCCACGGTCATGACGCCACAGAGCGCTCGCGATTCCTTGCGCGCACTGGCTGCCTCGCGCGCAGCCATCCCGCCGCCGCCCGTCGACAGCGTCGCGGACATCAAGGTAAGAGGCGGTGCGGGCCTGCTCGATGCACGGGTCTACCGGGCCGGTGCCACGCCGGCACCGACCGTTGTGTTCTTCCATGGCGGCGGCTGGGTTGCAGGCGATCTCGAAACCCACGACCGGCAGGCGCGCAACCTTGCGATCGAGACCGGCGCGGTCGTCGTCTCCGTCGACTATCGCCGCCCGCCCGAGACGCGCTTTCCCGGCGCTTTCGAGGACTCTTTTGCCGCGGCGGGCGATGTGTTTGGCCGCGTCGCGGAATTTGGCGGCGATGCGAAACGCTTGGGCGTTGCCGGCGACAGTGCCGGCGGCAATCTCGCGGCGACCACCGCGATCGCCTGCCGCGATGCCGGCATCAAGCTCGCCGCCCAGCTCCTGGTCTATCCCGTCACCGACGTGCTCGGTTCCTATGCCGACGCGCACGAGAACGCACGCTATCCCTCGCGCGCCGAAAATGCCGAGGGCTATTTCCTGACGCGTGCGACGATGGAATGGTTCTGCGGCCACTATCTCGCCGATCCCGCCCATGCGGGCGACTGGCGCGCCTCGCCGCTGCGCGCAGCATCCCTCGCCGGCGTCGCGCCCGCGGTCGTGACCACCGCCTGGTTCGATCCGCTGCGCGACGAGGGTGCGGCCTATGCGCGGGCTCTGGAGACCGCCGGCGTCCGCGTCAAGCACCACGAGGGCCCCGGCCTAATCCACGGCTATTTCGGCATGGGCGATGCCTCCGACGCCGCGCGCGCCGAGGCGCAGCGCGCACGCGCCGACTTCAAGGCCCTGCTCGCGCGAGGCGTGTGACGGCGATCAGGCGCTCCTGGTGCGCTGCACGCCGGTGTGCCCCCAGGTCTCGTCCCAATCCTGACCGGCGGCGTCGACGGCGCGGCCGTCGGCTTCGAAGAACTTGTTCGGCACCTGGAAGATGGCCAGGATCAACGCGCCGTCCGGACACCAGGCGGCATGCCGGCTGCCGGCCTCGCGCCAGATGAATTCGCCGGCCTTGCAGGCGATCCCCTTGGCCGGCCCCTCCTTGTCGACCAGCGCGCCTTCGATCACCCAGCTCTGCTCGATGCCGACATGCTCGTGATCGGGCAGCACCGATCCCGGCGCAAAGCGCATCAAAGCGGTCATCAGGCCCGTGCGGCGGTCGAACAGCAGCGTCTTGGCCGCGCAACCCGGAAAGCGCGTTGTCTGCCATTCCATGTCTTGCGGTCGAACCAGGTGTGAGTGCCCGTCGGCTTCCTGGTCTTTCGCGATCGCGGCGTCCATCACGATACTCCCTCCGTTTCGGCCGCGCGAAGCTATCAGCATCGCGCAGCCGGGTCAGCGAGCAGTGCAGCAGAGAGGATCGCGCACGAAAAAACGGCGGGGCAAACCGGACACGCCGGCCCCGATCCTGCTTGATTGCGCCATGATTCCCGGTTCCAATCCGCCCCGCCATTTCTGGTTAGGGAGACACCCATGATGAAACGGATTTTCCTGGCGGCGATCGTTGCCACCTTTGCAGCGGGCTCGGCCTTCGCGCAAGAAACCTGCGAGAGCAAGGCGGTCGGCAAGGACGGCAAGCCGCTGGCCGGCGCCGCCAAGACCTCGTTCCTGAAGAAGTGCAAGGCCGACGCCTGCACGCCCAAGGCCGTCAGCGCCGACGGCAAGCCGCTCGCGGGCGCTGCCAAGAACAGCTTCATGAAGAAGTGCGAGACCAGTGCGTAAGGCGCGATGAGGTCGCGTTAGCGGGCGATTGCCAAAGCGAACTTCGTCATGGCCGGGCTTGTCCCGGCCATCCACGTTCTGGAGGCCCGGCAGCAGATCCGTGGATGCCCGGGACAAGCCCGGGCATGACGACGAGGGCGCACCGTCACTCCCGCTTGAAGCGGTAGTCGAACACGTCGCCCAACGGGTTGATCAGCCTCACCGTCGGCGACGGAAAGTGGATCGGCAGGATCAGCGCATCGGTGTCCGCGACGGAGGCGAAGAACTTTCGCCGCGACACCGCCGACTGCTTCGGATCCCGATCCGGTTTCGCCGTCCAGTCGGCGCGCGGCACCGGATCTGGTGATGCACGAGGCCGCCCGCGACGACCGCGTGCTGGTCGTTCGAGGAGATGTTCACGCAGCAACGACACGGCCAATGCCCCGGCGTCGGGTCGGCGTCACGGTATCATCGCGTAATCGTCGTCGACCAGCAGCGCCTGCCCCTGTTCCTCAGCGGGCGTGCCGGGCGTAGCGACCGCCGGCGTCGCCGTGTAAGGTCTTGCGAACTGACAGTCAGGGACGTCCATGCCAAACCCTCACGTCCTCCTCGCTTGGGAGCTCGGCGCCAACAGGGGACACGTGACGGCCCTGGGCGGCATTGCACGCGCACTGTCACGCCGTGGCGCGCGCGTCACTTTTGCGGTCCAACGGCTCGACGCGATGCGAGCACTGCGTCCCCTCGAGGACTCATGGGTCTTCGTGCAGGCACCGGTTTGGCCGGGCCTGCTGGTCAATGCGGGCTTCGGCGGGCGGCAACCGACTGTGACATTCGGCGACATTCTTGCAATCCTCGGCCTCCGAGATTCCGGCGTTGTCGAATTCCTCGTGCGCGGATGGGACGGCCTTCTCAATGCAACGCGACCCGACGCGGTCGTCGCCGACTTCGCGCCAATGCTGCAACTGGCGGCGCGCCAGCGTCTCCCGGTCGTCGCCACCGGCAATGGCTTCTCGCTTCCGCCGGACCATCTGGAGGCCTACCCTCCGTTGTGGAACTCGCGTCCGACGTTTCCCGAGCCCGAGCTGCTCAAGGCAATTAATGTCGCTCTCGAACGATGCGGCAGGCCTGCGCTGGCGCGATTACCCGAGATCATGGCCGCAGAGCGGCGCATGCCGCACTCTCTCGCGCTCTTCGATCCCTATGGCGATGCACGGCGCGACCGCATGCTCGCACCAATCCTCCCGAACTGGAGTCCTTCCCATGTCGCGGAGGGCAATGAGATTTTTGTCTACTTTTCGGAGACTGCTCACGGGGCCGAGCGCATCTATGAGGCGCTCGCGCGATACGGGTCGAGGGTGAGGATACACGTCCCTAATCTCGCCGGAACATACCTGGATAAACTCCGAGCTGCGGGCGTCATCTTCGAACCACGTCCGCTGAAAATCGTAGATATCGCATTGCGTAGCCGCATCGTTGTTTCCCACGGCGGACTGGGGCTTGTCTCGATGACGCTTGCGGCTGGCCTGCCGCAGCTTGTGCTTGCGCCGGACCTCGAGAAACGCCTCATCGGCGAGACCGTGGCGCGTCTTGGCGTCGGCAGGCTCTTGCCCTGGAGCGATGCTACGGCGGACTCCATCGTCGCCAATATCGATGCGTTGTGTGCTGATGTGAACATACGCCGACGCGCATCGCAGATCGGTCGAACGATTGCCCTGCTCCTCTCGGATGATGCGTCCGAGATAATCGCCGACTCTGTTTTGTCTTTATGTACATAGCCCGTGCACGCGTGATGTTGTTGTTGCGCAGTGCGAGCGGCGCGACATTTCACAAGCTCAGCGAATTTGGAACCCTGTTTGCGATTGCATTAATGCGCGAAGTCAACGTATATTAAATTTTTAGAACTGGTTGCTCGGCATTAATTACTCGGGGAGCCAGGAGCGTTTTCTCTATCTTTAATAATGAAATTGATTGGAAAAAATGGGGTGCGTCTATGGCCGTCACCGCCGCTCAATTTGAATCGCAAATCGACGCTTTTCTCGACAAGATTAGAAACAGCATCGTTTCCGAGGTCAGTAACAGCGACCTTCCACTCATCGGAGCGATCGGAACCGTCGCAGAGAAAGTTGGCGGGGTTGATACTCTCGATCCATTCGCGGCTCTGAAGGTCGAAATACACGATGCGCTTACGCAGGCGCAGAGCGCCGGCGGAAGCCTCGCGGACGCGCTTGTCGCCAAACTCAATGAGATTCCCGGGGTCACCGCGTCGGTTTCGGCGGGCGGCGACATAAGCCTTGCTTTCAACACGACGGTGACGGCCGAGACGGAAGATTTCAATATCGCCGTCGACGAGCTTCCGATCTTCAAGATAAATGCGAGTGGTAACGCCGATTTCAGCGCCAAGCTGCAGGCCCAGATCTCCATCAATTCGAACGGTACGTTCACGATGGTGGATGGCGCGCCGGAGGTCGAAGTTGGCATCGGGGCGAGCTTTTCGATCCAAGATACCGAAGCGGACCTCGGCCTTGCCAAGATCGAGGTCGATGACGCCGACCCAACCAAGGACGAATTTACGGCCACTTTCAAAATTGACGTCGACTACAACGGGACGACATTCTCCGCGACCCCGACGGTCGAGGCGGATGTCGGTCTCGATCTCAAGTTCGAGACGACCTTCCTCGCCGATGTTCTTCCGAAGACTCATGGTGAGCTCACCTTCAGCTTCGGAACCGACGGAAAGACCTTCACTGCGCCGACGCTCGGGTTGGAGCACGTCACCATCAATCTGAAGGAGTATCTCGGTCTCGTTGGCGACACGCTGGGCGATATCGCCAGCATTTTCAATCACGGTGCGCTCGGCACCATCGTCGATATCGCCATGGAGCCCATGCCGGCGCTGAACGGGATCGCCCAGGCGTTCACGCCGCTGCTTGATCAGTTCGACAAAGTCGGCTCGATCAGCGGCGGTGGTGACGGCATCATCACGATCGGCGACCTCGCGGCCTATGCGAATCCATCCTTGCAGCAGCCGATCGGCAATTTCTACCGCGCAGTGAAGATTATCGCCGAACTACGCAAGTTCGCGGCACCGGACGGCTCCGGCGAAATCGACATCGGCGGCGGTTCATTGTTCGGTGGCGCCACGACGTCGAACATCGATCCTGAGGCAGTGATCGATCAGCTCACCTCGAAGATCGGCGCGCTGAGTGGGCTTTCCGACATCGCCAAGGACTTCCTCAAGGTTGTCGACGATCTCCTGCCGCCCGAAGCAACTTCGACCGGCTTCGAGTTCTCGCTGTTCGAGCACCCCGAAACCATTCTCAACATCTTCTTCCAGAACACCGTTCCGGTCGACATCATCAAGTACGACGTGCCAGAGTTCAGCTTCGAGGTGCAAGCGGGTGGCTTCTTCCCGGTGCTCGGTCCGCTCGGCTTCACGCTGAGGGGCGCGCTCGCAGCAGGCATCGACATCGACATCGGCTACGACACGGAAGGCCTGGCAACGAAGAACTTCTTCGATGGGTTCTACTTCACCACCAAGGCGGACAACCCGGATCTGCACGGTCCTAGCCGCCTCAATAAGGCCACGGGCGTGCCATTCGCCTATGAGCCGGTCGGCTGGCTCAACACCAGCATCAGCGGCGGCGCGGCAATCAACTTCGTGGCCGGCGAGGCCGGCGTTGCGGCCGAGTTCGGTTTCAATACGGACGCCTATTTCACGGTCGAGAAGTTCCGTCCCTCCAGTGCCGACTGGGGCTGCGCGTTCGACATCAACGGGCGCGCCTATGTCGACGTCCATCTCTACATCCAGGTCGGATTCGGGCCATTTTCGGTCGAGAAGAACATCTCTCTCGCCGGCGCCACGCTCGCTGATTTCTCGGATTTCGAATGCCCGCCGGAAACCGTGGTGCCCACGGCTTCCGCACCCGGCCTCGCGTCGATGGAGGGAATCGATCTCCAGCTCAA
Source organism: Bradyrhizobium sp. FW305-F6 (assembly GCF_058782905.1). NCBI lineage: Bacteria > Pseudomonadati > Pseudomonadota > Alphaproteobacteria > Hyphomicrobiales > Nitrobacteraceae > Bradyrhizobium > Bradyrhizobium sp. FW305-F6. The sequence continues at coordinate 679,446 of NZ_JBYSYD010000001.1, forward strand.
TGTCGGCCCACGGGCGAACCTTCGCATCGTCGCCGACAACACCGGCAAGGAAGTTCACCTCGTCGATCCCAACAACCCGGACATTGAAGGCTATGTGATTGCCTTGGCCCGCAAGCCGGATCCGGACGGCGAGGACATTGATCCAAAGGATGATTCCCCGAGAGAAATCGAGCCCGGCTTCCTCGATGTGAACGCGTTCGGGGTCACCCAGCGCGTGGCGATTCCCACCACCATCAGGGCTGACTTCGGCGCCGGAAACGACTTTGTCGTCATCCAGAATGACGTGCACGTCAACAGCGTGATGTTTGGCGGAGCCGGCAACGATACGCTGATCGGTGGTGCCGCACACGACGAACTGTGGGGCGATGACCTCGCCAACACCCAGACAGGCGCGGACTCGCTCTCCGGCGGAGACGGCAACGACATTCTCCGCGGCGGCAAGGGCGACGACACGCTGGAGGGCGGCAAGGGTGCCGACTTCCTCGATGGCGGCGAAGGTAATGATACGGTCGACTACTCCAAGGCCAACCGCGACCTGCCGACACCGACCGGCATCTACATCACCCTGTCCGACTCCGCATACTACGGCTCGGGCGGAGATGCGGAGGGCGATCAGTTTGTGTCGATCGAGCGGGCCATCGGCACCGATTTCGACGACTACATTCGCGCCGACTACGCCCCTTACAATGTGTTCCTCGAAGGCGGCAAGGGCAACGATAACCTGCTCGGCGGCTTCGGGAATGACCTCCTGCTCGGCGGCGAAGGCGCTGACCTGCTGAACGGTGCAGGTGGATTCGTTCCGGCCGGCAGCAACGGCGGCGAGGACGGCACCACCTACATCACCTCCTGGGGTGCGGTGTATATCGACCTCACGCGCGTCAACCAGCTTGGCGGCGACGCCGAGGGCGACAAATTCTATTCGATCGAGGACGTACAGGGGTCGATCAACAACGACAGCTTGCAAGGCGATCAGTTCCGCAACGTCCTGGACGGCAGTAGCGGCGACGACGTTCTGGAAGGCCGCGGTGGATCCGATGTTCTGCTCGGCGGCTTCGGCAACGACGTTGTGCGGGGCGGCGGTGACGGTGACGAACTGCTCGATGGCGGTCCGGGCGGCTACGACACACTCACCTATGCCCATCTGACCGGGCCGGTCACCGTGGATCTCGGGGTCGGCGCGGGTGCGGGTGGCGACAGGATCGGGATGGAAATCCCCGCGCCAGCCGGCGGCCGCGGCATCAGCTCCTTCAACCACCTCATCGGCACGGGCGCGAGCGATTCACTCACGGGCGACCTCGGCTACAATACCATCGAGGGCGGCGATGGAGCCGACTTCATCAATGGCGACGGTGGCGACGACATCTTGATCGGTGGCCGGGGCGCCGACATCATCGTCGGTGGCGCAGGCAGAGACTGGACGCTCTACAGCGACTCCGATGCGGGGGTAACCGTCGATCTGTTTGGCGTCGGGGCCGGCGGGACGGCCGCAGGTGACATATACAATCTCGGCGGTGAGACCGTCGAAAACGTGCTTGGTTCGGCTTACGGCGACACGCTGCGCGGCAATAACCTCGACAACATCCTGGATCCAAACATCTCCGGTCGGGAAGTCGTTGAGACCGTCGACGGACGCGGCAATCGTACCTCCGGCGACGTGCCGGCCGATCTGCCGGGCGACGTCCTGCGTGTCGTCTACTCCGGCTACTATGCGGACGTCGGCCAGGGTGTGACCGGCGGCTTCGCGCTCGGGTCGACGACCGGCGGCCAGCTTACCCGACAGAACGCGACCAACAACGGCCAGCTTGACCAGGTCAACTTCTCGAACATCGAGCGGCTCTGGCTCACCGGGACGTCCAAGGCGGACACGGTCTATGGCGGTCAGTCGGCCGACCGCATATACACCAACAGTGGTGACGACATCGTCATCGCGGGACGCGGCGCGGACGACGTTCACACCGGAAGCGGCAACGATACGGTCGCCTGGGGAACAAACGTCAATCGAACGCTCGACTTTGGCGGCGCCGCCGCATCGCAGCCAGCCGCCTTTCATCTCGACGGCGGCAGCGGCCTCGACACGCTGTCGATCGATCTCTCCTTCACCAGCCAGAACCTGAGGCTGATCGGCCAGGAAGGAACGGCCGAAAATCAGGGCGCGAACTTCTCGATCTCGAATGGTGCCGGCGCCGAGCACTTCGAATATCTAGGCGACGTTCGCACGGGCGCCGGCAATGATCTCGTTGCGCAGCTTGGCGTGCATAACAACCATTTCGACACCGGCGACGGTGAAGACGTCATCCTCTCCGGCCTCGGCTTCGACACCGTCGACGGCGGTCGAGACTCGGTTGGCGATCCGGGACCTTACGGCACCCCGAGCCTCGCCTTTGTTCAAGCTGCTGGCGACCGCCTGTTTCTCGACTATTCGAGTCTCGGATCAGACCAGAATGTGCGCAGTTCGTCCTTCCTCGTTTCAACCGACAAAACGGTCTACTACAGCACGCTCTGGACAAATCAGGGAAGCTACACTGCATCCGCCGTCGGAAATCCGAATTCGGTAACGTCTTCCGTCAACTTCACGGGCATCGAAGGCCTGTCGGTTCTGGGCTCGCAGGGTGACGACGTCCTGAACGGGACGGACACGGTCTTCCGCGATATCGGCTGGCTGGGCGAGAATCGCGGCGGCGATGACCATCTCTTCGGCGAAGGCGGCAACGACATACTGGTTGGCCACGCGGGTGACGACGAGCTGAACGGCGGCGAAGGCAGCGACTACCTCGACGGCGGCGCGAGCGTCGGGATGAACGATTTTACCCAGGTCGACCTCCTCACGGGCGGTACGGGTGCCGATCGCTTCGTTCTCGGCACCGGAAACGGTGCCGCCTATGACGGCGGCCGCGATCTCGACTACGCCGACATCAAGGACTTCGACGCCAGCGAAGGCGATACCATCTCGCTGCACGATGGCGAGGATTATCGCGTCGAGTTCGTCGGCAGTGACGCCTATATCTACGTCCATCACGAGGACTCCGGTGGTTATGGCGGATACGGTGGGTATGGCGGGTATGGCGGATACGGTAGCTATGACGACCTGATCGCAAAGGTCAGGAATGTGAACGGCGATTTCGACCTCAACGCCGATTACATCGTCAGCGACAACGAAGCGTGGGTGCCGAGTTCGTCGCCGTCGGATGGGCTGACGGCACTGTCCGGGCTCGACAGCAGCCGTGGCGCCATGTCGCTCATGTCGCTTTCGACGCTCGCCACACCGTGGATCACCGCGGCCCCGACCGCGACGGCACTGGAGGCGGCGCTGGAAGGCGCGAGCGGTGTGAACGGCACACTGACGGTGGAGGGGAACGCCGAGTCGTTCGCAACGTTCAACGGCGATCCCTTCGGACTGGGCTCAGGCATAATTCTCTCGACGGGTCGTGCGGCGGATCTAGCGGGACCGAACGAAACATCGGGCCCGACGTCGATCGCAGGCAGCATCCCCCTCACCTTCACGCGGGTGGGCGACACCGGTGGCGCGACCATCTACCGAGCCGAGTTGACAGGGCTGGGAATCGACATCAAGTCGCTGCTGATCGAGGACAGTGGTTCAGGCAGGGGCGGCTCTTCAGGCAAGTTCAGCGGTTTCGATCTCGACGCGATCGTGCTGAGCCGTCAGTTCATTGGCAGTACGAACTCCGCCGCTGTCATGAACGGCATCTCGAAGCTGGACGTGTTTGACTACAGCAACAACGGCACTGTGCTGCGGTCGGGCACCATGCGCGACGGAGGCTTTCAAACTGCGGAACTGGACGGTCATACCAACGGCCTGCTAGATGGTCTCGCGACCCTCGGTATATTTGACACCACCGGTCTGGCGTCGGAAGTCGGGCACAGCGTGACGCTCGGGGACGGCGGCGCAATCGGCTTCGATCTGACGACGGCAGTCAGCACCAAGCAGCCGCTCTATCTCTATATCTCCGAAGCGGGCGTGAGCGCGGAAGAGACCGTGCGCGGCTTCGTATCCGCCTCGGCGGACACGATCGAGCGGACCAGCGACCTGTCGACCGACCTGGGCACCGCAGGCTTGGAAGACGACAGCGCCAAGCTCACCTATACCTTCACGCCGAAGCCGGGCGACACCGCATTCTCGTTCGATGCCGTGCTGTTCTCCGAGGAGTTGCCCGAATTCGACGGCAGCGATCTGACCGATATCTTCTCGATCAAGCTCAACGGCGTCGATATCGGCTCGCTGTCGAACGGCGCCGCGCTTTCGATTAAGAATCTCGTCTATTCTGGGTCGGGCGACCTGGTCTACAACCTGCCGACGACAGGACCGTTAGCCGATCAGATCCGCGCGGATGCCTACACGCATACGCTCACGATCAGCGGCCTCGTGATCCCGGGGACCGTCAACACCCTGACCATCGAGGTGCGAGACGATCGCGACGCATTCCTCGACAGTGGCATGCTGATCAAGGAGGGCTCGTTCAAGACCTTCGTCGCGCCAGTGGCCTCGACGCTGGCGAACAACCCGCCCGTGATCGTCGGTCCGAACGACCAGATTCACGTGCCGGAGAACACGAAGGCGGTGACGACCGTGTCGGCATCGGACCCCGATCCGGGACAGACGCTGACCTACGAGATCGTCGGCGGCGCGGATGCCGGCAAGTTCAACATCAACGCCTCCACCGGCGCGATCACCTTCAAGGACGCTCCGGACTACGAAAATCCGACGGATGGCAACGGCGACAACGTCTATGATCTGCTGGTAAAGGTGAAAGACAACAGTGGCGGAAGCGCCATGCAGGACTACCACGTCAAGGTCGACGACGTCGTGGTCGAGAACGTCGCGCCAGTCGCCAGCGGCGATAGCTACGCCACCAACCTGCATCAAGCGCTCCATGTTGCAGGCCCCGGCGTGCTCGCCAACGACACTGACGTCGACAGCGCGCTATTGAGTGCGGTCCTGCAGGCGGGCCCGGCGCATGCGTCGTCCTTCGTCCTCCACGCCGATGGCTCGTTCGATTACACGCCGCTGCTGACATTCACCGGCAACGACAGCTTCACCTATGTGGCATCCGACGGCACGTCGAACAGCACTCCCGTAACCGTCTCGCTCACCGTCAACGACGGGCCCAATGCCTATAACTTCCAAGCGAGTTCGGCGAATACGACCATCAGCCTCAGCGGGACTGCGGGTGCCAGTATCGCCTTCAGTGCGCCGACCGGCGTGCAGAAGCTTGCCGGCGTGGTCAACAATGTCATCGGCGGATCCGGCAACGATACGATCTCCGGCAACAACAATGGCAATATCCTCATCGGCGGCGCGGGTAATGACGTCATCACCGGGGGAAGCGGGAATGACGTCATCAGCGGTGACAATGGAACCAATCGTCTTAAGGGCGGTGCAGGCAGCGACACCTTCGTATTCAAAGAAGGCAACTTCAATACGACCATCGCGGACTTCGACCCGACGAAGGACGTGCTGGACTTCCAGGGTTTCGCTGGCTTGACGGTCGACCAAATCCTTGCTGACAGCAGCCCCGGGAATAACACGGTGATCACGTTGGGGGTCAACGAGCATATCCAGCTGCTCGGCGTAAGCCAGAGCCAGCTGCTAAACCTTCAACCGTTCGAGTTTAATATTTGAGCGACAGTAGAAGATAGAAGCCGAGAAAGTAGTAGAGAGTAACAGGAGAACTTCGATGCCCAGTTTCTGGCTTTGCGTTGGCCGCGCCTTGGCTTCCGTCTGCCTCTTGCTTGTCGTCTGTTTCAGCGGTGAAACCCGTGCCGCTACCATCAATGTGACCGACTGGACTTCAGGTACGACCACCACATCGGTAACCATCAACGGTACGCTTGGTGGCAACCTCGACTTCACGCTGGATCTGCGACAGTCAGGCGATCCGGTGTTCGGCAATTTCCTGATGTCGATTTCCAGTCCCAGCAACGCGAATCTGCTCAACCTGGTGCTCAATTCGTTTCCGCAAACCCCAGGGCCTTCTACGGCCGACGGCCTCTACGGAAACATTACCGCGACGCCGGCGGCGCCGGATACCACGGGGTCCTTGTACGATGTCACGACCTGGAGGGTGGTTCTGGAGGCGAGTGACCTCTTAGGCGGGCCGGTGACGATCAACATCACACCTAACTTGCTACGCGCTGACACGGTCCCCTTTGACCCGTCACCGCTCCTGACCCTGGATTTGAGTGGAGATCTGAGCATCGCAGCGGTCCCTGGTCCGATCGTCGGCGCGGGCCTGCCCGGCCTGGTCCTTGTCTGCGGTGGCCTGCTCGGTTGGTGGCGTAGACGAAGCGCAACCTGTCTGGCGTGATCTAGCCCCTTGCCATCGAGCATCGCCGTTTTGAGATGCTGTGGTGAAAAGCAGTGACTCGACGAAGAGCGCCCATCGGAGGCGGGGTTCGTTTGTGTCTGCGCGCATGATCCTCAAGGAAAACCGCTGCGCACTTCTCCGGATCATGTCCTAGCTCCGCAATCCCGGCGCCTCCTGCCCGGTGCGCGCGACATATTCCGTGTAGCCGCCGCCATATTGGTGGATGCCCTCCGGCGTCAGCTCCAGCACGCGGTTCGACAGCACGCTGAGGAAATGCCGGTCGTGCGAGACGAACAGCATTGTGCCCTCGAAATCCGAGAGCGCGGTGATCAGCATCTCCTTGGTGGCGAGGTCGAGATGGTTGGTCGGCTCGTCCAGCACCAGGAAGTTCGGCGGGTCGAACAGCATCTTGGCCATCACGAGCCGCGCCTTCTCGCCGCCTGAGAGCACCCGGCAGCGCTTCTCGACGTCGTCGCCGGAGAAGCCGAAGCAGCCGGCGAGCGCGCGCAAACTGCCCTGCCCCGCGGTCGGAAACGCATCCTCCAGCGACTGGAACACGGTGCGCTCGCCCTCGAGCAAGTCCATCGCGTGCTGAGCGAAATAGCCCATCTTGACGCTGCCTCCGAGCGCCACCGTGCCCTCGTCCGGCTCACTCGCGCCGGCGACCAGCTTGAGCAGCGTCGACTTGCCGGCGCCGTTGACGCCCATCACGCACCAGCGTTCCTTGCGGCGGATCATGAAGTCGAGGCCGTCATAGATGAGCTTTGAGCCGTAGCCCTTGTGCACGTTTTTCAGCGCCACGACGTCCTCGCCCGAGCGCGGCGCCGGCAGGAAGTCGAACGCGACGCTCTGGCGGCGGCGCGGCGGCTCGACCCGCTCGATCTTGTCGAGCTTCTTCACCCGGCTCTGCACCTGGGCGGCGTGCGAGGCGCGCGCCTTAAAGCGCTCGATGAACTTGATCTCCTTGGCGAGCATCGCCTGCTGGCGCTCGAACTGGGCCTGCTGCTGCTTTTCGTTCTGCGCGCGCTGCTGCTCGTAGAACTCGTAGTCGCCCGTGTAGGTGGTGAGCGAGCCGCTGTCGATCTCGATCACCTTGGAGATCACACGGTTGATGAACTCGCGGTCATGCGAGGTCATCAGCAGCGTGCCTTCGTAATCGTGCAGGAATTTCTCCAGCCAGATCAGGCTTTCGAGATCGAGATGGTTGCTGGGCTCGTCGAGCAGCATCACGTCGGGGCGCATCAGGAGAATGCGCGCCAGCGCCACGCGCATCTTCCAGCCGCCGGAGAGTTTTCCGACGTCGCCCTCCATCATCTCCTGGCTGAAGCCGAGGCCGGAGAGCGCCTCGCGCGCACGGCCATCGAGCGCATAGCCGTCGAGCTCCTCGAAGCGGTGCTGCACCTCGCCGTAACGGGCGATGATCTCGTCCATCTGGTCGGCCTTGTCAGGATCGGCCATCGCGGCCTCGAGCTCGCGCAGCTCCGCCGCCACCTCGCTGACGGGCCCTGCCCCATTCATCACCTCGGCCACCGCGCTGCGGCCACTCATCTCGCCGACATCCTGGTTGAAATAGCCGATGGTGATGCCGCGATCGGTCGAGACCTGCCCTTCGTCGGGCAGATCCTCCCCCGCGATCATCCGGAACAGGGTGGACTTGCCGGCACCATTCGGGCCGACGAGCCCGATCTTCTCGCCCTTATTGAGGGCCGCGGAGGCTTCGATGAACAGGATCTGGTGGCCGGCTTGCTTGCTGACGTTGTCGAGGCGGATCATGAGGTCTTTTTGGGGGATTTTTGCGTTGCAGCGTCATAGGCCATGCGGGCGGCCAGGGGAAGCCCCGGCAGGGTACGGAATCCGGCTCGGTCGCCCCCCACTCCTCCCGCGCCCGGTCACCGGGGGCATTCAAACCCTGATCGTCGGCAGGTCCGGGCAATCAGGTATCACTTCGGCGAACGACAGTTTTCGGACGCAGCGCTTTCCGGACAAGCACTGTTCTTGAAGACCTCAACACATCGGGCGACTGAGCCAACCAGTGGTCGCGCGACGGGCAGCTGGCCCGGCGACAACATTTCCGCTGAGGCCCGGCATGCAATCGCGGACGAGCATCGCACGGGCGTCCGGCTGCAGCTTTTGCTGCGCCGCGACAGGCGCGTGAGCATCCGGCTGCTGCGAGCCGAACGTCTAAGATCAATGCGACACCGGAGCGCTTGTCGGACGCGCGCAATACGTCCAGACTGGGATCAAAGTCGCTGGAATGCGGCATACCTCCAGCGGTCAACAACAACAAAAAGCGCGCCGAGACGCGTTCGCACAATCACGCCGCCAGGGAGGACGTCCATGCTTGCAAAGTCTGAAAAGACCAGAACGACTCGTCGCAAATTCCTGCTCACCGCCGGCGCGGTCGGCGCTGCCACCATCGCCATGCCGCAAGTCAGCCGGGCGCAGACAGTAGCCCTGAAGATGCAGGGCTCGTGGGGCAAGGCCGACGTCTTCAACGAGATGGCCGAAGACTACGTCAAGCGCGTCAACGACATGGCCGGTGGCCGGCTGCGCATCGACTATTTGGTCGGCGGCTCAGTCGTGCATCCGTTCCAGGTCTTCGACGGCGTTCATGGCGGCCAGATCGACGCGGCGCACACGGTCACCGTCTACTGGTACGGCAAGCACAAGGCCGCCTCGCTGTTCGGCACGGGCCCGGTGTTCGGCTTCAACGCCAACGAAGGCCTTGGCTGGATCCACAACGGCGGCGGCAAGGAGCTGTTCGAGGAGCTCCAGACCAAGATCATGAACGTCAACATCAAGAGCTTCTTCGCCATGCCGATGCCGACCCAGCCGCTCGGCTGGTTCAAGAAGCCGATCACCAGCGACGCCGATTTGAAGGGCCTGAAGTACCGCACGGTGGGTCTGGCCGCCGATCTGTTCCAGGCAATGGGGGCATCCGTCGCGCAGCTGCCCGGTGGCGAGATCGTGCCCGCGATGGAACGCGGCGTGATCGACGGATTCGAGTTCAACAACCCGACCTCGGACCGGCGCTTCGGCGCGCAGGATGTCGCCAAGAACTACATGATGGGCAGTCATCATCAGGCGACGGAATATTTCGAGATCATGTTCAACCGAGCCAAATTCAACACGCTGCCGAAGGAACAGCAGGCGATCCTGCAATACGCCGCCGAAGCCGTGTCCTCCGCCAACGAGTGGAAGGCCATGGACTATTACTCCAAGGACCTGCAGGAGCTGATCAACAAGGACAAGGTCAACGTCCAGAGGACGCCGAAGTCGGTGTTCGACGCGCAGATCAAGGCGTGGGACGGCCTGATCGCCCAGCTCGGCTCCGACCCGTTCATGAAGAAGGTCATGGACTCGCAGAAGGAATGGGTGCGCCGCGTGGTCTATTACAACATGAACAACGCGACGGACTACCGCGGCGCCTTCGAGCATCATTTCCCGGGCGTGCTCAAGGTCTAACGGCCGTCGCGACGCATCGCGAGACGCCGAACGTGAGAGGGCGGCGCAATTGATGCGCCGCCCACGAGTTGGGAGGGGGACATCCGGATGGTCTGCTCGCAGCGAGTTCAGCTCGCATGACGAAATTCCTGTTCTTCATCGATGAGCTCAGCACGTGGGTGGGCAAGGCGTTCGCCTGGCTGATCCTCGTCCTGACGCTGGGTGTCAGCTACGAGGTGTTCGTGCGCTACGTGCTGCGGGCACCGACCACCTGGGCGTTCGACATCAGCTACATCACCTATGGCGCGATGTTCCTGATGGCCGGCGCGTACACGCTCTCGCGAAACGGCCACGTCCGCGCCGACGTGGTCTACCGCCTCTGGTCGCCGCGCACCCAGGCGACGATGGACCTCGTTCTGTATATCCTGTTCTTCCTGCCGGCGATCGCGGCGCTGATGTATTCGGGCTGGAACTACGCCCAGATGTCTGTGCGCTTCCGCGAAGTCAGCATCTTCAGTCCGGCCGGCGTTCCCGTGTTTCCGCTGAAGGCGCTGATCCCCCTCACCGGCTTCCTTCTGTTCCTGCAAGGGGTCGCCGAAATCATCCGCTGCGTGCTGTGCATCCGCACCGGCCGATGGCCGCAACGCCTGCACGACGTGGAGGAGACCGAAAGCCTCGTCATCCGCGAACGTCAGCAGCAAGCGGCCGAGCCGCAGAGCGAGAAGGGACCAGGCGCATGACCGATCCTCAACTCGGCATGCTGATGTTGTGCCTGTTCATTTTCATCATCATGCTGGGCTTCCCGATCGCCTTCACGCTGATGGCGATGGGCGTCTCGTTCGGCTACTATGCCTATTACACTCCCGGTCAGGACTTCTTCCAGAACCGCATCTTCACGCTTCTGGTGCAGAAGACGTTCGAGGTCACGTCCAGCGACGTGCTGGTGGCGGTTCCGCTGTTCCTGTTCATGGGCTATTTGATCGAGCGCGCCAACATCCTCGACCGCCTGTTCTATTCGCTGCAACTGTCGATGAAGAACGTTCCGGGCGCGCTTGCGGTGGCCACGCTGATCACCTGCGCGATGTTCGCGACCGCCACCGGCATCGTCGGTGCCGTCGTCACGCTGATGGGGCTGCTGGCATTGCCGGCGATGCTGCGAGCCGGCTACGACACCAAGCTGTCGGCGGGCGTCGTCTGCGCCGGCGGCTGCCTCGGCATCCTGATTCCGCCGAGCATCCTCCTGATCGTCTATGCAGCGACCGCCGGCGTCTCGGCGGTGAAGCTTTATGCGGCGGCGTTCTTTCCCGGGTTCTTGCTGGCCGGCCTCTACGTCCTCTATGCGATGACACGCGCGATCATCAATCCCGCGCTCGCGCCGAAGCTGCCACGCGAGCAGACCGACGTGCCGACCTCAAAGGTCATCTGGGCGCTCGCCACGTCGTTCCTGCCGCTTGCGTTGCTGATCGTTTCGGTGCTCGGTGCGATCCTGCTTGGCCTCGCGACGCCTTCGGAAGCGGCGGCGGTGGGAGCCCTCATGAGCATCGTGCTGGCGGCCGCCTATCGTTCACTCAACTACGAGATGATCCGCGAATCCGTGTATCTGACCGTGCGCGCCACCGCGATGGTCTGCTATCTCTTCATCGGATCCTGGACGTTCTCGGCGGTTTTTGCCGTTCTTGGCGGACAGACGGTGGTCGAGCAGTTCTTCGCCTCGATGAACCTGTCGCCGATCCAGTTCCTGCTGTTGACCCAATTGATCATCTTTCTGCTCGGCTGGCCGCTGGAATGGACCGAGATCATCATCATCTTCGTGCCGATCTTTCTGCCGCTGCTTCCCCAGTACGGCATCGACCCGATCTTCTTCGGCATCCTGGTGGCACTGAACACGCAGACCGCATTCAACACGCCGCCGGTGGCGATGGCCGCCTTCTATCTGAAAGGCGTGGCGCCGCCCGAGGTGAAGCTGACCGACATCTTCTCCGGCGCGCTTCCGTTCGTCGGCCTGGTCTTCTTCACCATGGCACTGGTCTACATCTTCCCGGGGATCGCATTGTGGCTGCCCAACTACCTCTACGGGGCGCGATGAGTGTGCCCGGCCAACCAACGAAGGGCTGTGTATGAGTCTCAACGCGCTCGGTCTCGCCGAGGCTGCGGCCGGCATCCGCGAGGGCCGGCTCAGCTCGGTGGAGCTCGTCGGCGATTGCCTCAGGCGCATCGACGAGGTCGATCGCAACATCCAGGCGTGGGCGTTCCTCGATCGCGATCACGCGATGCGGCAGGCCAAGGCCGCCGACGATCGGCGCAAGCAGGGCAAGGCCACGGGCCCGTTGCATGGCGTGCCCGTGGGCATCAAGGATATCTTCGACACCGGCGACATGCCGACGGAATTCGGATCGGAGCTGTGGGCCGGACGCACGCCGCGGCGCGATGCGGCGGCCGTGGCGCGTCTGCGGGCGGCGGGCGCCGTGATCCTCGGCAAGACGGTGACCACAGAGTACGCCTACTACAATCCGGGCAAGACCCGAAATCCGCACAACCCAGATCACACGCCCGGCGGATCGTCCTCGGGCTCCGCCGCGGCCGTCGCGGCGCTGATGGTGCCGGGTGCCATCGGCTCGCAGACCAACGGCTCGGTGATCCGTCCTGCCGCCTTCTGCGGCGTGGTCGGCTTCAAGCCCACGCATGGTCTCATTCCGCGCAGCGGCGCGCTCGAATTGTCGCGCACGCTCGATCATGTCGGCGTGTTCGGGCGCAGTGTCGAGGACGCGGCCCTGCTCGCCGAGGTCATGGCCGGCTTCGACCCGGAGGATCCGGACACCCGGCCCGTTGCGCGCCCGCCATTCTCTGCGATAGCGGCGAGCGAGCCGCCGCTGCCGCCGCGATTTGCCTTCGTGCGCTCTCCGGTCTGGGATCAGGCCGAGCCGGTGACGCGTGAAGCCTTTGCCGAGCTCGTCGGGGCCTTGGGCGAAGCGTGCAGCGAAGTCGAGCTTGGGCCAAGCTTCGACAGCGCCGTCGACATGCACCGCATCATCATGGAAGTCGACATGGCGCACAATCTGCGGCGCGACCACGAGCGCGGCGAAGACAGGCTGAGCACCCGTCTGCGTGAGGCGATCGCGCGCGGGCGCGCGCATCTTGCGATGGATTATTGCAACGCTCTGGCCGGGATTGCGCCGCTCAACGAGGCGCTGGACCCTATCTTCGACGAATACGACGCGGTCCTGACGCCTGCTGCACCAGGCGCGGCGCCCGGCATCGAAACCACCGGCAACCCGGTCTTCTGCTCGCTCTGGACTTATCTCGGCGTGCCCGCCATCAGCCTGCCCTTGATGCGCTCGGAAACTGGCCTTCCGCTGGGCGTTCAGCTCATCGGCCGCCGTGGCAACGACGCCCGCCTGTTGCGCACCGCGCGCTGGCTGACCACCGCCATCGGGCGCACGCGCGGGGGCGGCCGGCGCAACGTCCCCGGCACCGGATCGCAATCGGCTGCCGGCGGGGAGAAGAGGAAATTGCGATGACCAATCTGATCACCGGCCTCATCGGCCTCGCGCTCATGATCGCATTTCTTGGAATCCTGCTGGTCTGGATCAAGGCCATCCCGCTCATCATCATCGTCGTGAGCGTGGTGATACTGGCCGTGATCGATTTCGTGCGATCCCTGCGGACGAACGGCGCGGCTCGCTGAGCTAAGCAGCGCGACCGTCGAAACGCCGCCGCCGAAGCGACGCGGGCACGCGCCTCGATCATCGCTACTTTTTAAGGATGCCGGTGTTGGTGTTCCCAAGCTGCTGGACGGCGGCGTTTGCGGCGGGCGAGTTGTAGTTCGGTCGAGATCCGCCGCTTTCCTGGGTTGACGGGGCTATGCCGAGTCTCTGGCCCGTTGTCCCCTGGCCCTTGGCATTGAGACTGTTGGGCCCCGGCGAGCCGCCGGTTCCACTCAGCGTCGTCCCGTTCGAGAGCGTCGAGCCGCCGCCCGAACCGGTTGCGCCTGCCCCGCCCGAGGATGAAGCACCGCCTGAACCTCCTCCTCCTCCTGAGCTTTGCGCCATGGAGAGCGACATGGTGCCCAGAAGGATCGTCACGACCAAAAAGAGAACTCTCATCTTCCACCCTTTCCATATGCCAGTGCGCCGGAAGCCGCTTGCTTCCTCGCACGGTTCCTATCTGCGGCGAGCGATCCATGCTCCGGCCAGGAAAGCGACCAGCAAGAAGCGTAACGGCGCCCTCATCGTCGCCGCGCGCAGCTGGTCAGCCCATCGTTCCCCGGACGGGGGCAGCATCCGCGCCCCCGGAGCAGAAGCTCCTTGCCAGCCGGAACCCGGCCGCGGGCTTGAAGTCCGCTCCATGCCGGCCTGGTCGTCCGTCAGCCCGGAGGCTTCCGTCATTGCCGCGGCTTGCTTCATGTCCATGCGCGTGCTCCATCCAATGACGGTTCCGACCGAGGTCACGGGCCCGTTCGACGACCCGGGGGCGGCTATGGCGGCGGCATCGAAGCGAACTATATGTTCGTCACAGATCCCGCCGTACCGCTCCCTTGAAAAAGCCGTTGCTCATCTTTCTGTTCCTCGTCTTCGCACCGCTTGCCGCATCGGCGGCGAGATATTTCTGGCTGGGCGATGGCCGCCAGAACTGGCAAACGGCCGATCGCTCCAGCGCGGGTCTCCTGGCCGCCGCAGCCGATCACCGCGAGGCCGTCATCCGGGTGTTCGGAGCCAGAACGGTGAGATGGCGCGGCATCTTCGCGATCCATACCTGGATCGTCGTCAAGGAGAAGGATGCGCCGACCTACACAAGGTACGACTACACGGCCTGGGGCGAGCCGATCCGCACCAACGGCTTCGCTCCGGACGGGCGCTGGTTCGGCGCTGTGCCTGATATCATCGTGGCCGTCGACGGCGAGCGCGCGGAAGCGCTGATCCCGAAGATCCGGGACGTCGTCGAAAACTACAGGTTTCGATCCTATGGCGACTACAGCGTCTGGCCCGGTCCGAATTCGAACACCTTCGTGCAGGCTGCACTCGACTCCGTCCCCGAGCTCCAGGTCGTGCTGCCGCCGACCGCGATCGGCAAGGACTTCCCCTACACCGGCAAATGGTTCGGCGTCACAGCGTCCGGCACCGGGATCTATGCCTCGCTTGCCGGATACGTCGGCTTCTCGATCGGCTGGGTCGAAGGCTTGGAGATCAACTTTTTCGGCGCGGTTCTCGGCTTCGACATCCGGCGCCCGGCGCTCAAGCTGCCTGGGCTCGGCCGCTTTGGAGTGAGGCCGAGCCTGTAAGAGCCGCCTATTGAAGACTCCCGAAGGCACTTGATTGAAATCACCTTCTGGCTCCGAGCTGCCGAGCTCGAAGCTCGCTCGAACGTCGGCTGCCGAGTGTAGGCCGGAAACAACTTGCGGACGAGCAGACCGCCGCTGCCCCATTGAAAGATTGCCAAGCACTGCGTAGAGCCGTGCCATGCCTACTACTTTGCATCAACGCAAGGCTTAACGAGACGCGGTAGGTCGCTTGGCGCTCCTGTTCATCGACCCGAGGGGCGCGCGATGGTTGCTTCCGCTAGGAGAAGCAGCAAGGTCTTGTTTAGTCGCGAGCGCAGACTTGCCCACAGCGGAAGTGTGCTGGTGCCGCACGCTCTTATAGCGGTGACGGTTGCCAACTTCTTTTGACTTGGTCTTCGCAGCGCCGTTGAATCATTCTAATTCTAAATGCTGGCGCGCGAAGATCGGCCGGGTTAGGCCCAGTCGTAGCAATCACGCAACAGACATCTTAGAGAATCGCGTGTTTCGAGCGGTTCTAACCGCCCTAAACGGTACCCGACATATCCAGCATGGTAAGCCCAGCTTGGCTGTGGAATTAAGCTGTGCTTAGGGGTGTTCGGGATGTCGCGTCCGTGTTGGAGCAAGCTCTTTCGTTGTGCGTTCTTGTTGGGCGCGGCAAGCCATCTGGCCTTCGCGGGCGGATTTCTCGGATGTGCAACGTCGGCTCTTGCGCAATCGGCGCTACCGCCCGTCCATGTCGACGCGCCGAATCCCACCACGCCTCGCGCGCGCCCGGCTCAACGTGCTCAACGAGCAACGGCAACTACACGGCGCCGCGCTCCTCCGGCTGCATTTCGTCAGGTTGAGCCGGTGCCCTTTGTCGCGCCGGCCACCGGCGCGCTTGGTGCTCCGCCGGTTCCTTATGCTGGCGGTCAGGTCGCCACGGGCTCACAGCTCGGATTCCTTGGCAATCGCGGGGTGATGAATACGCCGTTCAACCAGGTCAGCTATACCGCGAAACTGATGCAGGACCAGCAGGCGCGCACCGTCGCCGATGTCCTGGCCAACGATCCATCGGTCCGAAGCAAGACACCTTCCGGCAACGGCGTCGACGGTCTCTACATCAGAGGCTTCTACTACGACGCCGGCGACTACGCGATGAACGGCCTCTACGGCATGGCGCCCGCGTATTCGACGTCGGCCAACTATCTCGAGCGCGTCGAGCTGCTGAAAGGCCCTGGCGTCATGCTCGGCGGCATGCCGCCCGCGGGCGCAGTCGGCGGCAGTGTCAACTTGGTAACGAAGCAGGCTCCTGACTTCGACATCACCCAACTTACCGGCCTGTATATTTCCAAATCCCAGTTCGGCGCCTTCATCGACGTGGCGCGTCGCTACGGCGAACACAAGGAATTCGGCATCCGCTTCAACGGTGGCGGGCGCGGCGGAAACACAACGATCGACCGACAGACCGACGAACTTGGAAACGCGGTCCTCAATATGGATTATCGCGGCGAGCGTGCACGAGTTTCCGTTGACGTCGGCTACCAAGCCGAAAACCTCACGCCGCCGCAGCGCTTCCTAACGTTTACATCGAGCCCGCCCTTCGCGTTCACCATTCCCGTGCCGGCCCCGCCTCGCCCTGGCACCAATTACATGCCGGACTGGGCGAGCTGGAAGACGAAGGATTCGTTTGCCATGGCGCGGGCCGAAGTCGACATGACCGACTGGCTCACCTTGTACGCCGCCGGCGGCTATCACCGGAGCGACGTCAATTTTCAGTACGTGTCGCCGCGCATCACCAACGTCGGCGGCCTCGGAAACTGGTCGAATCCCGCTTTGAAAGGATATGACATCTTCGAGAACTACGCGAGTGACATCGGCTTTCGCGCGAGCGGACACACGGGGCGTGTCAAGCATCTCTTCACCGTGAACTATTCGACGTTCGACCGGGACTACACGTCCTTCGGCAGGTCTGGCGGCATCATCAATTCGAATCTCTACAATCCCATTCCGAGCCCGCTGCCGAACTTCACCGCCATCGTGCAGGATCTGAAAACCCAGACAAACATGCGCAGCGTCGGCATTGCCGACACGATGTCGATGTTCGGCGACCGCCTGCAGCTCATCGTCGGCGCCCGTCGGCAATCGGTCGGCGCGGACAGCCAGACTTTCCTGACGCCGCCCACTTCCTCTCATATCGAAGGCTCGGTATGGAGTCCCGGCTACGCAATCATTGTGAAGCCCGTGGAGAATGTCTCGCTCTACGCGAACTACATCGAAGGCCTCAAGCTGCCGGAAGTAGTTTCTGGAACGACAACATACTCTAACGTCGGCGAAATTCTGCCGCCCGCTCAAACCAAGCAACTGGAAGCCGGCGCGAAGATCGACGTGGGTCGCATCACATTCACCACTTCTTATTTCGATATCACGGCTCCGAACGCATCGTCGGTTCCGGTGGCAGGGCAGCCACTGCCTGCACGAAGGCTCGTCGGCGAGCAGCGCAACCGTGGCATCGAGCTCTACACTTTCGGTGAATTGACGCCCTGGTTTCGGGTGCTTGGCGGCGTGACGATCATCAACGGCGAAGTGGTTTCCCAAAGCTACACGTTCCCGGGCGGCATCACATTCAATTACAACGGCAAGATCCCGGTCGGCATCTCGACGGTTAACCTCAATGTCGGCGCGGAATGGGATACTCCCTTCGTCGATGGCCTGACCCTAACGGGCAGGGTCATTTACACCGGCGAGAGTTTTGCCAATGATGCCAACACTCAGGTGCTGCCTGACTGGACGCGGGTCGATGTCGGGGCACGTTATACCTTTGCTTCGCCGTGGAACGGCAAGCCAATCGTTGTCCGCGCGAGCGTTGAGAACGTTTTCAACGTAGCCTACTACAACTCCTACCGCACGGTCAGCAGCGCGGTGTCGCTCGGCGCGCCGCGCACTTATCTGATGTCGACCACGTTCAATTTCTGAGGCGAGTGCACCGTTGGCGACGTCGGATTCAAGGGTGTGGGATCGCAGCCGCTGGCAGCCCTGGCTGCGGGCGCTACTCGCAGGGCCGTGCGCCTTCGCCCTCACCGCCCTGATCTTGGCCGTGATGCCCTTCTGGATCCCGAAGGGCTCTGGAGGCGTTGACCATATCGCGTTTCCGTTGTTCTTCATGCCTGCGATCTGGGGCGTCATATTCTTTTACGCCCTGTTAGATCGGAGCCTTGGCCGCGTCGCGATTACAATGACGGTCATCGCCGTCATTCACGCAATCGCATTGCGCGGTATGATCGCCGGCTAAATTCCGTGGAGGAGCCGTGATCAATCTGAAAGCGCGTGAAACCAAAGCGCTGGTGGCGGTTCATGGCTGGGCCGGCGCCATGCTCGGGCTTTTGCTCTACGCCGTCATTGTGACGGGCACGGCCGCGGTGTTCTCGAACGAGATCAAACTCTGGTCGGGCGGGTTGCTCGGAATGAACGACCCGCTGAACCAACCGCTGGGCGCTGTGCTGGCGCGGCTCGAAGCGGAAACACCTGAGGAATTTCGTGGCGACCTCGGTCTTCGGGCCACGCCCGCCGGCCGCGTGCATGCGTTTTTCCATACTGATGAAACCGTGAACGGCGTCCGCCGCGAGCGCGGCATCCTCTACGTGATCGGACCGAACGGAAGCGTGATCTCGCGCCAGGAAGGACTTGGCAACGAACTTGCGGCCAATGATCCCCACACAGCGCTTGGACGCTTTTATGTCGATCTTCACGTCCGCCTGCACGTGCCTAACCCGTGGGGACTGATCCTTACCGGCATCCTAGGTCTTGCCATGCTGGTGGCGGCGGTCTCGGGTATCCTGATGCACCGGCATTTATTCCGGGAT
Organism: Bradyrhizobium sp. FW305-F6; assembly: GCF_058782905.1. Classification (NCBI taxonomy): domain Bacteria; kingdom Pseudomonadati; phylum Pseudomonadota; class Alphaproteobacteria; order Hyphomicrobiales; family Nitrobacteraceae; genus Bradyrhizobium; species Bradyrhizobium sp. FW305-F6. The sequence continues at coordinate 698,333 of NZ_JBYSYD010000001.1, forward strand.
ATCTTCGTGATGCGGGGACGCGCTCGGCTCGTCGGCCTGCGCGATCTCCACTCCGTCGCGGGAACATGGACTTTGCCGCACGCGTTCGTACTAGCCTTCACTGGCGCTTACCTCAGCTTTGCCATCGCGGTGGCGCTACCGATGTTGGCGAAAATCGCCTTCAAAGGCGACGTGCGCGAGATGGTCACGACGCTGAATGGGTTGAACGTCGTCGACGCCCGTCGGGCGGCAATTGCCGACATCGATCGCATACTATCTGATGCGCGTCAGCGTGCCGGCGCCCCCCTGATGAGTGCAGGATGGGAAAACCGCGGTCGCGCCGATTCCAGGATCACCGTCTTTCCGCTGCCGCGGAGCGGGGATTTGACGGCGATGCGATTGATCTACAACGGATCGACCGGAGAGTTGATCCGCGAGCGGCCGATCGTCGGCTTGAAGCCGTCGTGGGGGGCGTCGCTGCTTGGCCTTATCGGTCCCGTTCACTTCGGCAATTTTGCCGGCTGGTGGTCACGCGCAGTATGGTTTGCTCTGGGTGCTGCAAGTGCGTACGTCGCATGGAGCGGATTGAATTTGTGGGTTCGTCGTCGCTCCGATCAACCTGGCTGGCGCGGGCTTGGCCGCGCCTCGGCCTGGGTGGGTGGCGGATTGCCATTCGCGATGACGGCTGCGGCCGCGGCTTATTTCACCAGCCTGCCGTCGCTCGAGACCGCGTTCTGGACTCCTGCAGCTTTTCTGATAGCAGCCTTGCTTGCGCTGGTTCCGACGATAGTGATGCGCTCGGTCGAACGAGTGCCGCCGCTGCTGTTCGGTGCAACCGGCATATTGATGATGGTAATTCCATTTTTGCGCGCTGCCGCCGGCGGACCCAATTGGACTGCGGCGCTCGCGGCAGGCCAGAGTGCGATACCCGTAATGGATGGACTGGTCGCGCTAGGCGGGCTTGTGAGCGTGGTCTCGGCCGGGCTTGCTTTGCGCCGTCGCGAGCAAACGACATTCAGCGCCGGCGCCATCATGCAGTCGGCCGAATGATGCTGCTCGGCTGGCTCGGCATGGGTGCGGCTTTCTTCAGCGCCGTCTGCATCGCGCTTCTTGCAGAATTCGATCCGAAGCGTCGTAAGGATATCACCGCGCACCCGGGCATCCGGCGATTGCTTCTGTTGGCGGTGTTTCTGCCCGGATTTGTCCTCGCCTTTGCTGGAAGATGGAGCGACTTCCTGATCTGGATCGGTGCTGCCGCGATCTTCGGTTGGGCAATTGCGGCACTAACGAACATGCGCCGGAATCGGGATCAATCACCCTAAGCTTGTCGCAATCGAATCTTTAGCCGACACCGCGCGTGCACAAGTCAACTTGTGCTACTGACCGAAGTCAGACATCCAGACGCCCGACTCGATACTCTTCCGAGCGCCGACGCGACGGAATGATCGGCGGGATTACGCCCTACGCATCAGCTTGAGCGAGGCCGCAAGGCGCAGGCTCCGCTTGCCGGCGAGCGCGATGCCTTCGAGCTCGCCGCTGTTTTCCGTGCAAGTTCCGGAGAAGCCGATCCCGACCTCGAGGCCACCGAACACCGGGTTCTCGCCCTTCGCCGGCGTGTGCTCCTGGTTGAGCATCTCGCCCTTCCAGCGGCCGTCCGCCGAGGAATAGGAGCCGAGATAGTAGAAGAACGCATCGCCGCCGAGGATGCGGCCGTCGATCAGGAGCATGACGCCGGACAGGCCGGCATCGACGCCATCGAGCGCACGCAGGCTCATCCCGTAGAATCCGTTGGCGATTCCGCCCTGCCCGATCGCGCCGCGCGGCGGCAGCGCGCCGTCATCGAGCCGCGTGAGATTGGCCCAGAAATGGGCGCCCGGCATGGTGTCCGCACCGCCCTCCAGGCGGATCTGGTTGCCGTGGAGCCGGCCGCGCGCCGTGATCGAGGCGACGTCCGCGCCCAGCAGCGGCTTGAAGCCGGGGTCCAGATTGTGCCGCTCCGTGATGACCTGGGCGATGATCTGGCCGTCACGCTCGACATAGCTGCCGAGATGCGCGAAGCCCGAATTGCCGCCCAGCATCTTGCCGTCATGCAGGCACATGATGCTGCAACCGAACCCGTCGTTGATGCCGTATTCAACCTTGTAGAGCCCGTCCAGCAACGTTGTGAACCCGCAAAATCGGAAAGCGACTGCCGGCTACCTAGCATCGCCGCCGCATTGAAGCCACCGGCTTTTCCGCGCAGCACCGGCCCCGGAATGCACGCCCACCACCATGCGATATGCCCCTGTTTTGCCCGACAGGTCAAATCGACTTCGCAAAATCAGCAATCGTTTGATTTCAATGGCTTGGCTACTGTGCATGGGGTTGTTTTTCGAACTTTTGTTTTCGGCACGCAAAAAGATCGCGCATGAACCGGCCTTCGCCGAGGCGCGACCAAGCGGCATGGATACGACACCGCAATCAGCCGAGGAGGAGCTCAGCGCGATCATCGCCGGCGCCGCGACGCAGCCGCTGCTCGATGCGGCCTACGGGCTCTGGCGCCAGCGCTACCGCCTGGAGACGATCGCGGGCCGTCCGACCGCCGAAGAGATCCGCATCAACCGCACTCTCAGCCCCGAGCAGTTCGGCGCCAAGTACCGCCGGGAACGCGATCACGCGCATGAAGGGCCGATGTTCGGCTACGTGAAGCGTGCCCATCCGCACGCCGACGATCAGGCGATCCGGCAGGCCATCATCACCGCCGTCGAATTCGAAGACGAATACAACAAGCATTTCGACTGGAACGGCGATTTCTGGGATTGCGTGGTGCGCGCGGTGGCGCAGGCCGCGCGAGGTTATCCCAACTATCGCGACACCACCTATCGCGACGCCCGGAGCGATCTCGCCTACTACATGAAGTGAACCGGCTAGACGCTTCTGCCCTGACCGGGAGGTGATCAGAAGCACAGCGTGGTGACGAGCTTGCCCTGCTTGTCCTTGATGGCATAGGGACAGCGAATGCGCTCCAGCGCCTTCTTGGCGTCCTCGTCGCCGAGCGCGGCGGCGCGCTCGTAATAGGCTTTCGCTGCGTCCTTGTCCTTTGGTCCGCCGCGCCCCTCCTGCGCGAAGGCGCCCATCCGCTCCAGCGCGCCGGGATGGTTTTGCGTCGCCGCCTTCTCGAACAGCGCCCGCGCCGCGACGTCGTCCCTGGCGCCGCCCGAGCCTTCGGACAGCATCAGGCCGAGCTGGTACTGCGCCTCCGCATTGGTCTCGGCGGCCTTGCCGAGCAGCGCCCGCGCCTGGGCGGGATCGGCCGGCGCCGCGCCGCCCGCGCTGCCGAGCGCGGCAAGGTTGCTGACGCCGCGCGGATTGCCGGCCTGCGCGGCCTTCTCGAACAGCTTTCGCGCCTGCGCCTCGTCCCTCGCAAGGCCCGCGCCGGTGGCGTAGGCGACGCCGAGCTCGACCATCGCCGCACTCGATCCCTTGTCGGCTGCCTTGCGCCAGGCCGCCATCGCCTCGCCGGTCTGCCCGTTGGCGGCATAAGCGCGGCCAAGCGCGAACATCGCACGCCGCGAGGATGGCGCAGCCTGCTTGCAGAACTTGATGGCGGTGGCGACGTCGGACGCCGCAATCTCCGCGACGCCCTTCACCTCGGCCGGCTTGTCGGGATCGGTGGGGTCGGCAGCGACACGGTCGCACAAGACGAGATCGGCCGACTGCGCCTGCGCAGACACGGGCGCGGCGAGAGCGAAGAGCATGGCAACGAGGTAAGTCCGCATGATCGTCACGTTGCGTCTTCGCCCCGGCAAATTCAAGGCTGCTCAGGCGCGATGCATCAGCTTGAGGGCTGCGGTCAGGCGCAAGGATCGCTTGCCGGCCAGCGCCGTGGCCTCCAGCACGGCCTCTTCGCCGCCATAACTGCCGGAGAAGCCAATGCCGACTTCGTGGCCCCCGAAGATCGGATCGTCCTTGGCCGGCGTGTGCTCCTGGTTGAGGATCTGGCCCTTCCACCGCCCCTCCGCGGCAGTGTAGCTGCCGAGATAATAGAACGCGGCATCGCCGCCGAGGATGCGGCCCCGGTTGAGCAGCATCACCCCGGTGAGGCCGCGGTCGATGCCGTCGAGCATGCGAAGATGGATCGAATAGAGACCATCGGCGATGCCCCCTTCGCCGACGCCGCCGGCGATCGGCACTTCGTCTTCGGTGATCGGCGTCATCAGCGACTGGAACGGCACCCCGGGCAGCTCCTTCAGCTCGCCCCTGAAGCGATAGAGATCGCCGTCGGCCCAGCCCTTGGCGACCAGGGTCGCGTCATCGGTGCCGGCCATGGCGCGGTAGTTGGGATCGGGGTTGTGGCGGACGGTGTTGATCACGATGTCGACGCCGCTGTCAGTTGTCTGGTAGGTGCCGATATGGGCGAAGGCCGAATTGCCGCCGAGCAACATGCCGTTGGCGGCATGCATCACGCTCCGGCCGACGGCATCGCCGAGCTGAAATCTCACCTTGTAGAAGCCTTCAATCACCAGCCGTGTCCCCCGGCCCCCGCGCGCATCCTGGAGCACTCTATCCCGCTTCCGGCGGCAATTGGACAAGTTTCGCGGAGCCGGGTCGCGGGCACGGAAACGGCTGTCATCAAAAAGCAAAAAATCCGCCGGAGCCTTGCAGCTCCGGCGGATTGTGAGCCAACCCGGGCCAGCCCCCCAGCCCGGGCCGGGAGGATCTTACGCCGCGGCCTGCTTGTCGGTCGGCACGGATGCGATCGTCTTCAGGATCTGCGAAGCGATCTGGTAGGGGTCGCCTTGCGAGTTCGGACGGCGGTCTTCCAGATAGCCCTTGTAGCCGTTGTTGACGAAGGAGTGCGGCACGCGGATCGACGCGCCACGATCGGCAACGCCGTAGCTGAACTTGTTCCACGGCGCCGTCTCGTGCTTGCCGGTGAGACGCTTGTCGTTGTCCGGTCCGTAGACTGCGATGTGGTCCATCAGGTTCTTGTCGAAGGCGGCCATCAGCGCCTCGAAGTACTCCTTGCCGCCGACCGTACGCATGTACTCGGTCGAGAAATTGGCGTGCATGCCCGAGCCGTTCCAATCGGTGTCGCCGAGAGGCTTGCAGTGGAATTCGATGTCGATGCCGTACTTCTCGGTCAGGCGCAGCATCAGGTAGCGGGCCATCCACATCTCGTCAGCGGCCTTCTTGGAGCCCTTGCCGAAGATCTGGAATTCCCACTGGCCCTTCGCGACTTCCGCGTTGATGCCTTCATGGTTGATGCCGGCAGCGAGGCAGAGGTCGAGATGCTCTTCGACGATCTTGCGGGCGACGTCGCCGACGTTCGAATAGCCGACGCCGGTGTAGTACGGGCCTTGCGGCGCCGGATAGCCGGCCTCGGGGAAGCCGAGCGGACGGCCGTTCTTGTAGAAGAAGTATTCCTGCTCGAAGCCGAACCAGGCGCCTGCGTCGTCCAGGATGGTTGCGCGCTTGTTGGACGGATGCGGGGTCTTGCCGTCGGGCATCATGACTTCGCACATCACCAGCACGCCATTGGTGCGGGCGCCGTCCGGGAACACCGCGACCGGCTTCAGCACGCAATCGGAGCTGTGGCCTTCGGCCTGCTGGGTGGAGGAGCCGTCGAAGCCCCAGAGCGGAAGCTGCTCGAGCGTCGGGAACGACGCGAATTCCTTGATCTGGGTTTTGCCGCGCAAATTCGGAGTCGGCGTATATCCGTCGAGCCAGATATACTCGAGCTTATACTTGGTCATTGAGCCTCTCTGTAGACGATGCGAAAGGTGGGGTTGAGAGCCCCGCACGTTTGTACCCGGCCATCATCGGCCGGCCCTCTACAAGCATTTTGCATGCCAAAGGCCGCACTCCGGGCCGATTTCCACCGCAGTCGGGGTTGCCTGGCCGCGAGCACGCCGCCCGCGGCCACCTGCGTCACAGCCGCGCACCTTCGCATGGCGCTGCAGCGCAAAAACTGCTGAAAATCGCCCGATTCTGCAGCACGCGGTGCGTCGCTGACAGTTGCCGCTGAAACGCGCATCAACCGCCGGCAATTTTCGCAAACCCTCCCACCCCTGCGCAGCAACCTTTGGAATGGCCCAGGCGTTAGTCATCGACTGGGTGCCTTAGGGGATGCAGAGCATCTACTGCCCACTAATTGGGCGGCAACTGATTTCCTTTTCGGCACTTTCCAATTCGGCCTGCGCGGCCGATATGGGAATTCCAGTAACCACTATCGAACGAGTCGGGCGCACCATGGAGGCAAAGGCGCTTCGACCAAGGAGAATCGCAATGATGAACAATGGTCTGAGTCACGGATCTGCAAAGATCTATCAATTCCCGGTTGGGGGCCGTGCGGCTCTCGCCGGACGCCGCTACGGGGAGACCCGCTTTCCTGCCGATCACGCTTCGCATTCCGCGAACGTCTCGATCTGCAGCGACAGCTGGTACCACCAGGATGCGGTCGATGAAGCCAAGCCCAAATGGGAACGCTGATGCCTGTACTTGGTTTGAGACCGCCGCACTCTCGCCTCCAGGCGGCGGCAGTTTGAAAAAGGACCGAAACAACGAAGTTTCGGTCCTTTTTGATTCCGAGGAGCACCACGCTGCTCAGATCACCGCGCAGGCCGTGACCGACCGCTTCAGATGCTTGACCGTGGTGGTCCCGGCCCTCCCGATGGTCAGCGTCACGCCGGCCCCCGAATAGCGGGCCCCCGAAACCGCCAGCCGCTTGCCGAGCGTGACTGGCTCGCCGTCGATCTGGAGGAAGGCGCGCTTGTCGCCGTCATAGAAGCCAACGATGAACTGCGTCCCATCCGCGCAGCGATAGGTCCGGAAAGTCTGCGCGTCCGCATGCCGCGTGAAGCATATTCCGCCGAGCAGCATGCTGATCGCCAAAACAACGGCCTTGTCCCGGCCCATGATCTCCCCTGTAATAGATTCCACGACGCCCGCGAGGCGGGAACATAACCCAAGCTGATCCAATGACAGACTCCCCTGCCCGCCATCTCGCCTTGCAAGGCGCCAGCAATTTTCGCGATCTCGGCGGCTATCCCACCACCGATGGCCGTACCACGCGCTGGCGGCACATCTTCCGCTCCAATCATCTCGGCCAGCTCACCGCTGCCGACGTCGAGATCGTCCGCGCGCTGGGCGTCAGGAGCGCGTTCGATTTCCGTGGGCGCGAGGAGCGCGCGGCCGGCATCTGCGCCCTCAACGAGGTCGCGGTGCATTCGCTGCCGATCGAACCGACCGTCGTGACCGCGCTGCGCGCCGAGCTTGCAAGCGGTTCGCTGACTGCGGCGCTCGCGATCGAGCTCATGCGCGAATCCTACCGCAACTATGTCCGCCACAACACGCACAGCTTCCGCGCGTTGTTCGGCCATTTGCTGGAAGACCGCGCGCCGCTGGTGATCCATTGCACCGCCGGCAAAGACCGCACCGGCTTCGCCAGCGCGCTGATCCTGCATGCGCTCGGCGTCGCCGATGACGTCATTGCCGAGGACTACCTCCTGACCAACCGGCACTACAAGCTCGGCGCGTCGAGTGCCTCAGATCTTCCCGCCGATGTTCTCGACGCCATTGGCAGCGTCGAGGCCTCGTACCTCGCTGCGGCTTTCGACGCCGTCCGCAGCGAATATGGCGATCTCGAAACCTATTTGCGTGATGGCCTCAAGCTCGGCACGGCGGAGCGAACCGCGCTGAAGGCACGCTATCTCGAACCATAAGCCGGCTGCGGCGGGAGAACGATGATGCAAGGCAAGGCTTTGGTCGTGACGGGCGCGCGCGGCGCACTTGGCAAGGTGGTCGTCGAGATCGCGCAGTCGCGCGGAGCGCGCCTCGCCTGCATCGATCACGCACCGTCGCAGATGGCCGCAAGTGCCGAGCGTATCGAGATCGGCGGCGTCGACCTGTCCGACGCAGCGCAAGCGAAAACGGCCGTCGATGCGGCGGCACAGCACCTCGGCCGGCTCGATGTCCTGATCAACATCGCCGGCGGCTTCGCCTTCGAGACCGTCAGCGATGGCGATGTCACGACATGGCAGCGCATGTACGCGCTGAATGTGCTGACTGCGCTCAACACCTCACGCGCCGCGCTGCCGCATCTGGCCAGATTCAAGGCCGGCCGCATCGTCAACATCGGCGCCACGGGCGCGCTTCAGGCCGGCAGGGGGATGGGCCCCTATGCCGCGTCGAAAGCCGGCGTGCATCGCCTGACCGAGGCCCTGGCCAACGAGTGGAAGGGCAAGGTCACTGTCAACGCGGTGCTGCCCTCGATCATCGACACCAAGGCCAACCGCGCCGACATGCCGAACGCCGACTTCTCCAAATGGGTGACGCCGCAGGAACTCGCCGAAGTCATCCTGTTCCTCGCCAGCGATGCCGCAAGCGGCGTCACCGGCGCGCTGATCCCGGTGGGCGGGCGGGTGTGACTGCGTCCTGAACACCGGCTCGATTCAATCGGAGCCAAGAAGGCACTAGACTGTCTACAACTGATTCTCCGATCGGAACGCCGTTGGAAACCGCGCTTTACCTGCCCGTCAAACGCTTCCTCGAAGAGCTCGGCTTCACGGTCAAGGGCGAGATCGGCGGCTGCGATCTGGTCGGCCTCAGCGCCGAGGATCCGCCGGTCGTGGTCATCGGCGAGCTCAAGCTTGCCTTCAATCTCGAGCTGATCTTGCAGGCGGTCGACCGGGCGCCCGCCGGCGACGAGGTCTGGATCGCGGCGAAGATGTCGGCGCGTGGCAAGGGACGCGAGAGCGACGCGCGCTATCGTAATCTCTGCCGCCGGCTCGGCTTCGGCATGCTCGGAGTGACCGAGCGCGGCCAGGTCGAGGTGCTGGTCAAGCCGCCCACCGCAGCGCCACGCCGCGAGCCCAAGTTGCGCTCCCGTCTCGTCAGGGAGCATCAGCGGCGCCAGGGCGATCCCGTGCTTGGCGGCAGCACCCGTGCACCGATCATGACGGCCTATCGACAGCAGGCACTGGCTTGCGCGTCGGCGCTGGCCGAAGGCCCAATGCGCGTGCGCGAGCTGCGCGAACGCTGTCCCGATGCAGGCAAGATCTTGCTTAACAATGTGTATGGCTGGTTCGAACGCACTGAACGGGGAATTTACGGGCTGACGGAATCCGGACACGCAGCCCTGAAACGCTGGCCTCAGAAGCGGGTTGAAGTCGGCGCAGGTGCGGCGTCACCGCCCTGACACCCGACCGGTGCATAGCTGAGCTGCCACACCGAATTCATATTGCAATGCAACATTTGGGGCACTAGGTATCCCGGCATCAAGATGAGGCCGTTATGAGCGCAGACTGGAAGACGAAGTATGGCACGCGGCGCGTCCGCCACGATCCGCCCACCCTGGACGAGGCGATCTTCGCCGCCGTCGGTATCACCGACGACCAGGCGCAGCAGGCCGAGATCGCTGCAGCCTTGATGGGGATGCCGCTCGACGTCGTGCAGGCCGAGGTGAAGAAGCAGGCCCGCACCAACAGCCGCATCACCGCCACGCGCGTCATTGCCGGCGAACAGGGCGCGCAGCGCTCCGTCGTGGTCGAACGCCGCGTCGTCCGCCGCTTCGGTGCCGGCACCCGCAGCTGAGCATTTCGCTTCATCGCAGAGAATTGAGAAAGCGGACCGGCCTCGCCGGTCCGCTTTCTGATTCAAGCTTGTATTCCTGGCCGCAATCCTGGGCTATGCGGCGCGATTGTCGTACATGCTCGAGATCAACTTCCAGCATGTGCTGTTGAAGCTGAGAAGAGCGCGCCCGGCCCTGAATGGCGATGCCGCGAGATCGGCGAGCTCGGCCTCAGGCGTCCTGGCGAGGTCGATCGTACCGGTCGATTCGCCGTGGCGGAAAGCCAGATGGGCGCCGAACTTCCTGGCGAGCGCCCTCATCGCGTGATTCTCGGCGCCCGTCGTGATGCGCAATTGCTTGTAGCCCTTCCAGCGCGCCTCCGCGATCAGACGGCGGAACAGCATCGTGCCCACGCCCTGACGACGCCCGCAGGCCTCCACGCTGAAGGCGACTTCAGGCAGGCAGTCGCCCTCCGGCGGATGCAGCTCGGCCGCACCACGCACCACGCCATCGACGATATAGGCAACGATCACGGTGCCGTCCTCGGCGCAGCGGGCCGCGTAGCGCTCGATGAAGCTGTCGTCGAGGAAGCCGTTGAAACGGTCATGGCGGCTGCCGGCGTCCAGCCTCAGCAGATGATCGCGCAAGAGCGGTAATTCTTCCTGCTGGATCAGGGTCCGCACATAGCCGGGAACGGTGCGAACGGTGTCTTCAAGTATCACGTCAAAACTCCTCTTGGTGTCCCTCGAGGAGGCGTTCGAATCCCTAGGCCTCCTATATTGTGCATCGCACCATAATTTTCAAGACGGAGACCTGCCCAACTTTCGAGCACCAGACGCGACTAATTCGTTAACAAAATCAGGGTCCCGTAGTCTTACAGGACCAGCTGAGTCTGGGTCACCATGGCGACCAGCTTGCCGTCCTCGGTTTCTAATCGGGTGGTCCAGACCTGGGTTCGCCGGCCACGATGGACCGGAGTTGCAATGGCGATGATGGCGGTTCCTTGCTTCGCCCCGCCGATGAAGTTCGTCTTGCTCTCCAACGTGGTTGTGCCCTTGGCGTCCTCAGGCAGATTGATCACGGTCGCCGCCGCGCCAACGGAATCGGCCAGAGCCATCACGGCTCCGCCATGCACGGTGTGGTGAAGCGTGCAGAGATCCGGCCGGACGATCATCCGCGCCACCACGCGACCCTTCTCGGCCTCGACAAACTCGACGCCCTTGAGTTCGGCGAACGGCATCTTCATCGCTTTGAGTTTCTCGAGCGGCGTCATCGGATCTCCTCTCAATTCATTGCCGTCTCAGCGTGAATTGCTGCGCGCGGCAAAGCAATAACCTCCGAGGTAATGGTCATCGGCGCTCGACGCCAACGTTCTCGTGCCCCGGACGCGCTGCAACGCGTCAGCGTTGCTGCGCAGAGCCGGGACCCATCGCGGCGATTTCGATGCGGCCTGGGCCCCGGCTCTGCAGCGCACCGCCACCGGACGATCCATCGCATCGCCGGGAAAGCGCTGCGCTGCGTCCGGGGCACGAGACCGGACTCACGTCACCGCATTCACGACCTGATATTCCGGCCGCCGCCACGCCTCGCCCACGATCACCTCCTCGACGATCTCGGCCGCCCGCACGATCTCGCTCTCGCCGATGTACAGCGGCGTGAGACCGAACCGCATGATGTCGGGCGCGCGAAAATCGCCGATCACGCCGCGGGCGATCAGGGCCTGCATGGCGGCGTAGCCGCCCTCGAAGGCGAAGGAGACCTGGGAGCCGCGGCGCTCGTGCACGCGTGGGGTGACGAGCTTGAGCTGCGGACAGCGGCGCTCGACCTCACTGATCAGGAGATCGCCGAGCGACAGCGAACGCGCACGAACTTCGGCAATGTCGACCCTGTCCCAGATATCAAGCGAAGCCTCCAGCGCCGCCATGGCGAGCACCGGCGGGGTGCCGACGCGCATGCGCTCGACGCCGCCCGCCGCCGCGTAGGCAAGCTCCAACGCAAACGGTTTTGCGTGGCCCATCCAGCCCGACAGCGCGGCGCGAGCGCTGTCGGCGTGGCGCGGCGCGACGTAGAGAAAGGCCGGCGCGCCGGGACCGGCGTTGATGTATTTGTAGGTGCACCCCGCGGCGAAATCGGCGCCGCTCCCGGCGAGATCGACCGGCAACGCGCCGGCGGAATGAGCGAGGTCCCACACCGTGACGATACCGAGCGCACGCGCTTTCGCGGTGAGCGTCGCCATGTCGTGGCGGCGTCCGGTGCGATAGTCGACCTCGGTGAGGTAGAGCACCGCGACGTCCTCGGACAACGCGGTCTCGATCTCCTCTGGCGCCACCAGGCGCAATTGATGGCCGCGCCCGAGCGTTTCGATCAGGCCCTCGGCCATGTAGAGGTCGGTCGGGAAGTTACCGGTATCCGACAGGATCACCTTGCGCGACAAGTTCATGTCGAGCGCGGCGGCGAGCGCCTGATAGACCTTGAGCGACAGCGTGTCGCCAACCATCACGGATTCCGCCTCGGCGCCGACCAGCCGCGCGATGCGGTCGCCGACATGACGCGGCTGGGCGTACCAGCCGGCGGTGTTCCAGGCGCGGATGAGCTCCTTGCCCCACTCCTCGGTGATCACGCGATTGACACGCTCGGCAACGCCCAACGGCAGCGCACCCAGCGAGTTGCCGTCGAGATAAATCACGCCGTCGGGCAAGTGGAACAGCGCCCTGGTGTCGTCGTAGACGCGAAGCCGGGTCATGGACATCCCTACAGAATCGTGCGCACGCGCCACAGTTCCGGAAACAGCTCGACCTCCAGCATGCGCTTGAGATAGCTGACGCCGCCGGTGCCGCCGGTGCCGCGCTTGAAGCCGATGACGCGCTCGACGGTGGTCACGTGGTTGAAGCGCCAGCGGCGGAAATAGTCCTCGAAATCGACCAGCTTCTCGGCAAGCTCGTAGAGCATCCAATGCGTCTCGGGCGCCTCGTAAACGACGCGCCAGGCCTGCAGCACGCCTTCGTTGAAGCTATGGGTCTCGCGAACGTCGCGCGCCAGCACCGCCGCGGGCATCGCGAGCCCGTTGCGGTCGGCGAGCCGCAGCACCTCGTCATAAAGGCTTGGCGTCGCCAGCTCAGTTTCGAGCAATGTCGTCGTCTCTGCATCGTGCGCGTGCGGCTTCAGCATGGCGTGGTTGCGGTTGCCGAGCAGGAATTCGATCAGACGATATTGCCGCGACTGGAAGCCCGAGGATTGTCCGAGTTGCGAGCGGAAGCGGGTGTATTCGCTGGGCGTCATCGTCCGCAGCACGTCCCAGGCGCCGTTGAGCTGCTCGAAGATGCGTGACATCCGCGCCAACATCTTCATCGCAGGTTGCACCTCGTCCCGCGAGATCGCAAGGCGGGCGGCACTGAGCTCGTGGATGGCAAGCCGCATCCACAGCTCCGTGGTCTGGTGCTGGATGATGAACAGCATCTCGTCATGCGCCTTCGATAGCGGATGCTGGGCGCCGAGGATCGCATCCAGCGCCAGGTAGTCGCCATACGACATCCGCCGGGCGAAATCGGTCTCGGCACCTTCGCTTGAAGGATCGTAATCGCTGGACGTCATGACAAGTCCTTTCGATCGATCTTTACCGGGCCTGCTCAGTCGAGGCCGATCAAGCGGGCGGTGATCTGCGACGACGGATCCTTCAGCCCGTCGATCACCGTGAAATGGTTGAGGCCGGGATCGATGACGAGGTGCGTCGGCACGTCGAAGCCGGTCCAGACGTTGGCCATCAGGTCGGACTGGCGGATGAATTCGGGCCGCTCGCTGCCGCCGACCCAGGCGGTCACAGGCGAATGCCCGCGCGGCAGATGCAGCGCTGCGCTTTCCAGCGTTGCCTCCTCCATCGTCATGCGCAGCGTCTCGTTCATCCCGGTCTTCAGCAGCGGACGCAGATCATGCAGACCGCTGATCGAGAGCGTGCCGGCGATCCGGTTGTAGACGGCGGGTTCGAGCCGGCTGTCGTCGCACAGCATGCGCGTGACGAGATGGCCGCCGGCGGAGTGGCCAGCGAGCCGGATTGGCCCCGAGACCAGCGATGCCGCCTTGGCGACCGCGGCGCCGATTTCTGCCGTGATATCGGAGATGCGGGCGGCCGGAGCCAGCGTGTAGCTCGGCAGCGCCACCGTCCAGCCATGATGGCGCGCACCTTCGGCAAGATCTGTCCAGGTCGATTTGTCGAAGCGCATCCAGTAGCCGCCATGGACAAAGACGACGAGCCCCTTGCTGTCGCCATCAGGCAAGACCAGGTCGAGCTTCTGGCGCTCGCCGACGCCATAGGCGATGTCGGGACGAAATTCCTTCAGCCCGGCGCGGTAGGCCGCCGCGCGCTCCGCCCACATAGCCGGCATCTTGTCCGAACCAGAGATATGGGCCGAATTGGCGTAAGCGTCATCCCAATCGCGCATCGTGACTCCCGCGGACTCGTCTTGCGACCGGGCACCAGTCTGCCACCGGTCAGGGCGGCATCCTAGTCTTTATTTTAAGCTTAAAGGAGTTGGGAGGCGCCCATCGATTGCGCAGCCGACGACTGGCCGTCGCATTCCCCGGGCGTAGCGCAGCGTGCAACGATGCGCTGCCGAACCGGGCTCCAGTGCATGCGGCGACATGGGTCCCGGCTCTGCGGAGCACCACACGGAACGATGCTTCGCATCGTCCGCGCGCTGCACCGCGTCCGGGACACTAAACTACGCCTTCTCCACGCCGCACCATTCGGCAATGAACAGCGCCATCGCCTTGGTCGTTTTCCTCAGCGAGTCCAAGTCGACGAACTCGTTGAAGCCGTGCATCTCGCCGCCGCTGGCACCAAAACACAGGCTTGGAATGCCGTGGTTGAGGCCGTAGAAGCGGGTGTCGGTCAGCGCTGTGAAGACGAGATCCTCTGGCATGCCGCCATAGACCTTGTTGAACGCTCTGCCGAACGCAGCCTCGGGCTCTGCCGCGTCGGTCAGTTCATAGCCTTCCGACAGGAAGCCGGACCATTCAACCTCGGGCGGATTGTTGGCGAGGAAGCGGTGGTTGCGCGAGGCCGCAGCGACGCAGGCCAAGATCTCCTTCTGTTGATCTGCGATCGACCAGCCCGGCAACACGGCAATCCGGCAGTCGACATCGCACCAGGCCGGCACGCTCGAGGCCCAGTCGCCCCCCTTGATGATGCCCGCGTTGAAGTTGATGGGATGATCGAGCGTCTTGAAATGACGGTCGGCCTTGGCACGCTCGTTCCATTCGATCTCGAGCTTTTGCAGGGCCTGGATCAGGTGATACGCCGCCATGATCGCATTCGAGCCGGAGCCTGCGAAGGCAACATGGGTCGGGTGCCCCTTCACGCGCAGGCGGAACCAGATCACGCCGACCTGCGAGCGCACCATCTTGCCGCCCGTCGGCTCCGGAATGAAGCAGGCGTCCGCGCGATAACCGCGCTGAAGCGTCGAGAGCGCGCCGACGCCAGTGCTCTCCTCCTCGATCACCGACTGGAAATGGATCCGTGCCGTCGGCCTGAAGCCTGCTGCCTTGATCGCGTCCAGCGCATAGAGCGCACCGATCGTGCCCGATTTCATGTCGCAGGCGCCGCGGCCGAACATCTTGCCGTCCTTGATGACCGGCGAGAATGGCGGCGCGTCCCACAATTCCAGCGGGCCGGCCGGCACCACGTCGCAGTGCCCCTGCAGGATCAGCGATTTGCCGCCGTTGGTTTGCGGACGGTATGTGCCCACCACGGAACGAGCCTTCGAAAAGTCGTGCTCGATCGGACCGAAGCCGCGGAGATCCTTCAAATCATCGACGTTGATGTGCCAATCGTCGACCTCATAGCCCCGCTCGCGCAGGAGGTCGCCGATCATGTCCTGGCACGGCCCCTCCGCCCCGCGGGTCGAGGGGATCGCGACGAAATCGCGGGTGGTTGCAAGCTGAGCTTCGAAGCCGCTATCGACGGCGTCAAGAATCCTCTGCTGCGCTTCGGCGTTCATTCGGGCAACTCCAGACGTTCCAATGGTCCCATGGAGTGCGCAAACTAGCCGATTTCAGCCGTTCGGGTACTCCACAAAATAAGCTTCCCGCAATGCATCTTCGAGCAGCCGGCCTTCGGAATAGCCGTTCAGCGTCGCGGGCCGGCTGACGCCTTCGAGCAGGCGCGAGCACGGCTCGGGGGCGCCGAGTACGGAGCGGACCGGAATTCGCTCCGCATAGATCGGCAGCGCATAATCCTCGTCATCGTCGGCGACTCCCTTGGCGCGGATCTTGGCCGAGGCTTCCTCGATCTCCATCGCGATGAAAGACGTTGCCTTGATCTCCTGCGCAGTACTCTGTCGCAGGCTGGCCGTGCGATCGGGAAAGAAGCGATCGACCATCGCAATCACCGCCCGCTCCTTCTCCGCGGGGTCGGTGACGAGATAGGCTGTGCCGAAGGCCATGACGGCGCGGTAATCGGCAGAATGGTTGAAGCCGCAGCGCGCCAGCACGAGGCTGTCCAGATGGGCGACCGTCAAGCAGACGCGCTCGCCCTTGCTCTGGTTGCGCAGCATGCGGCTGGCGCTCGAACCGTGCCAGTAGAGCCTGGTGCCCTCGCGCCAGAAGAAGGTCGGCGTGCAATAGGGCTGCCCTTCGATCACGTAGGAGACGTGGCAGAGCATCGAGGAATCCAGGATGCGATGAACCGTCTCGTGATCATAGAAGCCGCGGTCGTGCCGGCGCTTCACCTGATTGCGGGCAGATGTCGGATAGGAATTCAAGGTCTCGGTCTGGCTCACGGCCGCTCCTGCTGAAACTTGGGGAAGTGAAAGAAGTTGTAGCGGCGCATTTGGTCTGCGATAGTTCCAATTCCATGCAAAGAATTCCGACCAATTCCCGAGCCAAGGCCGAGCTTCCGCTCGACCTCACCGGCCCTCACATCACGGCCAGCGCTTCCGCGGCGCACCGGCTCTATCAGGCGCTGTGCGAGACGATCGTCTCCGGCCTGGTCAAGCCCGGCGAGCCGCTGCCGCCGTCGCGGACACTGGCCAAGCAGACGGGCTTTCGGCGCAACGCCGTCGTCGGCGCCTATGAGCGCCTGATCGCCGACGGCTTTGCCGACGCAACCATCGGATCCGGAACCTTCGTCGCGGCGGACATTCCCGCGCGCGCCGGCGCTCCGAAGCGGCCTAAGATCGTGGTCGAAGCTCCAAGCCAGGGCGCCTTCGCGCTCGGTTGCACGCATATAGACGAACGCGCCGTCCAGCGCTTTCGCGCGTTCGTCGGCCGGCGCATGCGCGCGTTCGGGTCCGAGCACCTGCATTATGGCGATCCCCGCGGCAGCCGCGAGCTGCGTGCCGCGATCGCCGACCACCTGTTGTCGGCGCGGGGCCTGCGATGCGACCCCGACCAGATCATGCTGACGTCGGGCACGCTGCACGCACTCCGCATCGTGCTGAGCGCGATCCTGAAACCCAGCGACCAGGTCTGGTGCGAGGACCCCGGCTATCCCACCGCGCGAAAAACCATCGCGCATTGCGGCTATCGCGCCGTGCCTGTCGCCGTCGACGAACAGGGGATGCGTGTCGCCAAAGGCCGCATCGCAGCGCCCTCAGCACGGGCGGCTTATGTCACGCCGTCGCACCAGTTTCCGCTTGGCGTGCAGATGTCGATGCCGCGACGGCTCGAGCTTCTGGACTGGGCCAGGCAAGCCGGTGCGTTCGTGCTCGAGGACGATTACGATAGCGAGTTCCGCTATGATGGCGCGCCGTTGATGTCGCTCGCCGGCATCGATCGCCTCCAGCGCGTCGTTTATCTCGGCACGTTTGCCAAGACGCTGTTTCCGGGCCTGCGCATCGGCTACTGCGCCCTGCCCGAACGCTTGGTCGCCGACGTGTCGGCCGCGCGCGCGGCGCTCGACCGCTTTCCCGGCACCCTGATGGAGGGCGCAGTGGCGGACATGCTCAATTCCGGCGCTTTCGCCGCGAACCTGAAGCGGGTACGCAAACTCTATCGCGAGGCACGCGATGCGCTGGCCGAGACGCTGGAAGTCGCATCCGATGGCGCGCTGTCCGTGCCGGTGCCCTCGCAAGGCCTGCATCTCGTCGCCCGCTTCCATCCCTCGGTCGATCCGGCGGTCGCAGCGCGTGCCATGCAAGCGGGCTGCGCGGAGGGCTGGCTGTTGGCCGACACTTATGCGCGCGGACGTCCTCTGCCCGGCTTCGTGCTGGGATTCTCCGGGCACGGCGTTCCACAACTCGTCGCCTCTGCCGAACGCCTCGCAAGAGAGTCACGTGCTGCGTTGGGCGCCAGGGGCAAGGCGGCCCGCGGGGCGTGACGAAGCTTCACTATCAGAATCGGCCGCCGCTCCCTAGACTGCGGTATCACTTGCCGGGACCTCGCCTCATGCCGCTGCGCCACACGACCTGCCTCTCGCTGCTGATCTCGATGGCGCTTGTCTCGACGGCAGGCGCAGCCACGATCGGACGCGAGCAGGACATCGGAAATCTGAAGCTCGGCCAGCGCGTGCTCGTGGATGACGGAACCTGCCCTGCCGGCCAGGTCAGGGAAGTCCGCGGCGCGAAGATGACCGACAAGGGCGTCTCGCGCACCAGTTCCTGCGTGCCCCGGCACGGGCCAAAATCGAAATGATGCCCTGAGAAGCTACTTCGCCGGATCGAACATGCACTGCAGCGTCGGCTTGGCGATCTTGGTGAAGGTCGGGCCGATCTCGCTTTGTTTGGAGGCCGGCACCCAATCGGTCTCGATGGTGGGCACCCCGGTCTCGCTGATGCCGCGCAACAATGCCTCGCGCAGGTCGCGGTCCTCGACAGCCGCCGCGGCGTGATCGTGCAGGCAGCCGCAGACCTCCTCCGGATGCTCCCAGCGCCCGAGCATGCGCGGCGCGCACTGGCGTACGAATTCGCCGCGTGGGTCGGGTAGCCTGGACGGCGACCGCACTTGCGCCTGAACGGCATTGATCGTCAGAAGTGACACGAATGCCGCGGCGCAGAGACGAACCAACATGATGGCCTTTGTCGTCTGTTTTCTGTGTGGGATCAGAAGCGCGCGGCGATCATGATCGGCTGTGCAGCCGGGCCCGTGACGGGCGAGCCGCTATATTGGAAGGTGCCGACACCGGGGAGATTACCGTCCGGTGAACCCGCCCAGGAGGAGCCCGCGAGCACGAAGCCGAAAGCAAGGAGGAAGCTGAGCGCACGCATGATTTATGTCCCAATTCGGTGCCGGCGTTGCGCCGTCGTCGTTGTCAGGCTGATAACCATCGGCGGTTTCGGGCGTGATGCGCCAAAAGCCGAAAATGGTTTCGTCCTCGTGGGATTTGTTTCGTCCGGCTCGCGATGATGAAACAATTCTCCGAAAATGCTAGATATTTCAGGTAGGTCGCGCATCAGATCAAAGTGGCCCGCCAAGTTCCGCTACCAGCGCGGACATGAACATTGCGCCGGCGCCGTCATGCCGCTGCCGCGTACGCTTCACACGCATTTTACGTTTTTCTGCTGAGTGTGACGGCAAACGAGGGCTGGGCTATCGAACCGGGGGCAGTTCGGCAGCGACCCAAGCCATCGAAACCGAGACGCCCGCATCATCGGGCGCATTCACGTGAGGGATAGCCACATGACGGCGGGAAATCGCGCAACGCCGCGCGATGATAATCCACGGATGGACCGCGGAGAGCGACCACCCATGCGCCGCAGCGCCGGTGAAATGGCGCAGCAATCGCGCCGCGGCGTTGACGCCGCGCCGCAGATGTTCGTGCGCCTGACCGGCTCGCACCTTGCGAGGCCGCGCGATCGTCAATGAGTGAGCGCGTTCACTGCGTGAAGAACTCGCCGCACTTCTGCACGTTCACGTCGGCCGTTCCCCACGGCATGATCGGCACGCTCGATGTGGAGTTCTTCGGCGAGCCCTCGATCAGCCTGTCCGAATAGACCATGTAGACCAGCACGTTGCGCTTGGCGTCGCAGCCGCGCACGATCTGCATCTTCTTGAAGAACAGCGATCGGCGCTGGCGGAACATGTCGTCGCCCTGCTCCATCTTGTGCTTGAATTTGACCGGGCCGATCTGGCGGCAGGCCAGCGAAATGTCCGAAACCTCCTCGGCGAGGCCGAGCCAGCCCTTGAAGCCGCCCTTCTCCGGCACCGTGAAATGACAGGCGACACCCTCGACCTCGGGATCGTCGAGACCATAAGTCGCAAGCTTGTCATTCGGGCTCATCCATTTGAACACAGTGGAGCGGCGAAAGATCAGATCGGGCTCATCGGCGGCGGATGCCGGCGCCATTGGCGCGGTCAGAGCGATGAAGAATAAAGCAAAGCCTTTCAGGCGGATGCCGGAAAGACCGGGGAAACGAGATGACATGAAGTTCTCCGGTAGCAAGTCCCCGCAATGTAGGAACGCTGGTCGCGATGAGGAAGGCGGCGGACGATCAGGCACGGCCGCCGTTTACCGCTCTGTGAGGCTTTTTTGCTACGTCTTGGACAAAAGTCGCTGACGGCAGAACCACCCTGCTGGTGAACGCGTATCCCCTTTGCGAGACTAACGTCTGATTTGGATTATGGATTCGAGGATGAATAGCGTGAACGGGTCGGGTTCTTCTGCCAAGGCGTCACGGCTGTGGCAGGCCGCCATCCTGGCGGCGGCGGGTACGATCGGTGCGACCAGCCAGGCAGACGCGGCGTATTATTATTGGACGGACTATTCCGACGGATCCTATTACGCCCGGCAGCAGCGGCTTCCCGAAATACCGCGCCAGAAACAGCCGAAGCGGGGCGCCGCAATCAAGAAAGACAGCGTCGTCGAGAAGGAGGCCAGCACCAAGCCGCAGGGACCGCTGGTCATCGTCGTCTCCATCGACCGGCAGAAGGTGACGGTCTACGACAGCAACGGCACGTTCGCGGAATCCCCGGTGTCGACCGGCATGAAGGGCCACTCGACGCCGATGGGTGTGTTCAGCGTCATCCAGAAGCACAAATTCCACCGCTCCAACCTCTATAGCGGCGCGCCGATGCCGTACATGCAGCGGATCACATGGTCCGGCGTCGCCATGCATGCCGGCGCTCTGCCGGGCTATCCGGCCTCGCATGGCTGCATCCGCATGCCGATGTCGTTCGCGATGAAGATGTGGAACTGGACCCGCATGGGCGCGCGCGTGATCGTGGCCCCCGGCCAGGTGTCTCCGCAAAGCTTCTCCCATCCCCTGCTCGCCTCGACGCGCGTACCGCCGCAGCCCATGGCGAGTCTCCAGCCCCAACCGAATGCCGGCGACAAGGCCGACAAGGGCGCGGCCGAAACCAGGCCGGTCGAGACCCGGACGGCCAGCGCCGACAGCGTGCTCGATCTGCGCACATCGGTCGGCCACGCCGTCATGTCGGATGTGACCACCGGCAATGCGCCCGCGCGCGAGGACACATCCGCCGACAAGACCAAGACGGCCGAGGCATCTGACACGGCCAAGCCGGGGAACGACGACAAGCCCGCGGACAAGGCCGAGTTGGTCAAGCCGCAGGTGGCGGACCCCGCTAAGGTGCCCAATCAAGCCGCGGCACCGGCGCTCGCCACCTCGCCGGATGCGAAGAAGGACGAGAGCCGCCCTGCCGATCCCGCGCCGGCGGCAAAGCTGGAGGCGCCCAAGCGCGCCGGCCAGATCGCCGTCTTCATCAGCCGCAAGGATTCCAAGCTCTATGTGCGGCAGAATTTTGCGCCGCTGTTCGAGGTACCCGTCACGATCGCGCAAAGCGACCGGCCACTCGGCACGCATGTGTTCACCGCCGAACTCGACAAGGCCGATTCCAACGCGCTGCGCTGGTCGGTGCTGTCGCTGCCCGTCTCTGCCCGTGCCGCGGCACGCGAGGACGACGGCCGCCTGACGCGCCGCGAGCGCGGCGCCGCCGTGATCCCGGTGGCCGCAAAGCCGTTGGTCACGCCCAATAGCCCGTCCGAAGCGCTCGACCGCATCTCGGTCCCGGCCGACACCATGGCGAGGATCAACGAGATGCTGACGTCGGGCGGTTCGATCATCGTGTCCGACCAGGGGATCAACCAGGGCGAGACCGGCGAAGGCACCGACTTCATCGTGCGCCTGTATTGACGTTCCACCCCTCGATAACGTGGTGTTGACGCGGCTGATCGGACCGGCAGGGTAACATGCACCTCCGATCATTTCGGGGGACGCCGTCATGATGAGCCGCAGGACCGTACTGAGCCTTTCTCTTGCTGGTGCGTTCGCGCCTGTCACGCGCGCCTGGTCTGACGGCGGGATGAGCAGGATCTCGGCCTACGCCTTCTCCTTCCCCGCTTTGTCCGGGGAGGACATCCGCCTCGCCGCCTTCACCGGTAAGCCGCTGCTGGTGGTGAACACCGCCTCGCTCTGCGGCTACACGCCACAATACGCCGGCTTGCAGGAGATCTGGACCGCGTTTCGCGAGCGCGGCCTCACCGTGATCGGGGTGCCCTCCAACGATTTCGGCGCCCAGGAGCCGGGCGGCTCCAGCGAGATCACGGCAACCGCGCACCACCAATATGGTGTGACCTTCCCGGTGACGGCCAAGGCCGCAGTCGTCGGTGCGAGAGCACACCCATTCTACAAATGGGCCGCCGAGGCCCGGCCCAAGGACGTTCCGCGCTGGAACTTCCACAAGTACCTGATCGGACGCGATGGCTATATCGCCGAGGTCTTTCCCTCCGCGATCGAGCCGGCTGACACCCGGGTCAAGACCGCCATTGCCAGGGCGCTGGCCGACACTTGATGCGGCCGCACTCATCCGGCTGGGCACAATTGTGGCGGGCCGTCAAACAGCCGTTGCAATGGCGATGGCCCACCATCTAGGCTAGGATGGTTTGGGGCAGGACGGTTTTGCCGCAGGCGAAAAGCCGCGGCGGAACAACGGGGTCAATCTCGAGGACATCACGATGCGTGTGGCGGCAGGACTGATTCTAGCAGGCGCGATTTCGGTCGCGATGACCGGCGCCGCATGGTCGCAGACTGCGGCAAAGCCCACGGCCGCGACGCAGGCCGCACCGGCGGCAACACCCGCCGCGGCGGCGCCTGTCGCTGCCCCGCCTGCACCTCCCGCAGCGGCCGCCGCCCCCGCGGGCTTCGTCAATCCGCCTCCGCCGAAGCAGGCGCCGCAGCCGGCCCGCGCGGCCTGCACCACGCCGGGCGCCCTCGGCGTCGCCCGCACGGTCGAGATCGACACCACCGGCGGTCCCGGCTTCGGCTTCGAGCACTTCAAGGAACTCGACTTCCTGCGCGACAAGGAAGTCGTGCTGACCTTCGACGACGGCCCCTGGCCGCGCAACACGCCCGCCGTGCTGAAGGCGCTCGCGGACGAATGCACCACCGGCATCTTCTTCATCATCGGCAAGCACGCGACCTACGAGCCGGAGATCCTCAAGCAGGTCTACGCCGCCGGCCATACCGTCGGCGCCCACACCTGGTCGCACGCCAACCTCAACAACAAGAAGCTCACCGAAGCGCAGCGCAAGGACGAGATCGAGAAGGGCTTTGCGGCGGTGAAGTGGGCGCTCGGCGGCATCTCGCCCGCGCCGTTCTTCCGCTTCCCGGCGCTGCAGCATCCGCCGGAGATGGTCACCTATCTCGGCAACCGCAACGTCGCGAGCTTCTCCTGCGACATCGACTCGTTCGACTTCAAGGCCTCCAAGCCCGAGAAGATCGTCGAGACCGTGATGAAGAAGCTCGACACCAAGGGCAAGGGCATCATCCTGATGCACGACTTCCAGAAGCACACTGCGGAGGCCCTGCCCGAGCTGCTCAAGCGGCTGAAGGCCGGGGGCTACAAGGTAGTGGCGATGCGCGCCAAGTTCCCGGCCTCGACGCTGCCGGAATATGACCAGGAGCTGCTCAAGGACCTCAAGCTGCCGACGGTGAGCCAGCGCCCGGTCAATTCCGTGGTGACGACCGTTTCCGAATAGAAGGCCATTGTCTTTCCGCTTCGAAGGTTACGTCATCGTCTCGGCGGACGGCATGCTGGCCGACGCGGGCCGCGTCATGCCCGACAGCCTGAAGTTCGAAGGCGACAAGCTGTTCTTCGAGCAGGCGCTCGATCGTGCCGCGCTGATCGTGCATGGCCGCAACTCGCACGAGCAGCAGCCGAACTCGCCCAAGCGCAAGCGGCTGATCCTGACCCGCAAGATCAGGGACCTCACCGTCGATCCGGAGATGCCGAACGCGACGCTGTGGAATCCGGAGCATGCCAGCTTCGATGCGGCCTGCGCCTTCGCGGACGTCGCATCCGGCACGGTCGCGGTCATCGGGGGCCCGGTCGTGTTCGACCTGTTCATGGACCGCTACGACACGTTCTGGCTGTCGCAGGCTCCGCATGTGCGGTTGCCCGGCGGCGAAGGCTGCTTCGTCGACGTGCCCCAGCGTACCCCTCAAGAGGTGCTGGCGTCGCACGGGATGAATCCGGACGCGCCGTATCTCCTCGACGCGGCGCATGAGGTGACCGTCACCCCGTGGCGGCGGTGAGTCTTCGATTCAAAATCGCAAAACAACCCCATGCAAAGTACCGGCATCGCAATACCGCTGCATATCCTGTTCGGGTGTCGCTTGAAATTGATCCCGCCGCCGGCCAGCAAAAAGCCGGCTAGCCTATTTGCCGAGACCATCAATCAGCCCCGACGGCGGTGATGGCGTATAGCCAATGTCTATGACACTGCGTCAATACGAGCCCGGCACTCAGAAACACGGCATCAACAGACTGAGACAAAAGCGCAAGTCCGGGCTGCCGGGATCGAACGCGCCGCCGCGTCGGTGGCAGATTCGCGCGAAGGAACCCTTCCGCTTCTGCGGATATGAACCTGCAGCCGCTACGATCGCCCCCAACCCTGCCCGCCTTCGACGACCAAGACGCGACAACGACCAGCCATGACCGACGACGTGACGACAGATCCGACCGACGCCTTCGGACCGGAAGGCGATGCAGCCCCGATGTCATCCCTGCTGCCGGCATTCGGCTTCACCGCCGATCAGATGGAGACGGCAGCGAACGTCAACGCCTGGCGGGAGGCCGTGGCCACGCTGTTCGAGGTCGACGAGCTCGCCGCCGGCGAGCCGGGTCCATTTCGCGCCGACATCAGTTCCTTCGCCATGGGGCCGGTGCTTATCGGGCTGAGCCGTGCCAGCGGCCAGCGCTTTCGCCGGACGGCTGAAACGATCGCGCGCAGCGGCGTCGACCACGTCATCCTCCAGCTCTATTTGAAGGGCGGTTTTGACGGCGTCGCCGGGCACCGGCCGGTGCAGGTGCGCGCCGGCGACATCTGCCTGTTCGACCTCGCCCAGACCCTGGAGACCAGGGCGACGGCGTTCGAGAATGTCACGCTGGTCGTGCCGCGCCCGATGTTCGGCAATCATCTGTCGAGAGTCGACGATCTGCACGGCCTCGTGCTGCCGGGCAGCAGCGTGATCGCGAGGCTCCTCGCCGGACACCTCCGTGCCCTGTTCGAATTTGCGCCGCGCATGACGCTCGACGAATGCCAGTCCGTGGTCGAAGGCACGGTGTCGCTGCTGGCCGCGTGCCTGCGCAACGAACTCGAGCGCGTCGAGGCCGGTTTCGACCATTCCGTCGCGGCGAGCCCGTCCCTGATGCGGATCCGCCAGTACATCGAAGCAGGTCTCGGCAGTAACGACCTGTCGGCCAATTCGATCGCCGCGCATTTCGGCCTGTCGCGGGCCTCGCTGTATCGGCTGTTCGCGCCCGTCGGCGGCATCGCCGACTACATCCGCAGTCGCCGCCTGCACCGTGCCTTCTTCGACCTCGCCAATTCGGATGCGCGGAGTCTGAGGATCAGCGAAGTCGCGCGGCGCTGGCAGCTCGGCACCGACGCGCATTTCACGCGGACCTTCAAGGCCGCCTACGGCATCACGCCGCGCGCAGCGCGCGAGGCCGCGCTGCTCGGTGTGCAGCGGGACACGGACGCAACGAACGGCGCGACGATCTCCCGCTGGATGCGCGAGATCGCGCCTCCGAGGGCGGATTGACCGCTACACGTCGCCGTAAGCCGCTTCGGCCGGACGCGTGGTGCGGCCGTATCCCATCAGCATGAACAACGCGCCGATGATCGACAGGTTCTTCAGCGCATCGACCACCATCTTCGCATTGTCGGGCGGTGCGTGATTCCAGAAGTCGTCGAACAGCACGGTCGCAACCGCGAGATAGATGATCATCAGCATCGCGAAGAACCGCGCGCCGAAATTCAGCGCGATCATCAGCCCGGCGATGACCTCGAGCCCGCCGACCGCGATCGCCAGCAGCTGCGGCGTGGTCATGGCGGTCGCGGTCTCCACCTGCTGGGCGTAAGGCGCGACGACGTCGGGCACCACGACCTTGGTGGCGATGAAATCGGCCGTCGCCTGGATGGCAAAGAGCTTGGTCGCGCCCGTGTAGACGAACAGCACGGCGAACAGGATTCGCCCGAAAGTCACGAACGCTGGCATGATCGGCCTCTTGGCAAGCGCAAAGCACGGAACGCGTGAGCGGATTATGAAGAGTCGTGCGACGGTTTACAAACGGGGAATGGAGGACTGACAGGAATTCAAAAGTTGGCGGCATGTTATTCGCCCGACTCCCTAGCGGAATCGAACGAGAGCGTGTTTGACCGCAACTCTTTCGGCGTCATGGCCGGGCTTGACCCGGCCATCCACGCCTTGCCGCACGGAACATAGAACGTGGATGCCCGGGTCAAGCCCGGGCATGACGAGTTTGTGGCGCGAATGTCCCCGACGACGTCTAGCGAGCGAGCGCGAAGCAACTACGTGAACAGCGTCGGATGCTGCCGCGCAGCGCGCTCCTGGGCTTCCACCACCGCGACCGCAGTCATGTTGAGGATTCCCCGCGCCGTCACCGAGGGGGTGAGGATGTGCGCCGGACGCGCCGGGCCGACCAGGATCGGGCCGACGGGCAGCGCGTCCGCCAGCGACTTGATCATCTGATAGGCGACGTTGGCGGTGTCCAGCGTCGGCATGATCAGGATGTTGGCCTCGCCCTCCAGCTTGGAATGCGGCAACACCAGCTTCCGCGCAGTGGCGGAGAGCGCGGTGTCGCCCTGCATCTCGCCGTCGGCCTCGATCTCCGGATGCTTGTCCTTCAGCAGCTGGGTCGCCAGCCGCATCTTGCGCGAGGAGTCGGTGTCGTAGCTGCCGAAATCCGAATGCGACACGAAGGCGATCTTCGGCTTGATGTTGAAGCGCTGGACGTGGACCGCGGCGAGCGAGGCGATCTCGGCGAGCTCTGCCGCGCTCGGATTGGGCCGCACCTGCGTGTCGGCGATGAAGAAGGCGCCCTTGCTGGTGATCATAAGCGCCAGCGCCGCATAGTCGCTGATGCCCGGGCAAAAACCGACGATCTCGCGGACATGGCGCAGATGGCTCATGTAGCGGCCCTCGACGCCGCACAGCATGGCATCCGCCTCGCCGCGCATCACCGCGAGCGCGGCGATCACCGTGTTGTTGGTGCGGACCACGGTGCGGGCCGCATCCGGCGTCACGCCGCGGCGGCCGGCGACCTCGACATAGGATTGCACATAGGAGCGATAGCGCGGATCGTCCTCGGGATTGACGAGGTCGAAATCCTTGCCCGCCTTGATCGACAGGCCGAAACGCTTGATGCGCGCCTCGACCACCGAGGGACGGCCGACCAGAATGGGGCGCGCCAGCTTTTCCTCCAGCACGACCTGGGTGGCGCGCAGCACGCGCTCGTCTTCGCCCTCGGCATAGATCACGCGCATCGGCTGGGTCTTGGCCTTGGCGAACACTGGCTTCATGACGAGGCCGGACCGGAAGGCGAAGCGCTCGAGCAGCGCGGTGTATTCGTCGAAATTGGTGATGGGACGCGTCGCGACGCCAGACTCCATCGCCGCCTTCGCCACCGCCGGCGCGATGCGGAGAATCAACCTGGGATCAAACGGGCTCGGGATCAGCGAGCCGGGGCCGAACCCTTGCGTCTCGCCGGTGTCGAAACCTTGCGCGACGGCGTCCGACGGCGCCTCGCGTGCGAGCTGCGCGATGGCTTCGACCGCGGCGTGCTTCATCTCCTCGTTGATGGCGCTGGCGCCGACATCGAGGGCACCGCGGAAGATGAAGGGAAAGCACAGGACGTTGTTGACCTGGTTCGGATAGTCGGAGCGGCCGGTGCAGATCATGGCGTCGGGGCGCACTTTTCGCGCTTCTTCCGGCATGATCTCGGGCGTCGGATTGGCAAGCGCCATGATGAGCGGCTTCTCGCCCATCGCCTTGGCCATTTCGGGCTTGAGCACGCCCGGCGCCGAGAGCCCGATGAAGATGTCGGCGCCGACGATGACGTCGGCCAGCGTGCGCTTGTCGGTCTTCTGCGCATAGACCGCCTTCCAGCGGTCCATCGAGGTGTTGCGGCCCTCGTGCACGAGGCCGTCGATGTCGCAGACCCAGATGTTCTTGCGCTGCGCGCCCATCGAGACCAGCAGATTGAGCGTCGCGATGGCCGCAGCCCCTGCTCCGGACGCCACGATCTTGACCTCGGACAGCTTCTTGCCGTTCAGGCGGAGACCGTTGGTGATGGCGGCGGCAACGATGATCGCGGTGCCGTGCTGGTCATCGTGGAACACCGGGATCTTCATGCGCTCCTTCAGGCGCGCTTCGATCTCGAAGCATTCGGGTCCCCTGATGTCCTCCAGATTGATGCCGCCGAAGGTCGGCTCCAGCGCCGCCACCGTTTCGACGACGCGGTCGATGGTGTCGGCGGCGATCTCGATGTCGAACACGTCGATGCCGGCGAACTTCTTGAAGAGGACGGCCTTGCCCTCCATCACCGGCTTGGAGGCTAGCGGACCGATATTGCCGAGGCCGAGCACCGCGGTGCCGTTGGAGACGACGGCAACCAGATTGGCGCGTGTGGTCAGCGTGGCGGCTTCGGCCGGATTCTTGGCGATCTCGGTGCAGGCCGCGGCGACGCCCGGCGAATAGGCCAGCGCGAGGTCGCGCTGGTTGGCAAGCGGCTTGCTTGCCTGGATCTCCAACTTTCCAGGGCGCGGCAGACGATGGTAGGCGAGCGCCGCCTGGTGGAGATCATCAGAATAGGACGACATGCGGTGTCTCGCCTCGCGTTACCGGCCTCAAAATGCACGATCCGAAGCCGCGGTCCAAGCAGACCGTATTTCCGGCTCATGGAAGCCGGATGAAGCACGCCGGGCGCCCCGGTGGCAACATCGGATTGCGTCCCCGTCAACAGGGCGCGCAGTCAAATATTTGAAAACCATAGCTTTCCCTGGACCGCGCGGCGTTTCGCGAATATGGCAGGTTGCGCGGTGCAAAACGAGCAACTGGAGCTGGGAATGAAGCGAATCCTGATCGGCCTGATCGTGGCAGCCGTGCTCGCCGCCGGTGGATGGTTCGGCTTCAATCTCTACATCCAGCACCGGGCCAACAGCGAGGTCGAGGCGGTGTTCGCGCAGATGCGCTCGGGCGGCGGCAAGGCGAGCCATGGCAAGATCGCGTTCGAACTCGCGACCCGGACGCTGACGATCGAGGACATCGCAGTCGAGCCCGCCCAGCCGCCGCTCGCCAACCTCAAGGCCGCAAAGCTCACAGCCGTCGGTGTGCGCCTTCCGGATGAGGGCCATTTCGCGGCGGACAGCATTGAGGTGTCCGGTGTCGAGGTCGCGCTCACCTACACGGATCGGGCGAAGCTGAAAGCGAGCTACAAGATCCCGCAGATCACCGCACGCGACTTTGGCGGTCCCATCCGTGCAGCCGACGCGCCGCTGTCAGGCTCGATCCTCGACATGTACCGCTTCATGCTGGCGCAATACGCAACCGTTTCGGCGTCCTCGATCGCGGTACCGACGATTTCCGTCAATGTCGATGCGGGCGGCGGCAACGCCGGCAGCGGTGATTATGTCTATTCGGGTCTGTCGGTCCACAACGTCAACCGCGGCAAGGTCGAAACGGCAAAGACGGACCGTGTCACTTATTCGATCGACATGGCCCAGCCGGGCAAGCCCGCGAAAATGACCGGCGAGCTGTCAGGTCTCGCCGCCTACGATTTCGACGCAACCGCGGTGCGTGCTGCGCTCGATCAGCAAGGGACGAGCGACGACCAATTCCGCAGAATCTATCGGCGCGTCTCGGTCAACTCATATGTCGTGACGATGGCGCCGGGTGTGCGGGTGCAGATCGAGGGCATGGGCTTCGACGACATCGCGATCCGGCCCTCGAAATTCCGGCCGGCCGAGATCATCGCGCTGGTGCCGGTCGATGGCTCGATCCCGACGCCGGCGCAATCACGAGGCATGATCGAGAAGGTGGCGGACTTCTTCGACGGCTTCCAGATCGGCAAGGCCGAGATCGGCAGGCAAACGGTCGAGACGCCGCAAGGGACGGGACGGCTCAAGGCGGTCAAATACGATCAGGACAGGATTGCTCTGGAAGGCATCGACATGCCGCTGCCCCGGGGCCAATTCAAGATGGAGAGCTTCGCGCTGAAGTCGTTCAGCGCGGCAAACCTGATGCGCTGGGCGGCAAGCCTTCGAACCCCCGGGCAGCCCCCTTCGCCCGACCAGATGCTGGGCCTGTTCCGCGTGCTCGAAGGCGCCGAGGTCAAGGGCATGGTTGTGCCCCACAATACCGCGCGGCAGCCCATCACCGTTGACACGATCAGTCTCAACTGGGGTCAATTGGTGGGATCGATCCCGAGCAAGGCCAATCTGGTCGTGAAGATGGTCACACCGACCGATCCCGCCACTCCGGCGCTGCAGCCGCTGATCATGGCGGGCTTGGACAAGCTCGCGATCGACCTCGATCTCGGCGCGGCCTGGACGGAATCGTCGGGCGCCTTCGCGCTGGCGCCGGCCACGCTCGATCTGGGCAACCTCGCCAAGGCGCAGGTCAGTCTTGCGCTTGCCAAGGTGCCGCGCGACCTCTTCACCACGACGGGCCGGTCGGAGGCCATGGATCAGTTGGCGCAGGTCGAGACCGGCGCAATCGAGCTGTCCTTGCGCGACCGCGGCGTGGTCGATCTGATCGTGGCTCAGTTCGCGCGCATGCAGAATGTCAGCCGTGACGCCGCGCGTAGCGCCATCGTCGAGATGATCCGGGCCCAGGGCGAGAAGATCGCGGCCTCCAATCTCGACGCCAAGGTGGCAGTCGATGCCCTCGCCGGCTTCGTCGCAACCTCAGGGCAGACGCTGACCATCAAGCTGACCCCGTTCGGCAAGCTGCCGCTGCTTCAGCTGATCGACGTCCTCGACCACGAACCGATCATCGCGCTGGCGCAGTTCAGGATCGAGGCCTCGACGGGGCTGTAGGAGAGCTCTCCGCGTCCCGGACGCGCTGCGGCACGCAGTGACGCGGCGCAGAGCCCGGATCCAGAAAGCTGCTGAATACCGAGATGCATGAGCCCCGGCTCAGCAGCGCATCACTACGTGCTGCGCTGCGTCCGGGGCACGAGATCGAACTGCCGCAACCTCACTTCTGCGGCAGGTTCACCCGGATGTGCAGTTCGCGGAGCTGCTTCGTGGTGGCTTCCGAGGGCGCGCCCATCAGGAGGTCCATGGCCTGCTGGTTCATCGGGAACAGCGAGATCTCGCGCAAGTTATTGGTGCCACAGAGGAGCATCACGATGCGGTCGACACCGGCGGCCATGCCGCCATGCGGCGGCGCGCCGTACTGGAAGGCGCGGTACATGCCGCCGAAGCGGTCGACCACTTCCTGCTCGCCATAGCCTGCGATCTCGAACGCCTTCACCATGGCTTCCGGCACGTGGTTTCGGATGCCTCCCGAGGCGATCTCGTAACCGTTGCAGGTGATGTCGTACTGGAACGCCTTGATGGTGAGCGGATCCTGCGACTTCAGCGCCTCGAGGCCGCCCTGCGGCATCGAGAACGGGTTGTGCGAGAAGTCGACCTTCTTGTCGTCCTCGTTGTACTCGTACATCGGGAAGTCGACGATCCAGGCGAGCTCGAACCGCTCCTTGTCGATGAGGTTCAACTCCTCGCCGACCTTGTTGCGGGCGAGACCCGAGAACTTCCAGAACTTATCAGGATCGCCGGCGACGAAGAAGGCGGCATCGCCTTCCTTGACGCCGATCTGCGCGCGGATCGCGGCCGTGCGCTCGGGCCCGATGTTGTTCGCAAGGGGACCCGCGCCCTCGCCGCCCTCGCGCCACATGATGTAGCCGAGGCCGGGCTGGCCCTCGCCCTGCGCCCACGAGTTCATGCGGTCGCAGAACGCACGTGAGCCGCCGCCCGGTGCCGGGATCGCCCAGACCTGGTTCTTGGGATCTTCCAGCATGCGCGCGAACACCTTGAAGCCGGAGCCGCGGAAATGTTCGGAGACGTCCTGCATCTCGATCGGATTGCGCAAATCCGGCTTGTCGCTGCCGTATTTGCGCAGCGCCTCGGCGAACGGAATGCGGCGCCAGTTTTTGCTCACCGGCCTGCCCTTGGCGAACTCCTCGAACACGCCGGTGATGACGGGCTCCATCGCCGCGAACACGTCTTCCTGCGTCACAAAACTCATCTCGACGTCGAGCTGGTAGAACTCGCCCGGCAGGCGGTCGGCGCGCGGGTCCTCGTCGCGGAAGCAGGGCGCGATCTGGAAATAGCGGTCGAAGCCCGACATCATCAGCAGCTGCTTGTACTGCTGCGGCGCCTGCGGCAACGCGTAGAACTTGCCGGGATGGATCCGCGAGGGCACCAGGAAGTCGCGTGCGCCTTCCGGCGACGACGCGGTCAGGATCGGCGTGTTGAACTCGAAGAAGCCCTGCCCCTCCATGCGCCGGCGCATCGACTTGATGATCTCGATGCGCGTCATGATGTTCTGGTGCAGCTTCTCGCGCCGCAGGTCCAGGAAGCGGTACTTCAGGCGGATGTCTTCGGGATATTCCTGGTCGCCGAAGACAGGCAGCGGCAGGTCGCCGGCGGGGCCCAGCACCTCGATCTCGCTGATGTAGACCTCGACCTTGCCGGTCGGCAGATCGTCATTGTCGGTACCATCGGGGCGGCGCCGAACCTTGCCGTCCATCTTGACCACGAATTCCGAGCGCAGCTTTTCGGCCAGCGAGAACGCCGGCGAATCCGGATCGACCACGCACTGGGTCAGGCCGTAATGGTCGCGCAGGTCGATGAACAGCACGCCGCCATGGTCGCGCACGCGATGGACCCAGCCGGAGAGGCGGATCGTCTCGCCGATGTTGCTCTCGCGGAGCGCGCCGCATGTGTGTGACCGGTAGCGATGCATGGTCGTCCCAAAATCAATGTCGGAGGATGCGAATCGAACGGCCTGTCACGGCCGGTCCGAAGTTGCGGCAGGGTTTACCTCGCTAGGACCAAGGCGGCAACCAAGGGAACGCCCTGTTTTGGGCCGGAAGTGCCCATTTTCAGGGGCCGAGCCTTTGCCATCGGGCGTTCCAGCCCTATCTTGAGCCCATGACGGTGCATTTCCCCTTCCAGAACTCCTATTCGGCGCTGCCGGACAGCTTCTTTGCCCGCGTCGCGCCGACCCCGGTCGCCGCCCCCCGGCTGATCAAGCTGAACCGGCCGCTGGCGCTCCAGCTCGGGCTCGACCCGGACACGCTGGAGACCCCTGAGGGCGCGGCGATCCTGGCCGGCAAGACGGTTCCTGATGGAGCCGATCCGATCGCGATGGCCTATGCCGGCCACCAGTTCGGGCATTTCGTGCCGCAGCTCGGCGACGGCCGCGCCATCCTGCTTGGCGAGGTCATCGACAAGGACGGCGTCCGCCGCGACATCCAGCTCAAGGGATCCGGCCCCACCCCGTTCTCCCGCCGCGGCGATGGCCGCGCGGCGCTCGGCCCGGTCCTGCGCGAATACATCGTCAGCGAGGCGATGTACGCGCTCGGCATCCCGACCACGCGCTCGCTTGCCGCCGTCGTCACCGGCGAGCACGTCCTCCGCGAGACCGCGCTGCCCGGCGCGGTGCTGACCCGCGTCGCCTCCAGCCATATCCGCGTCGGCACCTTCCAGTTCTTCGCCAGTCGCCGCGACACCGAGGCGGTCCGCAGGCTCGCCGATCACGTCATCGCGCGCCATTATCCGGAGCTGCTGCAGGCCGATCGGCCCTATCACGCCCTGCTCGCCGCCGTGGCCGCGCGCCAGGCCGAGCTGATCGCGCGCTGGCTCTTGGTCGGCTTCATCCACGGCGTGATGAACACCGACAACTCGTCGATATCGGGCGAGACCATCGATTACGGCCCCTGCGCCTTCATGGATTCCTACAATCCCGCGCAGGTGTTTTCGTCGATCGACGAGATGGGCCGCTACGCCTATGCCAACCAGCCGCGCATCGGCTTGTGGAATCTGACGCGCCTCGCCGAATGCCTGCTGCCGCTGTTTTCGGACGAGCAGGAGAAGGCGGTGGCCGAGGCGCAGGACATTCTTGGCGCGTTCTCCGATACGTTCAGCGCCGCCTATCAGGCGGGCCTGCGCAGGAAGGTCGGCCTGTTCACGGAGCGCGACGGCGACGAGGCGCTGATCCAGGACCTGCTCGATGCCATGGCCAAGAACCAGGCCGACTTCACCCTGACCTTCCGCAAGCTCGGTGACGCTGCGGCCGATGACGGCGCCGACGTGCGCGGACAGTTCATGGAGCCCGCCGCCTTTGACGAATGGGCCGGCCGCTGGCGCGCGCGCATCGGGCTGGAGCCACAGAGCGCAGCCGAGCGGCGAGCCGCAATGGACGCCGTCAATCCCATGTTCATCCCGCGCAACCACCGCGTCGAAGCGGTGATCCAGGCCGCGGTGAACGACGACTACGCGCCGTTCGAGGAGCTGGTGAACGTGCTGGCGAGGCCGTTCGAGGACCAGCCGGACCATGCCGCCTACGCCGATCCGCCGTTGCCGGACCAGCGGGTACTGCAGACGTTTTGTGGGACGTGAGACGGTTCGACCACACCACTATCTGTAATTGACGCATTGAATGGACTGCGCCTGGCGCGGTCCATTCCTGTCCCCCGGGCCTTGTGGACACGTCCCGTCCGCCGGAACCGCTGTCATCAAACTGAAACACACGCGCTCTAACGGGCTGGCAGGGTTGTCTTGCCGGAGGCGCCCGTCCTCCAACCACAAAGCGCGCCATGCCCTTCAAGTTTATCCACCTCACCGACACGCATCTGGCCAACCCCGGCGCGACGCTCTACGGCCTCGATCCGCGCGCCCGGCTGGATGCTGCGATTGCGGACATCAACGCGCACCAGTCCGACGCCGCCTTCGCCGTGGTGAGCGGCGACCTCACCCATTGGGGCGAGGCTGACTCCTACGCCAATTTCGCCGAGGCGATGGCCGCGCTGAAGATGCCCTACATCGCCATGGTCGGCAATCACGACAAGCGCGTCACCTGCCTCGACGCGCTGAAGGCCGCGCCGCGCGATGCCAACGGCTTCGTGCAGGGCACGCGCACCACCGAGCACGGCCTGTTCGTCTTCCTCGACACGCTGGACGAGACCAGCCATGCCGGCGAGATGTGCGCAAAGCGTCTCGGTTGGCTGGCGAGCACGCTCGCCGCCGCGCCCGCCGACCAAGAATTCGTCGTGTTCATGCACCATCCGCCCTTCCCGGTCGGCGTCCACGCGATGGACGACATCGGGCTGAAGCAGAGCGCCGAATTCGTCGAGGTGATCGCGCCTTATCGGGCTCGCATCCGCCATCTGTTCTTCGGCCACGTGCACCGGCCGATCTTCGGCAGTTTTGGCAAGATCCCGTTCTCGACCCTGCGCGGCACCAACCACCAGGTCTGGTTCGAGCTCAATCCCGGCGCGCCGCACCTCGCCAGCCACGAGCCGCCGGCCTATGGCGTCGTGCTGATCGACGACGACAATCTCGTCGTGCATAGCCACGACTTCCTCGACACCAGCCTGCGTTTCCCGTTCGAGCCGCCGGCGGGCGTGGACGGCCGCGACTACGCGCTCAACTTCGTGGCACGGTGAGATGAGCCTCGCTGAACCCGCGGCTCTCCCGGTCGCGACGTCGGCGGCACCGCGTTGGCACGTCCTGAAGCGTTTCACCGGCAGCGTTAAAGCCTCGCTGCCGGCCTATCTGCTGCTGCTGCCCTCGCTGGTCTTCCTCGCGCTGTTCACCTATGGCGCGATGGGCCGCGTCTTCATCGATGCGCTGTATCAGCGCGCGACGCCGAAGGCGCCGGTCCGCTTCGTCGGCCTCGACAACATCAGCGCGGTGCTGGCCGATCCCGCCTTCACCGGCGCGGTCGTCAACAATTTGATCTACGCCATCGGCACGACGGTGCCGAGCATCGCCCTGGCGCTGCTGTTCGCGCTGGCGCTGGCACGCACCCATGCCGTGAGCAGCGCGCTGCGCGCCGCGCTGTTCCTGCCCGTGCTGATCCCGATGGTCGCGGCCTCCGCGCTGTTCATGTTCATCTTCCTGCCCAATGTCGGCCTGCTCGACTACTACATCGGCCGGCTGCTTCCGGTATTGCCGAACTGGCTCGGCGATCCCGACGTCGCGCTCTACGCAATCATGGTGATCACGATCTGGAAGAACGCCGGCTATTACATGCTGTTCTTCCTGGCCGGCCTGCAGGCCGTGCCCGAAGACGTGATGGAGGCCGCCCATCTCGACGGCGCCGGCCCCTACCAGCGGCTGCGCCACATCATCCTGCCGGAGCTGAAGCCAACCTTCCTGTTCGTCATCGTGATCGCCACGCTCAACGCGGTGACGCAGGTCGACCACGTCTTCGTCATGACCCAGGGCGGGCCGTCCAATTCGACCAATCTCGTGCTGTTCTACATCTACCAGCAGGCGGTCGAGCACTACGACATCGGCAAGGCCTCGGCGGCGACGCTGCTGACGCTGGCCGCGCTGATGGGCCTGACCGCGCTCTCCTTCCGCACCATGGCGAACCGCGAGGGCGGGTCATGAAGCTGATCGACCGGCTCTACAGGGAGGCCCCGCTCGCCACGCGCAATGAGATCACGCCGAAGCTCGGCTTTCTGCTGACGGTGTTGCTCGCGATGGTCTGGCTCATCCCCTTCCTGTGGATGATCGTGGCGACGCTGCGTCCGGCCTCCGACGGCATCAACCTCATGGCCGACCTGATGCCGAGCCTGAAGCCGACGCTCGACAACGTCAGGGATGCCTGGGAGATCGGCGATTTCCCGCGCTACACGCTCAACACCACGATCATCTGCGCCGGCATCCTCCTGGTGCAGTTCGTTACGATCACGCTGGCGGGCTTTGCCTTTGCGCGCCTGAAGTTCGCCGGCAAGACGCCGATCTTCTACCTGTTCCTGATGCAGCTGATGCTGGTGCCGGTGCTGCTGATCGTGCCGAACCTGAGCCTGGTCGCGCAGCTCGGCCTCTACGACACGCTCACCGGCGTGATGATGCCGTTCTTCGCCTCCGCCTTCGGCACCTTCCTGATGCGTCAGGCCTTCGAGGCGATTCCGACGGAGCTGGAAGACGCCGCCCTGATCGACGGCGCCAGCCTGCTCCAGCGCATCCGCCACATCTACGTGCCGCTGTCGATGCCGAGCTTCTCGGCCTTCGCCATCATCTCGGTGACCAGCCACTGGAACGACTTCCTGTGGCCGCTGATGGTGATCAATTCGCCCGACAAGCGGCCGCTCACGGTCGGCCTCTCCGTCTTCACCAAGACCGCCGAGGGCACGCAGGCCTGGGGCACGATCGCCGCGGGCACGTTGATGGTGATCGGCCCGCTGCTCGTCACCTTCCTGATCTTCCAGAAGCGCTTCATCAGCTCTTTCGTCACCTCAGGCATCAAATAGGAGATTTTTCGATGCTGTTCTCCCGCAGGCTCATGCTCGGCCTTGCCATGATAGGCACCATGGCAGGCGCCCTCGCCGTCCCGGCGAAGGCCGAAGGTCCCACCGAGATCGATCTGTTCTTCCCCGTCCCTGTCGACGGAAAGCTCGCCCGCGACATGGGCACCTTGATCAAGGAGTTCAACGAGACCCATCCCGGCGTCAAGGCGACCGCGGTCTACACCGGCTCCTATGACGACACGCTGATCAAGACGCGCGCTGCGATCAAGGCCGGCAAACCGCCGGCCGCGGTGATCATGTCGGCGAACTTCCTGCTCGACATGCAGATCGAGAACGAGCTCACCAATCTCGACAGCCTGATCGCTGCGGACGGCAGCACCAAGGAGAAGTTCCTCAGCCAGTTCTTCCCTGCGCTGCACGGCAACGCGGTGATCAACCGCTCGGTCTACGGCGTGCCGTTCCACAATTCGACGCCGCTGCTCTACATCAACGCCGACAAGGCCAAGGAAGCGGGCCTCGATCCGAGCAAGCCGCCGCAGACCTGGGCCGAACTCACCGACTGGGCCAAGAAGCTGACCAAGCGCGAGGGCGACAAGGTGACCCAATGGGGCATCGCGATCCCCTGCGCCTACGATTATTGCGGCTGGATGATGGAAACGCTCACCATGAGCAATGGCGGGCGCTACTACAACGAGGAGTTCGGCGGCGAGGTCTATTACGACACGCCCTCAATGCTGGGTGCGCTCTCCTGGTGGAACGACCTCATCTACAAACACAAGGTCCATACGCCCGGCGCAACGCCCGGCCCTGCCGTCAGCACCTCCTTCATCTCGGGCAACGCCGCGATGATGATGCTGTCGACGGGCTCGCTCACTTACGTGCGCGACAACGCCAAGTTCAACTACAAGGTCGCCTTCATCCCGCGCAACGTCCGCAACGCGGTGCCGATCGGCGGCGCCTCCCTGATCATGCCGGCCGGCCTCGAGGCCGAGAAGCAGAAGGCGGCGTGGACGCTGATCAAGTGGATGACCTCTCCGGAGAAGAGCGGCTGGTGGAGCCGCGCCACCGGCTATTTCGCGCCCAACATGGCCGCCTACAAGACGCCGGAGATGGTCGAATTCCTGAACAAGAACCCGGACGCCAAGACCGCCGTCGAGCAGCTCGACGTCGCCAAGCCCTGGTTCGCCACCTACAAGACCGTCCCGGTCCGCAAGAATCTCGAGGACGAGGTGATGCTGGTCCTCAACGGCAAGAAGCAGCCGAAGGAAGCCCTCGCCGCCGCCCAGAAGGCGGCCGACGAGACGCTGAAGCCGTACAACGCGGAGACCTCGCTGAAGCTGCCGTAAGCCTACGCCCTCGTCATCATGCCCGGGCTTGTCCCGCCTACGCGGCCGTAGCCGCTTCGGCGCGGCGAAGGCCCGGGCCTCCACGAGCTTTTGCCAAGAGAACGTGGATGGCCGGGACAAGCCCCGGCCATGACGACCGAGCGGAATCGCGTCGTTAACCCCCCGTCCACCATCCGGCCCGGCCCGTCGCCGGTAACCACGAGAATTAACAGACCCTCAACGCACGCCCGACAAATCTATCAATGTTTCTGGAGGTTTCGCCGTGGATCTGTTGGTTATCGAGTTCCTTGGGCTGGCGCTTGTCGCCATGTGCGTGCTCGTGGTTGCGCTGCCCTGCGCGCGAAAATCCTCGCAGCGGGTCCGCTACGAATAGGAATTTGGTCGGAAAGCGTCGATTCCGGCCCGATGCAAGGCTCGAATTCGCTTAGAGCCCCTTGACATCACAGTGCTTTCGGCAGAACGGCTGATATCAAGTGTCATGGGCCGTTCATGGATTTGATTGCCACCACCGCTGACCTCGCGGCTGCCTGCAGCCGGTTGGCCAAGCACCCCGTCATAACAGTCGATACCGAGTTCCTGCGCGAGACCACCTATTACCCGCTGCTGTGCGTGGTGCAGATGGCCAGCCCCGAGGAAGCCGTCGTCGTCGACGCCCTGGCCGAGGGCATCGACCTCAAGCCGTTCTTCGAGCTGATGGGCAACGAGGGCGTGCTGAAGGTGTTTCACGCCGCCCGCCAGGACATCGAGATCGTCTGGCACCAGGCGGGTATCATCCCGCATCCGGTGTTCGACACCCAGGTGGCCGCGATGGTGCTCGGTTACGGCGACAGTATCGCCTACGACGCGCTGGTCGAGAAGGTGACTGGCCACCGCCCGGACAAGACCCACCGCTTCACCGACTGGTCGCGCCGGCCGCTGAGCAAGGAGCAGATGCACTACGCGGTGTCGGACGTCACCCATCTGCGCGACGTGTTCGCAGCGCTCGACGCCGACCTGAAGAAGCGCCACCGCAGCGAGTGGGTCTCGATCGAGATGGAGGTCCTGACCTCGCCCCGCACCTATGATTTCCATCCCGAGCGCGCCTGGGAGCGGCTGAAGACGCGGGTCCGCAAGCCGAAGGATCTCGCGGTGCTGATGGAGGTTGCGGCCTGGCGCGAGCAGGAAGCGCAGAGCCGCGACGTGCCGCGCGGCCGCGTGCTGCGCGACGAGGCCATCACCGACATCGCGACCCACGCGCCGACTACGCTGGAGAAGCTCGCGAATCTGCGCTCGGTGCCGAAGGGCTTCGAGAAATCCAAATGGGGCGCCGACATCGTCGCCGCGGTCGAGCGCGGGCTGGCGCGGGACTTCTCGAAGCTGCCCAAGCTGGAGAAGCCGCGCAACAATTCCAACGGCGCGGCCATCGTCGAGCTGTTGAAGGTCCTCTTGCGGATGACCGCCGAGCGCCACGCAGTCGCGAGCAAGGTGATCGCGACCGTCGACGACCTCGAAGAGATCGCCGCGGACGATGAGGCCGACGTGCCCGCCTTGCGCGGCTGGCGCCGCGAGCTGTTCGGCGATGCCGCGCTGAAGCTGAAGCGCGGCGAGCTGGCGCTGGCGATCGAGAAAGGCCGCGTGATCGGGGTGCAGCGGGCTTAACTGGCCAATCCGTCATCCCCGCGCAACGGCGAAGCCGTTGTCGCTGGAGGTGCGAGTGGCGCGATGCAAAGCATCGCGCCGGGAGCCTCGAAGGATGAGCGGCACCGCTGCCGCCGCTCCGAGAGAGCCGGGCCGTCGCCCTTCGAGGGCCGCTGAAGAAGCGGCCACCTCAGGGTGACGGTTTTAGTATCTGGGCTTACTGGTTTCAAATCGTAATTGCGAAGAGGAGCGAAGCCCTACGCCGGCGTCAGCTTGGCCACTTCGCCCTTCATGTCGTTCAGCACGCCGGAGATCGCCGCGACCAGTTCGTCGATCTGGGCCTTGGTCGTGATCAGCGGCGGGCAGATGGCGATGGCATCGAGCATGTTGCGCGAGATCACGCCGCGCTCCTGGAGCATGCGGCTGGCCATGCCGCCGACGGCGCCGGGCGTGCTGGCGGCGGTCTTGCGCCCCTTGTCGAGCACGAGCTCGAGCGCGGCGATCATGCCGACGCCACGGACCTCGCCGACCAGCGGGTGGCTGTTGAGCTCACGTAAGCGGCCCTGCATATAGCCGCCGAGCTCGGCGGCATGCGCGACGAGGCCCCGCTCCTCGATGATCTTGAGGTTCTCCAGCGCAATGGCCGAGCCGACCGGATGGCCACCCGCGGTGAAACCGTGTCCGAGCACACCGATCCTGTTGCTCTCGTCCGCGATCGGCTCGAACATGCGGTCGTTCAGGATGATCGCCGACAGCGGGAAATAGCTCGAGGTGATCTGCTTGGACACCACCATCGCGTCGGGCTTGATGCCGTAGGTCTCGCAGCCGAACATCTTGCCGGTGCGGCCGAAGCCGCAGATCACCTCGTCGGCAACCAGCAGGATGTCGTATTTCTTCAGCACGGCCTGGATCTTGTCCCAATAGGTCGCCGGCGGAACGACGACGCCGCCCGCGCCCATCACCGGCTCGCCGAAGAAGGCGGCGATCGTATCGGGCCCCTCCTGCTGGATCAGCGCGTCGAGCTCCTCGGCACGGCGGGTCGCGAAGGCTTCCTCGCTCTCGCCGGGGGCACCGTCCTTGTAGAAGTGCGGCGAGCCCGTGTGCAGGATGTTCGGCAGCGGCAGGTCGAACGAGCGGTGGTTGTTCGGCAGGCCGGTGAGGCTCGCCGACGCGATGGTAACGCCGTGATAGGCGCGCATCCGGCTGATCACCTTCTTGCGCTGGGGCTGGCCGAGCGCGTTGGAGCGATAGGCAATCAGCTTCAACACGGTGTCGTTTGCTTCCGAACCGGAATTCGTGAAGAACACCTTGCTCATCTTGACAGGCGCGATTGCCACCAGCTTCTCGGCGAGGTCGATCGAGGGACCGTGCGACTTGGCAGAGAACGTGTGGTAGAACGGCAGCGCCTGCATCTGCTTGTACGCCGCCTCGACCAGCCGCTTCTCGTTGAAGCCGAGCCCGACGCTCCAGAGCCCCGCCATGGCTTCGAAATAGCGTTTGCCGCTCGCGTCGAAGACGTAGGGCCCCTCGCCGCGCTCGATGACCAGGGGACCGGCCTGCTGATGGGCGCGCGCGTTGGTATAGGCATGGAGCTGGTAGGCTACATCCCGGGCTTCTTGCGAATTGGGCAGCATGGACATTGCTAGAGATCCTTGAAAGCGTCGCATCGCAGGCAGAGCCGGCGTCATCAGTCGATGGCAAGTACCTCGCTCAAGTACTTGGCTGCCTACTTGGCTATTGCCACAGCGCAAAACTTGCAACGCCAATTCGTGGGCGGCAAGCGCTCAGCAGCGATGCACAAAGCCGCACATGACTGGAATCGGGCATCACAGCCGGAACGCCAGCTCACGCCGCGCCGTCGTCCCCGTCATCGCTCGCGGCGACGGCTTCCCTCACCTCGACCAGGGCCATCGAGAGCAGATAGACCGTCGTCGGCAGGCCAAGCCTGCGCGCCCGCTCGGCGGCACGCGTCAGATCGCTGGCCAGCTCCTCGAGCTCGTCTCCCCGCGACAATTCTCACCCCATCCACCGGTCGCGGCAGCCTACGCCGCAACGGCGCCGCTGGCTCTGATCAGTTCAGCGCTGGACTGGATCGTAGCAAAATTCGCGATGACATTCACTACCGCATGCCTGTAGGCGACGGCATCGTCCGCGCCTGGCTGCCGGCAAGCCACGGCGTCAGCGACCACATGGTAGCGATGGCTGCGGTGAAAACCCTCGATGGCGGTGGCCAGGATGGTCTCGTCCAGGGAAAAGCCGACCAGAATGCAGCGCGTCGTCCGGATACTGGACATGTGGTCCACGAACCGCGCCGAGCTATAGGCGGACGGCAGCGGGTGCTCGAACGTCATCTCTCCCGGCCGCGGCCTGGTCTGCGCGATCCAATCCGTCAGCCTGGATGACGGATTGAACCAGGCCGCCTGCGCGATGCGCTTCAGATGCATCACCGGCCAAAGATTGCCGCGCCACAGCGTCAGCAGTTCCAGACAACGCGCGGCCGTCGCATCGCCGTCCACGATGACATGGCGGCGGCCGGGGGTCAGGTACTCGACCTGGAGATCCGCACAGACCAGGATCGGCGGGTCATCGTGCATGGAAGCCAGCATTGTGTTGCGTGTAGCTGCACCCGTTTCAGCGATCGGCGAGAGCGAGGTCCCGCAGCGGTGAGGTCACCGACCGCCCCGCTGAGGCATCGAGCACGCCGGGCCGATCCCAGTCGCCCTCGGGACGGATGATCACATAGGGATCGCTGTCCAGCGTGATGGCGTCCGGACCCGGCTCGATCTCCAGCAGCATCTCGGTGTAGGAAAAATCGGAGAATGTGATCTTGCGATTGTGACCGAGCGGCTTGGCGCCGAAATGGGCCCAGAAATCGACCAGCCGGTCCTGCGCCTGACCGTAGATCTTGCGAAAGCCCTTGCGCTTCACATAGTCGACGCTGGCCTGCACCAGCTTGAACGAGACGCGCGAGCGCCGATATTGGTGACGCACCGCCAGCCGCTCCACCTTGGCGAAATCGCCGAAGAAGCGCACCCGCAGGCAGCCCGCAGGCTCGTTGCCGACGAAGCCGATGAAATGCGCGGCAACCATGTCGTTGCCGTCGAACTCCTCCTCGAACGGACAATCCTGCTCGGCGAGATAGACCGCCGAGCGGATGGCGGTCACGAGCATGAGGTCGCTCGGATCGCGCGCGAGGCGGATGGTGATGGCGCGAGAACAGGGCTTGGCGACAGGAATTCTAGTACCGTGCATCTGCAAAGCTCCTTGACTGGATGATCGCGCCCGGCATGCGCATGGGGTGCCGATGCCAGGGGCGCTCGTA
Source organism: Bradyrhizobium sp. FW305-F6 (assembly GCF_058782905.1). Classification (NCBI taxonomy): domain Bacteria; kingdom Pseudomonadati; phylum Pseudomonadota; class Alphaproteobacteria; order Hyphomicrobiales; family Nitrobacteraceae; genus Bradyrhizobium; species Bradyrhizobium sp. FW305-F6. The sequence goes on from NZ_JBYSYD010000001.1 coordinate 741,891, forward strand.
GCACCAAAGGTCGGGTTGAAAGCTCGGGACAGGCACAAAGCCCGTCGCCTTCATGATATCGCGTCCGGCCTCCGTTGACGGCTGCGCATAGCAATCCGCGCCGCGATACCTTATCTGCCGCAGATGAGCCGCGGCCTTGCCGAGACCGGCGATGCCGCGCCCCGTCGCCGCGATCGCCCAGATGTAGATGGCTGCGACGTCCTCGTTCGCCGACGCGAGATAGCGCGTCTCGGGCGCGGTGAGGCAGATCTCGTCGAGCAGCAGTGCATCGTGTCCGCGGTCATTGAGAAACAGGAAGGCCATGCCGCCGACGAGCTTGCCTTTCCGCCTGAACGTCAGAATGCTCTGAGGATCGAGCGTGAAGTATCGCGCAAGCTCCCCCGTGCCGATCTGCACCCCGGGCACCAGCCGGTGCGCCATTTCCGAAAGTTCCGCAATTTCGGAAAATTGCGCACAGCGAACATCGACATCCGGACTCAGCGGCAAGGCATCGAAATCGTGCCTTGCGGCAAACGAGCCCCTTTCCATACTCATATCACGCCTCTATCGTTCGAGGCTTTCATGCCCCGCTATGCCGATCAGCTTAGCGGCTGGGGATCAGGAGTATGCAGCAGTTATTGCACCGGGGTGCTGCGATGATGCAGCACCGTGAAGAAGCCCTGGATGCGTCTTGGGACGATTTGAAGCTGTTTTTAGCGTGCGCAAAATATAAAAGTTTTCGCAATGCCGCCGAAGAGCTCGGCCTCACCTCCACCACCCTGATGCGCCGCATCGACCGGCTCGAAGAGAGCATCGGGTGCAAGCTATTCCTCCGTGACCAGAGCGGACTCACGCTCAGCGATGAAGGCACCGCGATGATCGCCGACGTTGCACATATGGAGCGTCATGCCTTCAACGTCTTCCGCCGCGCCTCGCGATCGTCGAACGACACGTCGGGCACCGTGCGCGTCGCGGTGACGGAAGGCCCCGGGAATTTCTGGATCCTGCCGCGACTGATCGACTTCCAGAAGACCTATCGCAAGATCACGGTCGATCTGCGTTGCGCGATGGAGCAGTCCGACGTCGCGCGGCTCGAATCCGACATCGCCATCCAGCTCGAGCCGCCCACCAATCCCGACCTGATCGTCGCCAAGCTCGGCCGCCTGCACATCTATCCGTTCGTCTCGAAGGAATATCAAAGCCTCTACGGCTTGCCCGCAACGCTGGCTGAATTGCAGAACCACCGCATCATCAAGCAGAGCGCACCGCAGGTCGACGACGGCGCCTATGCCCGTGTGCTCGGATTGCAGTCGCTGGAAGGCATCGTCGGCATCAAGACCAACTCCTCGGTCGGCGTGCTCTATGCGGTCGAGCGCGGCGCCGGCATCGGCTTCCTGCCGACGGTGTCGATCGCGCTCGGCGCACCGCTCGTCGCCGTCGATCTCGGCGTCAGCCACCACGCCGATCTCTGGCTCACCTATCACAAGGAGTTCCGCACCTCGGAGCGTCACAAGATCGTGGTCGAGTGGCTGAAGAAGATCTTCGATGCCAGGACCTATCCCTGCTTCCGCGACGAGTTCATCCATCCGGACGCGCTGGTGCCGATGATGACGGCCGCCCGGGAGGGATTTGGATTGACCGGATACGTCGCGGCAACGCCAACCTGAGACGCGGGCGAGATTCAGCTCACCATCGATATTCGAAGCCGATCATGCCCTGGTGCGAGGTGAGCTCGTTGCGGAACTTGCCGTCGTAATTGACGTAGAGCCGTGCCACATTGGTCAGGCTGAGCGAAGCCGAGGCCCCGGCATCGACGCCGTGGCGGCTCTCGCCGATGCCGGGCACCACGATGCTCTGGGTGCCCAGGCTGACCTGGATGGAGCCCAGGTCTTGATGGAAATTGTCGACGAACTTGCCGTAGGCGGAGAGGTCGAGGATCTTCTGCCCGATGATGAAATAGCGGCCGATCTCGGCCCCGACCATGAAGCGCGCGCGAGAGAGCGCGCTCGCGCCGACATTGAGCGGGTCGAGACCGCCGGCCTCCTGGAACGCGGCGCTGGTGGCGCGCACATATTCCAGCGCCCCCTTGGGCACGATGCGCATCTGGTCCTTGGTCCAGTAATAGCTGATCTCGGTCAGCCCGCCGTCGATGGCGGCGCCATAGCGTGCCGTCGCAAAGCCAAGGCCGGTGTCGCGGCTGGAATGGACCTTGCCGAAGCCGTGCACGACCGCAAAGGCCCAGGTCCACGGGCCCTTGTCGACCGAGCCGCTGAAGCCGAGCTGGGTGAGGTCGAGCGTTGCGGACTGCAGGGCCAGCGGCACGTCGATATCGGTGCGGCTTTGGTCGATGGAGAAGCCGATGTTGACGCCGGGCGCGAGCCTCGCGCCGAAACCGGCGACGCCACCAAAGGTCTTGCGTTTGTCGCCGACGAAGTCACCCTGCGCGTCGGTCCGCACCGACATGCCGTAGCCCTCGAACCAGGTCCGGTAGCGCGGATCTTCCGCCGCCGCCGATGCGCCGCCGCCGCCGGGATTGGTCCGGAACGCCCGATTGACGCCGCCGGATGCCTGGCTGCCGAGCCGCTCCAGGAAGTTCGAGCCGAGACCGAGCGCAGCGTTGCCGGTCGAGCGATCGTAGCTGATCGAGGTCGGCGTCGGGATCGGGGTCGGTGACGGCGTGGGTGTCGGGGTCGGTGTGGGCGTCGGCGTCGGGCTTTGCGCGAGGACGGGCGTCGCCGCCATCATCACGGCGAATGCCAATGCCATGGCCATCGCCGCCGCGACCCGGCGGACACGGTCCCGTCCAATCGTCTGCCGTGTTCCGGTCGGCTGCGAGGCGCAGCGCATGACGCAAATCCTGAAGCAAATGGGCGGCGCGCAGAAAGCAGCACGGTCAGCGGCGCTTACGGCGATTTGTGCCGAACTGCCACGGGGGGTCAACCGGCTGGCACGCGCCGCCAGCGGCTATTGCGCCGATTGTGGTTCCGCTGCCACAGGCCGCAAATTGCGCTCGGCAGCAACCGGACCCGGCCTTGAAATTCGCGCTCGGCTTGCTAACGGGCGATTTTCATGTTGCAATATCGGACACAATCGGAATTGGCCGCTCGGCTGTGCGTTTCGCGACATTGAGACTCAAGACTCGAACAGACATCCGCAAGCCCGTTTGTGGCGTGGCACGCGAAAAGCGGCCGCGTCTTTTTTGTATCTAGTGGAGGAGACTAGCGATGCCGCAAAAGGGCACCGTCAAATGGTTCAACCCGACCAAGGGCTATGGGTTCATCAAGCCGAACGGCGGCGACAAGGACGTGTTCGTCCACATCTCCGCCGTCGAGCGTGCCGGACTCTCTACCCTCAATGAGAACCAGGTGGTTGAATTCGACCTCGTGGAGAACCGCGGCAAGGCATCCGCGGAGAACCTCAAGGTCTCCTGATCGTTCTCGCAGCACGCGGGAAATCATGACGTTGCCCCCGGCTCTGCCGGGGGATTTTGTTTGGGGCAACGAGCCAGCGCCGACGCTTCAGCCCACCACCGGCGCAACCAGGAAATTCTCCGACGCAGAGCTTCCCGCCGTCTTGCAGACCTCGCCCTCAATCCGAACCTTGCCCGTCGCGAGCAGCCGCAGCGCCTCGGGATAGATGCGATGCTCGACCTCGAGGATGCGCTCGGACAGCGTGTCCGCCGTGTCGTTGTCGCTGACGGGGACCGCACCCTGCATCACGATCGGGCCGGCGTCAGTCTCGGGGATCACGAAATGCACCGTGGCGCCGGACAGCTTGACGCCGGCGCGCAGGGCCTGGCCGTGCGGGTCGAGACCGGGGAAGGACGGCAGCAGCGAGGGATGGATATTGAGCATCCGCCCGTACCACGCTTGGGTGAATTCCGCCGTGAACAGGCGCATGAAGCCGCCGAGGCAGATCAGTTCGATACCGTGTTCGTCAAGCACCCCCTGCAACAGCTTTTCGAAGCCGGCCCGGTCCTTGCCGAACGGCTTACTCTCAATCACCAGCGTCTTGACGCCGGCCGCCCTCGCCCGTTCGAGCCCTGGCGCGTCAGCCTTGTTCGAGATCACGAGCGAGATCTCCGCCGGGAAATCCGCAGCGGCGGCGGCCCTGACCAGCGCAACCATGTTGGAGCCGCGCCCGGAAATCAGGATGGCAACGCGGCGCTTCATCACAGCGCCGCTCATTACAGCGTCATGTCGAGATGGCCGTTATAGACGACGCGGTGCTCGCCCTCGGCCGGAATCACGGTGCCGAGTTGCACCACTGTCTCGCCGGCGTCGGTGAAGACCCCGATCACCTCGTCGACCTTGTCGGGCTCGACGATTGCGATCATGCCGATGCCGCAATTGAAGGTGCGCAGCATCTCGAGCTCGGCGATGCCGGCCTGCGCGGCCAGCCATTTGAACACCGGCAGCACCGGCAGGCGCGCGAGGTCGATACCCACGCCGAGGTGCTTGGGCAGCACGCGCGGAATGTTGTCGGTGAAGCCGCCGCCGGTGATATGGGCGAGCCCCTTCACCGCGCCGGTCTCGCGGATCGCACGCAGGCAGGATTTGACGTAGAGCTTGGTCGGGGTCAGCAGCGCGCCGCCGAGCGTCATCACCGGCGCGAACGGCGCCTGCGCTTCGAAGCCGAGGCCGGATTGCTCGACGATCTTGCGGACCAGCGAGAAGCCGTTGGAATGCACGCCCGACGAGGCAAGGCCGATCACAGCATCGCCCGCGGCGATGTCCTTGCGCGGCAACAGCGTACCGCGCTCGGCAGCGCCGACGGCAAAGCCGCCGAGATCGTAATCGCCGTCCTTGTACAGGCCCGGCATCTCGGCGGTCTCCCCGCCGATCAGGGCACAGCCGGACTCGCGGCACCCCTCCGCGACGCCGGCGACGATCGCAGCGGTGGCCTCGGGATCGAGCTTGCCGCAGGCGAAATAATCCAGGAAAAACAGCGGCTCGGCGCCCTGAACCACGAGGTCGTTGACGCTCATGGCGACGAGGTCGATGCCGATGCCGCCATGCAGGCCGGTGTCGATCGCGATCTTGACCTTGGTGCCGACGCCGTCGGTCGCGGCCACGAGGACCGGGTCCTTGAAGCCGGCCGCCTTGAGGTCGAACAGGCCGCCGAAGCCGCCGATCTCGGCATCGGCCCCCGGGCGCGCGGTGGCGCGCACCATCGGCTTGATCAGGTCGACCAGGCGGTTGCCCGCGTCGATATCGACGCCTGAATCGGCGTAAGTGAGGCCGTTTTTGCGGTCGGTCATGCCCGATTTCCAGTGGGTTCGCGGCTGGTTACGTCGAATTCCGGGGACGCGCAATGGCTCGCATGGCGCTCCTCGCTATACTATGTAGACATATCAACCGGTTCAGCCTGTAACGGGCCGGATTTGAGGTCAGAACCGGTGCCGGGAAGCGCTGCGTGAGTATTCCGAACATCATTACCCTGGGCCGCATCATGCTGGTCCCGGTCATCGTTTGGGCGATCGTGTCGAGCCAAATGGAGGTGGCATTCGCCGTGTTCCTGATCGCCGGCATCAGCGACGCCGTCGACGGCTTTCTGGCCAAGCGCTTCAACATGCGAAGCGAGCTCGGCGCCCTGCTCGATCCGCTTGCGGACAAAGCGCTGCTGGTGTCGATCTACATGGCGCTCGGCATCTGGGGCGCGATCCCGCGCTGGATCGTGATCCTGGTGGTGTCGCGCGACATCATGATCGTCGCCGCCGTGATCGTCTCCTGGCTGTTCGACAGGCCGGTCGAGATGAAGCCCTCGAAGGTGTCCAAGCTCAACACGGTGGCGCAAGTCGCATTCGCGGCCTTGGTGCTGGCCGCACTTGCCTTCGGCTTCAAGCCCGCGCCTTATGATATCATCCTGATGGGCCTCGTCACGGTCTTCACGCTCACCTCCGTGTCGCTCTATCTGGTCGAGTGGTTGCGCCACATGAGTACGATCGAGGCCAAGTGAAGGGACGTTCGGCCCCGTAACGGGCTAAGTCCCACACGATTAAGTCGAACCTCGTCAAATGCGCCGGCATGCCGGCATGGAGCAAAGCAAGCGTGGCAGGCCGCGTTCATCCCCGACAACTGGCGTTTTCCCTTCCGCATGCGGAGAGCCTCAGCCGGGACAATTTCCTCGAAGGCCCCGCCAATGCGGAAGGTCTCGGCCTGATCGACAGCTGGCCGGAATGGCCGAACCGGATCATGTGGCTGGCGGGCCCGGAAGGAAGCGGCAAGAGCCATCTGGCGACGATCTGGGCGGAAGAGGCCGGCGCGCGCTCGACCAGCGCCAATGCGCTGACCGCGGCAGGCGTTCCGGGCGCACTCGCCACCGGCGCGCTCGTGGTCGAGGACCTCAAGGCAAAGGATTTCGACGAGCGCGCCATGTTTCACCTGATGAATCTGGCCCGCGAGGATGCCGCCTACGTCCTGTTCACCGGACGGGAGGCGCCGGCCGCGCTGGAGATCGAGCTTCGCGACCTGCGCTCCCGCCTGCGGGCCGTTCCGGTGGTGACGCTGCTGCCCCCCGACGACCAGCTCTTCCGCGGCCTCATCGTCAAATTCTGCGCCGACCGCCAGCTCACCGTGGACGAGAGCGTGGTCGGCTATCTCGCCACCCGCCTGGAGCGATCCTCGGCCGCCGCCCGTCAGGCCGTGGAACTGCTCGACAGCGAGGCCCTGCGGCTCGGCCGCCCCGTCACGAGGGCACTGGCTGCCGAGTTGCTCCGGGACGCCTGAGCCGCCCCGCCCGGACGCTCTGCGTGAAGTCCGCTTGACGCAGCGCTGCCGCGGAACATCAATGTCATCGAAACGTCATCGCTCTAACACATGCTCCCGCGGGTTTTGCGCATAGGTCGCAAAGTGAGGCGAGACAGGATGGACCGACTTCTGATGGACTCTGCGCAAACCATTGAAACTAAAGAAAAAGCCCCGGAAGTCGAGGGGCTGCCCGCGATCGCGTCGAGCCCTGAACGATTCATCAACCGCGAGCTGTCCTGGCTGCATTTCAACCGCCGCGTCCTCGAAGAATCGGTCAATCCCAGCCATCCGATTCTGGAGCGGGTGCGATTCCTGTCGATTTCGGCGAATAACCTCGACGAGTTCTTCATGGTCCGCGTCGCGGGCATCAAGGCCCAGGTGCGCGAAGGCATCGCCGAACGCAGCCCCGACGGCCTGACCCCGTCCGAGCAGCTCGCGCTGATCAACCGCACGGTTTCCGAGCTCGCCTCCGACCAGCAGGCGATCTGGCGCGACCTGCGCAGCACGCTGGCCGAGGTCGGCATCGTGCTGGTCGACGGCAAGGACGTCACCAAGGCGGAACGGGCCTGGATCGAGGATTATTTCCTCCACAACGTATTCCCGCTCCTGACGCCGCTCGCGATCGATCCTGCCCACCCCTTCCCGTTCATTCCGAGCCTCGGCTTCACCATCGCGCTCCAGCTCACGCGCGCCGCGGACGGCCGGCAGATGAACGCGCTGATCCGCATGCCAGGCAAGATCGACCGCTTCATCCGCCTGCCCACTGACGGCAAGGTTCGCCTGATCTCTCTGGAGCAGGCCACCGGCTTGTTCATCAACCGCCTGTTCCCCGGTTACAACGTGCACGGCCAGGGCGCCTTCCGGGTCATCCGCGACTCCGAGCTCGAGATCGAGGAAGAAGCCGAAGACCTGGTCCGCCTGTTCGAGACCGCGCTGAAGCGCCGCCGCCGCGGCTCGGTGATCCGGCTCGAGATCGACGCCAAGATGCCCGAGGAGCTGCGCAGCTTCGTGCAGCACGCGCTCTCGACCGCCGACGACGAGGTGTTCCTGGTCGACGGCGTGCAGGCGATGAACGAGCTCTCGCAGCTTACCCGCCTCGACCGGCCCGACCTCGAATTCACCCCTTACGTGCCGCGCCATCCCGAGCGCGTGCGCGAGCATGGCGGCGACATCTTCGCCGCGATCCGGCAGAAGGACCTGATCGTCCACCATCCCTACGAGTCCTTCGACGTCGTGGTGCAGTTCCTGCAGCAGGCCACGCGCGACCCCGATGTCGTCGCGATCAAGCAGACGCTCTACCGCACCTCCAACAACTCGCCGATCGTGCGCGCGCTCGCCGAAGCGGCCGAAGCCGGCAAATCCGTCACCGCCTTGATCGAGTTGAAGGCGCGGTTCGACGAGGAGGCCAACATCCGCTGGGCGCGCGATCTCGAACGCGCCGGCGTTCAGGTCGTCTACGGCTTCCTCGAATTGAAGACGCACGCAAAGCTCTCCATGGTCGTACGCCGCGAGGGCGGCAGCCTGACGACTTACGTCCATACCGGCACCGGCAACTATCACCCGGTCACGGCGCGCATCTACACCGACCTCTCCTACTTCACCTCGGATCCGACCATCGGACGCGACGCCGCGCGGGTGTTCAATTTCATCACCGGCTATGCCGCACCGAGCGATCTGGAAAAGATGGCGGTGTCGCCGCTGACCTTGCGCAAGCGCATCATCGAGCACATCCAGGGCGAGACGGCACATGCGCGGCACGGGCGCCCCGGCGCGGTCTGGATGAAGATGAACTCGCTGGTCGACCCTGATATCATCGACGCGCTCTACGAGGCCTCCCAGGCCGGCGTCCAGGTCGAGCTCGTGGTGCGCGGCATCTGCTGCCTCAGGCCCGGCATTCCCGGCCTGTCGGAGAATATCCGCGTCAAGTCGATCATCGGCCGCTTCCTGGAACACGGCCGAATCTACTGCTTCGGCATGGGTCATGGCCTGCCGGGCACGAAAGCGGCTGTGTATATCTCGTCGGCCGACATGATGCCGCGCAACCTCGACCGCCGCGTCGAAGTGCTGTGTCCGCTGCAAAATCCGACGGTGCATCAGCAGGTTCTCGAACAGATCATGGTCGCGAACCTTAAGGACAATGAGCAGAGCTGGCAGTTGTTGCCGGACGGGTCGTCAACGCGTATGAAGACCGCGAAGGGCGAGGAGCCTTTCAACGTCCACAACTACTTCATGACGAATCCGAGTCTGTCTGGCCGTGGAAAGTCGCTCAAGGAATCCTCGCCGCGTCGTCTCACGCGCCGGAACGAACGCCATCAATCCTGACCGGGGATCTGCAACGTGAAGCGGCCGCGCAAGCGCGGCTCGAGCGTCGCGGTCATCGACATCGGCTCCAATTCGGTCCGTCTCGTCGTTTACGAAGCGCTGGCGCGCAGCCTGATCCCGATCTTCAACGAGAAGGCGCTGTGCGGCCTCGGACGCGAGGTGCAGAGCACGGGTCTGCTCGCGCCCGACGCCGTCGACAAGGCGCTGACCTCGCTCAAGCGCTTCCGCGCGCTGTGCCGCGTGATGCAGGTCGGGCGCGTGTACGCGATCGCGACCGCCGCCTGCCGCGACGCCTCCAACGGCGCCGACTTCATTGCCAAGGCCGAACGCATCTGCGCGGTCAAGATCGAGATCCTGTCGGGCCCGCGCGAGGCGCGGCTTTCGGCGCTGGGCGTGATCTCCGGCATCCACCACCCCGACGGCATCGTCGGCGATCTCGGGGGAGGTTCGCTCGAGCTGATCGACGTGCGCAAGAACGCCGTGCGCAGCGGCGTAACGCTGCCGCTCGGCGGCCTCGCGCTGCAGGACCTCGCGCACAAGTCGCTCAAGCGCGCCGACCGCATCGTGCGCGAGGAGCTCGACGCCGTGCCGCAGCTCGCGGCGGGCCGTGGCCGCACCTTCTACGCCGTCGGCGGCACCTGGCGCGCGCTGGCGCGCATCCACATCATCCAGAGCGGCTATTCGCTCCAGGTGATGCACGGCTATTCCATCTCCGCCGCCGAAGCGCTCGACTTCTCGCGCCGCCTGCGGCGGCTCGCCGCCGCCGACATGCTCGCCGACATCGAGATCGTCGCCGATGCGCGACGCCCGCTCCTCACCTACGCGGCGCTGGTGCTCGAGCACATCATCCGCGTTGCCCAACCCAAGACCATCATGTTCTCGACCTTCGGCGTGCGCGAGGGCCTCCTGCACGAGAAACTGCCGGAGACCGAGCGCAACAAGGATGGCCTGATCTGCGCGGCCGAGCAGCTGAATCAATTGCTCTCACGCTCGAGCAAGCATGCCCACGAGCTGATCGCCTGGACCGACCGCCTCGCGCGCGTGGTGAAGCTGCGCGAGACCGAGGAGGACCGCCGCCTGCGTCATACCGCCTGCCTGCTCTCCGACATCGGCTGGCGCGTGCATCCCGATCATCGCGGCGAACAGACTCTGAGCCTTGTCGTCAACGGCAATTTCGGGGCGATCACCCACACCGAACGCGCCTTCGTCGGTCTGTCCGTGTTCTATCGCTACGCCGGGCTCAGCGAGGAGAACCAGCCGCCGGTCGCCATGCAGGAATTGCTGACGCCGGCGCAGCTCGAACGGGCGCGCCTCCTGGGCGCAGCATTCCGGGTCGCTCATCTGATCTCCGCAGCGCGTCCGGGGGTCCTGCCTGCCACGCATTTCCGCAGCCAGGGCCGCAATTTGATGCTGGTGTTCGAGCACCGCCTCAGCGACCTCGTTGCCGACCGCGTCGGCAGCCGCTTCCGCCAGCTCGCGCGGCTGATGGGACGATCGGGATCGATTGTGCGGCGCTGAAGCCGCAAATGCGAAGCGATCGCATTCATGTGGCGCCGGCCTTCGTCCTGAAAATGAACTCTGTCGGCGCACCGGGTCGGGTTGATGCATATCAACCACTCGGCAATGGGTCGGACTAACGTGCAACCACGTTGCTCCGGACCCATTCGCCATGCATTCTCAACACGGGTTTCGCTTTGCGGTCCGCGCTCGAAAAGCGGCGGGCCGCGTTCTCTTTGCGCTCGCCTTCAGCTGTTCGGCATCGGCGTCCATGGCCCAGGACGAGGTGAAGCTGAGCGATGCGCAGGCGCGCAATCTCGGCGTGCGCGCGAGCCGCCCGGTCGCGGTCCGAACCGATCTGACGCTGCCCTATCCCGTGCGGATCGTGATCCCCACGCCGCAATTGTGGGTCGTCAGCGCGCCCGTGGCCGGCATGGTCGCCAATCTCCTCGTCGGGCGCGGCGACCATGCCACCGCCGGCCAGCCGCTGGTCGTCCTGGAGAGCCCAAGCTTCGTTTCCCAGCAGCGCGATTACCTGCACGCGATCGCGCAGGAGCATCTCGCCAGCCAGCAGCTGAAGCGAAACCTGGATCTTTTCGAAGGCAAGGCCGTGCCGCAGCGCGTGCTCGAGGCCAGCCAGGCCGAAGCGCGCCAGGCAGCGCTCGTGGTCGCCGAGCGTCGCCAGATGCTGCATCTGAGCGGTATGTCCGACGAGGCAATACTTCGGCTGGGCCAGGAAGCATCAATCAGCGGCACGCTCACGGTCAATGCGCCGCAGACCGCGTCCGTCGTCGAGGTCACGGTATCGCCGGGACAGCGGATCGAACAATCCACACCGCTCGTCAAGCTGGCCCGGCTCTCGCCGCTATGGGCGGAAATCGCGGTCCCCGCGGCCAATATCCGCGCGATCCGGGCCGGCGCGAAAGTCGAGATCGCGGGTTATCCCACGCCCGGCAAGGTCGTATTGGTCTCCGAGACCATCGACCCTGCCACGCAGACCATTCTGGTTCGCGCGGAAATCGCCAACGACGGCGAGTTGCATCCCGGCCAGACTGCCGCTGCCCGCATCGGCTTTCTCTCCACCGGCGAAAGCGCATGGGAGATTCCCTATAGCGGGCTGGTGCGGCGAGGCGAGCAGACTTCGGTGTTCGTGACAACGGCCGGCGGCTTCCGGCTCGTGCCGGTCAGGCTGGTCGCGGAAGATCAAGACCATGTCGTCGTATCCGGCCCCATCACAGACCAGGACGAAATTGCGATCGGCGGGATCTCAGCGCTTCGCGGCATTCTCTCCGGACTGGGGCAATAGATGCTCCGGCGCCTTGTTGCGTTCGCGTTGTCGCAACGACTTTTCGTGATGCTGGGCGTGCTGCTGGTGATCGGAGCCGGCGCCGCGCTCCTGCCCGGCTTGCCGATCGACGCCTTTCCCGACGTCTCGCCGGTTCAGGTGAAGATCATCATGAAGGCGGCGGGTCTCACCCCCGAAGAAGTCGAGCAACGCATCACCGTTCCGGTCGAGCTCGAGCTGCTCGGATTGCCGAACAAGAAGGTGCTTCGGTCGACCACGAAATATGCGCTGGCCGACATCACCGTCGATTTCGAGGACGGCACCGACATCTACTGGGCGCGCAACCAGGTCTCCGAGCGCCTGTCGAATATCTCGCGCGATTTCCCGGAAGGCGTGAGCGGCGGCCTTGCCCCGATCACCAGTCCTCTCGGCGAGATGTTCATGTTCACGATCGACAGTCCCGTCCTGTCGCTCGCCGAGCGCCGGACCCTGCTCGATTGGGTGATCCGCCCTGCTCTACGGACAGTTGCCGGCGTTGCCGATGTCAATGCGCTCGGCGGCCATGTCCGCGCCTTCGAGATCGTGCCGCGCAACGACGCGCTGGCCGCGCGTGGGATTACCTACGACTTGTTTCGCCGGGCGATCGAGGCCAACAGCCGCAATGACGGCGCCGGACGAGTCAATCAGGGCGAGGACAGCGCCCTGGTCCGGATCGAGGGCAGCATCCGTTCGATCGAGGACATCAAGGCCATCGTCGTCGACACCCGCGAGGGCGTGCCGATCCTGGTCAACGACGTCGCCACCGTCAAAGTCGGGACGCTGACGCGCTATGGCGCCGTCACAGCGGACGGCCGCGGCGAAACCGTCGAGGGGCTCGTCCTCGGCTTGCGCGGCGCCAACGCAGGTCAGCTCATCCGCGACGTACGCGCCCGGCTCGCCGAGTTGCAGCCCTCGCTGCCCAAAAGCGTGTCGATCAACGTGTTCTATGACCGCAGCCGCCTGGTCAACCGCGCCGTCGGCACCGTGGTCCGGTCCCTCGCCGAGGCCACGATCCTCGTCGTCGTTCTGCTGCTGCTCTTCCTCGGCAATTGGCGGGCTTCGCTGGTGATCGCGCTCAGCCTCCCGCTCGCCATCGTGATCGCGTTGATCGTGATGCGTCTGGTGGGAATGTCGGCCAACCTGATGAGCCTCGGCGGACTTGCGATCGCGATCGGCATGTTGATCGACGCGCTGGTCGTCGTGGTCGAGAACATCGTCGGCAACCTTGGCAAGCACGAACCTGGCAAGGGTGCGCCGCTGATCCACCTGGTTTACCGTTCGGTCTGTGAGGTCCTGGAACCGGTGGCCTCGGGCGTCCTCATCATCATCATCGTGTTCATCCCCCTGCTGACGCTGCAGGGACTGGAAGGAAAGCTGTTCATCCCGGTCGCGCTCGCCATCATCTTCGCGCTCACCGGCTCGCTGCTGCTGGCGCTCACCGTGGTCCCGGTCATGACCTCCTATGTGCTCAAGTCCGCGTCGCATCGCGATCCCGTGCTGGTCCGTGCGGCGCAGCGGATCTACGCACCTGCGTTGGACTGGGCCCTGAAGAACGAGCGCAAGGTCATGGCTGCGGCGCTGATCGGCCTGGTCGCGGCGGGATTCGCCTACACCGGCCTCGGCAAGACCTTCATGCCGACGATGGACGAAGGCGACGTCATCGTCAGCGTGGAGACGTTGCCCTCGGTCAACCTCGACGAGTCGCTCGCCATCAATGCGAGGCTCCAGAAGGCACTGCTGGCCGTGCCTGACATCGCCGGCATCGTCGCGCGGACCGGGTCGGACGAGCTCGGCCTCGATCCCATGGGTCCCAACCAGACCGACACGTTCCTCGTGCTCAAGCCCGCTGCCGAGAGGGCGACCGACAATCGCGAGGCCCTGCTGCAGAAGCTCCGCGAGGTCCTGTCCGGTTTTCCTGGCATCTCGCTCGGCTTCACCCAACCCATCGACATGCGCGTGCAGGAGATGATCAGCGGCGTGCGTGGCGATGTCGCCGTGAAGATCTTCGGCCCCGACATCGCCAGGCTGAACAAGGCCGCGGCCAAGCTGTCGGCGATCCTGTCCAGCATCGACGGTGCCGAGGACGTCTACACCACGCTGAACGAAGGCGCTCAATACTACACGGTCGCGGTCAATCGCATGGAGGCCGGCCGCCTCGGCCTGACCGTGGATTCCATCGTGAACTCGCTGCGTACCCAGATCGAGGGCCGAACGGTCGGGACGGCGCTCGAGGAGGGCCGCCGCACCCCCATTCTCGTCCGCGGCAGCGAGACCACCAGGGCGGCGCCGACGCTGCTGGCGAGCCTGCCGCTGACGCTCGCTTCCGGACAGCACGTCGCGCTGTCGCAGGTCGCGCGAATCCAGCGCGTGGATGGGCCGGTGAAGATCGACCGCGAAGACGGCGCGCGCATGAGCGTCGTTCGCGCCAACGTCCGCGGCCGCGACATGGTCGGATTCGTCGAAGCGGCCCGTCACAAGGTTGCGACAGAGCTTCCGCTTGCGAACGGTTACCGGCTGACCTGGGGCGGGCAGTTCGAGAACCAGCAACGTGCCGCCGCGCGCCTGTCCATCGTCGTGCCCGTTGCGATCGGCCTGATCTTCCTGCTGCTCTTCACCACGTTCGGCGCCATCCGGCAGGCGCTGCTGGTGCTGGTCAACATCCCCTTTGCGCTGATCGGGGGCGTCTTCGCCCTGGTGCTGACCGGTGAGTACCTGTCGGTGCCGGCCTCGGTCGGGTTCATCGCGCTGCTCGGCATCGCCGTCCTCAACGGAGTCGTTCTGGTGTCCTACTTCAACCAACTCCGGGCCCATGGCCTGCCCGAGGATCGCATCGTCGTCGAAGGTGCCATGCGCAGGCTTCGGCCGGTGCTGATGACCGCGAGCATCACGGCGCTGGGCTTGATCCCGCTGCTGTTCGCGTCCGGGCCAGGGTCCGAAGTGCAGCGGCCGCTCGCCATCGTCGTGATCGGAGGCCTGCTGTCGTCCACCCTGCTCACGCTCATTCTCCTCCCGATCCTTTATCGCCGCTACGGCGGAACGCCGAGGGTGGCAAAATGATCGATGGGCCAGTCTCTCTCACCCTGATCGTGCCGGATCAGCTCCGTGACGAGCTGCTCGACTATCTCACCGAACAGAGCGGCCTCGTTTCGGGATTCACCGCATCGCGCGGCGCGGGTCACGGCGCGGACGTTCGATTGCGAACGGCCGCCGAACGCGTCAAGGGGCACGCCGATCAGACGGCGGTGCAGATGATCCTGGCAAGGAGCGCTGCCGACAGCCTGCTCGAGAGATTGCGGGTCTCGTTTGCCGGAACCAAGCTCGTCTATTGGAGCACGCCGGTGACGGAATTCGGCACCATCGCGTGAAGCACCTCAAAAATCCGTCGACATCGACAACAGCACGGTTCGCGGCGAGCCTTGCGCCAGTGCGGAGAAGCTCGCGACACCGGCCCAGTAGTTGGTGTCGAACACGTTCTGGACTAACGCCCGAACCGTCACGGGCCGGTTGTTGATGCGCGTGTTGTAGCGCGCGCCCAGGTCGAGCCTCGTCCAGGCCGGAACAAGCTGTGTGTTTGCCCCATTCAGATATTGGTGCCCGGTATAGATGGTGTTGGCGACCAACGTCAGCCCTGGCGCGAAAGGGGTGTCCCATTCCGCGGACAGATTGGCCTGCACCTCGGGCACACCGATCGGGGTCTTGCCGAGATTGGCCAGCGTGTTCGTCTTCGTCAGCTCCGCGTCGATCAAGGTCACGCCGCCGAGAACGCGAATGCCCGGCTGCACTTCTCCGAACACGGTGAATTCCACGCCGCGATTGCGCTGCTCCTGATCAGCTCGGAAGACGTTGCCGGCACCCAGCTGTCCCGACGGCTTGGTGATCTCGAACAGGCTGACCGTGGCCGCGAGCGTGCCGAAATCAACCTTGACGCCTGCTTCCTTTTGCTTGCTGAGATATGGCGCGAGGACCTCGCCTTGATTGATCGCCGTGTTCGGCGCGGTATCGCCCTTGCTGAGCCCTTCGATGTAATTGGCGTAGAGCGAAACGTTGCTCCAGGGCTTGACCACCACGCCGACCATCGGCGTGAAAGCCGTCTCATCGTACGAGGAGCTCACGGCTCCGGTGGTCGTGTTGTAATTGTTCGACCTGACGCCCTGTTGCCTGACGCCCACCGTCAACTGAAGCCGCTCCTGGAGAACCGACATGGTGTCGGCCAGCGCAATGCCGGTCAGCTCGGTGTCCGACAGCCTCGGCACGGTCGCGGGAGCCGCAACGAGTTGCTGGGGACGGGCGATCGGCGCATAAATGTTGGACGACACCGCCGTGCCGTTCACCGAACCCCGCGAGATCTCATCCCCGTAGTAGCTCCCCTGCAAGCTCACGGCGTGACTGATCGCGCCGGTCTCGATGCGGGCCCGCACGCCGGCGTCGGCCACGTTCCTGTCGATGTCGAACTTGAACCGTCCTGGCGTCGATGTGGTGTCGCCTGCCGCATTCACGATCATCGGCGTGCCGAACAGACGATCGACCTGGGTCCTGCCGCCGCCGGCGTCGGCGAACACCGTCACGGCGTCAGTCACATCGTATTCGGCGCGCGCTAGCAGCGAGTTGTCGTGGACCTTGGCAAATTCCCAGGATTGCGTGACGTTGCGCCGCCCGACCGGCGCGGTCGGGACGGCGACGCCGGTTGCGACCAGGAACGGCCTGGTGGGCGCGTCGAACTTTTCCTCCTGATCGATGAAATCGAGCGAGGCTCTGAACTTCTCGCCGCGATAGTCGAAGGCAGCGGAGCCGACATGCGCCTCTCGGGTCTGGTTGTCCAGTGGCGTATCGCCGTTGTGATAGCTGCCATTGACGCGAATGCCGAATTCGCGGTTCTCGCCGAACCGCCGGCTCACGTCGAGATGCGTACCGAGTTGGGTGCTTGTCGCGTAGCTGGTTGTGACCCGCGTGAGATCGACGTCACCGGCGCGCTTCGGAACGATGTTGATGGTGCCGCCGACACTGCTGTTCGGCGCCATGCCGTAGAGCAGCGCGGTCGGGCCTTTGAGGATTTCGATGCGCTCGACGTAATCGGTGAACACGCGATAGTTCGGTGCGACGCCGTAGACGCCGTTCAAGGCGATTTCTCCGACATTGCCCTCCCCGATCGGAAAACCGCGGATGAAGAAGGAGTCGAGAATGCCGCCGGTCTGACCCGTGAAACGGACCGAAGGATCATTGCTGACGACGTCCGCGACCGTGACGGCCTGCTGGTCCTCGATCTTCTTCGCCGTGTAGCTCGTGATGTTGAACGGCGTATCCATGAAATCCTTGTTGCCGAGCAGGCCGACCTGGCCTCCACGTGCCACCTGCCCGCCCGCGTAGGTCGGCGGCAGTGCACCGGGCCTTGCAGCCGTTGGATTGGCGTCCGCCTGCAACCTGGCCCGATCGTTCGCAGCCGCGCCGCGGCCGGCTCTTCGGACTGGATTGGCTCGTGGACGCGCGCGCGGCTTCGGCGCGTCCGCAGTGACGGTCACCGCCGGCAACGTGCTTCCGCCCGCGGCCTCGGGCGCGGCGCTCTGCGCGCTGGTGCCGTGCAGGACACCGTCGCTGCACAAGGCAATGGAGATCACGGAAACCGCGAGGGCTCTCGGGCTGGCGCACGTCAGAAGCGTCTTGATGCGAACGGCAAGAACAGCAACGGGACGACAAAACACTTTCGACGACATCGCGCCTTCCGATTTCATGAACATGAACGTCGGGGCGAGGTGCCGTGAGAACCTTCGTCGAGTCAACGAAAGCACCCTTGAATCACAGTAGTTTATAATGAGACAAGCTCTAAATCGCTTGGGGGGTTGCGAAGAGACAAGCCTCGACACCACGCCTGCGCGCACGACGCGAGCTCTAGCGACGTGCGATGCACGCGGGTCATGCAAGTGCAAGATGGGAGCTTCGGACCGCGCTGAACCCGTGGCCGGTGATCGCTCGCTTCCCGTCGACGCGGCACGCGTTTCAGTGTGTGGTCGCCTTCCATCGCGGAGAGAGGAAGGCCACGCCGATCAGAGCCGCAGCGTCACTCCGCCGAAGCCCTGGCGTGGCGCTCGGAAGATACGAGCGCGGCCTGCATCAGGCTGCGTCGGCGCCAGATGGAGCCGACCGTCAGCACGACGGCAACGCCGAGCACGGCGCAGAGATATTCGCCGCCTCCGCCGCCATGGCCGAACTGCGGCGGGATGCGCAGCGCGCCGAGCATGCCGTCCAGCGCGGCGCCGAACGAGCCGTCGAACAGCGTGTGCAGCCACGGCGCGACGCCGGGGTCGGTCGCGATCACCTCGCCCGCGATCCAGCCGAGCAGCGCCGCACCGGCCCAGACCAGCACCGGCAGCTTCTCGAGCAGTGCCATGATCAGCGCCGCACCGGCGACGATCAGCGGCACGCTGACGGCGAGGCCGAGGACCAGCAGGGGCACGCTGCCATTGGCAGCGGCGGCGACCGCTATGACGTTATCGAG
Source organism: Bradyrhizobium sp. FW305-F6 (assembly GCF_058782905.1). NCBI lineage: Bacteria > Pseudomonadati > Pseudomonadota > Alphaproteobacteria > Hyphomicrobiales > Nitrobacteraceae > Bradyrhizobium > Bradyrhizobium sp. FW305-F6. Next base: position 760,252 of record NZ_JBYSYD010000001.1, read on the forward strand.
GCTCATGACGATGTCGGCGACCACGACGATCTGGATCGCATGCCAAAGGTGCGAGGCGGATTCGACGTCGTCCTCGTCCTCGTTCTCCGGCACCAGGAGCTTGGCTGCGATCACGATCAGTGCGAGACCGCCGGCGAGCTTGAGATACGGCAGCCCCATCAGGGTGGCGACGATGCCGGTGAAGATGATGCGCAGCGTCACCGCCGCCCCCGCACCGAAGATCATGCCCCACAGCCGATGCCGGGGCGAGAGGCCGCGGCACGCCAGCGCGATCACCAGCGCGTTGTCGCCGGAGAGCAGGATGTTGATCCAGATGATCTTGCCGACCGCGATCCAGAAGGTCGGTTCGGCCATCTCGTTGCGAAACTGGGTGAAGAATGCCCCGATCGTAGCGGGATCGAAGATCTGCCAGAGCCAGTCCACAATGAGTCCTTTCGCTCGTCGCCTCTAACCTGCCGGCTGGATCAGCCGACGATCTCGTTGCCGGAGAAGAACTGCGCGATCTCGATCGCGGCGGTTTCCGGCGCGTCCGAGCCGTGCACCGAGTTCTCGCCGATCGACTTGGCGTAGAGCTTGCGCACGGTGCCCTCGGCGGCCTTGGACGGATCGGTCGCGCCCATGACCTCGCGGTACTTGGCGATCGCGCCCTCGCCTTGCAGAACCTGCACCACGACCGGGCCGGAGATCATGAAGTCCACGAGCTCGCCGAAGAACGGGCGCGCCTTGTGGACGGCATAGAAGGTCTCGGCCTGCTCCTTCGTCATGCGGATGCGCTTCTGCGCGACGATGCGCAGGCCCGCCTTCTCAATCACGGCATTGACCGCGCCGGTCAGGTTACGCTCGGTCGCGTCCGGCTTGATGATCGAGAAAGTGCGTTCGATGGCCATGATGTTGTCCTTGGGGAAGAGAGCGGTGGTTCGGGGTTGCGGGGCTTATATCGGCGCCTTTGCCGGACGGCAAGCGACCGCGGAAACGGCCTCCCAGGCGGTTTCGGCGCAGGGATGCCTCCCCGATCCGCTCGATGACGAGAATTTCACCAAGATGAACCCAATCTGCAACCGCCATCAGGATCCGGTTCAGCTTCGCCGGCGTAAGGTCGGCACCATCGAAACCGAAGCCTGCCCCCAGGCGGACCGTTTCGGAAGGCCTTTCCAGCCGACGCGGATCATCCCGCGCCGGCAGTCTTCAGGAGATAACCATGTTGTTGAGGAAACTTTCGCTTGCCGCTGTCGCCGCGATTGCGCTCGGAGCTGCATTGGCGCCGACCTCGGCCTCCGCTCATTGGCATGGCGGCCCGGGCTGGCACGGCGGCGGCTGGCACGGTGGCCCGGGTTACCGCTGGGGCGGCCCGCGTTTCTACGCTGGCGGTCCCGTCTCCTACGGTTATGGCGGCTGCTATGTGCGCCGGCTGGTCCCGACCCCCTGGGGACCCCGCTGGCGGCTGATCAACCGCTGCTACTAAGTCCGTCAGCACCTTGTCCAAGGGGACCTAAGCCCCCAGGCCCCTTCCAGGAGAAGCCCCGGCGCTCCCCTCGCCGGGGCTTTGCCTTGAGCGCACAAGGCGCAGTCGTACAATTTTTACGTGAATGCCCGGCATTCCCCACGGTCAGCGAAACTATTTGGCCGCCAATGACTTGGTACCGTGTCTTCGCTTTGAGAACACGGAACCTTGCAATGGCTGGGCATTTTGCCAATGACAGCGAACAGATCGACCGGCGCACCAGCCGCTCGATTTGCGACGCCGTGGGCGAGCGGCTGCAGCAGAGCCTGCGGCCCGAACCTCGCCTGCCGACTCATCTCGAGCAACTTCTGAGCGAGCTGCAGCGGCGCGAGCGCGAGAGGCACTAACGGAAAAACGAGTTGCGTTCGACGCGCCTTGCGGTGACAAGGCCGCATGCTTGCCATCTCCGACCTCTCCATCCGCCTTGCCGGACGCCTTTTGATCGACCAGAGCTCCGTGCAGATCACGCCCGGATCGCGCGTCGGCCTGGTCGGGCGCAACGGCACCGGCAAGTCGACGCTGTTCAAGGTGATCCGCGGCGAGCTCGCCGCCGAGCACGGCACGGTCACCCTGCCGCCGCGCTGGCGCATCGGCAGCCTGGCGCAGGAAGCCCCCAACGGCCCCGAGAGCCTGATCTCGGTCGTGCTCAAGGCCGACCTCGAACGCGACGCGCTGCTGACCGAAGCCGAGCACGCGACCGACCCGCACCGCATCGCCGAGATCCAGACCCGGCTCGTGGACATCGACGCGCATTCGGCGCCGAGCCGTGCCGCCGCGATTCTCTCCGGCCTCGGCTTTTCCGCCGCCGATCAGCTGCGCCCCTGTGCCGAATTCTCCGGCGGCTGGCGCATGCGTGTCGCGCTGGCCGCGACGTTGTTCGCGGCGCCCGACCTGCTGCTGCTCGACGAGCCCACCAACTATCTCGACCTCGAAGGCACGCTGTGGCTGGAGGATCACCTCGCGCACTACCCGCGCACGGTGATCGTGATCAGCCACGACCGCGACCTCCTGGAAAGCTCGGTCGACCAGATCCTGCACCTGGAGCGCGGCAAGCTCACGCTCTACAAGGGCTCCTATTCCTCGTTCGAGGAGCAGCGCGCCGCGCGCGAGCTGCTCGACGCCAAGGCTTTGAAACGCCAGGAGGCCGAGCGCGCCCGCCTTCAGGCCTTCGTCGACCGCTTCAAGGCCAAGGCGTCCAAGGCGCGCCAGGCACAGTCCCGGGTGAAGATGCTGGAGCGGCTGAAGCCGATCACCGCGCTGGTCACCGAGGACGTGCGCGAGATCAGCTTTCCGGCGCCGGAGAAGATCCTGTCGCCGCCGATCATCGCGGCGGACAACGTCTCGGTCGGCTACGATCCGGCGAGCCCGGTGCTGAGCCGCGTCACCCTGCGCATCGACAATGACGACCGCATCGCGCTGCTCGGGGCCAACGGCAACGGCAAGTCGACCCTGGTCAAGCTGCTCGCCGGACGCCTGGCGCCGTTTTCCGGCAAGGTGACCCGCGCGGACAAGCTGTCGATCGCCTATTTCGCCCAGCAACAGCTCGACGAGCTCAACGAGGACGCCTCGGCCTACGACCACGTCCGCAAGCTGATGGGGGATGCGCCGGAGGCCAAGGTGCGCGCCCGCGCCGGCGCGATCGGCTTCTCCGGCAAGGCCGCCGACACCAAGGTCGGCAAATTGTCGGGCGGCGAGAAGGCGCGGCTGCTACTGGGCCTTGCGACCTTCTTCGGCCCCAACATGATCATCCTGGACGAGCCGACCAACCATCTCGACATCGACAGCCGCGCCGCGCTCGCGGAGGCGATCAACGAGTTTCCCGGCGCCGTCATCATGGTCTCGCACGACCGCTATCTGATCGAGGCCTGCGCCGACCGGCTCTGGATCGTCGCCGACCGCACCGTGACCAATTACGACGGCGACCTCGACGAATACCGCCGCCTGGTGCTGTCGACGCGCAACGCGGACAGCGCCCCGCGCGAGCGCAGCGCCGCGACGGAGAAGCCGCAGCGCGCCAAATCGGACAATCGCGGTTCGCTGAAGAAGCGCATCGCGGAGGCCGAGGCCGAGATTGCCCGCGTCAGCGAAATCATCGCCAAGATCGACACGGCGCTCGCCCTGCCCGACATCTTCACGCGCGATCCCAAGCAGGCCGCGCAGCTGTCGAAGGCGCGCGCAAATGCGGCTGAGGCGCTCGCCCGCGCGGAGGAGCAGTGGCTGGAGGCGAGCACGCAGTTCGACGAGGCGGCGGGCTAGCGCCCCCACCGGCAGGCCGCGCCAATAAAAACGTGCAAAACAACCCCATGCACAGTACTGGTATTTCAATACCGTAATGCGATTTGATTGGCCGCTCTTTGCCCGCTCGGTCTTGGCAACCACGCGAAGGCAGCGAACCGTATGGTTTGCTCCAGATTATTGTTGGCGCCGCCAAAGCGCATTCCGGAGCGCGCGGCCTACAAAATCAGCCCCTCGCCGCCGAGAGGCGCGGCCGTGACGCCAGAGCGGAACCCATCGGCGTTGCAAGCAGGATGGCAATCACCGCTTCCGCACCGCCGGCTTCGATGATGCATGTTCGGGCGGCGCCGTCGACACCGCGAACGTCACCCAGGTGCTCCACGTGCTGGCGCGGTTTTCGACTTCCAGATCCTTGTAGCCCCTCAGATTGAGGTAGCCCTGGTACCCGTCGGACATGGGGATGATGAACCCTATCTGAGGGCCGATGCCGATCGCGCGTCCCCTGAAACCTCCGAGCTTCGCGCCCGGACCAGAATCGTCGGTGATCTGCTGGTAGAAGTAACCGGCCACGCCGATCTGGAAATTCTTGCTCAGGAACTGCGACGCCGCCCAGTCCACATGGAAGTCGATGCCGTTCTGATACTGGAGGTACGGATTGGGCAGGCTGTAGGTCAGCCCGCCGACGACCGAGAATTCATGCCCGGTCTTCGGGTCGAAGTAGGTGTAGCCGGCACCTGCATCCCAAGCGACGAAGCCAAGGTTCAGGTTGGCGAGACGATTTGGATCATAGGTCCCGCTGGGGATATTGCCGGTGATGTAGACCATCTCATTGTGGACACCCTGATTCCACTTGAGCGTGCCTTGATAGAATACATCGGAAATCGTGGTCCGATTGTCGGTTCTGACCCCTGAAATGGCATTTCCGGCAGGGCCAGTCAGCGTGGCGTCGATGCCGAGACCGACATTGCCCGGCGCCGTGAGGATTGAAACCGCAGCCTGGCCCCCCAACACAGGGAGAGGCGACGTGTAAGTGATGCCCAGTGCGAGCGCATCGCCATGCGCGTTCAGGCCTGTGACAACCGAGCCGCTGGCTCCGCCGCTGGTGACGAAATTCTTGGTGGCTCCCGCATCAGCCTGCAGGTGCAGATAGATCGAAGCATAGGCCCAGCCGGGCACGGTCGGCGCGGCGGCAAGACTGCCGAAAATGCCGGGCAGCCAGAACCCGACACCGCCGGCGTCGGCCCAGGCTTGGGAAGGAAGCGAAGTCAGCATCCATCCGAGTGTCGCAACAGCCGCGAGTGATGCCTTGGTTCTCATGGCGCCCTCCCCTTCAGAACGGAACGACGTAGTTGAGGATCGCGATCTGCCGCAGCAGCACTTTGCGGATGACATGACTGACGACAACGCGATCCGTGAAGATGGCAGCCGTTCCAGTCGCGCCGGCCGGCAAAGCTTTCGCGGCCTCGCCGTCATCGAGCGTCACTCGCACGACGAAAGGCACGGTCTCGATCGCTTTGGGCATGACGGCCTGCCCCGAGACCTGGGTCTGCCCGGTCGCGACCGCCTGCAGGATGCTCTCGACCTTGCCGGTGAGAATCCTTCCGGGAGCAAACTTGAAGGCGATTTCGACCTCCTGACCGGGGACGACATATCGGGCATTGATTTGATCGATCTCGATTGCGACGTCGGTCTCCGAGGTGTCGATGAACGCCATCGCCGGCGAAGCCGACAGGTTTCCGACGCGCGCGCCCTTCCGAAGTGCAACGTTGGTCGCGTAGCCGGCAGCGGGTGCCCGCACGACGGTCTTATCCAGATTCCATCGCGCGTTCTGCAATTGGGCCTTCAACTGGTCGACCTCCGACTGCCGCTGCTCGACATCGAAGCCGCGGCCGGCATCCCGTTCGTACAGCGACGTCATCTGGGTCAGGCGCGTGCTCGAAAGCTTGAGTTGAGCTTCGATCGCCTTCACCTGGGCGTCATAGGGCGTGGGGTCGATCCGAAAGAGGATGTCGCCCTGCTTCAAAGGCGCATTCGGCCGGACAGGCACGTCGACGACCTCGCCGGCGACGTCCGGAACGATCGAAACGGCATTGCGGTAGACCAGCGCCGCGCCCTGCGGCGCGCCCCAACCCATCGGGATGAACAGCCCGATGTTCAGAAGAAGCAGCACGATCAGAGGCGAGGCCTTCCAGAACGCGTTGAAGCGGATCGCGCCGACCCAGACCAGCGTGAACAGCAGCGCCAGATAGAGCGCCATAAGGGCGATCATCATGGCCGGGTCTCCATTGTCCGCTTCGCCGGCACGTCGACGTAGGCCCAGATCATCGCGACCGGCCACAGCACGAAGCCGAAGATCAACGTGATCCAGCCGGCGATACCCACCGCCTCGGCCCAGGGGTGTCCACGCCGCCGCGCCACGTGGCCCGGCATCGAGCCCACCAGCCAGATGACGAGGACGATCACGGTCAGTACGATGGCCAGAACTATCCAGGCGAAGAGATCGAGGCCGCTCATTGCGCCGCGACCCTCTCGATGTCCGGCAGGCGCCAGCTCTTCTCGAAAAGAGCTTTCTGCGGACCATAGAAGCGGAAGATGATTTCCCATCCTCCACCGGCTTTGGTCGGAACCCAGTTGGACTCCTTGCCGTCGGGAGCGTTCGGGCCGAAGAAGATGTCGGCGGAGCCGTCGGGGTTGGTCTGCAGCCCTGGCGTGTTCGAGCCCCGACTCGACCACTTCGTATCCCTGATGAGTCCGTGCGTCTCGCGATCGTAGACCGTGCCGGACCAGTAGAGCGAGACCGGCGCATTGGCCGGTACCGTTAGCCGGTAGGTGCTTCCCCCGTCGAGCGGCTTGCCCTCCTTGTCCCGGATCGTGACGAGATAGAATTGGCCCGTGCCAAGGTGCTTCACGCTGGAGAATGCGAACGAGTAGAAAGCGCCGCGGTCGTCGACCGGGTAGACGTTCGGCTTGGCGAAGAGATTAGTCAGCCCCTCGGTGACGTCGTGGGCAACCGGCAGCGCCCATTGTCCGCCGTCATAGAAGGGCGGCTTGAAAAGACCTTCGTACCGGATATCGAGCCATCCGCGAGCGTCCCCGGCCGCCTCCTCAAGCATCTTCCGGGCTTCAGGACCGGGATTGAATGGTTTGCCCTTCTCGATGCCGATCGACTTGATCTGATCGATCATGGCCTTGTCGCGTTCAAGCCACGTCTCCCGCTGGATGAAGCGGTCGAGCGTCTGGAAAAAGCGGATGTCGTAAGGGATCGTGCTGTCGTAGATGACGTCGACTACGTCTATGAAGGCCGTCGAGGACGGAGCGGCCGCCTGGGACAGTGGATAGAGCTTGATTTGCTTCGCGTAGGCGACAGCCTTCGCGACGTCGGCCTCGCTGCCGCTACCGACGTTCGAGCGCAGCAGCGCGTAACCCATGTCCGTGTCGGACGCGAGAGGGATGTAGCCGTCAGGGATCTTCTCGGCGTAGCCCGGCGGGAGGATGAGGTACTTTCCGCCCTTGCCCTTGTCCGCTCCCGCCGGTCCCACGTCATCGAGCGCGGCTTGCCAGGCATCCATGATCGTTCCGGTGATCTCGCCTCCGCTTGCCGCCGGGATTTCGAGCACCATCGGACCTGCGCCCTTGGTGTTGACGAAAGGCATCAAGTAGATCGTGCTGGGATTGGGCGTGAGAGTCTGATTCTTCCAATCCGGAATTCGCGACCAGAATACGATCTGGTTTTCCCTGGCTCCGGCCTTCACCGCCGCTTGCAGCATCAGGTCGAAGTTGACGGCGGGCATGCCCCAGATCACGGCCTCGATCGCACGCGCGCGCATGCTTCGGGCCAGCAGATCGTCCCGACTTACAACCTGCGCCTGCGCCCAGCCTGTCCAGAACGCGATCACTAGCGCAATGAACAGTCGTTTGCTCATCGGAGATTCTCCCCTCCGGTCAAGGCGTCACGATGTTGAACCAGAAGGACGGCTTCTGGAACAGTCCGACGAACTCCGTCACCGCCTCCTTGCGCCCCTCCACCTTCACGTCTCCGGAGGCGATGGCTTGTTCTGCTTTCAACTCACCGGACTGCATGCGGTCGAAGGTCGCTTTGGAGAGCGTGATCTTGGCGTCGGTGGCCGCGGGCTTCTTGGAATAGTTCAGGACGCTGTTTTCCACGAACAGAGCGTAGGCTTGTCCGAGATCGTCAAAGGCCACGGTGAGAGAAAGCTTCTTGCCGGAAGCCTTCTCCGCATCGAGCTGCACTGCGAGGTAATCGAATGTCATCTCGGGCGGCATGGCCCTGACCGTGTCGGGCCCGGCCGTCTCGATGCTGCCGGCGTTGGGCACGCCGTGCCGAAGCTCGGATGCGCCCTGGAGATAGACCGAGCGCCATGTGCCGCTTTCAGCCTGATAGCCCATCTGTTCATAAGCGTCGGCAAGCAATTCCTTGGCTTCCTTATTATTGGGATCAGCAAAGACGACATGCTTGAGCGCTTCTGCGACCCAGCGGTATTCGCCCTTGTCGAAGTCCGCCTTCGACTTCTGCAGCACCGACGCCGCGCCGCCCATGTAGTCGACGTACTTCCTGGCCGCCTGTTCCGGAGGTAACTGGTCGAGGGTCGTCGGATTTGCGTCGTAGAAGCCCATGTAGAATTGGTAGACGGCGCGCGAATTGTGCTTCAACGAGCCGTAGTAACCGCGATTGTACCAGGCCTTGTCGAGCTCCGACGGCAGCTTGATCATCTCGGCGATCTCGACGCCCGTGTAGCCCCTGTTCATCAGGTGCACCGAGCGATCGTGGATGAACTTGTAGAGATCTCGCTGCTTCTTCCAGTAGTCGACGATCTTTGCGTTCCCCCACATCGGCCAATGATGGGCCTGAAACTTGACGTCCGTGACTTCGCCGTAAAGGTCGATCGTCTCGTTGATGTACTTCGCCCAATTCAAGGCGTTGCGCACCTGGGCGCCGCGCAGGGTGAGGATGTTGTGCATGGTGTTGGTCGTGTTCTCGGCCATCCACATCGCGCGAAACTGGGGAAGGTAGGTGTTCATTTCGGCGGGCGCTTCAGTGCCGGGAGTCATCTGGAAGATCATGCGCACGCCATCGATGACGACTTCCTCCCCGGTCTGCTTGATTTCGCGCGTGGGGAGGATCAGCCCGGTCGTGCCGTGGCTGACCGTCTGACCAAGTCCGGCATTCACGCCGCCCTGGGGGTTACGTGGCAACAGCGGTCCGTACATGTAGATGCCGCGGCGTCCCATCGCGTTACCGGCAATCACGAATTCGCTGATCGCATGTTCGGTGAAATTGAGCGGCGCAAGGATCTGGACCTTTCCGGCCCGCACGTCCGCCTCGTCGACAAGACCGCGCACGCCGCCGTAATGATCGCCGTGCGAGTGGCTGTAGACCACCGCGACGACAGGCCGGCGGCCGAGATGCCGACTGACGAGTTCATAGGCTTCTTTCGTGCTCTCGGTGTCGCTGCCGGCATCCAGCACGATCCAGCCCGTATCGCCCTGCACGAAGGTGACGTTGGCGAGGTTGTAGGCCCGCACCTGCGCGATGCGGTCGTGCACGCGGTAGAGACCGTACTGCATGTTGAGCTGGGCGTTGCGCCAGAGGCTTGGATTGACCGTTTCGGGCGCCGGCTTGTTCAGGTCGATGAATTTCTTGTAGCTCTCCAGATCCCAGACGATGCCGCCCTTCTCGTCGCGGATCGTCAGCGTTTCGGGCCTGGCAATGAGGCCGCGCGTCGCGTTGTCGAAGTCTTCCTTGTCATCGAAATTGAGGTACTGCCGCAGCGCATCGTTCGCGGCTTTCGTTAGAGCCGTCGCAGGCTTGGGTTGCGTCCCGCTTGAAGATTGCGCTGCAGCGGCGGGAATGACTCCAGGCGACAACCCCAGCAATGCCAGGGCAGAGCCGGCCAACACAAGTTGGCGCCTGTCAGGTCCACCAGAGACGGTATCCTGGGTGGTGGGAGATTGTCGCGCTTCGCGAGAGATCATGGCTTCGCTCCGAATAGATCGCGCCGGGATTGGGCGGCGTCCCGTCTGCTGCGGGTTTACTGGCAATAATCCCAGAAGCCCTGCGTTCGGGATGGATCGGTGTAGTACCAGCACATCCCGGGCGCCGGCGCGGCACCGGCCCACGCCGCTGCGGTCGCCGCTGTCACGAAGCCAATGGCTGCACCTGCGGCGATCGCGCCGCCCGCGGGCCAGCGATACCAGCCGGGCCGTGCCCAACGTACGCCGCCGCCGCGATAGCCAGGCCGAACCACGGTCGTTCGACGCACCGCAACGTTGCCTCGCGGTCCGACCACGGCGGTGCCACGCCGGACAGCGGCACCGCCTCGCGGTCCGACCACAGCGCGTCCGCGATGCACGGTTGCACGCACCTGCGTGAGATCGTCTTGGAATCGGAAGGCTGATTGATGAGGCGCCAAGGGCGCTGCGTGAGTTGTTCCCGGGACGGCGCAGCAAACGGCGACCGTGAACAAAATCGTCGGCAAGATCCGGGAACCGACGGCAGATCGTACATAACCGAAGTCCAATCGACATGACCGCATTGTCAGGCCCTCCAATTTTCTTATCGGCCCGCGAACCGCGCGAGCGCCCATGTCGGCCTCTCGTGTCCCCGTCCGTCCTCCCTCGAATGCGACACTCTTTGAGAGCCGTCCCGCATTGGTTGCAAATCTATGGTATCTCCCCTGATCGCTGATGTGATGCGCAGTTTGTGCCGATGCGACGCCTTGTCGCTTTCGGCCGAAAAATGGACGGTCTTTCAATCGGATGATGTGCGCGAGATTTGATTTAAATGGCCCACGCCGCTTTTCCGTCGCAATGGAGGCGAAACATATGACGCGGAGCCGGAGAACGGGACATGCCGGGCGTCGTCGGGATAATCGGCCGGAACGGCGATCGCAGCACCATCAACTGCACTGAGATCGCGATCAACGGATTCGAGCAACTTCAGGCCGCCACGCCGACGAGCAGTTCCGAGATCATCCAGATCCAGCCCGGCCGCATGCAAGGTCGTCTGAAGCATGCGAGCGTCGCCGGACTTTCGCTTGGTTTCGGCACGTTCTCGCACGGGGTTATTTCGCGCGGCGTCTACAGCGATGACCGCGTGACGATAGGTTTCCTCACGGAGACCGGCAGGCAAAGAGCTCGCCAGCGTGGCACTGGCAGCATTCGGATCTGGTCTCCCGGCGTAGAGCACCAGAGCAGGTACGCCGCTGGCGTGTCCTTTGGTGCCATCTCGGCCTCGACCGGGGATATGGCCCGTTTCTTCGGACCCGACAGCCGGTTCAGCGAGCCGACAGCATGGCTGAGAAAGAGCGCGTTCCACACCAGCCCTGAGACGGGCGACGCTTCGGCCGGGGTCCTCAGACGCATCATGGCCGGCTTCGATCGACACGCGCGCAGGCTGGGGCCGCCCGAGGCGGAGTACTGGAAGCGGGCCATCATCGAAAGCGCCTGCTACGCGATTGCGAACTCAGAACAATCGGACCCCTTCGTTTCTTCACCGCAACGGCTGGTGAGGAGAACTCAGGAATACCTCGACGGTGCAGGCAATGCTCCCGTGCACATCTCGGAGCTTCTCTCGCATTTGCGCGTGTCCCGACGCGCGCTGCATCGAGCCTTCGACGAGATCCTTGGCATCCCGCCGATGAGGTACCTTCGGCAAAAGCGGTTGTGCGAGGCGCGGCTGCTTCTGCAACACGGAGCTGCAACCGACGTCACCGTGGCGGAGGTTGCCTTCAGGCAGGGCTTTGCCGATTTCAGCCGATTCTCGGCCTATTACCGCGCCCTCTTCGGTGAAAATCCATCCGAGACGTTGAACAGACATTCAATCCGGAGCTGACAGCAGGCGTCGACATCAGCAACCCGCATTGCATTATGCCTGCTTCTTCTTCCCCTTAGCCGCCCTCGGCACCGGCTGCGGCTCGGGATTGCCCTCGATCGAAGACAAGCGTCCCGCCACGAACGTGTAGATGCCAGCGCGCGGACCGGTGGTCCAGGTCACGACGGCGACGCGGCCGCGGCGGCATCGTTGGACAGGCTGACATCGGAGGGCGCGCCGATGCCGCGCACCACGTCGCATTCGGTGTGGCCCAGCGCGACCGTGCCGCAGGCGCCGTCGGCGCTGACGAGGTCCTCAGCCGCGACCTGTTTGTCAGGGGTCACCGGCGGCGATTCGAACGAGATGTTCTTGATAAAGAGACGGCCGGGTCTCTGAAAACCATTGAGCGTCCTTCGACACCAGATCCCTCCGGACTGCTACAGCTCGGAAGGCCCCGGCCAAAACCAGAGCGCTTGCGGATCGACTCGGACAGGGGCAAACTCGTGCAGCTGCCGAGGGATCGCGGATGCCGGCCAACTTGGAGGAGAGGCGAGAGGCGCTTGTCGGGCTCATCTACGACGCTGTGCTCGATGCCTCGCTGTGGAGCTCGGCCCTCGAAGGCATCGCGGACATCACGCATAGCGCGGCCGCGCTGATCCACGGTTACAGCGTCGATCGCAAGCTTTACACGTTCCACAATCTCGGCCGGATCGATCCCGACTGCAAGCGCCGCCACGAACTCTATCATGTCACCAATCCGTGGATGCGTTCGAGCCGGTTTCCGGCGGGCCAGATGGTCCATAGCGACGGTCTGATCGAGCTGCCCAAGCTCAAGCGCACCGCCTTCTATGACGATGTGCTCAGGCCGCAGAACCTGGCGCACGGCTTGATCGTCAACGTGGTCAGCCGCCCGGAATTCCGCGTCTCCCTCAACGTCGAGCGCAGCGAAGCCAGCGGTCCGTTCAGCGAACGCGACGCCGCCGTCCTGAGATCGCTGCTGCCGCATCTACGGCGAGCCTGCGAGCTCCGGCTGCGCATGCACGACTACCAGGCGGCGGTGCAGGCCGAGCGCGACGCGCTCGATGCGTTGTCCACCGGGATCATCATTTTCGACGCTAGTCAGCGCGTCTTGTTTGCCAATACCGCCGCACGCAGCCAGACCGAAGAACTGTCGCTGCGGCTGCAAGAGGGCAACGGCTTGTCGGGCCCACCGGGAATGACGAACGACATCCTTGCGCTGCTGACGGACGCCCTGCGCGGCGGCGCGGCAGCAACCCGCCGGCTGCTGCGTCCGAACGGCGGCGAGACCGGCATCACCATCACGCCGGTGAAAGGACGAGCGTTCGGCCACCCCTCCCATCACAGGACGGCATCGCCCGCCGCCATTGCGCTCCTCGTCGATATCTCGGGAAGCCGAGACGCCGGGACGGCGTTGCTGGCCGCCCGCCACGGGCTGACCGCGGCCGAAACGCGGGCCGCAAATGTGCTGGCCCAAACCAGCGGCATGGACGCGGCCGCGGCAATGCTTGGGATCAGCCGCAACACCGTCAAATCCCACGCCAAGCGGATTTACGCCAAGATCGGCGTCCGCAGTCATGCCGAGTTGGTGCGGGAGATTGCGCAGATATCGCAGACGCTCGATCCGTCGCTATAGCGATTTGCTCATCCGAAAAGATGGCGGCAATCACCCTTCGGGGTGACGACGGACGGTCGTCCGGTCTGGACAATCCGGCGCCCTCACGAGGAGACTTAACATGATACGGCCGGCGCTTGCCTTGATCGCGCTTTTTGGGTTGGCGGCTCCAGCGCATGCCGAGCCGAGCTACCCGCAATCCACCATCCGCATCGTGCTCGGCTTCGGCCCGGGAAGCGCCCCTGATGTCGCAGCCCGCATTCTGGCCGACCAGTTTACGGCGGCGTGGGGCAAGCCGGTCGTGGTGGAGAACATGCTCGGTGCCGGCGGCAACATCGCGGCGGGCCACGTCGCCAAGGCGGCGCCCGATGGCGCCACGCTGCTGATGGCGGGGAATGCTGCGATCGTCATCAACCCCTCGCTCTACGCCAAGCTGCCCTACGATCCCGCGCATGATCTTGTCCCGGTCGCACAGGTCACGGTTGCGCCGAACATCCTGGTTGTGAGCAAGGACGTGCCGGCTGCCAACGTGCCCGAACTCGTGGAACTGGCGCGGCGTAGTCCCACTCCCCTCACCTTTGCCTCGGCCGGTGTGGGCACCTCGACCCATTTGGCGGGCGAGCTGTTCCAGACCATGACCGGCATCAAGATGCAGCACGTGCCCTACCGGGACAGCGCGACGCTGTTGAGCGACCTCACTGCCGGCCGCGTCACCATGTTCTTCGGCAGCATCGCCTCGGTGCTTCCGCAGATCCGCGACGGCAACCTGCGCGCGCTCGCGATCACATCGTTGCGGCGCTCACCGGCGGCGCCTGATATCCCGACGCTGGATGAGCTCGGGTTTCGCGGCTTCGAAGCGACCGCCTGGTTCGGCCTGATGGCGCCGGCCGGAACGCCGCCAGCTGTCATCGCACAGTTGCACGAGGAGGCTCGGAAGGCGGTGACAGCGCCCGCCGCACGACAGAAGTTCGCCGCCCTCGGCATGGAAACGGTCACTCGCACGCCCGGGGAGTTCGCCGAGCAGATCCGCACGGAAACCCCGAAATGGGCCGAGCTGATCAAGAGGGTGGGCATCGCGCCGATCCAGTGAAGGCGGCCGTCTCCCGGCCGATCGCAGGGCAATCGCATATGGGAGTGATCTCGCCTGAGGCCATCCTTCGAGACGCTCGCCGTTGGCGGGCCCTCAAGATGAGGACCGCATGCGCTTCGCTGGTTTCAACGGGCACCGGTGCCGCTTAGCCTCACTCTGAGGGACCGCGAAGCGGTCGTCTCGAAGGGCGAGGCGCGCGCTCAGGTCGTTCAAGACCCATATGCGATCACCCTGCCGCCGATCGGCGGCATCGTTGAAAGATCGACAGAGGAGCCCCTCTCGCGGCCCCATCGCATCCGGTGCGAACGCGCGATCCCGCGGCTCGCCGAGCGCTACGTCTGCCCCTCAGCTTCGCTCTCGAGCTTCACCCGCAGGGCCGCGACGATGCGATGCACGGTCTGCAGATCCTTGACCGCAAGCCCCTCCGAAAGGCCGTTGACCCACGGCGCCTGCAAGGCCATGGCAGCATCGAAAGCACGCCTCCCCTTGTCGGTGAGCACGACGAGCTGCGCTCGCCGGTGATGGGGATTGGTCTCGAAGTCGACGAGGCCCTGCTCGCTGAGGTCATTGACGATCCGCTGCACGTTTTGGCGGTTGGCGCCGAGATCGCGCGCGAGCCAGGCCACCGGCTGCGGACGCTCCGCCTGCACGATCGCGCCGAGTATCTGCCAGCGCGCGCTGGTGAGCCCAAGCCGGGCCACCAGGCGATCCCCCGCTGTCAGGAGCAGGCTGTTCAGCCGGAATAAGTCCAGCACGAGGTTGGTCAGAGCATCGCCGGCCGGCGTTCGCTGGGATTTCGGCATACGTCACCACGAACCGATATTGACATCATGATGTCAAATAATTATTGCATCTAGCACCATATTGACATGATGTTACCAAATTGAACGGAGATTGGCCATGGTGCAACTGCGCGCTCTGGACCCCGGCTTTCCCCTCGAAACTGAGTTCGGCCTCGGAACCAGCCCCGTGGTGCTGGTGAACGTGTTCACACTCGACAAGGCCGACGAGCCAAGCTTCCTTCAGGTCTGGCAAGACGATGCCGCCTTCATGAAACGGCAGCCGGGCTTCATTGCCACCCAGCCTCACCGCGCGATCGGCGACAGCCGGACCTATCTGAACTACCCCGTCTGGGAAACGACGGCCCATTTCCGGGCTGCATTCACGCACCCTGAGTTCAACTCGAAGATCTCAGCCTACCCGAGGTCCGCCGTCGCCTCGCCGCACCTGTTCGAGAAGGTCGCGGTAACAGGCATCTGCGTCGCGTAGCGCACCTCGAAAACGGCAGAACGCGATGATCAAGAGCATCCATCCCATAGCGGGCGCGGTCGCACTGACGACCATTGCAATCTTCTGGCTGTCCACGGCTCTCACGGAGCTGTTTGCGTCACATGCGAGCGTCGCCCTGGTCAAGACAGCGATACCCTGGGGCTTCCTGTTGCTGGTCCCGGCGCTGGCAGTCACAGGGGCTTCCGGGTTCTTCCTGGCGGAAGGGCGGCGTGCCGGCGTGATCGGTGCGAAGATCAGGCGCATGCCGTTCATCGCCGGCAACGGCATCCTGGTTCTCATTCCGGCCGCCTTGTTTCTCGCCTCCAAGGCGAAGGCCGCGGAGTTCGACACCACGTTCTACGCGGTGCAGATTCTCGAACTGTTGGCGGGCGCCATGAACATCGCTCTCCTTGGCCTCAACATGCGTGACGGCTTTCGGATGAAGGGGCGTTTCCGGGCTCGCCAACCCGAACGGTTCAATCCGATGCTCTGAGGATCGGCGGCGAACCCGCCTACGCCGACTTCTTCTTCCCCTTCGCCGCCCTCGGCACCGGCTGTGGATCCGGATTGCCCTCGATCGCGGAGAGGCGGCCAGCCGTGAACGTGTAGATGCCGGCGCGCGGACCGGTGGTCCAGGTCACCACGGCGACGCGGCGGCCGGCGGCATCGTTGGACAGGCTGACATTGGAGGGCGCGCCGATGCCGCGCACCACGTCGCACTCGGTGTGGCCGAGCGCGACCGTGCCGCCCATCGGTGCCGTCGTCGAGGCATTGGCATCGGCCGGTCCGGGCGGCGGCGCCATGCCGGGACAGGCGCCGTCGGCGCTGACGAGGTCCTCAGCCGCGACCGGCTTGTCGGGGGTCAGCGGCGGCGATTCGATCGAGATGTTCTTGATGAAGAGACGGCCGGGTCTCTGAAACCATTCGGCGTCCTTCGACAGCAGGTCGCTCGCGCCCGAACAGCCCGCGACCAGCGGTGCCACGGCAGCCAACGCAACGATGAGCGAGCCGGGAAGCTTTTGATGTCGCACGATAACTCATTCCCCGCGTGAAGGACCAGCCCTAAGCGTTTGTCCCAACATCCCTTTGCGGCACGAAGGTGACCGAAGCCAGTCTCGCCCGAAAAGTCCAAATTATCATTAATTGCGGCTAGTTGCGCTTCTGCCACCGGCCCCGGTCGTCGGCCTGCCAATAGGTGACATCAAATCCCCTCGCCTTGCAATCCGTCCAGGCCGTGCGGGCGAGCGCAAGCGCGTCGGGATCGTCGCCGTTGAACAGCAGCACCATGCGCTCATAAGCCTCGCCGTCCTCCGGCAGCGCAGCATTGTCGATCAGGAAGCGGACATTGGCGCCGTTGGGATTGCCACCCTCGAGCGCCAGCACGATCGGCTGGTCGGCGACGTCGCCCACCCGCCACGTCGCGTGCGGCAGAAACGAATCGTCGCGATAAGTCCACAGATGCGCGTCGAGCGCATCTGTGCGTTCCTCCGAGGTCGACTGCACCACGACGCGCCAGCCGCGCTCGAGCGATTTCTCGAGAAGCGGCGGCAACACGTTCTCCACCGTCATGTTTTGCAGATGGTAGAATAGCACTTCAGTCATCGGGTCATTTGCGTTCGTAGTGGTCGGCGACCAGGCGATCGAGCAGGCGGACGCCGTAGCCGCTGCCCCAGCTCTGGTTGATGTCGGTCTTCGGCGCCCCCATCGCGGTGCCGGCAATGTCGAGATGCGCCCAGGGTATATTATCGACGAAGCGCTGGAGGAACTGCGCGGCGGTGATCGAGCCGCCATGGCGGCCGCCGGTGTTCTTCATGTCGGCGAACTGGGAATCGATCAGCTTGTCGTATTCGGGGCCGAGCGGCATCCGCCAGACCTTCTCCCCGCTCTCGATGCCGGCCGCGAGCAGCCGGTCGGCCAATTCGTCATTGTTGGAAAACATGCCGGCATGCTCGGTGCCGAGTGCGACCATGATCGCCCCGGTCAGCGTCGCCAGATCCACCATGAATTTCGGCTTCACCTTCTTCGCCACGTACCAGAGCACGTCGGCCAGCACGAGGCGGCCTTCCGCATCGGTGTTGATGATCTCGATGGTCTGGCCCGACATCGAGGTGACGATGTCCCCCGGCCGCTGCGCATTGCCGTCGGGCATGTTCTCGACGAGGCCGATGGCGCCGACCACGTTGGCTTTGGCTTTGCGCGCCGCCAGCGCGTGCATCAGGCCGACGACGCAGGCCGCGCCCCCCATGTCGCCCTTCATGTCCTCCATGCTGCCGGCCGGCTTGATCGAAATGCCGCCGGTGTCGAAGCAGACGCCCTTGCCGACGAAGGCGACCGGAGCCTCGCCCTTCTTGCCGCCGTCCCAGCGCATGATCACGGTGCGGCTCGGCCGTGCGGAGCCCTGGCCGACGCCGAGCAGCGCGCCCATGCCGAGCTTTTGCATCGCCTTGACGTCGAGCACCTCGACCTTGACCCCGAGCTTGCGGAGCTGGCTGGCCCTGCGCGCAAATTCCTCGGGGAAAAGCACGTTCGGCGGCTCGTTCACGAGGTCGCGCGCAATGATCACGCCGTCGACGACATGGCCGGCCGAGGCGAACGCCTTCTTTGCAGCTCCGGCATCGCCGACCGCGAGCGACACATCGGCGCGCAAGCCGCCCTCCTCGCCGTCCTTCTTCCTGGTCTTGTAGCGGTCGAACTTGTAGCTGCGCAGCCGCAGGCCCGTGGCGATGGCGACCGCCTGCTCGCTCGTCATGGCGCCAGCGGGCAGCTCCGCCATGATGGTCATGGCGCTGGTGCCGGAGGGCAGCTTGCTGGCCGCCACCCCGCCGAACTTAAGGAGTTCGTTCGTCTTCAGGCCGGTCGCCTTGCCGGCGCCGACCACGATCAGCCGGGTCGCCTTCGAGCCCTCCGGCGCCAGGATGTCCAGCGCAGCCCCGCTCTTGCCCTTGAAGGCGGCCGCGGTCGCCGCGCGCTTCACGATCTCGACAGTACCGCCCAGGGCCTTGGCCGTCGCCGGGCCGAGCTTCAGGCTGTCGTCGCAAAATACGACCAAAATGCCACGGGCGGCTGATGACAACGGGACGAAGCCGACCTTGATGGCATCGGACATGGATAACTCCTCCAAATCATAGGCTTATCGCGATCAGGCGGTCTCGGCCATGGGCCGGAGCTGAACGGCGATTCACTGGACTTTTGCCACTATGGGCCACCCGCCGGGCAGATGCCAAGCGCTCCCGTGGCCGCCCGGCCACAACAGCGAAATATTAACCATATATTGAGGGTGCCACGGGGCAGCCATTTTGTTGACGGATCAAAGGGATGGTAGTGAGAGAATGAACTGGCGGAAGAGCCGTTGGCCGACCTTGGGGATCCCCTGACCGGGGATTGGTTGGGCAGCCGGAATTCCGGTCGGAATTGGGGCTTGGTGGGAATCGTGCGGTAGCGCATGGGGTCGATCGATAGGTATATTTTCCGCACGACGCTGGCGTCGTTTGCGCTGGTCCTGGTCAGCCTCACCGGCGTGATCTGGATTACGCAGGCGTTGCGCGGCATCGACCTGATGACGAGCCAGGGTCAGACCATCCTCACCTTCCTCGGCATCACAAGCCTCGTGATCCCGGCGCTGGTCCTGATCATCTCGCCGATCGCGCTGATGATCGCGATCTCGCACACGCTGAACAAGCTCGCGACCGATTCCGAGATCATCGTGATGAATGCCGCCGGCTTCTCGCCGTTCCGGCTGTTCTATCCGTTCTTCTACGCCACCTGCGTGGTGGCGCTGCTGGTCGCCTTCATCGCCGCCTATCTCGCCCCCGACGGCATGCGCCGGATCAAGCAGTGGGATGCCGAGATCACCGCCGACGTGCTCACAAACATCTTGCAGCCCGGTCGCTTCGCCCAGCTCGACAAGAACCTGACGATCCGGATCCGCGAACGCCAGCCCGGCGGCATTCTCGCCGGCATCTTCATCGACGACCGCCGCGACCCGAACGAGCGCGTCTCGATCGTGGCCGAGCATGGCGAGATCGTGAAGAACGAGACCGGCTCGTTCCTGGTGCTGGAGACCGGCAATCTGCAGCGCTTCGAAGCCGGCAAGCGCGATCCGGCGCTGGTGGCCTTCGGCCGCTACGGCTTCGACATGTCGAAATTCTCGGGCCAGGGCCGCGACGTCACTCTCGGCATCCGCGAGCGCTATCTGTGGGAGCTGTTCTCGCCCTCCGATGACGATCCCGTCTACAAGCAGATCCCCGGCCAGTTCCGCGCGGCGCTGCACGACAGCATCCTGGCGCCGATCTATCCCTTCGCCTTCGCGGTGCTGACCTTCGCGTTCCTCGGCGCACCGCGCACCACGCGCCAGAGCCGGAACTTCTCGATCGGCTCCTCGATCGTCGCGGTGTTCGGCCTGCGCATGGCCGGCTTCGCCTGTTCGGTGATGGCGGTGAAATCGCCCGCCGCCGTGCTGGTCCAGTACGCGCTGGTCACGGGCGCGATCGGCATCGGCCTCGCCATGATCGTCGGCGGCGTGGTGGTCGAACCGCCCGCCGGCCTGATGGAGGCGATCAACAGATCGAACGCACGGATCGCGCGGCTGTTCGGACGTCCGGCGGTCGCATGAGCATGCTCACCAACACACTCGGACGCTATTTCGCCGGCCGCTTCGTGGTCGCGGCGCTCGGCGTGTTCGGCGGCATTTTCCTGCTGCTGGTGCTGGTCGACTACATCGAGATGGTGCGCAAGACCTCGGGGCTCGCCTCCGCGTCCGCTCTCATGGTCGCCGAGACCTCGCTGTTCCGGGTGCCGCAGTTGCTGGAGAAGTTGACGCCTTTCTGCATGCTGATCGGCGCCATGACCTGCTATCTCGCCCTCTCCCGCCGGCTCGAGCTGGTGGTGGCGCGTGCCGCAGGCATCTCGGCCTGGCAGTTCATCGCGCCGGCGCTCGGCAGCGCGCTCTTGATCGGGGTGATCGCCACCGTCGCCTACAATCCGATGTCGGCCAATTTGCGCGAACTGTCCAAGCGCATGGAAGCCGAGCTGTTCGGATCGGCGCCCGGCGGCGGCATCCAGGACGCCTCCGGCTTCTGGCTCAATCAGGTGACCAGCGACGGCCAGACCATCATCAATGCCGCGCGCAGCGAGCAGCAGGGCATCCGACTGACCGGGCTCACGCTGTTCCGGTTCGATCCGGGCCAGCACTTCAAGGAGCGGGTCGAGGCGCGCGAGGCGACGCTGGAGTCCGGCCGCTGGGTGTTCAGGGGTGTCCGCCGCTTCTCGCTCGACGCGCCGCCAATCGACCAGCCCAGCCTGGAGATCCCGACCACGCTGACAGAGGCGCAGGTCCGCAACAGCTTTTCCACTCCCGAGACTGTGTCCTTTTGGCAACTACCGAGCTACATCCGCTCCTCCGAGAGCTCGGGCTTCGCGACAGCCGGATACCGACTCCAGTATCAGAAGCTTCTGGCGCAGCCGTTTTTGCTGGCGGCGATGGTGATGTTAGCGGCTTCCGTATCGCTGCGCTTCTTCCGGATGGGCGGCGTGCAGAAGATGGTTTTGAGTGGCGTGGGCGCAGGCTTTCTGCTCTACGTTCTGTCGAAAGTGACTGAAGACTTGAGCAAGGCTGAGTTGATGCATCCGATCGCTGCGGCGTGGTTGCCCGTCGTGGTGGGCGGCCTCACCGGCTTTTTGGCCTTGCTCTATCAGGAGGACGGATAGTGACTGCCGTCCGCCGAGGGCTCGTGTCTCGTTTGACGCGGCGCATGGTGGTGCGCGCGAACGGGTGCGGCTTGTCCGTCCGCAAGCTCCTGATCGCCGCCGTCGCGGCTGCCTCGCTCGGCGGCCTGATCGACGCTGCCGCCGTGGCGCCGGCCCAAGCCCAGGGCTTCACCTACAATCCGCTGCCGCCGCGTCCGAAGCCGCCCAGGGTCCCCAACGACAACCAGATGCTGGTCCAGGCGACCGAGGTGAATTACGACTACAACAATTCGCGCGTCTCGGCGGTCGGCAACGTCCAGCTGTTCTACAACGGCACAAGCGTCGAGGCCGACAGGGTCATCTACGACCAGAAGAGCAAGCGGCTCCATGCCGAGGGCAACATCCGCATGACGGATGCCGACGGCAAGATCACCTATGCCGAGATCCTGGATCTCTCCGACGACTACCGCGACGGTTTCGTCGATTCGCTGCGCGTGGACACGGCCGACCAGACCCGCATGGCCGCGAGCCGCGCCGACCGCTCCAGCGGCAATTACACGGTGTTCGAGAACGGCGTCTACACGGCCTGCGCACCGTGTAAGGACGATCCGAAGAAGCCCCCGCTGTGGCAGGTCAAGGGTGCGCGCATCATCCACGACCAGCAGGAGAAGATGCTGTATTTCGAGACGGCGCAGCTCGAATTCTTCGGCGTGCCGCTCGCCTACATGCCCTATTTCTCGACGCCCGACCCGACCGTGAAGCGCAAGTCCGGCTTCCTGATGCCCGGTTACATCTCCGGCACGGACAACACGGGCTATGGCGTCGAGGTTCCCTATTATTGGGCGATCGCGCCCGACATGGACGCAACCTTCACCCCGCGCTTCCTGTCGCGGCAAGGCGTGCTGCTGCAGGGCGAATTCCGCCAGCGTCTGATCGACGGCGCCTACCAGATCCGCGCCTACGGCATCAACCAGCTCGATCCCGGGGCGTTCTCCGGCCAGCCCGGCGACCGCGAGTTCCGCGGCGCCGTCGACACCAAGGGTCAGTTTGCGCTGAACGACAAATGGGTGTGGGGCTGGGACGGCGTCCTGATGTCCGACTACTATTTCTTCTCGGACTACCGGCTCTACCAGTACCGCGATCCGCTCAGCTCGTTCCTGCTGCTGCCGACGGAAGCGCTCTCGCAGCTCTATCTGACCGGCGTCGGCAACCGCAGCTTCTTCGATGCGCGCACGATGTACTGGCTGAGCTATTCGGGCAACCAGAGCCAGGTGCCGATCGTCTATCCGGTGATCGACTACTCCAACGTGCTCAACTATCCCGTCTTCGGCGGCGAGTTCAGCTACAAGACCAATTTCGTGAACCTGTCGCGCGATGAGGCGGTGTTCGATCCGATCACGACGCTCGCCAACACCAACAGCCTCTGCACCACGGCGTCGGCCGATCCGCTGGCCCGGATGCCGTCGCAGTGCCTGCTGCGCGGCTTCCCCGGCACCTACACCCGCCTCACCGCGGAAGCGCAATGGCGCAAATCCTTCACCGATCCGCTCGGCCAGATCTGGACGCCGTTCGCGAGCCTCCGCGCCGATGCGATCAACTCCTCGGTCTCCAACCAGCCCGGCGTGTCGAACTACCTGCCGGTCGGCGATACCCAGGCCTTCCGCCTGATGCCGACCGTGGGCCTAGAATACCGCTATCCCTTCATCAACATTCAGCCCTGGGGCTCGACCACGCTCGAGCCGATCGCGCAGATCATCATCCGGCCGAACGAGACCTATGCCGGCAAACTGCCGAACGAAGACGCCCAGAGCATGGTGTTCGACGCCTCGAACCTGTTCAGCGTCGACAAGTTCTCCGGCTACGACCGCGTCGAGGGCGGCGGCCGCGCCAATGTCGGCGTGCAGTCGACCACGCAGTTCGACAGGGGCGGCGCCGTCAAGGTGCTGTTCGGCCAGTCCTATCATCTCTTCGGCCTGAACTCCTTCGCGGTCCAGGACAGCATCAACACCGGCATCAATTCCGGCCTCGACAAGCCGCGGTCCGATTACGTCACGAGCGCCAGCTACTCGCCCAACAGCACCTACACGTTCAGCGTCCGCTCCCGCATGGACGAGCAGACCTGGAACGTGCAGCGCTTCGAGGCCGAAGGCCGCGCCAACTTCAATCGCTGGTCGGTCAGCGTGTTGTACGGCAATTACGCGGCGCAGCCGGAACTCGGCTATCTGACCCGCCGCGAGGGCATCCTGACCACGGGCTCGCTGAAGGTCGCGAACAACTGGGTGGTGTCAGGCTCGGCGCGCTGGGACCTCGAGGCCAACAAGATCAACCAATATGTGCTCGGGGCCGGCTATGTCGACGATTGCTTCGTGCTGGCGGCGAACTATGTAACTTCGTATAGCTATTCGGCGGGCACCGCGCCGCCCGTACTGAGCCACGCGGTCATGTTCCAGATCGGCCTCCGCACGCTGGCGACGACGTCGACGACCAGCGGTCCCACCGGGCTCCAGTAAAAGACTGGTTTGAAGTAACGGCCGCGCGTGCCCCCCGACACAGGCTCGACGCGGCTGACCTGCGAGCGAAAATCATGACGATGCCATTGCCCGCCTTCCGCCTCCTTGTCGCCCTCTGTGCCGCGGTGATGCTGACCGCCCTGCCCTCGCCCTCGCGCGCGCAGAACGTCGTCGTCATGGTCAATGGCGACCCGATCACCGATTTCGATATCGAGCAGCGCTCCAAGCTCGACCAGCTGACGACGCAGAAGACCCCGAGCCGGCAAGAGGTCATCAACGAGCTGATCGACGACAAGGTGAAGCTCAAGGAAGGCAAGAAATTCGGGGTCGATCCCGGCGTCTCCGACGTCAACCAGTCCTATGAGGGCATGGCGCAACGCATGCGCATCACCCCGGAGCAGCTGACCAAGTCGCTCGAATCCAAGGGCGTCCGCCCGGAGACGCTGAAGGGCCGCATGAAGGCCGAGATGGTCTGGACCAGCCTCGTCCGCGGCCGCTACAAGGAGCGCCTCCAGGTCGGCGAGCGCGACGTCGCCCAGGCCGTGCAGGCCCAGACCGGCGACAAGCTCCAGATCGAGGGCACCGAATACAAGATGCAGCCGATCGTGCTGATCGTGCCGCGCGGCTCCTCGGCGGCATTCCTCGAGACACGCAAGAAGGAAGCCGAGTCCTATCGCGCGCGCGTGGCAAGCTGCGAGGAAGCCAACTCGCTGTTCCGCTCGACGCCGAACGCCACCATCCGCGACACCGTCACCAAGACCACCGCGGAACTGCCCGAGGCGCTGCGCAAATTGCTCGACGACACGCCGATCGGCCGCCTGACCGCGCCCGAGGTCACCAAGAACGGGATCGAGATGGTGGTGTTGTGCTCGCGCAAGCCGACCATGATCGACACGCCGAAGAAGCGCGAGGTGCGCGAGAAGATGTATCAGGAGAAGTACGAGAAGACCCAGAAGGCCTATCTCGATGAGCTCCGCAAGGCGGCGATGATCGAATATCGCAACCGCTGATGGCCGAGCCTTCTTCAGAGCGCCTGGCAAAGCCTCTTGCCCTGACCCTGGGAGAGCCCGCCGGCATCGGGCCCGACATCACGATCGCAGCCTGGCTCAAGCGGGGCGAGCTGAACCTGCCCGCCTTCTACCTGCGCGGCGACGAGGCGCTGATCGCGCGCCGCGCCAAGGCGCTCGGCGCCGACGTCAGGATCGCCGCTGTGAGCCCCGGCGAGGCTGCTGCGGCCTTCGCTGATGCCCTGCCCGTGGTCGCGACCGGCGAGCGCGCGAGCGCCGACCCCGGCAAGCCCGACGCATCCAGCGCGCCGGCCGCGCTCGCCTCGATCCGGCAGGCGGTGACGGATGTCCGCGAAGGACGCGCTGGCGCCGTCGTCACCAACCCGATCGCCAAGAGCGTGCTCTACCGCGCCGGCTTCCGCCATCCCGGCCACACCGAGTTCCTCGCCGAGCTCGCCGCGGAGAACGGCCGCGTGCCGCAGCCGGTGATGATGCTGTGGTCGCCGCAGCTCGCCGTGGTGCCCGTGACAATCCACGTCTCGCTGCGCGATGCGCTGGCAGAGCTCAGCAGCGAGCTGATCGTCTCGACCGTCCGCATCGTCGCCACCGAGCTGACATCCCGCTTCGGCATCGCCAGGCCGCGCATCGCGGTCTCAGGCCTCAATCCGCATGCCGGCGAGGACGGCTCGCTCGGTCACGAGGAGCAGACCATCATCGCTCCGGCGCTGAAGGTGCTGCGCGGCGACGGCATCGAAGCCAGGGGGCCGCTGCCCGCCGACACCATGTTCCACGCCGCCGCGCGAAAGACCTACGACTGCGCCGTCTGCATGTATCACGACCAGGCGCTGATCCCGATCAAGACGGTCGCCTTCGACGATGCCGTCAACGTCACGCTCGGCCTGCCCTACATCCGCACCTCGCCCGATCACGGCACCGCCTTCGACATCGCCGGGACGGGCAAGGCCAATCCGGCGAGCCTGATCGCCGCGCTCAAGCTCGCGAGCCGCATGGCCGCGTCCCGAAGCTGATGAGCGCGATCGACGACCTCCCGCCGCTGCGCGAGGTCATCCGCCGCCACGCGCTGTCGGCCAGGAAATCGCTCGGCCAGAACTTTCTGCTCGACCTCAACCTCACCGCGCGCATCGCGCGGGCCGCGGCACCGCTGGACGAGGCCACCATCGTCGAGATCGGCCCCGGCCCGGGCGGGCTGACGCGGGCGCTGCTCGCGCTCGGCGCCCGCCGCGTCATCGCCATCGAGCACGACGAGCGCGCGATCCCGGCCTTGCAGGATATTTCCGCACGCTACCCCGGCAGGCTCGAGATCGTGCACGGCGATGCCATGAGCTTCGACCCGCGCCCGCTGCTCTCGGGCGAGCGCGCAAAGATCGTCGCCAACCTGCCCTACAACATTGCGACCCAGCTCCTGGTCAACTGGCTCACCATCGAGCCCTGGCCGCCCTGGTACGAGATGATGGTCTTGATGTTCCAGCGCGAGGTCGGCGAGCGCATCGTGGCGCGGGAGGACGAGGAGGCCTATGGCCGGCTCGGCGTGCTCGCCAATTGGCGCTGTGAGACCAAGATCCTGTTCGACATCGCGCCCTCTGCCTTCGTGCCGCCGCCAAAGGTCACCTCCTCGGTCGTGCGTCTCGTGCCGCGGGCGGAGCCGCTGCCGTGCGATCGCAAGCTGCTCGAGCAGGTCGCAGCCGCGGCCTTCGGCCAGCGCCGCAAGATGCTGCGGCAAAGCCTGAAGTCGCTCGGCGTCGATCCCGCGCGGCTTGCGAGCGCCGCGGGCGTCGACGCGACGCGACGCGCCGAAACCATCCCCATCGCCGGCTTTGTTGCCATGGCACGTGAATTGGCCGATATACGCAGCGAAACGTGACAATCAGAATTTCGGAGGAAGGAATATGGCGTTGATGCGTCGGCAGTCCCTGGTCAAGTTCGATGCGCCGCTTTGCGAGACCATCGTGGACACGCCCAAGCCGCAAGGCCGCGAGGTGCTGGTGCGCATCGAGCGTTGCGGCCTCTGCCATTCCGACTTGCACATCCAGGACGGCTATGCCGATCTCGGCGGCGGCAAGAAGCTCGACACCACGCGCGGCATGACGCTGCCCTTCACGCTCGGCCACGAGATCGCCGGCGTCGTCGAGGAAGCCGGCGCCGACGTTCCGGCCGGCCTCGTCGGCAGCAAGAAGGCGGTCTTCCCGTGGATCGGCTGCGGCCAGTGCCGCGACTGCGCCAATGGCGACGAGAATCTCTGCGTGAAGCAGCGCTTCCTCGGCGTCTCCATCGACGGCGGCTTCGCCACCCACGTGCTGGTGCCGGACGCGAAATATCTGCTCGACTACGACCCGCTGCCCGTCAACCAGGCCGCGACCCTGATGTGCTCGGGCGTGACTGCCTATGGCGCGCTCAAGCGCCTGGTCGACCGTCCGCGCCAGCGCAACCTGCTGCTGATCGGCCTCGGCGGCGTCGGCATGATGGGCCTGTCGTTCGCGCAGGCGATGTTCAAGCAGCCGATCACGGTGGCCGACCTCTCGGCGGCCGCGCGCGAGACCGCGCTCAAGAACGGTGCCGCCGTCGCCTACGATCCGGCCGAGCCCGACGTGATCAAGCGCATCCTGAAAGAGACCGAGGGCGGCTTCGACGAGATCGTCGATTTCGCCGGCAACGAGAAGTCGATGGCCTTTGCGGTCGCGGTCGCCGCGCGCGGCGGCAAGATCGTGGTGTCCGGCCTGATGGGCGGCCAGTTCACGCTGCCGATGGTGCAATGGGTCTACAAGCGCATGACCATCGAAGGCTTCATGGTCGGCACGCTCGACGAAGCCCACGAGCTGATGGCGCTCGCCCGCGCCGGCAAGATCAAGCCGACGCCGATGCGCGAGGAGCCGATGGGCGATGTCCAGAAATGGATCGACGAATTGCGCGCCGGCAAGGTCGTCGGCCGCATCGTGCTGAAGAACTGACCGACGCCAGCGGCAGGCCCGGCGCAAGCCGGGCCCGCCGCGCGGAACGCCTTCGGCTCCGCCGCGTTGGCAGCGCATGTCCATTCGTTGCACCGTCGAAAGCGCATTCTTCATCGCCTGGAGCTGCCTCGAGAAGAGCGGCGAGCTCGGTCCGCCGGACGCGACCGCGAACTTCCTGCTCGACTCCATCGAAGCGCAGCTGCGAACCGGCGAGCGCCGGCACCTGATGCTCGCCAACAGAGCCATCGACGCCTACCGCGTGCACGCCGCGCAGAGCCGCTCGCCAGCGGATTGCGAAGCGCGCTTCGGGTGACGGCCGGGGCGGCGCAACTCGCCGGAGCCTGCCGCGTCTCCCGTCGTTCTCCGGGGGAGAACGAAGTTCACGCCGTGGCTCATCGGCAACGCCCGGCCGCCATTCAGTTGCTTTTTCGAGCCTCCCCGACTGCTTGTGTTCACTTTCGGACGGTCGGTTCCGTCGCGGAAACGTAGGGTTCTGGGCGTCGCCGATTCCCCGGCCAGCACAGAGACGAAGACAACAAGCGTGACCGGACGGCCGAACAACGAGCTGCTGCAAAAGCTCAGCGTCCAGGACTTCGAGCTGCTGGCGCCGCATCTGCAGTTGGTCGACGTCAGCGCAAACCAGATTCTGCATCACGCCGGGGATATCATCTCGGCCCTCCATTTCCCCTGCGGCCCCACTCTGGTGGCTTACGCGGTTCCGGTCGACGACGATCGCGAGGTGGATAGCCTCCTGGTCGGCCGCGACGCCGCCGTCGGTGTGCCTGCGGGCCGGCCCCCGCTGCTGGCCTATTCGCGCATCGTCGTGAAGCTCGGCGGCAGCATCGCCCGGCTGCCGCTGCGCGCGCTCGAGCAGGCTGTGCAAAGGTCGGTGACCCTACAGGAAGCCTTTTCGCGCCATGTGGAATACCAGCTCGCGCAGCTGCTCCAGGCGGCAGCCTGCAACGCAGCGCATTCGATCGAGCAGCGCGCCGCCAAGTGGATCATCTCGGCGCGGGAACGGATCGGCGGCAGCGAGATTCCCCTGACCCACGAGCAGCTCGCCGGCATGCTCGGCGTCTCCCGCAGCTATGCCAGCCGTGTCATCCAGATGTTCAAGGCGATGCGCATCCTCGCGACCCGGCGCGGCGCCATCCTGATCCTCGATGCGCAGGCGCTGGAAGCGAGAGCCTGCTCCTGCAACGCCTGGATGAAGAAGCATTTTGAGGACGTGCCGGGCGGCGCCGCAACCGTCGACGGCTAGGACTTTACGCATGCACGGGCGGCTGGCGCCTCTGGTGCAGATAGGCCGGGCTGAAATCGCCGAGGCGCTGCAGTTCGCGCCATTTTTGCACGATCAGTTCGCCATCGCGAAGATCCATCGCTCCGCTCCGTCTGAGCTCGGCGAGCGTCCGGTTCACGGTCGCAATCGCCATGCCCAGCGTCTCGCCGAGCTGACCGAGGCTGATCGGCATGCGGCAGCGATTGCCGCGCACCAGCTGCGCCGCGCGGGCACGGTAGAACAGCTCACAGAACAGGTGGGCCATGCGCGCCTGCATCGGCCGGGCGCTGTTGTTGGTGATGGCTTCGCGAAAGATCGAGGCGTCGAGCAACGTCTCGCGCCAGACGGCGAGGCCGAAGGTCGGCCGTCGCCGAAAGGCGTTGAACAGTTCGCGATGCGCGATGAAAGCGACGGTGGCGGGTCCCAGCGCACTTAGCCCATGGTCCATCTCGTCGATGAAGAGCCCCTGTGCGTCAGGCAGGTCGCCGGTGAGATGGAACGACAGATATTGCCGTCGCCCGCTGCCGAGCAGATGGTAACGGGCGACCATGCCGGACACGACGAGCGCGGAATGCTCGGGCTTATCGCCTTGACGGATGAAGTCCTCGTTCGGTTTGAAATCACGTTGCATGAAGGTGAGCGCCCGGATTTCGGTGATGTCCTCCTCCGCGAGCACCGTGTGCTCGCCGAGGTTCCGGATCAATACGTCGTGGGCCTTATCCATACCGCTGCCAAAAATCGCACCGGTTCTATCAAATGATACGTCCGGCTTGCATTCAGCGGACTAGAACGCACAACGGAAGCACAGGTTGCTAACCGATTTGCGACACTGCGGTCGCATCCATCCCGTTCCCCCGAAAGCGGACCTAGCGCCCTTCTCATGAGTCCCACCACGATGCTGGAGCGCATCTGCCATCTGTTCACAGCTGATCGAGGCAAGCACCTTGATCGCATCAGCGACGCCTTGCCGAACGGCACGCCGCGAGAGCCGGCGCATCCGATGTCGGACCAGGAGCTCGCCCGCGCCATCCGGGAGTTCCACACCGGGCCGGTGTCCGACCGGACCCTCGCCGAGTTGTCGCGGCACTGCGCCGAAGTGCCGCGAGACGCCTGAATCGCGCTGCTACGCTCATGCCACATCCGAAGTTTCTCGCGCATCTTCAGGCGATCGAAAACCTGTCCGAGGCCGAACGCGGGCAGGTCGCGGCCCTGCCCTCCACCCTGCGCCAGGTCGCGGACGGCGAGATCGTGCTGCGCCAGGGCGAGGCCGCCTCGCGCTGCGTCTTCGTCGTCAGCGGCTTCCTCTATCAGGCGCGCATCGTCGGCGACCGTAGCCAGATCCTCGCCTTCCATGTCCCGGGCGACATGCCGTGCCTGCACACACTGCTGGTCTCGCCCATGGATGCGGATCTCGTCGGCCTCGGGCCGACCATCGTCGGCACCGTCGCGCACAGCCAGCTCAAGCAGCTGCTCGACGGCTCGATCCATTTGACCCGCGCGTTCTGGCGCGAGTCGCTGATCGACGCGGCGATCTCGCGGCAATGGATCGCCCGCCTCGGCGCGCAGGCGGCGCTGCCGAAAGTGGCCCATCTCATCTGCGAGCTTGCCGCGAGGCTGGAGGTCGTCGGCCTTGTCAAGGATGGCTGCTTCCAGATGCCGATGACGCAGCGCCACGTTGCGGACGCCTGCGGACTATCCATTGTCCACGCCAATCGCACCATCCAGGAGCTCAGGCATCGCGGATTGATCGCCTGGGAGGGCAGCGAGATCGAGCTGCTGAAGCCCGACGAGCTGCACAGGCTCGCGGATTTCAGGCCGGACTATCTGAGCTGACCGCTGACAGGAGCTGCAACGCCTTCGCCTAGGCGCCCGCCCGCTCCTTCCGCCACGCCTCGCGCAGCGGGCCGCCGCGCCCATGGACCGGGTCCGTGTCCGGTTTGCGGACCTTGGCGATGCGCTTGGCGGCGTCGGGACGCTCGCGCGTGTCGGTGCACTCGTCATAGGTCCCGCCTTGCGGATACGCGCCGACCACGAGAAAATCCCGGCTGGACTCGATGAGCCGATGCCCGGTGCCCGCGGGAAGGACCAGGACATCACCGGCCCTTAAGCTCAGAACCCGCCCCTTGACGCCGCCACACTCGATCCGGGTCGAACCGCGTGCCACGCCCATCACTTCGTGGATTTGCGAATGATAATGCACGAAGTCGTACACGGTATCGCGCCACGAGCGGGCCCAGCCATTGCTGTCGAACAGCGCGTCGATGACGACCTCTGGCGGAAAGCGCCGGCCCTTCAACTGGACCGCGCCGCGATAGAGCAGCGCCGGGAATTTCGGATTGTTCAGCACGATGCCGTCGTCGCGAAATCGGAAGGCTGCCGGTTTTCGCGTTCGCACCAATGCCCGCAGCGTCGCCGCATCGGGACGGTCCTCGATAAGCTTCTTGGCGAAATTCTTGATCTGATCCTTGACCGGCATGGCCCCTCCTCAGCCGCGAGATAACGACAGCAGAGGCGATAGGTTTCCAGATGCTCGAGATGCCTGCCGAAGCGAGTGGACAGCGACTTCTGAAAAATCACTCAACTTGATCTTCCTCAACGACCGGGAGCGCTCCCGGGGTTTTCATTGCTTGGACCGCCGGCGCTCGTCGCGGCAGGGGAAAATGCAAGAGAGGCTCCGCTGACATCGGTGGAGGCGAGAGCGGCCAAACGCGTGCGATCCGATCCGGATCAAAACCCCAAGGCGCTTTCGCAGCGGGCAGTAGTCCTGAGGGAGAGCTTCGATGAGTGTCTTTCCGAATTGGCTCAGTCATGCATATCAAACTTGGAGACTTCTGCTCGGAGCGTCGCTTTTTTGCCTCCTCGGAGTCGAAGGCGCCTCAGCGAGCATCATTCAACTGGATATCTCGGGGCGCGCCGAAAGCGTCCGCTTTGTTTGCGATCCGCTTGGCGTGTGTGGGCCCGGCCAGAACACTTCGTCTCAGTTCGCGCTCCACCTTTCCTTCGACAGCGGGCCTGCAGACCAGTTCATCACCTTTTTTTCGGGACAATACGAATTTCTTGGCTTTACCTCAGGCACTTTCTTCGTTGATCAAGTCGGCACATTTCCAATAGCGACCGGCAACACCCTGGTGACGTGGCGGGAAGGCATGCCGGGCCAGAACGCGATCACGGTGAGCACACCGAGCCTCTCCCAAAAAATCTTCATCACTCAGCCGGGCGCAACTGGACATTACCAGTTTGTGGGCTGCGCCCCCGGCGACGATCCGTTCAGCGTTTGCCGGGGCAGCCTATCCCCGGATGCTGCGACCTTGACCGGTGCTCCGGGCATCGTATCGGCTGTGCCCGGCCCGACAGTGGGGGGCGGTCTGCTGGGCATCCTGCTCGCTTGTGGAGGTCTTCTCCTGAGGTTGCGGAGGTCGCAGGTCCTGACCGGCTGGTCGACGGCTTTCGCAGCCGTCTGATCACCGTAGCCATTTGATGACTTGCGCGGCGGCACGGGCTGCGATCCGTGAAGGCGACGCCATGCTGCCGCGCCCACAGACGCCGCGTCGCAACGCTTTTCCCGCCCGCACACAGCTGCTAGACTGCCGCCATTATTTTGGGGCATTTCATGCGCGCGAGGGTTTTCAATCGCGTCGTGCGGCTGGCGGGCCTGATCGCAGCCACGCTCGCGGCCATGACGGTTCATGCATCGGCCGAGAAGCGCGTCGCGCTCGTGGTCGGCAACTCCGCCTACAAGAACATCACCCCGCTCGACAATCCGTCCAAGGACGCGAGCCTGATGGCGCAGACGCTTACCGCACTCGGCTTCACGCTGGTCGGGGGACGTGCGCAGCTCGATCTCGACAAGGGCGCGATGGACGTCGCGGTGCAGAATTTCGGGCGGCAGGTCCAGGGTGCCGACGTCGCGCTGTTCTACTATGCCGGCCATGGCGTGCAGGTCTCGGGCTCCAACTACCTCGTGCCTGTCGGCGCCAACCCGACTCGCGAGGCCGATGTCGATTTCCAGATGACCGACGTCAATCTCGTGCTGCGCCAGATGCAGGGCTCCGGCACGCGCCTCAACCTCGTCATCCTCGATGCCTGCCGCAACAACCCGTTCGGCTCACGTGGGCTGCGCGCCGCCGATGGCGGTCTCGCCCAGATGCGCGCGCCGGAGGGCACGCTGATCTCCTACGCGACCCAGCCCGGCAATGTCGCGCAGGACGGCACCGACGGCCACAGCCCCTATACCAAGGCGCTTGCGACGACGATCCGCACCGCCGGGCTCGACGTATTCCAGACCTTCAACCAGGTCGGCCTCGCCGTGAAGCGCGCCACCGCGGGCGCGCAGCAGCCCTGGGTGTCGTCCTCGCCGATCGACGGCACGTTCTATTTCGTTCCGCCGACGCAGGCCGCTCCGCCACAGGTCTCGGCGATGCAGCCCGATCCGCTGCCTGCGGAGCGCCTGCGCGCCGATCCCGACCGCGTCCCCTTGCGCGATGCCGCGCTGCTCAGCGAACTGAGCGAGCGGCTCTATGAGCTCAATTTCGATCCCGACACGCCCGACGGCCTGACGCGCTCCATCACGAAGCTCCAGCAGCGGATCGCGATGACGCCAACCGGTGAAGCGACCGAAGGCCTGCTGCTGCGGATGCGCAAGATGGACGATCTGAAGCCCTGGGGCTCGATCGTCTACGGGCCCGACAGCAGCAAATGGGGCATGTCGTGGAACCACGCCTCGCGGCGCGCATCCGTGGCGGACGCGCGCGGCAATTGCGGCGGCGCCAAATGTCCGATCGAGCTCTCTTTCTACGGTCGAAGCTGCGGCGCCTTCGCCATCTCCGACAAGTCGTGGTCGCTGGTCCAGCGCGACAGCGTACAGCGCGCCAAGGACGCTGCGCTTGACGAATGCGGCAAGGCTGGCAAAGCTTGCCGGATTATCGGATCCGTCTGCGCCGACGGCTCCGGGCGTTGATGTCCTTTTTCATTTGGATCGTTGCTCATGTCCCGTGCCGTCACCCGTGCGACCGCCTTCGTCTGCCTCCTGACCCTTTCCGTGGCCGCCTCAAACGCCTTCGCACAGTCCGGCAGCGCCGGCGGCTCGATCGGCAATGACGAGAAGTCACTGTCGGGCTCGCGGTCGGACCGTTCGGCCGAACCGGCTGCTCCTGCGCGCCGGAGCAAGCCGGCCGAGGAGCGCTCGTCGCCGCGGCGAACCGGCGGCGGTGGAAGCGGCGGTGGCGGTGGCTTCGACGGCGCCTGGATCGTCACCAGCGTTGGCTGTGGCGGCTCGACCAGCGGCGCAGTCGTGGTCACCTCGGGGCGAGTCATCGGCGAAGGCGTGAGCGGAACCGTCAGCCCCAGCGGCGCGGTCAGCACGCGCGGAGAAGGCCAGGGCGTGAGCTTCACCGGCGCGGGCCGACTCTCGGGCCGAAGCGGCTCCGGGACATGGCGTCGCTCCGACGGCTGCGGCGGAACCTGGAGCTCGGTGAAACAATAGCCGGTCACCGCGCAATATCTAGAACGCGCGACGCAGGCCCGATTCAAGCCACATCCTCTCCGGATTTGCGGCTCATTGCCACCCAAGTCTTTGACGAGAAGGGGCTGGTTAGAGTTGCGTCATGCGTAACCGGGAGACCAGGATGGGCAACCGCGCCGCAAAATTCGTTTCGACCCTCGTCGCCGGCGTCATTGCGGGCGCGCCACTGCCCGCGGTGTCGCAGACCGCGCCGGCCCCCACGAATGCACCGGCCGCAACGAGCGCGGCCAATGCGGCTGCCGACTGCCTCGCTTCGCCGAAGGGCGTCGCCCCGCAGGGACAGCATTGGTACTATCGTCTCGATCGCGCGACGAAGCGGCAATGCTGGTATCTGCGCGCTGCGGGCGACAAGAACAGTCCAAAGGCCACGCAAACCGCGCAGGTCGAGAATGACATGCCGGCGGCAGAGACGTCGCCGCCGCAACAGCAAAACCCGGTGCAGGACGCGCGCGCCGAATATCTGGGGCCGCGGGGCGGTGCCGCCGCCAAGGCACC
Organism: Bradyrhizobium sp. FW305-F6; assembly: GCF_058782905.1. Taxonomy (NCBI): domain Bacteria; kingdom Pseudomonadati; phylum Pseudomonadota; class Alphaproteobacteria; order Hyphomicrobiales; family Nitrobacteraceae; genus Bradyrhizobium; species Bradyrhizobium sp. FW305-F6. The sequence continues at coordinate 795,274 of NZ_JBYSYD010000001.1, forward strand.
CAGCGCCGTCGCACAAGCCGCAGCCGCGCCAACGTCGCAACCCGCCGCGGACCAGGCAGCCGAGAGCCTCACACAGCAGCCCGCTTCGCCTCAGTCCTCTTCGCCCTGGCCGGAAGTCCCCCCGGCGTCCGCTCAGCCGGCGCCTGCCGCGGTGACCGCAGCCGCGCAGCCGGCCAAGCCGTCAAAATCCCCCTCGCCCGTGGCGCTCGCTGCGGCAGAGAACATCCCGACCGACAAGCCCGGCGGCTCGCTCCAGATGCTGCTGCTCGTGATCGGCGGCGCGCTGACGCTCGCCGGCATCCTCGCCAGCCTGATCTATCGCTTCGCCGGCGCGCGCGTCCGCGTGCAGGCGGCCGACCGTCAGGGCTATTGGGATGATTGGGAGACCCATCAAGAGGATGCAAGCCGCGCGCCCTGGCGCGACATGGAGCCGTCCGACAGGCCGCCGCCGCGCCCGATCGACTTCGATGCGGCGCGTCCGCAGCCGGCAAAGCAGCTGACGAAACTCGCCGCGATCAGCCGCGAGATCCATCTGATCGACGCGCGCAAATCGCGTGCGGCCGCAGAGCCGGAGAAGACCACGCTCGACGAGGACGCGGTCAGGATGTTTGAAGGCGCATTCGAGATCGTGGCTGCGGCCGCCGAGCTCGCCGGCCACGAGAACGCCAAGGATCAAGCTACCAAGGATCAAGCTACCAAGGATCGAGCCATCAAGCGACGAGCTGATGCCGGAGATCGCCCAGATGCGCCGGCCGATGCGGTCGACGTCGACGTCATCACGACGATGCTGGAACAGCTGGCGATGGAAGGCCCGCGCCTGACGCGGCCTAAGCCTGAAGCTGAGCCTGCAAACTCCGAACGAAGCCGACGAGGCCGATCCGCCGCTCGCGCTTGAGCCGTTCGGCCTTGAGGATCGACTGCACCTCGGCGAAGGCTTCGTCGACCTCGTGGTTGATCACGATGTAGTCGTACTCGGCCCAGTGGCTCATCTCGTCGCTGGCACGGCTCATGCGCTTGCGGATCACCTCGTCGGAATCCTGCGCACGCGAATGCAGGCGCTTCTCGAGGTCGGCCGCCGAAGGCGGCAGGATGAAGACGCTGACGACGTCGGCGCGCGCCTTCTGCTTCAATTGCTGGGTTCCCTGCCAGTCGATGTCGAACAGCACATCCTGGCCGGCCGACAACGCCGCATCGACGGGACCGCGCGGCGTGCCGTAGCTGTTGTCGAACACCGTCGCCCATTCCAGCAGTTCCTCGGCCTTGACCATGGCATCGAACGTGGCCTTGTCGACGAACGTGTAGTCCTTGCCGTTGACCTCGCCCGGCCGCATCGCGCGCGTGGTCGCAGACACCGACATTTTCAAGCCCGGCATGCTGTCGATCAGCATGCGCGACAGCGTCGTCTTGCCCGCACCTGATGGCGAGGACAGCACGAACATCAACCCTCGCCGCTCGACACCGTCAGTTCCGTGACCGCTCGTCGCCATCGATCACTCCAGATTCTGGACCTGCTCGCGGAACTGCTCGACCACGTTCTTCATGGCGAGGCCCGTGTTGGTGAGCTCGATGTCGTTCGACTTCGAGCAGCAGGTGTTGACCTCGCGGTGAAACTCCTGCGCCAGGAAGTCGAGCTTGCGGCCGATCGGGCCGCCCTTGCCGATCAGCTCGCGCGCCTGCGCGATGTGCGAGGCGATGCGGTCGAGCTCCTCGCGGATATCGGCCCTGGTCGCGATCAGGATCGCCTCCTGCATCAGCCGGTCGGAATCGAAGCGGTCGGACGTGTCGAGCAGGGTCGCGATCTGCTCGGCGAGCCTGGCCTTGATCGCCTCCGGCTTGCGCCCCGGCGCAGCTTCGGCCTTCTTCGCAAGCTGCTCGATCTCGTCGACGCGCTGGGTCAGGATCTGCCCGAGCGAGGCGCCCTCGCGCTTGCGCATCTCGACGAGATCGGCGAGCGCCCGGTCGAAGGCCTCCGCGGCGGCGGCCCGCGCGGCCTTGTCCTCCTCCTCGTCCCCCTCGGGTTCGGCGACCTCGACGACGCCCTTGATGGCGAGCAGGCCGTCAACGCTCGGCGCGACCGCGTCGATCTTTCCGGAGATCACTGCAGCAGCCTTCAGGACTGCGTTGAGCACGTCCTCGTTGACGCGGACCGTGGCGGCGGCATTGCTGCGCTTGACGTTGAGATTGGCGTAGACGGTTCCGCGCGCGAGCAGCTCGCCGGCGCGCTTTTTGGCGTGCGCCTCGAGTTCGTCGAACCCCTGCGGCAGCCGCACGCGCAGGTCAAAGCCTTTGGCGTTGACCGACTTCAATTCCCATTCGAACGTATACGGCCCGCTCGCGCCGTGGCTTCTCGCAAAGCCGGTCATGGACGACAGCGCCATCAGTTCAGATTCTCCAGGAACAGGGGATTCGCGAGGCCATCAAGCCACGCGAATCTTAAGACTATTTTGCCGGAAAGTGGAATCCGCAATGCCCGCGGGCAGGTCTGCGAACGCGCCTAGCGCGGGACCACCGGGGGCGAGGACTGCACCGCGCCCTGCCGGGCGGGCGCGGGATTGGACGGATTGGCGGGCCGCGACGGTTGCCTCTTCTGCTGATTAGGCCGTGTCGGCGTCGTCGCCGTCGGGGTCTCGGCAGCGCCGGGAGCGGCGGCGGCCGGCGGCGGCGCGTCCTCGGCCGGCGGCTCGACCGTGTCGTTCTGGATCTGCTTCTCCATCGCCCGCAGCTTGGCGACGTTTCTCTGATGCGCGTCGTAGGTCTCGGTGAAGGCGTGCCCGCCGGTACCGTCGGCGACGAAATAGAGGTCGCGGGTGCGAGCCGGGTTGGCGGCGGCCTCGAGCGAAGCACGGCCGGGATTCGAGATCGGGCCCGGCGGCAGCCCGTCGATGACATAGGTGTTGTAGGGCGAAGGCTGCGTGATCTCGCTGCGCTTGATCGGCCGGCCCAGCGTGCCCTTGCCGCCGACGAGGCCGTAGATGATGGTCGGATCGGACTGCAGCTTGATCCTCTGCTTCAGGCGGTTGACGAACACTGCGGCGACGCGGCTGCGCTCATCGGGCTTGCCGGTTTCCTTCTCGACGATGGACGCCAGCGTCACCAGTTGCTCCGGCGACTTGACCGGAATATCCGGATTGCGGCGCTCCCAGATCTCCGTCAGCACGCGCTTGTGCGCCTGCTGCATGCGCTGGACCACCTGCTCGCGCGGGGTGCCGCGCGGGAACTTGTAAGTCTCCGGCAACAGCGTGCCTTCGCGCGGCAGCTCGCGCACGCTGCCGGTGAAGATGTCGTTGTCGGACAGCCGCGCCACGATCTGCTCGGAGGTCAGGCCTTCCGGTATCGTGACGGCGTGCTGCACCACCTTGCCCTCGACGATGGTGGCGATGACGTCGCGCAAGGACGCGTTCTTCTGGAAGGAATATTCACCCGGCTTGAGGTCCGAGCTCGCCTTCAGCGCGGCGACGCTGGCGATGAACACCCAGGGATTGACGTCGGTCACGCCTTCCCGGTTCAGCGTCTCGGCGATGTCGCGCTTGCCCGCGCGCTGCGGGATGTTGACGATCTTGTCTTCCCTCAGCGGTCCGGGCGCCTCGAGCACCTGCCGGCCGTAATAATAGACGCCGCCGGCGCCGATCATGCTGATCAGCAGCAGGGTGATGATGGCGTTGCCGACGATGACGAGCGGATTGCGCGCGCGGTCCGACCGCTTGGGCGGCGGCGGCAGTTGCTCCGGCTCGAGCGCTGCCCGCGGACTCCGGGGTGAAATGGGCGGCCTTTCACTCATCGAGACAACCTGAATCCTGCCGGTTCAATCGCGGCCCGACAATCGCTTGCCTGCCAAAATGCACGCCCACGCCCATGACTATCGCCGAATACGGCAAAACGGTGGATTCGTCTCGAACGCAAACTAATCGGCCAGGCGCCGGACGATCACCGACGCATTGGTACCGCCAAAACCGAAAGAGTTCGACAATGCGACGTTCACCTCGCGCTGCTTTGCCTTGTGCGGCACGAGATCGATCGCAGTCTCGATCGACGGATTGTCGAGATTGATGGTCGGCGGCACGACGTTATCGCGAATCGCCAAAATCGCGAAGATCGCTTCGATCGCACCGGCAGCCCCCAGGAGATGGCCGGTCGACGACTTGGTCGAGGACATCGCGACCTTGGAGGCGGCGTTGCCGAGCAGGCGCTCGACCGCGCCAAGCTCGATCTCGTCGCCGAGCGGCGTGGAGGTGCCGTGCGCGTTGATGTAGTCGAGATCGGATGGCGTCAGGCCGGCACGCTTGAGCGCCGCCGACATGCTGCGGAAGCCGCCGTCGCCGTCCGGCGACGGCGAGGTGATGTGGTAGGCGTCGCCCGAGAGGCCGTAGCCGATCACCTCGGCATAGATCCTGGCGCCGCGGCGCCTGGCGTGCTCTAGCTCTTCCAACACCAGGACGCCGGCGCCCTCGCCCATCACGAAGCCATCGCGGTCCTTGTCGTAGGGACGCGAGGCCTTCTCGGGCGTGTCGTTGAAGCCGGTCGAGAGCGCGCGCGCAGCGTTGAAGCCGGCAATGCCGATGCGGCTGATCGGCGACTCGGCGCCGCCCGCGACCATCACGTCGGCGTCGCCGAGCGCGATCAGGCGGGCGGCATCGCCGACCGCGTGCGCGCCGGTCGAGCACGCCGTGACCACCGAATGGTTCGGCCCCTTCAGTCCGTGCGCGATCGAGACGTAGCCGGAGGCGAGATTGATCAGGCGGCCGGGAATGAAGAAGGGCGACACCCGGCGCGGCCCGCGCTCCTTCAGGAGGATGGCCGTGTCGGCGATGCCGTTGAGGCCGCCGATGCCGGACCCGATCATGGTGCCGGTCGCGCATTTGTCCTCTTCGGTCGCGGGATGCCAATTGGCGTCGTCGAGCGCCTGGCCGGCCGCGGCCATGCCGAAGATGATGAAGTCGTCGACCTTGCGCTGGTCCTTCGGCTCCATCCATTTGTCGGGGTTGAATGTGTCGTTGCTGCCGTCGCCGCGCACGACGGTGCAGGCGTATTTCGTCTGGAGATCGGAGACGTCGAAGCTCTCGATTAGGCGAGCACCGCTTTCGCCGTTGAGGATGCGCTTCCAGGTCGGCTCGACGCCACAGCCGAGTGGCGAAACCATGCCGAGACCCGTGACGACGACCCGCCTCATATCCGAAAACTCCGCATCGCAAGATTCACGGCCAATAACAAGAAACCGGCTGACCGCTGCGAAACGGCCCGTCCGGTTTCAATGTTGTCCCCGCGAAATTGAAGAGCCTTAGCTCTTCGCGTTCTTCTCGAGAAACTTCGTGGCGTCGCCGACGGTGAGAATCGTTTCCGCGGCGTCGTCCGGAATCTCGCAACCGAATTCCTCTTCGAACGCCATCACCAGCTCGACGGTGTCCAGACTGTCGGCGCCGAGGTCGTCGATGAAGCTCGCGTTGTCAACCACCTTCTCGGGTTCAACACCAAGGTGTTCGACCACGATCTTCTTAACCCGCTCGCCAATGTCACTCATTGCTTAACCTCGTGTTGTTCCCTGTAGACCCGACCCCCCGGGACGATACGAGCCGTCGTGGTCGTTTAGTGCCTTCGCTTACGAACTGATTTGGCCCCATCCTAACCGATGCAGGGGCCCGGCGAACGACGGCCAAGGCTCCGCATCGCCAATATACAGGGTTTCAAAAACCTGCAATGGCGTTCTTTGCCCATCCGTTGAAGGTCCGGTTATCATACTTCAATTGCCTTGACTACAAGCCTCATTTCGCTCCGAAAACGGCCGTTTGCCGCATCCCGCGCCGCTGCCTCGAGGGCAGCGCGTAAGGAGGCGTCAGATCATGGCCATGCCGCCATTAACGTGGATGGTCTGCCCGGTGACGTAGGCCGCTTCGTTCGAGCTCAGATAGACGGCGGCCGCCGCGATGTCCTCGGGAGTCCCGAGGCGGGCCGCCGGAACCTTGCTGAGAATCGTTTCGCGCTGCTTGTCATTGAGCGCATCGGTCATCGGCGTCTTGATGAAGCCGGGCGCGATGCAGTTCGCAGTCACGCCGCGCTTGGCGTATTCGGCGCCGAGCGTCTTGATCATGCCGATCAGGCCCGCCTTCGATGCAGTATAATTGCCCTGCCCCGGATTGCCGGTGACACCGACCACCGAAGTGATGGCGATGATGCGGCCGAAGCGCTTGCGCATCATCAGTTTGGTCGCGGCGCGCGCCAGGCGGAAGGTCGCGGTCAGATTGACGTTGATGACCTCGTCCCAATCCTCGTCACGGAGTTGCACGAACAGATTGTCGCGCGTGATGCCGGCATTGGCGATGAGAATGTCGACCTGGCCCATCGCCGCTTCCGCAGCAGGCACCAGCGCCTCGACCTCATCGGCCTTGGAAAGATTGCAGGGCAGCACGAAGGCGCGCTCGCCGAGCTTGCCGGCAAGCTCGTCCAGCACCTCCTTGCGCGTCCCTGAGACCGCAACGGTCGCGCCCTGCGCGTGCAGCGCCTGCGCGATCGCGCCGCCGATGCCGCCGGTCGCGCCGGTGACGAGCGCCTTTTTGCCAGTCAGATCGAACATTGATGACTCCTTCAAGCCTGCTTCGCGGCGGCCAATGCATCCTTGGCGGCGGCAATATCATTGGGGCCACCGACCGCAATGCCGACGGCGCCGTCCGCAATGCGCTTGACGAGGCCGGTCAGCACCTTGCCGGCGCCGATCTCGAAGAAGCGGGTGACGCCCTGCCCGGCCATATAGGCGACCGACTCGCGCCAGCGCACCGTGCCGGTGACCTGCTCGACCAGGCGGCGGCGGATCTCGTCGGGATCGGTGATGGCGCTCGCCAGCACGTTCGACACCAGCGGCGCGGCGGGCGCCTTGATCGTGACCTTCGACAGCGCCTCCGCCATGGCATCCGCGGCCGGCTGCATCAGCTTGCAATGGAACGGGGCGGACACGGGCAGCAGCATGGCGCGCTTGGCGCCCTTGGTCTTGGCGATCTCGACGGCGCGATCGACCGCGCCCTTGTCGCCGGAGACGACAACCTGCCCGCCGCCATTGTCGTTGGCGGCCTGGCAAACCTGCCCCTGCGCCGCCTCATGGGCCACCTCCATGGCGGCCTCGTAGTCGAGACCGAGCAGCGCGGCCATCGCGCCGGCGCCGACGGGGACGGCCTTTTGCATGGCCAGACCGCGGGTGCGAAGCAGGCGCGCGGTATCCGAAACCGTCAGGCTGCCGGCCGCGGCCAGCGCCGAATATTCGCCAAGGGAGTGGCCGGCCACGAAGGCAGCGTCTCGTGCCACGGAAAAACCGGCCTCGGCCTCGAGCACGCGCAAGGTCGCCATGGACACGGCCATGAGCGCCGGCTGGGCGTTCTCGGTGAGCTGGAGGGTTTCGGCCGGACCATCCCAAATCGTCGCGGTCAGCTTCTCCGAAAGCGCGGCGTCCACCTCGTCGAACACGGCGCGCGCCACCGGAAAGGCGTCGGCCAGGGCCTTGCCCATACCGACCGCCTGGGAACCCTGCCCCGGAAATGTGAATGCAGCCGTCATCGGCGCTCCCTGTTGCCAGGCATGATCCCTCGCGAGAACCGGCAGCCGATTACGCACGGCTTTGGGCCATGGTTCCGGATCATGCTCCAAAGGGGGCCGTAGACACCGTCCGGGGCCGGACTGTCAAGCCGAGGCGGTGCTTGGGCCACCATTCAACGGGAAATACCCCTCAAAACCCGCCGGCGGTCTGGTTGGCATCGACGTCCACTCCGGCCTGTGCGCGGCGCGCACTGCTCACGAGTTGACCCGGCCGGTCGTCCCGATCCGGCCGCGCAGTCGCCAGCCGCAACACCGCCGCGTAACCCGGCTGCACTTCCATGCGGCCGGCATGCCGGCTGGCACTGAGCAGCCGATGCACCTTCGGCAGATTATAGCATGGCACGTAGAACAGCAGGTGATGCTCGAGGTGGTAGTTCACGTAGTACGGCGCGATGAACAGCCGCTCCAGGAAATTGGCCTGCGTGGTGCGGGTGTTGCGCAGGGGATCGCTGCTGTCGGGCACCACGGCGTGCTCGGCGATGTTGCGGATGCGGGTGATGACCATCATCCAGGTCAATAGCGGCACCAGCCAGAGCAGCGGATAGGCCCACCACACGCCAGCCGCCGCGCACGCCGCAAACATGATCGCGTTGACGACACATTGCGGGCCGAGCTTCTCCCAGAAATGCGCCGCACGCTGCCGCCACGGCCAGTCCTTCGGGCCGAGCGCGTTGAGCAGTTGCGCCTTGCGCTGCTGGTAGCCGGTCTGTCCCGTGATGTCGCGGACGAACTTGCGGCGATAGCTCAGCCTGGTGATCGGAAACGGCGCCGACAGCACGAGATCGGGATCGTCCTCCTGCTGCGTGCGCGCATGATGCTGCAGGTGGTAGCGCCGGTAGCTGCGCGTCTCCGCGAACAGCGGATAGGCGCAGAACCATTGGCTCAGCGCCAGATTGGTTTTCTCGTCGGCGGACAGGCAACCATGGGCGCCGTCATGCATCAGGATCGCAAGGCCGAGCTGGCGCGAGCCGATGATGGCGACCGCGAGAATATAGGTGACCGGATTGGGCCACCACGCCACCAGCGCGATGGCACCGATGATCAATGCCCAGGCGTGCGCGATCAGCGCGGCGCCTTTCCAGGTCACGCGCCGGCGCACGTCGGCGAGCTGATCATCAGTCAGGAAATCGCGGGCACGCATGCGAAGCGCGGTCATGGCCTAGCCCTCTTCATTCAAATCTGATGCGTCGTCGACGAGCCGCAGGCGTGTGGTCTCACCGGCGGATTTCGCCTGCTCGCCGAGCACGCGCAGCATCTCGGCGCAGAGTTCCTCCGGGGAACGGCCCATGGCGTAGCCTTCGAGGATCACGCCGATGGCGACCGCCCAGAACCGCCGCGAGCTTTCGTCGGGCGCACGCAAGGAACGCCAGCCATGCCGTTCGACCTGGCCGGCATAAGCGCGCGCCCCCTCACCGTGCAGGCGCTCGATGGTGCGCTCGACCAAGGGCGCGAGATCCTGGCGACGCCGCGTCAATGTCAGCGCTTCCGCGAAGAAGGCGACCGAATCGCTTGCCGTCACGGTCTCGGCCAGTGCGCAGGTGTATTCCCGCGGCGTGCGCGCCTTCAGCGCCGCCTGCTCGGTGGCGCGCGCCAGATACAGGAGATCGCGGCAGGCGCATTCGACGAACAGCGCCTCCTTGGTGCGGAAGTAATAGGTGATCTGGCTGGGGAAGGCGTTCGCGGCGGCTGCGATATCGGTGATGGAAGTGCCTGACAGCCCGCGCTCCCGGAACAGCGGGCTTGCCGCATCCAGGAGCAGCGAACGCATCTTGCGGCCGGCCGAACGCGTGGCGCGCGCGGCATGCTTGGGGTCGCCGGCGCCTGCTTCGAACGTTGCTGGGGCAGAATTGTCCGCCATTGCGCTCCTCCCGTTAGTTTCTTTGTATGGCATACAAACAAATAAATCAAGCGAGTCGGATTTGGGCCCGTCCCGGACTCGCCTGCTGGCTCCCTGGCGGAAACGCGGCCGCCAACCTTGCAAAGCCGGCCAAAATCCGTATAAGGCGCGCATCCGCAGACCCCGGCCGGGAGCTGAACGGACGGTCTCAGCAAATCCTTCGTGATTTTGGTGTGGCAGGGCCAGTCGGCCCGTCGTCCCGTGTTTCCGCCTTCTGAGCTTGATCCCAGAGTCCTTTCCGAAGGCCTCTTAAGGGTTTGACGCCGGGCGATGCGCCAACATGAGGAAAGGACGACCATGCCTCTTTACGAGCATGTTTTTCTCGCGCGTCAGGACGCGAGCCCGCAGCAGGTCGAAGAGCTGACTGCGCAGATGACCGGGATCGTCGAGGGTCTCGGCGGCAAGATCACCAAGACCGAGAATTGGGGCGTGCGGTCCCTCACCTATCGCATGAACAAGAACCGCAAGGCGCACTTCGTGCTGCTCAACATCGACGCGCCCTCCGCGGCGATCGCCGAGATCGAGCGCCAGGAGCGCATCAGCGAAGACGTGATCCGCTATCTCAGCGTGCGCGTCGAGGAGCTCGAGGAAGGCCCGTCCGCGATGATGCGCAAGGCCGACCGCGACCGCGAACGTGACGACCGCGGCGGTGGCTTCCGCGGCGAGCGCGAAGGCGGTTTCCGTGGCGACCGCGAGGGCGGTTTCCGCGGCGGCGATCGTGACGGTGGTGGCTTCCGCGGTGACCGCGGTCCGCGTCGTCCACGCGACGAAGCTGAAACCACAACGACGGACGGGGAGTAAGACCAATGGCTGAAGCTGGTGCACGCCGCCCGTTCTTCCGTCGCCGCAAGAGCTGTCCGTTCACGGGCGCCAACGCGCCGAAGATCGACTACAAGGACTCCAAGCTCCTGATGCGTTACGTTTCCGAGCGCGGCAAGATCGTGCCGAGCCGCATCACCGCGGTGTCCGCGAAGAAGCAGCGTGAGCTCGCCCGCGCCATCAAGCGCGCGCGCTTCCTGGGCCTGCTGCCCTACGTCATTCGCTGATACGACCAATTCGACCGGCGGCGGTTCGGCCGCCGGTCGCAACTTTTTCGAACTCATAAGGCTTCCGGGTCGTCCGGTCGCCGATGGTTGGGGCGAGATGCCTCTAACCGCTCGAAGGGAGCGGGACAGCTGATGATGGCTTATGCACTGATAGCCCTGGTCGCCGGCGCTGCGTCGGCCTTGATGTTCGCCTCGATCATCTCGGGCGCGCTGATCTCGCTGCTCCTGTTCTATCTCGCACCGCTGCCGCTGATGGTTGCCGCGATCGGCTGGGGGCCGCTTTGCGCGAGCCTCGGCGGCATTGCCGCGGCGATCGGCCTCGGCGCGCTGTTCGGCCTGCCCTACTGCATCGCCTTCGCCGTCACCGTCGCGCTGCCCGCCTGGTGGCTCGGCCATCTCTCGCTTCTGGGCCGCCAAGTTGGGAGCGTCGCACCGAACATCTCCGCGGCCGAGCCAGCGACAGCCCCGGAAATCGAATGGTACCCGGTCGGCCGCATCCTGCTCTGGATCGCGGGCTTCGCCACGCTGACCACGATGGCCGCCCTGCTCACCCTCGGCACCGACGCCGAAACCATCATCGGCACCTTGCGGCGCGGCTTGATGCGCCTGCTGCGCACCACCGACCCGCAAACCTCGGGCGAAGCCGGCCAGTTCGTCGACGCGCTGGCGCGCATCGCGCCGGCCGCCGCCACCATCGTCGCGATGATGACGCTCACGCTCAACCTCTGGCTCAGCGGCAAGGTGACGGCGACGTCGGGCCGGCTGCGCCGCCCTTGGCCGGACCTCAAGACCGCCGAGCTGCCGCCGATGACGCTGGTGGCGCTCTGCATCGCCCTCGCCTTCTGCTTCACCGGCGGCCTCATCGCCATCGTCGCGCAGATCGCAACAGCCGCGCTGCTGATGGCGTACGCGCTGACCGGCTTCGCCGTGCTGCATACGCTGACGCTCGCGCTGAAGGGCCGCACGTTCTGGCTCAGCTCGGCCTATGCCGTCGTCGTCGTGTTCGGATGGCCGGTGATCGCGATGGTGATCCTCGGCCTTGCGGATTCCGTGTTCGGCTTCCGCGAGCGCTTCCTGCGCAACCGGCAGCCGCCCCCCCTGCCAACCTCTTAAGTCAACCGAAACCTACAGAACCCTTCAAAAGGAGAACGAATATGGAAGTCATTTTGCTCGAACGCGTCAACAAGCTCGGCCAGATGGGCGAAGTCGTGAAGGTTCGCGACGGCTATGCCCGCAACTTCCTGCTCAAGCGCGGCAAGGCGCTGCGCGCCACCGCCGACAACCGGTCCAAGTATGACGGCATGAAGGCCGAGCTCGAAGCCCGCAACCTCGCCTCGAAGGCCGAGGCGTCCAAGGTCGCCGAGAAGATCGAAGGCAAGAACATCATCGTGATCCGCCAGGCGTCGGAAGCCGGCCAGCTGTTCGGCTCGGTCAACGTGCGTGACATCGTCATCGCGTTCGAAGCCGATGGCGTTTCGCTGGCTCGCCCGCAGATCCAGCTCGATGCGCCGATCAAGACCATCGGCAAGCACACGATCACCGTCGCCGTGCACCCCGAGGTCGAGGTCGAGATCACCGTGACGGTCGCGCGCAGCCAGGACGAGGCCGAGCGCATCAACCGCGGCGAGGATATCTCGACCCGCAACGAGGACCGCGACGCGGCCGCCGAGGCGATCGCCGCCGCCGGCGAGTTCTTCGATCCGGACGCCCAGCTCGACGACGAAGCACCAGCGCCGGCCGCGGAAGAGAAGTAAGACACAACTCGTCATGCGCAGGCTTGACCCGCGCATCCATCGTCAAAGAAACATCTTGATGGATTGCCGGGTCAGGCCCGGCAACGACAAAGAAATAACGAAGCCCGGCTGCCTCAGGCGGCCGGGCTTTTCGTTTTGGCCGCGACGTCCTCGCTGAGCATCGCAATCGAAGCCAGCGCGGTCGCGGTGTGCTTCTCGATCCCATCGCTGAGACAGAACACATCGGCCGCGACCACCGCGACCTGGCGGCCGGGCTTGATCACGCGGGCACGGCAGATCAGCTTCTCGCCGACCGCAGGCGACAACAGATTGAGCTTGTACTCCGCCGTCAGCGCAGACTGACCGCGCGACGTGGCGGCCGCGATCGTCGTGGCGTTGTCGACGAGGAAGGCGGTCACGCCGCCATGAAAGAAACCGTGCTGCTGCAACAGCTCCGGCCGGCGCTCCACAGCGATGGTGCAGGTGCCACGCGACAATTCCGAGAGCTCGGCGCCGACCAGGTTCATGAAACCCTGCCGGCCGACATTGCTGTGGATGCGCTCCGCAATCGGCGCGAATTCCGGATCAGCTTCGCTGGCCATGCAGTCTCTCCCTATTGCTAGTTGATCCGCTCGCACGGCCTCAGTGCCCGATTGGCGCAGGCGATCAGCGTGTCCGCCTCAACGCGCGGATCGGTGCGGTCGCGCCCCGACAGGAAGGCGCGGCAGAAGATCTGCGCCGGGCCAATCAGTTGGCTGATGAACATCACCGGCGTCATCGGCAGAAGCTCGCCGTTCGCGACCAGCGGCGCGCGCCAGCGCTCGATGCCTTCGGCAAGGCGCGCATTCTGTGCGCGTTGGGCATCGCGCAGATCCTCGCCCCATTCGCTCCGCGAGATTTCGAAGAGGTAGCGCGCCTCGCGCCGGCAGGTCGCGACCCAATCGAGATGCGCCCGGATCAGGCGATCGATGCCCTGCTCGGCGCCGGGCAGCGGATCGAGCGCGGCCAGCATCGCGGCGTGATAGTGCCGCAAGACCTCCAGGAACAGCGCGCCGGCGAGCTCTTTCTTCGAGCCGAAGACGTGAAAGAAGCTGCCATTGGAGGCGCGCGCCCGGGTGCGGATCGCGGCGACCGTCGCCGCCTCGAAGCCGACGCGGTCGAAGACCACCAGCCCGGCCGCCAAAAGATCGTCCCGCACGCTGGTTGCCACCGCGCCCTCCTGGAGTACTACTCTAGAGTAACGCTCCACGCCACTCAATACGATACGGAAGCCGCGATGGACGCGGCCTTCGATCGTGTTGGTTACTTAGCGCGAGATCGGCGGGGCAGGAGACCCGGAGGGCGCGGGCGGCGGAGCTGCGGCGGCCGCGGGCGGCGCCTGCTCCTGCGGCTTGGGTGCTGGAGCCGGCTCGGAGCTGGCGGCAGGTTTCGGAGAAGCCTCTTCGACCGGCTTGGGCGCGACCGGCTCGGCGGGCTTGGCGGCGGCTGGAGCCGCAGGCGTCACCTGCGGGACCGGATCGGGACGTGGCGCCGGTGTATCGCTGCTGCTGCGGGAGCTGCTCTCCGGCTTGGGCTCGGCGGATGCCTTGCCGCTGTCGGGCTCGGTCTTCGGTTCGCTCTTCTTGTCTGCGCTCGCAGGCGCGGCTGAATCGACCTTCGGGGCGTCCTCAGTGCCGGGCTGGACGCGGCGCTTGCCCTTGCGTCCCTCGGGCGCGGCCTGGCCCTCCGGCTTCGCGCCTTCCTCGGCGGGCCGCGTGGCGCGCCTCTGGCGAGCGCCTTCCGCAGCGGGAGCAGCAGCCTCGCCCTCAGGCCTGGCCGCATCCTGCGCGCGCGGGCGGCGGCCCTGATGCTCGGGATTGCTGCCCGCGTCCTTCTTGCCGTCCTTGGCTTGGTAACGCGTGTCGGTGGCGCCGTTGGAGATCAGATAGGTCGCAAGGACGCCTGCCATGTCCGAGCTTGTGGTGTAGTGCTGGCGCAGGAATCCCGGCAGCGAACCCGGCGCCACGGATTTTAGAAGTCCGCGCGGGCTCTTGTGGCAGACATTGCAGGTCTGGTTGAAAAGCTGGGAGGGCGTCTTGCCGGCCTCGAGGTTGGTCGCCTGCGCGAGAACGGAATCGGCCGTACCGAATCCGATCAGAAGCAACACCGTCGCGAGGCTGAGCGCTCGGCTCGACATTCAAATCATCTCCGTTGAAATTTGCGCCCATGCAGCCGGCATCGGCGCGGCGGCGGTCACCTTTTAACCGATTGAGCTGCGAATGGAAGGCTCCACGCGCGCGGATGTGAACAAGCGCTTTTTCGAATATCGGCTTAAAATACAGCACAATAGCGCGGCCAAAACCGGCTCACTGGATCTGGCTGCCTGCGCGATGGCGTTCCGCAAGCAAGCCATGGTGAACTTCCGGATCCAGCTCACCCACCGGTAGGGCATCGTGCCGATGACCCGCGACTACATCGCGCGGGAGCACGGCCGGCCGCGGCCGCGGAGGCGCGACCAGACCCAGGCTCAAGCTGGCGGGTGAACAGGTCTTAGTGACGCAGGGTCGAGATCCGGGAGGCCGGAAAAGCGGTCGACAACGCCAGTTGGGCACGCAACTCCAGCAAGATCTCGGGTGCGACCGGCTGGCGACGCACCTCAGGCCGTTCCGCTTGCTTCATGGCCGCTATCAGCCCCGACAGCCAACGCCGGCTGCCTGCCTCACTTCGCCAATCCTGCTGCTGCCGTTCTGGCCGCATTGGTCGCCTCGTTTTCTTGTCGGCGGAAAAGAGATAATCCCGGGCCCGCCCCCCAGTTCCGGCAATACCCCCGAAAGAATCCGGGGAGATGTGATCTGCTTCACATAAGTCTGGTCGGGCCTGGCTTAGACCGTCGCCATGAGCAAAGAGACCCAAACCTCATTCGACGTGCAGGACGACCTCCGCACCGATTACGCCCTGATCGTTACCGGCGTTGGGGCGGCCCTGGTTGCGCTGGTCTATCTCCTGCTGGTCTGAAGCCGAGCCGAACGCGTCCGGCGTGCGTCATTTCGCGCGCCTCTCAATGGGTCTGCGCGCCCGCCGACAGGGTTCATGGATTTCAGGATTTTTCCCTAGCGCGCCTGCGGTCGTCTCCCGGAAGCGAGAGTTCCGCGAAAATCCGTCAAGCGCGGCGCACGCTGTGACCGCTAATCATCCACGACTTTATCTGAACGGTTGATAGCAGACAGCTTTCGCTTCCGCTTTGGCCGGCGGCGGCGCTTTATCCCGGCCCCGCATCTGCCCAAGAAAATTGCTAAGCACGTCCGACCATGGCCCTGACTGATTCGAACGTTCTCAAACTCGCGCCCGATGCCGGAACTCCCGCGTATCGGAGCGCGCCGCATAACATCGAAGCGGAACAGAGCCTTCTGGGCGCGATCTTGGTCAACAACGACGCCTTCTACAGAATCTCCGACTTCCTGGAGGCGAAGCACTTCTTCGAGCCGCTGCATCAGACCATCTTCGAAACCGCCGGCAGCCTGATCCGGATGGGCAAGATCGCAACGCCGGTCACGCTGAAGACATTCCTGCCCGCCGATACCGACGTCGGGGGCATGACCATCGGACAATATCTGGCGCGGCTCGCGGCCGAAGCCACCACGATCATCAACGCCCAGGACTATGGCCGCACCATCTACGATCTGTCGTTGCGCCGCGACCTGATCGGCATCGGCGAGGACATGGTCAACGTCGCCTATGACGCGCCGGTCGATTTCCAGCCGCGGGCGCAGATCGAGGACGCCGAGCGCAAGCTTTACGAACTCGCCGAGTCCGGCCGCTATGACGGCGGCTTCCAGAAATTCTCGCAGGCGCTCACCGTCGCGGTCGATCTCGCGGCCAAGGCGTTCCAGCGCGACGGCAAGCTGTCGGGCATCTCGACGGGCCTCCGCGACCTCGACACCAAGATGGGCGGCCTGCAGGCCTCCGACCTCATCATCGTCGCCGGACGTCCCGGCATGGGCAAGACGTCGCTGGCGACCAACATTGCCTACAACGTCGCGCAGGCCTATGTGCCGGAGCTCCAGGCCGACGGAACCATGAAGGCCGCCAATGGCGGCGTGATCGGTTTCTTCTCCTGCGAAATGTCGGCCGACCAGCTCGCCACGCGTATCGTGGCCGAGCGCACCGGCATCCCCTCCTCCCACATCCGCCGCGGCGGCATCACGGAAGCCGATTTCGAGAAGATCCGCCAGGTCTCGATCGAGCTGCAGTCGCTTCCGTTCTACGTCGACGCCACCGGCGGCCTCTCGATCGCGCAGCTGATGGCGCGCGCGCGCCGGCTCAAGCGCCAGAAGGGCCTCGACCTTCTGGTGATCGACTACATCCAGCTGCTGTCAGGCTCCGGCAAGCGCGCCAGCGACAGCCGCGTGCAGGAGATCACGGAAATCACCACCAGCCTGAAGGCGCTGGCCAAGGAGCTCAACGTTCCCGTGATCGCGCTGTCGCAGCTCTCGCGCCAGGTGGAATCGCGCGACGACAAGCGGCCGCAGCTCTCGGACTTGCGTGAATCCGGCTCGATCGAGCAGGACGCCGACGTCGTGCTGTTCGTGTTCCGCGAGGAATATTACCTCGCCATGAAGGAGCCGCGTCCCGGCACCGAGGAGCACGCCAAATGGCAGGCCGACATGGAGCGCACCGTCGGCCGCGCCGAAGTCATCATCGGCAAGCAGCGTCATGGTCCGACCGGCACGGTCGAGCTGCACTTCGACGCCTCGGTCACGCGCTTCGGCGACCTCGCGCATGACGGACAGCTGCCGGATCGCAGCGACTACTAGATTGTTCCACGGGTTGAACGGCGCCGGGCTCTTGCGTAAAACGGCGCCATGACAATGGCGTCCGCCCCGAAGACAATCACCTCGCCCGGTCCTCTCTCCGCGGAGGCCAACCAGGCTGCCGCGCTCGCCGCCTTCGGCGGCGTGCTGACCGTCGATCTCGACGCGATCATCGTCAATTGGCGCAAGCTCGAGAAGACGGCGGTGCCGGCCGAATGCTCCGCGGTAATCAAGGCGGACGCCTATGGCTGCGGCGCTGAGCAGGTGTCGCGCGCCCTGAGCAAGGCCGGCTGCAAGACCTTCTTCGTTGCCACCATCGAGGAAGCCCGCAAGGTGCGCGCCGCCGTTCCCGAGCCCACCATCTACGTGCTCGGCGGCTATTTCCAAAACACCGGCGAGCACTACGCCAAGATCAACTGCCGGCCGGTGATCGGAGATCTCAACGAACTAGCCGAATGGGACGTGTTCTGCCGCCGCACCGGCTGGAACGGCGGCGCCGCAATCCACATCGACACCGGCATGAACCGGCTCGGACTGACGCTGTCGGAAGCGCAGGCCATCATCCCCCGTATCAATGCCGGCGATCACGGCATCACGCTGGTGATGAGCCATCTGGTCGCGGCCGAGCAGCTCAATAGCCCGATCAATGCGCGGCAGCTCGCGGCCTTCCGCAGCATTGCCAGCGAGTTCTCGGGCGTGCCGGCCGCGCTCGCCAACTCCTCCGGCATCTTCCTGGGGGCGCCCTTCCAGTTCGACCTGGTGCGGCCGGGCGCGGCCCTCTACGGCGTCAACCCGACGCCGGAAGCCGACAATCCGATGCAGCAGGTGGTCGACCTCAAGGCGCGCATCGTGCAGATCCGCAGCATCGATCGTGGGGAGACCGTCGGCTATGGCGGCACCTGGAGCGCACGGCGGCCGACCAAGCTCGCCATCATCGCCGTCGGCTATGCCGACGGTTATTTCCGCGCCGCCAGCTCCAATGACGGCACGCGCGGTGCCGAGATCATCGTGGCCGGCAAGCGCTGCCCTGTCGCAGGCCGGATCTCCATGGATCTGATCGCGGTCGACATCACCGACCTGCCGCCGAACGCGGCACGGCGCGGCCACATGGTGACCTTGCTCGGCGAAGGCATCACCGTGGACGAGCTCGCACATCATTTCGGCACGATCGGCTACGAGGTGCTGACCAGCCTCGGCCGCCGCTACGCCCGCGTTTACAAGGGCGGCAATGTGGAGGAGCCGCTGGCAAAGCCGGAGCCGGCGTCGAACGCCGGGCAGCCAGCAGCCCCGCCGCCGGGCTAAGTGGCGCTCTCGTGCCCCGGACGCAGCGCGGCGCTCCATCAGCGATGCGCTGCAGAGCCGGGGCCCATCTCTCAACGGTGTACCGTGTCGCCCGTCTGGGTCCCGGCTCTGCGCCGCACCGCTTGCGCGCTGTGGCTTGTCCGGGACACGAGGATTACTTCTTCTTCCGGCTGTCGAGTGCCGCCTTGCAGGTCGCGCTGAGCTGGTCGCGTTTGGCGTTGAGACATGCGACGATGCCGCCGCCCGGCGCGAGGCCGGCGCAGAACTTGTCGTAGTCCGCCTTGCACGCGCCGCGCTGATCGGACGATTGTGCCGATGCGCCTCCGGAGAACGCGAGGGCGAGCGCGATGGCAACAAAGCTGGACTTGGACATTGTATCTCCGGTGACGGACGGCAGGAGCCGGTAGCTCTACATGAAGATCGCGACGTTCAACATCAACAACGTCAACCGCCGCCTGCCCAATCTGTTGGCATGGATGCGCGTGGCGAAGCCCGATGTCGTCGCGCTTCAGGAGTTGAAGGCAAGTGATGGCGAATTTCCGGCAGCCGCGATCGAAAAGGCCGGCTACGGCGCGGTGTGGTGTGGACAAAGGACGTGGAACGGCGTCGCCATCCTCGCCCGCGGCGCTGATCCCATTCTCACCCGCGACCGCCTGCCGGGAAAGCCCGGCGATCTCGAAGCCCGCTACATCGAGGCCGCCGTGCGCGGCATCATCGTCACCAGCATCTATCTTCCCAACGGCAATCCGCAACCGGGACCCAAATTCGACTACAAGCTCGACTGGTTCGCGCGGCTGAGGCGCCACGCCAAAACCTTCATCAAGCAGGACCTGCCGGTGGTGCTCGCCGGCGACTACAATGTCGCGCCAACCGAGATCGACATTTATCCGACGCGGTCATGGGACAAGGATGCGCTGGTCCAGCCCAGGAGCCGCGCCGCCTACGCCGCGCTGGTCAAGCAGGGCTGGTGTGACGCGATCCGCGAGCTGCACCCGCAAAAGCGCATCTACACGTTCTGGGACTACAAGCGGAACCGCTGGCCGCGCGATGCAGGCCTGCGGCTCGACCATCTCCTGCTCAGCCCTGCTCTCGCACCGCGCCTGGCCAAGGCCGGCGTCGACAAGAACATCCGAGGCGAGGACGGCGCCAGCGACCACGCGCCGGCCTGGGTGGTGCTACGGTGATGCTCACCAGCCGCCGCGCGACAAAAACTTGAAAAACAACCCCATGCACAGTAGCCGACCCCTTGTGCCCTCAATGACTTACGGGTAACCCGAAATCATGGTTGATCCGTCGGGCAAAACACCGGCATGACGTCACCATCGACGGCGTCCAAATCGCCGCGCCGAGGGCTCTTCAGATCGCCCCTTCATCGGGAATATTGAGGACGGTGCCGCAGGCCTTGCAATGCACCGCGTCGGCATCGTGCCTTTGGAGCCCGCAGGTCGGGCATGGAAACCGCACTTTGTGGGGACTGAGCAGCGCGCGGGCGAGATTGAAGAATAGGGTAACGCCGAAAATCATGATCACGACGGTGATCAGGCGACCGAACGTACCCTTCAGGGTAATGTCGCCAAAGCCGGTCGTCGTCAGCGCCGTAACCGTGAAATACAGGGCATCGGCATAGTTCCGGATATCATCGTTGCGAAACTTCTGGGTCTCGTAAACGAGACCGGTCATGACGAAGATGAACACGGCGAGGTTCGTGACCGCGAAGATAACGTCCTCGTTGCGACGAAAGAACGGAGAATCGAGGCGCAATCGCACCAGCATCTGGTAGTCGCGCAGCAGCCCCAACGTCCGCAGGATCCGGAGAAAGCCGCCCGGCTCGCCGGCAAGCGGCGCCAGGAAGGATACGATCGCAACCATGTCAGCCCAGGTCGCAAGCTTGGTGAATTTTTGCAACGGATGCCGATCGACCAGGAGCCGGGCCGAGAAGTCGACAAGCAATATCATGCCGAACACGACGTCGAGCGTCTCAACGATGTCATTGGGCGGCAGGAACGAGGTCGCGATGATGAACAACACCGTCACGACATCGAAGGCGAGCAGCCCATAGCGGAAGCGCACGCCGTCCGGCGTTGCGCCCTCGTAAAGGCGGCGGACATTGCTTCTCAGGGACGCGAAGGTCACGGCATCATGATCACGGTTTGCATGGACGATGGCAAGTTCGATGGGGTTTCCTCGCCTGGGATCGATCGCCATAGGCCTCCTTACGGCTAAACTCTCTCGATTCGTGGAGATTGTGTTGGCCTTTCTCTTCGTCCTCAGCGTCGGCCTCGTCGCCGGCACCATCTCAGGCATCGTCGGCACCGGCTCGTCGATCATGCTGATGCCGGTGCTGGTCTATGCCTATGGCCCGAAGGAAGCCGTGCCGATCATGGCGGTGGCCTCCGTCATGGCGAACTTCTCGCGGATCCTGGCGTGGTGGCGCGAGGTCGACTGGCGGGCTTGCGCGGCCTATTCGGTCACGGGCATTCCGGCCGCGGCGCTCGGCGCCCGGACCCTGCTCGCCTTGCCCTCGCACGCGGTCGATCTTGCCATCGGCCTGTTCCTGATCGCGATGGTGCCAGTGCGGCACATCCTGGCGCGGCACGACCTCAAGGCCAACCTCTGGCACCTCGCCGTCGGCGGTGCGGTGATCGGCTATCTCACCGGCATCGTGGTCTCGACGGGCCCGCTCAGCGTGCCGCTGTTCCTGTTCTATGGCCTGTCCAAGGGCGCCTTCCTCGCCACCGAGGCGGCCTCGTCGCTGGGGCTTTACCTCAGCAAATCGGTGACGTTCGAACGCTTCGGGGCGCTGACCGCCGACGTCGCCCTGAAGGGATTGATCGCGGGCTCGTCGCTGATGCTTGGCGCCTTCATCGCCAAGCGATTCGTGCTGCACTTGAAGCCGGAGGTGTTTCGGCTGCTGATGGACGGCATCATGCTGGCGGCAGGCTTGACGATGCTGTTCAATGCGTTCTGATGCGGCCCTCCGCAACATCCGCCCGGTAAAGGACCTCTGCATGCGCACCGTTGCCATGATCGCCGCCACCGGCATCGCCCTCTTCGCGATGCAGCCGGCATTCGGCGCGCAGCCGTTCGACGGCCTGTGGGCCTCGACCAAGAAGGATTGCCGCGACAGTGACGGCCCGGACAGCAAGACGATGATCGACCTCGACAACGTCATCAAAGGCAAGCCGGCCCCGCTGGTCGATCGCTACGAGAACCATTGCCGCATTGACCGCCAGACGCCGGCCGGCGACGGCCTCGTGCTGTCCGCCACCTGTTTCGAGTTCTGGGACGACTACAACAAGGGCACGAACGGCAGCAAGGTCACGATCAGGCTGGCGCCGGGCGCGAACGGCAAAATCAAGATCGACGGGAAGCCATACCTGCTCTGCAAGCGCAAGGACGAACTGCCGAAAGCGCGGTAGCGCGGAACGCTTCGCACCCCCACCTCTGATCGTGCTAAGCACCCCGAACCGGGCAACGACTCAAACATTCGATGGCCAAGAGCACCCTCTCCTTCGTCTGCCAGAACTGCGGCGCGGCCTATAATCGCTGGCAGGGCAAATGCGAGTCCTGCGGCGAGTGGAATACGCTGGCGGAAGAAGACACCAGCGGCAGCGTGCCGGTCTCGATCCGCTCCAAGCGCAAGGGGCGGACGTTCGCGCTGGAGAGCCTTTCCGGCAAGAGCCCGGACGCGCCGCGGTTGTCCTCGGGAATGAGCGAGCTCGACCGCGTCACCGGCGGCGGTTTCGTGCGCGGCTCGGTGCTGCTGGTCGGCGGCGATCCCGGCATCGGCAAGTCGACGCTGCTGACGCAGGCAACCAGCCTGTTGGCGCGCGCCGGCCATCGCGTCGTCTACATCTCGGGCGAAGAAGCGGTCGCGCAGGTGCGCCTGCGTGCCGAGCGGCTCGGGCTGTCGGATGCGCCGGTGCAGCTGGCCGCCGAAACCTCCGTCGAGGACATCGTCTCGACGCTGTCGGAGGGCGCAGTTCCCAGGCTGATCGTGATCGACTCGATCCAGACCATGTGGACCGACACCGTGGAATCGGCGCCCGGCACGGTGACGCAGGTGCGCGCATCGGCGCAGGCGCTGATCCGCTTCGCCAAGAAGACCGGGGCCGCCATCATCCTGGTCGGCCATGTCACCAAGGACGGCCAGATCGCAGGCCCCCGCGTGGTCGAGCACATGGTCGACGCGGTGATGTCGTTCGAGGGCGAAGGCTCGCAGCAATTCCGCATCCTGCGCGCCGTGAAGAACCGTTTCGGCCCGACCGACGAGATCGGCGTGTTCGAGATGACGGGCCTCGGCCTGCGCGAGGTCACCAACCCTTCCGAGCTGTTCCTGTCCGAGCGCGATCTCGGCACGCCCGGCACCGCAGTCTTTGCGGGCATCGAAGGTACAAGGCCCGTTCTGGTCGAATTGCAGGCGCTGGTGGCGCCGACCTCGCTCGGCACCCCGCGCCGCGCGGTGGTCGGTTGGGACCCGAGCCGACTCTCGATGGTGCTGGCGGTGCTTGAGGCCCATTGCGGCGTCAAGCTGTCCGGTCATGACGTCTACCTGAACGTCGCCGGCGGCTTGCGCATCCACGAACCAGCCGCGGACCTTGCCGCTGCCGCGGCGCTGGTGTCGTCCCTGGTTAATGCGCAGTTACCGACCGATGCGGTCTATTTCGGCGAGATCTCGCTCTCGGGCGTGGTGCGCCCGGTGGCGCAAACACCGGCACGGCTCAAGGAAGCGGCAAAACTCGGTTTCCAGCGCGCCGTGCTGCCCGAATCGGCGCGCGGGGAAACCGGCGGCGATGCCGGATTGTCGCTGAATGCGGTGAACAGCCTCACGACGTTGGTAGCCGAGATCGCCGCCCGCGGCTCCCGCCGGGGCGAATCGAACGCACCGGCAGAAAAAAATGCCACACCGGCAAGATTCCGCCGCGGAGAGGGCTAGGCGCAGGTGACGCGAGGGGCGCCCGCCGCTATACAGCCGTCATAAAAGCAGCATGGGATTGCGTGGTTGCGGCCTTGCCGGGAACGCCGTCTGCCCCTCTTTTAGGGCAGCGGCCAAGCACCGATTCGGCTAGAGCACCTTCGAGAGGACGAGCGGACCCGACCAGCCGATGCCAGTAACCATCCTCGACCTCATCCTGCTCGGTGTGATGCTGATCTCGGGCCTGCTTGCCATGGTCCGCGGCTTCATGCGCGAAATCCTCTCCATCGCTGCCTGGGGCGCCGCGGCAATCGTGACGCTCTACTCGTTCTCGAAGCTGCTGCCGACGGCGAAGACCTACTTCAACAACGACACGGTCGCGGCCGTCGTCGTCGTGGCCGGCGTGTTCATTGGTACGCTCGTCGTGGTTTCCGTGATCACGGTGCGGATCTCCGACATGATCCTGGATTCGCGCATCGGCGCGCTAGATCGCACCCTCGGCTTCCTGTTCGGGCTGGCTCGCGGGCTTTTGATCGTGGTCGTCGCGTTCCTGTTCTTCACCTGGCTGGTGCCGGACAAGCAGCGGCCGGATTGGGTCAGCGGGGCCAAGTCCCGCGTCGTGCTCCAGGGAACCGGGGATTGGCTGATGGCCCTCTTGCCTGACGACCCCGAGAACACCATCTTGAAGAGATTCAAGAAAAACAAACCAGATGATGATCAAGCTGAATCCGAGCAGCAGCCTTCGGGCAGTGGCGACGGATACAGCAAAACTGCTCGTGACGGCATGAAGAAGCTGATCGAGAAACCTGCGGCGCGTTGATTGGCCCCAAAGAAAGGCGCGGACGAGATGCGACACCCTGACCAGGACGCCGAGCTTGATCTCGATCCAAGGGCCGGTTCGGGCCCTGCCGCGCTCGAACTACAGGACGATCTCGAAGGGGATACGCTGCGCGAGGAGTGCGGCGTCTTCGGCATCTACGGCCACCCCAACGCGGCCGCGATCACCGCACTCGGCCTTCACGCCCTGCAGCACCGCGGCCAGGAAGCCGCCGGCATCGTCTCCTACGACGGCAGCCGCTTCCACTCCGAACGCCGCCTCGGCCTCGTCGGCGACACCTTCTCACGCCGCGAGGTGATCGACCGCCTGCCCGGCAATGTCGCGGTCGGCCATGTCCGCTACTCCACCACCGGCGCCACCATCCTGCGCAACGTGCAGCCGCTGTTCGCCGAGCTCAATGCCGGGGGCCTCGCGGTCGCCCACAACGGCAACCTCACCAACGGCCTGACGCTGCGCCGCGAGCTCGTCAAGCACGGCGCAATGATGCAGTCGACCACCGACACCGAAGTGATCCTGCACCTGGTCGCGCGCTCCAAGCGCGCCCGCTTCATCGAGCGCTACATCGACGCGTTGCGCGAGATCGAGGGCGCCTATGCGCTGGTCTCGCTCACCAACAAGAAGCTGGTCGGCGCGCGCGATCCGCGCGGCATCCGTCCGCTCGTGCTCGGCGAGCTCGATGGCTGCCCGATCCTGACCTCAGAAACCTGCGCGCTCGACATCATCGGCGCGCGCTTCGTGCGCGACATCGAGCCGGGCGAGGTCATCGTGTTCGACGAGAACGGCCAGGACATCCACAAGCCTTTCCCGCCGATGGCACCGCGCCCCTGCATCTTCGAATACATCTACTTTTCTCGTCCGGATTCCATCGTCCACGGCCGCTCGGTCTACGAGGTGCGCAAGAATTTTGGCGCGCAGCTCGCGCGCGAAAGCCACGTGCCGGTCGACGTCGTGGTGCCGGTGCCGGATTCCGGCGTGCCCGCCGCGGTCGGCTACAGCCAGTTCTCCGGCGTGCCGTTCGAGCTCGGCATCATCCGCAATCACTATGTCGGCCGCACCTTCATCCAGCCGACGCAGGCGATCCGCGAATCCGGCGTGCGCATGAAGCATTCGGCCAACCGCGCCGCGATCGAAGGCAAGCGCATCATCCTGATCGACGATTCGCTGGTGCGCGGCACCACCTCGAAGAAGATCGTGCGCATGATGCGCGATGCCGGCGCCAAGGAAGTGCATTTCCGTCTCGCTTCGCCTCCGATCCTCTATCCCGATTATTATGGCATCGACCTGCCCGACCGCGGCGGCCTTCTCGCCGCGACGCATTCGCTGGAAGAAATGCGCGAGATCATCGGCGCCGACTCGCTCGCCTTCCTGTCGATCGACGGCATGTACCGCGCCATGGGCGAGCCCGGCCGCGACCCCGCCAATCCGAAGTTCTCGGACCATTGCTTCACGGGGGCCTATCCGACCCACCTCACCGACCAGACCCAGACCGAGCCGCAGCCGCGGCAGCTGTCGTTGCTGGCCGAGGCGAGCTGACACCGAAGGCGTCATCCCGGGGCGATGCGAAGCATCGAACTATGGCGCGCAGTTTGCGCGCCTGAGGATCTCGAGATTCCGGGTCTGGTGCTTCGCACCATCCCGGAATGACAGGTGCATGTGGGGCTTGTCCCGGCCATCCACGTCTGTAATACCCGCCGCAAAGAACGTGGATGCCCGGGACGAGCCCGGGCATGACGGAAGTATTCGACGATGACAAAACCCCTCGCCGACCGTATCGCTCTCGTCACCGGCGCCTCCCGCGGCATCGGCTATGCCACCGCAATCGCGCTCGCCAAGGCCGGCGCGCATATCGTTGCGACGGCGCGGACGCAAGGCGGGCTGGAAGAGCTCGACGACAAGATCCGGAAAGACGGCGGCAGCGCCACTCTGGTGCCGCTCAACCTCACCGATTTCGACGGCATCGCGCGGTTAGGGGCCGGCCTGCACGAGCGCTACGGCAAGCTCGACATCTTCGTCGGCAATGCCGGCGTGCTCGGACCGTCCTCCCCGATCGGCCATATCGAGCTCAAGACCTTCAACGACGTGATGGCGGTGAACGTCTCCGCGAACTTCCAGCTGATCCGCTGCATGGAGCCGCTGCTCAGGCAGTCCGATGCCGGCCGCGCCGTGTTCATCACCTCGGGCGCCGCCAACAAGGCGACCGCCTATGTCAGCCCCTACGCGGCCTCCAAGGCCGCACTGGAGACGCTGGCCCGCGCCTGGGCGCAGGAGACCGCGAATACCAAGCTGCGCGTCAACCTGTTCAACCCCGGCCCGGTCCGCACCCGCATGCGCGCCACGCTGATGCCCGGCGAGGATCCCGCGACGCTCGACACGCCCGAACAGGTCGCCGAATTCATCGTGCCGATGTGCGCGCCTGACTGGGCCGAGACCGGCAAGTTCTACGATTACAAGACCCGCAGCCTGATGAGCTTCCGCGCGCCCGCCTGATGACGCCCGAGGTAACGCCCTTACCGCGGGGGTCGACGCTGGTCAGCGCATCGACCCACATGGGACGCGCAGAGATAGCGACTCAACGCATTTTGACCAAAAGTTAACCGCCGGATGACGCTACGACGCAGCGTCATCAGGCTTTAGATGCATTGCCGCCGGCCGTGGGACAGGCTAGAGCCATCAGCCGGAACAAAGGCTCCGTCCAAGAGAGCCGTCCGCATATTTGACAATGGAGGAAATCTTTCATGACGACGACGTTCGCCCGCCGCTCCGCGGCCCTTCTGGCCTGTGCCGCCTTCGGTTTTGCCACATCCGCCTACGCGCAGGACAAGACCGTCAAGATCGGCGTGCTCAACGACATGTCGAGCCTTTATGCCGACATCGGCGGCCCGAACTCGGTGGTCGCGATCAAGATGGCGGTCGAGGATTCCGGCTTGCTCGCGAAGGGCTGGAAGATCGACGTCATCAGCGGCGACCACCAGAACAAGCCGGACGTCGGTGTCAACATCGCCCGGCAGTGGATCGACAACGAGAAGGTCGACGCGATCGCGGACACGCCGAACTCTGGCGTCGCTCTTGCGGTCAGCAATCTCGTCAAGGAAAAGAACGCGGTGCTGCTGAATTCCGGCGCCGCCTCCGCCGACCTGACCGGCAAGGCCTGCACGCCGAACACGGTCTCCTATACCTATGACACCTACATGCTGGCCAACGGCACCGGCAAGGCGCTGACCAAGGCCGGCGGCGACACCTGGTTCTTCCTGACCGCCGATTATGCCTTCGGCCACGCGCTGGAACGCGACACCACGGCGGTGGTGACCGCCAACGGCGGCAAGGTGCTCGGCAGCGTCAAGCATCCGATCAACACCGCGGACTTCTCGTCCTTCCTGCTGCAGGCCCAGTCGTCCAAGTCCAAGGTCGTCGGCCTTGCCAACGCCGGCGGCGACACCACCAATTCGATCAAGCAGGCGGCCGAATTCGGCATCGTCTCAGCCGGCCAGAAGCTTGCCGCGCTGCTGCTGTTCATCAACGATGTCCACTCACTCGGCCTCAAGACTGCTCAGGGTCTGACCTTCACCGAATCGTTCTACTGGGACATGAACGACAAGACCCGCGAATGGTCGAAGCGCTTTTCGAAGCTTGCCAGCAAGAACGCGATGCCCTCGATGACTCAGGCCGGCAATTACGCGATGGTGCTGCACTATCTGAAAGCGATGGAAGCGCTCGGCGGCAATCCGCGTGACGGCGCCAAGGTCGTCGCCAAGATGAAGGAATTGCCGACCGACGATCCGCTGTTCGGCAACGGCCCGCTGCGCCAGGACGGCCGCCGTCTCATCCCCGCCTACCTGTTCGAGGTGAAGAAGCCCGAGGAATCGAAGGGACCGTGGGACTATTACAAGCAGATCGCCACGATCTCGGCGGAAGACGCTGCCAAGCCGCTCAAGGACAGCGACTGCCCGCTGGTGAAGAAGTGACCGCGTAGCGGTCATCCTCCCGGGATGGTGCGCGAGCATCACCCGGGGTCTCGATCGGCATTCTCCACCGTCGTAGGGTGGGCAAAGCATGCGCCGTAGCTCGAAGAGCGAAGGCGTAAGCGTGCCCACCACTTCTTCGCATCAAGGACAGATCGTGGGCACGGCGCTTTGCGCCTTTGCCCACCCTACGCGACTGGCTTCGTCGCGGGCAGCATCCGCATTGCGATCGGCACGGCGCCGTCGGTCACGACGGCCGCTTGCGCTTGTGCGCGAAGGGATTGGCCTTTTCACGCAGCGTGATGCGCACCGGCGTGCCCGGCAGCTCGAAGGTCTCGCGCATCGAGTTGGTGAGATAGCGCAAGTATGACTGCGGCACCGCGTCGGCGCGCGAGCAAAACAGCACGAAGCTCGGCGGGCGCGCCTTGGTCTGGGTAATGTAGTTCAGCTTCAGCCTGCGGCCCGAAACGGCGGGCGGCGGATTGGCCTGGACCGCCTGCTCGAACCAGCGATTGAGCGCGGCCGTCGGCACGCGCCTGTTCCAGACCGCATAGGCGTCCTGGATCGCCTGCATCAGGCGGTCGATGCCCTCGCCCATCAGGCCGGAGACGGCGACGATCGCCACGCCCTTGAGCTGCGGCAGCCAATGGTCGGCATCGCGGCGCAGGCCCGAAATCGCGCCGCCGCCCTTGGTCTCCATCAGGTCCCATTTGTTGACGGCGAGCACGATGGCGCGGCCCTCGCGCTCGATCAGGTCGGCGATGCGCAGATCCTGTTCCTCGAAGCGGTTCTGCGTGTCCATCATCATCACGACGACTTCGGCAAAGCGCACCGCGCGTAGCGCGTCCGCGACCGAGAGCTTCTCCAGCTTCTCCTCGATCCGCGAGCGCCGGCGCAGGCCCGCGGTGTCGAACACGCGGAAATCACGGCCCTTCCAGTTGATCTCGACCGCGATGGAGTCGCGCGTGGTGCCGGCCTCAGGGCTCGTCAGCAGGCGCTCCTCGCCGAGAAGGTGGTTGATCAGCGTCGACTTGCCGGCGTTGGGCCGGCCGACGATCGCGACCCGGATCGGACGCCTGGCTGCCTCTTCCTCGGAAAGCTCGGCGTCGTCCTCGTCCTCATCCTCGTCGACCGGCTCGGGCATCAGCCTGGCCAGCGCATCATAGAGCTCGCCCATGCCCTCGCCATGCTCGGCCGAAATCTGGATGGGATCTCCGAGGCCGAGTGCGAACGCTTCCATTGCGCCGGCATCGCCGTGCTTGCCTTCGCTCTTGTTGGCGACCAGCAGCACCGGCTTGTTGGCCTTGCGGGCGAAATCGGCAAAGGCGCGGTCGGTCGGCGTGAGGCCGATGCGGGCGTCGACGACGAAGAACAGCGCGTCGGCCTGCGCGATCGCCGTCTCGGTCTGCTCCTGCATGCGCGCCGTCAGCGAGCCCTTGGCGCCCTCGTCGAGGCCGGCGGTATCGACGATGGTGAAATGGAGATCGCCGAGCCTCGCCTCGCCCTCGCGGCGGTCGCGGGTGACGCCCGGCAGGTCATCGACCAGCGCGAGCTTCTGCCCAACCAGGCGGTTGAACAGCGTCGATTTGCCGACATTGGGCCGGCCGATGATGGCGATCGTGAAGGACATCGGTCATTCGTGCGCTGCCGGGGCTGCGCCTGTCAATGCAATGGGAATATTAGTTTGAGCATGATCTTTTCGGAAAACCGCTTCACACTTTTCCGGATCATGCTTTAGCGCGAAAAGCTGCCGCTCGGCAGCGGCGCCGGGAAGGCGCTCTGAGTTTGCTGCTGCGCGGGCTGGGCCGGCTGCGACTGCTGGACGGGCTGATCCGGCGGCGGCGCGGTGGTGCGCCTGCGGACGATCTTGTGCTTGGGCGGCGGAGCGGCCGTGGCTGGGGCGGCCTCCGGCTGCGCTTCGCCGTCGACTTCGCCGGCGGGCGCCTCGGTCGGCGCGGCGGCGACCGGCTGACGCGACTTCGCCGCTTTGGCCCCCTTCGCCGGCCTGGCCGGCTCCGGCGGCGGCTCGGCGGGAAGAGCCGCGACGGCGGGCGCGTTCGGGTCGGGCTGCTGCTGCGCGCCCTTGTACAGGTCCCTGGGCACGCCCTGCTCGAGGCCGGGCACGCCTTCCGGGAACACCGGCTTGCGGTCGCCCGGCAGCTTCTTCTTGGTGTCGAGGAAGTCGAGCATGTCGCTTGGATCGAAGCTGGAGCAGCCGCCCAGCACGCCCGTGAAGGCGATCAGGACGGCGGCTGCGATCAAGCGTGGCGTGCGGCGCATCGTGGTGTCTCGTTTACGTCAGAGAACCGTCGTCAGCTCTTGGCGACGGGCGGCAGCAGGGCCTGTAGCGCCTCGGCGCGCGAACGCAGGCCGGGCGGCGTTTCGTTGTCCTCGCCAATCGCGTCGAGCCATTTGCGGGCTGCGGTCATGTCGTTGTTGCGCCAGGCCGACAACGCCAGCATCTCGCGGGCGCTGTGCCGGAAGGTCGATTTCGGCGCGGCGGAGGGCTCCAGCCGCTGCTGCATGTCGGCATAGCTGGCGCTGTCGAGCACGAGGCCCGCGGCACGGAGCCTGGCCAGATCCTGCCACTCGCCGCCCACGCTGCGATCGGCGGAAATCTCGTCATACATCTTCGCGGCGGCGGCCGGATCGCGGCTGGCGGCCTCGGCCGCAGCACGCAGCCGCGCCAGGGTGCGATAGCCGGACGGCGCCTTGGCCGCGAGCTCGGCAAAGGCCTTCTCGGCGTCGGCGTGCTTGTCTTGCTCCGACAGCTCGACGGCCTTCTCGAACGCGGCGCCCGCCTCGGCGGCCTTCTTGCCTTCCAGATATTGATAGCCGCGCCAGCCGGCGACGCCGGCCACGACCAGCACCATCAGGGCGATGAAGTAGATCGAATACTTCTCCCACAGCTTTTTGAGCTGTTCGCGACGTACTTCCTCGTCGACTTCATTAAATAATTCAGACACTTATGCTAATCCCATGCCCGTCCGGGTGCGCGCGCCGAAGCATTCGCGTCAGGAATCCCGTCCCCCGTGTGGCGGCGAGGTACCCTAACGATATGGCGGTGGCAAGGCAAAGCGAGCCCGATCAAGGCGTTAACCACCCGGGAGAGCCCGGACGCGCCTGGCCGGCTCAGCTTCCGAGCAGCTCCCGCAGCTGCCGCTTCAGCACCTTGCCGTTGGCGTTGCGCGGCAACGGGTCTGCCGTGATCGCGAGGGTCTCGGGAACCTTGTAGTCGGACAGCCGCTCGGCGCACCAGGCTCGCAGCTCGATGTCCGCGACCGCGCCGCGCGTCACCACCACGGCGTGGACGCGCTCGCCGAGCACCGGGCAGGCCTTGGCGATGATCGCGCTCTCGACCACGGCGGGGTGGCCCGCGAGCACCGATTCGACCTCGGCCGAATAGATCTTCAGCCCGCCGCGATTGATCATGTCCTTCTGCCGGTCGAACACGCGGACAAAACCGTCCGCATCGACCGAGCCGAGATCGCCGGAGTGCCAGAATCCGCCCGTGAAGCTTTCGGCGGTGGCCTTCGGGTTGTTCCAATAGCCCTTGATGACGGAGGCGCTCTGGATCCAGAGCTCGCCGATCTCGCCAGGTAGCAGCTCGCGCCCGCCAGGCCCCATCGCGACGATGCGCGCGCCCGGACAGGGCAGGCCGACGCTGTCGATGTGGCGCTCGGTCAGCTCGCCCGGCATGATGGTGGAGGGCGAGGTCGTCTCGGTCGCGCCGTAGCAGTTCATCAGCTTCAGGCCGGGGATCTTGGCCTTGAGCTTCTCGATGGTCGCGACCGGCATCGGCGCGCCGCCGAAACCGCCGATGCGCCAGCTCGACAAATCGTAGCCGTCGAAATCGGGCTGGAGCAGGCAGAGATTGTACATCGCCGGCACCATCACCGTGTAGGTGACGCGCTCGCGCGCGGCGAGCTTGAGATAATCGGCGGCCTTGAACTCGGGCATGATGATCAACGCGCCGCCGCAGCGGATCATGGTCGTGATGTTGGCGACGACGCCGGTGACGTGGCCGAGCGGCACCGCCGCGATCGAGCGATCCATGTCGGTCAATTGCAGGCAGGACACGAACACCATCGAGGAATGGACGATGTTGCAATGGGCCAGCATCGCGCCCTTCGGCTTGCCCGTGGTGCCGGAGGTGTAGAGGATCATCGCGGTGTCCTCTTCACTCACTTCGACCGGCGCGGGCGCCGGGGCATTGTCGGCAAGCGCGGAGAAGCGCGACCGGACCGGATCGTTATCGATGGCGATGCGGTGGACCAGATCGGGCACGTCCTGCGCATTGGGCAGCCGCTCGGCCAGCGCGGCCTCGTGGATCAGGATTTTGGCGCCGCAATCAGCAAGCACATAGGCGATCTCCGGCTTCTGCTGTCGCGTGCTGAGCAGGACCGTGACGAGCCCCTCATGTGCGGCGGCAAACAGCAGCAGCGGAAACTCGATGCGGTTGCCGAGCAGGATCGCGACGCGGTCGCCGCGCGCAAGGCCGAGCTTGCGAAAGCCCGCCGCGATCCGCGCGGCCTGCTCTATCGCCTGCCGCCAGCTCAGGCGGACATGGCCTGCGATCAGCGCCTCGCCATCCGGGTTGCGATCGCGCGCCTCCGCGATCATCGCCCAAAGGTTCGCGGGCCGATCCGAAAATGCCGGCACCACCCGGTCGCCGAAGCGCGTCTCCAGCCGCATCGGCGGGATCTGAGATTGCGACCAGTCCATCGAAGGGCCCTCGGCTTGTTGCTCTTGTTATCTTCCCCGCACGGTCACACGGCACCGTCTTGCGCTGATTGGCTAGACCCCGATCACGGGAACGCCGATCACGACCGGATGGAACGCGAAGGCCAGCGCGAGATAAGCGACGACGCCGACCGCGACCGCGATCAGATCGTTGCTGACGCCCCCGACCGGTATCGGCGGCGCTCCGCCGTCATTGCGACGCTTGAGCGTGATGCGATCAAACACCGCCCAGCCCAGGAACGAGCCGAACAGGATGATGGAGCCGAGATCGCCATTGGCGAGCAGATGCGCCGCCGCCCACAGCTTGACGCCGGCGAGCATCGGATGCTTCAGCGTCGCGTAGATGCGGCCGCGCAGATAGGACGCCACGACCAGGATCACCGCGGGGAGCATCAGTGCGAGCGTGATGTGCTTCATCGCCTTCGGCGGATACCAGACATCGATCCAGCCGGTGGCTCGGTAGTGGGCATAGCCCCAGATGATCAGCGCGAGCCCGGCCAGCGAGACCAGCGAGTAGAGGATCTTGTAGGTCCCCTCACCCATCCTCGCGATGGCCTGCGCGCGCGCGTCGCGCCTCGTCGTGAAAACATGGGCCCCGAAAAACAGCACCAGCCCCAGGATCATCACCAGCAGACCCACGACATCCTCCCCGCAAAGCAGCCCCCGCCTCTGAGGTATCATCGATTGGCCGCGGGTCGCAACTGATGCGCTACTTGAGCTCGCGATTGTCGACATAGCGGATCGCGATGGGGCGCCCTGCCAGCGCGCCACCGAGTCCGCCGGTGAATTTCAGCGGCAGACACGCCTTCAACGATGAATTGATCGCGTTGAGGTAAGTGGTTCGGGTTTCGGCGGGGACGCCGGGCGTCGCGAAGGTCAGGCGCGGCGGGCCGATCAGGCCACCCGCCTTGTTGAAGCTGAATCGCACCGACATCTGCATGCCCGCACGCGCATGGTCCGTTGGCGGCGACCAGCAGCTGCGCAGCGCGGCGAAGAGGTCACCGATCGTGTCGAGATCGTGATCGGGCTTTTGGTATTTGGCGCGATCGGCTTCGGAGGGAACGCTCTGGATCGTGAGCTGGAGATTCTGGCCGTAAGGATAGTCAATCTCCGGGATGCAGGGGCCGGGCTCCAGCGGGCTGCAGTAGGACGGCGTGCAGGGCTCGCCGTCGAGTACGCTGCACGGCTCGTGCGAGAACGGAATCGGATTGATCTGGCGGGGTCGCGCGTCGGCAGCGGCGGCGGTCGAGATCGCCAGCATGAGGATGACGAGAATGCTGCGCCACATCATGCGAACGTGGTATCGCGAATGGACACGTCAAGCCTAGACGCGTTCACATGCGCGCGTTTAACCCCGGTGTCGTCGCCCGGCTTGACCGGGCGACCCAGTACTCCGTGACGGCAATGATTGAATCGATGGGCTGCGGCGTACTGGATTCCCCGCCTTCGCGGGGAATGACGGCGGAGCGTGGAGCCGGCGGATCGCCCGCCCCTACCCCTTCTTCTTGACGTCCTTGACGTTGCTGAACTCGATGCCCTCGGCACGTTCCTTGGTGTAGCCGAGATAGAACTCATTCCGGGCGAGATAGACGGGATCGCCGTCGACGTCGTCCGCGATGCTGGAGGTATTAGCGGCGATGAAGGTGTCGAGCTTCTTGCGGTCGTCAGAGGAAACCCAGCGCGCCAGCTGGAACTCGCTGACCTCGAACTCGACCGGGAGCGAATATTCCGCCTCCAGCCGCGCCTTCAACACGTCGAGCTGCAGAGCGCCGACCACGCCGACGAGTGCCGGGGCGCCGTCGCGCGGGCGGAACACCTGCACCACGCCCTCCTCCGACATCTGCTGCAGCGCTTCCTTCAGCTTCTTCGCCTTCATCGCGTCGGTGAGACGGACGCGGCGGACGATTTCCGGCGCGAAGCTCGGCACGCCCACGAAGTTGAAATCCTCGCCTTCGGTCAGCGTGTCGCCGATCCGCAGCGTGCCGTGGTTGGGGATGCCGACGACGTCGCCCGCGAAAGCCTCGTCCGCCACCGAACGATCCTGCGCGAAGAAGAATTGCGGGCTCGACAGCGGCATGCTCTTGCCGGTGCGCACCAGCTTGGCCTTCATGCCGCGGCTGAGCTTGCCGGAGCAGAGCCGCGCAAAGGCGATGCGGTCGCGGTGGTTCGGATCCATGTTGGCCTGGATCTTGAACACGAAGGCGCTCATGCGCGGATCGGTGGCCTCGACCTTGCGTTGGTCGCTGTCCTGCGCGCGCGGCTCGGGCGCGAACTTTCCGAGCCCTTCCAGGAGGTCGCCAACGCCGAAATTGCGCAGCGCGCTGCCGAAATAGACCGGCGTCAGATGGCCTTCGCGGAAGGCTTCGAGCTCGAACGGCTTCGAGGCCTCGGTGACCAGCTCGAGCTCGTCCTTCACCGCGGAGACGTCGAGATTGGCGTTGAGCTTGGCCAGCTCCTCGATCGCGATCTGCTGGGCCGCGCCGGTCTTGGCGCCGCCGCCTTCGAGCAGGCGCACGCCGCCATTGACGACGTCATAGGTGCCGAGGAAGTCGCGGCCGCGGCCGACCGGCCAGGTCATCGGCGTGGTATCTAGCGCCAGCGTCTTCTCGATCTCGTCGAGCAGCTCGAACACGTCGCGGCTCTCGCGGTCCATCTTGTTGATGAAGGTGATGATCGGGATGTCGCGCAGGCGGCAGACCTCGAACAGCTTGCGGGTGCGCGCCTCGATGCCCTTGGCGGCGTCGATCACCATCACCGCCGAATCGACCGCGGTGAGCGTGCGATAGGTGTCTTCCGAAAAGTCCTCGTGGCCCGGCGTGTCCAGGAGGTTGAAGACGAGGCCTTCGAATTCGAAGGTCATCACCGACGTCACGACCGAGATGCCGCG
This sequence comes from Bradyrhizobium sp. FW305-F6, assembly GCF_058782905.1. Taxonomy (NCBI): domain Bacteria; kingdom Pseudomonadati; phylum Pseudomonadota; class Alphaproteobacteria; order Hyphomicrobiales; family Nitrobacteraceae; genus Bradyrhizobium; species Bradyrhizobium sp. FW305-F6. The sequence goes on from NZ_JBYSYD010000001.1 coordinate 830,959, forward strand.
CTCGCGCTCGATCTTCATCCAGTCCGAGCGGGTGTTGCGCCGCTCGCCCTTGGCCTTGACCTGGCCGGCGAGATTGATCGCGCCGCCGAACAGCAGCAGCTTCTCGGTCAGCGTGGTCTTGCCGGCGTCAGGATGGGAGATGATCGCAAAGGTCCGCCGCCGCGCCACTTCGGCGGCAAGCGGGGAACGGGCCGGCGATTCGGCGGTATTGGCGGCGATGTCGGACATGGCGGGAGCGTGTGGCAGGGAAAACGGGCCTGATCAAGCCTCATTTGGTGATTGCGGAGGCGTCCGGCCAGCCCCATATCGGCTTTGGGGAGGACGGCCTCCCCGCCATCAGCACAGCAGCCGCGGGGACGACCCTGCCATGAATGGAGGGTCGTCATGGCCTGGAGCATCCTGTTCGTTGCCGGTCTTCTCGAGATCGTCTGGGCCATCGGGCTGAAATACACCGAGGGCTTCAGCAAGCTGGTGCCATCCGTGGTCACGCTCGCGGCCATGGCCGGCAGCGTCATCCTGCTCGGACTTGCGCTCAAATCACTGCCCGTTGGAACCGCCTATGCAGTCTGGACCGGCATCGGGGCGGTCGGCACCGCGACGCTCGGCATGGTCCTGTTCGGCGAGCCGGCCACCGCGCTCCGGCTTGCCAGCATTGGGCTGATCGTTGCAGGCATCATCGGGCTGAAGCTCGTCACTTGAAGATCTCGACCGCCCACCAGGTCAGCGCTGCGACGATGGCCGAGGCCGGGATGGTGATCACCCAGGCGTAGACGATGGAGCTGGCGACGTTCCAGCGCACCGCGGAGACGCGGCGGGCGGCCCCGACGCCGACGATGGCACCGGTGATGGTGTGGGTGGTCGAAACGGGAACCCCGAGATAGGTGGCCATGAACAGGGTCGCGGCGCCCCCCGTCTCGGCGCAAAAGCCCTGCATCGGCGTCAATTTCGTGATGCGCAGGCCCATGGTGCGGACGATGCGCCAGCCCCCCATCAACGTGCCCAGCGCCATCGCTGCTTGGCAGGACAGCACCACCCAGAACGGCACCGAAAACTCGCTGCCGAGATGGCCCTGCGAATAGAGCAGCACCGCGATGATGCCCATGGTCTTCTGCGCGTCGTTGCCGCCGTGGCCGAGCGAATAAAGCGAGGCGGAGGCGAATTGCAGGATGCGGAAGGCGCGATCGACCGCGAACGGCGTCGAGCGCACCGAGGCCCAAGACACGATCGCCACCAGCATCATCGCGAGCAGGAAGCCGACGAGGGGCGAGAGCACGATGGCCAGCACCGTCTTGGACAGGCCGCTCCATACGGCCGCGGAAATGCCCGCCTTGGCCAGGCCGCCGCCGACGAGGCCGCCGATCAGCGCGTGCGAGGACGAGGACGGGATGCCCAGCGCCCAGGTCACGAGGTTCCAGACAATGGCACCGACGAGCGCGGCAAAGATCACCTGCGCGTCGACGACCGCGGGATCGATGATGCCGGTGCCGATGGTCTGGGCGACGTGCAGGCCGAACACCAGGAAGGCGATGAAATTGAAGAAAGCGGCCCAGAACACCGCGTATTGCGGCCGCAGCACGCGGGTCGAGACGATGGTCGCGATCGAATTGGCGGCGTCGTGCAGGCCGTTCAGGAAGTCGAACAGCAGCGCGACGGCGATCAAGCCGACCAGGATGGGAAGACCCAGCGCAGCATCCACGGCGGCCAGCCTCAAAGTTGGCGCATGATCTCCGCGCAAACGCGTCTTGCGTTTGTCGCGAAGGAAAACCGCTGCACACTTTTCCGGATCATGCGCTAAACCTGCTCGATGACGATGCTGTTGATCTCGTTGGCGACGTCGTCGAAGCGGTCGGCGACCTTTTCGAGATGGTCGTAGATCTCGGCGCCGACGATGAAGTCCATCGCATTGCCCTCGCGATGCTTGAGGAACAGCTCCTTCAGCCCGATGTCGTGGAGGTCGTCCACCCGTCCCTCCAGCTTGCCGAGTTCTTCGGTGATGGCCGTGAGCATGGCGACGTTCGGGCCGATCGACTGCATCAACGGCAGCGCGCGCCCGACCAGATTGGCGCATTCGATCAAGAGCCCGCCGATCTCGCGCATGGGCGGCTCGAAGCTGCGGACCTCGAACAGCATGACGGCCTTGGCCGTCTGCTGCATCTGGTCGATGGCATCATCCAGCGACGTGATGAGGTTCTTGATGTCGCCGCGGTCGAACGGGGTGATGAAGGTGCGGCGCACCGCCGTGAGCACCTCCCGGGTGATGTTGTCGGCGTCGTTCTCGAACTGGTTGACGCGCTGGCAGTAAACCGGCGTCTCCTCGCCTCCGTTGAGCACGCCCTGGAGCGCAATCGCGCCCTGGATCACGGTCTGGGCATGCCGGTCAAACAGGTCGAAGAACCGCTCTTCCCTGGGCAGGAACGCACGAAACCATCGCATCATGGGGATAGGCTACCGGTTGGAAATGGCCAGGCCCCAAGGGGCCGTCACAAAACTGTCATAGACCATTTACGATCCGCGCGCGTGTCATCTCATGCCCGCGGAGCCGGGTCATCCACCGCTTTCAGATGGCCGCCAATCCGATTGTAAATCAGCTACTTAAAGCGACCGCCGGAAGTAATGCGCGATTTCTCCGACGACGCCGCGGCGGAAAGTGAGCACGCAGATCACGAAGATCGCGCCCTGGATCACCGTCACCCACTGGCCGAAGCCCGCCAGATATTGCTGCATGGCGATGATCACGAAGGCGCCCACCACGGGACCGAAAATGGTTCCGAGACCGCCGACCAGCGTCATCAGCACGACCTCGCCCGACATCGTCCAGTGCACGTCGGTAAGCGAGGCGTTCTGTGCCACGAACACTTTCAGCGAGCCGGCAAAGCCGGCCAGCGTGCCTGACAGGACGAAGGCAAGGAACTTGTACTGGTCGGTGCGGTAGCCGAGCGAGATCGCCCGCGGCTCGTTCTCGCGGATCGCCTTCAGGACTTCGCCGAACGGCGAGTTGATGATGCGGAAGATCAGGAGGAAGCCGGCGAGGAAGCCAGCCAGCACCACATAGTACAGCACCGTGGGCTTGGAGAGATCAAGGACGCCGAACATCAGACCTTGGGGTATGCCCTGGATACCGTCCTCGCCGTGGGTGAACGGCGCCTGGAGGTAGATGAAGTACAGGAGCTGCGACAGCGCCAGCGTGATCATCGAGAAATAGATGCCCTGGCGGCGGATCGAGATGTAGCCCGTGATGATCGAGAGCACGAAGGCCGCGGCGATGCCGACGAGAATGCCGAGCTCGGGCGGAAGCGCCCAGACCTTCAGCGCATGCGCGCTGCAATAGCCGGCGGTCCCCAAGAACATCGCATGGCCGAACGACAACAGGCCGCCATAGCCGATCAAGAGATTGAAGGCGCAGGCGAGCAGCGCGAAGCAGAGCGCCTGCATCACGAAGAATGGGTAGACGCCGGTGAAAGGTACCGCGGCCAGCAGCAGCGCCATCAGCAAGAACACGATCATCTCGTCGCGCACCGCGCGCGGGGCTGCCGGCAGCGTGTCGTCCGTCAGGGTTGTCATCTCAGGCCGCCCTTCCCGTCAATCCCGTTGGCTTCACCAAGAGCACCAGCACCATCAGCACGAACACGACGGTGTTGGAGGCCTCGGGGTAGAAATATTTGGTCAGGCCCTCGATCACCCCGAGCGCGAAGCCGGTGATGATGGAGCCCATGATCGAACCCATGCCGCCGATCACGACCACCGCGAACACGACGATGATAAGGTCGGCGCCCATCAGCGGCCGCACCTGGTTGATCGGCGCCGAAAGCACGCCGGCGAGCGCGGCGAGGCCGACGCCGAGCCCGTAAGTGAGCGTGATCATGCGCGGAACGTTGATGCCGAAAGCGCGCACCAAGGTCGGGTTTTCGGTGGCGGCACGCAGATAGGCACCGAGCTGCGTCTTCTCGATCAGGAACCAGGTGGCAAGACACACCACCAGCGAGAACACCACGACCCAGCCGCGGTAGATCGGCAGGAACATGAAGCCGAGATTCATGCCGCCCTTGAGTTGGTCCGGAATCGCGTAAGGCAGGCCGGAGGAGCCGAAATAGTTCTGGAACACGCCCTGGACGATCAGCGCGATGCCGAAGGTCAGCAGCAGGCCATAGAGGTGATCCAGCCCGGTCAGCCATTGCAGCATGGTCCGCTCCAGGATCATGCCGAAGACGCCGACGATGATGGGCGCCAGCAACAGCGCCCACCAGTAGTTGATGCCGCCGAGGTTCAACAGGAAATAGGCGACGAAGGCGCCCATCATGTAGAGCGCGCCATGGGCGAAATTGATGATGTTGAGCATGCCGAAGATCACGGCTAGCCCGAGACTGAGCAGCGCGTAGAACGAGCCGTTGATCAGTCCCACCAGTAGCTGAGCGTAGAGAGCCTGCATCGATCCCGCACCCGGTCCCTTCTATTCCTCAAAAACAGGCCGGTGCCGTCGCGCGCCGGCCTGCATCGTTCAACGTTACTTCTTCACCAGCGGACAGGCGCTTTCCGACAGCGGCCGGAAGGCCTGGTCGCCGGGCGTCGTGCCGATCAGCTTGTAGTAATCCCAGGGCCCCTTGGATTCCTCGGGCTTCTTGACCTCGAACAGATAGGCGGGATGGAGCTTGCGACCGTCCACGCGGATCGTTCCCTTGCCGAACAGCGCGTCATCCGTCGGCATCTCCTTCATCTTGGCGACCACCTTGGCCCCGTCATGAGGATTGCCGCCCATCGCCTCCAGCGCCTTGAAATAATGCAGCAGGCCCGAATAGACGCCGGCCTGCACCATCGAGGGCATCGCCTTGTTCTTCATGCGCTCGGAGAAGCGCTTGGAGAACGCGCGCGTGCCGTCGTTCATGTCCCAATAGAAGGTCTCGGTGAAGTTCAGGCCCTGCGCCACCTTCAGACCGAGCGAGTGCACGTCGGTGATGAAGAGCAGCAGGCCCGCAAGCTTCTGGCCGCCCGAAACGATGCCGAACTCGGCGGCCTGCTTGATGGTGTTGGTGGTGTCGCCGCCGGCATTGGCCATGCCGATGATCTTGGCCTTAGAGGCCTGCGCCTGCAGCAGGAACGACGAGAAGTCGGCAGTATTCAGGGGATGCTTGACGTTCCCGATCACCTTGCCGCCCGACTTCACCACGACCGCAGCGGTGTCGCGCTCGAGGGCGTGGCCAAAGGCGTAGTCCGCGGTGAGGAAATACCAGGTGTCGCCGCCCGCCTTCACCAGCGCCTGCCCGGTGCTGTTGGCGAGCATATAGGTATCATAGACCCAATGGACCGTGTTCGGCGAGCATTGCGCATTGGTGAGATCCGACGTCGCCGCACCCGTGTTGATCAGGATGGAATTCTTCTCTTTGACGAGGTTGTTCACCGCCAGCGCGACGCCGGAGTTCAGGACATCCATGAAGATGTCGACCTTCTCGACGTCGATCCATTGCCGAGCGATCGTGGAGGCGATGTCGGGCTTGTTCTGATGGTCGGCGGAGATCAGGTCGAGCTTCCAGCCCTTGGCAGCGAGCCCGGAATCCTCGATCGCCATCTGTGCGGCGACGGTCGAGCCAGCGCCACCGAGGTCGGCATAAAGTCCCGAATTGTCGGTCAGCACGCCGATCTTGATGTTCTTGTCCTGCGCGACCGCGCCGCCTGCCGCGCCGAGCGCCAGGGCCGTCCCAAGCAACATTGCCGAAATGCCGTGTCTCATAATCCGCCTCCCAATATCGCTTTAATGGATACTCTCAATCGTCCGCCTGCACGGCTACACACCAAGATAGGTGTGCAGCTTGTCCATGTTGGCGGCAAGCTCCGAATTGGAAAACCCGTCAATGATCTTGCCGTGCTCGACCACATAGTATCGGTCGGCCACGGTCGAGGCGAAGCGGAAGTTCTGCTCGACCAGGAGGATCGTGAAGCCCTCTTTCTTGAGCCGCGCGATGGTGTGGCCGATCTGCTGGATGATGACGGGCGCAAGGCCCTCGGTCGGCTCGTCCAGCATCAGGAAGCTCGCGCCGGTACGCAGGATCCGCGCGATCGCGAGCATCTGCTGCTCGCCGCCCGACAGCTTGGTGCCCTGGCTGTTCAGCCGCTCCTTCAGGTTCGGAAACAGCTCGAAGATCTGCTCGAGCGGCAATCCGCCCGCGCGGACCACCGGCGGCAGCATCAGATTCTCCCGCACGTCGAGGCTGGCGAATATTCCCCGCTCCTCCGGGCAGAAGGCGATGCCCATGCGCGCGATCCTGTCCGAGGTTGCGCGGATGATCTCCTGGTCGTTGAACTTCACCGAGCCGGTGCGCTTGCCGATGATGCCCATGATCGACTTCAGCGTGGTCGTCTTGCCCGCGCCGTTGCGCCCGAGCAGGGTGACGACCTCGCCCGCGTTCACGTCGAAGTTGATCCCGTGCAGGATGTGAGACTCGCCATACCACGCTTCGAGATTGCGGACTTGCAGGATGTTCCCGCCGGCAGCAGCCTTGGCCGGAGCCTCGGCGATCGCAGTGTCAGCCATGACCGGCTCCCAGATAGGCTTCCTTGACGCGCTCGTCCTTGGTGAGCTCGGAGTAATGGCCCTGCGCGAGCACCTGCCCGCGCGTCAGCACGGTGATGATGTCGGAGAGGTTGGCCACGACGCTCAGATTATGCTCGACCATCAGGATGGTGTATTTCGCGGAGATGCGCTTGATCAGCGCCGCGATCTTGTCGATGTCCTCGTGGCCCATGCCCGCCATCGGCTCGTCCAGCAGCATCATCTCAGGGTCGAGCGCGAGCGTGGTTGCGATCTCCAGTGCGCGTTTGCGCCCGTAGGGCATCTCGACGGCGGGCGTCTCGGCAAACTCGCTGAGGCCGACATCGCTGAGCAGTTCGCGCGCGCGATCGTTGAAACGGTTGAGGACGGACTTGGAGCGCCAGAAGTCGAACGACGAGCCGTGCTGGCGCTGCAGCGCGACGCGGACGTTCTCGAGCGCGGTGAGATGCGGAAACACGGCCGAAATCTGGAACGAACGAACCAGGCCCATGCGGGCAACGTCGGCCGGCGCCATCGCCGTGATGTCCTGACCTTTGTACAGGATTTTCCCGGCTGACGGCTTGAGAAACTTGGTCAAAAGGTTGAAGCAGGTCGTCTTGCCGGCCCCGTTCGGGCCGATCAACGCATGAATGCTCCCACGGCGAACCTTGAGCGCAACGTCGCGGACGGCGAAGAAGCCCGCGAACTCCTTGGTCAAGCCTTCCGTTTCGAGAATGAACTCATCGGCCAAACAGATTTCCCCCCTGCCCGCGCCGCGATGGCGACGCTGGGCTCTCCTTACACTTTGTATTTCAGCAGGCCAACCGGTCTCTCTACGACGGTGCCTCCCGCGAGGGGAATATGGCAGACATCGCAACGATTAGGCAATTCTTTGAGAAGCCAATCGCCAAGCATCCAGCGGCACCATTCCCTCTAAAGAGCTCTCGTGCCAACGCTTGACTTGTTCACTATTTGTTCTAATCTGCTATCAAGCTATGAAGCCTGGGGGCTGCACGTGAAGGCATCAGATCCGCTACCGTTCGCTACGTACAGACAAGTTCAAAAACCGTCTCAGCTTTCTGGCCAGCTGATCGACATCCGCCAATTCGCATTCCCAAACTACAAGCGCCCGCCAACCCAGCGCCTCTGTCTCCGCCAAGATGCGCAAATCTCGCGAAACATTCTTAGACAACTTGGCGCTCCAAAACGAGCGCCGGGTCTTAGGCAGGCTTCCCTTTCGGCATCCCGCGTGGTGATGCCAGAAGCAGCCATGGACGAAAATCACCTTTTTACGCGAACGAAAAATGAGGTCAGGAGTGCCCGGCAAACCCGCAGCATGCAGCCGAAATCTAAATCCCATGCCATGTACCAAGCGCCGCACTTTCATCTCGATCTCGGTATGCTTCGTGCGCACTCGCGCCATCTGACGACTGCGCTCTGGCGTGACGGGTTGATCTATCAACAGCTCAGACTCTGTCTGCGGCAAATGGAGCTTTTAGCTTAACAGACTTTGCGTCAGAGTGCAGCGCGATTGCTGAGTAAGGACACAAGAAGATTCGGCATCTTCATCGCACAACCTGGCTCATAATGATTTCTCTCGCTTCGCGTAACGCCGCGATTATTCAGATCTCCACTAAGAAGATGCAGGGAACACCATGAAGCCGCCCCGTTTTCGCACTCAACGGACATCGCCTGGAATTGCCGACTCCAAGAAGCTTAAGATCGGTGTGATTGATTTTTTCTGTGGCTCGGGCGGCGTTAGCGCAGGTCTCCAGGCCGTCACGGCAGGAGCAGAATTCCACATAATCGAAGGCATTGATACCGACCCACATTGTGGAAAAACCTTTGAACTAATGATTGGAGCGCCTTGCGTTAGGCTCGACATTAGAGAGCTCGCGGGAGATCCAACGCAGCTTGGTCAACGAATTGCATCGTGGAAGAGGGAGCGATTTGATCGTCTCCTTCTAATTGGATGCTCACCTTGCCAAGGTTTTTCAGCGCACAGAAAATCGATTCGCGGACAAGATGCGAGGAGAAGCCTGTTTCACGAATTTTGCCGGATCGCAGCCCAGATCAAGCCGGACGCGATCTTCCTGGAGAATGTTCCTGATCTTTTCTCCGCAGATCATTGGCGCCATTTCGCTGCGGGACGCCGAGAGCTAGCGAAGGCTGGATTGCACGTAAAAAGCGGAATTTACAATTTGGCGGGATTCGGTCTTCCACAAGAGCGATTTCGCGCCATCGTGATGGGCTTTAGGGAAGAATTTGAATTGCCTTATGCGCCGCTCCAGCCCGAACATTATCGAACTGTTCGTGATGCGATTGGGCATCTCCGACCGTTACGCTCAGGAGAGAAGGATCCGGATGATCCGATGCACGTCGCCTCAAATCACAGAGAAAGTACTCTCGAAATTCTTCGTCGTGTCCCAAAGAATGGCGGCAATCGTCCCGTTGGCGTTGGGCCCGCGTGCTTGGATAGGACCCGGAAGGCTCATGGCGGATACACTGATGTATATGGTCGGCTTTCGTGGAGCCGTCCTTCTGTAACTATCACAGCGCGGTGCAGGACGCCATCGTGTGGGCGTTTTGCGCACCCAGAGCAAGATCGAGGCCTGACTACGCGAGAAGCAGCGTTGCTGCAGGGATTTCCTGCCAACTATCAATTCAGCGGTCCATTCGATGATGGATTCAAGCAAGTCGGAAATGCCGTATCACCGCTCGTTTCCAAGAAATTTGGGGAATTCATCGCGAATCGGTTAGCTGGCAAACAGTCAAAGGATTTCTACCGGGGCGTCCCCCCTATCGCCGTCGAGAGCCCGGTTGGTCCTGGCTTTGCTGTAACGATCAATGGGATCAAACGACAAAGGGAGCGTGGTCGTGCTGCCGCTGAGGGTTAGCAATGCTTGTGCAATCGACCTGTTCTGCGGCGCAGGAGGTCTTTCATATGGACTTAGCCAGGCGGGCTTCTCGATTGGTGCAGCAGTTGATAACGATACGGTCGCAGTACGTACCTATACTGACTGTATAGGTAATCATATCGTCAACGCCGCGATCGAAGAGATCTCCGCGAGTGAATTGTTGCGGAAAGCCAACCTTGGCACAGGCGAATGCCTCCTTCTGGCCGGTGGCCCTCCGTGCCAGGGCTTTTCCCTTCAGCGACGCGGCGAGCGGGAAGATCCACGCAATGAACTGGTGCTGCACTTTGTGAGAATGATCGAGGAAATTCGGCCCCGATTTTTCCTCATGGAGAACGTTGGTGCCCTTATGTCAAAGCACGGACGCCCTTTTCTTCGCGAATTAGCCCTGAGAGCTTCCCGATTAGACTACGTAATTCACACCGCAATTCTAGACGCGGCCGATTTTGGTGTCCCTCAGTCGAGGCGGCGCGCATTTCTGGTCGGAGAATTTGTCCCTGACCTCAATTCAAAGTTTGTCTTTCCGCAGCCAACTACAGGTAAGCGCCGGCGTACTGTCCGTGACGCGATCGGCGATTTGCCCAGCCCACCTAGAGATGGAAGTCCGCACCCACAAATCGCGAACCACTATCGAGAAGCCAAATTATCCGCAATCAACCTGGAACGGATTCGCCACGTTCCGCCTGGTGGAGGGCGCGACCATCTTCCGTTGCGACTCCAATTGGCGTGTCATGTGAATAACCCAAGCCATAGGCACAAGGACGTGTACGGCCGATTGGCTTGGGATCAACCGTCGGTCACCTTAACAGCAAGGTTCGATAGTTTTACCCGCGGCCGCTTCGCGCATCCGATAGAGGACCGAAGCTTGACAATACGTGAAGGAGCGAGGATCCAGACATTTCCCGATTCGTTCATATTCTCTGGCAATCGCGAAGACGGAGCACGACAAGTAGGCAATGCCGTTCCACCCATGTTGGCTCAGCAGCTCGGGAGAGCGATAATGGAAGCGGCAGCCGCTCGTTGACTTATCCACGCTGGCCTCCGATTATCGGCCACGCGTGGGAGGAATCGATTGAGCTCTACAACTTTAGATGAAGGCTCGTTCATTGATGTGGACGAACCAGCGTTTCCGACGTCCGGAACCCAGGATTACGACCGGGCTCCTGATGGCACGCTGCGTTGGCCTGCGCCAGATCGCGATTCTCCGCAGCTAGGTGAGTTTACTGGGAAGTACACCCCCTCCACTGCGCTCGACGCTTTGTTGCGCATGGAAGGTCATCAGGGCCGCTCAGAAGATGAGGTCAAAAGCATAACCGGGATAGATCTTAAACGGCCCCGCCGGTGGCATAAGATTTTTGAACGGATGGCTATATTATACCCTGGTGAAGGGCGAACCCGGCTCGGTCGTCTCGGTCGAATTCTTCGTGACGCCTCGCGACCTGAGGGGATGCGTCTCATCTTGGCCCGCGAAGCGTTCGAATCTCTCCGTCGCTATCAGTTCGATAATCCAGTTGAACACAGTTTGCCTGCTGGATGTGACATTCATCCCTACTATGCGATATTGAGAGCAGCCTCGAAATTAGACTGGAAGGTGCATTGGGATGAGGTCAATCGTGAACTCATGCGACTTCTCAAGGACTCCGAAATTGACGCTGCAATAGATAGGATACGGGAAGCTCGGACCCAGCCCGGGTATTCACTTTTTATCGGAGGTACCTCGAACGATGCCGGTCCGCTAAACGCACGCACTCACCCCGCAGAAGCATCCGCTCCAGAGGGTAAGTCGCCAGAGGGCCAGCTAAGAGACCAACGAATGACCCCTTTTCTAAAGCGGGCAGGTTTCGGAGAGCTGTTGTTGGCATCTCCTGGAAGCGGCGGCGGCGGCTATTGGAGTATACCCCCGGAGGTCCGAGACATTATTCAGTCCGGGGTTGCGATGGCACCACCTGCAAAGAAATTTGCCACGGATCAAGAATGGACAGAGTGGTTCTGTGAAGGCTCCGCTACGGCCAGCACAGCTCTTCCCCCGCCACCCGCGCTAGTGGTGTCTACTAAAATCAGCGAATTGACTTTGGCAACGTTAAGGGGCGCTATTGAAAAGTATGAACCGGAGCTAGCCTTTTCGGACAGGCTGCTTGCATCCATAGTTGCGGCTCTTCGATCTGGTGATGGGAAGAATTTCATCATCTTGCGTGGCGTTAGCGGAACAGGAAAATCACGACTTGTCGCAGCCGTTGCAAAAGCTGTGTATGGCGCGGGCATAGTCGACCGCCCTTATCTGACAGTTCTCGAAGTGCGGCCTGATTGGACCGATGGAGCGCCGCTCTTAGGTCATTTCGATCCAGTTGGCCAACAGTATGTAAGAGAGAAATTCCTCGATGCCCTTATGGCTGCCCAAGGCTCTTCCGCCCCGGTTTTTGTTTGTCTCGATGAGATGAATTTGGCTCGTGTTGAATACTATTTGGCGGATTGTTTGAGTGCCATGGAGTCGGGCAATCCGATAACGCTTGACGTTCGTGGAGACACTAGCCTTCCCAGAGATCTCGTTTGGCCGAAAACTCTCTTTCTATTCGGAACTATAAACGTCGATGAATCCACACTTGGAATCAGTGACAAAGTGCTTGATCGCGCGCAGGTTATCGATACGAGCGACATCGATTTTCTGCCGCGTCTGAAGGTATGGCTAGACTCTGCGGCGGCGCTCGATTCCGCCGAAAGGGAGCTGATCCTTGCCATTCTCGGCGGTGTCTGGACCACTCTCCGAACGGTGGATACTCATTTCGGATATAGAACAGGACGCGCGATGGTGCGCTTTATAGAAGAAGCCAAATTGAGCTCCGACGGAAAACTAGCCGTCCTCAAGGCGCTGGATGCACAACTGTGTCAGAAAGTCCTAGTAAAGGTTCGTGGCGAAGGTGACAGATGGATTGAGCCGCTGGCGAAGCTAGAAAGCACTTGCATGGCGCTTGAGCCCGATAGCGACGCTGTTAGGATCATTGCACGTATGCGGCGCGACTTAGAGCGACTGGGGAGCTTCCAATTCTGGAACTAACGGCACTGATTAGGGAGGTTGGCAGCGATACAGCCTATCAGCTAGTTCCAACTCCGCAGGTTCCTGCCGGATTCCTTAGCGAAGCAAAGGAATACGAAATAGAAGTCAGCCTCTTTCATTCTGCCCTCACAGAAGATTGGAGTTTGGCTATCAATGATGTGCCGCTTCGGCACTTCAACGGTCGTCATGCCTCCTACATCCCTCTAAGAATGGATTTTTATGCAGGAGACCTTAGGATTGCACTCCTACACCGCGGCCGCACCGTTTTCAACGCTAGTCTCGAGATCGAGCCAGCCAAGGCTAAGCTTACACGCAATGAGTACGCGCTAATGGTCGCTGATATAGCGCGTGCTACCCTCGCGCTATATCGGCATAGTGCAGTGACCGTCCCCGCCTCGGCTAACGCCACAGGCGCTCAGGCAAACATTGTCGCGCATGAATTAATTAGGACAAATTTTGACATTTTTGAACGAGCTATAGAGAGGATTGCGAACCACCCAGTGCGCCTGCTGCAATCGTATTCAAAGAATACCAGTATTTTGAAGGCGCGACGAGTTCACGATCGAGCAATAGGATTCGCAATACGAAATGGCCGCTCACGCGTAGCTACGGGAAGCGAAGCACTGGCTGCGCCAAAGCTCGTTGGAAGCCTTGGCGGACAGTGGATCCCGGGCATTCAGGAGACAAGGAGGCGGGAGACCACCGACATCTACGAGCATCGGGCCATCTTAGGCTTCATACGATGGCTCGACGCTAAACTTGCACGAATTTTCGCTGACCTGTCTAGAACCTCTAGTGAAGAACTTAGCGCGATAACCCGCCAAGTATATCGCGATCGGATATCTAGATGGCGGTCCCGATTAGCCGCCACAATGCGAAGATCAGTTTTCACCGGAATTGCAGCTGAGACGTCGTTGTATGCGACCAGTATTTTTCGCTTGCATCCGCAATATGCCTCTGCGTTCTCAGCCATGTCTAGGATGCGAGCTGGATTGAGTACAGCTAAGTTCATAGCACCCGCTGTTCCTATCGATCGAACCTATCAACTGTACGAGTTGTGGTGTTATGTCGGCCTACTCGCGGCCGTTAGTGAGCGCTTTCCAATTTCTCGAAAGAAGATCGCGGACATACTAAAGGCATGCGTATCGCCGACTCTCTTGGGCTTTACCCTTTCAAGGGGGGACGACACCGAGATACCTTTGGATGATCATCGCCAAATAACCTACCAGCGCAGAATAAGCACCACGCCTTCCCGAGACGGAGCAAGAACGCTTGTAGTCGACGCGGTGCCCGACGTTTGTATCTCGCAAAGGTCAACTACAGGCCTGTGTGAAGCTCTCGTAATCCTCGATCCCAAGTACAGGAGCGGAGCATCTTTGAAAGATGGTATCCGTGACATGCATGTTTATCGGGATGCCATTTTGGATTCAGGCGGCAATCGCCTAGTCAAAGCTGCTGTCGCATTGTCACCAAGACCATCTGGGTTGCCCCCCTTTCCTGGGAACTTTCCGCTCGATCGGCCAAGTATAATGGCCCTTCTCCCGGCCTCGGATCCAAATACCTTCTCTAGGCTCCTGGACGTATCTCTTAAAGCATTGGATGAGCGAGCAAAGCAGACGAGATAGTGTACGCTACGTGTTAAGCGCAGAGGTTTGCAGGAGAAAAACAAGGCACGCGAAGCGATCAGGCCGCGCGGACCGCCTTTGGTGAAGCCTTGATGTATGCCTGCCCGGCCTCCGGTTCGCAAGACACCGGCCATCAAGCCGTCGTTAACGGTCTTTCGTCCGTCGCGCCAGCCTTCATCGAAAATTTTCCTGCAAGTGGGACCATGCGCGGGTTTTCACGTGCGAGAATATTGCTTTGAATTTTGCAAGCGCCGCTCCCTCCGTCGTCAAGTCGATCCGGCAACGCGATCTCCTGAACACGTGGCTGCGACTTTATGCGCGCCAGCAGGCCTCGCCGGCGATCTGGGAGTACCAGCCCGCGCGGCTCGACGAAGAGCTGTCCGATCTCATTTATTACACGGTAGACGGTTCGGGCCCGGCGCCGCACCTCACCATCCAGAGCGAAGGCACGCGCATCTCGAGCGCCTATGGACATACCGGCAAGGGCGTCCTGCTGCACGACTATGTCGGACCGCGGCTCGCGCCGTTCGTGATGCCGATCTACCATGAATGCGTCGCGCGCGGGCTTCCGGTCTACAGCGTTGCCGACGTCGACGACATCTACGGACGAATCGTCGCGTATGAACGGCTGCTGCTGCCGTTCCTGACCGACGGCAAGGTCAGCCACGTCATCGCCTCGGTGAAGACCTTCTGCGAGGACGGCGGCTTCGAAATCAAGAATCTGATGCGCGGAAATGACGCGCCGCCGCGTCCCCGATCGCGCGCCGTAATCGACCGCGACCTGTTTCACCGCGCCCCCGGCCGCATCGCGACGGCCGAACTCGTCGAGCTCTCCGACCAGCCCAGCTCCGACGTCTCCGAGACCATCGAGCTTAACTAGATCCTAGCGCTTGGCCGCGACCTCTTTGGCGTAGATGTCCGGCTTGAAGCCGACCAGCAGCTTGCCGCCGATCTCCAGCACCGGCCGCTTGATCATCGACGGTTGCGCCAGCATCAAGGCCAGCGCCTTCTTCTCGGTGAGCCCGTCCTTGTCGGAGTCGGGCAGCTTCTTGAAGGTCGTCCCGGCGCGATTGAGCAGCGTCTCCCACCCGACCTTGTCGCTCCACTGCTTGAGCCTGTCCTTCTCCACACCCGCCGTCTTGTAGTCGTGAAACGCGTAAGCCACGCCGTGGGCGTCGAGCCAGGCGCGGGCCTTCTTCATGGTGTCGCAGTTCTTGATGCCGTAGATGATGGTGGGCAAGGCGTTCCTCGCGCGTGCGTCGTGTCGTGATCCCCGGGGCGTTGTACGAAACTCCGCTTCGCGCGACAATATCGCGGACGAAGCCAACTCTCGAAACGGACATCCCATGCACGTCAGCCACGACCCAGCAGCCGCCCCTTCACCGACCATCGACTTCGCCAGCTTCCTCGCTGTCGACATCCGTGTCGGCACCGTCGTGGACGCACAACCGTTTCCGGAGGCCCGCAAGCCGGCCTGGCGCCTATGGATCGATTTCGGCCCGACCATCGGCGTGCGCAAGAGCTCGGCCCAAATCACCGAACACCACCCGCTCGAAACGCTCGTGGGGCAACAGGTCGCGGCGGTCGTCAATTTTCCGCCGCGCCAGATCGGCCCTGTCGTCTCCGAGGTGCTGACGCTCGGCTTCCCCGATGCCAATGGCAAGGTGGTGCTGGTGCAGCCGAGCAAGCCCGTGCCGAACGGCGGACGGCTGTTCTAGCCTCAGGCCTGGTCAGGGCCTTGCCGGAATGTTCAGCCCGCGCTGCACCGCCGGGCGCGCAAGGCCGCGCTCGAGCCAGGCACCGACCGCCTTGAACTGGCTGAATTCGACGAGATCGCCCGCGCCGTAGAAGCCGATGAGGTTGCGCACCCAGCCGAGCATGGAGATATCGGCGATGGTGTAGTCGTCATCCATGAACCATTGCCGGCCGGCGAGATGCGTGTCCATCACGCCGAGCAGGCGTTTCGCCTCGGTGACGTAGCGGTCGCGGGGCCGCTTGTCTTCGAAATCCTTGCCGGCGAATTTGTGGAAGAAGCCGACCTGGCCGAACATCGGCCCGACGCCGCCCATCTGGAAGTGCAGCCATTGCAGCGTCTGGTAGCGGCGCGCGGCATCCTGCGGCAGCAGCTTGCCGGTCTTCTCCGCGAGATAGTGCAGGATCGCCCCGGACTCGAACAGCGGCAGCGGCTTGCCGCCGGGACCATTGGGATCGAGGATCGCCGGAATCTTGCCGTTGGGATTGAGCGAGAGAAATTCCGGTGTTTTCTGATCGTCCTTGCCGAAATCGACCAGATGCACCTCATAGGGCAATCCGATCTCCTCCAGCATGATCGAGACCTTGACGCCGTTCGGCGTCGGCAAGGAATAAAGCTGGAGCAGCTCGGGATGTTTCGCAGGCCAACGCTTGGTGATCGGAAAGCTGGAGAGATCGGACATCGGGACCTTGGGGCTGATGTTGACGCGCGCCTAATCTAAGTGGGGCGCGCAGGGCTGCAAGGCTCAATTGCAGCACTCAATAATTGATCTCCATCCGCAGTCCGCGTGGGTCGCGCTCATCTCCACCGACGCGCTGCGTGCTGTCGCGCGCAGCGACCGCGCAGGCACAGGCATCGAGGAGATCGTCGCGGCCGATGCCGGTGCCGTGGCGTAGCTTCAACCATCGCTCGATCTTGGTGAAGCCGCGGTCTCTCAGCAGCGCGATGCGCTGCTCGCGGCCGCGCGGCGAGGTCTTCTTCTCGAGCCGCACGCGCCCGGCCAGATTCCAGAAGATCAATTCGGGATGCGCTTCGCCGATCGTCGCCTGCCGCGCCGGCGTCATGGCGTCATCGACCTCCTTCATCTTGTCCCTGATATTCCAGAGTTGCGCCGACACACCCCTGCCCTCGCCTTCGTGCTTCCAGTAATGGCGATTGGCCGCCGCCATATCCGGGAAGGTCCAGAGGTCGCGGCGCGCGCCGAGAAACACGGCGGGGCCGACCAGTTCGCGCGCGCGCAGATCGCAGGCGCGATAGCCGCTCGGATTCAATCCGATCGGCATGTCGATCATCGCGCGCGTATGCGGCATCGCGAGCAGGCGCGTCAGGCCCGGTGAATAGTCGAAGCCGTGATTGCCCCGTTCGTCGATCCAGGCAGCGACCCAGCCGAAGCGAAATCCGTCGAGGCCGAGATAGCTCGGCACGACAGGCATCCGTGTGTTGTCGTCAGTGTCCTGCAATTTTCACACGCGCCTCGCTTGACATCCGCAAGTTGCGGGCGTATGTCCCGCGCCCTCGCAAGCACTTCCGCCTGCGACAGACACCATGAACCGAGCGATGTCGCACCGCTACGAAAGAGTTGTCCGCATGCCGAATAGCCCAAAGCTATTCGATTCCGCATGCCCGGCTCATGGGAGCGATCTTGCCTGACCGCAAGATCGACAGTCCGCTTCTCACGGACCCTTCCGAGCCTGCCGCTCCGGAGGGTTTTTTGTTGCCCGCCGCGCGGCTCCACCGAACATCCCGGCCATGGCCGGAACGAGAGACCCGGATCTCGGGGCTCGCGCTGGAGAGGCGCGTGCCCAAGTGCGCGGGGCCTGCCGGAGGGAACGAGGCGATGAGCCGGACACCGATGGCAGAGCGAGCCCAAAAGGGTTCGCAACATGCGGCGCGTCGACAGCGCCGCGGAAGACTTTCGTAATTCGGTTTGCCGCGAATGGTCGCGGCTCAGCCGACGCTGGTGGTGAAGATGTCGGATACTTCTCCGCAAGGCAAAGCGGGTGATGCCTCCCGCCTTTGACACACGCACCGGGATGCGGCCTCGGAAAAGGTACGCACGCGGCCCGGCGCAGGTCCATCCGCAAGGACGGTCCTGCGTTGTCGTCACTGAAGCCGATATCGCCCGTTCCCCAGCGTACCCCTCAGCGGCCGGTGCGACAGCATCGGCCTGGCGGTGGTGAAGATGTCTGTTACTTCGGTAGAGCGCCGTCCCGGCTTGCCAGGACGGAGGTCGCGAGTTCGAATCTCGCCGGCTGAAATGCCGTAGCTCAGTTCTTGCTCCTCGGAGCGGCAACAGCATCGCCCGTTCCCCGCCAACCCCTACACGATCCGTGGTGAAGATTTCTGTTACTTCGCCTGCAACGCGAGAGGTCGCGGGTTCGAATCCCGCCCGGTGTCCCATGCACCGGTAGCTCAGTGGATAGAGCGCTTTCCGGCGAGCTTCGGCTCGTCGGGTACAGCAATCGCCCGTTCCCGGATCGTGTTCCCTTGACCACCGCCGGTGGTGAAGAGTGCTGTTACTTCGGATCGCAATGTCGAAGGTTCGACTCCTTCCGGACGAAAGTCCGTAGCTCAGCGGTAGAGCATGTGACTTGCCCGCAAGGGCAGTACAGCCTCGCCTGTTCCCCGGCACCCGTTTCCATGCCCATCAACCTAAGAGGAGGCCATCATGGTCAGGCTCAACAAGATCGTTCGCGCCTTCACGCGGGAGGGCGCGCGCGCAATTCGCTTCACGCCCGAGATGGAGCTGAAGCGCGCGCTGATGAACTGCCTCCTGTGGGAGGACCAGTTCTATGAGGACGGCGTTGCGATTGCCGACCGCATCAAGTCGCTCGTGCCCAAGGTCGGGCCCGCCAAGGTCGCGCAGCTCGCGATCGAGGCGCGCGAGGTGATGAAGCTGCGGCACGCGCCGTTGCTCGTCATCCGCGAGATGGCGCGCAGCGAGAAGCACCGCGCGCTCGTGGCCGACACGCTCGCCCGCGTGATCCAGCGCCCCGACGAGATGACGGAGCTGCTCGCGATCTACTGGGCGGATGCGCTGGGGCCGATGCAGCAGCGCAAGCGTCAGCCGGTCTCCGCGCAGGTCAAGAAGGGTCTTGCCCGCGCGCTGACCAAGTTCGACGCCTATCAGCTCGCCAAGTGGGACCGCGACGGCGCGGTGCGGATCAGGGACGTGCTGTTCCTGGTGCACGCCAAGCCGAAGGATGCCGAGCAGGAAAAGGTGTGGAAGCAGCTCGTCGATGGCGAGCTCGCCTCCCCCGATACCTGGGAGGTTTCGCTCTCCGCCGGCAAGAGCAAGCGCGAGACCTTCGAGCGGCTGATCTCCGAGAAGAAGCTCGGCGGCCTGGCGCTCTTGCGCAATCTGCGGCTGATGCAGAACGCGCAGGTCCCGCGCGAGACCATCGCAGGCGCGATCGAGGCGATGCGGACGGATCGTATCCTTCCCTATCGCTTCATCACCGCGGCGCGCTATGCGCCGGACTTCGAGCCCGAGTTCGAGGTTGCGATGCTCAAGTCGATCAAGGACCATGTGCGGCTTCCGGGCCGGACGCGGCTCCTGATCGACGTGTCGGGCTCGATGTTCGCGACACTCTCCGCGCAGTCGGAAATGACGCGTGCGGAGGCCGCGTGTGGCCTTGCCATCCTCGCGCGCGAGATCTGCGACGAGGTCGAGATCTTCACCTTCAGCAATGAGGTGGTGAAGGTCCCGTCCCGCCGCGGCTTCGCGCTGAGGGATGCGATCATCAACTCGCAACCGCACGGCGGAACCTATCTCGGCAAGGCCGTGACGGAGATCGACCGCAAGGGCGATCGCCTGATCGTCTTCACCGACGAGCAGAGCCACGACCAGGTGCCCGAGCCCAGCGCGCGCGGCACCATGGTCAACGTGGCCTCGTATCAGCACGGTGTCGGCCACGGCGCCTGGACGCGCGTCAACGGCTTCTCCGAAGCCGTGGTCGCGTGGATCGCGGCATCGGAGACAGCGTTGAACTGATGCGCAACAACAACGGCCCCGGACGCGAGCCGCGCCCGGGGCCAGCGAAATCTCTGAAATGATCCACCCGCCCCGGTTATGGTGCGCGTGGAATGACAAGGACCCACGACCATGCGACGACCCGATCCCTACATGGAACGCGCCCGCGAGCTCTGCCTCGCCGCCGGTGTCGATCCCGACTCGCGCGTCGGCGAAGGACGCGGCCAGCCGGCCTGGTGCCTCTACAAGGACGCCGCGCGCAAGGAGCATCTCGCCCGCGAGGCCAACGCGACTGCGAGCTCGATCGCCGAGTTCCGGATGCAGGATGCCCGCTTCCAGAATGCGCCGCTGAAGATCTTCGGCCCGCACGAGGATGCGACCGTCGCGCAGATGCGCAATTGCATGGCCATCGGCAACGTCGTCTCCGGCGTGATCTGCGCCGACGGCCATCTTGGTTACGCCCAGCCGGTCGGCGGGGTCATCGCCTATGAGAAGCAGATCAGCATCTCCGGCGTCGGCTTCGACATCGGCTGCGGCAACATGGCGGCCCGGCTCGACACCCGCTTCGACGACATCGCGAGCCTCGTGCCGACGATCATCCGCGACGTCGCCAAGGTGATCTCGTTCGGCGTCGGCCGCGCCAATGCCGAACGGGCCGAGCATGACCTGTTCGACGACGGCGATGCCTGGCGCGAGAGCGATATGGAGTCCTACCGCCAGAAGGCGGTGGCCCAGCTCGGCACGGTCGGATCGGGCAACCACTATGTCGACCTCATGCGCGACGAGGAAGGCTTCGTCTGGATCGGCGTCCACTTCGGTAGCCGCGGTCTCGGACATACCTCCGCAACGCGCTACCTCAAGGCCGCCGGCGGCAAGGACGGTATGAACGTCCCGCCCGCCGTGGTCGACGAGGATAGCGAACTCGGACGCCGCTACATCGCGGCGATGCAGCTCGCCGGGCGTTATGCCTATGCGGGCCGCGAGTGGGTCGTCGAGCGCGTCCGCCAGATCATCGGCGGCAGCGTCACCGAGAGCGTGCACAACCACCACAACTATGCCTGGCGTGAGACCCACGACGGCAAGGATTTGTGGGTGGTGCGCAAGGGCGCGACACCGGCGTTTCCTGGCCAGAAGGGATTCGTCGGCGGCTCCATGGGCGACGACGCCGTCATCCTCGAAGGCGTCGACAGCCCGGAAGCCCGGGCCTCGCTCTACTCGACCGTGCACGGCGCCGGCCGCTTGTTCGGACGGAGGGAAGCAAAGCGCCGCTTCTCGCGCGCGGAGATGGACCGGTGGCTCAACGAGCGCGGCGTCACCTTGATCGGTGCCGACCTCGACGAGAGCCCGATGGCCTATCGCCGCCTGCCCGACGTGCTGGCCCAGCACGCCGGCACCGTGAAGGTGCTGCACACGCTGCGGCCGTTCGCCGTCGCCATGGCCGGCGAAGGCGAGTTCGATCCGTGGAAGGACTGACATGAATGACGAGCGGGACGCGGTGCGTCCCGCTCGTCTCGTTTCATTCCCGTGTAAACCTGGACCGGCTCTGTCAGCCTCCGACCGCCCGGTACGCCAGGCGCTTGAACTCGAAGAAGAACGGGTTCCAGAAACCCATATAGCGCTGGGCCATCAGCACGCCCGCGGTATTTGCCTCGGGGCAGATCCACCAATGGGTTCCGGCGAGGCCGCCCCATTGGAACTCGCCGGACGAATTCGGGGGATCGAGGGGCGTCGGCGCGAAGGTGACGGCGCCGCCGAGACCAAAGCCCTTGCCGGGAATCGGCCCGAGCGTTGCGAAACGGATGGTTTGCCCTGCCGGAAGCTGGTTCGTCATCATCAGCCGCAGCGTCTCCGGCTTCAGCAGCGCGTCAGACCCGGGCAGCAGCGCGCGGACCAGCGCGAGCATGTCAGGCAAGGTCGAGACCAGACCGCCGCCGCCCGAGAGCCGCGGGAACGGCCGCCGATAGGCTTGCGGAAACGGCAGATTGTCGGCGCGCGTGAGACCCGGCTTCATCGGGTCGAGCACATCGGCGCCGTTGTAGAGCGCGACCAGCCTGCCCTGCTGCGCTTCGGGGACATGGAAACCGGTGTCGGCCATGCCGAGGGGATCGAAGATGCGCGATTTGAGGAAGACGTCGAGCGGTTGGCCCGAGACGACTTCGACGACACGGCCGAGCACGTCGGTCGCGACCGAATATTCCCAGGCCGTGCCAGGGTGATAGGACAGCGGCAGATCGGCGAGCTTGTCGATCAGGTCCGAGAGTGCCGTCAACGGATTGAGCACTCGCGCATCGTTGTAGCCTTTGAACAGCACCGTGCCGGGATCGAAGATGCCGTAGCTGAGGCCGGAGGTGTGGGTCAGAAGTTGCCGGATCGTGATCGGGCCTTTTGCGGCCTCGACGTCCGCGAGGCTCGTCGCGCCCTGCTTCAACACCTTGCGATTGCCGAGTTGCGGCAGGACTTTTTCGATGGGATCATCGAGCCCGATGCGGCCTTCCTCGACGAGCAGCATGATGGCGCAGGTGACGAAGATCTTGGTGTTGGAGAACGCGCGGAAGATATGGTCTGGCCGAAGCGTCGTGCTGGCCTCGCGATCGGCGAAGCCGACGCATTGCTGGTCGACAATATCGCGTCCGCGCAGCACGGCCCAGGATACGCCCGGAATGATCTCCTGATCGACATAGCGCTGCATTGCCGTCCGTACGGCGGAAAAATCAGGCGTTCTGGCGTCCATGTGCTTCCCCCTATCGTGGTTGGGATCGATATAGCGCGAATTCGGCGGATATGAAGCCCGCAGTGCAGCTCATCCCTGCTTCATCAGCACGGTGACCTGCAGGCGGCGTCGAATCCGCATGCCCTGCCGCTTGTACAGCGCAATGGCAGAGGTATTGCTCGAGAACACGTGCAGAAACGGAATTTCCCGGCGCGCCTCGATCTGGCGCGCGATGGCGGCGAGCAACGCCTGCGCGTAACCGCGACCGCGATGAACAGGATGCACGCAGACCGCCGTCATCTCGGTGAAATTGCCCGGCTTCATTCGCTCGCCGGCCATGGCGACCAGCTCGCCGCGAACGCGGATGCCGAGGAAGGTGCCGAGCTCATGCGTCCGCGCCGCGAACGGCCCGGGCTTGGTCAGCTCCGTCAGCGCCATCATGGAGGGAACATCGGTCGCGCCGAGGCGGACGATCTCGGCATCACGCAGCGGAGTGTCGGCGGGCGAGCCGACCATCTGCTCGCCGGGCTGGGCGAGCAGCACCTTGAAGCCGGCGGGAATTTCGACCGGCTCGGGCGTGAACAGCACCGCGACCTGCGAGCCCGACATGAGGTCGCCGAGCGCGGCAAAGCTCGCCTCGGACATGTCGGCCATATCGGCAAACGGCGTCATGTCGACGGGATAGCGCAAAGCGCGGGCGCCACCTTCGGCCAGGTGCTTCTGGCTCGTCGTCAGCGCGCTCCAGATCGGGTGATCCAGCAGCGACTCGTCGCTGTCGGACATTGGCCTAGTCCTTGTCGAAGCTGACGATCACGGCCGCATTGGCGATGAGGATGGGATCGTTGGCGACTTCCGTGGCCGAGGGAATCTCCAGCCCGCCCTTGACCGCAGTGACGGTCACGGTGCCGTAAGGCAGCTCCTTCGCAACCGCTTCCTTGTCCACCGCCTCGGGATTGGGCACGCCGATCGTGACGTCGACGAACATGTCGTTGGCGGTCTTGCCGATCATGCGGAAGAAGCCGAGGCTGGAATGCCTGATGGCATCCGATACCGCGCGCTTCGCCGCCTTGGTGGCGTCCCGGCCGTGAACGTCGACGCCCATGCCC
Organism: Bradyrhizobium sp. FW305-F6; assembly: GCF_058782905.1. Lineage (NCBI taxonomy): Bacteria > Pseudomonadati > Pseudomonadota > Alphaproteobacteria > Hyphomicrobiales > Nitrobacteraceae > Bradyrhizobium > Bradyrhizobium sp. FW305-F6. The sequence goes on from NZ_JBYSYD010000001.1 coordinate 854,613, forward strand.
ATCTCTGTGACACAACGAACGCGGGTCATTTGATATTCCTGTGGTTGGTGTGGTGATTGCAAGTGTCTGCGATATGAGACCGCGACACAAGTTTGGCCATCCTCTCGTGTCCCGGACGGGGCACGAGACTATCGCTTTCACGCCTTCGATTTCTTATGCGCCCTGAGCTCGTCGACGAGTACCCGCACGTTCTCCGAATAATCGATCGGGATCGAGACCAGATGCACGCCGCCTTCCCTGAAAGCAGCGTCGAGCGTCGGGACAAAGCTGTCGATGCTCTCGATGCGATGGCCCTTGGCGCCATAGGCCTTCGCATAGAGGACGAAGTCCGGATTGCCGAAGGTCATGCCGTAATCGGCGAATTGATCGACGGCCTGCTTCCAGCGGATCATGCCATAGGCGTTGTCCTCCAGCACGAGCACGACCAGATTGAGCTTGAGGCGGACCGCCGTCTCCATTTCCTGGCTGTTCATCATGAAGCCGCCGTCGCCGGCGACCGCGAGCACGCGGCGGTCGGGATAGAGCATCGCGGCCATCATCGCCGACGGCAGGCCGGCACCCATGGTCGCCAGCGCGTTGTCGAGCAGCAGCGTATTGGCGAGGCGCGTGCGGTAGTTGCGCGCGAACCAGATCTTGTACATGCCGTTGTCGAGCGCGACGATGCCGTTCTCGGGGATCACCTGGCGGATGTCGTGCACGATGCGCTGCGGCGTCGGCGGCCAGCGCGCCTCGGTGGCGCGATCGGCGATGTGAGCCAGGATTTCCTCCCGTAGCGGCAGCAGCGCTGCCGCTTGCGGCAGCTTGCCTTCGAGCCGATCCGCCAGCAGCTCGAGGCTCGGGCCGACATCGCCGACGACCTCGGCGTCCGGAAAGTAGACCTGCTCGACGCTGGCCGAAGTATAGCTGACGTGAATGACCTTCAGCCCGGATGGTCCCATGATGAAAGGCGGCTTCTCGATCGGGTCGTGGCCGATGGCGACGATCAGGTCGGCGGCGTCGATGGCGTCATGGACGTAGTCACGCTCGGACAGCGCGGCCGTGCCAATGTAGAGATTGGTGCCGCCGGGCACGGTGCCCTTGCCCATTTGCGTCGTGAAGAACGGGATGCCGGTGCGGCGCACGAAACTCGCAATGCCGTGTGTCGACCGCGGCCGGCTGGTTGCCGCGCCCATCATCACCAGCGGACGCTCGGCTGCCAGGATCATCTCGGCAGCGCGATCAAGCGCCGCACGATGGGCGACCGGGATCTCGATCGGATGGACCGGGATCACGGGGACCGCGGGCACTTCGTCGCCGGCGACGTCCTCTGGCAGTTCGAGATGGACAGGGCCGGGCCGCTCCTCCATCGCGACGCGGAAGGCGTCGCGCACCACGGTCGGAATGCTGGAGGCGCTGACGATCTGACGCGACAGCTTCGTCAGAGGCTTCATGGTCGCGACCACGTCCACGATCTGGAAGCGCGCCTGTCTGCTGCTCATGATCGGCTTCTGGCCGGTGATCAGGATCATCGGCATGGCACCGAGATGCGCATAGGCTGCGCCGGTCGACAGGTTGAGAGCACCGGGGCCGAGCGTCGACAGGCAAACACCGGGCTTGCCCGTCAGCCTTCCATATGTGGCGGCCATGAAGGCGGCGGCCTGCTCGTGACGGGTCAGGACCAGTTCGATCCTGGAAGCGCGCAGCGATTCCACCAGGTCCAGGTTCTCCTCGCCGGGAATGCCGAAGATTTTGTCGACACCTTCGTTCTCCAGCGCCGCGACGAATAGATCCGATCCCTTGACCTTGCGTTCCTGCCCGCTCATGTCGTCTCCGCTTGCTGTGCTGGTTCGTGAATGTGTCACGGCAGCCTGGCGGCATGGTAGCCGTCCGCCGCACAGGCACAAATCACAATGCATTCGTGATGGCGTGGAACTGTCTCCCGAAGCTGCACACCGCTCTCACGTCAAACTCCGACGGCAGCTGAACGAATGCCGAAGCGCTACGCCTATTTCGGGGCTGGAGATCCGCATATCATCGCGCCGGATTGACAGGCCAATATATCTGACTAAAGTCAGACATCATGCTCGACCCTATCTCCCGCGTTCGCCGCTTCAATCGCGCTGTCACCTCCGCCGTCGGCGCGCTCGACACTTCGTTCCTGGGCCGTGGCCGCCCGCTCGGTGCGGCACGCGTGCTCAATGCGATCGGGCATGGCCGTTCCGACGTGGCGGAGATCCGTGACTATCTCGGCCTTGATTCCGGACTGATGAGCCGCCTCCTGCGCAGTCTCGAGGACGAAGGGCTGGTCGAGACCGAAGCGCATCAGGACGATGCGCGCCGGCGTGTCGCGACATTGACGCGGGCCGGCAAGCGTGAGTTCGCGGCCTACGAGGCGCTGTCGAACGCGCAGGCCGAAGGCTTCCTCGCGCAACATTCGCAGCGCGCTGCGTTGCTGGCGGCGATGGACCTGATCGCCTCGGCACTGACGCGCGAGCGCGTGGCGCTGGACGAGATGGATCCGCGGTGCGAGGAAGCACGTTATTGCCTCGGCGAGTACTATGCCGAGCTCGGCCGCCGCTTCAGCCAGGGATTCGACGTCTCGCTGTCGCGCGATCCCGACGCCAAGGACATGCGCCGCCCGCGCGGCAGCTTCATCGTCGCGATGTCGGATACGCTGCCGGTCGGCTGCGTCGGCTTGAAGGGAACCGATCATGGCTACGCCGAGATCAAGCGGCTGTGGGTCGCGCCGGCCGCCCGCGGGCTGCGGCTCGGCCGCCGCCTGATGGATGCGGCCGAGAGCGCCGCGCGCGAGCTCGGCATCGCCCTGCTGCGGCTCGACACCAACAGCGCGCTCTCCGAAGCCGGACAACTCTATCGCAGCACGGGCTGGCGCGAGATCCCGCGCTTCAACGACGATCCCTATCCGGACCTCTTCTTCGAAAAGCGCCTCTGATGCGGGACCGGCTCGCGGTCCTCGCGCGTTAGGCCGAAGCCGTGGGAGCTTCGACATGACGCAAGACGACCTCGCTGACACCTACCGCGACTACATCGCCTGCCTGAACCGGCGGGACTGGCCGGTCCTCGGAGAATTCGTGCATGACGAGGTCAACCACAACGCGCAACCCCTCGGGCTGGCAGGCTATCGCGCAATGCTGGAACGGGACGTTCGGCAGATCCCGGACCTCCAATTCCACATCGAGATGCTGATCTCCGCCCCTCCCCGCATCGCCGCCCGACTGAAGTTTGATTGCACGCCAGCCGGGACATTCATGGGTCTTGCCGTCGACGGGCGGCGCGTGTCCTTCTGCGAAAACGTGTTCTACGAATTTCACGACGGCAAGATCCGGCAGGTCTGGTCGGTGATCGACAAGGCCGCGATCGAGGCACAGCTCTGACGCCGCGCCTCGATCTCGAATTCACGCCGCCGCCGGCGCCACCTCGCCTTGCGGCTTTGCGAAGGGGCGGAACGTCATTGCCATCAGGAAGGCCCCTATGCCCATCGCCCAGGAGGCGATGTAGAGCCAGGCATAGCTGGAGAAGGCGTCGTAGATCAGGCCGCCCGCGAGAGGGCCGGTCGCCATGCCGAGGCTGCCGGCCATCGCGGTGCCGCCGATCACCGTGCCCATCATCTTGAGCGGGAAGTTTTCGCGGATCAGCACGGCATAGAGCGGCATGGTGCCGGCATAGATGAAGCCGAAGATGGCGCCGACCGCATAGAACGTCGTGAGCTGATGCGCGAAGACATAGGCGAGCGCGCCGAAGGCCTGCAGCAGCAGGCCCGAGACCAGCACGCGCTTGGCGCCGAAGCGGTCGCCCATCAGGCCGAAGGCGATACGCCCGCCGAGGCCGGCAAAGCCTTCGATGCTGTAGATCGTCACCGCCGCGACCAGCGGGATGCCGCAGCTCACGGCATAGCTGACGGTGTGGATGATCGGGCCGGAATGGGTCGCGCAGCAGAAGAAGTTGGTGGCGAGCAGGATGAGGAATTGCGGCGAGCGCAGCGCCTCGCCCATCGACATCTCAGGCACCGTAGCGCCGTCGCCTGGGGGTGTCGCCGCGGCCTGCGCCAGCGCGGGCGGACGGCGCACCAGGAACGAAGCCGGGATCATGATGGCGCCCACCACCAGAGCGATGACCTGCATCGAGGTACGCCAGTCGTGGCCGGAGACGAGCCAGGCCGCCAGCGGCGACATCGTCATGGGCGCCATGCCCATGCCGGCCGAGACCAGCGACACGGCGAGCCCGCGGTTGGTGTCGAACCAGCCGGTGACGGTCGCCATCATCGGCGCGAAGATGGCCGCACAGGCCGCTCCGACCAGGAGGCCGAACACGAACTGGAACACGATCAGCGACGTCGCATAACTCGCCGCGAACAGGCTAAGCGTCAGCACGACCGATCCCGTCAGCACGACCGGCAGCGGCCCGAACCGGTCGGACAGCGTGCCCCAGACCATGCTGGTGAAGGCCATCGCCAGAAAGCCGATCGTCATCGCGCTGGAGATGCCGGTCACCGACCAGCCGGTATCCTTCGCGATCGGCTGCAGAAACACCGGCAGCGAGAACATGCCGCCGATCGCGACGCAGCCGAGCACGCCGCCGGCGGCGACGATCACCCAGCGATAATTCGAAGAAGGCATTTCGGTCTCCGGTCAGTCTGTCTCGCCTGGAAGACGAACGGGAACTGTGCCGACCGACAGGCTGATGCCATTTTTTGTCGCAGGGTTTCCCGACCCGAACAAAACACGAAAAACAACCCCATGCACAGTAGCGGGCCCTCGCGAGATCAATGACTTGCGAGGATGGTGTTCTCAGCGGGGACCACGATTGACCCGTCGGGCAAAACACCGGGACGATGGCATCGTCCCCAGGAGCAGCGCGCTCAGATGAGCGAATTTGGGAGGCCCGTTCGTGCACATGGACGATATCCAGCCCGCGCTCAATCCACCACCAACACGACCTTTCCGAATCCTCCGCCGCGCTCCACGCTGCGATGGGCATCGGCGGCGCGCTTGAGCGGAAACACCTGGTCGACCAACGGTTTCAGCCCCCCCGACTCAAACAGCGGGAAAAACCCTTCGGAGAAACGACGGACCATCGCCCGCTTCTCGTCCACGCCTCGCGATTTCATCACGGTGCCCACCAATCGCAAGTGGTTGTGGAGCAGCAGGTTGAGCGGAATCGAGGGGGCGTGCTGGCCGCTCAAAATGCCGACTTGAACCAGGGTCCCGCCACGCCGAAGGCTGCGAAGGTTGCGCGGAAGGTAATCGCCGCCGACGAAATCGATCACGGCGTCCGCGCCGCGACGATCGGTAAGCCTTGCGACGACGCTTTCGAAATCATCGGCACGATAGTCGATCACAGCGGCGGCGCCGATGCTGCCGACATCCGCCAACCGCGAAGCGCTCGCCGTCGCGTACACGGTGGCGCCGAGCGCATGGGCTGCGGCCGGAACGAAATGCGGCAAGGCCGAAAGTTCTGGCGATGCTCGATCATCTCACTTTCAGCCAGGCGGGTCGACTGTGGTTCAGATTTCACGAGAAATCGGAAAGGCACGACAAGGCAGTGCGAAGGGTGCAAAATGCCTGATACAGCATGCTGCGATGCGGTGTGATCTCGGCCTGAAAAAAATGGGCACCGCCGTCGTCAAAGGTAGAGCGAACGTCCACCCCGTTTAGTTTGACATAGCCGCTTTGAGCCAGAAAGGGACCTCCGCCCGAACGACTCCGCGCCAAATGGTCGCGAGGTCTTCTCATCAAGTGCGGCGTCCGCCTCCACGCCATCTCGGGCTGGTGGTCGTCCCTGTCGCCTCAGGGCGCGGATCGCTGATGGTGAAATAGCTTGATTGTCGTAGCGATACCCTGAGAGGCTGGCACACCGCTCGCCGCAAGCCAGCTTGCCAAGTATCCTCATTGTGCGAGTATGTAGGCGCAAAAGCTCAGTCTGAAATTTGAGCAATCGGAGGAGTAGCGCGTGAGCGACCTGCATCCGGCTACGCCCCATCATCTACCGGGCTTCATCACCGCTCCAGGTGACACCGATACCCTTATGGTGGTTATCGGCATTATTCTCATCGCCGCCGTTGTGATGGTCGGTAATTTCTATTTGCACCTGCATACGATGCCGGAGCGGATGGCCCACAAGTCGCAGAAGTTTCAGTTTGAAATCGTGGCAGTGCTTGGACTTCTCGCGCTGTTTACGCACAATCATCTGTTCTGGGTGATCGGCTTGTTCCTCGCCATGATCGACTTGCCGGACTTCAGCACACCTCTGCGGAAGATCGCCGGGGCAGTCGAAAGAATGGCCGGTGTTGCGCCGGAGCCGGACGCTACCGAAGCGCCGGATCTTACTGCGCCTCACCCGGCGACAGTGCCTGACGTGGCGAAGACAAGCGCTGCCGTGGACGAGATCAAGAACAGGATCGAGCGCGATCTCAAGCGGGGGACGCCGGGCAATGCTTGAACTCCTCCTCTGCGCCACCTTCACGATCCTTCCGGACTATCTCTATCGCCGCTATCGGCAGGGGAAGCGCTTCGGGCACGAAATCACACTCTACTCGGTCTGGTTCGAACTGCGCTTCGGCATCGTCGCCTGTCTGATGCTGACGGTCTCACTCATTACGATGATCTTCTATTTTCATCCGTCCACCACGTCGGCGACGTTGTTCTATCGGACCGTTCCGATTGTGTCCGAAGTCACCGGCCGGGTTGCGGAGGTTCATGTCGATGTCAGCGCCGACGTAAAGCGAGGTGACGTGCTTTTCAGGCTCGACAGCGCCAAGCAGGAAGCCGCGCTCTTGACGGCCAAGCGCAAGATCGCCGAGATCGATGCCGCCATGCTGGCGGCGCAGGCCGATGTCATGAAGGCGGAAGGCCAGCTTCAGGAGGCAAAGAGCTCGCTGCAGCAGGCGCAGGACGAGTTGGATACTAAAACTGAATTACAGAAGCGCAACCCCGGAATCGTTCCGCAGCGCGACATAGAAAAGCTTGGCGTGGCCGTCGCAGGTCGCCAGGGCACCCTCGACGCCGCAACTTCCTCCAGACAATCAGCAATGACGCGGCTGGACGCTTTGCTACCGGCGGAAAAGGCAAGCGCAGAGGCGGCATTGGCCGAAGCGCAGGTCGATCTGGACAAGACTTTCATTCGCGCAGGCGTCGACGGTCGCGTTGAACAGTTCGGACTGCGGCCGGGGGACATCGTGAATCCAATGATACGGTCGGCTGGCGTTCTTATTCCCGAGGGCGCTGGACGGCGTGCTCTCATGGCAGGGTTTGGGCAGATCGAGGCTCAGATCATGAAGGTCGGAATGGTGGCCGAGGCCACCTGCATTTCCAAGCCGTGGACGATCATTCCGATGGTCGTGACCAGTGTGCAGGACTACATCGCGGCAGGCCAGTTCAGGGGCGGTGAACAACTGATCGAAGCGCAGCAGGTCGCGCGTCCCGGCACCATTCTCGTTTTCATGGAGCCGATCTACAAGGGCGGGCTGGAAGGCGTGACGCCCGGCAGTAGTTGTGTGGCCAATGCCTACACCAGCAATCACGATGTTATTGATGCCAAAGAGACCGGCACCCTCAAGCGCGTTGCGCTCCACGCCGTCGACGCTACTGGCATCGTGCACGCCATGCTGCTGCGCATCCAGGCGCTAGTGCTGCCGATCAGAACGCTGGTGCTGAGCGGACATTGACTGAGTTTGAACGCTGATCGCGATGACGTAGCCGCAACCCACAAATGCGCAGTCGACTTCCGGTGTTGGCTCATTGCGAGATTTGCTGCGGTTGCACAAAGGCGGTCGGTGTCGGGGCGAACCGGACATCGACGAAGATTTATGAGTACGCGTCCTAAGACGGTTTGACCTTGCCCGACGCCCGCAACATGTGAGACCGCTTCGACGGCCGTCACAAATGATTCCATGATTGCCGCCCCCTCGACGAACGAGACATTGCCTGGGATGCTGATCGCCATGCGACGGTCGACCCGGGCGAATTCGGCATACGCCCCCCCGCCGACGATCGCCATCACACGCTGCCCGATCGACACGTCGTCGACTTCGCTGCCGACGCCAACGACTTCACCGGCCAGTTCGAGGCCAAGCAGGGTGCTTTCGCCAAAGCTCTGATTGCCGTAGGCGCCGTTTCGCTGGAGAATATCCGCGCGGTTGACGCCTGCCGCCTTCACACGCACCAGCAGGTCGTGGGGACGAACCTCCGGCCCCGGCACTTCGGCGAGGCGGAGAACCTCCGCCGGACCGAAGCCGTCATAGACGATGCCTTTCACTTTGCCGGCTCCTGCGCACGGGCCTTGGCGCGCCGCGCGATGCTGGCGGCGAACAACGGCGTCTCTCGGCGATTGTGGTCGCTTCCGGCCGCTTGGCGCGCGTTGGCGGCGTCTTCGAGGGAAATGCCGTGCTTGTCCAGGAACGCCATGAAGCCATCGGTCGGATGTGCCGTGACGCTGTTCGTATAGCGTGTGCGCCCGTCATCCATGGATTCGGCCTTCAGCTCCCAGATCACGTTGACCTGGGTCCGGCCGTTTGTCGTAAACACGTCCGAGATCGAATTCATTCGGCAGTAGGTCTTGCCGGCCTCTTCCGCGACATAGTGCTGGATCACGAGCCCCGCGCCGATCTGCTCGACATTGATCATCATGCGGCGTCCGTCGTCCGTGGTGCTGACGCCGGCCGCAATGTGGTCAGGCGGGCAGCAGCGCAGATATTCGGCCTCGGAGAGCGTGAACAGCCATTCGGCGATATCCACCCGGTCGAGCGGCATATCAATCACCGCGCTATAGGCCGATTGAGACAGGATGCGATCGAGAACCTTCATGATAATCTCCTTTGATTCAAAGGCTTGGGCTCGGCAAGCCCGCCTTTCAGAGAGGATATACGGCCTGTGCGGATTGATGATAATGAGCGTTGAGCTCGAAACCGTTTTGCGAGAGGCGCAAAGATGAAAGACCCGCGTTTTGCGGAACATCTGGCCATCTATGTTGACGTCGTTCGTGGCGGGAGTTTCTCCAGCGCCGCACGTCATCGCGGCGTGACACCCTCGGCCATCGTCAGGCAGATCGACGCGCTCGAACACAGCGTCGGGGTGCCCCTGCTGGTGCGCTCGACCCGCGCACTCGCGGTGACGGACGCCGGAGAGCGATTGTTCGAACGCGCGCAGCGGTTGCTCGACGACCTCGCCGACACGCACGCCGAGATCGCCGCGTTCGATGGTGCGGTAGCCGGAGTTCTTCGCCTTGCGTGCTTTCCGACCTTTGGCAAGCGCTACGTGGTCCCCACACTGGAATCGATCATGCGGGATCATCCCGGCCTCACGGTCGAGCTCGATCTCACGGAAAGGCTCGCTGATCCCGTGCTGGAGCGGCTCGACGCCGTGATCCGGATCGGCGAACTCGCCGACAGCACTCTCATCGCGACCAAGCTGGCATCACAGAACAGGATGTTGGTCGCCACTCCTGCTTATCTCGATCGTCACGGCACACCGACCGAAGGGAAGAACCTCACTGGCCATCGGCTGATTGATAAACTACATGGCGCCGACCTGCTGGGCTGGTCGGACGTCCTTGGTCACCCCGCGGGCGCGGCGCCCGGACCGCAAGCCGTGTTTCGGTGCGACGACTTCGAAGCGATGCGGCTCGCGGCACTCGCCGGCATCGGCATCGCATTCCTGGCAGACTGGGTTGTCGGAGCGGATGTACGCGCCGGTTCGTTGAAACGAATCCGGCTCGACGACGAACGGTGGAATGAGGCGAAGGCCGGCGTCTATCTGTTGCGAGCCTTGGCCCAGCCGTCTGCCAAACTGACGATCCTGACTGCCGCATTGCGGGAAACAATCGGGTCGCCGCCGGTGTGGACGTAGTACCGACGCCAGTTACATCATGACCACCCGCCCCATCGTCTTTGCGCTGAATTGCAGGAAATCGCTCCATGCCGAAGATCGACATCGCCGCCGTGCCGGCACGCGAGGGCTCCGGCTATCCGGCGCCCTTCGCCGGGCCCTGCGCCGAACGTATCCGCAAGCGGCTCGGCGATGCCGGAGGCTTGACTGATTTCGGCGTCAATTTGATGCGCCTGCCGCCGGGCAGCTGGTCGAGCCAGCGGCACTGGCATTCGCACGAGGACGAGTTCGTCTACATCCTCGAAGGCGAAGTGACGCTGATCGAGGACGGCAGCGAAACCGTGCTGCGCGCCGGCGATTGCGCCGCGTTCGCGAAGGCCAGCGGCAACGGTCATCACATGATCAACAGGTCGAACATGACGGCGATCTATCTCGAGGTCGGCTCGCGCTCGCAAGCCGACCTCATTACCTGCTCCGACATCGACATGATGAGCCCGGCATCCGACGGCCGCTTCCTGCACAAGGACGGCACGCCGTATCCGTAAAGCGACACAGCGCTCACACAGCCGCGCTGCGGCGCCACGTGCTAACGGTGAGCCAGACCGCCGAGACCAGGAAGTAGAGCGCACCGACCGCGGCATAGCCCGCGACATTCGCGATCGACGGCACCGCAGGCATCGTGGCCTGGAAGATGAAGAAGCCGCCCGCCAGGGCTGACTGGCCGCCGCTGAGCACCATGGCCCATTGCGCGCCGAAACGCTTCCAGCGCCGCACGGCCGTGCCGAGCTGGAGCAAGCCGGACAGGATCGCCCAGGCTCCGAAGATCCCGAGCACCCAGTTCATGCTGACCTGCAAGGCGAGGATCACCGCGATGGTGGTTGCCAAGCTCACCAGCACGTTCAGGCCCTGGGTGCGGTTCTGGTTCAACCCGCCGCTCCGGAGCGCGTCGAGATAGTTGGCCGCAGCGTCCCATGCGGGATAGACAATGAGCAATGCTGCTGCGATCACCGCCGACGACGGCGCGATCGCAAAGGCCGCAATGACCCAACCGACGGAAAAGGCGGCGCGCAGGAAGTAATAGTGCCTGAGCCATTGCGTATCGGTCGTATCGGCGGCGATTTCGTAAGTCCTCATTCTCTTCTCCTTACCTACTAGTTGGTAGTTTCGTTGCGAAATGGATGGTCGCGCCACCGCAATGCGTTGCGGCCGTATCGATCCGTCAGTGCCTGGTGGAAAGCCGGTCCAGCAACGGCCGGGTGATGGTGCCGAACATCTTGGGATCGCCATAGGCACGGGCCGACAGCATGGCGCCGTGAACGGTCGCCATGAATCCCTCGGCCTCGACCCGCGCCGTGCCGGCAAGCTGCAACCGCCCCTGCCGCTTGCCGCGCTCCAATACCACGGTCAGCCAGGAGGCCAGGGAGCGGAAGTGAGCCCGGACTTCGAGCGCCACCTCCTCGGGCAGGATCGGAAGCTCGCTGGCCAGCAGCGCGCAGACGCAGAACGGCGCCGTCGCATCCTTGATGCACGCTTCCCAGTAACCGAGATAGCTCCTCAGCTGCTCGGCGGGATCCGAGACGTTGCGCTCGAGCGCCGACAGTCCTGCCTGGGCCTCTTCGCGATAGCGCGACACGAGGGTGCGGACCAGATCGACCTTGCTCGCGAAATGGTGGTGGATGCTGGGCTTGCGGATGCCGACGACATCGGCGATGTCGGCGTAGCTGAAGCCGTTGTAGCCGCCCGCGATGATCAACGTGCGCGCACAGGCGAGGATATCGTCGGCCGTGGAAGAGGTGTTATTCATACTGTCTATCTACCTTCCAGTTGGTAGATTTGCAAGACGGAGTGCATCAACGATGCGTGAGTGGTAGCGTGACGATCGGACACACGCCTTCTACCAGACCCACAGGTCACATCGGGCGGCTTGCTACGCGCGTCAACCGCCGCTTTTGTTTCCAGCAAGCATTTCGACGATCGTCTTGAAGGTGGCAAAGACTGGAGACGTCAATGCCGGTCCCAGAATGGCGATGATGCTCGTCACCGCGGCCGGAATTCCAAACTCCAGCTTGTCCGGACCCTGTTTTTGATCTGCGATCGCGTTTGCCGGATCAAGCCGATAGCGCCGCACATCCAGGTACCAGCCGGCCAACGCAGGGGCAGCCGCCGCGAACAGGGCTATTGTTCCTGTCATGCCCAGATGACTGGTGAGAGCATTCGCGAGAGGTTTCAGAGCTTCTGCCTGCGCCGCGACGATCAGGCCGAGCGGCCAATCCATCACCACCTTGCTTGCGAAGGTCGCAACTACCAGGATGGCCGAGCTGAGCATGATCATTCGCTGGAGATTTGACTTTCGCTCTTCGAGACTTGGCAGGGAGGGCTTTTCCTCGGGGCCGCAAAGTACGGCGAACGCCAGCAGGGCTACGCCAACGGCCAGAAGTCCGACAAATGTATTGATGTCGATGACCAGCTTGATGGCCTCGCTGACCTGGAAGGACGTCCCGCTCTTGTACGAAGCTAACAGCGGCCCAAAGACGCCGGTGTTCTGATCGGCCTGGTTCAGCAAGGCCTTGAGGAATGTTTGACCCGCGTTGGCATAAGCAGTCGGCTCTTTGGTGACCCACCACGCGAGAATGAGGCAAAGCGTCAGGCCGACGAAAAACAACATTCTACTACGACGGAAAACGAGGGATCCACCGAGCAGCAAGGTTGCCGCACACACGAGATACAGTATGCCGCTGGACGCGGCATAATTGTATCGGGCAGTCAGCGTGTTCGCAATTTGCGTGGATTGAGCGATGGTCACTTCGGCGTTCCGGCCTTCTTCTGCTTTGTCGAGGTCGGCTTTGGCCGCCGCTGCTGCGGTCTGCGCGCCGTCGACCGCAGCCCTTGCATCATCCTTCTGCTTCTCCGACGCAGCGCCCGACGCTTCCAGCTTTTCGAGCCGAACCTGCTTGTCGCTCAAGGACTTTTGCTTGTCGGCATGAGTGGCTTTCAGCTTCCCTATCTTTGAAGCCGAATCGCCCGCGGGGTTCGGGAGGATGAAATTGACGACAGGTTTGTCGGTCAGCGGCATGAGCACATCGGCAACGCGGTTCGGCGCCAAATAGCCCAGCAACAATGGTCCAATCACACAGCAAATCGCCAAGGAGTACCTGGTCAGAAAATCCGGTGCCGGTACGGGATATCCCCCCTTGCCGGTGCTAACGGCAATGCTCATGTCTGCCCCCAAAAGAAAAACCTAGCTTTACAAATGAAGAAATCGGTGGCCCGGGTCCGTCCCCTGAAATGCCGAAATATATACAACCAAGAGTTACAAGAGGCCGATCACAAGCGCAATGACGAAGAGCGCCTGGTCGCCTCCGGAACTGTCAAAACTGCTTCACGCCTGCATTGATCGACCCGAGCATGACCATCCGCCCCATCCTCCGCTATCCCGACCGCCGGCTTGCGCTGCCGGCCCGCCCCCTCACCGCGTTCGACGACGGCTTGCGCCAGCTCGCGCAGGATCTGCTCGACACGATGCGCGCCGCGCCCGGCATCGGCATCACCGCGCCGCATATCGGCGTGCCCTTGCGCGTGGTCGTTCTCGAGCTCGACGCCAAGGACGGGCCGCGGACCTACGTCAATCCGGAGATCACATGGGCTTCGCCCGAGATGATCATGCATCGCGAGGGCAGCGTCTCGATGCCGGGGTTGAACGAGGACGTGCAGCGCCACGCGCGGGTGCGCATCAGCTATCAGGATATCGAGGGCAATGTGCGGAGCGAGGAATCGGACGGCCTGCGCGCGGTGTGCCACCAGCACGAGATCGACCAGCTCGACGGGATGTTCTGGATCCAGCGGCTGTCGCGGCTGAAGCGGGAGCGGCTGGTGAAGAAGTATGAGAAGATGTCGCGGGGGTCGTAGGGTGGATTAGCGAAGCGTAATCCACCAATCCCAGCACGGCTTAGCAAGTGGTGGATCACGCCGCCGACTGCGCTTTGCGCAGCCGCCGGCTAATTCACCCTACCCTTCTCATCCATGCCCTCAAGCCCTCTTCCCGCTCCGCTTGACGATCGGCGCGTTGCGACGCTCGCGCTTGCCACGGGCGATCTGGGTCGCGAGCGCGTCCAGCTTCGGCTCCCAGAAGGTTCTGAATTGGCCGACCCAAGCGTCGACCGCCTGCAGCCCCGCGGCGTCGACCGAATAGAGGCGCCTTTGCGCCTCGGCGCGAACGGTGGCGAAGCCGCTCTCTCTGAGCACCTTGAGGTGCTGCGAGACGGCCGCCTGGGTGATGCCGAACTCGGCGCCGATCAGTTCGACGACCTCACCGGATGCCAATTCGCCTCGTGCCAGCAGCTCGAGGATGCGGCGGCGCACGGGATCGGCGAGGACTTCGAAGACGTGCATCAGCTTCCTGTGCCGGGATGAACGATGTCGGGCGGCATCTCGCCGCGATAAAAGGCGATGGTGCGGTCCGAGCGCTGCTTCGCTTCGCCGGGATCGACCCCGCTTGCGACATGCGCCGCACGCCAATGCTCTCCGCTCGTGGTCATGAAGTCCTTGCCCTCGGCCGACACCATCCAGGCCTCGGCCGCTTCATGGTCGACCGATGCCCCGGTCGCAAGATATCGCTCCAGCCCCGCCAGCGCGAGGTCCCAGCCGATGCCGACCGCACCCGGGCCGAACTGATTCCAATGATCCTCGATGATAGCGGTGTGCTCGAGCGTCAAACGCGCCTGGCTTCGCTCTCCGCTCAGCGTGACGTCGATCCAGCTCGTGGCGCCGCCGAATTCCCAGGTTGCGGCGAAGTGGGTCGGCGGCGTGCAGGACGTGATGGTGCCGCCGGCATTGCCCTTGACCTGGTATCGTCCGCCAAGGCGAAGGTCGCCTTCCACCGGCGCAAACCAGCGCTGAATGCGCTCCCTGGAGGTGACGGCGTCCCAGAGATCGTCGACGCTGGTGTCGTAGAGCCGCGTCAGCGTAACCGCGCTCGCCGGCTTGCCGTCCTTGTCGAAGCTCCTCACCGAGCGCGTCACAAGCCCCAAGACCCGGGCGACGTCGATCTGCATTTTGGGTTCTCCCTGGCGTTCTCCTGCCGAGGCAATATCGGTCTCCACTTATATAAGTCAATGATTATATTTTGGATGTTCCGCTGCGTCAAACCGCCTCGTGCGTCGAAGCGAACCAAACAACGGCCACGGCGTCGATTCGTGCTTTCCCAGCCACACAAGACGGAACGACCTCATGAAAGTACGCAAATTCGCCCTTGCCGACGCTTCGCTCGAACGCTCACCGGGACAGGACGGCGATATCTTCGCCGGCAATGTAATCGACCAGCGCCACGACGCACCGATCACGATCGGCTTCGGCCGCTACGCGCCGAACCAGAATCTCGAGGAGACGATGAAGGTCGACGACGTCATGATCGTGCTCGAAGGCAAGCTGTCGGTCACGAGCAACGGCAGCACCGTCACCGCGGGGCCCGGCGAGATCGTCCATATGCCGAAGGGCGAGACGGTCATGATCCGCTCGCATGAGCAAGGCGCCGTCACCGCCTACGTCACCTATCCGCATTGGCAGGAGGCGTGAGGGCTCAGGCGCGGCGCTGACAGCCTGTAGGGCGGATTAGCGAAGCGTAATCCGCCATCTAGCAGCACGGCACGACGAGAGAAGGTAAATTACGCCGGCGGCTGCGCTTCGCGCAACCGCTGGCTAATCCACCCTACGCACCGTCGATCAGCGCCTTCGCCAGCGCCATGTAGGCCGGCAGGGTCACGGGATCGTTGGCGGCGTTGCCGGCCATGGGATGCGAGGCGTAGCGCGCGATCACCATCTCGGCCTTGGGGTCGATGTAGATGCCCTGGCCGTAGACGCCGCGCGCCATGTAGGCGCCGTGCGCGTTGTGCGTGACCCACCATTGATTGCGGTAGGACGCGCCCGGCAGCGTGGTGTAGCCGGCCGGCTTGAATTTCTCGGGATCGCCGCCGCGCGCGATGTCCTCGACGACCTGCGACGGCACGATCTGCCGGCCATTGAAGCGGCCGTGATCGCGCATGGTCTCGCCGAAACGGGCGAGATCGCGCAAGGTGGTGGAGAGCCCGCCGCCGCCGCTCTCGGTGCCGATGCGGTCGACGTGATAATACGCGTCCTCCTCCGCACCCATCGGCTGCCAGATCCGCTCGGACAAGAGCTCCGACAGTGTCAGGCCGCTGGCGCGCCTGTTGATCCACGCCAGCACGTCGGTGTTGACAGTCTTGTAGGCGAAGGCCTTGCCGTGCTCGCCCTGCTTTGTCTGGGCGACGAGGAAATCGAAAATGTTGGTCGGGCCGTCGTAGTCCGGCGGGATCGGCGCCATGCCGTTGGCACGCCTGAGGCCCCACACGTCGGAATTCTTGTCGGTGTAGATTTCGGTGTAGGCGAGCCCCGTGGTCATATCCATGACTTCGTGCACGCGCGCATCGCCGAACGCGCTTGGCTTCAGCTCGGGCACGTAATCCGTGACCGGCGCCTGCGGATCGATCTTGCCCTCGGCAACCAGAATGCCGGCGATCACGCCGGTGAACGACTTCGTCACGGACATCGCGATATGCGGCTTCTGCGGCTTCAAGGCGCCGAAATAGCGCTCATAGATCAGCTTGCCCCGATGCAGCACGGCGATGCCGTCGGTGTAGGTCTCCTCCAGCATCTTCGCGAAGGTCATGGGCCGGCCGTCCATCGTGGTCGAGGCGACCGCGCCGATATCCTGCTCCGCGCGCGGCAGAGGTGATGCGGGCCCCGCGCCGCGCCAGACATTCACCGTCGGCACCAGTTGCCGGATGTTACTCCAGGCCCAGCGCAGCTCGGGGAAATTGCGGAAGGAGCCGTCCTGGAAGGTGATGAGCCGGTCCGGCGACGGCGGGAAGCCGCGCATCCAGCCGAGGGTCTCGGGGTCAGTTTCAACGGCAGTGGCGGGAAGCTGGCTAGCGGCAGTCGCGACGGACATCAAGGCGGGCTCCGGAAGTGACGATGCGGATGTCGTATCACGAGCGGCCGTGACGGAGATCCGACGTTTCCGCCGGGCGCCTCCGCGCGGACAGGACAGCAAGCAGCGACCAGATCGAGCTTGGCGAGGTGAGCCCAGAAGATCGAGGGTGCGGCAGCTTTTCTACCCAGTCTTGAGCAGCCATCGGATCGGCATTGCAACCGCCAGCAGCGCGATCACGCCCGCGGCCCATAGCGCAACGAACCACAGCCATTGCCGCAAGGTTTGAGACATGCGCAGCCTCAATGATATCCCTCGCCGTGCCGCACCTTGCCGCGAAAGATCCAGTAGACGTAGCCGGTATAGACCAGGATCACCGGCACCAGCACCGCCGCGCCGACGAGCAGGAATGCCTGGCTGCTGGGATGGGTGGCTGCCTGCCAGATCGTGATCGAGGGCGGCACGATCATCGGCCACATGCTGATGCCGAGCCCAATGTAGGACAGCACGAAAAAGCCGAGCGCGCACAGGAACGGCACCCCATCCTCACCCTTTGCGAGCGCGCGGTGAAAGCGCCAGGCCAGCAGGGCCACGAGAACCGGCACGGGCGCTGCATACAGCATGTTCGGCAGCGTCAGCCATCGCTCGCGGAACGCAGGGCTCTGGATCACCATCATCACCGAAATGACGGCGATGAAGCCGAGTGTCGCGAATCCGAGCACGCGCGCATAATTGCGGCAGCGTGCCTGGAGCGCGCCGTCCGTCTTCCAGATCAGCCAGCACGCGCCGAGCAGGCCGTAGCCGACGACGAGGGCAATACCGGTCAGGACAGAGAAAGGCGTCAGCCAGTCCCACCAGCCGCCGGCGTAAGCACGCCCCTCGACGCGAATGCCCTGCACGATCGCGCCGAGGCAGATGCCCTGGAGGAATGCGGCGGCAAAGCTGCCCCATGAGAAGGCGCGATCCCACCATGTTTCACCGGCGGACGTCCGCGCACGAAACCGCATCTCGAAGGATACCCCTCGAAAGACCAATGCGAGCAGCATCAGAATGAGCGGCATGTAGAGCGCGGGAAGGATCGTTGCATAGGCCAGCGGAAACACCGCGAACAGGCCGCCGCCGCCAAGCACGAGCCAGGTTTCGTTGCCGTCCCAGACCGGGGCGACAGAATTGACCATGACATCGCGGTCGGCTTTCGCCACCTCGGCCGGAAACAGGATGCCGACGCCGAGGTCGAAGCCGTCCATCACCACGTAGAGCAGCACGGCCGTCGCGATCAGCAGGGCCCAAATCAGTGTGAGGTCGATGCTCATGGCCTGATCCCCGCTGGCTGCGGCTCTGCTCTGGGCGTGCCCGACGCTCCTGCCATCAAGGCTGGCGCCGGCGTAATGCCGGCCGTACGGACCGGCTCGCCTTGTGGCGGCCCGTGCTCGCCGGCTTCAGGCGCCTGGCGGAAGAGGTGAAACAGATAAGCGATCCCGGCGCCGAAGACCACGAAGTACACGACGATGAATGCCGCCAGAGACGCAGCCACGGCCGGCGCCGCGATCGGCGCCACGCTATCGGCGGTCCTCAGCAGTCCGTAAACCGTGAACGGCTGGCGTCCCGCCTCCGTCACCGTCCATCCGGCCGTCACCGCGATCAGCCCCGACGGTCCCATGGCCACGGCAAAGCGGTGCAGCCATGGCGCGTCGTACAGAGCGCCGCGCCAACGCAGGACGAGCGAGGTCATGCCGAGCACGATCATCAGAATCCCCAAGCCGACCATGATGCGGAACGCCCAGAAGACAAGCGGAATGTTGGTCGGCCAGGTGTCCTTCGGGAAAGCCTTGAGCCCCTTGACCTCTCCATCGAGGCTATGCGTGAGATAAAGGCTCGCAAATCCTGGAATGGCGATTTGGCCGCGCGTCACCCCGGCTTCCGCATCCGGCATGCCGAACAGGATGGAGGACGCCCGGCGCTCGGTCTCGAAGTGGCCTTCCATGGCGGCGACCTTGACCGGTTGGTGGTGGTACGAATTCACGCCATGCAGATCCCCGATCAGGAGTTGCATCGGCGCCACGATCGCGGCCATCCACATCGCCATCGAAAACATGATGCGTGCGCGTTCGTTCATCCTGTCGCGCAGCAGGTGCCAGGCGCCGACGGCTCCCACGATCATCGCGGTCGTCAGGTAGGCGGCGGTGACCGTATGGGCGAAGCGATAGGGGAACGAGGGATTGAAGATGATCGCCAGCCAGCTCTCGGGAATGAACTGGCCGTTCGCTCCCATGGCGTGTCCCGCCGGGGTCTGCATCCAGGAATTCGCGGCGAGAATCCAGAAGGCCGAGAGCAAGGTGCCGCCCGCGACGAAACAGGTCGCGACGAAATGCAGGCGCGGACCGACGCGGCCAAGGCCAAACAGCATGACTCCAAGGAAGCCGGCCTCGAGAAAGAATGCCGTCAGCACTTCGTAGCCGAGCAGCGGACCGAGCACCGGCGCCGTCTTGTCGGCAAACACCGACCAGTTCGTGCCGAACTGGTATGACATGACTACGCCCGACACCACGCCCATGGCGAAAGCGACGGCGAAAATCTTTAGCCAATAGCGATAGGTGTCGAGATAAGCGCTGCGGCCCGTCCATAGCCACAGAGCTTCGAGCACCGCAAGATAGCTCGCGAGCCCGATCGTGAAGGCTGGAAAAAGGAAGTGCCAGACCACCGTGAAGGCAAACTGGAAGCGCGCAAGATCCAACGCGCTGGGCAGTAAGTCGGACATGGCTCCGCCCCGTCATCAAGTGCGGCCACTCGCAAACGCCAGCCTGTGCTGGTTCCAACTCCTCGATCATCAGATGTCGAGAGTTTTAGGCATTCTGCGGACCGTGTGCTTGACGTTACAGTCGGGACCACACGGTCTCAAGACGTCGGAATGTCCTACCCCCGCGCAGCTGCGATTGAGTTCGACGCGCGAATGGGTCCTCGCGGCGTCAAAGCGCCGCCGCCGAGCATCGTTCGATCCTAGGCCGACGCCGGTCGTTGCGCGCTTGGCGGCGGAGGCGCATCATCGGCGTCCGGATCCCGACCCTGACTCCTGTCGAGTTGTCGCATGACCGGCGTAACAGTCAGTCCGTGAAGGAGAATCGACAAGAGCGCTACGAGGCCAACGATAGCCCACAGCCGCTCGCCGACGGTCAACTCCATATGGTTGAGTCCATAGGCCAGATAGTAGAAGGAGCCCACGCCTCGGATTCCGAAGAAGGCCAGCGTCATCTTCTCCGAAAAGCGAGCCTCGAATCCAGCCAGCGCAATCAACCCGCCGATCGGCCGGATGATGAGCAGGATCGCAGCCGCGGCAGCCACGTCCACCAGATGAAGCGGGCGCAGCAAGCCGCTGACGAGCGCCCCGCCGAACAGCAGCAGCAGGACCATCATGGCCAGCCGCTCGACCTGCTCGGTGATGTCGTGCATCTGCCGGTTGAACTCGTGATCGCGGTGCGATCGGCGCAAGGTCAGCGCGGTGACGAAAACGGCGAGGAAGCCGTAGCAGTGGATGATTTCGGTCACGCCGTAAGAAACGAACGTGGCCGATATTGCGATCAGACCGTCTCCCGTCCTGGACAGCTTGGTGTCGGCGGGGACGTGGAACGTGAGCCAGCCGAACAGCCGGCCAATGAGCCAGCCACCGATCAGGCCGGCGGCAATCTCCCACACCACGTTGTAAAGCAGCCACTTGCCCGCCCATGGCTCCCCCGTCGTCGCCGCCAAGCCGAGGGCGATCGCAAGATGCACGAACGGAAAGGCGAAGCCGTCGTTCAAGCCGGCCTCGGATGTAAGGCCGAAGCGAACCTCATCCTCTTCCCCGGTCTTGGGAGGCCCGACCTGAACGTCGGACGCCAGCACCGGATCGGTCGGCGCCAGGCTTGCCGCCAGCAGCAGCGCCGCGATCCAGGACAGACCCAGCATCCACCCGCCCAATGCCGTGATTGCCAGGATTCCGATCGGCATCGTGATCGCCAGCAGCCGCCAGGTGACGCTCCACTTTCGCCAGCTGAACGGGCGATCGAGCTTCAGGCCGGCCCCCATCAGCGCAATGATCACGACGAACTCGGTGAAACGCTCCGTGAAGTCGGGGTAATTGAGCGGCAGTGGCCTGAGCGTGACTGCCGGCAGCGAGAAGATCGCAGCACCGATCCCAATGCAGACGATCGGCAGAGACAGCGGCAGCCGCTTCAGGGCGAGGGGTAGCCAAGCGACGAGCGCGATCAGCAGACCCGCTCCGGTCAGGATCAGGATGTAAGGTTCTGGCGCTAAGGAGGAGATTTGCACCCACCTTCAACGCCGCAGAGCTGTTACAGTTCACACGCGGGCAGTATTCCCGTGAACCGATCGAAACCTACCGATTGTTTCGGCGCACGTGAACGACGCAGTCGAATCTCACCGCTCGAGAAAGTACCGTCGCGCCACCTGGATCAATACGCCTCCCTACTCCCACTCAATGGTCCCAGGCGGCTTGCTCGTCACGTCATACACCACCCGGTTCACGCCCTTGACCTCGTTGATGATGCGCGTGGCGGTCTCGCCCAGAAACTTCATGTCGAACTGGTAGAAATCCGCGGTCATGCCGTCGGTGGAGGTGACGGCGCGCAGGCCGACGACGTAGTCGTAGGTGCGGCCGTCGCCCATGACGCCGACCGTCTTCACGGGGAGCAGCACGGCAAAAGCCTGCCAGATCTCGTCGTAGAGGCCGTGCTTCCTGATCTGGTCGATGTAGACGGCATCGGCCTTGCGCAGGATGTCGAGCTTGTCGCGGGTGATCTCGCCGGGGCAGCGGATGGCGAGGCCCGGGCCCGGGAACGGATGGCGGCCGACGAAGATTTCGGGGAGGCCGAGCTCGCGCCCGAGCTTGCGGACCTCGTCCTTGAACAGCTCGCGCAGGGGCTCGACGAGCTTCATGTTCATGCGCTCAGGCAGGCCGCCGACATTGTGGTGCGACTTGATGGTGACGGAAGGCCCGCCGGTGAAGGAGACGCTCTCGATCACATCAGGATAGAGCGTGCCCTGCGCGAGGAAGTCGGCGCCGCCGATCTTCTTGGCCTCGGCCTCGAACACCTCGATGAAAAGGCGGCCGATGGTCTTGCGCTTGGCTTCGGGGTCGGTGACGCCTTCGAGCTCGCCGAGGAATTGCTTCGAGGCGTCCACGTGCACGAGCGGGATGTTGTAGTGGTGGCGGAAGAGGTCGACGACCTGCTCGGCCTCGTTGAGGCGCATCAGGCCGTGATCGACGAACACGCAAGTGAGCTGGTCGCCGATGGCCTCGTGGATCAGCACCGCCGCGACGGCTGAATCGACGCCGCCAGAAAGGCCGCAGATCACCCTGCCCTTGCCGACCTGCGCGCGGATCTTGGCGATCTCCTCCTCGCGGAAGGCGCGCATGGTCCAGTCGCCGGAAAGGCCTGCGATCTTGCGCACGAAATTGCGGATGAGCTTGGCGCCGTCGGGCGTGTGCACCACCTCGGGGTGGAACATCAGGCCGTAATATTTGCGTTTCTCGTCCTGGATGATCGCGAACGGCGCGTTCGGCGAGGTGCCGGCCACCGAGAAGCCCGGCGGCATCTTGGTGATGCGGTCGCCATGGCTCATCCAGACCTGGTTCTTGCTGCCCGACGACCAGACGTCCTCGAACAGCTTGCTGTCGGCCTTGACCTCGACATCGGCGCGGCCGAATTCGCGGTGATGGCCGCCCTCGACCTCGCCGCCCAGCTGCGCCGCCATGGTCATCTGGCCGTAGCAGATGCCCATCACTGGCACGCCGGAGGCGAAGATCAATTGCGGCGCGCGGGGCGAGCCAGCCTCGTGCACGGACTCGGGGCCACCGGAGAGGATCACCGCTTTCGGCTTCATCTCGTTGAAGGCCTGTTCGGCCTTGTTGAACGGCACGATCTCGCAATAGACGCCGTCCTCGCGCACGCGGCGCGCGATCAGCTGCGTCACCTGGCTGCCGAAGTCGACGATGAGAATCTTGTCGTGCGCCGAGGCCACCGAGGGCGTCGACGCGGAGCGGTCGTTCTGTGCTGCTGTCATGGCCAGCAGATACGCCGGTGCGGCCCGGGCCGCAACCGCGCGGGCGCGCGCGCCCACATGCTTCTTTGAGCATAGACAAAACGATATAGGTAAGTATTGTTGACCCATATGCCCGACCCTCGAACAGGGGCTGATTTGGACGATGCAAACCCACCCCCCGGCGTCATTCTCCGCGCAAGCGGGGAATCCAGTACGCCGCAGCTTCTCCGCATCACGCAACCGCCTCTGGAATACTGGATCGTCCGGTCAAGCCGGACGATGACAGTTGAGAATGAGGCGCGAACACCCCAAGCTTCGTTGCGACGAAGACCGAGGCAACGGCGTGCGCTAACAGAAACGATGCCGGCCCGGAGACAGGATCGCTCCCATGAAACTCCCCACCTGCCCCTTCACCGTCACCGACTGGAGCAAGGTCGAGGCGACCACGCATGCCGGCGAGACCGGCGAGGCAAAATGGCGCACGCTCAACATCGGCGATCTGCGGGTGCGGATGGTGGAATATTCGCCGGGCTACCTCGCCGATCATTGGTGCGACCGCGGCCACGTGCTGTACGTGCTGAAGGGCGAGCTCGACAGCGAGTTGCGCGACGGGCGCACATTCAAGCTCACGGCCGGAATGAGCTACCAGGTCTCGGACTTCGGCGACGCCGCGCACCGGTCCTCGACGACGACCGGCGCCACCCTCTTCATCGTCGACTGAGGCGCGCGGAGCGGTTCGTTTGCATCGCAAAATAGCAAAGATTCGCGACATGCCGGGACACGGGTGGTGCCTTGAAGTGGCCCCAAATTCTCGCTATATTGTGATCATCGATACTTGGCCGAACGACTGGGCCGCTTCGCTTCGTTACCGACGGGCGCGCACGCTTCAGATGACTTCTCCAAACATCGACTGAACAGGATCAAGGGCGCAGCGACGCGTACCGGTCCGCGTGCGTACCCTCTCTAACAAAGGAAATTCCCATGGCTATGGGCACCGTGAAGTGGTTCAACACCCAAAAGGGTTATGGTTTCATCCAGCCGGACGACGGCCAGAAGGACGTGTTCGTGCACATCAGCGCGGTCGAGCGCGCCGGCCTCTCCACCCTCAACGAGGGCCAGAAGGTCTCGTTCGACATCGTCGCCGACCGCCGCAGCGGCAAGTCTTCGGCTGACAATCTCCGCGTTGGCTAACGCCTGCGCACCGTTCTGACCGCAGACGTACCGGCAGAACGACAGAACTCGAAAGCCCCGCGACCGGGATCGGTTGGCGGGGTTTTTGTTTGGGGCTCCCGTCATTCCGGGGCGCCCGCAGGGCGAACCCGGAAACCGTCGGGCAGCAAGTTGCGCGGCCTGATGGATTCCGGGTTCTCGCTTCGCGAACCCCGGAATGACGGCGGAGGGATATCAGCCCGCCTTCCTCAGTCCTTTAGGGTGGGCAAAGCGGAAAGCGTGCCCACGTCCTTTTGGGATTCGAGAGACGGCGGGCATGGCGCGCTCAGGGACTCGCCTTTCCTCGACGCCGACACTGGCATTCCGGGGCGCGTAGCGCGGGCCCGGAATCCATCGAACCGCACACACTGCCGCACCATGGATTCCGGGCTCGCCCTGCGGGCGCCCCGGAATGACGGCGGAGGGATATCAGTCCGTCTTCTTCAGCACCGCCACGAAAAACCCGTCCGTGCCGGTCCGGCGCGGCGTCATCAGCCAGCCTTCCGCCGACTTCAGTGCGGCCTCGCCGAACGCCTCCGCCTTGTCCCAGAGCACGCTCGCGGTCTGCTCAGGTGGCACCACCGCGAACGCGCCATGGCGTGCGACGAAGGCCCGCACCTGCTCGCCATTCTCCTCTGCCAGCACCGAGCAGGTGATGTAGGCGATGCGGCCACCCGGCTTCACCAGCGGGACCGCACGCTCCAGGACCTCGGTCTGGTCGCGCAGGCGAATCTCCAGCGCGCCGGGCCGCATCCGCCATTTGGCGTCGGGGTTGCGGCGCCAGGTTCCGGTTCCCGTGCAGGGCGCGTCGATGACCACGAGATCGGCCGAGGCGCGGATATCCGAGAGCGGATCGGCCTCGCCCTTGGGCGTGCGGACGTCCGCGTTGTGGACGCCGGCGCGCGACAGCCGCTCGTGGATCGGCGCGAGCTGGCGCTTGTCGCGGTCGGTCGCGATCAACCGGCCCTTGCCCTGCATCAGGGCGGCGAGCGCCAGCGTCTTGCCGCCGGCGCCGGCGCAGAGATCGATCACCTGCTCGCCGGGTTTTGCCGCGGTGAACTGGGCCGCAAGCTGGGATCCCTCATCCTGCACTTCAATGGCGCCCTTGATGAAACCCTCTTCTGCCTGGATGCCCGGGTTGCGCGCGTCGGCCGAAAGCTCGATGCGCAGGCCGGTTGCGGACCAGGGCGTCGGTTTCGCATGAAGATGAGCAAGTGCCTGCAGCGCTTTGTCGCGATTGGACTTTAGCGTGTTGACGCGCAGATCGAGCGGCGCCCGGCTGGCCATCGCGGCGGCCTCCGCGGCGCGGTCCTCCCCGAACACTTTGGCAAGGTGGGGATCGAGCCACTCCGGGTAATCCCCGGCAATCGCCGCAGGCGCGCCTTCGAGGGTCCGCGAGGCAAGCGCGGCCTCTTCGGCCTCTGTCAGCGGCGCCGGTGCAAACCGGCTGCCATCGAACAGCGCGGCCATGGTCGCCGTGTCCATGTGGCGCTCAAGGCGGAGCATGCCGATCAGGCGCGCCCGCGCGGTATCGGAATCCATCAGGAACGCGCTCGAGGCGTAGCGGCGCAGCACGTCCCAGACGAGGCCGGCGATGGCGGCTCGGTCGCCCGAGCCGGCAAAGCGGTGCGCGGTGCCCCACTCCTTCAGCGCTTTCGCCGCAGGCACGCGGTCTCTCTCGATGGTGTCGATCAGTTCGATGGCTGCGGACAGCCGGGCAGCGGGGGTCATTCGAATTCTTTCAAGTGGTGCGCATGCGCCTAAAGCGCGTTGCGATTAGGATGAATCGTCATCGCGCTCTAGGTTGTTGTTTGAGCATGATCTTTTCGGAAAACCGCTTCACACTTTTCCGGATCATGCTCTAGATCAGCAACAGCAGCTTCAGCGCGAAATAGATCCACATCGCCAGCAGCACCAGCACGCCGGCGAGCCAGACCATGGACCGGCGCCCCAGATCGTTCGAGGAGACGAACACGCCGGCATGGGCAAAGCGTGTCACCACGAACACCCAGGACATCAGCACGATGAAGAGATCGGCGCGGCGAAGCGGCAAGGCGAGCGCGATCAGGACGTAGAACAGCACCGGCAGCTCGAACTGGTTGCGGTAGCAGTTGGCGATTTGCGTGGCGCCCTTCGGCCAGTTCGGCTCGCCCAGTGCGATATCGCGGATCCTGGTCTCGCCGGAGACCAGGGTCTTGCGGCGCGCGCCGACCATCCCCATCAGGAGCGCGAAGGTGAGAGCGACCTGCACGAAGACCGGCAGCAAAACCATTTGAACGGACATCGGAACTTTCCCGGGAGGCGAAATGCCGCCGACCGTCATTAGCCGCGACTCCCGGCGCTGACAATGAACGACTTGAACCGGCGTTCCCGCTTCGGCGACCAAGCAGCGACAGTCAAAGCACTTTCGGGCTCTCCAGCCCGAAGCGAGATGGCGCGATGAATTCCTTGTCCAGCCTCTTCACCGAAGCCGCGGGCGGCCAGCTCGGCGTCCTGATGTCGGTGCTGTCGGGTCTCGCGGCAGCGCTCGCGGTTGCGCTGGCGATGACCGTGTACTTCCGCCTGAGCTACCGGACGTGGCGCGATGTCGCCCGGCATGGCCTGGCGACCTTGGCCGCGCTCGCCCTGTTCGGCTTTGCCGCCTACGACATGCGCCACGCAGCCCTTGCCTATCTCGGCCTCAATCCGTCCAAGCCCGCCGTCGAGTTCGAGATCCGCATGCCCCGGCAGATGCTGACGGGGGCGACCGAGACCCAGATCGAGCTGCATACCGACCGCAACCAGACCCTGGCGCTGGTCGAGGGCGTGCGCGACCTCGCCGACGGGCGGGCGCTGCTGCGCGGCGCGGTCGCGCTCAACCACCGCACCGCGGAGCGCGTGCTGGTCGTGCACCTGCCTGGCAAGGGCACCTTCGAGTTCCGCCTGCGCCTGCCGGCGGAGCCGCATCGCTCCGGCGAGTTCGGCCCCTGGCACCTCGCCGACCGCATCGCCGCGCCGGTCGCGGGCGCCGGCGCGCCGCAGGACGGCTACACCATCCGCTATCGCGTGCTTTAAACTTTGTTCGCTGCGATCGATGCAGTGATCCTGGCCCGGCCGTCATCGTTCCGACGCGCGGCGACGCGTAGGATGATCGTATGCCAGAATTTCGCCTGACCCAGATTTCCGACACGCATCTCGGCCGGCGCTTTCCCGGCCTGATCGCCAACTTCGCGGCGATCAGCGAGCACATCAACGCCGACAGGCCCGATCTCGTCGTCAACACCGGCGACGTCTCGTTCGACGGACCGAGCAGCCGCGACGACATCGAATTCGCCAAGAGCCTGCACGACGCCCTGCCCGTCCCCTGCCGCTACCTGCCCGGCAATCACGACATCGGGGACAATCCGACCGCAATCGGGCCGGCGCCGAAGCCGCCGGTCGACGAGATGCACCGCCGGCAGTTCTGCGAGATCATCGGCGAAGACCATTGGTCGTTCGAGGCCGCGGACTGGCGCTTCATCGGCCTCAATTCCCTGGTCATGAATTCAGGGCTCGCCTTCGAGGCCGAGCAGTTCAACTGGCTTGCGGCCGAAATATCGCGCGCAAACGGCAGGCCGGTGGCGCTGTTCCTGCACAAGCCGCTATTTCTCGGCCTGCCCGACGACGCCGAGACGCCGGAGACGTCGATCCGCTACGTGCCGCAGCCGGCGCGGGCCAAGCTGATCGACATGTTCGGCAGTGTCGACCTGCGCCTGATCGCCAGCGGCCACGTGCACCAGCGCCGCGACTTCACCTTCCGCCACACCCGGCACGTCTGGGCGCCGTCTGCCGGCTTCGTCATCAACGATTCCCGCCAGGATCGGATCGCGATCAAGGAAGTCGGCCTGGTCGAATACCGTTTCCGGCCCGACAGCGTCGAGGTCCGGCATGTCCGGGCGGCGGGCCAGCGCGATGTCGATATCGAAGAACTGCTGGCCCAGATGGGCGGGCACTGAGCTCAGGCCACGCTCTTGAGATCGCGCTGGATCGCGGCGAGCAGGGATTCAAGTGCCTCGCTGTTCACCGGCTCGGCTGCGGGAGCACGGGCGGCGGGGGATTGCCCGGCAATTGACCCCGCCCTGAGCGGATGCTTCGGAAAGGGCGGCAGTGGTGCCGGCATGGGATGGCGAGCAAGATCGCCCACGTCCTCGGTGTGGACGAACTTGCCGTGGATGACGTCGTCGCGCCGGCCCATGACGAACATCGTCGCCCAATAGCCGGCCGCCAGGAGGATTACGCTGAAAACACTGATCTCGAACATCGCAGCACCTAAAATATCTGCGATGATTCAATGCCTTCGTCCGGCCGTCAATGAACCGGAGGTCACACCTGCGGCTTTTACGGGCAGGTGTGACCACTTGGTAACGCTTTATTAACTATCCCCATCCGGAATGTGGCCGCGGGGCCGCGCGTGAATTCCGCTCCCCGTCACGCTAGGTCTTGTCCGGCCCGACCCGCACCAGTTGCTTGCCGAAATTGGCGCCCTTCAGGAGGCCCATGAAGGCGGCCGGCGCGCTCTCCAGGCCCTCGGTGACGAACTCCTTGTACTTGACCTTGCCGTCGCGGACCCAGCCGGACATGTCGCGCAGGAAGTCGCCATGGCGGGAGGCGAAGTCGGAGACGATGAAGCCGCGGAAGGTCAGTCGCTTGGTGAGAATGTTGCGCATCATTGCGCCCGCCCATTTCGGCGGCTTGGCCTCGGTGTCGTTGTAATGGGCGATGAGGCCGCAGACCGGCACGCGCGCGAACGGGTTGAGCAGCGGGAACACTGCCTCGAACACGGCGCCACCGACATTCTCGAAATAGACGTCGATGCCTTTCGGGCACGCGTCCTTCAACTTCGCCGCGAGATCGGGATCGCGGTGATCGATGCAGGCATCGAAGCCGAGTTCCTTCACCACGTAGTCGCACTTGTCCTTGCCGCCGGCGATGCCGACCACGCGGGCGCCCTTGATCTTGGCGATCTGCCCCACCGCGGAGCCAACCGCACCGGAAGCACCTGCGACGACGACGGTCTCGCCCTCCTGCGGCTTGCCGATGTCAAGCAGGCCCGTGTACGCGGTCATGCCGGGCATGCCGAGCACGCCGATCGAGGTGGAGATCGGTCCGAGCTTGGGATCGACCTTGATCAGTCCCTTGCCGTTCGAGATCGCGTGCGACTGCCAGCCGGTGCGCGCGCGGACGATGTCGCCAACCGCGAAATCGGGATTGTTGGAGACCGCGACCTCGCTGACCGCCTCGCCTTCCATCACGCCGCCGACCGGCACTGGCGCCGCGTAGGATGGTCCTTCGCTCATGCGGCCGCGCATATAGGGATCGAGCGAAAGCCAGATCGTCCGCAACAGGACTTCGCCCGCCCCGGGCGTCGGAGCAGTGAATTCCTCCAAGCGGAAATCAGTCGGCTTGGGTTCGCCGACGGGACGCGCGGCGAGAACGATGCGTTTGGCTTGGGACATGATGGCTTCCTCCGGATTGGCTTTCGCCGCGAACGGAAGCGGAGGGATGTAGCTACGTCAATACAAAAGCGAGGGGCGTCCGGCTCCCTCGGCGCCGAGGGGGCGTCACCGTCGAATCAACGGCTATCGCCGATCACGCCTGCCTCAGCTCCGTTGCCGCCGCTTCCAGCATTCTGTGCCGACGGGCGTCCCTTCATTCCGGTAGCCCGGCCATCCGCATGCCCTCCGCAGCGAGCGCGAAATCCTGCGGGCGGCGGACCAGCAGCCAATCATGCAAGACGCCGACCCGTAAAGTCGGATCCAGCCTCCGGACGTGGCCCATCGCCTCGCGGGCTTCGTCCATCCGCCCGGCCAGCGCGTGGCTCGCCGCCATGAAGGCGGCCACCCGCAGGACGTTCGGCATCTGCCGCGTCGCCTGCTGCAGCGACGCCACCGCGTCATCGAAGCGGCGGCAATACAGGTGCCCCATCGCGATCCCGGTCTGCATCTGGAATATCTCCGGATCGAGCGGGCTGAGCCGCATGGCTCGGCTGAAATGGGTGATCGCGCTGTCGTGTTCGCCCATCGAGATTCGCTGATAGCCGCCGAGATACCAGATCGTCGACGAATTCGGATTGAGCACCAGCGCGCGGTCTACATGGGCGACGCAGGTGTCCAGGTCGCCGCCGAAATGCGGCCAGGCGTGGCCGCCGCGGCACAGCGCAACCGCGTCGCTCTTGTTCAACGTCACCGCGCTCTGGCACAACCGCGCCGCCTCGGCGCCGTCGGCGACGCGATCCGTGAGCCAGCGATTCATCTTGCGCCAGTAAAAGCACCACGCCGCCATGCCATAAGCTGCGGCGAAGTCCGGATCGCGATCGATCGCCCGGTAGAACAGCGACAACGCTGCATCGATTCCTTCGCGGGTCGCGGTGTGGAACTGCGACAGCCCGCGGAGATAATAGTCGTAGGCATCGAGGCTTTCGGTCGGTTTGCGCTTGGCGCGTTCGATTTCGGCCAGTTCGAGCTGCGGCGCGATCGCGCCCACGACGCTGGCGGTGATCTGGTCCTGCAGTTCGAAGATATCCTCCATCGTGCTCTCAAATCGCTCAGCCCAAAGATGAGCGCCGGTGGAGGCGTCGATCAATTGTCCCGTGATGCGCACACGACCAGCGGAGCGACGCACGCTGCCTTCCAGCACGTAGCGCACGCCGAGTTCGCGGCCGATCTGCTTCACATCGACCGCGCGGCCCTTGTACGTGAAGCTCGAATTGCGGGCGATCACGAACAGCCACCGGATTCGAGACAGACCGAAGATGATGTCTTCGACTATTCCGTCAGCGAAGTAATCCCGAGCCGGGTCCCCGCTCAGGTTCAGAAACGGCAGCACCGCGATCGAGGGCCGGTCGGGCAGGTCGAGCGCGGCGACCGGCTTCTCCGCCGACGGAACGATCGCGATGAGCTGATCGGCCGCTTCGTGCACCACACCGACAAAGCGAAACCCCTTGCGCGGAACGGTTCGAATCAGCCGCTGCACCTCTCCACTGTCTTCCAGCGCCTTGCGCACAGCGTTGATGTGGCTGGCCAATGTCGATTCCGAGACGATCCTCCCACCCCACACCGTGTCGAACAAATCGTTCTTGCTAACGACACGGTCGCGGCTGCGCACCAGATAGAGCAGCAGATCGAAAGCCTGCGGCGTGAGATTGACCGCCTCGGAGTTTCGCCGCAACTCCCGCCGGTCAGCATCGAGGACATAGGCTTCGAAGGTGAAACGCACCACAAAGGCCCTGCTTGACACCGAGCCGCATCCCGCTCTCGGCGCGCCCCAATCGAGGCTGTTGCGCCCTGTTTGGACGAAACTGCAAGCAGATTTCAAGCAAAAACCAAGGGCCCTGCACGTCCCCAGCAAGGTCTTGAGTCGGATTCGGGCGCATCCTCCCGCCTCTGGAGCGAACAAGGCGCGAGGACAAAATGAAGATCGTGGTGATCGGCGGCAGCGGCCTGATCGGTCGCAATGTGGTACGCGGGCTTCAGGCTAAAGGCCACGAAGTGGTCGCGGCCTCGCCCTCCTCTGGCGTCAACACCTTGACCTGCGAGGGCCTCGCCGAAGCAGTCCGCGGTGCCCACGTCGTGATCGACGTCGCGAACTCGCCGGCCTTCGATGACAAGACCGCGATGGATTTTTTCCGGACCTCGGGCCGCAACCTGATGGCGGCTGGAACCGCCGCCAACGTGAAGCATCATCTCGCGTTGTCGGTGGTGGGCACCGACCGATTGCAGGCGAGCGGCTATTTTCGTGCAAAGCTCGTGCAAGAAGAGCTCATCCAAGCATCAGGCCTTCCATACACCATCCTGCGCGCGACGCAGTTCTTCGAATTCATCGACGCGATCATCGCAGGCGGCACCGACGGCGACGTGATCCGGCTGTCGCCCGCGCATTTCCAGCCTGTCGCCGCCGACGACGTCGCGGCCACACTGACCGAATTGGCGCTCGGTCCGCCCGGCAACCGCATAGTCGAGATCGCTGGTCCCGAAAGGCGCGGCCTCGATGACTTCGCGCAGCAGGTTTTGGCCGCCAGGGGCGACACGCGCCGCGTGATCCCCGATATCCATGCCGACTATTTCGGCCTGCCCCTGAACGATCGGTCACTGACGCCGGGCGACGCGCCACGGCTCGGGCCGACCCGGCTCACCGACTGGCTCAAAAATTCCCTTGTCACTCCAAAGGACGCATAGCGATGAGCACGATCACCACCAAGGACGGCACCGAGATCTACTACAAGGAGTGGGGCCAAGGGCCCGTCGTGACCTTCTCGCACGGCTGGCCGCTTAATGCAGACGCCTGGGACGGCCAGATGCTGTTCCTTGCCCAGCACGGTTTTCGCGTTGTCGCGCACGACCGGCGCGGTCACGGTCGCTCCAGCCAGGCCTCGGAGCACAATGACATGGATGGCTATGCGGACGATCTCGCTGCGGTGATCGAAGCGCTTGACTTGCGCGACGCCACGCTGATCGGCCATTCCACCGGCGGTGGCGAGGTCGCACGCTATATCGGCCGCCACGGAACCGGTCGCGTCGCCAAGGCGGTGCTGATCGCGGCGGTGCCGCCGATCATGCTGAAGACCGAAGCCAATCCGGAGGGACTTCCGATCGGGGTGTTCGACGCCATTCGTGCAGGCGTCGCGGGCGACCGATCGCAATACTATAAGGATCTGGCGATTGCCTTTTACGGCGCAAACCGACCGGGTGCGAAAGTCTCGCAAGGTACGCTCGATCAGTTCTGGCTGTGGAGCATGCAGGCAGGCGCCAAGAATGCCTATGAGAGTGTCAAAGCCTTTTCGGAAACCGATTTCACCGAGGACCTGAAGAAGTTCGACGTTCCGACGCTGGTGCTGCACGGCGAAGACGACCAGATCGTGCCGGTCAAGGACTCCGCACGCAAATCGGCGAAGCTCATCAAGGGCGCCAAGGAGGTCTACTACCCCGGCGCCCCGCACGGCCTGACCGCCACCCATCAGGATCAGGTCAACGCCGAGCTCCTGAAGTTCATCCGGGGCTAGCGATCTCGCTCTCCTGCAGACCTGAGCGCGAAAGACAGCAGCATGGACAAACCTGCCCACCGGACCCTCGCGGGCGTAGTCGTTCCCGACACCCCGATCGTCGATGCCGCGATCGATCATGCGCGGCGGCACTGCGAAGCGTATCTGTTCAACCACGTCGTCCGCTCGTGGCTGTTCGCGGTACGGCTCGCACAATTGCAGAACGTCGCACACGATGAGGAAGTGCTCGCGGTCGATACCCTGCTGCACGACATCACGCTGAACGAAAGCTTCGCCGGTCCGCGCCGCTTCGAGGTCGAAGGGGCGGACCTGGCGCGCCACTTTGCCGCCGAGCGCGGCTTCGACCAACGCCGTGCCCAGCTGATCTGGGACAGCGTCGCGCTGAACTCAACCCCGTCGATCGCTCTCTACAAGGAGAGCGAGGTTGCGCTCTCAACAGCCGGGATATGCTTCGACGTCATCGGGCTGCAATACGACGCCATTCCCGCCGCCGAAGTGTCGCGGATCGTCGCCGAATTCCCACGAATGCAGATGAAGCGGCAATTCCGCCGCTGCTTCTGCCATATCGCGAGCACCAAGCCTGAAACAAGCTACGACAATTTCGTCCGGGATTTCGGCGAGCGCTTCGTCGAAGGATACCGAGCACCTTCGGTGGTTGATCTGGTGGATGCAGCGCCCTTTGCCGAGTAGGATTGCATCTCAATCCTACCTGAGCGACCGCGACGACGCGGTTGCTCGCGGCCCGCTCGGGTCGAGCGGGGCACGGCAGTATCTTGGCGCGCCAAACCCGCGCGCGAGCAACGCGACTAGCCCGCGCCCGGATAATTCGGGCTCTCGCGCGTGATCGTCACGTCGTGGACGTGGCTTTCGCGCAGGCCGGCGCCGGTGATGCGGACGAACTGGGCCTTGTCGTGCAGCTCCTTCATGTCGCGTGCGCCGACATAGCCCATCGCGGCACGGAGGCCACCGGCGAGCTGGTGCATGACGTTGCCGACCGGGCCCTTGTAGGGCACCTGGCCCTCGATGCCTTCAGGGACGAGCTTGAGCGTGTCCTTGATGTCCTGCTGGAAGTAGCGGTCCGCCGAGCCGCGCGCCATCGCGCCGACCGAACCCATGCCGCGATAGGCCTTGTAAGAACGGCCCTGCCACAGGAACACTTCCCCAGGCGTCTCGTCGGTGCCGGCGAGCAGCGAGCCGACCATGGCGATATCGGCGCCGGCGGCGAGCGCTTTCGCAAGGTCGCCGGAGAACTTGATGCCGCCGTCGGCGATGACGGGGATGTCGGCCTTCTTCGCCGCTTCCACCGCATCCATGATCGCGGTGAGCTGGGGCACGCCGACACCGGCGACGATGCGGGTGGTGCAGATCGAGCCCGGACCGATGCCTACCTTGATGCAGTCCGCGCCGGCGTCGATCAGCGCCTGCGCGCCTTCCGTGGTCGCGACGTTGCCGGCAACGACCTGCACCGAGTTGGACAGGCGCTTGATGCGGTTCACGGCCTGCAGCACGTGACGGGAATGGCCGTGCGCGGTGTCGACCACGACGAGGTCGACGCCGGCATCGATCAACCGCTCGGTTCGCTCGAAGCCGGTATCTCCCACCGTGGTGGCGGCGGCGACGCGCAGGCGCCCCTGCGCATCCTTGCAGGCGAGCGGATGGGCGACCGCCTTCTCCATGTCCTTGACGGTGATGAGGCCGACGCAGCGATATTGCTCGTCGACGACGAGCAGCTTCTCGATGCGATGCTGGTGCAGCATGCGTCGCGCCTCGTCCTGGTTGACGTTCTCGCGCACCGTGACGAGGCCCTCATGCGTCATCAGCTCGGAGACTTTTTGCCGGCGGTCGGTGGCGAAACGGACGTCGCGGTTGGTGAGGATGCCGACCAGCTTGCCGGGCGTGTTCTTGCCGGCGCCGGTGACGACGGGAATGCCGGAGATGCCGTGATCGCTCATAAGCTTGAGCGCATCCTCGAGGGTGGCCTCGGGGCTGATGGTGAGCGGGTTCACCACCATGCCCGACTCGAAACGCTTGACCTGCCGCACCTGGGCGGCCTGCCCCTCGGGATCGAAATTGCGGTGAATGACCCCGAGACCGCCAGCCTGCGCCATGGCGATCGCCATACGCGCCTCAGTGACGGTGTCCATGGCCGAGGCCATGATCGGGATGTTGAGCGGAATGGCGCGGGTGACGCGGGAGCGGATGTCGACCTCGCCCGGCATGACGTCCGACAGGCCAGGCTTCAGCAGCACGTCGTCGAACGTAAAGGCTTCGCGGATGCCCTGAAGTTGCACCGTGGCCATTTGCCAACTCCTTCCTGCGGTCTTGCCGCAAATAGCTATGGATGAGCGCCGCCCTCGGCGTACCTTGCGGCATCGCCTTGAGAATCGGAGCCCATCAGTGGGGTTGACGCGGGTCGATAGCATGCCCGCGTGACGAATCAAAGCAAATCGGCGCGCTGGCCAGCCATGCACAGGGTTTTTACGTAAATTCGCCGGGGTTGGATCAGTACGCCTCCCCTCGGCTGTCATTCCGGGCTCGCGCCAAGGGGCGCCCCGGAATGACGGTGGAGCGAGAAGCGACGCCCCCGGAAGGACGAGGCTGTGGGTCACACCGTTGTTACGCGGGACGTAGGTGCCATGCGTGGATCCGCAATAGTCGGCGGCGGACGGCGGTGATAAAGCCGCGACTCCACCCTCCTTCCGATTTTCATTACCAATCCGTCATGGTCGACAAGCAACGCGTCATTCCGCTGATCGTGGCCACCGCGCTTTTCATGGAGAACATGGATTCCACGGTGATCGCCACCTCGCTGCCGGCGATCGCGGCCGACATCGGCACCAGCCCGCTGACGCTGAAACTCGCGATCACCTCCTATCTGCTGTCACTCGCGGTGTTCATTCCGGCGAGCGGCTGGACCGCCGACCGGTTCGGCGCGCGGATGGTGTTCGCGATCGCTGTCGGCGTGTTCATGGTCGGCTCGGTCGGCTGCGCGCTGTCGACCTCGGTCACCGATTTCGTGTTCGCCCGCATCCTGCAAGGCATGGGCGGCGCGATGATGACCCCGGTCGGGCGGCTCGTGCTGCTGCGCTCGGTCGACAAGAGCGCGCTGGTTAACGCCATGGCCTGGGTGACGGTCCCCGCCCTGATCGGCCCCGTGATCGGACCGCCGCTCGGCGGCTTCATCACCACCTACGCGTCCTGGCACTGGATCTTCCTGATCAACATCCCGATCGGGCTGCTCGGCATCTTCATGGCGCTGAAGTTCATCGATCCGATCAAGAGCGAGCAACCCGAGCCGTTCGATCTCTACGGCATGGTGCTCGCCGGCATCGGTCTCGCAGGCATCGCCTTCGGGCTCTCGGTTGCCGGTCTCAATCTGCTGCCCTGGACCACGGTTGCCGCGCTGGTCGCAGGCGGTGCGATCTCGATGACGCTCTACGTCATTCATGCCCGGCGAACCGGATCGCCGGTGCTCGATTTCTCGCTCCTGAAGCTGCCGACGCTGCGCGCGGCCGTGTTCGGCGGTTTCCTGTTCCGCCTCGGCATCGGCGCGCTGCCCTTCCTGCTGCCGCTCCTGATGCAGATCGGCTTCGGCCTTTCGCCGTTCCATTCGGGCCTCGTCACCTTTGCCTCCTCGCTCGGGGCTATGGGGATGAAGACGCTGGCCGCGCGGATCATCCGCACCTTCGGCTTCCGCAACCTGATGACGGTGAACGCGATCGTGAGCGCTTTCTTCCTCGGCGTCTGCGCGCTGTTCACGGTGACGACGCCGCTGCTCATCATCATGGTGATCCTGGTGGTCGGCGGCTTCTTCCGCTCATTGGAGTTCACCGCGATCAACACGGTCGCCTATGCCGAGGTCGAGACCGCGCAGATGAGCCGCGCCACGACGCTGGTCAGCGTCAACCAGCAGCTCGCGGTCTCCGCCGGCGTCGCCGTCGGCGCGGCCTGCGTCGAGACGACGATGTGGTTCCACCATGTCAGCGAGCTCAACGCGACCGTGTTCGCGCCGGCTTTCGTCGTGGTCGCGCTGACCTCGGCCGCTTCGAGCTGGTTCTTCTGGCAAATGCCCGCCGACGCCGGCAACGAGATCTCCGGCCGCAAGGCGGTGGAGATCGCGAGCCGCAAGGGCGCCGGCAAGGGCGCGGAGAAGGCTGCGGTCAAGGCGGCGACCGAGGATACCCAGGACGTGCGGGACCAGAGGCTGGGCTAGGGCCCGACGACCGACGGCAACACCCGGTAGAGCGAAACGCCCAAACCCAGCGTATCGGACAAAGTGAGCCTTCCGTTGGTGACGGTGCCCGTCAGCGACGTCTTCTGCAGTTCGGACGAATGGGTTGCATCGACCAGGAAGAGCGCCAGATTGCTGTGCGTCGCATCGATCAAGTAACGTTCCACGGTCACTGGTCCGTTGAGGAAAGGCAGATTGTCGATGGCAAGCGAGAACGCCTCCGGCGTCTCGGCCGACGTGTTGTTTCCAAAGACGCGCGTCGCATCGTAATTGTACAGCATGACGTTGGCGGTGGAGCTGCCGCTATCCCAGGTCGCGAACGCATTGAGGTGGGACCCGGACCCGCCGGTCAGGGCTGCCTGCACGCGCTGGCCGGACATCTTGTTGTACATCTTGAAGAGGTTCGCAACCGGCTTCGGATAATAGTCGGCCGGGGCCTCGCCACGCGGCACCTTGTGCAGCAGGCTCGCCTGTCCCGTGTAAGGCGCGATGTTCGGATCGCCCTGGCCGTCACCGATGATGAGATACGATCCCATCGAGATCTTCTTCTTCAACGCTTCGTGCAGGAACGCCGCCGTCCAGGCCGCCCCCTTGTGCGAGTAATTGACGTCAGTTGCCTCATAGGCCGTCGGGCCCCATTCCGACAGGAACAGCTTGACATCCGGCATGCTGGCGTTGTTCGCCCTCAGCGCGTCCAGCTTGGCCTTGACCGTGTCGACCAGATTGCCGAAGTACGCAAAGCCGCCAGTGCCGTCCGTCGAGCCGTAGTAGTGGAATGAGAAGCGATCGAGCCGCGCGTTGAATTTTGACAGATACGTATCTGCCAGCGGATTGAAGGTCTGGTCGAGAAAGACCTCCTCCAAAGTCGGAAGATTCTCCGCCGGATAATAGGCAAGGCTCAGTCCAACCAGGGCCGGTCCGGCCATTTCCAGGGTCTTGCCGCTATAGTTCTGGTTGGCGGCGAGTTCGTTTCTGATGTTCTCGATCGCCTTCGAGAAGACCTTCTGAACCGGCAAGAGCTGCCTCGGCAGACGGCGCGCGTCGAGCTGATAGGGATAAGACAAGGTCTGGTCTTCGGCACTGGACATCGTGTGGGATTGCAGCGGGGGCCACTGATTGAGGACATATTTGGTCGGGTCCATCCACCACAGCCAACGGCCCCAAGATCCCAACGGCTTGAGCGTATAGGCGGACGGATTGATGTCGTTCCAGTTCTCCGGAGCCGTATCGGCGATATCAGCCTCGTTGCTGACCTCGAAGATGACGGAAGGCGCCCCGCCATCGAACGACTTCTTGGCGATGTAGCGCACGAGAGCGTCGGCATATTTCTGGAAGAGTGCAGGAGCCGGTCCCTCCACAGCCCAACTCTCACCAGGTCCGTATTGCACGAAGCGCGGCGGCATGAAGGACCCGACCGCCACATGAGGCGAGAGCCCGCGGACCAGGGCCCAATCCAGATGCCACCCCAATGGCTGGCACTCACCCGGATGGAAGACGCCGTCAAGCGTGTACCCGAACACATCCCCGGTCTGGTCGACGTCGCAATAGACATCGCTGAGCAGCAGGCGCGTCCGCTTCATGCCGGTATCGGTGATGATCTGGTTGAACTGATCGAAAGCCTGTTCTGACGGGCTGTTCGCGCTCTGATAGATTTTCTTGAGATCGCCGAGATCGTCATTGCCGCTTAGGCCGATGTTGAAGGACACCTGCGTGTCGACCGTGATCGACGTTTGCGCGCGGGACGCTGCTGCGAAGCCGAGAGTGAGTAGGAGGGACAGGAGTGACATCAAGGCAAGTCGTCGCGCAAGCACGCACCGACAGTCAGACAGGCACTGCATAATCCCCTCCACCCGCTTGAATTGCAGATTGAGAGATTATCATTCTTAGATGTTACCTATGTGAATATCCTGCGGCGATCGCGGGACGCGCTACCTATTCTAGCGCGATGACTTGCTAAGCCCCCCGAAACCCCGTCGCCAGGACGTAGCGCTCCGAAGAATCCTGCCGGCTTGCGGCCGGCTTCACATGCCGCACCGTGGCGAAATCGCGCTTGAGCTGGGCGAGCAGGTCGGCATCGGCGCCGCTCTGGAAGGTCTTGGCCAGGAAGGCGCCGCCGGGCTTGAGCACGTCGCAGGCGAAGGCGGCCGCGGTCTCCACCAGGCCGACGATGCGGAGCTGGTCGGTCTTGCGGTGGCCGGTGGTGTTGGCGGCCATGTCGGACATCACCATGTCGGCCTTGCCCCCCAGCATCGCGGTCAGCTTGTCGGGCGCGTCGTTGTCCATGAAGTCGAGCTGGGCGAAGT
The DNA here is from genome assembly GCF_058782905.1 of Bradyrhizobium sp. FW305-F6. Lineage (NCBI taxonomy): Bacteria > Pseudomonadati > Pseudomonadota > Alphaproteobacteria > Hyphomicrobiales > Nitrobacteraceae > Bradyrhizobium > Bradyrhizobium sp. FW305-F6. Next base: position 894,175 of record NZ_JBYSYD010000001.1, read on the forward strand.
CGACGCCCGGAATCTCGGGCATCTCCAGCAGGTCGATCGCAACGACCTTGCCTTTGCCTTCCGTGGAGCCGACACGCTTGGCGGCGATCTGGCTCCAGCCGCCGGGCGCGGCGCCGAGATCGACCACGGCCATGCCGGGTTTCAACAGCCGATACTTGTCGTCGATCTCGAGGAGCTTGAACGCCGCACGCGAGCGGTAGCCCGCCGCCTTGGCCTTCGCCACATAGGGATCGTTGAGCTGCCGCTCCAGCCATAGCTTCGACGACAATTTGCGCTTGCCGCCGGTCTTGACCTGGACGTGCAAGCGGCCGGTGGTGTCTTTCGCCATCTCACCAGCTCCTGAGCGCGCCGTCCTCGCGCATCATCTCGACCAGCATGCCCTCGCGCAGGCCTCGGTCGGCAACGCGCAGGCGCGGCAGCGGAAAGGCACGCCTGATCGCATCGAGGATGGCGCAGCCGGCCAGCACGAGATCGGCGCGCTCGACGCTGATGCAGCTGTTGCTCGCGCGCTCCTCGTAGTTCATGGCGAGCAGCTTGTTGATGGTCGCGGTGATGTCGGCATCGTTCATCCAGATGCTGTCGATGCGGCGGCGGTCGTAGCGCACGAGGTTGAGATGGATGCCGGCGAGCGTGGTCACCGTGCCCGACGTGCCGAGCAGGTGCATGTCGACGAGATCGCGGCCGTGCTCTTGCGCGAACGGCGCGACGTGGTGTGCTACCTCCTGCTCCATGGCGGCATAGATCTCCGGCGTCACGTCCCGGCCGCCGAACTGCTCGGCAAGCGTGACCACGCCGTAGGGGATGGACATCCAGGCCTTGATCCGCGGCTCCGGATTTTCCGGATCGCGCTCGATCCGCACCAGTTCGGTGGAGCCGCCGCCGATGTCGAACAGGATCGCGCCCCTGCCCCTGGGGTCGACGAGCGGCGAGCAGCCGAGCACCGCCAGCGCGGCCTCGGTCTCACGGTCGATCACCTCGAGCTCGATGCCGGTCTCGGCCGCAACCCGGCTGCGGAACCCTTCTGCATTGGAAGCCGCGCGGCAGGCTTCGGTCGCGATCAGCCGCAGCCGACGCGCCTTCCGCAGATTGATCTTGTCGCGGCAGATGCTGAGCGCGGCGATGGCGCGCTCGATCGCGGCCTCGCTGATGCACCCCGTCGCCGAGACGCCCTCCCCGAGCCGGATGATGCGCGAGAAGGAATCGACGACGCGAAAGCCGTCCGGGGTCGGACAGGCGATCAGCAGCCGGCAATTGTTGGTGCCGAGGTCCAGCGCCGCGTAGACGCCGGTTCCAGGCGCTTGCGCGGCGACGGCGGGTTCGGTGGCCAATGCCACCGCCGCCATCGACCCCTCCAGCTCACCGGGCGGCCCATGTTGGCTGACATGGCCGTCGCGGAGCCGCGTGTGGTCATTCATACAAACTGTCTTTCCGCGGCCAAAAGAGCCGATCTGGAATTGCTTTTTCGCCTGAAACATTAGCAGCGCGGCAGGCCTGCGCAACAACGCTTCACATGGGACCATGCCCATTCGTGCGTTGTCGTGACCGGGGCGGTGGGGTATCTGAGGGAGGCCGGTGCCCCGCTGCCGCGAAAATGCGCAAATGCCGGCTTTTCAGGTCAAATCCCATGCAAGAACACACCAAGTCGACTACGCTCGAGAACGCTATTGCACTGCAAAAGTACGGCGTCGGGCAGCCGGTCCGCCGCAAGGAGGACGACACGCTGGTGCGCGGCAAGGGCCGCTATACCGACGATTTCAACCTGCCGGGCCAAGCCTATGCCGTGGTCGTCCGTTCCACCCATGCCCATGGCGTCAACCGGGGTATCGGCATCGATGCCGCCAAGGCGATGCCGGGTGTGCTGGGCGTCTGGACCGGCAAGGATCTCGATGCCGCCGGCTACGGCCCCTTCACCTGCGGCCTGCCGCTGAAGAGCCGTGACGGTTCGCCCCTGATCCAGACCAACCGCCAGCCGCTTGCGACCGACAAGGTCCGCTTCGTCGGTGATCCCGTCGCCTTCGTGGTGGCGGAGACGCTGGCGCAGGCCCGCGATGCGGCCGAGGCGGTCGAACTCGACATCGAGCCGCTGCCGGCAGTGACCGACCCCGAGGCAGCCGCCCAGCCCGGCGCGCCGCAGCTCTACGACCACATCCCCAATAACGTCGCGCTCGACTACCATTATGGCGACATGGACAAGGTCGATGCGGCCTTCGCCAGCGCCGCCCATGTGACCAAGCTCGACATCGAGAACACCCGCGTTGCCGTGGTCTCGATGGAGCCGCGCGTCGGCCTTGCCTCCTATGACAAGACAACCGAGCGCTACACGCTTCAGGTGCCGACGCAGGGCGTCGCCGGCAACCGCGCCAATCTCGCCAAGAACCTGAAAGTGCCGAACGAGAAGGTGCGCATCCTCACCGCCAATGTCGGCGGCTCCTTCGGCATGAAGAACATCAACTATCCCGAATACATGTGCATCCTCTATGCGGCCAAGGAATTGGGACGGCCGGTGAAGTGGCTCGACGAGCGCTCGACCGCCTTCCTCTCCGACAGCCACGGCCGCGCGCAGAAGATCCATGCCGAACTCGCGCTCGATGCCGAGGGGCATTTCCTCGCAGCCAAGCTTTCCGGTTACGGCAATCTCGGCGCCTACATCACCGGCGTCGCGCCGGGGCCGCTCTCGCTCAACACCGGCAAGAATTTTTCCAGCGTGTATCGGACGCCGCTGATGGCCGTCGACATCAAGGTGGTGCTGACCAACACCACGCTGATGGGCGCCTATCGCGGCGCCGGCCGGCCCGAGGCGAACTATTACATGGAGCGGCTGATCGACCGGGCCGCCGACGAGATGGGCATCAACCGGCTGACCTTGCGCAAGCGCAACTTCATCAAGCCGAACCAGATTCCCTTCGCCGCCTCCTCCGGCGTCACCTATGACAGCGGCGACTTCCAGGCCGTGTTCAACAAGGCGCTGGAAATCTCCGACCACGAGAATTTTTCCAAGCGCAAGAAAGAGAGCAGGAAGGCCGGCAAGCTACGCGGGATCGCGGTCGGCTCCTATCTCGAGGTCACGGCGCCGCCGAGCCCCGAGCTCGGCAAGATCGTGTTCGATCCTGATGGCACCGTGCAGCTTATCACCGGCACGCTCGACTACGGCCAGGGCCATGCCACGCCATTCGCGCAGGTGCTGAGCGCGCAGCTCGGCGTTCCCTTCGAGAACATCAAGCTGGTGCAGGGCGACAGCGACATCGTCCACACCGGCAACGGCACCGGCGGCTCGCGCTCGATCATGGCGAGCGGCCAGGCCATCGTGGGAGCCGCGAAACTCGTCATCGAAAAAGGCAGGCGCGCCGCGGCGCATATGCTGGAGGCCTCCGAAGCCGACATCGAATTCGAAGGTGGCAGATTCACGATCGCCGGCACCGATCGCAGCATCGACATCATGGAGCTGGCCAAGAAGCTGCACGACGGCAAGATGCCCGAGGGCGTGCCTGAGACGCTCGACGTCGATCACACCAGCGAGCCGATCGCCTCGGCCTTCCCGAACGGCTGCCACGTCGCCGAGGTCGAGATCGATCCCGAGACCGGCGTGGTACAGATCGTGCGCTACAGCGCGGTCAACGATTTCGGCACGGTGATCAACCCGATGCTGGTCGCGGGCCAGCTCCATGGCGGCGTCGTGCAGGGCATCGGGCAAGCGCTGATGGAGCACGTCCGCTACGACGACAGCGGCCAGCCGATCACGGGCTCGCTGATGGACTACGCCCTGCCGCGCGCCGAGGACGTGCCCAACATGACGGTTGGCGACCATCCGGTGCCGGCAACGACCAATCCGCTCGGCAGCAAGGGCTGCGGCGAAGCCGGCTGCGCCGGCAGCCTGTCGACGGTGGTGAATGCGGTGATCGATGCGCTCTCGGAGTACGGCATCAAGCACATCGATATGCCGCTGACTTCGGAGCGGGTGTGGCGGGCGATCCAGGAGGCGAAGGCCAAGGCGGCGTGAGGCGAAGCAGGTCTCTCCGCCGGGCCGGGCTTGACCCGGCCATCCACGCGTTGCCGCACAAAGAACGTGGATGCCCGGGACAAGCCCGGGCATGACGATGTGGTGACAGCCTGCCCCTTCCGGCCTCCTACGCCGCCGCCTGCTCGCGCGGCTGGTAGATTGCGGTGTGCTGGCAGTGCGCCAGCGGCGTCGTGCCGTTGGCGAGGACGAGCGCGTCGAGTTCGACGAAGCGATGGCCCTTCTTCTCGTAGTTCGCGGTGACTTTCGCCCGCGCGGTGATCTCGTCGCCGGCGCGTGCGGCGGACAGCAACTGCATGCGGCTGCCGACATGGATCCAGGGGCCCAGGATGGTGTTGTCCACCAGCACGCGGTTCATGACGCGCTGGATCAGGCCCGGGTGTCCCAACCCTTCGCGCGCAAAGATCGGATCTTTCTCCCTGATGTCGGCGAGATAATCCGCCGCATCCTGCCCGGCCCAGCGGCGCGGCGTGGTGCCGAGCCATCTGCCCGTCTCGAAAATGGCCGGACTGACCGGCTTGCGCTCGGCCACCACGGGCACCGCGACGTAGTCGCTCAGCGACACCGCGGGTGCTGCCTTCGGCAGCGAGGCTGTCCCGGTGGCGCAGAGCTCGGTGCGGCTGAACACCTCGATGGTCAGCAAGCCCTCGTGCTCGGTGGCATCGACATCGGCGGTCTCGCCGTCATAGACCGGCTTGATGAAGCGCGCCTCGACCAGCCCGCGCGACAGGAAGTCCCGCCCCCAGCGGGCGATCGGCACGTGCATCATATAGGCGAAGACGTCGACGCCCGGGACCAGCCCTCCTTCAAAGCCGAAGCGGCGCGCGACCGTGTCGTCATGCATCTTGTTTTCGGATTGTTTGGCGGTGTTGTAGGCCTCGACGCGGTAGGTTTCGAGCCGGTTCGGCATGGCTGGCGTTCCCATTTCTTGTTGTTCGCGGCCGATCGTAGGCGCCGGGGAACAGCGGTCAATCCCCTCGCCTTTGCGGCCTGGATGAGGTACCACGCGGCGGAATGACCGATATCCCGACCCGCATCTATGTCGACGCCGACGCCTGTCCGGTCAAGGACGAGATCTACCGCGTCGCGCTCCGGCACGGCGTGCCCGTGAGCGTCGTCGCCGGCAACTTTATCCGCGTGCCGCACGACCCGCTGATCGAGCGCATCGCCGCGGGCAGCGGCATGGATGCGGCCGACGACTGGATCGCCGAACGCGCCAGGCCCGGCGACGTCGTCGTGACCTCCGACATCCCGCTGGCGAGCCGCTGTGTGAAGGCAGGCGCCGACGTCATCGCGCCGAACGGAAAGCCGTTCACCGAAGAATCGATCGGGATGACGCTCGCGGTGCGCAATCTCATGACGGATCTGCGCTCGTCCGGCGAAGTCACCGGCGGCCCACGATCGTTCGCGCCGCGCGACCGCTCCGCGTTCCTGTCCGCGCTCGACCAGACGCTGCGGCGGATCGCGCGGCGGCTCGCCGATGCATCCGCGACCAGTCAGGGTTGACCATGGCGCCGCCGCTGATCCAACTCAAGGACATCAAGCTGACTTTCGGCGGCACGCCGCTGCTGTCGGGCGTCGAGCTCAATGTCGCGCCATCCGAGCGGGTCTGCCTGATCGGCCGCAACGGCTCCGGCAAATCGACGCTGCTGAAGATCGCCGCCGGCCTGGTCGAGCCCGACGGCGGCACGCGCTTCGTGCAGCCCGGTGCCACCGTGCGCTATCTGCCACAGGAGCCCGACTTCGGCGACCACAAAACCACGCTTGCCTATGTCGAGTCCGGGCTCGCGCCCGGCGACGACCAGCACCAGGCGCGCTATCTCCTGGAGCAGCTCGGCCTTACCGGCGAGGAAAACCCGCACGACCTTTCCGGCGGCGAGGCCCGCCGAGCAGCGCTGGCCTATGTGCTGGCGCCCTCTCCCGACATTCTGCTGCTTGACGAGCCCACCAACCATCTCGACCTCGCCACCATCGAATGGCTGGAACAGGAGCTCGACGGCCGCCGCAGTGCGCTCGTGATCATCAGCCACGACCGCCGCTTCCTGACCAATCTCTCGCGATCGACGGCCTGGCTCGATCGCGGCAGGATCAAGCAGATCGACCGCGGCTTCGCCTCGTTCGAGACCTGGCGCGACGAGGTGCTCGCCGAGGAGGAGCGCGACCAGCACAAGCTCGACCGCAAGATCGTCGACGAGGAGCACTGGCTGCGCCACGGCGTCTCCGGCCGGCGCAAGCGCAACGTCAAGCGCCTTTCCAATCTGCACGCGCTGCGCGACCAGCGCCGCAACTATCGCGGCACCGCCGGCAGCGCCAACCTCGCGGCCAGCGAGGCCGAACAGTCCGGCAGACTGGTGATCGAGGCCAAGGGCGTCACCAAAGCCTATGGCGAACGCAGGATCGTGGACAATTTCTCCACCCGCATCCAGCGTGGCGACCGCCTTGGCATCATCGGGCCGAACGGCGCCGGCAAGACCACGCTGGTCAACCTGCTGACCGGCGGCATGCAGCCGGATTCCGGGACGATACGTCTCGGCGCCAATCTGGAGGTCGCGACGCTCGACCAGCATCGCGAAAGCCTCGATCCCAAATCGACGCTGGCGGAGGCCCTGACCGGCGGCCGCGGGGACCAGATCATGGTCGGCGGCAAGCCGAAGCACGTCGTCGGCTACATGAAGGACTTCCTGTTCGCGCAGGAGCAGCGCGGCACGCCGGTGGAGGTGCTCTCCGGCGGCGAGCGCGGCCGGCTGATGCTGGCGCGCGCACTGGCCAAGCCCTCGAACCTCCTGGTGCTGGACGAGCCGACCAACGACCTCGATCTCGAAACCCTCGACGTGCTCGAGGAGATGCTCGGCGATTATGAGGGCACTGTCATCCTGATCAGCCACGACCGCGACTTCCTCGACCGCGTCGTCACCTCCGTGATCGCACCCGAGGGCAACGGCAAGTGGATCGAATATGCCGGCGGCTACAGCGACATGCTGATCCAGCGCGGCGCCGACCTCAAGCGCGAGACGGCCAAATCGCAGCCGGCTGCCGAGAAGAAAGAAGAGCGCGCGGCGGCTCCGTCGTCCGCGCCGAAGCGGAAGCTCAGCTTCAACGAGAAGCACGCGCTGGAGACGCTGCCGAAGAAGATGGAAACGTTGCAGGCGGATATCGCCAGGCTGCAGCAAGTGCTCGACGATCCCAACCTCTACGGCAAGGATCGAAAGAAGTTCGACGACACGTCAGCCGCGATCGCCAAGGCGCATGAAGAACTTTCCGCCGCCGAAGAGCGCTGGCTCGAACTCGAAATGCTCAGGGAAGAGATTGAACAGGCATAGCTTATGACAACAACTCTCGCCGCCAAGATCGCCCGCGAATACGGCACGCCCTGCGCCGTCATCGACATGGACAGGGTCGAGCGCAACATCGCGCGGATCCAGAAGGCTTGCGACGACGCCGGGATCGCCAACCGGCCGCACATCAAGACGCACAAGAACCCGACGATCGCCAAGCTTCAGATCGCGGCGGGCGCCAAAGGCATCACCTGCCAGAAGCTCGGCGAAGCCGAGATCATGGCCAATGCCGGCATCGACGACATCCTGATCAGCTACAATCTGCTCGGCGAGGAGAAGATGGCGCGGCTCGGCGCGCTGCAGGCCAAGGCCAACATGACGGTGGCCGCCGACAATCCCACGGTCGTCGCGGGATTGCCCAAGGCGGCGGCCGCATCGGGCCGCCCGCTCTCGGTCGTGGTCGAGTGCGACACCGGGCGCAAGCGCGCGGGTGTCGAGACGCCGGCTGAAGCGATTGCGCTGGCGCGCGAGATCGCTTCGTCCGAGGGGCTCGAGTTCGCCGGCTTCATGCTCTATCCCACCGAGACCGGCTGGGCGGACGCGCAAAAATTCTACGACGAAGCGCTGGCCGGCGTGCGCGCGCACGGGCTCGACGCAAAGATCGTCTCGACCGGCGGCACGCCGAACCTCGTCAACATCGGCAAGCTCAAGGGCGGCACTGAGCACCGCTTCGGCACCTATATCTACAACGACCGCATGCAGGTCGCCGCAGGCTCGGCGACCTGGGACGATTGCGCCCTGCACATCTATTCGACGGTGGTGAGCCGCGCCGCGCCCGAGCGCGGCATCCTCGATGCCGGCTCGAAGACGCTGACGACGGACACCGGCGGGCTCGACGGCCACGGCCTGATCCTGGAGCATCCCGAGGCAAAGATCGCCAAGTTCGCCGAGGAGCACGGCTTCCTCGACCTCTCCCGCAGCAACACAAGGCCCAATGTCGGCGACGTCGTCCGCATCGTGCCGAACCATGTCTGCGTCGTCGTCAACATGATGGACGAGGTGGTCATGGTCCGCGGCGAGGAGATCATCGGCACGCTGCCGGTCGCGGCGCGGGGGAAGCTGCGGTAGGCGGGTTCGGCACCCGCGCATCCTTCGAGGCTCGGGTCCCGGTGCTGTCGCACCGGAAACCGAGCACCTCAGCATGACGCTCTCTATGGACCGTCGTCGGTTGACGCTCTTTGAAAGCCGTCACCCTGAGGCGGCCGCTTCTTCAGCGGCCCTCGAAGGGCGACGGCGTTCTACGAATGCTTCAGCCATGCGAGCACACCCCGTCCCACTGTAGCTCCCGTCGCGAATGACGCCTGGAGCAGATAGCCGCCGGTGGGCGCCTCCCAGTCCAGCATCTCGCCGGCTACGAATACACCCGGCAGTTTGTGCAGCATGAAGCGGTCGTCGAGTTCTTCAAAAGTGATCCCGCCTGCGGTCGAGATCGCGCGCTCGATCGGGGCAACGCCGGTGAGCCGAACTGGAACGGCGTTGATCAGATCCGCGAGCTCGGCCGGCGAGAACGCGGCCAGCGGACGGCCGGAGGCGATGGCGGCTTCCTGCATCAGGCCGATGCCGACCGGCGACAGCTGCGCCGCCTTGCGCAGGAAATTCGCCAGCGATTGCTTGCCGCGCACGCCCGACAGCCGCGTGGTCAGCGCGGCGGCGTCGAGATCGGGCCGCAGCGCAATCATCAGCGTGGCCTGCCCAAGATTGAGCACCGCCTCGCGCAGCTCGGCCGACAGCGCGTAGACCGCACCGCCCTCGATGCCGCTGCGGGTGATCATGGCTTCTCCGCGCGACGTGTGCGCGCCGACCGTCAGCGCCACGCCCTTGAGCGGCTGACCTTCGAAGCGGTCGCGGAAGACATTTGACCATGCGACCGTGAAGCCGGAATTCGCCGGCCGGAGTTTTGAGACAGCAATGCCTTTTGCAGCGAGGAGCTCGACCCAGCTCCCGTCCGAGCCGAGCCGCGGCCAGCTCGCTCCGCCAAGTGCCAGCACGGTCGCGTCGGCAGCCACAGCCGCAACACCATCAGGCGTTCGAAACAGCAGCCGGCCCTCGCCGTCCCAGCCCATCCAGCGATGACGAAACGCAAAGCGCACGCCAGCGGCATCGAGCCGCCGCAGCCAGGCGCGAAGCAGGGGCGAGGCCTTGAACGCCTTCGGAAACACCCGCCCGCTGGTGCCGACGAAGGTCGGTTCGCCCTGCGCCTCGCTCCAGGCACGCAGAGCGTCCGGCGGGAACGCCGCGACCGCCGCGCGCAGCTTCGGTGCCGCCTCACGATAGCGCGCCATGAACTGCGGCAGCGGTTCGCTATGGGTGAGATTGAGCCCGCCGCGGCCGGCCATCAGGAATTTGCGGCCTGCTGACGGCATCGCGTCATAGACGGTGACGGGCGCGCCGCCTTGGGCCAGCACCTCCGCCGCCATCAGCCCGGCGGGACCGGCGCCGATGACGGCGATGTGGGAGTCGTTTAAGGTCATGGCGGGAGTTTAGGCCAGATTCTCACGCCTAACGCGTCATTCCGGGGCGCGCGTAGCGCGAGCCCGGAATCCATTGGGCGGCAGAGTCGGTGGCACGATGGATTCTCAGATGCGAATTGCGCATCATAGCTCGATGCTTCGCATCGCCCCGGAATGACGGCGTGGTCAGAGCTTGATCCCAGCCCGCGCGGCGGCTTGCGCCACGTATTTCTGCGTCTGCTCGAACGCTCCTGTCAGCGCTTTGGCCTTCGACATGTCGCTGATCTCTTCGAAATGCGCGGCGACCGCGTCCGGCGTCCATTCGGACTCCGGCAGGTTGATGCCTTCGCTCTCCAAAATCTTGATCACGGCGAAGGAGCCGGCGCCGGCGCCCATGATGGTCCGGGTCGGCGCGTCCTCGCTCAGCATGTACTCGACCGCCGGCGTGATCGCGTTCGGTTTCATCAGCTGCAGCGCCTGCGGCGGCAGCAGCTCCTCGGTCATGCGGGTCGCCGCGGTCGGCGAGATGATGTTGACGCGGATGTTGTTCTTGCGCCCCTCTTCCGCGAGCACGTTCATGAAGCCGACCATGCCGGACTTGGCCGCGCCGTAATTGGCCTGGCCGAAATTACCGTAGAGGCCGGAGGACGAGGTGGTCAGCACGATGCGGCCGTAATTGCGGTCGCGCATGCCGGCCCAGGCCGCCTTGCAGCAATAGAAGGTGCCGACGAGGTGCACGTCCAGCACCTTCTGGAAATCGGCGGCTTCCATCTTGCCGAACGATTTGTCGCGCAGGATGCCGGCATTGGCGCACAGGAGATCGACGCTGCCCCATTCCCTGCTGGCGCGCTCGACCATCGCCGTGACCTGCTCGAAATTGGAGACATCGGCACCATCGGCCATCGCTGTGCCGCCCGCTTTCCGGATCTCCTCGACCACGGCTTCGGCCGGCGACAGCGAGCCGCCGGTGCCGTCGCGCGCGCCGCCGAAATCGTTGACCACGACCTTGGCGCCGCGGCTGGCCAGTCCCAGCGCATGCGCCTTGCCAAGACCATTGCCCGCGCCGGTGACGATGGCGACGCGTCCGTCAAACCTGATTGCCATGAGTGCGTTTCCTGTTTCTTCTTCCTTCTCCCCTTGTGGGAGAAGGTGGCGCGCAGCGCCGGATGAGGGGTCTCTCTCGGCAGCGATGCTCGTGGAGAGATACCCCTCACCCGGCTTCGCGTTCCGCGAAGCCACCCTCTCCCGCAGGGGGAGAGGGTCAGAGCGCTCCGCGAGAGATTTGGAAAGCTTTTGAGCAGCGATGGGTTGCCGGGTCAAGCCCGGCAACGACGGGCCGGACCTACTCGAAATAGATCAACCCCAGCCACTCCGCGACCAGCGCCGGCTTGTCCTCGCCTTCGATCTCGACCGTGACGCTGGTGCGGGACTGCAATTCGTTGGGCTTGCGGAGCTTGGCCTCGGCCAGCACGAAGCGGCCGCGGACACGCTTGCCGGATCGGACCGGCGAGATGAAGCGCAGCTTGTCGAAGCCGTAATTGACGCCCATCGTGGTGCCCGCGATCACGGGCATCACCTCGTAGGACATGATCGATAGCAGCGACATCGTGAGGAAGCCGTGCGCGATGGTGGTGCCGAACGCCGTCTCCTTCTTCGCGCGCTCCGGATCGACATGGATGAACTGGTGATCCTCGATCACGTCGGCATAGCTGTCGATGCGGGGTTGGTCGATCAGGTGCCAGGACGACACGCCGATCTCCTTGCTCACCATGGCCTGATAGGCATCGAGTGGGATCGGCGGCTTCTTCCAGACTTCGTTCATTCCATCGCTCCATGTGTCGTCATTCCGGGGTGATGCGAAGCATCGAGCTATGATGCGCAATTACGCATCTGAGAATCCATCGCGCCGCAGAGCCCGCTGCGAAATAGATTCCGGGCCCGCGCTTCGCGCGCCCCCGAATGACGAATCTCACTAAGTTTCGCCCCGCGCCTTCGCCAATTCCGGAAAGTCCTCTTCGCGGAATTCCCGGCCGCGCAGCTGATCGTTGCGATCGTCGTCGCGTTCAAGCCGTCGTAGCTGAACGCGGCGGATCTTTCCAGAAATGGTCTTCGGCAACTCGGTGACGATTTCGAGACGGCGAATGCGCTTGAATGGCGCAAGGCGCGTGTGCAGGTGCTTGAAGATGGAGAGCGCGGTCTCCGGTGAACGCTCCGCACCCGATGTCAGCAGCACGAAGGCCTTCGGGATCGCGAGCCGGATCGGATCGGGGCTCGGCACCACCGCGGCTTCCGCGACCAGCTCGTGCTCGAGCAGCACGCTCTCCAGCTCGAACGGGCTGATGCGGTAATCGGACGATTTGAACACGTCGTCGGAGCGGCCGACGAAGGTGAGATAGCCCTCGTCGTCCTCGAACACGACGTCGCCGCTGCGATAGAGCTCGCCCTCGGCGCCGGACAGCTTGCCGTCATCGCCCTGATAGCCCTGCATCAGGCCGGCAGGACGACCGGAGCCGAGCACCAGCGTGACCTCGCCTTCCTTTGCCGGTTGGCCGTCGGCATCGCTGATCTGCACGCGATAGCCCGGCAGCGGCCGGCCCATCGAGCCGATCTTGATCTTTTGCCCCGGCGAATTACCGGCGAGCGCGGTGGTTTCGGTCTGGCCGTAGCCGTCGCGAATGGTGAGCCCCCAGGCGGCCCGCACCTGGTCGATCACTTCGGGATTGAGCGGCTCGCCGGCGCCGCAGACCTCGCGCAACGCCATCTTGAACGAGGCGAGGTTCTCCTGGATGAACAGCCGCCACACGGTCGGCGGCGCGCACAGCGTGGTGACGCCGCAGCGGCCGATGGTGGCGAGCAGGCCCTTGGCATCGAAGCGCGGCTGGTTGACCACGAACACGGTCGCGCCCGCATTCCACGGTGCGAAAAAACAGCTCCAGGCATGCTTGGCCCAGCCCGGCGATGAGATGTTGAGGTGGACGTCGCCGGGCTTCAGCCCGATCCAGTACATGGTGGAGAGATGGCCAACGGGATAGCTGCGCTGGCTGTGCCGCACCAGTTTCGGCTTCGCCGTCGTGCCCGAGGTGAAATAGAGCAGCATCGGGTCGTCGGCGTTGGTGGGACCGTCGGGCGTGAAATCCTCCGGTGCCTTCGCGGCCGCGTCATAGGCAAGCCATCCATCCGGGCCGGCGCCGACCACGATGCGGACGATGTTCTCGGCGCCAAGGCTCGCGAACTTCGCCACCTGATCTTCAGCCGCCACCACCGCCCTCGCCCTGCCGCGCTCGAGCCGGTCGCGAAGTTCGTCCGCGGTGAGCAGCGTGGTCGCTGGGATCACGACGACGCCGAGCTTCATCGCCGCCAGCATGGTCTCCCACAGCGGAACCACATTGCCGAGCAGCAGCAAAAGGTGGTCGCCGCGCTTCAAGCCCTGCGCACGGAGGAAATTCGCAACCTGGTTCGAGCGCTTCGAGAGCGCAGCGAAAGAGAGTTTCGTCTGCTTGTCCTGCGCGGCATCGACGATCCAGAGCGCGGGCCGGTCCTTGCTGTCAGCGTTCGCCGCCAGTTCGGCATCGAACCAGTCGAGCGCCCAGTTGAACGGAGCCGGATCGGGCCAGCGGAAGCCTTTGACCGCCGCCTCGTAGTCCGTGCGGTGTTGCAGAAGAAACGCGCGCGCTTCCTGAAATGTCGTCATCAAGCTTTCCCGGCTAGACTCCTAACGTGCTTGATAATTCCGGAAAAATCCACCCCGCCCTGCCCGGCTGCGTCGAAAGATTGATAGATCTCCTGCGCATGCTTGCCGAGCGGCGTCGCCGCACCGGCCGCCTTTGCGGCGTCCTGGGCCAGGGTCAGGTCCTTCACCATGAGCGCCGAAGCAAAGCCCGGCTTGTAGTCGTTGTTCGCAGGCGAGGTCGGCACCGGCCCCGGCACCGGGCAATAGGTCGTCAGTGACCAGCACTGGCCCGACGAGGTCGAGGCGACGTCGAACAGCGCCTGATGCGAGAGCCCGAGCTTCTCGCCGAGCGCGAAGGCCTCGCTCACCGCGATCATGGAAATGCCGAGGATCATGTTGTTGCAGATCTTGGCGGCCTGGCCCGCGCCGGCGCCGCCGCAATGGACGATCTTCTTGCCCATGTTCTCCAGCACCGGCTTCGCCGCTGCGAACGCCTTCTCCTCGCCGCCGCACATGAAGGTGAGCGTGGCGCCTTTGGCGCCGCCGGTGCCGCCGGAGACCGGTGCGTCGACCGAGAGCACGCCGTTCTTGGCGGCCAGCGCGTGCGCGGCCCGCGCGCTCTCGACGTCAATGGTCGAGGAGTCGATGATCAGCGCGCCCTTGGTCATGGCGGGCACCACCTCGTTCCAGACGCCGAGCACGTGCTTGCCTGCGGGGAGCATGGTGACGACGACATCGGCGCCCTTCACAGCGGCGGGCGCGCTGTCCGCGATGCTGGCGCCATCGGCCTTGGCCTGCGCGCGCGAGGCCTCCACGAGGTCGAACGCCAGCACCTTGTGGCCGGCCTTGACCAGGTTGGCCGCCATCGGGCCGCCCATGTTGCCCAGACCAATGAATGCGATCGTGGCCATTGTCGTTTCCTCCGCTGCAGCGTTGTTAATTGAACTTCAATTCGTCGGGGCCGATCTCGGCGAAATACGGCGCCAGCATCTGTGGCGTCACATCCTCGATCCGCGGCGGCGACCAGGTCGGGTTGCGGTCCTTGTCGATCACGGCGGCGCGGACGCCCTCGCGGAAATCGTCGCTGCGGAAGACTTCGAGCGCGGCGCGGTACTCGCGCACCAGGCACTCCTCCAGGCTCGACGATCCGCGCGCGAGGCGCAAGAGCTTCAGCGTCACCACCATGCCGCGCGGCGATTTCTCGTTGAGCGTCTTCAGCGTCGCCTGCGCGAACTCGGAGCCGTCGCGCTTCAAGGCCGCAAAGATGTCTTCCATGCGGTCGAAGCCGAACAGCGCGTCGATAACAGGCTCCTTCGCAGCCACCGGCCCCGCGGTCTCGCCGGTGGCAAAGCCGTCGATGAGCTTGCCGACATCGGCGGCGGTTGCGCCGGAGCGCAGCTTGGTCAGCGCCTCGCGCAGTTCCGGTAGCTTCGAAGCGGGCACGACCCAATCGGCAAATTTGGCGTGGATCGCGTCCGGTCCGTTCATGGTCTGGCCAGTCAACCCGAAATAGGTGCCGATCTCGCCCGGCGAATGCGCCAGCAGGTAGGTGCCGCCGACGTCGGGGAAGAAGCCCAGCCCAACCTCGGGCATTGCCAGCTTCGTCCGATCGGTGACGACGCGGTGGCTGGCGTGCGCGGACAGACCGACGCCGCCGCCCATCACGATGCCGTCCATGAAGGCGACATAGGGCTTCGGGAACTTCTTGATGCGGGCGTTGAGGATGTACTCCTCGCGCCACAGGATCTTGCCGAGGTCACCATTGACCTTGGAGCTTTCCCAGAGCGTACGGATATCGCCGCCGGCACAGAGGCCGCGCTCGCCGGCGCCTTCCAGCAGGATCACGGCGACGGCGGGATCAGCTTCGAAACGATCGAGCGCCTTCTCGATGTCGCGAAACATCTCCAGTGTCACGGCGTTGATGGCCTTCGGACGGTTGAGCCTGATGATGCCCGCCGCGCCCTCGACACGGGCGACGAGATCGCCCTCTCCCTCTCCGCTCATCGTGCGCCCTCGATCAGTTTGCGCGCCACGATGAGCCGCATGATTTCATTGGTGCCTTCGAGGATCTGGTGCACGCGCAAGTCGCGCACGATCTTCTCGATGCCGTACTCACTGAGGTAGCCGTAGCCGCCGTGAAGCTGCAGCGCATGGTTGGCGACTTCGAAGCCAACATCGGTGCCGAAGCGCTTGGCCATCGCGCACAGCATGGTAGCATCGGGGTCCTTTCGGTCGAGCGCCGCGGCTGCGCGCCACAAGAAGGTGCGCGCCGCTTCGAGCTCGATCGCCATGTCGGCGAGACGGAATTGCAGCGCCTGGAATTCGTCCAGACGCTTGCCGAACGCCTTGCGCTCCTTCATGTAGGCGCGCGCCTTGTCGAGCGCGGTCTGCGCCCCGCCGAGCGAGCACGCCGTGATGTTGAGGCGGCCGCCGTCGAGGCCGGCCATCGCGATCTTGAAGCCCATGCCCTCCTCGCTCAGGCGATTGGCGATGGGCACGCGGGCGTTCTCGAACATCACCGCGCGGGTCGGCTGCGCGTTCCAGCCCATCTTGCGCTCGTTGGCGCCGAAGGAGATCCCCGGCGTCTTGCCGTCGATGACGAGGGTCGAGATGCCGCCGGGACCATCGCCGCCGGTGCGGACCATCGCGACCAGAACGTCGGTACCGCCGGCGCCGGAGATGAACTGCTTCTGGCCGTTGAGGACGTAATGGTCGCCGTCGCGCACGGCCCGCGTACGCAGCGCCGCCGCGTCCGAGCCGGCACCCGGCTCGGTCAGGCAGTAGCTCGCGATCAGCTCCATGGTGCAGAGCTTCGGCAGCCATTGCTGGCGCTGGGTGTCGCTGCCGAAGGCATCGATCATCCAGCTCGCCATGTTGTGGATGGAGATGAAGGCCGAGGTGGTCGGGCAGCCCGTCGCCAGCGCCTCGAAGATCAACGCCGCATCGAAGCGGGTCATCGCGGAGCCGCCGACATCGTCGCGGATGTAGATGCCGCCCATGCCGAGCGTTGCGGCCTCGCGCATCACGTCGACGGGGAAATGCTTCTCCTCGTCCCAGCGCAGCGCATGGGGCGCGATCTTCTCGGCCGCAAACGCCAGCGCCATGTCGCGCACCGCGATCTGATCCTCGTTCAGAGCGAACTGCATCTCAATGCCCCCGCCGGATAGGGTCACCTCTCCCCGGAGGGGAGAGGTCGATTTGCGCAGCAAATCGGGTGAGGCGGTGCTGCTCCAACGAGAGACCGTAACCCCTCACCCGCGCCTTCGGCGCGACCTCTCCCAAAGGGAAAGGTGTTGTCCCGACGCCGCTGCAGGTCACGCGGGCCGCGTCACTTCATCAGCGGGATCGAGAACTCCGCGCCTTCCTTGACACCTGACGGCCAGCGCGAGGTCACCGTCTTGGTCTTGGTGTAGAAGCGGATCGAGTCCGGGCCGTGCTGATTGAGATCGCCGAAGCCCGACTTCTTCCATCCGCCGAAGGTGTAGTAGGCGATCGGAACCGGGATCGGCACGTTGATGCCGACCATGCCGACATTCACCTTGGCTGCGAAGTCGCGCGCGGCGTCGCCGTCACGGGTGAAGATGGCAACGCCATTGCCGTAGTCGTGATCCGACGGCAGCGCCAGCGCTTCCTTGTAGTCGTGCGCCCGCACGACCGAGAGCACCGGGCCAAAGATCTCTTCCTTGTAGATCCGCATGTCCTTGGTGACGTTGTCGAACAGCGAACCACCGAGATAGAAGCCGTTCTCGTAGCCCTGCATCTTGAAGCCGCGGCCGTCGACGGCCAGCGTTGCGCCCTCCTTGATGCCGATGTCGATATAGCCCTTGACCTTCTCGACCGCCTCGCGCGTCACCAGCGGGCCGTAATCGGCGGACGGATCGATCGAGGTGCCGATCTTCAGCGACTCGACCCGCGGGATCAGCTTTTCCATCAGACGATCGGCGGTGGACTTGCCGACGGGCACCGCGACGGACACGGCCATGCAGCGCTCGCCGGCGGAGCCGTAGCCCGCGCCGATCAGTGCGTCGACGGCCTGGTCCATGTCGGCGTCGGGCATGATGATGGCGTGGTTCTTGGCGCCGCCGAAGCACTGGCAGCGCTTGCCGGTCTGGGCCGCGCGTTCATAGATGTACTGCGCGATCGGCGTCGAGCCGACGAAGCCGATGGCCTTGATGTCGGGATCGTCGAGGATGGCGTCGACCGCCTCCTTGTCGCCGTTTACGACGTTGAGGATGCCGGCCGGCAGGCCCGCTTCCATCATGAGTTCAGCGAGCAGCATCGGCACGCCGGGGTCGCGCTCCGACGGCTTCAGGATGAAGGCGTTGCCGCAGGCGATCGCGGGGGCAAACTTCCACATCGGGATCATCGCCGGGAAGTTGAAGGGCGTGATGCCGGCGACGACGCCGAGCGGCTGGCGCATCGAATAGATGTCGATGCCGGGGCCGGCGCCTTCGGTGTACTCGCCCTTCATCAGATGCGGGATGCCGCAGGCGAATTCCGCGACCTCGAGGCCGCGCTGGATGTCGCCCTTTGCGTCCGGCACGGTCTTGCCGTGCTCGCGCGCGAGCAGCTCGGCGAGCTTGTCGTAATCGCGCTGGACCAGCTCCACGAATTTCATCATGACGCGGGCGCGGCGCTGCGGATTGGTCGCGGCCCATTCGGGCTGTGCCGCGCGCGCGTTCTCGACGGCGGCGCGGACTTCGGCCTTGGAGGCCAGCGCTACCTTGGCCTGGACGTCACCGGTCATCGGCTCGAAGACGTCGGCAGTGCGGCCCGAGGTGCCCTTGACCTCCTTGCCACCGATGAAATGTCCGATTGAACGCATGGAATGGTCTCCTTCAGGCCGGGCGTGGTCGCTTTGACAAATCCTATCGACCTGCATTTTATAGGATTCAAGTCTGAGATAATGCACCATAGATGTGCGAAAATGCTGGATCAAGGCGCTATCGACTGGGACGACTTTCGCTTCGTGCTGGCCATCGTGCGGGGCGGCTCGGTGTCGGCTGCGGCAAAACAGCTGAGCGTGGACCACGCTACGGTGATCCGCCGCGTCGACCGGCTGGAGAAGCACCTCTCGGCCAAGCTGTTCGACCGGCGCAAGACCGGCTACCTCCTCACCGAGGCCGGCCAGCGCGTCGCCGACAGCGCCGAAACCATGGAATCGACCATCGTCGCCAACCAGGAGCAGGTCGGCGGCTCCGTGGCGCGACTGACCGGCACCGTGCGGATCGGCGCCCCTGACGGCTTCGGCACCGCCTTCCTGGCGCCGCGGCTGGCACCGTTCGCCGACCGCTATCCCGATCTCGATCTGCAACTTGTAGCGACTGCGCGGCTGTTTAGTCTCTCCAAGCGCGAGGCCGACATCGCGATCAGCCTGACCATGCCGAAGGAAGGCCGCATCGTCGGCCGCAAACTGCTCGACTACCGCCTCGGCCTCTACGCCGCGCCGGCCTATCTCGACCGCTTCCCCAAGATCGCCTCGCGCGAGGTGCTGCCGCAGCACCGCTTCGTCGGCTACATCGAAGAGCTGCTGTTCACGCCGGAGCTCGACTATCTGCCGCAGGTCTCGCCGCGCATCTCGGCACGCTTTCGCAGCGCCAATCTGATCGCGCAGCTCAATGCCACGCTCTCGGGTTTCGGCATCGCGGTGCTGCCGCATTTCATGGCGAGCGATCATCCGCAGCTGGTGCCGGTGCTGCGGGAGGAGATTTCGATCACGCGGACGTTCTGGATGCTGATGCACGCTGACAGCAAGGACTTGGCCCGCATCAGGGCCGTGGCGGACTACATCGGTGAGATCGTGGAGCGCGATCGGGACCTGTTTGCGGGACGATGAGCTGATGATTTCGCAGGGTGGGCAAAGCGACGAGACGCGCAAATGCGCAGCTCGTGGCGTGCCCACCACTTCTGCGACAATCATGGAAAGACGGTGGGCACGGCGCAAGGGCGCCTTTGCCCACGCTACGGCATCTCGCTAATTCTGCTTCGCCTTCTTCGCGGCCGCCGCCTTCGGCTCGCGCTTCGCACCCTCCAGCGCGCTGTCCCGGCCCGCCTTCAACGCCTCGTCGGAGAGCTCGCTCGACCCGGCGATGCGCGCCAGCAGCATGCTGCCGGCCATTGTCGCCAGCGTCGCGATCGCCTGCTTGCGTGCGGCCTTGCGCGGCACATCGGGAATGTAGTCGGCCAGCAGTTCGATCATTTCCTCGAGCTTGCCGGCAAAGGCTTTCCGCGCCTTTGGGCTCTCGCGGGCGATTTCGGCGCCGAGCGCGGGAATCGAGCAGCCATGGCCGGGATTGTCGCGGTGAAAGGTCGAGAGATAGGCCTCTGCAACCAGCGCCAGCCGCTTCTCCGGTGAAACCTCGTCCGTGATCTTGCGCCAGTGCTCCATCGAGCGGTCCATGGCATAGCCGAAGGCCTCGACCACCAGCGCCTCGCGGGAATCGAAATGCGCGTAGAAGCCGCCATGGGTCAGGCCGGCCTCCTTCATGAGGTCGGCGACGCCGATGCCATGGGCGCCTTTTTCGCGCAGCCGCACGGAGGCCTTCCTCACGATGCGATCGTGGGTTTCCTGCTTGTGTTCCCGGGAGTAGCGCATGCGGATCTCATTGGATGTCGAAGATCATCTCATAGCACGAAAGCCGGCCAACGGTGCATTAATTCACGTTAAGCTGTTGCCGATCATGGAAAACGTTGCCGTTGCGTGCACCGCAAGGGCGCCCTTGCCGTCGCGGACGAAGCCTTCGGTGTAGCTGGTCTGACGCCCCAGCTTGATCACCTTGCCCTCGGCCGAGATCAGCCCGGAGCGGACCGAGAGCGGACGCAGGAAAGCCAGTTTCAGCTCGAGCGTCACCGAGCCCTGGCCGGCCTCGAGCCGGGTCGAGATGGCGCAGCCCATGGCGGTATCGAGCAGCGCCGCGGCGGTTGCGCCGTGGATCAGGCCGATGGTGTTTTCAAGATCCTCGCGCGGCTCCAGTTCCATGACGATCCGGCCCGGCTCGACCACCGCCATGACGAAGCCGATCAGTTTCGCGAACGGCGGCGGCGGCAGCTGGCCGTCGCGGATACCGAGCATGGCATCCATGCCGGACAGCCCCATCGCCGCTTTCGCCACCGGCGCGGGCGCCTGCCAGTCCACCACGCGCTCGCGCCGCTGCGCCGGCGAGAAAAGCTCCAGTTGATCGATATCAGCCATGGCAACCTCTTTGAATGATAAACATCATACTATTTCACGGACTTCGCGCTGGCAACTCGACCCGTAGGCCCGCTTGACAAGCGGTACATTTCGGCCCGGAAGTGATCCTCGGCAGTGCGCCTCGCACACGCCCACGAAATCTTCGAGATGCCATCATGGAAATGCTCAACAACCACTGCGGCGTGACGCGCGATGGGCGCGGCGTCGTTCATGCCGTCATCTGCAACGCCGGCCCGCTCAACATTCTCGGCTCGCCCGTGACCGACGCCGTGCGCGAAGGCCTGCAGCAGCTCGCCTCCGACCGCAGCATCCGAGTCGTGGTACTGCGCGGCCAGAGCGAGAAGAGCCTGATCGGCGGGGCCGACATCAAGGAGATGGCCCGGCTCGATCAGACATCCGCCGAGGCCTTCATCAGCCGCCTGCGCGATCTCTGCGAGGCCGTGCGCGCCTTCCCCGCCCCGGTCATCGCACGCATGCCCGGCTGGTGCCTCGGTGGCGGGCTGGAAGTTGCGGCAGCCTGCGACTTCCGCATCGCCGCGCATGATGCCCATTTCGGCATGCCGGAGGTGCGCGTCGGCATCCCCTCGGTGATCCATGCCGCGCTGTTGCCGCGCCTGATCGGCTGGGCCCGGGCGCGCTGGTTGGTGATGACGGCGGAGAACATCGATGCGCCAACTGCGCTGGCCTGGGGCCTGGTCGACAAGGTCGCGCCGGAGGGCAAGCTCGATGCCGAGGTCGAGCACGTGGTGAACGCGTTGCTCGAATGCGGCCCCGAAGCATTGCGGTCGCAAAAGGCCCTGCTGCGCCAATGGGAGGAGCTGCCGCTGACGGAGTCGGTGAATTTGAGCGTCAAGGTGTTCGGCGAGTCCTTCCTCACGGACGAGCCGACGCGGCTGATGGGCGCGTTCGTGAACCGGAAACGGTAGGAGCTAGGAAGCAACAGCGCAGCCAAAAAAGACGGTGTCATGCCCCGCCTAGTGCGCAATTGCGCACGGGGGCGGGGCATCAAGTACTCCGCGCCATTTCGGTTCTAGCCGCTTCGTCTCTGGAATACTGGATCACCCGCCTTCTTCGCGGGTGATGACAGTGTACCGGGGATAAGAACCGCCCAATCGCACGACCAGACCTCATCCGAACCACGACATTTTCTCATCCCTGCCGCAGTTGCATTTCTTGCGCCGCATCATATGATGATCATCATCTTACACGTCGTTTGCCAGGGAACTCCGTCATGGCCGAAGCTGCCGATCCCGTCGTCATCGTCTCCGCCGCCCGCACTCCGCTCGGCCGCTTCATGGGCGATTTGTCGCCGCTTGCCGCCCACAAGCTCGGGTCGCACGTGATCGGAGCGGCGCTGGAGCGCGCCGAGCTTGCGCCCGAAAAGGTCGACGAGGTCTTCATGGGCTGCGTGCTGCCGGCCGGCCAGGGCCAGGCGCCGGCGCGGCAGGCGGCACGCGCGGCCGGTCTGCCCGACGCCACCGGCGCCACCACCGTCAACAAGGTGTGCGGCTCCGGCATGAAGGCAACCATGCTCGCGCACGACATCATCCGCGCGGGCTCGGCCGAGATCGTCGTCTCCGGCGGCATGGAGAGCATGAGCAACGCGCCCTATCTGCTCGCCAAGGCCCGCGGCGGCTATCGCGTCGGCCATGACCGCATCATCGACCACATGATGATGGACGGGCTGGAGGACGCCTACGAGACCGGCCGCTCGATGGGCGATTTCGGCGAGGCCACGGCTGAGGCCTATCAGTTCACCCGCAAGGACCAGGACGCCTACGCCATGGAGACGCTGAGCCGCGCGCGCAAGGCCGTCGAGGGCGGTGCGTTCAAGGCCGAGATCGCGCCGATCACGCTGACCGAGAAGGCCGGACCGCGCGTCATCGCCAATGACGAGCATCCGCTGAAGGTCGATCCCGCCAAGATCCCAGGATTGAAGCCGGCATTCCGCGCCAACGGCACCATCACCCCGGCCGCCTCCTCGGCCAATGCCGACGGCGCCGCCGCGCTGGTGCTGACGAGGCGCGCGCTCGCTGATCGCGGCGGTCTGCCGGTGCTGGCCGAAATCAAGGGCCATGCCACCCACAGCCAGGAGCCGCAATGGTTCACCACGGCACCGATCCCGGCGATCCGCAAGCTGCTCGACAAGGTCGGCTGGACCGCCTCCGATGTCGATCTGTTCGAGATCAACGAAGCGTTCGCGGTGGTGGCGATGGCGGCGCAGCGCGATCTCGGCATTCCCCGCGAGAAGCTGAACATCAACGGCGGGGCCTGCGCGCTCGGCCATCCGATCGGCGCCACCGGCGCGCGGCTGATCGTAACACTTCTGCACGCGCTGGAGGCCAACAACCTCAAGCGCGGCATCGCCGCGCTCTGCATCGGCGGCGGCGAAGCCACGGCCGTTGCGGTGGAGCGCCGCGCTCACTGACGTGTTGTGTCCGAAAACGAGGGAACTCTGTCATTTGCGACAGACATACGCCGTGTCATTGTACAAGCTGACGCAGGTCTGTTGCGGCCTGCCCTTCGATACCGAGGCCCGATGATTTCCAACTGGCTCGCGGCAGCACTTTCGCGCCGCAACATCCACTATGCCTGGGTGATGGTCGGCGTCACCTTCCTCGCCGCGCTGATCAGCGCCGGCACGGTCGGCGCGCCCGGCGTGTTCATCGTGCCGCTCCAGAAGGAATTCGGCTGGAGCACGGCGGAGATCTCCTCCGCGCTGTCGATCCGCTTCATCCTGTTCGGGCTGATGGCGCCGTTCGCGGCCGCCCTGCTCAACCGTTACGGCCTGCGCAACGTCACGCTCGCGGCGCAGCTGATCGTGGTGTCGGCGCTCGTGCTCTCGCTCGGCATGACGCAAGTCTGGCAGCTCATCGCCCTCTGGGGCGTCGTGATCGGCATCGGCACCGGCATGACCGCGCTCGTGCTCGGCGCGACGATTGCCACGCGCTGGTTCGCGGCACGACGCGGCCTCGTCGTCGGTATCCTGACGGCGAGCGTCGCCACCGGTCAGCTGGTGTTCCTGCCACTGCTCGCCAGTCTCACAGAACGTTACGGCTGGCGTCTTGCCCTCGGTTTCGTCTCCATGATGCTCGGCGTTTCCGCCCTGGCGGTGCTGCTCGCGATGCGCGACCGCCCGAGCGACGTCGGCCTGCGGCCGCTCGGCGACGAGGGCACCGCGCCCCTGCCTGCCCCGCCGGTGAACCATAGCTCGATCACCGCGGTGGCGCTCGGCAGCTTGCGCGACGCCTCGAAATCGACCGCGTTCTGGATCCTGTTTGCCACCTTTTTCATCTGCGGCGCCTCGACCAACGGACTCGTCCAGGTGCACCTGATCCCGATGTGCCTCGATTTCGGCATCCCGCAGGTCCAGGCGGCGAGCCTGTTGGCTGCGATGGGCATCTTCGACTTCGTAGGCACGATCATGTCGGGTTGGCTGTCGGACCGCTATGACAATCGCTGGCTGCTGTTCTGGTACTACGGGCTGCGCGGCCTCTCTCTGATCTTCCTGCCGTTCAGCGATTTCTCTTTGTACGGCCTCTCCGTCTTCGCGATGTTCTATGGTCTCGACTGGATCGCCACGGTGCCGCCAACGGTGCGCCTGACTGCGCAAAAATTCGGGCCCGAGCGCGCCAATCTGGTGTTCGGCTGGATCTTCGCCGGCCATCAGCTCGGTGCCGGCGCTGCGGCCTTCGGCGCCGGCTTCACCCGGACGATCTATCAGAGCTACTTGCCCGCATTCTTCGTCGCCGGCGCGCTCTGCCTGTTCGCCGCCCTGATCGTGCTGGCGCTGTCGCGGCAGGCCAAACTCCAGCCGGCGGCGGCCTGATACTAACCATGGCGATGAGAGGACCGCCGCCAAGCACTCGGGGTGTCAACATCCAGGTGCAAAGCGGCGGTCCTCAGGCGCGAGAACTTGGGGAGTTCTAGGGCCTGAAGGCAAGGATAGCCGCGGTGATGCCCTGCCACCAGCGGAGAACAATTGCTGCGTATGCAAAATTGTTGCGCATGACGTTCGAGGTCACTTCGCGTCCTTGTTCAACTCGATGGCGACCTCCGACATCCAGGACCCCGGCGCTTCCATGAGAAACGACTGGCGATCGCGCCTGGTCTGGATCGTCACCAGCGCAGCCACCGTGTTTCCCTCAATTCGCGCCTCGATCAGGCCGTCCCTGTTCGTGCCGTAGACCTTGCCGCCCTGCCGGTATTCGCTTTCGAACCAGTTGCCGGAAAGCTCGGTCCCACTCTGCTCGATGTTTGCGGACAGGACCATCTTGTACGCATCGCTGGCGCAGCGCAGATCGAGTGTCAGCGATCGTCCGGGCCGGGTGACGTTGTACCCCACCTTGCAGCGGACCTTCTCGCGGGGACCATCGGACGGCTTCATCGTCCCGGTTCCCGACCAGGTGCCGGCCAAACTGTCGAACACCGGCTCTGCGCATAACGGGTCACTGCCGACGAGCGCGAGGCAAGCGGCACCAATGCCTATGGTCGCCGCCGAAAACTTCGAGAGCATTCTGCAATCCTGATTGATGAGATCTGGGCACGTCCTAGGCCCGAACAGCCGCGGGAAGTTGACGAAGATGTTTTGAAATGTTGCGGAGATTGCCCGAACGTTGCCGGCATCGGCGCATCAAGCTGCGATGAAGCCGCCGGGAAACCGGAGACGATGCCAGCCCGGCGCTGGGCCCCGCGACGCCGACTCAAGGTCTCAGGCCATATTGCCGTTAGACTCCGCGACCGAAACGTGAACAATGGCCCAACGCACGTCACGTGCGCAGTGCACACCAAGATGCGCCAGGGGAAACAAAATGCCGGCTGCCTTTCTGTCCTCCGATCCCGTCATCCCGACCGTTCCCTTGACGCCCCGGATACGCGATGCGTTACGTGCGATCGTCGGCGAGAAGGGCCTGATCGAGGACGAGCACGGCAAGCAGCCCTTCGTGACGGATTGGCGCGGGTTGCTGGCCGGCGCTGCCGGCGCCGTCGTTCGTCCCGGGAGCACCGCGGAGGTCTCGCGCGTGGTCCGGCTCTGCCATGAGCACGGCATCGCGATCGTGCCGCAGGGGGGCAACACCGGCCTGATGGGCGGGGCGACGCCCTGGCCTGCGCACACCGGCATCGTGCTGTCGCTCGGCCGCATGAACCGCGTGCTGGATGTGGATCCCGTCGGCTATTCGATGACGGTCGAGGCCGGCTGCGTGCTGCAGACGCTTCAGGACACGGCGGCCGAGCATGACCGGTTCCTGCCGCTCAGCCTTGGCGCCCAGGGTTCATGCATGATCGGCGGCAATCTCTCGACCAACGCGGGCGGCGTGCAGGTGCTGCGCTATGGCAATGCCCGCAACCTCGTGCTGGGGCTCGAGGTCGTGTTGCCCAATGGTGAGGTCTGGGACGGATTGCGGGCGCTCAAGAAGGACAACACCGGCTACGACCTCAAGCATCTGTTCATGGGCGCCGAAGGCACGCTCGGCATCATCACCAAGGCCGTGCTGAAGCTATGGCCGGCGCCGAAGGACGTCAGCACGGCATGGCTGGCGATCCGGGATCCGCGCGCGGCGCTGGAGATTCTTTCCGAGGCCCATAGCGCGTCCGAGGACAATGTCGGCTCCTGCGAACTGATGAGCCGTAGCGCGATCGACATGGTGTTGCGCCATATTCCCGGCGTCCAGGATCCGCTGAAGGGGGAGACGCCATGGTACTTGCTGCTGGAATGGTCGTCTGCGCGACCGCGCCGGGACGGCGTTGAAGGCATGTCCGAGAAGCTGGAGCAATTTCTTGCCGACCAGCTCGAGTCCGGTCGTGTGCTCGATGCGGCGATCGCGCAGACCGTCGGCCAGTCGCGCAACATGTGGCGCATCCGGGAGGGTGTCGCCGAGGCCTCTCGCGCCGAAGGACCTGGCCTGAGCTACGACATTTCGGTCGCGATCTCCCGGATACCGGAGTTCATCGACAAGGGCACCAAGGCCGTGCTCGACATTCTTCCGAGCATCCGGCCCTACCCGCTCGGACACATCGGCGACGGCAATCTGCATTTCTCGTTCATGGGGCCGGTGGGGATGGATCAGCAGACGCTGGCGCAATACAAGGGCGCGATCACGCGGAGCGTGAACGATCTCGTCACCTCCATGGGCGGCTCGATCTCGGCCGAGCACGGCATCGGCATCGACAAGCTCGACGAGCTCGGCCACTACCGCTCGAAGACCGAGCTCGACATCATGCGCACCATCAAGCGCGCTCTCGATCCGCAGAACATCATGAATCCCGGCAAGGTGCTGCGGCTGTGACTGTCGATCAACAGGTCTTCTTCTGCAAATGCTCGACGCAGGTGCAGGTCTTGGTCGCCGGATATTTCACGTCGTAATAGGGAAAGCTCGAAGTGGCCGGGCTGTTGGTCGAGCAGCGGGGGAACAGATAGTAGCTGTCGGTCAGCTTCACGGTGCCGGCGATGGTGAAGCCGAGGTTGGGCGCGTAGTCATAGGTCACCTCGCTCAGGACGAGCGAGATATTGGCGTTGGTGGTGCCGCTCGGCCCCGTGAATTTCGACAAGGTCATCGGGTCACCCTTGTTTCTCGCGCCCGTCGAGCTGGTCGACCTGCTCCATTGCACCGTCGCATTGCCGCTGCTGTCGGTCGATACGCCCGAGACCGTGATCGTCATCAAGGAGGTGCTGCCGCTCTTGGTCGGATAGGGAGCCATGATGGCGCTCGCAGCCGCAAGAATGCCGTCCATCTGAGACGTAGTGACGGCTGTGTTCTGGGTGACCATGTCGGCGACACTTTGCGCAGTCGCGGTGACCTTGACGTTCATCGCAAGGCCATTGCCGAGCTCGACGCCGCCGACATAGAGCAACAGCATGAACGGTGCCACTATGGCGAACTCCGTCGCTGCAACGGCGCGGTCATCGGCGAGCAGGTGGCGGGCGCGAGATGACAGGGCGGAGATCATCAGGAGGCTCCTGGCTCGTTCTGGAACGCGGCGGACGACATGATCAGCCGGTTGCCGTCGCTGAGGTTCGAGAGATTGAAGCCGAGCGGCCCCAGCATGACCGGCCAGACATACATAACGCGGAGCACGACGATATCGCCGGCATCGCCGGGGTCGTACTGCCAGGTATTGGTGACCTTGCCCGAGCCGTCGAAGGTCAGGGTCGGCATTCCCGTGTTCGCGGACGTCCACGAGGTCGCCACCTGCATGTCGACCATGAGCCCGTTGCAATTGAACAGGATCACGATCTGGTCGCAGACCTTCTGCTTGAACGCCGCCTGAGTCATCTGCGCGGATTGAACCTGTCCGGTCCTGACGAGGCGCGCCGACTGGCGCACGATGGTTTCGAGCGTCTGCTGGGCGAAAAAAACCAGAAACGTCTGGATCAGCGCGATGATGAGGGCGAGGAACGGCGCAGCGACCAGCGCGAATTCCACGGCCGTCGCGCCCCTGCTGTCCCCCGCGAAGGCGGCACAGCGATTGCGGCGTCTCATGGTCGTTGCGGCGGGGCCCGTCATAGCTCTTCTTCTCTACTTCACGAGGCTGGCCGTGCTGGATGCGACCTTGAGGAACAGGTTGGTCAGCGCCTCGGAAATGTCGCCGCCAGTCTGAACACTCGCGTACAGACCGGGCGAGGCGCATGATTGCAGCCGTTGCGCGATCGTGCCCGTCGACGAGGACGGATTGTTGAATTGCGCGATACGGCTGTTGTACCAGCTGTCGGTCGGCAATTGCAGATACTCGGTGTAGAGCACCGCGATGCGAATGCCGCGGTTCTTGATCGTCGTGCAGATCGCCGTATTGAGCGGCTGCTGGCATCGCACGGTCGTGCTGCTACCCGTCGGGAGCGGATAGGTGGCGGCCGGGTCGCAGGTACCGGGCTTGGGCATCAGCTTGTCTTCGACGCCGTCGGTAACGAGGAAGACCACCCCCTGCGGCGTATCGTTCGCCTGGTTGGTCCCGGTGCCGGGATTGGGCATGATGGCGTTAACACCCGTGAGCCCGCCCGAGATATCCGTGCCGTAGTCGGTCGTGTAGACGCAGTTGCCACTGCTGTTGACGATGATGCAGTTCTGGTGGTCGACCTTCATAAGCTGAATGTTGGCGATCTTCGTGGCAGCCGTGTCCGGGGTAGTCAGCGTCTGAATCGTGTTGAGGGCGTAGTCGAAGGTATAGATGGCGGCCTTGTACGTCGTATTGTTGAGCGCAGCCATGCACTGCATCACGCCTCCCGACACACCCGACTGCGGGCACGTCCAGGGCCCCTTCAGCAATTGTGTAACGGCACTCTGCACGAGGTCGATGCGCAGCTTGATGTTGTTGTTGCGCGCGATGGTGAGGTTATCCTTGGTCGACGCGTTGGCGCCGCTGTCTTTCTGAGGATTCGTCTCATGGCAGGCGAACGCGCAGTTCTTCGAACCGCCGGGCTGATTCTTCGTGGCAGTAATCATGTTGTTGATGTCGGTCTGGGTCGCTGCGATCGCCATCGACGGAGAGTCATCCAACAACAGGTAGAAGTTCATGTTGGGCGCGCTGGACGCCCGCGCCGTGGCGGATCCGTTGACCTGCCAGGTCTGCTTTCCGAGAACCCCGGGGAAATTGTTGATGGACTGCGCGGTGTAGGACACCGTGATGGTTCGCGCGAGACCGGAATCGGTGACGGTGACCGTCGGCGTCGGGACCGAAGCCAGGCCGGGAAGGTTCGCCTTCGTTGCAAAAACGTTTTCCGCGGTCGCCCTGACAACGGCCGTGTCGGTCTGCGTCAGCATCGCCGGCCGCACGGCTGCGATCGCGGCGGCGTCGGCGGCGGCGTTCAACTGCTCGCGCTTGCGCAAGGCCAGTGTGTAGTCGAGCGTCATGCCCAAGAGAAAGATGATCGGAACCATCGTGAGCGCGAAGATGACGGCGACGTTGGCCTTCCGATCACTCCCGAAACGGAGCATTGCGCGGCGGAGCATGACCTTCATCCTGATTGCCGTCGTTACGGCAAAAGACTTTCCCTGAAATCCCGCAATGTGAGAGGCCGCAGCATTGCTGCGATTACCCCCAACATCGCGGGCTGCAATATGCTTTTGGCCTTCTTAATCAAGACTTACGGGCGATCGACAAACATGGACCGCACCAAAGCGCGATGTATCGTATTGAGAAAGCATCATTAACGCGGCTTAAACGCGATCGCAGAGATCGACGGTTAACGGAATCATAAGCAAGGGTGGCGGCGGGTACACGACGTGCAACGGAAGACGGTAAGGGGGCGTCAAGCGCGCCCGGCGCGTGCGGCTCAAACGAGATCGCCAAAGCGCCCCCCCTAGAGCAGCTGTCGATGCAGAAAGCGCTATGCTTTCCGGGCCAAGAACCATATTGCCGCTGTAATCCACGGCGCAAACGCGGACCATACCCTGGAGCGGCATGAATTCCGGCAAGGTTCTGCGGCCGCGACCTCATCTTGGCGGATAACTGCGTTGCTCCTTTGCAGTCGTCCTTCAGAACACGCGCCGAAACCACCGGGGCCTCCCGGACCACCCCAGGGCAATCGCAAATGGGTTTTCGAAAAACCTGCGCGCGCGCCTCGCCCTTCGAGACGACCCGCTTGGCGGTCCCTCAGGGTGAGGCTAAGCGGCACCGGTGCCCCTTGAACCCAGCGAAACGCAATGCGGTCCTCATCCTGAGGGCCCGCCAACGGCGGGCGTCTCGAAAGATGACCACAAGCAAGATCACTCCCATATGCGATTGCCCTGCGGACCACCCGGCCGGCCACCGCCGCCTGACGGCGGCGAGGCGCCGCCTTCAGTTCGCCCGCCGTCACTTTACAGTCCACGTTCCTGTCATACCGGCCGATGAAGCGGCTCGGCTTGTCAACGAGTTCGGGCCGGCTCACCTTGCCGTCGCGATTGTCGTCGAAATATTCCAGCTCCGCCTGCGCGAATGTCCGCTCCGCGCGGCGGATGGCAGGAAATTCCGACGCACTCAGAAAGCCGTTGCCGTTCCGGTCGGCAAATCGCGCCAAGGTGCTCCGGCCGTGATGAGCCGGGCACCCTCGCCCGCTTCTCAGCCGCGCGGGTTGACTACGGCATAGCCGCGTAGCGAGCGCGCATGAATGCGCGTCGCGCGGCCGCCCGAATTGGCATCATATGCCATCCACATGTCGCCGCCGAGGTGCTGCTCCAGAACGAAGACATGGCCGCGCCGGGCCGCAACCATTCCCGGCGCCGGCGACGTCCGCGGAAAGCGCAGCCAGTTCGAGGCCAGATTCAATTCCGGGACGATGCGGCCAAACACGCGCAGGGACGCGCCGCAGCCGCAGAAAGACGAGGGGCATCCGGCCGGACGGCCGCCAACGATCCGGTCATTCGAGACAATCGTCGAAGTGGGCGTATTCCCGACGTCAGTCACCGTCATTCGCATCGAGCGATAGGCTTGCAACGCCTGCCTTGGAGCCCGTTCACGGCGTGGTTGCGAATACGAGAAGTCGCAGGGCATGGTGACGTTGCATTCGGGCGCTTGAAGAACACGATAAGGCCGCGCTTCCGAGACTGCACAGGTAGCGATAAAAAGGATGCACGCAGAAAGAACTCGTTTGATCATTGCAGGTCTCTGAGTTGGAGATCCTGCCCCGCGCGGGAGAAACAAATATTGATTTGGCCAAAATGGGTCTAAACCGCGGCCAAAAAACTGCTTTTACTTACCGTCTTAACTTAGATCATGTTCAAAGCGTCTCATTCCATGACGCGAAACACTTCCCTTCTACTCCATCATCGCAGCCGCGATCTTCTCCGCCGACATCAGCACCGGAAAGTTGGTGTTGGCGCATGGCACCACCGGGAAGATCGAGGCGTCGACGACGCGCAGGCCCTGGATGCCCTTGACCCGGCCCTGATTATCGACCACCGCCATTGGATCGTCGGCGCGGCCCATGCGGCATGAGCAGGAGGCGTGCCACACACCGATGGTTGCCTTGCGCACGAAGGCTTCCAACGCCTCGTCGTCGGTCATCACCTGATCGAAGGTGAAGCCTTCCACCACGAAATTGTCGATCATGTAGTGGCGCAGCGCCGCCGGGCCGTCCATCAAGGCCGCGGCGATCCTGGTCAGGATCTTATTCTTGGTATTGACCACGCCGATCTTGCGAACCTTGTCGGTATAGGCGGCCGGGAACGGCTTGTCCGTGACCTCTTTGACGATGTCGCTCATCTGAATCGCCGCCATCTTGCGGAAACCGCTCATCAGGCGATCGAGATCGCGCCGGTCGGACAGCAGATTGAACTCGACGATCGGCTCCGCTGACGGATCGCGCGAGGCGAGCTTGACCTGTCCGGTCTCCGAATAGGTCTTGTTGACGAAGGTCAGGAGCGAGCCGATCTGTTCGCCGACGGCGTGCCACGCCGACTTTGAGAGCAGGACCACGAACATGTCGCCCTTCGGCACGCCGGCAAGACCCGAGGAGTAGCGCAGGCCAAGCTGCATGTGGCGCCTGGTGTGCTCGTTCATGCGGGCGCCGCGGCGAACGAACGACGACAGCGAGATCGAGGGATGATCCATCAGGCGCTGGCCGACGCCCGGCAGGCCCATTAGCACGGGAATGCCCATGTCTTTGAGGTGGCCGACCGGTCCGATGCCGGCACGCAGCAGATGCGCCGGCGAATGAATGGCGCCGCTGGAGAGGATGATCTCGCGCCCCCGGAACTCCTGCTCGCGTCCGCCGACGACAGCCTTCACGCCGACACATTGCGTGCCTTCGAACAACAGCTCGCGCACCTGCGTGTTGGTGGAGATGGTGAGATTGGTGCGCTTGCGGGTGTCGCGATCGAGATAGCCCATGGCGGCCGAGACGCGCTGCTCGGCCTGGTTGGAATGCGTCACCGGAAAGAAGCCGTCGACGAACTCGCCGTTCTGGTCCGGCAGGAATTGATGGCCGGCCTGCGCGAAGGCCTGCGCGAACGCTTCCGAATGCCGCGTCCAGTGCTCGCGCGGGATGCGGCGGACCGGAATGCGGCCGTCCTTGCCGTGATAGGGCCCGTCGAAATCCAGGTCGCGCTCGACCTTCTTGAAGAAGGGCAGAACGTCGGCCCACGACCAGCCCTCGGCACCACGCGCCTGCCATTCGTCGTAGTCGGTCGGCGCGCCCCGGTTGGCCATCTGGCCGTTGATCGACGAACCGCCGCCGAGCACGCGCGCCTGCTCGTATTTGCGTAATGGCGGACGCGCTTCGTTCGGATTGTTGTGGCTGACGACCTGAGTGGTGACCTTGAGCTCGGTCCAGTGGAAGCGCGGATCGAAATAGGCCGTGCCCGGATAGCTGTCCCTGATCTCGGCCGGCTCGTCGCCTGGCGGCGTGTCCTGGCCGGCTTCGCACAGCAGAACCTTGTTGGCGCTCCTGGCGGAGAGCCGGTGGGCCAGCACGGAGCCCGCCGAGCCGCCGCCCACGATGATGAAGTCGTACACGATTGGCGTTTCCTGTTGTTGTTGGTTAGCAATCCGTCATCCGGCGCGCAACGGCAAAGCCGTTGTCGCTGAGGTGCTCCTGGCGCGAAGCAACGCATCGCGCCAGGAGCCTCCAAGGATGCACGGCCTCGATGCAGCCGGGCCGTCGTCCTTCGAGGGCCGCTGAAGAAGCGGCCACCTCAGGATGACGGTGATGGAGTGTCGCCTCCTGCAAGCGCCTACGGCCTGATCGAAAAATTCTCCGGCGGTCCGGCCTTGCGCAGCGGCTCGGCGAGCCGAGCGAACTCGCACAGCAGCGATCTCGTCTTGCGGGGATCGATGATCTCCTCGACCCAGAACTTTTCGGCCGAGCGGAACGGCGAGCGTAGCTTGTTGAGGCGCTCCTGGATCTCCTTCAGCTTCGCCGCCTTGTCTTCCGCCGCGTCGATGTCGGCGCGGTAGGCCGCTTCGATGCCGCCTTCGAGCGGCAGCGAGCCCCAATAGGCCGACGGCCAGGCGTAGCGGATCGAGAAGCGGTCGGCCGGCTGGTGCACGACGCCCGCGACACCGAATGCGTTGCGCAGGATCACGGTGCACCAGGGCACGGTGGTCTGGTTCACCGCGGCCATGGCGCGGACGCCGTGGCGGATGGTCGCCGCCTTCTCGGCGTCGAGGCCGATCATGAAGCCGGGACAGTCCATGAGATAGACGATCGGCAGATGGAAGGTCTCGGCGAAATCGACCCAGCGCACCACCTTCTGGCAGGCATCCGCGGTCCAGGAGCCGCCATAGTGGAAGCTGTCGCTGGCGAGCACCATCACCGCCCTGCCCTCGAGCCGCGCGAGGCCGACGATGAGGGGCTTGCCGAAATTCTTCGCGACCTCGAAGAACGAACCCTTGTCGACGACGGACTCGATGATGGGGCGCACCTTGTAGACTTGCTTGCGGTTGCGCGGCACCGCGTTCATCAACGCTTCGTCGCTGCGTTCGGGATTGTCGGCGCAGGGCACGGACGGCGGCAGCTCGTAGACCGACGACGGCAGATAGGACAGGAAACGCCGCGCGCAGGCGAACGCCTCCTCCTCGGTGTCGACGGCATGATCGACCGCGCCGGCGCGAGTCTGGATGTCGGCGCCGCCGAGTTCCTCCTTCGAGAGGTCCTGCCCCAGCGCCTTCACCACCGGCGGGCCTGCGACGAACATCGCGGATTTCCGCGTCATGATGGAATAGTGGCTGGCGGCGAGACGGGCGGCGCCAAGGCCGGCAACCGAGCCGAGGCCGAGTGCGACCACCGGCACGCGAGACAGATTCTCCGTCGTGAAGCGATACCAGCGCGTGCCGCCGATGCCGCCCGGCAAATTGGCAGCCCCCTTGGTCTCGATGGTCTTGACCGACCCGCCGCCGCCGGAGCCTTCGATGATGCGGACGATGGGCAGGCGGAAGTCGTGCGCCATCTCCTCGGCCATCAGCGGCTTTGCGGAGATCGACGCATCGGCCGAGCCGCCGCGCACGGTGAAATCATCGCCGACCACGACAACGGTGCGGCCGTCGACGCGGGCGCGGCCGAATACGCAGTTCGCCGGCGTGAGCTTCGTGAGATCGCCGCCGGAATCGTACTCACCGATGCCGGAGACGGCACCCATCTCGTGAAAGCTGCCCTTGTCGATCAGCTTGTCGATACGCTCCCGAACAGTCAGCCGGCCCTGGTCATGCTGTCGCTTGACCTTGTCAACGCCGCCCATCTCCCGCGCGAAGGCTTCGCGCCGGGCGAGCTCGTCGAGTTCCGGCTTCCAGTTCATTCACTCCCTCCGAATTGATCGGCTTGTTATTGTTGTGCACGGCCATGGCGACCGGTTTACGTGAGATGCGGTTGTTGAAGGCATCGCCCTCCGCGCCTTCCATCAGGCTGCCGAGCGAGCGGCCGAGCGCGAGCATCGGCGGGGCGACTTCGTCGTGCAGACGCTGCTCGTCATACATCGCCGAGAGCAGACCGATCGTAATGACCACGAAGGTCTGGTACTGCGGCGACCAGATCGGCACGGCGAGGCCGTTGATGTGCGGGCTCCAGAGGCCGCAGGCGACGACATAGCCGCGCTCGCGCAACATCTGCCTGTGAGCCTCGATGCGGGGCTTCAGGATCTTCGCAGCCTCTGGCGCTTCACGCTCCATCTCGGCGATGAAGGCATCGCCCACTTCCGGCGACAAGGCCGCCGTGTAAGCCGCGCCCGCGGCGGTCGAGGCCATGGAGATGCGGCTGCCGGTGCCCTCGTGCAGACCGAGGGCGGAGGCCGAGCGCGCGAACTGGAGATAGACGAGATGGAAACGGTCGGGCACGACGAAGCCGACCGTGCCAGGAAGCTGCTCGGCGACTTCCTGGAGCCGCTGCCGGATCATGCTGCGCAGCTGTGCGCCCTTCATCATCGACGCGCTCATCGCCACCGCGCTCGGGCCGATTCGATATTTCTGATCGCGCGGCAGATAGACCAGCTGGCCCATGCGGGTCAGGGTGTGCGTGAGCCGCGACACCGTCGAGCGCGGCAGACCGCAGCGGTTTGAAATCTCGAGATTGCCGAGCCTGGCCTCGTGGCCCTCGAAGCATCGCAACACGTCGAACGCGCGCGAGACCACCTGGATCACATCGCCTTCACCGGCATCGCCGGCGAGCGCGCCTTGCCTACTCAACCGCTCCGAACGTCGTCCCATGTTCCCTACCGTATGTTCCGCTGTGCGGAATTAAATTCCGCTTGCAGACGACGCTACCTCAGGCATTTTGCGACGACAACAAAAAGGCGATGGCATGCCAGAAATTAAGATCGTCACTGAAGTCGCGGGTCGCGTGTGCGCAACTCCCGTGCAGGTTGGAGGAACCGTTGCGGATGGCGATGACGTTGTGGTGGTCGAAGCGATGAAGATGGAAATACCGGTGCCCTCGCCCGCAAGCGGCACGATCACCTCGCTTCTCGTCAAGCTTGACGACGTCGTTGCCGAAGGACAAGCGATCGCCATCGTCGCGAATTGACTGCATGCTCTGCCGTTTCCGCGACAATCTGTCTAGCTCATTGCTGTACGCAAGGTACGACGTTGCCATCGCTCGATCGCGGTGACATGATCTGTTGCAAACAAAACGTTGTTTCAAACAAAGAAAGAAAATCTTCGCGGCAAAGCGAGGATCATTGGAGGGAAACATGCTTCGCGGTCTGCTCGTGCTCGCGCCTGCCTTGGTGGCAGGCATTTCTATTGCGTCTACACGCTACTCGTTCGCCGAGGACATCAAGCTGCCGGCGACATTGACGTTCACGGCCTATGACACCGGCACGGCCGGATTCAACATCGCCGTCGGCGTCGGCAAGATGATGAAGGACAAGTACGGCACCGACGTGCGCGTGCTCCCCGCAGGCAACGACGTCGCCCGCCTGGCGCCGCTGCGCGCCAAGCGCGCGGCCTCCTCGGCGATGGGGTCAGGCAGCTATTTCGCACAGGAAGGCGTGTTCGAGTTCGGCTCCAAGGAATGGGGGCCACAACCGCTGCAGACCCTGCTCTCGACCGTCGACTGCAATTGCGCCTCGCTCGGGGTCGCCGCCGACACCGGCGTGAAGGAACTGAAGGATCTCAAGGGCAAGCGTGTCGGCTTCGTGGTCGGCTCGCCGGCGCTGAACCAGAACTCGCTCGCGGTGCTCGCCTTCGCCGGGCTGACGCAAAAGGACGTCAAGGCCGTCGAGTTCGCCAGCTACGGCGCGATGTGGAAGGGCCTTATCAACAACGACGTCGATGCCGCCTTCGGCACCACCATCACCGGCCCTGCCAAGGAGGCCGAGACGTCGCCGCGTGGCCTGATCTGGCCGCCCCTGCCCGCCAACGACAAGGAGGGCTGGGCGCGCATGCAGAAGGTCGGCTCGTTCTTCTTCCCGCAACTTGCGACCTGCGGCGCCGGCATCTCTCCGCAAAAGCCGGTCGAACTCGGCAACTATCCCTATCCGATCTTCGTCGCCTACGCCTCGCAGCCGGCCGATCAGGTCTATGCCATCACAAAGGCGATGATCGTCAATTACGACGCCTACAAGGATTCGGCGCCCGGCGCCGGCGGTCTCGCCGCCGACCGCCAGACCAAGAACTGGGCGGTGCCGGTCCATCCCGGCGCGGTGAAGGCGCTGAAGGAAGCCGGCCAGTGGAGCGATGCGCAGGAGACGCACAACAACCAGCTGATCAAGCGGCAGGAAGTGCTGGCGGCCGCGTGGACCGATTACGGCAAGTCCAATCCGCCGTCGGACGACAAGGCCTTCCTCGAAGGCTGGATGAAGGCGCGCGCGGCGGCGCTTGCCAAGGCCAGCATGCCGAACGGGTTCGAGGAATAGTCTTGTTGAGGACATTGATCGTCGCAACGAGGGAGCTGCGCCCCCTCTCCCGCTTGCGGGAGAGGGTTGGGGAGAGGGTGTCTCCACGGTGGGACTCCCCCAGAGGAGAGAACCCTCACCCGCCGCTTCGCGGCGACCTCTCCCGCAAGCGGGAGAGGTTTCGTCGCCCGCGGCGCGAGCGATTCAAACAACTGTCGTTCGCCCGATCTGCACAATAGCCCACGCGCGGGATCAATGATGTCCTCTTCCACCTCCACCGCCCCGCAGGACGAGCCCAAGCGCGTCGTGTTCGACGATCCCCATGGCGCAGCCGGCAACATGCAGGAAGCCGAAGTCACGCGCGTCCGCACCTTGCGCGGTCTCTGGCGCTGGATGCTCGTCGCAGCGACCGCCGCGACGATCCTACTCTGCATCAACCAGCAATTCTCGCTGCGCTTCTTCATCGGCTATACCCAGCTCAACACGGAGTATTTCTACCTCCTGATCGCCTTGATGCTGCCCTTCACCTTCCTGATCTTTCCGGGCACCGAGCGCGCCCCGCTCGATCGCATTCCCTGGTACGATCTCGTCCTGTTCGTCGCGACATTCGCCGCGGCCATCATGCTGATGTCGAACGTGCGCAAGGCCGCGGAGGCCGGCTGGGAATTCGGCGGCGCGCCGACCGCCGTGATCGCCGCGGGCCTCGTGATGTGGGCCATGCTGATGGAGGCGCTGCGACGCACCGGCGGCTGGAGCCTGCTGCTGAGCGTCTTTCCCTTCACGGTCTACCCGCTGTTCGCTGAAGCCGGCTGGCTCGGACCGTTCCGCGGCACGCAATCGACACTGGAGCAAGCGACCGCCTATCACGTGCTGTCAGGCGAAAGCCTGCTAGGCATCCCCATTCAGGCCTTTGCCGACACCGTGATCGGCTTCCTTGTGTTCGGCACCGCGCTGATGATGACGGGAGCCGGAAAATTCTTCATCAACCTCTCCTTCGCGCTGTGCGGCACCTTCCGCGGCGGTGCCGCCAAGGTCTGTATTTTCGCCAGCGGCCTGCTCGGCATGATGTCGGGCTCGATCATCTCCAACGTGCTCACCGCCGGCACCATGACCATCCCGGTGATGAAGAAGAGCGGCTTCCGCGCCTCCTATGCGGCAGCTATAGAGGCCTGCGCCTCGACCGGCGCGGTGCTGGCGCCGCCGGTGATGGGCGCGACTGCGTTCGTGATTGCACAGTTCCTCAACGTCAGCTACGCCGACGTCGCGCTCGCCGCAATCATTCCCGCCGTGCTGTATTATGCCGGCCTCTTCATGCAGGTCGACGCCTATGCCGCGCGTCACGGGCTGAAAGGCATTCCGCGCGCCGACCTGCCGCGTATCATGGATACGATCAAGGACGGCTGGTACTACGTCTTCGTCATCGCGCTTCTGATCGTGATGCTGCTCTACTTCAAGCGCGAGAGCCACGCGCCGTTCTACGCCACCGCGCTCCTCTTGGTGCTCAACCAGCTCTTCTCAAGGGACACGCGCTGGACGCTTGCCACCATCGGCAAGTTCCTGGAGGTGAACGGGCGCACGTTCGTCGAGCTGGTCGGCATCCTCGCCGGCTGCGGCCTCCTCATCGGCGCGTTCTCGATGACGGGCGTGGTGTCGAGCCTCGCCAACGACCTCCTGCACATCGCCGGCGACAACGCCTTCCTGCTGCTCGGCATGTGCGCCCTCACCAGCCTCATTCTCGGCCTCGGGCTGACGACGACGGCCTGCTACATCTTCCTTGCCATCCTGGTTGCGCCGGCGCTGGAGAAGCTCGGTCTCAACCGCATGGCCGTGCACATGTTCATCTTCTACTGGGGCATGCTGTCGTCGATCACCCCGCCGGTCGCGATCGCCTCCTTTGCCGCCGCAGGCATTGCCGGGTCGCCGGCGATGAAGACCGGGTGGGAATCGATGTGGGTCGGCAGCATCATCTACTTCCTGCCGTTCTTCTTCGTGCTCAATCCGGCGCTGGTGCTGCAAGGACCGAATCCCTATTTGGCAGCTCTCGGCCTGATGGGGCTTGCTGCGTTCGGCACGCTGTTCATCTGCGGCGGCATCCAGGGCTACCAGCCCTTCGTCGGCAACCTCCGTGGCGCCGGCGCGCTGGAATGGCCGATCCGCGTGCTGCTGGTGATCGGCGGCTTCGTGGTGGCCACACCCGGCGGCGGCATCATGCCGCTGTCGCAGATGCAGGTGACCTTGCTGGGCCTTGCGATCCTGCTGCCGACGATCCTGATCGCGCTTCTCCTGCTCCGGCGCCAGCCAGTCATGCCGGACGGGTTGCGCGTGCCCTGATTGCGTTGCACAAGAGAGGCGATGAAACCGCTCTCGCCTCTCGCAACCGCCTGGACCCGGTCGAAGCCGCCTTTGCTGCGGTTTCTGGACAATTGCCTGAGCGAATTTTCCGCCGAGACCTCAGGCCGCGTCGCCGACTACATTCCGGAGCTGGGCAAGGCCGACCCTGCCTATTTCGGCATCAGCCTCGCCACGCTGGACGGGCATGTCTATGAAGTGGGCGACAGCCGGGTGCCCTTCACCATCCAATCGATGTCAAAACCCTTCGTGTTCGCGCTGGCGCTGGACCTGCTCGGTGCCGGCAAGGTCGAGAGCGCGATCGGCGTCGAGCCCTCGGGCGATCCCTTCAACTCGATCCGGCTCAATTCCGAGAACCATCCGTTCAACCCGATGGTCAATGCCGGCGCGATCGCCTGCACCGGACTGATCTACGACAGCAAGGGCGCGGACGCTTTCGAGCAGATCCGCAGTGCGCTCAGCCGCTTTGCCGGACGCGATCTCGTGCTCGACGAGGCGGTCTATGCGTCAGAAAGCCAGACCGGCGACCGCAACCGCGCCATCGGCTATCTGCTCAAGACCAACGCGGTCATCTCGGACAACGTCGCCGGCGTGCTCGACGTCTATTTCCGCCAATGCGCCGTGCTGGTCACCGCGCGGGACATCGCGGTCATGGCGGCAACGCTCGCCAATCGCGGCGTCAATCCGGTAACGGGCGAACAGGTGCTGACACCTTACGCGATCTCGCGCACGCTCTCGGTGATGACCTCGTCGGGCATGTACGATTATGCCGGCGAGTGGATCTACCGGATCGGCATTCCCGCCAAGAGCGGCGTCGGCGGCGGCATTTTGGCCGCCCTGCCCGCGCGTCTCGGCCTCGGCAGCTATTCGCCAAAGCTCGACAAGCACGGCAACAGTGTGCGCGGCATCAAGGTCTGCGAGGCCCTGTCCTCGCATTACGACCTGCATATGCTCAACCGCAGCGACGACGCGCGCAACGCCGTCATCGCCGACTACGATATCGGCAAGAGCCCGTCGCGCCGCGTGCGCCGCCCGCAGGAGCGCGAGATCCTGGCGGCACACGAACAGGAGGTGCGGATCATCGAGCTGGTCGGCACGCTGTCCCTGTCTGCGGTCGACTACGTCTCGCGCCGGCTTGCCAGCCGGCCGTGGCCGCAATTCGTGATCTTCGATTTGCACCGCGTAACCTCGACGACGCGCGCCGGCGCGCGGCTGGTCGCCGAGGCGTTCGAGGAGCTAGCGGCACTGAACGTGACCGTCGTGCTGTCGGGCGTCCGGCGCGCCTCCAAGGAATGGAACACCTTGCGCGAATGGACCGCCGAGCTGAAGAACGTGCGCGATTTCTATCTGCTGGATACAGCGATCGAATGGGCCGAAGACCAGATCGTCTATCGCTACGGCGGCTCGATCGATTTTCACGAGACCACCGAGCTTGCCGAACAGCCCCTGCTGACGGGGCTGAGCGAGGAAGAGCTGACCGATCTCGCCTCGCTCTGCACCATCAGGACCTATCAGTCCGGCGCGAAGATTCTCACGACCGGCGATCCTGCCGATGCCCTGTTTTTCCTGCGCAGCGGCGCGGTGCACGTCACCTTGCCAGACGGCATACGGCTTGCGACCCTCACCGCCGGCATGGCGTTCGGCGAGATGGCGCTGCTGGAGACAACGCGTTCTGCCGACGTGTTCGCCGACATGGCGGCCACCGCGTTCGAGGTCCCGCTGAAGGATTTCGAACGCTTCCGCAAGCAGCATCCGCGCGCCAGCGAATGCATCATGCGCAACCTGGCTCAGTTGCTCGCGGACCGCCTGATCGTTGCCAATGCCAAGGTGGATATCCTGACGTCGACATAATGAACGAAGTCGTCATGCCCGGGCTTGTCCCGGGCATTCACGTTCTTCGTACCGCTTGGCAAGACGTGGATGGCCGGGACAAGCCCGGCCATGACGCCGGAGTTCCCAACTCACGCTTACACTACCGGCTCGCGGCTTCGCTGATACGTCGCTTGATCTTGGCGGCGCTGGCGTCGAGCAGCGCGGATGGCTGCTGGCCGGTGGCGGCGCACAGGCAGGCCCAGTAGTAGACGACATCGCCGAGCTCTTCGATGAGACCCGCCTTGTCGAGCCAATCGTCGCGCAAGAGCTTCTTGATGTGCTCGGCGACCTCGCCGGCTTCACCGGCAAGGCCTAGGCCCAGGTAGGACAGCCGCTCGTTGGACGGATGTTGATCGACTTTCGCAATGCTCGCGGCCCAGGCCGCATATTCATCGATCGTCATGGGCATCCTCGCGGCAAGTTTTGAATCAGCCCACCACTTCCGTGACAGGCTGGAGATCGATCTCGAACGTCTCCAGGAATTTCGACGTCATGATGTAGAAGCCGACCGAGAGCTGCAACTCGACCAATGCGCCCGGCGTCAGTTTTGATGCGATCGCCTTGAAGGTCGCGTCGGTCGGCTTCTTCAGCTTCACGACCTCGTCGGTAAAAGCGAGCGCTGCGCGCTGCACCTCATTGAAGCAGGACGCTGCCTGCCAGTTCTCGAGGGCCTCGTTCTGCTCGTCGGTGACGCCGACATTGCTGCCGATGCGCTTGTGCGCGACGATCTCGTACGGCGCCTCGCACAAGATTCCGGTGCGTGTGATCGCAAGCTCGCGCACGATCGGGTCAAGCTCGCCCTTGTGCCTGATAGCGCCGCCGAGGCGGCAATACTGCTCGAGATAGCTCGGCGAATGCGCCATCATGCGGAAGATGTTGGCGTTGCGGTTCTTGTCGAGGATTTCGCGGGTGCGGTCGGAGGCCTTGGAGGTGTCGCTGTAATCGATGCGGGCCATGATTTTCCTGAAGGTTTCCCTGAGTTTTTGATGCTTTTTGTCGTTGCCGGCGACAGGCTCTCGAAACTCTATTCCCGCGCCGACGCAGGAGCAACATCATCGAGTCAAATTGCCGCCGCATTGCTGATCGACCCTGAGACAATCGATATTCGCCGCGTGGGGACAGATCGCGGTGAGTACTCGAGAAATGGGGTGTTCCGAGTAAAAACAATTGGCCGGCTTTGCGCTTCACCGCGCATCGACGAGTCACGCCCAAGTCTAGGGAGAAAGCGGCATGAAGGAAGCCACCAAGGGGGCCGCCTCGGGAGCGCTCGCGCATATGCTGGCGGTGACGGCGATGCTCGTCATCGCCAGCATCTTGTTCTACGGGCGCTGAGTTCGCGTTTTAGCGTTTTCGTCATTCCGGGGGGGCCCTCCCGGGACCGCGCATAGCGCGGCCCCGGCGGGCCAAGCCCAGAATACCCGTTCCAGGCTCGGTCGCATGACCGCCCCCGAATGACGGATCCCCGCTATCGGCCCTTCATGAAGTACGGCACCAACTTTCCGGCGAACGGCTTGAAGCTCGCGATGACCGAATCGCCGATGGCCAGATCATCGTCGCCATGGGCCATCATGCGAAAACCCTCGGCACAATCGACCAGAAGGATGTTGTAGGGCACGTGCGCCCGCGTCTCGGGCGTTGCAGCGCGGCAGACCAATGAGGTCGCATACACCCTGCCCTTGCCGCTGGCGCGTTGCTCGCGCGGATCAGATGCGCCGCAGGCCGCGCAGAAGGCGCGGTGGAAATACTGCAAATGACCGCACGCGTCACAGGCCTGAAACGTGATCGCCTCTTCGCCCTTGGTCCAGTCCGCAAGACGCTCGCTCATCGCACCCGCTCCAGGAACATGCTGACGTGGGACGACAGCACGCCGCCGTCGCCATGCAGGAGAGCGATCGAGGCATCACGGACCTGGCGGGCACCCGCCCGCCCCGTCATCTGCAGATGCGCCTCGACCAGATGCGCCATGGCGCCGCCGACCCCGCAATGGCCGTAGCTGAGCAGACCGCCGTGGGTGTTGAGCGGCATGGCGCCGTCGCGGCCGAAATGGCCTGATCGGACGCGCGCGGCCGCCTCGCCCCGGCCTGCAAGGCCAAGGTCTTCCAGCAGCATCGCGAGCGTGATCGTAAAGCTGTCATAGATGGCGGCATAGCGCACGTCGGAGATCGCAAGGCCCGTGGCCTCCCTGGCACGTGCGATGGAGATCTCGGCGCCGAGTTCGCCGAGGCCTGGCGCGGCCGTGACATGCTGGTGGGTGTGCGCCTGGGCGCAGCCGCGGATGCGCACGCTCGCTTCCCCGGTCCGTTCGCTGCTGATGACGAACGCCGCGCCGCCGTCGGAGACCGGGCAGCAATCGAGCAGCTTGAGCGGCATTGCGACCGGCTTCGAGGCCATGACGTCGGCGACCGTGATGGGATCGTTGAATTGCGCGCCGGGATGGGTGCAGGCGTGGGCGCGCATCAGCACGGCGAACTCGGCAAGGTCCTCTTCGGTCACGCCGTATTCGTGCATGTAGCGGTTGGCGACGAGGCCGTAATAGGCGGGGATCGTCGGGCCGAGCGGCACCTCGTAATCGGGATGGCCGACCTGCGCCAGCGCCTGGATCGAGGCATCGCGGCTCTG
Organism: Bradyrhizobium sp. FW305-F6; assembly: GCF_058782905.1. Classification (NCBI taxonomy): domain Bacteria; kingdom Pseudomonadati; phylum Pseudomonadota; class Alphaproteobacteria; order Hyphomicrobiales; family Nitrobacteraceae; genus Bradyrhizobium; species Bradyrhizobium sp. FW305-F6. Next base: position 938,416 of record NZ_JBYSYD010000001.1, read on the forward strand.
CCCGGTGAGCCGGTTCTCGCCGGCGACGACGAGCACGTTGCGACAGACGCCTGCTTCGACGAGGTGATGCGCTAGCATCGTCATCGCGAGGCCCGTAGCACCGCCGACCTGCACGGCGTGGGCGTAAGCAGGGCGAATGCCGAAATGCTCGGCGAAGACGGTGGCGAGCATGATGTGCGGCGAGACGGTGGAGTAGCCGCAGAGAATGCCGTCGATCTCGCTCCGCTTGAGGCCGGCATCATTCAGCGCGAGTTGCGCGGCCTTGCTCATCAGGTCGAGCGAGGACGAGCCCTCGTGCTTGCCGAACGGCGTGAGGCCGACGCCGGTGATTAAGCTCATCTCTGCTCCTCGTCATTCCGGGGCGGCCCGAAGGGCCGAGCCCGGAATCCATCGAGCGGCATGTGCGGAGGATAAAAGGATTCCGGGCTCGCGACTTCGTCGCGCCCCGGAATGACGGATGAGAGAATTGTGGTCATTTCACTCCCCCTACTCCGGCGCCGCGCGCGTGACGCCGTCGCGGACCATGGCGGCGATCTCGTCCTGGGAATAGCCGATCTCACGAAGAATCTCCGCACCGTGCTCGTTGAGCCGCGGCGCGAGCCGCACCGGCTCGGCCTCGGTCTCCGACCAGGTTGCCGTCACCTTCATGCTGCGGATCGGGCCTTCGGTCGGATGGGTCACGACCGGGAAGAACCCGGTCGCTTCCAGGTGCTCGTCATGCAGGATCGAGGCGAGGTCGTGCATCGGCATCACCGGGACGTCCGCCTTGGTCAGCAGCTCGATCCATTCGGCCGTGCTGCGCGTCTCGAAGATGCGCGCGAGCTCGGCGTAGACCATATCGATGTTGGCGGCGCGGCCGGCGAAGGTCGCGAATTTGGGATCGGCGCGGAGGTCATCGCGCGAGGTCGCCTTGAAGAAGTTCTCCCATTGCTTGTCGTTGTAAACGATGACGCTGAGATAGCCGTCCGCGGTCTTGTAGGGCCTGCGGTCGCGCGAGAGATGGCGGGCATAGCCGCCCTTGTCGAGCGGCGGCTCGAAGGTGAGCCCACCCATGTGATCGCCCATGACGAATCCCGCCATGGTCTCGAACATCGGGATGTCGACGCGTTGGCCGCGGCCGGTGCGGTCCCGGTGCACCAGGCTGGCGCAGATCGCGCCCACGGCGGTGAGGCCGACGATGCGGTCGACCAGCGCGTTCGGCACGTAACGCGGCACGCCGTCGCCGGTCTGAGCCATCAACGCCGGCAACGCGGTGGCGCCCTGGATCAGGTCGTCGTAGGCGGGCTTTGCGGCGTAGGGCCCGTCCTGGCCGAAGCCGAACACGCCGGCATAGACCAGACGCGGGTTGATGGCGGAGACGACGTCATAGCCGAGCTGAAGCCGCGCCATGGCCTGCGGGCGGACGTTGTAGACGAGCACGTCGGCGTCCTTGAGCAGCCTCAGCACGGCCTCACGGCCGGCGGGCTTCTTCAGATCGAGGCAGATCGAGCGCTTGCTACGGTTGGTGTTGAGGAACACCGGACCCATGCCGGCGTGGCGCATGGGGCCGATCAGGCGGGTGACGTCGCCGTCGAGCGACTCCACCTTGATGATGTCGGCGCCGTAATCGCCGAGCATCTGGGTCGCATAGGGGCCCATCAGCACGGTGGTCATGTCGATGACCTTGATGCCCTTCAGCGGCCCCATCCTTCGCTCCCGATTGCGCGGGGCCAACTGCCCTCGCGATTTCGGTCCAGCTAACGGCAGCGCCGCCGCGCGCGCAAGGGCGGGCGGCGTATGGCGGCATGCATCGTCGGCCGCTATTTCTTCTGGCGGGATTCCCGGATCTTCCGGAGCCGCTCGAGCTCATCGTTCTGCTGATTGAGGCGGTCCGCGATGCGCGACTCGCTCTGCTCGCCCGAGGCGGCCGCGGCCTGCTCGATGAGCTGGCGGATATTGTCCTCGAGGATCGCGATGCGATCGTTCAGCGCGTCCATCGACAGCGAATCTTCGTAGTCAGTGCTCATGATGCATTCCCTGCAAACCAAATCAGGAGCATTAAGGCGGGCCGAAGCCGACCCACCATGATCTAGCGCAAGGGTCGTAGGGTGGATTAGCCGCAGGCGTAATCCACCGAAGCCGTCCCCGCGGAGACAAAGGAGGTGGGTTACGCCTTTCGGCTAACCCACCCTACGCAACCCTACTTCAGTGGCTCCAGTACCGAGACGTAATTGGCGACGGCAGCGCCGCCCATGTTGAAGATTCCGCCGAGCTTGGCGTTCTTGAGCTGCATGCCCTCGGGCGCCTGTCCCGCGAGCTGCATCGCGGTCATCACGTGCATGGAGACGCCGGTGGCGCCGATCGGGTGACCCTTGGCCTTGAGGCCGCCCGACGGGTTGACCGGCAGCTTGCCGTCCTTGAGCGTCCAGCCCTCCTTGATGGCGCGGGCACCCTGCCCCTTCGGCGTCAGGCCCATCGCTTCGTATTCGATCAGCTCGGCGACCGTGAAGCAGTCATGGGTCTCGACGAATGAGAGATCGGACAGCGTGATGCCGGCCTTCTTCAGCGCGCGCTGCCAGGCAACGGTGCAGCCCTCGAATTGCAGGATATCGCGCTTGCTCATCGGCAGGAAATCCTGGGCGTGCGCGGTGGCGCGGAAGCCGATCGACTTGCTCATGGTCTTGGCGGTCTCGGCATCGGCCAGCACCAGCGCAGCGGCGCCGTCGGACACAAGCGAGCAATCCGTCCGCTTCAAGGGGCCGGCGACGTAGGGGTTCTTCTCGCTCTCGGCGCGGCAGAAGTCGAAGCCGAAATCCTTGCGCATCTGGGCGAAGGGATTGGCGACGCCGTTCTTGTGGTTCTTGGCCGCGATCAGCGCCAACGCATCGGACTGGTCGCCGTACTTCTGGAAGTAGGAGCTGGCGATCTTGCCGAACACGCCGGCGAAGCCGCCGACCGTGTCGCCGTCCTCGGGCAGATAGGAGGCCTTGAGCAGGTTCTTGCCGATCTCCGGACCCGGCGTCCGCGTCATCTGCTCGACACCGACGACCAGCACGACCTTGGCCGCTCCTGCGGCAATCGCGCGCAGGCCCTGGTGAACGGCGGCAGAGCCGGTGGCGCAGGCGTTCTCGACGCGGGTCGCGGGCTTGAAGCGCAGGTTTGGGTCGGCCTGGAGCACCAGCGACGCCGTGAAATCCTGCGGCGAGAAGCCGGCATTGAAATGTCCGAGCACGATCTCGTCGACATCGCCGGCCGAAATGCCGGCATCCGCCAGCGCCTCATTTGCCACGCGGGTCACGAGGCTTTCGACGGTTTCGGTGTCGAACTTGCCGAACGGCGTATGCGCCCATCCGACGATGCTGGCGGTCATGGTCATTTCTCCCTGGAAGCTCTTCCTGAGCTAAGTCTTAGCCCAGGGACGGCAAGACTTCACGCGGCTTTCAGCGCCTTGACGGTCCGCTCGCAGATGGCAGTTATGCCGGCCCAGTTCCCGGCCCGGATCTCGGCCGTTGGGCACAGCCAGGACCCGCCGACCGCAACCACGTTGGGCTCGGCCAGCCAGGTCGCAGCATTGGCCTCGCCGACCCCGCCGGTCGGGCAGAACCGTACGCTCGGAAACGGCCCGGCCAGGGCGCGCAGGCCCTTGATGCCGCCGGCCGGCTCGGCCGGGAAGTATTTCGCGACGTCGAAGCCGTGGGACAGCGCCATCATCAGCTCGGAGGCGGTGGCGATGCCCGGCGCGAAGGGCAAGGAGCTGTCGGTTGCGACCTTGAGGAGATCAGGGATCAGGCCCGGGCTGATGGCGAAGGCGACGCCGAGCTTCTCCACACGGGTGAAGTCGGCCGGATTGAGGATCGTACCGATGCCGACGATGGCCTCGGGCACTTCGGCCATGATCGCCCGCGCCGCCTCGATCGCAACTGATGTCCGCAGGGTCACCTCCAGCGTACGGACGCCGCCGGCCACCAGCGCATGGGCGAGCGGCACGGCATCCTGGATGCGCTCGATGGTGAGCACGGGGATCACGATCGCGGCCTTGAACAGCGCGACGAGGTGGTTCTGTTGGGCAGCCGTGGTCATAGGTCTCGATTTCGCTTGGTCGCGTTGACTGGTCGCGTTCACTTGGTGGCCTGGCGGGAGGCCGCCGGCCGGTGCCGCTTCTTCGGCGGCATGGCATAGCCCGGAATGATGGCGCCGGGATAGCAAATCACGAGGCTGGCGAGGCGATGTCCAGCCTGGGCGGCCTCGACCGGCTCGGCGCCGGCGAGGCGCGCCGCGATATAGGCCGCGGCAAAGCTGTCGCCGGCGGCAGTGGTATCGACCATTGGCTCGGCACGGACCTCGCTCGTACCGCCGGGGAAGCGCAACAGGCTCACCGGCTCGGTGAGGCGGAACACCAGCTCCGGGCTCGCAATGCGCGCCATCAGCTGCTCGTTGCTCTCGCCGGGATGGAGCGCCAGCAGGTCCTCGGCCGAGGTCAGCACGATGTCGGCGGCGGTGAATGCCGTGGCAAACACCTCGCGGGCGACGTCGCGATCGGGCCAGCCGCGGGCGCGAAAATTGGTGTCGAACACAAAGCGGGTGCCCAGCAGCCGCGCGCGCCTGATCGCTGCGAACAGGCGGTCGCGCCCGGGCGCATCATAGATCGAGAGCGTGATGGCGGAGAGATAGACGACATCGTAGCTCATCAGCGAATTGAGCAGCTCGTCGGTCTCCGGCAGACTCATCAGCTGGCGTGCCGCCGAGTTGTCGCGCCAGTGGAAGAACTGGCGCTCACCCTTTGCATCGGTCTGGATCATGTAGAGGCCGGGCAGCTTGCCCGGCAGCCGCAGGACGCGCCGCGTGCCGACGCCTTCCGCAATCCAGGCCGCGATCATCTCGTCGCTCAGCGCATCGTCGCCGAGCACGGTGAAATAGTCGACCTTGACCTCGAGCCGCGCCAAATAGATGGCGGTGTTGAGGGTGTCACCGCCGAAACTGCGCGAGTACAGGCCGCCGCCCTGCCCCTGCCCGGCAGACGCACCGCCCTGGGCCTGCCGGAGCTCGACCATGCACTCGCCGATGCAAGCAACGCTCACCATCACCAGGGCCCGCTCAGTCAGAGGTCAGGCGACGAAATTGCCGCCGAGCTCGTCTTCGATGTGAATGCGGATGATGTCGTCGAAGGTCGTCTCGGCAGTTGTAAAGCCGAGCTCGCGCGACCGCCTTGCATCGAAATTGCGCGGCCAGCCGCCGACGATGCCGACAATGAAGGGATCGGGCTCGCGCTTGATTCGCGCGGCGACCTTTTCACCCGCAACCCGCTTCAGCGCGGCGATCTGCTCGCCGACCGTCGCTGAGAGTCCCGGCATGGTCAGGTTGCGGCGCGGCCCGACCGCGGCAAGATCCATCGTGCCGGCGTGGAGCAGGAAGCCGACCGCCGAGCGCGGCGTGGCGTGCCAGTGGCGGACGTCCTCGGACACCGGCAGGATCGCTTCCTTGCCGGCGAGCGGCTCGCGCAGAATGTTGGAGAAAAAGCCCGAGGCCGCCTTGTTGGGCAGGCCCGGCCGGATGCAGATGGTCGGCAGGCGGATCCCGATGCCGTCGAGGAAGCCCCGGCGGGAATAGTCGGCGAGCAGCAATTCGCCGATCGCCTTCTGGGTGCCGTAGCTGAGCAGCGGGGTGTGGAAGAACTCGTCGCCGATCGCATCCGGGAACGGCGCACCGAACACCGCGATCGAGGACGTGAAGACGACGCGCGGCTTGTAGCCGCCGCCCGCGAGCCTGATCGCATCCAGCAGCATCCGCGTGCCGTCGAGATTGATGCGGTAGCCCTTGTCGAAATCGAGCTCGGCTTCGCCTGAGACGATCGCGGCCAGATGGAAGATTACGTCGGGGCGTCCGGCGATCAGTTTCTCGGCCGCGCCGGCGACCGCGAAATCACCCGAGACGGTCTCGACGGGGAAGCCGGCCTGCTCGGGCTTCTTCGGCTCGACCACGTCATGCATGGTCAGCTTGGTAATGTCGCTCTTGCCGAGCCGGCCGTCGCGCAGCAGCCGTTCACAGAGTTTGCGGCCGACCATGCCGGCGGCGCCCAGAACCAGAATGTGCAAGAGCTCAACTCCTTGTCATTGGCCGGAGCGCGCCGGCCCTCACGCGCCTCCGGCAAGCCTCGCGATCATTCCTTCACGGCGCCGGTCATCGCAGACACATAATGCTCCACGAAGAAGGCGTAAAGGATCACGAGCGGCAGCGAGCCGGCCAGGGCTCCTGCCATCAGCGAACCCCAGCGGTAGATATCACCATCGACGAACTCGTTCACGATCGCGACGGGCACCGTCTTGTTGCTGGTCGACTGCAGGAAGGTCAGGGCGTAGATGAACTCGTTCCAGCACAGCGTAAAACAGAAGATGAAGGCCGAGATGAGGCCCGGGATGGCCAGCGGCACCACGATCTTGGTCAGGATCTGCCAGCGGCTCGCGCCGTCGATCAGCGCGCATTCCTCGAGCTCGAACGGGATGGTCTTGAAATAGCCCATCAACAGCCAGGTCGAGAACGGGATCAGGATGGTCGGATAGGTCAGGATCAGCGCCAGCGGCGAGTCGAACAGGCCGTACTGATACACGACGGTGGCGAGCGGAATGAACAGGATCGACGGCGGCACCAGATAGGCGAGGAAGATCAGCCCGCCGACGAGATTGGCGCCCTTGTAGCGCAAGCGCACGATGGCATAGGCCGCGAACACCGATGCGACGATCGACAGGATGGTGGCGCAGATCGCCACATACATCGTGTTCCAGAGCCAATACGGATAGTAGCTCTCGAACAGCAGCTTGTGGAAGTGCTTGAAGGTCGGATTCCAGGTCCAGAACGGATTGAACTTGTCGAGATCGAGCAACTGCTCGTCGGGCTTCACCGACGTCAGCGCCATCCAGTAGAACGGGAACAGGAGGACGACGACGATGATCGTGAGCGGCAGATAGAGCGTCACGAGGCGGCGGGGCACCGACTGCAAATAGCTCATGCCCTCGCTGTTATCGACGCGCGCCGGCGTCGATATGACGGCCTTGAGGTCCATCTTCGAGGCAGGAAGATCAGTCATTGCTTTCTCCCTGTTGCCATTTGCGACGCTGCAGGCCGAACCAGGACACCATGATCGCGGCGAGCAGGAACGGAATCATGGCGCTGGAGATCGCGGCCCCCTCGCCCAGCTGCCCGGCGATGATCGCGCGCTGGTAGGACAAGGTCGCCATCAAATGGGTGGCGTTGACCGGGCCGCCGCGCGTCATCGCCCAGATCAGCTGGAAGTCGGTGAAGGTGAAGAGCACCGAGAAGGTCATCACGACGGCGATGATCGGCGTCAGCAGCGGATAGGTGATGTAGCGGAAATTCTGCCAGCGCGTTGCGCCGTCGAGCGTCGCTGCTTCATAGAGCGAGGGCGAGACGGTCTGCAGGCCCGCGAGCAGCGTGATCGCCACGAAGGGCACGCCGCGCCAGATATTGGCGAAGATCACGGAAATGCGCGCCCAGGTCGTATCGCCGAGGAAGTTGATGTTCTGGTTGATCAGGCCGAGCTGCTTGAGCGACCAGGAGATGATCGAAAATTGCGAGTCGAAGATCCACCAGAATGCCAGCGCGGAGAGCACGGTCGGAACGATGAAGGGGATGAGCACCATCGCACGCAGCATCGCCTTGAAGGGCATGTGCTCGTTGAGCAGCAGCGCCAGATAGAGCCCGATCGCGAATTTGAGGGCGCTGGCGACGAAGGTGTAGAGCAGCGTGTTGAACACCGACAGCCAGAAGATGGAATCGTCCCATAGCCACTCGTAGTTCTCGGTGCCGACGAACTGCCCGACCCTGCCGATGCGGGCATCCGTAAAGGACAGCCAGATGCCGAGCCCGAGCGGATAGGCCAGGAAGAAGATCAGGAACGCCATGGCCGGCACCATGAACCAGAAGCCGAGCCAGTTACGGTTGTGTTTGAGCTGGGTCCAGGCGTTTGCCTCGCTCATCTGAGGCTTGGCCCGGGGAATTGCGACATCAGCCATGCCCGATATCCCTGATCGAAATGTTGACGAGCGGGCGGCCGGACGGCCGCCCGCTCCGTGACCGTCAGCGATAGATGCGCTTCAGCTGGCGCTCGGCGTCTGCCATCGCGCCCTTTGTATCCTTGGCGCCGGTGCAGTAGTTGGCGAACATGTCGACGACGATGAAGTCGGCGATCGCGGTCGCCGCCTTCTCACCGACCGTGCCGATACCGGCGGCCGGCAGCGTGCGCTTGGAAGCTTGTGCGAACACGGCGTTCTTGGGATCGGCCGTCCAGATCGGCGCGGACTCATAGGCGTTCAGGGTCTGCGTCAGATAGCCTTGCGCGCCGCCCAGCCACTTCTCGTAGTTCTCCTTCTCCAGCATGAAGGCAACGAAGGCCTTTGCCGCATTCGGATATTTGGTGAAGTTGAAGGCGAGGATCGGCAGCGCCAGCTGCAGCTCGGTCGGCTTGCCGACCGGGCCGACGGGCCAGAGCGCGTGGTAGGTGTCCTCCGCGAGCTCCTTCTTGCTGGCATCGGTCTTTGCGGCGACGTAGATCGAGATGCCGTTCGCCGTGCAATAGAGCTCGCCGGCGAGGAAGGCCTTGTTGTTGGACGAATCGTTCCAGGACGCCGTGCCCGGGATGAAGCTGTCGTACAGCGCCTTGCAGTATTCGAGCGCTTTCGCCGTCTCCGGCGAATTGATGATGATCTTGTCGTTCTGGTCGACCGTGTAGGCGCCGTGGCCCCACAGCACCCAGTGCAGCCACGAATTGCCGTCGCCCGAGGCATGACCGAGCGCGAAGCCGGCCGGCGTGTTGTTGGCCTTGAGTGCCTTGCACATTTCGAGGAAGCCGGGGAAGTCCTTGGGGAAGTCCTTGAAGCCCGCCTTTTCCAGCGCCGACTTGCGGTAGGTCATGTAGCCGCCGTTGGTGGCGACGGGAATGCCGAGCCAGTCGTTGCCGAGCTTGCAGGTCTTCGCGGCCGCGTCGGTCCAGCCGCCGTATTTGTTGCCGAGATAATCGGCGACATCGTTCATCTTCAGCACTTTGGTCGGGAACAGCTGCGGCAGCGTGTGCAGGCCCCAGGCGAGATCGAGGCCGGAGCCGGTGTTGGCCGCAACCGAGGCCTTCGGCTGCACGTCCTCGAAGGACTCGCTGAACGTGTTCATCTCGGTGCCGGTCGCGGCCTTGAAAGCCGCCACCATCGCGTTGAATGCATCGTCCTCCGCCGGCACGAAGCGCTTCCAGCGCATCACGGTCAGCTTGGCGCCGGGCTCGGCCTTCCACGGCGCGCTCTGCGCCCAAGCCTTGGCGAAATCAAACAGTGCCGGCCCCGTCAGCATGCCAGTCGCAGCTAAAGCCGTGCCGCCTTGGAGCAGAGATCGGCGAGTAAAATCTTGCATGTTGTCCTCCCTGTGATGCTTTTTTGTTGTCTTATGCTTGTTGTCTTATGCCTTGTCGTCTGGCGCTAGGCATTCATGCGTTTGCCCGTCGCATCGTCGAACAGATGGACCAGCGACGGCTCGGGCTTCAGCCGCACCTTGTCGCCGGGATTGAACTGGTGGCGCTCGCGGAAGACCGCAACGACCTGCTCGCCGCCGAGCTTGGCGAACACCTGCGTCTCCGAGCCGGTCGGCTCGACCACGATGATCTCGGCCTCGGCGCCGTCATCTGCGATGGTGAAGTGCTCGGGCCGCACCCCATACACCACGGGGCGGCCGTCGGAATTGGCCGGCGCGGTCTTGAGCGGCAGCTTGACGCCGTTCGGCCCCTCGAAGGTGGCGACGCCGTTGACGCGCACATGCCCCTTGAGGAAATTCATCGCGGGCGAGCCGATGAACCCGGCAACGAACTGGTTGTCCGGCTTGTCGTAGAGCTCGAGCGGAGTGCCCATCTGCTCGACGATGCCGTCATGCATGACGACGATCTTGTCGGCCATGGTCATGGCCTCGATCTGGTCGTGGGTGACATAGACGGTGGTCGTCTTCAACCGCTGATGCAGCTCCTTGATCTCGGTGCGCATTGCGACGCGCAGCTTGGCATCGAGGTTCGACAAGGGCTCGTCGAACAGGAACACCTGCGGATCGCGCACGATGGCGCGCCCCATCGCGACGCGCTGGCGCTGGCCGCCCGAGAGCTGGCGCGGGTAGCGGTCGAGCAACGGCGACAGCGCCAGGATCTCGGCAGCGCGCTTGACGCGCTTGTTGATCTCGTCGGCACCGGCGTTCCGCAGCTTGAGCGAGAAGCCCATGTTGTCGGCGACCGTCATGTGCGGATAGAGCGCGTAGTTCTGGAAGACCATCGCAATGTCCCGCTCCTTGGGCTGGACATTGTTGACGACGCGGTCGCCAATCGAGATCGTTCCGGAAGTGATGTTCTCGAGGCCCGCGAGCATGCGCAGAAGCGTCGACTTGCCACAACCGGAGGGGCCGACCAGGACAACGAACTGACCGTCTTCGATTGGAATCGTCACGCCGTGCAGGACTTCAAAATTGCCGAACGATTTCCGCACGTCGCGGATTTGCACAGACGACATCTAGCTCCCTCCTCGAAAGTCCACGACGCTCTTTGGCGCCGCGACCGTCTTGTTTTTCGGACTTGACCGAACCAGGCCCGATCTTAGCGGGCGACATTGTCGGTAGTTTGTGCGGTTTTGGCAATTTGTCTTTGGTTAGTCGTTGCTGGTAGCGCTGTCAACGTTCCTTTGTTTGCGGGACTGACTGTGTTAAGAGCAGCAAATGGGACGAAAACGCACAAAGTCAGGCAAAATCCGGCTGGCCGAAGTGGCCGAGCTTGCCGGCGTCAGCCCGATCACGGCGTCCCGCTTCTTCCGAAATCCCGAGGCTTTGTCCGTCGCTAAGCGGACCCGAGTCGAGAGCGCCGCCAAGGAGCTTGGCTATGTGCCGAACCTCGCGGCTCGCGCACTGGCCTCGCACCGCACCGAAGTCATCGGTGTATTGATCCCCTCTCTCACCAATAACGTGTTCTCGGACGTGCTGCGCGGCATCTATGACGCGTCGGAAAGCAGCCGTTACTCCATCCAGTTGTCCAACACGCGCTACAGCATTCTCCAGGAGGAGAAATTGCTGCGCCTGTTTCTGGCGCAGAAGCCGGCCGGGCTGATCGTCACCGGCATCGACCAGACCGCGGAGTCCCGCGCGATGCTTCAAGCCGCGGACTGCCCGATCGTGCAGATCATGGAGATCGGCCCGGATCCGGTCGACATGATGATCGGCTTTTCCCACTATGATGCAGCCCGGGCCGCGGTTGGGCACCTGTTCGAGCAAGGTCACCGCAAGGTCGGATTCGTCGGCGCACGCATGGATCCCAGGGTGCAGCGGCGGCTGGACGGATATGTCTCCGCCATGAAGGACGCAGCCCTGTTCGATCAGCGTCTCGTCGTCACGACGGCGACCCCGACGTCAGTAACGCTCGGGGGTGCGCTATTCACCGATCTGCTGGCGCGCGAGCCCGACATCGACGCGGTGTTCTGCGCCAACGACGACCTTGCGCTCGGCGTGCTGTTCGAGTGCCGCCGCCGGGAGATCGCAGTCCCTGGGCAGATCGCGATCGTCGGCTTCAACGACCTCGAATTCATGGCCTCCGCCGTCCCCACTCTCACCAGCGTGCGCACCAACCGCTACGAGATGGGGAAGACGGCCGCCACCATGCTGATCGATGCGATCGAAGGGCGACGTCCGGAGCAGCCGGTGCTCGATCTCGGCTTCAGGGTGATCGAGCGGCAAAGCTCCTCGGCGCGGCGGCCGGACAGCAGGCCAGCCATATCGAGCCTAGGCGCAGCGAACAAAATGATAGCGTTACCAAGTAGCCACGACTAGTATCTGAAACGTGAGGAAACGACCCGCCAACGGGACGGCAGACCATCGCTCGCGCCGTTGGGCATCGCGCATGCCGAGACGAATGCCGATGCGTTTGCATTGCAGGAGAAACCAATGACAAAGAATCCAACCAATGGGCATGCCGCCGGCAGCAACGGTACCCGCCGCCATCTCCGCTCGCAGGAATGGTTCAACAACCCGCATAATCCGGGAATGACCGCGCTCTATATGGAGCGCTATTTGAACTACGGCCTCACCCGCGCCGAGCTGCAATCGGGCAAGCCGATCATCGGTATCGCCCAGACCGGCAACGACCTCTCCCCCTGCAACCGTCACCATCTCGAGCTCGCGCACCGCGTCCGCGAAGGCATCCGCGAGGCCGGCGGCATCGCGATGGAATTCCCGACCCACCCGATCCAGGAGACCGGCAAGCGCCCGACCGCGGCGCTCGACCGCAACCTCGCCTATCTTGGGCTTGTCGAAATCCTCTACGGCTATCCGCTCGACGGCGTGGTGCTGACGACCGGTTGCGACAAGACCACGCCGGCCTGCATGATGGCGGCGGCCACCGTGAACCTGCCGGCCATCGTGCTGTCGGGCGGCCCGATGCTCAACGGCTGGCACAATGGCGAGCGCACCGGCTCCGGCACCATCGTCTGGAAATCGCGCGAGCGGCTCGCCGCCGGCGAGATCGGCTATGAGGAGTTCATGGAGATCGTGGCCTCCTCGGCGCCCTCGGTCGGCCATTGCAACACCATGGGCACCGCCTCGACCATGAACGGACTTGCCGAAGCGCTCGGCTTCTCGCTGCCGGGCTGCGCGGCGATCCCCGCACCCTATCGCGAGCGTGGCCAGATCGCCTACGAGACCGGAAAACGCATCGTCGAGATGGTCTGGGAGGATCTGAAGCCCTCGGACATCCTGACCCGCAAGGCGTTCGAGAACTGCATCGTGATCAACTCGGCGATCGGCGGCTCGACCAATGCGCCGATCCACATCAACGCCCTCGCCCGGCACATCGGCGTCGAGCTCTCGATCGAGGACTGGCAGAAGGTCGGCCACGACGTGCCGCTGCTGGTCAACATGCAGCCCGCCGGCTTCTATCTCGGCGAGGAATTCCACCGCGCCGGCGGCGTGCCCGCCGTGGTGCGCGAATTGATGAAGCACAAGCGCATCCACGAGGATGCGGTCACGGTCAACGGCCGCGGCATCGGCGAGAACTGCAAGAACGCGCCGGAGCCCGACAACGACGTGATCCGGGCTTATGACAAGCCACTGGTGAAGGACGCCGGCTTCCTGGTGCTGAAGGGCAACCTGTTCGATTCCGCGATCATGAAGACCTCGGTGATCTCCAAGGAATTCCGCGACCGCTACCTCAGCAACCCCAAGGACCTCAACGCCTTCGAAGGCCGCGCCATCGTGTTCGAAGGGCCGGAGGACTATCACGAGCGGATCGACGACCCCTCGCTCGACATCGACGAGCGCTGCGTGCTGTTCATCCGCGGCACCGGTCCGATCGGCTATCCCGGCGGCGCCGAGGTCGTGAACATGCAGCCGCCGGCCGCCTTGATCAAACGCGGTATCCTGTCCCTGCCCTGCATCGGCGACGGCCGCCAGTCCGGCACCTCGGGCTCGCCCTCGATCCTGAACGCCTCGCCGGAAGCTGCCGCCAATGGCGGTCTTGCGATCCTGAAGACCGGCGACAAGGTCCGCATCGACCTCAACAAGGGCAGCGCCAACATCCTGATCCCGGACGAGGAGCTGAAGAAGCGCCACGCCGAGCTCAAGGCCAGCGGCGGCTTCAAGCATCCGCCGAACCAGACGCCCTGGCAGGAGATCTACCGCAACACCGTCGGCCAGCAATCGACCGGCGCCTGCATGGAGCTCGCCACGAGGTATCAGAACGTCGCCGGCACGTTCGGCGTGGCACGGGACAATCACTAACAACTTCCGTCATTCCGGGGCGCGACGCAGTCGCGAGCCCGGAATCCATAACCACGATCGGGAGTATGGATTCCGGGCCTGCGCCTGACGGCGCATCCCGGAATGACGACCCCAATTCGAAGGAGTGAACAAAATGGCCAACCGCCTCAAGGGCAAACGCGCCGTCGTCACGGCGGCTGCGGCCGGCATCGGGCGCGCCTGCGCGATCGCATTCGCGCGTGAAGGCGCAACCGTCATCGCCACCGACATCAACGAAGCCGGCATCGCCGGCCTGAGCAAGGACGGCGTCGCCGAAGTCGCAAAGCTCGACGTCCGCAACACCGCCGACGTCGAAGCTTTTGCCAAGCGCATCGGCAAGATCGACATCCTGCTCAACGCGGCGGGCTTTGTGCACCACGGCACCATCCTGGACTGCTCGGAGGAGGATTTCGATTTCTCGTTCGACCTCAACGTCAAGTCGATGCACCGAACCATCAAGGCGTTCCTGCCCGACATGATCGCCGGCGGCGGCGGCAGCATCGTCAACATCTCGTCCTGCGCGGCCCTGAGGCCGCCGGCCAACCGCTACGTCTACAGCTCGTCGAAGGCGGCGGTGTCGCTGCTCTCGCGTGCGGTCGCGCTCGATTTCATCACCAAGGGCATCCGCTGCAACTCGATCTGCCCCGGCACGGTCGAGACGCCGTCGATGCTCGATCGCGCCGCAGCGCAAGGACCGCAGGGCAAGGAGATGTTCATCTCCCGCCAGAAGATGGGCCGGCTCGGCACCGCCGAGGAGATCGCGGCGATGGCGGTCTATCTCGGCAGCGACGAAAGCGCCTTCACCACCGGCGTCGACCTCGTCGTCGACGGCGGCTACATGCTCTGATTACACTCCTCATCCCGAGGAGACGCGCAAGCGCCGTCTCGAGGGATGGGCCACGGGCTCGATGGCTCGAGACGCGCGCCAAGTGCGCGCTCCTCACCATGAGGGATAGGGAGGATTTCTCGATGAACAAGATCGATCTCAACGGCCGCATCGCCATCGTCACCGGCGGTGCGCAGGGTTTTGGCCGCGCCATCACCGAGCGCTTCGTCGCCTCCGGCGCCAAGGTCGCGATCTGGGATTTCGATGCCGCACTCGCCGAGAAGACCGCAAAAGACATCGGCGGCGAGACCAAAGTGTTCAAGGTCGACGTCACCGACACCTCAGGCGTGGAGCAGGCGCGCGATGCGACGCTGGCCGCGTTCGGCAAGATCGACATCCTCGTCAACAATGCGGGCATTGCCGGCGTCAACAAGCCGGTCTGGGAGACTGACCTCGAGGAATGGCGCAAGGTGCTGCGCATCAACCTCGACGGCCCCTTCATCGTGAGCAAGGCGATCGTGCCTGAAATGCTCAAGCGGAAATACGGGCGGATCGTGAACATCGCCTCGATCGCCGGCAAGGAAGGCAATCCGAACGCGGCGCACTACTCAGCCTCCAAGGCCGGCCTGATCGCGCTCACGAAATCGCTCGGCAAGGAGCTCGCCGGCCACGACATCCTCGTCAACGCGGTGACGCCGGCGGCGGCGAAGACCGCGATCTTCGACCAGATGACGCAGCAGCACATCGATTTCATGCTGTCGAAGATCCCGAAGGGACGCTTCGTGCTCGTCGAAGAGCTCGCCGCAATGGTGAGCTGGCTCGCATCGGAAGATTGCGCCTTCTCGACCGGCGCGGTGTTCGACATCTCGGGCGGACGCGCAACCTATTGAGGACATCATGATCCGGGAGGGTGGCTGCCTGTGCGGCGCGGTGCGGTTCAAGGCGGAGGGCGAGCCGCTCAACGTCCGCGTCTGCCATTGCCGCATCTGCCAGAAGGCGATGGGCTCGCCCTACTTCGCCCGCGCGCAGTTCGACCAGCGTGCGCTGAGCGTCGAGGGCGACACAGGGCGCTATGCATCGTCCGAGAACATCGATCGCGTGTTCTGCAAGCGCTGCGGCACGCGGCTGTTCGCCTGGCGCCGCAACGGGACACTGGCGGGTGTCGCGCTGGCCACTTTCGACGATCGCAACGCCTTCGTCCCGACCGAGCACATCTGGGTGTCGGAAAAGCTCGCCTGGGTGAAGCTCGACGACGGCTTGGTGCAATATCCCGGGACGATCCCGGCGTGAATTTGCGCGACTGCACGACGGCAGGCCGAAGCAATCCATCTGCACCGTGGCATTCCGGAACCGGCCACCCTATGTTGAGCCGAACCGTTGCTGCACCGCCGGTTTGGCTGGGACGGCTGCAAGGCCGCCAGCTAGCGAACCGAAATGGATGAGCTGTGAACATTTCCTTTTATGACCTCTCGGTGTGGGTGCTCCCCCTCGTTCTCGCCATCACCTTCCATGAGGCCGCGCACGCCTTCGTCGCTAACCGGCTCGGCGACAACACCGCCGCACAGCTCGGCCGCGTCAGCTTCAATCCTCTCAGGCATATCGACCCGTTCGGCACCGTCATCCTGCCGGCGATGCTGCTGTTCGCGCATTCGCCGTTCCTGTTCGGCTACGCCAAGCCGGTGCCGGTGAACTTCCGCAAGCTGAACAATCCCAGGCTCGACATGGTCTGGGTGGCGCTGGCCGGCCCCGCCACCAACATCCTGCTGGCGCTCGCCTCCGCCCTCGCCTTCCATGCCCTGCCGCTGGTGCCCGCGAGCGCGGCGAAATGGGTTGCCGACAACCTCAAGAATGCACTCATCATCAACGCGATCCTGGCCGTGTTCAACATGATGCCGATCCCGCCGCTCGACGGCGGGCGCGTCGCGGTCGGGCTGTTGCCGCGGGCAGTCGCCTCGCCGCTGGCCCGGCTCGAGCCGTTCGGTATGTTGATCCTGATCGGCCTCTTGATCCTGCTGCCGCTGGCGGGCTCGCAGTTCGGTCTAAATCTTGATGTTATTTCAGCAATACTGCGGACGTTGACCGGTTATGTGATTCAGGCTGTTCTCTTCCTGACCGGCAATGCGTAGTTGAAACCGGGACACCCGTACACAAGCCGAAGGGCCAGAGGCCGACTTGGTCAAAGCTGCCGATATGCTGATCGCGAGACGCGCCGACACCCGCGCCCGAGCCGATTTTGCCACCTGGAAGATGATGGCCAAGCTCAACGGGGCGTCCGCGCTGCCTCCGGAGGCCCAGGAATTCCTGACCAGCTACAGGAACCTGCTGGCGCAGATGAGCGAAGGCGAGGCCACCGAGGCCACCATCGGTGCCATCTACAAGGCCTATTACGCCGAGATGGGCGGCGGTGGAACGCCGCCCGATGTCCGCCCCCGCCAGGCGGAGCCAGCCGCGGACAATGTTACCGCCTTCCGCCGCCCGCCTCCGAAGCCCAAGACGAGCAGCTTTTTCGGAGGCGGCACAGCCACTGGAACGCAGAAGCGGCCGCTGCCGGTGGCGCTGATCTTTGTCTGCCTGGTCGTGGTCTACGTCGGGATCCGGCTCTACTGGCGTTGAGCCGTCTTCTTCTTTTTCTTCTCTTCGGGTGGCTTGAAGATGATCGGGACGGTGCGCTCGATCCGATCCTCAGTCACCGCCGCAGGCGGCATCGGGAAAGGATCGGATTTGTGGACCATGGAGATTGCGGCAGCGTCGTAGGCCGCGTCTCCGGACGATTCCGCGACGTCGACTGAGATCACGTTCCCCCGTCGATTGAGGGCGAAGCTCACTTTCACCGTCTGATTGCGGGGCTCCTTGCCCTCCGGATTGACCTTGTGAGCCGCAAGATGCGCGCTGACCTTGCGGTTCCAGTCGGCCGTGATCTTCAAGACGTCCTTGCCGATACCAACCACCGGGGCCATCGCCTTGTCAGCCTCGCGCGTTGCGTCCTCGAAAGTCTGCTGCACCTGGTCAACCTGCTTTTGCGCCGCTTCCGCGGCTGGAGTTTCAACGGCAGCCACCTTCGGGTCGTCGTCCTGCTCCTTCTTGGCCTTGTTCTCGCTGACGATACGATCGGGCTCCTCGGCCTCTTGGGGGCGATCCTGCGGAAGCTCCGTCTCCTTTATCTCGGCCTTCTGCTCCGGGAGTTCCGGACGCTCCTCCTGCGCCGTCGAGTCGCTCGGTCCGACCGGCGCGTCGGTTTCATGCGCTTCCGGCGAAGCCATCTCGACCGCGAACTCCGCGCCCGCCGCGCCCAGGCCGTCGCCATCGCCGTCGTCCCGCAGATGCGCCAGCGCGAGCGCAGCACCACCAAGATGAAGCGCGAGCGCCGCGACCGCCGCGAGGATCCAGAGCGTCCGGGATGGCCTGACTTCGTCCGACATCGTGCGTATTCCTAGGGCTGAGCGGCGCCTGCCGCGGGTGCCCCCGGAGCGCCTTCCAGCGCAACCAGCTTCACCCGAGTATAGCCGCCCGAGCGCAGGAGCTCCATGACCCCCATCAACTCGCCGTAAGGCACCGTTCGATCGGCACGCAGGAACACATACTTGTCCTTGCTCAGGTCGGACAGGCCGTCGAGGGTGCCGATCAACTCGGCCCGATGGACCGGGTTCTCTCCGATTGCAAGCGTCAGATCGGGCTTGATGCTGAGATAGGTCGGCTTGTCCGGCTTCTTCTGCGGCGTCGCGCTGGACGTCGGCAGATCGATTGGCAGGTCGACCGTAGAGAGCGGAGCCGCGACCATGAAGATGATCAGCAGCACCAGGATGACGTCGATGAACGGCGTGACGTTGATGTCATGCGTTTCCGAGAAATCGTCGTCTTCGCCGTCATTGTCTGCGAGCGAAACGCCCATGATTCACTCCGCCGCGCGAGAATGCACGCCGCCGTGGCTGCGGTCGAGATCGCGCGAGAGCAGCCGCCCCGCCGCGCCCGAGGCGCGGCTGACGAGCTCGAGATAGCCCTTCGTGACGCGGGAAAAGTGGTTGTAGATGATGACCGCGGGGATCGCGGCGACGAGGCCGATCGCGGTTGCGAGCAGCGCTTCGGCGATGCCGGGCGCGACGACGGCAAGGTTCGTGGTCTGCGACTTCGAGATGCCGATGAAGCTGTTCATGATGCCCCAGACCGTGCCGAACAGGCCGACGAAGGGCGACGTCGAGCCGATCGTCGCGAGCACGCCCATGCCGATCCGGATGCGCCGCTGTTCCGCGCGTACGATCTCCTGGAAGCTCGAGGCCGCGCGCTCCTTGATGCCGGCATCGCTGGACAGGCCGGCGGACATCCGCGCCTCGTGCAGCGCCGCCGCGAGGAAAGACGGCAGGATGCCCTGCTTGGTGCCGAGCGCCATCTGCGCCTCGGCGAGAGAGCGCGCCTCCGCAATCTTCTTCAAGGCAGAACGAAGCTTGCCGGAAGCGACCGACAGCTCGATCGACTTGGCGATGAAGACGGTCCAGGTCATCAGCGATGCGAAGGCCAGCCCGATCATCACCGCTTGCACGATGATGTCCGCCGACATGAACATCATCCAGGGCGACAATTCCTTCATGGCAGGCGCAACGGCGGCCGCCTCGGACTTTGCGGTCGTCGAAACGGTGGCCGCAGGGAGCGCCGTGGGAGCGGCTGGCGTCGAAGCCGAAGGCGCCGGGGCACTGGGCACGGTGGCTGCCGGCGCCGGACCGGCCGTGGCCGGCTGAAGCGCTTGCGCCGGGGCGGGCGCGCTCTGCGTCTGGGCGGAAACAGGAGACGCGAGCCAGGCGACCGCCAGCATAGCGGCGACGGCAAGGCTTGCTCTTGAGGTCGTGGTCTTCATACTTCGGCCCAGTAGCGAATGAGGTTGTGATAGATACCCGTCAATTTGACCGTTTCGGGATCGTCACGCCCGAGCCGTTCCACGAGGGATTGAATCGTGGTGTCGAGGTCAAAGATCATGCTGCGAGCTTGATCGTCCCGTATCATGCTCTGAAGCCAGAAGAAAGACGCAACCCGCGTTCCCCTGGTCACGGGGGTGACGAGATGCAGGCTGGACGAAGGATAGAGCACGCAGTCCCCGGCCGGCAACTTGACCTCGTGCGAGCCATAGGTGTCCTCGATCACAAGTTCGCCACCGTCGTACTCCTCCGGTTCGGCGAGGAACAGCGTGATCGACAGGTCTGTGCGGATGCGAAGGCCGGTCAGGCGATCGCCGCGGATCGCATTGTCGACGTGCAGGCCGAAATGATGGCCGCTGCTCGCCGCATAGCGGTTGAACAGCGGCGGGAAGATTTGAAGCGGGATCGCCGCCGCAATGAAACGCGGGTTCGAGGTCAGCGCCGAGATGACGCGGTTGCCCAGCTTGCGTGCGACCTCACCGTCCGCAGGCAATTGCTCGTTGCGCTTGACCATGGCCGACTGCGCGCCCGCGGTCGAACGGCCGTCTTCCCATTCACTGGCATCCATGATGCGGCGGAAATCCGCCACATCGTCCTTGCTCAGAATGCCCGGCAGGCATGTCAACATGATCAGAACTTCGCCGTCGTCACGACGTAGAAGGCACGCCCCGGCGCGACCGCCACGAACGGGACATTGCTGCGATAGAACGAGTCGTAATACAGCTTGTTGGTCAGGTTCTGCGCGTAGAACTTCATGGTCCAGTTCTGGTCGATCTTTTTCTCGACGAACGCATCGAAGCGCCAGTAGCTCGGCAGCTCGTTGGTGTTGGCCGCGAACGTGCCGCCATAGACCTTCGAGCGGTAGACCGCCTGGCCGCCGAGCTCCCAACCGCCATCGAACTTGTACTTGGTCAGCATGCTGAACGACTGGTGAGCGATATTGGCAAGCTGGAGGCCTATGTTGGCCGGGATGTTGCTCTGCGTGACCTTGGACTGCATCAGCACCAGCCCGCCGAAGATGCTCCAGCGGTCGGTGATCTTGCCTTCCGCCTCGATGTCGATGCCCTGAATGCGATAGGCCGCGTTCGAGGTGAGCCTGCCCGTGGCGTCGTTCTCGCGCGCATTGTCCTTCGTCGTCTGAAACAATGCGCCGGTGACCAGGAGATGGCGATCTGCCAGTTCCCACTTGGTGCCGACTTCGATCGCCTTGTTGCGCTCGGGCCCGAGCAGGATGGTCGCGTTGGGGGGAACGCCGCCGTATTCGGTACCGGTCGCATCCAGCTCCGACCCGAACGGATTGGCCGATGTCGCATAGGCTGCATAGACGCTGCCAATCGGCATCGGCTTGTAGACCACCCCGACGTTGTAGTTCACGAGATCGGAGTTCTGCTTCAGATAGTTCGGACTATTGTTCGAGGCACTCTGGCTGTAGCCGTCGTAGCGCACGCCGCCGTTGACGATGACCGTGTCCTGCCAGTTCGCGGTGTCCATGACATACACGCTGGTCGTGTTGACGCCATAACGCGTCGGATTTCCTTGCAGGGACGGCGTACCAAAGGGAATATTGGTGTATTGCGGGGCGTAGAGATTGACCCCCGTCACCGCGCCATTGCTGGTAAACGGCGAGCCGGACAGTTCGGAGGCAAGGCCGGCATAGCGATCGATCGAGATATTCTCGTTCGAATATTCGACGCCGAACACCGCGGTGTGCTTGACCCCGCCGGTGTTGAGCTTGAACGTGGCCTCGTTCTGGTTGGCCCAGACGTCGACGTTCTGGTAGCGGCTCTGCGCGCTCGCCGTCGTGGTCCAGAGCAGCGGATTTGAGCTGGTCGTATTCGGATTCTGCGGCAGCGTGCCGATGTAGTTGAGCAGCGAGTGCTCGCCGCGCACCTTGCTGGTCAGCGTAATGGCTTCATTGACCTTGTACTCGATGGTGCCGGTGCCGAAATCCTGCCGCGCGGTCTGGAAGTCGCGGTTCAGGAAGCCGTACCAGTTCCCGCGCGGAATCCCCGCCGAGGTCACCGGCACGTTGCCCTGCTTGTAATACGGCACGCCGAAATCGGGATAGCCGCTGAGATCGGTATGGACGTAGTTCGTCGTGATCTTGATGTCGCTGGTCGGGGTGTACTTGGTCGAGATGAAGCTGCCCCAGCGATTGTCGGTGACGAAGTTGCGTCCGGCGACGTTGGCGTCCTGGAACAGGCCGCCCGCGCGTACCGAGAAGGTCGGATCGATCACCTGGTTCACGTCCAGCGTGACGCGCTTGGTCTGGTCGGTGCCGAACTCGCTGTCCATGCGCTTGAAATTGACGTCGCCGGCCTGCTTGGTGACGATGTTGATGGCGCCGCCGGCGGTGCCGCGGCCCGCGTAGGAAGATGCCGGTCCGCGCAGGATCTCGATCTGCTCGGTGAAGAAGTTCTCGCGGATCGAGACGGCGGGATCGCGGATACCGTCGATGAAGACGTCGTTGCGTGCGTCGAAGCCGCGGATGAAGAAGCGATCGCCGAAAGCGTTGCCGCCCTCGCCCGAGCCGAGCGTCACGCCCGCGGTCGAGCGTCCGATCTCCTTCAACGTCGTCGCGTTCTTGTCCTCGAGCACTTCCTTGCTGAGCACGGTAATGCTCTTGGGCGTGTTCAGCATCTTCTCGGGAAACTTGCCCGAGGCCTGGACGTGATCGACTTTGTAGGGCGCCGCAGGATCGGCATAGGGATTGCCGTCCGGCGCGCCGGACGGGGCGGCTGGAGCCGCCTGCGGCGCCTGTTGGCGCTGCGCGGCCCGGCGCAGCGCGTTGCGGGCACGAACCTGCTCGGGCGACGGCTTCGAAGCCGCCGGACGCGGCCGCTCGACCGGAGCATCGACGGTGACCGGCGGCAGATTCGATTGCTGCGCCTCTGCACCGCTCGACACCGACGCCACCGCGATCAAGCTTGCAACCGCAGAAACTTTCTTGCCGGAAATCCCCGTGAGCTTCTCATCCAATGAATTCAACGCTGCGACCGAACGCAACGATTTCGGTGCGACTACCTGCCCCATTAACAAACGCCCCATCTTCCTGTTCGCTCGCTTCCTTCGAGCGTATGATGAGCGTTGGTATCGGCCGCAAAATAGCGGGTCAATGCGAGCCGCTCGCGAGAACCCTTGAATCAATCCAGATCAAAACGATTCTAAACTGTAGTTTGAAATCGTTCTAATCTTGGATGGGATCTGTTCGAGAGAAACGACGCAAATCGACTGTTGCGCTCTCAGTCGCTGCTCGGCGGCTTCATCAGCGAGAACAATTCGTCGACCGTTTTCTGCGCAACGGCGCGCACGCGATCGGTGTTGTCCATGCCGGCGATGTTGACCCCGTTCACGACGGCTTTGATCTCATCGCGAAAGTCGGTGAGGAAGCGCAAGGGATCGCGCTGCTCGTTGGCGACACGCGCGATCAATCCCGTGATCAGAATCTGACAAGCGATCAGCTTGCCGTTCAGCTCGTCCATCCTGCGCTCCATTCATGGCGGCGCCGATATGGACGATGCCGAAATCCCTGACAACCGAAACGGCCAACATCCGACTTAGAACCGTTCTTGCGGTCGATCCGCACCATAGCTTCGGGCGGAGACGCTCTTCGAGCAGACGCTGCGCTAACGTGGGGGGCTCCCGGCCTGAAGCATCCCCTAGCACACAGACGCGCCAGAGCGCTGCCCAACGAGTGCAAAGCTTTCCAATTGTTTAGGATTTTCGACCGATAGTGCTGTTTACACCGAAACTTGGCGTGTAATATACATCACGCTGGAACCCTGCGATTGCCCATCAATTCATAGCTGAGGGCACGAGCCCAGACGAGACGACATGACAATGTCCCGGCCGATCCTCTGGATTGTGATCATCGCGGCCGCGGCGTCCGCGGGTTACTATGGTTGGCAGAATTTCGGCTCCGAGGCTGGAAAATCCCAGACCGCACAAAAAGGCCCGCCTCGCCCGGCCGCCGTGCCCGTCAGCGTTGCACCGGTCCAAAAGACCGACTTTCCAGTCTACCTGACCGGCCTGGGCACGGTCCAGGGCTTCAACACCGTCCAGGTCCGCAGCCGGGTCGATGGCCAGATCATCAAGCTCGAGTTCAAGGAGGGCCAGATCGTCAAACAGGGCGACCTCCTGGTCTCGATCGACCCCCGTCCCTATCAAGCCGCGCTCGACCAGGCGAAGGCCAAGAAGGTGCAGGATGAGGCCAGCCTCGCCAACGCCAACCTGGAACTTCAGCGCGCCACGAAGCTCGGCGAATTCGCGACGGCACAGCGGGTGGATACCCAGCGCTCGACCGTCGCCCAACTCACCGCGCAGATCGCCGCCGACGAGGCCGCAATCGCCAACGCGCAGACCCAGCTCGACTACACCCAGATCAGGACGCCGATCACAGGCGTCGCCGGCCTGCGTCAGGTCGACATCGGCAACATCGTCAACGCCTCTTCGCAGACCGGCATCGTCACGATCTCGCAAGTGGAGCCGATCTCGGTCATCTTCACGGCACCGGAAGAGCAGCTTCCCTACATCAGCGAGGGCCACAAAGCCGGCGCGCTCAAGGTGATCGCTTTCACCACCGACGGCAAGACGACGCTGGCCGAGGGCAAGCTTGCGGTCATCAACAACCAGGTCGACACGAGCAGCGGGACGATCCGGCTCAAGGCGGTGTTCGACAACAAGGACCACACGCTGTGGCCGGGTCAATCGGTCTCGACACGGCTTCTGGTGCGGACGCTGAAGGATGCGACCGTGGTACCGGATGATGCGGTCCAGCATTCCACCAACGGTCTCTACGCCTATACGGTCAATCAGGATAACAAGGCCGAGGTGCACAAGGTCAAGGTCCGCTATGCCATCGACGGACGTTCGGTCATCGAGGAAGGCCTGAGCCCCGGCCAGCAGGTGATCGTCGGCGGTCAGTTCAAGGTCCAGCCCGGAAGCCTGGTGTCGACGGCGGTAGCAAGCTCGGGTCCGGCCCAGAACAAGGTTCGACAGGAATGATCGGGGGCGGGATTTCGGCACCTTTCATCCGTTATCCCATCGGCACCTCGCTGCTGATGGCCGGCATTCTCTTCGTCGGCCTCGTCGCCTACCCCCTGCTTCCGGTCGCGCCCCTGCCGCAGGTGGACTTTCCGACCATCCAGATCACCGCCAATTTGCCGGGCGGCAGCCCCGAGACGATGGCTTCCTCGGTGGCGCAACCGCTCGAGCGGCAATTCGCCCAGATCCCGGGCATCGCGCAGATGACCTCGACGAGCTATCTGGGCACGGCGTCGATCACCATTCAGTTCGACCTCAACCGCAACATCGACGGTGCCGCCAACGACGTGCAGGGCGCCATCAACGCTGCCAGCGGCCAGCTGCCGAAAAACCTCCCTTCGCCCCCGACCTATCGCAAGGTCAACCCCGCCGACGCACCGATCCTGCTCCTGTCGGCGACGTCGGATACTCTGCCGCTGACCAGCGTCAGCGACGCGGTGGACGCCCAGCTCGCCCAGCAAATCAGTCAGCTCTCGGGCGTCGCCCAGGTCTTCATCGGCGGCCAGCAGAAGCCCGCCATCCGTATCCAGGTCGACCCGGCGAAACTCGTCTCAAAGGGCCTGTCGCTGGAGGATGTGCGCAGCCAGATCGCGATCACCACCGTCGACAGCCCCAAGGGCAACATCGACGGCGAAAGGCGCGCCTACACCATCTACGCCAACGACCAGCTGACCCAGTCCAAGGACTGGAACGACGTCATCATCGCCTATCGCAACGGCGGTCCCCTGCGGATTCGCGATATCGGGCGAGCGGTCAGCGCCGCCGAAGATTCCAAGCAGGCGGCCTGGGCCAATGGCAAGCGCGGCGTGTTCCTGGTGATCTTCAAGCAGCCGGGCGCGAACGTGATCGAGACCGTGGACCGGATCAAGGCGACCCTGCCCCGCCTCGTTGCCGCGATCCCGCCCGCGATCAAGATCGAGCTCATCAGCGACCGCACCGCGACCATCCGCGCTGCGGTCGAGGACGTCCAGTTCACGCTGCTTCTGACCATCGCGCTCGTGGTCATGGTGATCTTCATATTCCTGCGCAGCTTTTGGGCAACGGTCATCCCCGCGGTGACGGTGCCATTGGCGCTCCTGGGCGCGTGCGCCATGATGTGGCCGGTCGGATACTCGCTCGACAATTTGTCGCTGATGGCACTCACCATTGCGGTCGGTTTCGTGGTCGACGACGCCATCGTGATGCTCGAGAACATCACCCGCTACATCGAGGAAGGCGACTCGCCGATGGAGGCGGCCTTCAAGGGCTCCAAGGAAATCGGCTTCACCATCGTCTCGATCAGCATCTCGCTGGTCGCGGTGCTGATCCCGTTGTTGCTGATGGGCGGCATCATCGGGCGGCTGTTCCGTGAATTCGCGGTCGTGCTGGCGATGACCATCTTCGTCTCGATGTTCGTGTCGCTGACGCTGACGCCGATGATGGCTTCGCGCTTCCTGCGCGCGCACGGTGAGGTGACCCACGGCAGGTTCTATCAATGGAGCGAACGCGCCTTCGACCGATTGCTGCGCGGCTATGAATATGTTCTCGACCTCGCCCTCGCCTGGCGCCGCACCACGCTTGCGATCTTCTTTGCCACGCTGGCACTGTCAATCTACCTCTTCGTCCTGATTCCGAAGGGTTTCTTCCCGCAGCAGGACGTCGGCCTGATCACCGCCACGTCGGAAGCCTCGCAGGATATATCGTTCAAGGAGATGAGCCGGCGCCAGGAAGAGCTCGGCAAGATCATCCTCGCCGATCCCGACGTGGCCAGCGTTGCCATGTCGATCGGCGGCAGCGGCCGTGCCGGCAACAACGGCAACCTGTTCATTACGCTGAAGCCGCGCAACGAGCGTGAGGCCTCGGCACAGCAGATCATCGCGCGGCTGCGCCCGCAGTTCGACAAGGTCGAGGGCGCCCGCCTCTACATGCAGGCGGCCCAGGACGTCCGGCTCGGCGGCCGGCCGACGCGCACCCAGTTCGAATTCACGCTGCAGGACGCCAATCTGGACGAGCTGAACGAATGGGCGCCCAAGATCCTCGCCAAGATGCAGACGCTGCCGCAACTGCGCGACGTCGCGACCGACCAGCAGACGCAGGGCACCACGGTCCAGCTCAAGATCAACCGCGACACGGCCTCGCGCTACGGCATCCAGCCCCAGCTGATCGACGACACCCTCTATGATGCCTTCGGACAGCGGCAGGTCACGCAGTACTTCACCCAGCTCAACACCTACAAGGTGATCCTCGAAGTCCTGCCGGAAATGCAGGGTGATCTCGAGACGCTGAACAAGCTCTATCTGAAATCGCCGCTGACAGGCGACCAGGTGCCGCTCTCGACATTCGCCAGCTGGAGCACGGATCCGGTCCGCCCGCTCTCGATCAGCCACCAAGGCCAGTTCCCCTCGATCACGATCAGCTTCAATCTCGCGCAGGGCGTCGCGCTCGGCCAGGCCACGGAGGCCGTGCAGAAGGCGATGGCCGAGCTCGGCGCTCCGCCGACGCTGAATTCGAGCTTCCAGGGCACCGCGCAGGCGTTCCAGCAGTCGCTCGGCACCGTGCCGCTCTTGATCCTCGCCGCGCTGGTCGTGGTCTATCTGATCCTCGGCATTCTCTACGAGAGCTACATCCATCCGATCACGATCCTGTCGACGCTGCCTTCGGCCGGCGTCGGCGCGCTCGCGATCCTGATGGTGGCCGGATTCGACTTCAGCCTGATCGCACTGATCGGCATCATTCTCCTGATCGGCATCGTCAAGAAGAACGGCATCATGATGGTCGACTTCGCGATTGCCGCTGAACGCGACGAGCACAAGACGCCGGAGGAATCGATCCGCCAGGCCGCGCTGCTGCGCTTCCGCCCGATCATGATGACGACGATGGCGGCGCTGCTCGGCGGCGTTCCCCTGATGCTCGGCCACGGCACCGGCGCCGAGATCCGCCAGCCGCTCGG
Source organism: Bradyrhizobium sp. FW305-F6 (assembly GCF_058782905.1). Classification (NCBI taxonomy): domain Bacteria; kingdom Pseudomonadati; phylum Pseudomonadota; class Alphaproteobacteria; order Hyphomicrobiales; family Nitrobacteraceae; genus Bradyrhizobium; species Bradyrhizobium sp. FW305-F6. The sequence goes on from NZ_JBYSYD010000001.1 coordinate 965,906, forward strand.
TTACGCCATGGTCGGCGGCCTGATCGTCAGCCAGGCGTTGACGCTGTTCACCACGCCCGTCGTCTATCTCTATCTCGACAAGCTCAACAACTGGTTCTCCAATTGGGGCCGTTCGGACGACGGTGAAGGCGACGAGGCGTCCGAGCACGGCGGCGTCAAGCAAGCGGCCGAGTAAGCTTGCGCAGCGCCTGCTGCGAGGCTACAGCGAGACCCCGATTTCACGCCAACGCGGTTTCGCCATGCTCATGCAATCCAGACTTGTCGCCCTCGCCGCTGCCGCTCTGCTGTGGACCGGCGCCGCGTCTGCCCAGCAAAGCGCCAAGAAGAACGCAGCGCCCGCCCCTGCCGCGCAGCCCTCGCCGGCGCCGACGCAGCCACAGGCCGACGGTGCTGCCGGGCAGTCGGGTTGGGTCGTCCGCTGCACCAGCGTCAGCCGCGATGCCCCGCTCGAATGCGCGATGGAGCAGAATGCGGTGCTGACCAAGACGGGCCAGACCGTCGTCCTGATCAACATCCGCATTGCGCCGGACACCCGCACGCCGGTTGCGCTGTTGCAATTGCCGCTCGGCATCAACCTTCCCGTCGGGGCCAAGCTGCAGGTTGACGAAGGCAAGACCGTCGATCTCCAGATCCAGACCTGCGAGAACCGCGGCTGCTACGCCTCGGCCCCGGTCTCGCCGGACCTGCTTGCCGCGTTGCGGTCGGGCAAGCAGCTCAAGGTCTCCTTCCAGAACATGGCCAAGGAGACCATCGCGATCCCGATGCCGCTCGGCGATTTCGCTTCCGCCTACGACAAGATCAAGTAACGGACATCCTCAGCTCGCGATGTCGTTCGCTCGAAGCAGCGTCGTGAAGCCGCCATAGATCATGCGCTTGCCGTCGAACGGCATGCCTTCCATTTTCAGCCGGGGATCGGCCATCACCTTCTTGTTGATGGCATCGCGACTCTCCCGGTCCCGGTAGACGATCCAGGCGAACACCACGACCTCGTCCTCCTTCGCCATCACAGCGCGCGGAAACGAGGTGAGCTCTCCATAGGGAACGTCGTCACCGATGCATTCGACATAGTCGAGCGCGCCGTGCTCCATCCAGATGGCGCAGGCGGTCGTCGCCATCGCCTTGTAGGCCTCGGTATTGGCCTTCGGCACGGCGAGAACGAAACCATCGACATAGGGCATTTGCAGATCTCCTTGGGTTGTCCAGCCCAAGGACGATGGAGCAGGCGGCGATCCGACTCGGACAAACGAATACCAGGTGAGGCAAACCGCCGCGCGTGGTGAGATGTGACGGGGCTTTCTCGATGCGGGCAGCCTGTGAAACCGCGCCTGTGCTCGACCGTTGCCGGCGCCTGGAGCTCAATCCCGCCTGTCGCTGACGATTGGCGGGACGATCTTGTCGGCCCGGGCGCGTTGGATCGCGCATTCGCGAACGAAAAAGTCGATCAGCGCACGGACCGAGGGGAGAAGTCCCCGGCGCGACGGGAATACGGCGTGCACGATGCCCGAACGGGGCCTCCAGTCAGGAAGGACGTGGACGAGGCGTCCCGCCTTGATGTCGTCGGCGACAAAGATGGTCGGGAGTTGCACAGCCCCTGCGCCGGCAATCGCGGCATCGCGGAGGACTGACATGTCGTCGGTGATCAGGCGCGGCGTATGCGGCACCAAGGTCGCTAGGCCATCTGCATGGCGCAGGTCCCAGGCATGGACCCGATCCGGTCGCTCCTGGTCGAGGCTGGGAAGGCCGTGGAGATCCGCCGGCGATTTTATTGCGCCGTGGATGAGTGAGGATGCAGCCACGAGACACTGGCTGCTTTCATCGAGCCAGCGCATCACGAGATCGCTGGTCTCAAGCGGCGGAAATCGCACACGAATCGCGAGGTCGAATCCTTCGGCGATCACATCGACGCGGCGGTTCGTGCTCTCCAGCCGCACCTGCACGCCGCGCTGGCGCATCATGAAGCGCGCGATCAGTTCGCCGAACTGGAAGGAGAGCAGGCCGCTCGGGCAACTCATGCGCACCACGCCGCGCGGCTCCGCCTGCACCGCGGCGACAATCTGCTCGGCCGCCTCGGCTTCGACGATCATCGCAACGCAGCGTTCATAGAAGTCCTGCCCGATGTCGGTCACCGAGAAGCGACGCGACGAGCGATTGAGGAGGCGAACGCCAAGCCGCTCCTCAAGCAGAAGGATACGGCGGCTCAGTTTCGATTTCTGAATTCCGAGGGCACGGCCCGCCGGTGCGAAGCCCCCATGCTCGACGACGGAAGCGAAATAGTAGAGGTCATTGAAGTCTCGCATCGTCCTAAGTATAGGACGCTGCGTCGCGTATGGCAATCTTTGAGTTACATCGTCGCGCCTTTACCTCCTTTCTCGGCGAAGCGACGCGGCTCGACCGCGTCAGGAGGACAACATGGCCAAGACGGTACTAGGCCGGTACGGCAATGACCGGCAGCATTGGGTCGGCGACGGTTTTCCGGTGCGCTCGCTCTTTTCGTACAACACGCTCGGCGCGCATATCAGCCCGTTCCTCCTGCTCGACTATGCGGGACCGTATACTTTCGCGCCGACCATGCATCGGCGCGGCGTGAGCGAGCATCCCCATCGCGGCTTCGAAACCGTCACCATCGTTTACGAAGGCGAGGTCGAGCACCGTGATTCTGCCGGCAATGGCGGGGTGATCGGGCCCGGCGATGTGCAATGGATGACGGCTGCGGGCGGCATTCTCCATGAGGAATATCACTCGGCGGGCTTTGCCAAAGCGGGTGGACCGCTCCGCATGGTGCAGCTCTGGGTCAACCTGCCGGCCAAGGACAAGATGGCACCGGGCGGGTATCAGGGCATCGCGAAGGCGGACATTCCCATCGTCTCGCTCCCGCATGGTGCGGGGAAGGCGCGAGTCATCGCCGGCGCGTATCGCGGCATCAATGGACCGGCCCGCACCTTCACGCCGATCAATGTGTGGGACCTGAGCCTGAAGGCCGATTCGGACCTCACGCTCGACCTGCCAGAGGGGCATACCGCGATGATCGTGGTGTTGACCGGGCATGTCAGGGTTGGCCGCAGCCTGGACGCGGGGGCGGCGGAAATGGTGCTGCTCGACCGCAAGGGCAGCGATGTCGCCATTCATGCGAACGGAGAGGCGAAGCTGCTGGTCCTCACCGGCGATCCGATCGACGAGCCGATCGTGGGTCACGGGCCATTCGTCATGAACAGCGAGGCGGAGATCCGCCAAGCCATCGACGACCTCAACAGCGGGCGCTTCGTCACCGCCGCGGCGTGACTGGGGGCCGAACTCACGCGTGGGTCCGGCCCCTTTTCCTTGCGGAAGGGTGTGCGCTCACCCGTCCGCGCGATCCCGGGCTCCGGCCCATTCCCAGCGCAGAACTCCGACCGACAAAGAGAGAGCCCAGCAATGAGCAGTGAACCGATCCGCAATCCGCAAACCGACCATCTTCTGACGCCGCAGAACGCGGCATTCATCATCATCGACTATCAGCCGATTCAGGTGTCCTCGATCCGCTCTATTCCGCGCGACGAGCTGGTGTTCAACATCGTGAGCACCGCCAAGGCGGCCGTGCATTACAAGCTTCCAATCGTCCATTCGACGGTCAATGTTGCAACCGGCCGCAACAAGCCCCCCATTCAAGAGCTGCAGGCCGTCCTTGGGCACCTGCCGACATACGACCGGACCTCGATCAACAGCTGGGAGGACACCGCGTTCAAGCAGGCGGTGAAGGCGATTGGCCGCCGCAAGCTGATCATGACCGCGCTCTGGACCGAAGCCTGCCTGACGTTCCCGGCGCTGGACGCGATCCAGGAGGGCTATGAGGTCTATGTGCCGGTCGACGCGGTCGGCGGGACGTCGCTGGCCGCGCATGAGGCGGCGTTGCGCCGCATCGAGCAGGCCGGTGCCAAGCTGATCAGCCGGGTGCAGATTTATTGCGAGCTCCAGCGCGACTGGGCGCGCGAAGCGACCGTCCCGGGATTCATGGGCGTCTTCGAAAGCTTCGACGGTTTCAACCCCGAGAAAGCTGCGGGAGCAGTTCGATAACAAGCTTCGACCAAGGAGCTTCGCCCTCAAGGGCCCGTGTCGCAGAGAGACACGGGCCGAGCCTGGACGGGACCAGATGAGCCGCCCCGCCCATACGAGGCGGAGCATATCGGGCGCCTGATATGAGCCGGTGCTCAAAGTTCGAAGATGAAAGAAAAGGACAACGATGATCAATCTGGACGGGAAGCGTGCCTTAGTGACTGGCGGGGCGCGGGGGATCGGAGCCGCAATTGCCTTGGCGCTGGCTGAGAACGGCGCACACGTGGCGTTCACCTATCTGCGTTCGGTCGAACAAGCCAACGCGGTGGTTAAGTCCGTGGAGGCGACAGGACGGCGCTCGGTCGCAATCCAGGCCGACAGCGCGGACCCGGGTGCCATCGTACGCTCCGTGCAAGAAGCCGTCTCGGGGCTCGGCGGACTCGACATCCTCGTCAACAATGCGGCGATCGGTCGGTACGGACTGATCGCTGATCTTGACGTGGCCGAATACCAGACTCTGATGGACGTCAACGTGCGAGCGCCAGTTCTGTTCGCCAAGGCTGTCATTCCCCATCTTTCTGCAGGAGGTCGCATCATCTCGATCGGATCGGGTCTCGGCGAGCGCGTCCCATTTCCCGGAGTGACCGCCTATGCGATGTCCAAGGCTGCCTTGATCTCCTTCACGCGCGGCTTGTCGCGTGAACTTGGCTCTAGGGGCATCACCGTGAATCTTGTCCAGCCCGGATCGGTAGACACGGATGCCAATCCGGCGGACGGGCCGACTTCCGCTGTCCAGAGGAGTCTTACATCGCTCGGCCGATTCGCTGAGCCGCGCGAAATCGCGAATGCTGTGGTCTTTCTGGCCAGCCCTGCGGCAAGCGTGATCACTGGCGCCACCCTGACCACTGATGCGGGCGCAATCGCGTAAGGGTGGTCAATTGAAGCAACACAGACACCTCGATTCATAGAATTCCCTAAAGGAGGAACCCACCATGTCCACTCGTGCACACGCTCCTGCCCAGAAGTCGTCTACAGCCGAACCCGCCTCGACGGCATCGCCCTTGGCGGTACTGCGGTCGATCTTGTCGAACCCGACCGATCTGGATTTCGTCAAACAATTTACGACCGATGACTTCGTCTATGTATCGCTCAACTATGAACACGCGGAACTGAAGCAGATCATGCCTTGGGCCGGAACGAACAAAGGCACCAAGGGGCTGGTTCAGACTTTTATCGACGTCAGTCGCTACTGGACGGTGGACGACTTCCAAATTCAGGATAGCTTTGAAAATCAGAACGGCGCCGCGATCTTTGGCTCCTTTACTTACACGTCAAACGTTCTGGGCAAAACGGTCACATCACCCTTCGCGGTTCTGGCGCGCGGCGAGAACGGCAAGCTGTCCTACGTGCAGTTTATGGAAGATACCTTTGCGACAGTTCGCAGTTTTAGAGAAGGCGGCGAGTATCTCATCAAAGCCAGTCCAGACGGATCGGAAACCCTCGTCTGACAGCGAGGTTAATATCCCCCGGGGACAAGTCATCTTTTTTAGGAGACCAGGCCACGCCCGGCCAACTCATAGCTGCCGGCGCGACGAAGTCACCGCGATCCCGTTCATTGGCTTACGCTTGGGTCTCGACTGTCACCATCCGAAGCCCGGCTAACTAAATTGTCGGACAGATCACTGCGGTCATCTCAAATTGAGCAGAACCGACCGGGTGGGGGGATCGTAGATGAGCATATGTGGGAGTGCTTGGCTGGGGAACCTGGATTCGAACCAAGACAAACAGAGTCAGAGTCTGTTGTGCTACCGTTACACCATTCCCCAACGGAATAGTCGAACAAATTCATAGACTTGCCAGATTTGCTCGACTGGAGCCGGGAAGCGCAGCGCGCAGATCACGGCTCAGGCGTGGCAGCGTTCTACCCTCTCGTATCTGGGCTGGCAAGCGCTGCATGATGATCGGCTCAAAGCCCGTTTGATCAGACGACGATGTGGTCGAAGTCTGCGGCGATCCGGGTGTTCGGGAAGATTTTTGCCGCCTCGGCGAGAATCTCCTCGTCTTCGTAGCGGCCCGACATGTGGGTCAGCACGAGCTGTCCGACCTTGTTCGTGGCCGCAAAGGAAGCCGCTTCAGCCGCGGTGAGATGACCGTAGCTCCGCGCGGTCGGCGCGTCGCGATCGAGGAACGTGGCCTCGATCACCAGCATGTCGGCGCCGGTTACAAATTGCGACAGCCCCTCAGTGGTCTCGGTGTCGCCGATCACGACGAGCTTGCTGCCGCCGCTCGGCGGGCCCAGGACGTCTTCGGGATCGATGGTTCGATCGGCAAGCACGACCGGTCGGCCCGCGGCCAATTCGCCGCGCAAGGGACCGTCGGGGACACCGAGCGCAGCGAGACGATCCGGCCGAAGATGACGGCGCGCAGGGCTGTGGAAGACGAAGCCGAAACTGTCGGTGTCGCGGTGGCGCACCGGGAAACAGCCGATAGTGAATTCACCGGCGTCGATGACCTCTCCTTCGGTCAGCGCTGCGAACTCTAAGGCGATCGGCGCCCTGCCCGCGCCCCACAGGCCGGCGAGCATGCGGGTGACGAGGTCGAGCGTGCCTGCGCCGCCGTGAACGGTCATCGTCTCGGACGTCTGCCGCAAGCCGAGCGTCGAGAACAGTCCGGGGATGCCGAGCACGTGGTCGAGATGGGCGTGGGTGAGCAGGATGCGGTCGAGCCGCCGGAAGCCGGCGCCGCTGCGCAGCAGCTGGCGCTGCGTGCCCTCGCCGCAATCGACCAGGACGCGCTTGCCTGCGGCTTCCACGAGAAGCGCCGGATGGTTGCGCTCCGCCGAGGGAACGCTGGCCGATGTCCCGAGAAACGTCAGGGCGAACATGGTCGTCGATGTCCAGCGACCGCCCTTCTCCGCGTCAATACGGTTGACGGCCTCACCGTCCCCAATGCCACGCGAGCAGCAGCGCGTACAGGCCCATCGACGCGGCATAGAGCACGGCAAGCAGCACGTACCCCGCGATCTGGCGACTGATCGCGGCCTTCGGCGTCACCCACCAGTCGAGCGCCTTGAAGGCGGCGGGCACCAGCCACCAGCCGAGCAGCTGCGTGCTGACGAGATTGCCGATGAACAGCGACAGCCAGACCGGCACGCCGTTTCTGTCGATCAGGGGCGCGCTGATGAAAGTGCCCCAGAGGTAGACGACGGGATAGAGAACCAGGAGGACGATCAGGTTGCTCTTCCAGATGAAACCGGGCCCTTGCTCGGGCGCCGGCGTCTTGCCGGCCGGGAACCAGAAATTGAAACCGTAGCTCGCCCGCTTCACGTTCATGCCGGCATTGAAGCGCTCGCCCTCCTTAAGAAGGGTCTGCCGCAAGGGCGAGTCGAGCCATGCGTTGAGGTTGGCGTCGGAATCGAACGACAGGATGATGATCCATTCGTCATGGAGGCCCGGAATCGGCCGCTCGATCTTGTGCCGCAAGAAGCCCTTGAACTCGGCTTCCGACGCCTGGATGCGCTGCTGCCATTTCAGGAACGCATCCTCGAGCCCATCAGGGACCTTGAACGAGATGACGGCCGAGACTGCGCTGTCGCGCTGGACGCCGGTGTCGGGCAGGATATGGACATCCTCCGAACCGACGAAGAAGCGCTGCACGTCCGCGATGAGCCGTGCCCGCACATCGCTCTGGAGCCAGGCCCGTGCTGCGGAAGGGCTGGCGAAACGCAGGATCGTCACCCAGTCCAGATGCGCCGGCGGTCGTGGCGGCACGACCTCCTGGCCGAGAAAGCCGGGCCAAGCCTTGAGCACCTCGCCGACCTCGCCGTTCCAGCGTGCGAACGCAGCAAAGCCGTCGTCGGCAACGCGGCGCTGGATGACGAGGGCGACCGGCTGGCCGGCTGCATCAGGAGTTGCGCTCATTGGCGGCCGCTTCAGCTCTTCTTGTAGAGACGCTTGCCCATCACCCAGGTCTCGTCGACGCAGCGATCGTCGCCCACCATCATGACGGCGAACAGCATGCTCGCGGCCTCATCCATCGTGCGCGGGCCGGCGCCGTCGGCGATCAGCGACTGATGCCACGCTTGCGCGATCTGCCCGCCATTGGGATCGAGCGCGACGAAATCGGCCTCCTTGCCGGGCTCGAAATTGCCGAGCTTGTCGTCGATGTAGAGGCCTTCGGCGCCGCCGAGCGTGATCGACCAGAAACCGCGATAGGGCGAGAGCTTGTTGCGCTCGGCTTCCGCAAGATCCTTGCGCACGGGATCGATGCTGCCGTCGAGCAGCGTGTTGTTGCACATGCCGACCTTGTAGGCGTCGTCGAGCACGGAGATCATCGAGAAGCGGTTGCCGCCGCCCATGTCGGTGCCGAACGACATCTTGACGCGGTGCTCGGGATCGGTGGCGCGGCCGAGGCGGAACAGGCCGCTGCCGAGGAACAGATTCGAGCAGGGGCAGAACACCACCGCCGCGCCCTTCTTCGACATGCGGCGAAACTCGTTGTTCGAGAGATAGACGCCGTGGCCGCCGGAGAATTTCGGACCGACCAGGTCGAACTTCTCGTAGACACCGAGATAGTCCTGGCAGTCCGGATGCTCGACAAGCACCCCGCTGCATTCGGCCGGATTCTCGGAGATGTGGGTGTTGACCCAGCAGTCCGGGTGCTCGTGCTTGAGGCGCTGGCACGCTTTCAACAATTCCGGCGAGGCACCGAAGGCGAAGCGCGGCGTGATGGCGTAGAGGTTGCGGCCCTTGTTGTGGTACTGCGCAATTAGCCGCTTGCTGTCGCGATAGAAATTTTCGGGGGTATCGATGAAATCGGCCGGCGCGTTGCGATCGATCCCGGTGAGGCCGGCGATGACCCGCATGTTGCGCCTGCTCGCCTCCTCGAACAGCTCTTCGGTCGAGACCGGCGAGGAGCTGGTAAAAGCCTGGCATGTGGTGGTGCCAGAGGCGAGCAGCGCGTCGAGGAAGCGCTTGACGCCCTCGCGCGCGTAGTTGCGGTCCCGGTACTTGAGCTCTTCCGGATAGATCCATTTTTGCAGCCAGGGCAGCAGCTGCTCGCCATAGGCCCCCAACACGCGGGTCTGCGGCAGATGGATGTGGCCGTCGATGAAGCCCGGGACGATGATGCGGTCCTTGATGTGGGTGATCTCGACGCCCGGATGCGCAGCGGAGATTTTGTCATAAGGGCCGAACGCCTCGATCACGCCGTCCGTGACGACCATGAGACCATCCCAGTGAAAGCGCGCGGCGGCCTGCTCGTTGCCGACGTGCTTCCAGGGATCGTCGACGAAGTCGAAGAACGTGCCGCGAATGGCAACGGTGGTCATGATTGGTTCCTCCCTCAAGCCTGTGTCGTGTGGCGCGCCGATGGCAGCGAGATCGCGAGCAACGTTCCGGCGACGGCGCAGAGGCCGAGATAGAGCCATCCGAGCGGCGCCTGCGTTGCTTCAGGCAGCACCGCCGCGATCGCCATGACGCCGCTCACCGCGAGATAGCAGAGCGCGCTGATGAGACCGCCGATCAGGCCGTGGTCGCGTTCGAACAGGCCGAGCGCCATGCCGTACATCATCGGGCACAGCACGCCGCAGCCGCCGAGCACCAGCGCACCGCCGATCGTGATCGACACGAAGTCGAGACCGAGGGTCAGGCCCGTCCCGGTCAGGACCGCAGCGCCGGCGAGAAACAGCGCGAAGGCGCCGAAGCCCATCACGCGTGCCGGCATGAATCGCGCGAAATGGGCGCAGCCCAGTTCGCCTGCGAGATTGACGCCGCCAAGGCCGAGCGCGACGAGGCCGTAGATGGCCGCCGAATAGCCGAGGCCGGTCTGGTAGAAGAACGGCGCGACGACGCCGAAGGCGAGCTGCGCGCTCGCGGCCGCGGCGAAGACCAGCACGAAAGCGAGGAAGCCCGGACGCACCACCGCATCGCGCAGGATGCCCGCGGTGCGGCGCGGATCGAACGGTGCACGGCGCTCCGCCGGCAAGGTCTCGGGCAGGAACAGTGCGACGATCCCGGCGACGATCGCCGCGGCGATGGCAATGACGACGAACACGCCGCGCCAGGAGGTCAGCTCGACGATGAAGCCGCCGGCCGCCGGCGCAAGCACGGGCGCAAGACCCCAGGCAGCACCAAGCAGGCCGGAAATCGCAGTGAGCTCGCGTCCGCGATAGCAATCAGCGGCGACCGCATAGGCGACGACGAGGCAGGTGCAGCCGCCGACGCCTTGCAGGAAGCGCAAGCCAAGCAGCAGCGAGGCGCTGGTGGCGAGTGCGCAGGCGACGCTCATCGCGATCAGCACCGATAATCCCGCGAGCAGGACGTTGCGGCGGCCGAGCGTGTCGGAGGCGATGCCGACCGGCACCAGGGCAAGGCTCATGCCGAGCATGTAGGCGGTGACGGTGTTTTGCATCGACGCCGCGTCGGTGGCGAGATCCACCACCATCTGCGGCAGGCCCGGCGTATAGGCATCGAGCGGAATCTGGCTGAACGGCACGACGCACAACAGGATCGGCACGATCCCACTCCTGGCGCGACCGGCGTCCGAAGCAAGTGCAGCCATGACTAACGCCCCTCGATGTCCGCGGCCCCGTCTTTTCGTGCGCGCAATGAGAAGCGTCGATGCGGTTGCGGATATTGACGCGCGGGACGTTGACACAACTGTGTGTAGAAACTCTTAGGAGGTCCCGTACCGAAACGATGCGCGGCGCTGGATGTTCGGGCTCTGGGCACGCTCAAACAAAAACGCGAAAACAACCCCATGCACAGTATGAATCATTGAAGAATTTCGCACCGCGCGGTGCGGATGGTGCCAGCCGGAGCCGTTTGACACGTCGGGCAGAACAGGCGCAAGCTTGCATGGTCGCCGATCGCGTATCCGCAACTCACGCCAACGCGTTAACCGCTCGGAAGCCATGGCTGCTGCGAAACGTGAGCGGACTCGGCATCGGCACTGCGTCGATGGCGCGAGGATTCTGTGCACGCGCCCGATCGCAGTTTGCACGAGGCCATGCTTGTACGGCCGAGCCCGGCAGGCGTCGGCAATCGAGGTCGGAAATGACTCTCCTCAGAAGTGGCGGCGTGTGGTTGAACGAACCGAAACGATGGACGGCGGAGGACGATCGTCTCCAGGTCGTTACGGACAATGCCACCGACTTCTGGCGCGAAACCCACTACGGCTTTAATCGCGACAGCGGTCATTTCCTGGGGTTTCCAACCGGCGAGGCATTCACCGCCAGCTTACGTGTTCAGAGCGACTTCCAGGCCCTCTATGATCAGGCGGGCATCATGGTGCGCATCGATGCGCACCATTGGGTCAAGGCCGGGATAGAACTCTCGGACGGTCGCGCCATGCTTGCAAGCGTGCTCACCGACGGGCGATCGGACTGGGCAACTGCCCCCTATGACCATGATGCAGGAGACTTCTGGATCCGCGCAACCGTCGCCGACGGCGTCCTTCGCCTACAGGTTTCGGCCGACGGCAAGTCCTGGCCTCTCATGCGGCTAGCGCCGTTTCCGGCTGCAAGCTCCTACCTTGTGGGACCGATGGCCTGCACTCCCGAGCGGGCGGGGCTCGAAGTCGTGTTCTCGAATTTTCGTCTGACACCGCCGCTTGGAAAGGACGTTCACGACCTGAGCTGAGCGGGTCTGGCGAGCTCTCGCGCTCCCGAGCGGGCAGATCGTCGTTCACCCGCAGCGCCCTGCCACTTTCTCTACCGCTTCGTCGACTGCGCTTCCACCGCCTGCACCGCGACATCAGCGACCTGCCGCAGCGCTTCGCGGTCCGCGCCGGAGGACGCCATCACGCCCATGCCGACGGACACCGCGGAGACATAACGCGCAAGCGCGGCGGGATCGGCGCTTTCCTTGAGATCACCTTCGGCCTTGGCGCGAACGAAGCGGTCGCGGAGCTGCTCCTCGTTCTGGGCGCGGCGCGCGGCGAGCTCGAAGGGAACGTTCTCCGAGCCGGTGCCGCAGGCAACGCCGCCCTGCACCAGCAGGCAGCCGGGCGGGTTGGCAGGATCGGTCTGCTTGTCGGCAATTCCCATCAGCATCCGCTCGGCGACGGCGCGGGCAGTCGGTGCCGCCACCACCTCGTCCATCCAGATGTTGCGCAGCTTGGTGTAGCGGTCGAGCGCGGCCTTCAGCAGGCCTTCCTTGTTGCCGAAACAGGCGTAGAGACTGGGCGGGTTGATGCCCATGGCCTCGGTCAGCTGCGCGATCGTGGCGCCCTCATAGCCATGGCGCCAAAACACTTCCATCGCCTGGTCCAACGCCGTTTCGGCGTCGAATTCGCGGGGGCGTCCCATGCGCATGTGCCTGTCTCCTTGGAATCGGCGGTCATTATCAGCCTAACGCCGCCTGCTATCTATTTGTTCTAACTTTCTTTTTCTTGTGATTTCCAATCGTCGCGGTATCGGCGTACAATTTTCTTAGTGAATGGTACATAAGTATCTTGCACTGCAGTATCCAGCTCCACATCTGTAGTGAACACTACATATCTGGAGCGCGCAAATGCCCCCCTCCCAAACTACCTCTCGCACCGGACGTCTCCGCCGCTTCCTCGGTGGCGCCGCGCTCGTGGGTGCCCTCGCCCTGGCCGGCTCGATCGCGACCGGTCGCTATTTTCATGCCGCGCAGGCGACGGCACCGGCGGCAGCCGAACAAGCCGTTTCCGTCACCGTTGCTATGATCGAGCCACGGCAGACCGTGCTGTGGGACGATTTTTCCGGCCGGCTCGAGGCCATCCAGCGTGTCGAACTGCGCCCGCGGGTGGCCGGTGCGATCATGTCGGCGAACTTCACCGAGGGCGCGCTGGTCAAGGCCGGCGACGTGCTGTTCAAGATCGATCCGGCGCCCTACGCGGCGGAGGTCGACAAGGCGGCGGCCCAGCTCGAGGCAACGAAAGCCCGCGTCGTCTTCACCCAGAGCGAGCTCGATCGCGGCGCCCAGCTCGTCGGCAACGCCGTGGTCACCCGGCGCGACTACGACCAGCGCGACAACGCCCACCGCGAGGCGATCGCCAACGTCAAGGCGGCCGAGGCGACGCTGCAAACGGCAAAGCTCAATCTCGACTACACCGAGGTGCGCGCGCCCGTCGATGGCCGCGTCGGCAAGATCGAGGTCACCGTCGGCAATCTCGTCGCCGCCGGCACCGCCTCCCCGGTCTTGACCTCGCTGGTCTCGGTCAATCCGATCTACGCCTCGTTCGATGCGGATGAAGAACTCGTGCTGCGCGCGCTGAACTCGATCGCGGATGGCTCCGGCCAACGCGGCAAGCTCGACCAGATCCCGGTGGAGATGACGACCTCCGGCGGGCTGTCGGCCAAGGGCCATATCCAGCTGATCGACAACCAGGTCAACGGCCAGAGCGGCACCATCCGTGTCCGCGCCGTGTTCCGTAATGAGGACGGACGTCTGATCCCAGGCCAGTTCGCCCGCGTGCGCATGGGCCAGCCCAAGCAACAGGCGCTGGTGATGATCGACGAGCGCGCGATCGGCACCGACCAGGACAAGAAGTTCGTGATGACGGTCGGCGACGACAACCGCGCCGTCTACCGGACGGTCACGCTCGGCGGCACCGTCGACGGGCTTCGCATCGTCACCTCGGGCCTGAAGCCCGGCGAGCGCATCGTCGTCAACGGCCTGCAGCGCGTGCGTCCCGGCGCCCTCCTCAAGACGGAGGTGGCGGCGATGGGTGCGCGAGGGCCGCAGCAGGCGTCGAAGCACGGCAACCAGGACGTGGTGCAACGCTAGTGCACCCCGTCATCCGGGGCGCGCATCGCGCGAACTACGGTGCGCAATCGCGCACCTGAGAATCTCAAGCGTACGAAACTCCGATCACGTCACCTCTGGATTCCGGGTTCGCGCTTCGCGCGCCCCGGAATGACGGCGACGCTGTCCGGGGACGACCAAGATATTGCCCAGGGGCAAAACCATGAATCTCTCGAAGTTCTTCATCGATCGTCCGATTTTCGCCGGCGTGTTGTCGGTCCTGATCTTTCTGGCAGGGCTCATCTCGCTGTTCGCGATGCCGATCTCGGAATATCCGGACGTGGTGCCGCCCTCCGTCGTGGTGCGCGCGACCTATCCCGGCGCCAATCCCAAGGTGATCGCGGAGACGGTGGCGACCCCGATCGAGGAGCAGATCAACGGCGTCGAGAACATGCTCTACATGTCGAGCCAGGCGACCACCGACGGCGCGATGACGCTGACGGTGACGTTCCGCCTCGGCACCGACCCCGACAAGGCGACGCAGCTGGTGCAGAACCGCGTGCAGCAAGCCGAGCCGCGGCTGCCCGCCGTGGTGCGCCAGCTCGGCATCATCACCAAGAAGTCGTCGCCCGACCTCACCATGGTCGTGCATCTGCTGTCGCCGAACGGCCGCTACGACATGACGTATTTGCGCAACTATGCGGTCCTCAACGTCAAGGACCGCCTGGCGCGGATCGACGGCGTCGGCGACGTGCAGCTCTACGGCGCCGGCGACTATTCGATGCGGGTCTGGGTCGATCCGCAGAAGGCGGCCGAGCACGGCCTGACCGCGAGCGATCTCGTGCGGGCGATCCAGGCGCAGAACGTCGAGGCCGCCGCCGGCGTGGTCGGCTCCTCTCCGAACGTCAGCGGCATCGATCTTCAGCTCTCCGTCAACGCGGAGGGCCGGCTCGCGAATGAAGAGCAGTTCGGCGACATCGTGGTCAAGACCGGGACGCGCGGCGAAGTGGTACGGCTGCGCGATGTCGCGCGCATCGAGTTGGGTGCGTCCGAGTACGGCTTGCGTTCGCTGCTCGACAACAAGCATGCGGTGGCGATCCCGATCTCGCAGGCGCCAGGCTCCAACGCGCTGCAGATCTCAGACAACGTCCGCGCCACCATGGCCGAGATCAAGAAGAACATGCCGGAGGGCGTGTCCTACCAGATCGTCTACGATCCCACCCAGTTCGTCCGCTCCTCGATCGAAGCCGTCATCCACACGCTGCTGGAAGCCATCGCCCTCGTCGTGCTGGTGGTGATCCTGTTCCTGCAGACCTGGCGGGCCTCGATCATCCCGCTGCTGGCCGTTCCGGTGTCGATCGTCGGCACCTTCGCCGTGATGCACGTGTTCGGCTTCTCGATCAACGCGCTCACCCTGTTCGGCCTCGTGCTCGCCATCGGCATCGTCGTCGACGACGCCATCGTCGTGGTCGAGAACGTCGAGCGCAACATCGAGGGCGGGCTGTCGCCGCGCGATGCCACCTATCAGGCCATGCGCGAGGTATCTGGGCCGATCATCGCGATCGCGCTGGTGCTGGTCGCGGTGTTCGTGCCGCTCGCCTTCATCTCCGGCCTCACCGGGCAGTTCTACAAGCAGTTCGCGCTGACGATCGCGATTTCGACCGTCATCTCCGCCATCAACTCGTTGACGCTGTCACCGGCGCTGTCGGCGCTGCTGCTCAAGGGCCACGATGAACCGAAGGACCGGCTGACGCTCATCATGGAGAAGAGCCTCGGCTGGTTCTTCCGCGGCTTCAACAAGGCCTTCACGCGCTCCTCGGAGAATTACAGCGGCAGCGTCAGCAAGGTGATTTCGGGCAAGGCGGCCGTGATGGGCGTTTATGTGGTCCTGGTCGGACTCACTGCGCTTCTCTTCCAGCAGGTGCCTGGCGGATTCGTGCCGGGTCAGGACAAGCAGTACCTGGTCGGCTTTGCCCGTCTGCCCGACGGCGCCACGCTCGACCGCAGCGAGGAGGTGATCCGCAAGATGAGCGACATCGCGCTGACCCAGCCCGGTGTCGAGAGCTCGGTGGCCTTCCCGGGCCTGTCGATCTCCGGCTTCACCAACTCCTCCAACGCCGGCATCGTGTTCTCGACGCTGAAGCCGTTCGACGAACGCAAGGATCCCTCGCTCAGCGGCCCCGCACTCGCGGCCGAGCTGAACAAGAAATATGCCGGCATCCAGGAAGCCTTCATCGCCATGTTCCCGCCGCCGCCGGTCAACGGTCTCGGCACCATCGGCGGCTTCAAGCTCCAGATCGAGGACCGGGCCGGCCTCGGCTATGACGCCCTGAACGAGGCCACCAACGCCTTCATGGCGGCGATGCAGAAGGCGCCGCAGATCGCCGGCGTGTTCTCGAGCTTCCAGGTCAACGTGCCCCAGCTGTTCGCGGACATCGACCGCACCAAGGCGCTGCAGCTGGGCGTGCCCGTGACCGAGGTGTTCAACACGCTGCAGATCTACCTCGGCTCCTACTACGTCAACGATTTCAACAAATTCGGCCGCACCTATTCCGTCCGGGTCCAGGCCGACGCACCGTTCCGCGCGCGGGCCGACGACATCAGGCAGTTGAAGGTGCGCTCGTCCTCCGGCGACATGGTGCCGTTGTCGGCGCTGCTCACGATCCGCCAGAGCGCGGGGCCGGAGCGCGCGATCCGCTACAACGGATTCCTGTCCTCCGACATCAACGCAGCGGCCGCGCCCGGCTTCTCATCGGGCCAAGCCCAGGAGGCGGCGACGCGGATCGCGGCGGAGGTGCTGCCGCCGGGCTTTGCCTTCGAGTGGACCGACCTAACCTATCAGGAGTTCATCGCCGGCAATTCCGGCATGTGGGTATTCCCGCTGGCGATCCTGCTGGTGTTCCTGGTGCTGGCCGCCCTCTACGAGAGCCTGACCCTGCCGCTGTCGATCATCATGATCGTGCCGATGGGCTTGCTCGCGGCGATGTTCGGCGTCTGGATCTCCAAGGGCGACAACAACGTCTTCACCCAGATCGGGCTCATCGTGCTGGTCGGCCTCTCCGCCAAGAACGCGATCCTGATCGTCGAATTCGCGCGCGAGCTCGAATTCGCGGGACGTACGCCGATCCGGGCCGCGATCGAGGCCAGCCGGCTGCGGCTGCGTCCGATCCTGATGACGTCGATGGCGTTCATCATGGGCGTGCTGCCGCTGGTGCTCTCGACCGGGGCCGGCTCGGAGATGCGGCGCGCGATGGGCGTTGCCGTGTTCTCCGGCATGATCGGCGTCACCGTGTTCGGCCTGTTCCTTACGCCGGTGTTCTACGTGCTGCTCAGAACCGTCGCCGGCATGAAACCGCTAACCCATCACGGCAGCGACGTCAGCGCGGCGCCGGTCCAGGGGCCTGCCGAGTGACACGGTCCTGCCGCGGCATGCCCCCGGCGCAGGGTTATCGCATATGCTTTCACGGGGACATCCGTGGGCTTGCGCCGGCTCTCCCGCTTGCGCAGGGCAATCGCATATGGGAGCGATCTCGCCTGTGGCCATCCTTCGAGACGCCCGCCGTTGGCGGGCCCTCAGGATGAGGACCGCATGCGTTTCGCTGGTCTCAACGGGCACCGGTGCCGCTTAGCCTCACCCTGAGGGACCGCGAAGCGGTCGTCTCGAAGGGCGAGGCGCGCGCTCAGGTCTTTCAAAAGCCCGTATACGATAGCTCTGCCCGCTTGCGGGAGAGGCCGACGTGCTCGCAGAGCGCGGTGAGGGCTCTCACCGCGCAGGGATATACTCGGCAAATTCTCGACAACCCCAACGCGGAGACACCCTCTCCCCAACCCTCCCCCGCAAGCGGGGGAGGAAGCCCAGTGCCGATGCCGCCGCATTGTGCACGCCATATGCGATCGCTTGGCCCCCGGTCGGGACCAACGAGATCCGATCGATTATCTCCGATTCTCTTCGCAGAATTTCAGCGCCGCCAGCGCTTCGCCGGCCCGCGGGATCTGCATCTCTATACTGTCCTCGTCGTCGTCCTCGAAATCGAGCGTGAGGCGCTTGGCCTTGGCGAGGCGATCCATGATCGATTGCTCGTATGCGAAGATGCCGCGCACACCCTATCCCCGCCGCGGCACGATGGCGATCGGCGTGAACGTGTAAACCTCCTCGCCGTTCTGGTTGAACATGGTCCATTTCACCAGCGCGACGCCTTGCGGTTTGGACTTGGACGGCGTCAGGCTCATGACCTCGCCGACCAGATGCACACGATCATTCGGTCGTACCGGCAACGTCCAGCGCAAGCCGTCCACACCGGCGCCGATCAGCGGATGCGGGCCGAACGGACGGGCCTGGATTGCGAGGTTCATGGCGATCGCGGCGGTGTGCCATCCCGAGGCGGCAAGCCCCCTGAACAGGGTCTGCTTCGCCGCCTCGTCATCGAGATGCATCGGCTGCGGATCGAACTCGGCGGCGAAGCGCTTGATGTCGGCCTCGGTAATTACAACTTCCGGGGATTTGAACCGCATCCCAATGGTGAGATCGTCGAACCACTCGACCTGCGCCATGATTTTGCCTCGCAATGCGTCGCTGACCTGGCGGCGGCTCAAACCACCCTTAGCACTTGCAAATATAGCGGGCCCCCAGCGCCCAAACCACCCCGGGTTCCGCGCGAAACCCCTTTCCCGGTGCGACGAAACACGCCTGAAACAGATAGCCGGTTAAGTGGTTGTCAAAATAAATACAGGGACGTCCACCATGCAGTTCATCCTCGACCTGATCTACGAATATTCCTGCTGTCAGAACCTCGTTCACCAGCCGCTGGGGGAGGACGAGCAATGATCGAGCTGATCTCCGCAGTGCTCGCTCTCTGCAGCATTGGTGTCTTTGCCGCACATGCGCTGGACGCCTACAACACCACGCACTCCTGAACGCCCCGAGGCCCTAAAACGGCCGCCGGTAGAAGTGATCGGAATGCGTGGCCGGCGGAAACCGGTTGGCGAGCGCAAGCGATCCTTTTTCGTCCGTTTCGAGCGCAATTTTCTGCGCCAGCATGACGTCTCCGGGCACCAGAAAACCTGAGGGGACGAAGCACCAGCCCATCGTCGCGCGGCCCTCACCGTCGATCTCGTGGACATTGGCCGCGGTGCCGTAGTGGATGCGATATCTCTTGCCGGTATCGCAGCCGACGACGTCGAAATAGCGGTGCTGCTCGAACTGCGCGCGCTGCGCCGGCGAAAGCCATTCGACCAACAGCCGGCGACCTCGTGCATCCGGCGTGTTCTCGCCGAAAAAGCGCCGATAGAGTTCACGCAGCGCCTGCAGACGCGCACGCGCCGGCGCGCGGAGCCAAACTGCCGCAATCATGATCAGACCGGATCAGCCGCCGACCAGGCGTGGATAAAACAGCGTTTCGTGGGCGGTCGGATCGAATGATCTGATACGGGTGACCTCGCCGGGTCCGGTTCGCAGCGCTGCGGTGAAACCGGCTCCGGTCAGCTCCCGAAAGCGCCGTTCGGCTCGCGCCAGCGCATCGGCATTGCCAGGATCAAACTCGTGGCGCGTGTCGCCAGTCTGGTCCATCACGATCTGGGTCGCCATGTTGAGTCTCCTCATGCCCAGCCCTGAACTTGATCAAGCAAACCTCATGCCGTCGGTTCCTTTTGGCAACAACTTTCTCTTGCCGACGCATCACGCCTTGCTGAGCCGCCTCGAGCGCGATCCGATCAGAATGAATCGTCGTCGCGCTTTAGGTCGTTGTTTAAGCATGATCTTTCCGGAAAACCGGTTCGCAGTGTTCCGGATCGTGCCCTAGCGCAACGCGGCGGGCCCGCCCTCGTCGATCTGCCGGCCCATCAGCGCGATCGCCTTCTGATAGACGCCAGCCGCATTCCAGGCCTCGATGGCGGCGAAGTTCGGCTCGCCCGGTTGGTAGCCAGCTCCTGCTTTCCAGCCATGGGCTTTGAGGAAATTGGCCGTCGAGTTCAGCGCATTGGCAGCGACTTCCAGATTGCCGGTGCCGTAGGCAAGGATGCTCTTGGGCATGAACTGGGTCTGGCCGACCTCGCCATGCATGGAGCCGCGGGTCGATCCCGACAATGTACCGCGGTCGATCAGCTTCAACGCGGCATAGAGCTGGTCAGTGAAGAATTCGGGACGGCGGCAGTCATAGGCGAGGGTCGCGATCGACGACAGCATGTTCTGATTGCCGCGCTGGCTGCCGAAGCCGGTCTCCATGCCCCAGATCGCGATCAGGGGTCCGGGCGGGACGCCATAGCGCTGCTCGATCGAGGCAAACAAGGCGGCCTGCGACTGCTTCAGCTGCCGTCCCTTGGCGACGATCGTGGTCGCGCCGCGCTTGGCCAGGAACTGGTCGAGCGTCAGCGAGAAGCTGCGCTGGCCGCGGTCGGCCGCGATGGTGGCGCTCGCATAGTTGGTCTGCATTAGCGCCGACAGCGCGGTGGGGCCGATGCCCTTTCCTTGCGCCTCCGCGCTGAATTCGCGCTTCCACGCCTCGAAGCCGGCCGGCGAGCTGCCGCATTGCGCGGCCTCGGCGGAGGGTGCGAGGCAACCGAGCAGCGTCATTGCGCCAAGAACCGCTCCCGCAACAGCCCTGCCCCTGATCATCTGCAATCTCTCCTGTCCTGTATCGCTCGGCGCAATCTTACCCGGTGGACGGCGCCGACTCCATGGCCTGATCATAGGACAATTCGAGGCCGTCCAGATTGCCGTCTTTGCGCCATCTGTCGAGCAGCCGCAGGAATGCCACCGGGCCGCGCCAATATTGACTGTTTCTTGCCGCGATTGGATCAAACACGCCTTCATTGTTGTAGTAACCCGGCGTGCATTCGGCGAGATAGGTCTGCCGGCCGAGCGCGGCCTTGACGACCTCCTCGACCCAGGCATCCTCGGCGGCGAGCGTCGGCTCCAGAGTGCGCGCCTTGCGCTCGCGCGCCTCCTTGATGACATAGGCGATGTGTTGCGACTGTTCGTCGATGATGTGCGGGAAGTTGGCGCTCTGGCCGGCCTGCACCGTGACGATCAGGAAGCAGTTCGGGAAGCCGCGGCTGTAGAAGCCATGCAGCGTCTTGACCCCGTCCTGCCAGCGCTCCGACAGGCTGACGCCGTCGCGGCCGTAGACCTCGAAGCCCATGCGGCGCGCGTAATCGGTGCCGACCTCGAAACCGCTGGCATAGATCAGGCAATCGAGCTCGTAAGCCCTGCCGTCGACGACGACCGCATTCTCCGTGATGCGCTCGACACCCTCCCCCTTTGTGTCGACCAGATGCACGTTCGGACGGTTGAAAGTGTCGAGATATTCGTCGTGGAAGCACGGCCGCTTGCAGAACGCCTTGTACCAGGGCTTGAGCGCCGCTGCGGTCGCCGCGTCCCTGACCACCGCGTCGACACGGGCGCGGATCTCCTCCATCTTGCGATAGTCGGCCTGCTCGATCACCTTCAGAGCCTCTTCCATCGAGGTCACCGGCTGTGCCTGCCGGCGCGGCGCCAGCAGGATCTCGCCGAGCAGGCCAGTCCAGCCGTCCTGCACCAGGTCCTGCTCGAACGGCTCGCCCGAGATCACTGACGTGAAATTGTCCATGCGCTCGCGCTGCCAGCCGGGCTTGAGGTTCTGCGCCCAGGCCGGGTCGGTTGGACGATCGTCGCGAACGCCGATCGCGGACGGCGTGCGCTGGAAGACATAGAGCTCCTTCGCCGAGCGGCCGAGATGCGGCACGCATTGCACCGCCGTGGCACCGGTGCCGATGATGCCGACACGCTTGTCGGCAAGACCCGTCAGACCGCCGTCCGCATTGCCGCCGGTGTAGCCGTAGTCCCAGCGGCTGGTGTGAAAGCTGTGGCCTTTGAACGTCTCGATGCCGGGGATGCCCGGCAGCTTTGGACGGCTCAGCGGACCCCCGGCGAGGATGACGAAGCGCGCGCGGATGCGATCGCCCCTGTTGGTCTCGACCAGCCAGCGCGCGTCCTGCTCCTGCCATGTCATCCGGGAGATGACGGTCTGGAACAGTGCGCGCTCGTAAAGCCCGAAATGACGGCCGATGCGGCGCGAGTGCTCGTAGATCTCCGGCGCCCGGGCATACTTGCGGACCGGAATGTAGCCGGTCTCCTCCAGGAGCGGCAGATAGATGTAGCTCTCGGTATCGCAGGCGGCGCCGGGATAGCGATTCCAGTACCATGTGCCGCCGAAGTCGGCGGCCTTTTCCACGATGCGAAAATTCTCGATGCCGGCCTCGCGCAAGCGCGCGCCACACAAGAGGCCGCCGAAGCCGCCGCCGACGATCAGCACGTCGGTCGCTTCGCTGATGGCTGGCCGCGCAAATCCGGGATCGGCCCAGGGGTCATCGAGGTAGCGGCCGAAATCGCCCGTGACCTCGATATACTGCGCCTTGCCCTCGGCACGCAGACGGCGATCGCGCTCGTCGCGATAGCGCGCACGAAGGGCGGAAATATCAACCGTAGATGCGCCGGCTTCACCGGTCTTGTGTCTTTCCGCTGACATCCATTTCCTCCCGCCAATGCTGCTTCGCCGACAGCTCACCGCACGTTAGCCCTTAAAAAGCGCTGCATGCAATCACGCGGATTGTTTTTTACGTGAACGCTGCGCGACGTTCCGCTAACCTCCCGCGCAAATCAGAAGCCTACGCCATGCATCGACGTGGCAATCCGGAGGAGACCATGCAGGGATTGATGATGGACATGCCGCTGCTGATCAGCGGACTGATCCAGTATGCGGCCGATTATCACGGCGAAGCCGAGATCGTCGCGCGCGAGATCGAGGGCGACGTCCATCGCTACACCTATGCCGACGCGCATCCACGCATCAAGCGCATGGCGCTGGCGTTGAAGCGGCTCGGCATGACGCAAGGCGACCGCGTCGGCACGCTGGCCTGGAACACGCACCGTCATTTCGAGATGTTCTATGCAGCGCCCGGGATGGGCTACGTGCTGCATACCGTCAATCCCAGGCTATTCCCCGAGCAGCTCGTCTACATCATCAATCACGCCGAAGACCGCCTGCTGTTCATCGACCGCGCCACGCTGCCGCTCGTCGAGGCGATCGCGCCGCAGCTCAAGACCATCGAGGCCTACGTCGTGATGTCCTCGCGCGAGCGGATGCCGGAGACGAAGCTTGCCAACGTGCATTGCTACGAAGAGCTCCTGGAGAAGGAGAACGAGGCCGGCTTCGCCTGGCCGGAGTTCGACGAGAAGTCCGCCTCTACGATCTGCTACACCTCGGGCACGACGGGCAATCCCAAGGGCGTGATCTATTCGCACCGCGCCGCGATCCTGCAGACCATGACCTGCTGCAATTTCGACTTCCTGCCGGGACATGTCGAAGGCGTGCGCGAGGTGATGATGCCGATGGCACCGCTGTTCCACGGCAACGGCTGGAACATGCCGTTCACGGCGCCCTATACCGGCTCAAAGCTGGTGCTGCCCGGCCGCAACTACGAGCCCGACAAGCTCTATGAACTGCTCGAAGGCGAGAAGGTGACGCTGTCGGCGGGCGTGCCGAGCTTCTGGCTGATCCTGCTCGACTGGCTCGGCCGCACCGGCAACAAGTTCTCGACGCTGCGCGCGACGCTGTCGTCGGGCTCGGCCCCGCCGCGCGCGATGGTCGAGAAGCTCAAGCGCGATTACAATGTCGACTACATCCAGGCCTGGGGCATGACCGAGGCGCTGGGCTGCTCGATGCCGGGCTTGCGGCCCGGCTCGGAGCATCTGGGTGAAAAGGAGAAATTCGACCGCCGCCAGGTCTCCGGCCGCGCCTGTTTCGGCACCGCCTTGCGCATCGTCGATGACGCCGGCAACGAGCTGCCGCGCGACGGCACGTCCGTCGGTCATCTGCGCGCCCGTGGTCCCTGGGTGGCCTCCGGCTACATGAAGCTCGACGAAGGCCTCGACCGCGACGGCTGGCTGATCACCGGCGACATGGCCGTGATCGACCCGCAAGGCCACGTCACGCTGACCGACCGTTCCAAGGACGTGATCAAGTCCGGCGGCGAGTGGATCTCCTCGATCCAGCTCGAGGACATCGCACTGTCTCATCCCGACGTGCTGCAGGCGGCCGTCGTCGCGATCAGCCACGAGAAATGGCAGGAGCGCCCGCTCCTCCTCGTCGTTCGCAAGAAAGGCGCGACGGTCGACGGCCGGACGCTGCTCGACCACATGCGTCCGAGGATCGCAAGCTGGTGGCTGCCTGATGCCGTCGAATTCCTCGACGAGTTCCCGATGACCGGCACGGGCAAGGTGCTGAAATCCGCCCTGCGCGACAGATTTAGGGAGTACCGGGTCGCGTAAGCGGCCTGCCTTCGATCAAGGAGATGAGAGATGCTCTACCCGATGGCGCCCAAGGTCGTCGAGCTAAAACGAAAGCTCGAAAGCTTCATGGACCGGCACATCTATCCCAACGAGGAGCGCTTCTACCGCGAGGCTGAAGAGCTCGGGCCATGGAAGGTCTTTCCGGTCGTCGAGGAGCTGAAGCCGCTGGCGCGGGCGGAGGGGCTGTGGAATCTATTCCTGCCCGCGAGCCATCACGGCGCGGGCCTCTCCAATCTCGAATACGCCCCGCTGTGCGAGGTGATGGGCCGCTCGCATCTTGCGCCTGAAGTCTTCAACTGCTCGGCGCCCGACACCGGCAACATGGAGGTGCTGGAGCGCTACGGCTCGGAGCAGGACAAGGAGCGCTGGCTGAAGCCGCTGCTCGCTGGCGAAATCCGCTCCTGCTTTGCCATGACCGAGCCGGCGGTCGCATCATCCGATGCCACCAACATCGAGAGCTCGATCGTGCGCGACGGCGACCATTACGTCATCAACGGGCGCAAATGGTACACGACCAACGCGACCGACCCGCGCTGCAAGATCTGCATCTTCATGGGCAAGACCGATCCCGACAATCCTGATCGCCACAAGCAGCAATCGATGATCCTGGTGCCGATGGACACGCCGGGCATCGAGGTCAAGCGTCCCTTGCCCGTGTTCGGCTTCTACGGCGTGCCCGACCGTGCCTCCGAAGTGATCTTCACCAATGTGCGGGTGCCGAAGGAAAACATGCTGCTCGGCGAGGGCCGCGGCTTCGAGATCGCGCAGGGTCGGCTCGGACCCGGCCGCATCCATCATTGCATGCGCCTGATCGGCCTTTCCGAACGCACGCTGGAGAAGATGTGCCGCCGCGTGCGCAGCCGGGTTGCATTCGGCAAGCCGGTCTCGGAGCAGACAGTGACGCAGGAGCGCATCGCGGAAGCCCGCATCATGATCGAGCAGGCGCGGCTGCTGACGCTGAACGCCGCCTATGCAATGGACACGGTCGGCAACAAGGTCGCAAAAGCCGAGATCGCCATGATCAAGGTCGCCGTGCCGAACATGGCCTGCCAGATCATCGACTGGGCCATTCAGGCCCATGGCGGCGGCGGCACCTCGAACGATTTCGGACTGACTCAGGCCTACGCCACCGCGCGCTTGCTGCGTCTTGCCGACGGACCTGATGAGGTCCACCGCAACCAGATCGCGCGGCTCGAGCTGAGGAAATATTCGAACGCGTAGAAGAAGCGATCGTTCGTGAGGCGCCGGCGGCGCTCCCGTTCCTTCTCCCCCTTGTGGGACCCACAAGGGGAGAGGGCGCAATAACATGCAGCGCGGCCGCAATCAGCGTTCGGCGGCCCGCCTCAGTTCACCACGTACACATCGGGATCGGCACTCGAGCTCGGCTTCCTGAAGGCGTTGCGCAAGGCCGGCGACAGCGGGACGTTGTAGTTGAGGCCATTCGGCGGCGTCGGCGATTGCAGCCATTTCTTGTAGAGCACCTCGATCTCCGGGCTGGCATAGAGCTCGGCGGTGGCGCGGTCGGCGAGCGCCTTGAACGGGGCATCCTCCCGCCGCAGCATGATGCCGTAAGGCTCCGGCTTGGAGAACGCTTCCTCGCTGACCATGTAAGCCTGCGGCTCCTTCGAGCGAGCGATCGCAACCGCGAGCTGGACGTCGTCGAGCGCATAGGCCTGGGCGCGGTCGGTCTCCAGCAGCAGGAACGCTTCGGCCTGGTCCTTGGCCGGCATGATGTTGATGCCGAGATTGCGCTCGCTGTTGACCTTGGCGAGCTGCGTCAGGTTCACAGATCCCGCCACGGCCGTGACCGCCTTGCCCTTGAGATCGTCGATGGTGTTGATCTTGGCGGCCTTCTTGGCGGCAAACCGCGTCGCGCTGAGGAAATGCGTGTTGGTGAAGGCGACCTGCTTCTGGCGGTCGGCGTTGTTGGTGGTCGCCGAGCAATGCAGGTCGAGCGTGCCGTTCACCATCAGCGGGATGCGGTTCGACGAGGTCACCGCGAGGGTCTCGACGGAGATGTCGGGCATGCCGAGCTGCTTCTTCACGGCGTCAACGATCCTGAGGCAGATGTCCATGGCGAAACCAACCGGCTTCTGGTTGCCGTCGAGATAGCTGAACGGTACCGAGGCCTCCTGATAGCCGAGCGTGATCTTCCTGGTCTCCTTGATCTTCTGGAGTGTGCCCGAGAGGTCTTCGGCTGACGCTGCGCCGGCGAGACTGCTCAGGGCCAGGACAAGAACGGGTAGACGCATGGGTTGCTCCTCAATGGGGTCGTCGACCTTGTCGCGACGGGATCGCGGAGGTGATAAACGACGTATGTTGCGGCCGCCAGACGGGGCAGCGACTACCAGCTATCGCTCTTTTCAATACGGGGCGAGCGGGAGCCGCGTCACTGGCACGTCAGCTGCTGTTCGAACCAGCCGCTCAACCGCTCCGCCAGGGGTGGCCACATCCGCTGGAAGTTCGCGAGCTTGCCGGCATTGGCGCGGTAGATGTCCCGCAACTCCCGCTCGATGGCCGGCAGATCGACTCCGGTGCAGCCCCCGTCGCTCACGATGCTCTTGCCGGCGACGACGACCTCCTTCACCAGGGACGCATTCCCCCTTGCGAACAGCAGCGCCATCGGATCGACCGGCATGATCCGGTCGCGATCCAGCCGGTCGAGATCGATCACGACGTAGTCGGCCGGATTGCCGGCGACGAGCTCGCCATTTCCAGGAGCACCCGTCGCGCGACGGCCGTTGCGGATGGCGAGCGAGAACAGCTCGGCCGGCGTCCATGTCGGCTTGAAGCCGAGGCCGCCATGAGCCATCTGCACCAGCCGCATCTCGCGCAGGATGTCGTCGTCCTCGTCCAGCGCCAGCCCGTCGACGCCGACGGCGATGGCACAGCCGCACGCGTGCGCGGCGGCGATCGGAGCCAGGCCCGAGCGCAGATGCATGTTCGAGCTGAAATTGGTGACGATGCGGGCGCCGGAGGCCGCGATCATCTCCAGCTCATCGGGGCGCGCGTGGATGCAGTGCGCCAGCGTCAGCCGCTCCGAGAGGAATCCGATGTCGCGCAGCCAGCGCACCATGTCCGGAAAATTCCGATCGGCCCAGGCGCGCTGGTACACGGTCTCCAGGAGATGCATGTGGATGCGGCGGCCGGTGCGCGCGGAATTCTCGGCCACTGCCTCCAGCAGCGGTTTCGAGCACCATTGCACGCCGGCAGGACCGAGCTGAACGTCCACCATCGGCCCGGCCACAGCGGCGGCAATGCTGTCGGTCAGCTCGATATACGCGTCCGGCGACATCGGCGCGCGGACGAACAGGTCCTCGATGGTCTTGCGCTCCTCGCGCGACAGGCCCGAGAGCACCGGCTCGGCATCGCCATAGACGATCGGATTCTGGTCGCGCACGGCCATCGCAAACGCGATGCGGATGCCGACGTCGGACGCGGCCTTCGCGATCGCCTTTGCCTCGTCGACCAGGGACATCGTCCCGCTCGGCCGCGTGTAGTGCACCATCATGGCCGCGCAACCCGCCTTGGCCGATCGTGCCAGCGCCGAGGCCGCCGTCAGATAGGGATCGACCGGGGTGCCGAGCGCGGTGCGCAGGATCCAGCTTTCCAGGGGCATGCCGACCGCGCCGAAGGACGACGCCGTGGCACGGGCATGATCATGGGCGTTGACGAAGGCCGGAATGACGAGGGAGCGCGGGCCGCTCGCAGCCCCTGCTCCCTCCGAAACGTCGGTGATGATGCCGCCCTCGTGCCGCAGCACGGCATCGTCGCAGACGCCGCGATCAGGGCCACGGAACAGGCTGGTTGCCGAAACCTCCGTGGCCATGCGCGTCTCCTTGATCAGTTGGCCGTATATACCAGCTCCCGCTCCGCACGGGGCGGCAGGAATTCGCGCGAGAATACTTCCGCCGGCGTCGGGGCGCGGGCGAGCTGGTAACCCTCGACCACGATGCCGATGGCGCGCGCCATGCGGTCGTCCTTGACGTCGCCGATGCCGATCTCCTTCATCTCCGGCGAGACGATCAGCTTCTCGAAAGAGTATTGCAGCCGCCGCTTCTCGACTTCGGCATTGATCAGGTTGTCGTAGTTCACCGCCGCTTTCATGCCGGCATTCTGGTCCTTGGCGATCGCGATCGCCGCCTTGTTGATGGCGCGCACCAGGCCCGCGACGGCCTTCGGGTTCGCGGCGATCAGCTTGCGGGAGACCATCACGCCGTTGGAATAGAGGTCGAGGCCGTACTCACCGAACGAGAACCATTTGAAATCCTTGTCCGGATCCTGGCGGTTGAGCACCAGGTTGAAATAGCTGGTGATGTTGAAGACGAGCGCCGCGTCGATGTCGCCCTTGATCAGCATCGGCTCCTGGAGGTTCGGCGCCATGTTGGAGATCTTGATCTTCTCGCCGTCGAGCCCGTTCTTGCGCGTGAACACGGGCAAAAGGCGCGTCGTCGGCGTACCCTGAGCGCCGCCGAGCGTGCGGCCCTCGAAATCCTTGATGGTGTTGATGCCGCTGCTCTTCTTGGCGACGATCGCGAATGGCGGCTGGTTCCACATCATGTAGACCATGACGGGCGCCTCCTGCGGCTTGGTCGCGGCGTTCTGGATGATGGCGTTGACGTCGCCAAAGCCGGCGTCATAGGCGCCGGACATCACGCGCGTGACGGTGGCGCCGGAGCCCTCGCCCTGGTCGATGACGACGTTGAGGCCCTCCTCTTTGAAGAAGCCGTTGTCCTTGGCATAGAAGAAGGCGGCGTCGCTGCCCTGGGTTTTCCAGCCCAGCGTGAACTTGATCGTGGTCTCCTGGGCCATGGCGGCGCCTGTGGACAGCGCCAATCCCAGCAGCGCGGCGGTTACTTTCCTCAACATCGAGACCTCCTCAACTTCGTTGCGTGACGGTTCAAGAAATCAGGTGGCGATCACGTCGTTCTTGCGCGTGGCCCAGCCGGTGACCTGGCCTTCGATCAGCGAGAACACGACGTAGAGTGCGACGCCGAGCCCGGCGAGCACGAACAGGCCGGCGAACACCAGCGGCACGTTGAAATTGGAGGACGCGGTCATCATGACGTTGCCGATGCCGCGGTTGGAGGCGACCGTCTCCGACAGCACGGCGCCGACGAAGGCATAGGAAATCGCGACCTTCAGGGACGCAAAGAAGAACGGCATGGTCCTGGGCAGGCCGACATTCCAGAGGATGTCGAGCTTGCTGGCGCCGAGCGCCTTCAAGACGTCCTCGAGCTCGGGCTCGGTCGTGGCAAGGCCTGTCGCAATGTTGACCACGATCGGGAAGAAGCAGATCGACAGCGCGGTCAGCACCGCTGGCACCGTGCCGGAGCCGAACCACAGCACGAAGATCGGGACCACCGCGACCTTGGGGATCGAGGAGAAGCCGATCAGCAGCGGATAGCAGGTGTCGTAGGCCGTCTTGGAGACGCCGATGATCGCGCCGAGCGCAACACCGAGCGCGACGCCGAGCACGAAGCCGAGCATGGTGGTGGCGAGCGTCTGCACGATGTGCGGCCACAGCACCGGAAAGCGCTCGACCAGCGTCACGAACACCTGCGACGGCCGCGGCAGCACCAGGTCGGACATGCCGGTCATCACGCAGAACACCTCCCAGCCGAGGAAGAACAGCACGATGAGTCCGGCCGACCACGCCTTCTGCCTGACATCGATCCCGAACATCAGCCTGCTCCCTGCTGGGCCGTGCTGCGCGCATCCTCGATGAAGGCACGCAGCTTCTGGTTCAGCGCGACGAAATCCGGCTCGAAGGTCATCGCAACCGTGCGCGGCCGTGCGAAGTCGACGCGGCTGTCGTCGAGGATGCGGCCGGGGCGTGCGCTCATCACGCAGATGCGGCTGGCGAGGAAGCCGGCCTCGCGCAGATCGTGCGTCACGAGCAGCACGGTCGGCTTGTGCGTCATCCAGAGCGTCTGGAGAATCGACCACAGCTCCTCGCGGGTGAACTGGTCGAGCGCGCCGAACGGCTCGTCGAGCAGCAGCATGCGGGGCTCGTGGATCAGCGCGCGGCACAGATTGGCGCGCTGGAGCATGCCGCCGGAGAGCTGCCAGGGATAGCGGGTGCCGAAGCCTTTGAGGCCGACCTGCTCCAGCAAAGCGTTGGCCTTGTCGCGGAACTCGGTCTTGCGCAGTCTGCGGAAGCTGGAGCGGAACGGCTCGACGATCTTCAGCGGCAGCATGATGTTCCGCTCGATCGTCATCCACGGCAGCATGGTCGGGTTTTGAAAGGCCATGCCGACCCGCAACGCGCGCGCCGCCACCTCGCGGCCGCCGACGATGACGACGCCGCTGGTCGGCTGCACAAGGCCACTGACGAGACGCAAGATGGTCGATTTGCCGCATCCTGAAGGCCCGACCAGTGCGACAAACTCGCCGTCGGCGATCTTGAGCGTGGTCTTCGACAGAGCCGGGACGGCACGGTCGCCGCGCCCGAAGGTCACGGACGCCTCCGAGAGCTCGATGGCGGTGGCCGCGGCTGTTTCGGGAACCGGCTGGCCGTCAAACCGATCGTTGGGTTGCATGCGCATCACAGCCAAAGTGCATGCAAGCGAGGTGCCAAGCGCCCGAGCCTGAGAAATCAACCGGTTGAGCAGGCTCCGCGCCCACGGGCGGATTCGATTTAAGCAATTCCGGTGTCAAAGTGCATGCAATTGGTGCGCTGAGTTGGCATCAGGCTATGCTAAAAGAGCGCCCGACCTTTCCCTCGAGGATTCGCCGATGGCGGCGCGCACGAGCAACAAGACTTCGGTAACATTGGACAAGGTCAGCGTGATCTGTCGCGCTCTCCGACGCGCCATCATCGAGCAGGCGCTGGAGCCCGGCGCCAAGCTGCCGGAGGACTCGCTCGGCGAGCGTTTCGGCGTCAGCCGCACCATTGCCCGTCACGCGCTGGGCCAGCTCGCCGCCGAAGGCCTGGTCGAGCTCCGCCGCAACCGGATCGCCGTGGTGGCGACGCCGAGCTGGCAGGAAGCGCGCGATGCCTTCGACATCCGCATCGAACTGGAGCGGCTCGTGGTCCGCCAGCTCGCCGGCAAGCTGACCAAGGCTCAGATCGCCGAGCTGAACGCTCATGTCGACGCCGAGGATCGTGCGCGCGGCAGCACGGACGCCGTTTCGATTCGCCTCGCCACCGAATTCCACATCCTGCTCGCGCAGATGACGAACAGCCCGATCCTGGTGCGCTATGTCAGCGAGGTCGCCTATCGCTGCTGCCTGACGCTATCGCTCTTCAGCCGGCCGCATTCCACCGAATGCGCCATCAACGAGCATCGCGCCATCATTGCAGCACTCGGCAGGGGCGATGCTGAAAAGGTGATGGAATTGATGCATCATCACCTGGATTCCGTGGCCAATCGCGCACTCGTCGCTCCGACTCCGCAGCGTGGCAGGGACCTGCTCGATATTCTCGCACCCTATGCAGACGAGGTCGCGAGCGACCGCGTCGTCAAGCTGCCAAAGGTGGCGCGAAGAGGCTAAAGCTGATCCGGAAAAGTACGAAGCGGTTTTCCGGAAAGATCATGCTTAAACAACAAACTAAAGCGCGATGACAATTCATCCCAATCTCATCGCGCTTAGGCTTCGATGCCGCGCTGAACCAGGATCCGCTCGGCGCTGTCGTTCCAGACGTCCATCTTCACGATCTGGCCGCCCTTGACGACGAACCGGTCGACATAGCGGTTGCCCTCGAATGGCGTGCCGTCCATCCACTCGCCGTAGAGCGTGCCGACGCTGTAGACAACGGTCTCGTCCTGGCCGGGGCAGACGTCGAACCGGTCCATCTTCTTCTTGACCCAGCGATAGCGTTTCGCATTGAAGCCCGTCGGCCCGCGTGGATGGTCGAACTCGCGCCCGCCGGTGAACGTGATCACCGTGCCCGGCTTCATATAGGCCGCAGCGGCGTCGGGATCGGGTATCATCGAGGCCGTCAGGTAGGCTTCGACGATCTCGGCATCGGTCATCGGGCGTTCGGCTTTGGCTGGGGCGGACATTGCAGTTTCTCCGAAGTGCCGACATTCTACAATTCCGAGCTCGAAGTGCATGCACATTTTTTGTACAGTTAGCCTCCTCAGTTGCACACAATCTGGAGCTGCCCGCTCCCTCGGCTTGCGATAGGGTGCGTCGGCTGAATCCAACGCCATGACCACCTCCACAGCCTTCGACCTCATCTTCCGCAGCGCGCTGCTGCGATCGTCCGCCGCACCCGTCGATATCGGCGTGAAGGGCGGCCGTATCGCCGCGATCGAGCCACGGCTTGCCTGCGAAGCGGTCGAGGTCGACCTCGGCGGACACCTCGCCCTGCCCGGTTTCGTCGACACCCACATCCACCTCGACAAGGCCTGCCTGCTCGGCCGCTGCGCCCACGATCACGGCAGCGTCTCCGAGGCGATCCGTGCTGTTGCCGGCATGAAGAAGGATTTTACGGTCGAGGACGTCTACGCGCGCGGCGCAAAGGTGCTCGAACGCGCCATCGTGCACGGCACGACGCGCATGCGAACCCATGTCGAGATCGATCCGCGGATCGGCCTGCGCGGCTTCGAGGCGGTCAAGGCGCTCAAGCGCGACTACGCCTGGGCGATCGACCTGTCACTGTGCGTCTTCCCGCAGGAAGGCCTGACCAACGATCCCGGCAGCGACGAACTGCTGGTGCAGGCGTTGCGCGACGGCGGCGAGGCCATCGGCGGCTGTCCCTATATGGACAGCGATCCAAACGCCCATCTGGCGCGCATCTTCGATCTCGCGGAACAGTTCGACGTCGACGTCGACCTTCATCTCGACTTCGATCTCGACCCCTCCTGGTGGCATCTCGACGAGGTCTGCTGGCAGACCGAGCGACGCAACTACGGGGGACGCGTGGCGATCGGCCATGCGACGAAACTTTCGGCCCTGCCGCCGGAGCGGATGCGGGCGGCCACCGCGCAGCTGGCAAGGGCCGGCGTCGCCGTTACCGTGCTGCCCGCGACCGACCTCTACCTGATGGGACGGGAGGCGACCCACAACGCGCCGCGCGGGTTGACCCTCGCCCACAAGCTCGCGGCCGACGGCGTCGTCTGCTCGGTCGCGACCAACAACGTGCTCAATCCCTTCACGCCGTTCGGCGACGCCTCGCTGCTGCGGATGGCGAATTTCTATGCCAATGTCGCGCACGCCTCGGTGAACGATTTCGACACCTGTCTCGATCTCGTGACCGAGCAGGCGGCGCGGCTGATGAACCTCCATGATTACGGCATCAAAGTCGGCAATCCCGCCGATCTGATTGTGCTCGATACCAGGGATAGCCGCTTCGCCATCGCCGAACTGCCCGACGTCTTGATGGGCTTCAAGTGCGGCCAGCAAACCTTCGCGCGGCCGCGACCCGCTCTGTTCCGGCCAGGTTCCTAAGGGAACCCAACGGAGACCTCTCATCCGATGCTACCGCCCTGAGTTCCGCAATTCCGAATCCGGTACTAATCCGGATAGCAGATTGTCGCGGAATCCGGATATGTGCCCGCATTGCAATTCCCGCGGTGCCGCTCATTTGAGCCTGGCACCGGTGTCGCGTTCAACGGGGAAGCATCGACGTGTTCAGCGCATTCAGCAGCATCGACTATCAGTCCATTCGCGCCCGCACGCCGGCCGAGACAGCCGCCAAGCGGTTGAACGGCATCGGCGAAGTCCTGTCGAGCCTCGATGTCGGGTCGGTTCGCAACGCGGCTGACCTTGCCCACGCACTGTGGACGCTCGAGACTGCCGACAAGTGCATTCGCATGATCCTCGCAGAGTTCCGCATCGAGCACGCGACCGAGGTCGCGCGGCAAGCCGCGGCTCTGATGGGCTTGATCGACAGTGCCCGCGACGAGCTCACCGGCCTCCGAACGACCAAGTCTTGAACTTGCGTCCTACGTCTCGCGCTTGATCCTGGCCAGGATCCGGTCGGCCTCGGTGCGCCAATCGGCACTGCGGGCGAACTTTTCGCTGCCCCTGATGCCGAACAGCCCTTCGTCGGCGAGATCCGCCATCCAGGCCTGCCGCTCGGCCGTGCCTTGCGCCGACCACGGCGTCAGCCCTGCCTCGCGCACGGTCTCGGCGACCTCGCGCACCTCCTCGGCGCGTCGGCGGCCGTGCTCGATCACGCGCTGGAAGCAATAGGCGCCCTGCTTCTCCCAGTCGATGGTGGGGAATGTCTCGTTGAGTGACGCCAGCATGGCATCCTCCACGCCATAGGCCCGCGCGGTCATAAAACTCTCGATGACCATGGCTTCCAGGCCCTTGATCATGATGCTGCGGCACATTTTGACCGCCGAGGACACGCCGAGCTTGTCGCTGGCGACCTTGGCTGCGAAACCGATCGCGTTCAGCAGGGGCTCCAGCTCGCTCGCGCCGGGTCCGCCGAGCAGCAAAGGCACCTTGATGCGATAAGGCGGCACCGATGTCATCACCGCGCCCTCGACATAGCGCCCGGCAGCACCGTCGATCAGCGCAGCGGCGCGCTGCTTGGCACCGGGAGAGGCCGAGTTGAAATCGAGAAACCAGGTACCCTGATTGATCGCAATCGCACAGGCCTTGGCGACCGGGACGGCCTGGCTCGCCGTGACAGCGGAGATGATGAAGTCGGATTTCGCGGCCAGCTCGGCGTGAGAGGCCGCGAGCGTCACACCGAACTTCTCTGCGTGCTCCCTGAGCGATGTGCCCTGCTCGCCTCCGAGCTTGATGTCGTAGGCGGCGACCTTGATGTCCTGCTGGCGCAAATCTTCGGCCAGGATCCTGCCGACTTCGCCGTATCCGACCAGCCCGATCTGCCAGCGCCTGGGATCACCTGCCATCAGTTCAGTCCTTCAATCGCCGCGTCGAACAGCTCATCGACCGCGTAGCGGCGTGGGATCAGCGCCTGCTGGAATGCGTAGTCGACGATCAACTCGAGCGATCTCCTGTTCGCCTCGATCCCGAACGGAACGAGGTCGGGCGTCGCCGCAGGTCCTGCCTGCTCCTTGCTTCGCTTGAGCAGATCATAAACGCCCGCCACCACGTCGGGGTGCGATTTTGCCAGTTGCTCGGTCACGACCACGAGATGATTGACCGGCACGACGCCGCGCCGCGCGTACCATCTGGCGGCTTCCGCCGCCGGATCGGGAAACAGCGGTTTCAGCCTGGGATCATCCGAGGTTTCGCCGAGCACGGCGTCGAGCTCGCCGTCCATCAGCATCGAAAGGATCTTCTTGTCGTCGGGCGCGCGCTCGGTGTTGTCGACATATTCGGCGACGTGCGGATCCTCGAAGGTGACCCAGCGGATCCTGGCGAGATCGACGCCGTAATCGTTGGCGAGGATGCCTCTGATCCAGGCACCGGTCGTTGTCGTGAACGAGCGGATGCCGACACGCCTGCCTTCCAGGTCGGACGGCCCGAGTGTTTCATGCGCGGGATTGTAGAGCGCATAGGCGTGCTGGAATCGGCCGAGCATGGTCGCCGGCAGCAGCACCAGCGGCTTGCCATGCGCCTTCGCCATCAGGAACGTGACGATCGCCATCTCGCAGACGTCGAAGGCCTGCTCGCGCACCATCGGCTTGAATGCGGTGTTGGTCGTCGTGTACGCGATGAAATCGAGATCGAACAGGTCGGAGCGGAGCGCCCCGCTCTTCACCGCCTGCACATGGGGGTGACTGCCGATCACCGCCTTGAGCTTGATGGTGCGGACCGGCGTCATGCCAGCTCGTCCGCAACCGTCGGAAACAGGCGCTGGTAGGCCTCGCCATAGGTCATGGGCACACCGGTGTTGCGGCTGCCCTGGATGCCGCGGTTGAGCGCGACGCGCTCGTAATAACCCCAGAGATGCTTCTGCGCGGCGAGAATCTGGAACGCTTCGTACTTCTCCTTCCAGACCTCGTCGATCTTGAGGATGGTGTCCGGCTTGTAGCTGCACTGCTCGGGCTGGTGTGGCTCGAACAGGAACACCGGCGGAGCGGAATATTTGTATTGCGCGCCCGGCTTGTGGCCCATCGCTTGCGCGACCACGCGGGTCTCCTGCGCAAAATGCGCCGCGTTCGGGTGGTCGAAATTATAGGGGTCTTCCAGCGCATGCGTCAGCACGAAGCTCGGATTGAGCTCGCGATAAATGTCCACCATGCGGTCGAAATGCGCTTCCGTCAGCTTGAGCGGATAGTCGCCGCAATCGAAGAATTCGATCTCGGCACCGAGCAGCTTGGCCGCCCGCTCCGCCTCGTCCTTGCGACCGGCCTTCACCGATTGAAGCGTCGCGCCCTGCTCCTTCCAGGCGAACTGGCTCTCGCCGCGCTCGCCGAAGGACAGGCACACGATCTTCATGCGATAGCCCTTCTTCGCGTGCAGCGCGATGGCGCCGCCGGCGCGCCACACGAAATCGCCGGGATGGGCGGTGACCACGAGGCCTGTTTTCATGAGAGAGCTCCACTCTTTCTTTGCCGACATCATCGGCTGGCGGCCGCCGTCGACGACCTTTCACCGTCATCGCTGCACCAGCCTCGGCAGCCTGAACTTCGGCGTACGCGTGCTGGGATCCTCGGCGGAATGGTCGGCGTGGTCATGATCGTCATCGCGAGAAGCGCCGAAAGCAAAGCCGCCTGTTCTAGGACTTGTTGCCGACGAGAGGCCGCCGCCGCGCCGGCGCGGCCTGGTCGAGCGCGGGCGCCTGGAACGCGGCAACGGTGGCCTGCACCAACTGTTCGATGGCGGTGGCGGCGTCGCCGCCATCAGCCTCCCCGCGCGACAGGCGCGAGACGCGCTCCGGCGTCACCAGCGAATAATAGAGCGCGCCGAGCAGGAAGTGGCTGCGCCAGACGATGTCGGTACGTGGTATCTGCGGCAGGCTCTCGTGGATGGCGTCGATGAAGGCATGGCTGGTGTCGTCGAAGGTCTGCGCAATGATCTTTCGCGCGACGTCGTTGCCTTCGGCCGACATCACGGCGCGCAGCCGCGTGAAACGAGCGCCGCCACCGGCGAGATCGCTGCCCGAGGTGAAGGCCGGCACCACATAGGCGCGAACGATCGCCTCCAGCCGGTCCTGGAGATCGCGCACGCGCCTGGCGGCAGAGAGCAGTTCGGAGCGGCGCAGATTCATCGGCCCGCAATGGCGGCGGTAGATCTCCAGCAGCAGGCCGTCCTTGGTCTTGAAATGATAGGTCACGCTACCGGGGTTGGCCCCTGCGGCCAGCGCGATGTCGCGCACCGACACGGCATTGAAGCCGTGGGTGGCGAACAGCTCCTCGGCCCCGGCAAGAATCGCCTCGCGCATGTTCGGCTTGCGGGCCGTTTCCTTGCTGGTGGGCTTGCGTACCATCTCATTTGTACTATCGTACAAAAAATCAGGTCTCGTCAACAACTCGGGCGACGTCCGCAGCACCCTCGTCGGAAGTTGCGTCCCTGGAAAAATGACGCTCGCGACGGCCTCTGGCCGTGCGGTTCAGTTGTTGGCTCTGGCCTGCATTTTCTCCGGCCCCCTGGCTCGCCGCGGGAAGTCGCCATCGTCATCTCCCGACGGGATCAGAATCGCGCGCTCGCGCGGCAAGGCTTCCGGCATCTCGTCGCGGATGAAGGCAATCAGCTTCTCTCGCATTTCGCAGCGCAGGTCCCAGGATTGCGGCGCGTTGCGCGCACTGACCAGCGCGCGAAGCTCGATGGTGCGGGAATCCGCGTCGATCACCTGGAGATTGACCACTTCCCCGTCCCAGAGCTTCGACTCCTTGACCGCACCTTCCAGCCAGCGACGGATGCGGACGACGTCGGCACGGTAGTCGACATGGAGCGCGATGACGCCGATCAGGGATGCGGTGTCCCGCGTCCAGTTCTGGAACGGTTTTTCGATGAAATAGGACAGCGGCACCACCATGCGGCGCCAATCCCACAGCCGGATCACGACATAGGTCGAGGCGATGTCCTCGACCCAGCCCCATTCGTTCTCGATGATCACGGCATCCTCGATGCGGATCGGCTGGGTGATCGCAATCTGCAGGCCGGCGATCAGATTGCTCAGCAGCGGGCGTGCGGCCAGACCGACGATGATACCGGCGGCGCCGGCGGAGGCGAACAGGCTGACGCCGTATTGCCTCACCGAGTCGAACGTCATGAGCGCGGCGGAGACGGTGATGATCACGATGATGGTATCGGTAACGCGCTTGAACACGCGGACCTGCGTGACATGCTTGCGCGCGATGAAGTTCTCGGTGACATCGCGGAAATTCTGCAGGT
This sequence comes from Bradyrhizobium sp. FW305-F6, assembly GCF_058782905.1. Lineage (NCBI taxonomy): Bacteria > Pseudomonadati > Pseudomonadota > Alphaproteobacteria > Hyphomicrobiales > Nitrobacteraceae > Bradyrhizobium > Bradyrhizobium sp. FW305-F6. Next base: position 1,004,186 of record NZ_JBYSYD010000001.1, read on the forward strand.
ATCGCGCCGCACTCATGTCGACGATCCGGATCGAGATCCAGCCGATCAGCGCGATGAACGCCACGACGAACAAGCGCGTCAGCGGCGTTCGAATCTCGTCATCCAGCGGCGCAAGGGGCAGCACCAAGGCGACGGCGGCGAGGCAGAGCGCGAGCCGGGCCGGACCGGCGGTCCGGTCGATGAACACTTTTAACAGCGGGAGGCGAATTCCGAAGGAACGATTGAGCAGCCAGGCCACGAATCGATAGAAGGCAAGCGCCAGCAGGATCGCGCCGGCAACCAGACTGAGGCCGACGAACCAAGTAGGGATCCAGTCGAGCTTGCTGTCGACCTCGGCGATGAGGGTATCCCAATTCATTGCTGTCCCCGTCATCCGTTCGCGCAGCCCCCTCAACGCTTGCCGGCCAGCTTCGCTCCCCCTCCTCGTGCAACGCAGCATTCCCCTGATGCAACCGTTGCAGAATTCGGCTAGTTTCGGGGCGCTCATGACCAGACGTACCGGCAGCGCCGATCTTCCTCTCCACACCGGACGGGTTCCCCCGTGGCTCGCCAGTCGCATGTCCTCGCTGGGGGCCATCGTCACTCAAGCCATCGTGCTGCATTACGGGCGCGATGCATTCCTGCAGCGCCTGTCACATCCGTTCTGGTTCCAATCGTTCGGTGCCGTGATGGGCATGGACTGGCACTCCTCCGGCATCACGACCTCGGTAATCGGCGCGCTGAAGCGCGGGCTCGGGCCGCTTCAGGACGAGCTCGGGATCTACGTCTGCGGCGGCCGGGGCCAGCATTCCCGCAAGACGCCGGACGAGCTGATGCAGCTCGGCGAGCGCGTCGGCTTCGACGGCATCGAGCTGACCCGTGCCAGCCGTCTGGTGGCCAAGGTCGACAGCGCCGCGGTCCAGGATGGCTTCGACCTCTATCTGCACGGATTCTTCGTGACCGCCGACGGCAAATGGACGGTGGTGCAGCAGGGCATGAACGGCGACAAGCGGCAGGCGCGTCGTTACCATTGGCATTCCGAGGCGCTGAAGAGCTTTGTCGATACGCCGCACAGCGCGATCGACGGGCCGCAGCAGGGTGAGATCGTCAATCTCACCGATCATCGCGCCGAAATATCTCGGACGGCCCAGCTCGAGCTGTTGAACGATCTCGGACCCGATCGCATCGTCTGCGAATTCGAACACCTGATCGGCACCGCGCCCGAGCCGGCACAGGCCATGCTGCCGCATCTGATCATGCCTGCGCATCACGACGTCAGGCCCAAGGACGTGTTCGCGCGTCGCCTGCACGGCACGCTGGCGGCCGCAGCCGAGCGCGGCCCGGTCGATTTTCCGGACCTCTTGCTGACGCCGGGCGTCGGCGCGCGCACCGTGCGTTCGCTTGCGATGGTCGCCGAGGTCGTGCACGGCGCCCCCTATCGCTTCACCGACCCCGCGCGGTTCTCGCTTGCCCATGGCGGCAAGGACCGGCATCCCTATCCCGTTCCGATCAAGGTCTATGACGAGACTATCCGGGTGCTGAAGGGCGCGATCCAGAACGCGAAGCTGGGGCGCGAGCAAGAGATGCAGGCGATCAAGCGCCTCGACGACCAGGCGCGGCGGCTGGAGCGCACCGCGAAAGGTCCGTCGGTGGACTCGTTCACTGCTGGTGAACGTGTCGCCTCGCCCGATCTCGATGGCCGCTCGGTGTTCGGCTGGGAGCGTGACCTTGCGCCCACAAAAAAGCGGACCGGCTGAACACCGGTCCGCGAGTTGGCGGGAGGAATGTTCTCAGGTCTCGTCGGCCTCCGGCTTCGGGTCGAGCCGGTTCGCCGAGTGGTCCTGGTATTGCTCGGTCTGGATCGTCTTGCCGTCCATGCCGCGAATATCCGAATGCTGTTTCTTGTCGCGGTTGGACAGAACCATGTTGTCGCCGATCATGTCCTTGGGGACATCGGTCATGCCTCCGGTGCCGTCGCCCTTGCCGTGCAAGCCTGATCTGAAGTGCGTCTTGCTGCCGTGACCACCTGGCATCAGTCTCTCCTCTTGTGATCTTCTCTTACAGTGAACGTCTGTGCTTCTGCAGGCCCAAGCGACTTATGCCGCTTTGGCCGATGCGCGCCTGCCGCTCGTTAGGCTGTCTTGCTGCTCATCAATCTTGTCTCCCGTTCGGACGTCTGCCCGCGGCTGCGGAACCATCGCCGCGTCCGACGTGTGAGGTGACAACAGGCCGACCGGCACGCCGTTCCTGATCGATCGCACGCGACGACGATTTCCGAAGGAAGGCTCGTTGTCAGCTCGCGCCGGCGGGAGAACGGTCGCTGCTCGCAACCGCGCGCGCAGCGCGGCTTTGGGCCGTGACGGGAAGCGACGCGATCGCGCGCAAGCCCGGCCGCTTGCGCCAGCGGATCTCGGCGGGATCGACGGCCAGACCAAGTTTCGGCCAGCGCACGAATAGTGCTTCCAGCGCGCAGGCGGTCTCGATGCGCGCGAGTTGATGGCCGAGGCAGAAATGGATTCCCGTCCCGAACGAAAGATGACGGTTCGGCTTGCGTTCGAGATCGAGGCTTTCAGCGCGGTCATGCATCGCCGGATCCATGTTCGCGGCGGCAAGCATCACCATGACGCGATCGCCCTTCTTCAGGCGCACGCCGTCGACCTCGACATCGCGGCGCACATAACGCGGCTTGGAAAACTGAACCGGCGAGACGAAGCGCAGGAACTCCTCCACCGCAAGCCCGATACGGCTCCAGTCCTGTTCCAGCCATTCGCGCAGGCCAGGACTTCTGAGCAGTTCGTAGGCGGAACCGCTGATGAGATGCGTGGTGGTCTCCGATCCCGCCGCGAGCAAGAGAAACACCATCGAGACCATCTCGTCCGGCGTGATCTGGCCGCCCTCACGCTCGACCTGGATCAATTCGGCGATCAGGCCCTGGCCGCCCTGCACACGCGCGATCTGCAGCTGCTGTTCGAGATAGGCGCGCATCTTGCGGAACGCGAACAGCAGACGAAAGAAGCTGACGACGTTCGTCAGCGAGGACATCTCGTTGGCCCAGGCAATGAATTTCGGACGGTCTGCGGGCGGCAAGCCGAGCAGCTCGGAGATCACCGCGAGCGGTAGGATGCGCGCATAGCGCTGGACGAGATCCGCCGGACGACCATTCGCGAACACTTCGTCAGCCAGACCGTCGGCGATGGCGCGGATGCGCGGCTCCATTGCGACGATCGCGCGGCGCCGAAACGCCTCGTCCACGATGCTGCGCAGCCTGGTATGATCAGGCTCGTCCATCGTCAGCATGTTGTTGGCGATGGTCCTGACGTATCTCGGCATCCACCAGCGCAGACCGGCGACGTCGCCATCCTCCCTTCTCAACGTGAAGGTCGCGCCGTCTTTCAGGATCTGCGCGGTAGCGTCATGGGTCGTGGTAATCCAGACATCGCCGATGAGAGGAAACCGTGTCGCGACCACGGGACCGGACATGCGCAGCGTCGCAATCGCCTTGGGCGGATCGCGAAGGTAGGCCTCGCTGGTGAAATCGAGGCGCACTGTCATGGGATCACCGGACTGATTGCTGGCGTCTCACGCAGATGGTGCGCCGGACCGCCGGCGCAAGGGAGCCAACCCCTCGGTCGAGGTGCCTAGCCGCCGGGCGAACGCTGGCCGCTCTTGCGCTGCTGCTGGGTGTAGGCGTCCCAATGGCTCCAGCTACCATTGCTGAGGCTGTGCAGGTCCGTCGCGAGCGGACGGCGCGTACGCTTGTCGTGATCGGCGATCACGCGTTCCGACTGCGTGATCTTGCGCTTGAGTTCCGCGATCGTCTTCTCGGTCTGGCCAATGCGCTTCGAGGAGGCGATCTCGCCCATCGTGAAGCGCGCGGTCTCCAGCGCCTTCAACTCGGCGCGATTCCGCTTCAACTGGACCCGGTGCCAGGCGATGTTGCTGTCGCTGTCCGCAACCATGTAGGAACTCCGCTGATTCGCTCCCACAGTGTATCAAGCGCCGAATCGGCGCCGCAACGGGCCGCACGCGGCGAAAATGCGGTCTTATTGCGGGAAAATCCCGTAATCAGCGCTCGGCGAAGGCCTTTTCGACCACGAACTGGGCCGGCTCGCCGTGATTGCCCTCGGCGAGGCCGCGCTCACCGAGCAGCACGCGGGTGTCCGCAACCAGGGCGGGACTGCCGCAGATCATGACGCGGTCATGGGCGGCTTCCAGCGCCGGCAGGCCGATGTCGGCGAACAGCTTGCCCGAGGTGATGAGGTCGGTGATGCGGCCGCGGTTGCGGAAGGGATCGCGGGTCACGGTCGGATAGTAGATCAGCTGATTGCGAATGTACTCGCCGAGCAGTTCGTCCTTCGGCAAATGCTCGGTGATCATCTCGCCATAGGCGAGCTCCTTGACGTGGCGGCAGCCGTGCAGCAGCACCACCTTCTCGAACCGCTCGTAGGTCTCGGGGTCCTTGATCACGCTGAGGAACGGCGCAAGCCCGGTGCCGGTGCCGATCAGATAGAGGTTGCGCCCGTCTTCCAGGTTGTCGATGACCAGCGTGCCGGTCGCTTTGCGGCTGACGATGATCTCGTCGCCTTCCTTCAGGTGCTGAAGCCGCGAGGTCAGCGGTCCATCCGGCACCTTGATCGAGAAGAACTCCAGCGTGTCCTCGTAATTGGCGCTGGCGACGCTGTAGGCCCGCAGCAGCGGCTTCTCGCCGACCTTGAGGCCGATCATGGTGAATTCGCCGTTACGGAAGCGGAAGGTCGGGCTGCGGGTGGTCTTGAAGGAGAACAGCGTGTCGGTCCAGTGGTGGACGCTCAAAACGCTTTCCTGATTGAAATTGCTCATCTCACCTTCCCTGTCGCGTCAATGCGGTTCCGAGGCCGGCAGCTATGCGTCGTTTGTACACGATCATTCGTATACTAATGAATAATCCGGCTTGATCCCGCGGTCAAGGCTGCCCAAGATCGGAAGCGTTGCAATTAGGAACAAGGAGCCCATTCCATGGCGCATGACGCACCGCAGGCCACCGGACCCTCCAAGCTCGTGATCCGGAACATCGGCCTGATCCTGTCCGGCGCCTTGGAAAAGCCGATCCTCGACGGCGACACCATCGTCGCCGAGAACGGCAAGATCACCGCGATCGGCCGCTTCAAGGACCTCGACATCGAAGGCGCCACCACTATCGTCGACGCCAACGGCACCACGGTGGCGCCCGGGCTGATCGACAGCCATGTCCACCCTGTGGCGGGCGACTGGACGCCGCGGCAGAACCAGATCAACTGGATCGACAGCTATCTCCATGGCGGCGTCACCACCATGATCTCCGCCGGCGAGGTTCACATGCCCGGCCGTCCCCGCGACGTCGTCGGTCTCAAGGCGATGGCGGTGTTCGCCCAGCGCGCGTTCTGGACCTTGCGTCCGGGCGGCGTGAAGGTTCACGCCGGCGCGCCGGTGATCGAATGCGAGATGGTCGAGGAGGATTTCAAGGAGATGGCCGCCAACGGCGTCAAGCTGCTCGGCGAAGTCGGCCTCGGTGGCGTCAAGGACGGTCCGACCGCGCGAAAGATGGTCGGCTGGGCGCGCAAATACGGCATCCAGAGCACCATCCACACCGGCGGCCCTTCGATCCCCGGCTCCGGCCTGATCGACAAGGACGTGGTGCTGGAGGCCGACACCGACGTGGTCGGGCACATCAACGGCGGCCACACCGCCCTGCCCGACGACCAGATCCGCTGCATCTGCGAGGGCTGCAAGCGCGGCCTCGAGCTCGTGCATAACGGCAACGAGCGCTCTGCCCTGTTCACGCTGCGCACCGCCCGCGAGATGGGCGACCTGCACCGCGTCATCCTCGGCACCGATGCGCCGGCCGGCTCAGGCGTGCAGCCGCTCGGCATCCTGCGCATGGTTTCGATGCTGTCCTCGCTCGGCGACCTGCCGGCCGAGCTCGCTTTCTGCCTTGCCACCGGCAACACCGCGCGGATGCGGCAGCTCGATTGCGGCCTGATCGAGGTCGGCCGTTCCGCCGACTTCGTCCTCATGGACAAGGCCCAGCACTCGCCGGGCAAGAACATCCTGGAGAGCGTCCAGCTCGGCGACCTCCCCGGCATCGGCATGACCATCATCGACGGCATCGTGCGCACCCAGCGCAGCCGCAACACCCCGCCGGCCGGCAAGGTGCCGGAGGTGGTGGCGAAGTGAGGCGGCCGGAGCGCAGCGGCTCCGCGCTCAGCATCTTCCCGCGAAGGCGTTGAACAAGACTGCGGCTTGCTGCGTCTAACGCAGGCAGCCCTCGGCGGCGGCAGTGCATTGCTGGACCATCGAGGCGGAAATGAAAAACTCGTCACGGATAGCCGTCGGCGTTGCCGGCGCGGTGGCAGGCTATATCGCTACTTTTGTGCTGCTCTCGCTGGTCGATTTCGGCAACCGGGCAGATCCGATCACATCGGGCCTGCTGGGCCTGTTCGTATACGCCCCGGTCGGCGCGATCTCCGGCGCGGTGCTCGCCAGCTGGCTGGTGACGCGTCAAGGCAGGGACGCAGGCAACGGAAGCGTCGCGCGCACCAGCCTGAAGTCCCTTGCTATCGTCGCCCTCTTCTGTGTCGCAGCTGTCGCCACTTACCTTGTTTACGCCTACGCGACCGCGACGCCGTGGCTCAATCCGAACGCGGCCAATCCTCTTCTCGTGTTCGAGGTCCGTTTTCCGGCGGGGCTGACGGTGCCGACATCAGAGCAGGGAATCACCATCGAATTGCAAACCGACCTCAACACCATGCCGGGCGAAGTGAACCCGGCCGCCTTCTATCGCGATGGCGACCAGGCCGTCATCGCCGGCGAGGTCGAGCTCGCGTTTCGAACCTCGCGTCGGCAACTCGCCGTCAACATCGAGGGTCAGCCGAGCCGAATCTTTCCGATTGATTTGACGGCCCGCGCCCCGCACACGCCGGAGTTCGGGACCTGGCGAAGGCTCACGGACGGCAGCGAAATTCGCTACCGCGCCAAATGGCCGGGGAAGGCATAAACACGGCGCAAGAGCGCCTTTGCCCACCCTACGAGATCAACTTCACCTCAGCTTGTTGAGCAGCGCCATCAGCATCTCGCGCTCTTTCGCGTCGAGCGGCGACAACGTTTCACGCGTGATCGCAAGCGCGTTCGGGGCCAGCTTTTCCGCGAGCTGCTGACCGGCGCGGGTCAGGCTCACCAAAAGCCGCCGTCCGTCCTCTGGATCCTGGCTCGTCTCGGTCAGGCCGCGCGCGGTGAGACGGTCGATCACGCCCTTGATGGTGGCGACGTCCATCGCCGTCAGGCGTCCGAGCTGGTTCTGCGAGCATGGGCCGGTTTCGGCCAGTTTCGACAACGCCGCCCATTGCGTCGGCGTGAGGTTGGTGCCGATGTCGCGGGAGAAGATCGAGCTGTGGCGCTGCCAGACCTGGCGCAGGATGAAGCCGACCTGCTCGTCGAGCACGTAAGGGGGTTTCTGTAACGACTTGGCCGGTTTGGCGCTCTTCTTGGCCGCAACGCTTCTCGCCATCCGTTCGCAGCCCTTCCCTTACAACGACAGATGCGCGTCGCGGATATCCGGACGCGCGTCGAGCTCGGCCATGGTGCCGCCGAAGCAGATCCGGCCGCGCTCGATGATGTACGCACGGTCCGAGATCAGCCGCGCGAAATGCAGGTTCTGCTCGGAAACGACGATGCTGACGCCTTCCTTCTTCATGGTCAGGATGGCGTCGACCATCTGCTCCACGATCTTCGGCGACAGGCCCTCCGATGGCTCGTCCAGCAGCACCAGAGAGGGATTGCCCATCAGCGTGCGCGCGATGGTCAGCATCTGCTGCTCGCCGCCGCTCATGCGGCCGCCCGGCCGGTTCTTCATCTCGCCGAGATTCGGAAAAAGCGCGAACAGCTTCTCGCGCGTCCAGTGCGGCGCGTTTGGCCGCTTGGGCTGACGGCCGACTTCGAGATTCTCCTCCACGGTCAGGTCCGTGAAGATGCGCCGCTCCTCCGGCACATAGCCGAGGCCATCGCGCACGATCTCATGCGTCGGCTTGGCCGAGACATCCTTGCCTTCGAACGTGATGCGGCCGGTGCGCTGGGCGACGAGGCCGACGATCGAGCGGAACGTGGTCGACTTGCCGGCGCCGTTGCGCCCCAGCAACGCCACGACCTCGCCCTCACCGACCTCGAAGCCGATGTCGAACAGGATATGCGCTGGGCCATAGTGGCTGTTGAGGTCCTGCACCGTGAGCTTCATGTGGAGGCTCCCTCGCGGTGGCGGGCATCGTAGACGAGGCCCTCGCCGAGATAGACCGCCTGCACCTGCGGATTGCCGCGCACCTCCGCCGGCGAGCCCTCCGCGATCAACGTCCCGCGGTTGAGCACGAGGATGCGGTCGGCATGCTCGAACACCACGTCCATGTCGTGCTCGGTGAAGAGCACGCCGATCGATTTCTCCCGCGCGATGCTCGCGGTCAGCCGCATCAGGTCGACGCGCTCGCGCGGGGCCATGCCGGCGGTCGGCTCGTCCATCAGGAGCAGCTTCGGCTGGTTAGCGAGTGCGACCGCAAGCTCGAGCCGCTTGAGGTCGCCATAGGCGAGCTCGCCGCAGGGACGATCCGCGTAGCCGCCCATGCCGACCAGCTCGAGCAGACGACCTGCCTCAGTGCGGTCGAACTTCGGCGCCGAGCCGAACGGATTGAACAGCTGCTTGCCGTGCGAGATCAGCGCGACCTGCACGTTCTCGCGGACGGTCATGGTGGCGAAGGTCGCGGTGATCTGGAACGTGCGCCCGACACCGAGCCGCCAGACCTCACGCGGCTTCCGCCCCGTGATCTCTTCGCCGAGCAGGCGGACATGGCCGCTATCAGGCTTGTTCTGCCCGTTGAGCATGTCGAAGCAGGTGCTCTTTCCCGCACCGTTCGGGCCGATCAGCGCCAGGATCTCGCCCGCGCGCAGGGAGAACGAGACGCCGCGCACGGCGTGGATGCCGCCATAGGATTTGGTCAGGCCTTCGACCGCAAGAAGTGGGGGCATGGCGCTCATTCGGCAGACTCGATCGGCTTGGCAAGCAAAGAAGATCCCGGCGGCGAGGACTTCCGGCGGCGCTGCGCCAGCATCTCGAGCATGCCGACGATGCCCTTGGGGAAGACCACGACGATCAGCATGATGAAGCCGCCGAGCACGAGCTTCGACAGATCGGTCTGGCTGACCAGCCAGATGTTCAGGGCCTTGTAGACGATGGCCCCGATCACTGCGCCCGACACCGTCTCGACGCCCCCGAGCAGCACCATGACCAGCGCATCGACCGAGAGCGAGATGCCGAGATTGTCGGGGAACACGCTGCCCTTGAGGTAGGCGAACAACGCGCCGCCGATGCCGGCGGTCGTGCCGGCGATCACGAAGGCGGTCCACTGGATCCGCTTTGCATTGATGCCGACGGCTTCACTGCGCAGCAGCGAATCGCGGGTGGCCCGCAGCGCGTAGCCGAACGGGGAGAACACCATCATGCGCAGCGCGATCGTCACCAGCGCGGCGACACCGAGCGAGAGCCAGTAGAAATGCGACGGACTGGCCGCCCATTTTTCCGGCCAGATCCCCAATATGCCGTTGTCGCCGCCCGTCACGCTCACCCATTGGAACGCGATCGACCAGACGATCTGCGCGAAGGCGAGCGTCAGCATCGCGAAATAGACGCCTGAGAGCTGCACCGCGAAGAAGCCGAACACGGCGGCGCCCATGCAGCCGAGCAGCGGGCCGAGCAGCAGGCACACGATCATCGGCAGCCCCGCCATCTTGGCGAGGAATGCGACGCCGTAGGCGCCAAGGCCGAAATAGGCGGCATGGCCGAACGAGGCGAGCCCGCCGACCGACATCAGGAAGTGCAAGCTGACGGCGAAGATGACGAAGATCGCGATCTCCGAGCCGACGGTCAGCAGGTAATTGCCGGCGAACAGCGGCAAGGTGGCCGCCGCGACGAGCGCTGCGAACGCGGCGAGACGTTCGTTTGACGTCAACGGCCGCCAGGGATTGACCGTCAGGCCCGGCGTCTTGCGCGCGGCCGCCTCCGGCTTGCCGAACAGGCCCCAGGGGCGAACGATCAGCACCACCGCCATGACGAGGAAGACCAGGATGATGGAGATCTTCGGAAAGATCAGGATGCCGAAGGCATTGAGTTCGGAAACCAGCACGGCGGCGACGAAGGCACCGGTGATGCTGCCGAGGCCGCCGATCACGACCACGACGAAGACCTCGACAATGATGCGCAGGTCCATGGCGTGGTGCACGGCATCACGCGGGATCTGAAGCGCACCGCCGAGCGCGGCCAGGAAGACACCGACGGCGAACACCGATGTGAACAGCCACTTTTGGTTGACGCCGAGCGCCGCGACCATGTCGCGGTCCTGCGTCGCGGCGCGCACGAGGACGCCCCAGCGCGTGCGCTGGAACAGCAGCCAGAGAATGCCGAGCACGACGGGACCAAGCACGATCAGAAACAGGTCGTAGCTCGGAATGTTCTGGCCGAAGAAATCGATCGCGCCCCTGAAGCCCGGCGCGCGGCGACCGACGAGGTCGTCGGGCCCCCAGATCAAGACGACGAGATCCTCGACCATCAAGGTCAGGCCGAACGTCGCGAGCAACTGAAACAATTCCGGCGCATGATAGATGCGGCGGAGCAGCACCATCTCGACGATGACGCCGATGACGGCCACCGCGAGCGCCGCCAGCACGATGCCGCCCCAGAATCCAAACGCACCCGAAAGCCGCTCGGTGAGCGTGAAGGCGATGTAGGCGCCGATCATGTAGAAGGCGCCGTGCGCGAAATTCACGATCCGGGTCACGCCGAAGATGATCGACAGGCCCGAGGCCACCAGGAACAGCGACGCTGCGCTGGCGAGACCGGTCAGAAACTGTACGACATAAAAGGCCATCGGCGTTCCGGGTTGGTTGGATCTCAGTGCTGGGCTTCATCCTTCGAGACGGCGCTCTGCGCCTCCCCAGGATGAGGTCCGGGACCCTCATGGTGAGGAGCGCGGCGACGCCGCGCGTCTCGAACCATGGAGGCCCGGTCTCTCGTTACATCAATCCTTCGGGCGCAGCTTCGCGACTTCGGCGTCGCTGGGCAGGTAGTCCGCGCCCTTCTTGTAGGACGAATCCACCATCACGCCCTTGCCGTCCTTCAGCGCGGTCTTGCCGACATAGGCACCGAGCGTCGACTGATGATCGATCTTGCGGAAGGTGATCTCGCCGAACGGCGACGGCATCGAGATCCCCTCGGCCGCTGCGATCAGCTTCTCCGGATCGGTCGAGCCGGCTTTGGCGAGGATCGCCGCCGCCGCCTTGATGGTCTGGTAGCCGACGATCGAGCCGAGGCGCGGATAGTCGTTGTACTTGGCCTGGTAGGCCTTCAGGAACGCGTCATGCTCGGGCGTCTTGATCGAGTACCAGGGATAGCCGGTGACGATCCAGCCCTCGGGCGTCTCGTCCTTGAGCGGGTCGAGATATTCCGGCTCGCCGGTCAGGAACGAGACCACCTCGCGTCCCTTGAACAGGCCGCGGGTATTGCCCTCGCGCACGAGCTTGACGAGGTCGGCACCGAAGGTGACGTTGAGGATCGCTTCGGGATTGGCGGCGGCAACCGCCTGCACCACCGGGCCGGCGTCGATCTTGCCCTGCGGCGGCCATTGCTCGTCGACCCACTGGATGTCCGGACGCTTCTCCGACATCAGCTTCTTGAACACCGCGACCGCCGACTGGCCGTATTCATAGTTCGGCGCGATCGTCGCCCAGCGCTTGGCAGGCAGCTTGGCGGCGGCCTCCACCAGCATCGCCGCCTGCATGTAGTTGGAGGGGCGCAGGCGGAAGGTGTACTTGTTGCCCTTGGACCAGGTGATGGCATCCGTCAGCGGCTCGGCCGCGAGGAAGAACACCTTCTTCTGGTTGGCGAAGTCGCTGACGGCAAGACCGATGTTGGAGAGGAACGTGCCCGCGAGCATCGCGACACCCTCGCTCGACACCAGTTCGTTGGCCGCGGTCTGCGCATCGGCAGGCTTGCCGCCGTCGTCCTTGGAAATGACGACGAGCTTCTTGCCGTTGATGCCGCCGGCCGCGTTGACCTCCTCGACCGCGAGCTGCCAGCCCTTGCGATAGGGCTCGGTGAAGGCCGGCAGCAGCGAGTAGCTGTTGATCTCGCCGATCTTGATATCCTGCGCCAGGGCCGAATGAGCCGTGCCGCCCGCCAGAAGCGCAAAGGCCGCGCCGATGAAGTAATTTCTTGCTCGCATCCCAACCTCCAGTTTGAACTTCATTTCTTGAGCATGATCTTATCGGATCATGCTCTATCTCAGACCGTCTTCGCCCTTGATCTCCGCGACCGTCAGCCCGCCGACACGCGGCAGCGGACGGCCGCTGTCGGTGACGGCGACCGCGACCATGATCTCGTTGGCGCGCGGCGCGTCGTTGATCTGTACCTCCATCCCGTCGAAATGGCTGCGGACGAAGGCTGCGTCCTTGTGCCCCAGCGGAATGTCGAGCGTCGTGCCGGGACCGCTGCGCTTCTTCGAGGACGGGATCAGCGCCGCACCCTTGGTCAGAACCTTTCGCACCGGCGCACCCATCTTGGGGTGGAGGATGGCGGCGGCATGCTCCAGCTCGCCATTCTCGCCGACGGCGGCGGCCTTGCCGTAGCTCTGTGCCTTGGCGCCGTCGATGCCGAGCGCCGCCACCGCGCGCTTCGACAAGAGCTCGCCCAACTCCTCGCCGATCGCGATCAGCGGCGAGAGATCCTCGACGTATTTTCCGGCAAAGGGATTCTCGATGACGGCGATTGCAGCCGCACGCCGCGTCGGCGGCGACACCTGCCGGCCCATTTCCATCTGCGTCTCTTCGACGACCGTGACGATCTTGCGGATGATCGCGCTCATGTTTCGCTTCCCTGCTCAGGCATCGACCGCGTCCTCGCGTATCAGCGGCCGCGTTCGTTGCTCTATATCCTTGGCTCCGATGACAAGCATATCACCACAAAGCTGCAACACGGCACCCTCGATCAATCCGCGATCGAATAAGTGCCGTGCACATTCCGCGCCAGATCCGAGGGCGGCAGCGACCTCATCGTGAGACAGCTCGCCGACATGCCGGGTGACAAGATGTGCGCCGAGATCGCTGTCGGGCTGAAGCTCGTTCGCGGGCTTCCTGACGACGGCGGGATGCCCCCGCAGATCGACGGCATTGGCGATCACCGTCGCGGCGGCATCGGCCTGCGAAGCCGTCGCGGCCAACACCGTCACCGCGTCGGCGATCCCGAGCGAAAAGCTGCGGCCGTGACGACCGCTGGTGGCAATGCCGCGCACCGGATCATCCGCATCGATCCGCATCGACCGCATCACGCCGTCGCGGTCGGGTCGATCCATGAGGCCGACCGAAAAATGCTGGCTTCGGCCGAGATGAAGCGCGATGTCGCCACCATTGTTTACGTAGGCGCGATCGAACGTCGCAGCGCGCAGCATGGCGTCCAGAATTTCCTCCGCCACGCTGCCGGCCACCGCCGCCATGGGCGTGATGAAGCAATCGGCGGAAAAAGGCGCCACCGCGGCGTGCATGCGCCGCGCGACGATACCCTTCAGCGACGTCTGCTCCGCGGCAGCCGTCCGCAGTTCCGGCAGCTCCGCGCAAAGCTCGTCGAGCAATCCGGTGAACCGGCGCGCCGCAGCCTCATAGGCCGCATGCACCTCGTCCGACGCTCCCCTCGCCTCCACGATCAGGTCAATCGGACCATCCTGCAAATGCAGCCGCCGGCCATCAGACAGCAATGCGATTTGCGGGAGCCTGGTCATGCCCGCGGCCCCGGAATCGGGTTCTGCCAGGGCAGCTGGCGGACGTCGTCGCCGTTCTGGACCTCGGAGAGCGGCCTCACGTAATCCATGTGGCCGCCGAGCGCGGCATAGTCTGACAGTTTCATGGTGAACTCGATCGGCGCCACCAGCGCCGGGGTCGGCACGTAGCCGAACGCGCCTGACGGCATCTGCGTCACATCGACCATGTAGGTGATGCCGCCGCCGGGCCAGACATAGACCGGCGCGCCGCCGCTGGTGACGCGCGTCAGCGCATCCTTCACCGAACGCGTCAGCCGCACCGGATTGTCGGTGACGCCGGCGCGCAGCGAGCCGCCCGCGCCCGCCATGAACAGCACCGTGCACAGCGCCGGCTCGCAATTTTCCTGGATGCGCTCGACCGAGAACTTCAAGTCATCGGGCATCTCGGTCTCGACCGGGTTCAGGGCCTCGTCGAGCACGTAATAGGACGAGTGCTCGCCGGTGGTGGAGACCATCAGCATGGAAAGACCGGGCTTGGCTTCCTTGGGATCGAACGGACCGAGGATCGCCAGCGGATCGGAGATGTTGGTGCCGCCCCAGCCCGTGCCGGGATCCGCGACCTGGAAATAGCGGCCGGGCGTCGAGCGACGGCCCTTCATCTTGATGCCGGTGTCGGCGATGTCGAGCAGCTTGCCCGCCTGATGCTCCGAGAGCACGCCGGTGATGTGGTCATCGACCACGACGACCTCGTCGACCTTGCCGTGCCATTGCTTGGCGAACATGCCGATCGTCGCCGAGCCGCAGCCGACGCGCATGCGCTCTTCTTTCATGCCGTTGACGATCGGCGGCTGCCCAGCCTGCACCACGACGGTGGCGCCGCCGTCGATGGTGAGCTCCACCGCCTTGCAATTGGCGAGGTCCATCAGCGTGTCGCAGGTGACGCGGCCCTCTTTCTTCGAGCCGCCGGTGAGATGATGCACGCCGCCGAGCGACAGCATCTGCGAGCCGTATTCGCTGGTGGTGACGTGGCCGACCGCTTCGCCCTGCGCCCGGACCGTCGCAGTCTCCGGACCGAGATAGCGGTCGGTATCGATCTTCACCTTGATGCCGCAGTAGGAGAAGATGCCCTCGGTGACCACGGTCACCATGTCGACGCCGTCGACCTCGGCGGAGACGATGAACGGTGCGGGCTTGTAGTCGGGATAGGTCGTGCCCGCGCCGATCGCGGTGACGAAAGTGGAAGGCTCGTGGACGATCTTGCCGTCCCAATCCTCGGTGCGGCTGAACGGGACGAGCTTGCCGCCATGGGAGACGGTGCGCTCCAGGATCACGTGGGGATCGACGCGAACGAGCTTGCCGTCGTGGTTGGCATAGCGGTCGCAGGCGCCCGCCGCGCCCGGCTTGATGTAGCACATCACCGGACACGCATCGCAGCGGATCTTGTCGATGACGGTGCTGGTCGTTTCTGTCACCATGTCGGAGCCGGCCGATGCTGCGGTTATCATTCGTATACGAACGATGTTGCGCGTGGTCCCCGGGCGCTGTCAAGCGGCGGTGCAGCGCAAAAGATAGCGCTGCTGCATAAAACCTCATTTGCCTACCCGCTCTGTCCACAAAGAAGGCAATCGCGCTGCACTGCGGGATGCGCGGCTTGCACGTTTGTGTACAAACGGTATCGTCGCGGGCGAGATCAACGCGGCGTGGGAACGAGGATGACGCAGACACCGATCCGCCTCACCGTGAACGGCAGGATCCACGACGTGACGGCCGCGCCGGACACGCCGCTGCTCTATGTGCTTCGCAACGAGCTCGCGCTGAACGGCCCGAAATATGGTTGCGGTCTGGGTGAATGCGGCACCTGTACTGTCCTGATCGACGGCGCGGCGGCGCGCTCCTGTGTCATTCCCGTGAGTGGCTGCGCCGGCCGCGACATCGTGACGCTCGAAGGCCTCGGCACCCGCGACAAGCCCGACGTCGTGCAGCAGGCCTTCATCGACGAGCAGGCCGCGCAATGCGGCTATTGTCTCAACGGCATGATCATGACCACCAAGGCGCTGCTCGCAATCAACCCGCGGCCGAGCGAGCAACAGGCACTGGCGGCGCTGCGCTACAATCTCTGCCGCTGCGGCACGCATGTCGAGATCCTGCGCGCGGTGATGCGCGCATCGGGCCAGCACGCCGAGGCCGCAGATTGATGGCCTCCCCAGTTTCGAATGGAGCTGAACGCGCGGGTGCGCTCGTCGTCGCCCGCACCGTCGACGAGGTCACATCCGAGACCTTCGTCCGCATCACCGCGGATGGTTCGATCACCGCCTATAACGGCCATGTCGATCTCGGCACCGGCGTCCGCACGGCGCTCGGCCAGATCGTCGCCGAAGAGCTCGACGTCTCCTTTGCCCGCGTCGTGGTCGTGCTCGGCGACACGGCCGTGGTGCCGAACCAGGGCCCGACGATCGCGAGTGAAACCATCCAGATCACCGCCGTTCCCTTGCGCAAAGCCGCGGCGCAGGCGCGCCAGTTTCTAATCGCGCGCGCGGCCGAGCGGCTGGAACTGCCAGAGGCCGATCTCAGGATCGAGGACGGCCTCGTGCGCGGGCACGACAATCGTAGCGTTAGCTACGGCGAGTTGATCGGCGGTGAGACGATCCGTCTCGAGCTTGCCGATGAGGTCACTGTGAAGCCCGTCGGCGACTACGCCATCGTCGGCCAGTCGGTGCCCCGCATCGACCTGCCGGCCAAGGCCACGGGAGAGCTGACCTTCGTCCATGACATCCGCGTGCCGGGCATGCTGCACGGCCGCGTGCTGCGCCCGCCCTATTCCGGCGTCGATGCCGGCCCGTTCGTCGGCACCAGCCTGATAGGGATCGACGAATCCTCGGTCCGCGACATCCCCGGCCTGATCGCGGTGGTGCGCATCGGTGATTTTGTCGGCGTGGTCGCCGAGCGCGAGGAGCAGGCGATTCGCGCGGCTGAAAAGCTCGAGCTGAGCTGGAAGCCGACGCCTAATCTTACCGACCTCGCCGACGTCGAGACTGCGCTGCGTGCCAATCCATCGACGCCGCGCACCCTGATCGACAAGGGCAACGTCAATGCGGCCATCGCCGGTGCGGCCAAGCCGATGCAGCGCACTTACGTCTGGCCGTATCAGATGCACGCCTCGATCGGCCCATCCTGCGCCGTTGCCGACGTCCAAGACGACTATATCCGGGTCTGGTCAGGCACGCAGAACCCGCACGTACTACGCAGCGATCTCGCGCTGCTGATCGAGCGCCCCGAGAGCGAGATTGAGGTGATCCGGCTGGAGGCCGCGGGCTGCTACGGCCGCAACTGCGCCGACGACGTCACTGCCGACGCGCTGCTGCTGTCGCGCGCCGTCGGCCGCCCCGTCCGCGTGCAGCTGACGCGCGAGCAGGAGCATGCCTGGGAACCCAAGGGCACTGCGCAGCTCATCGACGTCAATGGCGGGCTCGATGCCGACGGCGGCATCGCCGCCTACGACCTCGCCACGCGCTATCCCTCGAACGCCGCGCCGACGCTGGCGCTGCTGCTGACGGGCCGCATCTCGCCCGAGCCGGCCGTGCTCCAGATGGGCGACCGCACCGCGATCCCGCCCTACGACTACGACCACATGCGCGTCGTCGCCCATGACATGGCGCCGATCGTGCGCGCCTCCTGGTTCCGCGGCGTCTCGGCGTTGCCGAACACTTTTGCGCATGAGTCCTATATCGACGAGGCCGCAACCGAGGCCGGCGTTGACCCGATCGAGTATCGCCTGCGTTATCTGAAAGACCCGCGCGCCGTCGATCTCGTCAACGCGGTCGCCGAACGTGCGGGGTGGAAACCTCGCCCCGTGCGTGAGGAGAAGGACGGCGAGGTCGTGCAGGGCCGCGGCTTTGCCTATGCACTCTATGTCCACAGCAAGTTTCCCGGCTATGGCGCGGCGTGGTCGGCCTGGGTCACCGACGTCGCGGTGAACAAGACCACGGGCGACGTCAGCGTCACGCGCGTCGTCGCCGGGCAGGATTCCGGCCTGATGATCAACCCGGACGGCGTGCGCCACCAGATCCACGGCAACGTCATCCAGTCCACGAGCCGCGCGCTGATGGAGGAGGTTTCGTTCGAGCGCGGCGCTGTTGCGGCGCGCGAATGGGGCGCCTATCCCATCATTCCCTTCCCCGACGTGCCCAAGATCGATGTCTTGATGCTGCCGCGGCCGGACCAGCCGCCGCTCGGCGTCGGCGAATCCGCGTCGGTGCCGAGCGCGGCGGCGATCGCCAATGCGATCTTCGATGCCACCGGCGTGCGCTTTCGTGAGCCGCCGTTCACGCCGGAACGCATCTTGAAGGGGCTGCACGGCGAGACATCGCCCTTGCCGCAAGCCCTGCCCGCGCCCGCCGCCCCACGGCCGTCTCCCGTCTGGGCGAATCCATTCGCGAAACGAACCGGCATGTTTGCGACGATTGCAGCCGTCTGCACAGCTGCTATCGGCATTGGCGCCGCGCTTCTTCCTGGCCGTGCCATCGCGCCGATCGCCCGGCCCGATGCGTCGGTCTATTCCGCGGCGACCATCGCCCGCGGCGAGCAGCTCGCTGCGCTCGGCAATTGCGCGGAGTGCCACACCAAAACCGGCGGCGCACGAAATGCCGGCGGCCGCGCCTTGGAAACACCGTTCGGCACGATCTACGCAACCAACATCACGCCCGACGTCGAGAGCGGGATCGGCGCCTGGTCCTATCCCGCCTTCGAGCGCGCGATGCGCGATGGCTTGCATCGCGACGGACGGCAACTCTATCCCGCTTTTCCCTACACGCATTTTGCAAAGACCAGCGACGCGGACATGCAGGCGCTCTACGCCTACCTGATGGCCCAGCCCGCTGTGCACGCGAGCACGCCGGCGAACGCACTCGCCTTCCCGTTCAACCTGCGCCCGCTGCTCGCGGGCTGGAATGCGCTGTTCCACGACACGAAGGAGTTCAAGCCCGACCCTGCAAAATCCGAGCAATGGAATCGCGGCGCCTATCTGGTCGAAAGCCTCGGCCATTGCAGCGGCTGCCATTCGCCACGCAACGCGTTCGGCGCCGAGCAGCGCAATGCCTATCTTGCCGGCGGCTTCGCCGAGGGGTGGGAAGCGCCGGCGCTGACCTCGCTCTCGCACGCGCCGATCCCGTGGAACGAAGACGAGCTCTACGCCTACCTGCGCACCGGCCATTCGCGTTATCACGGCGTCGCCGCCGGACCGATGGCACCAATCGTTCGCGACCTCAAGGCTCTGCCCGATCAGGACATCCGAGCGATGGCGGTCTATCTCAACTCGTTCAATGACGCCGCAATCGACCAACAGGCGCAGGATGCGCTCGCCGCCAGGCTCGAAAGCGCAACGCAAGTGACGGTCGCCTCCTCCGCGGGCGCGCGCCTCTATCAGGGCGCCTGCGCCGTCTGCCACGAGGTCGGCGGCCTGCCGCTGTTCGGCAGCCGGCCTTCGCTCGCGCTCAACAGCAACATTCACAGCATGAAGGCGGACAATCTCGTGCAGGTGATCCTGCACGGCATCACCGATCCCGTCTCCAGCGACCTCGGCTACATGCCCGCGTTTGGGAATAGCATGAGCGACGCGCAGATCGAGGAGCTCGTGACGTTTCTGCGCTGGCAGTTCGCACCTGGCAAGCCGGCCTGGACCGGCGTGCGCGAGACGATAGCAAGGGTACGGGCGTCCGCGCACTAGAGCCTGATGAGATTAGGTTTCATTTGCCGCGACACGGAAGGTCCGCTCCCTCCCCCGCTTGCGGGGGAGGGTTGGGGAGAGGGTTTCTCCACAGGGGGACACTCCCCTAGAGGAGAGAACCCTCACCCGGCGCGTTGCGCCGACCTCTCCCGCAAGCGGGAGAGGTGCACCGAGCCCGCGGCGGCATGATTCAACCCAATCTCATCCTCCTTTAGCCGTGCTTCACCTCCACCGGCGGCGTGCCGTGGGTGTGGAAGGACTCGATCGTCTTCAATCCCCAGGCTTGGCCCTTCTTGCGCTCCTCCTCGGTCCACACGATCGGCTTCCAGTCGGGCGCGAGGATGAGGCGCGCGCCGGCATTGGCGACCTCGACGCGGTTGCCGCCGGGCTCGTAGACGTAGAGGAAGAAGGTCTGCTGGATCGCGTGCTTGTGTGGCCCGGTCTCGATATGCACGCCATTTTCGAGGAAGATGTCGGCGGCGCGCAGAATCTCCTCGCGGCTGTCGAGTGCGTAGGTGACGTGATGGAAGCGGCCCGGCACGCCGGAATGGTCGAGTGAATAGGCGAAGTCGTAGCTCTTGTTCGACATCGTCAGCCACATCGCCGCTTCCCTTCCGTCGTTGAGCACGATCTGCTCGGTGAGCCGGCAGCCGAGGTAATGCTCGAAGAACTCGCGGTTGGCCTTGATATCGACGGCGAGGCAATTGAGGTGATCGAGGCGGCGCACGTTGACGCCGCGCGCGGGAAAGCGCTGGGCCTGGTTCTTCAGCGCAGGCTTCAGCTCCGGCGGCGCCTGATACCATTCGGTCTCGTAATAGAGCTCGACGATATGGCCATCGGGGTCGCGGCAGCGGAAGGTCGGCCCCTGTCCCATGTCGCCGTCGATCCAGCCGATGTCGAAGCCGGATCCTTTCAGCGCGTCGACGCGACGCTCCAGTGCCTGCTGGCTGCGCGCGCGCAGCGCCATATGGCCCATGCCCGAGTTCTTCGACGCCGTCAGCTTGAGCGAATAGCGCTCGTAATCATCCCAGCCGCGCAAGTACACCGACTCGCCCTGTCGTCCGCTGACGGTCATGCCCATGACATCGACGAAGAATGTAAGGCTCTCGTCGGGCTTCGGGGTCAGCAGTTCCATGTGGCCGAGATGAGCGAGATCGAGGATCGGTTCGGGCTGCATGTTTCCTCCAGGGCATGGCGAGCGATCCCCCGGGGTCGATCGCGGGATCGGACGCCGAACGGTAACGCGCTCACACATCCGAAGGCGGCGCCGAGGCCGCCTCTCCATTTGTACTAATGTACAAATGATTAGGTCTCGTCAACAAAATCCAGGGTCTTGGTGGCGGTGACGAGGCTGCCGACGCCGACGCCCGAATGACGGGGTTGGCTGGCCGCATGGTAAAATTTTCCTTGATTGACCCCGGCTCCAAGGCCCCGGGGATTGCATCACTTTCCCGCATTTTCTGCCCAAACCGATGCCATCCGAACAAAGCTGCCGGCCGAATTGTCGGGGATTTAACGAACCGGCCGCGCTTGCTGCTTAACCGTTTGTGCAGCGACGGCCGCGCATAGTCGGGGCAAATCCCTCGGTCTGGCCAGGTTCATTCATCGTGACATCCTTTGGACGCGTGATTTCGGTTCGCGGATCGCTCGCCCGGGTCGGGCTATTGGCCGCAAGCCAGATGCCGATCTCGGAGGTGCGGGCGACCGTCGGCCGCTTCGTCAGCATTCGTTGCGCCAGCTCGGTCATCGTTGCGATGATCACAGAAGTGTCCTGCGAGAATCTGTCGGGCTCCGACGCCTACATCGCGATCGCATCGGTCGACCTGCTCGGCGAAATCCTCAATGCCGCGGACAAAGCCAAATTCCAGCGCGGCGTCACCAATTATCCAACCATCGGCGATGCCGTCGACCTGATCACCAGCCAAGAGCTGCGCACGATCTACGCGCCCACCGGCTCGGACCAGATCAACGTGGGTTTCCTGCAGCAGGACCGCTCCGTCGTCGCCTATGTCGACGTCGAGGAAATGCTGTCCAAGCACTTTGCCGTGCTGGGCTCGACCGGCGTCGGCAAGTCGACCGGCGTCTCGCTTCTGCTCAACGAGATCCTGAAGGCGCGGCCGAACCTGCGCATCTTCTTGCTCGACGTCCACAACGAATATGGCCGCTGCTTCGGCGACCGCGCACTGGTGCTCAACCCGCGAAATCTGAAGCTGCCGTTCTGGCTGTTCAACTTCGAGGAAATCGTCGACGTGCTGTTCGGCGGCCGCGCCGGCGTGCCCGAGGAGCTCGACATCCTCGCCGAGGTGATCCCGCTCGCCAAGGGCGTCTACACCCAGTACCAGAACGCCGACCGCATCGGCCTGAAGCGCATCGATCCCAAGCAGATCGGCTACACCGTCGACACGCCGGTGCCCTATCGCCTGGTCGACCTGCTGTCGCTGATCGACGAGCGCATGGGCAAGCTCGAGAACCGATCCTCGCGCATCATCTATCACAAGCTGATTTCGCGCATCGAGGCCGTGCGCAACGACCCGCGCTACGCCTTCATGTTCGACAACGCCAATGTCGGCGGCGACACCATGGCCGAGGTCATCAGCCATCTGTTCCGCCTGCCCGCCAACGGCAAGCCGATGACGGTGATGCAACTCGCCGGCTTCCCGGCCGAGGTGATCGATTCCGTGGTCTCGGTGCTGTGCCGGATGGCGTTCGATTTCGGCCTGTGGAGCGACGGCGTCTCGCCGCTGCTGTTCGTCTGCGAGGAAGCGCATCGCTATGCCTCCGCCGACCGCAACGTCGGCTTCGGGCCGACCCGCAAGGCGGTGTCGCGCATCGCCAAGGAGGGACGCAAATACGGCGTCTATCTCGGCCTCATCACGCAGCGCCCCGCAGAGCTCGACGCCACCATCATCTCCCAGTGCAACACGCTGTTCACGATGCGCCTTGCCAACGACCGCGACCAGGCGCTGCTGCGCGCCGCGGTGTCGGACGCCGCAGCGAACCTGCTCTCCTTCGTCCCCTCGCTCGGCACGCGTGAAGTGCTGGCTTTCGGCGAAGGCGTCGCCCTGCCGACACGCCTGCGCTTCAAGGAGGTGCCGCCGCATCAACTGCCACGTGGCGAGGCCACCATCTCGAGCGTGCCGTCGGTCACCTCCGGCCACGACATGCATTTCGTCAGCGCGGTGCTCGAACGCTGGCGCGGCGCCACCTCGCAGCGCGACGTGCCCAACGACCCGGTGTTCTCGGCGCCGGCGGCGAAGACGGTGTCCAGCATCGAGGCCCCGATGCTGCAGCCGTCGATGGGCCTCGATCCCGACCGCTTCTCGCTGCTGAAGAAGCCGTTGCGGTAAGGGACGGACACCGCCCCCACGAATTCCGCTGTCATGCCCCGGCTTGACCGGGGCATCCAGTACGCTGCAGCTCCTCGGCTCAATCACTAACGCCTCTGGAATACTGGATCGCCCGATTAAATCGGGCGATGACAGCGAGTGTGTGGCACGCGCCCCCATCGTCCTACGTTGAGCCCGCCACCCGCATCGACTATGGTTTCCAGCCCCAAGCCGGAATCCATGCCCATGACAAAGACCGCCGCGCAACGCTTCCCCGCTCCCGCCCTCGACACGCTGCCCGACGACATCCGCACGCG
The DNA here is from genome assembly GCF_058782905.1 of Bradyrhizobium sp. FW305-F6. Classification (NCBI taxonomy): domain Bacteria; kingdom Pseudomonadati; phylum Pseudomonadota; class Alphaproteobacteria; order Hyphomicrobiales; family Nitrobacteraceae; genus Bradyrhizobium; species Bradyrhizobium sp. FW305-F6. The sequence continues at coordinate 1,027,329 of NZ_JBYSYD010000001.1, forward strand.
GCTTCTCGCCGTGCAGGAGAAGAGCGGCTTCGTGCCCAACGTCTTCCTCACATTGGCCTATCGCCCCGACGAGTTCCGCGCCTTCTTCGCCTATCACGATGCGCTGATGGAGAAGGACGGCGGCCTCAGCAAGGCCGAGCGCGAGATGATCGTGGTGGCGACGTCGGCCGCGAACCAGTGCCAATATTGCGTGATCGCACATGGCGCGATCCTGCGCATCCGCGCCAAGAACCCTGTGATCGCTGACCAGATCGCGGTGAACTACCGCAAGGCCGACATCACGCCGCGGCAGAAGGCGATGCTCGATTTCGCCATGAAGGTCTCGACTGACGCGCAGCGGATTTCGGAAGATGATTTCGCAGCGCTGCAGCCGCACGGCTTCAGCGACGACGACATCTGGGACATCGCCGCGATCTCCGCTTTCTTCGCGCTGTCGAACCGGATGGCGAATGTCACGGGCATGCGGCCGAACGAGGAATTCTACCTGATGGGACGCCTGCCGAAGAAATGACAGTCACGCCATGACCGAGCTCGATTGGCCCGAAATTTTGCTGCGCCTCGGCACAGCGACGCTCGCCGGCAGCGCGATCGGCCTCAACCGCGACCTGCACGGCAAGCCGATCGGGCTGAAGACGCTCGGCATCGTCGGACTCTCCACCGCAACCGTCGTCCTGCTCGCGGTGCCCTTCGGCGACCCCGGCAAGATCACCGATGCGACGAGCCGCGTGATCCAGGGCGTCCTGACCGGTATCGGTTTCCTCGGAGCCGGCGTCATCGTTCACGAGAGCGATCGTTTTCGCGTGCGCGGCCTGACCAGCGCCGCCTGCACCTTTCTCGCCGCCTGTCTCGGCATCACCTGTGGCGCAGGGCAATGGAAGATCGTGCTGACCGCACTGGCCTTCACTTTCGTTCTGCTCACGATCGGCCGCCGTCTCGAGCGCCGGCTGCATCGCATGCTTGGCGGCAAGGAAGATCCGCACCAGGTGGAAACGCCGCCGAGGATGGATCACCGGCAGAGCGGCTAAAGCATGATCTGGAAAAGCGCGAACGCCTTTCCGGAAGGATCATGCGCAAGCAAAACCTGACGCGCGATGACGATCCGTCCAAATCTCATCGCGCTTCAGAATCGCAGCCGTCGTGCCCAGATCGGCTTCAGCAATTCGAGCACGGTCAGCAACAAGAATCCCGCGCCGAGCGTGATCGCCAGATCGTCCGGATGCAACGGACCGAACCGAAACAGGCTGGACGCTCGCGGCCACAGCAGAGCAGCCGCCAGAATGGACGCGATCGCTACGGCTATCCAGAGCAACGCCGGATTCGGACGGAAGAAGGCGGACAAGAAGGATGCGCTGAAGGAGCGGTTGACCAGTACCAGCGTAGCGACGCAGATGACGAGCGCGATGAATGCGAGCGCGCGCGCTTCATCGGATGGAACGCCGGAACGGAGCGCTCCGACGAAGATCGCTGCGATCAAGGCGAAGGCCATGGCGCCCTGCAGGACGCTCCAGGCGATCAGGGGCCAGGAGAACAGCGCCGCATCGGCACGCCGCGGCGGTCGCTTCATGACGTCGCGCTCCTCCCGCTCGGCTTCGAACACAAGCGAGCAGACCGGGTCGATGATCAGTTCCAGAAGCGCAATGTGAACGGGGCCGAGGATGACGGGCAACCCGAAGACCAGCGGCAACAGGGCCAAACCCGCGATCGGAACGTGGACGGCGAAAATGAAGGCCATCGCCTTGCGCAGATTGTCGTAGATCCGGCGTCCCAGGCGGATGGATGCGACGATGGAGCTGAAATCGTCGTCGAGCAGCACGATGGATGACGCCTCGCGAGCAACGTCGGTGCCGCGGCCGCCCATCGCGATCCCGATATGGGCGGCCTTCAAGGACGGCGCATCGTTGACGCCGTCGCCGGTCATCGCAACGATCTCGCCGCAGCGCTTCAGCGCCTGAACGATCCGTAGCTTCTGCTCTGGCAGAACCCGCGCGAAGACGGTCACGTTCCCGACGAGTGCCTCGAGCTCGCTGTCGGACGCGAGCCTGATTTGCTCGCCGGTGACGACCTCCTTCACGTCGAGCCCGGCCTGCCTGGCGATTGCCAGGGCGGTCGCGGGATAGTCGCCCGTGATCATGACGACCCGGATGCCGGCCGATCGGCATTCGGCCACCGCCTCCGGCACGCCCGGGCGAAGCGGATCGGCGAGAGCGACGAGACCGATGAAGCGAAAAGCGAAGCCGTCCTGGGAGGGCGGCAGGTCCTCGCCGTCGTAATTTGCGGCGGCGACGCCGAGCACGCGAAGACCGTCCTTCGCCATCGCGGCGACGGCATCGCGCATCGCCTCGTGGTCGGCATCGTCCAGCTTGCAAAGCTGCGCAATCGCCTCGGGGGCACCTTTCGCCGCAGCGAAATACCCGGGGCGGTGCGACGATCGCCAGACCTGCGTCATCGCCAGCAGCTCGGGCCGCAGACCGTAGCTGCGTACCAGCGTGCGAGCGTCAGCGGCTTCGCCATCGGGCACAGCGGCCTGCACGAAGGCGTGCAACGCCTTCTCCATCGGATCGAACGGTTCGGGCGAGCTCGCCAGAGCGCTGCAGCGCGCCAGCTCGAAGAACTCTGCTCCGACGGGAGCCACCTGCGAGGCTGCAGGGCGCACGATTGTGCCGTCGTGCAATCTCAGCGCCGCGACCGACATCCGGTTCTGCGTCAGCGTGCCGGTCTTGTCCGTGCACAGCACCGTGGCGGAGCCGAGCACCTCGATCGCGGCGGCGCGCCGCGTCAGCACCCGCGCCTTCGAGATGCGCCAGGCGCCCATGGCCATGAACACCGTGAGGACGACGGCAAACTCCTCGGGAAGCATGGACATGCCGATTGCGATGCCTCCGAGCAACGCCTGCAGCCAATCTCCGCGCAACGTTCCGTATAGCAGGACAGCCGCGAGGCTGATCGCCACGCCGCCGACAAAGCAAAGCCGTACCAGCCGCGCGGTCTGCTGCTGGAGCCGGGGCCGCTCCGGCTGCAAGCCATGCAGCGACAGTCCGATCTTGCCGATCTCGCTGCGGGGACCGGTGGCCTCGACCCTGGCGAGGCCCTCGCCGCGCACGACGAGCGAGCCCGAATACACGAAGGGCTGGTCATCGCCGCCCGGACGATGATCGGCCAGGGAGGCGTCCGCAGCCTGTGTGTTGGCGAGCTGCTTGCGCACCGGAACCGACTCGCCGGTCAGCAGCGATTCGTCGGCGGCAAGATCCCGCGCGCTGACGAGCACCGCATCTGCCGGGACCCGATCGCCCTCGGAGAGGACCAGGAGATCGCCACGGACGACGTCACGGCCGGCGATCCGCCGGCGCTCCCCGTCCCTGACCACCAGCGCGCGCGGGCTGGTTAGCTCCCGCAATGCCTCCAGCACCCGTTCGGTGCGTGTCTCCTGCACGATGGTGATCACGACGGAGATGAGACCGAACGCCAGGAGCAGCACTGCCTCGCGGAAATCGCCGAGCAGGAGATAGACGATTCCACCGCACAGAAGGAGCGAGAGCATCGGCTCGCGCAACACCTCGAGAACGATGCGCAGCGGCGTGCGCCGTTCTGTTCGCGGCAGTTCGTTGAAACCGTCCTGTTGCAGCCGCAGCCGGGCCTCGGTTTCGCTCAGCCCTGCCAGGCTGCTGCCTTCCAGCTCGCTCACGTCTTCCGCCGCAGGCTCCAGAGGCTGCCGGCACCGACGACGGCGGTGACGAGCAGCACGGCGACGAAAGTCTGGATGATGGTGAAATTCAGAGCATCACGCGCAACGAACAGCGCGGTGATCGCGCCGGCGATGATAAAGAGGATGCGGAAGATGATGCTCACGGCCATGTCTCCGGTCGGCATGACCTTCAACCGCTCCGCCCTCGACATCGGGGCGCAACGCGGCTCGGGTCATCATGCAGCCGGACAATAGCCGCCGTCAGCCGCAGCCAATTGCGGAAGATCAAGCGTGACCAGACGAGCGGGCCGCTAGCGCTTTGCCATCAATTCGAGAGCAGGCGCAAAGCGCTCCGCAAATGTCGGCGACTTGGCGTGGTGAACTGCGGCAAATGATGCCGAAATCCCTGCCACGGCGACGGCGAGCACGGCAACGGCGAAAACCAGACGGCGCATTTCGGCCTCCTGTATGGGCTCGATACCCCATAGAAGTGGGACGCCTCTGTTTCAGGACCGCTTCACGGCGAGGAAAAATGATGTCGCTCAAGAGACTGTGATGCCTTGCGATTGCTCGTGCTCGCAGGGCGCAAGGCCCCTAATCAAGGCCCTAATCGTCGTCCTCTGGGCCGCACCAGCCAGGCAGATAGATCGCGGCCTTGCTTCTGGCCGCGGCCATTGCCGTCTCGAGAGCCTTGTCGAAATCGGCCTCCACCGCCTTGCGCGAGACCTGCCGGCGCAGAAAGTCGGCCCACAGGAATTCGGAGAACGGTGTGGTGTCCTTGGCAAAGCCGCCCATGCGGCGCAATTCGCCGGCAAGGCTGCGGAACGGATCATCCTTGAGGTCGGCAACCGATTTCGGCAGGTCGCGGAACGACCGCCGCTCGCCCTTGGCGTCGTAAGGGTAAACCCAGCGCTTGTTGTCCATGACGCCCCAGAAAGCCTCGCGCTCCACCATCCTGAGGTCGCCAATGACGGTCACCAGCACCTTCTTGACGCCTTCGTCGTGCAGAGCGCGGCCGAGATGATGATGGTCGATCACGTAGTAGCGTGCGTCGGGGCCGTAGACGACCGGGATCATGTGCTTGCCGAGCAGGTCGGCCTGCTTGGTCTTGTCGTGCTCGCGCCAGCGCCTGCGCTTCTCCTTGACCTCGCGCATGCCGACAGTCATCTGCGTCGGCCGCAGCGACAGGATCGAAACGGGATGCACTCGCGGCTCACGCGTATTGGTCATGTCGAAGGGTCCTGACGGGTTGCCGCTGATGGCTCGGATTCCCTGACTATGCCATGGCCCCCGCGGCGACAAAATGCACGCTGGCAGTTCCCGAAACGCTCCCGCCACGCGAAATAGTGCAAGTGCACACATGCACGCGGGCATTGAGAAGATTTTCTTCTACGCGCACCTCACATATGCTATCTAGATAGCCGCTTCTGAGTGATCCCGCCCGATGAACAACCAGCGGCCCATAAGCTCTGATGACGAGCACCGGGTGCTCCAGTTCAGGCCGCGCACCCCGGCTTCCCCGACGGTCCAGCGCGGCAGCGGCACCGTGCAACCGCTCCGCGCCGCGCCCGAACGGCTGGACCTGTCGCGCTACGAGCAGCCCCGCATCGAATCCGACAATTACCGCCAGCGCATGCTCGCCAACATCGCGGCATTGGCCTTCACCATCGCGCTGACCGCGATCGGGATCTGGCTCGCGGTCAACATCGCCGACCTGCGCCGGACCCAGGATTGCGTGCTGATGGGCCGCCGCGACTGCGCCAAGATCACGACGCCGCACATCTAGGCGCCGCCGGCGCCCGGGTCTTCGGAAAAGGGCTCTGGCCGGCGTCCCCAGCCCCGCCCCCGGGGCTGTCCGGCTCCATTGAACTCGGGGCGGCGCTCCGATATACGGGCTTTCGACCCGGCCAGAGGGGGGTTTGAGGGCGTCATCAGGGGCGCGATGCCCACCCACCGTGCCACTCTGGAAACCCGAAAAATACCCGCAAAATATCAAAGGCTTAGTGATGTCTTCCACATTCGATCAGGTCGCCACGATCATCGCTGAAACCTGCGACATCCCGCGCGACACGATCACGCCGGATAGCCATGCCATCGACGATCTCGGCATCGACAGCCTCGATTTCCTCGATATCGCCTTCGCGATCGACAAGCAGTTCGGCATCAAGCTGCCGCTGGAAAAGTGGACTCAGGAGGTCAATGACGGCAAGGCGACCACCGAGCAGTATTTCGTGCTGAAGAATCTGTGCGCCCGCATCGACGAACTGGTTGCGGCCAAGGGCGCGAGCGCCTAAGGGCGCAGTCATGCAACTCGAATACTTCCACATGATCGATCGCATCGTCGACCTCAAGGTCGACGAGAAGACGATCGTCGTCGAAGCCCGGGTCCCGCAGGAAAGCACCATCTTCGAGGGGCACTTCCCGGGCTACCCCTTGATGCCCGGCGTGCTCCTGATCGAATCGATGGCGCAGGCCTCCGGCTGGCTTCAGCTCGGCGTGTTCAAGTTCGAGCGCATGCCGATCCTGGCCGCCGTCAAGGAAGCCAAGGTGCGCGGCTCGGTGTTTCCGGGCGATCTCATGAGCATCGAGGCGAGCCTCGCCCATGAAGGCTCTGGCTATGCCATGACCGAGGCCAAGATCAAGGTCGGTGGCAAGCTGCGCGCCAATTCGGCGCTGACCTTCACGCTGATTCCCTTCCCCAATGCGGATATGCGCGGACACATGGCGAAGATCGCCGAGCGCGTCGGCTTTCCGCAACAGGTCGTATCGCCATGACTGACACTGCTTCGAAGCCCGGCCAGACGGAAGTCTGGATCACCGGTATTGGACTCGCGACCTCGCTGGGCGAAGGCCTCGATGCCAACTGGGCCGCGCTCCAGGAGAAGCGCATCAATGTCGACGAGAAGGGCTTTGCGCCCCACGTCGTGCATCCGCTGATGCCCGTCAGCTTCGACAGCCAGATTCCGAAGAAGGGCGACCAGCGTCAGATGGAAGCCTGGCAGCGCATCGGCACCTATGCCGCCGGCCTTGCGCTCGACTCGGCCGGCATCAAGGGCAACAAGGACATTCTCTCGAAGATCGACATGGTGGTCGCCGCCGGCGGCGGGGAGCGCGATCTCAACGTCGACACCGGGATTCTCACCGCCGAGGCCAAGGGCGCCAACGCGCCAGGCTTCCTCAACGAGCGGCTGATGAGCGATCTCAGGCCAACGCTGTTCCTGGCCCAGCTCTCCAACCTGCTCGCCGGCAACATCGCCATCGTGCACGGCCTCGGGGGCACCTCGCGCACCTTCATGGGTGAGGAGGTCGCCGGCGCCGATGCCGCCCGCATCGCGCTCGCGCGCATCGCCTCGGGCGAGAGCGACATCGCGCTGGTCGGCGGCTCGCACAATGGCGAGCGCAAGGACCTGCTCGTCCTCTACGAATTCGGCGACTTCAATTTGAAGGACAAGTTCGCTCCCGTGTGGGCGCGCAAGGATCATCCGGGTTTCGCGCTCGGCTCGGCCGGCGCTTTCCTGGTGCTGGAGTCGAAGACGCACGCGCAAGCGCGCGGCGCAAAGCCGTTCGCAAGACTGTCGAGCGTCGTCGCCGACCTCGCCAAGCGCAAGCAGCCCGGCGATATGGCCGCGACACTGGAGAAGCTGTGGACCGAGCTGCCGAAGCGCGAGGGCAAGGGCGCGATCATCACCGGGGCGACCGGTGCGGAGCCGGCGACCTCGGAAGAGCGCGACTTCCTGAAGGGCCACCGCGACTTTCCGGTGCGCTCGACCGGTACGATGTTCGGCCACGCCATGGAAACGCAATTCCCGCTCGGAATTGCGCTCGCCGCACTGTCGATCTCGCGCGGTGCGCTGTTCCCGCCGAATGATTCCACGGGGACCGAGATTGAAATGCAGGGCGCGCCCACCCAGATCGTGGTGGTGGGGGCCGGACACTGGCGCGGCGAAGGCATGGCGCTGGTCGAGGCGGTATAGTTAGCTCAAGCGGGGATCGACATGACTGCACCACGCGACAAACTCGGGCGTCCCGTCGTCGTCGTCACCGGCATGGGCATCATGACCTCGCTCGGTGCCGGCAAGTCCGACAATTGGGCGAAGCTCGTGGCCGGCGAATCCGGCATCCGCACCATCACGCGTTTTCCGGTCGACGGCCTCAAGACCACGATGGCCGGCACGGTCGATTTCGTCGCCGTCGATCCGTTCTCGTCCACCGCACTGTCCGAGCGGATGGCCGAGCTGGTGACGGAGGAAGCGTTGGAGCAAGCCGGCATCGGCGCCAAGGCCGATTTCCCGGGTCCGCTTTTCCTCGCGGTCGCGCCGGTCGAGGTCGAATGGCCGCAGCGTCGCGAGCTCGGTCGCGCCGTCGGCCAGCAGGACATCACCTATGACGACCTGCTGCGCATTTCCGGCGGCGGCAAGTACAGCGCCTATCATCATCGCTTCATGTTCGGCTCGGTTGCCGCCCATCTCGCCGAGACCTTCGGCACCAAGGGCTCGCCGATCTCGCTGTCCACGGCATGCGCGTCCGGAGCCACCTCGATCCAGCTGGGCGTCGAGGCGATTCGCCGCGGCGAGACGGATGCGGCGCTGTGCGTTGCGACCGACGGCACCGTGAACCCGGAAGCGCTGGTGCGCTTCTCGCTGCTGTCGGCCCTGTCGACGCAGAACGAGCCGCCGCGGGCGGCCTCCCGCCCCTTCTCCAAGAACCGCGACGGTTTCGTGATGGCCGAAGGCGCCGGCGCGCTGGTGCTCGAAAGCTACGAGGCGGCGACTGCGCGCGGCGCGAAGATCCTCGGAGTCATCGCCGGCTGCGGCGAGCTCACCGATTCCTTCCACCGCACCCGCTCCTCGCCCGACGGTAAGCCGATCATCGGCTGCATGAACAAGACGCTGGCCGATGCCGGCATGACGCCGGACCAGATCGACCACATCAACGCGCACGGCACCGCGACGCCCGAAAACGACAAGATGGAGTTCAACACGACCTCGGCCGTGTTCGGCGACCTCGCGCAGAAGATTCCGGTCACCTCCAACAAATCGATGGTTGGCCACACCATCTCGGCCGCCGGCGCGGTGGAGGCGATCTTCTCGCTGCTCACGCTCGAGCATCAGCGCATTCCGCCGACGATCAACTACGACAATCCGGATCCCACGATCCTATTCAACGTCGTCGGCAACAAGGCGCGCGATGCCCGCGTCACCGCCGTGATGTCGAACTCGTTCGGCTTCGGCGGCCAGAACGCCTCGCTGATCCTGACCCGCGAACCGGCCTGACCGGACGCATGGCACTGCTGACTGCGAGCACGAAGGCCCGCGCGCGGGCGGCTGCCAAGTCGATCGGCGGAAGCCTGATCGGCGCCGCGACCGTCGCGATGCTGCGTACCACCCGCTATTTCGATCCGGCCAAGACCTCGAACTTCTTTGCCCGCGCCGTGAAGCTGATCGGACCGCGGCTGCGCGAGCACCGCATCGGCCGCGCCAACCTCGCGGCCGCCTTTCCGGAAAAATCGCCGGAGGAGATCGAAGAAATTCTGATGGGCGTGTGGGACAATCTCGGCCGCGTCGGCGCCGAATTCGCCCATATGGACCACGTCTGGGACTACGATCGCGACCATCCGGAGAAGAGCCGGATCGAAATTCCCCAACGCAGCATCGAGCTGTTCGACCGGATCCGCGACGACGGCAAGCCGGCGCTGATCTTCGCCGCGCATCTGGCCAATTGGGAATTGCCGGCGCTCGCCGGCGTCGCGCACGGGCTGGATACCGCGATCCTCTATCGCCGGCCGAACATCGCCTCGGCCGACCGCATCATCCAGGAGATGCGCCAGGTCAATATGGGCACGCTGATCCCGGCCGGCCGCGACGCGCCGCTGCGGCTCGCGCAGGCGCTCAAGGATGGCAAGCACGTCGCCATGCTGATCGACCAGTATCTGACCGGCGGCGTCGAGGTCACTTTCTTCGGCCGCAAGACCCGCGCCAACCCCATGCTGGCGCGGCTCCTGCGCCAGATCGAATGCCCGATCCACGGCGTGCGCATCATCCGCCTGCCCGGCGGCCGCTTCCGCGGCGAGCTCACCGAAGAGATCCAGCCGGTCCGCGATGCCGACGGCAAGATCGACATCCAGGGCACGACGCAGGCAATCACCAGCGTGGTGGAAAGCTGGGTGCGAGAGCATCCGGAGCAGTGGCTGTGGCTGCATCGCAGGTGGCGGTAGGACTCACTGCTCGGGCAGCCCCGCATCCACCTCGGCCTCGACGACGCGTTCCCAGGCTGCGATGCAGACCGGGCTTGCGTTCTTCATCGGCGGCGAGACGTTCAGCCTGGTCGTGCCGGGCCGCAGCTTCAGGCCCTCGGCGATTGCCGCCCTCGCCTCTTCGAGGCGGCCCGTTCTCTGGTAGGCGGCCCCGAGCAGGAAGTGCGAGCGGCCGGTCCCGGGCGTGATAGCGATCGAACGCTGCAGCCAGGGCAATGCCTCCTCAAAGCGTCCCATCAAGGCGTAGGTCATGCCCGCGCCGAGCAGCCAGGTCCAGCGCGAGGCCTGCGGCGTGTCGTAACGATCGGCTTGCAGGAACGTCGCGAGCGCATCGTCGAAGCGGCCGAGATAGACCTGCCCGAGGCCGATCAGATAGAGCGCAGATCCATTCCACGGATCGAAGCTCAAGGCCTTGGCGCAGGTGACGAGACTTTCCACGAAATGGTTGGTCGCGCTGAGGAAGCGGCAATAGGCCTCCAGCACGGCAATCGAATTCGGCCTCGACCGTAGCGCCTGCTCGAGCGTCGCGTTGGCCCTGGCCTCCACTGCAACGGCCTCCTCCGGGCTGAACCAGACCATCTGGATGCCGCGCATCTGCAGCGAAGCGAGCGCAACCGCGACCTCGAGATTATCAGGATCATCGCTGAGGGCCTTCTGCAGCATGGCCTGTGCTGCGCCAAAACGCTCGCGCGTGGTCTGGTTGATCGATGCGAGCGCCTGCTCGACGACGACCTTGTCGCCCCCGGCCGACGTGCCGGCGACTGTGGCGCGCGGCACACGCGACTCCAGAATTTCATTGAGACGGCGCGCAAGCCCGTGACCGACGCCGGCGACAAGTCGCGACTGCGCGAGCTGCGCATCCATCTCCTCCCCACCGACCGACGTTGCGACGACCGACTGGACCTCGCCGGTCGCAGCCTTGATGATCCGCGCGCGCAGCGTCCAGGACCGGTCGCGACGCTCCAGTTCGCCGCGCAGCTCGTAATCGGATGACGCGGCGGACGCAGCAGCGCCGGCGCCGCCCTTGGCCGCCAATCGCGGCGCAACCACGCTGATGTTCTGGATCTTGGCAAAACCATCGGTGAGGCGCGCGGTGACCTCGGCAGCCATCGCCGCGCCGTGCGCATCGTTACTCTCGTCGACGATCGGCATCACCGCGAGCCTCGGCGGCGTTCGCTTGAAGAGGAGATCCGGCTTCAGCACGGGCGCAGCAACCGCAAGCCCCATGACGATCACGAAGAGCCCGGCTACAGCGGCAACCGTAGCCTTGCGGCTCAAGCCGAACATGGCGCGCTGCGGCCTCACAGCAGCGACCTCGGCCGGTGGCAGGGGCACAACCCCGCCGGTCGGATGCGGCCTCGTCCCCTTGGCCTGCGCCGGATCGGCGGCGGGAGCTGCCACGACCTCCGTCGCCAGCAGATAGCCGCCGCCGGAGGCGAGCTTGATCAGCTGCCGCCGCTCGTCGCCGAGGGCGGTGCGCAGCTCGCGGATGCACTGGAACAGGCTGTCCTCACCGACATGGACGTTCGGCCAGACCGCCTCCATGAGCTCCTGCTTGCTCAGCACCCGTCCGCCGCTGGTGGCGAACAGTCGAAGCATCTCGAAGGTCTTGGGCCGGAGCTTGATCGGCGCGCCATCGGCCCCGCGCAGCTCCGCGCGCTGCTGGTCCAGCTCGAAGCCGGCGAAACGAAGCAAGCTATCCCCCAAAGCGTCTCCCAAGGCGGCTCATATAGCGGAAGTCTGCCGAAATTGCCCGAAAATCGGGCCTGAAACGCAAATATCAGAAACTTTCAGAAATGAGCCAACCCCTTATCAGGACACCCTTCCCGCCCCGATGCCAAGAATCCGGTCGAGGACTCGTGATTGTGCGCCGGGGGAATTGGTGAGGACGGGGAAAGATTGTTTCAAAGCGAGCGGCCGCCTGCGCGCCGCCCTGCTGACGTCGTCTGCGCTAGCCCTGGCCTGGGCGCTGCCGGCCACGCCGGCGCGCGCGCAGGATGCGACCTGGCTGGCCTCGCCAGGGACCAACGTCTACGGCGTCGGCGCCAACTGGGACACCGGCACAGTGCCGACCGGAACCGCGTATTTCGGCGCGACGAACACCAACAACCTGTGGATGAGCTCCGCCGTGACAATGGGCGGTTGGACGTTCAATGCGGGCGCACCGAATTACACTTTTGAGAACAGTGGCGAACTCAACTTCACGGGTGCCGGCATTACCGTCAATGGCGGAAGCGTCGCCATCGCAAACGACCTTTTCCTGAATTTCTACAACGCCAGCACGGCCAGCAGCGCCGCCATCGTCAATGTCGCCGTCAACGCCTTTACGACTTTCCACGACGCCAGCTCGGCTGGCACCGCCTCCATCACCAACCAGGTGGGCCTTTTTTTCGAGGACTCCAGCACGGCCGGCAGCGCCTCCATCCTCAGTGATGGCGGGCTCTTTCAATTTTTCAACACCAGCTCGGCGGGAACCGCCACGATCACCAACAGCGGCGGTCTATATTTCTTCGACAACAGCACCGCCGCTGGCGCCACCATCACCGCCAGCGGCGGCGTGTATTTCGCCAACAGCAGCACGGCCGGCAATGCCGCCATCACGACCGACTACACCCTGTCTTTCAGCGACAACAGCACGGCCGGGACTGCCGCCATCACCAACAATGTCGGAGGCTTGGTCGATTTCTCGACCACGACGGGACTCAACGGCGACCACAAGATCAGCGCCGGCTCGATCGCGGGCGCCGGCTCCTACAATCTCGGTGCCAACGAGCTGACCGTCGGCTCCAACAACATCTCGACCGAAGTTAGCGGAATCATCGCAGGCACCGGCGGCTCGCTGGTCAAGACCGGCACCGGCACACTGAAGCTGTCGGGCAGCAACACGTTCAGCGGCGGCGTCACGCTCAGCGCGGGCACGCTGGGGCTCGCCAACAACAATGCGCTCGGCACCGGCATGCTGACGACCTACGGTGGGACTGTCGCCTATGCCGATGGCGTCACAATCGGCAATGCGATCGACCTCCGCGGCAGCACGACGTTCGACATCGCGGCCGGCAGCGCGACGCAGGCCGGCGCCATTGGGCAAACCGGCGGCGCGTTCGGCATCGTCAAGACCGGCACGGGCACGCTGACCCTGTCCGGCAACAACGCGTTCACAGGCGGCGTCACGCTCAACGCCGGCACGCTGCGGCTCGCCAACAACAATGCGCTCGGCGCGAACGTGCTGACGACATACGGCGGAACGATCGCCTATGCCGACGGCGTCACAATCGGCAATGCGATCGACCTTCGCGGCAGCACGACGCTCGACGTCGCCACCGGCAGCGCCACCCAGGCCGGCGCCATTGGCGAAACCGGCGGCTCGTTCGGCATCGTCAAGACTGGCACCGGCACGCTGATCCTGAGCGGCGCCAGCACCTACACCGGCGGCACCACCATCAACGCGGGCACGTTGCAGCTCGGCAGCTCCAGCGGGGTCGGATCGATTGTGGGAACCGTCACCATCGGCGCCGGCGGCACATTCGACGTCGTCAACGCCGGCACGAGCGGCATCACGGGCATCGCGAACAGCGGGACCACGAACTTCCGCAACGCAAGCACTGCCGGCATCGCCAACATCACCAACAGCGGCACCCTGAACTTCAACGACACCAGCACCGCCGGCAGCGGCACCATCACCAACAGCGCCGCCGGCAACGTCTACTTCAACAATTCGAGTTCGGCGGGCAGCGCGACCATCATCAGCGACAACAATTTCCTGTATTTCAACGATACCAGCACTGCGGGCAGCGCAAACATCACCAACAGCGCCAACAGCAGAGCCATTTTCCAAGGAAACGCCACGGCGAACACCGCAACCATCACCAACAGCGCCTACCTGTATTTCTATGGCAGCAGCACGGCCAGCAACGCTGTTATCACCAACAACGAATGGCTGTCTTTCAACGACACCGGCACGGCAGGCAGCGCCACTCTCACCAACAATCGCTGGCTGTATTTCTACAACACCAGCACGGCTGGCAGCGCGACCATCACCAACGCCGATTTGCTGGTTTTCCGCGACAACTCCACGGCCGGCAACGCGTCCATCACCAACAGCAATACCATCGATTTCGTCGTCGGCAGCACGGCCGGCAGCGCTGTGATCACCAACAATGCCGGCGGAACGACCACCTTCCAGGACAATTCGACCGCTGGCAATGCGCAGCTGATCAACAACGCAGCCAACGCCGTCTTCGACTTCTCCGGCAGCTCCGGCCCGAACGGCGACCACAAGCTCAGCGCCGGCTCGATCGCCGGCAACGGCACCTTCTATCTCGGTGCCAACGAGCTCACGGTCGGCGGCAACAATCTCTCGACAACCGTCAGCGGCGTGATCGCGGACGGCGGCACGAGCGGCGGCACCGGCGGCTCGCTGGTGAAATCAGGCACCGGTACGCTGACGCTGTCGGGCACCAACACCTATACCGGCGGCACCACCTTCGCCGGCGGAACGGTCAGCGTCTCCTCCGACGCCAATCTCGGCGACCTCGCGGGCGGCCTGACCTTTAACGGCGGTACCCTGCAAATAGCAGGCACGGCATTCAACGCCACCACACGCACCGTCAATCTGGGTGCCGGCGGCGGCACGCTCGACATTGTGGACGCCGCCAACAATTTCGTCATCAGCCAGAGTATCAGCGGCAGCACGCTGACCAAGTCCGGTGCGGGAACGCTGACCCTGAGCGGCGCGGCAAGCTTTTCCGGCGCGATGGTGTCCGCGGGCACCCTGATGTTCGACGGCAATGCGACGGCCGGCAATGCGGCCATTACCAACAACGCGCAGCTGGTCTTCGCAACCAGCGCCACGGCCGGCGACGCCACTATCACCAACACCAATCAGTTGACGTTCTACGGCAACACCACAGCCGGCAACGCCGTCATCAACAACAGCGGCAATGTGCTGTTCGACGGCAATTCGACGCCCGGCAGTGCACAGCTCATCAACACCGCGTCCAGCGCCGTTATCAACTTCTTCACCCCCGGCCCGAACAGCGACGGCAAGCTCACCGCCGGCTCGATCGCCGGCAACGGCCGCTTCGACCTCAACGGCGCAGAGCTGGCGGTTGGCAGCAACAACCTGTCGACCGTCGTCACCGGCGTGCTCACCGGCGACGGCAGCATCACCGGGATATCGCTGATCAAGGTCGGCACCGGCAAGCTGACCCTGTCGGGCGTCAACACCTACACCGGCGCGACCGCCGTCGACGGCGGCACGCTCGCGGTCAACGGTTCGATCGCTGCATCGAGCGGTATCACCGTGAACAGCGACGCCATTCTCGGCGGCACCGGCATCGTCGGCAACACGACGATTGCGAGCGGGGGCGCGCTGGCGCCCGGCAATTCCATCGGCACGCTGACCGTCAGCGGCAATCTGGCGTTCGCCGCCGGCAGCTTCTACACGGTCGAGATCTCCACGACCGCAGCCGACCGCACCAACGTTTCGGGCACCGCGACACTCACCGGCGCCACGGTGCAGGCACTGGCCATTCCCGGCAGCTTTCGCGGCCAGACCTTCACGCTTCTGAATGCGAGCGGAGGACTCGGCGGGACGCAATTCGCCGGGCTGACCATCGCCGGAAGCTTCAGCCCTGCCCGCAATCCGCGCCTCAGCTACGACCTCAACAACGTCTATCTCGTGCTCGATCCCGGCAAGATCGAGCTGCCGGCCGGAACGAGCGGCAACCAGACCGGCGTCGCCGGCGGCATCAACAACGCGGTCGAGAGCGGCGCGACGCCACCGGCCGGCTTCGATACACTGCTCAACATGAGCGGCGCGCAGCTCAACCGGGCCCTCAGCGAGGTCTCGGGCCAACCCGGCGCCGCCAGCACGCAGGCCGCGTTCAACGCCATGCAGCAGTTCCTGGACATGCTCGACCCGGTCGGCGGTGGCATGGACGGCGAGCGCAGCATGAACGGCAGCACGCTCGGCTATGCCACCACCACACAGGGCGACGCCAGGATGCGCGAAGCCTATGCCGCGGTGACGCCGCGCGAGACAAGCGGCGATGTCATCGACCGGCGCTGGGGCGTGTGGGCCTCTGCTTACGGCGGCCGCAGCAATTTGAGCGGCAACGCGGCGGCGGGTTCAAGCTCCACCACGAGCCGCATTTACGGCACCGTGGTCGGCGCCGACTATCGCGTCTCGCCGGATACGCTGGTCGGCTTCGCGCTCGGCGGCGCGGGCTTCAATTTCTCCGTCGCCGATAGCCTCGGCGGCGGCCGTGCCGACGTCTTCCAGGCCGGCCTCTATGCCCGGCACAATTTCGGCCCGGCCTACCTCTCGGCCGCCCTCGCCTATGGCTGGCAGGACGTCACCACCGACCGCACCGTGACGGTATCAGGCA
The DNA here is from genome assembly GCF_058782905.1 of Bradyrhizobium sp. FW305-F6. NCBI lineage: Bacteria > Pseudomonadati > Pseudomonadota > Alphaproteobacteria > Hyphomicrobiales > Nitrobacteraceae > Bradyrhizobium > Bradyrhizobium sp. FW305-F6. The sequence goes on from NZ_JBYSYD010000001.1 coordinate 1,043,653, forward strand.
CCGACAAGCTCACCGCGAACTTCAGGGCCAGCACCTTTGCCGGCCGTCTGGAGGCCGGTTGGCGCTTCGCACCCATCCCCGCCTCCAGCTTCGGCGTCACGCCTTATGCGGCCGTGCAGGCCACCACCTTCCACCTCCCCGGGTACGGCGAGACCGCGCTCGTCGGCAGCAACCAGTTCGCGCTGTCCTACGGCGCGCAGGACACCACCAATGTCCGCACCGAGCTCGGCGCCCGTACCGACCAGCGCTTCCTCGTCAAGGACGGCGTGCTCACGCTGCGCGGCCGGCTCGCCTGGGCGCACGATTCCAACACCAACCGCCTCGTCAGCGCCGCCTTCCAGACGCTGCCGGGCGCGGCCTTCACGGTCAGCGGCGCGCAACCGGCGGGGGACTCTGCACTGGTCGGTGGTCGCGCCGAGATGAAGTGGCGAAACGGCCTCTCACTCGCAGGAACGGTCGAGGGTGAGTTCTCGCAGAGCACGCAGACCTACACCGGCAAGGGCACGGTGCGATATGAGTGGTGATGCGACGCGCTGTGCGCGGTGTTGCGCCCGCGCGTCAATTAAGCCAAGCAGGATCAGGACTTAAGCACCGCCACGACCGCCACCCGTAAGGTTGCGCTTCTGCTGTGCATGGGGTTGTTTTGCGGAATTTGTTTGTCGGGCCGGTTCCCGAACGACTACCGCCCCGTCTTCACCTTCGTCCACAGCCGGTTGATGATCCGCTGCGTTGCCGGCTCGCGCGCCGTGATGACGAACAGTTTTGCGAGCGCCGCCTCGTCCGGATAAATGTTCTTGTCGCCAAGGATCTTGGGATCGACCAGCTTCTGGCTGGCGAGGTTGCCGCTCGCGTAGGACAGAAAGTCCGAATTCTTGGCGGCGACGTCCGGGCGATAGAGATAGTTGATCAGCTCGTGGGCTTCGCTGACGTTCTTGGCATCCGCGGGGATCGCGAGATTGTCGAAGAACATCTGCGCGCCTTCCTTCGGAATGGCGTAGCCGATCTCGATGCCGCTCTTGCCCTCCGCTGCGCGGGCGCGGGCCTGCATGATGTCGCCGGACCAGCCGACCACGAAGCAGATCTCGCCGGTCGCAAGCGCGCTCAAATATTCGGAGGAGTGGAACTTGCGCACGGAGGGACGGACTTTCGCAACGGCCTCGGCGGCCTTCTCCAGGTCGGCCTGCTTGGTCGAGTTCGGATCGAGCCCCAGCCAGTTCAGCGCCGCCGGAAAGATGTCGTCGGCGGAGTCGAGCATGTGCACGCCGCAGTCCTTGAACTTGGCGAGGTTCTCCGGCTTGAAGACGATGTCCCAGCTGTCGATCTTGGCGTCGGCCCCTAGGATCTGCTTCACCTTGGCGACGTTGTAGCCGATGCCGGTCGTGCCCCACATGTAGTTGGCGGCGTAGACGTTGCCGGGATCGTAGGTCCCAAGATGCTTGGTCACCATCGGCCAGGCGTGGCTAAGGTTCGGCAGCTTCGACTTATCGAGCTTCTGGAAGATGTTGGCCTTGATCTGGCGCTGGAGGAAGTACGCTGTGGGCACCACGACGTCGTAGCCGGACTTGCCGGCCATCAACCGCGTCTCCAGCGTCTCGTTGGCATCGAAGGTGTCGTAGACCACCTTGATGCCGGTTTCCTTGGTGAAGGCCTCCAGGACCTCCGGCGCCATGTAGTTGGACCAGTTGTAGAAGTTGACGACCCGCTGCTCGGCGCCGGCGGGCGCGGAGAGCCATGCCAGCGCTGCGGCGATCGCAAGACCCAGCCCAAGTCCGGAGCGGCTGACGGTCGTCATTCCAGTCTACCTCTTGCGTCCACGCACCGCGTCCGACAGCCGCTCCAGCGCGGTGTCGAGGGTCTGGTCCTTCTTTGCGAAACAGAACCGCACCACCGACGTCACCGGGTCCTGCTCGTAGAAGGCCGAGACCGGGATCGCCGCCACCTTGTAATCCCTGACGATCCGCCAGCAGAACTCGGTGTCGCTTTCGTTGAGCCCCAGCGGCGACAGGTCGACGGTGAGGAAGTAGGTGCCTTGCGACTTCAGGACAGGGAAACCCAGACTTTCGAGGCCCTTGGTCAGGCGGTCCCGGCTCCGCGTCAAATCCTTGCGCATCGACAGGAAGTAGTCGTCGGCCTTGCCGAGGCCGTAGGCGACGGCGGCCTGCAGGTTCGGCGCGCTGGTGAAGGTCAGGAACTGGTGCACCTTGGCGGCCACGCGCAGCAAGGGCGGCGCCGCGCAGACGAAGCCGATCTTCCAGCCGGTCAGCGAGAAGATCTTGCCGGCCGAGCCGACCTTGATGGTGCGCTCGCGCATGCCGGGGATGGTGATGAGCGGAATGTGCTTGTGCTCGTCGAAGGTGACGTGCTCCCAGACCTCGTCGCAGATCGCGATGACATCGAACTCCTGGCAATAGCGCGCCAGCAGCTCGAGGTCCTCGCGCGGATAGACCACCGCGCTGGGATTCAAGGGGTTGTTGAACAGCACCGCCTTGGTCTTTGAATTGAACACGCTTTTCAGCATGTCCTCGTTCAAGCGCCAGTGCGGCGGCTCGAGCCGGACGAGGCGCGGAATGCCGCCGGCCTGCCGGATGATCGGCAAGTAGGAATCATAGACCGGCTGGAAGCAGACCACCTCGTCGCCGGGCTGCACCACCGCGAGGATCGCCGAGGTCAGCGCCTCGGTGCCGCCTGATGTGACCATCACCTCGCTCATCGGATCGAGCTTGAGGCCGTGCCAGTGGTCGTAGTGAGTCGCGATGGCCTGGCGCAGCTCCGGCAGGCCCATCATCGAGGGATACTGGTTGTAGCCGTTCAGCGAGGCCTCTGCCGCGGCGCGGCGGATGTCCTCGGGCCCGGGATCGTCGGGGAAGCCCTGGCCGAGATTGATGGCATCGTTGTCGCGCGCGGCCTGCGACATCGCCTCGAAGATGGTGACGGGAAGGTCGGCAAAGACCTTGTTTAGATTGGAGCTCTTCGACATCGACCCGATCAGCCACCGACCTTGCTGGGAAGTCCCGCCGCCTTCCAGCCCAGCATGCCGCCGGCCAAATGCTTGTCGTAAGGCAGGCCCGCCGCCTGCGCCGCCAGCGACGCCGTCACCGAGCGCTTGCCCGAGCGGCAGGCGAACACGACCTCCTTGCCCGCCGGATCGGGGACCGCCTTCGGATCGAAGGTCGAGAGCGGAACCACGACACCGTAAGGGTAAGCTTCGGCCTGGACCTCGTTGGGCTCACGGACGTCGACGAGCAGATAGCGCCCTTCGGCGACACCCTTGGCGACCTCGTCCGGGGTCAGATCCTGCACTTGATTTGCCACATCATCCTCCAACGTCGGGCCGCGGGCCGGGCGATCCCCGGCCGGCGGCAACCTCGCCTCTCGGGCGACGAAAATCAAGCGCCACAAAGGCTTGAGCCGTCCCGCGCAAGTTAAAGCTAAATCGCAGCGGCTTGAAGTGCAGCTTTCGGGGCACTTCACCTCTCCCGTAGGGAGAGGTGGACACTGGGCCACTTGATCGAACGCAGTCCTAGATCGTCACCTGCGTGCCGACCTCGACCACGCGGCCGCTCGGGATCTGGAAATAGTCGGTGGCATCGTTGGCGGAGCGGCTGAGCGAGATGAACAGCCGATCCTGCCAGCGCGGCATGCCGGAATGGGCGGCGGGCTTGAGCGCCCTTCGCGACAGGAAGAACGAGGTCGACATGATGTCGAATTGCCAGCCCAGCTTGCGGGCGATCGCGAGGGCCTTCGGGACGTTGGGCGATTCCATGAAGCCGAACTTCAGCGTCACCTTGGAGAAGGTCGGTGAAATCTGCTCCAGCTTCACCCGCTCCGCCGGATCGATCCGCGGGGTCTGCGCAGTCTCTATAGTGAGAATGACATTCTTCTCGTGCAGCACTTTGTAGTGTTTCAGACTATGCATCAGCGCGGTCGGCGCGCTGAGCGGATCCGAGGTCAGGAACACGGCGGTGCCGGGGACGCGCTGCGGCGGCCGCTTCTCCAGCATCGCGACGAGGTCGGCGAGCGGAAATTCGAGCTTGCGCGACTTCTCGAACAGCAGCCGGCTGCCGCGCCGCCACGTGTACATCAGGATGATCATGACGGCACCGAGCGCCAGCGGCACCCAGCCGCCCTCGAACACCTTCAGCAGGTTCGCGCTCAGGAAGGTCAGATCGAGCAAAAGGAACGGCGCGATCAGCGCGGCGGCGGCGAGCCCCGACCAGCGCCACCCCTTCCAGATCACGATGAAGCCCATCATCGCCGTGACCACCATGGTCCCGGTGACGGAGATGCCATAGGCGGAGGCGAGCGCGCTGGAAGAGCGGAACAGCAGCACCAGCAGCACCACCGCGACCAGCAGCAGCTGGTTGATGCGCGGAATGAAGATCTGCCCGGAATGGGCCTCGGACGTATGACGAATTTCGAAGCGCGGCAGCAACCCCAACTGGATCGCCTGACGCGTCAGGGAATAGGCGCCGGTAATGACGGCCTGACTGGCGATGACCGTCGCCATGGTGGCGAGCACGACCATGCAGCCGCGCAGGAAGCCTTGCGGGAAGAGCTGGAAGAACGGGCTCACGATCGCGCCGGGATCGCCGAGCACCAGCGCGCCCTGCCCCAGATAGTTCAGCGCCAGCGAAGGCAGCACCATCACCAGCCAGGCGGTCTGGATCGGCCGCTTGCCGAAATGGCCGAGGTCGGCATAGAGCGCCTCGGCACCGGTCACGGCCAGGAACACCGCGCCCAACGTCACGAAGCCGACGACGCCATGGGTCAGCATGAACGACACGGCGTAGAGCGGATTCAGTGCGAGCAGAACGTGCGGCTGCTCGATGATCGGGGGGATCGCCGCCACCGCGAGGACCGTGAACCAGACGCACATGATCGGACCGAAGAAGGCGGCCACCCGCGCGGTGCCGCGCGACTGCACGGCGAACAGGCCGACCAGGATCACGATCGTCAGCGGAACGATGTAAGGCTCGAACCGCAGCGTAACGTCCTTCATGCCCTCGATCGCCGACAGCACCGAGAGGGCCGGCGTAATCACGGCATCGCCGTAGAACAGGGCTCCGGAAATGATGCCGAGCAGGACGATGGTCGCCCCGCCCGGACCGGCGCCGACCGCTCGCTGCGCCAATGCCATGAGCGCCAGCGTGCCACCCTCGCCATTGTTGTCGGCACGGAGCAGGATCACGACATATTTGAGCGTCACCACCAGGATGAGCGCCCACAGGATCAGGGAGAGCACGCCGAGCACAGCCGCAGCCGTCGGCAGGCCCTCGTGCCCTGAAGCCGCCGTCACCGCCTCGCGGAAGGCGTAGAGCGGGCTGGTGCCGATATCGCCATAGACGACGCCGATGCTGCCGAGTGTCAGCGCACCGAAACCGGCGGTGGTGTGGGCCTCGCCATGCCCATTGGCCGCCGCCGTTTCCGGGGCGGTAATCACTACGTCGCTTGTCATGGGAGAGCCCAGTGGCCTCTAAAATGCTTCACTGCACAACGGCGGAAGAGCGCGCGGCTTATAGTCCTGCGCTGCGGGCATAGCCTAGCCCGTTTTCAGGCCCTCGATATGCAAATCTGCATAACTCGTGCAATGGCGGTTAGATGGTGACCTGGGTTCCGACTTCAACCACCCGCCCGGTGGGAATCTGGAAATAGTCGGTCGCGTCGTTGGCGGATCGGCTCAGCGCAATGAAGAGATGGTCTTGCCACAGCGGCATGCCCGACTGCGCCGAAGCCTTCAGGGATCTCCGGGACACGAAGAACGACGTCGACATGATGTCGAACTGCCAGCCCTGTTTGCGCGCGATCGCGAGCGCCTTCGGCACATTCGGCTGCTCCATATAGCCGAAGCGCAGACGGACCTTGGAGAACTTGTCGCTGATCTTCTCCATCCTGAACCGCTCCGACAGATCGACCCGCGGCGTCTGCGCGGTCTCGATGGTCAGGATCACGTTGTGCTCGTGCAGCACCTTGTTGTGCTTGAGATTGTGCAGCAGCGCGGTCGGCACGAAAGCGGGATCGCTGGTGAGGAACACCGCCGTGCCCTTGACGATGTGCGGCGGCCGCTTCTCCAGGCTCCGGATCAGATCGTCCAGCGGCACCTCGATCCGCCGCGTTTTCTGGATCAGGATTGCCGAGCCCTTGCGCCAAGTCCAGACGGTCCCCGCCATGACGAAACCGAACAGCAGCGGCACCCAGGCGCCGTCGAGAAGCTTCAGCAGGTTGGCGCTGAAAAAGCTCAGATCGACGATGACCAGAGGTACGATCACGGCGGCGGCCGTCGCTGCGCGCCAATTCCACAACTTCCAGATCACGACGAAGCCCATGATGCCGTCGGCCACCATGGTGGTGGAGACTGCAATGCCGTAGGCCGATGCCAGATTGCTGGGCGTGTGGAAGAGCAGCACCAGCAGCATCACGCCGATCAGCAACAGCCGGTTGACGCGGGGCAGATAGATCTGGCCGGCATGGGATTCGGAGGTGTAACGCACCTCGAAGCGAGGCAACAGACCGAGCTGCACGGCCTGGTGGACCAGCGAATAGGCGCCCGTGATCACCGCCTGGCTCGCGATCACGGTTGCGGCCGTCGCAAGTCCAACCAGGGGCAGCACCAGGCTCTCGGGCACCATGCGATAGAACGAATGCTCGATCGCGCTGGGATCGGACAGCACCAGCGCCCCCTGGCCGAAATAGTTGATCAGGAGCGCAGGCAGCACGAAGAACATCCAGGCCGACTGGATCGGCTTGCGGCCGAAATGCCCGAGATCCGCATAGAGCGCCTCGCCTCCGGTCACCGCCAGGAACACGGCGCCGAGCGTCACGAGGCCGATCACGCCGTGCGACAGCACGAACTGCACTGCATAATAGGGATTGATTGCGGCCAGCACCGAGGGGTCGTCGGCGATGTGCACGGCCCCCATCACCGCGATGACGGTGAACCACACCACCATGACGGGCCCGAACGCCGAGGCCACCAGTGCGGTCCCCTTGCTCTGCACGGCGAACAGCAGCACCAGAATGAGGACGGTGAGCGGCACGACATAGTGCTCGAGCGCGGGTGCTGCGAGCTTGAGGCCATTCACTGCCGACAGCACCGAGATCGCCGGCGTGATCATGGAATCCGCGATGAACATGGAGGCGCCGACCACGCCGAGGGCGAGCAGGACCCAGCTTCGCCGCCCGAGCGCGCGCTGGCCGAGCGCCATCAGCGAGAGCGTGCCGCCCTCACCGTTATTGTCCGCGCGCAACAGCAACAGGACGTATTTGGCGGTGACGACGATCAGCAGCGCCCACAGGATCAGCGAGAGCACGCCCAGCACGATGGCCCGCGAGACCGGCTCGCCATGGGCCGCTCCCTTGACCGCCTCGTGAAAGGCATAGAGCGGCGAGGTACCGATATCCCCGAAGACGACGCCGATGCTCCCGAGCGTAAGGGCCCAAAAGCCTGATGTGACCGGCTGCCCGTCCTGGGTTTCGGCCTGTGTGGTGCTCGCCGTCATGGGGGTGAGAAACGCTTCGTCCCTGAATTTGATCCGGCGCCTTTCGACGCTTCCGGCTCGCCTGTCAATCGGTAACCACCATAGCAGGCGCCGGGGCGGATGCTGTGACGCCGCAGCAACGTTCACTGCCTTCGCGACGAGATGCCTCAGGTAAAATGGTAACGCAAGAGCCTTTACGGCTTCAGATTCGGGGGAAGCGGCGGATCTTCACGCATCAGGGTGATGGTCACGCGCCGGTTGGCCGCGAGCGACGGATCGTCCGGAAACAGCGGCTGGGTGTCCGCCTTGCCGGACACGGCGAAGATGTGCGACGGCGGCAGGCCCTCGCGTTCGAGGATCTGGCGCACCGCATTGGCGCGGTCGGCTGACAGATCGAAGGCGCCGTAGTCGCTGCGGTTCGGCACGAAACCGGCCGCGGTGTGGCCGGCGATGGAGACGCGCAGCGGCGTCGCCTTGAGCGGGATCGCGAGCTTCTCGACCAGGCGCCGGGTCCGGTCATAGGGCACCTTGGAGCCGTCGGCGAACATCGAGCGACCGTCCTGGTCGACGATCTCGAGGTTCAGGCCCTGCTTGGTCTCCTCGAACATGATGTGCTTGGACATCTCGGTCAGTTCCGGCATGTCCTGCAACGCCTGGCGCAGCGAAGCCGCGGCCAGCGCGAAATTGCGGTCGACCTTGATCTTCGCGCCGGAGGTCTTTTCGCGATCCTCCTGATCCGGCGTCGGCGTGTTGGAGGAATCTTCCGGCTGGATGTGGTCGACGTTCTTGAGCCGCGGTCGCGTCGGCAGGCCGTCCGATTCGACGATTCCGGAGTAGCGCGCCTCGCTCTGCACGCCGAACGCCTCGCGCATCGAGCCCGCGACGATCTTCAGCTTGTTGGCGTCCTGCGTCGAGAACGCGACCAGCATCACGAAAAACGCCAGCAGCAGCGCCATCAGGTCGGCGAAGGTTACGAACCAGCCGTGACCGCCGCCGTGAGCATCGCCGCGCTTCTTCTTGGCCATCTCTCAAAATCCAGGCGGCGGCCTTTAGGCCGGCACCGGCTCGCCTTCGGAATGACGATGCTTCTCCGGCAGATAGGCCAGCAGCATCTCGCGCACCAGGGTCGGGCTCTTGGAGTCGCGGATCATCAATATCCCGTCGATGATCAAAGTGCGGTTGGTCTCCTCGTCCAGCAGCTTGCCGTGCAGCTTGTCGGCAATCGGCAAGCAGATCAGGTTGGCGACGACGGCGCCGTACAGGGTCGCCAGTAGCGCGGTAGCCATGAACGGACCGAGCTTGGAAGGATCCGACATGTTGGAGAACATCTGCACCATGCCGAGCAGCGTGCCGATCATGCCGAACGCCGGGGCGCAGTCGCCGACGGCGCGGTAGATCTTGCTGCCTTCGTCGAGGTGCATCAGGAAATTGTCGCGGTCGCGCTCCAGATTGTCGCGAATGAAATCGAGATCGTAGCCGTCGGCGACATAGCGGATGCCCTTGGCGAGGAACGGCTCGTCGGTCTCGACCTTTTCCAGTCCGACCGGCCCCTGCTTGCGCGCGATCTCGGCGATGCGGGCGAGTTCGTCGACGAGGTCGTGGGCCGAGAGGCGGCTCAGCGTGAAGGCAAATTTCGCGCCCAGCGGCACACCGTGGATCATCGCCGACAACGGGAAGCGGATCATCGTAGCCGCAAACGAACCGCCGAAGATGACGATGACGGCGTGGATGTCGTAAAACATCCCGAAACTGCCGCCCATCAAGATCAGGGTGGACACCACAATGGCGCCTGCGACCAACCCGACAAGTGTTGCGATATCCATTACTGACTCCAACACGTACGTAACAACGGCCATCCTGGCCGTTGGCGCGGCCCAACCCCGAACCGCATCGCAGACCCTAGAGCGCCGCCCTTAAAGCCGCGTAAAGGTTAAGTCCGGACAGCGGCGTACCTTCCGCTGCGAGCACGGGATTGCCGTCCAGCGACATGGATTTCAATGCTTCGCTAACCATGCCGACGGCGTCAGCGCCGGTGCGGGTGCGGCCCTGCGCCACATCCGGAACAAGAGATGAATTGCTATTCTGGAGCGAGGCGCAGGCTGATTGCGGGAGCCATCGGCGATGTTGACGGTGTTTGGTCTTCTTACTGCACTGCCCGCGGTGCTGGCACTTCACCTGCTCGAACCGGAACTCGTCCTGCCCGCCTTCAGCCTCGTGCTCTTTGTCGAGGCCGCCTTCGCCGTCATCTTGGCCCGCCTGATGCCGGTCCCGGACACTGTCGACGCCATCAGCTTTTGGGACCTCGCCGGAGGCTTCACCCTGATCGGATGCGCCGCAGCCGTATTCGGCGAGCCGGATCAGGCCGTCCTGTTTCTGACGGAACAAGGCGCCCCCCGACCAGCGTCGCGGCCGTAAGTCACCCTCCGGGTAGGCCTTGCTCAACCGGGACCTGACGCGCCAAGGCTGTCGATCCTGATCTCATCGCGCCGTGAAGCGCGATGCGATCTGGATGGATCGTCATCGCGCTTTGGGTTGTTGTTGCCGCATGATCTTTCCGGAAAACCGCTTCGCACTTTTCCGGATCATGCTTTAATGGATCTCGGCCGAACGCTTCAGCGCGGCCTTCAGCTTCTCCAGCGAGAAATCGGGGCTGCGGGCGATCTCCAGGATCGGCGTTTCGCGGCGGCCGCAGAGCTCGGCGGCGTCGGGCAGCTTTGCAGCGATGTCGAGCGGGATCACGATGGCGCCGTGCCGATCGGCGTGGATCAGGTCGTCGGACTTCACGGTCATGCCGGCGACACGCACTTCGCCGCCGAAGCTTTCCGCATGCACCCAGGCGTGCGACGGGCCGATCGAGCCGGCCAGCGCCTGGAAGCCGGGCGCCCATTGCGGGATGTCGCGGATCGAGCCGTCGGTGATGACGCCGAGGCAGCCGAGCGCCTTGTGCACGTTGCTCTGCACCTCGCCCCAGAACGCGCCGTAGCCGACATCGGGGCCGTCGATGTCCTGGATCACCGAGATGCGCGGGCCGTGGCCGGTGCCGACATATTCGTAATAGTCGATGCGGCGCCTGGACTGCTCCTCGGCCGGGAGCGAGGATTTCAAGACCGAGCGGATCGTCACCGTGCGGGCATAACCGACGATCGGCGGCAGGTCCGGGAACGGGCAGACAAGCTGCTTGGTGGTGTAGCCGATCAGCCGCCGCTCGGGCGCCACGATCTCCATCGCATTGCAGATCGTCGGCGTGTCGTAGCGGCCCAGCGCCTCGAGGACGGAAGCGGGCAGCGGCCCGGTCGCGTTATCAGTCACGGCGTTCTCTCCCAGATTGGCGGCTGATTGACGCGATGCCGCCCTCACTGGGCGATATAGCCGAGATCGGGCGTCGACCCAACTCAGGCAGGCCTCATGGCAGATATCCCGCGAAGAACGCTCAGTGCAGCCGACCGGGGCGGTCGTCATCCTGCGGCGGCTCCGACGGGGACGACAGCGTCGGCGCAGAAGGCGGTGACGAGACTTCCCCGTCCGCAGGCGCGGCGGCTTGCAGTGCCCGTGCCTGGTCGCGATAGGATTTGTAGCCGAGCGGCAGGCAGAGCAGATAGAGCACGGTGCCGATCGACAGCACATGCCAGGGATAGGCGATCAGAAGCGCGATGAAGACGATCACGGCGACGAAGGCCGGCAGCACCAGCTCCGGCGGCACGCGCATGCGCTTGGTCTTGCCGGAGAACACCGGCAGGCGCGACACCATCAGGAACGCGATCAGAAGCGTGTAGGCCGCCGTCACCGCCGCAGGGGTGCGGCCGAGCTCCAGGAAGGCGATGTAGATCGGCAGCAGCACCGTGATCGCGCCGGCGGGCGCCGGCACGCCGGTGAAGAAGTTGGCGGCGAAGGCCGGCTTGTTCGGATCGTCCATGGTGGCGTTGAAGCGCGCCAGCCGCAGGCCGCCGGAGATCGCGAACACCATCGCGGCGATCCAGCCGGCATTGCCGAGCTCGTGCAGCTGCCAGAAATAGAGCATCAGGGCCGGCGCCACGCCGAAATTGACGAAGTCGGCGAGGCTGTCGAGCTCGGCGCCGAACTTGGACTGGCCCTTGATCATGCGCGCGATGCGGCCGTCGATGCCGTCGAGCGCGGCCGCGAACACGATGGCGTAGACGGCGAGCGACATCCGCCCTTCGATCGACAGGCGGATCGAGGTCAGGCCGGCGCAGATCGCCAGCAGCGTGATGACGTTGGGCACCAGCATCCGCACCGGGATCGGCCGGAACCGGCGGCGGCGAACGTCGGGATCCCTGGAGTCGTATGGCGTCATGGCTCGTCCTTATCTCAAGGCGAGATATAGCAAGCCGCGCCGCCCTCCGCCATTGCGGCGGAACGCCGGCAAGCACCGGCAATTGGTTAATTGGCGCGGAAGGCGCGGCCCGGGTCCTCGCCGGCCAGGTCGGCCAGGATCGTCTCGCCGGCGATGGCGGTCTGTCCTTCCGACACCAGCGCCTTGGTGCCCACCGGCAGGTAGACGTCGAGGCGCGAGCCGAAGCGGATCAGGCCGAACCGCTCGCCGACGCCGATCGCCTGGCCCTCTTTGACGAAGCAGACGATGCGCTTGGCGACGAGACCGGCGATCTGGACCACGCCGATCCGCGCCGTCGGCGTCGTGATCACCAGCGAGTTGCGCTCATTGTCTTCGCTCGCCTTGTCGAGCTCGGCATTGATGAAGAGGCCCGGCCGGTAGGCGATGCGATCCACCCTGCCCGCCACGGGCGCGCGGTTCACGTGGCAGTTGAACACGCTCATGAACACCGAGATGCGCGGCAGCGGCCGGTCGCCGAGACCAAGCTCGGCCGGCGGCAGCGCCATGGTGATCATCGAGACGCGGCCGTCGGCCGGCGACACCACCAGCCCCTCGCGCACCGGCGTCACGCGGACGGGATCACGGAAGAACAGCGCGCACCAGACGGTCAGGATGGTGCCGATCCACCCCAAAGGGGACCACAGCCAGAACAGGAGCAGGCTCACCAGTGCAAAGCCGCCGATGAAGGGATAGCCCTCCTTGTGGATCGGCGGGATCTGACGCTGGATCGAATCGAGAATGGACATCGTTATCTGCCGGTCGGGGTTGATGGCACGGGTCGTCGCGCGGCCTGTTTAGGCCAGAGTTGGGACCGGAGACAAGCTCACTCCGCTGCCGCAGGCGTCGTCAGAACGTCATCGACCGGCGGCGGCTCCCGGTTGGGCGCGGTGCTGGTGTCGGCCATCTGGGCCAGCTTCTCACGGGCCGCCTCGGCCTCACGCTGCCTGTTCCACATGCTGGCATAGAGCCCGCCCTGCGCGAGCAGGCTCGCATGGGTGCCGCGCTCGGCGATGCGGCCCTGGTCCAGCACGATGATCTCGTCGGCGCCGACGATGGTCGAAAGCCGGTGCGCGATCACCAGCGAGGTGCGGTTCTTGGCCACGCGGTCGAGCGCACCCTGGATCTCGTGCTCAGTGTGGGTGTCGAGCGCCGAGGTCGCCTCGTCGAGCACCAGGATCGGCGGCGCCTTGAGCACCGTGCGCGCGATCGCGACGCGCTGCTTCTCGCCGCCGGACAGCTTCAGGCCGCGCTCGCCGACCTGGGTCTCGTAGCCCATCGGCGCCATGCGGATGAAATTGTCGATCTGCGCCAGCCGCGCCGCCTCCTCGACGTCGGCGTCGGTCGCATCCCAGCGGCCGTAGCGGATGTTGTAGCGGATGGTGTCGTTGAACAGCACGGTATCCTGCGGCACCATGCCGATCGATGCCCGCAAGCTGGCCTGCGTGACGGCGCGGATGTCCTGGCCGTCGATCAGGATCTCGCCGCCGGAGATGTCGTACAGGCGGAACAGCAGCCGGGAGATGGTCGACTTGCCGGCGCCGGACGGACCGACGATCGCGACCGTCTTGCCGGCCGGCACCTCGAAGCTGATCCCTTTCAGGATCGGCCGCGCCGGCTCGTAGGCAAAGCGCACGTCCTCGAAGCGCACGGTGCCGGCGGAAACGACCAGCGGCTTCGCGCCGGGGGAATCCTTGATCTCGGCCTCGCGGCCCAGCACGCTGAACATCTTCTCGATGTCGATGATCGCCTGCTTGATCTCGCGGTAGACCATGCCCATGAAGTTCAGGGGCTGGTAGAGCTGGATCATCATGGCATTGACCAGCACGAAATCGCCGACCGTGTTGGTGCCGTTGCGAACGCCGATCGCGCACATCAGCATGGTCGCGGTCAGCCCCAGGGTGAAGATGACGGCCTGGCCGGTGTTGAGCACCGCGAGCGAGGTATAGGTGCGGACGCTCGCCTCCTCGTAGCGCTCGACCGATCTGTCGTAGCGCTGCGCCTCGCGCGCCTCGGCGCTGAAATACTTCACCGTCTCGTAGTTGAGCAGCGAGTCGATCGCCTTGGTGTTTGCCTCGGTGTCGGAATCGTTCATCTTGCGGCGGATGCCGATCCGCCACTCGGTCGCGATGTAGGTGTAGTACATGTAGAGCGTGACCGTGATCAGGGTCACGACCACGTAGCGCCAGTCGAACTGCCAGAGCAGCACCGCCAGCAGCAGCGTGACCTCGACGATGGTCGGGATCAGCTGCAGGATCACCATGCGCACGATGACCTCGATGCCCTCGCGGCCGCGCTCGAGCACGCGCGTCAGGCCGCCGGTCTTGCGCTCGAGGTGAAAGCGCAGCGACAATTCGTGCATGTGGACGAAGGTGAGGGTCGCAAGCTTGCGCACCGCGTGCATGGCGACGCGGGCGAAGATGCCGTCGCGCCATTGCGTCAGCACCGCCATGAGGATGCGCATCACGCCATAGCTCGCGGTGAGCAGCAGCGGGGAGGCGATCACCCAGAGGTGCCAATTGTCGGCCGCGACTGGCGCGGTGTTGGCGCCGGTCAGCGCGTCCGTCGCCCATTTGAAGCTGAACGGCACGGTGAGCGTGATCAGCTTGGCGGCGAGCAGCAGGACCAGCGACCACACCACCCGCATCTTCAGATCGAAGCGGTCGCCCGGCCAGATATAGGGCCACAGATGGGCCAGCGTGCCCATCAGCGTGGCCCGTTCCAATGGTCCTCCGGCAGGAGGCGGATCGGGAACGTCGGCGCCGTCGAACGATTGAGGTTGGTCCATCAAGAAGCCTGAAAGCCCGCCGGATGCGGGCGCAACTGCGATTAATGCTTTTCGTCCGTCATATAGAGCCTTCCGAATGTCCGCGCACCCCGCCAAATGGCGAATCTTCGATTGTTTATCGTCATTTACCGGTAGATTTCCGGCCAGTCCGAATCACTCGAAGGGCTTGACGCCTCTTCGCTGCAATGCATCATGGCACCAATGAGCACGATCAAAACCGTCTGTGTCTATTGCGGCTCCGGCCCTGGAACCAATCCCAACTTCATCGAAGCCGCAAAGGCGCTCGGCAAGGCGCTGGCGGACAACAAGATCCGCCTCGTTTACGGTGGCGGCTCGCTCGGCCTGATGGGGGCGGTCGCGACCTCCGTGCTGGATCACGGCGGCATGGTCACCGGCATCATCCCCGACTTCCTGCGGATGCGCGAGAACGCGCTGACACGCGTGCAGGAGATGGTCGTCACGCCCGACATGCACGAACGCAAGCGGCTGATGTTCGAGCGCTCGGATGCCTTCGTCGCCTTGCCGGGCGGACTCGGCACGCTGGAGGAGCTGGTCGAGCAGCTGACCTGGCAGCAACTCGGCCGTCACGCCAAGCCCGTGCTGCTGGCCAATATCGACGGCTTCTGGGAGCCGTTGTTCTCCCTGGTGGCGCACATGCGCCAAACCCAGTTCATCCGCGCCGGTCTTACCGTCGATATCCTGAAGGCGGACAAGGTCGAGGAGATCGTCCCGCGGCTGCGCGCTGCGGCTGCACAGATCCCCGACGACCAGCGCGATCTCGCGCCCGACGTGGCGCGGCGGCTCTGAAGCGGAATGGCTTAAGTTGATCGATTGCTGCTCGGTGCAACCTCTCCCGCTTGCGGGAGAGGTCGCGCCGAAGGCGCGGGTGAGGGCTCTCTCCTCTTGGGGGCTGTCCCATTGCGGAAAAACCCTCTCCCCAGCCCTCTCCCGCAAGCGGGAGAGGGAGTGCGCGTACCTTGTGGCAATCAAACCTGATTGCATCGCGCTTAGGCCGCCTTCTATTCCTGAGGGAACGTCACCGCCTCGATGCGATTGCCGTCGGGATCGGTGACGAAGGCGGCGTAATAGCGAACGCGGTCGTGCGGGCGTATGCCCGGCGCGCCGTCGCAGGCGCCGCCAGCAGACAGCGCCGCTGCGTGAAACGCATCGATCTCGGCAGTGGTTTTCGCCCGCAGGCAGATATGCACGCCGCTCTCCGGCGCGACACGCGGCATGCCCTCGCGCAGATTGATCCAGAGCTCGGGATAGGCCTTGCCGAACCCGACCGTCCGCGGTCGCGTGACGAGACGCGCAAGACCGAGGGCCGCGAGCGTCGCTTCGTAGAACTTTGCGGCACGGTCGAGATCGCTGACGCCGACGGAGACATGGTCGATCATTTGCCCTGCCCCTCCAACAGTCATTCCGGGGCACGCGAAGCGTGAACCCGGAATCTCGAGATTCTCAGGCGCGCAATTGCGCACCATAGTTCGATGCTCCGCATCGCCCCGGAATGACGAGACAAACACCTACGCCGGCGCCCCCGACTTCACCAGCTTGTAGATCACCGAATCCATCAGCGCCTGGAACGAGGCGTCGATGATGTTCGGGGACACGCCGACCGTGGTCCAGCGGTCGCCGTTCTCGTCTTCGCTCTCGATCAGAACGCGCGTGACCGCGCCGGTGCCGCCGTTGAGGATACGCACGCGGTAGTCGATCAGCTTCAACCCCTCGATGTATTTCTGGTACTTGCCGAGGTCCTTGCGCAAGGCGACGTCGAGCGCGTTGACGGGGCCGTTGCCCTCCGCGGCCGAAATCAGGTGCTCGCCGGCGACGTCGACCTTCACCACCGCAAGCGCGACGGTGACGCGCTCCCCCAGCGCGTTGTAGCGCTGCTCGACATTGACGTCGAACTGCTCGACCTCGAAATAATGCGGCACCTTGCCGAGGGTGCGGCGCGCCAGCAATTCGAAAGAAGCGTTGGCGGATTCATAGGCGTAGCCTTGCGCCTCGCGCTCCTTCAGTTCCTCGACGAGACGCGTCAGCTTCGGATCGCTCTTCTCGTAGGGAATGCCGGCACGGTCGAGTTCGGCGATGACGTTGGAGCGCCCGGCCTGGTCCGACACCAGCACCTTGCGGTGATTGCCGACCAGCTCCGGCAACACGTGCTCGTAGGTCTGCGGATCCTTCAGCACGGCCGAAGCGTGAATGCCGGTCTTGGTGACGAAGGCGCTCTCGCCGACGTAGGGAGCATGGCGGTTCGGTATGCGGTTCAGCATGTCGTCGAGCGTCCGCGAGACCTTGACGAGCGTTGCGAGCTTCTCGGCGGTGACGCCGATCTCGAAGGCGTCGGCAAAACCCGTCTTCAGCTTCAGCGTCGGGATCAGCGAGCAGAGATTGGCGTTGCCGCAGCGCTCGCCGAGGCCGTTCAGCGTCCCCTGGATCTGCCGCGCGCCGGCGCGCACGGCGGCGAGCGAATTGGCCACGGCCTGCTCGGTGTCGTTATGGGCGTGGATGCCGACGTGATCGCCGGGGATGTGCCTGGTCACGTCTCGCACGATGGCCTCGATCTCGTCGGGCATGGTGCCGCCATTGGTGTCGCACAGCACCACCCAGCGCGCGCCGGCCTCAAAGGCTGCCTTGGCGCAGGCCAGCGCAAAGGCGGCGTCTTCCTTGTAGCCGTCGAAGAAATGCTCGCAATCGAGCATCACCTCGCGCCCGGCCGCCTTCGCCGCCGCGACGCTGTCGCGGATCGAGGCGAGGTTCTCGTCCTTCGTGGTCTCCAGCGCGACGCGGACCTGATAGGCCGACGCCTTCGCCACGAAGCAGATCGCATCGGCCTTGGCCTCCAGCAGCCCGGCGATACCGGGATCGTTGGAGACCGAGCGGCCTGCCCGCCGCGTCATGCCGAAGGCGGTGAAGCGCGCATGCTTGAGCTTCGGCTTGCTGCCGAAGAACTCGGTATCGGTCGGATTCGCCCCGGGATAGCCGCCCTCGACATAGTCGATGCCGAGATCATCCAGCATCGCTGCGATGACCTGCTTGTCCTCGAGCGTGAAGTCGACGCCGTTGGTCTGCGCCCCGTCGCGCAGCGTGGTGTCGAACAGATAAAGACGCTGCTTGCTCATGGCCCCGCTCCGAGCGTCTTCTTCATGGTGGTGTTGGCGAGCCACTCGTCGTTGATGGTGACGCTGTTGCGCTGCTGGGCGGTGTAACCGCGCTTGGCAAAGAAGCCCTCGGCGGTGTCGCTGGCATCGACCGACAGGCTCGTGGCGCCGCGGCCGCCTGCGAGCTTCTCCAGCGCATCCACCAGCATGGTTGCGATGCCCTGCCCGCTGACAGCCGGATGGACATAGAGCATGCGGATGTGATCGTTGCCGCGCAGCGAAGCAAATCCGACCGGCGAGCCTTCCAACGTGGCGATCAGCGTCAGGTCCGACGCAAGCCGCTTGCCGAACTCCTCGTCCTCGGCCGCCGCCATCCAGGCTTCCTGCTGCGCCTCGTTATAGTCGTCGCCGGTCAGCTCCTCGATGCTCGCCGCGAAGATCGCCGCGAGCACTGGCACATCTGCCGGCAGAAACGGCCGGAGACCTGGCTTTGGGTGTGCTTGTGCCATCGTCCTCACCACATCCCATAGAGCTTGAGCACCAGCGCCACCGCGCCGGCGAGCAGCGCGATCTTCAGCGCGATGTAATAGAGCCAGTGCCGCGGGAAAGGCGTGTCGGGCCGCTTCATCGCGCGATCTCCCATGTCGTGCCTTCCTTGGAGTCCTTGATCGCAACGCCCATCGCCGCGAGCAGATCGCGGATCCTGTCGGACTCCTTGAAGTCCTTCCGCGCACGCGCCTCTGTCCGCTGCGCGAGCAGGCGCTCGACTGCACCGGCATCGACCCCGCTTGCCTGCTGCTTGCGTCCTTCCCACTGCGCCGCACTCTCCGAGAGGAAACCGAGCAGCCGCAACGACCCCGACAATGCCGCAGCGTCGCCGCGCAGGCCATGCAGCGCCGCGATCGCCAGCGGCGTGTTGAGGTCGTCGAGCAGCGGCTCGGTGACGGCAATTGCGGCCTTCCCGGGCGCCGCGTCGGCCGCGAGGCGATACCAGTCATCGAGCGTTTTGGCGCTCTCTTCCAGCGACTTCATGGTCCAGTCGATCGGCGAGCGGTAATGCGTCTTCAGCATATTCAGCCGCAGCACTTCGCCCGGCCAGTCCTTCAGCAGTTCGTGGATCGTGATGAAGTTGCCGAGGCTCTTGGACATCTTCTCGCTCTCGACCTGCAGGAAGCCGTTGTGCATCCAATAGTTGGCCATGCGCTCGCGGTGGAAGGCGCAGCAGGTCTGCGCCACCTCGTTCTCGTGATGCGGAAACACGAGGTCGATACCGCCGCCATGGATGTCGAAATGCTCGCCAAGATGCTTCCAGGCCATCGCCGAGCACTCGATGTGCCAGCCGGGGCGGCCCTGCGCGGCAATGCCTGATGGCGACGGCCAGGACGGCTCGCCAGGCTTGGACGGTTTCCACAGCACGAAGTCGGTGGCATCCCGCTTGTAGGGCGCGACATCCACCCGCGCGCCGGCGATCATCTCGTCGAGCGAGCGCTTCGACAGCGCGCCATAGCGGGGCAGCGCGGAATTGGCCGCGTTCATCGCCTGGGGCGAGAACAGCACGTGCTCCTCGGCGACATAGGCAAAGCCGCCGGCGACCAGCCGCTCGATGATCTCGCGCATCTCGCCGATATGCTCGGTGGCGCGCGGCTCGACGCTCGGCCGCAGCGCGCCGAGCGCATCGACGTCGGCATGAAACTGCTTGCCGGTCTGTTCGGTGACCTTGCGAATGGCCTCGTTCAGCGGCAGGCCGGGGAAGTCCCGCGCGGCACGATCGTTGATCTTGTCGTCGACGTCGGTGATGTTGCGGACATATTTGACATGCGCTTCGCCGTAGAGGTGGCGGAGCAGCCGAAACAGCACGTCGAACACGATCACCGGCCGCGCATTGCCGATATGGGCGAAGTCATAGACCGTCGGTCCGCAGACATACATGCGGACGTTGCTCGCATCGAGCGGCACGAAGGTGCGCTTTTCCCGGCTCAGCGTATCGTAAAGACGCAATTCCATGACAACCCATCCTCTCGGCCGGGCGTCCAAGGCTCTCAATGTGGTTGAGAAAAGACGGCTCCAGCCAGCGAATCGCTAGCTCGTAATCTCGCGGCAAATGGCGCAAATGGCGAGGAGACCGTTCATGCGGCACATATGGGCCACCACGCCCCCCGGCGTCAAGGGCCGCCAAAATGCCGCTTTTGCCCCGCCCCCGGCCCGACACTTCATGATCCCCTAACCATTTGAGGCCATTCTGGAACCCGCAATTCCTTCATGTTTGCCTCGGTCTTTTCATGCGATCCCTGCTCGCGCTCATGGTCGGCGCCTCGATCCTTGCAGCTCCCGTCGCCCTGGCCGAGACCCGCGTCTTCATCATCGCCAATCAGACCGGCAGCTATGGGGTCGATCAGTGCCTGGCCGAGAGCGGCAAATGCGGCGCGGCCGCTGCGCGCACCTATTGCCGGTCACGAGATTTTGCCCAGGCATCGAGCTACCGCCGGGTCGATCCCGACGAAATTACCGGCTCCGTCCCCAAATCCGGCGCAAACTGCTCCCATGGCCATTGCGACGAGTATGTCGCAATCACCTGCCAGCGCTGAATTCGCTCGGAGCTGGCGGACCTTAGGACCGGTCTTGGCCCTCGAAACGACGTGACGGTGCCGCAGGAAGCGGCTATTGGAGGGCGCGCTTCGGCCCTTCAGAGTCACCTCGACAAGTCACATTGGGCCGTGACCTCGCTAGAATGGCGGATATGCCTGAATTCTTGTTTCTCTCCCGTGCCCGCTTCATCCGTGCCTGCACCGTGCTCCTGAGCACGATCGTGCTTGCCACCGGCGCTCTTGCGCAGGCTGGACCACCCGGCCCGCCGCCTCAGCCCGGCCAGAACGGGCTCGGACCGAACCCGATGTGCGTGCGATTGGAAGGCCAACTCGCCGCGCTCGATCGCGGCGGCAGCGGGGATCCCGCGCGCGAAGAGCAGATCCGCCGCTATCAGGATTCCCAGGCCAGGCAGCAGGCCGAACTCGACCGGGTCACCATGCAGGCCAAGCGCATGGGCTGCGATTCCTCGGGCTTCTTCTCGCTGTTCAACGGCCAGTCGGCGCAGTGCGGCCCGGTCAACACCCAGATCCAGCAGATGCGCGCCAATCTCGACCAGATCACCGGCAACCTGGAGCGCCTGCGCGCCGGCAGCGGCGGCATGAGCCCGGAGCGCGACAGCCAGCGCCGCTCGGTGCTGCTGGCGCTGGCGCAGAACAATTGCGGCCCGCAATACGCCAACGCCGTCCAGCAGCAAGGCGGCGGCAACTTCCTGAGCAATCTGTTCGGCGGCAACAACCCGAACAATCCGCAAGCCATGCCGCCCTCCGATCTCGGCCCGCAATCCGGCACGTTCCGCACCGTCTGCGTACGCACCTGCGACGGCGCCTATTTCCCGATCTCGTTTGCCACGGTGCCGGCGCGCTTCGGCGACGACGAGAAGACCTGCAAGGCGCTGTGTCCGGCTGCGGAAGCCGTGCTCTACACCCATCGCAATCCCGGCGAAGACATGAACGCGGCGGTCTCGATCGGCGGCCAGCCCTACACGGCGCTGCCGACCGCGTTCAAATTCCGCAGCGAGTTCAACCCGTCCTGCTCCTGCAAGGCGGCGGGACAGAGCTGGGCGGATGCGCTGAAATCCGCGGACGACAAGGCCGCCGCCGAGCAGCAGGGCGACATCATCGTCACCGAGGAGAGCGCCAGGAAGATGCAGCAGCAGCGGCTCAACAAGGGCACGCCGCAACCTGCCAATACCAAAAAGGGCGCGGCACCAGCGCCGACGACGGCGAATGCACCGGCTGCACCGCCGCCGGCGGACACCGGCGCGCCTGCCAGCTCCGAGAACAAGCCGATCCGCTCCGTCGGCCCGACCTTCCTGCCGCAGCAACAGAAGTGAGATTTCTTACTTCCTTCTCCCCTTGCGGGAGAAGGTGGCGTGAAGCGCCGGATGAGGGGTTCTAACCGCGCTCACTTACGTGCACGAGAGTACGCGGATAGAACCGCTCACCCGATTGCGTTCGTTTCGACGGCGGTGCTGCCCTCTCCCGCAAGGGGCGAGGGCACATTAACGTCCATCTCGCTCGCGGGTGCGGGAGAAATGGTCGGAACGCCTGCTCCTACCCCTCGAACGCGTCGATCGAGGCCTTGGTCCCACGCGACACCAAGGTCTCGTCCGGCACAGGCAGCCCCTCCCCCTTGTCGCGAAACCGGTTCGTGATCGGATAGCGGCGGTCGCGGCCGAAATTCCGTCGCGTCACCTTCACGCCCGGCGCGGCCTGGCGGCGCTTGTACTCGGCGATGGTGAGCAGATGATCGATGCGCGTCACGGTCTCGCGGTCGAAGCCGGCGGCGATGATCTGATCCAGCGGCTGCTCGCGCTCGACGAGGCGCTCCAGAATGGCGTCGAGCACGTCATAGGGCGGCAGCGAATCCTGGTCGGTCTGGTTCTCGCGCAGCTCCGCCGTCGGCGGCCGCGTGATGATGTCGGGCGGGATCACCTCGCCCGCAGGGCCGAGCGCGCCATCCGGCTTCCAGCCGTTGCGCAAGCTTGCGAGCCGAAACACCTGCGTCTTGTAGATGTCCTTGATCGGGTTGAAGCCGCCATTCATGTCGCCATAGAGCGTGGCGTAGCCGACCGACATCTCGGACTTGTTGCCGGTCGTCACCACCATCAGCCCGGTCTTGTTGGAGATCGCCATCAGCAGCGTGCCGCGGGCGCGGGCCTGGAGGTTCTCCTCGGTAATATCGGGCGGCAGGTTCTTGAAGATGCCGGACAGGATGGTCTCGAACCCGGTCACGGCTTCCGCGATCGGCAGCACCTCGTAGCGGATGCCGAGGTGGCCGGCGAGCTCGCCGGCATCCGCAATGGAATGCGGCGCGGTGTAGCGATAAGGCAGCATCACGCCGTGCACCTGGTCGGCGCCGAGCGCGTCGACGGCGATCGCCGCGCACAGAGCGGAATCGATGCCGCCGGAAATGCCGAGCAGCACGCCCGGGAAGCCGTTCTTGGTGACGTAGTCGCGCAAGCCCAGCACGCAAGCCGCGTAGTCGGCCTTGTCGCCCTCGGGCAGTTCAGTGATCGGGCCGGTGCAGCGCCAGTCGTCGCCGTCACGGGTGAAGCGCAGCGTGACGACGCCCTCCGCGAACGCCGGCAATTGCGCCGCAAGCGAGAGATCGCCGTTGAGCGCAAAGGAGGCGCCGTCGAACACCAGCTCGTCCTGGCCGCAAACCTGGTTCAGATAGACCAGCGGCAGGCCGCTCTCGGTGACGCGCGCGACCGCGACCGACAGGCGCACGTCGTTCTTGTCGCGGGCGTAGGGCGAGCCGTTCGGCACGAGAATGATCTCGGCGCCGGTCTCGGCCAGCGTCTCGACCACGTTCTCGTAGTCCTCGGACTCCTCCAGCCAGATGTCCTCGCAGATCGGCACGCCGATGCGCACGCCGCGCACCGTGACCGGACCCGCGGCGGGACCGCGCGAAAACAGCCGCTTCTCGTCGAACACGCCGTAGTTCGGCAGATTGCATTTGAAGCGCAGGCTCGCGATGCGACCGCCATCGAGCAGGGCGCAGGCATTGTAGAGCCTGCCCTCCTCGACCCAGGGCGTGCCGACCAGCATCGCGGGCCCGCCATCGGCGGTCTCGCGCGCGAGCGCTTCGATCGCGGCGCGGCAGGCGGCCTGGAACGCCGGCTTCTGCACCAGATCTTCCGGCGGATAGCCGGCGATGAACAATTCCGGAAACAGCACGAGATCGGCGCCATCGGACTTGGCCTGCGCGCGGGCGGCGCGCGCCTTGGCGGCGTTGCCCTCGATATCGCCCATGGTCGGATTGAGCTGGGCGAGCGTGACCGCGAATGTATCGAGACGTTCGGTCATGGGACGCTCGCTGCCACCTCTCCCAAAGGGAGAGGTCGAATTGCACCTGGCGATGCGAAGCATCGTCCAGAGCAATTCGGGTGAGGGGTTACGGTGTCTCGTGGGAGCTGAGCCCCCTCACCCGCTTTGCGCTCGACGATGCTCCGCATCGCGAAACGCAAAACGACCTCTCGGCGTTGGGGAGAGGTGAAGGAGCCCCGGACACCCACGTTCAATGGATAATCTCCGAAAGCTACAGGAATCCCAACCGCTCGACGATTGCAATGATCCAGAACGCGCCGGCCATCAAGAGCGCAACGCCGACGGCGGCCGAGCCCATGTCCTTGACGCGGCCGATCTGCTTGTCGTGATCCAGGGTCAGCCGGTCGGCGAGTTTCTCGATCGCGGTGTTGAGCAGCTCGACCACCAGCACGAACGCGACCGAACACACCAACTCGACCGCCCGCATCGCGGTCACGCCGACGAACCAGGCGAGCGGCACCGACAACAGGAGCGCAAAGACCTCCTCGCGGACGGCCTGCTCCGACCGGAAAGCAAAGGCCAGACCGTTGCGCGAGTTGATCGTGGCCTTCCAGATCCGCAGCAAGATCTCAGAGCCCCGCTGCGGCCGGAATCGGCTGGGCCTTGCCGGCGCGCTCCTGCTTGAGCAGCTCTGCGACCAGGAAGGCCATGTCGATGGATTGCTCGGCATTGAGGCGGGGATCGCAGACCGTGTGGTAGCGGTCGTTGAGATCCTCGTCCGTGATCGCGCGGGCGCCGCCGAGGCATTCGGTGACGTCCTGGCCGGTCATCTCCAGATGCACGCCGCCGGCATGGCTGCCTTCGGCGGCGTGGACGGCGAAGAACGACTTCACCTCCGACAGGATGCGGTCGAACGGACGCGTCTTGTAGCCGGACGTGGAGGTGATGGTGTTGCCGTGCATGGGATCGCACGACCAGACCACCACCCGGCCCTCGCGCTTCACGGCGCGGACCATGTTGGGCAGATGCTCGCCGATCTTGTCGGAGCCGAAGCGGCCGATCAGCGTCAGCCGGCCCGGCTCGTTGTCGGGGTTGAGCACGTCGATCAGCTTCAACAGCTCGTCGGACTTCAGCGAGGGGCCGCACTTCAGGCCGATCGGGTTCTTGATGCCGCGGAAATATTCGACATGGCCGTGATCGAGCTGGCGGGTGCGGTCGCCGATCCAGATCATGTGGCCCGAGGTCGCGTACCAGTCGCCGGTGGTGGAATCGACGCGCGTCATGGCCTGCTCGTAGCCGAGCAGCAGCGCCTCGTGGCTGGTGTAGAAATCGGTGGCGCGCAGCTCCGGGTGGCTCTCGAGGTCGAGGCCGCAGGCGCGCATGAAGTTGAGCGCGTCCGAGATGCGGTCGGCCAACTCCTTGTAGCGGCGGGACTGCGGGCTATCCTTGAGGAAGCCGAGCATCCATTGATGCACGCTGCCGAGATTGGCGAAGCCGCCGGTGGCGAAGGCGCGCAACAGGTTCAGCGTCGCCGCGGATTGGCGATAGGCCATCAGCTGGCGCTGCGGATCCGGCATGCGCGCTTCCTTCGTGAAGGCGATGTCGTTGACGATGTCGCCGCGATAGCTCGGCAGCTCGACGCCGTTCATCTTCTCGGTCGGCGACGACCGCGGCTTGGCGAACTGGCCGGCGATGCGGCCGACCTTCACCACCGGCACCGCGCCGGCATAGGTCAGCACCACCGCCATCTGCAGCAGCACGCGGAAGAAGTCGCGGATGTTGTTGGCGCCGTGCTCGGCAAAGCTCTCGGCACAGTCGCCGCCCTGGAGCAGGAAGGCTTCGCCCGCCGCAACGCGCGCGAGCGCCTTCTTCAGATTGCGCGCTTCGCCCGCGAACACCAGCGGCGGAAAGGTCGCAAGCTGGGCCTCGACGTCGGCCAAAGCCTTGGCGTCGGGATAGTCGGGCACCTGTAGCACCGGCTTGCTGCGCCAGGACTCGGGCGTCCACCGCTCGGACATCGCAATCTCTCCGTGAAGCAAAAAGCACAACCTGATCTAGGGGTTGCGAGGGCCGCCTTATACACAGGCTGGCCCCGCCCCGCCAGTTGTAAATCCATTTCGCACCGCAAACCCTTGCGGGCAAAGCCGAATTCGCATTTGCTCGGGACAGGCAGAGAAATTGACGGGGCACTGACCGGCCATGGACGCGCCAATGGATGACGTTTTCATCGACCAGATCAGCTTCCCGGCGACGGACGGGTACGTGCTCACCGGCACCCTGTTCCTGCCCCGCGGCACCAAGCGCCATGCCGTCCTGATCAATTCGGCGACCGCCGTGCCGCGCAATATCTATCGCGGCTTTGCCTCCTACCTCGCCCATCGCGGCTGCGCCGTGCTGACCTACGACTATCGCGGCATCGGCGACTCCCGCCTGCCGGCGATGGTCGGCTACAACCGGCCGAAATCCCTGGTCGGCTTCAAGGCCTCGATGTCGGACTGGGCCGCGCTCGACGTCACCGCCGCGGTTGGCTGGATGCGCGAGCGCTATCATGGCCTGCCCCTGGTCTATGTCGGCCATTCCTTCGGCGGCCAGGCGCTCGGGCTGATCGCGAACAACAGCGAGATCGCGCGCGCCGCCTTCGTGGCCTCGCAGGCGGCGACGTGGCGGCTGATGACCGCGCCCGAGAAATATCGTGTCTATGCCTTCATGAATCTCGTGGGTGTGCCTCTGGTCCACGCCCTCGGCTATGCCCCGGGCTGGACCGGCGTCGGCGAGGATTTGCCCAAGGGCGTCTTCCTGCAATGGGCCGAGTGGGTGTCGAGCCCCCGCTATCTCTTCGATTCAGAACTGCCGGCGCTCGAGAATTTTGCCAGGTTCAAGGGCGAGTTGCGCGCGTTGTGCTTCTCAGATGATTCCTGGGCCACGCGACCCGCCGTCGAGCTGCTCGCGAGCGGTTTCACCGCGGTCACGCCGGAGGTGCTGACGGTGAAGCCGTCCGACGTCGGCGCCAAGAAAATCGGCCATTTCGGCTTCTTCCGCCCCGAGCACCGCGACACGCTGTGGCGCGGTCTCGCCGAATGGATTCAGGGCGAGTAAGGCCGCGTCAACGGATGATCGTCGTCAGTGACGAATATCGCCGGTTCGGCTTGGCGTCGGCCGGCGCAAATTGTGCGAAGGCGTCACTGACGCGCACGGCCGGCGGCGTATCGCTCGCGAAGCGAAACTCCTTCGCGCGCGGTGCGTAGAAGCTGGCGCGGTAATAGGCGTCGTCGAAGCGCGCCTCGCCGACGCCGAACAACGCGTCGCAGACAAGCAGGAGTGCGTAGACTCCCGCGACTGCTGCGATGATCTCCCTTGTGATTGTCATGCTGATGCCCCTGCCCTTTTGCGAGCAGGATGCAGATCAGTTCCAAAGCTCTGGTTTAACGCCGCGCAGGACTTATCTGCAGGGTTTTCCGCCATTGAGCGGATTGCAGACAAATTTATCGATGGGGCGGAAAATACCGCCCGTTAATTCCTTCGTGATCAGGTGCGGCTTTGGACATGCGATCGGCCGGGATAGGCCGCGAAAGCTGCCCCGGAGCCGCCATGCAACCACCGCCACTTGACGCCGGACTGCACGACAGCGTCACTCTCTCTGAACTCCTGGGCGCGCTGAGCCACGCGCTCGACCTGACCGAGGGACAGCCGGCTGGACATTGCGTGCGATGCAGCCGCATCGGCGTCGAGATCGGCAGGGAGATCGGTCTTGGCGAGCAGGAAATCACCGAGCTCTACTACGTGCTGTTGCTGAAGGATCTGGGCTGCAGCAGCAACGCGGCCCGCATCTGCGAGCTGTATCTGACCGACGATCTCTCCTTCAAACAGGACTTCAAGCTGATCGACGGTAGCTTGTCCCAGGCGCTGCGCTTCGTGCTCAGCCATACCGGCCTGAAAGCCGGATTGGCTGAACGTTTCCGCGCCATCGTCAATATCTTCCAGAACGGCGGCGAGATCGCGCGCGAGCTGATCGAGACCCGCTGCCATCGCGGCGCGGATATCGCCCGCAAGATGCGGTTCTCCGAGCCGGTTGCCGAGGGCATCAAGAACCTGGATGAGCACTGGGACGGCAGTGGCAAGCCCCTCGGCTTGTCCGGCACCGCCATCCCGATCTATTCGCGCATCGCCCTGCTGACCCAGGTCATCGACGTGTTCCACGTCGCGAACGGGCCGGAGGCCGCTCTTCGCGAGGCGAGGAACCGATCAGGGATCTGGTTCGACCCCGACCTCGTCGCGGCCTTCGAACGCGTGGCGGCACGGCCCGGTTTCTGGCGCGTGAGCGGAATCGAGAATGGGCTTACCTGCGCCGTAACGCACGCGCCGGCACAAGCGAGCCTTCCGATCGACGAGGATTATCTCGACGACATTGCAGCCGCCTTCGCCCAGGTGGTGGATTCCAAGAGCCCTTACACCAGCGGTCACAGCGAGCGCGTGACGTTGTTCACCGACATGATCGCCGAAGAGCTGGCGTTCAGCGCCGAGCAACGGCGCAGTCTCAAGCGTGCGGCGCTGTTGCACGACATCGGCAAGCTCGGTGTCAGCAACGCCATCCTCGACAAGCCGGGCAAGCTGGACGACGCCGAATGGGAGAGCATGAGGATGCATTCGGCGCATTCCGAGGCCATCCTGTCACGCGTCGGCGCATTCCGCGACCTCGCTCCGATCGCGGGTGCGCATCATGAGCGGCTGGACGGCAAGGGTTATCCTCGCGGCCTCGCAGGAGACCAGATCTGCCTGGAAACCCGGGTGATCACGACCGCCGACATATTCGATGCGCTCACGGCCGACCGCCCCTATCGCGCCGCCCTGCCGATCACAAAAGCCCTGGGCATCATGTCCGGAATGATCGGCACCCAGATCGATGGAAACTGCTTTGCAGCGCTTCAACGCGCGCTGGGACGCATCCATGGAACGCTGGCGGCCTGACGGCCGCTCCACCGGATTCTCCACGCGAGCTCAGCCGTGGCCGGCGCCCTTGCGATGGCCGCTCTCGCTGAGGCGGTCGACCCAGGCGATGCCGATCGCGGAGACGATGAAGGTCATGTGGATCAGCACCTGCCACATCACGCCGGACTCGGTGAAATTGCTGCGCGTGGTGCCGAGGTTGCCGGCCTCGATGAACGTCCTGAGCAGCGAGATCGAGGAAATGCCGATGATCGCCATCGCGAGCTTGATCTTGAGCACGCTGGCATTGACGTGGCTGAGCCATTCCGGCTCGTCGGGATGGCCGGTCAGGTTCAGCCGGGAAACGAAGGTCTCATAGCCGCCGACGATCACCATGATCAAAAGGTTCGAGATCATGACGACGTCGATCAGCCCGAGCACGACCAGCATGATCTGCTGCTCGGTGGCGTCGAACGAATGCGCGACCAGATGCCAGAGCTCTTTGAGGAACAGCAGGACGTACACGGCCTGAGCCACGATCAGGCCGATATAGAGTGGAAATTGCAGCCAGCGCGAACCGAAAATGAGCTGGGCGAGCAGGCCGAGGCGCGGAGGCACGGCCTGCGCCGAAGGTGCCTTGGATTCGGTCTTCATCGATCACTCCGGATAGCCGCTGGATTGCCGCGTCAGAGACTCGCAATGACGGGTGCGAGTTCCAGCGAGCCCCGATAGATCATCTCGAACGCGACGTAAAGGATGATGGCGAGGCCGACATAGGCGACCCAGCGCTGCTTCTGGAGCAAGCGGCCAAGCAGGTCAGCGGCGACGCCCATCAGCGCGACCGACAGCAACAGGCCGAAGGCCATGATGTAGGGATGCTCGCGCGCGGCGCCGGCGACGGCGAGCACGTTGTCGAGCGACATCGAAACGTCGGCGGCAATGATCTGCATCGCCGCCTGGCCGAAGGTCTTTCGCTGGACCGGCGCAGCTTCCGCGCCGTTGCCGCCGCCATTGCCGTGGCTGAACGCGAGCTCCCGCGCATGCGCAGCCTGCTCGCGCAGTTCGCGCCACATCTTCCAGCACACCCAGAGCAGAAGCACGCCGCCGGCGAGCAGCAGGCCGATGACCTGCAGGAGTTGGGTCGCGACGCCGGCAAAAGCGATGCGCAGCGCAGTCGCGGCGGCGATGCCGACGATGATGGCCCGACGGCGCTGGTCCGCCGGCAGGCCGGCGGCCGCAAGGCCGATGACGACGGCATTGTCGCCGGCCAGGACGAGGTCGATCAGGATGACCTGGAACAGCGCCGTCAGCGCCTCGGCGGTGATGAGTTCAGTCATGATTGATCATTCCTGGGGGCCGACGATTCGAGCCAATGCGGCTTGCGGCGCTCGATCCAGTCGAGCACCTTTGAACGGGAGGAGCGCAGCGCAGGGACGTCCTCGGCGAGCAGTGCCAGGCCGAGAGGCAGCATCCAGACGCCGAGCAGCGGCAGAAAAGAGAGCACGCCGCCGACGACCAGCAGCGTGCCTGAGGGAATCCTGACCCAGCGGTTGGACGGCTTCAGCAGATAGCTGAAGCTGTCGCCCATGCGCTGGGGCAGGCGGTCGACGAGCTTGGCCATGCGCGGGTCGCCGCCGGCAATCTCGCCGGTGGGAGCCCCTGCTTCCGTGGTCCGCTCGTTCGAAACTGAGCTCATGCTCACTCCTTGGCGGCGGCTTGCGTCTCGGCGCACGCTGCACGCGACTCCACCGGCTTCGCGCGCGGCAGCACCAGTGTCAGCAAGCGGAGCAACTTGATCGCCTGGACTTCGTGGGGATGAACATCCTGGTCTGCCGCAGCAACGCGCTCCGACAGCTCCATCAGGTGCGACGAGAGCGGCAGATTCGAAACCGGCCGCAGCGTGTCGATCACGACATTGGCAAAATCCGGCTCCTCGAGCCGCTCGGCCAGTTCATCGAACATCGCAACGAGCCGCTCCTCCGAAAGATGCGGCGCCAGCTTGCGATCCCTGATGAAACGGATCACCTCCTCGCGCTCGACGTCCGAAACGCGGCGGTCGGCGACCGCAACCAGCGCGCCCACGATCACAAGCGCGGCCGCGGCCTGCTCATTCAGGCTGGACGGCTCCGTGATCTCGATCGCATTTGAGGTCTTGGCGTCAGACATCGTAGCTCCCTTAACTTGCGAAATGGCCGGGCGGAGCTGCGATGGAGACGAATGGTCGGAGAAGACGAACAGGGCCCGACAATCGGCCGATCCATCGCATTCGCGCGGGACAGGTCATCCGACATCACGAGGTTTGCCGACAACGTCGACGTCCTCGCCAGAGGGGCCCGGATTCTTGTTCGATCCAGAAATAGCGGTGGCTCTGCCGGAATCAAGGCAAACCGGCTGCGACCAGCCGCCGCATCGGTTCCGAAGGCACCATGTTTGGTTAAAGGCTGCTCTCTCCGCCGGCGGGAACATCGCCCGGCCCGATGTGTTGGTGCAACTCAGCACGCATCTTCTGACAGGAAAGCCGCGGGGAACTCCATGTGCCGCTGGATCGCCTACCGGGGCGAAACCACATCGTTCGAGCCTTATGTCACCGAGCCCGAGCACTCCCTGATCGCCCAGAGCATCCGCTCGCTTCAGTCCACGGCGGGCTCGAACGGGGACGGCTTCGGTCTCGGCTGGTATGGCGAGCATCCCGAGCCCGGCCTCTATCGCGAGACCCGCCCGGCCTGGTCGGACGAAAACCTGCGCTACCTCTGCCGCCATCTACGTTCGCATCTGTTCTTTGCCCATGTGCGCGCCGCCACCGGCACGGCGGTGACGCGGCAGAACTGTCATCCGTTTGCCTGCGGACACTGGATGTTCATGCACAACGGATTCGTCGGCAGCTGGAATCGGCTGCGGCGCAAGGTCGAGGCACTTATCCCCGACGCCTATTATCCGTCGCGCCTGGGCACGACCGATTCGGAAGCCGTGTTCCTGGCGATGATGGGGGCCGGTCTCGAGCGCGATCCGCTGGGCGCAACGCGAGCCGTGCTGCAATCCCTCGTCGGGCTCGTCAACGAGGGCGGGCTTCGCGAGCGGCTGCGCTTCACCAGCGCCATCGCCAACGGCCGCGACCTCTATGCATTTCGCGTCTCGATCAACGATGCCGCCAACACGCTCTACTTCCGCGAGGACAGCGGTCAGGTCATCGTCGTCTCCGAGCCGTTCGACAAGGAGGAGGACTGGATCGAGGTGCCGCCCAATCACGCCTTGATCGCGCGCGCGTCGGAAAGCGTGAAGCTTGTTCCGTTCGATGCGACAATTTCCAGTGGCGCCGAGGTGGAACCGGCCCCGACCAGAAGGATTAGTGCCCGCAGATGACCTTTGCCGGGTGGGAAAATGACATCGGTTGCTTCAGACGTTTTGAAACTGCTTCGACTGGATCCCTCTGACGACAAGCAGCACGTCATCATCCGGTCTAGCGGGCGCGGCGGCAAGGCTGCCGAATACTCGTTCGGCATCGAGGAGGAATACTTCCTGGCCGATCGCCGCAGCTTCGAGGTCGCGATCCAGACGCCGAACGAGCTGTTCGAATCGGCCAACTGGTCGACCGGCGGCCAGGCCATGCGCGAGATGCTGCAGTCCCAGCTGGAGGTCGCCACCAACGTGCATTTCGACGTGAACGATGCGCGCGAGGAGCTGCGCTTCCTGCGACGCGAGGTCGCGAACGTCGCCGCACAATATGGCTTCGTGATCATGGCCTGCGGCACGCATCCGACCGCGGTGTGGCGCATGTCCCAGCCGAGTCCGAAGCCGCGCTACGAGGAGATGATCGAGGATCTGCGCAGCATCGGCCACCGCAACATGATGTGCGGCATGCATGTGCACGTCCAGTTGCCGGATCCGGAGAAGCGCATGGCGGTGATGCGGGCGATGCTGCCGCATCTGCCGTTGTTCATCGCCTTGTCGGCCTCCTCGCCGTTCTGGAATTCGCACAAGACCGGCCTGAAGGGCTATCGCCTCGCCGCCTATTCCGAGCTGCCTCGCACCGGCCTGCCCGAATTGTTCGAAAGCAAGCAGGACTTCGACGATTATGTCGGCGCCTTGCAGCGCTCCGGCGTGATCCCGGACGAAAGCCACATCTGGTGGGCAATGCGTCCCGCGTTGAAGCATCCCACCCTGGAGCTTCGTGCGCCCGACACCTGCACCTTCGTCGACGACGCAATTGCGATCGCCTCGCTCTACCGCTGCCTGACGCGGCATCTCTATCTGCGCCCCCAGCTGTCCAGGGACGTCACTGTGGTCGAACGCGCGATTGCGGTCGAAAACAAGTGGCGGGCCCAGCGCTACGGCACGGACTGCATCTTTGCCTCCAGGGAAGGCCCGGTGAGCATCTCGGAGCTCCTCGCCCGGCTGATCGAAGACGTCGCCGAGGACGCCGCCGCGCTGAACTGCGTCGCCGAGGTCGAGCACTGCCGCACGATCGTGGAGCGGGGCAGCTCGGCAGAATTCCAGCTTCGCGCCTATCGCGACAGCGGCGACGACATCGCAGCCGTGTCACAATGGATCGCTACTTCTACGTTGTCCGGAACGAGCGCGTCTGCCCAACGCAGCGCTCCCGCGGCGTCATAGCGCCCGCGCAAGCTTCGGCGACGAGAATGCCAGGCCTGAATTCGACGATCGCGGAGAAGCGCATGAATCGCACCACATCCTGCACCGGTTGCGGCCATCCGCGCGTCCCGCTGTTGACGACCAAAGGCCGCGCGGAGCCGAGCTGCATCTGGTGCGAAGGCTTCGACACGCGCGCGATGGAGATGGCAAAGTGGACCGATAGCCCGGCCGGCAAGCCCGAGCGGAGCGTCCGTCCATCGTTCGAATGAGCCGGGTCAGATGCCGACCCGCCGCCGTTTTGCCTGTGGCTGCGACCTCTAGGGCTGCATGCTCTTTGCATGACATGCCGACAAATTAGACAAAGCGGGCTGCCGCACCCCGCTTACGGGCAGGCCACGCAGCTTGGCGGCCGCCGTCGTCTAACCTCAGGCGCAATCTCGGTTATTTGCGCGCGCTGGGGAGCCGGCGAGCCGACGCGCGGCGCCGTGTCCCGACTGGCCTGAAATTCGCAGGACAGGATCAGGCCAAGTCCCTGCCCTGCACCATAAGGCGCGGCCAGTTGCGTGCGCCCGGCTCCGGGATCGATGGCCTCAGATCGGAGAATGCCATGAACGTGCATGCTGCCGGAGACATCAAATTCACCGGTCTCACCCGTCCGAACGGGGCGCCGCTGCGCCTCAACGACCAGGACTTCGTGGCGATCGACCGCGACCGGAATGCGAAGTTCGAGGCGACCTACCGGCCGCAGGCGCTCTACAACCGCGCCAACGAGGGCTTCCACGCCAATAACGAGACTTTCCTGCTGCACGAGGTCGCGACCAATCTGCCGATCTATCGGCCCGACACGGGCCCAACCGATTTCCATCTGCATCTGCCGCCAGGCGGCTTTCAGCTCGTGCTGGTCACCTCGGGCGCGTTCACCTTCGACTATGACGGGCGCTTCTACAATGTCGGCCCCGGCGCGGTGATGCTGCAAAGCGCGATCGTGCACCGCCAGCTGTTCTACACCTGGTCGGGCCTGTCGACCGAAGAGAACCTGAAGACGCCGCAGACCGTGGTGCCCGATCCGATCTCGATGGGCTATTCCGGCAAATTCCTCGAAGCCTTCATCACCGATCCCACCACCTTTCCGAACCCGACCATCGTAGGTCCCGACCAGATCAACGAGGACGAAACGCCGCGCGTGGCCTGGAGCCATCCGCTGCATGACAGGCCAGCCGATGCCGGCTTCTGGCTTCAGGATCCCCTGGCGCTCGACGCGCTGTTCAAGCCGCTCACCGACGGTTCTGTCAGATCGGCGATGCCGGTTTACGTGCGCGATATCGGCATCGAGGCTCCGAGCGGACATCTCGTCACCGGCCACATCATCGCGACCGATCCGCGCGGCCACGCACTCTTGCCGAAGAGCACGTCGGCCGCGGCGGACGCAACCTGCTTTGCCAAGGGCGAAGTCGTGATCTACCGCGTCATTCGCGGCACGGCCGAGTTCAAGAAGAAGGCCGGCGAGAGCTTCGAGCTGTCCGCCGGCGACGTGGTGACGGCGGGCAGGAATTCGATCAGCCTGACGGGTCTCGGCGAAAATACCCAGGTCCTCCGCCTAGGCCTGCTCAAGGGCATGAACGAGCTGCGCAGCTGGACCCCGACGCAGCGCGACGAGATCGACGGCCTTGCCGGTCAGATCATCACGCACAGGGACATGCGTCCGCTGCGCACCGAAGGCAAGCCGGTGGGGTATTTGTACGGCTGAAGCGGGACACGTTTGTCGGTGGTGACTGGGTTCTTCACACCTCTCCCCGCTGGGGAGAGGTCGGATCGAAACGATAGATGCGATCCGGGTGAGGGGTTGCGGAATCACTGGATGCTGCGGCCCCTCACCCGGATTGCTCCGCAATCCGACCTCTCCCCCCTGGGGAGAGGTGAACCAGCCCCTACTCCGCCGCCTGACGCACGTGGCGCGCGGTCGGCGTGCGCATCGTGACGAGCTCCTCGGCCGCGGTCGGATGCAGCGCGATGGTGGCGTCGAAATCGGCCTTGGTCGCCTTCATCTTCACCGCGATCGCGACGGCTTGCGTGATCTCGGCGGCGGCATCGCCGACGATGTGACAGCCGAGCACGCGGTCGGTCGCGCCATCGACCACGAGCTTCATCAGCACACGCGTGTCGCGACCGGACATCGTCGCCTTGATGGGGCGGAACGTCGTCTTGTAGATGTCGACGTGGCTGAACTGGGCGCGCGCCTCGGTTTCGGTCAAGCCAACCGTGCCGACCTCCGGCTGCGAAAACACGGCCGTCGGGATGTTGGCGTGATCAACCTGCACCTCGCGCTTGCCGAACACGGTATCGGCAAAGGCATGCCCCTCGCGGATCGCCACCGGCGTCAGGTTGAAGCGATGGGTGACATCGCCGATGGCGTAGATGCTGTCGACGGAGCTCCTGGAGAAATGGTCGACGGCGATGCCCCCGTTCGCCGGGTTGATGGCAACGCCGGCTTTCTCCAGGCCGAGATTGGCGACCGCCGGATGGCGGCCGATGGCGAACATCACCTGGTCCGAGGCGAGGCTCGAGCCGTTCGACAGATGGGTGGTGAAGCCCTCGCCGTGGCGGTCGACCTTGGTCACCGTGCAGCCGGTGAGAATCGTAATGCCCTGCTTCTCCATCTCGGCGCGAACATGGGTCCGGACGTCCTCGTCGAAGCCGCGCAGGATGTTGTCGCCGCGACAGATCACGGTGACGTCGGAGCCGAAGCCGGCGAAGATGCCGGCGAACTCCAGCGCGATGTAGCCGCCGCCTTGGATCACGATCCGCTTCGGCAGCTTCTCGAGGTGGAACGCCTCGTTGGAGGAGATCACGTGCTCGATGCCGGGGATCGCCGCACCGTGGTTGGGCGCGCCGCCGGTGGCGATCAGGATGTACCTCGCGGTGATCTTCCTGTCGTTCTCGAGCAGGCGGACGGTGTGCCTGTCCTCGATCACCGCGCGGCTCTTGACGATCTGCGCGCCCGACTTCTCGACATTGGCGGTGTAGGCCGCCTCCAGCCGCGCGATCTCCTTGTCCTTGTTGGCAATCAGCGTCGGCCAGTCGAAGCTCGCGGGCGGAACGGTCCAGCCGAAGCCCGCAGCGTCCTCGATGTCCTGACGAAAATGCGAGCCGATCACGAACAGCTTCTTCGGCACGCAGCCGCGGATCACGCAGGTGCCGCCCATGCGGTATTCTTCCGCGATCATCACGCGGGCGCCGTAACCTGCCGCGATGCGGGCGGCACGCACGCCGCCCGACCCGCCTCCTATGACGAAGAGGTCGACGTCGAATTCAGCCATTGTCCACTCCGACCTCTTTCAAGAACGACCTTTCAGATAGGTGCGCTCAGATCTCCTTGCCACGCTTGCGCATCTCGGCGCGGAACGTCCCCATCACGGTCTCGGCGAAGTTCTGGGCCCAGGAGTTCATGAAGGCCATGCTCAGCCCGATGGCGCGCGGCTCGGCGTCGATCAGCTTCTTGCCCAGCGGCGACTTGTAGAAGGTGACGAGGTCCTTCAACTCCTGCTCGGTGAACTCGCTGGCATAGATCTGCGCCATGCCTTCGCCGATCTCGTTCTGGCGCCCGTTGAGCTGCTGGGCGACGATCGGGGCGACCTCGTTGAGGTCTTTCTGGTAGTTCAGGTTCTGCTGGATCAGCGCGATCTTGGTCTTTTCGACGAGGCCGGGCACGGCGCCGGCGTACATCGCCGTGGCGTTCTTGATCTGCAAGATCTCCCTGGCGGCCGCAATCGCCGCCGGCGAGGCCTTCGGCTGGGCCGGTGCTGCGGCGGCCTTGGGGGCCGGCGCCGGCTGCTGCGCCATGGCCGGCGCGGCCGAGAGGGCCAGTCCCACTGCGAGGGTCGCAGCCGGCACGAATTTCAACATCGTCTTCATTCCAGGTCTCCTTTCGGCTTGCGCCGTTCAATCACGCGAATTCCGTCGCCGCCCGCCAGAACGGCGGAGCCGGCCAAGCCGATGAACAAGCCATGCTCGACCACCCCCGGGATGGCGCTCAACGCCTTGGCAAGACCAGGGGGATCCACAATACGTCCGAGCTGGGCATCGACGATCCAGTGGCCGCCATCGGTGACGAAAACGTGGCCGTCCTTGTCCCCGCCTTTGGCCTTGCGGACCGCCATTTGCCCGGAAACGCCGCATTCGGCAAACGCCTTCTCGATCGCGCGGCGCGTCGCGCCAAGCCCGAACGGGACCACCTCGATCGGCAGCGGAAACTTGCCGAGCGCCGGCACCCATTTGCTGTCGTCGGCAATCACGATCATGCGATCCGAGGCGGCCGCCACGATCTTCTCGCGCAGCAGCGCCCCGCCGCCGCCCTTGATCAGATTGAGCTCGGGGTCGATCTCGTCGGCGCCGTCCACGGTGAGGTCGAGATGGTCGATCTCGTCGAGCGTCGTCAGCGGCACGCCGCAGCGCTCAGCATCGGCCCGCGTCGCCTCGGAGGTCGGCACGCCGATCACCTTGAGCCCGGCGGCGACCCGCTCGCCGAGCAGCTCGACGAAATGCTTCGCGGTCGAGCCCGTGCCGAGCCCGAGCTGCATGCCGTCGCGCACCTCTTCCAGCGCGCGCGCCGCAGCCTGCCGCTTCAACTGGTCCATGTTCACGTCTGCGCCCGCCTCCGGATCGAGAGTGCCGCCGGCACAGCCGGTTGCGGCGGCCTATGTAGCCTCGTTTTTCCCGCGGGAACAGGCCTTTGCGTCGCCCTTATAAGGTGAACTTATGACGCCGGGCCTTGCGTCGGTCCGGACGGCCCGATAGCGCTGGGGCCATGACCTCGCTCTACACCCTCGTCTTCGATCTCGACGGCACGCTCGTGGATACGGCGCCCGACCTGATCACCGCCCTTAATTACGTGCTTGACCGCGAAGGCCTGCCGCCGGTGCCGATGGCCTCGGCCCGCAACATGATCGGCGCCGGCGCCCGCAAGCTGATCGAGCGCGGGCTGGAGGCCGAGGGCCGCACCGTCACCCCCGCCGATATGGATCGGATGACGGCGGATTTCATCACCTATTACGCCGACCATATCGCGGTCGAATCCCGCCCCTTCGAGGGACTTGAGACCGCACTGGACCAGTTTGCCGCCCAGGGCCATCGCCTCGCGGTCTGCACCAACAAGCTGGAATGGCTATCCAAGCGATTGCTGGACCAGCTCGACCTCACCCGCCGCTTTGCCGCGATCTGCGGCGCCGACACGTTTGGCGTCCAGAAGCCCGATCCGACGATCTTTCGCGAGACCGTGGCGCGTGCCGGCGGAGACGTGAAGGCCAGTATCATGGTCGGCGATGCGGGAACCGACGTCGGGGTCGCCCGGCGCGCCGGGGTGCCCGTGATCGGGGTCAGCTTCGGCTACACCGACGTGCCGATCGCCGAGCTGAAGCCGGACCGCCTGATCCACCACATGCGCGACCTGCCGGAGGCCGTCAGCAGCCTGATGACGGCAAAAGTTACGACAAGCGGTTGATAGAACTATAGTTTTCAGCAGCTACGCCCGGCATCCTACGGGTTGTTTCACAGACGACGGCCTGCCCCACCTCGAAGCCAGCGTTCGCCGGCGCTGCGCGGAACCAGCGGGCAAGCAGAGCGAACGCGCCGACGCTGCATCCCGCGCAGAGGCCCCCCGCTGATACCACCCGATTGTCCTTGCCGCGTCCGATGCTTAGATTGCGTCGAACGCACCGCTGAAGCAAAGGTGCGCCCGTCGCACAAGTGACAAGGCCTCGCGCATGAACGGATCCGCCGCATTGTCGACCCCGATGACCGATCCGTTCGGGCGGACCATCAGCTATTTGCGTGTCTCGGTCACCGACCGATGCGACCTGCGCTGCTTCTACTGCATGTCCGAAGACATGACGTTCCTGCCCAAGGCAGACCTGCTGACGCTGGAGGAGCTCGACCGGCTGTGCACGGCCTTCATCGCCAAGGGCGTGAAGAAGCTGCGGCTGACCGGCGGCGAGCCCCTGGTCCGCCGCAACGTCATGGGTCTGGTGCGATCGCTGTCGCGGCATCTTGCGAGCGGCGCCTTGAGCGAGCTGACGCTGACCACCAACGGCACCCAGCTGGCCAAGCACGCCCGGGAGCTCGCCGATTGCGGTATCCGCCGCATCAACGTCTCGCTCGACACGCTCGACCCAGGAAAATTTCGCGAGATCACCCGCTGGGGCGAGATCGACAAGGTGCTGGAAGGCATCGAGGCCGCACGCGCCGCCGGCCTTGCCGTGAAGATCAACGCCGTCGCCCTCAAGAACCTCAACGAGGACGAGCTGCCCGAACTGATGCGCTGGGCCCACGGCAAGAACATGGGCCTGACGCTGATCGAGGTGATGCCGATGGGCGAGATCGGGTCGGGCCGGATCGACCAGTATCTGCCGCTGTCCCTGGTGCGCGCCCGCCTCGCCCAGCAATTCACGCTGACGGATCTGGCCGAGAGCACCGGCGGGCCGGCGCGCTATGTCAGCGTCGCCGAGACCGGCGGCAAGCTCGGCTTCATCACGCCGATGACCCACAATTTCTGCGAATCCTGCAACCGGGTTCGGATCACCTGCACCGGCACGCTGCACACCTGCCTCGGCCACGAGGATGCCTCCGATTTGCGTAAACCTCTGCGTGCATCCAGCGACGATCAATTGCTTGCGGATGCGATCGACCGCGCCATCGGGCTGAAGCCCAAGGGGCACGATTTCATCATCGACCGCCGCCACGACCGTCCCAGCGTCTCCAGGCACATGAGCGTCACCGGCGGCTAACTCCCCACAGCTTCGGCCTTATTCCCCTTAACTATCAACAAACTTCCGATTGACTGACGGCACGCCCGCTGGTTTGGTGCGGCTGCCTCATGCCTGCGCGGCGAGACAAGCCACGCGCCAACTCGGCGCAGTCAAGACGGCCGGGGCACAATCGGGGGAGGACCTATCGTTGCAAGCGCTCCTTAAGTTGAGCAGCAGGATCGACGCGTTCACGCGCTGGACCGGCAAACGCATTGCGTGGCTGATCCTGCTCGCCGTGATCATTTCGGCGGTCAACGCGATCATCCGCAAGACGTTCGACACCTCGTCCAATTCGTGGCTCGAACTGCAATGGGTGCTGTTCAGCATCGTCTTCCTGCTCTGTGCGCCATGGACGCTGCTCGACAATGAGCACATCCGCATCGACATCGTGAGCAACGCGATGTCGAAGAAGGCGCGCAACGTCATCGACGTGGTCGGTCACGTGTTCTTCCTCGCTCCGATCTGCATCGTCATGATCGTCACAGGAGTGCCGTTCTTCCTGCGCTCCTTCGAGATCAACGAGCAATCCGGCAATGCCGGCGGCCTGCCGCAATGGCCCGCCAAGGCCCTGATCATGATCGGGTTTGCCTTCCTGCTGGTGCAAGGCATCTCCGAGCTGATCAAGCGGATTGCCGTGATGCGCGGCTTGATACCGGACCCGCACGAATCGCAGGTGTCGGCGCTCGAGGCGGAAGTCGAGCATCTCGTCGAAGCGATCGAGAAGAAGTAGCCGTTGGCGACGGTGTAGGGGGAATCCATGACCGCATTCATCATCGCCAATATGGCGCCCATCATGTTCGTGTCGCTGGTCGTCATGCTGCTGCTCGGCTACCCCGCAGCATTCTCGCTCGGCGCCGTCGGCCTGTTCTTCGCCATCATCGGCGTCGAGCTCGGCCAGTTCCACCCCGACTTCCTCCAGGCCCTGCCGGAGCGCGTCTACGGCGTGATGAACAACGACACCCTGCTCGCAATTCCCTTCTTCACCTTCATGGGATTGGTGCTGGAGCGGTCGGGCATGGCCGAGGACCTGCTCGACACCATCGGCCAGCTGTTCGGCACCATCCGTGGTGGCCTCGCCTATGC
This sequence comes from Bradyrhizobium sp. FW305-F6, assembly GCF_058782905.1. Classification (NCBI taxonomy): domain Bacteria; kingdom Pseudomonadati; phylum Pseudomonadota; class Alphaproteobacteria; order Hyphomicrobiales; family Nitrobacteraceae; genus Bradyrhizobium; species Bradyrhizobium sp. FW305-F6. Next base: position 1,084,622 of record NZ_JBYSYD010000001.1, read on the forward strand.
CGTGATCTTCGTCGGCGCACTGCTCGCTGCGACGACCGGCGTGGTCGCGGCGTCCGTGATCTCGATGGGCCTGATCTCGCTGCCGATCATGCTGCGCTATGGCTATGACCGCCGCGTCGCCGCCGGCGTCATCGCCGCGTCCGGAACGCTGGCGCAAATCATTCCGCCCTCGCTCGTCCTGATCGTGATGGCCGACCAGCTCGGCAAGTCCGTCGGCGACATGTACGAAGGCGCCTTCATCCCGGGCCTCGTGCTCGCCGCCCTCTATGCCGGCTACGCCTTCCTCGTCAGCATGATCTTCCCCGCGGCCACGCCGGGCCTGCCGAAGGACGCCATCGGCTTCCGCGAGGAGAACGGCGACCGCGGCCTGGTGTCGCTCGGCATGCTGTTCCTCGCCAGCTGCGTGTTCGGTTGGTTCATGATGCGCAATTCGAGCGTGCACGGCGCAGACTACGTGGTGCTCAGCATGTTCTACGGCATCGTCTTCGCCTTCGCCGTCGCGGTGCTGAACTGGGTCATCGACAAGCTGACCGGCTTCCGTTTCCTCTCGAAAATGGCGCAGCAGACCACCTTCGTCATGGTGCCGCCGCTGTTCCTGATCTTCCTGGTGCTGGGCACGATCTTCATCGGCATCGCGACCCCGACCGAAGGCGGCGCCATGGGTGCCGCCGGCGCCCTCATCCTGGGCGCCGTGAAGCGGCGCCTGACCTGGGACTTGATCCGTCAGGCCACGGAATCGACCGCCAAGCTGTCGGCTTTCGTGATCTTCATCCTGGTCGGCGCCCGGATCTTTTCGCTCACCTTCTATGGCGTCAACGGGCACGTCTGGGTCGAGCACCTGCTGACGTCGCTGCCCGGCGGCCAGGTCGGCTTCCTGATCTTCGTCAACGTGCTCGTGTTCATCCTGGCCTTCTTCCTCGACTTCTTCGAGCTGGCCTTCATCGTGATCCCGCTGCTGGGGCCGGCCGCCGAGAAGCTCGGCATCGACCTGATCTGGTTCGGCGTCATTCTCGGCGTCAACATGCAGACCTCGTTCATGCACCCGCCGTTCGGCTTCGCGCTGTTCTATCTCCGCTCGGTGGCGCCGAAGGAACGCTACACCGATCGCGTCACCGGCAAGCGGATGGACCCCGTCACCACCGGCCAGATCTATTGGGGTGCGGTGCCGTTCGTCGTCATCCAGGTCATCATGGTGGGCCTGGTGATCGCGTTCCCCGCGATGGTGATGCACTACAAGGGCGTCCAGACCAACATCGATCCCTCTACGATCAAGATCGAGGTGCCGCAGTTCGACCTGCCGCCGCTGGATCTCGGCCCACCGCAGAAGTAGCGCCGCGAGCGCAATCGCGCTCTTAGCCCTGCCCTTCTAGGGCAGGGCTATTGCATATCAATTCTTGGTGGAGCCTGGGCGCATGCCTCGCCCTTCGAGACGACCGCTGCGCGTCTCCTCAGGGTGAGGCTGGGTGGCACCGGTGTCCGCTGAAACCGCTGCCGCGCACGCCGTCCTCGTCCTGAGGGCCCGCCAACGGCGGGCGTCTCGAAGGATGGCCACACGCGAAATCGCTCCCATATGCGATCGCTCCCTTCAGGGGAGGGTCAGTGGATGCTGCTGTCCGCCAACCTGAATCGCAGCGTGAACTCCGCGCCGCCGCCGGGGAGATTTGCTACCGCCACCGTCGCCGCGTGATCGTCCGCCACCGCGCGCACGATCGACAGCCCCAACCCCGCGCCGTCGCTGCGCCGGCGGTCGGCGCGCCAGAAGCGTTGGAAGATGAGCTCGCGCTCGGCCTCCGCGATGCCCGGGCCGTGGTCACGCACGCGAACCGAGCCGTCAGCATCCACCTCGACATCCACGGACGTGTTGCTGGCCGTGAACTTGATGGCGTTTTCGGCGAGGTTGAAGATCGCGCGCTGGAGCATCTCCGAATTGCCGTGGATCAGGACCGGCGCGTCAGTGCCCTTCAATGCGATCTCCTTGTGCTGCGCGATCGCAAGCGGCGCGATCGCACCGACCACCTCGGCGCAAACGGCGCGCAAATCCGCGGTGTCGCCGGGATCGAGCACCAGCGTATCGAGCTCGGCGATCTCCAGCAACTGGGCTACGATGCGGCTCATGGCTTCGATGTCGGCCAGCAGCGCCTGCCGGGCCACGCCGTCGTTCAGCGTCTCGATCCGGGTGCGCAGGATCGCGAGCGGCGTGCGCAGCTGATGCGCGGCGTCCGCGGTGAACTGCCGCTGCACGCGAAAACCTCCCTCGAGACGGTCCAGCGCCTGGTTCACGGCGGTGACCAGCGGCATGATCTCGCGCGGGATCTGGGCCGTCGGCAGCCTTATGTCGGTGCGCGCCGGGCCGATATTGCTGGCCTCCTGCGAGGCCCTCCACAGCGGCGCAATGGCGCGGCGGAAGATAATGATGTCGGTGGCAAGCAGGACCAGGAGGATCGGGATGGTGATCCACCCCACCCTCCGGAAGAAGTTCGAGACGATGTCGTCGATGATGACGTCGCGGTGCGACAGGTCCTCGGCGACCTGGATGCGCAGCGTCTTGCCGGCAACATCCCGTGTGACGCCGGCGCCGGAGATGGTTTCGGACGGCCGGCGTGCCACGGCCCCGGGCCGCCGGTGCGAGGAAAACAGCAACCGGCCGTCGTCATCGCGAATGTCGTATTGATAGCGGCCGTAAGCCTCCGAATAGAGCCCCTTGAGGCTGTCCGGCAGGTTGAACGTCAGCGAGCCGTCCGGAAGAGCGACGATCCGCTCCGCCAGCACCTCGGCCTGGGCGCGCATGCCGTCGCGGTGCAACTGCTCGATCTCGGAATCGAGCAGCCAGAACAGCACCAGGGGCAGAACGATCGCGACCATCGCGACCGCGACGATGTGCAGGAAGACGATTCGCCAGATCAGCGATTTGAACGCGAATGATCCGGCATGCCGGCCGAGAGCCACGCTATTTTTCCTCGGCCACGAGATAGCCGACCCCGCGGATGGTGTGGATCACCACCTTGGCCCCGTGCTCGGCCAGCTGCTTGCGCAGCCGCGAGACGTAGACCTCGACCGCGTTGGAGGCGACCTCGCCCTCGAGCCCGAAGATATGGTCCTCGACGTGTTTCTTCGGCACCACCCGTCCCTGCCGGCGCAGCAGGATCTCCAGCACCGAGGTCTCGCGCGCGGAGATCGTCCGCGGCTGGTCGTCGACGAAGATCTGGCGGCTCTCGGTGTCGTAGACGAGATTGGCAAGGCATAGCGAGCGGCCGAGCAGTTGGCCCGGCCGGCGCAGGATGGCTTCGAGCCGCGCCACCAACTCCTCCATAGCGAACGGTTTAGCCAGATAGTCGTCGGCGCCGCTGCGCAGACCCGTGACGCGGTCCCGCAGGCCGCCGCGCGCCGTCAGCACCAGCACCGGCAGCGGCGCCATCTCGAACCGCAGCTCGCGCAGCACCGACAGGCCGTCGCCATCAGGAAGGCCCAGGTCGAGGATCATCGCGGCATAGCTGACGCTGCTCACGGCCTCGCGCGCCTCGGCGGCGCTGCCCACGATGTCGCTCTCATAGCCGGCCGCAGCCAGCCCGCCCGCAACGAGACGCGACAGCTCGACATTGTCCTCGACGATCAGAAGGCGCATCAAATCCTGCCGGATGTCCGGGATTACCGCACGGCTCGCGCCGCACCTGCGCTGTTTTCCAGCATTCCGGGCGCCTCGGCCAGCGAAAAACGCTTGTGACTCCCTGCACCGCGCTGTCAGCTTCGCGTCAGGCAGACGCCGGCCCACAGCCGACCTTCAATGCGACCACAAGGCCTTACCAACTCCGCTCCAAAGCGGATGTATCCGGCTCACCGTGGGAGGTGGTTCGCCGAACGGGACCGTTCTTCCGACTCGTGCGCGATGCCGAGTGTGATCAGGACTGTAGCCGGCGGTGGGCAGCAACAGCTCAGATCGTGCGCCTGACGATTCCGTCATGGGCCATGTCCAAGATGGGTGCGAGCGTCCCCAGATCGCCGTTGACCCGCAACTGGCCTCGGGCAACAGCCTCGGCCAGCGTCCGGCGATAGATCGGATCGGCGCTGAACAGCAGGTTGAGCCGTCGCGCGGTTGGACCGGTAACCTCAATCACGACGTCCGCTGTTTCGTCCGCACCGACGCCCGTTCGGCAGGCAACGGCCCCGTCGTCAACATCGACGCGTAGACCTTGGCAAAACCCGTTTTCGAACTCTGCGCCGTCAATGTATCGCTCGATGATCGACATGCGCAGGCCTCGGGGAAGCGCGAGTTGGGCTGCAGCCTTGACGATCTCCTCACCGACCATGTCGAACCAGGCGAGGCTGCCCTGCGGCAATTTCCCGGTCACGCTCAGCGAACCGTCAGGACGATTTTGCCCTGGATGCTGCCTTGCATGGCGCGCTCGTGCGCGCGCGATGCCGCTTCCAACGGATAGCTGCTGTCCAACACGACACGCACTGTGCCATCCCCAAGCAGTCGCCCAGCTTCCGCGAGCTGAGGGCCATTGGAGCGAACCTGGGTCGATGAAACGACAATACCTTGCTCGCGCGCCTGCTCGTGACCGGCAAAGCCAAGCGGGTTGACCAGGAACAGCGCGCCGCCCGGCTTCAGGATGCGCAGGAAGCGCTCCATGTTCGCGCCGCCGACAGCGTCGACCACAAGGTCTGCATCACGAACCACCTCATCAGCCGCTTGCCTGGTATAATCTATGAACTGATCTACCCTCAGCTGCTGCATCAACGCCTCGTTCTTGGCCGAGGCCACGGCGATGACGCGCGCACCCTGCCATTTCGCGAGCTGGACAAGGAGGTGGCCAACACCGCCGCCGGCGCCATTCACCACCACCGTCTTGCCGGCGAGCGGCACCGGCTGGTGCGGGTATGGCTGAAACGGGTTGGGCGCGTCGTGTCCGACCTCGATCAGGAACTGCCAGGCGGTCAGCAGCGACATCGGGGCGCCGGCCGCCTGCGCATGATCGACCGCAACGGGCTTATGCGCCAGCTCGGACGCCGCGACGGCCACGAACTCCGCATAGGCGCCACTGCCCTTCATTAAATCCGCGGGGAAGCGCACCATCGAGAATACGGCATCTCCCGGAGCGAAGCCGGTGACGTCATCCGCGACTGCTTCGACCGTGCCCGACACGTCCGTGCCGATGATGAGCGGGAACACCGGGTCGGGACGCCATTCGGGCGGCAGGGCACGGTAGCCGTCGCGCAGATACAGATCGGGCGGATTGAGGCTGGCCGCGTGGACACGCACCAGCACCTCGCCCGACGCAATGGAGGGCTTCGGCGCATCTTCATACATCAGCACCTCCGGCCCGCCGAACGCATGCAGCCGGACCGCCTTCATCAACTTGCTCATCATCTCGTCTCCGCGGGCTATCGTCGTCATGGCCGAGGAGCTAGCGCGTGACAGCAGACTTGATAATGCCGCGGCAACTCGCTTCAGTAGTGCCATGAAGGAACGAATGTCCTTGGACCGCCTCACTGGCCTGATTGCTTTCGCGCGAGCGGGCTCGCTCGGCAGCTATGCGGCTGCGGCGCGTGCGCTCGGGATCACGCCATCGGCGGTCAGCAAGAGCGTTCAACGCCTGGAGCACCAGCTCGGGATAGCCTTGTTCACCCGCACCACGCGCTCGCTGGCGCTCACCTCCGAGGGACGCGATCTGCATGAGCGTGCCCTGCGCCTGCTTCGCGACGCGGAAGAGATCGAACAGGCGGCGGCGCGTACGCGGGCCGAGCCGGCGGGAATCCTGCGCATCGCCGCCTCCTTCCCGGTCGGCCTGCACCTTATCGCACCGATGCTGCCCACCTTTCGCAGTCAGTACCCCGCCGTCACGATCGACTTGCGGCTCGACGATCGCCATGTGGACCTGGTCGAAGAGGGGATCGACGTTGCGGTCCGTATTGGCGAGCTGGCGGATTCACGGCTGCTGTCCCGCCGCCTCGCGCCATTACGGCTTTGTGCCTATGCTTCTCCCGCTTACCTCGCCACACGAGGTACACCACACCATCCGGACGAGCTGGCAGATCATGACACCGTGAACCTGCGGTATCAGAGCAGCGGGCAGCTGTTCCGTTGGCCCTTCCGCATCAACGAGCGGGAGATCGAGATCGTGCCCGCTTCGGCCATCGTCGTTGACGCGAGCGATGCGGTGATTGCAGCAGTGGCAGCGGGCGGCGGCATCGGCATGGCGGCCAGCTTCGCTGCCGCGGGGCATGTTGCGCGCGGCGAGTTGACGCCGGTGCTGACGGCCCATGCCGTCGATCGCAACGCGCTCACCGCTCTTTGGCCGGAGAGCCGTCGGACGAACCCTGCCGTCCGGACATTCGTCTCGGCGCTGGCAAAGCACGCGCAAGCGCCTGCTGTTCTGAGAGGAACGCTTGCCAACGGCGGCAATCAATAGTCAGCGGCTTGAACTTGTCGAACCTCCCACGTGCGCGTGTCGGCGGGGAGCGATCCAATCAACATCGCTCGTTGGCGAAGGTCTGAACGGCGGCTCCCGTCCAGGCCGCCATTCGTAAAGCGAGAAGCCGGTTGCCGGCAAAGCACCTCGATACTCCGTCGTTTGCAGCGAAGCTGTGAGCGCCTATGCTCTCCCTCCCCCCAGCATCTTGCTCAGGGACAGCTAGAGCCTCGCGGCTCGATCCGGCACCTGTCGCCCCAGCCGTCTGAAGAACGGACGCCGTCAGCCGAATTTGACCCCGCATAAGGCCAGCGATATCATTTCCTGCCGGTGCCCTCTTGCAGACGCAGCCAGTTCGGGGTGCTCATGGAATGGTCCACCAGGCCGCAACGTGCGGATCAACCCTTTGGGAGCTGGGCAGACGACCTTGCCGCGGCCTTTGTCCGTCTTGAGCCGCGCCGGATTGTCGACCAGCCGTTTGAAGGCACAATTTCCAGGGCAGACGCTGCTCCGATCCAGGTGTCGCTGGTGACGGCGACGCGTCACACGGTGCTTCGTCTTGCATCGCACATTGCCTGCAGCACCGAGGATCTGTGCTTCGTCAATCTCCAGCTCGAAGGGTTTGGGCGTACGACACAGCGGGACCACGAGCAGGCCTGCGCACCCGGCGACCTGGCGGTGGCGGATACGACGGAGCCGTTCGAGATCGCCAACTCCCATGACTTCAAGCTCTTCTGCTTCGCCGTACCGCGACGGCTGCTGCCGAACGGGTTGCTCGATCGCCCGCGGCTCAATTTGTCACGCACGGAAGCCGGTCGGGCGCTCTCCAAGACACTCGCCGGCTATGCCGAAATCTGCCTGACAGACCATCAGCGTTCCCTGACCTCGTCTCTGATCGGTGCGCATGTGGTTGATCTGATCGCGCATGCGCCTGGTGTGCTCGCCGATTTGTCTGCCGATCGCGTGCACATCCCGGTGCTATTATCGATGATGATCGACCATATCGAGCGCCACAGCGATGATCCCGAACTCGGCGCGGCGGCGCTTGCTGCGACGTTCCGTTGTTCCGAGCGCTACGTCCACCGCCTGTTCGCCACGACGGACCGTCCCGTCAGCGAACACGTCAACGATCGGCGCATCGCAGCCTGCACGCGCCGGCTGCTTGATCCGAAGTCCTCCGACAGGACCATCGCCGAAATCGCCTTTGCCTCGGGTTTCCGCGACATCTCCCATTTCAACCGGCTGTTCAAGCGCCGTCACGGATCGGCTCCGCGCGAGTTCCGACGTGCGGCCCTGCATGCTGACTGATCCGGTTCACTCCACGCCAAGAAATCGGACGCTGCCGTCCAAGATTTTCCTCTGATGCCGGGATAGCCATGCCCCACGGCTGACATCAGAGGACATCGCAATGGCGATCGATTTCACGCTCACGACGCAACAGCGGGACCTTCAGAGGAGTTCGCGCAAGTTCGCCAAAGAGGTGCTCAGCGAGGTCTGGCGAGCCGAACTGCTGGCAACTCCGGAAGAGCGTTTTCTTGCAACCAAGCCCACTTACGAAGCCATGGTCGCCGCTGGCTTCCTGCGCAAGTGCATCCCTGCACCGGCCGGCGGCGAGAATGAAGGCCTGATCGACATGGCGATCCTGGCCGAGGAATTCTATAGCGTGAACGCCAGCGTGACGCTCACGATGCTCGGCACCGTGCTCGGCCTGCTGCCCATCCTGCTCGGCGGCACGCCCGATCAATGCCAGCGCCTGCTGGTGCCGTTCCTGAAGACGCGCGGCGCGCCGCTCGCCGGCTTTTGCTCCAGCGAGCCGGGCGGCAGCGCCAATTCCGGCTCGCCTCCACCCGGCGAAGGTGTCCGCACCAATGCCAGGCGGGAGGGTGATGTCTGGGTGATCAACGGCCGCAAGAAATGGGTATCCTCGGCCACGGGCTGGAATCGCAACGGCGCGGATATCCTGTGCGTGGTGTGCCGAACCAATGCCGTGGCGCCTCCGAGCGAAGCGATCTCCATCATTGCCGTCGAAGGACCAGCCAAGGGACTGACGTTCGAACGCGCGATCGACACGATCGGCCATCGCGCGCATCTCGTGCCGCAGTTCGGCCTGCAGGATGTCCTGGCGCCACACAACAATCTTCTGGGCCAGGAGGGGGCGGGGCTCGCGCTGTCGGCGGCCGCCTTCACGGGAACGGCGGCGCTCGTCGGCATCTTCGGCGTCGCCTTGATGCGCGCGGCTTTCGAATTCGCACTTCATTTTGCGCAGACCGAGAAGCGCGGCGGTGTTCACCCGATCATCGAACATCAGGCGGTCGGATATGCGCTGGCCGATGCCAAGACCACGATCGAGGCGGCGCGCTATCTGAGTTGGCGCGCCTGTCATGCCATCGATACCCAGTCGCCGGGCGCGGATGAGCTTGCGATCGAGGCGAAGATCTATGGATCGGAGGCCGCGGTGCGCGTCATCACCGACCTCATGCGCGTCGTTGGCGTCGACAGCTACGATCATGAAGCACCGTTTGCCCGCCTCCTGAACGATGCGTTGGCGCTGCCCATCTTCGACGGTGGCAATATGGGCGTCAGGCGGCGCCAGCTGCACATGATGTTGCGGCAGGGCAACTACGATCCACTTGCGGCAAGCGGCGCAACTTGAGGGGCAGGTCATGAGCACAGAGCGGAAAGTAGCGGTCGTGACGGGGGCATCTCAGGGCATCGGTGCCGGGATCGTCGAGGCCTTCCGGCGGCGAGATTATGGGGTCGTCGCGACCTCGCGGTCGATCAAGCCAAGCGATGATGCCGAAATCCTGACGGTGCCTGGCGACGTCGGCGACCCCCGAACGGCGCAGCGCGTGTTCAGTGCGGCGCTGGAGCGATTCGGCCGTGTCGATACGCTCGTCAACAATGCCGGCATGTTCATGGCAAAGCCATTCACCGCCTACACGCAAGCCGACTACGAGGCCTACGTGGCGACGAACGTGTCCGGCTTCTTTCACATGACCCAGCGGGCGCTCGACGTCATGGGCAAGCAAAAGCGCGGCCACGTCATTACGATCACGACCAGCCTCGTCGACCAGCCGATGAACAGCGTGCCGGCTGCCCTGGCATCCCTCACGAAAGGAGGCTTGAACGCGGCCACGCGGAGCCTCGCGATCGAGTACGCGAGCACCGGTGTTCGCGTCAACGCTGTCTCCCCGGGGATCATCAAGACGCCGATGCATCCGCCCGAGGCGCATCAAGCATTGGCCGGCCTCCATCCTGTAGGCCGCATGGGAGAGATCACCGACATCGTCGATGCGGTACTCTATCTCGACGGAGCAAACTTTGTGACCGGCGAGATCCTCCATGTTGATGGAGGGCAAGCCGCCGGCCACCACCGCATCTGATCGTACCGGGAGAGACACTCGCACGTCGGAGGGCTGAGGCCAGGAGTACGATTTCGGATTAGGCGATGATACATGTCTACCACTGTTTTGCCCGACGCGACGGAAAAAATTCGTCGATTCCGCAGTCGCTCCATGTCACGCAGCCAAGTCATTGATATTGCTACCCCCGCCTACTGTGCATGGGGTTGTTTTCGAATTTTTGCTTGATGCCCTTCGAAATGCCGCAACGACAACGCCCCGGAGCCGTCGCTCCGGGGCGCTGCGTCCGATCGTGCTGCGATCAGCTCTGCGAGCGCCGCGCCATGAAGATGTCGTAACCGACCTCGGCCACCTGGAACCAGGAGTAGCCGTCGCTGGTGAACTTGGCGAGGGAGTCGTGGACCTTCTTGAAGTTGGGATTGGTCGCCGCGACTTCGGCATGCAGCTCCTTGGCCGCCTTGTAGCAAGCGTCCATGATCGGGGGCGAGAAAGCGTGCAGCTTGGCGCCGCCTGCAATCAGCTTCTTCAGCGCCAGCGGATTGGCGGCGTCATAGCGCGCCATCATGTAGTTGTTGGCGTAGTGGCCGGCCTGCTCCAGCACGCTCTGGTAATATTTCGGCAGCGCGTTCCACTTGTCGAGGTTGACGAAGGCCATCAGCATCGGCCCGCCTTCCCACCAGCCTGGATAGTAGTAATGCGGCGCGATCTTGTAGAAGCCGAGCTTCTCGTCGTCGTAGGGCCCGACCCATTCGGCGGCGTCGATGGTGCCCTTCTCCAGCGCCGGATAGATGTCGCCGCCGGCGAGCTGCTGCGGCACCGCGCCGAGCTTCTGGAGCACGCGGCCGGCGAAGCCGCCGATGCGGATCTTCAGGCCCTTGAGATCGTCGGGCGTGTTGACCTCTTTCCTGAACCAGCCGCCCATCTGGCAGCCGGTATTGCCCGCGAGCAGCGAGACGACGTTGTAGCTCTTGTAGAACTCGTTGAGCACGTCGCGACCGCCGCCCTGCATGTACCAGGCCTGGTTGATGCGCATGTTGGGACCGAACGGCACGGCCGAGCCGAAGGTGAAGGTCGGGTCCTTGCCGAAATAATAATAGGAGGCGGTGTGGCCGATCTCGCAGGTGCCGTTCTGCACGGCGTCGAGCACCTGCAGGCCCGGCACGATCTCGCCCGCGGCGAAGATCTGGATCTGGAATTTATTGTCGGTCGCCTCGGCGACCATCTTGCACATCACGTCGGCACCGCCGAACAGCGTGTCGAGTGATTTCGGCCAACTCGTCGGCATGCGCCATTTGATGTCCGGCATCGACTGCGCGATCGCGGGAGCCGCGAGCGTGGCGGCACCGGCCGCACCAAGCCCTGTGACCTTGATGAAGTCTCTTCTCTTCATGATTTCCTGCCCTGATGGATGGTGATTGTCAGCCTTCTTGCCGAGGCTTGGGCGCAAGCATGGAACATCGTCGGGCGGAATGCCACCCCGATCGCATCGCGGCAAAGAAAAAGCCCGGCCTCCTGGGGAGGCCGGGCTACCGGTCTTAGAACTCGAGCCGCAGATCAGCCGCGGGTGCGCGAGCGGATCATGAAGGTGTCGTAGGTATACTCGGCGACCTGCCACCACAGATATTCGTCGGAGCGGTAGGCCTGCATGGCGTCGATCGACTTCTTGAAGTCGGCGTTCTTGGCCGAGATCTCGGCCCACAGCTCGTTGGTCGACTTGAGGCAGGCTTCCAGCACTTCGTTGGTGAAGGGACGGAGCTGGGTGCCGCCGGCGACCAGGCGCTTCAGCGCCGCCGGGTTCTGCATGTCGTAGCGCGCGGCCATCCAGGTGTTGGCATGGGCGGTCGCGTTGGTGAGGATGGCCTGGTAGTTCTTCGGCAGCGCGTTGAACTTTTCCAGGTTGGCGAAGGCGTGGACGGTCGGACCGCCCTCCCAGAAGCCCGGATAGTAGTAGTACTTGGCGACCTTGGCGAAGCCGAGCTTCTCGTCATCGTAGGGGCCAACCCATTCGGCGGCGTCGATGGTGCCCTTCTCCAGCGCCGGATAGATGTCGCCGCCGGCGAGCTGCTGCGGCACCACGCCGACCTTCTGCAGCACCTGGCCGGCGATGCCGCCGATGCGCATCTTGAGACCGGACAGGTCGGCAACGGTCTTGATCTCCTTGCGGAACCAGCCGCCCATCTGGGTGCCGGTGTTGCCGCAGGGGAAGCCGATCACGTTCGACTTCTTGAAGAACTCGTTGGCGAGCTCGTTGCCGCCGCCCTGGTAGAGCCACGAATTCTGCTGGCGCGCGTTGAGGCCGAACGGCACCGAGGCGAAGATCGCGAAGGTCGGGTCCTTGCCGACGTAGTAGTAGGACACGGTGTGGCACATATCGACCGTGCCGTTCGAGGTCGCATCGAGCGCCTGGAGGCCCGGGACGATTTCGCCACCGGCGAACACCTGGATCTGGAACTTGTTGTCGGTCATCTCGGCGACGTACTTCGCAACCTGCTCGGCACCGCCATAGATGGTGTCGAGCGACTTCGGGAAGCTCGAAGTCAGGCGCCACTTCACCTCGGGCGAGGATTGCGCGATCGCCGGCGAGGCCACTGCGGTGGCCGCCGCGCCTGCTGCCGACACTTTGAGAAAATCACGACGCTTCATCTTCAGGTCTCTCCTTGCTGGGGCGTTTCCCCTTGACTTCTCTTCTTGCCGCCGCTCGTTCCGGCGACGCGTCAGGACCGCGTCGAACCGAAGGGGCTTGACTGCGGGGGGCCTTTACCACGGAAGCCCGGCTTGCGGAACGCGACAAAGGCATGACGGGGGTCTACGAAAGTCGCATGCCCCGGGGCCCGCCGCGGCGGCCACGTTCAGGCGGCGGCGATGACACCCTCGAGCTGGTCCCGGACCTGGCCGGCGATGGCGCGGTAGATCGCCGCATGCGGGCCGTCCGGCTCGCTGTCGACGACAGGATTGCCGGCGTCCGAGGTGGCGCGAATCGCCATGTGCAGGGGGATCTCGCCCAGGAACGGCACCCCGAGCTTCTCGGCCTCGTGCCGGGCCCCGCCATGGCCGAAAATGTCCGACTTGGTCCCGCAATGCGGGCACTGGAAGTAGCTCATGTTCTCGACGATGCCGAGCACGGGCACGTTGACCTTCCTGAACATGGCAAGCCCTCGCCGCGCATCGATCAGGGACAGGTCCTGCGGGGTGGAGACGATCACGGCGCCCTTGAGTGGCACGTTCTGCGCCAGCGTGAGCTGGGCATCGCCGGTGCCCGGCGGCATGTCGACCACCAGCACGTCGAGCTTGCCCCATTCGACGTCGCGTAGCATCTGTGTCACGGCCGACATCACCATCGGGCCGCGCCAGATCATCGCGGTCTCCTCCTCGACCAGGAAGCCGATCGACATGATGGCGAGGCCGAAACGCCGAAGCGGAATCATCTTGCGCTCGTCGTTCAACTCGGGCTTGTCGCGCAGCCCCGTCAGGCGCGGCACCGAGGGACCGTAGATATCGGCATCGAGCAGCCCGACCTTGAGGCCGAGGTCGCGCAGGCCGAGCGCCAGATTGAGCGCCGTGGTCGACTTGCCGACGCCGCCCTTGCCGGAGGCCACCGCGATCACGGCGGCAACGCCCGGAATCTCCGATTGCCGGGCCATCGGCGAGCCACCGCCCTGCGGCGGCTTGTGGGCATGGGCCGGCTGAACGCCGGGAGTGCCGCGGCTCGGCTGCGGGGGTGGCGGCGGAGCGGCGCCCGGCTTGCGCTCGGCGGTCAGCGCCACCATGACGGTGGTGACCCCGGGAATGGCGCGCACGGCGGCCTCCGCTTCGGCCCGGACGGATTCCCAGGCCCTCGCCTCTGCGGCATCGACATTGATCGAGAAGAACACCTTGCCGTCCGAGGCGCTGATCGCGCTCAGCACATTGGCTTGGGCAAGCGACACCCCTCGGGGCGACTTGACCCTATCGAGGCTGTCGAGGACCTGTTGCTGCGTCACGCTCAAAGCGCATCTCCTGGAGTTGAGGATGCCCCATTAGAGCGGAAACGACCAAAAGGCTACTGCCTGCCGACATCGTCAGCCCTCTCGGCAGGCGCCGCCCCCTGCTCCCGGGCGGCCTCGTAATTCAGCTCGATCATGACCCCGTTGGGGTCGTGGACGAAGATCTGCCAAAGATCGCCGCCGGGCACCTGGCGGGCGTCAAACGTCATCCCCTTGGATGCCAGCCGCTGCTTCATGCCGTCAAAACCGCGGCTGACGAAGGCAACATGGTGGACAACGCCGGAATCCGGCTTTTGTGGCTCGGCGGTCGCGGAAATATCGACGAGGTGCACGACGGGCTTGCCCTCGCTGTACATCCAGGCCCCCGGGAAGGCGAAGTTCGGCCGTGCACCTTTCTCCAGCCCCAAGACATCCTCGTAGAAGCGGACGGTCTCGGTCAGCTTCCGGGTCCGGATGTTGAAATGATCGAGGACGCCCACGCTCACGCCGCCCATGCTCTCGCTCCCATTTTTGAAGTTTTTGGGTCCGCCATCCTAGCACAGGGGGCGGCCAAACGAAGCCGTTGCCCTCCGGCCTCAAGGGTTTATGGTGCGCCTCCAATCCGCCCTCACCGCGGAACCCAGGCGCCCCTCGCCTGGCAAGAACCGTAAAACCCAAGCTACGGACAAGGTATCACAATGGCTAAAGTCGCTTTCCTCGGCCTCGGCGTGATGGGCTTCCCCATGGCCGGACACCTCGTGAAGAAGGGGGGCCATGAGGTCACCGTCTACAACCGCACTGCGGCCAAGGCGAAGGAATGGGCGGACAAGTTCGGCGGCAAGACCGCCCCGACGCCGAAGGCGGCCGCCGAGGGGCAGGATTTCGTGATGTGCTGCGTCGGCAACGACAACGACCTGCGCGCGGTCACGATCGGGCCCGACGGCGCCTTCGCCGGCATGACGAAGGGTGCGACCTTCGTCGACCACACCACCGCTTCCGCCGAGGTCGCACGTGAGCTGGACGCGGCCGCCACCAAGGCCGGCTTCAAATTCGTCGACGCGCCGGTGTCCGGCGGCCAGGCCGGCGCCGAGAACGGCGTGCTGACGGTGATGTGCGGCGGCGCACAGGATGCCTATGCCGGCGCCGAGCCGATCATCACGGGCGCCTACGCGCGGATGTGCAAACTGCTCGGGCCCGCCGGAAGCGGCCAGCTGACGAAGATGGTCAACCAGATCTGCATCGCCGGTCTGGTGCAGGGCCTCTCCGAGGGGATCCACTTCGCCAAGAAGAGCGGCCTGGACGTCGCCGCGGTGATCGAGACCATTTCGAAGGGAGCCGCGCAGTCCTGGCAGATGGAGAACCGCTACAAGACCATGAACGAGGGCAAGTACGACTTCGGCTTCGCGGTCGAATGGATGCGCAAGGACCTCTCGATCGCGCTCGCCGAAGCCCGTCGCAACGGCGCCAACCTGCCGGTGACCGCGCTGGTCGACCAGTTCTACTCAGAGGTCGAAAAGATGGGCGGCAAGCGCTGGGATACGTCGAGCCTGCTCGCGCGTCTGCAGCGCTGACGCCCTGTTGCGGCCCGGTCCGGGGGTCGCCGACCTCGAACACCGTCGCGACATCCGCCGCGACGGTGTTCCGTAAAGCGCCAGCCAAAGCAATCATCGACTTCCGGGGGGAAGCCTTGCCTAACGTGATCGCCGCCATCCTCGTTGTTGCGCGCCTGCTCCCGGTCGCGTTCGTGATCGCGCTGGCATCAACTTCACAGGCGCTCGCCGCATCGCTCGATGGCGCCAGCATCGGCCCGCAATGGGCGCTTCCATTCGCGGGCATGCTGCTGTCGATCGCGATATTCCCGCTCGCAGCGCCTCACTTCTGGGAGCACCATCAGGGCAAGATTGCCGCGATGTGGGCCATCCTGATCGTGCTGCCGCTTGCAATCTGGTACGGCCCGCTTCCGACCATTCAGTCGCTCGTTCATACCGCGCTGCTCGAATACGTCCCCTTCATTCTGCTGCTCCTTGCATTGTTCACGGTAGCCGGCGGAATCGTGGTGCGCGGCAATCTTCACGGCTCGCCGGTCCTGAATACGACGCTGCTCGCGATGGGCACCTTGATCGCGAGCGTCATCGGCACGACCGGCGCGTCGATGGTCATGATCCGGCCGGTGATCCGCGCCAATGACGACCGTCGGCACAATGCGCACGTCGTCATCTTCTTCATCTTTCTGGTATCCAACATCGGCGGCTCGCTTTCGCCCTTGGGAGATCCGCCGCTGTTTCTGGGATTCCTGCGCGGCGTGGACTTCTTCTGGACGACGACGCACCTTTTCCCTCACACCACGTTCGCCGCCTGGATTCTGCTCGTCCTGTTCTTTTGCATCGATAGTTATCTTTATCGCAAGGAAGGCCGGGTCAAACCCGACCCGACCCCGGACAATCCCCTTCGGATCAGCGGCGGCCTCAACTTCGCTTTGATGGGAGTCATCATCGCCGCGATCCTCTTGAGTGCCAAGCTCGACCTCGGCGGATTCGAGGTTCTCGGCACGCACCTCCAGCTGCAGAACCTTCTGCGCGATGCCGTGATGATCGGGGTCGTGTTCGCATCCCTTGCCGTCACGTCGAAGGAGGACCACGAAGCAAACGGATTTTCTTGGGGCCCGATGACAGAAGTGGCGAAGCTGTTCGCCGCCATCTTCATCACCATCATCCCGGTGCTCGCGATTCTCAACGCCGGCAAATCCGGCGCGTTTGCCTCCGTCGTGAACATGGTGACCAACGCCGACGGCACGCCGAACAATGCCGCCTATTTCTGGTTGACCGGCGTGCTCTCGTCGTTTCTCGACAATGCGCCGACCTATCTGGTCTTCTTTGAGCTCGCCGGAGGCGATGCCAAATATCTGATGACGAACGGCGCCCTCACCCTGGCCGCGATTTCCGCAGGCGCTGTGTTCATGGGCGCAAACTCCTACATCGGCAACGCGCCCAACTTCATGGTGTACGCGATCGCGCGGGGGAGCGGCGTCGCAATGCCGGGCTTCTTCGGATACATGGCCTGGACCTCGGTGCTGCTGCTGCCAGTGTTCGCATTGGTCACGCTCGTCTTCTTCAGATGAAGAGCGACCTTCTCCGCTCCTGGAACCAAGGCCGGACCAGATGGGAATTAACGCCGGGTTAACGTAATTCTTTAGCTCCTTAAGTCAGCTCTTAACGATTTCTTGCCAGAGATAGACAATGCAGAAGGCCCGCGTCCGGCGTGGGCAGGAATCGTGTTGCTTGATGAGTAACCCCGCTGAAAAGCCCGAGGTTGTGCAGCTTCCGGCCGAGCCGGTGAGCGCTCCATCGGCGAGCAGCCGTAGGGCTGCGGCGCAGCGGGTGCGCGAGGCGCGCGACAAGTTAACGTCGACCAGTGGAACCCGGCCGGCTTTCGACGCCGAGATGCTGCGGCAATACGCCCAGACGCGGCTGTCGGCTTCTTATGTCGTGATGCTGCTGGTCGTCGCCACTGGACTGCTGTTCGGCCTGTGGATGCAGCCGATCCCGGCCGCGGCCTGGACCGTCGGCATGCTCTGCATCCATTCGGCGATGATCCGCAGCTGCCGGCGCTTCCTGAGCGAGCCCGCCTCGCCCACAGCAACGCGCGCGTGGCGGACCCGCTTCGTCGTGCTCGACCTGCTCTATGGCCTGTGCTGGATGGCGATCCTGATCCATCCCGTGCTCGACCTGGTCACGGAAACGCTGATGATGTTCCTGATGCTGCTGGTCATCGCAGTATCGAGCATGCTCGCCGCCAATCTTCCGATCGCAGCCCTTGCCGCCACCGCGCCGGTCGCTGTCGCGATGGCGCTGAACTTTGCGATGACCGGCTCGCTGGACAATTACATCCTGGCCGCGCTCGCGCTCGCGGCCGAAGGCTATTTCGTGCTGCTGGCGCACCGCCTGCACTCCTCGACGTTCGCCACGCTGGAAGCGCGGGCCGAGAAGGATGCGCTGATCGGCGAGCTGGAACAGGCCAAGGCGATCTCGGACGAAGCGCGCCACCGCGCCGAAGCCGCCAACGTCGCCAAGTCGCGCTTTCTCGCACAGATGAGCCACGAACTCCGCACGCCGCTGAACGCTATCCTCGGCTTCTCCGAGGTGATGAAGAGCGAGATTTTCGGCGCGCACGCGGTGCCGGTCTACAAGGAATATTCCGCCGACATCCACAATTCCGGCGTGCACCTGCTCAACCTCATCAACGAGATCCTCGATCTGTCGCGGATCGAGGCCGGCCGTTACGAGCTCAATGAGGAAGCCGTGTCGCTCGTCGGCATCGTCGCCGATTGCCATCACTTGATGAAGCTCCGTGCCTCGAGCCGCGGCATCACCATCCACGAAGTGTTCGAGCAGGCGATGCCTCGGCTCTGGGCCGACGAGCGCGCGATCCGCCAGGTCGTGCTCAATCTGCTCTCCAACTCGATCAAGTTCACGCCGCAGGGCGGCGAGATCTGGCTCAAGGCCGGCTGGACCGCCTCGGGCGGGCAATATCTGTCGGTGAAAGATACCGGCTCCGGCATCCCGGAGGACGAGATCCCGGTGGTGCTCGCTTCGTTCGGCCAGGGCTCCAATTCGATCAAATCGGCCGAGCAAGGCGCCGGCCTCGGCCTGCCGATCGCCAAGAATCTCATCGACCTGCATGGCGGTACGTTCACGCTGAAATCGAAGCTGCGCATCGGCACCGAGGTAATCGTCACATTCCCGCCGGAGCGCGTGATGAGCGCGCTCGCACCGCTGTCGGATGATTCTCCGCCGCTCCAGCCGGAGAGTTCCGTCGTGCCGGAGGAGAAGCGCCGGCCCCGACGAAAGCCGATCATGAGCGCCGGAACAGGCTCCTAACGAGATGCTTGCAGAAATGTCCGACGATCCCTCACTATGTCCGAATGAGCAAAGAAACGCCGTGCGTCGCCGTCTGCATGATCGATCCAAAAACCAAGCTGTGCTTCGGCTGCGGCCGGACCTTGCCCGAAATCGCCCGCTGGCACGCCATGGACAGTGCGGA
This sequence comes from Bradyrhizobium sp. FW305-F6, assembly GCF_058782905.1. Taxonomy (NCBI): domain Bacteria; kingdom Pseudomonadati; phylum Pseudomonadota; class Alphaproteobacteria; order Hyphomicrobiales; family Nitrobacteraceae; genus Bradyrhizobium; species Bradyrhizobium sp. FW305-F6. The sequence continues at coordinate 1,103,396 of NZ_JBYSYD010000001.1, forward strand.
CCGGCTTGCGGTCATGGCCCACTTGCCGGCGCGCATGGCGGAGGCTGGACTTACGCCGGTTGCGGCAGCGCCGAAACGCATCTGATCCGCCTGTGTGCCTTCGGAGGCGCGCTATGATCCGCTTCCTGCTCGTTGTGGTCATGCTCGCCGGCACGGCGGGTGCCGTCGTCGCCTATGGCGATCCCAACCAGATCGCGCGGGCCGGCCATAAGGTGTCGCACATGTTTCGTGCGCAGGCCGCCGCCCCGGCGCCGGCCGTCCAGATCCCGCGCGGCCAGGGCGGCGAATTTACACTGCGCGCGAAGATCAACGGCGTCACCGCGCCGATGGTGATCGACACCGGCGCGACCTCCGTGGTGCTGACATGGGAAACCGCGAAAGCGATCGGGCTCCCGCTCGAGATGCTTGAATACGATGTCGACCTCGAGACCGCGGGCGGCCGCACCAAGGCGGCGCGGCTCACGCTCGATCGTCTCGCCGTCGGCCATCTCGTCGAGAAGTCGGTGCCGGCCCTCGTCGTCCAGCGTGGTCAGATGAAGACCAATCTGCTCGGCATGAGCTTCCTCGATCGCCTGGAAAGCTGGGGCGTGCGCGCGGACACGCTGATGCTGACAGGATATCCGGAGCTTCAGCGCAGTCCGCGCCGCTCCCGGATGGCGGCGGACTAGACGAAGCTACGCCGCCTCGGCCGGCGCGCGAACACCGACACGCGCGATCGCATCGCGCAGCACGTCGAGAACGGCCCCCGGCTTGACCCCCTGCTCGGCAAGATGGCGACGGAAGGCACGCGCACCCGGCACAGCGTGGAAGGCACCGACGAAGTGCCTCGTGATCGAATGCAGCCGCGTGCCGCGCGCCAGCTGCTGCTCGATATAGGGCATCATCGCCTCGAGCGCGTCCTGCATGGAGGCGTGCGGAGGCGCCTCTCCGAAGATGCCGGCATCGACGCCGAGCAGCCGCCACGGCTCCTGATAGGCGGCACGGCCGAGCATCACGCCGTCGACATGGGCAAGATGCGCCTTTGCCTCGTCGATGCTCCGAATACCTCCGTTGATGATGACGGGCACGCCAGGCATCGCGCGCTTGAGTCGATAGACGCGCTCATAGTCGAGCGGGGGAATGTCGCGGTTCTCCTTCGGAGACAGGCCGTTGAGCCAGGCCTTGCGCGCATGCACGATCAGCGCATCGCAGCCTGAAGCCACGACCGCGCGGGCGAGCGCATCGAGCGCGACTTCCGGATCCTGGTCGTCGATCCCGATCCGGCACTTCACCGTGACGGGAACCGCGACCGCGCGCTTCATGGCCTCGACGCACCTCGCCACCAGCTCCGGCTCGGCCATGAGGCAGGCACCAAAGCGGCCGTCCTTCACGCGATCGGACGGGCAGCCGACATTGAGATTGATCTCGTCATAGCCGAACGCCTCGCCGATCCGCGCGGCCTGTGCCAGCTCCTGCGGATCCGAGCCGCCCAGCTGGAGCGCCACGGGATGCTCGCATGGATCAAATCCGAGCAGCCGTTCCCGGTGGCCATGAATGACGGCGCCGGTCGTCAGCATCTCAGTATAGAGCAACGCCCGCCGCGTCAGGTGGCGGTGGAACACCCGGCAATGCCGGTCGGTCCAATCCATCATCGGGGCGACGCTGAATTTTGATTTCATATCAGTCACTTAGCCGAGACCGCGATTCAATGCAACGGAGGGCCACCGAATTTCCCCCGGCGCATTCGCGGTTTCGGATCCAGACCGCTTTCGTCGCTACAAGCTGCCGGGCCATATCACCGGACAGATCCACAAGACAAGCGGCCTCGGCGCTGGATGTCTGCTGACTCCGCGCGTTTGCGGTCGATCTCGGGGGGCACGCAGTCGACGGCAAAAAGGACGTTCACCGCGTCCCGGCAAAGTCCCGCATGCCCATCGTGCCCTTGCTAGCTAGAACTGGACGCCACGCGTCAATGCGCCATCGACGACGAGGTTCGTCCCGGTGATGAAGCTCGCCGCGCTGCTCGCGAGAAACACCACGGCGTTGGCCATCTCCTGGGGCGTGCCCATGCGTCCCGTCGGATTGAGCGCCAGCGCGGTCTTGTAGAGCTCGGGGTTGTTGTCCTTGATCATGTTCCAGACCCCACCCTCGAAATAGGTATTGCCGGGCGAGACCGAATTGGCGCGGATGCCTTTCGCCGCCAGCTGATTGGCGAGCCCCTGCGTGTAATGGATGATAGCGGCCTTGAAGGTGCCGTAGGGTCCGGCGGCAAAATCGACCTCGCGGCCGGAAACGCTGGAGATGGTGACGATCGCGCCGGCCTTGCTTTTCTCCAAATACGGCATGGCCGCATTCACCAGCCGCACCGTCCCCATCATGTCGGTCGAGAACTCCTTCTGCCAGCTCTCGTCGTCCTGTCCGATCGCAAGCGCACTCACATTGGCCACGACGACGTCGATGCCGCCGAGCTTTGACGCCATATCGCCAACCCAGGCCTTCAGGACCGCCGCATCGGCAACGTCGACCGCGCCGCCATAGGCCGCAACGCCCTTGGCCTTGAGCGCAGCGACCGTGCTCTCGACCTCGGCGAGGTTGCGGGAGCACACCCCGACGTCGGCGCCCTCGGCGGCAAATGTCTCGGCGATCGCGCGCCCGATTCCCTTGGTGCTTCCCGTAACGAGAACCTTTGCACCCTTGAGTCCCAGATCCATGGTCGGCTTCCTTTTCTTGGTTCAGTAATTGCTCGCAGCCACCTTGACCAATCCGCGATAGCTGTGCGGCATTCGCATCGAGACCAGGTCCTTTCGGCGCACGACATTGGTCGGATAAACGCTGTCGAGATTGGTGGTGTCGACCAGAGCAGTTGCAAGCCCCGTGCCGCCGGCCGCGATCGCCTCCCGCCGCGGGAACGCAAAAGTGTCGGGCCCGAACACGCCGCTCAGCCCGGGATAGAGGCGTTCAGGATCGGCGACATTGGCGAAGGCGAAGAACAGATTGTTCTCGCCCGCGCGAACGCGCAGATGATGCCAGTGATGCGGATCCGGACCGGTCGGAATCGGCGCCGGTTGCTCGACCTCCGTGCCGGCATGTGACGAACTGAAGCGTCCCTTGATCGCTGCAGGACAGGCGATGAGATCGCAGCCGCGCAGCGCCAGCACCCGGCCCGCCTCCGGAAACGAGGCGTCGTGACCGATCAAAAGCCCGATGCGGCCAATCGGCGTGTCGATGACGGTCCAGCCTTCTCCGGCCGTCGCCCAGCTTCGCTCGTCGGCCGTGAGGTGCGTCTTGCGATAGACCGAGATCTCCCCTTCCGGGGCGACAAGACAGGCGCTGTTGTAGAGCGTGTTGCCGGCGCGCTCCGCGAGGCCGCAGATGAGATAGAGACCCAGCTCCGCTGCGAGTTCCTCGAGGCGATGGGTCACCGGACCGGGTATCGGCTGCGCCGACGTCGCGGGATCGCCGAGACCGGTTACGGCAAGCTCCGGGAACACGACCAGATCCGCGCCTTCGGCGCTCGCCTTACGCGCAAGTGCCGCGATCTCAGCGAGATTCTGGTCGATGTCGTCGCGAGGCGCAAATTGCGCAACGCTGACCCGTGACGTCTTCCCGGGCGGCCAGGGCTCATGGCCGTAGAGACCAAAGAAGTCGCGCGGATTCCAGCTGAACGTATCGGTCAGGAGCTCCGGATAGAGCTCCGGCCGGCGCTGCGCAAAGACGGCTTCGCCAAGCACGCGGCGCGACCGCGCGGCCTCGAGGTCGATCTCCGACAGCAGCACGCCGTCGCCCTTGTCGAGCACTGCGATCACCTGCCCGTCCGGGGCGATGACACAGCTCCCGCCACTGAACTGCACGGTGCGCTCCAGCCCCCAGCGGTTGCTCTCGATCACATAGCAGCCGTTCTCGAAGGCGCGGCTGATCCAGTAAGGCGCCGGCGTGCGTTCCGCCAGCCAGTTCGAGATGTGGCAGATGACGTCGGCCCCGCCGAGCGCCATCAGTCGCGCGGTCTCCACGAAGTGAATGTCCATGCAGATCAGCAGCGCGATACGGCCGATCGGGGTCTCGAACACCTGGTTGTGCAAATCGCCAGCTGCGGCCCATTTCGGCTCGGAGATGTAAGGATGCGTCTTGCGGTGACGGCCGACGATACCGTCCGGCCCGATCAGGACGGCGGTGTTGAAATAGATGTTGTCCTCGTCGACCTCGGGCATGCCGACCACGATGTAGCAGCCATGCTTGCGCGCCAGCGCCGCAAAGCGGCTCGTGGTCGGCCCGGGGATCGTCTCGACGAACGGCGCAACCTCGGCCCGGTCGAACCAGCAATAGCCCGTCGTCCCCATCTCCGGCGTGACGATCAGCTTTGCGCCGGCGGCCGCCGCCTGCTCGCAGAGTTCGAGCAGGCGGGCGATGTTGCCCGCTTTCTCGAACATGGTCGGCTCGAACTGGACGGCGGCAACCTTGTGAATGGTGGACATGACCCGGCCTGCCTCAAACGAGATAGGATTTCTTGATAGACGCACCCAATGTGTATTTGGGATCGACCATGTTGCCGAGCCTGACCCGACCGGCCTGGGTCAGCAACATATAGGCGTCGATCTCCTCGAAACCGTAGTCCGCCGCCATCCAGCGGCAGAGCTCGCGATAGGCAATGCGAGCGGCATCCTCCATCGGCCGGGCCGAGCCGATGGTCATGATGAAGTCCTTCGTTTCCAGGCGCGGCCAGGCAATGGTCCAGTTCTTGATGAGATCGACCTGCACCGTGGTCACGGTCGGATGCTCGATGGCAACGCCGCAGAGCTCGCCATCACCTTGCGCGGCATGACAGTCGCCGAGATAGAGCAGCGCGCCCTTGGTGTTGACCGGCAGGTAGATGATGGCGCCGACGCCGACATCAGGCAGGTCCATGTTGCCGCCGTAATAATCCGGAACGAGCGAGGAGATCGCCTCGATCTCCGGTGAGGTGCCGATGGTGCCGATGAACGGTTCATAGGGCAGCGTGATCTTGTCGTTCCATTTGGTGCCGGTCTTGGCGTCGATCTCCAGCTTCTTGACGCGCTCGGGCAGCGCCGGATTGAGCAGCGCCGTGTTGCCCGTGCTGACCAGTCCGCCGAATTCCGGCATGATGACCGTGGTACCGCGCGGCTGCGGCCCGCGTGGCACGATGCTCTCGATGTAGACTGCGAGTGTGTCGCCCTTCTCGGCGCCGTTGACGTGGATCGGCCCGTTCTGCGGATTGAGGAACGGGAAGTTGAGGATCTTCGACGGGCTGTCGGTCTCGTTCTTGATGGCGCCCTCGAACGCATCATGGGTCTCCGCGGCGACGACTGCGCCGGGATCGACGGTCAGCACCGGCTTCACGTAGGGGCCGTAGACATAGTGATACTTGCCCTGTTCGCTCTCGGTGATGGTGTAGGCCGTACCGCGCTCGCCCTTGGCGATGCCCTTGCGGGCCATAATGGAGTCTTTCTGCCAGGACATTTGATTTTCTCCTTCTGTCATTGGCCGGTCTTCAAACCGCGAGATGACGCCGCATCTCGGCCGCGTCGTCGAGCGCTGCGCGATCGAGATTTGCGACGATGCGTCCCTTGTCCATGACGTAGCAGCGCTGCGCCATGGCGCGGATCATGTCGAGATTTTGCTCGACCAGGATGATGGTGACTCCGGTCCTGCGATTGAGCTCGACCATGTTGCGCGCGATATCCTGGACGATATTCGGCTGGATGCCTTCCGAGGGCTCGTCGAGCAGGATGAGGTGGGGGTCGGCGATCAGGACCCGTCCGATCGCAAGCTGCTGCTGTTGGCCGCCGGACATGGTGCCGGCGCGCTGATGCCAGCGCTCTTCAAGGATCGGAAAGGCCTCGACGATCTTGCGCCGCCCCGCTTCGGGAATGCCGCCGCCCTTGATCGCCGCGCCGACCGCGACGTTCTCGCCGACGGTCAGCCGCGGAAACACGTCGCGCCCCTGCGGAACATAGCCCATGCCGAGACGCGCCCGCTTGTGTGCGGGAAGAAGCTCCACCGCCTGGCCGCGATAGACAATCGAGCCGTCCATGACCGGCACGAGCCCGATCAGGCTCTTCATCAGTGTGGATTTGCCGACGCCGTTGCGTCCGATCACGGCGACGATCTCGCCTTCACGCACCTCGATCTCGAGGCCCTGCAGCACCGGCTTGCCGCCATAGCCGGCGCGCAGGCCGAGCGTTGCGAGAATCACTTCCTTGCGCGGTACGTCAAGCATGGGCCTGCCCGAGATAGATCGCCGCCACACGCTCGTCGGCCACGATTTCGTCGATCGAACCCTGCGCGAAGACTTGGCCGAGATGCAGAACGGTGACGCGGTGCGCGACCTGCCGGACGAAGGCCATGTCGTGCTCGATCGCCAGCACCGTCATGCCATCGGCATTGAGCCGCTGCACCATTTCGCCGGTAAGGTGGGTTTCCTCGGGCGACATGCCGGCGGTCGGCTCGTCCAGCAGAAGAAGACGCGGTTTCAGACTGACCGCCATGCCGATCTCGAGCCATTGCTTCTGGCCGTGGCTGAGATTGCCGGCGATCTGCGTATGCTCCGATTCCAGCCCAAGGAAGTGGAGCAGCCGCCCGATCTCGGCTTCGAGTTCAGTGCCGCGGTGCCGGCTCTGCAGGGCGATCTCGAGATTCTGGCGGACCGACAGGCCCCTGAAGACGCCGGGCACCTGGAATTTGACCGAAAGGCCACGGTGAATCCGCGCAAAGGATTTCAGCGCGGTGATGTCCTCCCCGGCGAAGAGAATGTCGCCGCTGCCGGGATGATGCTCGCCGAGAATTAGCCGGAACAGCGTGCTCTTGCCCGCGCCGTTGGGGCCGATCAGGCAATGGATCTCGCCGGCTTGCAGCGTGAGATCCACCGAATTGGTCACGTGCAAGCCACCGAAATGCTTGTTCAGCTTGCGCAGTTCGAGCAGCGACATTAGCCGGCCCTCTGCGTAAAACGTGCTGCGATGCGGCCCAGCCAGTTCATTGCCCCGAGCACGAGGCCGTTGGGCGCGATCAGCACCGTAAGCACGAGCAGCACCCCCATGAAGACCAGCGCGTACTGGCTGCCGTAAATCGTGAGCGCCTGAAACGCGGCGAGCACCACCAGCGTACCGATCACGGTCGACGTCAGGTCGCTGCGGCCGCCGACCGCGACCCAGATCAGCGGCAGCGCAGCGGCGGTCATGCCCATGCTCGACGGCGTAATGTACTGGCCCCACACGGTGTAGAGAACGCCGGAGAGCCCAGCGAGCGCAGCGCCAATCACGAAGGTGATGAGCTGGTACTTGCGGATGTCGTAACCCAGCATCTCCGCCCTTTCCGGGTTCTCGCGGATGGCGACGATGACATTGCCAAAAGACGAGTTCATCAGGATACGCAAGGCCAGATAGACGAGAACGAGAAGGCCGAGCACGAGGTAGTAGAGCCCGATATCGGCGAACAGCACGATCGGCTCGCCCGGCCAGGGGATGGTGAGCGGCGGCATCGCACTCATGCCGTTGAAGCCGTTGAGGCGTGCAGCTCCGATGCGCCATTCCGGTCCTGCTGTCTGCGCCATGAAGCGCTCCAGCATCAGGGTCACGGCGAGCGTGACGATGCCGAGGAAGACGCCGGCGATGCGGCCGAAAAACATGAAGTAGCCGAGCAGGACCGCGAACAGTGCGGCGATCGCGACCGCAATCACCAGCGCCAGCAGCGTGAAGCCGTAGGCGGAACCGAAATTGATGGTGAGGACGCCATAGCCATAGCCCGCGATGCCGAAGAACGCGGTCTGGCCGAACGAAAGCGAGCCGCCATAGCCCCAGATCAAACACAGGCTGAGCGCGATGAACACCCAGACGAAGAAATAGACGGTGTTGCCGACCGTGTAGCCGTCGCTGAACAGCGGATAAGCCAGCGCGGCGGCGAGCACGAGGGCGAACAAGGCCCAGAAGGCCGGACCGCGACCGACGGTCTGCGGGCCTTCGAGACGGCGAAACATTGCGAGGAAACCGGTCACGACGCCATCACTCCGTCAGGTCCGCTCGCGCAGCACGAAGCCGGAGATGCCTTTCGGCAGCACCCGGACGACGATGATCACGGCGACCAGCAGGCCGATCTGGCCGAACAGCTGGCCCTGCCACGACGTCATCACCGATTTCACGACCGCCAGCACGGCGCCTGCCGGTGCGGTGCCGAGGAAGACATCGGCGCCACCGATCACGACGGTGACGAAGGCCTCCATGATGAAGGTCGCCCCCATGGTCGGCACCAGCGTCATGGTCGGTGCGTAGAGACCACCGGCCAGGCCGGCCAGCCCGGCCCCGCAAGCGAAGGTGAGACTGTAGATCAGGCGCGTGTCGACGCCGAGCGCCGCCGCCATATGCGGCACCTGGATGGTGGCGCGTGCCAGCACGCCGAACCGCGTCCAGTTGAAGAGCGCATAGAGCGCAGCGAGCACCCCGATCGCGGCACAGAACAGCACGATGCGATAGATCGAATAGGAATAGTCGCCGACTTGAAAGCTGCCGAACGGCGTGCCGACGCCGGCCATGGTCGAGCCCACCATGATCAGCGTGCCTTGCGTCGCGATCAGGCTCAGTCCCCAGGTGGCGACGATGGTGTCGAGCGGACGGTCGTAGAGATGGCGGATTACCGCGAGTTCAACCACGACGCCGACCAACCCCGATACGAGGGTACCGGTCAGAATTCCCAGCGGCAGCGGCAGGCCGGCGTGCACGGTGGCGGCGGTGACGTAGGCACCGCACATGATGAACTCGCCATGGGCGAGATTGATCACGCCCATCATGCCGAAGATCACCGCGAGCCCGCAGGCGGAAAGCACCAGGAATGCGAAAGCGTCCCCGAATTGATAGAGCGCAGAGAAGACGTGGGTCGCGATGTCCATGAATCAACCAGGAAGTGGAAGGATGCGGCGCGCCGCGGATGTCCGTGATCGCCCCGGCCGACGTGAAGGCCGGGGCGACACGCCGCAGGTCAGGGCTTGGGTGGAGGATTCGATGGCGTGTACTGGGCCATCGGATCCTTCTTGGTGAGATCGCAGCCGGCCTCACCCAGCCAGTATGGCTTGATGTCCTCCCAGACCTTCGGGAAGGAGATCGAATGATCGGCGCCGACCTTGGCGAGATAGATCGTGTGCGACATATGCTGGCTCTTCGGGTCGATGCAGACCTTGCCCTCCGGCGCGTCCATGCAGACGTCGCCCAGTGCGATCACCTTGCGGATCTCCTCCCGCTTGGTCGACTTCGCGCGCTCGACCATCTGCTTGTAGAGATAGACCGCGAGATAGGAGTTCTCGGCCTCCTGGTTCACATAGGGCTCGCTCGGGAACTTCGCCTTGAACTTGGCGTAGAACTCCTTGCTCTTGGGCGAGTCGATCTCCTCGATGTAGTTGGTGGTGACGTACATGTCCTTCAGGCTCGGCGGCTTGAAGCGCTTGTGCTCGTAGCCCTGGCCGACGTTGACCGAGGACGCCATCGGCAGGCTGACGTTGGCGGAGGCCGCCTGCTCGTAATAAGACGCCTGCGCCGTACCGACCAACAGCGTGACCACGAAGTCCGGCTTGGCCTTCTGGATGTTCTGGATGCTCTGCGAGAACTGCGAGACACCGAGCGGGATGAACTCCTCGCCAGCCATCTTGCCTCCGTTCTCCTTGACGATCTTGCGCACCCATTCGGCCGAGATCTGGCCGAAATTGTAGTCGGCTGCGAGCGTGTAGACGTTCTTGCCGTACTTCTCCATCATGTAAGGAATCAGCGTCGAGAACTGCTGCTCCGGCACGGCGCCCGTCACGATCATGTGGCCGTCGCAGACGCCGCCTTCATACTGGTTGTTGTAGAAGGCGAAGCCGTTGAACTGGTCGACGATCGGACGATACGCCTCGCGCGAGGCCGAGGAGAAGCCCGCGAAGACGACGTCGACCTTGTCGCGCTGGAGCACGCGGCGCATGAACTCCTGGTAGCGGGTGTTGTCGGACTGGGTGTCGTAGGTGACGAGCTCCAGCGGGCGACCCATGATGCCGCCGGCCTTGTTGATCTCCTCGGCGGCGAGCTGGATGGCGTGGACCTTGCCGATCGTGGCCGCAGCGAAGTCGCCGGACTGATCCTCCAGCACCCCGAGCTTGATCGGATTCTCCGCCGCAAGCGCCGAGTGGGAGCCTATGGGTGATCCGAGGACAAGCGTCCCCGTGAGGGCTGCGGCGCGCAGCCCCCGCAATACAGACTTGCTCATTTTGCTTCTCCTAGATGGCCTGCTTGTTGCCGCCTTGCAGCGTGATGCCGGTCGTGCGGCCGGACGTATCGGGCGGCTTCGCCCGCTTGCTCAGAAGCTCTTCGCAATAGAGCTCCATGTTCTGCCGCGCGCGCATGCTGTCGCGACGGAGCCGGGAATAGGCACCTTCCTCGTCGAGGCCGTCCTGCTGCATCAGCAGGATGACGGCCCGGATCACCGCGCGGCGGCCGCGGCGGCGCTCCTCGAGCCCCTGCAGGCGCTCGTACATCTCGGCGCGCAGCAGGAACTGGTTGATGCCCATGAACAGAGACGTGTAGACCGCGCCGCCATGCACCGGCTTGCGCAGGAACGAGGTGGCGCCGAGATTGACCAGCGCCTTCAGCCGGCTCGGCGCCTCGACGCCGACGAGACCGATCACCGGTACCGGCGGCAGCCGCGAGGCCGGATTGACCTCGATCGCGACCGCGCCTTCGAGATCGCCGTCGACGAACAGGATATCGCGGTCAGCCTGAAGGCCGGCGACGTCGAGCTGGGCGCGGCCATCGACGATCTCAGGGTACTCGGTGGAGACGCCGAGCTTGGCGAGCGTCGTCTCCAGCGCGCTCTCCCAGCCCCCTCGCCTCGTGACGACGATGGCACGGCCGCCCTTGAAGTTCTGCAGCAGTCGGGAGCTCATGATTGCACCACTTTCAAATGTGGAGAGCGCATTGCGCTGGCAAAGCGCGGCGACGACTGAACGAGATAGGGATCCGGCGCGATCGGCTCGCGTGATTCCAGCAGCACCTCGAACTGGCCGCCGGCGGTCGATCGGCCGATCCGAGGCGTGAGCCAGGCGTGGAAGGTCTGGCGGTCGATGCGGACCTCGCCTTGCGGCGCATGCAGCCGCTGGTCCGCCACGGCGGCGCGCACCTTGCGCGCATCGTCGGTGCCGGCCTGCGACAAGGCGGATGCAAGCAGCTTGACGGCGATGTAAGAGGACTCCGCGTCGGCCGACGAGACCGGGCCATCCGGGAAGGACTGCGTATAGGCATCGATGAAGGCGGCGTTCTCCGGCGACTTCAACGACGAGAAGTAGACGCTCGAGGACAGATGCCCCTCGACCGCATCCGGGCCGATCTCCGGCAATTCCGGCTCCGACAGCGTGCAGCTCGCGACCGGGATTTCCGTGGCCTGATCGATGCCGCGCGCACGGCAGGCGGCGCGGAACGCGCGGAAGAAGGCATAAGCGCTGGTGCCGATCAGATTGTTGAAGACGAAATCCGGCCGCTGCTCGATGATCGCAGCAATGACCTGGTCGACCTCGGTATCGCCGACGGACAGATAGCGCTCGGCGAGAACGGTGCCGCCGCGCGCGATCAACGCTTCGCGGAAGATGCGATTGTTCTCCCAGGCCCAGATGTAGTTGGAGCCGACGCAGAAGGCGCGCTTGCCGACGCGGGTGGCGAGATAGTCGACCAGCGGGAGAACGTGCTGATTGGGCGCGGCCCCGGTATAAACGACGTTGTCGGAGCTTTCGAAACCTTCATAGTGCGACGGATACCAGAGCATGCCATCGAACTTCTCGAAGCAGGGAATGACCTCCTTGCGGCTGGAGGAGGTGTAACAGCCAACGACGTGACGGATCCCCGATTTGAGCAGGTCCTGGCTGAGCGAGCGATAGCAGGCGAGATCGCCGTTGGGATTGACCACCACCGGCTCCAGCTGGATCGTGTCGGAGCCGGCGTTGATTTCGTCGAACGCGAGCAGCGCTCCGTTGAGCATCGAACGCGCGACGACGCTGTACGACCCCGTCGTCGAGAACATCACACCGATACGATATCCCGTCCGCGTCATCACTCGATCCAAAACAAAAAAGCGCCCGCCGGCCGTTAAGCCGAGGGCGCCCTCGCCGCCAACCGAACACGCGATGCGCGTGGTGTTGGAAATGGTTTGAACTCGTCGCGTTGACGGGCCAAGCTGCCCAACGCTTGGACGATACGGTCGTTGAGATCGAAAGCGAAGTCAAGCGCGTTATTGCAGCGCTTACTGCTCCAATTCACGTCGCCATGCAGCAAATCTGTGCAGCGCTGTGCGGCGTATCAGATCGGGCTTTGCCGCTCTCACTCCGTCCTGACCCTCGATGGTGCGATCGATGATGTCGTCGCGGATGGCTAGCCTGCTCCGATTGAAGCAAGTCCGACTGCGTCAACATGGCTGCTGGGCTGTCGTGCGTTAGCACGTATTTTGCATAAATCGTAGGCGATATGGGCGCCGCATGAACCTCGTTAGTCTCGACATCCGCATGCTCCGGTCGCTGATTTCGGTGGTCGAGACCGGCAGCATCACCGAGACCGCGCGACGGCTGGGCCGAACCCAGCCGGCGATCACATTGCAATTGCAGCGGCTGGAGGAGCTGACGGGCAAGCAATTGTTCGAGCATGGCGGCCGCAGGCTGACGCTGACCGACGACGGCACCACCGTTCTCACCTACGCAAAGTCCATCCTGCGGTTGCATGACGAGCTGATTTCGCAACTGGCGTCACAGGAGATCGAAGGCCAGGTGGTCCTCGGGACGCCCGACCTCTACGCCGCGTTCATGCTGCCGCAGATCCTCAGCGTATTCCGGAAATCCTTTCCGCGCGTGCAGGTCGAGCTCAATTGCGCGCTGTCGACACCGCTGGTTGGCCTCGTCAAGCGCGGTGATGTCGACATCGCACTGGTCACGCGCATGAACGATTTCACTGGCGGCCAGGTGGTGCGGCGCGAGCAATTGGTCTGGATGACCGGCGAGCAATCCGCCGCGCATCAAGAGCGCCCGATCCCGCTGGCGCTATTGCCGCCCGGCAACATCTACCGTGACTACGCCATCGAAACGCTGGAACGAGCCAATTTGCGCTGGCGCATTGCCTGTGTCAGCGAAAGCGTCGGGGGCCTGCAGGCAGCGGCCTTCGCGGGCATGGCGGTCACCGTGCTCGGCCGCAGTGCCTTGGTGCCGGCGATGTGCGAAATCGGCCCCAACGAGGGCCTGCCGCCGCTGCCGAAGATCGAGCTGCTGCTCTACAAGTCCAGCGGAGCGACCTCGAAGGCCGCGACCGCGCTGCACGATTATCTCGCGCATTATCTACGTCTCGACGAAGAGCTCAGTGGCCGGGGCTCACCGATCGCGCTGGGCTAACCCGGTGCCCTAGCACAGGGCCAGCGGCGGCCAGAACTTGGCCCAGGGTTGCGCCTGCTCGAACGCGGCCGCGATGCGGAAGATGGTCGGTTCGTCGAGCCAGGGCGCGACGACCTGAAGGCCTATCGGCATGCCGTCGCGATCGAAACCGCAAGGAAGCGTCGCAGCCGGCAGGCCGGCGAGATTGATCGGCCACGTAAAGGGCGACCAGCCGAGATGCGGATCGACCTTGTTGCCGTCGATCGTGCCGACACCGATCTGTCCCGCCTCGAATGCCGTCACCGCGACAGTCGGCGTCACCAGGGCATCGACGCGCTCGAACAGCTTCAGGAACGCATTGCGCGCCTGGCCGCGGCGATAGCTCGCTTCGATATAATCGGTCCCGGTGTAGTTCCGACCGGCGGCGATGACGTCGCGATAATCGGGCTCGGAGCTTGCGAGATCGGCCGCGGTCTTGGTTGAAACTGCCGCCGCTTGTTCCGTGAAAGCGATCGGCTTCAGCGTGTGCTCGAGAATACCGGGATCGAGGCCTGGGTCGTCCCTGGTAACCTGCGCCCCGCAGGAATCGAGAACGGAAAGTGCCTTTTGGAACGCAGCGCGGACGTCGGGGCTGACCGCGGCGTAGCCGAAATCGGCGCTGGCGCCGATGCGAATGCCGTCCAGCGACGCCGCGTTAATGTCGAAGCGGCGCGGCGACACTGGCAGGCTTGCTGCATCGCGCAGGTCGTAGCCGGCAATGATCTCCAGCATCAGCGCGGCATCCGCCACCGTGCGCGTGATCGGCCCGGTATGCGCGAGCGAGGCCCAGGACGGCGGCGAGAAGCCGGGCGAGCGCGGCACCAGGCCGAACGTGGGCTTCAGCCCAAACACGCCGCAGAACGACGAAGGCACGCGGATCGAGCCGACGCCGTCAGTGCCGATCGCGATCGGACCGCAACCGGCGGCGACGCCGGCAGCAGCCCCTCCGCTGGAGCCGCCGCTGGTACGACCAGCGTTCCAGGGATTGCGCGTGATGCCGGTAACCGGACTGTCGGCCGTCAGCTTGTAGCCGGACTCGCATGTCGTGGTCTTGCACGTGATGATGGCGCCTGACGCCCTCAGCGCGGAGACCACGGCGGCATCGGCCTCGGGCACGAAGCCCCTGTTCATGGGCGAGCCGGCATAGGCCGGAACTCCGGCGACATAGACGAGATCCTTGATCGTGACGGGCACACCGGCCAGCAGTCCCTTGGCTTCGCCCGAACGCATCTCCCTGGTGAGTCGATCGGCCTCCGCTCTCGCCTGCTCGTACATCGGCGTCACCACCGCGTTACAGGCTTCGTCTGTCGCCTGAAGCGCTGCGATCGTGTCATCGACAACATCGCGCGGCGTAAACGCTCTGCGCCTATAGCCGGCCACGATCTCGGATGCAGAAAGCGCGCCAAGGCCAGTCGGCGCCGGCGGGAAGGCCGCTCGGCCGGAACCATCAGTCATCATCGACCCTAAAGAGCTAGCTGAGCGCCGCGTCGACGGCGCGCTTGGCCATCACCGTGACGAGATGCGCCCGGTAATCGGCTTCGGCATGGATATCTGAGGTGAGACCGTCGGTGTCGATCCTGATCGCCGCGATCGCGGACGGATCGAAATTGGCCGACAACGCGGCCTCCATGGGCGGCACTCGGAAAACGCCGGGACCCGCGCCCGTGACGGCGACCCGGACCCCATCGGCGAATTTCGCGACGAACACGCCGACCAGCGCATAACGCGACGCCGGCGCCTTGAACTTTGCGTAGCCTGCTTTCAGCGGCACGGGTAAACGGACCGCAGTGATGATTTCTCCCGGTTCGAGCGCCGTCTCGAACAGGCCGAGGAAGAACTTGTCCGCGGCAATCTCCCGCGTGCTGGTGACGATGGTGGCGCCGAGGCCGAGCACGCCGGCCGGATAATCCGCTGCCGGATCGTTGTTGGCAACGGAACCACCGATGGTGCCGCGGCTGCGAACGGCGGGATCGCCGATCATCGAAGCCAGCGCCGCGAGCGCGGGGATCCTGGTCTGCACCAGTTTCGAGGCAGCGACCACCGCGTGCGGCGTCATTGCGCCGATGGTGATGGTGGCACCATCGTCGGTTATACCCTTGAGGTTTCCGAGCTTCGACAGATCGACCAATGCGACCGGGCTGGCCAGCCGTTGCCTCAGCGTTGGGATCAGCGTCATGCCGCCGGCAACGAGCTTGCTGTCCTCGATGGAAGTCAGGAGCTTGGCCGCGTCCGGAATCTGGTCCGGCTGGTGGTAGGCAAACGGTTTCATGTGATCCCCCTATTCCGCAGCGACCGGCAACGACGCGTTCTGCAGCAGGCGCCAGATCCGGTTCGGCGTTGCCGGCATGTCGACATGGGTGACGCCGAGATGAGAGAGCGCGTCGACCACCGCGTTGATCACGGCGGCGGGCGAGCCGATGGTGCCGACCTCGCCGCAACCCTTCACGCCCATCGGCGTATGCGTGCACAGGGTGGAATGGGTCGCCACCTTCATCATCGGCAGATGGTCGGCACGCGGCATGCAATAGTCCATCAGCGAGCCCGACAGCAGTTGCCCAGAGCCCTCGTCATAGACCGCGTTTTCGAACAGCGCCTGGCCGACGCCTTGCACGATGCCGCCATGCAGCTGGCCCTCGACGATCATCGGGTTGATCACCGTGCCGACGTCATCGACCGCAGTATAGTTCACGAGGGTGACCGTGCCCGTTTCGGGATCGACCTCGACCTCGGCGATATGGCATCCGCCAGGATAGGTGAAGTTGACGGGATCGTAATAGGCCTGCTCCTCCAGCCCCGGCTCCAGCACCTCGAGTGGATAATTGTGCGGGACATAGGCCGCGCCGGCGATCTCCTCGAACGTCTTGCTGCGGTCCGTGCCGGCTACCGAGAACTTTCCGCTCTCGAACTGGATGTCGACCTCGGCCGCTTCGAGCAGATGCGAGGCGATCTTCTTGCCCTTGGCAATGACCTTGTCGGTGGCCTTGGACAAGGCGGCACCGCCGACCACGAGGGAACGCGAACCATACGTACCCATGCCGAACTGCACGCGGTCGGTGTCGCCGAACACGATGTCGACATTCTCGAAGGCGACGCCGAGCTTGTCCGAGACGATCTGCGCGAAAGTGGTCTCGTGGCCCTGGCCGTGATTGTGCGTGCCGATCATGACCGTCACCTGCCCGGTCGGATGCACCCGCACCGTGGCGCTCTCATAAAGACCGCCGCGTGCCCCAAGCCTGCCGGCGAAGCGCGACGGCGCAAGGCCGCAGGCTTCGACATAGGTGGAGTAGCCGAGCCCGCGGAACTTGCCCTTGCTGGCGGAGGCTGCCTTGCGGATACCGAAATTCTTGACGTCGGCGGCGACCAGCGCGCCGTCGAGGCATCCCATGGGATCGCCGGAATCGTACTGCACCAGCACCGGCGTCTGGTACGGGTAGGCCTCCTTCGGGATCATGTTGCGGCGGCGGATCTCGACGCGGTCGATGCCCATCTCTGCGGCCGCGACATCGACGATACGCTCCAGCACGAAGGTCGCTTCAGGACGGCCGGCGCCACGATAGGCGTCGACGGGCACGGTGTTGGTAAAGACCACCTTCACGTTGCAGTAGATCGCGGGCGTGGTGTAGACGCCACCGAGCAGTGGGCCATAGAGGTTGGTCGGGATGTTCGGCCCGAAGGTCGAGAGATAGCCGCCCATATTGGCCAGCGTGTTGACGCGGAAGGCAAGAAACTTTCCGGTTTCATCGAGCGCCAGCTCGGCCTCGGTGACGTGGTCTCGGCCATGACGGTCGGAGACATAGCCTTCCGAGCGGCTCGCGACCCATTTCACCGGCCGCCTCACACGCTTGGCTGCCCAGGTGATCACGGCCTCTTCGCCGTAATGGAACTGCTTGACGCCGAAGCCGCCGCCGACGTCCGGCGCCACCACCCGCAGCTTGTGCTGCGGTATGTTCAACACCAGCGCGCCCATCAGGAAGCGAACGACGTGCGGAAACTGGCTCGTGGTCCACAGCGTGAAGCGATCCGTGCCCGGCTCGTATTCCGCGATCGCCGCCCGCGGCTCCATGGGGTTGCCGATCAGGCGGTTGTTGACGAGGCTCAGCTTGGCGACATGCGCCGCCTTCTTGAACGCAGTCTCAACGGCGGCCTTGTCGCCAAGTTCCCAGTCGCAACAGATGTTGTTCGGGACATCATCGAACAGCTGCGGCGCATCAGGCCTTATGGCCTCAAGCACGCCGACCACGGAAGGCAGCACCTCATAGTTGACCTCTAGCAGTTCGGCCGCAGCATTGGCCTGCTCCGGAGTTTCCGCGATGACAACAGCCACCATATCGCCCACGAAGCGCACCTTGTTCTGCGCGAGCATGGGAAAAGGCGGCTCCTTCATGGGAACGCCCTTGGCATCGGTGATGCCCCAGCCGCAAGGCAACGAGCCGAGGCCGTCGGCGGCGACGTCATCGCCGGTCAGGACCGCGATGACGCCGGGCGCGGCCAGGGCCGCGGTCTTGTCGATGCCGCGCAACATGGCGTGTCCATGCGGCGAGCGCACGAAAACGCCCGCCGTCATGCCCGGCCGCTTGATATCGGAGACATAATTCCCGCGACCGGTGAGAAAGCGCTGGTCTTCCTTGCGCTTTGGGGCGGCGCCGATTCCGATCACATTGCCCATGGTCACTCTCCCTTCGCGGCGTTCATGGCTGCAGCGCCGGCCATGACCGAGACGACGATGTTCTGATAGCCGGTACAGCGGCAGATATTGCCTTCGAGACCATGACGGACATCGGCCTCGTTCAGGTCAGGCTTCTCGGCCGCGAGCGCGAGCGCGGTCATCAGCATGCCGGGCGTACAGAAGCCGCATTGCAAGCCGTGATGCTCGCGAAACGCCTCCTGCATGGGGTGCATCCGGTTCGAGCCGGGCGCACCCTGCAGGCCTTCGATCGTGAGCAGCGTGGCGCCGCCGAGTGCCGGCGCCAGCAAGGTGCAGCTCTTCACCGGCAAACCATCCAGATGAACCACGCAGGCGCCGCACTGGCTGGTGTCGCAGCCGATATGGGTGCCGGTGAGATTGAGTTGCTCGCGCAGCAGCTCGGCCACCAGCGTCGCCGGTTCGACATCGACGGTGGTGGGCCGGCCGTTGAGTGTGAAGGATATCTGCACGGTCATACTCCTGCGCGACGGGTCTCTAGGCGAGTGGAAGAGCGCTGCCGGTGGCCCATGTGGCCATGACGACATCGCCGACGGTGAACGGATCTGCGAAGAATGTCTTCTCCGGCACATAGGCCACGAACTCGTCGTCAGGCACGGTGTCGAGCATGACCTTGACGAAGTAGCCCTGGTATTCGATGGCGAGCACCCGGCTCGGCAGCGACGTGGTGCAGCCCGGCGGCAGGTCCCTGCCCGGCCGAACCAGCGCGACATCGTCGCGACGCACGGCGATGTCGACCTTGTCTCCGACACTGACGGTCGAACGCGCCTGAAGCGGGACCTCGATGCCCGAGGGAGCCGCTTGCGCGAGCGTGAAGCTGGCGCCGTTCACCTTTTCCACGCGACCGGACAACACGTTCTGGCCACCCATGAATTCCGCGACATAGCGATCGTGCGGATGGGCATAGACGTCCCGGGCCGCGCCGGCCTGCTTGATCTTGCCCTGCTCCATCACCACGACAAGATCAGCGAGCGCGATCGCCTCGAGCTGGGTGTGGGTGACATGGATGAAGGTGATGCCGAGCTCCTGCTGCATCCGGCGCAGCTCCTGGCGCATCTGGACGCGAAGCTGCTCGTCCAATGCCGAGAGCGGCTCGTCGAGCAGCAGCACCCGCGGCTCGGTGATCGCGGCACGTGCCAGAGCCACACGCTGTTGCTGGCCGCCGGAGAGCTGGGCCGGCAGGCGGTCGGCGAACTGCGTCAATCGTACCTTCTCGATCATGGCATCGGCCGCGCGCAACCGGTCGGACTTGGACTGGCCGCGCACGCGAAGTGCAAAGGCGATGTTCTCCCGCACGGTCAGATGCGGGAACAGCGCATAGGACTGGAACATCATCGCGGTGCGCCGCTGCACCGGCGCGAGGCCGACGACGTTCTGACCGCCGATGACGATCTCGCCGGCGGTCGGATCCTCGTGGCCGGCAATCATGCGCAGGATCGTGGTCTTGCCGCAGCCGGAGGGGCCGATGAAGCAGCAATAGGCGCCATCTGCGATCTTGAGATTGACACCGTCGACGACGTTGGTGGCGCCGTCAAAGCTCTTGCAGACGCCCGCCAGTTCGATATCGCCGCGATCGTTCTTCATTCCTAGGCCTTTACCCGGCTGCCGCGCTTCTTCTGGATCAGCACGATGCTGCCGAGGCTGGCGCCGATGACGATGAAAGAGACGATGGTGGTCACCGTGCCCAGCGCGTAGAGCGACGGAGAGGTGACGTTCAGCGTCATGCTCCAGATTTCCAGCGGCAGCGTGTTCAGGGACCCCGCGGTCTGAAGGCTGCGCGCGAACTCGTCGTAAGAGAGCGTGAAGCCGAACAGCGCGACGGCGACGAGACCGGGCGCGAGCACCGGGATCATCACCAGCCGGATCGACTGCCAGCGGCTGGCGCCGAGATCGTAGGCTGCCTCCTCCCAGGCATGGTTGAAGCGGGACATCACCGCGAACATCACGAGCACGCCGAACGGAAGCGTCCAGGATAATTGCGCGCCGAGTGCCGACGTGTACCAGCTTGCGTTCAGCCCCAACGCCTGGAACAACAGGCCGGTGCCGAGACCGAGCACGAGGCCAGGCGCAACCAGGCTGCCGATCATCATGTAGAAGACGAATGTGTCGCCGCGAAAGCGCTTGCGAAAGCCAAGCCCCGCGAGGAATGACACCACCACGGTGATGACGGTGACGATCACCGCGAGCTTGATCGAGCGGTCGAACGACCCCTTGACATCGCCGGTGCGCACCTGAGTGAACAGGTCGACGAACCAGTGTAGCGACCGACCCTTCATCGGAAACACGAGTCCGCCCCGGATATCCTGGAAGGACAGGATGTAGATGCAGAACATCGGACCGTAGAGCGCGATGACGTAGCAGGCGAACAGCGTCGCCAGCACGTAGAACGTCCAGGGCCTGCCTCCCTTGCTCGGCGCAATCGCCTTGGTCGTCGCGGGGGCCGCGATCTCGGGCATGTCGGCGAGCACCGCGCTCATCGCGTGATCTCCTGCCGGATATCGACCGTGCGCAGGATCAGCGATACGATCGCAACCAGCACCAGCGTGAGCAGCACGGCGCTTGCCGCCGCAGTCGGATATTGCAGCACGCCGACGTCCTCGTAGAAGGCGCTGACCACCGAGGCGGAGCCGCCGCCGGACATCACCTTGACCACGAAGAAATCGCCCATCACGATCGAGACCACGAAGATGGTGCCGAGGGCGATGCCGCTCTTGGACATTGGCGCCACGATCAGACGCATGATGTCGAAACGGCTGGAGCCGGCGTCGATTGCGGCCTCGATCAGCTTCTTGTCGATCCTCGCCATCGAGTTGAAGATCGGCACGATCATGAAGATCGTGAGCTGGTGCACATAGGCGATGACCACCGCGAGATCGGAGAACAGCAGCACCTCCAGCGGCTGGCGGATCGCACCCGTTGCCAGCAGCGCCTGGTTGATCAGGCCTTCCTTGCCGAGCAGCGGGATCCACGAGATCATCCGGATGATGTTCGAGGTCCAGAACGGCACCGTGCAGAGCAGGAACAGGCCGATCGCCAGCAATTGGTTGCGGACGTGGAAGACCAGGAAATAGGCAACGAAGAAGCCGATGATCAGGGTGAAGATCCAGGTCAGCACCGTGAACTTGATGGTCGCCAGATACAGCTTCAGCGTCAGCGCCGAATGCAGCACCTCGGCATAGCTTGCCAGCGTGAAGCCCGGCGTCAGTCCGCCAAAGCCGTCGGTGGCGAAGAAGCTCGCGGCCAATACGACCAGGATCGGCGCCACGAAGAACGGCACGAGCACCAGGACCAGCGGCGACACATAGAGCCAGCCGGCGAGATTGGCGCGCATGGGACTTGGATTGGGCTGCATGGCGGCAATGGCCTCGAAGTCTGCCTTCTCGCACCGGCGCGTAACGGCGCCGGTGCGTCGTTCAGGTCAGGGAAAGCAGGTTTCAGGCCACCTTGAAGTCATTCCAGCGCTTGTTCATGTAGGCCGCCTCGTCCATCAGCGTGTTCCAGCACGAGATGTTCTTGACGCGATCGAGGAACGAGCCGCCGTCGCGCTTGGTGCCGGCCTTCTCCATCGGCACACCGTAGGGATCGTTGATCACCGCGGGCGCGGGCTTGCCGTCGTACCAGAAGTCCCATTCCGCCGCCGTGAGAAACTTCTTGGCCGTCGATGGCACGGGGCTGTAGTAGCCGTAGCGTCCAACGAAGCCGCCCTGCCAACCCGACAGATACCAGTTGAGATATTCGTAGGCGGCGTCGAGCTTCTTGCCGGAGAGGTGCTTCATCAGGCCCATGCCGTTGCACCAGCCGCGATAGCCTTCCTTGCCGTTCTTGACGTTCACGGGCGCGTAGACGCAGGGAATTTCCTTGACGCGCACGGCTGCAACCGCGGGCGACCACATCGACTGGATCACCACCTCGCCCGCCGCCATCAGTTGCACCGACTGGTCGAAAGTGGTCCAGGTCGCGCGGAACTGACCCTGCTTCTTCAGCTCGATCAGCTTGTTGCAGGTGAAGTCGATCTCCTCCTTGGTCATGTTGCCTTTGTTGCCATACTTGATCAGCCCGGCGCTCTCGAAGCAGAGCGCGGCATCCATGATGCCGATGGCGGGCACGTCGAGGATCGCGGCCTTGCCCTTGAACTTGGGGTCGATCAGGTCCTTCCACTCAGTCACTTCGTGGCCGACGAGATCGGGGCGATAACCGATGGAGTCCGCGTTGTAGACCTGGGGCAGGAACGTCGCCCACTCCGTGACGCCGTCGTTGAGATCGGTCGCGTCGGGCTTGGCGATATACATGGCCTCGTAAGGCGAAATGCCCTGGCGCGGAATCTTGTGGCCGTCGATCTCGCCCTTGGTGAAGATCGGCAGGATGTTGTCGAACTCCTTGATCTTCTTGACCTGGATTCCCTGGATCACGCCGCGCTTGGCCGCGAGCTTGGCCTGCCAACCTTCGAGGTCGGCGATATCAACCGTATTTGGCTGACTTATGAAGCGGTTGATGGCGGCGGAGGTGTCGAGGTTCTGCATCGTCACCTTGAAGCCGAGATCCTTGGCCGCCTGGTCGCCGATCGCCTTCACCACCGAATAGGACACGCCGACATGGCGCAGCTCGATGTCCTTGATCTCCTGCGCCCAGATGGTCGGGAATCCCCGGATCGCATCCGATCCAGCGGCGGCGCCCGCGACGGCGGCGGCCCCCTTCAACAGCGTGCGGCGGCTCAGCTTTTTTGCTTCCCGCGGCTTCGTTCCGGCGGCAGCATTCCCCTTATCCCTATCAAGCATGGCAACCCTCGTTGGTTACGATGAGCGGCCGCAACGATCTTCAGCGATCCCTGCGGATGTGATCAGTTGCGCGTGAGGCTATGGGCAGGGTTTTGCGAAGTAAAATTGGAAGTAAAAATTCGCGACATAAGCGCGACTAATGACTCAGCCCTCTGCATTTGATCTCGGCACGGCAGCTCAGGAAGGCGGCAGGCGGGTATACCGGGCGCAACGAATGCAAACTTGGCGGTCATCAATTTGGGAACTTTTTCGTCGTCTGGACGACACGCCTTCGCGTTCTCGCAGCGTACTTCGCCCGAGCTTTGCTTGATCTCGCCGCCCTCATATCCAAGAGGGCGCAGGGAAGACCGGGTGCCGACTTGCACCCGCGGTCCGCTGCGCGAAGATGCACACGCAGGAAGAACCGCACAGCAGCATACAGGTGTAGCCCAACACTCGGCCTTCCCTGCGCGATGGTCGGACGGCTTATGCCGCGCTCTCCCGGGAGCCGAACTTTCCTTCTGGCCTCCCTCGCCCCGCGAATTGACGATGCCGTCTGCCCGGTTGGGCTCGCGCACATCTCCGCGACAGGCTTGACCGTAGCAACGACGGCCAGGACCACACGGTTTTGCCGTACGCACGGCCCGCCATTTCGCCGCAGTTTTCCCGATGCCGTCGACAGCGCCGGAAACTTACAGACGAGACGAAACCTAGCAGCGCCGTTCGTCCGCGCGCGGCCGCGGGCTCACAGGGACTACCCGCCCTGCCCGCACCTCTCACGCCGACGCTGCCGCGTCCACCGCAAGCCCGGCTCGCGAACATGACGACCTCACGATCGCCCCTCAAGAATGAGCCGGGATGGGCGAGACATACGATATTTCCGAATTTCGGTAAAGCGGAATATATTCCCGAGAAGATATTGACAGTGGGCGAAACAGGCGGGGGTTGGGCCCCGGCACTTGGCGCCGTCACGACATCAGGCGACAGCCGCCTGGTACAGGCAGTCCCGAAGCCAGGCATGACCCTTGTCCTCTTGATTGCGCGGATGCCACAACGCGACGATGCGAGCGGGCGGCAGATCGAGCGGCGGGGGCGTGAGATCGAGCTCGTTGGCGAAGCGGATCAGAAAACGTCGCGGCAGGGTGCAGATGCAATCGCTGTGCGCAAGGATGACCGGCGCCAGTGCATAGGTTTGAATGGAGACAGCGACGCGCCGGGAACGGCCGAGCGCCGCGAGCGCGTCGTCAACGAGGCCCGAGAAGCCGCCACCGTCGGCCGAGATCAGCAGGTGGTCGAGCGCGCAAAAGCTGTCGAGATCAAGCGGCCGGTTGCCACGCGGGTGTCCTTTGCGCTGTGCGGAGAGGAAGCCGTCTTCGAACAGCGGCCGCTGCATCAGCTCGCCATGTGCGCGGTCAGCTCCCGTCACGAGGATGTCGATCTCTCCGCGTTCGAACTGGTCGACGACATCGCGCGCGGGGTGAACGAGAGCGAGCCGCGCCCGCTCCGCCACCGCCGTCAAGCGCGCAACCAGGCCGGGCGCCAGCGTCACGGCCGGATTCTCGTGAATGGCGACGACGAAGGTTCGCTGGCTGCGGGCGGGGTCGAACACGGCCGGCCCCTCCACCATGCGGCGAAGCTTGCCGAGCACGTCCGCAAGCTCCGTCTGCAGCTCCGCCGCCCTCGCCGTCGGCACGACGCCGCGCCCGCTCGCCGCGGGCACGAACAGCGGATCGGCAAAGATCTGCCGCAGCCGGTTGAGCCGCGCCGACAAGGCAGGCTGCCCGATGTTGAGCCGGGAGGCCGCGCGCGTCACGTTCCGCTCGCGCAGGAGGGCCTCCAGAGCCAGCAGCAGGCCGAGGTCGATCTCGGCGAGGTCATGGTCGTCGGTCGGCCGACCCCGACCGTGTTCCGCATCCAGCATCGGGGCCACCTCCGTCCACGGCACATCGCGGCGCCGACGAGCCGCAATACGAGGATTAGGACCAAAACGCCGGCATGAAAAGCTGGCCCAGCGTGCTTTTCAGGTATCGACAATGTCGATGGGACCCATCGAGCCCGCGGCTCTCCCCAAGACCCGGCGCGCTTCGTTCCTCACGGGTGCTGCGGCCCGGGCAATCAAGGCCCCACCTAGCTGCGGCGCAGTTGAGGAGATCTCGATGATTCAAGCGGCCAAGACCTACCACGTCGGCAAAGCATCGATCACGCGGATCGACGAATTGCGGCTTGCCGCATTCAAATTCGACGCACTCTATCCGGGAGCCGAGCCGCAGGCGCTGGAGCGTCATCGCGACCGACTCGAGGCGGGCTCGTTCGATCCCGTGACCGGCACCTTCATTCAGAGCATTCACAGCTGGCTGGTCAGGACACCGCACCACACGATCCTGATCGACACGGCCACTGGCAATGACAAGAACCGGCCGGAGATCCCGCCGCTCCACCGGCTCAATGAGCCCTTCTTGACGCGGCTCGCCGCAGCCGGCGTCACACCCGAGCAGGTCGACTACGTTCTGCTCACCCATGTCCATGCCGATCACGTCGGCTGGAACACGCGGCTCGTCGACGGGCGCTGGAGCCCGACCTTCCCGAAAGCGACCTACGTCTTCTCCGGGGTCGAGCAGGCCTATGGCGAGAGCCTCGCCACGGGCACAGAGCCGATCGGCGCAGCCCGCCCGGCCCCGGCCCTCGGCCCCGCGCTGCGCAAGCCGGCCGACCGTGTCTATGACGACAGCGTCCGGCCGGTGATCGAGGCCGGACTTGCCAGGCTCATTGCAGTGGACGGGAGCGAGGTCCTCGACGGCATCTCGTTCATTCCGACGCCCGGCCATAGCATCGATCACGCGTCGATCCGTCTCGTGTCCGGCGGCGAGCAGGCGCTCTTCGCCGGCGACGTGATGCACCATCCGCTGCAGGTCTACGAGCCCTCGCTCAATTCGTGCTTCTGCGAATTCCCGGAAGCCGCCTTGCGCTCGCGCGCCCTGGTGTTGGAGGACGCGGCCGAGCGTGGCGCAACCATCTTCACCACCCATTTCGCACAATCATCGGCCGGCCGCATCCGCCGGACCGGAGAACGCTTTACCTGGCAATTCATCTGAACGGAGACCGAGCATGAACCAGCAAGCTCGCGCGCGCGCCGACAGGCCCGAGATCGTGGTCGAGGACCTCATGATTCCGAGCGACACGGCCGGAATTTCGCTTCACCTGCGCAACAAGCGACCCGCGACGCTCACGACCTTCGTCGCCGAGCGAACCATCCTGATGATGCACGGCGCGACCTATTCGTCGGAAAGCCTTTTCGACACCCCCGTCGAAGGCGTCTCCTTCATGGATCATCTCGCCGCTCATGGTTACGACGTCTTTGCGCTCGACGTGCGCGGCTATGGCCGATCGACGCGCCCGCCCGAGATGGACGCGCCGCCGGAGCAATCCGGACCGCTGGTGCGTACCGAGACCGGCGTGCGCGACCTCGCCAGCGCAGTCGCGCACGTCTTGAAGCAACGCGACATCAAGCAACTCAATCTGGTTGCGATGTCGTGGGGCGGCTCGGTCGCCGGCGCCTACACCGCAGCGAACAACGACAAGATCGTCAAGCTCGCATTGGTCGCCCCGCTCTGGTTGTTGAAAGGCCCGGCTCCCATCGATGCCGGCGGGCGTCTCGGCGGCTATCGCAAGGTCCCGGTTCTGGACTTCAGGGAACGCTGGCTATCGGCTGCACCGGAAGCCGCCCGAGCGAGCTTGATCCCGGCGGGCGGCTTCGAGCTCTGGGCCGACATCTCGCTCGCGACCGACCCGCAGGGCAGCTCGCAAACGCCACCGGTCATGCGTGCAGTCAACGGCCCGATCCTGGACATTCGTGAATATTGGGCCGCCGGCAAGGCCCTCTATGATGCCGGCGACATCAGGGTGCCCGTGCTGCTGGTGCACGCAGAATGGGACCGGGACGTTCCCATCGCCTCGGCGCAGGATCTCTTTCTCGCGCTGAAACGCGCTCCCTACCGGCGATGGGTCGAGATCGGCGAAGGCACGCACATGGTTCTGCTCGAAAAGCACCGTCTGCAGGCGTTCGATGCCATCAGCCAATTTCTTGCTGAAGACTATGGCTAGCGCGCTCCCTCCTGGAGTTCGTCCGGAAAGCGCGACGCAAACGAGCTCCTGGAGCGCTCCCTCGGCGCGGGTGCCTGCTGCACCGCGAAACCACCCGCGCCGCAACATTCAAAATGAGACTCCTAGTCAAGCCGAAGGAGGCCCTGGAGCGTGCAGCGCATCTGACTTCGGCTAGCTTTCCTCCAAAGCCGCGGGCATTGAGCCACGGGCATATCACGGATCGTCGCGCCAAAAAAAAGCGATGACACAGGGAGGAGCACATGTCGAAATGCAGCATGGGACTGCTCGCGTTGAGCAGCCTGTTTCTTTCGGGCGCGGCCATCGCCCAGGAAAAGATCAAGGTGGGCGTGACCGCAACGCTCGAAGGCACCTACACGGTGCTCGGCGAGGACGGCATGCGCGGCCATCAGACCGCGCTCAACGTGCTCGGCAAGAAGGTCGGGGACAAGGAGCTCGAGTTCATCGTCGCCTCAACCGACGCGACGCCGGACTCGGCGGTGCGCGCCGTGCGCAAGCTGATCGAACAGGACAAGGTGCAGATCCTGCTGTCGCCGCTCTCCGGCGACGAGGGCATCGCGGTGAAGAACTTCGCAAAGAGCCATCCCAACCTGACGTTCATCAACGCGGCCTCGGGCGCGCAGGAAACGACCTATGTCGACCCTGCCCCGAATTTCTTCCGCTTCAACATGGACGGCGCGCAATGGCAGGTCGGCCTCGGCAAATACGCCTATGAGGACAAGAAGTATCGCAAGATCGCGACCGTCGGCGAGGACTACTCCTTCATCTACACCCAAGTGTTCGGGCTGGTGCTCGAGTTCTGCGGCATGGGTGGACAGGTGACCAACCGGCAATGGGTGCCGCTCGGGACGAAAGACTTCGCCTCGGTGATCGCCGCCCTGCCCGACGACGTCGATGCCATCTATCTCGGGCTCGGCGGAGCGGATGCCGTCAACTTCCTCAACCAGTATCAGCAGGCCGGCGGCAAGGCGCATCTGATGGGCGGCTCCATCATGATCGACCAGACCATCCTGTCCTCGAAGGGCAACGCCAAGAACGCCCTGATCGGCACCATCGCGGCGAGCGGCCAGGCCGACACCTGGGAGGATCCGGGCTGGCAGAAATTCGTGAAGGCCTATCAGGACGCTTTCCCGCCGAACAAGCGGTTCCCCAGCCCGTCGCTGCTGGCCACCAACTATTATGGTTCAACCATGGCGCTGATCCTGGCGCTGCGCCAGGTCAATGGCGACCTCTCCAACAACCAGGCGAAGTACAGGGAAGCCCTGGCGAAGATCGAGCTCGACGCACCGAACGGCAAGATCAAGCTCGACTCCAACCGCCAGGCGATCGGCACCAATTTCGTCACCGAAGTCGTCGATGACGGCAAGGGCGCGCTGTTCAGCAAGGTCGTGAAGGTGATCCCGAACGTCAACCAGACGCTCGGCTACGACCCGGCCGTGTTCGCCAAGATCGGGCTGCCAAGCCGCACCGTGCCTGAATGTAAGAAGTACTGACGCATCACATCGGGCAGACGCAACCGGGGAGCGACTCGCTGACGCGGTCGCTCTCCGCTCTTGCAATCTCGCCGGTGTTGTTGAACGCTGGCGGAAAAGACAAGAACGTTCGGGAGGGGAAGGCATGAGCCGTGCGCTCGCCGTCTTCCACGGCCGCTTCGGCCGGGCGACGGTTTATCAGTTGAACCGCCCTTTCAATATCCACGCCCATCGCGAAGGTCATCTGATCTTCCATGTCGGCGGCATGCCGGCATGCATCGACGTGTCCGACGGACATTACGATCTCACCGAAACCTCCGTCGTCGCCGTCAATCCCTGGGAGCCGCACAACTTCCTGCCGACCGATCTCGACGGCGGCGCCATCTTCTTCGTGCTCTACGTCAATGCCGAATGGTTCGCGCCCGATGCCTCGGGCGGCGACCGGCTGCGTTTCGGCCGCACCCAGTTCAAGCGCACGCCCGCGCTCGACAAGCATATCAGGCGGACCGCGGCGCTCGTGTGCGGCGCACCATCGCTCTCCAGCCTCGATTCCGAGCTGCGGCGGCTGATCGACATCTGCTACGACGAAAGCTGGCAGCAGGCCGAGATCGCGCGCGATCCGCGCACAAGCGGCGCCGTCACCGACTTTCGCGTGCGCAAATGCATCAAGATGATGTCGGAAAGCCCCGGCGCCGAAATCGAGCTCGACACCATCGCGCGCGAATCCGGCCTGTCGCGGCCGCATTTCTACCGGCTGTTCCGCGTGCAGACCGGCGTCACGCCGAACCTCTATCTCAATACGCTGATCATGGAACAGGCGCTCGAAGCGCTGGTGGCGAGCGAGGCCCCGATCGCCGATATCGGCTTCGACCTCGGCTTCTCCTCGCAAAGCGGTTTCACCCGCTTCTTCGCCGCCAATGTCGGGATGGCCCCGACCGATTATCGCCGCGCCGCCAAGATTTTGCGCGCCTGAGCGCGAGCCACGAAAAGATACTCACGATCAAACGTCGCCCTCGCCCGCTGGCTAGGATGTTGGCGACGCGATCCCGGAAAGAGGATCGCGACGACGGGAGGACGCACGTCAATGGCAGGGCTCGCAGCCGGCAACGGCTCGCATGCCCCCTCGCCCCGCTTGCCGGGCGAGGGTTGGAGTGAATCCGCGTTTTCGACGCGGCCTCTTTCCGCATGCACGAGCGGCGTCACGCGCGATTGCCCGGAGCGGCCTGAGCAAGCGCCTCGCCCTTCGAGACGACCGCTCCGCGGTCTCCTCAGGGTGAGTCTGATCGGTATCAAGGACGTTGAGACGGTTGCCGCGCACTCCGCCCTCATCCTGAGGAGCCCGCCAAAGCGGGCGTCTCGAAGGATGGGCCGCACAGCAACCGGGTCTGATACACGACTGCCCGGCCGCAAGCGGGGCGAGGTGAAGCCATGAGCCGCTTCGTCGAACGCCATCCGGCCTGGGCGCTGATCTCGATCATCGCCGTCGCAATCCTGCTCTGGCTGATCTTCGCGGTTTGGCCGCCGGGCCTGGAGCAGGCGATCGGCCGCAAGCGCGTCTTCCTCAACGCCCTATTCAACGGCATCACGCTCGGCGGCCTCTACTTCCTCGTCGCCAGCGGCTTCACGCTGATCTTCGGGCTGATGCGCAACGTCAACCTCGCGCACGGCTCGCTCTATCTTTTCGGCGGCTATGTCGGCTACGCCGTCAGCACCGCGACCGGCTCCTGGGTTCTCAGCTTCATCGTCGCCTTCATCCTGACCGCCCTGGTCGGCGTGCTGCTCCAGGTTCTCGTCTTCCGCCGCATGGAGGGCCAGGATCTCAGGCAGACCATGGTGACGATCGGCTTGTCCATCGTGTTCGCCGATCTGATGCTCTGGGCCTGCGGTGGCGATTTCTACCAGATCCAGACCCCGAACTGGCTGATCGGCCCCGTCGAGCTGCCGCTGGTGACGGCGATCAAATCCTCAGGCGAGCCGGTCTATCTCAGATATCCCTCGGTGCGGCTCGTGATTTTCGTCGCCTCCGTGGTGATCGGCGTCGCGATGTGGCTCGCGCTCAATCGCACCCGGATCGGCATGATCGTCCGCGCCGGCGTCGACGACCGCGATATGCTGGCGGCGACCGGCGTGCGCATCCAGCTCGTCTTCGTCGCCGTGTTCGCCTTCGGCGCGGGACTTGCGGGCATGGCCGGCGTCGTGGGCGGCACCTTCCAGTCGCTGTCGCCGGGCGAGGACATCCGCTTCCTGCTGGCCTCGCTCGTCGTCGTGATCGTCGGCGGCATGGGCTCGATCCCCGGCGCCGCACTCGGCGCGCTGATCATCGGGCTCGCCGAACAGCTCGGCTCGGTCTACATCCCCACCTACGCGATCGTCGTGACCTTCCTGATCATGGTGCTGGTGCTGGCGATCCGGCCGCAAGGCCTGTTGGCGAGGCGCTGAGATGTCGCTCGCCCATGATGCCCCCCGCCTCGCCGTTCGCCCCGCCACGTTGGCGCAGCGACCGGCACGGGCGTGGCCGGAGGTCAATCATCCCGCCGCCTGGGCCGTCGCGGCCATCCTGCTGATCATGCCGCTGATCGCCAGCGGCTTCTTCCTGATCGAGATCTTCGCCTCCACCCTGATCCTCGGTACCATCGCGCTGAGCCTGATGTTCCTGGCCGGTTACGGCGGCATGGTCAGCCTGATGCAGCTCACCATCGCGGGCTTCTCCGCCTACATGGTCGCGGTGTTCGGCGTCAGCGGCAACGCCAATATCAGCCTGGGCTGGCCGTGGTGGCTCGCGGTGCCGATGGCGCTGGCGCTGGCGACCGCCTTCGGCACGCTCGGCGGCGCGCTCGCGGTGCGCACCGAGGGCATCTACACCATCATGATCACGCTCGCGATCGGCGCGGCCTTCTACTACTTCACCAACCAGAACTGGGCGATCTTCAACGGCCATACCGGCATCAACACCGTGGCCACGCCGCACTTCTGGGGCGTGAACTGGCGCGCCGACATCCCCTTCTACTACATCGTGCTCGCGGTCGCCGCGCTCTGCTATTTCGCCGTCGAGTACCTCTCGCGCGCACCTTTCGGCCTGGCGCTCCAGGGCGTGCGCGACAATCCCAGGCGCATGGCGGCGCTCGGCTTCAACGTCAATGCGCACCGCGTCGCCGCCTATGCTTTCGCCTCCTTCGTGGCCGCGCTGGCCGGCGTGCTCCAGGTCTGGAACTACCGCCAGATCTCGCCGGGCTCGGTCAGCGTCGGCGCCTGCATCGACGTGTTGATCATCGCCGTCGTCGGCGGCATCACGCGCCCGATCGGCCCCTTCATCGGCGCGCTGATCTTCGTGCTGCTGCGCACTTTCGCGCTCGACTTCCTGGTGCGGATCGGGCTCGACGGCAACCGCTTCCGCCTGTTGATCGGGCTCGGCTTCCTCGCCATCGTGTTCTGGTCATCGGACGGCGTGATCGGCCTGTGGCAGCGCTGGCGGCAGCGCCGCGGCGCCGACCGTTCCAGCGGAGGGCGCAGCCATGGATAGCGTCGCCCGTCGCCTCTCCGCCGTCGGTGCCGGCTCTGCGCTGGAACTGCGCGGCGTGACGCGCATGTTCGGCGCGCTGGCGGCGCTGACCGACGTCACCATCACCGTGCGGCCCGGCGAGCGCCGCGCCGTGCTCGGCTCCAACGGTGCCGGCAAGACCACGCTGTTCAACTGCATTACCGGCGACTTCCCGCCATCCTCCGGCACCATCCGCTTCTTCGGCGAGGACGTCACGCACTTCCCGCCCTATGAGCGCATCCGGCGAGGGCTGCGCCGCACCTACCAGATCTCCGCGCTGTTTCCCGGCCTCACCGTGCAGGACAACGTCTATCTCGCCTGCCGCGGCGTCTCGCGCGGGCGCTTCTCGTTCCTGCGTCCGGGACAGAACGATGCGCTGATGCATGCGGCCGACAATCTGGTCCAGGCCGTGCATCTCTCCGCCGTGAAGGACCAGCGCGTGGCCGAGCTCGCGCATGGCCAGCAGCGCCAGCTCGAAATCGCGCTGGCGCTCGCCGGCGCGCCGCGCTTCGTGCTGTTCGACGAGCCAGCCGCCGGACTGTCGCCGACCGAACGCGCCGAGCTGATCGAAATCCTGACCTCGCTGCCGGCGCATATCGGCTACATCATCATCGAGCACGACATGGACGTGGCGCTGCGCGTCGTCGAGAGCGTCACGATGATGCACAATGGCCGCGTCTTCAAGGAGGGCCTGCCGCAGGAGATCCAGTCCGACCCTGAAGTGCAGGAGCTTTATCTCGGAGGCGGCCATGAATGAGGCCCGCCGCTCCAGCGCCGCGCTCGAGGTCCGCGGCCTCGACGTCTACTACGGCCACTCCCACGCGCTGCAGGGTGTGGATCTGACGCTGGAGAGCGGCGTGTTCTCCGTCGTCGGCCGCAACGGCATGGGCAAGACCACGCTGTGCAAGGCGATCATGGGACTGGTTGCCGTCAGCGGCGGCTCGATCCGCGTCCGCGGCGAGGACATCACCCGGCGGTCGCCGGCCCAGATCGCGCGGCTCGGCGTCGGCTACGTGCCGCAGGGACGCCGGCTCTGGCGATCGCTCAGCGTCGACGAGCATCTGCGGCTCGCCGGCGGGCTGCGGCCGGGCGTGTGGACCGTCGAGCGCATCTACGACACGTTCCCGCGCCTCGCCGAGCGCAAGGGTCATGGCGGCGGCCAGCTCTCCGGCGGCGAGCAGCAGATGCTCGCGATCTCGCGCGCGCTGCTCACCAATCCGCATCTGCTCGTCATGGACGAGCCGACCGAAGGCCTCGCGCCCGTCATCGTGGGGCAGGTCGAGGAGATGTTGCTGCGGCTGGGCGAAGACGGCGACATGGCCGTGCTCGTGATCGAGCAGAACATCGGCGTCGCCACCGCGATCTCGCGCAACGTCGCGATCATGGTCAACGGTCGCATCAACCGCATCATCGACTCCGCGCGCCTTGCCGCCGACCGCGAGCTGCAGCAGCGGCTGCTCGGGGTCGGGCTTCACGCCGAGCTCGAGCCCGATCTCGACATCCCGGCGTCCGGCCCCGAGGCGAAGCCCGCGTCGGCACCCCGCCGCGACGGACCGGTGCGCATCTACGTCTCCAACCCGACGCTGCCGACGCGATGGTCGCAGCCGGTGCCGATCTCCCGCATCGAGGCCGCGGCGCGGACGCTGTCGACGCAGGTCGCTCGGCTCGACGAGGCGGCGCGGCGCAAGCGCGAGCCGGCGGCGGCGCCGACCTCGGGGCCGCCGGTGGTGCTGGTCGTCGGCACGCTCGACACCAAGGGCCAGGAGCTGCGCTTCATCCGCGACGTCATCGCCGAAAGCGGCCTGCGCACGCGGCTGGTCGACGTCTCGACCAGCGGCAAGCATTCATCCTGCGATGTCTCCGCGCAGGAAATCGCCCTGAACCATGGCCGCGGCGGCTCCGCCGTGTTCGGCACCGACCGTGGTGCCGCCGTGACCGCGATGGCGGATGCGTTTGCCAATTGGCTGCGGCGCCAGGGTAATGTCGCCGGCGTGATCTCCGCGGGCGGCTCGGGCGCGTCCTCGCTGGTCGCCCCGGGCATGCGCGCGCTGCCCATCGGGGTGCCGAAGCTGATCATCTCCTCCGTCGCCTCCGGCGACGTCGGGCCCTATGTGGGCCCGGCCGACATCACGATGATGTATTCGGTCACCGACGTGCAGGGGCTGAACTCGATCTCACGCGCGGTGCTGGCCAACGGCGCCAACGCGCTTGCCGGCATGGTCAAGGCGCGGCTCGACGCGCGTGCCCCCACCTCGCGCGAGGCCGGCCACCTGCCTTCGGTCGGCATCACCATGTTCGGCGTGACGACGCCGGCGGTGCAGAAGATCGCCGCCGACCTGCGCGACGATTTCGAGTGCCTCGTCTTTCACGCCACCGGCGTCGGCGGCCGCTCGATGGAGAAGCTTGTCGAGTCAGGCCAGCTCGCCGGCGTGATCGACCTCACCACGACCGAGATCTGCGACCTCATGATGGGCGGCGTGTTTCCGGCGACCGAGGACCGCCTTGGCGCGATCATCCGCAACCGGCTGCCCTATGTCGGCTCGGTCGGCGCGCTCGACATGGTCAATTTCGGCGCGCCCGACACCATTCCCGAGCGCTACCACGGCCGCAAATTCCACGTCCACAATCCGCAGGTGACGTTGATGCGGACGACGGTGGAGGAGAACGAGCGCATGGGCCGCTGGATTGGCGAGCGGCTCAACCAGATGGACGGCCCGGTGCGTTTCTTCCTGCCCGAGGGCGGGGTCTCCGCGCTCGACGCGCGGGGCCAGCCGTTCTGGGACCCCGACGCCGACGCGGCGCTGTTCCGGACGCTGGAGCGCACGGTGCGGCAGACCGGCAACCGCCAGCTCGTTCGCATTCCCAAGAACATCAACGATCCCGACTTTGCCGCCGCCATCGTCGGCGCGTTCCGGACCCTGTTCGGCCGTGCCGGCGCACGGCGGAGAGTAGCGAGGTGAGCGATGGCCAGGTTTGAACGCGCAGCGCTGCTGAAGAGGTTTCGCGACATGGCGCGTCGCGGCGAGCCGATCGTCGGCGGCGGGGCCGGAACGGGACTGTCGGCAAAATGCGAAGAGGCCGGCGGAGTCGATTTGATCGTCATCTACAATTCCGGCCGCTACCGCATGGCCGGCCGCGGCTCGCTCGCCGGCCTGATGGCGTACGGCGATGCCAACGCCATCGTGCTCGACATGGCGAACGAAGTGCTGCCCGTGGTCACCCGGACGCCGGTGCTGGCGGGCGTCAACGGCACCGACCCGTTCCGCGACATGGACGTGTTCCTCGACCAGCTGAAAGCGCTCGGATTCGCGGGCGTGCAGAACTTTCCGACCGTCGGGCTGATCGACGGCACCTTCCGCGCCAATCTCGAAGAGACAGGGATGTCCTATGCGATGGAGATCGACATGATCGCCAAGGCGCACGACAAGGACATGCTGACGACGCCTTACGTGTTCAGCGAGAAGGAAGCCGCAGCGATGGCGATCGCCGGCGCCGACATCATCGTCTGCCACATGGGGCTTACGACCGGCGGCTCGATCGGCGCGCAGACGGCACCGAAGCTCGGGGATTGTCCTTCGCAAATCGACACCTGGGCCTCCGCCGCGCTCAGCGTCAATCCGGATATCCTTGTGCTCGCGCATGGCGGTCCGATCGCCGACCCCGCCGATGCCGATTTCATCATGAAGAACACCCGCCATTGCCATGGCTTCTACGGCGCCTCCTCGATGGAGCGGCTGCCGGTGGAGCGGGCGCTGACGGAACAGGTGCGGCAATTCAAGGCGATCGGCGCGCGATAACGCCGAAGGGACGAAGGAGGGAAAGATGTCGGGCAATCTGGTCGGTGAATTGATCCTCTGGCTGATCGTCGCGATCATCGTGATCGTGGTCGGCGTCTACATCGTGAACTGGCTCTACCATCGCTCCTCCAAGGAGACCTCGTTCGTCCGCACCGGGTTCCTCGGTGAACGCGTGGTGATCAATGGCGGCGCCTTCGTGCTGCCGTTCATCCACGATTACACGCCCGTCAACATGAACGTGCTGCCCATGGGCGTCGTGCGTTCGAAGCAGGATGCCGTGATCACCCGCGACCGCATGCGCGTCGACATCGAGGCGGACTTCTACGTCCGGGTGCAGGCGACACGCGAAGCGGTCTCGATCGCCGCGGCGACACTCGGCCGCCGCACCATGGAGCCCGGGCAACTTCATGCGCTGCTCGCCGGCAAGTTCATCTCCGCAATCCGCTCGGTCGCTTCCGAGATGACCATGGAGGAGATGCACGAGCGGCGCGGCGACTATGTCGCGCGCGTCAAGACCGAAGCGGCGGAAGCCCTCGCCCAGAACGGCCTCGAACTGGAATCGGTCGCCATCACCGATCTCGACCAGACCGACCTGGAATTCTTCAACCCCTCGAACCGATTCGATGCCGAAGGCCTGACCCAGCTGATGCAGGACATCGAGGCCAAGCGCAAGCTGCGCAACGACATCGAGCAGGACTCGATGATCAAGATCCGCTCGCGCAATCTCGAGGCCGAACGGCAGGCGCTGGAGATCGAGCGAGAGAGCGAGACCGCACGGCTGGAGCAGGAACGCGACATCGAGATGCGCCGCGCGCTCCAGCGCACCGAAGTCGCCCGCGAACGGGCGTTGCGCGAGACTGAGGCTGAGCAAGCGCAGATCTCGGCCCGCGAGGCCATTGAGCGCGCCCGCATCGCCAACGACCAGGCGATCGCGGAGGCCCGCATCGCCTCCGAGCGCGAGACGCGCCAGAGGGAGATCGAGCGGACCCGCACCATCGAGGAGAAGGAACTGCTGGCGCGCGAGGAGATCGAGAAGACGAGGATCGCCAACCAGCGCTCGATCGACACCACCCGCATCGCCTCGGAACGCGAGGTCCGCCAGCGCGAGATCGAGCGGATGCGCACCGTCGAAGAAGCCGAGATCGCCGCGCGCGAAGCCATCGAGAAGGCGCGGATTCAGCAGGACAGGGTCGTCACAGATGCCCGCATCGCCAACGAAGAAGAGACCCGTCGCCGCGAAATCGAGCGCACGCGCGCCGTGGACGAGGCCGAGATTGCCGCACGCGAGGCGACTGAGAAGGCCCGAATCGCGCAGACATTGATCGTCAATGTCGAGCGCATCTCCTCGGACGAGCGCACCCGCGCGTTGGAAATCCAGCAGGTGCGCACCATCCAGGAGGCCGAGATCGAGGCGCAGCGCGCGGTGGAAGCCGCCCGCATCGCCCGCGAGCGGACGCTTTCCGCCGAGCGCATCGCTGCCGAGCAGAACACGCGGCAGCTGGAAATCGAGCGCAACCAGGCCCTCGACGTCGCCGGTATCGCCGCGCGCGAGACCACGGAAGCCTCGCGGATCGCACAGGAGGAGCGCGTGCGGTCGCTGGAGATCGCCCGCAACCGCGCCGTCGAGGAAGCCGACATCGCCTCCCGCGAAGCGATCGAAGCGGCGCGCATCGCCCAGGAAAAGTCGGTCGCGGCCGAGCGCATCCAGGCCGAGCGCGACACCCGCGCGCTCGAAATCGAACGGACCGGCGTCCTCGAAGCCGCCGAGCTGAAGCGGCGCGACGCCATCGAGCGCCAACGCATCACGGTCGATCTGGCGCTGGAGGCCGAGCGCATCAACTCCTCCAAGAAGCGCGAGGTGCTCAACATCGAGCAGAAGAAGGCGATCGAGATCGCCGACGAAGACCGCGTCATCGCCCTCTCGACCAAGCGTTCCGAGCGGATCGACGCCGACCGGCAGGTCAAGCAGGCCGAGATCGTCGCCCGCAAGGAGGTCGAGACCACCGACGTCTCGCGCGAGCAGGCGCTGGAAGCGGCCCGCATCGAGCGGCGCCGCGCCATCGAGCAGCTCGAGGTCGCCCGCGTCCAGTCGCTCCAGGAAGCCGAGATCGCCTCGCGCGAGGAGGTCGAGCGTGCCCGCATCGCCTCCGACCGCGGTCTCGACGAAGCCCGCATCGGCCGCGAGCGCGAGCTGCGCAAGCTCGAGGTCAACCGCGAGAAGGAGGTCGAGACCGTCCTGATGGAGAAGGCCATCGCGATCCACACGAAATCCCTGGAAGAGTCCGCAGCCAAGGCGTCTGCCGAGGAAGCCCGGATGCGCGCGACGGAAGCTACCGAGCGCGTCGTCACGGCCCGGGAGAGCGAGATCGCCAAGCGGCGCAAGACCGTCGAAATCCTGCTCGCCGAGAAGCAGGCCGAGGAGACGCGCATCGCCGCCGAAGCCGAACGCGTGCGCGCGGCGGTCGAGGCCGAGGCGCAGCGGCTGCTCAACGAGGCCGAGAACGTGCTGACCGACCAGGCGCGCTACTCCCTGTTCCGCAGAAAGCTGCTCGACCGCATCGAGGGCATCGTGCGCGAGAGCGTCAAGCCGATGGAGAAGATCGAGGGCATCCGCATCCTCCAGGTCGACGGCCTCAACGGCAACGGCCACGGCAACGGCAATGGCGGCCGCAGCGCCACCGACGAGGTGATCGACTCGGCGCTGCGCTACCGCGTCCAGGCGCCGCTGATCGACTCCATTCTCTCGGACATCGGCGTCGAGGGCGGCAGTCTCTCCAAGATGCCGGGCCTGATCCGCGAAGCTCGCGACATGCAGGGCATCAAGGAGGCCGCGCGAAAGAGCGGCGGAGGTGCTGGCGGTGGCGAGAAGCCGGCAGCCTCCCCGCCCGCGACCGAGGGCGGGGAGCCGCCGGCCGAGCGCGGGCCGCGGAAGAAGAGCTGAGGTCCTGAGCGATGGCCCGCGTCTATGTCTCCACCGTCGTCAACGCCCGCAACGACCGCGTCTGGGCGCGGGTGCGCGATTTCAACGGCCTGCCGAACTGGCATCCGGCCATCGCCGAAAGCCGGATCGAGGGCGGCGAGCCCTCCGACAAGATCGGCTGCGTGCGCGATTTCCGCCTGCGCAACGGCGACCGCATCCGCGAGAAGCTGCTCGGCCTGTCCGACTACGACATGTTCTGCACCTACTCGATCCTAGAATCGCCGATGGGCGTCGAGAACTACGTCGCCACCCTGCGGCTGACGCCGGTCACCGACGGCGACCAGACCTTCGTGGAATGGACCGCCGAGTTCGACTGCGCACCGGAGCGGGAAACCGAACTGGTCAGCAATATCGGCGGCGGCGTGTTCCAGGGCGGGTTTGATGCCTTGAAGCGCGTGTTCGGAGGCTAGCCGTGCCGCATATCGTCAAGAGCACGATCCTGGACGCACCGACGGACGCGGTGTGGGGCGTGCTGCGCGATTTCAACGGACATGACCGCTGGCACCCGGCGGTTGCGACCTCGTCGATCGAGCGTGCGCAGTCCTCCGACAAGATCGGCTGTGTCAGGCGCTTCAAGCTCAAGGACGGCTCGGAGCTGCGCGAGCAATTGCTGGCGCTGTCCGACCTTGAACAGGCCTTCAGCTATTGCCTGCTCGATACGCCGGTGCCGATGTTCAACTACGTCGCTCATGTCCGCCTGCTGCCGGTGACCGATGGCGATCGCACCTTCTGGCACTGGGAATCGCGCTTCACCACCAGGCCCGAGGACAGCGACCGCATCACCCATATGGTCGCCGAAGACATCTATCAGGCGGGATTCGAGGCGATCCGCCGACATCTGAAGGAGGCCGCATAACATGGCCGTGACGGTCAAGACCTTTGCCAACGCGAGCGAGGCGGCCGGAGCGCTGTCCTCGGACCGCGCTACGCGCTATCTCGGCGGCGGCACGCTGGTGATGCGGGCCCTGAACGAAGGCGACGTCTCGATCTCGACGATCGTCCGGGCGCAGGACCAGGCGCTGACGCGGATCGAAGCGTCGGGCCCGCGCGTGACCTTGGGCGCCGGCGTCACCTTCGCGCGCGTCCTCGCCGAGCGCGACCTTGCCTTCCTGCATGCCCCTGCCCGCTCGATCGGCGGTCCCGCCGTCCGCAACATGGGCACGGTCGGCGGCAATCTGTTCGCGCCGAACCCTTACGGCGATTTTACCGTGGCGCTGCTGGCGCTCGACGCCACGATTGCGGTTCAAGGCGGCTTCGGCTCGCGCGATATTCCGATCGAGGAGTTTCTGCAGGGGCGGGAGCGACAGGCCGGGACGCTGGTGCTGTCGGTGTCCTGCACGCGGCCGGCCAGCAGCGAGGCGTTCCGTTACCGCAAGATCGCGCGCATCAAGCCGAAAGGCGGCTCGGTGATCACGCTCTCTGCGCATCTGCCGGTCAGCGGCGGGCGGATCGCGGGCGCACGGATCGCGCTGGGCTCGATGGCCCCGACACAGATCCGGGCCAGAGCGGCCGAACGCGCGCTGGAGGGACGCTCGCTGGACGCGGCGACCATCGCTGCCGCAGCCTCCGCGGCGAGCGAAGGAACATCGCCATCCGACAACGCGCTCGGCAGCGCCTGGTATCGCCGCGAGATCGTCGGCGTGCATCTGCGCCGCCTGCTCTCGGGACAGGAATAGCTGGCCATGACAAAAATACCCCTGCAATTTCGTCACAACGGCCGCGACGTCGCGATCTTCGTCGACGGCGGCACCAACCTGCTGGTCGCATTGCGCGAGCTGATCGGCGACATGACGCCGAAATTCGGCTGCGGCCAGGGCGGCTGCGGCACCTGCAGTGTGCTTGTCGACGGCGAGCTTCACCTCTCCTGCCTGACGCTGGCCGAAACCGTCGCGGGCCGCTCGGTCGAGACGCTCGACGGCATGAAGCAAGGCCCGAACCTGCATCCGCTGCAACGCGCCTTCGCCGACAATTTTGCCGCCCAATGCGGCTTTTGCACGCCGGGCATGCTGATGGCCGCAAAGGCCCTGCTCGACCGCAACCCCTCGCCGAGCCGGGCCGACGTGATCGAAGCGATCTCTGGCAACATCTGCCGCTGCACCGGCTACGAGCCGATCATCAATGCCATCCTGGCGGCCGCCGGCGGCCGGGCCAGCGCCTGAGGTCAAACCATGCTGGAACTACGCAAGGACATCTTCGCCGACGAGCGCGACGACAACCTGAAGGAAATCGGCAAGGGCACGCAGCGCCAGGACATGCTCGGCCACATCACGGGCACGTCCAGCTATTTTGGCGATCATAACCTCCAGGGCATGCTGCACCTGAAGGTGGTCCGGTCGACCCAGGCGCATGCAAGGCTGCGCCGCATCGACACCACGGAGGCCGAACGCTCTGCCGGGGTGCGCCGGATCATTCGCGGTGCAGACGTGCCGGTCAATCTAAACACGCTGCTCAGCCTGATCAACTTCGGCAAGGACGACGAGCCGTCGCTGGCCGTCGACAAGGTCCGCTACAAGGGCGAGCCGATCCTCGCCATCGTCGCCGACAGCGAGCGCGAGGCGTTCGAGGCCATCGCAAAGGTCAAGATCGACTACGAACCGTTGCCGACGGTGTTCGACGTCGAGGATGCGCTCAAGCCCGGCGCGCCGGTGGTCAACGAGACCTATCCGAAGAACGCCTTCATCTATCACGACGCCTACGATCATCAGCGCCTTCGCTTCGGCGACGCCGATGCCGCGCTGGCGACCGCCGACCACGTGCTCGAACAGCGTTACCAGATGTCACCGATCGAGCACGCGCCGACCGAGACCAACGGCGCCATCGCCGCGCCCGATACCAACGGCCGCTACGTCGTCTACACCTCGACGCAGGCGCTGTTCTTCTCCGTCGACACCTGCGCCAAGATCCTGGACGTGCCCTCCAACACCTTCCACTTCATCGGCGGCACCGTCGGCGGCGGCTTCGGCGGCAAGGTCGACACGCTGACCGAGCCGCTCGCGATCCTCGGCGCGATGCTGACCGGCCGCCCCGTTCGCTACGTGTTCGGGCGCGAGGAAGAGATGCAGTACGGCCCGCCGCGCGGCGCCGAGCGCATCTACATCAAGGACGGCGTGATGCGCGACGGCCGCATCGTCGCGCGCAAAATCCGGGCATTTTTCGACAGCGGCGCGTATACGCGGCTCTCCAGCTATGCCGCGGTGAAATGTGCCGCGCACCTGCCGGGGCCCTACACCATCCCGAACGTCTATGGCGACGTCTATTGCGTCTTCACCAACCGCACGCCGGCGACCGCCATGCGCGGCTTCGGCGTCACCGCGATGGATTTTGCCATCGAATGCCAGATGGACAAGCTCGCGGGCCTCATCGGCATGGACCCGATGGAGTTCCGGATTCTCAACGCCTATCGCGACGGCGACATGAAGGCGCACCGGCGCGAAGCCAAGAACACGGCTCTGATCGAGTGCGTCCAGGTTGCGGCGGAAAAAGCCAAGTGGCCGATCCGCGATGAGTTCAGACGCGCCTCATCACGCAAGGACGGCGGCGGCAGCCGCGCCGTAATCCCGCCGACGCCCACGGATTCCCGGGCGCGTCCGGCCGCGCCTGCGCAGCAGCGCACGAGCTATGACCGTGCACCGATGTCAACGACGCGGGAGCCGCCGCGCGAACCACCGCCGTCGGTGCCGCCACCTCCCCCGCCCCGCCCGGCTGCGCCATCGCACGGCGCGACCCGCTTTTCCTCCGTGTTCGGCACCAGGAGGCGTTGAGATGACCCGGCATCGCGGACGCGGCATGGCGTCGATCAACTACCCCATCGGCATGAATCTCGGCGGCGATCCGAGCCAGGCGCTGGTGCATTCCAACCCGAGCGGCAAGTTCACGGTGGCTTTGTCGTCGATCGACCTCGGCCAGGGCATGAAGTCGGTGACGCGGCAGATCTGCGCCGAGACGCTCGGCGTGCCGGTCGAGGACGTCTAT
This sequence comes from Bradyrhizobium sp. FW305-F6, assembly GCF_058782905.1. Classification (NCBI taxonomy): domain Bacteria; kingdom Pseudomonadati; phylum Pseudomonadota; class Alphaproteobacteria; order Hyphomicrobiales; family Nitrobacteraceae; genus Bradyrhizobium; species Bradyrhizobium sp. FW305-F6. The sequence goes on from NZ_JBYSYD010000001.1 coordinate 1,146,120, forward strand.
GTCGACACCGCGGATTCGGACACCGGGCCGCACTGCATGGGCTCGTTCGCCTCGCGCGGCACGCACCGCGTCGGCAACGCCGTAATGGCGGCCGCCAAGGAAGCGCGCGGCGTGATGATGGAGGCCGCGGCCGAGGAGCTCGAGGTCAACGCCGCCGATCTCGAAACCGACGGCCGCGGCAACATCCACGTCAAGGGCGCGCCGCACCGCTCGATCTCGACCAAGGACGTCGCCATCGCCGCGCAGTTCAAGCAGGGCAAGACCATCTCCGGACGCGGCATCTTCCTGGTGCCGCTGTCGAACGTCGACCCAGAAACGGGCGAGATGTCGCCGGCGACCTGCTACGCCCATGCCTGCCTCGTCGCCGAGGTCGAAGTCGACGACGAGACCGGCGAGGTCGCGATGGTCCGGATGGACTCGGCTTACGAGCTCGGCCGCGCGCTCAACCCGCGGCTGGTCGAGCAGCAGCTCGTCGGCGGCGCCTGGATGGGCGTCAGCCACGCGCTCTACGAGACGCCTGAGCCATACTATCCCGATCCTGTCCACGGGCCCCGCGACTTCGTCGAATATCTGATGCCCGGTCCCGGCGACATCTGCCCGCACGATATCGCCGTGCTGGAGCGCCCTGCTCCCGATGGTCCGTTCGGGGGAAAAGGCCCTGGCGAGATGTGCGCCAATCCGGTCCTGCCGGCGGTGGCGAATGCGATCTTCAACGCGGTGGGCGTGCGGATCGACGAGCTACCGATCACACCGGAAAAGGTGCTGCGGGCGATCAAGGCGCAGGGCGGCGCGCGGCCGCAGGCGCGGCGCTGAGGCGGGTTCATGGCAGTTCGCAGCAACATCGTCGGCATCGACAGCCCGGAGGCGCTGGAGAAGGCGCTGCGCGCGGCCTATTACCTCGCCGACGAGGGACTGGCGACGGCCGCCTATCTCGGCCTTGCGCTGGGCAAACCGCTGCTGCTGGAAGGCGCGCCCGGCGTCGGCAAGACGGAGGCGGCGAAGGCCATCGCCGCGGTGCTCGGCCGCCGTCTCATCCGCCTGCAATGCTACGAGGGCATCGACGCGGCCGCCGCGCTCTACGAGTGGAACTATCCGCGGCAAATGCTGGCGATCCGCCAGGCAGGCGACGAGAGCATCGACATTTACGGCGAGACCTTCCTGATCGAGCGTCCCATGCTGGCGGCGCTGCGCGCACCCGATTCCACCGTGCTCCTGATCGACGAGATCGACCGCGCCGACCAGGAGTTCGAGGCCTTCCTGCTCGAATTCCTGTCCGACTTCCAGATCTCGATTCCCGAGCGCGGCACGGTTCGCGCGGTCGAACGCCCCGTGGTGGTGCTGACGTCGAACCGGACACGCGATCTGCACGAGGCCCTGCGCCGCCGCTGCGTGTATCACTGGATCGATTACCCGACTGCGGAGCGGGAAGCACGCATCATCATGATGCGCGCCTCCACCGTCGCCGAAACCACGGCCCGCGCCGTCGTCGCGGCGGTCGAACGGCTGCGCCGCGAGCCGCTGAGCAAGGCGCCCGGCATCGCCGAGGCCGTCGACTGGGCGGAGGCGGCGACGCTTCTCAATAAGGGCGGCGCGCGCTGGCCGGATGCGTTCAAGCGTTCGATCGGCGTGGCGCTGAAGGACGAAGAGGATCTGCACTTCATCGCGCCGCGGCTCGATGCCATGCTCGCGGAGGCCACCGCATGAGCCCCGAGCTGCAGCTCCCGCGCGCTGCCCGCATCTTCGTCTCCTTCGTGACGCTGTTGCGCGCCAACGGCTTCGCCGTGGCGCCGGAGCAGACCACCGCATTTCTTACCGCCATCGCGCTGCTCGGCCCGCGCGATCTCGGCGACATCAGGCAATCCGCCCTCGCCACCCTCGCCCCGCCGCCCGAGCGCCGCACCACCTTCGACCGGCTGTTCGACCTCCATTTCCGCGGCAGCGAGGCGATCGCGCATGCCGAAGACGGCGACGACGACGAGACCGTCCGCCTCCAGGAGGAAGGTCGCGGCGACGAGGAGCCCCTGCTTTCCGACGAGGCCAACGAGTCCGGCCTCACCGCGGCACGCAGCGAGGCGCTGGTCGAGCGCCGGTTTACGCAGCTTTCCACGACCGACGCGCTCCGGCGCCTGGCGCGGGAAGCCCCGCGGCGCCTGCCGCGCCGTCGCGGCCCCCGCCGCATGCGGGCGCGCCGCGGCCCCTTTGCCGATCTCCGCCGCACCTTGCGCGACAGCGTCCGCAGCGACGGCGAGATCCTGCGGCTCGGCCACATGAAGCGACGGCAGCGCCCGCGCAAGGTCTTGCTGCTGATCGACGTCTCCGGCTCGATGAAAAGCCGCACCGAGGAGAACATGAAGCTGGCGCATACGCTGGTGCAGGCCGCGCCCAATGTCGAGGTCTTCACCTTCGGCACGCGGCTGACCCGTGTCACCCGTGCGCTGCGGCTGAAACGCCGCGAGCAGGCGCTGAATGCGGCGGCGCATCTCGTCAGCGACTGGGACGGCGGCACCCGCATCGGCGACGCGCTGCAGGCGTTCCTCGCCGTCCCACGGTTCGGCGGCTACGCCCGCGGCGCCGCTGTCGTCATCGTGTCGGACGGGCTCGAGCGGGGCGAGCCCGACACCCTTCGCGACGCCGTCGCGAAACTGTCGCGGCGGGCCTGGCGTCTGAGCTGGCTGACGCCGCTGGCAACGAGCCCTGCATTCCGCCCGCAAACCGAAGCGCTGGTCGCAATCGAGCGCTTCGTCGACGACCTCGTGGACGGTGGATCGAGCGCCTCGATCGTCGCTCATGTGCTGGCACTGGGAAGGAGAGCTGCGTGAACGATATCGTCGACGGCCATCACCACATCTGGCGACAGGCCGATCTGCCCTGGCTGACCGGCCCGATGCAGCCACGCATCTTCGGCCCATACGAGCCGATCCGGCGCGATTATCCAATCGAGGAATATCTCGGCGATCTCAAGGACTGCGGCGTAAGTCGCTCCGTCTATGTGCAGACCAACTGGGCCAACGACCGTTTCGAGGACGAGGCCGCTTGGGTGCAGCGGACGGCGGACGAGCACGGCTGGCCGCATGCCATCGTCGCCTACGCCGATTTTGCCGTGGACGACGTGCGCCCGCAACTCGATCGCCTGAAGCGGTACCCGTTGCTGCGCGGCGTGCGCATGCAGCTGCACTGGCACGAGAACCCGCTCTATCGCTTCGCCGCGCGACCGGACCTCTGCGCCGATCCGGTGATCCGCCGCAACGTCGCGCATCTGGCCGATTACGGCTGGAGCTTCGACCTCCAGGTCTTCACGCCGCAGATGCCAGACGCGGCACAGCTCGCTGACTCCTGCCCCGACGTGACGTTCATCCTTCAACATGCCGGCATGCTCGAAGACCCGTCGCCGGCAGGGCGCGCGGCCTGGCGCGCCGGGATGGCCCGGCTCGCGGCCTGCCCGAACGTGGTCTCCAAGCTCTCCGGGCTCGGCACCTTCATCCATCGCAACGATCCCGCGCACATTGCGGCCGTGCTCACCGATACCGTCGCGATCTTCGGCGCCGAACGCTGCCTGTTCGGCTCCAATTTTCCGATCGAGAAATTGTGGACCAGTTACCGCGAGCTCGTCGCAGCCTTTCGCGCCGCAGCCGCCCCGTTCAGTGCGGAGCAGCAGGATGCGATCTTCAGGACGACGGCGACGCGCGTCTATCGGCTTTGACGGACAAGAAACGAGACGGGAGAGAAATGAATGGCGCTGGAGATCAAGATCCTGGACTACGGCGATATCGAGCTGGAATCGAGCTTCCTGGTGCTCGGCCGCGACTGCGGCCGCACCCGCCGCGTCCTCACGCTCGGCTTTTTGATCCTCGGCGGCAAATATCCTGTTGTCGTCGACACCGGCTATCGCTCCAACCAGATCATGGAGACGCTGGGCATGCGGGGACTTCAGTACCACGAGAACATGATCGAGAACCAGCTCGCGCGCCATGGCGTGCGCATGGGCGACGTCCGCTTCGTCTGCCACACGCATCTGCACATCGATCATGCCGGCAAGGACGATCTGTTTCCGATGAACACGACCGTCGTTCTCAACCGCAAGGAGCTCGAATATTCAGTCTCCGGGCTGATGCACCCGCAATACCCGGCCCCCGACATCAAGCACTTGATCGACCGCCTGCATACCAAGAGCGCGCTACGCTTCCTCGACCTCGAGATCACCGGCCCGATCGAGCTGATGCCCGGCGTCTACTGCGACGCCGCCAACGCCCACACCGAGGGTTCGATGAACGTCATCGTCGAGACCGCCGACGGTATCGCGACCATCTGCGGCGACGTGATCTACGACTTCAACGATCAGATCGTCACGCCCTTCCATGAGATCAACGACTGGGAGCCGCGCACCACCGGCAACCACGGCACCAGCAAGCGCGCGGAAAAGGCCGCGATCAAGAAGCTGCTGAGCAGCTCACGCTATTTGCTCCCGGTCCACGATCGTCCCGCCAAGATCGAAGGCGGCAATGTCGTGGGGCGTCTGCACGATCAGGTCCCCGGACCGATTGTCCAGTCGCTGCCCGAGCGCAACTGGTTCCCGGCCTGATGTTGTCGAGGATCGACCCATGACGCATGTGACGTTGCGAAGCGAGTTCGAGACCCTGATCGACCCTTATGCGCCGGTGGCACAGGTCGGCACCGGCTTCGACTTCACGGAGGGGCCGATCTGGCATCCGGTCGATCACTATCTGCTGTTCTCGGACATGCCGGCCGACGTGCGCCGGCGCTGGGATGCGCGGCGCGGCGTCGTCGACGTCAAGCGCCCGTCGAGCAAATGCAACGGCATGACGTATGACGCCGAGCTCAATCTGATCGTCTGCGAGCATGCGACGTCGTCGCTGGTGCGCGAGCGGCCGGACGGGCGGCGCGAGGTGCTGGCCTCGCACTTCCAGGGCCAGGAGCTCAACAGCCCCAACGACGTCTGCGTGCACTCATCCGGCGCGATCTATTTCTCCGATCCCTGGTATGGCCGCATGCCGGTCTATGGTGTCGAGCGGCCGCGCCAGCTCGGCTTCCAGGGCGTCTACCGCGTGGTGCCGGGCGGCGAGCCGAAGCTCGTGGTCGAACGCAATTTGTTCGACCAGCCGAACGGGCTGTGCTTCTCGCCGGACGAGAAGCTGCTTTATGTCAACGACACCGTGCAGGCCCTGATCCGCGTCTTCGACGTCACCGGCGATGGTTCGCTGGCCAATGCACGGGTGTTTGCGAGTGGCATCAAGTCCGAACTCGAAGGCGGCCTGCCCGACGGCATGAAGTGCGATCAGCACGGCAATGTCTGGGTCACCGCCCCCGGCGGCGTCTGGGTCTATTCGCCGCGCGGCGAGCTGCTGGGCAAGGTTCGCGCGCCGGAGCTGGTCGCCAACCTCGCCTGGGGCGGGCCGGATTTCCGCACGCTCTACCTGACCGCGACGCATTCGGTCTATGCGATCCCGACCAAGGCCGGTCCGCGGCATGAGCCGTATATGAGCGGCCGGCGCGCCGGTGGCGTCGCAAGCCCGAGCTCATCGCCAGCCGCGCCCATTCTGACCGAGGGCGAGATGCGGCTCGATCCACAGCGCTGCGCCATGATCATCCAGGATCTCCAGAACGACGTGATCATGGATGGCGGCGCTTTCGCCGAGTCCGGCGCACCCGGTCATGCCAAGCAACAGCGTGTCGTGGAGAATGTGCGCCGTCTTGCGGAGGCCGCACGCGCGCGCGGCGTCGCCATCATCCACGTCTGGTTCGTGGTCGAGCCCGGCGCGCCCGGGGTGACGCTGAATGCGCCGTTGTTCGAGGGGCTCGTCGACAGCAAGGCGATGGTGCGCGGCAGCTGGGGCGCAGCCCCGGTCTCAGGCCTCGAACCGCGGCCCGGCGATTTCGTCGTCGAGAAGATGCGGATGAGCGCCTGGGAGGGTACGCGGCTGGAAACGATCCTGAAGGCCACCGGGCGCGACATGATCATCAACACCGGCGCCTGGACCAACATGTCGGTCGAGCACACCGCGCGGACCGGCGCCGACAAGGGCTATTTCATGATCGTGCCGGAGGATTGCTGCTCGACCATGAACGCCGACTGGCACAATGCCTCAATCAATTTTGCCATGCAGAACGTTGCGGTGGTGACCAGGGCCGACACCGTCATCAGAGCGCTGGGATGAGCTGTGGCAAAGCTGCTGCACCTAGCCTGCTCGCCGCGCGCCGAGTCCGAGTCGACTGCCGGCGCGCGGGTCTTTCTTGACGGCTTCCGCCAGGCTCGGCCGGATTGGGACGTCGATGTCGTGGACATCTGGCGTGAGCGGATGCCGGAGTTCACCGGCCCCATCGTCGAGGCCAAATACGCACGCATGAAGGCTCAGGCCTTCACCGATGCGCAGCGCGACAGCTTCGCCGAGGCCGAGCGAATGGCGCTGCGCTTCTCGCTCGCCGATCGGGTGCTGATCTCGACCCCGATGTGGAACTTCGGCCTTCCCTACAAGCTCAAGCAATGGTTCGACATCATCGTCCAGCCCGGGCTCACCTTCCGGTTCGATCCCTCGGAAGGATATCTGCCGCTGCTGACCGACCGGCCGACGCTGGTCATCATCGCCAGCGGCAGCGATTTCGCCACCGGCATGAACCGCGGCCGCATCGACATGGCTACGCCCTACTTGCGCGAAATCCTGCGCTTCATCGGGATCAGCAATGTCCGTTTCGTGCCGATCGGTCCAACCACCGGACCGCAGGCGCCGATCGATACCGCCCGCGAACGAGCCCATCAACGCCTCGCTGCAATGGCAGCGACCTTCTGAAGCGCGAAGGATCAGATCAGGCTCGACTTGCCCCGGCTCAGTACCTGGCCCGCACCCTTGGTGCCGACGATTCGGCCTTGGCTGAAGACCACCTCTCCCCTGGCGATCGTCGTCACCGGCCATCCCGTGACTTCGAAGCCTTCCCAGGGCGTGTAGTCCGCGCCGTGATGCAGGTCGGCCTGCCGGATCGGCTTCTTCAATTCGGGATCCCAGAGCACGATGTCGGCATCGAAGCCGACGCCGATCGAGCCCTTGCGCGGATAGAGACCATAGATCCGTGCGTGGTTGGTCGCGGTCAGCTCGACGAACTTCTGCAAGGTGATGCGGCCCTTCGAGACACCTTCCGAGAACAGGATCGGGAGCCGGGTCTCGACGCCGGGAATGCCGTTCGGCACCCAGCGGAACGAGGTGCGGGCGTTCGGCGTCAGCTTGCCCTTGGGGTCGTCGTAGCGGAACGGGCAGTGATCGGACGAGAAGGTCTGGAATACGCCTGACGTGATGCCCTCCCAGATCGCCTGCTGGCTCTCAACATCGCGCGGCGGCGGCGAGCAGACATACTTCGCCCCCGTGATGTCCATGTTGAGGCCCTTCATGTCGTCGGCCGTCAGCGTGATGTATTGCGGGCAGGTCTCGGCATGAACGGGCAGGCCACGCTGCTGGGCCCAGCGCACCTGCTCCATCGCCTCGCGTCCGGAGACGTGCACAATCATGATGGGAACGCCGATCACCTCGGCATGGCTGATGGCCCGGTGCGTCGCCTCGCGCTCGACCGCCTGGGGCCGCGAGGTGCCGTGATAATAGGGCGCGATATGGCCCTCGCGCTCCAGCTTGCTGGTGAGGAAGCGGATGGCGTCGTAGCCCTCGCAATGGACCATGACCAGCGCCTCCTCGCGGCGCGCGACCTCGAACACCTCGAGCAGCTGCTTGTCGCTAAGCACGAGGTCGTCATAGGTCATGAACACCTTGAACGAGGTGTAGCCGTCCTTGACCAGGGCGGGCAGCTCCTGCCCGAGCACGACCGCGGTCGGATCGGAGATGATGAGATGAAACGCCGTGTCGACGTAGCACTCGCCTTCGGCGAGCTTGCGATAATTCTCGACACAGGTGCGCAGCGAGGTGCCCTTCTCCTGCAACGCGAAAGGCAGAACCATGGTATTGCCGCCGGCCGCCGCCGCGCGCGTCGCCGAGGCGAAGTCGTCGGCCATCACCACGTCGGGGCCCGAGGGCTGCGAGATGTGGACGTGGCTGTCGATGCCGCCCGGCAGCGCCAGCAGGCCCGTCGCATCGATCTCGCGGGCCGCGCCCTCGATGCGATCGGCGATGCTGACGATGCGGCCGTCGCGAATACCGATATCGGCGCGGAACTCGTCGCTGGCCGTCACGATGGTGCCGCCGCGAATGGCGAGATCGAGCTGGGTCACGTTTCATCTCCGTCACTTGATAGCCGGCATTGTTTGGAATATGCGGCGACCCTCCGCAAGAGCCGTGATGCCGCCGGCGAGACCTGGCAGGATGCTGGCATGCCCGATGCATCGCGTGAAACAAACCGGATTGCATCCGCGTGCGGAATAGGCGATCCAATCGAAAAGGCCCGCCCCAGGGCCGCAATGGAGAGTTTCATGGTTGACGATGTTCGCTCGCCTGTCCGGCCGCTCGATCCCCGCGACAAGTGGTCCGAACTGTCGCCGGCGGAGCGCAGCGCGGCCTATGACAACAACGCGGCCGTCAAGAACAGCCCGGCGCTGATCGCCGAGCGCAACGAGGCTTCGGCGCGGATGCGGGGCGCACTGAAGTCCCGTCTCGACCTGCCCTATGGCGAGCGGGCCAACAACAAGATCGACCTCTATCCGGCCACGACTCCCGATGCGCCCTGCCTGGTGTTCCTGCATGGCGGCTATTGGCAGCGCAATTCGCGCGAGCTGTTCGCCATGCTGGTCGAAGGCGTCGCCGCCCATGGCTGGTCGGTTGCAATTCCCGGCTATTCGCTGGCGCCGGAGGTGTCGTTCACCGAGATTGTTGCCGAGATCCCGCGCGCGCTCGACTGGCTCGCCGCTCATGGCCCGTCCTATGGCGTCGCCGGGCCGGTCGTGCTGTCCGGCTGGTCCGCCGGCGCCCATCTCGTCGCGATGGCGCTGGATCATCCGCGTGTCCACGCGGGGCTCGCGCTCTCGGGCGTCTACGATCTCGCGCCGATCCGCGATATCGGGCTCAACGACGCGCTGAAGCTGACGGATGCCGAGATCGCCACGCTGTCGCCGCTGCGCCTGCCGGTGACGCCGAAGCGGCTCGACATCGCCTATGGCAGCAATGAGCTGCCGGCCCTCGTGTGCGATTCCATCAATCTCCACCACAAGCGCGCGGCGGCCGGAGCGCCCGGCAAGCTCATCCCGGTCGAAGGCGCCGACCATTTCACCATTCTCGAAGCGCTGCGCCGGCCGGACGGCATTCTCGTCGACGCCGCTCGGCGACTGCTGGACTAGAAACCTCGAAAACAACCCTATGCACAGTAGAGATGCCATTGGTCCCAAAAGGCAAATTCTCGAAGACCAGATTGACGCCTTGCGTTTTGACTCGTCGGGCAAAACAGGGGCATGATGCCATCATCGCCCGCCTCATCGCTGCTTCACCTCGATCGAGACTCCCTCGGCCGTGACGCGCGCCGGATAGAACCGTAGCGGCGAGCTCGGCCATCCCGAACTGATCGTTCCATCGCACAGATCGAACGAGGCCGCGTGCCGTGGGCAGTACAGCCGCCCTGCCCTCACCTGCCCGAGACCGAGATCCGCCTGTTCGTGCGGACAGGCGCGATCGCATGCGACGACCTCGCCTTCGTTCCAGATCACGAGCATGTCGAGACCTCCGACACGGACGCGAACCATCGTCTCCGTCTTCAGCCGGTCGAGATCGCAGACCAGGGTCCAGGTGGAACGGACGGCCTCGTCATCCACCGAGATAGGCCTTGCGCACATGCTGGTTCGCGATCAACTCGCTGCCGGCGCCGGACAGCACGATGCGTCCGTTCTCGAGCAGATAAGCATGATCGCACATTTCGAGTGCGGCGAACGCGTTCTGCTCGACCAGCAGCACCGTGGTGCCGGAATCGCGGATCGCCCGGATGATCGCAAAGGTGCGCTCGACGATGTTGGGAGCGAGCCCGAGCGACGGCTCGTCGAACATGATCAGCCGCGGCCGCGACATCAGCGCGCGCCCGATCGCGAGCATCTGCTGCTCACCACCGGACAGCGTGCCGGCGGCCTGCCGGCGCCGCTCGGCAAGCCGCGGGAATTCCGTGTAGATGCGGTCGCGGTCGGCCGCGATCTCGCCCGAACCGCGACGGAGGTAGGCCCCCATGTCGAGATTTTCCTCGACGCTCATATGCGGGAACACGCGCCGCCCTTCCGGGCAATGCGCAATGCCACTGGCCAGCACGCGCGGCGGCTTTGCGCCGGTGATGTCGATGCCCTCGAACCGCATCTGGCCGGAGCGCGGGGGCACCAGCCCGGAGATGGCGCGCAACGTCGTGCTTTTGCCAGCGCCGTTGGCACCGATCAGCGCGACCAGCTGGCCGGCCTTCACGTCCAGCGAGATGCCGCGCAACGCGGTGACCCCACCGTAACCACACACCATCTCGCGGATCTCAAGCATGTCCCGCTCCATGTCCGAGATAGGCTTCGATGACCGCAGGATCGTTTCGGATGACGTCTGGCGTCCCTTCCGCGATGATGCGGCCATAGTTGAGCACGACGATGCGGTCGGAGACCGTCATCACCATGGGCATGTCGTGCTCGACCAGGAGGATGGTGATGCCGCGGTCGCGGATGCTGCGGATCAATTCGACAAAGCGATGGGTCTCCGAGGCGTTCATGCCGGAGACCGGCTCGTCCAGCAACAGCATCGACGGCTCCGCGGCAAGCGCCAGCGCGACACCGACGAGGCGCTGCTCGCCGTAGGACAGAGAACCAGCGGCATCATGCGCGCGCCGCTCCAGCCCGACCCATTCGAGCAGTTCGGTGGCCCGCTGCCGCAGCTTGCGCTCCGAGGCACGCGCGCCCGGCAGGCCGAGGATGGCATCGAGCAGCCGCACCCGGCCCTGTCGATGCAAGCCGATCAGCAGATTGTCGTAGACGGTGTCGTTGGGGAAAACGCTGGTTCGCTGGAAGGTGCGGATCAGGCCTAGATCGGCAATCTCGTGCGGTTTCAAACCGGCGAGCGCCGTGTCGCGATAGGTCACGCGGCCGGCGCTCGGCGTCAGGAAGCCGGTCATGACGTTGAAGGCGGTGGTCTTGCCGGCACCGTTCGGTCCGATCAGGCTGACGATCTCGCCCTCGCCCACGGTGAAACTCATGTCGGAGATCGCAACCAGCCCGCCGAAGCGGACGGCGACCTGGTCGATGGTCATGGCAATGCTGCGCGCCGTCATCACGCCGGCTCCTTGGCAGCAGTCTCCGTGAGGGCCGCCGGCGCAGGCGACCGGCGCCGCCGGCCAGCCAAACGGAGCGCCAGCGACGGCACGATGCCGCGCGGCAGCACGAAGAGGATGGCGATCAGCACGCCGCCATAGGCGATCCATTGCGCTTCCGGCGCCATCACCGGACGGAGCGCAACCGGCAGCAGCCCGAAGATGAGTCCGCCGACGACGGGCCCGGCGAGGGAGCCCTTGCCGCCGGTGATGACCATGATCACCATGGTGACGGTGTTGATGAAGGCGAACACTTCGGGGTCGATGATCCGGATATAGTGGGCATAGAGGCTGCCCGCCGCGCCGGCGATCGCGGCCGAGATCACCGCGGCAATCGTCAAGGTCCTGGTCACGTCGATGCCGACGGAGACGGCCAGTGTCTCGTTCTCCATCAGGCCACGCATGGAGCGGCCGAAATGGGAATGAACGAGCCGCGCGATCAGGAGATAGGCGATGAGCGCGACGACCAGCACGAGATAGTAGTTCTGCAGCTTGGTGCGCAGCGTCAATTCGCCGATGCCCGGCAAGGGCAACGCGATGGAGGGGATGTTGGTCAACGCCAGCGGGCCCTGTGTCAGCTCGACCCAGTTCAGCGCCACCAACCGGACCACCTCGGCAAAGGAGATCGTCACGATGACGAAATAGGCGCCGCGGACCCGGAACGACAACAGGCCGACGAAATAGCCGCACAATCCTGCAATCAGGATCGCCAGCACGAAGCCTATGATCGGCGGCCAGGGCGTGTGAACCAGCCGAAAGCCTCCGGGCAGGCCGACGTCGAATCCGAGCGAGGTCAGCGCGCTGACATAGGCGCCGATGCCGAAGAAGGCGATGTGGCCGAGGCTGAGCTGGCCGGTGAAACCGAGCAACAGATTGAGACTCATCGCGCCGATGACGAAGATGCCGGTCGTGATCAGGGCGTTGAGCAGATAGGGATCGCGCAGCCAGAGCGGCACCGAGGCGAGAGCTGCGACAGCAAGAATGGTGGTGATCGCCTTCATCCGACGCGCTCCGCGCGCGCGAAAAGGCCGGTCGGCCGGAAGATCAAAACGGCGATGATGATGACAAAGCCCATGGCGTCGCGGTAGCCCGACGAGACGTAGCCGGCGCCCAGCTCTTCGGCCAGGGCGAGGATGAAGCCGCCGATCACGGCGCCGGTGATGTTGCCGAGGCCGCCGAGGATGACGATGGCGAAGGCCTTGACCGCGGCGAGGTCTCCCATCTGCGGGAAGATGACGTAGACCGGCCCGAGCAGCGCGCCCGCCGCGGCCGCAAGGCTCGATCCGATCGCGAAGGTCGAGGTGTAGATCATGTCGACGTTGACCCCCATCAGCGAGGCCGTGTCGTGATCCTGGAACGTCGCGCGCATCGCGCGTCCCAGGCTGGTCTTGTTGATCAGAAGATATGTCACCAGGATCAGAAGCGCCGCCGCGGCGAGCACGAACAGCCGCAGCCAGGACACCGACACCGGTCCGAGCACCAGCGGCGCTTCGGGAAACGGCGTCGTCACCGATTTGGCGACGCCGCCCCAGATCCACAGCGTGCCCGACTGCATCGCGATCCAGGCGCCGATCATCACCAGCATGGTGGTGTCAATGTCGGAGCCGCGCAGTGGTCGCAGCAAAGTCAATTCGATCGCCGCACCCAGCAGCCATCCGGCCAGCACGGCCACGGGCAATGCGAGAAAGAAATTCAGCCCGAGCTGCTGCACCACGATGAACATGATGTAGGCGCCGAACGTGTAGAGCACGCCATGCGTGAAGTTCACGACATTCATGATGCCGAAGATCAAGGTCAGCCCGATGCCCAGCAGCGCATAGGTGCCGCCGAGCACGAGCATGTTGATCAGATGCTGGAGGAATTCGCTCAAGGCTGTTCCTGGATGTTGCGGATGACGGTGAGGGCACGCAATGTGCAGCCCTCCCCGAGATTGACTGATGCTAAAGCGGAATGGCTTTAGGTCGGATCAATTGCCACAGGCTCGGTGCAACCTCTCCCGCTTGCGGGAGAGGTCGGCGCGGAGCGCCGGGTGAGGGTTCTATTCTCTTGGGGAATCCCAGCGCGGAGACACCCTCTCCCCGACCCTCTCCCGCAAGCGGGCGAGGGAGCGCACCTCCTTCGTTGCTGCATCGAACCTAATCTCATCGCGCTTTAGAGCGTCTTCATCTCGATCTTGCCGTCGGCGATCTCGATCAGATAGACGTTCGGCTGGCTCTGTCCGCTTTCCTTGCCCTCGGGACCGGACTTGCGGAACACGATGTCGCCGTTGAGCCCCTTCACCTTGATGTCCCAGAACGCCGCCTTGATCGCCGCGGGTTCGGCCTTTCCAGCTTTCTCGATCGCCGCCGCCACGGTGCGGATGCCGTCATAACCACGGAAGCTCTCGGTGCAGCCGGCGAAGTCGAAGCCGCGCTTCTTCCATTCCGCGATGAAATAGTTGGTGGCTTCCGGATTCGGCGTCTTGTCCGGGAACCAGGGCAGGAACGTGGTCAGGTGCATGGTGCCGTTGGCGGCAGCTCCCGCTTGGGCGATGATCTGGTCCGGGTTCTGCGAGCCGCCGGTGGTGATGATGCGCTTCTTCAGGCCCAGCGCCGCCGCCTGCTTGAAGATCAGGGTGAGCTGATCCACGGCGGTAGTAACGATGACCGTCTCGGAATCCGAGCTCTTGATCTTGGAGAGCTGCGCGCTCATGTCTTGCGCGCCCTGGTCCATGGTCTCGACGAGGCCGATGGTGATGCCCTTTTCCTTCATCATCTTGCTGAAGTCCTCGGCGGTGCCGCGACCCCAGTCGTTGTTGATGACGAGGAAATCGACCTTCTTCAGCGCGAGCTTGTCGACGATGCCCTTGAAGGCCGCGGCCTCGATCGCGGAGGGCGGCGAGATGCGGAAGATGAAGGGATTGCCCGTCGTCGTGATCTTGCCCGAGGACGAAGTCTCCACCACCATCGGCGTCTCGTATTCCATCAGCTTCGGCATCACCGCGAGCGTCAGGCTCGAGCCCCAGGCGCCCATCAGGACCGGCACCTTGTCGCTGGTGATGAGCTTCTCGGCGACAGCAGCCGCTTCGGTCGGGTTGCTCTTGTTGTCTTCGATCACCAGCTCGATCTTCTTGCCGAGAATACCGCCCTTGGCGTTGATCTCGTCGGCGGCGATCTTGGCGCCGTTGACGACGTAAGTGCCTGACGCTGCAAACGCGCCGGTGAGCGGCTCGTTGACGCCGATCTTGATGGTCTGCGCGCCGGCCGTGCCGCCGATCAAGGTCGTCGCCAGCGCGAGTGTTCGAACCAATCCGAGTGCTCGTGTCATGTTGTCTCTCCAAATCCAACGCTGTTGATGTCTTAAGTCAGTCCAGGCTTCGTCACTTCCGGTGTGTGAGCACACCCTCACCCCGCCCCGCTCCGGCGGCCAAAGATGCGGGCGATCCGTGTGCGCAACACGTCCGACGCAATCGACCAGAAGCTCAGTTCCGCCGACGTTCCAGGCCCGGCCGTCAGGCCGGACATCCGGCGATCGAGATTGGCGGCGAAGTCCGCGACCAGGCGTTTGGCGAGATCGCGCACCAGGCCGGGACGACCGACCTGGGCCAGCATTCCCGTGAGCGTGTAGCCGATCGACAGTTCGACGGACGTCGCGGCGCCGCCCTCGAGCGGAAGCAGGCGGTAACGGATCTCGCCTTGCGTCGCCGAGCGGCTGCGCGGGTCGGTACCGATGCCGACGATGCGTCCGGACAGTGTGGCGGGATCGCGCTCGACGCGCGCGGCGCCTTCGAAGCTTGCTGCGATTGGGCCGAGCTTGACGCGGATCGCCCCCTGCACGCGCTCCGGCGTCGGCGCCGATGTCAGCGAGACGCCTGGGAGGCAAGACGCAACGGCGGCGATATCGTCGAACATCGCGAACACCTTTGCCGGCGGATGCGGCAACGTGAAGCGCTGGTCGAGCACGGTCGCCGGGGTGAAGTCGGGGATGCTGCCGGTTGCGATGTTTTCCGAAGCCGGAGCCAGCGCTTGTTGCCCGGGCCGCGGCTCGCTGCGACCGGGCGCGGCGCGTCCCGATCCGACGGGGCCGAGACCAGTCCTGCCGGCACCGGCCAGCGGCGCGATGCTGCGCGCGCGCCTTGCCTCGATCACGGACTGCACCGCGCGCACGATGCCGACATAGCCGGTGCAGCGGCACAGATTGCCGCTCATGCCGACGCGAATGCTGCGCTCGTCGGCGTCGGGAAGGCGCAGCACGAGGTCCCGCGCGGAGACCAGCATGCCCGGCGTGCAATAGCCGCATTGCAGCGCGTGCTCGCGGGTGAAGGCAGCGCGCAGCTCGGCCGTGACCTCGTCCTCGTCGAGGCCTTCGATCGTGGTGACGTCGGCGCCCTCGCAGGCCGCCGCATAGGTGATGCAGGAGCGCGCCGGTACGCCGTCGAGCAGCACGGTGCAGGCGCCGCAGACGCCGTGCTCGCAACCGAGATGGGTCCCGGTGAGGTCGAGCTTGTCGCGGACGAAATCGGCGAGGCTGGTGCGCGGCTCGGCGGCCAGCTCCACGGCGCGGCGATTGACCTGAAGCGCGATCGTGGTCATGCCGCAGCCTCCTGGACGGCGCGCTTCAAGACGTTGACATGGATGTGGCGCTGCGCGGCATCGTCGATGCCGGCTTTGGCCAGGAGAGCATCGGCGACGCGGAGATCGAAACGCTGCTTGTAGTCGGCTGCGATGCGGCCGCCGAACAGCTCGGCGGCGTCGGTAATGACGATGGGGGCCGTATCGATCGCGCCGATGACGATGCGCGCCGAAGCGGCGGTGGGATCAATCAGCACCGCGCCGATGGCATGCGCGAATTCGCCCGTCTTGCGGCAGCTCTTGACATAGCCCCAATGCGACGAGGCCGAGCGCGTCGGCACGCGGACCGCCTCGACGATCTCGCCGTCGTGCAACGCGGATTCCAGAGCGCCGACGACGAACGTCTCGACCACCAAAGTCCGCGCACCGGCGAGACTGCGCAACGTCACCCGCGCGCCGAGGGCCGCGAGCGCCGAAATCCAGTCCGCGGCGGGATCGGCATGGCTGAGCGAGCCGCCGATGGTGCCACGGTTGCGCACGGCGCGATAGGCGATGTTGGCAGCGACGCCGCGCATCGCGCCGCGGGTGACGTCGGCGGTGCGGCCGTCCTCGATATCGGCATGGGTGACGAGGGCGCCCAGCACGAGTTCGTCCCCCGAGACCTCCGCGCGCTTGAGCTCGGCAAGACCGGAGATGTCGACGATCAGCTCCGGCTGCACCAGCCGCAGATTGAGCATGGGGCCGAGGGACTGTCCGCCGGCAATGATTTTCGCCGATCCATTGCTTGCGGCCAGCATCGACAGGGCCGCGGTGAGATCGCGCGGGCGTTCATAAGCAAAGGGCGCAGGCTTCATGCGGCGCTCCTTTCGGCTCGACGCGCAGCCAGCACGGCCGCGACGATGCGATGCGGCGTGATCGGCGATTGCATCAGCTGGACGCCGAGCGGCCGCAGCGCGTCGTTGACGGCGTTGGCGATCGCGGCGGGCGGCGCGATCGCCCCGCCCTCGCCGATGCCCTTGACGCCGAACTCTGTGTAAGGCGACGGCGTCTCCATGTGATCCAGGCGCGCGGCGGGAACCTCGGTCGGCCCGGGCAGCAGGTAGTCCGCGAGCGTCGTCGCCAGCGGCTGGCCGGAGGCGTCGAACGGCATCTCCTCGTAGAGCGCGGTGCCGATGCCTTGCGCCAGGCCGCCATAGATCTGGCCGTCGACCACGAGCGGATTGACCAGCACGCCACCGTCCTCGACGATCACGTAGTCGAGAATCTCGACCTCGCCGATGTCAGGATCGACCGCGACCACCGCCGCATGCGCGGCGTAGCTGAAGGTGCCGCTGTCGCGCACCGGCTTGTAGCCTTGCGTCACCTCGAGCCCGCCGGGATCGACGTCTACAGGCAGATCCTGCGGACGGCGGTACCAGGTGTGGGCGATCGCCTTCAGGGTGACGCTGCCGTTGACGCCGCGGACCTCGCCATTCTGCAATACCACGGAAGCCGCATCGTGCTGCAACAGCTTGGCGCCGATGCGCCTCGCGCGCTCGGCAAGCTCGCGGCAGGTGGTCGCGACCGCGCCGCCCGCCATCACCATCGAGCGCGAGCCCCAGGTGCCGGTCGAATAGGGCGTCATCGCGGTGTCGCCGAGGATGATGCGGATCTTCGCGACGTCGATGCCCAGGATTTCATGCGCGACCTGGGCGAGCGTGGTCTCCATGCCCTGCCCGTGCGAATGCACGCCGACGCGCAGTTCGAGGCCACCGTCGGGTGTCAGGCGGGCCGAGGCCTGCTCGTGGCCCGGCACCATCGGAATGCCCCAACCCGAATAGACTGAGGTGCCGTGCGCGGCCTGTTCGCAATAGATGGAGACGCCGACGCCGATGCGGCGGCCGTCGGCCTCGCCCTTGCGCTGTCGCGCGCGAACGGCATCGATATCGATCTGCGCCAGCGCGCGGCGCATCGCCTCGGGGTAGTCGCCGCTGTCGAAATGCTTCCGGGTGATGTTATCGAACGGCATCTGCTCGGGGCGCACCAGATTGCGCAGCCGCACCTCGCCGGGCTCAAGCCCGGCTTCGGCCGCGACGAGATCGAGCATCAATTCCAGCGCAAAGCAGACGCCGGTGCGCGCGACGCCGCGATAGGGCAGGATCGGGCACTTGTTGGTGGCGACCGAGAAGGTGCGGCAACGATAGGCCGGCATCTTGTAGGGACCCGGCAGGATGCTCGCGACCTGAGCCGCTTCGAGGCAGGCCGAGAACGGATAGGACGAGTAGGCGCCGGAATCCACGGTCGCTTCGCAGTCGATGCCGCGCAAAGTGCCGTCGCGGTCGGCATAGACCGTGATCCTGTAATGGTGCTCGCGGCAATTGGAGCTGGCGACGAGATGCTCGCGGCGGTCTTCGAGCCAGCGCACCGGGTGGCCGCGCTGCATCGTCAGCCAGGACAGGCAGACCTCTTCGGGCAGCAGGATGCCCTTGTGGCCGAAGCCGCCACCGACGTCGGGCGAGATGACGCGGATCTGGCCCTCCTCCATGCCGAGGCATTCGGCAAGGCCGCTGCGCGTGATGTGCGGCATCTGCGCCGCCGAATGCAGCGTGAGCTGGTCGAGCCGCGGATCGAACGTCGCGACCACGCCGCGGCCTTCGAGCGGCGACATGCACTGCCGCGCGGTCGAGATCTCGCGCGTCACCTTGATCGGGGCGTCGAGCGCGGCGGAGATATCGACCTCGTAATTGGTTTCGAGGAAGACGTTGTCGCCCCAATGCTCGTGCACCAGCGCAGAGCCCGGCTCGCGCGCTTTGAGCATGTCGTAGACCGCGGGCAGCTCTTCGAGATCCAATGTCACGGACGCCGCGATGTCCTCCGCTTCGGCCCGCGTCGGGGCAAGGCACATCGCAACGAGCTCGCCGACCTGGCGCACCTTGCCGATGGCGAGCACCGGCTGCTCCGAAATCTTGAAGCCCGGCAGTCCCGATACCGCGCGGATGGGCTTGATGCCGACGAGATCGGCCGCCGTGAACACACTGCCGCGATGCCGTTCAGGCACGTGGATGGCACGGATGCGTGCATGCGCCAGCGGGCTGCGCACGAAGGCAACGTCCTGAAGGCCGGCGAGCCTGACGTCGCCGACATACTGGCCGCGGCCGCGCATCAGGCGATCGTCCTCCTTGCGCGGCAGACGTGCGCCGACGCCCTGCCCCGACTTTCCGTGCGGAAATTCCCGCTCGTTGCGCACGCCCGCGTTCTCCTTCAACGCCCGGCCCTATGCCGCGACGGCTTGCGGCAGGATCGGCGCCACTGCCTCGAAGCGCGTGCCGGCGCGCAGGCAGAAGGCCGGCTGCAGCAGGCGCTCGGCGATCACCTCGTTCTTCTCATTGTCCGTGAGGACGAAACGGCCGGTCTGCTCCGAGAGCACGGAGACGTCGGCATCCATGCCGACCTTGAGCGCGCCGATCTCGGCGCTGCGGTCCAGCATTTTGGCGGGATTGGAGGTGACCATCGGCACCACCTGCTCCAGCGTCAGGCCGAGCGCCATCATCGAGCTCATCGCCTGGACCAGGCTGAACTTGGCCTGGCCTGCGAACGGATGGTTCTCCTCGTCCTCGTGCTGGTCCGGCGTTCCCGCCGGCGCGGGCACATGGGTGTTGTAGCCGTGAATGTCGGCGCCGAGCGTGGTCGGAACGATTCCGGCGGCGATCGCCTTCTTCGCGAGCCGGTAGGAGAAATGGCTGCCGTGGCCGACATCGACCTTCAGGCCGCGGTCGAGCGCTGCCTGGATCACCGGATGCACCTCGCCCTTGCGGTTGACGAAGCCGCCGGGATGGCGCGTGAACGGATGGGCCAGGATGTCGCCCTCGCGCAGCAGAGGGATGACGCGGGTGAGGATGGTGTCGGCATCCTCGCCATTGGCGCCGCTCTCGGGCAGGCCCCAGAGCTGGCCGAAATGCACATAGACCGGCAGATCGGCGCGCTTGCCGATCTCCGCCGCCATCTCGATGACGCGGATGCCCCAGCGCGCGAAGCCGCCGATCTCGGCATGGGCCTTGATGCCGCGCACGATGTCAGGATTGGCCGTCGCCGCCTTGACGGTCGCGTCGATGTCGACGCCGTCGGGGCTGTAGAGCTGCGGATAGAAGTGTCCCTCGAGGCCGCCGACGAGATAGGCGGAGATAAATGCGTAGACGCGCGAGGCCGCGGGCTCCGCGATGAAATGGCGGAAGCCGGGCAGCGTCATGCAGGACGGACCGCCCTGATCCACCAGCGTCGTCACGCCCGACTGCACGCCAACCATGTCGGGATTCATGCCGAAACGGCCGGAGACATATTGATAGACGTGGGCATGGGTGTCGATCAGGCCCGGCAGCACCAGCTTGCCGCTGACATCGACGACCTCCTTCGCGCTGGTCGGCAGAATGTCGGACGCGACCGCCGCGATCTTGCCATTGCGGATAGCGACGTCCTTGAGGCCATCGACGCCGGAGGCTGGACAGATCACGCGACCGCCTCGCAGCAGAAGGTCGAAGCTGGCAGTGACGGACATGGCGCTCTCCTCATTCTTGCGAGGGTCACGGCTTCGCTCCCTCGAATTACGAAGCATGCTTCGTATCTTGACATTACGAAGCATGCTTCGCATTTTGGCAAAAGCAAGCATCGTGCCACCATCCTGCTGTGGCGGGCGCGCTCGAATCGAGCTAAGCGCGACGGAGTGTCCTGGGTTGGGAGAGCGTGCATTGCGGCAGGCGAAGACACGTCGCGGCGGGACGAGGCACCGCCCCTGGCCGTTGTCCGAACGGCCCGGCTATCTGATCCGCCGGCTGCACCAGATCCACGTCGCGCTGTTCCAGGAAGCCTGCGGCGAGTTCGAGGTCACGCCGCTGCAATACAGCCTGCTGTCGGCGCTGGCGGTGCGTGAAACCGCCGATCAGACCAGTTTGGCGGCCGATATCGCGCTCGATCGCACCACGACGACGGGCGCGTTGAAGCGTCTCGCCGCCCGAAATCTGGTCGAGCGTGCGGTGAACAAGGATGATCGGCGCGCGCGGCTATGCCGGTTGACGCCGGCCGGAGCCGCGCTCCTGGTTAAAATCGAGGGTGCGGCACGACGGGCGCACCGTGCGACGCTCGGCGATTTGAGCCCGCGGGAACAGGCGCTCTTCATCGAGATGATGCAGCGCATCGTCGCCGGCAATCCCAGTCGCGACAGCGCCGCTGCCGTATTCGACTAGAGGCAAGTGCTGCGCTTTTGAGTTGGGCTGCTCAATTTATCATCGTACCGCTGCCCGGCCGAGCAACACCGCCAGACCCTCGCCAGCACTGCAGGCATGTCGACGCGTACGCACGGGCAAGATCGGCCAGCGCTTGAAAACGCAACAGCATCTAGCACGGCACGCGTAACCTCCGGCAGCGACCCCGCGCGTCCGGCCGCTCCGCAACCCATGGCACGATTTATGCTGCGATGATGCGAAGCGTGCTTCGTATTGGGGGAAGTCATGACGGATTCCGAACTTCGCGCTGATCTTCACAGCATCGAGCCAATTCCCGACGCGGACCGGGACTCCAGCGGTCCGCAGCAGATGTGGATCTGGGCCGGCGCCAACATCGCGCCGGTGAACTGGGCGCTCGGCGCGCTCGGCATCATCCTCAAGCTCGGCCTGATGGAGACGATCGCGGTCATCGTGCTCGGCAACATCGTGGGCTGCGCGATCTTCGCGACCTTCACGGTGATGGGACACAAGACCGGCGTCAACCAGATGGTGCTGAGCCGGTCCGCATTCGGCGTGCGCGGCGCCTACCTGCCGAGCATCCTGATGTTCCTGATGACGCTGGGCTGGATCGGCGTGAACACCTATTTCCCGGTCAAGGTCTCGATGGGCATCCTTGGCCAGTTCGGGATTCCCGACACCTGGCTGGTCGAGATGATCGTCATCACGCTGGTGATGGCGGTGCAGGTGCTGATCGGGATCTACGGCTTCTACGCGATCCGCACCTTCGAGAAATACACGGTGCCGCCGACCATCGCCATCATGGTGCTGATGAGCGTGCT
Organism: Bradyrhizobium sp. FW305-F6; assembly: GCF_058782905.1. Classification (NCBI taxonomy): domain Bacteria; kingdom Pseudomonadati; phylum Pseudomonadota; class Alphaproteobacteria; order Hyphomicrobiales; family Nitrobacteraceae; genus Bradyrhizobium; species Bradyrhizobium sp. FW305-F6. The sequence continues at coordinate 1,167,966 of NZ_JBYSYD010000001.1, forward strand.
GGCCTGGACGCGGCCCGGCGTCGTCAACTGGAGCCTGACCACTTCCCTGCCGCCCGGCGCGCATCTTGCGATGCTGACGATGCTGATGACCGCAATCGGCGTCGGCTGGGGGATTTCCTGGGTCACCTGGGCCTCCGACTATTCGCGCTTCGTGCCGCGCTCCACGTCGTCGAAGGCCGTGTTTTGGTACAGCTATGTCGGCATGTTCGTGCCGACGGTGTGGCTCGGCATTCTCGGCGCGACCATCGCCTCGACGACGCTGGACACCGACCCCGCCAAGATGGTCAGCGCGGTGTTCGGGGGGCCGGTCAGCATCCTCGTGCTCCTGATGGTGCTGCATGGCCCGATCGCGACCAACATCCTCAACGTCTATTCGGCGACGCTGGCGGCGCTGAGCGCGGGGCTGAAGTTCTCGCGATTTTGGCTCACCGTCATCGTCGGCGTCGCCGGCTATCTGGTCACCCTCTACTTCATCTTCGCGCCGTCCTTCGCGAAGGCGTTCGACCATTGGATGATCAGCCTGCTGTTGTGGATGAGCCCGTGGGCCGGCGTGGTGCTCGCCGACTTCTTCATCAAGCGCAAGGGCAAGATCGAGGTGGCCGAGCTCTATCGCTCGCCGGAGAGCAGCGCCTATGGCGACATCAACTGGGCCGGCATGATCGCGTTCTTCGCCGGGCTCGTCGCCGGATGGCTGGTGCAGGACGGTCTCGTCGGCGCGTTGCAGGGACCGATCTCGATCAATCTGCTCGGCGGCGCCGACCTCAGCTGGCTGTTCGGGATCGGTGTGGCGGGCCTGGTCTATCTCGGGCTCGGCAAGTTCGCGACCTCGCCCACGCCGGCCGTCGCGAGCCGCGCCGGCGGCTGACCCGCGGACCTCGTGCCGCGTAACCGATTGCGGCCAAGCCTCACGATCATGTCGCCGGACGCAAGTCCTCCGGCGACATCAGGGCGCAATCGCCACAGGCTTTCGCCATCGACCAGCGCTGGCATCGGGAGTTCGTAGCCGGCGAAGTTGGCGACGATCTGGAGAACATCGCCGCTCTCGGTCTGCCAACGCACGTCCACCCCGCCCATGCGCGGATCCGCACCGAGCAACTGTCGGTGCGCCGAGACGAACCCACTCTTGATCAAGGGCACGATCTTCTCGCGCCGGATCGTCAAGAGCTGCGCCGTCAGCACTCGAAACCTCGCGCCCGCAGGGGATCGGTCGATGCTGGCCCAGTCCAGCTTGGAGGCCCTTCACGATGTTGGTGAGGTGGGCGTTAGAGTTGGTCTGTGCGTCGCATTAGCTTCACTCCCAGGTAATATTGCTCCAATGGCCAAACTTGCTGGCGTCCTTGGCATCAATTCGGGGCTTTAAAGGTGGCAAAGGTAGCATTGAGCGACAGGGCTATCGCTTTACTCGACTGCGCTCGCGCCGTTGCAGCAATATACGTCGTAGTTCATCACGTCGCCGCGGCGCGAGGCTGGGCCGCGGGCTTGACCGGCATCCCGTTCCGGTTCGGCCAAGAAGCCGTCATCCTGTTCTTCCTGATCAGCGGCTTCGTTATATTCGCCAATGAGAAGGATCGGGCAACCACAGGCTTCGGATACTACTATCGCCGCTTCCGCCGCATATACCCGCCTTTGCTCGTCGCCTTGCTGATATCGACGGCGGTGTTTTGGACGAATGGCACATTAGCCCAAAATTTCAGCCTGCGAGACCTAGGCCTTACTCTACTGAATCTTCAAGACATCTCTGCATTGAAGCCGGGCGTGTTGGTTGATCCCTATCTTGGCAATGACCCCCTTTGGTCCCTCTCCTACGAGATGGCCTTCTATCTGGTGTTCCCCTCGGTCCTGACTGCATGGAAGCGCGGAAGGACAGCAGTGACCGCCGCAGTTGGGATCGTATGCACTCTGGCCTATGTCAGTTTCCTGTATTCCCCGAACCATTTCAGCCTCATCGCCTCATATTTCCTCGTCTGGTGGTGCGGCGCGATGGCTGCAGAGGCCTACATGGAAGGCGCAAGAAGCTTTGTCGGAATACCTCTTGCCCTGGCGTCCTTGGCGCTCTTGACGGGTGCGTCGGCGCTCGGCGTTGTGATCGAGGGCTTCTTCGGCCCCGGCGTGCATCCGTTCTTGGAGTTTCGCCACTTCACCGTTGCATTGCTCGTTGTTTTGGTTGGTTTCAGCCCGATCGGGAGGCTGGTCGCATCCTTCGCATCGCAACTGTCAAAACCGGCCAAAGCCGTTTCGGCAATCTCCTACGGGATTTATGTCCTGCACTACCCGCTACTGATCCAGTCCAACCTCACGGACAGTATCCTAGGCCTTTTGGCAATGGCGATACTGCTCGTCCCCCTGGCCTACTTTGCCGACCCCTACCTCAACCGCGTCTTGCCGCGATGGGAGAGCGTAAAGCTCAGGCTGTCCCCGTCAGCAGCTTGAGACCCTCGTTGGCGAGGTGGGGCCTCACCTGTGGCCGAGCGCGCCTTAGCCTGTGGGGATACCAGCGATCGGATGTGCTGTTTACCATCGTCTCCGATCGTGGGTTCAATGTTCTTCGTTGGCCAACTCAAACCACTAGGCTTGCTGCCGCGCTTTAGCTTCTGATGCGCAGATTGTCATCGTAGTGCTACCAGCGAGTGCAGCGACAGCGGCCACCACCTGCCTCAGCCCTTCTGGCCAAGCCTCACGATCATGTCGCCGGACGCAAGTCCTCCGGCGACATGAGGGCGCAATCGCCACAGGCTTTCGCCATCGACCAGCGCGGGCATCGGAAGTTCGTGGCCGGCGAAGTTGGCGACGATCTGGAGAACGTCGCCGCTCTCCGTCTGCCAGAGCACGTCCACCCCGCCCATGCGCGGATCCGCACCGAGCAATTGTCGCTGCGCCGAAACGAACCCACTCTTGATCAAGGGCACGATCTTCTCGCGCCGGATCGTCAAGAGCTGCGCCGTCAGCGCTCGAAACCTTGCGCCCGCAGGGGATCGGTCGATGCTCGTCCAGTCCAGCTTGGAGGCCAGAAATGTCGTTTCGTCGCAAGGGTCCGGTATCCTGGCCCGCGTTTCGGGGGTCGCGAACGCCTTGAAGTGCGAAAACTCCCTGCGCCGGCCTTCCCGCGTCAATTCGGCAGCTTCGCCGGTCCAGTCCGCGAAGAACAGGAAAGGCGTCTCCGCTGCCGCTTCCTCACCCATGAACAGCATCGGAATATGCGGGCTCAGCAGCACCAGGGCGAGCGCCAGCTCCAGCTTGTCGGGACTGACCAGCCGGGACAGCCGTTCCCCGAACGCGCGGTTGCCGACCTGGTCGTGGTTCTGGGCGAAGAAGACCGTCGCTTCCGGAGGCAGATGCGCGCTCGGCTCGCCGCGCGGCGCCTCGTGCAGGGGAAATACCTCGCCCTGATAGGCAAAGCCTTCGGTCAGCGACCGCGCCAGATGTTCAAGCGGCTTGTCGGCGAAGGCGCGATAATAGCCTTCGTCCTCGCCCGTGAGCAGGACATGAAGCGCGTTGTGGAAATCGTCGCCCCATTGCGCGTCGTAGTACTTCGCCCGGCTCTGTGAACGCGTGAGCAGGTGCGCCTGATTGGCCTCGTTCTCCAGCATCAGATGAACGCGCCGGCCGCCGAGCTGGCTACGCACGGTCTCGGCGAGCTCAACCAGGAAATGACGCTCGGAATCGTCCTTCAGCGCATGGACCGCATCGAAGCGCAGCCCGTCGAAGCCATAGTCGCGCAGCCACATCAGGGCATTCTCGATCAGAAACTCGCGCACGAATGCGCCATCGGGCCCTTCGAGATTGACGGCAGGTCCCCAGCCGGTGGGGTGGCGCGGGTTGAAGAAGTTTTCCGCATAGAGATGCAGATAGTTCAGTTGCGGGCCGAAATGATTATAGACGACGTCGAGATAGACCATGATGTCGAGCGCATGTGCCGCGCGCAGCAGCCGCTTGAGATCTTCAGGGCGGCCGTAGCGGGCGTTCGGCGCGCTCAGGAGCACGCCGTCATAGCCCCAATTGTGCCGGCCGGGGACGTCGTTGAGCGGCATCAGTTCGATGGCGGTGATACCGAGATCGCGAAGATAGGCCAACTTCTTCTCGACGCCGGCATAGGTCCCCTCCTCGCTGAAGGTGCCGACATGCAGCTCGTAGATGACGGCTTCCGCCCAGGGACGGCCGGGATACAGCACCGGGTCCCTCAAGGCCGCGGTATCGATCACCTCGCTCGGGCCGCCGACGTCGTCCGGCTGGAAAAACGAGGCAGGATCGGGAACGACGAGGTCCTCGTTGATCCTGAACTGATAGCGCGTGCCGGCGCGCGCGGTCTCGCTGAGCAGTTGATACCAACCCTCATCATCGCGCGGCATCCTGCGCGGCGGCTGACCAACTTCGAGCAGCTCGACCGATCGAGCCGTGGGCGCCCACAGATTGAACGAGACCCCATGATCGACGATCTGAGGGCCGTGGCGTCGGCTCTGCTCGGCCGTTCCCAGTCTTTGAATCAAGGTTATTCCCCTTTCGCGCCCGCATGCTCGGAATTGGACATGCTTCAGCCGGGCGCGTCGCTACCGAGCTAGGTTACGCCTCGCTTCATCATGTCTCGGACGAGAAAGCTGCCGTCGCAGCATTCGTTCCTTACGGGGACGTGAGCACCGGCTGCCGCGTCCGGAGCCTCGAAATGCCGATGCCCGCCCGGTATGTACACTTTTGCACTCAGCGTAAAAAAACGCGCTTGTTTTATCGCCCTCGGGAACCTTTGCTGCGCCGCAGAATTTAAGGACAGCGCTTCGCTGGGGGAGCGTCCTTGGAAATGCGAAGATGGTTGGCAAAGACCACTGTCGTCTCGATTGGCGGGCGTAGCGATGCGTATCCTGTTCGCGACGCCCGAAGTATCAGACTTCATTCAAGTTGGCGGCCTTGCCGCCGTTTCGGCGGCTCTGCCGCGTGCCCTCGGAGAATTTGCTGACGTACGCGTCATCATCCCGGGATACCCGGCTGTCCTGCGGGGATTGCAAGAACTCAAAACCGTGGGGCGTTGCCAGTCCTTCGCCGCTCTGCCGGCGTTCGAGGTCGACCTCGGTCACGCCGCGGATGGCCTGACCTATTATGTCGTCCGCTGTCCGGAACTGTACGAGCGGGATGGCACGCCCTATGCCGACGGCCGTGGCGCCGATTGGGGCGACAACAATGTGCGGTTCGCAACCTTTTCCTACGCCGCGGCACAGCTCGCCAGGGGACTGATCGACACGGATTGGAGCGCCGACCTGGTCCACGCCAATGATTGGCAATGCGCGCTGATCCCGGGTTATCTGGAGTGGCACTATGCGCACATTCCGACCGTCTTCACGATCCACAATCTCGCCTATCAAGGTGTATTCGACCGGAGCTCGCTGGCACCGCTCGGCATTCCCGAGGCGAGCTTCAACATCGACGGCGTTGAATTCTACAATCGCCTGTCGTTTATCAAGGCCGGTCTCGTTTATGCCTCGCACCTGACGACCGTCAGCCAGACTTACGCACGCGAGATTACCACCGCAGAATTCGGCTGTGGTCTCGAAGGCCTGCTGAAGCAGCGGGCCGACCGGAACCAGTTGTCGGGCATTCTGAACGGGATCGACGAGAGCTGGGATCCACGGACGTGCTCCTCGCTGCTCCAGCCTTTCGGCGCAGGCGACTGGGCCGAGCGCTCGCTGAACGCCGACGATGTCAGGGATCAGTTCGGCCTCGCGGTGTCGCGAGGTCCCCTGTTCGCGCTCGTTGCGCGGCTGGTTCATCAGAAGGGCGTCGACCTCGTGATCGAGAGCGCGCAGGCGATCGTCGATGCCGGCGGCCAGATCGTCGTCACCGGCAAGGGCGAACCGCAGTTCGAAGATGCTCTGCTCAAGGCGCAAGCCGGCGCGCCGCGATCGATTGCCGTGAAAATCGGTTTCGATGACGCTGAGGCGCGGAAGATCTTCGCCGGTAGCGACTTCACGCTGATGCCGTCCCGGTTCGAACCATGCGGGCTCAGCCAGATGTACGCCCAGCGCTTCGGCTCGTTGCCGATCGGTCATCGCACCGGCGGGCTTGCCGAGACCATCGTCGACGGCGAGACCGGCTTCCTGTTCGACCGCGCATCGGCGCCGGGCTTCCTCGGAGGCCTGTGCCGGGCCTTCTCGACCTTCGGCATGAAGGACCGGCTCGATCACATGCGCAGGGCTGCCATGGCGCAGGCCTTCAGCTGGACCCAGTCGGCCAAATCCTACGCTGAACTCTACAAGGCATCGATCTAGAAAGGCAGTTGGGGGACAGACATGAAGATCGCGCAAATCGCTCCACTGGCGGAGAGCTGCCCCCCGCGGCTTTACGGAGGGACCGAGCGCATCGTCTCCTACCTGACGGAAGAGCTGGTGCGCCAGGGGCACGAGGTCACCCTGTTTGCGAGCGGAGATTCGATCACGTCAGCCGAGCTTGTGCCATGCTCGAAGATGGCCCTGCGCCTCGATCCCTCCGTCAAGGACGTCACACCCCATCACGTCATGATGCTGGACCAGGTCGCGCGGCGCGCCGACGAGTTCGACGTCCTTCATTTCCACATTGATCAACTGCACTATCCCTTGATGCGACCGTATCGCGACCGGATCCTCACCACATTGCATGGGCGTCTCGATCTGCCCGATCTGATGCCGTTCTTCTCCGCTTTTCCTGAACCTCCCCTGGTGTCCATCTCGGACGCACAACGCCGCCCGATGCCGCCCGTCAACTGGCTCGCAACGGTGCTCCACGGCTTGCCCGAGAACATCCTGCCTTATCAGGAAGCACCGACCGGCGACTATTTTGCATTCCTCGGGCGCATCTCTCCGGAAAAGGGGCCGGACAAGGCGATCGAAATTGCGGCTAGAACCGGCGTGCCCCTGAAGATGGCGGCCAAGATCGACACCGCCGATCAAGCCTATTGGGAGCAGGTCATCAAGCCGATGATCGCAGCTCATCCCAACGTCGAGTTCATCGGCGAGATCAACGAATTCCAGAAGGCCGACTTCCTCGGCAATGCCCGGGCCCTGCTGTTCCCGATCTGCTGGCCGGAGCCGTTCGGCCTCGTCATGATCGAAGCCATGGCTTGCGGCACGCCGGTGATCGCCCTGGCCCATGGCTCGGTGCCCGAAGTGATCGATCACGGTATCAGCGGGTTTGTGGTGAACTCCATCGAGGAGGCCGTCGCGGCCGCGAATTCGATCGACGCATTGGAGCGGCAAGGGATCCGCAAGCGGTTCGAACAACGCTTTACGGCTGAGCGGATGGCGCGCGACTACCTCGCCGCTTATCGTCGGCTGCCAGCGTTGCGGCAAGGACCGCAGCTCGACCTGCTCGCGATCGCCGAAAGCGAGAACGAGATCCGGATTTCGATACCTTCTGTTGGCTTGGACATGAATGCGGCAAGCCCGGCCTAACGAGTCTTTGAGGCAAAGGAACCGAACGATCGGGGGACGGTTACGACCACACACAGGAGCTGTCGACATGCGTCGCCCGAAACCACCGGCAATTCGTAACAAACTCGACCTGGCAGACCGCGCCCAGGTACGCCTCGTCAAGAAGCGTCTTGGGCTGTCGGATACGGAGCTTGCCGCAATCGTCGGGCGCATCGGCAATTCGATTTCGGCCATCAGCAAGGAGGCGGCCTTGCAGAGGGCAAAGGTGCTGAACAAGACCTCCGACGTTCCTGCCGCCGCCGTGATCGCCTCGACGGCGGTGGGTGAACAGGCAACGACCGAACTCGCGGCAAATTCGCCGACATCCTGACGGAATCATTGGGGGCAAAAAATGGATCAAAAAGTACACCCGGACGACGCCCTCACCCGGGCGGCCTCGAGCCTGCGCCGCACCCGGATCACCGAGGGCAGACCATTCCCGCTCGGCGCCACCTGGGACGGGCTCGGCGTCAATTTCGCGCTGTTCTCGGCCCACGCTACCAAGGTCGAGCTCTGCCTGTTCGACGACACCGGCGAAACCGAGCTCGAGCGCATCGAACTGCCCGAATACACCGACGAGGTCTGGCACGGCTATCTACCCTCCGCGCGCCCCGGCACCGTCTACGGCTATCGCGTCCACGGCCCTTACGAACCCGACGCCGGCCACCGCTTCAATCCCAACAAGCTGGTGCTCGATCCCTACGCGCGTCAGCTGGTCGGCAAGCTCCGCTGGGGGCCGGAGCTGTTCGGGTATCAGCTCGACCATGCCGACAAGGACCTCTCCTATGACGAGCGCGACAGCGCGCCCCTGATGCAGAAATGCCGCGTCATCGACCCCGCCTTCACCTGGGGCGTGGCGCGCAAGCCAGAAGTGCCGTGGGAGCGCACGATCGTCTACGAGATGCACGTCAAGGGATTTACCCAGCTGCACCCGCTTGTGCCCGAAGCCGACCGCGGCACCTTCTCCGGCCTCGCCCATTCGGACGTCCCGTCCTACTTGCGCTCGCTCGGCATCACCAGCGCCGAGCTGCTGCCGATCCATGCCTTCGTCGACGACAGCTATCTGGTCGAAAAGGGCCTGCGCAATTACTGGGGCTACAATTCCATTGCCTTCTTCGCGCCGGATCCGCGCTACCTCAAGGCGTCATCCCCCAACGAGTTCAAGGCCATGGTGAACCAGTTTCACGCCCATGGCATCGAGGTCATTCTTGACGTCGTTTACAATCACACCGCGGAAGGCAACGAGCTCGGCCCGACCCTGTCGTTCAAGGGAATCGATAATGCCAGCTATTATCGCCTGCTCCCGGACCAGAAGCGCTACTACATCAACGACACCGGCACCGGAAACACCGTCAACCTATCGCATCAGCGCGTACTTCAGCTCGTCGCCGATTCCCTGCGCTACTGGGCAACGGAAATGCGGATCGACGGCTTCCGCTTCGACCTCGCCACCATCCTGGCGCGCGAACCCTATGGGTTCGATGAAGGCGGCGGATTCCTCGACGCCTGCCGGCAGGATCCCGTGCTCTCCAGCGTCAAGCTGATCGCAGAGCCCTGGGACATCGGGCCCGGCGGCTACCAGGTCGGTCAATTTCCCCCCGGCTGGGCCGAGTGGAACGACAAGTTCAGGGACACGGTGCGCGCGTTCTGGAAAGGGGATCCGGGCACGCTTGCCGACTTCGCCAAGCGCATCTCGGGATCGGGCGACCTCTTCAACAAGCGCGGACGCCGGCCCTGGGCCAGCGTCAACTTCGTCACGGCGCATGACGGCTTCAACCTCAACGACCTCGTCTCGTACAATGATAAGCACAACGAGGCGAACGGTGAGGACAACCGCGACGGTCACAGCAACAACCATTCCTGGAACTGTGGCGCCGAAGGACCGACGGACGACCCGGAGATCATCGGCTTGCGCGAGCGCCAGAAGCGGAATCTTCTGGCGACGATGCTGCTGTCCCACGGCACGCCGATGCTGCTCGCCGGCGACGAGTTCGGCCACACCCAGAACGGCAACAACAATGCCTACGCCCAGGACAACGAGACCACCTGGCTCAACTGGATGGGCATCACCGCGAACGGGCGCGGCCTTCGCGAGTTCACGCGCAAGCTGATCGCCACCCGCAAGTCCTTTCCCATCCTCTACCGCAGCCGCTTTCTGGTCGGCTCGCAAAACGAGGAACTCGACGTCAAGGACGTAACCTGGCTGTCGCCGTCCGGCGAAGAAATGACGACGGAGCAATGGCACGATGGCAACGCCAAATGCTTCGGGATGCTGCTTGACGGCCGCGCACAGGAGACCGGGATCAAGCGCCGCGGCTCGGATGCCACCATACTGCTGGTCTACAATGCCCACCACGACGTCGTGAATTTCACCCTGCCGGAGGTCACCGATGGACGCAGCTGGCTGGGGCTGATCGACACCAACCGGCCCGACGCGCCCATGGCGGAGTTCGAGTTCGGACACGCGTACGCGATGACCGCGCGCTCGCTCGTGGTGTTTGGCCTGGCGAACGACAGCATCGCGACGCGACGCCTCCGCCAAGGCCTCGGCGCGCTGCTGGACATCGCCGACACGCCTTTACCTGAGTAGCTGCGTGCCGTCCGCTCGCGATCAGCGATCGATTTCGCCGAACGCGGTGTCCAGCGAGACCAGCTGGCCAGCGCGGCAACCCGGAGCTCGCGACGATGCGACATTGTCAGGACGCCGGACAAAGCCGGCGTCCTGACGGCGCTCAGCATCCCCGGCAGATGCTTTTGATCTTTCGATCCGCCTCGGAATTATTCGAGGTCTCCGAGCGAATCTGGTCGTCGCCCGGAAGCGAGGGCCCGGGCGTCACCGTCCCGTCGATGCGTCCGATATTGGTTCCGCCTGCGGGATTGCCGGGTCGCCCGACCGTCGTCGATCCCCTTGGGCCGCCGCTCGATTGAGCCGTTCCGGCCGAATTAGTTCCGGGAGCCGACGACGTGCCGGCCCCGGCCGCCGCGCCGCCGCTTCCTCCGGCGCCGCCTCCACCTGCCTGCCCCAATGCGGGTTCGGCGGCGGCGATCGCCAGCATGGCGACCAGCACGAGGCCCGTCATGCGCATCGCGCGTCTTTCACTGCATGTGTCGAGGTCAAGCATCATCGATCCTGCTGGTATCCCTGATGGGTCGTGTTCTGCTTGATGTTGCCGTGGCGGCCCTGGGTTTCGAAATTCTCGCGGCCCGGCACCCGTTCCGCCGTTTCGACGGCCGGATCGGAACCGGGTCCCTTGTGGCTGCGCTGTTCTTCGGGAACGGGCGGCATTTTTGACATGTGCTGCTCCTGCGGGTCGAAAACAGAATAATGAGCTGTTGCGGAGCTCGTTCCCGCGCCGATCGCCGCAGCGGGGAGCCATGGAAGCCGCAGGAACGAGCTGATGCCGCTCCGGTTGTTAGCCTATCGGCACCGCATAAGCCCGGGAGAGCACACATGCCCAAGGCCACTGACCCTGACACCGACCCGCGAGAAACACCGCTTGACGATCCGCGCCGGAAGACCGACGAGCCGACACACCGGCAGACCAACAAACCCTGGCAAGGCAATCCCGAGAAAGAGCAGATCGATCCGGATCGGCCGCCGCTGGATCTTGAGCGTTGGCATAAGTCGAAGACGCATTGAACCCGGAAGCGGCCCGCGGGCGGTCGTGACCGTCAGATCCTGTCGAGGTCATGAATGACGGGCCGCAGCGGCCCGCCTGAGTCGCGCGAGAGCGTTGCCAGCGTCACCGGTAGCTTGAAGCGCCGCTTCCCTGCACTGCCTGGATTCAGATAGAGCACGCCGTTGACGGTTTCGATCCGCGCGCGGTGGGAATGCCCTGAGACCACTATATCGATCCCGCGTTCAGCAGGATCGATCGTCAGCGCGTTGAGATCGTGCAGAACATAGAAGCTGAGCCCGCCGACGCGCAGCGTTAGCGTCTCAGGAAAGCGTTCGGCCCAGGCGCCCCGGTCGACATTTCCCCTGATCGCGGAGACGGGCGCGATGCGGCAAAGCCCGTCCATCACCGCCTCGCTGCCGATGTCGCCGGCGTGGATGATATGTGATACGCCGGCAAGGCAGCGCTCCGCCTCGGGCCTCAGCAGTCCATGCGTGTCGGCGATCACCCCAATCCTGAACGTCATGTCAGATCACGGCTTCGGTGCAATACATCCAGCGGCATCCGGCCGATCTCCTTACCATCCTCTGTCGACGGATCGAGTAGCGGCGGCCCTTGAGCTCGGAACTCGTCCGGAAAATCGGCACTTTCCTCATCTGCCACCGTACCGCCGCCAGTCAAAGGTTCGCGACTTGTTGAAGTGGTTCAGCAAGCCGCTCACGCCGCCGGCAGCGCGAAGGAGAATGTCGCGCCGCCGTCCGGCTCCTGCCCGGCGACCAGCTCGCCGCCGTGCTCGCGCACGATACCATAGCTGATCCAGAGGCCGAGCCCGGTGCCTTCGCCGACCCGCTTGGTCGTGAAGAACGGCTCGAAGATGTGGCTGATGTGATCCCTGTCGATGCCGGGACCGTTGTCCGAAATCCGAAGCAGAATCTCGTCCCCCTTGCGCGCCGCGGAGACCGCCAGCCGCGGGGAGCCGGTTCCGCGCATCGCGTCAATCGCATTCTCCACGAGATTGACGATCACCTGGTGCAATTGCCCCTCGTTGCCGGAGACCCAGAGTTCCGGCTCGATCTCCAGCTGCAGATCGACGCGCACCTGCTTGGTCCGCACGGCCCACAGCACCGCGGTATTGATGAGCCGCTCGATGTTGACGCGCTCGACCTCGCCGAGCTTGCTGAAGGACAGCCGGCGCAGATTTTTCACGATTTCGCTGATGCGGACGGCGCCTTCCATGGTGCCCTCGATCAGCGGGCCGAAATCCTCCAGAATCTCGTCGATCCGCAGGCTTCGTCTTTGAACCGAAAGATCGTCCTCCCCGGACTTGCCGTGGACCGCATCGAGATAGGCCGTGATGGCGGTGCGGTAGCGCATCAAGGTGTGGACGTTGCCATAGACGAAGCTGATCGGGTTGTTCAGCTCGTGGGCGACCCCCGCAACGAGACGGCCGAGGCTGGCCATCTTCTCCTGCTCGACCAGCTGCCGCTGCGCGCGCTGCAGCTCGTGATGCGCCTTGTGCAGCTCCTCGTAGGCGCGACGAAGCTCGCCAATCGGTCGTCCCGTCAACACCACGCCGATGAAGCGGCCGCGATGATCGTGGCGCGGGGATCCGTTGATCGCGAACAGATCGGAGCGGCTGCAATCGCGCGAAAACCGCAGCTCGCCGTCGACGACGTCGGAGGCGTTGCGCGGCTTCAGGAGCGGGACCAGCTTGGCTCTGTCCGGGCCATCAATGACATCGGCGATGTTCCTGCCGACGACATCCGCGACGCTGCAGCCGAGCGTCTGCTGGAACGCCGAATTGACCTGCTGCACCAGCCCTTTCGCATCGCAGACGATCAGGATGTCGGAGACGGATTCGATGACGTTGGTGACGAAGGCCTGGGCTTCCTCGAGCTCCGCATTCTTGTGCTCGAGGTCGACCTCATAGCGCAGGAGGTCGGAATAGACCTCGTCCATCTTGCGAATGACCTCGATCCAGGCGCCCTCGCGCTCCTGGTCGAGCTCCATCGCACCGCGATTGGTGATCAACTTGAGCAGCGGTGCGGTCTCGCCGGCCTCAGGAGGATGGATCGGCTTTGCCATTTTTTCTCAGATCATACCTGGACAGCTTGTTCCGGAGGCCGACCCGCGATAGCCCGAGCTCGGTTGCGACCCGGCTGATATTGCCGTCGTACCGCTCCAGAAAATTGATGATAACCGACTTCTCCAGATCCTCCACCTTGTCCTTGAGGGTCGCCGAGCCGTTCAACCCGCCGTGGGTCGCGGTTGCCGATGGCCTGCCATTGCGCCGGCCCAGCAGCGGCGGCGCCTGCAATTCGTCCGCATCCGCGAGCACCACCATGCGCTGGATCTCGTTCTGCAGTTCCCGCACGTTGCCGGGCCAATGATAATTCGCGAACGCCTCGAGCACCGCAGCCGCAAAGCGCAGCTCCGGCCGGTTGAAGGACGTCTTCACCGACGCCAGCACCCCTTGCGCGATCAGCGGAATATCCATCCGCCGCTCGCGCAATGCCGGCATGTGGACGGGAAACGCCGCCAGGCGATAGTAGAGGTCGCGCCGGAAGCGGCCCGCCTCGACCTCGGCCTCAAGATCCCGGTTGGTGGCCGCTACCACGCGAACATCGACCTTGCGCACCCGCTGTGCCCCGAGCGGGCGGATCTCGCTCTCCTGCAGGACGCGCAGGAGCTTCACCTGGAATGCCGGCGAGGTCTCCCCGATCTCGTCGAGGAAGATGGTTCCGCCGTCGGCGACCTCGAACAGGCCGATGCGGTCCTGGTAAGCGCCGGTGAAGGCGCCCTTCTTGCAACCGAACAGTTCGCTTTCGAGCAGCTCGTCCGGCAATGCGCCGCAGTTCTCGACCACGAAGGCCTTGCCGGCGCGGGCGGAGCCGTAATGAATGGCGCGCGCGAGCAGCTCCTTTCCGGTCCCCGACTCCCCCGTGATCAGCACCGAGATGTCGTAATCCGCCGCGCGCTTCCCCAGCTCGATCACCTTGTGCATGGGACTGTCGTGAGAATGCACGATGCGATCGAAATCATAGAGCTGCTTGGCAACGCCTCGCTTGACCGAAACGACCTTCTTGATGTGCCCGGGCGTCGCCTTGACGTCGACGCCCGCCGTTTCCGTCTCCTTTTGAAGGCGATAGAGCTGGACCGCTTCCTTGACGATGTCGACCAGCCGATCCGGCTGCCATGGCTTGGTGATGTATTGATAGATGCCGGCCTCGTTGAGGCCCGCGATGATGTCCTCGGAGTCCGAATAACCCGAGATGATCATCCGCACCGGATCGGGCCACAGCTCGCGTACACGCTTCAGGAAGCTCACGCCCGATTCATGCGGCATGCGCTGGTCGCAGAGAATGGCGTGGACGATCTCGCCCTCCAGCAGTTTCTCGGCATCAGCCGCGTTGCCGGCGCAGAGCACCTCGAAATCCTCGCGGAGAACGCGCCGCAACGCCTCCTGCGAACGGACCTCGTCGTCGACGACGAGAATGGTTCCCTGGATGCTCATGAGGGCACCGCCATGTGTCCGGGCCGTTCAGCCGCGCGCCGCAACCGGTGATTGGCGATGGTCAGCGGCGTGCGGGATTTCGGCACCTTGTGAATGAAATTGTAGCGCGCGACGTGGTAGCTCGGATCGAAGCCGTAGAAATTGAGCTTCATCCTCCGCAGCTCTTCGTCCCTGTAGGCCTGCAGTGGCTTGTCGCTCTCGTCCGCCTCGCGGCGTCTTCTCTTGTCGGCAAGGCGCTTCGCAAAGCCATGATCCGAGGCTGCAGCAGCCGCGAGCTTGACGAGGTTTTCGGGTGTGAGCTCGTCGCCCGCGAGCACACGATCGACGAGACCGAGGCGCCTTGCCTCGGCCACTCCCATCGGCAACCGGCATTGCGTGATCGCTATCGCGTTCTCGGCGCCCACGCGGCGCGGCAACAGATAGGTCCAGTACTCGGAGCCGAACAGGTTGCCCATGTCCTTGTATTGCGGATTGAAGACGATTTGATCGCGGGCCCAGACCTCGTCGGCCGCCAGGCTCAGGAACACGCCCCCCGCGCCTGCATTGCCGCGAATGACCGATATCACCAACCGATCCGTGGTCTCGATGATCGCGCGCGTGAGATCATCGATGGCGTTGATGTTGCGCCAGGATTCATCGGCGGCGCTGTCGGCGGCCTCGATCTCGGCGAGATGAATGCCGTTCGACCAATAGTCGGCCCCGCCGGTGAGAAGCAGCACCTTTGTCGGGCGCGCCAGCGCGGCCCGATAGGCTTGCAGCAGCGCCTCGCAGTCGGACGTCGCCATCGCGCCATTGTAGAAGGAGAACTGCAACTCGCCGACTTCGCCATGCTCGCGATATTCAATCGGCGCATAGCCACAGTCCGGCCGCCGCGGCAGGCTGGCTGCCTGCGCGGCGAACACCTTTGCAGCAGACCTCTTCAAGCTCTTCGGTGCGAGTTGCCGCACATGGCCGATCCACACCGCTCCGTCCACCGTCGCGCGGGCCAACGCCCCGTCGCATTGCGCCACGAGCGTGCCGGGGACGCCGGAGATACCGCGTGCTTCATGGACGTCGAACAGCCGCACGTCCTCGAAGAACAGACTGTCGACCAGGCCCGGCATGCCGTCGGCACTGTGGATCTTACGCAGCACGGTCTCGGTCGTATCGTGCTGCCAATCTATCGCCCGATCTGATTGCCGGCACGTCCCGCGGACGCGAATGCGCGCATCGTCCTCACGCATGGGTCGCGGCGTCGTCCGTCCCGCCGTGATCGCGTCGATGGCTTCCAGCACCGCTTCGACGGCGGATGAGGTGACCTCGTTGCGATAGATGCTGGACTTTGCGGCCCGCCGCATCGGGAACATGCGGAACGCCCACACGGGACCGGCATCGAACTCACCGGTCGCCTGCAGCACGGTGACGCCCCACTCGACCACGCCTTCGAGAATGGCCCAGTCGAGCGCCGCCGGGCCGCGGTCGCCGGGCGGGCCGGGATGCACGATCAGGCAGCGCACGCTACGCCAGACGTATTCGGGAATGGCCCGCTTGAGGAATGGCGCGATCACCAGATCCGGACGGTACAGAGCCACGCTCTCGCACGTGACGTCGGGGTGGATATCGAGCTCGACCGAGACCTCATGACCGCGCTCGCGCAGCTCGACATGCAGGCGCTGCGTCAGGCTGTTGAACGAATGCGATAGCAGCAGGATACGCATCGAGGGCCTCAACAAATCCGCGGCAATTGCTCGCCCGACAGCCAGTCGACGATTCGCCCGCCGCCAAAACTCGTCGCCATCTGCACGAAATGATGATCGTCGGCGACGGCCTTGCCGATGTCGGCGGCGTCGCGGCCGAGCGGATGGGCCCGCATGGCGGCGAGCACGGCGCCGGCAAGTTCGGGCGCGACGACCGCGACCAGTTTTCCCTCGTTGGCGACATGGAGCGGATCAAGCCCGAGCAGCTCACAGGCTGCCGCCACCCCCGGCTTCACCGGGATCGCCTCCTCGAGGAGATGAAAGCCGACGCGAGATTGCTGCGCGATTTCGTTCAGCGCGGCGGCGAGCCCGCCGCGGGTGGGATCGCGCATCAAGCGGATACCGCGACCACCGGCTTCCACCATCCCGGCGACGAGATCGTTCAGCGATGCCGAATCCGAGACGATCTCGGTCTCGAAGGCGAGGTTCTGCCGCTTCGACATGATCGCGACGCCGTGATCGCCCAGGGTGCCCGAGATCAGCACGCGGTCGCCGACGCGGGCGTTCTCGGCGGAAAGCTGGAGCCCGTCAGGGACGACGCCGACACCGGCGGTCGAGATGAACAGCCCGTCGGCCTTGCCGCGCTCGACCACCTTGGTGTCGCCGGTGATGATGTAGACGCCGGCATCGCGCGCCGCCTGCCCCATGGAGTCCGCAATCGCCTTGAGGTCGGCGAAGCGAAAGCCCTCCTCGATGATGAAGCTCGCCGACAGATAAAGCGGCTTTGCGCCGGCCATCGCGATGTCGTTGACCGTGCCGTGGACTGCGAGGGAGCCGATATTGCCGCCGGGAAAGAACAATGGCGAGACGACATAGCCATCGGTCGTCATCACCATGCGCCCGGCCCCAACATCGAACGCCGACTGGTCGTTGCCGCGCGCCAGCCATTCATTGCCGAAGGCCTCGTGGAACAGGCCCGAGATCAACTGCGCCATGGCGCGGCCGCCCGAACCGTGAGTCAGGTCGACGCAGCCGTTCCTGATATCGAGCTTGCGCTGGTAGGCCTTCATGACGCCCGCCTCTGCTGATGGTCGCGGAAGCGGCCATAGGTCCAGTGCGCGGCGCAGGCGCCTTCCGAGGAGACCATGCAGGAGCCCATCGGCGTCTCCGGCGTGCAGACGGTCCCGAACAGCTTGCAGTCGACCGGCTTCTTCACGCCGCGCAGGATGGCGCCGCACTCGCAGGCCGGATTGTCGTCGACGCGCAGCTCGTGCATGTCGAAGCGCACCTCGGCATCGTATGTCGCGTAAGCCCGCTTCAGCTTCAGCCCGCTATAGGGTACCTGGCCGAGCCCGCGCCACTCGAACTGATCACGCAGCTCGAAGATGTCGGACACCTCCTCCTTGGCGCGCAGATTGCCATCACGGGTGACGGCGCGGCTGTACTGGTTCTCGACCTCGTGCCTGCTTTCGTTGACCTGGCGCACCAGCATCAGGATGGCCTGCATCATGTCGAGCGGCTCGAAGCCCGCGATCACCACCGGCTTGCCGAACTCTTCCGCGAAGAACTCGTAGGGCGCGGTGCCGATGATGGTCGAGACATGTGCAGGCCCGACAAAGCCGTCGATCTCGACGCGGCCGATATTGCGGATATCGGGGCTTTCCAGAATGTTCTGCATCGCCGGCGGGGTCAGAACATGATTGCAGAACACGCTGAAGTTCGAGAGCTGCTTCTTCTGGGCGAGGCGGATCATGACCGCGGTCGGCGGCGTGGTGGTCTCGAAGCCGATGGCGAAGAACACGACCTCACGCCCGGGATTCTCCTGGGCGATCCCCAAGGCGTCGATGGTGGAATAGACCATGCGGATATCGGCACCGCGCGCCTTCGCCTTCAGCAGCGAGGCGCCGTGCGAGCCCGGGACGCGCATCAGGTCGCCATAGACGCACAGGATGATGTCCGGACGCTCCGCCAGCCGGATCGCCATGTCGATGCGCCCGGCCGGCAGCACGCAGACCGGGCAGCCGGGACCGTGGATCATGCGCACGTTCTTCGGCAGCATGTCCTCGAGGCCGTAGCGCGAGATCGCATGGGTGTGGCCGCCGCAGAATTCCATGAAGCGATAGGGCCGTCCGGCATCGGCCTCCGCGCGGATCGCCTTGGCAAGGCCGAGCGCGATCTCCCTGTCGCGAAACTCGTCGGCATACTTCATGTCAACGCCCCCTGTCCTTCGGCACTCAGCTCGCGCAGCAGTTCGAGCGTTCGCCGTGCCTCTTCCGGATCGATCTTGGTCAGGGCATAGCCGACGTGAATGATCACGTAATCGCCGACGGCGAGGTCTTCGATCAAGGCGACCGAGATCTCCTTGCTGACGCCGTCGATCGAGACGACCGCCATCTCGTCGGGCAGGAGCTTCGTGACCTCTGCAGGTATCGCGAGACACATCAGATGGTTCCTTCCAGGCCTTGCCGTTCGAGAAGTGTCAGCGCGGCAACCCAGGCCTGCCCAAGACTTAGCCCGCCGTCGTTGGGCGGCACTTGGCGTGGCAGCAGCGGCGAGAGCCCGGCGGCAAGGCAGCCGCGCGCGATCTGCTCCGAGAGGATCGCGTTGAGGAAGCAGCCGCCGCTCAAGGCGACGGTCCGAATCCCGGTCACGCTCGCCGCGCGATCGATCCAGTCGACGCAGGCCGCGGCAAGCGTGCCGTGGAACAGCTCGGCACCTTCGATCGGATCGATCCTTCCGGATGTCAGGCGCTCGAACAGCGGGGCCAAGGACAGCACGCCGTGCTTGATGATCCAGCCGCCTGACGCGATGCGAGAGTTGCGCACCAGCGCTTCGAGCTTCATCGCAGCTTCGCCCTCATAGCTCTGGATCGGGCAGAGGTCGAGCAGGCTCGCCGCCGCATCGAACAACCGGCCGGCGCTGGTCGTCGTCGGCACACCCGGCTGATCGAGCATGACGCCGACACGTGCGGCCTGCGGCTGTGCGCCGAACCGCGTCGTGATTTCATCGCCTCGTCCGAGGCCATGCAGCAGGCTAGCTCCCATGCGCCACGGCTCGCGCGCGGCACGATCGCCGCCCGGCATCTTCATCGGGTCCAGATGTCCGAGCCGCCGGAAGCCGGCGCCATCGCAGGCCAAGAGCTCGCCTCCCCAATTGCCACCGTCGCTGCCGTAACCGAAACCGTCGAGCACCAGCGCCAGCACCGGTGCTGCGGTGCCATGCTCCGCCATCACGGCGGCCGCATGGGCATGATGGTGCTGGACCGCGATCAGCGGCCTCCCGCTGGCCTCGGCAAATCGGGTCGAGACCATGTTCGGATGCAGGTCATGGGCAATGACGACCGGCTCGACGTCGAGTGTCGACAACAGGTGATGCACTGTCTCCTCGAAGAAGCGGACGCCCGAAGCAGTATCGAGGTCGCCGATATGCTGGGACACGAACGCCTCGTTGCCGCGCGTGAGCGTCACCGTCGACTTGAGCGCGCCGCCGACGGCCAGGATCGGCGGCACGGACCGCGCCAGGCGGACCGGCTCGGGCACGTAGCCGCGCGCGCGGCGGATCAATTGCGTCCGGCCGGCGACGACCGCCACCACGGAATCGTCGGCACGGGTGACGATATCGCGGTCGTGCGTGACGATGAGATCGGCGATGCCGGCAAGGCGCCGCTCGGCTTCACGATTGTCGATGAGGAGCGGCTCGCCGCCGGGATTGGCACTGGTGGCGACGAGCACCCAGGCTTCGCCGGCTCGCGGGTGCCTGGAATTCAGCGTGTAGAAGACCAGGTGATGAAGCGGCGTGACCGGCAGCATGACACCGAGACGGGACAGCTGCGGTGCGATGGCCAGCGCGAGCCGATCGCGCGATGTCATCAGCACGATCGGCCGCGGCGACGCTTGCAACAGGGCGAGCTCGGCGGCATCGGCATGGGCGATGTCCGCCACCGCATCCACCGATCCAACCATGACCGCGAAGGGCTTTTGGTCGCGATGCTTGCGCTGCCGCAGCCGCCGTACAGCCTCGTCGTCGCGGGCATCGCAGAGCAGCTGATAGCCGCCGAGCCCCTTGATCGCGACGATCCTGCCGCCCGCGACCGCGTCGGCAATCTCCGCGACCTCATGGCTGAGCCTCGGGCCACATTGCGGACAGGCGATTGCCTCGGCATGGAAACGGCGGCTGATGGGGTTGGCGTAATCCTCCGCACAGGCCCTGCACATCGCAAAGCCCTTCATGGCCGTGGTCGAGCGATCATAAGGCAGCCGCTCGGCAATCGTGTAGCGGGGGCCGCAATGGGTGCAGTTGACGAAGGGATAGCGATGAAAGCGGCTGCCGGGGTCGAACAGCTCCCGCAGGCAGTCCTTGCAGGTCGCCGCATCGGCGACGATGCGCGTCGACACCCTGCCCTGCTCGCTGGCGCGGATACAAAATTCCTCACTTGCCACCGCCCCGACGGGATGCACGGAGATGTCGTCGATCCGGGCCAGCGGCGGCTTTTCCAGCGGCAGCGCCGCCACGAAGTCCGACGCGCGTTCACCCTCGACCTCTATGACCACGCCATGGGGATCGTTGGCGACGAAGCCACCGAGACGGTAACGCGTGGCGAGGCCGTAGACGTAGGGGCGAAATCCGACGCCCTGCACCGCGCCGCGCACGTGCAGTCGCAGCCTCCTCCGATCGCGCGCGCCCGTCCCCCCGTCCATCGTCACCCCTGCGCAGCCATCTCGGCGTGCTTCAGCTTCGCCCACCGCCGGCGGATCCAGGCATAGAAGGCGGAAAACCCCTCACCCGTGCGCGCCGACACCGTCATCACCTCGATTCCAGGGTTGATCCGCCGCGCATATTCGACTGTCCTTGCGAGGTCGAAGTCAAGCACCGGCGCGAGGTCGATCTTGTTGATCAGCATCAAGGATGACGCTGCAAACATGTCGGGATATTTGAGCGGCTTGTCCTCACCCTCGGTGGTCGAGAACACCACGATCTTGCAGGCTTCGCCGAGATCGAACGCTGCGGGGCAAACGAGATTGCCGACATTCTCGATGAAGAGAATGCCGCCGTTCAGCCAAGGCAGCCGGTCATAGGCCTGGCCGACCATGGCGGCATCGAGATGACAGCCCTTGCCGGTGTTGACCTGGATCGCGGCGACGCCCGTGGCGCGGATCCGCTCGGCATCGTTGGAGGTCTGCTGGTCGCCCTCGATCACGCCGATCGGAAAGCTGTCCTTCAGGTCCGAGACCGCGCGAACCAGGAGCGACGTCTTGCCGGCGCCCGGGCTCGACACCAGGTTGAAGGCGAGCACCTCGTCGGCGCGGAAGCGCGCGCGGTTGTCGGCGGCGAGCCGATCGTTCTTGCCGAGAATGTCGCGCTCGACCTGGATGATGCGCTCGCTGCTCATGCCGGCGATCTCCTGGCCGGCCGGATTGGCGCCACAATCGAGCAGGCCCGCCTCATCGTTGGCGTGATCGTGGTGGTGATGATGATGAGCATGGCCGTGGCTGTGCCCATGACCGTGATGATGATGGTGTCCGCCGTGACCGTGGTCATGATCATGAGCATGATGATGATCATGCGCGTGTTCGATGGACGCCTTGCCGTCGCTGCAGCCGCAGACCGTACACATCAGTCGACCTCCAGTTCCCTTACGCGCATTTCCTCTCCGCCCGTCACCTGCAATTGATAGCCACCGCAGGAGGGGCACGGCTCGTAGCGCTGCTTGATCTCGACGCTGCTGGAACAAGCCATGCACCAGGCCGTGCCCGGCGTCTCGATGATCTCGAGCCTTGCGCCGCGCGCGATGGTCCGTGCCGCAACGGCCTCGAAGCAGAACTTCATAGCCTCCGGCGCGACATGGCTGAGCGCGCCGATCTCGAGGCAGACCACGTTCACCTTGGCGAAGGAGCGCTTCCGCGCCTCCTCCTCCACGATGCCGATGATGCCTTCGCAGAGCGCCATCTCATGCATGGCCCACCTCGCGGAAGTCGAGCTTGAAACCGACGCAAGGGTCGAACGAACCGACTAACGTGCGAACCGCGTCCTGGCCGCGCCGGCCAGCCGGCAGCTTGGCTCCCTTCAGGCTCCGGACCAGCGGCCCCCGGGCGTGAAAATTCCACTCGGTCGGCGCGAGAAATTCGAAATTGACGATGCGATCGTCCTCGTCGAGCACGACGGCATGGTAGAGCCGGCCACGTGCACATTCGACCGCAGCCGCCCCCCTGCCCGCACCGAGCCGATAGCCCGCGACGCCATCGTCGAGATCCTCCTCGCCGCGATCGAGAAAGGCACAGAGCCGCGCGACCTCGACGATGCGCGCTTCCAGCCGCGCAGCAGGCGTCGCCGCAGACGACACCGGTTCGCGCCGCGCCCACCGGGCCCAGACACCTGTTTCCGGTACTCTGCCGCAGAGTTCCGGCGCGTCGGAATAAGCTGCCCCCTCCGCCAGCAGGCGCTCGATGACATCTAGATCGTCAGCGGCGGTCAGGAACGACGGTTCGGCCGGCGGCGGTGACAACGCCTCCCCCTCGCTGCGTTCGACAAGGACAGCGAGCGCGCTGCCGGGCACGAGCACCCCGCCTTCACTGGCGATCCCGAGCGCTCCGAGCGCGGCCTTGATCCGTGCCAGGGCCTCGCGCGCCGAGGCCTCCGACCCGCCTTCGCTGGTGCCGCCGAGGACGGTGGTTGCCTGCATCATCGTGCGCACGGCCGCAGCGCTCGCGGCGTCGAGCGCGATTCGTCCGAGGAACAGGCTGCGCAGCAATTCGGTCAGCCGCTCGGCAACGACCGCCGTGAAGCGACGATGCGCCGTTTCCGCTGTCGCCTCCAGCCCCTTCGCCGCCTCGATCGCCGACAGGAATGCCGCCTGGTGCGCGACCGAGCAGAGCGAGAACAGCCGCGGCAGCACCGGAAGCAAGGCTTGCGCCGGCTTTCCCGCAAACAGCCGCGTCAGCGGCGGCCGGCTGCGCGGCTGGATCGCGACGTCAGCGATCGTGGCACCCGCGAGCCACACCGTGATGTCGATCTCGTTGCGGAAGGCAAGGCTCATCCCCGCCGCTCCGCCAAAGTGCCGCGAAGGAAATTACGCCGGTCGATCGGGATTGTCGCGGGTTCGCGGCGGCGCGTCGCCTCTTCGCTGTCTGCCGGCAGCATCAGTTCGGCAAGCGCGGCCTCGGCGGTTGCCCGGGCGGAAGCCATGTCGGCGAACTCGGCCATCGGCGAGAACAGCGAGCAGCTCGCGATGCGGCCCATCTGTCCGACCTCGCCGAGGATGAACTCGATGTCGCCCGCGGGAAAGCGGACTCGCATCGTGGCACCCGAACTCTGCCGCGCGTCGTTCGCCGGCATCACCACGTTCATGAACCAGGGCGTGACCATGATGCCGACGATCGTGCCGTTGAACCGGCGGAAGCCGATCGCCTCGACGCCGAGCGCCTCGTTGTAGATCGGCAGATCGCGCATCGCGCGCTCGCCGATCTCGCGATAGCTTTCGGCCAGAAGCGCGCCCCACGCTGCAGCGTCGGCCTCGCCGACAGAATTTGGCGCACTCCCCGTCATGCTTCGATCGCCATGAATTTGGACTTCGGCGCATCGCAGTTCGGGCAATGCCAGTCCTCCGGCAGCGCCGCGAACGGCGTGCCGGGCGCGATCTGCGCGACGTCGTCGCCGTCGGCGGGATCGTAGACGGCCCAGCAGATGCCGCATTCCAGCCGCGTGACGTCGCCGACGTCCTGGCGCACGCCAAAATTCTCGAAGGCGCTCATTTGAAATAGGCCTCGATGATTTCCTGCAGCCGCTCGGCCGAATCCTCGAAGTCCTCGTCGGCGGCGAGCGCGACGGTCGGCACGCCGCCGACCTCGAGCGTATCCAGGATGATGGTGTCCATGGCGTTGAAGAACTGCACCGACCAGACATTGCGGATGCCGGTCGAGAGCACCCGGCAAGTGCCATAGCCGCGCGACACCAGCTGGATCGGTCCGTTGCGGATCGTGTCCTGCAGGAAGCTCATGTCGACGGGGCTCATCGGCAGCAGCGTGAAATTGATGATCTGCGAGCGCATGCCGGGCCGCCAGGCCAGCGCGCGCTCGCGGATCTCCGCGAGCACCGGCAGCACGTTCATGGCGCCTTCCGGCACCGGCCCGATCTCGAAATCGGCGGATGTCAGGTCTGCGGCCGCACGCCTGACGATCTCCGGGACCGCGCCGATCTCGAGATAATCGGAAGTGGCGTCGGTCTCCAGCCGGACGCGCCAGATCCCCGCCAGGACCGATTCCTGGATCTGCGCCAGCGAGCCATCCGGCAGCGCCACGACACCGCCAACCTCGCCTTCGCCGAGCACGTCGGCGATGAGCTGGCTTTCGAGATCATTCAGATTGGCGAGCCGGAACAGCTGCGTCGGCGCATCTGCCTTCTGGCCCGCGATGGCCTGCGCGATCTTCGAGAGCAGCACCACGGCATTCGGGCAGCTCCGGGCGAGTTCGGCGCTGTCGAGCGTTGCAAGCTTTGCCAACGCGCCCGCCGCCGTCAGGCTGCCTTTCGACGCATTGAGACTCTCCTCTCCGATCGGAAACACGCTGACCGGTTGCTCGGCGCCTTCGGGCGCATCCCAGAATCCGACCTTCATGATGCGACGCCCTGAGCGCGATGCTGGGCAACGATGGTGACGGCGACCGCCGCGCTTTGCCCGCGCGGACGGTCGATCAGCTTGGTGATGCGGTCGATATAGACCGACCAGTCCTGGATCTTGGCGATCAGGCCCAGCGTCTCCCCCTTGGCGACGAGGATCAGCGTCGGTTGCACGCGCACGCCGACACGCTGGCCCAGCGCAGTCTCGTCGCCGCGGGCGATGATTGCACCGCGGAGCCGACCGTTGAACGCGATGATCAGTTCCGGCAGCACCACGGCGACGTCGATCGCCTCAGGGAAACGGTTGGGATCGCCTGCCGACAGCAGCACCGCAACCGCACCGGCCTCGTCGGCCGCACCGAGAAATCGATCGACCGTTACGGCATCAACCTCGGGCAGGCCGTGCCGCGTCAGATCCTGCTTCCCCACCTGGAATTCCATCAGACCTCCCCTGACAAGCTTATGATTTCGCTTCGGAATGGGGTTAGCAAGGCACATGCCAGGACAGACTAGCAATCTGCCCGGATTATCCATTTGATCTAAATCATGTATTTTCGATCGCGCAGAAGGGCGCACCCATTGATGGTAAGCTGATTTCCAGTTTTGGATGGAATTCATCTTTGCAGATAGAAAGATAGCTTCCAGGGCGGCCCGCAAGCCGGATCGCACGACGGGGTGCGGCCAACACGGCTGCAGGAGGTTCGCTTACTCGGAGCGAAGGTGCGCGGGAAGCTGCGGTTCGCGATCGATCAGATCGGCGAAGAAGCGGTCGTAATCCTCGCCGTCGAGCGCAGCGTCCAGGCCGTCTATCGCAGCAACGATCAGGCCCGCCTCGTCCACATCCAGCAGCCGGATCGCGGTATCGATAAAGACCAGCACGTGGGCGCCGACCGGCGGATTGGAGAGCAGCAGCACCGAGACGCGGCGCTGCTCGCCTCGGAATTCGCACAGCGCCGACATTCCGTCAGTCTCAATGATCCTCATCGGCAGCCCGAGGCACATCGCGCGTTCTCCACCAGGGACGGCCGGTCAGGCCGGTCGCATTTCGTAATTTGCGTGGTCGATGTCGTTGGCGAGCAACCGCTCGGATTCGGTCAACGGCATGCTGCGACGGCTCACCGTCACGTCCCACTCCGCCAGGATCCGGCAGGCGAGATCGATCGCGGGGGAAATCTGGTCGCGCACCGGCGGCGTCAGCGGCCCGCCCCAATCTTCGAGATCGAGCGGCTGGCAGCCGATCAGCACGAGATGCTGCGGGCATCGGCCGAGCAAATCGGCCGCACTGATCACTTCCTGGAACCCGGTCTGGTGCAGGCTCATCTTCTTGGCGCCGGTGAAACGCGGCACCTCGTCGTCGCGCACCAGTTTCAACTGGCCGGGCTCGAGGCCGTAGTCGATGGCGTCGAACACGATCAGGCGGTTGGCCTCTTCCAGGTAGTTCACGAGGTAGAGCCCCTGCGTGCCGCCGTCGAGGATGGTGACGTTGTCAGGCACGGCGTAGCGGCGGTGGAATTCCTCCACCACGCGTACGCCAAAGCCTTCGTCGGCCCACAGGATGTTGCCGATGCCGAGCACCAGGATGCGATCGTCTTGCGAAGATGTCGGCATCGGTCACGTTCCCGTTCTCAATCGCGGAATTGCCGCTCGCCGGAAACCATCGAGGAGATGATGCTCTGGCGCGACATGATGTCCTCGCGGATCGCGGCGTAGATGTGCACGATCACGAACACCACCAGCGCCCACATCCCCAGATGATGCCAGGTGTGCACGTCCTGGCTGTTCGGCCAAATCGCGAACACCCAGCCGAACAGCTTGTGCTGCCAGCTGTCGATGCCCATGCCTTCCGAATAGAGCGCAAAGCCGGTGACGATCATGAAGGCCACGAACAGCGTGAAGCCCGTGAACATCGCGGTCTGCGCCAGCGGGTTATGGCCGACATACATCTTCGGCTCGCGCTCCAGGAACGCGTACCAGCGGATCTCGTGCAGCACTTCCTTCCAGAATTGCTTGCGATGAACCGGGATATAGAAGATCTGCCGGGAGTGATGGTTGCCGACGAAGGCCCACAGGATCCGCGTGAGGAAGAACACAGCGAGCACTTGTCCGGCGGCAAAATGGGCGAAGCGGATGTAGCCCATGATGAAATGATCCGACGCCTCCCCCGCGACCGTCGGCAGCGGCGAACCAATGAGATAGCCTGTCACCATCAGCACGAGGATCGAGAACGCGTTGACCCAGTGGCAGATCCGCACCGGCGCTTCGTAGACATAGACGGTGGGCCGGCCCACCGCCCGTTCTCCGGACGCGTCGGCCGCGATCGCCGCGAGGTCGGGCCTGCTCTCCGAAGCAGGAGCAACTGCATCCATCATGGCGACCTCCTACCTGACCTTGACCTTGGCGAGTTCCTGGCCGTCCGGACTCATCACGTGTGTCGAACAGGCGAGGCACGGATCGAAGGAATGGATCGTGCGCAGGATCTCCAGAGGCTGCTCGGGATTGACCATCGGCGTGTTCAACAGCGATGCTTCGAACGCGCCGATGTTTCCCTTGGGGTCGCGCGGCGAGCCGTTCCAGGTGGTCGGCACCACGCACTGGTAGTTGTCGATCTTGGTGTCCTTGATCCTGATCCAGTGCGCGAGCGCGCCGCGCGGCGCTTCGGTGAAGCCGACGCCCTTGGCCTCCTTGGGCCAGCTCTCCGGCTTCCATTTGTCGACATTGGCGGTCGACGAGTCGCCAGCCTTGATGTTGGCGACGAGCTTGTCCTGGAAGTAGCGCATCTGCCGTCCCGCCCAGACCGATTCGAGCGCGCGCGCCGCGGTGCGGCCGAGCGTCGAGAACAGCGCCGAGGTCGGCAGGTTCAGGTCCTTCAGGAACTTGTCGACGGGATCCTTGAACTCGGCCTTGTTCTGGGCGTAGCCGACGACCCAGCGCGCCAGCGGCCCGACCTCCATGGCGTGGCCCTTCCAGCGCGGCGCCTTGATCCAGGAATATTTACCGCCCTCGTCGAGCTCCTCGATCGCCGTCTTGGTGCCCTTGGCTTTCGGGCCCAGCACGTAATTCGGCTCGGTCACGCCGTCCCAGGGATGCAGCCCCTTGGTCTCATCGGGATATTTGTACCAGGAGTGCACCACGAACTCCTGGATCTCGTCCGGGTTGGCGTGGTCGACCGGAAACACCTCGGACAGATTGCCGTTGATGATCGCCCCGCGCGGCAGTTTCAGGCTCTTGGCGGAATAGTCGTTGGCATGCTCCGGCACGTCGCCATAGGACAGCACGCTCTGGCCCGACAGGCCGCCGCCATAGAGCCAATCCTTGTAGAAGGACCCGATCGCCGCGACGTCCGGCAGATAGACCTGCTCGTTGAACTGGATCAGTTGATCGATGATCGAGGAGATCAGGTTCAACCGCTCCATGTTGATGGCGCCGACGGCACCGGTGCCATCGACATTGATCGGACAGGGCACGCCACCGACCAGCCAGTTCGGATGCGGGTTCTTGCCGCCGAAGATGGTGTGGATCTTGACGATCTCCTTCTGGAAATCGAGCGCCTCGAGATAATGCGCCACCGCCATCAGATTGGCCTCGGGCGGCAGCTTGTAGGCCTTGCTGCCCCAATAGCCGTTCTTGAAGGGCCCCAGCTGCCCGGATTCGACGAACTTCTTCAGGCGCGTCTGCAGGTCCTTGAAATAGCCGGGCGAGGACAGCGGCCAGCTCGAGATCGACTGCGCCAGCGTCGATGTCGCGCGCGGATCGGCCGAGAGCGCGGAAACCACGTCGACCCAATCGAGCGCATGCAGATGATAGAAGTGGACGACGTGGTCATGCACCTGCAGCGCAAGCTGCATCAGGTTGCGGATCGAGTTGGCGTTCTCGGGGATCGTGATCCCGAGCGCGTTCTCGACCGCACGGACCGACGTCAGCGCGTGCGTTCCGGTGCAGACGCCGCAGATCCGCTCGGTGAACGCCCAGGCGTCGCGCGGATCGCGGTTCTTCAGGATCACCTCGATGCCGCGCCACATCGTGCCGGTCGAGACCGCGTTGCGGATGACGTTGTCGGCGTCGACATTAACCTCGACCCGCATGTGACCTTCGATGCGGGTCACGGGATCGACGACGATGCGCTTGCCGGAATTGTCGAGATTGAAGCCGTTGGGAGTCTGGATACCCATGATTGCCCTGCCCCTGGAATTTCTACGATCAGCTGTTGTGGTCGGCGTCTTCGCGCTTCGACGCGAGCCGCTTCACCGCCGTCACCGCCGCATGCGCGGCCACCGCGGCGCCGACGGCGCCGGCCGCCACCATGCCGATCTGGTCGGCGTTCTTCTCGATGCCGAACTGCTTGATGTTGGTGAGACGGTCGTAGAACGAACCCTTGTCCCAGAAGCCGTCCTCCGAGCAGCCGATGCAGCCATGGCCCGACTGGATCGGGAAAGAGACACCGCCGTTCCAGCGCACAGTCGAGCAGGCGTTGTAGGTGGTCGGGCCCTTGCAGCCCATCTTGTAGAGGCAGTAGCCCTTGCGCGCGGCCTCGTCGTCCCACTCCTCGACGAACTGGCCGGCGTCGAAATGCGGGCGGCGGTAGCACTTGTCATGGATGCGCTGGGAGTAGAACATTTTCGGCCGGCCCTGGCGGTCGAGCTCGGGCAGCTTGCCGAACGTGGTGATGAAGGTGACGACGCCGGTCATCACCTCCGCAATCGGGGGGCATCCCGGCACCTTGATGATCGGCTTGCCCGTGATCACCTTGTCGATCGGCGTCGCCTGGGTGGGGTTGGGCTTGGCGGCCTGCACGCAGCCCCAGGAGGCGCAGGCGCCCCAGGCGATGATCGCCATCGCATCCTCGGCCATCATCTTCAGCTTCTCGACGAAGGGCTTGCCACCGTCGATGCAGAACATGCCGCCCTCGTTCAGCGGCGGGTTGCCCTCCACTGCGAGAATGTACTGGCCTTTGTGCTTGGCGCGGGTCTCCTCGAGGATGGCTTCCGCCTGATGGCCGGCAGCGGCCATGATGGTGTCATCGTAGTCGAGCGAGATCATCGACAGCACCGCATCCTTCACCAGCGGGTGCGCGGACCGGATGAAGCTCTCCGAGCAGCAGGTGCATTCGAGCCCGTGCATCCAGATGACGGGCACGCGCGGCTTTGTCTCGAGCGCATTGGCAATGCGGCTCGCCGCCAGCGGTCCGAGTCCGAGGCTGGTCGCCGTCAGGCTGCAGAATTTGTGAAAGCTTCGACGCGTGATGCCTTGCCGCCTGATCACGCTATAAAACGTCTCCGTCGCCGCGCCCATAAATCCTCCCGCCTTCGGCTTTGACTTTTCGATGACGCCAAAGACAGCAAGAAGCAGGCCAATAACTGGAGCGATTCAAAAGTAGAGAGATTCCAAAACCTTGCGCGCTACACTGCGCAACGGGGTGGGCCGCGATGGCGTTGAAAGCAGTCGAAGCGGAAATAACGCGATTTGCAGTCGACAACGAAGTTTCCGCCTAGTGCGCGGTGCAGACCATGCAGGGATCGAACGAACGCACGATGTGCTGGATCGCCACCGCGCGGGCGCCGGCATCGCCGACATCGGTGCCGACCAGCGCCTGCTCCAGCGGCCCGCCCACGTCGAAGGAATCGCGCGGCGAGAAATTCCAGGTGGTCGGTGCGATGATCTGGTAGCGCTCGATCCTGCCGTCCCGTACCGCCATCCAATGCCCGAGACTGCCGCGCGCGGCCTCGACGAGTCCGACATAGCTGCCGTTCGGGATCTCGCGCCCGTCGCGACAGAACGGCTCGGACAGCCGCAGCGCGCGCGTCCATTGCTCCATGGCCAGCGCAATCCGCGCGGTCTCGAGCAGCCGCGCGATCACGCGGTTGCGCACATTGGTCCCGCTGGCCGATACCAGGTCGGCGATCAGCGACTGTCCGGCCACGGTCTGGCGCGCGATGGCGCCGACCTCGATCGGCTGCCCGGACAGCCGCGGCGCCTTGCACCAGCTATAGCCGGTCGCCTTGTCCGGATCCGGCACCGTGGTGCTGTGGGCAGGATCTGCGGAAGACTCCCGCATCCAGGCGTGCGAGACATCCTCGGTGATCTGCGCCAGCGGCAGCGGCTCGATCGCAGCGCGCGGGCCGAACAGGCCGCGCGGAAACAGCTCGCCGTCAGGACCATGATAGGCGCCGTAGCTCATCATCAAGCCCGTGCCCTTGCCGAGTCCGGTCAGCGCGAGACTGTCCGCTAGCCGCAGGAAATGGGCAAAGTCGCCGCCGCGGCCATCGCGCCAGCGGTCGAGTTCGTCCGCGCTCGCGATCGCCAGCACGTTCTCCAGCGCATCCGCGAAGACGATCCGCTCCAGAAAGCTTCGGAACGACGTCGCGATCGAGAGCAGCCGGACCCGCTCGCCGAGATCGATGGCGCGCGTGGTGCCGCCCGGCTGGAACGCGAGACTGTGCGGCCATTTTCCGGCGATGATGCCCATGGTCTCGAGCAGCCGCGCCCGCGCCGGCAGCGCCTCGCGCGCCGCGCTGCCGCGGGTCGCGGCAAAGCGCTCGCGCGTCGCTGCGTACCAATCATGCGCGCTGTAGGTCTCGCGGGCAAAATCCGGCATGAAGAAGATATAGAAATGCGTCAGATGGTCGGCCGCGTTCTCAGCAGCATGCGCGATGTTGGTCGCGAGCAATCCGTTGGGCGCAGCCTCGATCGCCATCGCCTCGCGCAGCGCGGCGGCCGCGGCAACCGATTGCGAGACCGAACAGATGCCGCAGATCCGCGGCGCCAGCGCCAGCGCATCGAGCGGCGGCCGCCCTTCCAGGATCTGCTCGAAACCGCGGTAGAGCGGTGCCGTCACCTCGGCGCGCGCCACGCGCCCGCTCTCGACGTCGAGTCGGACTTCGAGATCGCCCTCCACACGATTGAACGGGCCGATCGTGATCCGCGTCATGGCGTCCGTTTGGCCCCGGAGCCGCCGGGCGGCACCACCACATGATCGGCGGTCGCATTCAGCCGCACCCGCCGCGGCGTCGCGGACTTCGACAATGCCGCGAGCGCGACGAACCAGGCTTTCGGCATGTCGGTGGGCAAGCCGACCGGAATGCCCGCGAGCTTGGCGGTCTGGAGAAAGTTCTGCGCGCCTTCGAAGCCGGGCGAGGTGCAGGCGATGCAGGCATAGCCGCCCTTGGTGCAGGAGCCGCCGCCGTTCCAGGAGCGCTGGTTGCAATCGCCCACGGCCTGCGTTGCCTTGCAACCGAGATGCTCCATCAGGCAGCCGCGCTCCGACATCGTCTCCGCGCTGGCCTTGAACTCGTAGAACTCGTTGCGCGAGCAGCCGTGATGGGCAAGATGGTTGGCGACGAATTTCGGCCGTCCATATCCGTCGAGATCGGTTGGGCCAAGATCCTTGCTGGTCAGTGCCAAAATCGTTTCCATCATCCAGCCCGGATGCGGCGCACAACCTGCGACGTTGATGACGGGAAGACCGAGCCGCGAGCGGAACGAGGCGCCCAGCGCGCCACCACTGTCGACCCCCTCGAATTGCAGGCCGACCGCATCGGTCGGATTCGAGCCGGCGGCCGGTACACCGCCATAGGCCGCACAGCTTCCGACCGCAATCACGTAATCGGCGCGCGGCGCAAGATCGAGCATCCAGCTGTAGACCGACCGATTGGTGCCCGCGAGCATGTTGAAACGGCCGGTGTCATTCGGCCCGCGGGCGACTGAACCCTCCAGCAGCAGCAGGTCGAGCCTCACCCTGCCGTCGAGCACGGACTGCAGGATTTCGACGGCTTCCTCGCCGGTCTCTTCGCTGACGGACGGATGCCACAGCAGGTTCACGCCGAACTGACGCAGTTCGTCGAACCAGCCGGAGGCGCCGCTCTCGAGGATCGACATGGTGCATCCGCCGCAGCTGGCGCCCTGCAGCCAGAGCACATTGGTCATTCCGTCGGATCGGCTCATCTGAAATCTCCCGGCCGCCCCAGCTTCAACCGCTCGTCCACGAAGCGCAAGGGGGTCGTTTGGCTCCTCAGTGGTGGGCGCCCGGCATTTCGTCGTGCTTCAAATGCCGCTTGCGGATATTGCGCGTGACGATCCAGATCACGGCGATGGCCACCGGCACGAAGACGGCGGTTGCCAGCGAGGGTTCGACATGCAGGCCACTATCATGGGCGCCCTTGGCGAGATAGCCGAACAGGCTGACGACGTAGTAACCGATCGCCGCCACCGACAGGCCTTCGACCGTGCTCTGGAGCCGCAATTGCAGCCGGGTGCGTTCATTCATCGAGCGCAGCAGATCGCGATTCTGCTCCTCGAGCTCGACGTCGACGCGCGTGCGCAGCAGATCGGCCGCGCGCGCGAGCTTGATCGACAGGCCGGCCTGCCGGTCTTCCATCGCCGCGCAGGTGCGCATCGCCGGTGCCATGCGGCGGTCCAGGAACGAGGACCAGGTTGGATAGCCCGCGATCTCGCCGCCCTCGATCACGGCGAGACGGGATTGCACGATATCGTAATAGGCCCGGCTGGCGCCGAACCGGAACAGGCTGCCGGCAGCACCCCGCTCCAGCGCAGCCGCCAATGCCGTCAGTTCGCCCAGGAGATGATTGTTGAGCTTGAGGTCTCCGGCGCGCTGCATCTCCTCGAGCACTTCGACGAGCCGCCTGCCGATATGATCGACGGACGGCGCGAGCTCGAGCGCGGCGGGCAGGCCGAGCAGCGCCAGCGTGCGGTAGGTCTCGATCTCCAGCACCCGCTGCACCAGGGCACCAAGACGGCCCGGCGACAGACCGTCATTGCACACGAGAACGCGGACGAAGCCGTGCTCGTCGGTGCGGAAGTCGGATGCAACGACGGCAGGTCCGCTGCGGACCGCGGCCATCGCGAGGCTGCCTCTCTCGAACAGTTGCTGGGCACGCTCCAGCGCCGCCGATGTCTGCTCGACCTCGAGCTTGACCGCGACCAGCAATTGGCCGGACTGGCCAAGCGACCGGATCAACGCGGCAGGCCCCTCGCCGATCTCACCGAACCGGCGAGGCGGCACGTCGGGGCTGCTCAGGATCCAGGTGAAGGTGCTGAACTCGGAGTGCTGCTCCCAGCGCAGCTGGATGCCGTCGATCGTCACTTGATGATGCTTGGTCGCGGCATCCGGCGGCGGCTGCCCGTGCGCCATGCAGAATGCGCCGAACCTCTCCCGGTCGGCCGCGGCGGCGGCGCCCTCGCCGAGAAATGCAAAGCGCAACACGGTGACCGGTGCCATCAACCGGGTGAATGGGCGAGCATGCACCTCGGCCAGCACCGCACCACGCAGCGGATGCATTGCAAAGCCGGCGAGATCGAGCTTACGGTTCATCGGCAGTCCCTGCTACGCTTTCGGCTCGCGGCCAGGCTTCCGGTGTGACACGATCAAACTGTTTCGTTGAGTGCCGTCAGCGCGCGGCGACGACGGGCGGGCTCAAGGGCGCCTCGGTCGCATCGGCGCATTCCAGGACTTTCGTTCCGGCAGGCTGGCGGCCGTCCGCAAGCATGCGGCGATAGAGCACGACAGAAACGAGCCAGGCGATCGCGAACAGCGCGATCACGACGAAGCCGACATTCGCCAGCGACTCGTTGAGGCCCTCGACCAGGGCCCATGCGTCGCCGGAGAGGCCAAGCCGCTCGCCGATCAGCCCGAGCGCCTCGATGCCGCCGATGAACAGCGCGACCGCGACCGAGGCACCTGTTATCGTGAGGTTGTACCAGAGCTTGCGCAGGGGATCGACGAATGCCCAGCGATAGGCGCTCACCATCAGCGCGGAATCGGCCGCGTCGACCAGCGCCATGCCCGACGCGAACAGCGCGGGAAAAACCAGGACGTCGATGAGCGAGGTTCCGCGCGCGGCTTCGCTCGCGGAGATGCTGAGCAGGCTGATCTCGGTGGCGGTATCGAAACCGAGGCCGAACAGAAAGCCGAGCGGGTACATGTGCCAGGGCTTGGTCACCAGGCGGAACATCGGGCCGAGCAGCCGCGCCAGGAAACCACGCTTGGCGAGCAGCGCGTCAAGCTTGGCGGGGTCGTGAACGCCCTCGTCCCGTGCCTCGCGAAACGTCCGCCACAAGCCGACGAAAATGACGAGATTGATCGCGGCAACCGCGAGCAGAAACAGTGCCGAGACCGAGGTGCCGACGAGGCCGCCGATCTCCTTGAGCAGGCTGTCGCCCCCAAGGCTCACGACGCCCAGTGCCAGCAGGATGGTCGCGACGACCACCACCGTGGAATGGCCGAGCGCAAAATAGAGGCCGACGCTGCGCGGTGCGCCGCCGGCCTGCATCAGCTTGCGTACGACGTTGTCGATGGCGGCGATGTGGTCGGCATCAACGGCATGCCGGAGGCCGAACACCCAGGCCAGCAGCGCGGTCGCCATCACCGTCGGCCGGTCGCCAAACAGCGCAAAGGCCCAGGCCCATGCGGCGAGATTGACGGCGACGAGACCCCCGAGCAGTGCCACCGTCCCGGGCTCGACCGCCCGCAAAGTCCGCCTCACCGCTCGTTCCATCCATCCGGTCCCACAGTATGACGTTTATCAAAGTCTCTCATACTGGCAAGAGCAAGAGCCGGACCATTTTCGCGCTCCCCCTGACGAGGCGACAGAATAGAAGCCAAATGGCTGGCCTTATGGCGGAATTCGCCTTCAACCGATCACGGCGCCGGTACGGGATGGGATGCTTCCTTGGCAAGCAGATATCCACTTGACGACGAAGTTGACGGTCGTCAGGGGAGCTCGAACCGCCTGCAAATGGAACCCCGCGCTGTGAAACGGCTCACATCGGGTTTGACGATCCGGATGTATTTATCGTGCCGGGTGGAGATGGCAGACGGAGACGCGCATGAAACTCCTCATGCTCTCGCTTATTGCAGCCATGCTTCTCGCCGGTGCGGCCAACAGCGTGTTCAGGCCGCATACAGTCTCTCGTTCCGGTCAGCCCGGCATGGTGTCCCTTCAAGACATGCAGACGGGTCAGGCTAAAAAGCTTCCCGATCAGGAGCTGCAGGATCGCTCCGTCCTGTTCATGAAAGAACCGGAGCGGTAGCCGGCACGTCCGCACCGGCGCGCTATTCGGCCGGTGCGCTTGCGGGTTGCCGTTGTCCGTCGTTCGGTCCGGTTCGCGCCATCTGCTCGTCCAGCCAGAGCCTATGGTGCTCGCGCGCCCAGTTGACGTCGACCTCGCCCGAGCCCATGGCCTCGAACGCGCCTTCCATTCCGATGGTGCCGATGTAGATGTGCCCGATCATCGCTGCGACGAACAGGACCGCCACGATGGCGTGGACGATCTGGGCCATCTGCATGCCCTCGATCCCCGTGCCGTAGAACGGGAACATCAGTGCATAGCCTGACGCTGCAACGAGACCGCCGCCGAGCACAACGATCCAGTAGATCATCTTCTGGCCGCCATTGAAGCGGTAGGCCGGCGGATGATCATGCCCGATCAGGCCGCCGCCGCGCTTGGCCCATTCGATATCCACCTTGCCGGGAATATTGCCGCCGATCCACATCAGGAAGATCAACACGACCCCCAGCGTGAATGGAAAACTCAGATAATTGTGGGCGTATTTGGCCCATTGCGACCATTCGGAGAAGGCCTCGAAACCGATCAGCGGCAAAAGCAGCTGCCGGCCAAAGGTGACGTTGAGGCCGGAGATCGCCAGGATGATGAAGCAGGTTGCCGTCATCCAGTGCACGAAACGTTCGAAACCGTTGAAGCGCACGACGGTGCGGCCCGAGCGGCCGCTCTCCAGCCGAACCATGCCGCGGGTGAGATAGAAGATCATGATCACGGCGATCATGCCGATGATGGCAACGCCGCCGATCCAGGGCAGCGTCACCATGCGGAATTCCCGCCATTCCCGCCCCTGCGGCTGCTCGAGAACGCGGGAGCGCTGATCGGGAATGCTGACACGGCCCTGGATGCGGTTGAGTTCCTGCAGGAGCTGCTGCTCCTTGACCGCGCTCGCGGTCGGATTGACCTGCTGAGCGCTCGCGGGCACCGCCGTCACCAAAAGAAGCAGCGCCCAGGCACCAAACGCCAGACGAATGAACCTTGCAAACGACGCCATTACGTCCTCCCCAGCCTTGCGCGCCCGTCGACTGCCCACGTCAGGACTCGATCGTCTCGCGATACGCGGTCTTCCAGCCCCATGCACCCGAGCCATAGCCGCGCTTCGTGACGCGCTCCTTGTAGATCTGGGCGATGATCTCACCGTCGCCCGCAAGCAAGGATTTGGTCGAGCACATTTCGGCGCACAGCGGCAGCTTGCCCTCGGCGAGCCGGTTCGCGCCGTACTTTTCGTATTCCTCCTTGCTGCCGTCGGCTTCCGGACCACCGGCGCAATAGGTGCATTTGTCCATCTTGCCGCGCGAGCCGAAGTTCCCGACCTTCGGGTATTGCGGCGCGCCGAACGGGCAGGCGTAGAAGCAATAGCCGCAGCCAATGCAGAGATCCTTGGAGTGCAGCACCACGGCATCGGCCGTGGTGTAGAAGCAGTTCACCGGGCACACGGCCGCGCAAGGCGCGTCCGTGCAATGCATGCAGGCCATCGAGATCGAGCGCTCGCCCGGCTTGCCGTCGTTGATGGTGACGACGCGCCGGCGGTTGATGCCCCAGGGCACCTCGTGCTCGTTCTTGCAGGCGGTGACGCAGGCGTTGCACTCGATGCAGCGATCGGCGTCGCAGAGAAATTTCATCCGAGCCATGTGCGTGCTCCTCTCAGGCTGCGACGATCTGACAAAGCGTGACTTTCGGCTCCTGCATGCCCGTCGCGGGATCGTAGCCGTAGCTCGTGATGGTGTTGGCGCTCTCGCCCAGCACGATCGGATCGGTGCCGGCGGGATAGTTCTTGCGCAGGTCGTTGCCGCCGAGCCAGCCACCGAAATGGAACGGCATCCAGGCGACCCCCTTGCCGACGCGCTCGGTCACCAGTGCCTTCATCCTGGCGCGAGAATTGTTCTCGGCGCCGCTCACCCAGACCCAGCCGCCGTCCTTGATGCCGCGATCGGCGGCATCGGCCGGGCTGATCTCGATGAACATGTCCTGCTGCAATTCGGCGAGCCAGGGATTGGTGCGGGTTTCCTCGCCGCCGCCTTCGTATTCGACCAGACGTCCCGAGGAAAGGATCAGCGGAAACTGCTTCGCGATCCCCTTCTCCACCGCCGCCTTCTGCACCGAGAAACCGATATTAGGCAGGCGGAACTGCTTGGCATCGGGCAGGGTCGGATATTTCTCGACGAGATCGACGCGCGGCGTGTAGATCGGCTCGCGATGCACCGGGATCGGATCCGGCAGGCCGAACGCATTCATGCGCGCCTTGCCGTTGCCGAACGGCACGCAGCCGTGCTTCAGAGCGACGCGCTGGATGCCGCCCGAGAGATCGAGGGCCCAGGACACCGCATCCGGATTGGCCGGGTTGACCCGCTGGATCGTCGCCATCTCGGCCTCGGTAAGATCCTTGTCCCAGCCGAGCTTCTTCAGGCTCGCCAGCGTGAACTCGGGATAGCCGTCCTCGATCTCCGAGCCCTTGGAGAACGATTTGTCGGCGAGCAGGCTCACCTTTCGCGTCGTGCCGTCCGGCAGCTTCTCCTCGCGTTCTATGCCGAAGCGCGGGCGGAACGCGCTGCCGCCGTCCATGACATGCAGATTGTTGTTGTAGAGCAGCGGGGAGCCGGGATGCTTCACTTCGGGCGAGCCCCAACACGGCCAGGGCAGTCCGTAATAGTCGCCGCCCACTTCCGGATCGTCCTTGGGCGCGCGCAACGTCACCAGGTCGAACTTGTGCTGGTTCTTCATGTGCGCCTTGATGCGCTCCGGCGACTGGCCGCAATAACCGGTTGACCAGCTTCCGCGGTTGATCTCGCGCAGCACGTCCTCGGGCACGGGGAGATTGTTCTCGACCTTGATGTTCTTGAACATCTTGTCGGCGAAGCCGAACTTCTTCGCCAAGAGATAGATGATCTCGAGGTCGTCCTTGGATTCGAAGATCGGCTTGACGATCTGCTCGCCCCATTGCATCGAGCGATTGGAGGCGACGCGCGATCCCGTGCATTCGAACTGCGTGGCCACCGGCAGGATATAGACGCCGTCCTTGCGCCCGGCCTCGACCGCCAGAGAGGCCCAGGTGGTCGGGTGCGGATCTGCGATCACCAGCAGCTCCAGCGCCTTCAGGCCCTTCAGCGACTCAGGGATGCGCGTGATGCTGTTGCTGGCGTGGCCCTGAACGAAGACGGCCTTGACGTTGTCCTTCTGTGCGACGTCGGCCTTCGGCAACAGCGCGGCATCGAACCAACGCGTCAGCGGGATGCCTGGGGTCTCCATCTGCTTCTTCTCGTCGAAGCGGGAGACCAGGTACTCGTAGTCGACCTCCCAGACCCGCGACCAGTGCTTCCAGGCACCTTCCGCAAGGCCGTAGTAGAACGGCAACGTCACGATATCGAGGCCGACGTCGGTTGCGCCCTGCACGTTGTCATGGCCGCGCAGGATGTTGGCGCCGGCGCCCGCCTTGCCGATGTTCCCGGTCATCAGCAGCGCGATGCAGCTCGCCCGCACATTGGCGGTGCCGACCGTGTGCTGGGTCTGGCCCATGCACCAGATGATGGTCGCGGGCTTTTGCGTGGCGAACGTCTTGGCGACGCGCTCGAGCTGCGCGGCGGGCACGCCGGTGACCCGCTCGACCTCCTGCGGATTCCACTTCTCGACCTCCTTGCGCAGGTCGTCGAAACCGTAGACGCGCTGGGCGATAAACTCCTTGTCCTCCCAGCCGTTCTTCAGGATGTGCCACATCATGCCGTAGAGCACCGGAATGTCGGTGCCGGGACGGATCCGGACATATTCGGTGGCGTGCGCCGCGGTGCGGGTCAGGCGCGGATCGAAGACGATGAAGTTCGCCTTGTTGAGCTCCTTGGATTCGAGCAAATGCTGCATGCTGACGGGATGCGCTTCCGCCGCGTTGCTGCCGATGAACAGCATCGTCTTGGAGTTGCGCATGTCGTTGATGCTGTTCGTCATCGCGCCGTAGCCCCAGGTATTGGCGACGCCGGTGACGGTGGTGGAGTGGCAGATCCGCGCCTGGTGATCGGTGTTGTTGGTGCCCCAGAACGCGCCGAGCTTGCGGAACAGATAGGCGCCTTCGTTGGTCATCTTGGCCGAGCCAAGCCAATAGACGGAGTCGCTGCCCGATTTCTCGCGAACCTGGAGCAGCTTGTCGCCGATCTCGTTGACCGCCGTGTCCCACGACACGCGCGTCCACTGCCCGTTCACCAGCTTCATCGGATAGCGCAGGCGGCGATCGCTGTGCACGAGCTCGCGCACCGATGCGCCCTTGGCGCAATGCGAGCCACGGTTGATCGGCGAATCCCAGCTCGGCTCCTGTCCGATCCAGACTCCGTTGAGCACTTCCGCCGTGACGGTGCAGCCCACCGCGCAGTGCGTACAGATGCTCTTCTTGACGACGGCGCCGGCCGTCAGCGGCCCGGCGGCGGCGGCTTCGGCCTTGCGTACGCTGCCGACCGGCATGGTCCCCAGCGCCGCGAGCGCGCCGCCGGCCAGCCCGGACTTGCGCAGGAATGTGCGGCGATCAAGTCCTCCGCCCTGAGCCGCAAGGGATTCGGCGACGGAACCGCGGCGATCGGAACGCTGATGTGTTCGCTTGATAAGCACGGGCAGCCCTCCCTCTCAGGCCGGATAGCGGTTGACGCGGTAGAACGTCTTCACGTGATCGGATTCCTTGTAACGCGCCTTGCGCTTCTCATCGTTGTTCTCGCTGTCTGCCTGCGCGGACCCGACCAGCGGCGTCGCAAGCGTCGCGCCGACACCAGCCGTGCCCAGGCCGACCTTGCGAAGGAAGTCGCGGCGTCCGACCTTTGCTTTCGTCTCGTCACTCATCGCATCTCTCCCGGACCGACCCGCGTCGATCAGCTGGCAAATGTGAATGCTTCCGTCTCGATTTCGATGAAGGTGCGGCCGAGCGCGCCGACCGCCCGATAAAAGCGGGACCCGCCTGCGCTCTCGATGTCGGCGAACAGCCGCCCCATCCACGGCGACACATGCTTTTCGAAGAAGGCACGCTGCGCCTCGAGAGAGGCATCGAAGCGGCCCTCGGCAAGACCCGACATGATCTCGCACAGGATGGCGGCGTGATCTTCGGGTTCGGAATTGTTGGCGACCCGCTCGATGCCGAGCGCCGTCAGGTCTCCGCGCAGGCGCGACAAGGGCCGTTCGTTGAGGAAGCCGGTGAGATAGTAGGAGGCATAGGGCAGCACTTCGCCGCGGCCGAGTCCGACGAACAGGTCGAAATACTCCCGCTCGACCTTCGCCACGACCGCAATCGAGGCGGCGTCGGCCAGCGCCGCATGCGCGCGCCCGAGCGGCGTTTCGTCAACGCTCAACGCAGCGAGCTGATCGAGCAGGCGCTTTGGCGGAGGCGCAGACAGCAGCATCGCGAGCAGCGCGTATTCCCGTGCACGCGCCGCGTCGATGGGATCGACGAGTTCCGCCGAACCGGCGCGCTCGCCATAGAGGTCAGGCCGAAGATCGTTCCGGGAGACGCCGGTCGCGGTTTCGACTGCAATCACCCGCTGTGGTGGCACACGGGTCCAATTCGAGACGGAAGGCTGGCTGATGCCTATTTTGCGCGCAAGTTGAGCGATGCCGCCCGCGGCATCGATCGCGCGATCAAGCCCTTCATCCCGCACGTGGACCTCCCATCCAAGTCCCGTCTGCCCGATTATCGCTTTTGTTACAAAGCAGTAGGTAACCTAATCCGGGCTCTGCCAGCGGTCAACGCCCGCCATAGCTTGTACCTATAGCCTTTGGTCGTGCTTTTCAGCGAGGCAGTGCACCACCATGGCTACGGGGCCTGATCGGCTCGGCAGATTCGGCAGACCTCTCAGTCAGCGTCGGTTGCACTGCAGCAGAGATGACCCGGTGCTCCGACTCATCCAACGGCTCAGTCGCATCTCTGGTCGCATCTAATGAGGTTGTCACATCAGCTTGAGGCAATGGGCCCGAAGCATCCCCCGTTTCGATCGCCGCCTCAGGGAGAGACTGGACCGCCTCGCGCACGCCGCCGACGATGCGATCGACCAGAGCGGCCAGCTCCTCCGAGGAGCAATCCAGCGGGCCGAAGCCCGGCATCGCGGTCGGGTCGTTGAAGTCCCATGCATTCTCCGCAAGCCCGACGAAGTCGCGAATGGCGGGATCGGTCGCCCAGGCGCGGCGAAGAGCCGCGCGGCTCAAGTCACGAGGAATCGTCTTGCCGAGGAAGGCCGTGATGTCCGTCGCAGCATTGATTTCGTCGAGCGACGGCAGACTCGACAGGTCGAACTCGGCCTCGCCTTCGCTGGCCTCGGGCGGCGGCGCGGGCTGCGCCGCGGCAGGCTTGGCGGGCTCCGCTTGCGATTCGCGTTTGCGGCGGGACCAGCGTGCAAGGAATTCCTCCTCACTCATTCCTGCCCGCCTTCATGTTCGCGCCGTGCCAACGCCTCCGGGTCGGCGCGGCGCCGCTTGCGCTTGACGAATTCCCGCTCGACATGGTGCTCGGCCACGAAGCTTTCGATCGCCTCGCGCAGCACCTCCGGCATCGGCACGGCCTCCACGAGATTGTCGGCGGCTTCGGTAAAGCCTTCGCCCTCCGCGGGGTCAGCGGTCACTGTGGTGACGGCGTAAGGCCAGGCGCCGTCCGAGGGCGACAGCACGATCCAGATGTTCGGACTGCCGGAGGCGAGATTGTCGCGATAGCGCGCCGTCTCCGATGGATAGAGATCGACGGACGCGCTTCCGGCATAGAACAGGGTCGTGCCATCCTGCTCGCGCAGCACGGTCCAGAGTCGTGTCGCCGGCTCGTCGGGCAGGACGGCTATTCCGCGCCAGATGAAATCGACCCATGGCGAATCGGCCTTGCGCCGCTCGACCACGACACCGACGGCAATCGAGAGGGTCGGCAACGCCGCAGGGCTCATGTCGCCATCTCCAAACCCTTCACCGGCAGCCCGGTCAGCAGATTCTGCGGCTTCATCCGGAGCTTCTGATCCGCCGTCATCGACAGGATCAAATAGACCGGCTCGCCTCCGACATCCTCAAGGACATGGCCCGAATCCGCAAACGTCAGCCGGAAAAGCGCGAGCACGCGGTCTGCGTCGCGCTCGCCGAGCTCGTCGCCGTGCCACAGAATGTCGCCCAGCCGCGTGGCCTCGGCATCGAGCCCGACATACCAGGTGAGCTTTTCCTCGTGCAGCGCGCGCAGCGGCTCGATCGCGACGTCGACGCCCAGCAAATGGGAAACCCAGCGCGTCATCGCCTGCGCCAGCGCAGTCGGCCCGCGACCGCCGGCCGTGAGGTCGAGGGCCATGTCGAACTGGTCGCTGCGCTGGCAATAGGCCTCGGCATTCTCCTCGCTCAACACCTCGACCACCGCATCGGTGGTGGCGCCCAGCATCGACATCAGCGAGAGCACCGGGGTCGGGCTGCGCCCGCCGACGACCTCCTCGTCGCCGAGCAACAAAGCGTGCTCATGGGGCAGGATGCGCTGGGTCCGGAAGAACAGCTCGGCGGCGCGCAGCACGAACGGGTCGTCGCAGCCATCGAGCGCATTGCGCAAGATGACGTGCACCAGCTGGTTGACGAACAGCGGCGGCAGATCGTTCGCCCCTGATCGCACCGATGCGAGATAGGCGGCTTCGAGCGTCGGATGTCGCAGCAGAAGATCGCGGAACGCCAGCACGAACTGCCAATTCTCCCGCGCATCCGCATCGACGATCCCGGCGATTTCGCCGGCGCTCACCGGCTGGCGCGGGTCGGCGAGCAATTCGCGGTGCAGGCGGCGTTCGACCGGGCACGCGTCCTCGGGCGGCATCAGCTCGGGACGGGCAAAATACGCCTTGAGAAACTCGTCGGTGACACGGAGCCCACCGCCCTCGTCGCGATCGAGCAGATGATGGCCACAGGCGATCCAGAAATCGTTCATCTGATGCTCGGCTCCCGCCCCAGATCCGCGAGCCTGAGATCGCCGTCCGGCTGGACGTCGTCCTCAATCTCCATGAACGAGAAGGCCTTGCTATGCCCCTGCCCTTCCCGGAGTTGCAGCCGGCGGAAGGACTCGCGGACTTCACCATCGCTTGATGTGCGGTGCACCGCAATCAGCGAGCTGATCGGATGGCTGCAGAGCGACTGCGCGAACGCGATCTCCTCTTCCGCGGCCGTTTGCGCTGCCGCCATGTTCGGCGCGCCGAAACGGTCGACGAGTTGCCGCGCCAGGAGATCGACCAGGCCGCGGTAATCGTCCTCGCTCGCCGGAACGATCTGCGCCAGCGTCGACCACCCCCAGGATTGCACCCCGAGGAAACCACCGCGAAACGCCGCGCGCGCCTTGCCCTCGAGTTTGGCGCCGTCGCAATCCCAGAAGCGGAAGGCGCCTGAGACGGCCCATTCGCCCGGCTCTGCGGCCACGTCGAAGACAAATGTATCGGAGGGATCGAGCGCGATGGTACGCAGGAGCTTCACAGCCGCGGTCCTCCCAGGGCGGGATCGAGCCAGGACGGCGCCGCGAGCGCCCGGACGAGGTCGCTTCGCTCGATGATATCCGTCCCGATACGGCGCGTCAGGAGATCGCCGCCATCGTCGATGCGCTGAATGGTCTGTCTTTCGCGCGGCATCCGGGTGAGATAATCGCGCGCCACGCTGTCGAAGCCGTCAACCCGCCATCCGTCCAGCGCCAGCATCAGGTGCCGGGCGAAACTCTCCGTGATCTGCGCCGCGCCCGCCTCGCCAAAGCCCTCCTGATCGAGCGCGGAGGTCAGCGGGTGGACGCCTGGATCGTCATCGTTCATGGCAACCGTCCGTATCATGGCGCCGAAGACCAGCCAGGGCGGCGGCGCGTCCTCGCCGGCTCCCGAAGGCCAGCCCAGCCGTCCGCCGCCGACCAGT
Source organism: Bradyrhizobium sp. FW305-F6 (assembly GCF_058782905.1). Lineage (NCBI taxonomy): Bacteria > Pseudomonadati > Pseudomonadota > Alphaproteobacteria > Hyphomicrobiales > Nitrobacteraceae > Bradyrhizobium > Bradyrhizobium sp. FW305-F6. The sequence continues at coordinate 1,212,733 of NZ_JBYSYD010000001.1, forward strand.
CCGCCGTCGATCCTGACCGCATCCGGCCAGCCGATCGTGATCGGCTTGCTCGGCGGCGCATAGGCGCGAAGCGCGTCGGTGAGCGCAACCATACCTGCATAGAACGCGCGCCGCGCGCTGCGCAACGGCTCGGCCGGCTCGAGCACCACGGCGAACTCGGCGAGGTCGAAGCGGCCGACATAGACGAGCGTTCCGGCGCCGCTCTCCGGTGCGATGCGGCACGCATGGGCAAAAGCGTCGCCGCTCTCGCGCAATCGCACCAATGTGAACGGCGGCGGCAGGTGGATCGGTTCCGCCGCGGAAACATGGCTCACTGGAATCGACGGCAGGCCGTCCTCCGCTTTCCTTTTCTTCCCGAGGGATAATGTCTATACGAGGCGAACGGCCGGCGCGAGTCCGTCGTCGGCGTCCGAATGGCGGAGGGATGAACCTGGAGCAGCCGTCGAAGACCATCCTGATCTGCTCGTGCGAAGACACGATACCCCTCGACGTGGCTGCAATCCGACGCGGATGCCCGAACGGCGAGGTCAAGAGTTTTCGCCACCTCTGCGGTGCGGAACTCGATCACTTCCGCAAAATCGCCGCGACGGATGGCGTGTTGACGGTCGCCTGTACGCAGCAGGCAGCGCAGTTCTCGGACGAGGCCGGCGAACGGGCTGATGCGATCAGCTTCGTCAACATCCGCGAAACGGCCGGCTGGTCGCGCGAGGGCGCGCGAACTGGGGCAAAAATGGCAGCCCTGCTTGCATCTGCCGCCGTCCCTGCTCCCGACTATCCGCTCGTCACCTTGTCGAGCGAGGGCGTGATCCTGGTCTACGGGCGCGATGAGGCCGCGATCGAGGCCGGCCGCCTGCTTGCCGATCACCTCGACGTCACGGTGATGCTGAAGCAACTCGACGACAGGGTGCCGCCGGCTGCAACGGTGTTCCCGATCGTGAAGGGCACGATCCGATCCGCGAAGGGACATTTCGGCGCATTCGAGCTTGCAATCGATGACTATGCGCGTCCCCGCCCCTCCTCGCGCGATCGTTACGTGCTGGACCCGCCGCGCAGCGGCGTCACCTCGCGCTGCGATATCGTGCTCGATCTGTCCGGCGATATGCCGCTGTTTCCTGCCCACGACCTGCGTGACGGCTATCTGCGCGCCGACACGAAAGATCCCGCTGCTGTCCTGCGCGCCGTGCTGGCGGCGCGCGATCTCGTCGGCAGCTTCGACAAGCCGAGATATGTCGAGGTCGCCCCCTCCCTCTGCGCCCACTCGCGCTCGAAGCGCACCGGCTGCCATCGCTGTCTCGATCTTTGCCCGGCCGGGGCGATCACGCCCGCCGGCGATCATGTCGCGATCGATCCGAACATCTGCGCGGGCTGTGGCCAATGCGCGGCGGCCTGCCCGACCGGCGCGGTCTCCTACACGCTGCCGCCCGCCGATACGCAGCTTCAGCGACTTCGCGCCATGCTGCTCGCCTATCGCGAGGCCGGGGGCGCCGATGCGGTGCTGCTCTTTCACGACGACCCGCACGGCACGCCTCTGATCGACGCCCTCGCGCGGCATGGCGACGGCCTGCCGGCGAACGTGCTTCCCTTCGCCGTCAACGAGCTCACGCAAGTGGGGCTGGAAGCCATCGTCGGCGCCTTCGCCTATGGCGTCTCCGCCGTGCGTTTCCTGCTCCGTGCCAAGCCGCGCCACGACGTGACCGGCTTGACGCAGACGATCGCGATGACTGAGGCGATCCTCGGCGGCCTTGGATTTGCGGGCCGTCGCCTCGCCACCGTCGAAACCGACGATCCCGACGCGCTCGGCCAGCATTTGACCGAGATCGGCACGCTGGCCGCGATCGAAACGCCAGCGACCTTCAAGACCGTCGGCAAGCGACGCGACCTGCTGCGGTTCGCCCTCGGCGAACTGCACCGGCTGGCGCCGCAGCCGGTCGACGTGATCGCCCTGCCACAGGGCGCCCCGGTCGGCGCGATCACCGTGGACACCGATGGCTGCACACTGTGCCTCTCCTGCGTCTCGGCCTGCCCGACCGGCGCGCTGCGCGACGATCCCGAGCGTCCCGTGCTGAAATTCATCGAGGATGCCTGCGTGCAGTGCGGCCTGTGCCAGAGCACCTGTCCGGAAAAGGTCATCAGCCTGAAACCGCAGATCGACTTCCGCGCCGCGCGCGCGCCAGCCGCAATCATCAAGGAAGAGGAGCCCGCGCTCTGCGTCCGCTGCAGCACGCCGTTCGGCGTCAAGAGCACGATCGACCGCATCGCGGCCAAGCTCGAAGGCCGGCACTGGATGTATCCGGCCGGCGACAAGCGGATCGAGGCACTCAGGATGTGCGCAGACTGCCGCGTCATCGTCATGAGCGAGCAGCAATTCGACCCGTTCAAGGGCGTTCCGGAACGAACGCCGCCGCGCACGACGGATGACTATCTCCGCCAGCGCGACGACAAGGACTGAAGCGAAACTAGCGCGACGTCGCGCGGCCCAGAAACTCGGTGAGCGCGCGTCGGTCTTCGGCCGAACCGATGCGCTGTTCCGGCATCTTGGTGCCGGGGGTGTAGGCATTCGGGCCAATCTCGAACAGTCTTGCAACCGTCTCGGGCGTCCAGACGATGTCCATCGCCTTCAGCGCATCCGAGAAGCGATACCCCGGGAGCGAAGCGATCTTGCGGCCATAGAGTCCCGCAAGTGACGGGCCGGCACGCTGCACCTCCTTGTCGGAGAGCGTGTGGCAGGCAACACAGGCCCGAAATACATTGGCGCCGTGATCGCCGGCATAGGCCGCGAGCGGATCGGCTGGCGTGCCGATTAGACCAGAGCCGATGGGATCGCCCGTGCGCGCATTCCAGCGCCTGATCCTGCCGTCCGCGCCACCCGTCACCAGCGTCTCGCCGTCGGACAGGAAAGCGACGGACCACACCGGCGGCCCAGGCCCAAGCAGCGTGCGCAGCAACCTGCGCGACTTGCGATCGATGATCGTCACCGTGCCGCCGATGCCGGCCGCAGCGATCAGCGCACCGTCCGCCGACATGGCCAAGGCCACAACCGGTGTCGCACCAGCCGCGACCTCGCCACTGACCTTGCCGTCCGCGGTCAGCATGCGCAGCCTGCCATCGACCGCGCCCGTGATGATTTCACCATCCGGCGCGACGGTCACCGCGTTCAGCGGCGCCGGCAACGTCACGATATCGGGCGGACCATCCGGCAGGCGCCAGATGCGCAGCGCAAGATCGTAGCCGGCGCTGACGAGCCTGCCATCCGGCAGGAAGGCGACGCCGTTGACATTCTGCGTATGCCCTTCAAGAACCTGGGACTTACCGTCCGATAGCGACCAGAGCCGCACCGTCCGGTCCCATGAAGCCGACGCGAGCAGCGCCCCGTCGGGCGATACGGCAAGCGCGGCGATCGGAGCGAGGTGTCCCTCCATGACCCGGTCCGGCTCGGGACGACCGGCCGTCCACACCGCGATTCGTGCATCGGCCCCGGCCGTGATCATGCGGCCGTCTTTCAAAAAAGCGACGGCGTTGACGCCATCAGCATGATAGCGCAGCACCTGCTCTGCGGTCTCGGTCTGAAGCGACCAGCGGATAGCCGCCGTGTCGAAGCTGCCGGAAAGAAGGCTGCGCCCATCGGGCGAAATAGCGAGAGATCGTATCGGGCCACCATGCCCGACCATTTCGGCGTGCACGGAAGACGCGGCAAACATGGCCCACAGCGCTGCCGCCACATTCGTGCACAAAGGCGATCTGTTCATTGCCGACGGGTCCTGCTGACATTCACGGCGTCGAGATTGCCAGAAGAGCCAACGGAAATGAACATCCCGAGACCGTCTACTTGGCCGGTGCCGTCGTGGTCTTGGACGATCCCTCCGGCGCGGCCTGCATGCCCGGCGGGCTCTGGCCCTGGGGACTTTCGGCCGGCGCACCGCCCGACCCCGTGTTGATCGGGCCAGTCCAGCCCTGCGGCTGTAGCTGGCCTTTCTCTTCGGGAGGAGTTTTTTGCGCCGACGGCGAGTCAGTTTGCGCGGGCTGAGCCAGGGCGCTGCCAGCAAGACAAAGTGCCGCGAAGCACAGGATCGTTCTCGATAATGTCACGCAGGGCCTCCGATGCGCTCACTGGGCCTGCAATAAACTTGCAAGGCCTGCTTCGGTTCCGAAGCGTGCAGCTCAACGGCCCAACGCCCGCATCCGCGCGGATTCCGGTAGTCAAGAACCATAGAACCCGGGGCGTCTCGGCGCGATCGATGAGCTTGCCCGCCGCAAGCTGTGTCGTATAGATGGCTCGCTGGTTCAATCGAGGGAGGCTGAGGATGAAGGCGTTTTTGCTTGGCTGCGTCGCGGCCCTGGTCATCGCGATTGCGGGGATGCTGATTCTGAATCGAGTCCAGGAGCCCGCCGCGCAGGCGTTTGCGACGACCGCCGTGCGTCTCTGAGAACCCATCGGAGCTGGCGGCGGCCAGGAGCTCTCGGATCTGAGGCTGCAGCCCCCCGCTCGCCGATGCGCACTCGGAGCGGACCGCGAACCTGCCGACGCCCTCCATGCGCGGCCAGTTCCGCAGATTGAGGTTAATGACCTGCAACGCCAATTTCGCTGCCGCTGTCCCGGCACGCGATTTGCCCGGAGCCCGCAAATCCCGGTTCCCGCCATTTGGGCGAATGATCCTTGCGAACCATTCCGCTCCCGATCGGCCATCTCGCCTTATTTCGACGGCGATGCGGCCCTCGGCCTTCATTCCGTCGAGCCAGGCCTTGCACGATTTGGGGACAATGGAGACGGCGATGTTCCACAGTGAAGCAACCGGCGTCCGCGATATCCTCGGCTGGGCGAGTTTCTGGAATCGTCCATTAACACTCGCCGTTCTTCGGCGTGCTAGATCATCCGCAGTATCGGAATATGTGTCTCCAGGGGAGCGTAGCCCCTAACCTTCCATGATCGAAGTCATCCTCCAGTTCATGCGGCGCGACGTCACGCGCGGTGTTGCCGGGACCATCCTCCTCAAGGTGGGCAGCGGCGTGCTCGCGTTCGCGTTGTTCTCGCTGGCGGCACGAACGATGTCGCCTGACGGCTTCGGCATCTTCGCGACCTGGCTTTCGGTCGCCCAGATCGCAGCTGTCGTCGGGCTGGTCGGCCAGGAATCGTTGCTGGTCAGATTCCTGAACGAGTATCAGGTCGGCAATCGGCCGGACCTGACCAAGGGCGTCCTGCTGTCCAGCTTGAAGATCACCTCTGCCGCAATGCTGATCGTCATCGCCGGGATCGCCGGCGTGGCGAGCACACGGGGAAACGGTTGGCTGCTGGTCATTGCGGTGTCGGCCTACACCGCCGTCAACGCTGGCGTGATGCTCGGTAGCCAGGTCGCACGATCGCTGGTCAGCATCCTCATGGGCGAAGGCAATCGCGAGTTCTTCTGGCGAGCCATCGTCGTGCTGTTCCTGCTGGCCGTGCTGCTCGGCCATCGGCAGCTCGATCCCGCCGAGTTGTTTGCGGTGATGACGATTGCCCTGTCGGTCGGCCTCGCTGCGCAGGTCATTTCGACCGCGCGGGTCCTGCCGGATTTTCGCAACACGCCGGCGCGATTCGAATCGGCGCGCTGGCGATCGAGTGCCCCGCACTTCTGGCTGGCCTCGATCCTCGAAGCGGCCAACCAGTATTTCGACGTCATCCTGGTCTACTGGATGCTGGATCCGGCGACCGCCGGTATCTACTTTGCAGCCTCGCGCCTCGCCAACATCTTCGCCATGCTGTCCGCGGCGCTGTACACGTTCGGCGCGCGCCGGCTCCCGTCGCTGTATTTCAGCAAGAACCAAAAGGAATTCGAGCGGACCTTGAAGTTGATGGCGGAAGTGACCGCGCTGTGCGTCATCGCCGGCCTCGCCGCGATCTGGCTCGGCGGCGACTACCTCCTCAACCTGTTCGGACCTCATTTCACCGAGCAGCACTCGGTCCTGATCGTGCTCGCAATCGGAACCGCCATCCAGGCGGCGGGCGGTCCGTCTGCCGCGATCCTGCAGCTGACCGGTCATGAACGGATCTATGTCCCCGTCGTAGCCGCCAACGTCACGCTGCGGCTCGTAGGATTTCTCGTCCTCATTCCCTGGCTCGGCCTGCTTGGCGCCGCCATTTCGGCGACCGTCTCACTCACGCTGGCGACGATTGCCCTGAACGTTCTCTGCCGCCGGCGAAGCGGAGTCGATCCTTCAGTCCTCGTGCTCTTGCGCTGGCCAGCATCGAGACGTGGCAATTATGCAGTGCGCAGCGCCGACTCGTGCGACTAGGTGTCACGCACGCGCAACGCGCATCACCGATTGGTTAACGCGCGCGCCGCGTACCCGGCGGGACCCCGCAAGAATGTGGGACGAACGATGTCGTCGCCGTTGCTCGCATTAACTCCGTTTGTTGCTAGTCCTATCCCCATCATGCCCGCATGGTAGGTACGGAGTTAAGAAGGTGAAGATTTCGTTTCTTTAGCGGTCGGGATCCGTGCTCCACTACCAGCCGAACAAGCAATCGGGCGAGACGAACGCGACGGCGCCCGCACGGTCAGGCCGTGGCGGGCCGAAGCTGCACGTGCTTCTCGCACAAACGCAGGCGGAGAATGCCGGTGCGCAGGAGATCTCCCGGCTTCTCGGCGCCGGGCTGGTCGCGCGCGGCTACCGGGTCAATCATCTGTTCTTCTTCCGCAAATCCAGCTCTTTCGATGAGCCGCCCGATACGCTCTACTGCGCGCCGGGCCGGCCGGGCAATCCGGTGGCGCTGCTGCGGATGCTCTGGACGCTCGGCCGCCATATCCGGACCACCAGGCCCGACGCCGTCCTGACATTCCAGCATTTCGGCAACGTCATCGGCGCTGGCGTGACGCGCCTCGTCAGCCGCGCGCCTGTTGTCGCAAATCAGGTCTCGTCCACACTGGCGATGGGCTGGCCGATCCGCACCGCGGACATCATCATGGGCAGCATCGGTTTCTTCGACCGCATCACGCTCAACTCACGGGACATGGAACGCGAGTATTCGCGATATCCCGCCGCCTATCGATCGCGCATGGTGCATGTGCCTCACGGCTTCGACGACAAGGCCCTCATCCTGTCGAAGGAGGCAGCGCGACAAAAGCTCGACCTGCCGCCGGATCGCGTCCTGCTCGGCTGCGCTGCGAGGCTGCATCCACACAAGCGGCTCGATGCCGCGATACGTTTGTTGCCGGACGAGCCCTCCTGGCACCTTGCGCTCGCCGGCCAGGGAGCCGACGAGGCCCGGCTCAGGCAGCTCGCGAATGAATTGAAAGTATCGGACAGGCTACATTTCCTCGGGGAGATTGCGCCCAGCGAAATGGGGGACTTCCTGGCCTGTCTGGACGTGTTCGTATTTCCGACGCAGGCCGAGACCTTCGGTCTGGCGGCGGTCGAGGCCGCAAACGCCGGAGTTCCCTCCGTCGTGACGGACCTTCCCGTCCTGCGCGAAGTGCTGTCCTACCGGGGCAGACCGACCGCACTTTTCGTCGAGGCCTCCGATCATGCGAAGTTGTCCGCAGCCGTCTCCAGGCTGCTGACCGACAATCAATTGCGCGACGAACTGCGACAAAACGCCAAAGGCCTGCGGCTGCGCTATTCGGTAGATGCCATGGTGGAGGAATACATCCGAATTCTCGATCAGGTCGTTTGACCTGATGCGCTGAGACAGATTGGCTCGACATGATCATCGAGTTTCGCTGTGAACGTGAGTACGCGCGGCGCTGGATGTGCCGCAAGACGCTGTCGGTCGACGGCCGGGACGTACCGGTGCAGGTTGCATGGACGGCGACGGTCGAGCCGCGGCCCGCAGGACTAGACGCCCTGTTCGAGCTCGAACGCGTGGTGTTGCACAAGGGCAAGCACAGCGACGCCGGCAAGCCGACCGTCATTCCGGCAGGGACGCAGGTTGGTCCCGAGACGGCCGACGTGATCGTCGATTTCACGGGCGCCGCGCGGGATCCGAATTGCCCTGCCCGGCTGTATCTCCGGCCGCTGTTCAACGGAGGCGCAGGCGAAAACGCGGCGCTCGCCGCCATTCTCGCCGGCGACCTGCCCGTGATCGACATCGTCAACGAGATCGACGGCTCGGTGCTCGACCGTGGCCACCCGTCCGGAGAAATCGCCGCAGGCCTCAGCGGCGCATTGGAGACGGTCATGGCGCGCACCCTGACGATGGTGGCTGCCATCGTCTCGGGCAGGCCACGCATCGTGCCGCAGCTGGTGCCCTCCGCAGGACATGTCGCGCCTGGAGGCCCCGTCGGCTATGTCGCGCGCGGCCTTGCCGTATCGGTCGCCAAGGAGATCTATCGCCTGTGCTGCTATGCCCCGCATTGGCACGTCGGATGGCGGTTCAACGACGGCGCGCATGTCTGGCAGACCGGAGATCTGTCGGGTCCGAGCTGGAACGTTCTGGGAGATCCCGGAGACCACTTCTATGCCGATCCCTTTCCCATCACGTGGCAGGGACGAACATTCGTCTTCTTCGAAGATCTCGATCACCGGGTCGGAAAGGGCATCATCTCGGCCATCGGGTTCAATGATGAGGGGCCGGTAGGAGAAGCCGTGCCCGTGCTGGAGGAGCCCTGGCACCTCTCGTACCCGTTTCTGATCGAGAGCGATGGCGCGTTGTGGATGATCCCGGAGAGCTCACTCCACGGCGACGTCGCGCTCTACAAATGCGTTCGTTTTCCGGACAAATGGGAGCGGCACGCGACGCTGCTGTCCGGCCTCGAACTGGCGGACGCGACGATCACGCAGCATGACGGCCTGCACTATCTATTCGGCGCCTGGCGCGACGGAGCGGGCGGTTACTCGGATTCGCTGGCGATCTATTACGCCGATCACCTCCTGGGGCCCTGGTTGCCTCACGCCAGCAATCCGGTCCTGATCGACCGTGCAAGCGCGCGGCCGGCAGGCAACTTCGTCACTCTCAATGGCAAATTGTGGCGGCCGGTCCAGAACTGTGCCGATGGGTATGGCGCAGCGCTCGCCCTGGCGGAGGTGGTCGAGCTGTCGCCGACGACGTTCAAGCAGATCGTCCGCCACTCGTTGAAGCCGGGACCGCTATGGCCCGGGCGGAAGCTGCACACGCTGAACCGCTGCGGTCGGCTCGAGGTGATCGACGGATCGCGCGTTCAACCCAAGACTCGCGCCCTCGCAAGTCGATTTCCATCGACCGTCTTGTCTGCACGAACCAGCCCGAGCTCGGCTGTCTGATCGGCGTTTGTCTGGCCTGCCCGCTCCGGGCGATCAGGATTCTCCGGTGCCCCGTTCATTTGCCGCGTCGATCCATATGCCGGGCGCCGAATGCTCGCGGATATGACTGACGAGGAAGTCGGAGAATACCCTGATCTTGGCGGGCAGCCTGACGCGGTTCTGATAGGCGATGTTCATGGTGAGCAGCGGCAGCTGCCAGTCCCTCAGCACGGGCACCAGCCGGCCGGCGGCAATATCGCCCTGCACGATGTAGAGCGGCTGGATCAGGATGCCGAGCCCTGCGCGCGCCGCACCACAGATGATCTGGCCGTCATTGCTGTCGAGCGTCGGTGCGATCCGCACCGTCTGCGTCGTGCTGCCCTGGCTCAGCCGCAGCGAATAGGGATCGTTGGCGAGGTTGTAGATCAGCATGTTGTGGCGGGCGAGATCGGCGGGATGTTCGGGCCTGCCGTGCTTCTCCAGATATGACGGAGCTGCCGCGAGCACGCGGTGCATCTGGCCGATGCGACGAACGACGATGTTGGAATCCGGTTCGTGCTCGCGGGTACGGATCGCAACGTCAATGCCGGCTTCGATGAAGTCGAGATAGCGGTTCGCGCTGATGATCTGCACGCTGAGATCAGGATAGAGCGCGCGGAAGGCCGGCAGCATCGGCGCGAGGTAGATCATCGCGAAGGACAGCGAGCTCGTCACGCGCAGCATGCCCTTTGGCGACAGCGCGCGGTCGGAGACGGCGTCCTCGGCCTCGGCGAGCTCGTTCAGAAGCGTGCTGCAGCGCTGCAGCAGTTCCTGTCCTGCTTCGGTCAGCCATTGCCGGCGCGTGTTGCGCTCGATCAGCCGAACCGCAAGGCGCTCCTCAAGCGCACTGAGATGGCGGCTGGCGGCCGCGTTCGACATCCGCAGGATTTCGGCAGCCTTGGACAGACTGCCGAGCTCCGCGGTTTTGGAGAAGACCTCGAGTTGGAGCAGCCGGTCCATTTTTGCGAAATAAGGAAAAGAGACTTACTAATTTTGACCTTTATTTCCGATTTCTGCAAGGCAAAATAGCGCCAACAAAGCACAATCGCAGGCGAGGAAATCAGGAAATGTCGGGCCCGATCAGGCACATCGTGATGTGGCGACTGCGCGGGGAGACGCCCGCGGAGCGCTCGGCCGCCCGGCTCAAGGTCAAGACCCTGTTCGAGGGCCTCAAGGGCCGGATCGACGGCCTCACCCATATCGAAGTCGGCATGGACGTCAGCGCGGTCGACTACGCCTGCGACGTGGTCCTGTTCTCCGAGTTCACCGACCAGGCCGCCCTTGCCGCCTACGCCAACCACCCGGAGCATCTGCGCGTGCGAGAGGCCCTGGGCGACTTGCGGATCGGGCGCTTCCAGGTCGATTATCCCATCAAAGAGGCCGGCGCATGATCGGCTCGTTCACCTTTGAAAACCTGCCCTGCCGTGTCGTGTTCGGCATCGGAACCTTGGCTAGCGCCCGGGCCGAAGTCGAGCGGCTCGGCGGCAAGCGCGCGCTGGTGCTGACGACGCCGCAGCAGGAGGCGCAGGGCAAGAGCCTGGGCGCCGCACTCGGCCCGCTCCATGCCGGCATCTTCTCGGGCGCCACCATGCACACGCCGGTCGACGTCACGGAACGCGCGCTCGCGGCGATGAAGGCATGCGAGGCCGACTGCGTCGTCTCGCTCGGCGGCGGCTCGACCACGGGGCTCGGCAAGGCGCTGGCCTTGCGCACCGGCGTGAACCAGCTCTGCATCCCCACCACCTATGCCGGCTCGGAAATGACGCCGATCCTGGGCCAGACCGAGAACGGCCTGAAGACCACGGTGCGCGATGCGGCGGTGCTGCCGGAGACCGTGATCTACGACGTCGATCTCACTTTGACGCTGCCGGCAAGTCTCGCCGCGACATCCGGCATCAATGCGATCGCCCATGCGGTCGAGGCGCTCTATGCGCGCGACGCCAATCCTGTCACCTCGCTGATGGCGGAAGAGGGCATCCGCGCGCTGGCTCGCGCCCTGCCCGCGATCGCCGCCAGAAGCGACGACCGCGAGGCCCGCACCGAGGCGCTCTATGGCGCCTGGCTCTGCGGCGTCTGTCTCGGCACCGTCGGCATGGCGCTGCATCACAAGCTCTGCCATACGCTCGGCGGCACCTTCGATCTGCCGCACGCCGAGACCCACACCATCGTGCTGCCGCATGCGCTGGCCTATAACGCGCCTGATGTGCCCGATGCGATGGCGCGCATCTCGCGCGCGATCGGCGCCGCCGACGCAGCCCAGGGTCTCTACGACCTTGCCAAGCGGCTGGGTGCGAAGCTTGCGCTGCGTGACGTCGGCATGCCCGAGAGCGGCATCGAGAAGGCGGCCGATCTCGCGGTCACAAACGCCTACTGGAATCCACGGCCGCTCGAGCGCGGCGCCATTCGCGACCTGATTGCACGTGCCTGGGCCGGCGAGCCACCCGGCGTCATGAAAGCGGCGGCTTGAAGCAATGCGGCGCACCCTGATCAGATCCGCAACCGTCATCAGCATGGATGATGCGATCGGCGATCTCGCGACCGGTGATGTGCTGGTCGAGGGCAGCCGTATCGCCGACGTGCGGTCGTCGATCGAGGTCGCGGCGGACGTCGAAATCATTGACGGCACGGGTCGCATCGTCATCCCCGGCCTCATCAACGCGCACATGCACACCTGGCAGACGGGATTGCGCGGCTTTGCCACGAACTGGACGCTGCTGGAATATTTTCGCCGCATGCATGCCGGGCTCGCGACAGTGTTCCGGCCCGACGACATCTACATCGCAACGCTGGTCGGCGCGCTGAACCAGATCAACCACGGCGTCACCACGCTGGTCGACTGGTGCCACAACAATCCGACTCCCGATCATACCGACGCCGCCGTGCGCGGCCTGATCGAGAGCGGCATTCGTGCCGCCTTCTTCCATGGCTCGCCGAAGCCCGAGCCGAAGCCGGGCGAGCCGCATTTCTCGGAAGTGCCGCATCCGCGCCGCGAGGTCGAGCGGCTCTTGGCCGGTCCCCTCGCCAACCGCGACGGCCTCGTCACGCTCGGGCTCGCCATTCTCGGCCCGCATTATTCGACGCTCGACGTCGCCATGCATGATTTCCGCCTGACGCGGGAGCTCAACCTGATCGCATCGATGCATCAGGGCGGCGGTCCGGCCAAGACGCCCGGCGGCTGGGAGCAGCTGATCGAAGCCGGCCTCGTCGGCGCGGGCGTCAACATCGTGCATGGCAACGATCTGCCTGATGACCTGCTCGATCGTCTCGTCGATCTCGGCGTGTCCTTCTCGATCACGCCCGAAAACGAGATGATTCAGGGCCACGGCTTTCCGATCACCGGCCGGCTGCTGAAGCGCGGCGTCCGCCCTTCCATCGGCATCGATCTGGAATCCGTGCTGGCCGGCGATCTGCTCTCTGCCGCCCGCATCGCGCTGTCGATGCAGCGGGCGCTCGACAACGCGGAGTCGCGCCGCGTGAGCGGCACCATTCCGGCGACGACCACGATTCCCGTGCGCGAAGCGCTGCGCTGGATCACGACGGAAGGCGCCCGCATGCTCGGCCGTGAGCACCAGATCGGATCGCTGACACTGGGAAAGCTCGCCGATCTCGTCATCATCGACGCCTCCGGTCTCGATCTCGTTCCCGTGCATGATCCCGTCGCGACCGTCGTGATGCAGACGGGCCTTGCCAATATCGAGGCCGTCATGATCGGCGGCAGGTGGAAGAAGCGGGACGGCCGCTTGCTGGTCGACGGGCTGGAGGCGAAGAAAAAGCTGCTTGTGCAATCTGGCCAGCGGCTGGTGCAAGACATCGAACGACAGGGCCACGCTGCGTGACGGCGCCAATGGACAACAACAATGACTGACGTTTCGAAGAATGTTGCTTTCATCGGGATCGGCAAAATGGGCCTGCCGATGTCGGTGCTCGTCGCCAAGGCCGGCTACGCGGTGACCGCATTCGACCAGAGCGCGGCGCGGAGCAACGAAGCCCGCGGGCAAGGCATTGCGATTGCCGCATCGCCGGCCGAGGCCGTGAGCGGCAAGCCGGCTGTCGTGACGTCCCTTCCCGATGACGCGGCCCTGCGCGGCGCGCTGCTCGGCCCTGCCGGCATCATCACGGCGTTAGCGCCCGGCGCCGTTCTCGTCGAAACCAGCACCGTGAGCGTCGAAGCGTCCAGCGAGGTTGCCGCCGCGGCGCAGGCGCGTGGCATTTCCTATCTGCGCTCGCCGGTCTCCGGCAACGCCAGCATCGTTCACACCGGCGCGCTGACCTGCTTTGTGTCGGGGCCGAGGGAGGCCTTCGAAGGCGCGAAGCCGCTGTTCGCCGCCTTCACCCGCGCCCAGACCTATCTGGGGCCTGCAGAGGAAGCCCGCTACGCCAAACTATCTGTCAATCTCATGATCGCGGTGTCGGCCGCGATGATGGCCGAGAGCCTGGCGCTGGCGCGCAAGGGCGGCATCGCCTGGCAGGACATCCTGAAGGTGCTCGACGACAGCGCGGTGGCCTCACCGATGGTGAAATACAAGACTGCGCCGCTGCGGACGCGCGATTTCGAGTCGACGTTCTCCTGCAAGCAGATGGCCAAGGACCTCGATCTCATCCTCGGTGCCGGCCACGCTGTCGGCGTGCCGCTGCAGCTCGCGGCGCAGGTGCGCGAGACCTATGGCTCGCTGGTCGCACAGGGCGACGGCGACACTGATTTCATCGCGACCGTCAAACATCTCGAAAGGCTATCCGGCCTCGGCGAGCCGAAGCTGTGATCAACGGAGGCCCAGATGCGTAACTTCAACGAGAGCACGATCACGGACGCGGTGCTGGAGCGGATCGCGGGCGCGAGCGACCCGCGCATCAAGGAGGTGAGCGAAGCGCTGGTGCGTCACCTTCACGCCTTCGTCCGCGAGGTGCGGCCGACCCAGAAGGAATGGGAGTTCGGCATCGACTTCCTGACCCGCACCGGGCACATGTGCAACGACAAGCGCCAGGAATTCATCCTGCTGTCGGACACGCTCGGCGTCTCCATGCTGGTCGACGCCATCAACCATCCGGTGCCGGAAGGCGCCACCGAGACCACGGTGCTCGGGCCGTTCTTCGTCCAGGCCGCGCCGGAAAAGGACAGCGGCGCCGACATTTCCGGTCCGATGGAAGGCGATCCGATGTTTGTCACCGGCTCGGTCTCGACCGCCGACGGAAAGCCGCTCGCGGGGGCGGTGGTCGACGTCTGGCATTCCGACGACGACGGCTATTACGACGTCCAGCAGCTCGACGAGATCGGCGATCTCGCAATGCGCGCGCGCTTCCACACCGATGCGAACGGCCGCTTCCATTTCTGGTCGATCAAGCCTGCCGCTTATCCCATTCCGCATGACGGGCCGGTCGGCGACATGCTGGAGGCGCAGGGACGTCACCCCTGGCGTCCTGCCCATGTCCACTTCATGATCTCAGCGCCAGGTTTCGAGCAGCTGGTGACGCACGTGTTCGTTGCCGGCGACCAATATCTCGACAGCGACGTGGTGTTCGGCGTCAAGGACAGCCTGATCCGGGAGTTCGTCCCTCATCCCGCCGGCCGTGCGCCGGATGGTCGCATGGTCGAGCGCGCGTATTTTCATCTCAACTACGATTTCGGCCTGAAGCAGCTCGCGAGCAACGCGAGAGCCGCTTAAGCTGGACGTCGGACCAACAAGAGTCCGGCAACGGGAGCAGACGGGAGCTTGAGGATGGGACCGCGGGTCAGCACGGGCATATTGGCCGAGCGCCTCACTGGCATGATCGGCCCGCGCGCGAGCGTCGCGCGTGCCGTGCTCGATCAGCATGGCCAGAGCGAGTCGCACTATCGGAGCCTGCCGCCGGACATCGTCGTCTTCCCGGAGACGACGCAGGAGGTCGCCGAGATCGTCAAGCTCTGCGCCAGCGCGGGTATGCCGATCGTCCCGTTCGGCGCCGGCACCTCGCTCGAAGGCAATGCAGCCGCCGTCGCGGGCGGCGTCTGCTTCGACTTCGCGCGGATGAACAAGGTACTGGCCGTGCACGACAGCGATATGGACGTCGTGGTGCAACCCGGTATCACGCGCAAGCAGCTCAATGCGGAGCTGCGCAATACCGGCCTGTTCTTCCCGATCGACCCCGGCGCTGACGCTTCGATCGGCGGCATGACCTCGACGCGCGCCTCCGGCACGATGGCGGTGCGCTACGGCACCATGAAGGACAATGTCATGGCGCTCGAGGTGGTGCTGGCCGATGGCCGCGTGATCCGCACCGCGCGACGCGCGCGCAAATCGGCGGCCGGGTATGACCTCACGCGCATGTTCGTCGGCGCGGAGGGCACGCTCGGAATCATCACCGAGATCACGCTGAAGGTTCATCCGGTGCCGCAGGCGATCTCGGCCGCGGTGTGCAGCTTCGATACCCTCCACGATGCGGTGGATACCGCGATCTCCGTGATCCAGTCCGCAATTCCCGTGGCGCGCGTCGAGCTGCTCGACGACGTCATGATGCGCGGCATAAACGCTTACGCAAAACTCGGCTATCGCGAGGCGCCCACGCTGTTCTTCGAATTCCACGGCTCGGAGAACTCCGTTGCCGAGCAGGCCGAGGCGGCGCAAGCCATCGCCGCCGACCATGGCGGCCATGGCTTTGCCTGGGCGAAGGCGCCGGAAGATCGCAGCCGGCTCTGGCACGCCCGCGACAACACCCTGTATGCCGGCCTCGGCCTGCGGCCCGGTGCGCGGGCCGTGATCACCGATGTCTGCGTGCCGATCTCCCGTCTGGCGGAATGCCTGACCGAGACGCGGCGCGATGCCGACGAGCACGGCTTCACCGCGCCGATCGTCGGCCATGTCGGCGACGGCAATTTCCACATGCTGATCCTGATCGACCCAGCCAAGCCCGAAGAGGCCGAAGACGCCAAGGCGCTGCAGGCCCGCATGGTCGCCCGCGCCATCGCCATGGACGGCACCTGCACCGGCGAGCACGGCATCGGGCTCGGCAAGATCGGTTATCTCGCCGACGAGCTCGGCGAGGCCGTCGACGTGATGCGGTCGATCAAGACCGCGCTCGATCCGAATGGGCTGATGAACCCCGGAAAGATCTTTTCAGGCGGAGCCAAGACATGAGTGCAAAGTCATGAGTGCAAAGTCATGAGCGACGCGCTCCCGATCGAAGTCACCTCGCCCACGCCGCTGCTGGAGCTGCGCGGGATCAGCAAGGAGTTTCCCGGCGTCAAGGCGCTGGACGACGTGTCCTTTGCCGTCCATCCCGGCGAAGTCCACATGCTGCTCGGCGAGAACGGCGCCGGCAAATCGAGCCTGATGAAAGTGCTCTGCGGCGCCTACCGCGCCGACGCCGGCGAGTTCTACTACAAGGGCGAGACGGTCGCGATCAATTCCACCGCGGACGCGCAGAAGCTCGGCATTGCCGTGATCTTCCAGGAATTCTCGCTGGTCCCCCATCTCGACATCGCCCAGAATATCTTCCTGGGACGCGAGCCCAAGGGCCGCATCCCCGGCACCATCGACCGCCGCAAGATCCTGGCCGACGCCAAGCGCGTGCTCGACACGATCGGCTTCGACATCGATCCCTCCACCACCGTCGACAAGCTCGGCGTCGCCCAGCAGCAGATGGTCGAGATCGCCAAGGCGATCAGCCAGAACGCCCGCATCCTCGTCATGGACGAGCCGACCGCGGCGCTGTCCGACCGCGAGACCGAGCTCTTGTTCGCCTTGATCGGGCGGCTGAAGGCTGACGGCGTCTCGATCGTCTATATTTCGCACCGCATGGCTGAGGTGTTCGCGCTCGGCGATCGCATCACGGTGCTGCGCGACGGCCGCCGCATCGACGGCGTCAGGCCGGCCGATGTCACACCGGACCAGCTGGTTCGCATGATGGTCGGTCGCAACGTCGACATGACCTATCCGCGTCATTTCGCCGACAAACCTGGCGAGGTGCTGCTCGAGGTCAAGAGCCTGAGCGCGCCGACCGGCATCTCCGACATCAACATCGAGGTGCGCCGGGGCGAGATCGTCGGCCTGTGCGGCCTGGTCGGCTCCGGCCGCAGTGAGGTCGCCCGCGCCATCTTCGGCGCCGATCCCGTGACCTCGGGCGAGATCATCTTCGACGGCAAGAGCATCTCCGGCGAACCGGACCTTGCCGCCCGCCGCGGCATCGCGCTGATCCCCGAGAGCCGGAAGAGCGAGGGTCTCGCGCTGCTGCGCTCGGTCAGCGACAATCTCGTCGTGTCGGCGCTGCGAAAGCTGTTTCCGAGCGGGATGTTCGACCAGCGCAGGGCCCAGCGCACCGCGGACGGCCTGATCCGCCAGCTGCGCATTGCGACCCCGAGCGCACGCCAGACCGTCGGCCTGCTGTCGGGCGGCAACCAGCAGAAGGTCGTGATCGGCAAATGGCTTGCGGCGGGATCGAAGCTCTTCATCTTCGACGAGCCGACGCGCGGCATCGACATCGGCGCCAAGTCTGAGATCTTCGCGCTGATCGACCGCCTCGTCGCGGAGGGTGCAGCGGCCCTTATGATCTCGTCCGAGCAGGTCGAGATCTGCCACGTCTGCGACCGCGCCTATGTGATGCGCGAGGGTCGCATCGCCGGCCACCTGACGCGCAGCGAATTGACCGAGGAGAACATCGTGCGATTGGGGATGCATCATGCGTGAGGCCGCGGTCGTCGCTCAACCTAATCCGCTGCAGCGCATTCCCGGCGTTGCCATGGTGCTGGTGCTGCTGATCGCGCTGTTCAGCGTGATCGCGCCCGGCTTCCTGTCGGTCGCCAACCTCTCCAACGTGCTGGTGCAGTCGACCATCCTGACCATGCTCGCGCTGCCGATGACGCTGATCATCATGACCGAGGGGCTCGACCTGTCGATGGGCGCGGTGCTGACGCTGACCTCGCTCTGCGTCGCGATCGTGTCGCTCGCGACGAAATCGATGTTGCTGGGCCTCGGCGCCGGCCTGCTGGTCGGCACGGCCTTCGGCCTCGCCAATGGCTGGCTGGTCGCCATCCTCGGCATTCCGCCCTTCGTCGCAACGCTGGGGACGCTCGGCATGGCCCAGGGACTGTCGCTGATCGTCAGCGACGGCCAGAGCGTCGTCGGCATTCCCCACAGCGTGCGCGACATCTACTCGGCGACGCTTCTGGGAGTCCCCGTTCCGATCGTGATGGCGCTCGTGACCTACGCAGTCTTCCACGTGCTGCTCTATCACACCCGCTTCGGCACCTACATCTTCGCGCTCGGCGGCAACCGCGAGGCGTTGCGCTATGCAGGGCTCTCGCCCAACAGGCTGCTGATCGCTGTCTATGCGATCGGCGGCGCCATGGCCGGCATTGCCGGCCTGTTGATGACGGCGCGGATGAACTCCGGCCACCCCACTGCCGGCCTCGGGCTCGAATTCGACGCCATCGCCGCCGTAGCTGTCGGCGGCACCTCGTTCGAGCGCGGCAATGGCTGGCTGCTTGGCACGCTGCTCGGCGTCCTCTCCGTCGGCGTGCTGCGCAACGGGCTGAACCTGATCTCGCTGCCGTCCTCGGTGCAGGTCGCCAGCGTCGGCGTGCTCGTCATCCTCGCACTGTTCCTCGACGGACTCAGGAGCCGGGCATGACCGACATCACCAAAGAAGCGATGATGCCGCCCCGCTCATTCCTGTCGCAGGATGCGATCCAGGTGTTCTACCGCCTGCTCGCGGCGCTCCTGATCTGCGCCGTGCTCGCCGTGCTCAGCGATTCCTTCCTGAGCCTCGGCAACATCCTCAACGTGCTCCGCCAGGCGAGCCTGACCTTCTTCATTGCCTCGGGCCTGACGCTGGTGGTGCTGACCGCCGGCCTCGATCTCTCCGTCGGCGCCAATGTCGCGCTGTCGGCCTGCCTCGCCGGCACGGTGATTCACACGACCGGCTCGCCCGCGCTCGGCATCCTCACCGGGCTTGCGAGCGGCGGCCTCGTCGGCCTCCTCAACGGCATCATGGTCACCGCGCTGCGTATCCCCTCCTTCATCGCCACCTACGGCATGCTCTGGGTGCTGAACGGACTCACCTATTGGTACATGGCGGGCGAGACCCTGCACGGCTTCCCGGCCGGCTTCCGCCAGATCGGCAGCGGCTATCTGTTCGGCCTGCCGATCCCGGTCTATCTGCTGCTGGTGTTCCTCGGCATCGGCACGTTCTTCGCGCAGCGCACGGTCTGGGGCCAGGAGATCTATGCGATCGGCGCCAATCCGGTTGCGGCGCGCCTCTCCGGCATTCCGGTCGCGCGGCGCCTGTTGCTGGTCTATGCGGTCTCGGGCACCATGGCGGGGCTCGCCTCGATCATCTTCCTGTCGCGGCTCAATTCAGCCGAAGCCGACATCGGCGAGAGCCTGACCTTGCCGGCGATCGCGGCCGTGCTGATCGGCGGCACCTCGCTGTTCGGCGGCGTCGGCACTGTGTTCGGCACCTTCATCGGCGCGCTGATCCTCACCCTGGTGCTGAACGGCATGAACCTGCTCTCGGTCAGCGCCAACTGGCAGCCGCTCGTCACCGGCGTCATCGTCATTCTCGCGGTCTGGCTCGACATGAAGACGCGCCGCCGCGCGCAGTAAGTTCTAGCAATCCAACAAGCAAAACGAGGGATGGAAGCAACATGAGAAAGACACTGGGCTATATGGCGCTGCCGCTGCTGATGGCGACTGCGTTCACCACTACGGCGCGCGCCGACGGCGAGACGATCGCCGTCTTCACCAAGAACCAGACCAACCCGTTCTTCCAGACGGTGCGGGTCGGCGCCGACAACATGGCGAAGGTGCTGAACGCGAAGACGCTGCAATATATCCCGACCAAGCCGGACTCGATCCCCGAGCAGCTCAGCCAGATCGAGGACGTCGTGGTGAAGAAGCCGAGCGCGATCGTGTTCACGCCGGTCGACTACAAGGCGATGGTTCCGGGCGTCGAGAAGATCAACGAGGCCAAGATCCCGCTCGTCAACATCACCGACCGCTCGGCCGGCGGCAAGTTCCTGTCCTTCGTCGGCGCCGACGATTATAGCCTCGGGCTGGAGACAGCGCGCTTCCTGCTGAAGACGCTGGGCGGCAAGGGCAACATCGTCATCATCGAGGGCGTCAAGGGCTCGCTGACCAATGTCGACCGCGTCCGCGGCTTCAACGACGCGCTGAAGGAGGCCCCGGGGGCCAAGCTGCTGGCCTCGCAGCCCGGCAACTACCAGCGGCTACAGGCGCTCCAGGTCATGGAGAACCTGATGCAGTCGAATCCGCAGATCGACGGCGTGCTGGCCGCCAACGACGCCATGGCGGTAGGCGCGATCGAGGCGCTCGACGGCGCCAACCGCAAGGCGCAGGTGATCGGCATCAACGGCACCAAGGAGGCGATCGACGCGATCAAGTCCGGCAAGCTGCTCGCGAGCGGCGACTACAACGGCTTTGCGCAAGGCTGCCTCGGCACCATGATGGCGATCCGGTCCTTGCGCAATGAGCCCATCATCGCCGAGATCGTGCTGAAGCCGACGGTGATCACCAAGGACAATTACCAGCCGTTCGACGTGCCGCTGGAGCAGCGCAAATGCCCCACCTTCGAGGAAGCCGGCAAGCTCAGCGCGAAGTAAACCGACCAATCACTGCGAACCCGGACGGCCGCAGCTGCGGCCGTCCCAATACCGAAGCAAGACACGGAGACACCATGCTGTTCGCCATTCACGCGCTCGATCGCGCCGGAGCGCTCCCGACGCGGCTTGCCAATTACGACGCCCACAAGGCGTTCCTGAGCGACACCTCGCGCTTCGGGGTCAAGATCGTGATGTCGGGGCCGCTGGTGTCCGACGACGGCCAGACCATGATCGGCAGCCTGTTCCTGATCGAGGCCCCTAGCCGTGCCGAAGTCGAGGCCTTCAACCGCGCCGATCCGTTTGCCGCGGCCGGAATCTGGGACAAAGTCACGATCACCGGCTTCCTGCGTCGGCAGGGTTGAGGTCCGCCACCACAAAAGTGCGAAAACAACCCCATGCACAGTACAACGGGCTTGTTTTCGCTTACGAATTTCCGATGCACCGCGCGGCCTCCGATCCGAGGCCATCTCGACGCAGATCGGCGGTGGATTTTGACTTGTCGGGCAAAACAGGGGCATAGTGCCATCATCACCCGATGTCAGTCGCGCCTTCCGTCAGAGCGATCGCATATGGCTTTGCGCGAGCTGAGCGTGCGCCTCGTCCTTCGAGACGCCCGGCCACAGGCGATCCCGCGCGTCGGCGCGGCCAACACGACGTGAATTCAACCGCTCGTCGCCGGCGCAGCCTCTTCCAGATGGCAGGCGACCCATTGCTCGGCTCCGGCTGCGCGCAGCGTCGGCTCCTCGGTCCGGCAGCGGTCGAAGACGAAGGGGCAGCGGGTGTGGAAGCGGCATCCGCTGGGCGGATTGATCGGGCTCGGCACGTCGCCCTTGAGAATGATGGGATTGCGCTCCGCGCCCGGCTCCGGAAGCGGCACCGCGGAGAGCAGCGCCTTGGTGTAGGGATGTCTCGGCTCGGCGAAGATCTCGCGGCGCGGCGCCACTTCGACGATCTTGCCGAGATACATCACCGCCACGCGGTGGGTCATGTGCTCGACGATGGCGAGGTCGTGGCTGATGAAGAGCAGCGCGAGGCCGAACTCGCTTTGCAGATCCTGGAGCAGATTGACGATCTGCGCCTTGACCGAGACGTCGAGCGCGGAGACCGCCTCGTCGCACACGATCAGCTCGGGCTCGGCTGCGAGCGCCCGCGCAATGCCGATGCGCTGGCGCTGGCCGCCGGAGAATTCGTGCGGCCTGCGGTTCAACGCCTCGCGCGGCAGGCGCACGGTGTCCATCAGCGATGTGACGCGCACCTCGAGGTCTTCCGCGGATTTGGCGAGGCCGAAATTGCGGATCGGCTCGGCCAGGATATCGCGCACGCGCATGCGCGGATTGAGGCTCGAGAACGGATCCTGGAACACCACCTGCACACGGCGACGCATCTGGCGCATCGTGCCTGGTGTGGCATCGTCGATCCGCTGGCCGTCGAGGATGACCTGGCCCGAGGTGATGTCGAACAGCCGCAGGACGGCACGGCCGACCGTCGACTTGCCGCAGCCCGACTCCCCGACCAGCGACAGCGTCTCGCCGCGCGCGATCTCGAACGACACGCCGTCGACCGCATAGACGAATTCGGACTTGCGGTTGAAAAGGCCGGTCTTGACCGGAAAATGCTTCTTGAGGTCGTTGACCTGGAGCAGCGGAGGACTCATGCCGCGACGGCTCCCTTGGCCGAATAGTGACAGGCGGCGATGTGGCGCGGCCCCTTCTCTTCAAGGCCCGGCGCATATTGCCGGCAGAGATCGGTCGCAAGTGCACAGCGCCCGGCAAAGACGCAGCCGACGATGGGCTTGCGGAGGTCCGGCACCTGTCCGGGAATCTCGGCAAGCCGCCTTGCGGTCCCCGTCAGTGACGAGCCGAGCCGCGGGACCGCACCAAGCAGACCCTGCGTATAGGGATGGCGCGGCGAGCGGAACAGCTCCGCGACCGGCGCCTCCTCGACCTTGCGGCCGGCATACATCACCATGACGCGTTCGGCGATCTCGGCGACGACGCCGAGATCGTGGGTGATCAGGATGATGGCGGCGCCGACCCGGCGCTTGAGGTCCAGCATCAGCTTGAGGATCTGGGCCTGGATCGTCACGTCGAGCGCGGTGGTCGGCTCGTCCGCGATCAGAAGCTTCGGATTGCAGGCCAGCGCGATGGCGATCATGACGCGCTGGCGCATGCCGCCGGACAGCTGGTGCGGATATTCGCGCACACGCCGCTTCGGCTCGGGAATACCGACCAGCGTCAGCATCTCGATCGCGTGCGCTTCGGCGGCCTGCTTGTCGAGGCCCTGGTGGATCATCAAGGTCTCGCGAATCTGGCGGCCGACCGTGAGCACCGGATTGAGGCTCGTCATCGGCTCCTGGAAAATCATCGAGATGTCGTTGCCGCGGATCGCGCGCATCTCGCGATCGGCAAGTTGCAGCAGGTCCTTGCCCGCAAAGCGGATGCTGCCTGCGATCCGGCCCGGCGGCTCCGGAATCAGCCGCATCAGGGACATCGACGTCACCGACTTGCCGCAGCCGGACTCGCCGACGATGGCCAGCGTCTCGCCTTCGTCGACGTGAAAAGATACGCCGTCGACCGCCCGGTTGATGCCGCCCGGGGTGCGAAAATGGGTCTGGAGGTTCTCGACTTCGAGCAAAGCCATCGCGATCAGCCCCGATCCGTCAGAGACTTTTGGCCATGCGCGGGTCGAGCGCATCGCGAAGGCCGTCGCCGAGCAGGTTCACGGCGAGCACGGTGACGGACAGGAACGCCGCTGGGAAGAACACGATGTAGGGCTTGACCTGCCACAGCGCCCGGCCCTCCGCCATGATGTTGCCCCAGGAGGGAATGGTGGGCGGTGTGCCGGCGCCGATGAAGGAGAGGATCGCCTCCGTGATCATGGCGCTGGCGCAGATATAGGTCGCCTGCACCAGCATGGGTGCAACCGTGTTCGGCAGGATATGGCGCAGGATGATCATCGGCGTGCGCGTGCCGCAGGCGACCGCCGCGTCGACATAAGGCTGCTCGCGCAGCGACAGCACCACGCTGCGGACGAGGCGCGAGACACGCGGGATCTCGGCAACGGTGATCGCCAGGATGACGTTGCCGACGCTGCCGCGGGTCAGCGCCATCAACGCAATGGCGAGCAGGATCGGCGGGATCGACATCAAGCCGTCCATGAACCGCATCAGGATGCCGTCGGCCCAGCGGATGAAGCCGGAGACCATGCCGATGGCAAGGCCGGCGGCGGACGCGAAGATCGCGACCGACAGGCCGACCGTGAGCGAAACCCGCGCGCCGTAAAGCACGCGCGAATAGATGTCGCGGCCGAGCACGTCGGTGCCGAACCAGAAATCGGCCGACGGCGCGCGCGTGCGCTTGGCCGGCGCGAGCGCGGTCGGGTCGACCGTGCCGAGATAGGGGGCGAAGACCGCGATCAGGACCAGCGTCAGCAGCAGCGCACCGCCGATCGCAACCGTCGGATGGCCGCGCAACAAGCCCACCAGGCCGCGCCGGATCGCGACCGGCCTCAGGATGTCGGGCAGCTGCGGCGCGACGGCGAGGCCGGCCGGAAGCGATTGCGGATTGATGGTGGTGTCGGTCAATAGCGGATCCTCGGGTCAACGAGCGTGTAGACGACGTCGATCATCAGATTGACGAGGACGTAGACGAAGCTGAACAGCAGCACGATGCCCTGGATCACCGGATAATCGCGGCGCAGGATCGCATCGATGGTCAGGCGGCCGAGGCCGGGGATCGCGAACACGCTCTCGGTCACGACCGCGCCCCCGATCAGGAGCGCGATGCCGATCCCGATCACGGTGACGATCGGCACCGCCGCGTTCTTCAGCGCATGAATGAACAGGATGCCGCCCTGGCCGAGGCCCTTGGCCTTGGCGGTGCGGATGTAGTCCTGCTGCAGCACTTCGAGCATGGAGGCGCGGGTGATGCGGGCAACCAGCGCGATGTAGACGCAGCCGAGCGCGATCGACGGCAGGATCAGATTCTCCAGCCATGGCCAGAAGCCCTGGCTGAGCGGCGTGTAGCCCTGCACCGGCAGCCATTCCAACTCGAGGGCAAAGATGTAGGCGAGCATGTAGCCGACCACGAACACGGGCAGCGAGAAGCCGAACACCGCAAAGCCCATGATCACGCGGTCGATCAGGCTGCCGGCCTTCCATGCCGCCACCACGCCGAGCGGCACCGCCACCACAATGGTGAGCAGCAGGGTGACGATCATCAGCGACAAGGTCGGCCCGAGACGCTGCCCGATCATCGCCGACACCGGCAGGTTGGTGAAGATCGAGGTGCCGAGATCGCCGTGCAGAATGCGCCAGACCCAGCCTCCGAACTGGACCAGGAACGGCCGGTCCAGCCCAAGGCTCTGCCGGATGCGCTCCACATCCTCAGGACTGGCCTGATCGCCCGCGATCACCACGGCGGGATCACCCGGCGCGATGTAGAGCAGGCTGAACACGAACAGCGCGACGATGGCCATGACCGGCAAGGTCGCGGCGATACGGCGAAGGATGTAGGAGAGCATCTGGCCTCAGCGCACGATCATGCCGACTTGGACACGCCCCAGAAGAAGGGCAGCGGTCCCTTGGTGATGCCGGAGACGTTCTTGCGCCACGCGGTGTAGCTCAGGAAGAAGCCGGTCGGCGCGTAGACGACGTCGTCGAGCGCCGCCTTGTTGAGGCGGCCGATGGCGGCCTTCTCCTCGTCGAGGTTCTTGGCCTCAAACCAGGACGCAACCTCCTTCTCGGTGCCGGGGCTGTTGGGCCAGCCGAACCAGGCCTTGTCGCCGTTGGCGCGAACGGCGGTGTACGGTGCCGGATTGATGCAGTCGGCGCCCGCGTGCCAGGTGTGGAACATGTTCCAGCCGCCCTGCCCGGGCGGGGTCTTCTGCGCGCGGCGCGAGCCGACCGTGCCCCAGTCGGTGGCGACGAAGTCGACGTTCATGCCGAGCTTCTTCAAGAGGTCGGCGGTGACATCGCCCTGCGCCTTGGTGATCGGCTGGTCCTGCGCCACGAGGCACGTCACCGGCTGGCCGGAATAGCCGCTCTCGGCGAGCAGTTTCTTGGCCGCATCGAGATCGCGCTTGCCTTTCAGGATCTCCCCGCCCACCTCGCTGTAGAGCGGCGTATCAGGCGTGAAGAAGCCGGGCAGCGGCTTCCAGAGCGCGTTGTCGTCGCCGACGATCGCGCGCATGTAGTCTTCCTGGCTGAGCGCCATCAGCACCGCGCGCCGCGCCCGCACGTCGTTGAAAGGCGCGAACAGATGGTTCATGCGGAACGAGCCGATATTGCCGAGGGGATCGCCGATGTCGACGCTGATGTTCTTGTTCTTCTTCAGGACCGGAACGAGGTCCGCAATCGGGTTTTCCCACCAATCCACTTCGCCGTTCTGCAACGCCGCGGCGGCCGTGGCCGGATCCGGCATCACGATCCACTCGATGCGATCGACTAGGATCTGCTTGCCGCCGGCGAGCCAGGAGGCCTTCTCCTGCCGCGGTACGTAATCGGCAAATTTCTCGAACACCGCCTTGGCGCCGGGCACCCACTCGCCTTTGGCGAACTTCATCGGCCCCGAGCCGACATAGTCGGTGATCTGCTTGAACGGATCGGTCTGCGCGATGCGCTCCGGCATGATGAAGCCGCACGGCGAATTGTTCTTGGCCAGCGCGTAAAGCATCTTCGGGAAGGGCTGCTTGAGCACCCATTTAAAGGTGCGGTCGTCGACGGCCGTGAGCTCCTGCTGCAGCGCCTTGATCATCAATCCCATGGGATCGCGCGCCGACCAGCGCGTCAGGCTCGCGACGACGTCCTTGCTCAGCACCGGTTCGCCGTCATGGAACTTGAGGCCCGGGCGCAGTTTGAAGGTCCAGGTCGTGCCGTCGTCCGACATCTGCTCGGATTCGACCATCTGCCGCTGCGGCTTAAGCTGCGCGTCGATGCCGTACAGCGTGTCCCAGACCATCGCGGCGGCGTTGCGCACGACATATTGCGTGCCCCAGATCGGGTCGAAATTGGCGAGATTGGCCTGCGGAACGAAGCGCAGGGTGCGTGCGGATGCGCCTTGTGCGATCGCCGGAGCCGCGAGGCCGGTCAATGCCAGACCGCCCGCGCCAGCCAGTCCCTTCAATACGGTCCTGCGATCCATGAAGTCCTCCGGTATTGCCGTGATGCCAGCTTTTCATTGGCAAATGGGGTGAGTGAAGCCGAGCCCACTTGCAAGCAAATGGTATGCCACTAAATGCGGCGTCGCCAGCCGGATTTCGCCCCCTTCTTGACCAAGGGCAATTGCATATGGCGCTTGGCGCGAGCTGAGCGCGCGCCTCGTCCTTCGAGACGCCCGCCTGCGGCGGGCCCTCAGGATGAGGCTAAACGGCATCGGTGCTCATTGAAGCGAGCGCAACGCACTCCGTCCTCATCCTGAGAGCCCGCCAACGGCGGGCGTCTCGAAGGATGGCCACAGGCGATATCGCTCCCGTATGCGATTGCCTGCCTTCTGACCGGCCCCGGCTTCAGAGCGCGGCCGCCAGCGCCGGTCCCGTCTCGATATGCGGGATCGCCTCGACCAGCTTGCGCGTGTAATCGGTCTTCGGATTGTCGAACAGCGCCCGGCTCTCGCCCTGCTCTACGATGCCGCCATTGCGCAGCACGATGGTGCGGTCGCAGAGCATGCGCACCACGTTGAGATCGTGGCTGACGAACAGCAAGGCGATGTCGTTCTCGCGCCTGAGCCGGTCGAGCAGCTGCAACACCACCGCCTGCACGGACACGTCGAGCGCGGCGGTCGGCTCGTCCAGCACTAGGAGCCGCGGACGGCAGGCAATGGCACGGGCGATGCCGACGCGGGCCTTCTGCCCGCCCGAGAGCTGGTGCGGAAAGCGCGGCAGCAAATCCAGCGGCAGCCCGACGCGATCGGCGCATTCTTCGACCCGTTGGCGCAGCGCATCACCGGCCCGCATGCCGCCGAGCCGCAGCAGGGGATGAGCGATGCAGTCGAAGGCGGTGAAACGCGGATTGAGGCTCTCGTTCGGATCCTGGAAGACCATCTGGATGTCTTTGCGCAGCGGCGAGCGATGAAAATCGCGCGACGCCACGTGCCCGATCGACTGCCCGTCGAACACGATGTCGCCTTCGCTCGGGTCGATCAGGCGGCAGATCATCCGCGAGGTCGTGCTCTTGCCGGACCCGGATTCGCCAACCAGCCCGACGCTCTCGCCGCCGGCCATGCTCATCGAGAAGTCTGCAACTGCGGCGGAGCCCTGGTCGAAACGCTTTGCGAGCTTGCGCACCTCCAGCAGCGGCGGCGTGCCGTGTGGCAGCACCGGCCGTGGCTTGTCGAGAATGGCGTTGTAACGCTCTCTCTCCTCCTCAGTCACGAGGTCTTCGATCCGTGACGTCGCCGTCGGCGATGCCGCGACCAGGCGCTTCGTATAGGGATGCTGCGGGGTGCTGAAGAGCTTGCCGGGGCTCGCCTCCTCGACGATGCGGCCGCGCTCCATCACCGCGATGCGCCGGCAATAGCGTGCGGCGAGGCCGAGGTCATGCGTGATCAGGATCGTGGCCATGCCTCGTGCGGCGGCAATCTCTGCCAGCAGATCCATCACCACCTTCTGCGTGGTGACGTCGAGCCCCGTTGTCGGCTCGTCGGCGATCAACAGTGCGGGATTGCAGGAGATCGCAATCGCGATCATGACGCGCTGGCACATGCCGCCGGAGAGTTCGTGCGGATAGGCACTCATCCGCTGTTCGGGATCGCGAATCTGGACCGCGCGCAGCAGGTCCAGCGCCTCGGCGCGCGCGGCCTCCTTCGAGATGCGCTTGTGCGTCAGGATCGCATCCGCGATCTGGAGGCCGATGGCGCGGATCGGATTGAGCGCCGCCCGCGGGTTCTGGAAGATCATCGACATCGCGGCGCCCTGCAGCTGCCGGAGGTCGTCGCCTCTGAGCTTGGTGACGTCCTGCCCGCGGAACAGGATCCTGCCGCCGGTGACGCGCCCGGCGGCATCGAGCAACCGCGTCGTCGCAAAGCCGGTGACCGACTTGCCCGAGCCGCTCTCGCCGACGAGGCCGAGCATCTCGCCCGGCTTGACGGTGAGCGTCACGCCGCGCACGGCCTCGACCATCCCGCGCCGCGTCGAGAATGAGACGTGGAGGTCGTCGATCCTGAGCAGTTCCTCGCTCATGTGCGCATCCGCGGATCGAGAATGTCCCGCATGCCGTCGCCGAGGAGGTTGAAGCACAGCACCGCCATCATCAGCGCGAGGCCCGGAAAGGCCACCAGCCACCACCGCCCCGTCGAGATGAAGCGGGCGCCTTCGGCGACCATGATGCCCCACTCCGGCGTCGGCGGCTTGACGCCGAGGCCGATGAAGGAGAGGCCTGCCGCGTTCAGAATCGCCCAGCCGAGATTGAGCGAGATCTGCACCGCCATCGCCGGCAGAATGTTCGGCAGCAGGAAACGCAGCACCACGGAAAAATGGCTCTCGCCGCAGGCGCGGGCGGCCTCGACCCAGCCGACATTACGCCTGACGTTGACCTCGGCGCGCGCGAAGCGGATGTAGAAGGGAAGATTGATGATCGCGGTGGCGATCACGATGTTCTCGATCCGGTTGCCCAATGCAGCCACCATCGCCATCGCCAGCACGAACAGCGGAAACGCCATCATCACGTCGACGAAGCGGCCGACGGCGCGATCGAGCCGGCCGCCGGCATAGCCGCAGAACGCACCGACCACGGCCCCGATCACGAAGGAGATGCCGACCGCGGAGACGGCGATGGCAAGGTCGAGGCGCGCGGCAATGATGAGCCGGCTGAACACGTCGCGCCCGAGCTGATCGGTGCCGGCCAGATGCGCCGCGCTCGGCGGCAGCAGGGCTTCCGACACGTTCGAGGCGATGGGATCGTAAGGCACGATCCAGGGACCGAAGATCGCGATCAGGACGAACAGCGTCACCCCGGCCGCGGCGACGGCCGTGAGCGGATTGCCGCGCAGGATCCAGACCGAATGGCGGAGGGTTGCGCTGGTCATCCGATCGACACCCTGGGATCCGCGATGCCGTAGCAGATATCGACCACGAGGTTGACCAGCACGAACAGGCTCGCCATCAGCAGCACGAAGCCCTGCACCGGCGCATAGTCGGAGGACAGCAGCGCATCGAGCGCGTAGGAGGCGACGCCCGGCCAGGAGAACACCTTCTCAACCAGCACGTTGGCACCCAGCATGGTCGAGAACACGATGCCGGCGATGGTGATGACGGGAAGGATCGCATTGCGCAGCGCATAAGTCACCACCACCTTGCGCCAGGACAATCCGACCGAGCGCGCGGTGCGCACGAAATCGCTGCCGAGCGAGACCAGCATCGAAGCGCGCGTGATCCGCGCCAGCGGCGCGATCACGAACAGCGCCATGCTGGCTGCGGGGAGGATCAGCTGCTTGCAGGCCGCCCACCAGCCCTCGAGATCGCCGGCAAGCAGGAAATCGATGGACAGAAAGCCGGTGCGTTGCGGCGGCAGCGAGGTGAAGACGTCGATCCGCCCGGTCGGATCAGGCGCAAGCCCGAGCAGATAGTAGAAGACGTAGATCAGCAGCAGGCCCGAGACGAAGGTCGGCACGCAGACGCCGAGCGCGCAGAACAGCCGCACGCCGTGATCGACGATCGATCCCGGCCGCAGCGCCGCCAGCACGCCGAGCGGCACCGCCGCGATCAGCGCGATCAGCAGCGCGGTCAAGGTAAGCTCCAGCGAGGCCGGCAGCCGCTCGCGCAGATCCTTGAGCACCGGCTGTCCCGTCATCATGGAGCGGCCGAGATTGCCGTGGCTGATGTCGGAGAGATAGAACACGAGCTGCTCCGGCACCGACTTGTTGAGCCCCATCTGCTTGCGGATCTGCTCGATCTCCTCCTTGCCGGCGTTGGGCCCCGAGGCGAAGAACACCGCGGGGTCGCCCGGCAGGACGCGCATCAGCAGGAAGGTGAAGACCAGCACCCCGAACAGCGCCGGCAGCGACGACAGCAGCCGCCTGCCCGCCCGTATTATCGTTGCACCAAGACCGGTCTTCACGTTTCGGCACCTCTCCTGCTTTCGGCAGCTACTTGCGGCTCAGATTGCGATAGTCGACCTGGCGGTGGAACTCGTAGGTGTAGCCTTCGACGGTGGCCGCCATCACCGCATCCTGGTTCGGCTGCCACAGCATGATCTGCGGCATCAGGTCGAAATGCATCGCATTGAGCTTGCGGCCGGCCTCCTCGTACTTGGCCTTGTCCGGCTCGAAGCGGGCTCCCTGCGCGATCGCGGCCAGGTCGGGATTGTTGATCGACGAGTAGTTCCAGCGCTGATTGCCGGTGTAGAAGTTGCGGTAGAAATAATCCGTCGACGGCAGCCAGGCGACGATGCCTTCGGTGAAGAAGGGCACTTTCTTCTCGTTGATCAGCGTCGACATCTGCGCGTCAGGCAGCTTCTGGATGTCGACCTTGATCCCGATCTTGCCGAGCGACTCCTTGATCAGCGCGGCCATCGGCTCCGCCTGGGAGGCCCATCCGACGTTGAAGCTGAAGGTGGTCGAGAAGCCCTCGGGGAAGCCGGCGGCCTTGAGATATTCCCTTGCCTTCTCGAGGTCGAGCTTGACCGGCTGCTGGAACGGATAGATTCCGTTCAGCGGTTTGCCGTCCGGCCAGCTGGCGCCGTACAGCGGCATGCCGCGGCCGAACAAGGCGGCCTTGAACATGTCCTCGTAGGGCAGCGCGAACGCGATGGCGCGGCGGACGTTGACGTTGTCGAACGGCGGGATCTGGTTGTTCATCGAGACGTAGCTGATCGCGTTGTATTGCGGCGTCGAGACCACCTTCAGCTTGCCCTTGGCTTCGAGCGACTGGACGTCGCTCGCCTGGAGATCGAGTACGATATCGGCATCGCCGCGTTCGACCAGATTGGCGCGGGTCGCCGGCTCCGGCACCGATTGCACGATGATGCGCTTGAAGAAGGCGGGCCGGTCGGGAGAACCGCGATTCCAGGCCTCGTTGCGCTTGAGGGTCACCTGCTCGCCGGGCTTGAAAGTCTCGACCACATAGGCGCCGCTGCCGGCGGTGTTCTCCTTCAGCCAGGCCATCGCCCACGGATCGTCCGCCGTCGCATGCGCCTTTGCCAGCTTCGAGTTGATGATCATCGGATAGACGGTGGCGAGATTGGGCAGCGCCAGCTTGTCGGGCTTCGGCAGCGTCACCTCGATCGTCAGGGGATCGATCACCTTGAACTGGTCGGCCGAGGTGAGCGATCCCGTCAACAGCTGCGCCTTTCCGAGGATCGGCGCGGTGACGCAGCGATCGAGCGACCATTTCACGTCCTCAGCGGTGACGGGCGAGCCGTCCTGGAACTTGGCGTCCTTGCGCAGGCGGAAGGTGATCTTCAGGCCATCGGGGCTGACGTCGTAGGATTCGGCGAGCTCGCCCTTGATGGTGTCGAGATCGAACACCCATTTGCCGTTGAGCTGCTTGCGACCGAACGACACCAGCCGATCGTAGGTGCTCATGCTGAGCCCGAAGGACTCGCGGGTCGCGCCGGGGATGTTTGGATCGAGCGTGTTGACCGATGCGCCGGTCACATAGCGCAGCGTTTCCGCCCTGGATTGCGCGTGCGACGGCGCGGTCGCGATCAGCAACAGCGCGGTGGTGGCGAGGATCGTAGTCGCGGATCTGAAAGACACAAAACGCATTCGTTTTCCCTTGAATTTTTCGAACAGGAAGGTCGCCAAAGCTGGTCAAGAAAGAAGCAAGTTGCGCGCCAATCTTTGCTGCGGCGGGGCATGGATGATCATCGCTGCTCCTCCATTGTTCGCGCCGGCCGCGTAACCACCGCCTGCGGCACGTCATAGGCGCTGAGCGAGGCCCAGTGCCGGTCAAGATCGGCGCGGAACAGGCCGCGCGTCAGCCCATTTACGAGCTTCGGCACGGCCGTGGTCATCGCGTTGATCGACGATCCCGATGGACCAAAGCTCATGGTCGAGGCGATGGCGAAGAGATGGATGTTGGAGATCCACGGCGTCTTGCCGGGCACGCGCTCGGTGAAGGCGTAGTCATCGGCGAGATAGGGAAAGCGGCCGAGCCGTTCGTTGCGTTCGCTCTCGGGTGGCTCGTAACGATCGGCCCAGCTGGCGATGTTGCCGGCGAATCCGGCGAGCTCGCCGCGGCCGGCAAAGTTCATGTCGATGCCGGTGCCGCAGATGACGAAATCGGCGGTGACGATGCCGCGCGGCGTCTGGAGTTCAACGCCGTTATCGGTCTTGCGCGCCGCTTCGACCGGTGCGCCTTCGTGCAGTACGAAGTTGGCATGTCGCGCGCAACGGTCGTAGGTGGGTTGCGGGAATCCCTCGCGCATTTCGAGGATCT
This sequence comes from Bradyrhizobium sp. FW305-F6, assembly GCF_058782905.1. Taxonomy (NCBI): domain Bacteria; kingdom Pseudomonadati; phylum Pseudomonadota; class Alphaproteobacteria; order Hyphomicrobiales; family Nitrobacteraceae; genus Bradyrhizobium; species Bradyrhizobium sp. FW305-F6. The sequence goes on from NZ_JBYSYD010000001.1 coordinate 1,245,926, forward strand.
TGCGCATGAAGCGCCAGCGCCAGGCATCGTCAAGATCGCTGAGATGACGCAGGAAGCCGCGGAAGGTTAGCCACCGGTAGGGCTGGATCACCTGGATCTGCGCGCGGCGACACAGCAGGTGCACCTCGGCGGCGCCCGCCTCCAGCGCTGTCGCCGCATTGTCGAAGGCGGAAGCGCCGGCGCCGATCACGGCCACGCGCCTGCCGCGCAGGCCGTCGAAATCGACGTCGTCGGCGACGGTCGCGACGGAGCCCGCAGGCAGATGCGCGAGCTGCTCGGGGATGATCCAGCCACCCATGCCCTCCTGCCCCGTCGCCAGCACGATCTTGCGGGCGTGGAACGTCTCGATGCGTCCTGCCTGCACCACACGTGCGGCCAGCAGGCCATCGGCCGCCGGCGCGATCTCCAGAAGCTCACAGCCATTGCGCACCGGCAGATTGACGGTGCGCCGCAGCCACAGCAGGTACTCGGCCCAGTGCGCGCGCGGAATCAGATCGAGCGTCTGCCAGCTCTCCTTGCCGAAACGGGCTTCGTGCCAGGACTGGTAGGTAAGGCTCGGGATGTCGAGGTCGGGGCCGGTGTAATCCTTCGGGCTGCGCAGCGTCGGCATCCGGGCATAGGTGAGCCACGGGCCCTCCTTCCCCTCCTCGGCCTTGTCGATCAGCAGGATGTTGCTGACGCGCGAGCGCATCAGGCCGAAGCCGATGGCGATGCCGGACTGGCCGGCGCCGATGATGAGCACGTCCAGCGCAGCATTGCCGTCCGGCCCGGTCTTCGGTTCGAGCCATGCAGCACCGGGATGCGCGATCCTGGCGAGATCGGCGCGCACGTCCGCTTCGAGTTTTGCCAGCGCCTCACTCATGCTGCGAGCCAGCCTCCGTCGACGACAGCCACTGTCCCGGTCGTGAAGGACGACGCGTCGCTGGCGAGATGCAGCGCGGTCTGCGCGATCTCTTCCGCCGCGCCGAACCGCTTCATGGCGTGACGGTTGCGCGAGGCCTCCCGCACCTCGTCCGGATTGGCGTGACGGGCGAAGCTGCGGCGAAGCATCGGCGTATCGATCGCGCCCGGCGCAATGGCGTTGACGCGGATGCCGTCGGCGGCGAAGTCCACCGCCATGGTCCGCGTCAGGCTGACGATCGCGCCCTTGGCGGCGATATAGGCGCTGTTGCCCTTGCCGCCGGCCATGGCGAGCTGCGAGGCCAGCGTGATGATCGAGCCGCTGTTCTGCCGCTGCATCTGCGGCACCGCGGCGCGTGCCCACAGCCAGGTGCCGCCGACATTGGCACGGAACACCGCGTCCCAGTCTTCCAGGCTCGTCGTTAACACGGTGCCGCCGCAGGAAAAGCCTGCTGCCGTCATCAGAATGTCGAGCCTACCGTGGCGCGCGATGACCTCGCCGACAACAGTTTCAGCGAAAGCGGCATCGCCGACGTCGCCGACATGCGTGGTCGCTTCACCGACCAGGCTCAGCGTTTCCTCGAGGCCAGCGGCATCACGATCGACCAGAGCAAGGCGCGCGCCCTCTTCCGCGAACAGTTTTGCGCTGGCCCGGCCGATGCCCGAGCCTGCTCCGGTGATGATGGCGGTGCGCCCCTGCAGCCGCATGTCAGATTCCCTCCTTGTGCTGCATCCACCAGGCGCTCATCGCGGCCGCCGACTCGGCGCAGCCGAACCGCGCGCGCCAGCCGAACTCGTCGGCCATCCGCGCGACGGAGAGCGGCGCGCGATCGCCGCCGTGCAGCTTGATGAAGGTTGTCTCGCCCGGCTCCGCCAGCCGACACTCCAGCCCGGGATGCAGCGCCGCAAACGCCTCGCCCCATTGCAGTGCCGACCAGGCCGCGCCGCTGGAGATATTGTAGAGACGATAGCGCGGCCGTTCGGCCTCGATCAATACGGCCACGGCCTCGGCAGCGTCCGGCGCGTAGGTCCAGTCCTTTAAGCCAGGCGCAGGAAGAAGGGCCGGCTCACCGCGCGCAAACGCGGCAAGACTCTGGAACTGGAGGCTCGGCGTGTCGCGCACCGCTCCGGCCCGCTCCCACGGACCGAACAAGGCGCTCAGCCGCACGCTGAGGAAATCGCCGCCAAACAGCTCGGCGTGCCGCGCCACCGATCGCTCCGAGGTGAACTTGCTGATGGCATAGAACGAGACGGGATCGCAGGGCGTGTCCTCGCCCAAGACCTCGAACCGCGTGCCCGATGCGCCGTAGGCGGAGGCCGAGGACAGATTGACGACGCGGCGCACGCCGTGACGGATCGCCGCTTGCAGGATCGGAATCTGCGCCATCACGTTGATCTCGAGAACACGCGCGGGCGATGCCCTCTCGAGCTCATCACCCGCCGTGATCGCGGCGCCGAGCACGATGACATCGCAGCCCCCGGCAATAAGAGCATCGATGCCGTCCGCGTCGGTGATATCACCCTGGACGACCTTGAGCCGCTCGCGACCATCGGCCAGCGATCGCGCCGCAGCCGGAGGCAATGGCGCGCGATCATAAAGCGTCACCGCGTGCCCGCGCGCCAGCAGCACCTCAGCGAGATTGAGGCCGACAAAGCCGGTGCCACCGAAGATGACGATCTTCATCGCGCGCGATCCACCGTCACAGCAGTTCTGCCCCGAAATTCCGCTCCGGATCCATGTCCGCAACGAGCCGGCCGGTCGGTTTCGCCGCCTCGCCACCACTGCGCGCCAGGAACTTTCCGCTGCCGGCGGAGGCGAGGCACTTGTCGCCCTCGATGATCACACGGCCGCGCGAGAGCGTCGTCACCGGCCAACCCTTCAGCTTGCGGCCGGCAAACGGGGTGTAGCCGGTGAGATCGTGCATCATCTCGTCCGATATCGTGACCTCGCGATTGGGATCCCAGATCGCGATGTCGGCGTCGGCGCCGACGGCGATCGAGCCCTTGCGCGGATGCAGATTGTAGATTTTTGCAGGCGTGGTCGCGGTGAGCTCGACGAACTTTTCGAGACCCAGCCGTCCCTTCGACACCATCGCGTCGAACAGCAGCGGCAGCCGCAGCTCCAGGCCCGGCAGGCCGTTGGCGACCTGCTTGAAGTTGGGATTGGGCCCGGCGCGCAGCTTGCCGGTCTCGTCGTAGCGATACGGCGCGTGATCCGACGAGATGGTCTGGAGATCGCCGAGCGACAGCGCCTGCCACAGCGCCTCCTGGTCTGAATGCGTGCGCGGCGGCGGGCTGCACATCCACTTGGCACCCTCGGAGCCGGGCTTGTCGAGATCAGCAGCGGTCAGGAACAGATATTGCGGACAGGTCTCGGCAAAGACCTTCAGCCCCTGCCCGCGCGCGTCGCGGATGACCTTGGCGCCTTCGGCGGTCGAGACGTGGAAGATCATGATCGGCTGGTCGATCAGCGCCGCCATGCCGATCAACCGGGTGAAGGCTTCCGCCTCCGACACGCGGGCGTGGCTGACGGCGTGGTATTTCGGCATGGTGTAGCCGCGCGCCAGCAGCCGCTTCACCATCCAGGCGATGATGCCGTGATTTTCGGCATGGGCGCACAGCATCGCGCCGGACTGACGCGCGGCCAGAAGAATGTCGAGCAATGGCTCGTCGTCCACCTTCAGGCGATCATAGGTCATGAAGATCTTGATCGAGGCATGGCCCTGCTTCACCAGCGCGGGAATGTGCTCCTCGACTGTTTCCTTCGTCGCGTCCGCGATGATCATGTGAAAGGCGTAGTCGATCACCGCCCCTTTCTTCGCCAGCGCGTGATAGTCCTCCACCACCTGCGGCAGCTTCATCCCGACATGCTGGGCGGCAAACGGAATCACCGTGGTGGTGCCACCAAAAGCGGCAGAGACGGTTGCGCTCTCGAACGTATCGGCATTCATGATGCCGGCAGCGGAGAGCTGCTCGATATGCGCGTGGCTGTCGACGCCGCCGGGCAGCACCAGCTTGCCGCGCGCGTCGATCTCGCGCTTGGCGGGGGGAAGGCCCTTTCCGACGGCCGCGATGGTTTCGCCGGAGATGGCGACGTCGGCCTCGAACACGTCGGTCGTGGTGGCGACGCGGCCACCGCGGATGATCAGGTCGTAAACTGGTTCAGTCATGAGGCACTCCATGATATGCCTGAAGCAAGTGATCTCCATTTTGCAGGAAGACCATCATGACCCGTCCGCGCATTCTCGTCATCAACCCGAACTCCAACCACAAGGTCACGCAAGGGCTGGAGGATGCGCTGAAGCCGCTCGACTTCGAAGGCGGGCCGGAGGTGGTCTGCCAGACGCTGGCCGAGGGTCCGTTCGGCATCGAAAGCCAGGCGGACGTCGACAGCGTCGCGATGCCGCTGCGAAAGCTCGTCGAAAGCGACAACAGCTCGGCCGCCTTCGTCATCGCCTGCTACAGCGATCCCGGGCTTCAGGTCTGCCGTGAAGGCACCGACCGTCCCGTGTTCGGGATTGCCGAGTGCGGCGTGCTGACGGCGCTTTCCCGTGCCGAAACTTTCGGCGTCATAGCGATCGCGCAACGCTCGATCCCGCGCCACATGCGCTATCTCAGGCAGATGGGCCTGACCGACCGTCTCGCCGGCGAGCGGCCGCTGAACATGAGCGTCGCGGAAACGGCCTCGGGCGAAGGCACGTTGGCGAAAATGATCGAGGTCGGCCGCGCGCTGCGCGACGAGGACGGCGCCCGTGCCATCGTCATGGGATGCGCCGGCATGGCGCGCCACCGCCGCCCGCTCGAAGAGGCGCTGCGCATTCCCGTGATCGACCCGACGCAGGCGGCCGTCGCCATGGCGCTGGGCACGGTGCAGTTCTCGGCTCACTAGGCGTCCTTCAGCTCTTTGGCACCCTGGCGCGCGAGCCATTGCGCATGGCTCTCGCGGACAAGCGCAAACGTGTCCCGCTGCGTGGTGTAGAGATTGCCGAACATGCGGCCGATAGGGCGGTAGGCCTCGAGATCGACATACATGTTGGCTTTGTCGACGAGGCCCTCGCGGGCATGAACCCGCAAGACCTCGCCGACCAGAAGTTCGCGATCGGGCGAGAAGGTCAGCACCACATGGCGCCGGCATTCCAGCGCGAACGGTGCCGCCGCAAGGCGCGGCACCTTCACGTCGATCGAGGGAAGCGTGGCGAGCCCGGTCGCGGTGACCTCGCTGTCCCCCGACGGGAAGTCGACGGCGCAGTCGTTCATCGCAGCCGACAGCGCTTCGTCCACCATGTGCACGACGAACTCGCCGTCGCGATGGATGTTGCGGGTCGTGTCCTTCGGCAAGTGATCCGGCTTGTGCTGGAGGCCGAGCACGATCAGCGCGGGGCTTTCCGAGAAGACGTTGAAGAAGCTGAAAGGCGCGGCATTGACCGCGCCGTTCTCGTCGAGCGTCGTCACCAGTGCGATCGGCCGCGGCACCACGACGCCGCAGAGCAGCTTGTAGCGGTCACGCGCGTCAAGCTCGCGCAGGGAGATGCTGTTGTCCGCCATCGTCGTCACGTCTCCGGCGGCGGCACCGCGCCGGTCTGGCTGGTGATCAGACCATAATGCTCGATGCGGCGGTGCCGGGCGAAATCGAAGATTGTGGTCTTGCCGAAGGTCGTGGCATCGAGGTCGCAAGCATGAACCAGGACTTCGTCATCTTCGGTCTTCGCTTCCGCGACGATCTCGCCGTTGGGATCGACGATCAGGCTGCCGCCGAACAGCGGATGGCCATCCTCGACGCCGGCCTTGGCCACCGCGACCACCCAGGTCGCGTTCTGGTAGGCGCCGGCCTGCACCGAGAGGCGGTTGTGGAACAGGCGCTTTTCGACGCCCTCCTCGCTCTTCTCCGCATTCACCGAAGGCGTGTTGTAGCCGATCAGCACCATCTCGACGCCCTGCAGGCCCATGACGCGATAGGTTTCGGGCCAGCGGCGGTCGTTGCAGATCGCCATGCCGATGATCCCGCCGAGCTCGCGCCAGACCTTGAAGCCGAGATCGCCCGGCTCGAAATAGCGCTTCTCCAGGTGCTGGTGCGTACGCTTGGCGTCGTATTCCACATAGCCGGGGAGATGGACCTTTCGGTATTTGCCGACGATCTTGCCGGACCTATCCGTGAGAATGGCGGTATTGAAATGATGTCCGTCCGGCGTCAGCTCGGCATAGCCAAAATTCATCGCCATCCCGTGCTGCGCAGCGCGCTCGAACAGGGGCTTGGTCGCTGCGTTCGGCATTTCACGCTCGAACCAGATGTCGAACTCGGAGCGGTCCTCGACGTACCAGCGCGGGAAGAACGTCGTCAGCGCCAGTTCGGGATAAACGATCAGGTCGGCGCCCTTGCTTTTGGCCTCGTCCATCAGCGCGATCATGCGCTTGACCACGGCCTCGCGGCTGTCGGCTTTCTGAATCGGGCCCATCTGGGCGGCGGCGACATTGACGATTCGCATCAGCGGCTTCCTGATCTCTTCACAATTTCCTGGCGAGGCTGGGGATCGCAACTTCAAGGGCGTAGCGGCAGCGTAAAGCGGCCCTGCGTCCGCCTTCCAACCAAGCAGATTTCATGCCGTTCGCCCCCATTCGGCATCCTGCAACAGCCGCCAGTTGATCTTGTTGCTCGCGGTGCGCGGCAGCTGGTCGACGAAAACGACCGTGCGCGGCGCCTTGTAGCTCGCCATCGCGTCGCGCGCCCAGCTGACGATGTCATCGGACGATGTCGTCGCACGCGCGGCCTCGTCCAGCACCACCAGTGCCTTGACGGTCTCGCCGCGGTAGTCGTCCGGCGCCGAGATGATGCAGCATTCGCGGATGGCCCGGTTCTGGTACATCGCGGCCTCGACCTCGGCCGGCCAGACCTTGAAGCCGCTGACATTGATCATCCGCTTGAGGCGATCGACCGCGAAGAAATAGCCCTCGGCATCGCGATAGCCGAGATCGCCCGTCCGCAGGAACCGTTTGCCGTCGCGTTCGATGAAGGCTTCGGCGTCCGCCTGCGGCCGGTTCCAGTAACCCTGCAGCACCTGCGGTCCGTGCACGATGATCTCGCCGACGACGTTGTCGTCGAGCTCGACCAGGCTCTCGGGGTCGATGATCCGTGCATCGGTCTGGTGAACAGCGATGCCGAGGCACTGGCGCTTCGGCGCCGCCATCGGGTTGATATGGGTCGGCGACATCGTCTCGGTCATGCCGTAGCCCTCGACGAAGTCGAGCCCGAAGCGGCTCTTCAGCCGTTCGGCCACCGCTGTCGGCATTGCCGCGCCGCCGCCGGTTAGCACCTTGAGCTTGGCAAAGCTGCGGTCGCGGAAGCCGGCGCTTGCGAGCACATCCACGATCATGGTCGGCGCCGCGTTCCAGAACGTCGCGCCATAGGTTTCGAACAGGTCCGGCAGCAAGTCCTTGTCCCAGCGCGCCATCAGCAGCAGCGTGGCGCCGGTGACCATGGCCGCATTCATCGAGCCCTGCATGCCCGCGACATGGAACAGCGGCATGAAGCCGGTCATCACGTCGCTGCCATCGAGCCCATACCAGCGCGCCTGCAGCACCGCCGTGAAGAGGGCGCTGCGATGGGTATGCATGCACGCCTTGGGTTTGCCTGTGGTGCCCGAGGTGTAGGGCAGGATCATGAGATCATCCTGCCCCGCGGTCATCACACCCGGCTGCAAGCCTTGTGCGATCGCGGACGACCAGGAATGCCAGCCCGGCGATGACGGCACCTCGGCCGGTGCCTCCGTCACGCATGATGGCAGCGTATAGGGCGTTGCGACTGGAATTTCGTCGCGATACTGCGCGACGATCGCATGCCTGATGGCCTCGCCGAGCAGCGGGGCAAACACATCGCTCAGTTCGCTCCCGATGATTGCGACCCTGGCCCCACTGTCCACGGCGAGATACGCGATCTCGGCGGTCTTGTTCATGGGATTGACGGGTACGATCACGGCATCCGCCCGCATCACCGCGTAATAGGCGATGACATATTGCGGCGAATTCTGCAGCGCGATCATGACGCGGTCGCCGCGCTTGACGCCGCAGGCGCCCTGTAGGAAGCCGGCCATGGCATCGACGCGGTCGCGCAGCTCGGCATAGCTCAGGCTTGCGCCGTAAAACACCGTCGCCGGATGCGACGGCCGTTCATGCGCGGCCCGCGCCAGCGCGTCGTACAGCGTCCCCTCCGGCATCGCGAGATGCCAGGGCTCATCCGCCGGCCAGACCGGCGACCGGCGTGGCGATGCGTGATCGGCGTTCACCCGTGCTCCTCGTCGGCGATATCGAGACCGTGGTCGAGCGCATCCAGAAGCTGGTCAGCCTCCCGCTCGGAGATCACCAGCGGCGGCGCCAGGAACAGCGAGGTCTGCTCGCCGCTGGTCCCGATCACCGCACCGGCTTCCAGCGCCCGCTCCGCAACGCGCGAGGCGATCGGCACTTCGGTCGTGTCGGCGCGCCATGTGCGCCAATCCGGCCCGTGCAGCTCCACCGTCCAGTGCAGCCCCTGCCCCGCGACGCGCTGCACGCTCGGATGCTTCTGCGCGATCGCGAGCAGGCGGCGGATGAACAGCTTCTCGAGCTGCTGCACACGGTCCAGAATCCCGTCTTCGGTGACGACCTTCAGATAGGCGCTCACCGCGGCCATGCTGATGGGATGACCGCGCAGCGTGCCGTAGTTCTGCCAGCTCGTGCCCTTGAGCCGCTCGACGATCTCTTTTGACACAACTACCGCTGCAACCGCCGCCGCGCCGCCGCCGAGCGATTTTCCGAGCGTCACGATATCAGGACGGGTTTGCGCCCCCTGGAATGCGAACCAGCGCCCGGCGCGGCCGGCGCCGGTGACGACCTCGTCCGCGATCCAGTATGAGCCGGCCTGCCGCGCACAGCGCGCCACCTCGTCCTGATAGGCACCGTCGTAATAGATGCCGCCCTGGGTGTAGTCGATGATCGTTGCTGCCGTGTCCGAGAGCAGCCGCGCGGCATCGGCGAGATATTCGCTCGGCGGTGTATTGGTGGTGGGCGCGCCATAGATCGCGCCATCCGGCGCCGGCAGAACCCGCACCGGTGCCATCGGGGCCGGCAGCCTCGAGCCGCCCGCATGCACGGCAAGGCCGCCATGCCATTGCGGCTGCACCGTCATGCTGCGCGACAGGCCGGTGATGCCGTGATAGGCGCGCTCGCGCGTTGCCAGCGCCGACCGCTGCGTCAGCGCCTGACAGAGCGACAAGGCCATGTCGTTGGCCTCGCTGCCGCTGATGCAGAAGCGCACCGCGCCGACCCAATCCTCCTCGCCCTGGAAAGCGGTCGCCATCAGATCGTCGGCGGCCTGCTCGCGGCCGACCCAGGTCCAGCCCTCGTTGACGACGGGCGTATCCGCGGCGCGGCGGATCGCCTCCACCATCGCGGGATGGCGGTGGCCGAGTCCGCCGCCGGTGTTGCTGCCGTCGATCAGCTTGCGGCCGTCGGAGAGGTGGAAGTAGACGCCCTCGCCGCCGACCACGGCCATCGGCGCGGCCTCGCCCGCATTCAATCCGGTCCGCAACAATCTGCTCATCGCCAAAGCCTCAGTTCGCAGCCGCGGCGCCGTAGCCGCCGCCGCCGCACATCTCGATCGTGACGAGATCGCCTTGTTGCAACACCAGGTTCGACTTGCCGTCGATCGCGACGTTGGCACCCTGCCTGACCAGCGAGATACAGCATGCCTTGCCGGATTCGCCGCCCTGCATGCCCCAAGGCGCGATCACCATCCGCTCGATGCAGGTGGTCAGGTGCATCGACGGCGCCAGGATGCGGTAGCTGCGCACCGAACCGTCGCCGCCGCGATACGCGCCTGCGCCGCCTGACTGCCGGCGGATGGCCTGTTGCTCCAGCCGAATGTCATAGTTCGCCTCGATCACCTCGACCGGCGTGTTCGACGTATTTGACAGATGCACCCGGGTGGCCGAGCTGCCGGCGCGATCATGGCGCGCGCCCTCGCCGCCGCCATGGACCTCGTAGAGCATCTTCCACGATCCGTTCGGCCGCGGCTCGGCGAAGAACAGGACGCCCGCGGTGGTAGCGCCGCCGGCCGACAGGCGTTCGGGAATGGTGTCCCGCATGGCGCGAAAGATCGCATCGACGATGCGCATGGAGGTTTCGTGGTTGCCGGCGGCGACGGACGCCGACCAGCCCGGCTCCAGGATCGAGCCCGGGCGCGTGATGATCGTGAGCGGCCTGAGCGCGCCGGCGTTCTGCTGCATGTCGCGGCCACTCATGATGCGCGCGGCATAGGCGACGGCCGAGCGCGCCATGAACGGCGTCGTGTTGCAGAAATTGGAGACGCGGTCGCAGCTTCCGGAGAGGTCGAAAGTCGCCTCGTCGCCGCGGATGGTGATCTTCACATGAATGCGCGCGGGCGCGTCGTTCGCGCTGCCGTCGTCGAGATAGTCCTCGCCCTCATAGACGCCGTCTGGGAGGTCGCGCAACGCCTCGCGCATCTCGATCTCGGAGAGATCATGCAGGCGCGACTGCGCCGCCATGAAGACCGCCTTGCCGTGCTCGCGGCAGAGCTCGACGATGCGCTTCTCACCGGCCTTGGTCGCGGCGATCTGGGCGAGGAGATCGCCCTCGCAGGATTCGGCATCGCGGACGTTGGCCTTGAGCAACTGCACGATCGGCGTGCTGACGCCGGCTGAAGTCGCGATCAGCACCGGCGGAATCCGCAGTGCCTCCTGGAAGGTGTCGACGGCCTTGGCGAAATAGCTGCCCGGCCAGGTGCCGCCGATGTCGGGCCAGTGCGCGAGACTCACCGCGAACGCGACGATCTCGCCGTCGACGAAGACGGGGCGTACCACCTTGACGTCGTTGAGATGATTGCCGCCGAGCGCGCCGACATTGTAGATGACCACGTCGCCCTCGTTCAGGCTGTCGCGCGGAATCACCTTCAGCAGTTCGGGGATGGTGTAGGCCATCGCGCCGAGATGGATCGGGATGTCACGGCCCTGCCCGACCAGGCCGCCGTGGCCGTCGGTGATCGCCGAGGAGAGGTCGCCGGCCTCGCGCAGCAGCGGCGAGCGCGCCGAACGCGTCATGACGAGACTCATCTCCTCCGCCGCGGCGGAGAGCCCGTGCCTGATAACCTCGACGACGAACGGATCGAGCTTCATGCTGTCCTCCGCGTCAGGAACAGATTGCCTGATGTGTCGGGCCTTGCCTGCCAGCCCGGCGGCACGACCACGGTCGACCATGCGTCTTCGATGATGGCCGGACCTTTGACGGCCTCGGTGAGCGAGGCACGGTCGATGATTGCGGTCGCGATGTCGTGGAAGCCGTCGAAAGAGCAGCTGCGCGTGCCCGTAGACACCGCCCTCACGGCCGTTGCGGGCCGGCTGACGACTGTCGTCGAGGGGCGGCGCGCCTGCACCCGCACGGATTCGATGACGCAGGGCTCGCCGGTTGCATAGCCGAACAGCTCGTGATGCCGCGTCAGGAAATCCTGCTTCAGCCTGGCGACGTCGAGCGGCAGTGTGAACGGCACCGGGATGGCGTCGTTCTGCGCCGCATAGCGCATCAAGGCCACCAGCTCGACCTGGATCTCCGCCTTCGCAACGCCATTGGCGAGAAGCGGCGCTGAGGCATCGGCAATCAGGGCCTCGATCCGTTCCGAGACGCGCGCGAGATCGATGCCGTCGAGGGCTGCGCGAAGGGTCTGTTGCTGCAGGAAGCTGAAATCGGCGGTGAGGCAGCCGAGCGCCGAGAACGCGCTCGACGCGCTCGGGACGACCACCTCGGCTATGCCGTAGAGATCGGCAAGGCCCGCGGCATGCATCGGGCCGCCGCCGCCGAAGGCCAGCAGCGTGCAGTCGCGCCCGTCGATGCCGCGCTCGACCGTGACGCGCCGCAGCGCGCGGGCCATGGTCGCGTTCGCAACCTTGATGATGCCGAGTGCCGTCTCCGTCAGGCTGAGCCCGAGCGCGCGGGCAATCGGTTCGATGACGCCTTTTGCGGCCGCGATGTCGATGCCGATGCGGTCGCCAAGCTTGGTCTCGGGATTGAGATAGCCGAGCACCGCGTTGGCATCGGTGATCGTCGGCTCCGTGCCGCCGCGGCCATAGCAGGCCGGACCCGGCTCGGAGCCGGCGCTCTCCGGCCCGACCGTCAGGCCGCCAGGACCGTTGCGCACGATCGATCCGCCGCCCGCACCGATGGAATGCACCGCGAGCATCGGCTGGCGCAGCGGCTTGTCGCCGAGCATGCGGCCGTCGGTCATCTCGGCCTGGCCGTCGACGATCAGGCACACGTCGGTCGTGGTGCCGCCCATGTCGAAGGTCAGCATGCGCGAGGTGCCGAGCTGGCGCGCGATGCTGACGGAGGCCGAGACGCCGGCGGCCGGCCCCGACATCGCCATCACCAGCGGACGCCGCTTCACCGCCGAGATCGGGACCATCGCACCGGCAGAATGAAACACCTGCAGGCCCGGACCGATCGGCAGCCGCTGCTCCAGCTCGCTGAGATATTCCACCGCAATCGGCATGGCAGCGGCGTTGAACACCGTTGCAGAAGTCCGCTCATACTCGCGGGCTTCAGGGTTGATCTCGTGCGAGAGCGAGACATGGGCGACGACGTCCTTGAGGCGCTCGCCCAGCATCTTCTCGTGCACCGGGTTGGCATAAGCGTGAAGGAGAGCGACCGCGACGCTGTGCACACCGGTCTCTTTCAGCCAGGCCACCAGGCGCTCGATCTCCGCGTCTTCCAGCGCCTTCAGCACCCGGCCTTCGTGATCGAGACGCTCGGCAAGACCGAAGCAGCGTTCAGGCGGCACCAGCGGCGGCGATTTCGGGGGAATATCGAGCCGATAGAGATCGCGGCGGCGATAGCGCGCGATCTCGAGCACGTCGGCAAAGCCTTCGGTCGCAACCAGCGCCACCTTCGGCAGCCGGTTCTCGACGATCGCGTTGGTGACGCGCGTGGTGCCGTGGACGAAGCGCCTGACCTCGCTCTTGCGCAGGCCCACCGCCTCGATCGCCTCCAGCATCGCCTGGACCGGCGCGTCGGGGCGCGACGGCACTTTCGCGATCCGCGCCTCCGCGGAATCGCGCTTGATGGCGATGATATCGGTGAAGGTGCCGCCGATATCGGTGCCGACTTCCCAGTGATCTTCGAAAGCGCTCATAGGCTCAGCTACGCCTGACGTCCGAACCGGACGCCGGGTCCTGGCCGTCCATCGCTACCTCGAATGCCCAACCGAGAGCGCTCATCCTGCATTTCCCTGTCATGCCATCCTCCGCGAGCGTGCGACAGAGCTGTGGTCTACGATAGTGCCAGAGTCGTCGCATTTCACTGGGCCAGCAAGCCCCCGTAGCAGCGCACCACACCGCCTGGTGCACGTTTTGGTGCAGCACTGCCTTCAGAGACGGCAGGTGATCGGGCTACGGTCCAGACCAGTAGCGCGCAGCGCGGCGCGGATATTTCAGAGCGAATTCGCGATGCCTGCTGCAGCGCAATCCGCGCGGGCGAGATTGGCTGTCTAATTTGCAGGCGATCAAGCAGCGGACGCAGAATACACGGTGCCCATGAGCTATGCACACCAGTCGGCTCAGCCTCTCTTTATTGTACGATCAGTAAGAGCGCGCAGCCGGGGGAGCGGATGCTGCGATGCGTGAAGTGCCGCCGATACAGGCTGCGATTCTTGCAAGCAGCGGCGCGGCATCCTCGACGCGCAGCCGGCCGTAGCCGAACACCAGGCCTTGCCGCGTCGGCTGCGCCAGGAAATTCTGCGACAGCGGTTGCACCTGGATACCGGTCTGCTTCAAGATCGCGACCGCCTCGCGGTCGGTCATCCGCGCCTGCATGGCCTCGGTGAACAGCGCCACGAGGTGCAGGCCGGTGACGGCAGAGGACACGGTCAGATCGTCCGGCATCTGGGTTTGGATCGCGTCGATCAGCGCCTTGCGCCGCGCCGCATAGACCCGCCGCATCGCGCGCAGGTGGCGCAGCAGATGCCCCTCCCGCATGAACTCCGCCAAAGCGAGCTGTCCGATGCCGGAGGTGTGCACGTCGATTCGCGCGCGGCCCTTGGCGAAGCCTTCGATGAAGTGCCTGTTCGCGACGAGATATCCGAGCCGCAGGTTCGGCATCATGATCTTCGAGAAGGTGCCGAAATAGATCACCCGGCCGTCGCGATCGAGCGAGCGCAGCGAGGCGATCATGCTGTCCTGATGCCTGAACTCCGAATTGTAGTCGTCCTCGATCAGCCAGATGTCGTTCTTGTTCGCGTAGTCGAGAAGCTCGAGCCGCCGCTCCAGGCCCATGCTGACCCCGAGCGGATATTGATGCGACGGCGTGACCACGATCAGCCGCGCGCGCGGTGCGCGCCGAATTCCTTCCGAGACGACCAGCCCCTTGTCGTCCACCGGGACAGGCACGAGCCTTGCGCCGGCGGCGGTGAGTGCCCATCGCGCCTCGATGAAGCCGGGCTCCTCGACCCAGACCTCATCGCCGGGATCGAGGATCATCCGGCTGCAGAAATCCAGCGCGCCCGACGTACCGGAGGTGACGACGACCTCGTCCGGCGAGCAGACCAGACCGCGCACCGAGCCGAGAAAGTTCGCGATCTCGCTCCGCAAGCGCGGATGGCCTTCCGGCGGAAGATCCAGGCACTCCTGCTCCCTCGGATTCTGCCAGGCCTGGCGCAGCAGGCGCGACCAATCCTTGAACGGAAAGGTCGAGATGTCGGGCGCGCCGGGAGCGAACACGGACGGCCAGTTGGTCTCGTAATCGAGGCCGAGCAGCGCGCGCCAACGCTCCGACATGTGGGCAGGCTTGCCGGCAGGCGACGCGGGCTCAGCATGCGGGGCCGTGACGGCGGCCACCATGACGCTGCCGCGCGGCGTCGATGCGAGATAGCCCTCGGCATAGAGCAGATCCCACGCGGTCAGCACCACCGTGCGTGAGCAGCCCAATTCGCGCGCGATCTCGCGCGATCCCAGAAATTGCGTTCCCGAGGGAAACGCGCCGCTCAGAATGCCGTCGCGGATGTGCTTGGCGATCTGCAGGTGCAGCGGCACCGCGGAGGTGCGATCGATATGCATTCCCGCAAGGGATACGCGCTTGCTCGGGTGACGGCCGTTGTCCATGTCTCGCCCATCAGGCAGCGCAGGTATCATCCAGCGCAGAGCTACACCGAAAGGCAGCCGGCGAAAAGGCATCCGTGACCGCGGCGCCGCGCATCATGGGTCTGCGCGCCGGCCATGTCGCGGCCGGTGGTGCAGCAAAGGGCGGTTAGAACCGATCGAGATCAGTGCGGTTCGTGTTGCAAGTGGTAGTCGCGCGCCAGATAGTGCCGGAGCCAGTCAACCGCATCCAAATCGATCATCCGCTCACCATGCCCTTCTTCCGACTCGACCGCGGCGACCCGCGCCCCGATGACGCCGTGGATTTTGATCCCGAGACGGTGCCGCGCCCCATCGCAGCCTTCGGCGGCGAGATGGTCACGAAGGGCACGGAGGTCGCCATGCATACCCATCGCAAGGACGAGCTTGTCCTCGCCCGGAGCGGCATGATCAGGCTGGAAGCCGGCCGAAGCATATGGATCGTACCGCCGCGCTGCGCGGTGTGGATTCCCGGCCATGTTGCGCATGGCGTGAGTGTCGCCGGAAACGTCGAGGTCCATTGCCTGTTCGTGGAACCGGATGCGGCACCGGCGCTGCCGCGGCAATGCTGCACGCTGACGATCTCCCCCTTGCTGGAACGTCTGCTGGTCCATGCCACCCACATGCCGGCTCTCTACGATGCCGACGGGCCAGATGGGCGGATCGCGGCCGTGCTGCTGGACCAGCTCTCGCTGGCCCCCGTGGAAGAGCTGCACTTTCCCATGCCGACGGATTCCAGGCTGCGCCGGATCGCGGAGACGATGATGGCCGACCCTTCCGACCGGGCGACGATCGAGGAGTGGGGCCGCCGCATGGCCGTTGCTCCCAGAACCCTCACGCGCATCCTGCAACGCGAGGCCGGCATGAGCTTCGGGCGCTGGCGCCAGCAGCTTCACATCCTCATTGCGCTTCAGCGCCTCGACCAGGGCGCATCGGTGCACGCCGTGGCTCTCGACCTCGGCTATGAAGGCGCCAGCGCCTTCGTCACCATGTTCCGCAAGGCGCTCGGCAAGCCGCCCGCGCGCTATCTCGCCGAGCGATGCATGGCCGCGCACTGACCGGAATTCGCAATGGATTGTCAGGTTTGCGGAATGCGCTGACGGAGACGATCTCCTACTCAGGCTCGGGAGCGCCTGCGGGCGCATTCTCTGGGAGCCGGAAGATGGATTCACTCAGCAGCGGGCTCGCATGTCCGCAGGACTTTAGCGACAGACGCAAGGGTTTGACCGCCCCCCACCGAACGCAGATGCACGAGCCGTCGAAGCCGCAGCAGGGACCGGTTGCACGCATGCTGCAATGGCTGATGCGCCCTGCGTCTATCGCCGCGGTCGAGACGCTTTCGCCCCGCTTCAGGTCGATCGTGCTCGAGGGCGACGCGCTCAAGGGCCTCGCGTGGACCATGGGCCAGAAAATCCAGATCGCAATGGGGTCCGGGCTGAGTGCGCGAACCTACACGCCGATGTCATGGGATACGGAGAAGGGCCGGACGAAGCTGCTGGCCTTCGCACACGGCGATGGTCCCGGCAGCCGATGGGCGAGCGGCTTGCGGGAAGGCGATCTCTGTTGGTTCTTCGGTCCGCGCCGCTCGCTCGACCTGTCCGCCGCGAAAGCTCCAATCGTCCTGTTCGGCGATGAAACCTCGTTCGGTATCGCCTCGGCATTCCGCGGCAGTCGACTGGCGGACGACACGACCTATATGTTCGAGGTTTCGGACGCCGCCGAAACCAATCGCGTTCTGGCCGCGATCGGCCTCGGCAGGGCCACCTCGATCGTACGAAGCGCCGAGGATGCACATCTCGCCGCCGTCGAGGCCGAACTATTGCGCCTTGCCGCAAGCGCGCATTTCGTCCTGACCGGCAAGGCCTCGTCGATCCAGCGCATCGGCCGTGCCTTGAGAGCCGCGAACGTCGCGAGATCCCGGATGAGCGCCAAGGCCTATTGGGCACCGGGCAAGACCGGACTGGATTAGCGGAGGCGCCGCCAGCCGATGACGGTACCGGCCAGGGATAACACCAGCCCGAACGCGCACTGCATTCCCTTTTCATTCCCTCTCGGGAAAACCGTCACAAGCATCTAGGATTGCCGCCAAGTCGGAGGCAATGTGCCAGTTGCGGCCTCGTGGCCACAGCGACCAACTTCCTTGGAGACGAGCATGGAAGGCGAGACCTTCCTTTGGCTGATACGGCATGCGCCCGTGTGCGGCATCGCGGGCACGATCCATGCCGCCGATGCGGCGGCCGATCTCGGCGATCAGGCGACCTTGGCGGCTCTGCAGAAACGCTTGCCGCCCGGTGTCGCCGGCTATGCCAGCCCGTTGCGCCGCACGGTCGAAACGGCGCGCGCGCTGGGGCTCGAACCAGAGCTGGTGGGAGAATTCCGCGAGCAGGATTTCGGCGACTGGTCCGGACACCGCCACGACGAGCTATCGACCAAGGGTGGCGAGGCTTATGCGCAATTCTGGCGGGATCCCGCGCGCGGACGGCCGCCGAACGGCGAGAGCTTTGCGGATCAGGTCGCGCGCGTTCGGCAGGGCCTGTCGCGGATTGGCGCCGGCTCCGCAGCCCTGATCGTGCATTCCGGCACCGTCCGCGCCGCGCTCTGCATCGCGCTCGATCTCACACCGGAGGCCGCGCTGCGCTTCGTGATCGACCCGCTGTCGCTGACCCGGATCGACCGCCTCGCGGGCGGCTGGCGCGTCGCCTCGGTCAATCAGCGCGTGGCTTGGGCCGGATCAGCAGCATGATGAAATGAGGCGACGGAGTCGCACTCCCTCCTCTCGCTTGCGGGCAGGACAATCGCATATGGTGCTTTGCGCGAGCTGAGCGCGCGCCTCGTCCTTCGAGACGCCCGCCTGCGGCGGGCCCTCAGGATGAGGCTAAGCTGCATCAGTGCCCGTTGAGACTAGCGCAACCCATTCGGTCCTCATCCTGAGGGCCCGCCAAAGGCGGGCGTCTCGAAGGATGGCCACAGGCGATATCGCTCCCATATGCGATCGCCCTGCCCGCAAGCAGGAGAGGTGAACGAGCCGCGGCAGTCGATTTGACCTAAAGCGATTCCGCTTTGGGCCGATCCGGCACGTTGGCCTGCGCGAACGTCGCCATGCCGTTGTGCAGGCTGCATGCGAGGCGCACCAGCGGCAGCGCGATCGCGGCGCCCGATCCCTCGCCGAGCCTGAGATCGAGGCTGATCAGCGGCTGCACGTTCAGCGCGCGCAACACCAGCCGGTGCCCCTGCTCCGCCGATTGATGCGACGGCAGCAGGAACGGGCGGCACGACGGGTTGAGTCGCACTGCCGCGAGCGCCGCCACCGACACGATGAAGCCGTCGATCAGCACGGGGATGCGGGCTTGCGCGGCCGCAATGATCGCGCCCGAGATCGCCGCGATCTCGAGGCCGCCGACGGCGCACAGGATTTTTTCCGCCGAAGCGCCCGCGACGCCGTGATGCGCGATCGCCGCGTCGATCACACGCGCCTTGTGCGCGCGGCCGGCTGCATCGACGCCGGTGCCGCTGCCCGCGATCTCCTCGGCGCTCACGCCGAGCAGGCTCGCGGCGATCGCCGCCGATGCCGTGGTGTTGCCGATGCCCATCTCGCCGAAGATCAGGAGATCGGGCTGGTCGTTCGCCGCGCGCGCGACCGCGCGCTGGCCGGCCTCGAAGGCGAACGCCAGCTCCGCGGGCGTGAGCGCAGCCTCGGCGCTGAAATCGCGCGTGCCGCAGCGCGGCTTGTCGGTGACGATATCGGGCATCGTCTCCTGTGCCAGCGTGCCGGCGTCGACGACCTCGAGGCTGGAACCCAGCTCCCGCGCCAGCACCGAGATCGCGGCGCCGCCGGAGGCGAAGTTCGCCATCATGGCGATGGTGACGGCTTGCGGATAGGCCGACACGCCCTGCGCGACGATGCCGTGATCACCGGCGAAGACGATGATCGGCACGCGCGCGGCACGGGGCTGCTCGGTCGCCTGCAGGCCGGCAAGCTCGATCGCGAGCTGCTCGAGCCGGCCGAGCGCACCGGTCGGTTTTGTCAGTTGCGCCTGCCGCGCAACGGCGGCCTCGCGATGGACCGCGGAGACATCGGGACATTTTTGGGTGACCCATTCGGGAAGCATGCTGCTCAACGCCTGCGTTTGAGAATATAGCTGTCCATGATCCAGCCGTGCCGCTCGCGTGCTTGCTGCCGCGCCATCACGATGTTCGGTCCGACCTCGGCCAGCGCGCCGGACAGGATGATCTGATCGGGCATGCCAAGATAGGCACCCCACCAGATTTGCAGGCCGTCTGAATCGAGCGACTGAAACGCCGTCCCCCCGTCGAGCATCACGACCACGGTATCGACGCCTTCCGGCCAGCCGCCGTCGCGCAAGCGCCGTCCCGTCGTGACCAGGAACGGCTCGCCGATGTCGTTGAGCGGCAGCGCATGCGCCGCGCACAGCGCCTGGATCGAGGTGATGCCGGGCACGACCTCGATCGCCGGCAACGGATTCAATCGCCGCGCAATGCGCAGCGATGAATCGTAGAGAGAGGGATCGCCCCAGATCAGCAGCGCGACCTTGCCCTCACCTTCGAGATGCCCAGCGATCGTCTCGGACCAGGTGGCGGCGACCGCATCGTGCCAATGGTCGACGCCTTTGCGGTAGTCGACTTCATCGGCGTCACGCACAGGAAGATCGAACTCGGCGACGACGGTCTTGCCGTTGGTCAGAACATCCGCGCAGATCGTCCGCCTGAGATCGGCGAGATCGGATTTTGCCGTGCCCTTGCGCGGGATCAGGATGAGATCGGCGGCGTTGATGGCCTCAATGGCGGCGCGCGTGAGCTGCGCGGGATCGCCGCAACCGATGCCGATCAGGGAGAGCGTGAGCATGGGGAGCGCGACGGGCGGCGACACCGGCCGCCCATCGCCGATCTCTTACGCCGCGTTGTGCAGGCGCGGGGTGACGAGGCCGGACGCGGTGACGCCGCGCAGCGACTTCGCCAGCGCCAGCACGGCGAGATCGGCCAGCGGCTCGATCACGATGACCAGCACATAGGAAGCGGCGAATGTCGCGATGCTGGCGAGGTTGCTCATCGCAAAGCCGGAACCATAGAGCGCCCAGAACGCCACCCAGGCGATCACGCCGGCCTGATAGGTGGTCGACAGCGCCAGCGCCTGGCCGTACTTCAGATCGACATAGGCGGTGTTGCGGGCGATGATCCGCGAGGCGATGGCCTGGATCGCGAACAGCGGCACCAGCAGCGTGGTGACGTTCATGCCGTATTGCGGCAGGTCGACCGGCTCCAGCAGCACGCCCTGAAGCAGCAGGCCGAACGCGAGGCCGAAGGCCGCAGGCGCAGCGCCGAACAGCAGGAACAAGGTCGAGCCGAGGATGAAGTGAACCTCCGATACCCCGACCGGGAAGTGCGGCAGGATCTCGAAGAAGACGAAGACGAGAGCGGTGGTGGCCAGCGTGCGCGCGGCGAACGAGCCGATGCCCTGCTCGCGCACGGTCTCGACCGCCAGCTTCAGCGCAACGCCGCCCGCGGCGATGCCGGTTGCGTAACTCAGCACGAGCTTGGCGCCCGTGACCACTCCTGGTTCGATATGCATGGCTCAGTTCCTTCCTGCCGTCACACCCGACGGCCTTGGCCTCAATACGTGCACGGCCGGTCTCCTGGCTCGCGGTTCACTGGGGTCTCCGGCCTTCCCGGACCTTGCGACCCAGTGGCGGTTCGGAGCCCCTCACCGCTTACAGTCGCGGGGGCGGCTGGGGTTTCGAGCGCCGCAACTGGGTCCGCCCATCCCCATTCCCGATTATGCTCCGGCGTTTTGCGCCGCGTCGAGCACCATGCGTTACCTGTGTGCCCCTTTCGCCGAGCCTGCGTCAAGGGGCGAAAGGCGGCCGCCTCCATCATGACGGATAATCCCCCGCCAGCGCACCGAACAGGATGACGGCGGCGGTCGAGGGCGCGCCGCCACGCGCAAGCTGCTCGGCGAGCTCGGCGATGGTGGTGCGGACCAGCCGCTCGTCCGCACGGCCGAGAGATTCGGCAACCAATGCCGGGGTGGTTGGGGCGAGGCCGTGCGCGATCAATTTTGCGGCAAGCGCCGGAAAGGTACGCCGGCCCATATAGACCACGGTCGTGGCCTCGGGATCGGCCAGCGCCGCCCAATTCAGATGCGGCGGCAGCTCGCCGGTGACATCGGCACCCGTGATGAACTGCACCCGGCGGGAGGTATGCCGGCGGGTCAGGGGAATGCCGGCTTGGGCAGCGGCGACACAGGCCGATGTGACGCCGGGAATGATTTCGTAGCTGATCCCGGCTTCGCGCAGCGTATCCAGCTCCTCCTCGAGCCGGCCGAAAATGCCGGCATCGCCGGACTTCAGCCGCACGACGCGCACACCAGTTGCGGCATAGTCCACCAGGAGACGGTTGACGTGGTGCTGCCTGGTCGACGGCCGCCCCGCCCGCTTTCCCACCGCGACGAGGTTGGCGCCGGGCCGGACGAGATCCAGGATCGCACCGGAGGCAAGGTCGTCGTAGAGCACGACGTCTGCCTCGCGCAGCCGCGCGGCGCCCTTCAGCGTCAGGAGCTCGGGATCGCCGGGGCCGGCGGAGACGAACGAGACGAAACCGCTCACCGGTCCTCCGCGATCAAATGGAAGAACGTGCCGGTGGCCTGTCCTCGCCGCGAGCCGGTCTCTGCAATCACCGCACCGGTTGCGTCGTGCACGACCGCGAGCGGCGCATCGGGCTGCGCGAGGATAGTCGAATAATGGAACTCGTGGCCCCGAAGGCGCGCGCCGACCTGATGTCCCGGCATCGGCGATGCCAGCGTGGCGAGACGGTAGCCGAGATGCATGCGGCGCTTCGCAAAGCTGGTCTCGAGGCCGAGCAGGCCCGTCATCTCATGGCGGATACCGTCGGCGTCGGTGAGGCCGGCGCCCAGCACCATATAGCCTCCGCATTCACCATGCACGGGCCGCGTCTCGGCGAAAGCGCGCAGGCTGCGGCCAAACCGGGCATTGGCTGCGATTTTTCCCGCATGAAGCTCGGGATATCCGCCGGGCAGCCAGCAGATGTCGGCGTTGGCGTCGGGCGCTTCATCGGCCAGCGGCGAGAACGGCACGATCTCGGCGCCGGCCGCGCGCCAGGCCTCCAGCATGTGCGGATAGACAAAGGAAAACGCGGCATCGCGGGCGAGCGCGATGCGCTGGCCCGGCGGCGTCACGTTCAGGCCGTTCGCCATGCCTTGCACCGACCAGCTTGCTGCCGATTGCAGCACCGCGTCGAGATCGACATGCTCGGCGATGAAGCGCGCCGCCTCGTCGATCAGCTTGCCGATCTCCGCCTGCTCCTCGGCCTGCACGAGGCCGAGATGCCGCTTCGGCAGGCTGATCTCGGCATGGCGCGGCAGCGCGCCGAACACGTTGATGCCGGCATCGTTCAGCGCACGCCGCACGAGGTCTTCGTGACGGGGGCTGGCGACGCGATTGAGCACGACGCCCGCGAGGCGCACGCCGGCGCGGTAGTCGCGAAGGCCTGCGACGATCGCTGCCGCCGTCTGCGCCTGGCCGGAGGGGTCGATCACCAGCACCACCGGCCAGCCCAGCATCTCCGCGATGTCGGCGGTCGCGCCGGTGCCGCAGACGCCGCGCGCGGCAACGCCGTCGAACAGGCCCATCGAGCCCTCGGCGAGGACGATGTCGGCGTCAACACCGCGGCTGACGAGATGTGCGATCGTCGCACTGTCCATCGCCCAGCTGTCGACATTGACGGAGGCGCGCCCCGTGGCCGCGGCATGAAAGGCGGGATCGATATAGTCGGGGCCGCTCTTGAAGCACTGCACGGTCAGGCCGCGATTGCGCCAGGCGCGTGCAAGCGCCAGCGTCAGCGTGGTCTTGCCGACGCCGGACGCGGGTGCGGAGATGACGAGGCCGGCCGCCATCACGACGCCTCCGGAAAGCGCGGCTCGGTCCCGACGGGCCGATAGCGCCGATCGTAGTCGCCGGCGTAGAGACGGCTTTCGTCGAAATCCGCGGCCCCCAGCGTCTTGCCGACCAGGATCAGCGCGGTGCGCTCCATCTCGCCGCCCACGGCGACGTCGAGCGTTGCCAGCGTCGCGCGCACGATGTGCTGCTCCGGCCAGCTCGCTCGCCAAACGATCGCGACCGGACAATCCGCGCCGTAATGCGGCGTCAGCTCGGCGACGACCTGATCGAGCAGATGGATCGACAGATGGATCGCGAGCACCGCGCCGGTGGCGGCAAACGCCGCGAGCTTCTCGCCGTCAGGCATGGCACTGGCCCGGCCCGGCGTGCGCGTCAGCACGACCGTCTGGGCAAGACCGGGCAACGTCAGCTCGGCCTCCAGCGCAGCGGCAGCAGCCGAGAAGGACGGCACGCCCGGCGTCACCGTATAGGGAATGCCGAGCGCACGCAGGCGGCGGAGCTGCTCGCCCATCGCCGACCAGATCGAGAGGTCGCCGGAATGCAGCCGCGCGACGTCCTGGCCTGCCGCATGCGCCGCGGCGATCTCGGCGATGATCTCGTCGAGCGACAGCGGCGCGGTGTTGACGACGCGCGCTCCCGGCGGGCAATGCGCCAGCACGCCTTCCGGCACCAGTGAGCCCGCATAGAGACAGACCGGGCAGGCCGCGATCAGGTCGCGCCCGCGCAAGGTCAGGAGATCTGGCGCGCCCGGGCCGGCGCCGATGAAATGGACCGTCATGCGTCCTCTCCCTCGGCGATCGCCGCGGTCGCGGTACGATCCTGCGAGACGACGCGCGTCGCGATCAGCCGCGCGCCCGGGCCGGCTGCAGCGAGCGCGGCCGCTTCGGCGACCGATCCAGTGCCGAACTTCTCCGCGATGCGTTCTGATTGCGTCGGCGTAGCGACGCTTGCAAGCACATCGGCCGGAACAGCCCTGATCGGCACGCCGCATTCCCGTGCGAGTTGCTTCAGCGCGTCGGTGTCGGCCTTGTCGCTGACGGTTGCCACCGCCGCAAGCCCTTCCCCACCGCCGGCAGCCAGCAGCGCTTCGCGCAGCGAGGCCAACGTCACATCATTCCTAAATCCGAGCCCGGCGACTTTCATCTGGCCGTACTCCATTGCACCACCGGGCGAGCCGCTTCCCAGGCGCGGTAACGGCCGAGGGGCGCGGCATGGGCGATCTGCACCCGCATCAGCTCGCCACCGTGACGCTGGTGAAGCTCGCCGAGCAGCGCTTCCGTTTCCAGCGTCACCGCGTGTGCGACAAGCCGCGTGCCGGGCGCGAGCCGCGACCAGATGGCGTCGAACATCGCACCATTGAGACCGCCACCGATGAAGACGGAATCCGGCGCTTTCAGCGCGGCGAGAGCTTCCGGCGCACTCCCGGCGATGACGGTGATCTTGTGCGCCACGCCAAACTCCTCCGCATTGCTGCGGATGTTAGCGGCACGGTCCTCCCGTGCCTCGACGGCAATCGCCGTCCCGCCAGTCAGCGCCCATTCGATAGAAATCGAGCCCGAGCCGGCGCCGATGTCCCACAACGTGCTGCCTGCGAACGGCCACAGCGCCGAGAGCGCCAGCGCGCGCACAGGCCGTTTGGTGATCTGGCCGTCGTGGGCGAAGAGAGCGTCCGGCAGGCCCGAGCTGCGAGACAGGCCGCCCGCACCCCTGGCCTCCAGCGCGACAGCAACCAGCTTGCCGGTGGTAGCGGTTGCGTAGCTCTCAGCGCGATGCTCACGAACGCTTTCATGCGGTCCGCCGAGCGCTGCGAGCGTCCAGAGTGCGGAGGCCCCCCATCCGCGCTCCGTCAACCATCTCGCGAGATGAGCGGCCGCCTTCCCGTCGCGCACAAGGCAAATGATGCGGGCCCCTCGCGCCACGTGCGGCACCAGACGCTCGAACGGCGCGGCATGCAGACCAAGACAGACGGTTTCTTCCAGGCGCCAACCCAGCCGCGCCGCGACGAGCGAGAACGTCGACGGCGCGGGATAAGCGATCCATTCGTTGCGAGCAAGCTTCTCGGCGAGACCGGCACCGGCGCCGTACCAGAACGGATCGCCAGAGGCGAGCACCGCGGTTGGCCGGCCGCGGCAGCTCAGCACGACCTCGGCGTCAAAGGGCACCGGCCATGGACGGCCGCGGCGCCCCACGCCGGCGAGCGCGAGATGCCGTTCACCGCCGAACACGGTTTCAGCATTATCGAGCGCCTTTCGGCTTGCCTCGGACAGCCCGGCAAGGCCATCTTCGCCGATACCGATGATGGTCAGCCAGGGATCAGCCATGATGCGCGCCCTCGTTCTGGGCGGAACAGCCGATGCGAGCCTGCTCGCCGCGGAGATCGCGCGCGCCGGCATCGACGCAGTCTATTCCTACGGCGGCCGCACCCGCGCGCCCGCCGGTCAACCGCTGCCGACCCGCATCGGAGGTTTTGGCGGCGTGAGCGGCCTCGCCGACTACGTCCGCAGCGAAGGCATTACGCATGTGATCGATGCGACGCATCCCTTCGCCGCCGAGATGAGCCGTAATGCGGTCGCTGCCTGCACCGAGACGGGCACCCCGTTGATAGCGCTGGAGCGCGGGCCTTGGACCAAAAGGCCCGACGACGCCTGGATAGAGGTTGTTGACGTCAACGGTGCCGTCGCCGCGCTGCCCGAGACGCCGGGAAAGGTGTTCCTCGCCATCGGCCGTCAGCACATCGCGCCGTTCGCGGGCAAGGCGCAGCATGCCTATACGTTGCGCTTCGTCGATCCGCCAGAAAAGCCCCTGCCCTTCACCGCCGACGTCATCGTGTCGCGCGGACCGTTCACGCTCGACAGTGAGCTCGAGATGCTGCGCACGCGCCGCATCGCCTGGATCGTCGCCCGCAATTCCGGCGGCGACGGCGCGCGCGCCAAGATCGACGCGGCCCGCAGGCTCGGCCTGCCCATCATCATGATCTCGCGACCACAACTGCCCGAGCGGCGACGGGTCGAGCGCGTGGACGAGATCATGCAGTGGCTCGGTCATCCGACCCACCTCGGCGCATAGACCCAGCGACCGACGCGGCGCGTCCGCGAGTTGCCGACGATCACCAGCGTGCGCATGTCCGCCATTTCGGGTGTCGCTTCGTTCAGCGTCACGATTTCGATCTTTTCATCAGCCGCGCTGATCGCGCGCGCGAAGATCACGAGGCGCCCGCCGCAGCCGGCCTCACGAAGCACGGCAAGCGCGCGGCCAAATCCTTCCGGCCGGCTCGCAGAGCGAGGATTGTACATCGCGATGGCGAAATCGGCTTCCGCCGCGAGGCGCAGGCGCTTCTCGATCACCGCCCAGGGCTTCAGATTGTCGGAGAGATTGATCGCGCAGAAATCATGGCCGAGCGGCGCGCCGGCACGCGCGGCGGCCGCCAGCATCGCCGTGATGCCGGGCAGCACGCGGATCGGCAGCGCCTGCCATTGCGGCGCCTGTTCGAGTGCCTCGAACACGGCCGAGGCCATCGCGAACACGCCGGGATCGCCGGAGGAGACGACGACGACCTGTCCGCCTTCGGCGGCAAGCCGCAGGGCCTCGCTCGCACGTTGCAGCTCTTCGCGATTGTCGGAGGGATGCAGGGTGAGGCCGGGTCGCGGCGGCACGCGCGCGACATAGGGCGCATAGCCCAGAATGTGAGTGGCCGCAGCCAACGCAGCAGTAACTTCCGGCGTCACCAGCGCATCACTGCCCGGCCCGAGCCCCGCGATGGTCAGCGTGCCCGTCATTCGGCGGCGTCCAGATGCCGGCCCTTGCCGTGCACCAGTACGATCGCGAAATAAGGACAGTCGGCCGCGTCGATCTCGGCGAGCCGCACCACGCGTTCGCCCGGCATGGTGCCGCGCTCGACCAGCCAGGCATCGTCCAGGCGGCCGGCGGAGAGAAGCGCGCGGCGCACTTTTGCCAGATTGCGGCCGGTCTTCATGACCACGAGCGCATCGGAATCGCGCATGCGCCGTTCGAGCTCGGCCTCGGGGAGCGTGCCCATCAGCACCGTCGTCACGTCGTCGCCGAGCGCGATCGGCTGCCTGACGCCGTTCCAGCAGCCGACCATGCCGGGAATGCCGGCGATCACCTCGATCTCGACGCGGCCTTGCAGGCGGGTGTGCAGATGCATGAACGAGCCGTAGAAGTAGGGATCGCCTTCGCACAGCACGACGACGTCGACCGCGCGCGCAAGCCGCGCCAGGCGCTCGGCCCATTCGTCGTAGAAGCCGGCGAGCAGCTGGACGTATTCAGCGCTGTCGAACGCGATCTCGGTCGTGACGGGATATTCCATGGCGTATTCGGTGACGCCGGCCGCCAGCATGCCATCGACGATGCGCCGCGCCTGGCCCGGCCGGCCCTTCTTGCGGAAATAGGCGACGTGGCCAGCGCCGCGCACGGTCCGATCCGCGCGCACGCTCATCAGATCAGGATCGCCGGGGCCGAGACCGCAGCAGATGATGCGTCCCATGGCTATTCGCTCCGGCTTGCCAGCGCGTTCACGGCAGCAACCGTGATCGCGGAGCCGCCGAGACGGCCCAAGACCGTCAGCGAAGGTGCCGGCGGATCGGCCATCAGCGCGGCCTTCGACTCGGCCGCGCCGACGAAGCCGACAGGACAGCCGATGATCGCCGCGGGCCGCGGGCAATCCCGGTCCTCGAGCATGTTGAGCAGATGAAACAGGGCGGTCGGCGCGTTGCCGATCGCGACAATCGCGCCTTCGAGATGCGGCCGCCACAGCTCCAGCGCCGCGGCCGACCGTGTGTTGCGCATCGATTGCGCGAGCGCAGGAACGGACTCGTCTCCGAGCGTGCAGATGACGGCATTGGCCGCAGGCAGCCTTGTGCGCGTGATGCCCTCTGAGACCATGCGCGCATCGCACAGGATCGGCGCGCCCTTCTGCAGGGCCGCGCGCGCGGCTGTCGCCATGCCCCGCGTGAAGCGGATATGCGCCTCCAGGCCGACCATGCCGGCGGCGTGGATCATGCGCACCACCACCGGCTCCTCGTCTTGCGTGAAGCGCGCAAGATCGGCTTCGGCCCGGATGGTCGCGAAGGATTGCCGGTAGATCGCCGCTCCGTCGGTCTCGTAGGTGTGCGGCATCAGTTGCCTCCCACGAGGATCGAGGGATCGCTGACGATGTCGGCGCCGTTCAGGCCGCGCAGCACCGGTTCGTCCCGCGTCGAGCCGCCGCGAACGAGATCGAACCCGGCATGCGTCGCAACCAGCGTAACCGCAGCCGCACCGGAATGGGCGCAGCCCTTGCCGCAGCCGGAGACGTGCAGCCGTGCGTCGGCGGCGATGCGCGGCGCCAGCGCCGCGGCCAGCGCTCGCGTGTCGGCATGGGCTTCGCGGCAGCGCGGCGCGCCGCTGCAGGCGATGACGCGCAGCGCCGGATCGAACGGCTCGGTGATCAGGCCCACGCCGCTCGGCATCTCGCGCTTGCCTTCGCTCAGCACCATGCGCCACGGCGTCACGCGCAGTGCATGTCCGCAACCGGTGAACTGATGCAGCGTGGTGTGCAGCATCTGCCCGAACGCCACGCCGACCATCGCGCCTTGCGGATATTGACCGGGCCGCGCGGCAGCCATCACCGGCGCAGGCTCGGTCTCGCCGCGCAGCGATTGAGGCAGCGCGGCGCCGGATGCGATGTGGGCTGCCATGCGCCCGCGCCCGTTCCGCGCGCCGCCCGAAATGATGAACCAGCTTGCCAGAGCCAGTGCCGTGCTCACGGCTTGGCCGCGTGCGACGGAGCGACCGAGCCTTGCGCCGTCGGCCCGCACCAGGAGACGGCCGGCGCGATCACGCTCGATGCGGATGTCGGCGGAATCGCCGGCCAGCACGCGCGATCGCCCGTCATCGATGGCAAAGCCGAACTTGGTGGGAAGCGCGAGGCCGGACTCGGCAAGCGCCTCCTCCAGCTCGGCCGCGAGTGCCTGCGTTTCGTCGCCGCTGCTCCAGAACGGCGTCACCAGGATGTTGCGCCTGGCTTCGATCTCGGCGTCGGGGTCGAGCAACGCCAATTGCGCGAGGCCGTCGAGCAGCGGCCGATGGCTTTGCTCGCTGACGCCCCGGATCTGGAGATTGGCGCGGCTGGTCACATCGATCAGGCCGTTGCCGTGCCGCCCGGCGAGTTCGGCCAGCCCGGCGGTTTGCGCAGCTTCGAGCCGTCCCCCGAACGGACGCACGCGCACCACGAGCCCGTCGCCCGACAGCATCGGGCGCAGCGCGCCGGGACACCAGCCCTTGACCGAGGCCGCACTCATGAGGCCTCCCGCAGTGCTGCGGCGATCGAGTTGCGGCGCGTCTGCCACAGCGCCGCGTCATGCAGGCGCGCAAAGCAGCTCTCCATCGCGGCGAAGGCGGACGGATTTTCGCGGGCCATGAAGGCGCGAACGTCGTCATTACCGAGCGTGGCATCGAAATAGAGATCGAACAGATGCGGCGGCACGGCACTCGCGAGATGGGCGAAAGCCGCCATATGCTCCAGCGTCGCGGTGATCTCGGCGGCGCCGCGAAAGCCATGACGCATCATGCCGGCAATCCAGGCCGGATTGGCCGCGCGCGCGCGAACGACGCGCGAAATCTCCTCCGTCAGCGTGCGCGCCTGCGGCTGTTCGGGGCGCGTCGCATCGAGATGATAGAGCGACGGCGCGCCTGCACCGAGGTGAGCTGCAGCGGCTGCAATGCCGGCCTCATGCGCGGCATAGTCGGCCGCGAGCAGCAGATCGGTTTCGGGCAAGTCCTGGATATGGACGAAGGCATCGGCGGATGCGAGCCGCGCTTCGATGCCGGCGCGATCCAGCTGCATCTCGCCACCGGTCGAAAAAGCCCAGGACGAGGCCGAGAGCCAAGCCTCGCCGGCGGCCTCACGCGTCTCCGGCGTGAACGCATCCGGGATCGCCGAGAGGCCGACGCCATATTGTCCCGGCCGCGGGGCGAACACGCGCGCGGCGCGATGGCGATACGGATTGTCATCGCCCTCGTCCTCGCGGCCCGCGAGCGCCTCGGACGCCGCCTCGAACAATTGCGCCAGACCCGAGAAGACGTCGCGGAACAGGCCCGATACGCGCAGCGTGACGTCGATGCGCGGACGGCCGAGCTCCGCCAGGGCGATGATGTCGTAGCCGCTGACGCGGCCGGAAGCGTGATCCCAGCGCGGCGCGAGACCCGCCAGATGCAGCGCCATGGCAAATTCCTCGCCCGCGGTGCGCATCGTCGCCGAGCCCCAGAGATCCACCACGAGGCCCTTCGGCCAGTCGCCGTGATCCTGCAAGTGACGGCGGAGCAGCTCTTCCGCAAGCTTGATGCCTTGCGCATGCGCCGACGGCGTCGGCACCGCGCGCGGGTCGACGGCGAAGAGATTACGCCCGGTCGGCAACACGTCGGTGCGGCCGCGATAGGGCGAGCCGGACGGGCCCGGCGCAACGCGCCGGCCTGCCAGCGCGGTCAGCAGCGCGCCCCGCTCCGTATCACCACAGGCGCCGCGGCCGAACACGTGCAGGCCGTCGCCGAACTGGCTCTCCTTGAGGTCGCAGACGAAGCGGTCGATCCGCGGAATCGCTTCGGCCGGTGCTGCCAGGGCATCGAGGCCGAGATCGTCTTCGAGGCCCGCCGCGCGCGCCTCGTCGCGGATCGCCGCGATCAGCCGCTGGCGGCGCGAGGGATCGAGACCATCGGCGGTCGAATATTCGTCGAGCAGCCGTTCGAGCCGGCGCAGGCCTTCCGGCACCGCGGACGTTTCCAGCGGCGGCGGCAGATGACCGATGCTGACGGCTCCGATCCGCCGCTTGGCCTGCGCGGCCTCGCCAGGGTCGTTGACGATGAAGGGATAGACGACCGGGAGAGTGCCGATCAAAGCTTCCGGCCAACAGGTCGAGGACAGCGCCACGGATTTGCCGGGCAGCCATTCCAGCGTGCCGTGCGCGCCCATATGCACAAGAGCGTCGATCCCCTGCTCCCGGAGCCAGAGATAGAATGCGACATAGGCGTGGCGCGGCGTGCGGGCGAGATCGTGATAGTCAACATCGCGCGTCGTTGCATCACCGCGTTCGGGCTGGACCGCGATGATCGACTTGCCGCACGCAATGGCCGCGAAGTGAAACGCGCCGTCGCGGCAGCTCGGATCGCTCTCCGGGGCGCCCCAAGCCTGCGCGAGATCGTCCTGCAAGGATTGCGGCAGGTGCGAAAGCGCAGCGCGATAGTCGGCGACATTCCAAACTAAGTGCTGCTTCAACAGCGTCTCGCCGAGCGCATCGACCGGCGCAAGTTCGAAGCCGGCTGCCGCCAGATCGGACAGCAACGCTTCGACCGACGCCAGCGCGTCGAGCCCGACCGCATGTGCGATCTGGTGCGGCCTCCCCGGATAGTTCGAGAGCACGATCGCAAGCCGCTTCTCGCCGGCGGGCGTCATCGCAAGGCGATGCCAGGCCCCAACGCGTGCGGCGACAGCGTTCACACGCTCCTCGTCGGGCCGATGCGCCAGATGCGAGAATTGCAGATCGGGGTCGCGCATCGCCGCCGACTTGAAGCTCACCACGCCGGCGAACAGGCGGCCATCGACTTCGGGCAGCACCACGTGCATGGCGAGATCGCCGGGCGACAAGCCGCGCAGCGAGGTAGCCCAGTCCTCGCGCCGCGCCGTGGAGAGCGCGACCTGGAACACGGGGCACGTCGCGGCATCGAACGGCGTCGTGCCATCGTCGCCCAGCGCGGAGAACGCCGTCGCATTGACGATCGCAGCTGGGGGATCCTGCGCAAGATGCGCGCGCAGCCAATCCGCGACGCCGGGTGCCTTCAGGGACGTTACGAACAGGCCGCAGGCGTCAAAGCCCTTCTCGCGCAGCGCGGCGATCAGAGCGTCGACCGGGCCAGTGTCCGCAGCAGTGAGATAGGAGCGATAGAATGTCACCAGCGCGCGCGGCTTGCCTTCGCCGCCCGCCCGCGCCGCGATGACACCCCGCACGGGATCGTAGAAGCCCATCTCGGGCACGGTCATCTCGCCGATGACCGGTCCGGCATAAAGCCCCGAGGCCAGCGCAAGCTGCGCGATCGCGGCTTGCGCCGCGACCGGGCCACCGGTGTCGCAGAGCACCTTGAGCCGCCGCAGCGTCGAGACCGGCAGGGTCGAGAAGGCATCCAGCCGCGTGTCGTCGCGGCCGTCCGCCGGCAGCACGGCGAGCACGATGTTGCGCTCTTGCGCGAGTTGCTGGAGCGCGGCAAGCCCGTACGGCCAATAGGATTCCCCGCCGATCAGGCGCACCAATATGCCGCGCGCCTGCGACAGCGTGCGCTCGACATAGGTGTCGACCGACAGCGGATGCCGGAGCTCGGCAAGATTGGCGAGCCGCAGCGACGGCAGGCTGTTCCGGCCACGCCGCCAGCCGGCGGCGAACGCGGCAAGGTCGGAATCCGAATACGAGAGCACCACGAGATCGGCCGGGTCCTGGCCGATGTCTCTTGGCGTCGCGGTCTCCTCAAGACCACGGCTCTCGCGGAAAACGACGTGCATCAGATACCGAGTCCTGACCTGATCGCGGCCTCATCAATATCGCCATGCTCGCCGATCACGACGAGCTTCGACTGCCTGACACCTGCGCCCCAGGGCCTGTCGAACTGGTGGCGCACGCGCTCGCCGACGGCCTGTAGCAGCAGGCGCATCGGCTTGCCGGCGACAGCGATGTAGCCCTTGACGCGCAGCACGTTCTGCTCGCGCGCCAGCTTCTGGACCGATGCGACCAGCGCGTCGATGTCGGCGACCTCCGGAAGCTCGATCACGACGGAGGCGAAATCGTCGTGCTCGTGCTCCTCCTCGCCGTCGTGATGCGAGGGGCGCGCGGCGAGATCGTACTCGGCGGCGGCGCCGAGGCCGAGAATGACGCGCGCATCGATCGCACCATCGGTGACAGGCAGCATCGGCACCCGGCGCGGCATCTCGGCGGTGATCGCAGCCCTGGCGGCTTCGATTCCCGCCGCGCCGGCAAGATCCGCCTTCGTCAGCAGCACGATGTCGGCGCAGGCGATCTGGTCCTCGAACACCTCCGACAGCGGCGTCTCGTGATCGAGATTCTCGTCCGCCGCGCGCTGCGCTTCCACCGCAGCCGGATCCGGCGCGAAGCGGCCGGCGGCGACGGCTTCAGCGTCGGCCAGCGCAATTACGCCGTCCACCGTGATGCGCGAGCGGATCTCCGGCCAGTCGAACGCCTTCAGCAGCGGCTTCGGCAGCGCCAAGCCCGAGGTTTCGATCAGGATGTGATCGGGCCGCACCGGGCGCGCCAAGAGTTGCTCCATGGTCGGAATGAAATCGTCGGCGACGGTGCAGCAGATGCAGCCATTGGCGAGTTCGACGATGTTCTCCTCCGGGCAGTTGGCGTCCGCGCAGGATTTCAGGATCTCGCCGTCGACGCCTTCGCTGCCGAACTCGTTGACGAGCACCGCGAGCTTCTTGCCACCGGGATTGGCGAGCAGATGCTGGATCAGCGTGGTCTTGCCGGAACCGAGGAAGCCGGTGACGACCGTGACCGGAACTTTTGCGAGCGAGTTCATTCGGCAGCCTCCGGCACGACGGCAATGGGGGGAATGCGGGCAAGCGACTGCTTGCGGAAGATCTCCGGGCGGCTGCGCCAGGGCACGAGGCCATCAGGCGCGGCGGCATAAGCCGCAGCGCCCGCGACCACATCGCGCGCATTCGTCTCCGACAGGCGGCCATAGACATAGGACCAGCGGCCCGGCGCGCTGAGCGCGACCGAGCAGCCTTGGCTGCACGCCGACAGGCACTCGACGGGAACCACGTTGACGCCGTCGGGCACACCGGCCTCGAGGATCGCGCCATGCAGGCGCTTGCCGGGCGTCGTTTCGCCCTCGCCGAGCGTCGCGCCGGCGCGGCAGGTGATGCAGACGTGAAGTGTGACGGTCATTCGCCTCTTCCATAAACAGCGGGAGGCGATGAGGCACACGGACCATTCCGCAGAAGGTCCGTTTCCCCGTCGCGGAACACCCCGTCCGCCGGTTCAAAATCGTCCGCGCTGGCAGGTCTCCCGGCTTGCGGAGCAGGGTTTTCGCCCTTCGATCCCCGCCTTCCCGATTCCCTTTGGGGACTCAGTGGCTTCGGGCATCTCTCCGGTCACGGTCGCGGGGGCGGCTGCATTTTGGAGCCAAATCCTGCCGATTCGGACCCTATCGCATTCCCTCTTCGCCTGTCATAGGACAGGAACCAACGTCAGGCCACCATTTGCCGGTGGCCGCCACTTGTCAAGCCGAAGGACCGGGATCGATGACGCCTGAACCGGACACTCAAACAGCCGACGAAAGTGACGCCCGCCACGCCGCCAAGATGGCGAAGAAGAAGGCCGCCCGCGACAAGATCATGGCGACCAAAAGCGGCGAAAAAGGCCTGATCATCGTCCACACCGGCGCGGGCAAGGGAAAATCCTCCTCCGCCTTCGGCATGATCGTTCGCTGCGTCGCGCATGGCTTCCCTTGCGCGGTCGTGCAGTTCATCAAGGGCGCCTGGGACACCGGCGAGCGGCGCCTCCTCACCGGCCATTTCGGCGATCTCTGCCAGTTCCACGCGATGGGCGAAGGCTTTACCTGGGAGACGCAGGATCGGGCCCGCGACATTGCGGCCGCGCGCGCCGGCTGGGAGAAAGCCAAGGAACTGATCCTCGACGAGCGGCTGCGGATGGTCGTGCTCGACGAGATCAACATCGCTCTGCGCTACGACTATCTCGACATCGCCGAGGTGGTCGAGTTCCTGACTACGCAGAAGCCGCCGATGACGCATGTCGTGCTCACCGGACGCAATGCCAAGGACGAGCTGATCGAGATCGCCGACCTCGTCACCGAGATGACGCTGGTCAAGCATCCCTTCCGCTCCGGCATCAAGGCGCAGGCCGGCGTCGAGTTCTGAGATCCCGATGGCACGTGCACTGATGATCCAGGGGGCCGGCTCGGACGTGGGCAAATCGCTCATCGTCGCCGGCCTTGCGCGCGCGTTCACGCGACGGGACTTGCGCGTGCTGCCGTTCAAGCCGCAGAACATGTCGAACAACGCGGCGGTGACCGTCGATGGCGGCGAGATCGGGCGCGCGCAGGCGCTGCAGGCGCTCGCTGCCGGCGTCGAGCCGCACACCGACATGAACCCGGTGCTGCTCAAGCCCGAGACCGATGTCGGCGCGCAAATCATCGTTCACGGCAAGCGCATCGCGACCGCGCGTGCACGCGACTATGCGGCGATGAAGCCGTCGCTGATGGGTGCGGTGCTGGAGAGTTTCGAGCGCCTGAAGGCGCGCGCCGATCTGGTGCTGGTCGAGGGCGCCGGCAGCCCGGCCGAGGTGAATTTGCGCAAGGCCGACATCGCCAATATGGGCTTTGCCCGCAAAGCCGACGTGCCGGTCGTGCTGATCGGCGACATCGACCGCGGCGGCGTCATCGCCCAATTGGTCGGCATCAAGACGGTGATCGACCCTGATGATGCCGCGATGGTCCAGGGCTTCGTCATCAACAAGTTCCGCGGCGACCCCACGCTGTTCGACGATGGCTACAGGCTGATCGAGCAGAAAACGTCGTGGCGCGGCTTCGGCGTGCTGCCCTGGTTTCCGCGCGCCGGCGAGCTGCCGGCCGAGGACGCGCTCGGCCTGCGCGATGCGCGCAAGCCGGGCCAATGCAAGATCGCGTGCCTGGCGCTGTCGCGGATCGCGAATTTCGACGATCTCGATCCGCTCAAGCTCGAGCCGGGCGTCGATCTCATCATGGTGCGTCCGGGCGAAGCGATCCCCGGCGATGTCAGGCTCGTCATCATCCCCGGCTCGAAATCCACCCGCGGCGACCTCGCCTTCCTGCGCGCGCAGGGCTGGGACATCGACCTGCTCGCGCACCAGCGCCGGGGTGGCCACGTGCTCGGCCTTTGCGGCGGCTATCAGATGCTCGGCCGCAGCGTCGCCGATCCCGATGGCATCGAGGGCCCTGCCGGCGATACGCCGGGCCTCGGGCTGCTGGATGTGGAAACGGTGATGAGCCCGCAGAAGACACTGACGCGCGTTGCCGCCGTGCATGCTGCCACCGAGCAGGCTATCGAAGCCTATGAAATCCATATCGGCCGCACCGACGGCCCCGATCGCGCGCGGCCATTTGCGAAGGTGAACGGGGAGCCGGAGGGCGCGGTCTCGGGCGATGGCCGCGTGCAGGGCAGCTATCTGCACGGCCTGTTCACGTCGGACGATTTCCGCAGGGCCTATCTCGCCAAGCTCGATATTCCCGCAGGCGACGAGCCCTATCACGCCAGGATCGAGAGCGCGCTCGATGCGCTGGCCGATCACATCGAGACGCATCTCGACGTCGAAGGCTTGCTCGCGCTAGCGCGCTAGCGTGGAATGGTTGGATACTGAACAGGTGGACGTGGGGCTCGTCACCTCTCCCGCTTGCGGGAGAGGTCGGCGCAAAGCGCCGGGTGAGGGCTTTCTCCGCTTGGGAATTGTCCCCTTGCGGAGAGACCCACTCCCGCAAGCGGGCGAGGGAGCGCACCACCGTCGGCGCAACCAGGCGCATGTTCATCAGGCGCCAAGACCTCAGCAAGCCGCGTCCATTCGGATTCGCTGCCGGGAAGCCCAAGCCGCAGCCATGTCGGCTGTTGCGTGAAGACGCGGGACCAGATGTGACTGCGCGCGAGCCTCTCCTGCGCAGCAAGCGCATCCGGCGTCTGGTAGAGCCGAAACAGTGACGCGCCGCCGACAAGCCGCCACCCCTGCGCTCGTGCCATCTCGTCGAGCCGGACACAGTCGCGCGCGAGCCGCGCCGACGTCGCCTCGGCCCAGGCCTCATCATGCAAGGCACGGCAGCCAATTTCGATCGCTGCGCCTGAGATGGGCCATGGACCTGACGCCGCCGCGAGCTTGTCGATGTCGGCGGCAGGACCGGTCGCGAAGCCAAGCCGCAGTCCGGCAAGGCCGAAGAACTTTCCGAACGAGCGCAGCACCAACAGTCCCGGCCGATTCGCCTCAGGCGCAAGCGACAAGGCTGGAACAGCATCCGCAAAGCTCTCGTCGACCACGAGCCGGCCGACGCGTGGCAGCAGCGCCAGCAGCTCCTTCGGCGAATTGCAGCGCCCGTCGGGATTGTTGGGATTGACGACAATGGCGAGGTCCGCGCCCGGCAGGGCCTCAAGCTCTGCGACCTCCTTGACATCCCAGCCAGCGGCCGACAGCACCCCCGCATATTCATTGTAGGTCGGCGCCAGGATCCGGGCCCGACCGGGCGGCGCGAGTTGCGGCAACAACTGAATGGCGGCCTGCGCACCGCCCATCGCAACGATTGGTGCGCTCGTCCGGTAGGCGTGCTGCGCGGCCTGATGCAGCGCCTCGATCTCGGCCCGTGACGGCAGCGCATTCCACGCATGCGAGCTCAGCTCGCCTACGGGATAAGGCACCCGGTTGATCCCGGTCGACAGATCGATCCAGTCTTCAGCGCGTCCGCCGAAACGCCGCTGTGCCAGATCGAGATTTCCACCGTGCTCGCGCATGCCCCGTTGTTTCACGCGAAGGCCAGGATCGCAAGCAGGCCTGCGACCAGCAGCATGGCGCGGCGATAGACCGTCAGCGCCTCGATGATATCGGCGGGGCGCGGATCGCGCGCGCCTTCGTTCAGCCAGGGCTCGCTCGTGATGCTGCCGCGATAGATGCGGGGGCCGCTGAGCCGCACGCCGAGCCCGCCGGCCATCGCCGCTTCCGGCCAGCCGGCATTCGGGGAGCGATGCCGCCGCGCATCGCGCGTCATGCACGCCAGCGCGTCCGATCGTCGCGGCGCCAGCATCACGAACAGAAATCCGGTCAGGCGTGCCGGAATGAGATTGGCGACATCGTCGATGCGCGCCGCGGCCCAGCCGAAGGCCTCATGCCGTTCGCTGCGATGGCCGATCATGGAGTCCAGCGTGTTGATGGCCTTGTAGCCGACGATCCCCGGCAGGCCGAACAGCGCGCCCCAGAACACGGGGGCCACGATTGCGTCGGATGCGTTTTCCGCGAGGCTCTCGATCGCCGCGCGCGCGATGCCGGCTTCGTCGAGCGCCGCGGGATCACGGCCGACGATGCGCGAGACCGCTTCGCGCGCCGCAGCGATGTCCCCAGCCTGCAAGGGCGTGGCGACGGCGGCCACATGATCATGCAGCGAGCGCAGCGCGACCAGCGGCCAGGCCAGGATTCCGACCACCGCCATCTGCAGCCATCCAGGCGGCAGCGCCGATTGAACGATCCAGCCGAGCGCCACGGAGAGCGCGATCACCGCGACCGCACCGGCGACGCCGGCAGCCCGGCGCAAGGCCGGCGGATCGGAGGCGCGATTCCAGGCGGCATCGATGGCGCCGATCAGCCACCCGACCCATGTGACGGGATGGCCGACCCGCGCGAACAGCCACGACGACCAGCCCAGAAGCGCATCCACCGCCATCGCCACCACCATCGCACCCGCAAAGCTCACGCCCGGCCTCCTGTCCCGCCCCTGTTGCGGAAAGCGAAGCCGGAGCGCAAGCCCCTCACCGGCTGATTTCACCTTTGTCTTTGGCTCCGTTTGGTGATTAGTCAGGCCCTTGAGGAGACCTTCATGGCCGTCATCTTGATCACGGGCGGAGCACGATCGGGCAAGAGCACGCGCGCGGAAAAGCGTGCGCGGGCCTTTCCCGGCCGTCCTGTCTATATCGCGACGGCCGAGGCGCTCGACGGCGAAATGGCGGAACGCATTGCCAAGCATCGCGCTCGCCGCGGAACGGACTGGGTCGAACGCGAGGTTCCACTCGATCTGGTTCAGGTGCTAATCGCAACCGATGGCGGCGGCGCACGGCTGGTGGACTGTTTGACGCTCTGGCTCTCCAACCTGATGCACGCCGGGCGCGACTGGGAGCGCGAGGTGAACGCGCTTGCCGCCGCCCTGATCAAGCTCGAGAGCCCCGTCGTCCTCGTCACCAACGAGGTCGGGCTCGGCATCGTGCCCGACAATGCGCTGGCGCGCAGCTTTCGCGATGCCGCGGGGATCATGAACCAAACCATTGCGGCCGCTGCGGACGAGGTCGAGTTCGTCGTCGCCGGCCTGCCGATGAAATTGAAATGACGCCGCGCGCCGAGCGTCTCAAGGATATCGTCGCAGATATCCGGATGGCGGTCTCCTTCGTGACGATCGTTCCCGTTGCTTCGCAGAAGCCCGCCGGCGACGGCGCGATCGCGCGCGCGACCTGGGCGCTGCCCGTTGCCGGGCTGCTGGTCGGACTTGCGGGCGCCCTGGCCTACACCATCGCCAGCCGGTTCGGACTGACGCCGAGCCTGGCCGCCCTGCTCGCGCTGGCCGCGACTGCGCTCGTCACCGGCGCGCTGCACGAGGACGGGCTGGCCGATACGGCCGACGGGCTCGGCGGCGGTCGCACGCGCGAACGCAGGCTCGAGATCATGCGCGACAGCCGGATCGGGACTTATGGGACTTGCGCGCTCATCCTGTCGTTCGGCCTGCGCTGGAGCGCGCTCGCAACGATCGCCGATCCCTGGGCGGTGATGCTCGCGCTGTGCGCCGCGCATGCTGTGGCCCGCGCGGGTGTGCCGGCTTTCATGTCACTGGTCCCGCCGGCGCGGACCGATGGTCTGTCGGCCGGCGCAGGATCGCCGCCCGGCCGCAGCGTCGCCATCGCTTGCGTGATTGGAACGCTCGTGGTTGCCCTGGCGTTGGGGCCGGCCAAGACGTTCGTCGGGCTGATCCTGGTATCGCTCGGCGGACTGCTGCTGGCGCGGCTCGCCGTCCGACAGATCGGCGGACAGACCGGCGATATTCTCGGCGCGTTCGAGCAAACAGGCGAGATCCTGATCCTGCTGGTCGCCGCCTCCTACCAGATGGTGCGATGACGTCATGGTCGAGTTCGACGACAACTTTCGCCGGCATCTGCGCGAGCTGTTCGTGTGGCGCCGAGACGTGCGCCGCTTCCGCAGCGATCCCTTGCCGGACGGCGCGATCGAACGCCTGATCGAGACTGCCTGTCTTTCTCCGTCGGTCGGCCTCAGCCAGCCCTGGCGCTTCGTCATCGTCGATGATGCCTCAACGCGCCGCGCCGTGATCGAGGATTTCAAGGCGTGCAATGCCGACGCGCTGAGCTGCTATTCCGGCGACCGCGCCGCGCGCTACGCCACCTTGAAGCTGTCCGGCCTCGAACAGGCGCCTGCCCATCTCGCCGTGTTCGCCGACAAGGCCAGCGACATCGGCCACGGCCTCGGCCGCGCGACGATGCCGGAGACGACGGAGTATTCCGTGGTCGCCGCCATTACCGCGATGTGGCTCGCCGCGCGCGCCGAAGGCATCGGCCTCGGCTGGGTGTCGATCCTCAATCCTGTGCGCATGCACGCCATTCTCGACGTGCCCGACAGCTGGAAGTTCATCGCCTATCTCTGCATCGGCTATCCCGAAATCGAGTGCGACCGGCCCGAGCTGGAGCAGGCGGAATGGGAGCACCGCCGAAGCGCGGAAGCGTTCACGCTGCTGCGTTAGCGAGAGGCGAGAATGTCCTCCCGCCCGAACCGCTCCACCAGAAAATCAATGAACAGCCGCACCTTAAGCGACAGGTGCCGCGTCGGCGGATAGACTGCGTACAGCGCAAGCGGCGGCGCGGAATAGTCGTCGAGCACCGTCCGCAGCTCGCCCTTCTTCAACGCGTCAGCCGCGATGAACTCCGGCAGCAGCGCCAGCCCTCTGCCCTTGATCGCGACGTCGCGGAGCACTTCGGCATTGTTGACGCAAAGCGACCAGGCCGGCTGGATCCAGTGATCGCCATCGCGACCTGTGAGCTTCCACTGATTGCCCGTGAGCAGGAAGCCGTAGGTCAGCGAAGCATGCTCGCGCAGGTCCTGCGGGTGCTTTGGCGTGCCGTGGCGCGCGAGATAATCCGGCGAGGCGCAGATCATGCGCGCCACCGGCATGATCTTTCGCGCGATCAGGCTGGAGGATTCCAGCTCCGCGATCCGCAAGGTCACATCGAAGCCGTCCTGCACGGGGTCGAGCAGGTCGTCGCTCAGCACGACCTGGAGCTGAAGCTCACCATGGCGCGCCATGAAATCGGCCAGCACCGGCCCGAGCCGCATCGTGCCGAACGACATCGGTGCGTTGACGCGCAGCAGCCCGCGCGGCGCCGACTGGGCCTGGCTCACCGCCTGGTCGGCCGCCTCGATCTCCGAGAGGATCACGACCGCGCGCTCGAAATAGCGCTGGCCGTTCTCGGTCGGGCTGGCGTGGCGCGTGGTGCGGTTCAACAGCTGCACGCCGAGGCTCCCTTCGAGGTCGGCGATGTATTTGCTGATCGCCGAGCGCGACAGCCGCAACTGCCGGCCGGCCTCGGCAAAGCTGCCGCTTTCGACCACCTTCACGAAGGCGCGGAGACTGCCCAGCTTATCCAAGGGCCGGCCCCGGCGATTGTTTCCAAAACGTAGACATAGCCGTCATAATCGCATGGATTGTCTCCAATCCAAAGCAGAACAATATTTCCGACCAGAGCAAAGCGCTCCCCAATTTTTGGAGGATGACAATGTCTGGACTGCACCATGTCACCGCGATTGCCGGCGACCCGATCCGCAATTTCGGCTTCTACACCAGGGATCTCGGCCTGCGCTTCGTCAAGAAGACGGTCAATTTCGACGATCCCGGCACCTATCATTTCTATTACGGCGACGAGACCGGCCGCCCCGGCACGATCCTGACCTTCTTCCCCTGGGCCGGCGTGCCCTCGGGCCGCCGCGGCGTCGGCGAGACCCATCAGACCGCCTTCCGCGTGCCGCAGCGCTCGCTCGGCTATTGGACGCAGCGCTTCACCGAAAAGGGTATCGCGTATGAGGCGCTGGAGAAGCGCTTCGGCGAATCCGTGCTGCCGTTCACCGACCCTGACGGCATGGCGCTCGCGCTGGTCGGCGTATCAGGCGCCGAGAACGAGCCCGGCTGGAGCAATGGCGACGTGCCGGCCGAGCATGCGATCCGCGGCTTCCACGGCGTGACGCTGCTGCTCGACAGCGCGGCAAAGACGGCCGCCGTCCTCACCGACGTGTTCGGCTTCAAGGAAACCGGCCGCGAAGGCTCCGTGATCCGCTTCAAGGTATCAGGCGATGTCGAAGGCAGCGTGGTCGACATCTACGAGGCCAAGGGCTTCCTGCGGGGCCATCAAGGCGGCGGCTCGGTGCACCACATCGCCTTCCGCGCGGCTGACGATGCCGAGCAGGGCAACATGGCGCAAAAGCTCGTCAGCAATCACGGCCTGCACCCGACCGAGCAGCGCGACCGGAATTATTTCCGCTCGATCTATTTCCGCGAGCCCGGCGGCGTGCTGTTCGAGATCGCGACCGACATCCCCGGCTTTGCGGTCGACGAGCCCGTCGCGAGCCTGGGCCGCGAGTTGAAGCTGCCGGCTTTCCTCGAGCAGCATCGCAAGCAGATCGAGGGCGTGCTGCCGAACCTGGAAGAGACCGCGTCATGACCGAAACCGCCTTCATCCATCGCTTCGAGCCCGCCACCAGCGCGGGCTCCCCTCCTCTCCTGCTGTTGCATGGCACCGGCGGCGACGAGAACGACCTGCTCGGGCTCGGCAAGATGGTCTCATCAGGCTCCGCCCTGCTCTCGCCGCGCGGCCGCGTGCTCGAGCACGGTATGCCGCGCTTCTTCCGCCGCCTCGCCGAAGGCGTGTTCGACGAGGAGGACGTAGCCCGCCGCGCGCGCGAGCTGGGCCAGTTCGTCGGCGAGGCGCGGCAGCGCTACGGCATCGCCGCGCCGGTCGCGGTCGGCTTCTCCAATGGCGCCAACATCGCAGCAGCCCTCTTGCTGCTGCAGCCGGAGACGCTTGCCGGCGCGATCCTGCTGCGCGCGATGGTGCCGTTGTCGGATCCGCCGAAGGTGGCACTCGGCGGCAAGCCGGTACTGCTGCTCTCCGGCCAGGCCGATCCGATCGTCCCGGCGAGCAATTCGGCACGGCTGGCAGCGCTGTTGTCGGACGCCGGCGCAAAGGTGACCCACAAGATCCTGCCGGCGGGCCATCAATTGTCGCAAGCCGACGTGACGCTGGCCCGCGATTGGATTAGCAGCGTCGAGGCCAAAGCGGCATGATCTGACGAGCAACGGCATGTGTAGGGTGGGTTAGCCTTGGCGGCCGCGCAAAGCGCGGTCGGCAAGGCGTAACCCACCGCTGCGGTCACTGCGCCGAGACCGACGGCGGGTTACGTCTCGCGGATGCGCTTCGCGCAGCCGCGAGCCTAACCCACCCTACGAAACCGGCTATCAATCGAGCCAGCCGCGCTGCTTGAACCAGATCAGCGGCAGCACGCCGCTGGCGATGACCGCGAGCCACGCCAGCGGATAGCCGAAGGTCCAGTCCAGCTCGGGCATGTGCTTGAAGTTCATGCCCCAGATGCCGACCAGGATGGTCGGCGGCACGCCGACGACCGACACGATGGTCAGGATCTTGAACAGCTCGTTCTGCTGGATGTTGACGAAGCCGAGCACCGCATCGAGCAGCAGCTGGATCTTGTCGGACAATCGCGTCTCGTAGTCGCTGAGCGAGACGACGTCCTTCGACACCGCTTCGAGGCGCTTCTTTG
Source organism: Bradyrhizobium sp. FW305-F6 (assembly GCF_058782905.1). NCBI lineage: Bacteria > Pseudomonadati > Pseudomonadota > Alphaproteobacteria > Hyphomicrobiales > Nitrobacteraceae > Bradyrhizobium > Bradyrhizobium sp. FW305-F6. The sequence continues at coordinate 1,289,528 of NZ_JBYSYD010000001.1, forward strand.
ACGAAGCCGTGATCCATTCGCTGCCGACGTCACCGGCAAACGAGGCGATCCGGCCCACCCCGAGCAGGACATCGCGCGCCTTGGCGAGCCGGTCGGCCAGCTCGCCGATGCTCTCCAGCGCCTCCCGCATCCTGCGGCTGGAGCGCAGCGACCGCCCGGTGCGCACCAACCCACCCTTGAAGACACTCCGCGACAGCTGATCGACCTTGACGCCGAGATGCTCCAGGACATCGGCACCCCGGTCGATCATGGCCTCGATCAGGCTGGTGAACACGCACATGCCGTTCTCGAGGCTGTCGTCGGAGCCGACCCGCTTGCCGATGTCGTCGAAGATCGGCAGCTCTGCAAAGCGCACCGTCACCAGCACGCGCGGACCGATCACGAACCCCACCGGCGTGATCTCCGCCTCGCCCGCCTCGTTGACCCGGACCGCCGGCGAGCTGAGATAGAGTGTGCCGTGCTCGAGGATCAGGCGGCTCGACGCCTCGATCTCGCTGAGCGACTCCTCGGAGGGAATGCGGATGCCGAGCTGTCGCTCGACGAACTGCTTTTCATCCTCGGTGGCGTTGAGCAGGTCGGCCCAGATGATCTGCGAGGGCATTTCGGCGATGCCGTGCCAGTCGCCGGACGGCCACCTGTAAAGTCTGAGCAAGAGCCGAACTCCGTCACCGCATCGTCATGGCGGACGGCGCATCGCCGTCATCCGCCGAGTCACGCATGGAGTAACGCATGAGAGTTCCAAACGTTCAAGGACTCTAGGTGGCAGCGGTATTCAAACCCCTCACCGATGCTTCCAGCGGAGCTCGGAGATGCGACGGAACACGGAGCAAGCTCGCAGATCGTGAAGCGTCTCCGCTGAAAACGTCACCATTCGAGATCGCCGACACTCTCTGGTGTCTCATCACCCTCTCGTCCGTACGCAGGGCCATCGCATACGACTTGTGGCGGCGGTCTGTGCGCACGCCTCGTCCTTCGAGACGGCGCCAACGCGCCTCCTCAGGATGAGGCTGATCAGCGTCAGTGCCCGTTGGAACTGCTGCCGCGCACTCGGACCTCATCCCGAGGAGCCCGCCTCCGGCGGGCGTCTCGAAGGATGGCCACAGGGGAAACTCTCAAATGGGATAGCCGTGCGCCCCTACGTGACTGTCGTCACGAAATATCATCGACCGGGCGCTCGCTGAGCGCTGATCTTTGAACGCGTCCGCTTTGCGTAGCCACCAACGGGTGCTGAACTCGAACTCCAAAAGGACGAAACCATGATTACCAAGACGCTGATCGTCGGCCTTCTTGCAGCCGGCTTTCTCTCCGCATCTTTCGCGGTTGATGCACAAGCAGACCCACGTCATTCCCAGCAGCTGAAAAGCGGCGGCACGACCCAGGGTGGTGCCCGGGCGGGCTCCATGGATAGCTGGCCGCAGACGATGGACGAACTGAACAACGCCTACAATTGTGGACCGTACGCAGACAAAGAGTCGGCCAAGAAGTGCAAGAAGTGAGCGCTTTCATTACTGCTACAGTGCTGCAGAAGGGGTCAGCTACACGCTGGCCCTTTCTTTTTGGGCAATAACTCAGTGGTTGCCACAGCTTTTCGGTAACCGGCGCTTCCGGCACGCGAAGCACAACTTCACAGATCGGCCCTTCAGATGTGGCCCGCTGGGCATAAATAGGACCATCGTCCACCGGGAGAACAGCAAGTGGGCCGAACAGCAACCTTGGTACGGATCGTAGCGACCTTCACAATCATTATGGTTGCCACTTCACTCCGGGCTCAAGCAACACCGGAAACGTCAGCGTGCGGATACCTCGCTGGCCTGATCGACAAGACATCACCATCTGGGCCACTGTTCCTGCCAAGCTATCCGACCGTCCAATCGGGGCCCCTCCATGCCGCGGCCTACCTCTACGACAATGCGGTAGCCGTCATCGCGTTGGTCGGTTGCGGCGAGCGAGACAAGGCGTATCGAATTGGCTCGGCGATTCTCTGGGCCATCGACAACGACCGCACCTGGCATGATGGCCGCCTCAGGAACGCTTACGCCGCGGGTGCTGTGGCGAACGGCCCCGTCAAACTTCCAGGATGGTGGGACAATACTCAAAACAAATGGTTGGAGGACCGATATCAGGTGGGCAGCGATGTCGGTAACTTGGCATGGGCCATGTTGGCGTTGCTGTCGCTCGATGACGTCAACACCGGCTCGCGGTTCCGCGATGGTGCAGCACGGCTTGGCGCCTGGGTCGCGCAATGGGCCGATACGCGCGGGACTGGCGGTTTCACGGGTGGTACGTTCGGGCACGAACCGACGCCGGAGGTGCGGACGTGGAAATCGACTGAACACAATACCGACCTCGCCGCCGCGTTTGGCCTTCTTGCGATCCGTACAGGCGATTCGCGCTGGCGCGAAAAAGCAAATGTTGCCGAGTACTTCGTAACTACGATGTGGAATCCGGGCTGTGCCTGTTTTGCCGCAGGGACCGCTGACGACGGTGTCACACATAATCCGATTCTGGCTCTGGATGCCCAGATCTGGCCTTTAACAGCACTTCGCGGAGCGGCCGGGAGATTCGCATCGGCGATGACGACCGCTGAACAGCGAATGAGTGTCGGCGGAGGCTTTTCTTACGGTGAAGACCGGGACGGTGTGTGGACCGAAGGGACCGGCCAATTCGCTCTCTTGATGAAATTGCTCGGCAAGACCGAGAGGGCAGACTCGATGATCGCTGTCGTCAAATCCCAGAGGTCGCCCGATGGTGGGTTCTATGCCACGACGGTCCGCGCCTTACCGACGGGGTTCGTGTTGGACACCGACCCGAGCAAGCCGCGTTACTATTTCCGATTGGCACATCTTGGCGCAGCTTCGTGGGCCGCCCTCGCGGAACGTGGGTTCAATCCCTTCACGATGACAAAGGGACTTCCCTAGCCGGGCCGCAGTGCTTCTCGTCTCGGCCATTCGGTCTGTCCGGATTTCGATCTGTCCGCAAGGGTCACAACGCGGACGGCCCCAGGGCAGTACGGCGCGTCCGCTATCGGTTAGGCACAGACCTGCGCCCGCATAGTGCACTCCAAGGCGCCGCTAACTTAAGCGGCGGCTTGAGCTTGGCCGGGATAGCGGCAAGTCACCTTCTCAGCGCAATGATCGCAAGGCGAACCAGATCGGCAGGATTTCTTGCGCCGACCTTGCGAATGATGTTGGCTCGATAGCTCTCGACGGTTCTTGGGCTCAGACAGAGTCGGGTGGCGATCTCTTTCGTCGATTGCCCGCCAATCAGCTCGGCGAGCACGTCCTGCTCGCGCAACGTCAATGGCGGGCGGCTGGGAAAATGAAAGATTGCACGCGTCGCCTTTTGGCGCGGTGCATCCAACGCAGCGGTGACGCGTGAGACAAGCTCACTGCCGCGGAATGGCTTCTCGATGAAATCCGTCGCGCCATTCTTCAAGGCCTGGACCGCGGTGGCGACATTGCTTTCCCCCGAGATCATCAGGACCGGCGCACGGCAGCCCTTGCTGCAGAGCTCACCGAGAATGTCGAGACCGGAAACCTCGGGCAACACCACGTCGAGGAGGATGCAAGCTGGAGCCTTCTTGATGGACGCCTCGACGAATGAGAGAGGATCGCTGCAGCAATCCACCTCGAAGCCGGCTCTCGACAGCACTGCCGATACTGCCTGACAAACTGCGGGCTCATCGTCCAGAACCAGCACGAGCCTCGCGGGCGCTCCGGCATCAGCCGCATCCGTAGAATTACGTCTCGCGTTGGGCATAAGCCTCGTGCCAAAGAACGAGCGGCGCGCCGCCGATCGTAGTGGGCGTTGGTCGTGGCATTCAGCCTAGCCGGAGAGACCTTCTCCTGCTCGGCCTGCTCGGCCCAATCGTTCGGCCAAGGAGGAATCGGAAAAAGAGTGATGGAGCTTGCATTCTCCACCGCCGGGGTGCACCGGCGAGACCGGTTCGCCTTCTGGCACGCAGCAACAAGCGAACGGGTCGCGGATCACGACGCTTGGTCTTCTGATCGCGAGAATTTCGCAGCCGAACTGTCGATCGGCCGTGTGGGGCCGCTTGGCCTCGTTACATCGCGCAATTCGCCGGTGCGGGCCACATGTACAACCCGGCAAGCCGCCGAGTCTGATCCCAATGTGATCCTGCTGTTTTGCTCCTTTGCGGGTCGCATTCTGCTGGAGCAGAGCGATCGGCGGGTTGCCGCAGAACCGGGCTCGCTGCTATGCGTTGATCCGCGCATCCCGCACACGGTGGACTTTCCCCAACAATCTTCCATGGCGATCCTCAAGGTTCCGCGTACGGAACTCGAGGCGAGGCTGGGCTTGAACCTGGACATTGCGGGCCGGTGCATCACGCCGATGCGACCGCAGGATCATCTTACGTTGCTGTTTGCTGCCAACCTGCCGAAGCTCAATGGCACACTCGACCGCACAAGCGAAGAAACCATCGGAACACACGCGCTTGAGCAGATCGCGCTCTCGCTCGGCGCGAGCGGAGACTCTCCTCGGGCGACGAACGGCAAAGCCCAGCTCATTTGGCGCATTCACCGGGCAATCGAGGCTCGGCTGCAAAGCACCGCGTTGTGCCCGCAGGGGATCGCCGAGCAGGTTGGTATCAGCGTCCGCCATGCCAACAAGCTCCTGGCCGAAGAGGGCAGTTCGCTGATGCGCCTCGTTCAGGCCAAGCGCCTGGCGCGATGCCGCCAGGCGCTCGAGGATCCGGGCCAGGCACATCGCCCCGTCAGTGAAATCGCCTTCGGTTGGGGCTTTTCAGACCTGACCCACTTCAGCCGCTCCTTTCGGAAGACCTACGGGATGTTGCCCAGCGACCTTCGCAGGCAGAGCCTCCGCGTCTGACGGCGCGCGTTTCGTCGTCACTGCCGCTTGCCGTGCCAGATATCGGCGAATGTCGATGAGCTCGCCCTCCAGAGTCATCAACTCGTCGATTGCGGCTTTCAACTCGCTTTGGAGCGAGCGGAAGCGGATCCGATAGCCATGCCGCTTGGCGCCGTTCAGGCTGTCGATGACTGATTCGAGACCGGCAAAGCATTCGGCGTATTTGTTGGCCTTTTGCCTGGTCTCCTCGCTCTGCGTGATGAGGTCGGCTGCGATCAGACGGTGTTGCAACAGAGGATCGCTCGGTCTCAGGGTCGTGACGTTGCTCATTTCGACACCGGATTGAAGTGGATTGAATGGATGGATGGCGTCCGGCAACAGCGGGCGCCATCCGCGATACGTCAAGCGGCACGCACCGTGCTCAGGAAGCTCTGCACCTGCGCCTTCAGCCGGTGGCTGTCAGCGGAGAGCGATTGCGCCGAAGACAGCACCTGGCTCGAGGCACCGCCCGTCTCCGTGGCACCCCGCTGCACGTCAACTATGTTGGACGAGACCTGCTGAGTTCCCTGAGAGGCCTGCTGGACATTGCGCGCGATTTCCTGCGTGGCGGCGCCCTGCTCCTCCACGGCCGCTGCGATGGTGGAGGATATCTCCGAAAGACGCTCGATCGTCCCGCTGATGTTCTTGATTGCGATAACCGACTCCTGCGTCGCAGCCTGGATGCTGGTGATCTGCTGCCCGATCTCCCCGGTTGCCCGCGCGGTCTGCTCGGCCAACGCCTTAACTTCAGAAGCAACCACGGCAAAACCCCGGCCGGCATCCCCGGCGCGCGCCGCCTCGATTGTCGCATTCAGTGCCAGCAGGTTGGTCTGCCCGGCAATTGTGTTGATGAGCTCGACCACATCGCCGATGCGGGTTGAAGCCCGCGACAGCTCGCCGACCTGGTTCATCGTGTTACGCGCCTGACCGACCGCCTCGCCGGCCATGCGCGCCGATTCCTGCACCTGCCGGCCGATTTCGTTGACCGAGGTCGACAATTCCTCGGTCGCGCTCGCCACTGATTGGACGTTGGCGGAAGCCTGTTCCGAGGCAGCGGCGACGGTCGTCGTCACCTCCTGGGCCCGGGTCGCCGAATGGGTCAGGGTATTCGCTGAGGCTTCCAATTCGGTCGACGCCGATGCCACCGCATCCACGATCTCGCCGACGGCGTGTTCGAACTCGTCCGCGAGTTTGGACATTTCCTGCTTGCGGCGCCTCGCATCGGCCTGCTCGCTGGCCTTCTGCTCCTCCTCCATCCGGCGGATGCGTAGCCCGTTTTCCTTGAACACGAGCAGCGCTTTGGCCATGTCGCCGATCTCGTCGTTGCGCGTAGTGTAGACGACGTCCGTCTCCAGCTTCCCGTCGGCAATGACCCGCATCGTGCCGTTCAAGCGCTGGAGCGGCGATGTCATGCGCACCAGGACAAAGCCTGCTGACGCGAGACCTATCAGTAACGCAAGGCCGGCGAATGCGAACGTGGCCATCTTTGCCGCAGCGTAGGTCGCTCGCGCGTCGGCGACGGCTTTGGCGGCCCCCTTCTCATTGAACTCGACGTCGGTATCGATCGCGTCCTGGGCTTCGGCAAACAGGGCGTTACTGGGCCCATTGAACCCGCTGATCGCCTTGGCCGGCTCGCTCGCCCAAATCCTCAGGGTTTGATCCTGGTCGGTCAAGTAGCGCTTCCACTTCTCCTGGAACTTGTTCCACAGCGCCTGCTCCTCCGCCGAGACGATGGTTGGTTCATAGGCCTTCACGGCACGAGCTAAACTGACCTGAAATTGAGCTAGCTGCATTTCCGCCGTGTTGCGTTCCGACGGATCACTCGTCATCAAGAGACGGCCGGCCACGACTCGGATCCGCGCTGTCCAGTATTTCACGTCGCCAAGCGCCTTGGTCGATGGCAACCAGCTCGTAGCGAGATCTTCTGCGTTCGCATTAATCGCCGCAGCGCGGGAGAGTGCCATCCACGCCTGTCCCATGATCAGGACGACGAGAAGAGAAAGGATGCTGAGAAGAGTGGTTTTGACAGTGAGGCGCATATTTGCTCCGGCAAGCAAAGGTTGACAGGTCCGGACATCGTTGTTCAGCTTGGTTGACGAAACCTAACTGGCGAGCATCGTGTAAGTACGGATCGTTGCCACGCGGCAGCAACACCAGCGATCGATCTAGCGGGGAACCGGAAAGCGGGCTTGATGGGTGAGCTCCCTCGTCGGCTTGTCAGCTCAGCGCCCGCACTCCCGCTGCGCGAGCGGAACCGCGCCGCATCAGTTCCAAAGACAGACCTCCGATTGGTTCGCGCGTGACTTCTTCCAGAACGAAGGTGCGCGGCCCTATCTTCAGAGCGCCGGCAAACCGGGCGGCGGCTTGCGCAAGTCGGAGGCCTGTTCATAAGCGTAGGCGAGACCCAGCAACTTGTGCTCGCTCCAGGCGCGGCCTGCGAAGGTGACGCCGAGCGGATAGTCGGGCGTGTCCTTGCCGTCGGCCGTCCCCGAGACGAAGCCTGCCGGCACCATGACGCTGGGATAACCTGCCTTGGCCGCGATCGACGCACCCGTGGCGCCGGGGAACAGCACCGCATCGAGCTTGTGCCGGTTCATGTAGGCATCCATGCCGCGCGTCTTGGCCGAGAGCAGGTCCATGGCGCGCGCGGATCTGTACTCGCGTTCGCTGAGATCGCCCCTGGTCATCTCCGCGGCGAGAAAGTGGTCCTGGCCGAACCGCAGCGCCCTGCCCGCATTCCTCTCGTTGAAGGCCACGATGTCGGCCATGGTCTTGACGTCCGTGTTGGCCGCCCACTCCTTCAGATACAGATTGAGGTCGTGCTTCAGCTCGTAGAGGAACACGACCGGTGGTCGTGCGACGGTGCCCTTGTGTTCGCTCAGCGGATTGCGGTTGAGCACGGCCATCGTCGTGCCCGGCCCGCCGATCCAGCCCGCTGTCGGCATGCTGGCACGCACGATGACGGCGCCGAGGTCTTCCAGCACCTGGATCGCTTCGGCCATCAGCTTGGCCGACGTTGGTGGCAACTTGCCGTAATAGCAGTCGTTCAGCGGATCTGCGGGGTCGCTCGGGACGCCGATCCGCGCGCCCTTCATCGCATCGCGCGTCAGGCCGGCGGTGTAATCGGCCGGCCGCCGCTGCTTTTGCGTGGCTGGGTCGAGCGTATCCCGCGCCGCGAGCACGTTGAGCAGCAGCGCCGCGTCGCGTACCGTTCGCGTCATCGGTCCTGCGGTATCCTGGCGGTGCGCGATCGGCACGATGCCGGCGCGGCTGATCAGCCCGACGGTCGGCTTGACCGTGACAAGGCCATTCTGGCTGGCGGGCCACAACAGCGACCCCGAAGTTTCCGTGCCAATCGAGGCCGCACACAGGCCAGCCACCACTGCGACCGCCGAGCCGGCGCTCGATCCGCCCGGCGGCACGACCGGGATACCGTGATCACCGACCAGCGCCGGCGCGTAGGGGTTCTTCACCTGTCCGCCCAGCGACGAATAGCCGGCGGGCATGTCGACCGCGAGCATGTTGGAGAACTCGGTCAGGTTCGCCTTGCCGAGGATCACCGCGCCGGCCTCGCGCAGCAGCCTGACGGTTGTGGCATCGGCCCGCGCATGCGCGCCTTCCAGCGCCAGCGAGCCCGCGGTCGTCGGCAACTCGTCGCCGGTCGCGATGTTGTCCTTCACCAGGATCGGGATGCCGGCCAGCGGCCGACTGGCCGACGGCTTGACGCCGTCGAGCCTACCCGCGATCGCGAGTGTGTCAGGATTGAGCGCGCGGACCGCGTTGAGCTTGGGCCCATCGCGGTCGTAGGCTTCAATGCGCGCGAGATAGGCTTTGACCAGCGCCGATGCCGTGACATGCCCGTTGACCAACGCATGAGCGATATCGCTCATCGAGGCACGATCGAGCTTCAAGGGGATCGGCGCCTCGGCGCCGACTGCCGCCGCGACGGTGGCGGCATCGCCGCGGGATGGCTTCTGCACGGCTATTTCGCCTGAAGGCGCGTCCCTGACCACGAGACCGCGACGATGCCATCATGCCAGTGTTTTGCCCGACGGGTCAACGTTCCGGCGCATCACATCGACCGTGAGCCCACGCGCTGCACAAGCCATTGAAACGACTACTCCCGGCTACTATGCATGGGGTTGTTTTTTCGTTTTTGTTCAGTTCGCATGTGAGGCGGCGCTATGAGCTCCAACTCACCTCGTGGCGCCAAGGCGGATCGGCGCCCGGACGGGTGCATGTGAGGCCGGCGCAATCGGCGGCGAAGGACAGCGCGCGCCGAAGCTCGTCGGCAGCGATGTGCTTCAATGCTCGCCGGGCCATACGACCCTGTTCATGCAGGGCGAACAGCAGAGCGGCCTGAAAACTGTCGCCGGCGCCGATCGTGTCGGCCACTTCGACCTTGGGCGCGGCGACCTCGATCTGCCCCACTCCTGCGTGCCAGGCCATCGCGCCGCCGCTGCCGCGCGTGATGACGACGAGGCTCGCGCCCTGCCCGAGCAGTGCGGTCGCACGCTGCCGATATGGCTCGTCCCCAAAGAGGTAGGCAAAATCGACGTCGGACATCTTGACGAGATCGGCCTCGGCGGCAAACGCGGCCATGCGCGCGAGATAGGCCGGCTTGTCCTTGACGAGGTTGGGGCGACAGTTGGGATCGAAGGAGATCGTCGACGTCGCCCGCGCATCGGTGACCAGCGCCATCGTCTCCGCCGCGCCGGGGTCGTCGACCAGCGTGGTCGAACCGACATGGACGGCCTCCACGTCCCCGAAGTCAATCGTCCCGCGCCGATAGCTCCAGTTCCGCGTCGCAGTTCCGGCGTCGTAGAAGGCGTAGTGCGACTCCCCGGCAACGACGCGAACGAAAGCGAGCGTGGTCTGGTGATCGCTCCGCGTGGCAAGACCGAGGTCGACGTTCGACGCTGCGGCGTGATCGGCGATCATCCGTCCGAACAGGTCGGTGGAGATGCCGCCGACGAAGCCGGCCTGCGCGCCCAGCCGCGCCAAGCCGATCGCAACATTGAGGCAGGAGCCGCCGACCGCCGGCATCACGGCCGCGCGCCCGTCGACGTTCCGCGTCGGCACGAAATCGATCAGCGCATCGCCGCAGGCAATCAGCATGGCAGTGAACCTCTTGCGATGGTCCGCATCGCTGCGCGCACGCGCGTTGCGCCTTTTGCCACCCCTACCGGACCGTCAATGCGGCTACCGTCGCTGATTGTAGACGTCAATACACACCGCTCCGAGCAGCACCAGCCCCTTGATCACCTGCTGATAGTCGATGCCGATGCCGAGGATGGACATGCCGTTGTTCATCACGCCCATGATCATGGCGCCGACCACGGCGCCGCCGACGCGCCCCACCCCGCCATAGGCAGAGGCGCCGCCGATGAAGCAGGCGGCGATGACGTCGAGCTCGAAGCCGAGCCCCGCTTTAGGCGTCGCGGTGTTGAGGCGGGCGGCGAAAACGAGCCCGGCGAGCGCGGCGAGCACCCCCATGTTGACGAAGGTGAGGAAGGTCAACCGCTCGGTCTTGATGCCAGACAGGCTTGCCGCTTTGGCATTGCCGCCGACCGCGTAGATCTGCCGCCCGATCACGGTGCGGCGGGTGACGAAGCCGTAGAGCGCGATCAGCGCGGTCATGATCACCAGGACGTTGGGCAGGCCGCGGTGCGAGGCAATCAGATAGGTGAAGTAGAGCACGGCGCAGGCGAGCAGGATGCTCTTGCCGAGAAAGAACGCATAAGGCTCAACCTCGATACCGTGCGATTGCTCGCGCGAGCGGCCCTTGGCGCTGGCGTAGACGAGGCCGAGCGCGAGCGCGGCGCCGATCAGCATGGAGGTCGGATGCAGCGTGCCGGCCTCGGGCAGCAGTTCAGGAATGAAGCCTGAGGACAGCTTCTGGAACGTCGCCGGGAACGGGCCGAGCGACTGGCCCTGCAACACCGCGAGCGCGAGGCCTTTGAACACCAGCATGCCGGCAAGCGTGACGATGAAGGACGGGATCTTGAAATAGGCCACCCAATAGCCCTGCGCGGCGCCGATGGCGGCACCGACCAGGAGGCAGGCGATGAAGGCGAGCGTGTAATCGACCTTGTAGGTCACCATCAGCACGGCGGCGACCGCACCAATGAAGCCTGCGACCGAGCCGACCGACAGGTCGATGTGCCCGGTGACGATGACGAGCAGCATGCCGAGCGCCATGATGACGATGTAGCTGTTCTGCAGCACCAGGTTGGTGAGGTTGAGAGGCTGCAGCAGCGTGCCGCCGGTCATGACCTGGAAGAACAGCATGATCGCGATCAGCGACATCAACATGCCGTAGTTACGCAGATTGTTCTTGATGAAGCTGCGGTGCCGGCCTTCTTCTGGCAGCGATACCGTCTTGTCGGTCATGGCTGCATTCCTCCCATCTCCGCGGCCGCGGGCGCGGCGTTCCCAATGCTTCGTTCGTTGCGCATGATGGCGCGCATGATCTTCTCCTGCGTCGCATCGCTGCCGCTGAACTCGCCAACGAAGGCGCCGTCGTTCATGACGCAGATGCGATCGCAGATGCCGAGCAACTCCGGCATTTCCGAGGAGATCACCACGACGCCGCGGCCCGCCTCCGCCAGCTCGTTGATGATACAGTAAATCTCGTACTTGGCACCGACGTCGATGCCCCGGGTCGGCTCGTCCAGGATCAGGACCTTGGGGTCCGTCATCAGCCATTTCGACAGCACCACCTTCTGTTGGTTGCCCCCGGAGAGCTGGCCGGTCTCCTGGTAGACGTCGGAGCAGCGGATGCGCATGCGGGTGCGGTAGTCGCTGGCGACCTTCAGCTCGGCGATGTCGTCGATCACGCGCCGCGGCGCGATCTGGTCGAGGCTCGCGAGCGTGATGTTCTTGCGGACATCGTCGGCAAGGATCAGCCCGAGCTGCTTGCGGTCCTCGGTGACGTAGGCAAGGCCGGCGTCGATCGCGGCCGCGACGTTCGGCAGCGTCATCTGCCTGCCCTCGAGCCGGAGACTGCCGCTGATGGCGGTGCCCCATGAGCGGCCGAACAGGCTCATCGCGAACTCGGTGCGGCCGGCTCCCATCAGGCCGGCGATGCCAACGACCTCGCCCCGCCTGACACCGAAGTTGACGTTCTTGATCACCTGGCGGTCGGGGTGAATGGGGTGATAGACCGACCAGTTCTCGACCGTGAGAACGGGCTCGCCGATCTTCGCGCTACGCTCCGGGAAGCGATGAGCAAGATCGCGGTTGACCATGCTGCGGATGATGCGGTCTTCCTGGATCGGCTCAGCATGGCAATCGATGCTGTCGACGGTCCGTCCGTCGCGCAGCACCGTGATGTGATCGGCGACCTTGGCGACCTCGTTGAGCTTGTGCGAGATCAGGATCGAGCTGATGCCCTGCTCGCGGAACGCCATCAGGCGCTCGAGCAGCGCGGCGCTGTCGGCCTCGTTGAGGCTCGCGGTCGGCTCGTCCAGGATCAGCATGCGCACCCGCTTGGAGAGCGCCTTGGCGATCTCGACCAGCTGCTGCTTGCCGACGCCGAGATCGGTGATCAGCGTATCCGGCGATTCCTTCAGGCCGACCTGGGCGAGCAGCTCCCGCGTGCGACGGTACACCTCGTCGCGGTCGATCACGCCGAACTTCGATGGCGGATGCGACAGGAAGATATTTTCCGCGATCGACATCAGCGGGATCAGCGCCAACTCCTGGTGGATGATGATGATGCCGAGAGCCTCGGAATCGTTGATGTCGCGGAAGTGCCGCTCCGCGCCATCGAAGACGATGGTGCCCTCGTAGCTGCCGTGCGGATAGACTCCGCTCAGTACCTTCATCAGCGTCGACTTGCCGGCACCATTCTCGCCGACGAGCGCGTGGATCTGCCCGGCGCGAACCGAGAAGTTGACATCACGCAGCGCCTGCACGCCGGCAAAGCTCTTGCTGACGTTGCGCATCTCCAGCATGGCGGTCATGGCATCGTGTCCTTGAACTTAGATCCATCCCTCCGCCGTCATTCCGGGCGAGGCGAAGCATCGAACCCGGAATCTCGAGGTTCTCAGGTGCGCAAGAGCGCACCAAAGTTCGCCCTTTGGGCGCCCCGGAACGACGGCGGAAGAAATCTACTGGAACTGCGACTTCTTGTAGTAGCCGCTATCCACCAGCACCTTCTCCCAATTGTCCTTGTAGACCACCACCGGCTTGAGCAGATAGGACGGCACGGTCTTGACGCCGTTCTCGTAGGTCTTGCTGTCGTTGACCGTGACGTCCTTGCCGGCGAGCGCGGCGTCGACCATGTCGGCGGTGACCTTGGCGAGGTCGCGGGTATCCTTGAAGATGGTGGAATACTGGTCGCCCCGCAGCATCGCCTTGATCGAAGGCACCTCGGCATCCTGGCCAGAGATGACAGGCATCGGCTGGCCGGCGCTGCCATAGCCGACGCCTTTCAGCGAGGAGATGATGCCGATCGAGATGCCGTCATAGGGCGACAGCACGGCATTGAGCTTCTTGTTGCCGTAGTAGGCGCTGAGCAGATTGTCCATGCGGGCCTGAGCGGTGGCGCCGTCCCAGCGCAGGGTCGCGACCTTGTCCATGCCCATCTGGCCGGAGACGACGACGAGCTTGCCGCTGTCGATATACGGCTTCAGCACGCTCATGGCGCCGTTGTAGAAGAAGTAGGCGTTGTTGTCGTCGGGCGAGCCGCCGAACAGCTCGATGTTGAAGGGGCCCTTGCCTTCCTTGAGGCCGAGCCCCTGCTCGATCGACTGCGCCTGCAGCACGCCGACCTGGAAATTGTCGAAGGTCGCGTAGTAGTCGACATTCGGCGTGCCGCGGATCAGCCGGTCGTAGGCGATCACGGTGATGCCTTTTGCTTTGGCCTGCTTGAGCACGTCGGAGAGCGTGGTGCCATCGATCGCGGCGATCACCAGCGCCTTGACACCCTTGGTCACCATGTTCTCGACCTGCGAGAGCTGGTTCGGAATGTCGTCCTCGGCATATTGCAGGTCGGTGTTGTAGCCGCGCTCCTTCAGCACCTTGACCATGTTGTTGCCGTCGTCGATCCAGCGCGCCGAGGATTTGGTCGGCATGGCGATGCCGACGGTCGCCTTCTGGGCGAGCGCGGCGACGCCTGTTGCCATAGTGGCCGCGCCGGCCAGCGCCAGCGCGAGGAAGGTCGTCTTCAGTTTGAGCATGTTCACTCCCTTGGGTGTCAGAATGTTTCTTGGTGGTTGCGAGAACGTGGTCGTAGGCTGCCGCTGTCTCCTATGCGAGCTTGACGTCCGGCTCCGCGCGGCCGCGCGCGGATGCCTCCAATAGAAAGGTGCAGCCGGCTTGCGGATCGGTAGCTCGTGCTGCCGCGTCCATGTCCTGCCAGGCGGATGTGACGAGCAGGCGCGACAGGTCGGCGCCCACGAAGGCGGGGCAGCTCGCCTGCCTTGCCGGGACACTCAGCGAGCGCAGGCGCTCGCCTTGCGGAGAATAGATGTCGATGCGGCTTGCGCCCCAGCACGCATTCCAGATTTGCCCGTCGGCATCACACACCGAGCCATCGAGCCCGCCGACGCCGGTGTGGCGCAGCAACACCTCGGGTTCGCCCCGCGGCAGGCCGGTCGCAGGATTGAGCAGCACGGCATAGAGCACCGCACGCGGAGTATCGGTGAAGTAGCCCGTACCGCCGTCGGGCGAGAAGCAGATCGAATTGGGAATGCTGATGCCGGAAAACAGCGTCGAGATCTTGCCGCGATGGAGCGCGTAGATCGCACCTGCTTTCGGCTCGGCGTTCTTACCCATGGTGCCGATCCAGAAAGTGCCCGATTGATGCACCCGGCAATCGTTCGAACGCGTCGCCGCATTGTCCGCTTCGAGCGGACAGAACAGCGTCATCGCACCATCCGCGAGTTTGCGGATGTAAAGCCCGTCTTCCGCGACGATCAATTGCCGCTCGGCATCGATGCGCCCGAGCGCGCTCGCCATCCGGCCGAGCGCGTGAACGCGGATCGCGCCGCTGCCCAGATCGGCCTCGAACAGCTTGCCCTCGCGAATGTCGAACCACCAGGCGGTGTCGGTCGCGGCGTCATAGGTCGGCCCCTCGCCGAGATGGCAGGGATGGTCGGAGAGCACCGTCGTGGGCACCTGTTCCATCAGGACGACCTCACCGAAAAGCGATAGACCGAGTGATGGCGATACACTCCGCCGGGATCAAGGCGAGGACTCGGAAAGTCCGGCCGGTTCGGCGCGTCGGGCCAGGTGTGCGGCTCCAGGCAGATGGCGTCGGATTGACGTATGAGCTTGCCGCCCTTCCCCGAAATCGTGCCATCGAGATAATTGCCGGAATAGACCTGAAGTCCGGGCTGGTCCGTGAACAGCTCCATGGCCCGTCCAGAGCGCGGCGCCTCCAGCCGGGCTGCAAGCGCAAGCTCGCCGTCACGGGCCAGGCAGTAGGTGTGATCGTAGCCCCTGCCGTTTCGCAGTTGCTGATCGAATTCGCGGATGCGCTCGCCGACCGGCCGCGGCGCGCGAAAGTCGAACGGCGTGCCGGCAACCTCGCGCGGCGGCTCCGGCAGCGGAATTGCGTTGGGATCGATGGCGAGGAAATGTTCTGCAGCGACCGTGAGCTCGTGGTCGAGCACGGACGTACCGGACGCCGCGCCCTCGAGGTTGAAGAAGCTGTGGTTGGTCAGGTTGACGATGGTCGGCCGGTCGGTCCGCGCCTGCATGATGAGCGACAGTTCGGCCGGACTGGTGACCCGATAGGTCAGGCGCACGTCGAGCCGGCCGGGGTAATTTTCTTCGCCGTGCGGGCTGACATAAGAGAGCGTCACCGCGGGCTCGACTCCCTGGTCGATGTCCGCAATCTCCCAGAGCTTGCAGTCAAAACCGTCGAGGCCACCATGCAGCGCATTGACGCCGTTGTTAACGGCGAGCTGCACCGTCTCGCCGTCAAGCGAAAACTGGCCCTTGGCAATGCGGTTGGCATAGCGGCCGACCGTGGCGCCGAAGAACTTTCGGTCGGCGAAATAGCCGGCGAACTCGTCATGGCCGAGCACCACGTCGTCGCAGTCGCCTTTGGCGTCCGGCGCGATCAGTGCCTGGATCACCGCGCCATAGGTGATGATCCGGGCCTCAAAGCCGCCTGCCCCGCGCAACACGATGCGCTCCACCTTGCGGCCGTCCGGCAGCATTCCGAAAACGTCTCTTGTCACCTTTGCTGCGGTCATGCTCAATCCACAAACGGTTCGACGATCGTGCGCCTGCCGATCAGGAAGGCGTCGGCGACGAGACGGAGCGGGGTGAGGTCGACGTCACTCGCACCGGTCGCCGCAAGCTCGAGGAAGCGCCGGTACAGTCCGCGATATTCCGCATCCGGCGCCTCGGTAAGCACCTCACCATCGACGGCCATGCGCGCGCCGCCGCTCGACAGAGTCATCCTTCCCTGATCGGTATCGACGACGATGTCCCAGCTCTGCGGCCCGGTCTGGCGGAAATCGAACTCCGCGGTCACAGGCAGACCTTCGATGTCGGTCAGCGTAAGGTTTGCAGCGATCGGCGCCTGGCAATTGGATGGAAAGGCCAGCTCGGCCGCGGTGACGAACACGGGCTTCGGCAGAATCCTGGTCACAATCGACAACGCATTGATGCCGGGATCGAACACGCCGAGACCGCCCGGTTCCCAGATCCAGCCCTGCCCGGGATGCCAGACCCGAACGTCTTCCTTCCAGCTGATGTGCACGGACTTGATCCGGCGTGCCCTCAGCCACGCGCGCGCCGGCTCGACCGCCGGCGCATATCGCGAATGCCAGGTCGCAAACAGCGTGCGTTTGGCTTCTGCCGCCATCGCGATCAGCGGATCGAGCTCGGCAACGCCCGTGCCGGGCGGCTTTTCCAGCATGACATGCTTGCCGGCGGCGAGCGCCGCGGCGGCCTGGGCGCGCCGCACCTGCGGTGGGGTGCACAGCGAGACGGCATCGATCGGCGGCCCCCTCTGCAGAAGCTCCTCGATGGTGGCAAAATGTGGCAGCTCCGGCAGCGAAGCGTTCCGGCTGGCAATGGCCGCAAGTGTCGCCCCCGGTGTCGCCGCGATCGCGCCGACATGCTGGTCGCGCGCGATCTTGCCGAACCCGACGATGGCGATGCGCAGATCCGTCACGATCTCTCTCCGGGTATCTCGAGTGGCAGCGCCTCGACCGGCCCAGTCTCGATCGCAGCGCCCTCATGGCGATGCATGCCATTGTGAATGACGAAGATGATCGCCTGGGAGGCGGCGTCCGCATCGCCTGCGGCGATGGCATCGACGATCCTCTGATGCCAGAGCAGCACGGTATCGCGGTCCCCCGGCTCGACCGGGGCGCTGAGCAGGAACGAAGCGCGCAGAGCGGCTTCGATGACATGGCCGATCGAGCGCATGAACAGATTGCCGGAGGCCCGCGCCACGGCAACGTGAAGCGCAAGATCGGCATCGGCAAAGCCCGCCGAGTCGGAGGCTTCGAGCCGCATGCGATCCATGCAGCGGCGGAGCTCGGCGAGATCCTCATCGGACCGCCGCGCCGCCGCGAGCATCGCCGCACGCGGCTCGACCGCGAGGCGGATCTCGGCGAGGTCGTTGAGGAAGCGCTTGTCGATGCCGGCATCGAGGTGCCAGGCCAGCACGTCCGCATCGAACATGTTCCAGGCGCCGCGCTCGCGGACGACGGTGCCGACCCGCGCCTTGGTGGTGAGCAGGCCCTTGGCGACCAGCGTCTTCACGCTCTCGCGCAGCACCGGCCGCGATACGCCGAACATCGCGATCATCTCGGCATCGCCCGGCAGGCGCGTGCCTTCCGCATAGCGGCCGGCGATGATGTCGATACCGATCGAACGCGCCACCTCCGCATGGTTGGAATGGGCCCGCCGGGTCGGGATGACGACGATGCGCGAGTTCATGCGCCCGCTCCTGCGCCCCCAGTCACCCGACAGTGCGCAATCATGCGGCCCGCAGCCCCGGCCGGCAGCAACGCGGCCGTTGTAATGTAACGAACGGGCTGTGAAGCATCAGGCGTTCTCCCAAGCAGCGGTCTTATTATCGCGGGCGCCGATTAGTACTATAGCACCTCTCTGCCACCCTCGTTGGGCGTGGCGGGGTACAATTTCACGGAAAACGGGTTCCGACTAGTCATATTATTTGACTATTGAAGGCAGCGTTGGACTTTTTTGGGGTGAGCGATGTCCCGACACCTACAGCGCGCTTTGGCTCCCTACTGCAATTCAAAGATGAATTAAGGATTGATGGACTACGAGGCCGTGACGGCAAAGGTCGAAACCATTCCCCTCGTCAGTCAGAACGCCGTGAAGCAATTCCAAGTCTCCTGCGGGAAAGACTATGGATGGCTTCACCGCTCTTGCGGTGACGAGGCAGATGGAGCTGCCTTCGGCTGGCGCGACAGGAGGGCCAGGAACTTGCCTCGCAAATTCCTGGCCCTGCCGTCGGCGCGGAGAGGCGAAGAGCGAGCTAGATAAGCTTTCGCTGCGCTAGGTTCTTCATCAGGGCGCCGATGCCGAACGTCCACGGCTCACATTCGTCGCTGGTGCGCATGCGGTTGACCAGCTTGCCGAGCTGGGGCGCTGCGATCGTGACGATGTCGTCGCGCTTGTGGGTGAAGCCCTGCCCCTGCGCGTCGCGATCTTTGACCGGCGCAAACATGGTGCCGAGGAAGAGAACGAAGCCGTCGGGATATTGATGCACCTTGCCAATGGTCTGCGCGACGAGATCGGTTGGATCGCGGCTGATCTTGCTGATCGAGGAATGGCCGTCGAGGACGAAGCCGTCCGTGCCCGTCACGTTCAGACTGATGTCGAGCTTGCGCGCATCGTCGAGCGTAAAAGTGTCGTCGAACAGGCGCAGAAGCGGGCCGATGGAGCACGACGCGTTGTTGTCCTTCGCCTTCGACAGCAGCAGCGCCGAACGGCCCTCGAAGTCGCGCAGGTTCACGTCATTACCCAGCGCGCCGCCGACGATCTTGCCGCGGCTCGACACGAACAGCACGAGCTCGGGCTCGGGATTGTTCCAGGTCGATTTCGGATGCAGGCCGGCATCCATGCCGGTGCCGACCGAGGACAGGGTCGGCGCCTTGGTGAAGACTTCAGCATCCGGGCCGATGCCGACCTCGAGATATTGGCTCCAGGCGTTCTGCTCGATTAACACCTGCTTCAGATGCATTGCCTGATCCGAGCCCGGCTTGAGCTTGGATAGATCGTCGCCGATGAGCCGGGTGACTTCCTTGCGGATGGCCTCGGCCGACGCCGGGTTACCCTTGGCGCGCTCCTCGATGACGCGCTCCAGCATCGAGATCGCGAACGTGACGCCGGCCGCTTTCAGTGTCTGGAGGTCAACTGGGGCGAGCAGCCACGGCTTGCTGGTGTCACGGCCGTCGGGGGCGGTATTGGCAACGATGGCTTGGAGATCGCCGATACGCTCGCCCTTGACCGCAGCGAGCGCCTTGGCCGGATCATCTTCCTCGCACAGCGCGCTGACCGTCGGAAACCTCGCGGTGACGTCGAATACGCCATCGCCACGCACAGCGACGACGGCCGGACCGGCGACCTGCGGCAGCCAGACGCGGCCCACCAGCGTCCCCTTCGTTCCGTCCTCGGGGAGGAGGTCTTTCACCGTCAAAGTCATCATGGCCGCGTCCTCGCTGTTCTCAGATCGGCCATGTTTCGGCGGTCGATCCATTGGCGAAGACAAATAAACGTCTGGCAGGGGAAGTCCAGACCAGCCGCGAAGAACCGTTATGCCCCTGCCCGCGCCTTGCGGGCCGCAATCTGTTGCAGTGCCCAACGCGCATTCTTGCGCACGTCCGGATCGAGATCGTCGGCAATGACGGCCAGGAACGCTTCCCCATCGGGATGGGCGATCTCGCCGAGTGCGGCGGCCGCCTCCTTGCGCAGGTTCGCCTGGTCGTGATTGATGCAATTGCCGATCGGGCGCACCGCACGCTCGATCTTCATCTTGCCGAGACTGCGGATCGCCTTCAATCGTACCTGCCAGAACGCGTCGCCGAGCGAGCCGATGAGCTGATCTGCCGCCAGCGAGCCATTGGTGTTGAGGCCAAGGGTTTCCGCCGCCATTTCGCGCACCATCCAGTCCGAGTCTCTCAACGCGCGCGTGATCGTCTCCGCCGCAGGCTTCATATGCGAGAACGCCAGCGCACTGACTGCCGCGCGGCGGACATGGGCATCGGGATCGTTGATCAACGCGGTCAGCGCCGGGATCGATT
This sequence comes from Bradyrhizobium sp. FW305-F6, assembly GCF_058782905.1. Taxonomy (NCBI): domain Bacteria; kingdom Pseudomonadati; phylum Pseudomonadota; class Alphaproteobacteria; order Hyphomicrobiales; family Nitrobacteraceae; genus Bradyrhizobium; species Bradyrhizobium sp. FW305-F6. The sequence continues at coordinate 1,309,642 of NZ_JBYSYD010000001.1, forward strand.
CCTCGAGCTTGAGGAAGCCGATCACGCCGATCGCCTGCACGCGCACGGCGGCGTCTGCATCCTGGAGCGCTTCAAGCGCCGGCTTCAGCGTGTCCTTGCAGCGCAATTCCTTCAGCGCCCGCAACGCGCCCATGCGGACGAAGGCATGGGCGTGCTTCACTAAGGGCAGGATGATCGCGGCACAGGCCGGATCCTTGAACTCGGCCATGCTGTCGGCCGCCGCCGCCGCGACGATTCGCTCTGGGTCGACCAGCAGCTTCACCAGCGCGCTCGCCGCCTCCGGCCCGTCGAACTCACCGAGCGCCATCGCAACCTGCTGGCGCACGCCGGCATCGGGGTCGGCCACCATGTTGGCGAGATGCGCGACTGCGGCGGGATCGCCGGAATGGCCAAGCGCGATGATGGCGACGCGGCGCTCGGCGGGATCGGCGGCCTGCAGCCGTTCGTCGGCGTCTTCGAGATCGTCATAGGCTTCGAACGGGCTCGACATGATCACCTCAACAGATAGGGAATGTTGACGGTGACGGCACCGGTCGGACAATCGGCCTCGCAGGGCATGCAATACCAGCATTCGTCATAAGCCATATAGGCCTTGTTGGTCATGTCGCTGATGCGCAGCACGTCGAGCGGGCATACGTCGACGCAGACCGTGCACCCTTTGTCCGCGATGCATTTGGCGTCGTCGACGACCACCGGAACCGAAGTCTGATAGGACGCGAGAGGCATTTGATGTCTCCTGTTGCTTTGGCGCGGTGGATCAGGCGGAGGCGCGGATGCGCTGCTTGTCGTAGAGGTCCTTCTCGTCGTCCGAGATCGGAACGACATAGGGCTCGACGGCACGCTTCTCGCTGGTCATCTTGCCGTCACGCTTGCTCAGCAGCGTGTGGCAGAACCAGTTCTCGTTGTCCTTCTCCGGGAAATCCGTGCGCCAGTGATAGAGGCCCCAGCGGCTCTCCTCGCGGTAGAGCGAGGCGTGCGCGGCCATGTCGGCGCAGTCCATGATCGACTGGACTTCGAGGGCGCGGAGCAGCTCGTGCGCATTGCGCGCGATCATGCGATCCTGCATGTCCTCTCGCGCTTCGGCAAGGCGGCGCATGCCGAGCTCGTATTTGCGCGTGACCTTCGGCGGCTGCAGATAGTCGTTGACGAGGCGCCGGGTCTTGTACTCGATCTGGTTGGGCGGAATGCCGTCCTCGCGCCTGGTCGGCGCCATCACGCGCTCGCGTTCCATGGCGACATCGGCGGCGTCGAACTCCGCGAAGTCATGGCTGTCGGCGAAGTCCATCGCATCGATGCCAGCAACCGAGCCGTTGGTGAAGGCGCCCAGCATGTAATTGTGCGGCACGCTGGCCATGTCGCCGGCGGCATAGAGTCCCGGCACTGTGGTGCGCGCATTGTCGTCGACGAACACGCCGGAGGCGCTGTGGCCGGAGCAGAAGCCGATCTCCGAGATATGCATCTCGATCGACTCGCTGCGGTAATCGACACCCCGCCCCTGCTGGAACAGCCCGCGCGTGGGACGTTCGACCTTATGCAGCGTGGATTCGATCTCGGAGATGGTGTCGGGATGAAGATGCTTGAGCTGGAGGAACACCGGCCCCTTGCCGGACAGCAGCTCGTTGTAGAACTCGAGCATCATCTGGCCGGACCAATAGTCGCATTCGATGAAGCGCGAGCCTTCGTTGTTCGCAGTAAATGCGCCGAACGGACCGGCGACATAGGCGCAGGCCGGGCCATTGTAGTCCTTGATCAGCGGGTTGATCTGGAAGCATTCGAGATTCGCGAGCGCGGCGCCGGCATGATAGGCCATGGCGTAGCCGTCGCCGGAATTGGCGGCGTTCTCGTAGGTCCCGAACATGTAGCCCGACGTTGGCAAGCCCAAGCGTCCGGCAGCGCCCATACAGAGGATCACGGCCTTGGCCTTGATCACCAGCATCTCGGCGGTACGGGTATTGACGCTGACGGCGCCTGCGATGCGGCCATCAGCAGATTTCAGGAGCCGCGTCGCCATGTAGCGGTTGGAGATCAGGATGCGGGCGCGACGAAGCTGGCGGTACAGTGCCTTCTTCACGGTCTCGCCGTTCGGCATCGGCAGCACGTAGGTGCCGATGTGGTGCACCTTCTTGACGGCGTAATCGCCGTTCTCGTTCTTCAGGAAGCGGATGCCGAAGCTGTCGAGCTCCTCGATAATGTTGTAGCAATTCTGCGCGTATTTATAGACCGCCTTCTGATCGACGATGCCGTCGTTGGCGATGGTGATTTCCTTGGTGTACTGCTCCGGCGTCGCATAGCCGGGGATGACGGCGTTATTCAGCCCATCCATCCCCATCGAGATCGCCCCGGAGCGCTTGACGTTGGCCTTTTCGAGCAGAACGACATTGGCCTTCGGATTCTTCAGCTTCGCCTTCAGCGCCGCCATCGGCCCGGCCGTGCCGCCCCCGATGACCAGCACGTCGCAGGAAACCTCGGAAAGTCCGTCGACGATCTGATCTAGTGCCATCACTTGCTCCTGGTCCGCCGATAGCCGGCGCCTTTGCGTCAGATTTGTTCAGGGAGCTTCCCGGCGATAGCAATTAGTTGTCGCCGGGCCGCGATTTGCGTCTCAGCGCTCGACGAAAGCCTTTTCGATGACGAAATGGCCGGGCTGGCTGTGGTTGCCCTCGACGAAACCGCGTGCGGAGAACATCGCGTGGAGTTCCTCGAGCATCGCGGGGCTGCCGCACAGCATGATGCGGTCGGTTTCGATATCGAGGCCGGACTGGCCGATATCGTCAAAAACCTGGTTCGAGGCGATCAGGTCGGTGATGCGACCGCGGTTCCGGAACGGCTCGCGGGTGACGGTTGGATAATAGACCAGCTTGTCGCGGATCAGGGGGCCGAAGAATTCGTGGTTGCGCAAGCCGTCGACGACGTGCTCACCGTAGGCAAGTTCGGAGACCTGGCGGCAACCATGGGCAAGCACGATGGTCTCGTAGTTCTCGTAGACGTCGGGATCCTTGATCAGGCTGGCAAAGGGCGCAAGGCCCGTTCCGGTCGAGAGCAGCAGCAGGCGCTTGCCCGGAATGAGGTTGCCGGTGATCAGCGTTCCGGTCGCCTTGCGGCCGATCAGGATGATGTCGCCTTCCCTGATCTTCTGCAGGCGCGAGGTCAGCGGGCCGTCCTGCACCTTGATCGAGAAGAATTCGAGCGCCTCCTCGTGATTGGCGCTGGCCATGCTGTAAGCCCGCATCAACGGCTTGCCCTCGACCTCGAGTCCGATCATGGCGAATTGGCCGTTCTGGAACCGGAAGCCGGGATCTCGGGTCGCAGTGAAGCTGAATAGGGAATCAGTCCAGTGTCTGACCGACAGAACCGTTTCCTTCTGAAATGCGCTCATGGTCTCTCCTTGGCCATCGATGGCGCAGAAGTTTTCGGAGAGAGAAGAGTCCGGCAACGCGGAAGTGGAATTCCCGGTCGATTAGTTTCACATTTCGCGGGCCATCACGGAAAAGACACGCGATCACACCGCGCCGGCAATTAGTTGCTATTCATATGCGCCCGCGCCGGCCTATCAGGACGTCGGAGGTTCGTCATGAGCATGACCTTGGTGGCGCCGACCGTGGCCGACTACGAAGCCAGCGCCGATCTCGCCGCGCTGCTCGTCCGTACCGCACAGGACGACACGCTCAGCGTTTCCGCCGAAACGCTCCGCCTCTCCTGCAAATGCGCCCACTGCACCCGCGCCCGCTTCGACGGCCGCTTTCCGGAAGCATTTCCGGGCATCGCGATCACCGAGATCGGCGATCTCGGCTACGGGCTGAACATCTCGTTCTCGGATGGGCACAACCGGGGCATTTACCCGAGGCCGTATTTGTTGAGCCTGGCGGGGATTGCCGCATAACCGGCATCGTCTGGCCGGGGTACCGAACGCCGCTCAGAATGACGCAGGGTGTTGGCTCGCCATCTGGCACGGACATTGCTCCTCTTTAGAACGATTTGAACGTTCCGGAGGCAGGCGATGTTGCAGGCGGCGAATGCGGTTCGCGGGTCCGCTCCCGGAGCGGCGCGGTCTACCGGCAGCTCCTCGCTGCTGCTCACCGAGAACCAGCAATGGATCGGCGGTCCGCCACCGCTGATGGACAAGCTCTCGCCGCGGGAGCGGGAACTGGTGCTGAAGCAGGGCCGCCGCAAAGTGCTCAATCGCGGCCAGACCCTGTTCAGCCAGGGCGCCAAGCATGACGGCATCTGGCTGATCGAGAGCGGCCGCATCCGGGTGTTCTACACCTCGCCGCTCGGGCGCGAGATCACGCTGGCTTACTGGCATGCGGGCAATTTCGTCGGAGGCCCCGAAGTGTTCGAGGGCACCATGCATCAATGGTCCGGCGTGGCATCCAGCAATTGCAGCGTGGTGCACCTGCCTGGAAAGGAGCTGCGCTCCCTTGCCGCGGAGATCCCGAATCTCGCGATCGGCCTCATCGAGGGCCTCACCTTCAAGGGCAAGTGCTACTCGGCGCTGGCGCAAATGCTGGGAACGCGCTCGATCACGCAGCGTCTCGCGCATCTCCTGCTGCATCTCGTCGAGCTCTACGGCGTCGAGGATGCCGACGGCACTGTGATCGCCGCAGCTTTTACCCATGCCGATATTGCCCACATGGTCGGCGCCACCCGGCAGTGGGTGACGATCAGCCTGAAGCGCATGCAGGAGAAGGGAATCGTGCTGACCAAGCGGTCGCAGATCGTGGTCTGCCGGACCGACGTGCTGGAGGAGATGCGCGGTCACGCAGCTGACTAAGCAAATCTGCGACCAAGGCCGGTGCACAGGCAAGCGGCTTTATAGTGCAGGACTGCCCAAGGAGTATGCAATCAGAATTTCCCGGCAACTAATCGACTGCAACGGCCAATCCGGATTTGCCCTGCCTGCGACCTCACCCAATCATGGCAACCACAGCACATCCAACCAAATGAGGATGAGAATGGTCAGCCGTCTTCCCACGCTCTCGATCGCGATGTCGGTGACGTCGCTGGCGCTATTCGTCACGCAGCCGGTGTCGGCGGAAACGATCACACTCGGCATCGGAACGCAGGACACCACGACGAACACGGTCACCGCCGGCGTCGTCATCCGCCAGTTGCGTCTCCTCGAGAAATATCTGCCGAAAGACGGCAAATATGCCAACATCAAGTTCGAGCTGGAGTGGCAGAACTTCACCTCGGGCCCGCCCGTCACCAATGCGATGATGGCGAACAAGCTGCAGATCGGCATGATGGGCGACTATCCGCTGATCGTGAACGGCTTCACCTTCGAGAGCAACCCCGAGAGCAAGAGCCGGCTGGTCGGCATCGCCGCCTATAGCCTCTCCGGCTCCGGCAACGGTCTCGTCGTTCACAAGGACTCGCCCTACTACGACCTCGCCGATCTCAAGGGCAAGCTCGTCAGCGTTCCCTTCGGCTCCGCCGCCCATGGCATGGTCCTCAAGGCTATGCAGGACCGCGGCTATCCCGCCGACTTCTTCCAGTTGGTCAGCCAGAGTCCCGAGGTCGGGTCGACCAATCTCCAGGAGAAGAAGATCGACGGGCATGCCGACTTCGTCCCCTTCGCCGAGTTGCTGCCGTTCCGCGGCTTCGCCCGAAAGATCTTTGACGGCGTCGAGACGAACTTGCCGACCTTCCACGGCATCGTCGTCCGCACCGACTTCGCCGAGAAATATCCTGAGGTCGTGGTCGCCTACTTCAAGGCCGTAATCGCCGCCAATCAATGGCTGCGCGACGATCCCAAGCTCGCGGCCGAGAAGATTCAGGAATGGACCGGCATCAACAAGGAAGTCGTCTACATTTTCCTCGGTCCCGGCGGCAACATGACCACCGATCCCACGGTCAAGCCGGCGCTGATCGATGCCGCCACGACCGACGTCAAGGTGCTGCAGAACCTCGGCCGCATGAAGGAATTCGATCCGAAGAAGTGGGTCGACGACAAATACATCCGCAAGGCCTATGCCGAGATGAAGCTCGACTATGACGCGCAGCTTGCGAGCACGAAGAACTACGAGATCTCCGGCGAAGACGCCTTCTGCAAGAAGCCGATCGCCGATCCGCGCAAGGCGGGCGAGGTCTGGCTCGATGATGCCGGCATCATGCCCTTCTCATCGGCCAGCTGCACGCTTGGCGCCTATGCCGACTACAAGGCCAAGGGCAAGAAGATCAACGTCGCCTATGTCTTCGATACCACCCGGGGCATCAAGCTGTTCGCCGACCAGGCCTTCTTCGCGGTCGGCAACGGCGAAGTTGCACCGTTCCTGCTGAAGAAGGATGCCGAGGCCTACGCGGCCAAGATCAGCGGCAAGGTGCTCGGCTTCGACGAAGCGGTGAAAGCGTCGGTCGGCGGAGGCAGGACGTGAGCAGTCCCGCCCTCGTCAGACATCCCGAGGACGGCATGCCGACAGCGTCCATTGCAGAGGCGGGCCCTGTGCCCGCCGTCACGCCAGCAGCAGCACCGACCTCCTTCGGCGCGCTCATGCTTCGCTGGTACCGCCTGAACCAGGGCCGGCTGCGCGCGACCGCGATCGGCATCATCTCGCTGCTCGCATTCCTGCTGGTCTGGCACCTGCTCACGACCTATCGCGTCGTATTCTTCGTGCGCTTCACCAATGTGCCTTCGCCGCTCGCGGTCTATGCGAGCTTCGTCAAGGCGATCCACGACCCCAAGTTCCTGATGCATGTCCTGCTCAGCTGTCGCCGCATCTTCTTCGGCTTCTCGCTCGCCGCCATCGTCGGGGTGCCGCTCGGCCTGATCATGGGACGCTTCAAGCTGGTGCACGAGGTGATCTTCCCGGTGGCGGAGGTGCTCCGGCCGATTCCGGCGATCGCCTGGGTGCCGATGGCGATCATGCTGTGGCCGACCAACGAGCAGAGCATCGTCTACATCACCTTTCTCGGCTCGTTCTTCCCGATCCTGGTCAATACGCTGCACGGCATGTCGCTTGTCGATCCGGTGCTGGTGCGCGCCGCCCAGTGTCTCGGCGCGCGCGAGCGCTCGATCTTCCGCGAGGTGTATTTTCCGGCCTCGCTGCCGCACATCTTCACCGGCCTCACCGTCGGCATGGGCGTCGCGTGGGTGTCGCTGATCGCGGCCGAGATGATCTCCGGCCAATACGGCATCGGCTATTTCACCTGGGAAGCTTACTCGCTGGTTCAATATGCCGACATCGCACTCGGCATGATCGCGATCGGGGTGCTCGGCCTCGGATCGAGCCTGCTGATCCGGGGCGCGGGACAATTGGTGATGCCGTGGAGGTCGACATGAGCGAAGTCCTTGCTGCAAAGCCAAAGGGTCACATCGAGGTCAAGAACTTCTCGCTAGCCTACGAAACGATCGAGGGCCCGGTGCAGGCCGTCACCGACACGCAGATCCATGTGAACCCCGGCGAGTTCGTGTCGATCGTCGGCCCGTCCGGCTGCGGAAAGTCGACGCTGCTCAATGCGGTCGCAGGCTTCCTCAAACCGACGACGGGGATCGTCACCGTCGATGGCGAGCGCGTCAACGGCCCGAGCGCCGAACGCGGGATGGTGTTCCAGCAATATTCACTGTTCCCCTGGAAGACCGTGCGGGAGAACGTCGAGTTCGGCCTGAAGATGCGCGGCATGCCTCGCTCGCAGCGCGAGCGCGCCGCGCGCACCCTGCTCGGGCTTGCCGGGCTGGAGGCGTTCGAAAAGCATTATCCGGAAAGGCTCTCCGGCGGCATGAAGCAGCGCGTCGGCATCGTCCGCGCGCTTGCGACGGGGCCGAAAGTGCTGCTGCTCGACGAACCGTTCGGCGCGCTCGACGCACAAACGCGCGTCATCATGCAGCAGATCCTCACCAATATGTGGCAGCGGCTGAAGATCTCGGTCCTGTTCGTGACCCACGATATCGACGAGGCGATCTTCCTGTCCGACCGCGTCTATTGCATGACCGCCCGGCCCGGCTCGATCAAGGCAGAGATCCCGATCCCCCTGGAGCGGCCGCGGCAGCAATCCATGATGATGTCGTCGGAATTCCTGGCGCTGCGCCGCGGGCTGATGTCGCTGATCCGCGAGGAGAGCCTGAAGGCGATGGGCGGCGAGATCAACGATCTGGGCATGCAGGGGCTGAGCATCGAGCTGCAGGGGCACTCGCTGGCGGACGTGATTTGATTTTGCCCTTCCGCTCGCTGCGATGACGCTCCTGTAGGGTGGGCAAAGCGGAGCGTGCCCACCATCTCTTGCAATAAGAGAGAGATGGTGGGCACGGCGCTTTCGCGCCTTTGCCCACCCTACAGCAGTGTCGTTTCAATTCACTTGAACCAGTGCACCAGCGCGATGCTGATTCCGAGCAGCAGCATCAGGGACAGAGTCACGGCAGCCGTCACCCTGCCCCCGACGTTCGCCAGCACGCGGACGTCCACACCTAAGCCCAAGGCGGCCATCGAGACCACCGTGAGAAAGCCGGTGATCTTCGTCACGGGGCCAACCACCGTGGCCGGCACGATCTCGAGCGAACGCAAGGTCGCAAGCACGAGGAAGCCGAGGATGAACCACGGCACCAGGCGGAAGAAGCCAACGCTGGTCTTCTTGGCATCGGTCTGCCAGCGCGAGGCGAGCAAGGAGAAGCCGACCACGACCGGCCCCAGCATCAGCACACGCATCAGTTTCACCAGCGTGCCAATCTGCGTCGAGACCAGGCCGGCGGGCACCGTTGCCGCGAGCACCTGGGGCACGGCATAGACGGTGAGGCCGGCGAGGATGCCGTATTGCGTCGCGGACAATTGCAACAAGGGAATCAAGAGAGGCAGGCCCAGCACCATCATCACGCCGAGGATGGCGGTAAAGGAAATCGAGGATGCGATCTCGTCGTTGTTGGCGCCGATGATCGGCGCGACGGCGGCGATCGCCGAGTTGCCGCAGATCGAGTTGCCGCAGGCGATCAGGATCGACAGACGTGTCGACAGCCCAAGCATGCGGCTGAGGCCGAATGAGACACCGAGCGTTATCACGACGACGGCCGCGATCGATGCCAGCAGCGCGATGCCTGACGCCGCTATCGCGGCGAAGCTGATGGAGGCACCCAGCAGCATCACTGCAACTTCGAGCAGCTGCTTGGCGCTGAAGGCGATGCCGGCTTGCCAGCGCGGCGCGGGTTTCCAGAAGCTGCGCAAGGCCATCCCGAGCAGGATCGCCATCACCAGCGCCTCGACATAGGGATGGTCGAACATGCCCAGTTCGGCGTGCTCCAGCAGGGCGGAGACGCCGGCCACCAGAACGCAGAGGAGTATGCCTGGAATCAGCGCCGCAATGCGGCTTGCGGCGGAAGCCGGCTTGGTGCCGGCCGGGCTGGATGCTTGATTCTGCGACACAAATCTCTCCCAGAGGAGAAAGATTTATACGCAGCGCGCTCCCATTGTGGAATAAGTTTTCGACATATCAGGCCCGAGGGAAGTTCTGTCCTCGGATCTGGAATAAAGGGCGGAAAGAGGCTCAGAAGATCAGGCTCTTGGCAAGCGAGGCAACCCGGCTGAAGCCGTCATAGACCCCCGGCTCGAAGAAGGCGGCACGCGCGAGCACGATGCCGGCAACCAGCGACCAGAACAGCGTCGTGCCAGTCCGCAGCAGGAGCTTTGAGGCACGCGACTTCGGCTGGCTGTCCGTTGCGGACACCAATTGCTCGCCGAAGGGCTCGAATCCACTGCGTTCCATAGCTACCAATCCACCAATTTCTGGCAGGAATGTCGTCGTTTCGCCGCGAAACAGCAATGGAAGCGATTGGCTTTTTTGGGCTGCGACGGGGAAACTCCTTCCGATCGGAGCCCAAAAGGCGATGGTTTTCTTCTTCGCGGTTGGTGCAACGACAGCGCCTACGCCGCCAAGCCACTTCCAACCGGCGCAAACTCGAGCCCGAGGCTTTCCGCGACCGCCTTGTTCGTGATCCGCCCGCGATGGACGTTCAAGCCGTTGCGCAAATGCGGATTTTCCAGCACGGCCGCAAAACCCTTGTTCGCGAGCATCAGACCGAACGGCAGCGTCGCATTGTTCAGGGCCTGGCTCGAGGTTACCGGCACCGCGCCCGGCATGTTGGCAACGCAATAATGCACGACGCCGTCGACCTCGTAAGTTGGCTCAGCGTGCGTGGTCGGATGAGAGGTCTCGAAGCAACCGCCCTGGTCGATCGCGACGTCGACCAGCACGGCACCCGGTCGCATCGACTTCAGCATGGCGCGCGTGACCAGCTTCGGCGCGCTCGCGCCCGGCACCAGCACTGCGCCGATCACGACGTCCGCGGCGAACACCTCGTCCTCGACCGCCTCGAGGGTCGAGAAACGCGTGCGCACGCGCCCGGCAAAGAGATCGTCCAGTTCGCGCAGACGTGGGATCGAGCGGTCGATCACGGTGACTTCGGCACCGAGCCCGGCCGCCATGCGCGCAGCCTGTGTGCCGACCACGCCGCCGCCGAGCACGACGACGCGCGCGGGCTGCACGCCCGGCACGCCGCCGAGCAGCAGACCGCGGCCGCCGGCCGAGCGCTTGAGCGCGGCGCCGGCGGCCTCGATGGCGAGGCGGCCGGCGACTTCGCTCATCGGGGCGAGCAGCGGGAGGTGACCGCTCGCATCCGTGACGGTTTCATAGGCGATCGCGGTGCACCCGGAAGCTAGCAGACCCTTGGCCTGTTCGGGATCCGGCGCGAGATGGAGGTAAGTGAACAGGAGCTGGCTTTCGCGGAGCTGAGCCCATTCGCTCTTCTGCGGCTCCTTCACCTTCACGATCATGTCCGACTTGGCGAAGATGTCAGGGGCGCTGTCGCCGATCATGGCCCCTGCCCGCCGATAGACTTCGTCGGACGCGCCAATGCCGCTGCCGGCGCCGGTCTCGACCGTGACCTGGTGTCCGGCAGCAACATATTCACGGACAGCACCCGGGGTGAGCCCGACCCGATATTCCTGCACCTTGATCTCCTTGGGCACACCGACGCGCATCGCGAGCTCCTTTGCCAGCACCCTGATTCCGCTCAATCATCCTAACGAGGGCTCTCGTTTGGTTCCGTGCAAATATCCGCTAGTCTCGGCAGGCGCGCGCCGGTTTCCGGCGCAGAACTGCCCTTTCACGCTGGAATCGAAACATTGGCCCTCGACCGGAAAGACCTCGCGATTCTCGCGGAACTCACGACCAACGCGCGCGCCAGTCACACCGAGCTTGCCAGCAAGATCGGCTTGTCGAGCACCGCGCTGGCGCGGCGGCAGAAGGCGCTCGAGGACGACGGCTACATCCAGGCCTATCAGGCCGCGCTCGACCTCGGCCAGTTCGGCCTCACCACCACCGTGCTGGTCCGCATCGCGCTGGAAAGCCAGAGCGACGAGGCTCTGAAGGCGTTCGAGGCGGAGGTGGTGAAATGTCCCTCCGTCGTGCGCTGCTTCCTGATGTCGGGCACCGACGACTACATCCTGATCGTGCTTGCTCGCGACATCCAGGATTTCGAGCGCATCCACCGCACCGAGCTGTCGCGCCTGCCGCGCGTCGCGCGGGTGCAATCGAGCTTCGCGCTACGCGAGATCGTCAACCGCGCGGTGCCGACCGTGGTGTTCGGCGAGGCGAAGCGCTGACCTCGTCCGTCAGGCCGGGAAAGCCCGTGGAACGAAGCAACCCGTCGTCCGTTGGGCGCTATCGGCCAGCGGCGGCAACGCATTATCGCGTCACGTCCACAATTTTGCCCAGCTCGGCCTTTCCGCAGGGAACAGACTATGGCCGACATCACGATCCCAGAACGCATTCCGATCGACTTCCTCGTCAATGGCACAAGGCGCACACTGGAGGTCGTGCCATGGACCACGCTCCTGGATGCCCTGCGTGACCGGCTGGAATTGACCGGCACCAAGAAGGGTTGCGATCACGGCCAATGCGGCGCCTGTACCGTGCTGGTCGACGGAAGACGAGTCAATTCCTGCCTGACGCTCGCCGTCATGAAGGACGGCGCCGAGATCACGACGATCGAAGGCTTGGCCAAGGACGGCACGCTGCATCCCCTGCAACAGGCTTTTATCGATCACGATGCCTTCCAATGCGGTTATTGCACGCCGGGACAGATCTGTTCCGCCGCGGGCCTCTTGGCCGAAGGCCGTGCGCGGGATGCGGCCGAGATCAGGGAGCTGATGAGCGGAAACCTCTGTCGCTGCGGCGCCTATCCCAACATCGTGGCCGCGATCGAGCAGGCAATGAGCCGGTCATGAACAACTTCCAATATTCCCGCGCAAGCGACGTCGCCGACGCCATTCGGCTGCTCGTCGCAGATCCCGGCGCAAAATTGATCGCCGGCGGCACCAACCTGATCGACCTGATGAAGGAGAATGTCGAACGGCCCTCCCGGCTGATCGACATTTCCCATCTTCCGCTTCGCGACATCGAGGAAACGGCTGACGGGGGCCTGCGCGTCGGGGCCCTGGTGCCAAATTCGGACCTCGCCTACCATCCGTTGATCGAGCAGCGCTACCCCCTGCTTGCCAGCGCGATCCTGGCCGGCGCCTCCGCGCAGTTGCGCAACATGGCCTCCGTCGGCGGCAATTTGATGCAGCGGACGCGCTGCCCCTACTTCTACGACACGACGACGCCCTGCAACAAACGCAGTCCCGGCACCGGCTGCTCGGCACTGGATGGCCTCAATCGCAACCACGCAATCCTCGGCACGAGCAAATCCTGCATCGCAACCAATCCATCCGACATGAGCGTGGCTTTGGCCGCGCTCGGCGCGCTCGTGCACATTGCAGGCCGCAACGGACAACGCACCATCGCGCTGACCGATTTCCATCGGCTTCCCGACGACAAGCCTCATCTCGACACGAATCTCGGCAGCGGGGAGATCATCACCGCGATCGAGCTGCCGCCGCAGAGCTTGACGAGAAACTACAGCTACCTGAAGATCCGCGACCGGTTGTCCTACGCCTTTGCCTTGGTCTCGGTCGCAGCCGCGCTCGAACTGGAGGGCAACGCCATCGTCGATGCGCGTCTTGCGCTCGGCGGCGTGGCTCACAAACCATGGCGAAGCCTCGAGGCCGAAGCGGCATTGCGCGGCCAGGCGGCAACACCGGATCATTTTGGGCACGCCGCCGACCTGCTGCTGCAGGGAGCGACCGCTCGCGCGCACAACGGTTTCAAGATCGCGCTCGCGCGCCGGGCCGTCGTGCGTACGTTGATGCAGGCAATGCGTGCCACACCGCAATCCCAAGCTGACAAAAAGATCGCATGAGGGCCCGATGAACGCCTATGTGGGGACACCAACGTCGCGCGTCGACGGCCGGGCCAAGGTCACCGGAGCTGCGAAATATGCCGGCGAATTTTCCGCCGACGGCCTCGTCCATGGCTTCGTGGTGGAGGCCACCATCCCGCGCGGTCGCATCGTGCGGCTCGACACCAGCGCGGCGCTGAAAGTGGCCGGAGTGATCGACGTGCTCACGCACGCCAATCGCCCGCCCCTCGCAGACAACGACGATGCCTGGAAGGACGAGGTGGCCCCGGAGGGTTCGCCGTTCCGGCCGCTTCATGACGACAAGATCAAGTTTAACGGGCAGCCGATTGCTCTCGTGGTCGCCGAAGAATGGGAGATCGCGAAATTCGCCGCGACGCTGGTGCGAATCGACTACGAGCAGGACGACTTCGCGACCGACCTTGACGCCGAGCGCGGCACCGCCAGTGAAATCGACAAGCCGAACAAGCCGCGCGGCGACGCCAAGGCGGCGCTTGCGGCCGCGGCCCTGCGACACGAAGCCGACTACCTCATTCCGACCGAACATCACAATCCGATGGAGCTCAGCGCGACGACAGTGGTGTGGGAGGGCGACGGCAAGCTCACGGTTTACGACAAGACCCAAGGCGTCCAGAACGTGCACAAATTTCTCTGCGGCGTGTTCGAGAAGAAGCCGGAGGATATCCGCGTGCTTTCGCCCTATGTCGGCGGCGCCTTCGGTTCTGGTCTGCGGCCGCAACACCCGGTGGTGCTGGCAACGATGGCTGCGCTCGCGCTCAAGCGCTCCGTCCGCGTCGTGCTGACGCGGCAGCAGATGTATGGGCTTGGCTATCGGCCCATGACCATCGAGCATGTCGGGCTCGGGGCGAGGCCGGACGGCAACCTCGATGCGATCATTCACGAAGCCATCGCCGTTACCTCGCGCTACGAGGACTTTTCACGCAACGATACCGGTTGGGCGGAGCAGCTCTACAAGAGCCCCACTGCCTACTATTCCCACAAGCTGGTGGACCTCGATGTTGCAACGCCCTCCGACATGCGCGCGCCGGGAGCTGCAACGGGCGTCTGCGCGCTGGAGTGCGCGATGGACGAACTCGCCGTCGCGCTCAAGCTCGATCCGATCGAGCTGCGGCTGAAATGCTACTCGGATCGCGACCAGAGCGAAGACCTGCCCTACACCAGCAAGCAGCTGCGCGAATGCTACGCACGCGGCGCTGAAGCCTTCGGCTGGGCCCGGCGCAATCCAACGCCCCGCTCCACGCGTGACGGCAAGGAACTCGTCGGCTGGGGCATGGCGACCGGAGTATGGGAGGCGCTGCAGATGCCGGTCGCCGTCCGCATCGTGCTGACGGCCAACGGCCATGCCGAAGTCTCCTGCGCCGCGTCCGATATCGGCACCGGCACCTACACCATCGTGGCTCAGGTCGCCGCCGATGCGCTCGGCCTCCCGATCGAGAACATCAGCGTCCGGCTCGCCGATTCGAGCTTGCCGCAGGCCCCCGTCGAGGGCGGCTCCTGGATGGCGGCGTCCAGCGCGCATGCAGTGCTGGGAGCGGCCGAAGAAATCCGCCAGGAACTCGCGCATCTCGCAAAAGCAATGCCGGGTTCGCCGCTCGCCGACGTCGATGCCGCCAACGTCACCTTGGCCGACGGCATGATCGCTGGCAACGACAAGAGCGGGTCAGCCGTCTCGATTGCGGACGTCATGCGCCACAGCGGGCGCGAGCGGATCGAAAAGGAGAGGCTCAACCAGTTCGCCGAGGATAAATCGCATGCCCGCAACACGCACTCCGCGGTTTTCGCCGAAGTAAAGGTCGACGAAGAGCTGGGTGTCATCCGCGTCACCCGGGTCGTGAGTGCAGTCGCGGCCGGGCGCATCCTGAACACCAAGACCGGCCGCAGCCAGGTCATGGGCAGCGTGGTCTGGGGGATCGGGATGGCGCTGCACGAGGAAACGGTGATGGATCACCGCTTCGGCCGCATCATGAATGCGAACATCGCCGAATACCACATTCCCGTGAACGCCGACGTCCACGACATCGACGTCATTTTCGTCGACGAGCCCGACGACCGCATCAACCGGCTGGGCATCAAAGGGCTGGGCGAAATCGGCGTCGTCGGCGTGCCTGCGGCAATCGCAAACGCCGTCTACCATGCCACCGGCAAGCGCATCCGCCACTTTCCGATCACGCTGGACAAGCTGCTGGACTGAAACCGCAGGTACTCGAACCGGGCCGCATTCCCGGCCCCTGTCATCCCACTGTCATCGAATGTGCAGAGAGCTTGTAACTCCTGCACATCCGGGACCCGATATGGACTATTTCAAGCGCTTCAACTTCCTGTTCGCCGCACCCATGTTCGACGCCGACGATCTCGAAGGCGTCCGCTTCAACCAGATCATCGAGGAGATTCAGCGTTCCGGCTTCGAGGTGGTCCGGGCCCGCAAGCTGGAGGATGCCGAGATGGCGGTGCAGACCGACGCGGCGATCGGCTGCATGGTGGTGGACTGGGGCAAGAAGGGCCTCGAAGGCAAGACCTCGTCGCTGATCAATCTGATGCGCCGCCGCGGCCTCGACTTCCCCATCATTCTGTTGATCCGCCGCAAGCGGTTCGAGGATCTGCCCGTCGAGGTACTCGATTTCATCGATGGCTATGTCTTCCTGTCCGAAGAGACGCCGCCCTTCATCGCCAAGAACCTGATCAGCCGTCTCAAGCAATATGCCGAAACGCTAAAGACGCCGTTCTTCGGCGCGCTGGTCGACTATGCCGAGGAAGGCAACCAGCTCTGGACCTGTCCCGGCCACAACGGCGGCGTGTTCTACAACCGCAGCCCGATCGGGCGCGTGTTCGTCGAGCATCTCGGCGAAGCCGTGTTCCGCGACGACCTCGACAATTCCGTGCTCGACCTCGGCGACCTCCTCACCCATGAGGGCCCGGCGCTGAAGGCGCAAAAGGAAGCGGCGGCAATCTTCGGCGCGGAGAAGACCTACTTCGTGCTCAACGGCACCTCGACGTCGAACAAGGTCGCGCTCGGCGCCCTCGTCACCGACGGCGATCTCGTGCTGTTCGATCGCAATAACCACAAGGCCGCACATCACGGCGCGCTGATGATCAATGGCGGTATCCCGGTCTACGTCCCGACCGTCCGCAACGCCTGGGGCCTGATCGGCCCGATGCGCTGGGACATGCTGGACGAGAAGATCCTGCGCGAGGCGATCCGCAACCATCCCCTGGTGAAGGAGCGCGAAGCCTGGCGCAAGGAGCGTCCGTTCCGTGTCGCCGTGGTCGAGCAGTGCACCTATGATGGCTCGATCCACAGCGCCGAGATGATCATCAAGCGCGTCGGCCACCTCTGCGACTATATCCTGTTCGACGAGGCCTGGGCCGGCTTCATGAAGTTTCATCCGCTCTATGCCGGCCGCTTCGCCATGGGTCTTGCCAATCTTCCTGCGGACGCGCCGGGCATCATCGCGACGCAGTCGACCCACAAGCAGCTGGCGAGCTTCTCGCAAGCCTCGCAGATCCACATCAAGGACCGTCACATCCGCGGCCAGAAGCGGCGCGTCGAGCACCGCCGCTTCAACGAGAGCTTCATGCAGCATGCATCGACGTCCCCCTTCTATCCGCTGTTCGCCTCGCTCGACGTCGGCGCGCAGATGATGAAGGGCCGCTCCGGCGAAGTGCTATGGGACGACACCATCCGGCTCGGTATCGAGCTGCGCAAGAAGATCCGGGCGATGCGCCGGGAGTTCGAGGAGAAGGAGCAAAAGCCGGATCGGCGCTGGTTCTTCGAGCCCTTCGTTCCCGACCGCGTCGCCATTCCCGATGTCGGCCGCCCCGGCGCCGTCCACGACGTCGCCTGGGAGACCTTGTCCACCGACGAGCTCGCGACCAATCCGGCGCTGTGGCAGCTCTCTCCGGACAGCAATTGGCACGGCTTTCCCGATCTTGCGGAAGGCTTTGCCATGACCGACCCGAACAAGCTGACACTGCTCACCCCCGGATTCGATCGCGCCACCGGCGCTTATGCCGAGCACGGCATCCCCGCCCCGATCGTCGCGCAATATCTGCGCGAGAACCGCATCGTTCCCGAAAAGAACGACCTCAACTCCCTGCTCTTCCTGCTCACCCCCGGCGTCGAGGCGAGCAAGGCCGGCACGCTGATTTCGGGCCTCGTCGCGTTCAAGAGGCTGCATGACGACAATGCCCTGCTGGCCGAAGCAATTCCCGAATTCCACCAGCGGCGGCAGGCGCCCTATGCCGGCGTGCGCCTGCGCGATCTCTGCAACGACATGCACCGCTTCTTCCGCGCCGCCGATGTCTGCGCGCTGCAGGCGCGGCAATTCATGCCCGAGCACATGCCCGAGATCGCCATGTCGCCCCGCGATGCCGCGCGCTATCTGATCCGCAACGATGTCGACTATCTGCCCATCGAAGCGATCGCCGGCCGCATTGCCACCACGCCTTTCGTCGTCTACCCGCCGGGCATCGCCACCATCGTGCCCGGGGAACGGCTGACGGAACGGGCCAAGCCAATGATCGACTATCTCAAGATGTTCGAAACCTGCTTCAACACCTTCCCAGGCTTCGACGTCGAGATCCAGGGTGTCTACAAGGAGGTTGATCCGAACGGTCGCATCGGGCTCTACACTTATGTGGTCGCCGAGTAGGTGCCGATGAACGAAACAGCTGCGCGCGCGAGCGACGAAGCCGTCGTCGTCAGGCCGTCACGCGAGAGCGACGTCGAGGCGATGCTCGCGATCTATCGCCATCACGTCCGCAATGGTGTGCCGCGCGAAGTCGAGGGAACCGGTGCGCCCGAGCCGGACGATCTGCGCGACCGGCGCAAGAACCTGAAGCAGACCCGCCTGCCGCATCTGGTCGCCACCTACCGCGGGGAGGTCGTGGGCTACGCTTATGCCGTGCTGTTCCGTAAACGCCCGGCGTATCGCTACACGGCCAAGCACTCGATCTACGTCCACCATGCGCATCTCGGCCGCGGAGTCGGACGGCTGTTGCTCCAGGAATTGATCGACGCCTGCGCGGCAGCCGGCTTCCGCCAGCTGATCGGCTATATCGATGCCGACAACGCGCCCTCGCTGGCGCTGCACGAAAAATCCGGCTTCACACGCGCCGGCCTGCTTTGCGGCGTCGCCTATCGCCACGGCCGCTGGTCCGACACGGTGATGGTGCAGCGCTCGCTCGGCGCCGGCACGACCGCACCGCCGCCGGTCGGAGCGCCTGCCCGGTGAGCTTCAGGACGGAAAGTCGGCCGGTTTCACATGGATGCGGTCAGCGTGCAGGGACCAGTGATGCAATGCCTGGTCCTTGCAGAACTTCACCTTGGCCCGCTCTTTGGCCTCGTTCTCGTCGGAGGCGTCGATCTCGAGCGTGCCCTGGCAGATCTCACTCTGCCGGCCATACTCGCCGAGCACGTCCTTCATGAACCTGACGACATAAGTACCCATGGGACCTCCTGCTGCCATCGCAGCATTTTAATGCCATTTAGGCCGGACGGGGGAAGGAGATTTTGACGCGGATCAACACCGGGCAGCCCTGACCGAAGATCCGTTGCGGAACCCGCCGCCCGGGTCTATGGGCAAATGCCGGTCGTCCATGAGGATTTTGCCTTGCACTTTGTCTCCGATACCGAAGTCACGAAGGTTCTGACGTTTCCGATCCTCATTGCGGCGCTGGAAGCGGCGCATCGGCGGCCGAAGATGGAGGTGCTGGACGCATTCCTGGGCGATGAGAAGGGTCAATACGTGATCCGCAGCGCCGTCGATCCCGGCCGCTACATGGCGAGCAAGATGTTTACCAGCTTCCCCAGCAATCTGGCCGAAGGCAAGATGCCGGCGGTGCAGGCCGTGTGCGTGCTGTTCGACGGCACCAACGGGAAGCCGCTGGCGGCGATGGACGGCACCGAGATCACGCATTGGCGCACGGCCGCCGATTCCGCACTCGCCACGAAATTGCTCGCCCCGCCCGCCCCCGAGACGCTGCTTTGCGTCGGTGCCGGCGAGATGTCCGAATGGCTGATCCGCGGGCATCGGACGGTGAGACCGTCGCTCGAGCGCGTGCTGATCTGGAATCGAAGCCCGGAGCGGGCTACCGACCTCGTCAGGCGGCTAGCGGAAAGCGGCGTGAAGGCGGAAGCGACCACCGATCTCGACGCCGCGACGCGCGAGGCTGATCTCATCACCACCTGCACGAGATCGCATCTGCCGCTGATCAAGGGCCGCAATTTGCGGCCAGGCGCGCATCTGGACCTCGTCGGCGGCTACACGCCGCAAACCCGTGAGGCCGATGACGATGCGGCCAGAATGTCGCGTGTGTTCGTGGACCGCAGGGAGTCCGCCTTCCACGGCGTCGGCGACATCCTGCAACCGATCGCGAGCGGCGCGATCAGCGAGGCGGACGTGCTGGGCGATCTCTACGATCTCGCCGGCGGCCGGGTGCAAGGCCGCGTCTCACCGTCCGACATCACCTTCTTCAAGAATGCAGGCGGGGGTCATCTCGACCTCATGACCTGCGAGGCCGTGTTCCAGCAGCTCGGCGCAAAACTGGGGTAGATGGCCTGTCCCGGAGCAGCCGAGCCGGGGGCTGGCAAAGACCAAGCCGGGATCAATTGTCAGGCCTTGATGTCGAGCAGCGCCTCTGTCGTCTCCGCGTAGGCCCGAATGACCTTCGCATTGGCAACGAAGCTGTACTTTGCGGCCGCCAGTTGAGCGAATTCGTTGGCGATATCGACATTCGGCGCTGCGACCAGGCCATCCTGGTTTGCGAAGGCTGCGCCCGGGTCGGATTGTACGGTATAGCTCGGCGAAACCGTCGACACGGTCGCGCTCGTGCCGCCCGGCGCCGAGCCACCGGATCGGTCGACCTGGTCGACGCGCAATGGCACGTAGGCCGCGGGAAACGTCGGAGCAATGCTCGAACCGCCTGTCACGGCCGATGTGCCCGACCGGTCCGAGGCTGGTAGCGGGCCGGTCGTACGGACATTGGCAATGTTACTCGCGGCAACGTCGACGCGCAGGCTCGCAGCGGAAAGTCCGGATGTCGCAATCGAGAAGATGCTCATGGACTTTCGAGTACAGGACAAGTGATACGCGTTCACTTACCCGATCGATAAAATGCGGCGCATTGGCTTTCCGTCGCGGTAACCAACGATGGGAGGCCAATCAGGCTGCACTCCCTACCCCGGCATCACGCCGAACGCCTGCTTGAAACGCTCCGCATAGCGCGGCCAGACCTCGGGGTTGATGATGCGCGGCGGACGCTTGCCATCGAGCACGTCCAGCACCTGTTCGGCCGCGATGCGTCCCATGTTCTGCCGCGCCTCGATGGTAACGCCTGCCGTGTGCGGGCTTGCCAGCACGTTGTCGAACTGCAGCAGCGGGTGCTCCGGCGGCGGCGGCTCCTTGGACCAGACGTCGAGACCGGCCCCTGCGATGCGCTTGTCGCGCAGCGCCTGGAGCAGCGCATCCTCGTCGTGGATGAAGCCGCGCGCTGTTGTGATGAAATAGGCATGCGGCTGCATCAGCGCGAACTCGCGCGTGCTGATCATGTTGCGGCTGCCCTTGTTGAGGGGGCAGGAGATCGAGACGAAATCGGCGCGGCGCAGGAGTTCGTCGAGCTCGACTTTCTCCCCGCCCCGTTCGGCCATCACCTCCGCCGTGAGGTAAGGATCATAGGCCAGCACCTTCATGCCGAGCAGGCCCTTGCACAGGGCGGCGATGCGCCGGCCGACATTGCCGAGGCCGATGATGCCGACGGTCTTGCCCTCGACCTCGTTGCCGACGAGCTCGTTGCGATTGACGTCGCGTTCGCGGCGCAGGCGGCGATCCGACTGGATGATACGCTTGGACAGCGTCAACATCATTGCCAGCGCGTGCTCGGCGACCGAATGGGCGTTGCCGCCGGACTGGTTGACGACCACGACGCCCGCGTCCGTGCAGGCCTCGACATCGACCGGGTCGAAGCCCGCGCCGTTGCTCGAGACCAGCAGCAGGTTCGGCGTGCGCTTCAGGAAGGCGGCATCGACATGGAAATGCGGGGCAAGCTCGTCCCGGGCCGCGCCGATCTGATAGACATGGGCCGCGCTCAGGATCGGTGCGTAGAAATCTTCGGGGCTCTCGTTCTCGATGCGATCGAGCCGGACGTCGGGCCGCGCCTTCAAAATGTCGATGTAGATCGGATTGGCCAGGTATTTGACGTAGAAGACGCGCTTGTTGTTGACCGACATCAGGACCCTTCCGGCTCTGTCGAGGAAGAGCCCAGGGTCAGCGCGATGCGCGCCCGTCCGTGCCCCTCCCGTGTTCTGGTTATCGCCGCTTATGCCATGGCGGTGCCGGCCACGGCAGGCCGTCTGGCGCAGATCACGGTGCCGGCCCCGACATGTTGACAATCCCGCTGCCGGCGTCAAGTTCGTCAAACCGCCGCAGCCAGAACCAAGAAGCGTGCGCGGCCCCAGGGAGCTCGCAATGGCGATTGCGGAACAGCAGACACGCGGGAGCAGCGACAACAGCTGGCACGGCATCGTCCTGCAAACCCTGAAGCGGAACGAGATCAGCCTCATCCCCTACGTGCCGGACCGGGTGCTGACCCCGCTGATCGAGAACCTGCACGCCGATCCCTTCTTCACGACCTTCGCCACGGCGCGCGAGGAAGAGGCCGTCGGCATCGTGTCCGGCGCCTGGATGGGCGGACGACGCGGCGCCGTGCTGATGCAGACCTCGGGCTTTGCCACGCTCGCCAATGTGCTGGCCTCGCTCGCGGTGCCCTACCAGATCCCGCTGATCATGTTCGTGTCCGAGCGCGGCACGCTCGGTGAGTTCAACTACGGCCAATCTCTGGTCTGCCGCACCATGCGCCCGGTGCTGGACTCGCTGGCACTGGAGCACCACACAATTACCCGGCTCGACGAGCTCGAATTCATCACCGACCGCTCGATCAAGCAGGCCGTCACCACGCAGGCGCCGGTGGCCCTGATCCTCAACCCGCTGCTGACGGGCGGCAAGGTGTTCGACAAATGAGGCCGGCGATGAACACTGGCAACACCAAGACGATGAACCGGTTCGACATCACCTCGCGCCTGATCGCGAAGCTGAAGCACGAGGAAGCGGTGATCGGCGGCATCGGCAACACCAATTTCGACCTCTGGGCCGCCGGACACCGCCCGCAGAATTTCTACATGCTGGGCAGCATGGGGCTCGCCTTTCCGATCGCGCTCGGCGTGGCCCTGGCACAGCCGGGCCGCCACGTCTTCGCGCTCGAAGGCGACGGCTCGCTGCTGATGCAGCTCGGCGCGCTCTCGACGATCGCGAGCTTGAGGCCGAAGAACCTCGTCATGATCGTCATGGACAACGGCATCTACCAGATCACCGGCGCGCAGCCGACGCCGGCAGCTGGCGTCGCCGACATCGTCGCCATCGCTCTTGGCTCAGGCCTTGCCAACAGCGCCTGGGCCGCGGACGAGGAGGATTTCGAGCGGCTGGTCGACGATGCAATGGCGGCTGCGGGCCCCAGCCTGATCGCGGTCAGGATCGACGACAAGCCTGGCCTGGGCACTACCCGCCGCGACCCCGTGCAGATCCGGGAACGCTTCATGCAGGGCCTCGGCGTGCGCGAGCCACTTTAAGGTTTCGTCATTAACTACACGTCGATCTGATGGCGGGACCGTACCGGCCTGTTGCAAATCTGTGCTAAGCGAGCCGGATGTCCAGTTTGGTTCGTTATTTTGCCTGGTTGCTCGCGGCCGCCGTGACATTCGCAACGCTCGGTCCTCCCGGCCTTCGCCCCCATGCCAACCTCGGTCAGGATGGCGAACATGCGCTCGCTTTCATCCTGGTAGGGCTGGCTTTCGGTCTCGCCTATCGGCGCCGGCGCCTGCTGATCGCAGCGGCCGCGGTCGTCCTGATCGGCGTGCTCGAGCTGATGCAATTTTGGGCACCCGGCCGCCATGCGCGGCTGGAGGATTTTTTGGTCGATGCCGCCACCGCCTGCCTCGGCTTCGCGCTCGCCGCAGCTGCCGACTGGCTGCTCACGCGCTTTCGCGCAAGCCCTGCCGCGACAAGCGAGGGCCCCGCGGAGTGACGCTCCGCAGGGCCCATCTTCTCAACGCTTAGGCTTGCCGCCGATCAGTCGATGATCTTGACGACACGGCGCGTGCGCGGCTCGACGATCACGCGGCGATCATTTACCACGGCATAGCGATACTCGGTGTAGTTCGGCACGGGACGGAGCACCACAGTTGGGGGCAGCGGCTCGCCGACCACGACGCGTTCCTCCACGACGACGGAGTCGCTCCGGGGGATACCGCCCAGGATCGCATTCGGAATCTCGAGGCCAGCGCCGACGGCCGCACCGACGGTGCCGCCGACCATCGCGCCGATCGGGCCGCCGATGTCGCCACCCGCGCGCGCGCCGTCCCTGGCACCCTGTTCGGTCGTCGACTGTGCAAAGGCTGCGCTCGAAGCCAGCAGCGAGGCGGCAACCAACGAAATCGCAAGACGGGTCTTCATGGTGTTCTGTCTCCAGTGATTGTCCTGCGCCTTCAACCGCGAGGAGCGATCATTGTTCCGGTTCCGCCTGCCGAAGACGTTACCGAAGCGGAGACTGTTACCGGGTAACACTTCAACCCGTGGCGATCTCGTGACCAGCCGTCAACTCCAGCGCCTGCCCCCTCGCGAACCATCCCGCTATGCGCGGTGTCGGCCGACACAATTGCTGCGCCACCGTCGTGCTGGGCAGCGCGTTGGCTGCGCCATGCCGGCGATCATGCGCCCCGCGCGGTTGCGGCTTTCGCCGCAGCCGGCCGCGCTCCGCTGCGCCGCTTTCGAGCAGCGCGCGGCTTGGGCAGAGACGAGGTCGCGGGCTTCACCCGAATTCGCACCGATCCGCCTTTCGCTTGCTCCTCAAGTTCGAAGGCGTTCGTCTTGCGCACAAGGTCGCTCAGCTTGCGGGAGCCGAAGGTCCTGGAATCGAAATCGGGGGCCAGGGCGATGAGTCGCTTTCCCATCTCGCCAAGATCGACCCAGCCGTCCTCGCTTTCCATCTGGGCGATGGCTTTCTTGATCACGGGAGTGGCGGCATCCGGGGGCTGGAGCGGCTGAGGCTTCGCAGCTGAATCCTGGTTGTTCGTCGTGCCGCCGCGCAGGTTCTCGGTATAGACGAATCTGCGACAGGCCTGCCGAAAGCTTTCTGGCGTCTTCTGCTCGCCAAAGCCAAAGACATCGATGCCCTGCTCTCGGATGCGTGCGGCAAGGCGCGTAAAGTCGCTGTCGGAAGAGACCAGGCAAAAGCCATCGAAGCGTCCGCTGTGAAGCAGGTCCATCGCATCGATGACCAGGGTGATGTCGGATGCATTCTTGCCCGTCGTATAGGCGAATTGCTGCTGCGGGATGATGGCGTGCTTCGACAGGATATCGGCCCAGGCCTTGGACCGCGCATTGGAGAAGTCGCCGTAGATGCGGCGAACACTGGCTTCGCCGATCTTGGCGATCTCCTCAAACAATCCATCCGCAATCCTGGCGGAGGCATTGTCGGCATCGATCAGGACGGCGAGACGGGGCGAGCGAACTTCGGACGGCATGGCGTATCCCCAGGAGTGACCGCAGCATCACACGATGCGTGAATCGAAATATTCAATCCTCGTTCGCCTTGAACCGCCCGAGCCCTTTCAGCACGAAGGGCGCCAGCAGTGCGATCAGCGCGATGCTGAGAAGCGTCGCCGAGATCGGGCTCTGCACCAGCGTCATGGGATCGCCGAGGCTTATCGCGAGCGCACGGCGTAGCTGGCTCTCGGCGATCGGGCCGAGGATGAGGCCGACCACGACGGGCGCGATCGGGAAATCGAACCGGCGCATCAAAAAGCCGAGCACGCCGAAGCCGGCCAGCATCGACAACTCCACAACCGACGGCTTGGCCGCGATCGTGCCCATGGTCGCGAACACGAGGATGCCGGCGTAAAGCCAGGGCTGCGGGATCGCGAGCAGCCGCACCCAGAGGCCGACCAGCGGCAGGTTGAGCACCAGCAGCATCATGTTGGCGATGAACAGGCTGGCGATCAGGCCCCACACCAGATCAGGCCGCTCGGCGAACAGCAGCGGGCCCGGGTTGAGGCCGTATTGTTGAAAACCCGCCAGCATCATCGCGGCTGTCGCCGAGGTCGGCAGTCCCAGCGTCAAGAGCGGCACCAGCGTGCCGGCGGCGGAGGCGTTGTTGGCGGCTTCGGGTCCGGCGACACCTTCAATCGCCCCCTTGCCGAATTCTTCGGGATGCTTCGTCAGCCGCTTCTCGGTCGAATAGGACAGGAAGGTCGGGATCTCCGCACCGCCCGCGGGCAGCGCGCCGATCGGAAAGCCGAACATGGTGCCGCGCAGCCATGGCTTCCAAGAGCGCTTCCAATCTTCCTTCGTCATCCACAGCGAACCGCGTACCGGCTCGAGCTTTTCCTCGGTGTGGTGGCGGCGTGACGCCACATAGAGCGCTTCGCCGACCGCGAAAAGGCCGACCGCGAGCGTCGTCACCTCGACGCCATCGAGCAACTCGGGGACGCCGAACGTAAGCCTCGCCTGGCCCGTCAACTTGTCGATGCCGACGAGGCCAAGGGTCAGGCCAATGAATAGGCTGGTCAGGCCGCGGATCGGGGAATCGCCGAAGGTCGCCGACACCGTGACGAAGGCGACGCACATCAGCGCGAAATAATCCTCAGGGCCGAAGCGGACGGCGACATCGACCAGCCATGGCGCGAGGAAGGCGAGCCCGATCGTAGCGATGGTCCCCGCAACAAAGGAGCCGATCGCGGAGGTGGCGAGCGCCGGCCCGCCGCGACCGGCTTTGGCCATCTTGTTGCCTTCCAGAGCGGTCGCCATCGAGGCGCTCTCGCCGGGCGTGTTGATCAGGATCGCGGTGGTCGAGCCGCCATACATGCCGCCGTAGTAGATGCCCGCAAACATGATCAGCGAACCGCCGGGATCGAGCTTGTAGGTCACCGGCAGCAGCAGCGCGACCGTCAGCGCCGGGCCGATTCCGGGCAGCACGCCGACAGCCGTACCGAGAAACACGCCGATCAGCGCATAAAGCAGGTTCATCGGCTGGATGGCGACGGCCATGCCGTGCGCCAGGGCCGCAAAAGTGTCCGTCACAGCAATCGCTCCAGCGGGCCGGTCGGAAGGCTCAGCGTCAACAACCGGTCGAACGCGAGATAGATCAGGATCGACATCACGAGCGCAATGATGGAGTCGACCACGATGGCACGGCGGCCGAAGGCCGCCGACGTCGTCACGAACAGTGCCGACGTCGCCAGGATGAAGCCACCGCCAAAGCCGATGATGGCGATCAGCAGGGCAAGTCCGATGAGGATCAGAAACACCGGAACCGGATCGGTGCTCTCGCGCGCCGGCAGATTGCCGCGCAATGCGTCAATGAAGTTGCCGATCGCGAGCAGTGTAAGGCCGCTGGCGACCACGACCGGCATCGCTTCCGGCCCCATACCGTACATGGCGGTGGATTGCAGGCCGCGCGCGTCCCAGACCAGCACCGCGGCGAGACCTGCGAGCAGGGCAGCGATGACGAGGCCGGCACGATCGACGCGCCGCGGCTGGACGGGATCGCTCGAGGTCATGACTTGACCAGGCCAACCGATTTCAGCACGTCGGTGACACGCACCGTTTCCTTCTTCAGGAAGTCGGCAAAAGCGTCGCCACCGAGATAGGCGTCCGCCCAGCCCTTCTGCTTGAGGATTTCCTTCCAAGCGTCGGACTTCACCATCTTCTCGACCGCATCGCTCAAGGTCTTGCGCTGCTCCGGCGTGATGCCTGGAGGCGCGACCACCGAACGCCAGTTGGCGATCACGAGGTCGATGCCCTGCTCTTTGAAAGTCGGGATGTCGCTGCCCGGGATGCGCGCTTCCGACGTCACGCCGATCGCGCGCAACTTGCCGGACTTGATCTGCCCTTCATATTCGCTGAGGCCCGAAATGCCGGCCGTGACCTTGCCGCCGAGGATCGCCGCCAGCGACTCGCCGCCGCCGGAGAACGGGATGTAGTTGATCTTCTTGGCATCGGCGCCGACGGCGCCCGCGAACAATGCTGCCATGACATGGTCGACGCCGCCGGCCGAGCCGCCGGCGAAGGTCACCTTGGCGATATCGGCCTTCACCGCGGCAGCCAGATCCTGCGCATTCTTGATCGGCGAATTCGCGGGAACCACGATCACCTGGATCTCCTCGGTGAGGCGCGCGATCGGCGTCACCTGCTCCAGCGTCACCGGCGACTTGTTCATGGCGAGCGCCCCCACCATGACGAAGCCGTTGACCATCATCTGGTTGCCGTCGCCCTTGGCACCATTGACGAATTGCGCGATGCCGACGCTGCCACCCGCACCGGGAACATTGGTGACCTGCACGCTGCGCGCGACCCCGGAGGCGACCAGCGCCTGCTGCATCGAGCGCGCGGTCTGGTCCCAACCGCCGCCAGGAGCAGCCGGAGCCATCAGCTTCAGCTCGAGCTGCTGGGCAAAGGCCGGCGTCGCTGCCGCGAGGGTCAGCGCGACCGCTGCGCCGACAAGGCGCGTGGGAAACTGAAACATGAAGACGCTCTCCGGGGCTCATGCGGACGTTTGCCGCATTGTGTCGTTTGGTCGCATATCAGCCAAAACGGCCGATGCTGTCCAGTGACATGCCTCGGTGGGTTTGATCGGGGGACGCCGGGATCGCTGCGCCGAGGGCGGCCGTCGGTGTTGCAGCGATGATGTCGCGGCTCTCCATCCTTGAGGACCAGACCCGGAATCTCAAGGTTCCGGGTTCGATGCGCCGGGCCGCGCTTGCGCGGTCTCCGTCGCATCGCCCCGGAACGACGTACTCTGAAAAGCGCCGCTCCGGATCATCTCGAAGGGGCTTCAACGCCCTCAGAGCAGCCCTGCCCCGCGCGCCCATTTGTACTTGGCGCCCAGCACCTCGACCGGCATCTCAGTCGAATAGGCGTAGGCCGGGATGCCGTTCTGGTAGAGATATTCGGCGGCTTCCTCGACCTCGACGTCGCCGGCGAGCGAGGCGACCATGGGTTTCACGAAGCCCTTGGCCTCCATCTCCTTCTTCACCTCGACCATGTTGCGGGCGAACACCATCGGCGGTGTGACGATGGTGTGCCAATAGCCGAGGATCAGGGCGTGGATGCGCTCGTCCGACAGGCCGAGCTTCACGGTGTTGACGTAGGTGATCGGAGGCTCGCCGCCGGTGATATCCACGGGATTTCCGGCGGCACCAAACGGCGGGATGAACTTGCGGAAGGCCGCGTCGAGATCTGGCGGCATCGACATCAGCGACAGGCCGTTGTCGACGCAGGAGTCCGACAGCAGCACGCCCGAGCCGCCAGCGCCGGTGATGATCAGCACGTTCTCGCCCTTCGGCGTCGGCAGCACCGGCACGCCACGGGCGAATTCGAGCAGCTGGCGCAAGCTCCGGGCCCGGATCACGCCGGACTGCTTGAACACGTCTTCATAGATGCGATCGTTACCGGCGAGCGCGCCGGTGTGTGAGGACGCGGCCTTCGCGCCGGCCGAGGTGCGGCCGGCCTTGAGCACGACGACCGGCTTCTTCTTGGAGACGCGCTTGGCGGCCTCCGCAAAGGCGCGGCCGTCCTTGAGGTCTTCGCAGTGCTGCGCGATCAAATTGGTGTTCGGATCCTGCTCGAAGAAGGCGAGCAGATCGTCCTCGTCGATGTCGGACTTGTTGCCGAGGCCGACGATCGCGGAGACGCCCATCTTTGCTGAGCGCGAGAAGCCGATGATGGCCATGCCGATGCCGCCCGACTGCGACGACAGCGCCGCGTGGCCCTTGACGTCGTAGGCGGTGCAGAAGGTCGCGCAGAGATTGGCAGGCGTATAGTAGAAGCCGTAGATATTCGGTCCCATCAGGCGAATGTCGTACTTCTTGCCGACCTCGACGATCTCGGCCTGCAGCTCCGGCGCGCCGGCCTCGGCGAAGCCCGACGGGATCAGGACTGCGCCCGGAATCTTCTTCTCACCGCATTCGGTGAGCGCCGCAGCCACGAACTTGGCGGGGATGGCGAATACCGCGACGTCGATCACGCCGGGCACGTCCTTGACGCTCTTGTAGGCCTTGTAGCCGAGGATTTCGGCGGCCTTCGGATGGATCGGATAAATATCGCCCTTGTAGCCGCCGTTGATGAGGTTCTTCATCACGGAGTTGCCGATCTTGCCGTCCTCGGCGGAGGCGCCGACCACGGCGACCGCCTTCGGCTGCATGATGCGGTTCATCGCTGCGACGATCTCTTCGGTCGGGCGCGGCTTGGGCTTCGGCACATAGGCGAAATCGACGACGATGCGGACGTCTGCGGCCGTTGCATCCTTCGGGGTGGCGAACACGGGGTTGAGGTCGAGCTCGACGATCTCAGGGAAATCGGTGACGAGCTGCGAGACCTTGACGATCACGTCGGCAAGGGCGTTGCGGTTGACCGGCTCGCCGCCGCGCACCCCCTTCAGGATCTCATGGGCCTGGATGCCGTCGAGCATCGAGAGCGCGTCCTCCTTGGTCGCGGGCGCAAGGCGGAAAGTAATGTCCTTGAGCACCTCGACCAGCACGCCGCCGAGGCCGAAGGCGACGAGCTTGCCGAAGGAGCCGTCGGTGATCGACCCGACGATCACCTCGGTGCCGCCAGCCAGCATCTGCTGCACCTGGACGCCCTCGATCTTGGCGTCAGCCTTGTACTTCTTGGCGTTGGACAGAATGGTCTCGTAGGCCTTCTCGGCCTCTTCGGTCGTCTTCAGGCCGACGATGACGCCGCCGGCTTCGGTCTTGTGGAGAATGTCCGGCGAGACGATCTTCATCACGACTGGGAAGCCCATCGCAGAGGCCATCTTGCCGGCCTCACCCGCCGACTTGGCCACCCCCTCCTTCGGCACCGGAATGCCGTAGGCGTCGCAGACCAGCTTGCCTTCCGGGGCCGTCAGGCTGGTCCGGTTGTCCGCCTTGACCTGGTCAAGCACGTTGCGGACGGCATCTTTGGAATTGGACATGTGGCTTCTCCCTTGACCTCAGTTCGTTCTTTTCAAAGCGCGCGCGTGTGTGCGGCTGCCCGTGATGCTTGCCATTCGCCGCGCTCTGTTCCATGTCGCGGACCGGAGCGCATAAAAAGCGCTAGGCTACTCCGCCGCCTTGGATCAAAAATGGCTGGCGATGGCATTTGGTATGCCAGAAGCCAACTTGTCAAGCTGGAGCTTGTCTTAGAACGCCGCAAAAAATCGCCAGCTTGACATTCTGGCATGTGGTATGCCAAAAACTTTCTCGTTAATATTCCTGTAAAAGACGACTCCCACTGGAGGAGATTCGTCGTGTCACTACGGAAACCAACCAAGGCGTTGCCGAACATGGCCGAGGCAGACATCGCAATCGTTCGCATTGCCCCGGAGAGCAGCTTCAAGAACAAGGCGTATGACGCCTTGAAGGAAGCCATCCTCAAGATGGACATCTATTCGACGCCCGAGCCGGTGATGCT
Organism: Bradyrhizobium sp. FW305-F6; assembly: GCF_058782905.1. Lineage (NCBI taxonomy): Bacteria > Pseudomonadati > Pseudomonadota > Alphaproteobacteria > Hyphomicrobiales > Nitrobacteraceae > Bradyrhizobium > Bradyrhizobium sp. FW305-F6. Next base: position 1,340,380 of record NZ_JBYSYD010000001.1, read on the forward strand.
CGACGAGCGCGCATTGTCCGAACGACTTGGCGTCAGCCGCACGCCGATCCGCGAAGCCATTGCGATGCTCGAGCAGGACGGCTTCGTGAAGACGGTGCCGCGCCGCGGCATCATGGTGGTGCGCCGGACCAAGAGCGAGATCGTCGACATGATCCGCGCCTGGGCGGCGTTGGAGAGCATGGCCGCGCGCCTCATCACCACCACCGCGCGCAAGAAGGACATCACGGCGCTGCGCGACTACTTCAAGGATTTCAGCAAGGACCGCCTGCCCGAAGATCATGTCGAGGAATATTCCCGGGCCAACATCGCCTTCCACCAGGCGCTGATCTCGCTGTCGGAATCGCCTGTGCTGGTCGATCTCACCAACGACCTCCTGCTGCACGTGCGCGGCTATCGTCAGCTGACGATCGGACGCAAGGATCGCACCGCGACCTCCCTGCCCGAGCATCTCGGCATCATCGAAGCGCTGGAGGCGCGCGACACCGAGCTCGCCGAGAAGCGCGCCCGCGATCACACCCTCGGCCTTGCCGCCTACGTCGAAGCGCACGGCCAGGAATTGTTCACATAACTTCTCACTTAGACCATTCGCGCCAGAAGGGCGAGCAACTCGCCCCGCTATCTCAAGACCAGGGAGACAAGGCCCATGCTGAACACCGCGACCAAGTCCGAAGCACCGGGCACCGAGCAGGACCTGACGGATGGCTTTCATCTCGTCATCGACGCGCTCAAGCTGAACGGCATCAACACCATTTATAATGTGCCGGGCATCCCGATCACGGATTTGGGCCGCATGGCGCAGGCTGCCGGTATTCGCGTGATCTCCTTCCGTCACGAGCAGAACGCCGGTTACGCCGCGGGCATCGCCGGCTATCTCACCAAGAAGCCCGGCGTCTGCCTCACGGTGTCCGCGCCCGGCTTTCTCAACGGGCTCACCGCGCTCGCGCACGCCACCACCAATTGCTACCCGATGATCCTCGTCTCCGGCTCTTCCGAGCGCGAGATCGTCGACCTCCAGCAGGGCGACTATGAGGAGATGGATCAGCTCGCGATCGCAAAGCCGCTGTGCAAGGCGGCCTACCGCGTGCTGCACGCCCAGGACATCGGCATCGGCTTCGCCCGCGCCATCCGCGCCGCGGTCTCCGGCCGTCCGGGCGGCGTCTATCTCGACCTGCCGGCAAAGCTGTTCGGCCAGGTGATGAACGCCGAGGCCGGCCGCAAGTCGCTGGTCAAGGTGATCGATGCAGCGCCCGCGCAGATCCCCTCGCCCGCTTCGGTGAAGCGCGCGCTAGACGTACTCAAGAGCGCCAAGCGTCCGCTCATCATCCTCGGCAAGGGCGCGGCCTACGCGCAGGCCGACGAGGAAATCAAGAATTTCGTCGAGAAGAGCGGCGTGCCGTTCCTGCCCATGAGCATGGCCAAGGGGCTGCTGCCCGACACCCATCCGCAATGCGCCGGCGCGGCCCGCTCGACCGTGCTGAAAGAGTCCGACGTCGTCATGCTGATCGGCGCGCGGCTGAACTGGCTGCTGTCGCACGGCAAGGGCAAGAGCTGGGGCGAGGCGCCGAAGAAGTTCATCCAGGTCGACATCGAGCCGAAGGAGATGGACTCCAACGTCGAGATCGTCGCGCCCGTGGTCGGCGACATCGGCTCGGTCGTCGCCGCCTTCAACCAGGCGCTCGCGTCCGGCTGGACCGCCCCGCCCGCCGAATGGACCAAGGCGATCTCGGCCAAGCGCGAAGAGAACGTCGCCAAGATGGCGCCGAAGCTCATGAACAACAAATCGCCGATGGACTATCACGGCGCGCTCGGCGTCCTGAAGAACGTCATCAAGGAGTACCCCGAGGCGATCCTCGTCAACGAGGGCGCCAACACGCTCGACCTCGCCCGCGGCGTCATCGACATGTACCGCCCGCGCAAGCGCCTCGACGTCGGCACCTGGGGCGTGATGGGCATCGGCATGGGCCAGGCGATCGCCGCCGCGCTCGAGACCGGGCACCCCGTGCTCGCGGTAGAAGGCGACTCGGCGTTCGGCTTCTCCGGCATGGAGGTCGAGACCATCTGCCGCTACAACCTTCCGATCTGCGTCGTCATCTTCAACAATGACGGCATCTATCGCGGCACCGATGTCAACGGCGCCAACGCCGATCCGGCGACGACAGTGTTCGTCAAGGGCGCGCGCTACGACAAGATGATGGAAGCCTTCGGCGGTATCGGCGTCAACGCGACCTCGCCCGATGAACTGAAGCGCGCCGTCAACGAAGCCATGGCGTCCGGCAAGCCGACGCTGATCAACGCAGTGATCGACCCGGCCGCCGGCTCGGAGAGCGGCCGCATCGGCAACCTCAATCCGCAGAGCGTTCTGCAGAAGAAGAAGTAAGTCCGGGTCATTCCCCGCGCAGGCGGGGAATCCAGTCTTCGCCGGAGCATCCATCGTGGCGAGCACTGAGCCCAACCGGAACGACAGCGAATACTGGATGCCCGCCTTCGCGGGCATGACGGGAAACAGAGTGGTAACAGGAGCAACACGATGACCAAAGCGCTCGAGGGCGTTCGCATTCTCGACTTCACCCACGTCCAGTCCGGACCGACCTGCACGCAGCTGCTGGCCTGGTTCGGCGCCGACGTGATCAAGGTGGAACGCCCGGGCGTGGGTGACATCACCCGCGGCCAGCTGCAGGACATCCCGAACGTGGACAGCCTGTATTTCACCATGCTCAACCACAACAAGCGCTCGATCACGCTCGACACCAAGAACCCCAAGGGCAAGGAGGTCCTGACCGAGCTGATCAAGAAGTGCGACGTGCTGGTCGAGAATTTCGGCCCCGGCGTGCTCGACCGCATGGGCTTCCCCTGGGAGAAGATCCAGCAGATCAACCCGAAGATGATCGTCGCCTCGATCAAGGGTTTTGGCCCCGGGCCGTACGAAGACTGCAAGGTCTATGAGAACGTCGCGCAGTGCACCGGCGGCGCCGCGTCCACCACCGGCTTCCGCGACGGCGTGCCGCTCGTCACCGGCGCGCAGATCGGCGACAGCGGCACCGGCCTGCATCTGGCGCTCGGCATCGTCACCGCGCTCTTCCAGCGCACCCACACCGGCAAAGGCCAGCGCGTCACCGCCGCGATGCAGGACGGCGTGCTCAACCTCTGCCGCGTCAAGCTGCGCGACCAGCAGCGCCTCGCCCACGGCCCGCTCAAGGAGTACAGCCAGTTCGGCGAAGGCGTGCCGTTCGGCGATGCCGTGCCGCGCGCCGGCAACGATTCCGGCGGCGGCCAGCCCGGCCGCATCCTGAAGTGCAAGGGCTGGGAGACCGATCCCAACGCCTACATCTACTTCATCACCCAGGCCCCGGTCTGGGAGAAGATCTGCGACGTGATCGGCGAGCCCACATGGAAGACCGATCCGAACTACGCCAAGCCGGCCGCCCGCCTGCCGCGCCTCAACGAGATCTTCGCCCGCATCGAGCAATGGACGATGACGAAGACGAAGTTCGAAGCGATGGAGATCCTCAACAAGGACGACATCCCCTGCGGCCCGATCCTATCGATGAAGGAGATCGCGGAAGACCAGTCGCTGCGCGCGACCGGCACCGTGGTAGAGGTCGACCACCCCACCCGCGGCAAGTACGTCTCGGTCGGCAACCCAATCAAGCTGTCGGACTCACCGAGCGACGTGCAGCGCTCCCCGTTGCTCGGCGAGCACACCGACGAGATCCTGCGCTCGGTGCTCGGCCTCTCGGATCACCAGGTCGCCGAGATCCACAAGTCCGGCGCACTCGACCCTCCGCAAAAGCAGGCCGCGGAGTAAGCGGGCCACATCGAACGAGAAGAAGGGGCCGCCCGGATGGGGCGGCCCTTTTTGCTTGGGAAGCGTGCAATAGCGGGCGCAAACCAAAAGGTGGAAAAACAACCCCATGCACAGTAGCCATCCCATTGGCTCGCAACGATATTTCTGATTCGACGAAAAACTCCTGACCCGTCGGGCAAAACAGGGGTAGTATGGCATCGTGGGTGTCATGCCAGGAGTGCATCTTGGGGCTCGCTGCCGCACATCGGAACGGCTCTCCGACCACACCCCGTTCGCGGAAGGGCTGCATAGGTCTGGAGTCCAAGGCGACCGGACGTCAGCGCGAGGCGCAAGGACGTCAGCTAGAGCACGAAGCGGACAAATCGGCGAACCTTGCGGAAGGTCGACTAACGGCCAGCTGCCGTCTTCACTCGGATCGCGGCTGGTAGAATACAAGCATCCATCGTCGCAGCGCAAAGGACCAACGACATGATTGTCTACACATGGTGGCGTTCGCTTGCGGCGTTTCGCGTGCGCATCGTTCTAAACCTGAAAGGTGTGTCGGCGGAAGAACGACAGGTGGATCTTCGCAAAGGCGAGCAGCACGATCCGGCATTTCGCGCGATCAACCCGCAGGCAGCCATCCCGGCGCTCATTCTCGACGATGGGCGCATCCTGGTTCAATCTATGGCCATTATGGAATATTTCGAGGAGGTTTACCCTGCGCCGCCACTGCTGCCCGCCGACGCTACCGAGCGGGCGCGCGTCCGCGCTTTAGCCCAGATGGCGGTGGCCGACGGCCATCCGCTGGTCACGCCCCGTGTTCGCGAGTACCTCGAACGTGAACTTGGGCACGACGAAGTGCAATACATGGCGTGGAGTCGGCATTTCACGGGTGCTGCGCTGGCGGCGATGGAAGGGCATCTGAGACGCGATGCTCAAACCGGCACGTTCTGCCATGGTGACCAACCAACGCTGGCAGACGTCTGCCTTGCCAGCCAAGTTGTGGGCTTTTCCTATTTCGGTGGGACCGCCGACGCGTTTCCTGTCGTGCACCGGATCTATTCAGCCTGCATGCAAATCGATGCCTTCCAGCATGCACACCCACTCGCGCAACCAGACGTCCCGAAGCCGTGATCGCTGCGACCAGAGAGAACATGACGCGCCACGGCGAATGTCTGCCTTGGGTCACAGGCCGCGTTGGGGCAACCAGAGTTCGCGTCCGCTCTGCCTTCCCAAACCGACATTGCGATGACTCAGCCCGGTTCGGTTAAGGGCCAGAAGCGGAAGAATCACAACCGTGCCTCGTCAGGTATCCCCCAAAAGGCACGCACAAACAAACGGGCCGGCGGCAGCACGGCATCGAGATCAACCGGGGCGCGGTCCAACGTGACTGCAACTAGATCGTAGTTCGCACCATGGTCGCTTGTCGTGTCCCTAAGCATTACGCCGTCCGCGGTGTGGCATCGAATTGAATGTCCTTCGCGAAAGCGCTCCTCGGAGACCGCGCATGTTTCGCCAAGAATGGTTTCAGTTCGGCTGCTGTCCGGCAATTTCTGTTCGGCAATTGCCCTAAGTGCCTTCTCGACGCTTAATTGTACCGGCTCGCCAGCCGCGTCGCTTTGAAAAATGACGCTGAGCTGCTCTACCTCGTTTTTAAACGTGATCCTGCGTCCCCCTTTTCCGTCCACGTCCTCAGTGTAAGTCCAGGGATAGTGTCGTCGGATCGTGCGCGTCTGGACCCGCCGGTCCGGGCTCGCGTTGAGCCTACTTTGCAGGACTACGGTAACGTCGTCCGGCGAGTTGGATGGCCTCGGCACGGTTGGCGTCGTTAGCCAGGACTTCAGTTCAAGCCTGCCGGCGGGCGGTAGCACTGCAGCAGGAGCTACCGGCTTCCGTACCATCTCGATAGTGTCGAAAGACCTACCCGGCAGAAGGTCGCCCTCAATCCGGGACCATAGCTCGATGCCGTCAGGAGTCACGCAACTCAAGCTTCTGGCATCGCGGCGGCCAAGGGTCTTCGACAAGTTCCAGACTTCGCAACCTTCACTGAGCAATGTTTGGCGTTCGCCGGTCTTGAAGGGACCATCACCCCACCGAATGAGATGAGCCATGGCCGGACCGCGCAGGACATGCAACCAGTCGTGGCTCTCGCTTTGTGCAGTCGGCTCACGAGCGAAGGTGACGAACAGTCCTCCAGGACCGAAATAACTCGTCGAACGATAAGCCTTCTTGTCAAAATTCCCGTCGATCCGCATCCACCCGCGGTGGAAAGTACGAATTTCCTTAAAGGTCGGCCCATGAGAGAGTTTCACGAAAATCGTAGCGACGTAATCTGGCGCATTCTTCAAAGGCAGGAATGGAGCTTCGGGAGCGGCGGACGCGATATGCGGCCAGATCAACGCAAAGAAGAGCGCCCATTTTTTCATTTCATTCGCCTTTAGAGGAACAAACGAGCCCGCGCGGTTGTCCGCGCAACCATCAAAGCCAACCTGTCTACGCGGCTCGCATCACGCAAATAAACTGCCCCCAAGTCTCCAGTCGGCGAATCAAAAATACAGGAATCGAGTGCCGACGATTTCAGGCAAAGCATTTGCCAACAGTTAAGCATGACCGCTAGTCGTGCCGGTTTTTCTAATCGGGGTTTATTACGTTATTAAGGTGACAGTGCACTCAATTCTTATGCTGGCGCTCAGTCAGCGGATAGGCCATAGCGGCTGAGCACCGGATCGATCTCGAGTTCGTTGGCCAGGAAATCAATCATTGCTCGCACCTTGAGCGGCACGAAGCGGCGCGACGGGTACACGGCATTGAGCGGCAGAGGCTTGGGCTCGTATGACCTGAGCAGAACTTGCACCTTTTTGTGCTTCACTTCATTCGAAAACGCGAATGCCGGGATGACGGCGATGCCGAGACCGGCAAGCACGCCTTCACGCACGGCTTCCGAGTTGTCGACGCGATAGCGGCCCGAGACAGCCACCACCAGCGGCCCGTCCTTGCTCTCAAAGTGCCATCGATTTCCCGTGGCGAGGCGCGTGTAGACGATGCACTGATGGCGTGCGAGGTCGGCAGGCGCACGTGGTGTGCCGTGCATCTTTAGATAGGCCGGTGAGGCTACCGTAAGCCGGCGCACCATGCCGATATTTCGCGCAACCAGGCTCTGGTCGGCGATCTCGCCAACGCGTAGCGCCAGGTCGATGCCCTGCTCGACGAGATCGACGAAGCTATCGCTCATCGTCACATCGATCGACAGATCAGGATAGCGCGAGAGGAAGCTGGCAAGGCGTGGCACGATATGTCGACGGCCGAGCACCACCGGCACAGCGAGACGTAGCGTCCCAGTGGGTTTCGCTTGCCGCCGGCCAACCGCGTTTTCCGCCTCGCCAACGGCCTCCAAAGCACGGAGCGCATGCTCGTAGAATGCGCGGCCATCGTCGGTCAGCGTCAAAGCACGTGTCGTACGGGTGAGAAGGCGCGAACCGAGATGCTCCTCAAGCGCTGCGATCTGCCGGCTGATCGTCGGCTGCGTCGAGTTCTGTTCGACTGCGACCGCGGTGAAGCTGCCGGCTTCGACCACTCGGACGAACGTCTTCATCGGGCCCAGTAGATCCATTATTCATACGCCTTTCGTATCAATGATATGAAATATGTAGGCGTTCCGCAAGCTGCAGACATGAGCCATTGATGCATCACGCGACGACACAACGCCGCCGGTACGCAACGCTACGGAGATGATCATGAGCGCCGAAACCAATTCAGTACCGGCCTATTTCAGCCGCTACGCCCATCTCCGCATGAGCCGGGACGCTGACGGCATATTGCTGGTCGAGATGCACACAAACGGCGGTCCGATTAAATTCGATGCGCGCGACCATGAGGGCTTCACGGACGCCTTCTACGAGATCAGCCGCGACCGTGGAAACAAGGTCGTCATCCTGACTGGTGTCGGCGACTACATGGCCGAGATCGACTTCGACAGCTTCGGAAATGTCGGCGATGCCAATGTCTGGTCGAAAGTGCACGACGAAGGCACCCAGATCCTCGAGAACATCGCGAACATTCGCGTGCCGATGATCGCCGCCATCGAGGGCAAGGCGCACATCCATACCGAGTATGCGCTTCTCGCCAACGTCATCGTTGCTGCCAAGACGGCGACTTTTCACGATCTGCCGCACTTCGCCGGCGGGATCGTTCCAGGGGATGGCGTTCACACGACGTGGGCGTACCGCGCTGGAGCGGGCCGAACCGAGGCATTCCTCCTTAGCCCGCGTCCGGTTACGGCCGAGGAAGCGGCAGCATGGGGCGTCGTGAATTACCTGGCGGATGCCGGCAGTGCCGTCGCGGTCGCCCGTGATCTGGCGCAGCAATACCTCAAGCAACCCGAGGTGACGCGCCGCAATACACGCATCCACTTCATCCAACCGCTGAAAGAGCGGATCGTCCGCGAAGTCGGCTACGGACTCGCGCTCGAAGGCGCCAGCGCCAACGCCCTCGTACAACAGATGATGGCCACGTCAAAGACCTGAGCCCCCCATCGGCCAATGGCCGGATTCAATCCCCTTGCCACCGAACATTCCGGAGAACGATCATGTCCCTGCAAACCGAACTCGACACCTTCAAGACATCCTGGCGCGAGCGCGTCGGCGCCGAAACCGCGAAGCTCGTCGATGACGACAATGCGGCGCTGCAGTCGCTGGCCGAACGCGCGCTCAAGGCCGGTGCTCAGTTTCCGGAAACTGAGCTGCCGAATCAGATCGGTGGCACGACCGAGCTCGGCGCTCTGATCGCGAGCGGCCCACTCGTTGTGACCTTCTATCGCGGCGGCTGGTGCCCCTACTGCAATCTCGAACTGCGCGCCTACCAGAAAGCGCTGCCTGAGATCACGGCACTTGGCGCCCGCCTCGTCGCCATCGCGCCGGAGACGCCCGACAACACGCTGACGACCTCGGAGAAAAACGCGCTGAGCTTCGACGTATTGAGTGATACGGACGGTGCGCTGGCGGATGCACTCGGCATCCGCTTCCAGCTCTCGCCAGCCATCCAGGCGCTTTACCGGAAATTCGGCCACGACCTGCCGACCCGCAACGGGGACGGACAGTGGTCGCTGCCAATACCGGCGAGCTACGTCATCGAGAAAGGCGGTCGTATCGCACTCGCGAGCGTCGATCCCGACTACCGCAACCGGATGGATCCGGCCGTAGCGCTCTCGGCGCTTCGCAAGATCGCCATCGCAGCCTGATCTCAGATCTCAAGAACAAGAGAGTGGTCATGAGCACGCCCCTTTCCACGTTTGCCGTACCGACCGTGCCTTCACGGGTGGCTCTGCGCGATCGCCCGGAGGTGCGAGGCCTTGCACTCGGCCTGCTGGCTGCGAGCGTCTGGGGCTCCTATCTGGCAATGGCTCGCGCCGGTGTCTCGGCGGGTCTCCACGCCACCGACATCGCAGCGATCCGGTACGGCGTCGCAGGATCGATCATGCTGCCGTGGTTGTTGAGGCACGGCATCATGGGGATGGCCGGCATGGGTATGATGAAGGGCGCCGCGCTGACACTGCTGGTCGGGCCGCTCTTCGTCATAACCGGTGTGTCAGGCTATTCATTCGCGCCGCTGGCCCATGGTGCCGTCATCCAGCCGGCAGCGCTGACGCTCGGGTCGATCGGACTAGCGTTTCTGGTCCTGGGTGATCGGCCGACGATCGCGCGCGTTGTAGGTGTCGCCATAATCCTTACCGGGCTCGCTGTGATTGCCGGGCCCGGTTTGATGACCGGGACGGCATTGACGCCGGTCGGCGACCTGCTGTTCGCGACCGCCGGCCTGATGTGGGCAATGTTTACGGTCCTCAGCCGCCGCTGGGGCGTGTCGCCGGTCGCAGGCACCGCTGTGGTCTCGGTGCTTTCAGCAGCTGTCTACGTGCCCGGCTACGCCCTGACGATCGGAGCGGATCGTGTCTTGGCGACTCCGTTGCCGATGCTCGCGGCGCAAATCCTGGTGCAAGGCGTTCTCTCAGGCGTCGTCGCTGTCATTGCTTTCTCGAAGACTGTTCAAATTCTTGGTGCCGGGCGCGCCGCGGTCTTTCCCGCTCTCGTCCCAGCCGTCGCAATCCTGATCGGCATGCCCATCACAGGCGAGATTCCAAACAGTCTCCAGCTTGCAGGGCTGACCCTGGTCAGCACCGGTTTGCTGGTGGCGATCGGCGTGATCGCTCTGCGGAAGCCTCGGAGTCACTGAGGAAATTTAGACAGCAAAGAGTTCGAAACATCGGCTGAATGGGCAAAGCGGATGCTGCCGTCGCGGCTGCCAGCGACTGCGCCGACTTCTGCAACGAGGCACCCTCGAAATGCGCTGGAGCAGCACGACCGATGCCGACGGCTTCTTCGTGTTCTACGGGCCGGAGCAATACGAGGTCCTCACCTCGAAAGCATATCTCGACGGGCTCAACGCGCCGTCGCCGTGGTCGGCGAAGATGATGCCGCATCGTCGGCTGAAATGAAGGAGGCCGCAACCAGGAGCCCTTGCGCGCTGCGGGCTCTGGCCGGAGCTTTTATCGCACGATGGAATTAAAGGCATCGACCATGTTGGGGACCGTGTCCCTCCACTCGCGCAGGCCGACACAGTGCGCTGCGGCATCGAACCGGGTTCGTCGGATCGCGAATGGCGGTCAAGGGGGCTGGCAACGCGCGACAATTATAGTACCGTTGTTCCAATAAGAAGCGCACGGCGGCTGAAGCCGGGTGCGACATATAGAACAGGGAGGACTTTCAATGCAGTTTCTCAAGACTGCGGTTGCGGCCGGGCTTATAGCTGCGACCTTTACCGGCACCTCGCTTGCACAGACCAAGCCGTCGGAGCTCAAAATCGGCATCACGACGTTCCTGTCGGGCCCTGCATCGGTCTTCGGTGTGCCGGCGAAGGCCGCGGCGGAGATGATCGCGGAGGACCTCAACAAGAAGGGCGGCATCGGCGGCGTGCCGGTCAAGCTCTCCTTCATCGACGAAGGCGCGGGAGGCGAAGCGCTCGTCTCCAACTACCGACGCGTGGTGCAGGACGAAAAGGTCGATGCCACGTTTGCTTCGATCTCGTCGGGCAGCTGCACCCAGCTGGTGCCGGTCGCCGAAGACCTCAAAGTCATGAATTTCATGTGGGACTGCGGTGCGGCCTCCATCCTCGAAACCAAGAAGTACCGATACAATTTCCGGACCCAGGCGAACGGCACGCCGGAAATGCTGGCCGTGCTGCTTTACCTGCTCAAGACCAAGCCCGACTTCAAGACGATCGCGGTGGTCAATCAGGATTATGCATGGGGCCGGGAGAGCTGGGAGATCTTTTCGACCGCGCTCAAGGCGATGAAGCCGGACGTGCAAGTCGTCGCGGAGCTCTTCCCGAAGTTCGGCGCACCGGACTACTCCACCGAGGTTTCCCGTCTGTTGGCGCTGCGGCCGGACGTGGTTCTGACCACGTCCTGGGGCGGAGATCTCGACACGCTGGTCCGCCAGGCCGGTCAGCGCGGGCTGCTGCAGCAGTCGACCTTCGTGCTCGGAATCGGCGAATCGTCGATCCAGCGGTTGGGCAAGGACTTGCCTGAAGGCCTGATCGTCGGCGCGCGCGGAGACCACTGGTTCCTGCATCCCGAGAAGAAGGACGACGCGGCCTTCAAGGCGTTCAATGAAGCCTTCAAGGCGAAGACCGGTGCATGGCCGATCTACCCGGTCTATCACATGGCGCAGGCGTTCAAGGCCCTGCAGACGGCCTACGACAAGGCCATCAAAGCCAACGGCGGCAACTGGCCCACGCGCGAGCAGGTGGTCGACGCCACGGCGGGCACCGAGTTCGCCACCGGCTTCGGCCGTCCGATTACGCTGCGGCCCGAGGACAACCAGGGTCTCGAAGCTCAGCTGGTCGGCGTCACCAAGTCCGTTCCGGGGTACGACTTCAAGCTGCTCGACAACATGATGATCTTCGATCCGAAGACGATCACCAACCCGGCGGGCGTACGGTCGGTCGAGTGGCTGAAGACGCTCAAGCCGGACTTCGTCAAGATGGACGTGCCGAGCTTCAAAGCTCAGTAACGGCACGCTCGACTTTTGATCCCCGTCCTCCGAGCCTCGACCCGGAGGACGGACCTTTTCCGAAGGCCTTCATGAACTCGACACTCGCTATCCTGGCTATCCTCGACGGGATCAGCTACGCCGCACTGGTGTTCCTGGTCTCGGTCGGGCTCAGCCTGATTTTCGGCGTGCTGCGCGTGGTCAACGTCGCGCACGGCTCGCTGTACGCGTTCGGCGCCTATCTGGCTGCGACGTTCAGCCTTGCAGTCGCGCCGATATCGCCTTGGCTCACCTATCCCGCGCTGCTGGCCGCCTCCATCGTGATCGGCGTCGTATGCGGCGGTTTCATCGAACGGTTTCTGCTGCGGCCGCTCTCCGGACAGGATGACGTCCTCCAGCTTCTGATCACTTTCGCCGCCTTCATGATCATGGACAATTTGCAGCGTCTGATCTGGGGCGTGCAGCCCATCTTCGCCGCGGAACCGTTGAGACTGCTTCCCAACGTCGCCGTGTTCGGCGTCAGCTACACCTCGTACCAGGTTATTCTCCTGCCCAGCGTCGCATTGGCGACGCTGCTCGGGCTCCGGTACTTCCTGCGCAGGACGCTGTCGGGAGCGGTGATCCTTGCAGTCACGGAGGACCGCGAGGCTTCGACGGCCATCGGGATCGACGCAAAACGCGTCTATTTCGTCACCTTCGTGATCGGAGCGAGTCTGGCCGCATTGGGAGGAGCGCTGGCCTCGCCGACCACCTCGCTGGTCCCCGGCATGGGTGCCGATATGATCGTGCTTTCCTTTGCCGTCGCTGCGACCGCGGGTCTCGGCCAGATCGAGGGCACCGCGCTCACCGCGCTGATGATCGGCCTGACCCGTGCCTTCGTGATCTATCTCCAGCCGGAATTCGAAGTTCTGGTTCCCTATCTGCTGATGGTGCTGGTGCTTCTGGTGCGTCCGTTCGGCCTGTTCGGCGCCGTGCAGGTCAGGAAAATATGATGAGCGGTCGCATCAAGCCGGTCACCGCCGTCGCGATCATCTTCTTTCTGGTCAGCGCCGTCGCGCCCCTTTTTGTGTCGAGCTGGGCGACCCTGTTCGCGTTGATCCTCGCGAAGGGCATCGTCGTTCTCGGTATCATTCTTCTGCTGCAGGCGGGGCAGGTGTCGTTCGGACATGCCATGTTCTTCGCGACCGGGGCGTATACCGCGGCATTCTGGGGCAAGTATGTCGGTGGCGGCGACATCGTGCTCTTCATCGCGCTGGGCGGCATAACCTCCGCCGTCTTCGGACTCGTCGTCGGGCTCTTCGTCGTCCGCTACCGGGAAATCTTTTTCGGAATGCTGAATCTGGCGTTTTCGATGGTGCTGTGGTCGCTGCTGGAGAAGATGTTTCATTACACCAACGGCGCCGACGGCATCCGGGTCCCTCGTCCGGCCCTGTTGGGGCTGTCGTTTACGCCCGAAACCTTCCAGTACGTCATTCTTTACGTGAGCCTCTTGGCCGCGGTCGTCGCCTTCTACGGCGTGCAACGCTATCTCGATAGCCCGCTCGGGCACATGCTGCGTGCCATCAAGTCGAACGAGACCCGGCTTGAGTACCTCGGGACGTCCGCGCGGCGCGTGCTTCTGATAGGCTACGTGATCTCGGCTTTTCTCGGCGGCATCGGCGGCGCGCTGGTGGCGATCATCCAGCAGATCGCCACGCCCGAGTTCGGGTTCTGGACGAAGTCGGGCGAGTTCGTGTTCATCGCGATCCTCGGCGGCAGCGCCCACGCCTTCGGAGCGTTCGCCGGCGCGGCGATGTTCGAGTGCGTGCGCTTCTATGCGGCGGCCCACCTGGCCGACACCTGGCAGCTGATCCTCGGCGTGGTCCTGATCGTCATCATTCTCTATGCGCCCAACGGACTGATAGGTCTCAGGCAGCGCTACGGCCAGGCGAAGCAGGGAGGACATTGATGGCCAACGTCCTCCTTTCCGCGAAGGGCATCAAGATCCGGTTCGGTGGCGTCGTCGCCGCCGACGGTATCGACCTGGACGTGCTCGAAGGCGAGAACCTCGCGATCATCGGACCGAATGGCGCCGGAAAGACCACCTTCCTCAACATCTCGACGGGTTATCTGCGGCCGCAGGCCGGAAGCATCAGCTTCCTGGGCCAGGAGATCACGGCGCAGCTCCCGCGCACGATCACCAAGCTCGGCATCGCGCGGGCCTTTCAGATACCGCAGCTCTTTCTCGATCAGACCGTGATGGAGAACATGCTGATCGCCGCGGCCTCGCGGCTGGGAAGCCCTTCCGGCTTCACGGCGCTTTCCGCCCTGCCCGAGCTGCCTGAAATGGAGCGCCTTCTGGATCTCGTCGGCGTCAAGTCGTATGCGTCTCGCAAGGCGAGGGAGCTTCCCGAGGGACAACGCAAGCTGGTCGACATAGCTCTCGCGCTGGCGCTGAAGCCCAGACTGCTGCTGATGGACGAGCCCACCTCGGGCGTCGCCTCCGCAGAGAAGCTGGAGATCATGGACATCCTGACGTCCGCGCTCGCCAAGGAGAAGGTGACTTCGGTCTTCGTCGAGCACGACATGGACATGGTGGAGCGTTATGCCCACCGGGTCGCGGTGTGGAACGTCGGGAAGATTCAAAAGGTCGGCACGCCGGCGGAGGTTCTGGCCGATCCCAAGGTCCGCGAACAGGTGATCGGCATATGACGGCGATGCTGGACTTCGAGAACGTCAACGTCGCGATCGCAGATGCACCGGTGCTGCGCAGCGTCAGCTTCTCGCTGCCGCCGGGCGCGACCGCCGCGCTCATCGGGCGAAACGGCGCCGGCAAGACCACGACGGTGCGGACCATCATGGGCTTCACGAAGGCGAGCGGCACCGTGCGCCTGGGCGGTCAGGACCTCCGACATGTTCCTCCGCACCGCCGGCCCTTCTTAGGGATCGGCTACGCCCCCGAAGACCGTCGTCTCTTCTCGGCCTTTACGGTGGAAGAAAACATTCTGTTGCCCGGTCGCGTCGCGAAACTCGGCGCGGACGAGGCGCGCCGGCGGCTGGAGCGAGCGTACTCCGTCCTGCCGGAGCTTCGGGAACTGGCGGGTCGCCCGGCGGGCTCCGTCTCAGGCGGCCAAGGCAAGATGGTCGCGCTCGGACGCGCCCTGATGCTGGGCACCCGCCTCGTCATTCTGGACGAGCCGTTCCAGGGCCTCGCACCCGTGCTGGCGCAGAGGTACGCCGAGGCGCTGCGTCGGCTTCGCTCGCAGGACCCGGACATTACCCTGCTGATCACGGAGTCGAACCCGAAGCTGCTCGAGACCTTCGCCGACGTGACGCTGACGATCGAGCGCGGTGAAATCGAAAGCCGGGTCCGGGCGTAGCGCTCCTCCGGTTCGGCGTGCAAAACAGACGATCGAGCCAAGCTCCATCGAGGCTTGCCGAACTGACGAATCTACCGGGGAGCCCTCCTGAAGCGGGCGTCTCGAAGGATGGCCGGAAAAATGCGATAGCCCGACGTAAGACAAGGAGGATCAACATGTCACTGCTCGGCAAGGCCGCCGTCGCGATGTGGTGGAGCGTTCGCGCCGAACAGCGCGCCGAGTTCGGCGACTGGCATTCGCATGAGCACTTTCCGGAGCGGATGAGCATTCCCGGCTTCCGGCGCGGATCGCGCTGGAGCAGCACGACGGACGCCGAAGGCTTCTTCGTGCTGTACGAGCTGGAGCGATACGAGGTTCTCACGTCGAAGGGATATCTCGATCGGCTCAACGCACCGACGCCGTGGTCGTCCAAGATGATGCCGCATCATCTCGGCATGGTGCGCAGCCAGTGCCGGATCGTCGCAAGCTTCGGCGGCGGGATCGCAGGCGCGCTCGCCACCATCAGGCTGTCGCCGCACGCCGGAGGCGCCGCCGGGCTGCAGGCGTACCTTCTCGACACGCTCGGCGCCCTCGCCTCGAAGCCGGGGCTGACGGGCGCCCACCTGCTCCTGACCGATACGCCCAAGACGAGTTCGCCCACCACGGAGCAGCAGATCCGCGGCAAGGACGGCGCCGCCGACTGGATCGTTCTGTTGTCGGGTTACGATAGCGATGCGGTCGAGACCGTGATCGCAAGCCCGCTTTCGCCGGGATCGCTCGGCGCCATGGGTGCGCAGAACGATCCGACGATCGGCCGCTATCGGCTGGCGTTCACGATGACGCCGCACGATGTCGCAGTCATCTGACAATCTGGCACGGACACGGCAAAAAAATCCGAGCCGCCTGTCGGATCGGCAGCCTTGCGGTCGTCCTCGTGACATGAATGGGCCATCAACGCCGAGCTCGAGCCCATCAGCACCAAGGATAACAACCATGCCCAGCACTGTCCGCCTACACCGCGTTCTCGCCACCAGCCCGGAGAAGGTCTATCGCGCCTTTCTCGAGGCCGATGCGATGGCGAAATGGCTGCCGCCGAACGGCTTCACCTGCACGGTGCATCATTTCGAGCCCAAGGTCGGCGGCACGTTCAGGATGTCGTTCCGGAATTTCACCACGGGCCACAGCCATTCGTTCGGCGGCGAGTTCGTCGAGCTCGTGCCAGGCGAACGCCTCCGCTACACCGACAGGTTCGAGGACCCCAACCTGCCCGACCTGATCGAGGTGACCGTGATCCTGAAGAAGGTCTCGGTCGGCACCGAGATCGACATCACGCAATCCGGCATCCCCGACGTCATTCCGCCGGAGGCCTGTTATCTCGGCTGGCAGGAATCGCTGCGCAACCTGGCCAAGCTCGTCGAGCCGGAGATCAACCAGTAGCAACGACATCAACATCGCGAGGGCGGGTAAAGGCGCAAACCGCCGTGCCCACGAGCTTTCCGATACGACGACAGACGCGTGGGCAAGGCGCTGCGCGCTTTTGCCCGGGCGGCAGCACTGGTGCGCGGTCTTGATATGCATCAAACTGCCAGGAGGGCGAAGCGGCTAGGAGCACGAGACTCCCTGCCGATCGGAGGCGAGATGATGAGATCCACCGTCGCATGCTTGATCATTGCCGGTCTTGCCGCCGGTTTCGCCGCGTCCGCCCAAGCCGAAGAAATCGACATCGGCAGGGCGGAATTTCTGTCGTCGTGCGCGAGTTGTCACGGCGCCGACGCGAAGGGCAAGGGACCGGTCAGCGGCCAGCTCAAGACGGCGCCGTCCGACCTGACCCTGCTGACCAGCAACAACAACGGGGTGTTTCCCACCAACGCCGTCTTTGAGACCATCTACGGGTCGAAATCGGTCCCCGCCCATGGCACGCGTGAAATGCCGATCTGGGGCGAACGGTTCAACCCGATCGTCAACCTGCCCCACGCGGTTGATCCCACTTACTGGCAGAAAGCCGGGCCGCAGCAAGCCCCGGAGGTCGTGGTGCGGACTCGCATTCTCGCCGTGATCGACTATCTGAACCGGATTCAGCAGAAGTAACGGCCAATCAGCCTTCTGCCGGGACGCTCCTTGCCGCCTGCTACGGGGTCGCGGCGAGCCCGCCATCCGCCGTCCAGCGGTCGGGGTCCGGGCTGTGCCCGATCAGCGCAAGGCCGTAGGCAATGGACTCGAACTGGTCGCCCGACATCAGCCGCTCGTTGCCGAAGCGATCGGCGAACAGCTTTCGCACCGCGGGCACGAAGGAGGTGCCGCCGGTCAGGAACACCTTCTCGATGTCGCGCGCGGCAATGCCGGCCTCCGCGAGCACCTTGTCGACGGTGGCGCCCAGCCGGGCAATGTCGTCGGAGATCCAGGATTCGAATTTCTTCCGCGTGATGGCCGCGCCGATGTCGACACCGCCGCCCTTGAAGCGGAAATCCACCTCGTCCTGTGCGGACAGCGCGACCTTGGCGTCGGACACCGCGCGGTAGAGCGAAAAGCCGAGGTCGAGATCGACGATGGTGATGAAATCCTCGAGCAGCTTCGGCTTCAGCGCGGTGCGCTGGAGCTCGCGGAGTTCGCGCAGATCGCCGTTGCTCTTCATCATCGCCAGCTGATGCCAGCGCGCGAGGTTGGTGTAGTGGCCGGTCGGGACCGGCAGCACCTTGTCGAACGACCGGAAGCTGGAGCCCTTGCCAAGTCGCGGCGAGACGACGTGATCGACGATGCGGTAGTCGAAGGTGTCTCCGGCAACGCCGATACCGGCGTGGCCGAGCGGCTCGGCGCGCAAGACGCCGCCCGCGCGCGAGAAACGCATCACCGAGAAATCGCTGGTGCCGCCGCCGAAATCGGCGACCAGCACGGTGGCATCGCGCTCCAGTTTGCGGGCAAAGGAGAATGCCGCGCCGACGGGCTCGTAGACGTAGCGGGCGTGGCCGGCCCCCAAGCGCTCGAACGCGGCCCGGTAGCGCTGCATCGCCAGAGCCTCGTCGGGATTACCGCCGGCAAAGCGCACCGGGCGGCCGACCGTGATGGTCGCGGCGTCGAAGCCGAACTTCTCTCCGCCATGGCGCGCCAGCGTGCGCAGGAACGCCGCCAGGATGTCCTCGAACTTGTAGCGCTGCCGGAAGACTTGCGTGGTGTTGAAGCTGGCGCTCGCCGCAAAGGTCTTGAACGATTGCAGAAAGCGGTAGACGTGGCGGCCTTCGAGAAACTGCTCGATCGCCCACGGGCCGCCTTCGGTCTGGACGCCGGCGCCCGGCCGATCCTCCCAGAAGCACAGCGCCGACACGTAGACGCTGTGGCGCTGCCCGCCGTGGTCGAAGCGAATGGCCTCGACCCGGCGGTCGTCCGCCGCCAGCGCCACGACCGTGTTGCTGGTGCCAAAATCGATGCCGATCGAGACGGCGGGCGAGGCGCTCGACATGAACCACTTCTTGCAGATGCTTGGAAAGGGGGCAGAGCACTAACGGCTTTGCCGTCCCCTTGCAAGACCTGGCCGGAGATGGAGATGACCGGGCCACGACCTCGCGCCGGAACTCCGATCTTCACGCCGCTCAGTTGGACTGATCGCCTCGACGCCAGGCCGGAAAGGGATCGGCGAGTACGGACCACGCGGCGGTGTCCATGCTGGACGTATCGGGGACAAGACATGCATCCAGCCTGCGGCGGATCTCGGCTTCGTCCATGCCGGTGCCGATGAACACGATCTCCTGGCGGCGATCGCCGTAGACCTTGTCCCAATACTGGCCGAGCCGCTTGCGCCAGCCTTCGTCGTTGGGCCACCGCTCCTTCGGGACGCTCGCCCACCAGAAACCCAAGGCTTCGGTCCTCACGATCGCTCCCGCCTGGCTGATTTCGCCGAGCCATTGCGGCCTCGTCGCCAGCCAGAAATGACCTTTCGCCCGGATCACGCCCGGCCAGGACTGCTTGACGAACGCGTCGAACTTCGAGGGATCGAACGGCCGGCGGGCGCGGTAAACGAAGTTCGTCACGCCATATTCCTGCGTCTCGGGCACGTGGTCGGCGAAACCGTAGAGCTCCTTGTACCAGAGCGGATGCTGCTGGGCCTTCTCGAAGTCGAAGCGGCCGGTGTCGAGCACGCGGTCGAAGGGCACACGGCTGTGATTGGCCTCGATGATGTCGGCTTCGGGATTCAACGCGCGGATGATCTGCCGCGCCGCCTCGCGCTGTTGCGGCGAGGCATCGTCCACCTTGTTGAGGACGATCACGTCGGCGAACTCGATCTGCTCCACGAGGAGATCGACCAGCGTCCGCCTGTCTCCGTCCAGCGCCTCGCCGCGCTCGCCGAGAAACTCGGTCGAGGCATAGTCCTTGAGCAGGTTGACGGCGTCGACCACCGTCACCATCGTGTCGAGGCGGGCGACGTCGGAGAGGCTTTCGCCCTCCTCCGACCGGAAATCGAACGTCGCTGCGACCGGAAGCGGCTCCGAAATGCCGGTCGATTCGATCAGCAGATAATCGAAGCGGCCGCTTTCGGCGAGCCCACGCACTTCCCTCAGCAGATCGTCCCGCAGGGTGCAGCAGATGCAGCCGTTGGTCATCTCCACCAGTTTCTCGTCAGTCCGTGAGAGGTTGGCACCACCATCGCGGACCAGGTCCGCATCGATGTTCACCTCGCTCATGTCGTTCACGATCACCGCCACTTTCAGTCCGTGCCGGTTGTTGAGAACGTGGTTCAGCAAAGTGGTCTTTCCAGCCCCGAGGAAGCCGGACAAGACGGTGACGGGGAGTTTGGGCATGAAGGTCAAACAGCCTTTTCAGCGGGATGGGTCGAGGGCGGCGAGACACGGCATCTCACTATGTAATGTTATAACATTACATTCCCGTTTCCGCAGGCAATGTCAATGCTCGCCGGAAGTCCTCGCCGCTATGCCGCAATGCGGGAGACCGAATGCTGCCATGCAAACACGCGGCTGGACGCTGGCATCTGGTATACGTAAATTACCTTCACATGAGGCAGCAGGATTGGCTGCTTCCAGAAAGGGATTTCCGATGTCCAAGACCGCTTCCGTTGCTCTCGCACCGTCGTCGTCGCTGTTCGCCCGTCTGATGGCGACGATCGACAGCTTCCTGATGGCAAGCGCCGAAATCTCGAATCGCAACGGCCAGCTGCCACGTTTTGGCCTGTAAGGCCTCATTCAGCGTGCAGATTGCGGGCTGACAGCCCGAAGCCGTTTCACGAATGGCCCCGCTTGTCGGGGCCATTTGCTTGTCGCATCCCAACCAGCGCGCGGGCCAAACTGCGACAATTAGTCCACGACGTGCCCTCCCGATCCGATTGTTTGTTCGCTGGCATCTCGCATACCATTCGACCAAGAGCAATTTACGAACAAAGCACAGACGGGGGAAACCACCGCAGGACGGGAACGGCCACGCCACGCGCCGCCAGCCGTGGCGGAACCTTAGCCGAAAGGAGCGGATGCCGCGCCCTGTCCCCCCTCCTAGAATTTCTACCGGGACTTGCATGGGGATTGTCCGAGACCGGTGACCCCAAGCATGTGACTCAAGATAGACTGACGCAAGCCGCCGAAGAGCGGCCGCGTTGAATGGTTCGACAGGGAGTGAAGCAGATGAAGCCGTTCGTTCTGAATGTCGCTGCGGCGGCAATCGTGATGTCGTGCGCCGGCAGCACCGCGAGCCGCGCGGCCTGGGAGCCGGTCCGCCCGGTCGAGTTCATCGTGCCCGCGGGCACCGGCGGCGGCGCCGACCAGATGGCACGCACAATCCAGGGCATCGTCACCAAGCACAACCTGATGAAGCAGCCGCTGGTCGTCATCAACAAGGCCGGCGGCGCGGGCGGTGAAGGCTTCCTCGACGTGAAGACGTCGGCGAACAATCCGCACAAGATCATCATCACGCTGTCGAACCTGTTCACGACCCCGCTCGCCACGGGCATCCCGTTCAACTGGAAGGATCTGACCCCGGTCGCGATGCTCGCGCTCGACGAGTTCGTGCTCTGGGTCAATGCCGAGAAGCCGTACAGCTCCGTCAAGGATTACATCGACGCCGCGAAAAAGGCGCCGAGCGGCTCATTCAAGATGGGCGGCACCGGATCCAAGCAGGAAGACCAGATCATCACGGTCGGCATCGAGAAGGCGATCGATGCCAAGTTCACCTACATTCCCTACAAGGGCGGCGGCGAAGTCGCGGTGCAGCTGGTCGGAAATCACGTCGATTCGACCGTCAACAATCCGATCGAGGCGGTCGCGCAATGGCGCGGCGGCAAGCTTCGTCCGCTCTGCGTGTTCGACGCCCAACCGATGGCCTACGACGAGCCGATCGCCGACGGCAAGGCCTGGAAGGATGTTCCGACCTGCAAGTCGCAGGGCCTTGCGATGGAATATCTCATGCTGCGCGGCATCTTCATGGCGCCCAAGGCCACAAAGGACCAGGTCGAATATTACGTCGAGCTGTTCAAGAAGGTGCGCGCCACGCCGGAATGGCAGGACTTCATGAAGAGCGGCGCGTTCAACACGACGTTCCTGACCGGCGCTGATTACGCCAAGTGGATCGAGGCGGAGGAGAAGCGTCACGAGGGCCTGATGAAGGAAGCCGGCTTCCTCGCATCGAACTGAGCCACGGCATCGATGCCGCCCGAGGATGCTGCGCGTCCTCGGCCGGGAGCGACCGCGAACGACTGCATCTCCGCCTGGAGGCCTCATGACTGAACGATCCCGATCCGAATCCGGCCCTGCCCACAAGACGCTGGAAATCGGCATGGCGCTGCTGATCGGCGCCTTCGGCCTGGTCGTGATCTTCGGTAGCATCAAGGCCGGCATCAATTGGGGTGCGGAGGGACCACGTGCCGGCTTCTTCCCCTTCTATATCGGCGCCGCCATCGTCGGCGCGAGCGCGATCAACCTCTGGCACGCGCAACGCGACGATGACGGCCGGCTGTTCGCGGAATGGGGACAGCTGCGCCAGGTGATGAGCGTCGTGGTGCCCACCGCGATCTATGTCGGTGCGATGCCGTTCATCGGCCTCTACGTCGCCTCAATGGTCTTCATCGCCTGGTTCATGCGCTGGCTCGGCGGCTATCGCTGGCTGACGGTCGCCGCGGTCGCGATCGGCATGCCGGTCCTGACCTATCTGGTTTTCGAGCGCTGGTTCCTGGTGCCGCTTCCCAAGGGGCCGGTCGAGGAATGGCTCGGCCTGTGAGAGCCACGCATTCATTCAATTGCTGCTGCGGGACGTCCTGACATGGAAGAGTTGGCCAACCTGTTTCACGGCTTCGCAGTCGCCCTGCAGCCCTACAACATCATGCTGATGGTGATCGGCATCACGCTCGGGGTCATCATCGGCGTGCTGCCGGGACTGGGCGGGGCCAACGGCGTCGCGATCCTGCTTCCCCTCACCTTCAGCATGCCGCCGACATCAGCCATCATCATGCTGTCCTGCATCTATTGGGGCGCCTTGTTCGGCGGCGCCATCACCTCGATCCTGTTCAACATCCCTGGCGAACCGTGGTCGGTGGCGACCACCTTCGACGGCTATCCCATGGCGCAGCAGGGCAAACCCGGCGAAGCCCTCACCGCCGCCTTCACGTCCTCCTTCGTCGGCGCGCTGTTTGCCGTCATCATGATCACGCTGGTCGCGCCGCTCGTTGCAGGCTTTGCGTTGCGGTTTGGGCCGGCGGAGAAGTTCGCCGTCTATTTCCTCGCCTTCTGCTCGTTCGTCGGCCTCAGCAAGGAGCCGCCGTTCAAGACCATCGCGGCGATGATGATGGGCTTCGCACTGGCGGCGGTCGGCCTCGATTCCATCACGGGACAGTTGCGGCTGACCTTCGGCGTCACCGAGCTGCTCAACGGCTTCGACTTCCTGATCGCCGTGATCGGCCTGTTCGGCATCGGCGAGATCCTGCTGACCATGGAGGAAGGGCTTGCGTTCCGTGGCGGCAAGGCCAGCATCAACCTTCGCGTGGTGCTGCAGACCTGGCGGGAATTGCCCGCTTACTGGATGACCTCGCTGCGCTCCTGCCTGATCGGGTGCTGGATGGGCGTCACGCCTGCTGGCGCAACGCCAGCCTCCTTCATGAGCTACGGTATCGCCAAGCGCCTGTCGCGACGCGGCAACAATTTCGGCAAGGGCGAGATCGAGGGCGTGATCGCGCCGGAAACGGCCGCGCACGCCGCGGGCACCGCCGCGCTGCTGCCGATGCTCTCGCTCGGCGTGCCGGGCTCGCCGACGGCGGCCGTGCTGCTCGGCGGCCTCCTGATCTGGGGCCTGCAGCCCGGCCCGATGCTGTTCGTCGAGCAGAAGGAATTCGTCTGGGGCCTGATCGCCTCGATGTATCTCGGCAATCTCGCCGGCCTCATCGTCGTGCTCACCTGCGTGCCAATCTTCGCCGCGATCCTGCGCGTGCCCTTCGGCATCATCGCCCCGCTGATCCTGGTGCTGTGCGCGATCGGGGCCTATTCGGTGCACAACAGCACCTTCGACGTGATGCTGATGCTGGTGTTCGGCGTGCTCGGCTATCTCCTGAAGAAGTGCAACTACCCGCTCGCTCCGCTCGTGCTCGCCATCGTGCTCGGCGACAAGGCCGAGGAAGCCTTCCGGCAATCGCTGCTGGGATCGCAGGGCTCGCTCGGCGTGTTCTTCTCCAACGGACTCGTCAGCACCATCATGGCGCTCGGCGTCGTCGCCCTGTTCTGGTCCGTGATCCAGGAAGGCTATAGCCGGCTGCGCACGTCGATGGCGTAAGCGGAAGGCTGCGGAATCCGCATCGCTCTTCACGTCAGAATGCCGCAGCCTAGACTTCTGGAATACAGAATTTTAGGAGCCACGGCATCTCTGCAGAAGTCGCGCGCCGGCTGGACGCAGCCTGACCCGTGGGGGAAGAGCTCCCGCTGCGGGCGCCGCCCAAGATGGCGCTCAAAACCTCAAACAAGCCAGAATCGCAACCTCATCAATGATTTGATGGAGATTCGATTCTTCACGACGGCAGCGGTTGAGGCTTTACAGATCCTCTCTTATACGTCATGTGAGTGAACTGCGCTATTTTGTCGCATCTCTCCATCCCATCTTGAATATTGGCATATTGCATACCAAGCTGCGCGCTAGCGCACACATAAAAATGATGGGCGCATTCGGGAGGGTTTTGAATGACGGACATGGTGCAGTCGGCTGCGGCCCCAGGTGTCTCACGTGTGAGCGATGCGTATCGCTGGGCGCAATTGGCCGTCGGCGTGGCGGCGATGGTGATGATCGCCAACTACCAATACGGCTGGACGTTCTTCGTCCCCGACATCCAGAAGACATTCGGCTGGGATCGCGCCTCCATCCAATGGGCCTTCACCCTGTTCGTCTTGTTCGAGACCTGGCTGGTGCCGATCGAAGGATGGTTCGTCGACAAATACGGCCCGCGCATCGTCGTGCTGGTCGGCGGCGTGCTCTGCGCCATCGGCTGGGCTATCAACGCGTATGCGACCTCGCTCAACGGCTATTATCTCGGCATGATCATCGCGGGCATCGGCGCCGGGGGCGTCTATGGCACCTGCGTCGGCAACGCGCTGAAATGGTTTCCGGACAAGCGCGGCCTTGCGGCCGGCATCACGGCCGCCGGCTTCGGTGCGGGCTCCGCGCTGACCGTGGCGCCGATCCAGGCCATGATCAAGGACAGCGGCTTCCAGACCACCTTCCTCTATTTCGGCCTCGGCCAGGGCATCATCATCTGCATCCTCGCCTTCTTCCTGCTCGCGCCCAAGGCGGGCCAGGTGCCGAACGTGGTGGCGAACGCCAACCTGCTGCAGACCCGCCGCAACTATCAGCCGACCGAGGTGCTGCGTCAGCCGATCTTCTGGCTGATGTACTTCATGTTCGTGATCGTCGGCGCCGGCGGCTTGATGGTGACGGCCAACCTGAAGCCGATCGCAGCCGACTGGAAGGTCGATAACGTGCCGGTCACCCTGATGGCGGTGACGATGACGGCGGTGACCTTCGCGGCGACGATCGACCGCGTGCTCAACGGCCTGACCCGTCCATTCTTCGGCTGGATCTCCGACATGATCGGCCGCGAGAACACGATGTTCATCGCCTTTGGCATGGAAGGATTCGGCATCTGGATGCTCTACCTCTGGGGCCACGATCCGGTCTGGTTCGTGCTGCTGTCCGGCTTCGTGTTCTTCGCCTGGGGTGAGATCTACTCGCTGTTCCCCTCGACCTGCACCGACACGTTCGGCGCCAAGTTCGCGACCACCAATGCCGGCTTGCTCTACACCGCCAAGGGCACCGCAGCGCTGCTGGTGCCGATCGCCAACTACATGCAGCAGTCGTCGGGCACCTGGGACGCCGTGTTCATCATCGCGGCCGGCGCCAACATCCTGGCCTCGCTGCTGGCGATCGCGGTGCTCAAGCCCTGGCGCAAGGTCGTGGTCGCGAAATCGACTCTCTGATCCACGTCGTATTCATCAATCACAGCGCCCGGCCTCACGGCCGGGCGTTCTGCTTGTGCGGCAAACGTCAGAAGCGCTGTCACAAGAATTTTCGGATCCGCCAAATTCGCGCTTGACGACTGGCATTATGTATACCAAACTTCCCACAACGTTTACCCAGGGAGGTCGCCATGCTGGTCGGAGACATTCTGCGCAAGAAGACGCCGCGCGTCGTCACGGTGCGTATGAACGAGACGGTGGGGATCGCGGCCAAGCTGATGCGGGCCAACAACATCAGCGCGCTCGTGGTCAAGGACGTGGTCCGCTCCGAAGGCAACACCGCGGTCGGCATGTTCACCGAGCGCGACGTGGTGCGCGCCGTCGCCGAGCACGGCGCCAATGCCGTCAACGTCAAGGTCTCGCAGCTCGTCTCGGTGCAGCAACTTGTGTCCTGCACCACCTCGGACACGATCGAGCACATTCGCCATCTGATGAACCGGCATCACATCCGTCATCTGCCCGTGATCGACAATTACAGTCTCGTCTCCGTCGTCAGCATGCGCGACATCGCAGCCGCCGTCGACGAGGCGCTCAACGGTACGCCGCAAGCAGCGGCTTAGATTCGCGCCCGTATGACGACGCCTTCTGCGCCATCATTTCCCGAGGAAGTTCGAGCGCAGCTTGTCAGCCAACCAGATCGCGAAGATCGCACCGAACGCGAGAGCAACGTACAGGCCCGTCCACAGTAGTGCGTTACCTGCATTGGTCATGGCATCCTCCCTGGTGTTTAAAGTCGATTGCCGGGAAGGATAAAGCGGCCGTGCCGGCGCGATTTGCGCCGGATCAATTTTGCCGCGCTGCGGCGACCATAAATGAGTGCGCGGTCTGACGACCGGCTCTGCGTCATCCGGGACGCGCGTAGCCGCAGGCAATGCTAGGGATGCATGGAGTCCGGGCTCGCGACTTCGTCGGGCCTGGCATGACCGTCAGGGATTATGGCCCCGCCCCGCCTCGCGCCGTCGACAATCCGGCTCCGCCCTTGCACCGATCCGCTGACGCAACCAGCCGGGGATTGCGGCACCGGAAAGCTCCCGCGCGCCCGGCCGCCCCTTGCGCTCGGTTCCGCTCTTGGCAACTATGACGATGTTGCGCCGGCGTGAGGAATTCACGATGTGGCTGTTTTTCCTGGTTGCCTGGTTTGCCCTGCTTGCCGTCATTGCGGTCTTGGCCCAGCAGACGTTCGGCTACGACATCGCCCACCTGCCCGTCTGGTTCGCCGGCCTCTCCGTGCCGCAGCGCACGACCATCGGCGCAACGCTGGCCCTTGCCGTGGCCCTGATCGCCGGCTCGGCCTGGCGGCTCTCGCGGCAGGACCGAAACCTGAAGACACTCCGTGACCGCCTGAGGAAGACCCGCGAGGACGTCGTCGTCGCCCATGCCCTCCAGAACCACCTCGATGCCACCGTCCAGCACCTGATCGAGAGCGATCCCCGGGAGGCGGTCTCGGGTCTGCACGACAAGCTGGCCGAGACCGAGCGGCGTGCCCTGCTGCAGCAGGGTCGCAACGAATCCACCGACATGCACGACCAGCTCGCCGAGATCCGCCGACGCCAGCAGGACCTGCGCGAGATGGTCGGCAAGGTCGCCGAGCAGCGGCGTACCGTCGAGCCCATATTCACCGAGATCCGCGACCGCCAGAACCAGCTCGAGCGCTCCCTGCACGACCTCGAGACCGACGACCGCAAGAACAACCTCGCCGACCGGCTCAAGGACATCGCGCGCGACGTCTCGTTGCTGCTGACGCGGGTGGGCACGGTCCAGGAGACGTTTGCAACCCTCAACCAGTACAAGGAGGATCTGGCCAGGTCTCACGCGGAGCTGGCGCCGCTGCGATCGACGGACGCCGGCATCAACGCGCTGATCGGCGAGCTCAGCCTCAGCCATGACCGTCTTGCCAAGAGCCTCGACGAACTCGAGACCGGCGGCGATGCGCCGCTCGACGCCCGCGTCGAGACGCTTTCGAAAAACAAGATGGAAATCCAGCAGCGCCTCGCCCGCATCGACGACAGTTTCAACATCCTGAAGAGCATCCGGCTGGATTTCGAGGAGCTCGGCCAGCGCCAGGCTCAGCTCGACCGTTCGCTCGCCGACGTCGAGATCGATCCCGACGGCAAGACGCTTGCCGAGCGCCAGAACGCACTGAACGAATTCATCGTCCAGTCGCGCCAACGCCTCGGCGCGCTCCAGGAGACATTGGCGACGCTCAATGCCTTCAAGGCCGAGCTGTCGAAGTCGCAGGCCGACCTCATCCCGCTCAATGCGCCGGTGTTCGGCATCGAGGCCATGATCGCCGAGGTCGGCGCCACGCGCGACCTTCTCGCGAGGACCGTCAGCGAGATCGAGGCGAATGCCGGAGTGACCCTTGCCTCGCGCGTCGACGCGCTGACCAACAGCAAGCGCGAAGTGGAAGACCGCCTCGCGCGCGTCTTCGACAATTTCAACGCGCTCGACGCGTTGCGCAAGGACATCGGCGGAATCTTCGCGACGATCAGGAACAGCCTGAACCGGATCGGTTGAGAACAACCGGTCTCGTAGCCCGGATGAGCGAAGCTACATCCGGGACCAGCGATCCGCAAAGCCACCGGATATCGCTACGCTCATCCGGGCTACACTCCGCGGACCGTGCTGCGAAACATCCAGACACATCACATCTGCGCGCCGCCCGATCAATGCCGCCAACATGTCCCGCGCCTGCCGCACTGTCGTCGCATTCCGCCGCCCTTGTGAGGCGTGTCTGGGGGGCACGGCATTGCCGCGTTTAGACCAAACCTTGTAGGGGTGTGACTGTGAAGAAGATTGTGATTGCTCTGGGTGCCACGCTTGCTCTGGTGACGGCTGCAAACGCTGCGGATCTGCCGCGTCGGCAGCCCGTGCCGGTTTATCCAGGCGAACAGGCTCCGATCGGCAAGATGCCGATTGGCAAGAGCCCGGTCGGAAAGGCCCCGATCGGCAAGGCGCCGGGCCCGGTCGCGGCGCGCTACTGACGCGCAGCGGAATACGCGCAGACTTTGCGTAGCGCCGACAAGTCGGGGGAATAGCGTGACGAACCAAGCTGGTCGACCGGGATCCTGCATCCTCGCAGGCTTCGCTCTTGCGGCTATGCTCGCATGCTCAACGCCCTCGGTGTCGGCCCACGAGGCCAACAAGCGCGTCGCCGATGCGAACGCGCTTGTTTCGACCGACACCGCCTCGCGAGCGGCGCCGCCATCGACGCGCCGCTCGGTCGCGCGTGCGGAGAAGGGCCCCTATTACGTCGACTTCCGCGCGCGGACCGCGGCGAGCTGGGGCCATGCCTTCGTCTGGTACGGCAAGACCAGCGAGAAGGCCGTCGAAGTCGCGGGCCTCACGCCGGCCGGCGACACGCTCGCCTATGTGCTCGGTCATATCACCTTCGTGCCATCCGAGACCGGCGCGAGCTACGGCGATCTCGATCCGGAATATCTGACCGCGAGCTATCGCGTCTATCTGAGCGAGGCCGACGCCAAGCGCGTGTTTGCCTACATCAAGGAGCTGCAGGCGAGCTCGCCGGTGTGGAACGCCGAGACCGCCAATTGCACCGGCTTCATCGGCGACATCGCCGAGTTCATGGGATTGAAGGTGCCCCATCGCTGGCAGCGTCCCGAAAAGTTCGTCAACAGTTTGAAGGAAATGAACGGCGGACGGCAGATGGTGCGGCTGTCGGCGCGGTAGCTATTCGCTCCATACTCGGTGTCATTGCCCGCGAAAGCGGGCAATCCAGTGTTCCAGAGACAGCGAGGCTGGAGCCGAGAAGCCTTAGCGTACTGGATAGCCCGCCTCCGCGGGCTATGACAGCGGAGCTTGAGGAAAGAGTTTGCCTCATCGGGTGACGGCATGCGCCGATTATCCGCCTCGCGGAATCACCCCGCCATCCGCATGCCTCATCGCACGCCCCCGCAATAGACATTTCCTAACCCCGGCGGCATCCTTCCTGTCATCAATCGACAACAGAGGCCGCGGGCCATCCAGGGGGAAACGCATCATGCTGCAGACACGGTTCACCAAACTCGTCGGCGTCGAGCACCCGATCGTCCAGGGCGGCATGCAGTGGGTCGGCCGGGCGGAGCTGGTCGCCGCCGTCGCCAATGCCGGCGCGCTCGGCTTCATCACGGCGCTGACCCAGCCGACGCCGGAGGACCTCACCAAGGAGATCGCGCGCTGCCGCGACCTCACCGACAAGCCGTTCGGCGTCAACCTCACCATCCTGCCCGCGATCAAGCCGCCGCCTTATGCCGAGTACCGCGCCGCCATCATCGAGAGCGGCATCAAGGTGGTCGAGACCGCCGGCAACAAGCCGCAGGAGCATGTCGACGAGTTCAGGAAGCACGGCGTGAAGGTCGTGCACAAATGCACCAGCGTGCGCCACGCGCTCTCGGCCGAGCGCATGGGCGTCGATGCGATCTCGATCGACGGCTTCGAATGCGCCGGCCACCCCGGCGAGGACGACACGCCAGGCCTGATCCTGATCCCGGCCGCCGCCAACAAGATCAAGATCCCGATGATCGCCTCCGGCGGTTTCGCCGACGCGCGCGGCCTCGTCGCGGCGCTGGCGCTGGGCGCCGACGGCATCAACATGGGCACGCGCTTCATGGCGACCAAGGAGAGCCCGATCCACCAGCTCATCAAGGAGAAGATCGTCGCCAACGACGAGCGCGAGACCGAGCTGATCTTCCGCACCATGCGCAACACCTCGCGCGTCGCCAGGAACGCGGTCTCGACCAAGGTCGTCGCGATGGAAAAGGAAGGCGCCAAGTTCGAGGACATCCGCGAGCTCGTTGCCGGCGCCCGCGGCAAGATGGTCTATGCCACCGGGAATTCCGACGAAGGCATCTGGTCGGCCGGTCAGGTCCAGGGTCTGATCCAGGACATCCCGAGCTGCGCCGAGCTGGTCTCCCGCATCGTGCGCGAAGCGGAGGCGATCATCCGCGGGCGGCTGGAAGGCATGATCATTCAGCCGCAACGCGAAGCTGGGAATAATCACTGCAACAGGTGAGAGTATTGCATGAAAGCCTACGTCTACGGCCCTGAAGGGGCGAGGATTTCCGACGTCGCTCAACCCAAGCCCAAAGGCACGCAGGTGCTGGTTCGCGTCCGCGCCTGCGGGCTCAACCGCGCCGACACCGCCATGCGCAAGGGACACGCCCACGGCGCGGCCGGCGGCGTCGGCACCGTGCTCGGCATGGAATGGGCCGGCGAAGTCGCCGAACTCGGGCCCGACGCAAAAGGTGTGAAGGTCGGCGACCGCATCATGGGCTCGGGCAGCGCTGCGTTCGCCGAATATACGCTCGCCGATCACGGCCGGCTGTTTCACGCGCCCTCGAACATGAATTTCGAGGAGGCCGCCACCCTCCCGGTCGCGCTCGCGACCATGCACAACGCCGTCGTCACGGTCGGTGGGCTTCAGGCGGGACAAAGCGTCCTGATCCAGGGCGCGAGTTCCGGCGTCGGGTTAATGGCGATGCAGATCGCCCGGCTCAAGGGCGCGAAGCTGGTGGTCGGTTCGTCCACGGACGCCTATCGCCGCGGCCGGCTGAAGGACCATGGCGCCGACCTCGCCGTCGACTCGTCCGATCCCAAATGGGTCGACGAGGTGCTGAAGGCGACGAACGGCGAAGGCGTCGACCTCATCATCGACCAAGTCTCGGGCAAGGTCGCGAGCCAGAACCTCGCCGCGACGAAAGTTCTGGGCCGCATCGTCAATGTCGGCCGGCTCGGCGGCACCCATGCCGATTTCAACTTCGACCTGCACGCGGCGCGACGCATCGATTATGTCGGCGTCACCTTCCGGACCCGCACGATCGAGGAGGTCCGCGAGATCTTCGCGGAGGTCAGGAAGGACATCTGGGGTGCGGTCGAGGCGCGAAAACTGCAGCTTCCGATCGACAAGGTGTTTTCGTTCGACCAGATCGACCAGGCGTTCGAGCACATGGAGGCGAACAGGCATCTGGGGAAGATCGTGGTGACGGTGTAGAGCGCCGCGGGGAATCTCGGGATTTCCGGGTTCGCCTTCGGCGCCCCGGCATGACGGGGCGAGAGCGTATTCCGCTCCTGCAAGTCACTTGCGACAGCAGCTGACAATCATCGCTTGATGTTCACCCCTGCCCTGCTAAATCCCCGCCATGACCTCCCACACCGACAAAACCTCGGTCGCGGCGATCTCGATCCTCGCCAGCGGCGGCATGGCGGCGGCCAAATTCGCGGTCGGCATCGCGATCGGCTCGCTGGCGCTGATCTCGGAAGCCCTGCACTCGACGATCGACCTCGTCGCGACCATCATCACCTGGGCCGTGGTGCGGGTGTCCGACAAGCCGGCGGACGACGAGCACCATTACGGCCACGGCAAGCTGGAAAGCGTCTCCGCGCTCGGCGTCACCGCCCTGCTCTACGTGCTCGCCGGTGGCATCCTGGTCGAGGCCTATAGCCGGCTGAGCGAGGGAACCCCGCCGCCGACCATCTCGGCCGTGCCTTTCGTCGTGCTGGTGATCGACATCATCGTCAATCTCTGGCGCGCCCGCGCCCTGCAGCGTGCCGCGCGCGAGACCAGGAGCCAGGCGCTGGCGGCGGATGCGCTGCATTTCGCCTCCGACGTGATGGGCTCGTTCGCGGTCATCATCGGCCTGATCCTCGCCGCCCTCGGCTTCTGGTGGGGCGACGCCGCCGCGGCCGCCGCGGTCGCCGTGATGATCGCAGCTCTCGGCCTGCGCATGGCCGGCTCGACCGTGCAGACGCTGGTCGACCGCGCCCCCGAAGGCGCGCAGGAGGCGGCCACCGCCGCGATCCGGAGCGTGCCTGGCGTGATCGAGGTCGAGCGGCTGCGGGTGCGGATGGTCGGCGCGACCACGTTCATCGACGCCATCGCAAAAGTGCCGCGGACCTATCCCATCGACCGCGTCGAGGAGATCAAGCGCGACGCAGAGGCCGCAGTGCTCAAGGCCTTCGGCGATGCCGACCTCACCTTTGCCGCGGTGCCCGTCGCACGCGACAACGAGACCGTCCGCGACCGCATCATGGTGATCGCGCACAATTCGGGCCTCGCGGTCCATCACGTCACGGTGCACGACCTCGGCGCCAAGCTGATCGTCAGCATCGACCTCGAGGTCGACGGCGCGATGCAGCTCGAGGCCGCCCACGACATCGCCAACAACCTGGAACGCAACATCCAGGAAGAGTTCGGCGAGGACGTCGAGGTCGACGTCCATATCGAGCCGCTGGAACCGGAACTGCCGTTCGGGATCGATGCCGCGCCGGAGAGGGTGCGGACGATCGCCGCCGCGCTGACGGAATATGCCGCCGGCGGCGAGATCCACGACATCCACAATGTGCGCGTCCGCAACACCGATGCCGGCGAGATCGTCAACTTCCACTGCCGCGCCGCACCGTCGATGAGCGTGATCAAGGTCCACGAGCACGTCGATGCGATCGAGCGCGCCTTGCGGCACGCGTTCCCGAGCGTGAAGCGTGTCATCAGCCACGCCGAGCCGCCGCGTGCGTGACGAGAAACGCGCGAAGAGTCACACGTTCTCGTTTCGGACTCGCTGCGCCCGTGAGTTTGCGGACGCAGGATGCACAAACTGCGTGTTGGATAAGAATAATTTCGCGTTAACGATTCGTTGACTCTCGACAGCCCGCGAAAACTGGATTCAAATCGGTGTGATTCGAAAGCGACGTGGGGCTGCTTTCGAACTGGTTTTCAGGGGGCCGAAGGCATGCCGCGTGCAGACGCCGCGAACGCGTGCGTCCAATCCGACTCGATCAAGGGATTGGCGCAATCGATCGCGAAACCTGCCTATCACCGGCTCCTGACCGCGGAGCCAGCGCTGCGCCGCGCCGTGCCGACGCTCATCATCGCCTTCCTGATCACGATCTGTCTCGGCGCCTTCG
The DNA here is from genome assembly GCF_058782905.1 of Bradyrhizobium sp. FW305-F6. NCBI lineage: Bacteria > Pseudomonadati > Pseudomonadota > Alphaproteobacteria > Hyphomicrobiales > Nitrobacteraceae > Bradyrhizobium > Bradyrhizobium sp. FW305-F6. The sequence goes on from NZ_JBYSYD010000001.1 coordinate 1,373,927, forward strand.
TGCAGGTCGTCGACCAGACGCGCCAGAAGCGGCTGGTGATCCGCCACGACATTTCGGCCCTCGCCGATCTGCTCGCCGAGCGCATCGACCGGCTCACCACGGTAAGACACGAGCGGCAGAAGGCCGTCGAAAGCCTGCCGACGCTGCTGCCCGATCTGATTCCGTCCTGGGCCACGGCCTCCGGCCGCCACGTCATCGTCACCTCGGCCGGCGTCGACCGCCACATCCTTGCCCGCGTCCCGGCCGACGCCGATTCGGTCGGCAACGACCGCCTGCTCGATGCGATCACCACGGCGCAGCTGGTCGCGGCGCCGCCGCGCGACGCCAACGTCTCCGACATGACGCTGCCGAACGGCAATGCCGCGATGGCGACCTCGCGCCAGATCAAGTCCCTGCCCGGCTTCGTCACCGTGATCCAGGAGCGCAACGAGCCGATCTGGGGTTCGGACGCCGCGCTCTCGGTGACGCTGTCGGCGACGACGGGCTTCGTCGTCCTGATCCTCGGCTTCGCCTTCCACTGGCAGTCCACCCGCGCCCGCGAAGGCGATCTCATTAATGACGCCGTGCGCGGCCGCATCGACACCGCGCTCAACCGCGGCCGCTGCGGGCTGTGGGACTGGGACCTGTCGCGCGGCCGGATCTTCTGGTCGCAATCGATGTTCTCGATGCTAGGCCTCGACGGCCGCCACGAGCTCCTCACCTTCGGCGAGGTCAACGCGCTGGTGAAGTCCGACGACATCGACCTGTTCGAGATCGCCGACCAGCTCATCTCCGAGAAGATCGACCACATCGACCAGACCTTCCGCATGCAGCATGTCGACGGCCACTGGATCTGGCTGCGCGTCCGCTGCGAGAAGACGCGCGGCGCAACCGATTCCAGCGTGCACCTGATCGGCATCGCGGTCGACATCACCGAGCAGAAGAGCCTCGCCGAGAGGACGGTGGAAGCCGACCTGCGCCTGCGCGACGCCATCGAGACCATCCCGGAAGCCTTCGTGCTGTGGGACGCCAGCGACCGCCTGGTGCTCTGCAACTCGCACTTCCAGCGCCTGCACAAGCTGCCCGAGACCGCGGTCATCCCCGGCACCTCCTACGAAACCGTGCTGGAAGTCGGCCGCATGCCGGAGGTGCGGACCCGCCACAACGAGACCGCCCCCCAGGGCCCGGGCGCGCGTACCTTCGAGGCGCAACTCGATGACGGCAGCTGGCTGCATATCAGCGAGCGCCGCACCAAGGACGGCGGCTACGTTTCGGTCGGAACCGACATCACCCGGATCAAGGAGCACGAGCAGAAGCTGGTCGACAACGATCTGCGCCTGCGCGCCACCGTCATCGACCTCAAGCGCTCGCAGGCGGCGCTGGAGCGTCAGGCGGTCGAGCTCGCCGACCTCGCCGAGAAGTACCAGCGCGAGAAGACCCGCGCCGAGGAGGCTAACCAGACCAAGTCGAAATTCCTCGCCAATATGAGCCACGAGCTGCGCACGCCGCTCAACGCCATCATCGGCTTCTCCGAGATCATGGGCTCGGGCATGTTCGGCGAGCTCGGCAGCGAGAAGTACCAGGAATATTGCCAGGACATCCTGACCAGCGGCCACTACCTGCTCGAGGTCATCAACGACATCCTCGACATGTCCAAGATCGAGGCCGGCCGCATGAAGCTCGACATGGAAGAGCTCGACCTCTCCAAGACGCTCGCGGAATCATTGCGGGTCGTCACCGGCCGGGCGCAGGACAAGAACCTGACGCTCGATGCCGACATCGCCAAATCGATCTCGGTCGTCGCCGACCGCCGCGCCACCAAGCAGATCATCGTCAATCTGCTCTCCAACGCCGTCAAGTTCACGCCGGACGGCGGGCGCGTCGTAGTGCGCAGCCGGCTGCTCGACGACCGCATCGTGCTGATGATCGCCGACACCGGCATCGGCATCGCGCAGCATTCGCTGGCGCGGCTCGGCCGTCCGTTCGAGCAGGTCGAGAGCCAGCTCACCAAGACCTATCACGGCTCCGGCCTCGGGCTCGCCATCGCCCGCTCGCTGGCGCAGCTCCAGGGCGGCTCGATGCGCCTGCGCTCCAAGCTCGAGGTCGGCACCGTCGTGCGCGTGACCCTGCCGCGCGACGCGATCAAGGCGACCGCCGGAGTTTCGGCGGCGGCGTAGGACGCCTGAAAGTTCGGTTAATCGGTGCCGCAGCCCGGACACCTCTCCCGCTTGCGGGAGAGGTCGCGCCGAAGGCGCGGGTGAGGGCTTTCTCCTCTGGGGGAGGATCCCGTTGCGGAGACACCCTCTCCCCTACCCTCTCCCGCAAGCGGGCGAGGGAGCGCACCGCCGGCGCGGCAATCAGATCTGATCACATCACTATCAATCTCTACAACTGCAGCTTCGGCGCGACTTCGCGCGCGACGTTGACCAGGGCTGCGATCAGCGGCGTCATCGGATCGCGCTGCGGGATCACCATGCCGATGCTGTAGTTGACGTCGGGATCGACGATCGGGATCGAGCGCACCGTGTCGGACAGGCCGAGCGTCTCGGCGAGCTTGGCCGGCATCACGCTGGCCCAACGCCCGGTCTTCACATGCGTGAACAGCACCAAGAGCGAGTTCGAGGTCAGCGTCGGCGTCGCCTCCGCGCCGACCGAGCGCAGCGCGCGGTCGATGATGCGGCGGTTCTGCATGTCCGGCGTGAGCAGGCACAGCGGCACCTGGCCAACCTCCTTCCAGGTCACCGTCTCGCGGTCGCCGAACATCGCGTCCGGCGCGGTGAGCAGGCGATAGCTCTCGTTGTAGAGCGGAATGGTACGCACCTTGCCGATCGGTTCGTTCTCGATATAGGTCAGCCCGGCATCGACCTCGAGGTTTTCGAGCAACCCAAGCACCTCGGACGAGGTGGTGGACTGGATGCGGAAGCGCACCTCCGGATGCCGGGCGCGGAACGGCGTCGTCAGCGCGGCGACCATGCCGAGCACGGTCGGGATTGCCGCGATGCGGATCTCGCCGGAGAGCTGATGCTTCAGCCCGTTGATCTCCTCGCGCATCGCGCGGGCATCGCCCACGATCCGCCGCGCCCAATCGAGCGCGCGCTCGCCTTCCGGCGTAAAACCCTGGAAGCGGGAACCACGCTGGACCAGCATCACGCCGAGGATCTCCTCGAGCTGCTTGAGCCCGGTCGACATCGTCGGCTGCGTCACGCCGCAAGCCTCTGCCGCGCGTCCGAAATGCCGCTCCTTCGCCAGCGCCAGCAACAGTTCAAGCTTGTCGATCAAGCGTTCGTCCCTCGGATCCTGTCTGGCACGCAAGCTAGCATGTCCACTCTGGCCTCACACGGGAAAAACCAGCCGACGGAGCGTTCGACGCACGCTGCGCGGGGCTCGCCCCCGACGTCCGCGAGGCGCTCTCCCTGCTGAACGGCTAAGGCGCTTCCAGCAGCGCCCTGAACACGCGCCGCACCTCGCTCTGCGTTTCCTTCACCCGCGCCTCCAGCGAGGAGAAATCCGGCGCGTCGCCGGCGCGCGCCATCACGCGCTGCAGGTCGGTGCCCGCGGTTTCCGGCTTGAAGCGATCACTGACGCAGAGCCGCAGGATCTGCGTCAGATCGTGATAGAGCCGCGCGGCGGCGCGCAATATCTCGGTCTCCGGTTGCGGGAGCACGCCGAGCCTGCATGCGTTCTCGAGCACCTGCATGGTGCTGACGTCGAGAATCTCCGGCTTTTCGTGTGCGTGCACGAGCTGGAGATATTGCGCGATGAAATCGATATCGACCATGCCGCCAGCGGCATATTTGAGATCCCAGCAATCGCCCTCGCCCTTTTCCTGTGCTATGGCGCGCCGCATGTCGGCGACGTCGTTGGCGGTGATGGTGGGATCGCGGCGGCGGGTCAGGACGTCGCGGATCACGCGCTCGATCCGTTCCCGGAATTCGGGCGAGGCCGACACCACGCGCGCGCGCGTCAAGGCCATGTGCTCCCAGGTCCAGGCCTCGGTGGCCTGGTAGTCCGCGAACGAGACCAGGCTCGAGGCAACGGGGCCGGCGCGGCCCGAGGGACGCAGCCGCATGTCGATCTCGTAGAGCACGCCGTAATTGGTGCGCGTCGTGAAGGCGCTGATCAGGCGCTGGGTGAAGCGGGCGAAATAGTGCGCGCCGTGAAGCGATTTCACTCCATCCGAGTCCGGATGGTCGCCGTCGAAATCGTAGAGCAGGATCAGGTCGAGATCGGACGAGGCCGTCATCTCGCGGCTGCCGAGCCGGCCCATCGCGATGATCGCGGTCTCCTGCCCCTTGATGCGGCCGTGCTGTGCAGCGAAGCGTTCCGCGACGAGGCCGTGCACGGTGTGGACGATGCCTTCGGCGACATCGGCAAAGGCGGTGCTCGCCTGTTGCGCCGACACCGTACCGGAGAGGATGCGCGTGCCGATCAGAAACAGGCTCTCCTGCCCGAACAGCCGCAGGCGATCGAGGAACTCCTCGTATGAGCCCGCATCCTGCACGGTCGCAGCTAACCGTCCCGACAATTCCTGCCGGTCGGGCATGGCGCCGAAGAAGCGGGGATCGATCAGCCCGTCCATCAGCTGCGGCTGCCGGGCCAGCATCTCGCCGAGACGCGGTGCCGCACCCAGCACCAGCGCCACCAGCGCCACGAGATCGCGATTTTGGCCGAGCAGCGTGATCAGCCGGCCGCCTCGCTGGAGCGCGCCGAGGAAATGATCGAACGCCACGACCGCGCGATCGGGCTCCTCGGCATGGGCGAGGCCGTCGATCAGGGCCGGCACGAATTCGAGGAAGGCGCTTCGGGTCGCCTCAACGCGTAAGACGCGGTAGTCGCCGGTGATCCAGTCGCGCACAGTCTGCGCGACGGCGGCCGGCTTCTTGAAGCCGAGCGTGACGAGGTGCTGGAGCAGGCGCGGATCGTCGGGACCCGCACTGTAGTCGAGCGCCGGCAGCTTGGCCGTGCCGGTCGGATCGTCGCCTTCGAACAGTTTTTCGTAGTGACCCTGGACGATCTCGAGCTGGTGCAGGAGGTCGCGCGCGAAAGCCTCGCGATCCGGATAGCCGAAGAAACAGGCGAAGCGCTCGACCGCCTGCTTGTCCTCGGGCAGCGTATGGGTCTGCTCGTCCGCGATCATCTGGAGGCGATGCTCGACCCGGCGCAGGAATTCGTAGGCCGTCGTCAGTTCGTCACGCGCCGTCTCGGTGATCCAGTTGTTGGCGGCAAGCACGTCGAGCGCCCTCAGCGTCGGTCGCACCCGCAATTCCGGATGGCGACCGCCCGCGATCAGCTGCTGCGTTTGCGCGAAGAACTCGATCTCGCGGATGCCGCCGCGCCCGACCTTGACGTTGTGGCCCTCGACCGCGACCTCGCTCTGGCCGCGATAGGTCTGCATCTGCCGCTTCATGTCGTGGACGTCGGCGAGCGCGGCGAAGTCGAGATGCTTGCGCCAGACAAAGGGCGATATCTCGGCGAGCAATGCCTGGCCCGCTTTGGCATCGCCGGCGCAAGCCCGCGCCTTGATCATCGCGGCGCGCTCCCAGGTGCGCCCTTCCCGCTCGTAATAGTTCAGCGCGGCGTCCCGGGAGATCGCCACCTGCGTCGAGGACGGATCGGGCCGCAGGCGCAGATCGACGCGAAAGACGTAGCCCTCGTAAGTGCGCTGCTGCAGGATGCGCGCCATGCCCTGGGTCACGCGAACGAAGAACGGCTGCGCCTCGATGTCGGGCGCGATCGTGGTCGCATCGGGATCGAAGAACACGATCAGATCGATGTCGCTGGAATAGTTCAGCTCGCCGGCACCCATCTTGCCCATCGCGAGCACAATCAGCCCGCAGCCCTGTTCGGGCGCCTCGGGATCGGGCGGCAAGAGCTTGCCGCGTGCGGCCTCCTGCCGCAGCAGGTATTGGAGCGCCGCCTGCACGGAGGACACCGCGACGTCGGTGAGCGCCGCCGTCACCCGCATCACCGGCCAGGCCCCGCCGATGTCGCACAACGCGATCAGGAGCGCAGCCTCCGCCTTCATCCGGCGGAGCAACCGCATCACCTCGGCTTCGTCGGAGGCCGCGAGCACCGCGCTCCGGGCCTCGGCGATCAGTGCCGTCAGATGCCGGTCCGGATCGCATTCGAGCAGCCGGATCAGGCGCAGGGGATCGGCCCGCACCAGATCGAACAAATAGGGCGAGAACTCCGCGATGCCGGTCAGGATATCCCGCGCGAAGGGATGAACCAGCAGGGCTTCGAGACGGGCCGACTGCGCCGGCTCGAGCTCGGCCAGCCAGCCTTCGAAACGTCGTTCGTCGGTAGCGGAAACGGCAATATGGGGAGCTTCCGCGAAGCGCGCGGCCAGCCTCTCGCCATGCTTGTCCGCGTTTCCCGGCGCGGAGTGGTTCATGCCACCTTCTGTGGCACATCCGGTATTGATGGAGCAACCCTGTCACCGGCGCCCGCGCGCGCCGGCAGGACGAGCGTAACGATGAGACCGGGATTGGCATCGCCCAGCCGCAATTCGCCGCCGTGCAACGTCGCAACCGCCGAGGCGAGGCTGAGGCCGAGGCCGGAGCCGGGCAGCGTGCGGCTTGCCTCCAGCCGAACGAATCGCTCGACGACGTGCTTGCGATCGGCTTCGGGAATCCCCGGGCCGCGGTCGGTGACGCTGAGCAGCACCTGGTCGCCCTCGCGCTTTGCCTCGATCGTGATTTGCCGGGGATCCATGCGGACCACGGTTCCGGCCGCCTCCGCCGGCGGCTTGCCGTATTTGATCGCATTCTCGACCAGATTGGCGAGCGCCTGGCTGACCAGCTCGCGATTGGCATGAACCGGCGTCGGATCGGCCTTCACCGTCAGGGTCATGCCGTCGTCCTCGGCAAGCGGCTCGTAGAGCTCGTGGATGCCGTTCGCGACTTCGGCCGCGTCGAAATCATCCATGTTGCCGCGCGCCTGCCCGGACTCGGCGCGCGCGATCATCAGCAGTGCGTTGAAGGTGCGGATCAGACCGTCGGATTCCTCGATGGTCCGCTCCAGCGCCGCCCGGTAATCGGCTTCGCTGCCCGATCGCGCCAACGCCTCCTCGGCGCGGTTGCGCAGGCGCGTCAGCGGCGTCTTGAGGTCGTGCGCGATGTTGTCGGAGACTTCCTTCAGCCCCGCCATCAGCGCCTCGATCCGCTCCAGCATGGCGTTCAGGTTTTCGGCGAGGCGGTCTAGCTCATCGCCACTGCGCCCCACCGGCAGGCGCTCGCTGAGGTCGCCGGTCATGATCCGCTGCGCCGTGCCGGTCATGGCGTCGATGCGCCTCAGCACCCGCCGCGCCACGAAGATGCCGCCGCCGAGGCCGAGCACCACGACGATCAGCACAGAGAATTGCGCCGCCTTGGCGACGATTCCGAACAGACGCCGCCGCTCGGCGAGGTCGCGGCCGATCAGAAGCCGGAAGCCGTTCTCGAGTTCGGTGACGCGGACCAGCGCGCGATGATCGCGATCGTCGGCATCCTCGAGGCGGCGGTAGGCCGTCTCGGACCAGCCGCGCGTCGCCATCACGCCGGGTGCGAGCGAGCCGACATTGCCGGCGATCGCCTGCCCCGTTGGCGTCGTGACCAGATAGAGATTGGCGCCCGGCCGCAGCGCACGGTATTCGATCGCGAGCACGAGGCCGCGCAAGCCGCGGCGGCCGTAGATCTCGCTGATCTCCGACGTCTCGGCATTGACGGTCTGCGTGATCTCCTCGGTGATCAGCCGCCGCGTATTCCAGGCGAAATAGGCCAGCAGCGAGGCCGCGAACATCGCGAACAGCAGCAGATAGACCAGCGTCAGCCGGAACGCGGTGGTGCGGAAGAGTTTACCGAATGCCGTCACGGATCATGTGTCCAGTTTCAATACCGCGTCCGCCATCACAAGAGTGGTATTTCGCTTTGTTTGCAACAACATAGCTTCATAGATCGTCGAATCTGCGCACAGCTCCCTTGGGAGCGACTGGCACGCAAAGCATCCGTGACGGCAGGTGACAAGCGGACGTGGAACGTTAAGGGGGCATTCAATCCGAACCAAGTTAAATCCCCGCAAGCTGGCGCCCATGCGGACACCAGTCGGAAGCACCCGACAGGCCTCCGATGCGAGTTCGTCCGGGCGGGGAGTTGCCTCAGCTCAAAAGTCGGCCCTCACCGGGACATTGGTCCTCGTCCCGAATACCCGAATCTGCGTCTTGCAGACAGGACGCGCGATGCCGGGCGCGCCCCCTCACACTTCCAGCCATTGCGCGCGAACGTCGCTGTTCGATCTCAGTTGCTCGGGCGTACCTTCGAAGACCACACGACCGTGGCCCATGACGTAGACGCGGTTGGAGATCTTCATCGCAATCGACAGCTTCTGCTCGACGAGCAGGATCGCAACGCCCGCCTGCGCAATGCGGGCGATGAGATCGCCGACCTGCTGCACGATCAACGGCGCCAGACCTTCGGTCGGCTCGTCGATCATGATGAGATCGGGATCGCCCATCAGGGTCCGGCAAGTCGTGAGCATCTGCTTCTCGCCGCCTGACAATACCCCTGCAGCCGTATCCGCCCGCGCGGCCAGATTCGGAAACATGTCGAGCATGTCCTGAAGCTGCCATTTGCCGGGGCGCCGCGTGTCCTTGATGCCGAGGAGCAGGTTCTGGCGGACCGTCAAACCCGGAAAGATGTCGCGATGCTCGGGCACATAGCCGAGACCGAGGCGCGCGATCCGGTAGCTCGGCAGCCCGGCGATGTCCTTGCCCTTGAAGCGGATCGTGCCTTGCGGCGCGACCTCGCCCATGATCGCCTTGACCGTGGTCGAGCGTCCGACGCCGTTGCGGCCGAGCAGGCTGACGACCTCGCCCGCGGCAACGTCGAGATCGACGCCCTGGAGAATATGGCTCTTGCCGTAATAGGCGTGCAGGTCCCTGACCTCGAGCATCAGTGCGCCTCCTCGCCGAGATAGGCTTCCTTGACTTTCGGGTCGCGCCGGATCTCCTCCGGCGTGCCGGACGCGATGATGTGGCCGTAGACCAGCACGGAAATGCGGTCGGCGAGGCCAAACACGACACTCATGTCGTGCTCGACGATGACCAGGGTCTTGCCCTCGGTCAGCCGCCGGATCAGCGCCACCGCGCGCTCGGTCTCGGCGTGGCTCATGCCCGCCGTCGGTTCGTCCAGCATCACGACGGTCGCACCGCCGGCGATGGTGATGCCGATCTCGAGCTCGCGCTGCTCGGCGTAGGTCAACAAGCCGGCCGGAACATCGCGCCGATGGGTCAGATGGATGTCGTCGAGGATCTGCGCCGTGCGCTCGCGCACCTCCGGCAGGCTGTCGACGTTCTTCCAGAAGGCGTAACGGTGCCCCGTCGCCCACAGTACCGCGCAGCGGACGTTCTCCCAGACCGACATGCGCGCGAACACGTTGGTGACCTGGAACGACCGCGACAGGCCGCGCCGGTTGATCTCGAACGGCCTGAGGCCGGAGATCACGTCGCCGTTCAGCCTCACCTCGCCCGAGGTCGGCTTGATATGGCCGCTGATGAGATTAAACGTCGTCGACTTGCCGGCCCCGTTCGGACCGATGATGGCGTGACGCTCACCTTGCGCGACGCTGAGATTGAGATCGCGGATGATGCCGACATTGCCAAAGCGCTTTTCGACAGCGCGGACTTCGATCGCCGCCGTCATGCCAGATACCCCCGGTCGCGCGCGATCGTCGTCGCGCGGTCCCATGCCTCGCCAACCCGCCGCCAGCTCAGGCGCGCGACGAAGAAGCCGCCCGCGACGAGGATCGCCGCACTCGCCCACGTCACCGGCGACGCCGGGCTGAAGGCCACGCCGAACAGGTTGATCGGGCTGCCCTGACCGCTATGCGTGCGCGCGATCGATTCGATCGTCAGGATCACGCCGCAAGCGAGTGCCAAGGTCGGCACCGCCGCGAGCAGATAGGAGGGGATCACCGTCGGCAGAGTTCCGGCGCGCACCAGCGGCCGATGCATCATGATGAGCCCGGCGATGCCGCCGGGGGACAGCATCACGATTCCGATGAAGATGATGCCGAAATAGAGCTGCCACACGCCGGTGACGCTGGTCAGCCCGAGCTGGAGATAGGTCACGAGGATTGCACCCAGGATGGGTCCGAAGAAAAAGGCGACGCCACCGATGAAGGTCGAGAACAGCACGAGGCCGGATTGGATCGCGCCGAGATAGGCGGCGTTGGCGATCTCGAAGTTGATCGCGGCCAGTCCCCCCGCCACGCCGGCGAAGAAGCCGGCAAAACAGAAGGCAATGTAGCGGACCACGTGCGGGTCATAGCCGATGAACTGGACGCGCTCGGGGTTGTCCCGCACCGCATTGCTGATCCGCCCCAGCGGGGTCCGCGTCAGCGCATACATCGCGATGGCGGAGATGACCAGCCAGAACGCGATGAGATAATAGACCTGAAGCTGCGGGCCGAAGCTCAAGCCGAGGATTTTCGGCAAGGACGTGCGATCGGTCGATATCCCGGACTCGCCCCCGAACACCGAACGCAGGATCAGCGAGGAGGACGCCACCAGTTCGGCAATGCCGAGCGAGATCATCGAGAACACGGTGCCGGCCCGCTTGGTCATCACCCAGCCGATGACGAGCGCGAAAGCGAGGCCGCCGAGCCCGCCGAACAGCGGGATGAACGGCAGCGGGATCGGCCAGCCGTGCGAGACCACCGCGTTCATCATGTGGCACGCTGCAAAGCCGCCGAGGCCGTAATGCACCGCATGGCCGAACGACAACAGGCCGGTCTGGCCGAGCAGGATGTTGTAGGACAGCGCGAAGACGATCGCGATGCCGATCAGGCTGAAGGACGTCAGCGAGCCGCCGGAGGAGAAGATCAGCGGCAGCACGATCAGCACGGCGATGCCGGCCAGCCATATGCCGTAGAAGCGCAAGCCGTCGCCGACTGTGGTGTCCACGATCTTCGACGTCGGTGTCGATGTCATCTTGGCGTTCATGTCTCGCGCGTCCCCATCAGGCCCATGGGGCGTACGATCAGAATGATCACCAGTAGCAGATAGGGCACGATCGGCGCCACCTGGGCGATGGTGACGTTCCAGATGTCGGTGAGCACGGACGGCCCCGCCGACGGATCGAGCGGACCGAAGGCGCTCGCCAGCGAACCGTTCAGCGCCACCGCGAAGGTCTGTATCAGGCCGATCACCAGCGAGGCGATGAAGGCGCCGGGCAAGGAGCCGAGGCCGCCGAACACGATGACCACGAACAGGATCGGTCCCAGCGCCGCGGCCATGTCGGACTGCGTCACCAGCGCCGGACCTGCGATCACTCCGGCAATTCCCGCCAGCGCGCTGCCGACGCCGAACACCAGCATGAAGATGCGACCGACATTGTGGCCGAGATGCCCGACCATGTGGGGATGCGTCAGCGCGGCCTGAACGATCAGGCCGACCCGCGTGCGCTTGAGCACCGTCAGCAGCACGATGAAGATCAGGATCGACACGGCCAGCATGAAGATCTTGTAGGCGGGATAATTGGTCGAAAAGATCGTGAAGGCGGGAAAGTCGAGCAGCGCCGGCACGCGGTAGTCGACGGGGCTCCTGCCCCACATCATCGCCACGATCTCCTCGATCGCGAACGCAAGACCGAAGGTCAGGAGCAGCTCCGCGACATGGCCGTGCTTGTGCGTATTGCGCAGGCCGTAGCGCTCGACCGCCATGCCGATCGCGCCGACCAGCAGCGGTGCCAGCAGCAGCGCCGGCCAGAAGCCGATCCATTTGGTGAGCTGGTAGCCGAAGAAGGCGCCGAGCATGTAGAAGCTGGCATGGGCGAAATTGAGCACGCCCATCATGCTGAAGATGACGGTCAGGCCGCTCGACAGCAGGAACAGCAGCATGCCGAACAGCAGGCCGTTCAGCGTCGATATCACGATCAGTTCAAGCACAGTATTCGTACCTCTGGCCGGGACGTAAAGGCCTCGGCAAACTCTTCGGTCGCACCCAAACAGCGACCTTCCCGCAAGCCGCTGCCGGCTAGCGGGAAGGCGAAGCTGGTCCGGCTTACGGCCGGGTCATCTTGCAGGTCGTGGGAACCATCGTCTTGGAGGTGTCGACCTTGGAAACCAGGTGCCATCCCCAGCCGGTGCCTTCCTCGTCGAACGGCTCGTTTGCAGCGAGCTTGCCGAAGGAGGAGATGTAGATCGGCTGGAAGAACTGGTGATCGTCCTTGCGCATGACACCCTCGCCGCCGTCCAGCACCTCGAACTTGAGGTCCTCGAGGGCTGCGGCGACCTTCACGGGGTCGAGCGAGTTGGCCTTCTCGGCCGCGGCCTTGAACATGCGCATCTCGTTGACCGCGCGCGGATACCACAGCGACATGTTGACCTTGGCACGGAAGGCCTTTTCGAAGTCCATCGCCGGCTGGTGGCCGGAATTGGCAAAGCCCTCGGTGATCTGGAACACCTGATGGTCGAGACCGGTCTGCTTGATCGCGGTCGGGCCGCCGGCGCCGCCGGCATAGTAGGTGTACCAGTTGACCTTCAGGCCGGCGTCCGCAGCAGCCTTGAGCAGCAGTGCGATGTCCTGGCCCCAATTGCCGGTGACGACGCTATCGGCGCCCGAAGCCTTGATCTTGGCGACGTAAGGCGAGAAGTCGGTGATCTTCAGCAGCGGATGCAGTTCGTCGCCGACGATCTGGATGTCGGGCCGCTTGGCGCCCAGCATCTTGCGCGCGTCGGCGCGCACCGACTGGCCGAAGGAGTAATCCTGGTTGATCAGGTACACCTTCTTGATCGCAGGGATATCTTTCATATAGCTGGTGAGCGCTTCCATCTTGATATCGGAGCTGGCATCCCAGCGGAAATGCCAGTAGCTGCACTTCTCGTTGGTCAGGCTCGGATCGACGGCGGCGTAGTTGAAGTAGAGCACTTCCTTGCCGGGATTGCGCGTGTTGTTCTTGGTGACGAAATCGGACAGCGCCGCGGCGACCGACGAGCCGTTGCCTTGCGTGATGTAACGGGCGCCGGCGTCGATCGCCTTCTGCGCCTGCACCAGGCTTTCCTGCGGGTTGGTCTTGTTGTCGAGGGGCAGGACCTCGATCTTGCGTCCCAAGATACCGCCCTTGGCGTTGATCTCGTCAGCCAGATACTGGAACGTCTTCAAGCCGCCTTCACCGACGCTGGCGCCGCCGCCGGACAGCGGATCGATGTAGCCGAACTTGATGGTCTCCTGCGCGAATGCTGCTCCTGCGACCATCGTCAGCGCTGCCGTCGCAGCAATTACGAGCTTTTGCATCCTTGCCTTCTCCCTTTAGTGTGTTCTTGTTCCTTGGCGATCGAAGCTGACTCGCTAACGTCGGTCGCGCCACCTCTCGCTACTCCAACATTGAATACTGTGTAAAGTTTTGGTGCAAGAAATAATTGCGGCTTAAACATGAAGATTGCCGCGCGCCATGCGGAATATTGAATTCACAGGCAACTTTTTTTGACCAAAGCTGCGCTCATTCCGCGGCTCACACCACTCCGGATGGGGAAGCAAGTGCAGAGCGCGGCCGAGGCCTCGGACCGACCGCTTCAAGGCCCCTCCGACGCGGCTTGAGCCCTGCGAGGAACAACCACGAAAAATGATCGGCAATCTGCATGGGAGACCACCTCCGCTCGGCCCTGAACCAGATCGGGTACCAATGGCCCATTCCGGTGAGAACGCGCTCGGCGAAGTAAGTGTCCACGCTGCGCAAGCATCCCTCGTCGATCCAACGCTGATGGTTTCTCTGGTCCTGCTGGATCGTTGCCAGCACCTGCCTGACATAGTGCTTCCGGTCAACGGCGTTGAGATAGTTGATGTTGTGGTAGGTCGCCTTGGGGCCGCAAGGCGTGTCGTGCAGCATCAACAACAGGCGGACTCTTTGCACGACGTAATCGAAAGCGCCTAGCCCGAGGTCCTGTAAATATTCCCGAATGCCGATCTCGCCGGCCAGCCCTCTTCGCAGGCAAGCCAGCAAGAGGCGCTCTTTCTCCCTGAAATGATAGTAGATGCCGGCGCGGGTCATGCCTGCCTCCCCCGCGATGCTCTCGAGCGACGTGCCCGAGGCGCCCCGGCGATTGAAACTGTCCGAGGCAATCGATAGCATCCTGTCCAGCTTCGCGGCGCGCTTGGTCAATTTCGAGCGGGACTGGAGAAACGGCGCCAGGCTCGGTGCTTCGGGCATGTCCGGCAAGCCAATCTCACGCCGATAAACGCCATGCGTGATGATGTCATCGATCGCATCGATCGCCTGCTGGCGCGAATAATAGTCGCGGTCGGAGAACCAGAACGGAACCCAATCCAGGATGGAGATGAGGGCGACGGCCGTAAGCAGCGGCTCCTCGCAGGCGATCGAGCCGTCGGCAACGCCTCGCTTCAGTATGTCGGCGAGCAGCGCGGCATTCTGCCAGCGCCTGGCGTGCACGTCGTTGCTGTAAGGCGCGGCCAGTGCATCGATGTCGGAGAACAGGATCATGCGCTGGCCCTCAGGCCGCAGCCGGGCTCGCATGAAGCGTCTGACGATCTCGAGCCCGTCGATCCCGGGCTCGGCGGCCGTCTCGATCTCGTGCCTGTAGAGCGCAAGACCGCGCAGGTAGCAGTGAAAGATCAGGTCTTCCTTGTCGCGGAAATAGTGGTACAGCGCCCCCGGCACCGATCGCACCGAAGCTGCGACCTGCTCCATCGTCACATTCGCATAGCTGTGGCGGGCAAAGAGCCTGGAAGCCGACACGAGGATCTCTTCAGCTCGGTCGGACGGAAAGGCGGCGACTTGCAAGCTCGAATATCCTTCCTGATCGTGGACGGATGCATCCAGGTGAGATGTCCCCTACCACAGGTCGGATATTCTTGCCATCGGACGAGCAGGTCGCCAGCATCCCCTGCAGCCTCGGCACGGGCGAAGCGCGGCAGTGACGCAGCCGATGATTGCAGGTGTGAGCGCGCCGCAGGCCGATCGGCGCAACGCCAAACTCGCCTTATCTGATCCCGTCACGGATCATGTAGCCGGCGCCGCGGATGGTGTGCAGCAGCGGGCGCTCGAAGCCCTTGTCGATCTTGGAGCGCAGCCGCGAGATGTGCACGTCGATCACATTGGTCTGCGGGTCAAAATGATAATCCCAGACGTTCTCGAGCAGCATGGTGCGCGTCACCACCTGGCCGGCGTGCTTCATGAGGTATTCGAGCAGGCGGAACTCACGCGGCTGCAGCGTCAGCTCGTCCTTGCCGCGGGCGACGCGATGCGACAGGCGGTCGAGCTCGAGATCGCCGACGCGGTAGAGCGTGTCCTCGGCGGGTCCGCCGCGGCGGCGCGACAGCACCTCGACGCGGGCAAGGAGCTCCGCGAAGGAATAGGGTTTTGGCAGATAGTCGTCGCCGCCTGCACGCAGGCCCTTGATACGGTCGTCGACCTGCCCGAGCGCGGACAGAATCAGCACGGGCGTGGTGTCGCCCTTGTCGCGCAACGCGCCGATCAGCGACAGCCCGTCGCGCTTGGGAAGCATGCGGTCGACCACGAGCACGTCGTAATCACCGTTCTCGGCCATGACGAGGCCTTCCTCGCCGTCGGCGGCGTGATCGGCAATGTGTCCGACTTCACGAAACGCCTTCACGAGGTAGTCGGCGGACTCGCGGTCGTCTTCGATAATGAGGAGGCGCATCGTGCGTTCAGCGGCGGTCAAGGGAGTGAACCTTCTCTAAACATGGCGCGGGCAGCAATCGCATGCAAGTCGGGCGGAACGATCTCGGGAAAAGGCGGGCGGTGAAGTTGGGGGGACTTCACCGCCCTAGGCCTTCCGACGGAGGGGGGCGTAGATCCACCGGAAGGTAGACAGGGGAAGCAGACGTTGCGCTGCTTCCCCGAAGGGCGCCACCGGCGGGGGCGACTGATGCCGGCGACACCCTTCATCTCGTAAGGCTCCTGAAGCGCTCAGCCTTTGGCGATGGGCACGGCCACGAAGCGCGACTGGCCGCCGCTCTTCACGCGCATCAGGACGCTGTTCTTGTTGTCGGTCCGCGCCGCATTGATGGCGTCGCGGACTTCGCCGGCTGTCGCCACGCTCTTGCCGCCGACCTCGAGGATCACGTCGCCTTCCTTGAAGCCGCGTTCAGCCGCGGCGCTCTTCGGATCGACCTCGGTGACCACGACGCCTTCCTTGCCGGCACCGGCCACGGAATTGGCGGGCGCCACCGTCATGCCGAGCTTGGGCACGTCGGTGCCGCGGCTGGCACCCTTGCCGCTGTCCTTGTCGACGTCGGCCTTGGCCTCGACCGTATTCGGCAACTGGCCGAGGGTGAGGTTGACGACCTTGTCCTGGCCCTTGTGCAGCACGTTGAGCTTCACGGACGCGCCGGGCGCCATGCCGCCGATGGTGCGCGCGAGCTCGCGGGCATCCTTGACGGGTTCACCGTTGACCGAGGTGATCACGTCGCCGGACTCGATACCTGCCTTGGCCGCCGGACCGTTGGCCTGCGGCTCCGCCACCAGCGCGCCTTCGGCCTTCTTCATGCCGAGGCTGTCGGCGATGTCGGAGGTCACCGGCTGGATCTGCACGCCGATCCAGCCACGGCTGACCGAGCCCTTGTCCTTGAGCTGGGCCACCACGCTCTTGACGGTGCTGGCCGGGATCGAGAACGCGATGCCGACGCTGCCGCCGGAGGGCGAGTAGATCGCGGTGTTGACGCCCATCACCTCGCCGTTGGTGTCGAACGCCGGACCGCCGGAATTACCCTTGTTCACGGGCGCGTCGATCTGGATGAAATCGTCATACGGGCCGTTGCCGATGTCGCGGCCGCTCGCCGAGACGATGCCAGCGGTCACGGTGCCGCCGAGACCGAAGGGATTGCCGACTGCGAGCACCCAGTCCCCGATCCGCGGCTTGCTGTCGGCAAGCTTGGCGAACGGGAAGTTCGTGCTGCCCTCGACCTTGATCAGGGCGAGATCGGTGCGCTGGTCGGTGCCGATCACCTTGGCGGTGTAGGTCTTGCCGTCGTCGGTGGTGATCTCGACCTTGTCGGCGCCGTCGACCACGTGGTTGTTGGTGACGGCATAGCCGTCAGCCGAGATGAAGAAACCTGAGCCCTGGCCCTGCACGACGCGGCCGCGGCCGCCCTTCATGCCCGGAGGCAAGCCGTCCGGACCGCCGAAGCGCCGGAAGAAGCGCTCCATCGGCGAGCCCGGCTGGAACGGCGAGGAGGAATCGTCGCCGTCGTCATTGCTCGCGGTCTTCTCCTTCATGTTGACCTTCACCGAGATCACCGAAGGCTTCACGCGCTCGACGACGTCGGCGAATCCGACCGGACGCTCGACCTTGCGGACCTCGGTGTTGACCTGCGCATGCGCCGGGCTGGAGAACAGGTCGGCCGGCGAGGTCGGGGGGCTGAAGCCATAGACCGCCGCGCCGAGACCGGCGACGACCGAGGCCATCAGCGCGAGTCTGCGCGCGGAGAACACCGACCGGCGCGGCTGCCGGTACGAAGGGAGGTTCGAGAGGTCGATAGGGTCGGTCATGCGGAAATCTCCAGGCCTTTGAATTCCTTTTGGCGCCGGATGCCAGCACCTTGCGGACCTGAAGATGGGGACTCCCGCCTTACCGCGCGCTGGCGGCGCGGTTAAACTTTCGTAATGAATGGCAGCGCGGATGCGGCAGTTCGGCACAGGCCGAAAATGGTTGGGTTGCAGGAACTTAATAGCGTTCCGGCACGAGGGCGCAGGTGCGGTTGCCGGACTCAGCTTGCCCTGACGCTGACGATGAACTCATCGACTTCGCGCTTCAAAGTCTCGGCCTGCTGCGAGAGGTCGACCGCCGAATCCCTGGCCTCGGCGGCCATGCGGCCGGTCTCGGCGGAGGTCGAGGTGATCTGGACGATATGGTTGGAGACGTCGAGGGTCCCGCGCGCAGCATCCTGGGCGCTGCGCGTGATCTCCTGCGTGGCGTTGCGCTGCTGGGCGGTGTCGATCTCGATGCCGGACATGATCGACGAAATCTCCGACAGCGTCTTGGAAATGCCGTCGATCGCGCCGCGCGTCTCGGCGGTGATGCCCTGAATGCTCGCGACCTGAGAGGTGATTTCCTCGGTTGCCTTGCTGGTCTGATGCGCGAGATTCTTCACCTCGGAAGCGACCACCGCAAATCCCTTGCCCGCTTCGCCGGCCCGCGCCGCCTCGATGGTGGCGTTGAGCGCCAGGAGATTGGTCTGCGATGCGATCGCCTGCACGAGCTGGACGACCTCGCCGATCTTGTCGGCGGCATCCGACAGCGTGTGAATGGTATCGCGGCTCTTCTCCGCCTGGGACGCCGCGCCCTCGGCGCGCTGGGTCGCGTCCGTAACGCGGCGGCTGATCGTGCCGATCGAATTCGTCATCTCCTCGGCAGAACCTGCGACCGTCTGAACGCTGCCGCTGGCCTGACTGGCGGCGCTCGCGACGGCATTGGCCTTGGTGCTGGTGTCGTTGGCGGTCCGCGACAGCGTCTCGGCATTGGTCTTCAGATGCACCGCCGATGACGCCACGCTGGCGACGACGCTTGCGACGAGATCGTTGAAGCGCCTGATCCGGTCGTCCAGGAACTTCGACCGCTCGGCCTGATGCTGCGCTTCATGCAGCTGCTGCTCGGAGAGACGGCGCCGTTCGAGGCCGTTGGTCTTGAACACCTCCAGCGCACCGGCGAGCAGGCCGATCTCGTTGGTACGGCCGAGCCCCGGCACCGACGTCTCGAACTTCTGGTCGGCGACCTCGCGCATGGCATGCACGATCGCCGCCAGGGGATTGAGGATGCCGTTGCGCACGGCGAAAAAGGTGGTGAGGCAGATCGCGAAAGCGACCACGGCGATCACGCCGCAGGCGACCAGGAAATAGGAGAACGCGGTCTGCGCCTGCTGGTAGATCTGCATGGCGTGGTCGCGCGCCGGGCCGCTCAGCGCGGAGAAGTTGGCGGACAGGCTGGTGATCTCGTTGTTGAGATAGAGCACCGCGACAAAGCCGGTGCCGCCGCCGATACCCAGCAGGAACAATAGCGCAGCGACGACGGCGCCGACCAGGAAGCGGATCGTCAAATTGCTGTTCGCGAACATCGGGGGACTCAGAGGCTGGAATCACATCTTGCGACAAGCTTCCAGACAAAGGTCAAAATAGCATGAAGCACGCGACGCGGGCCGGCCGACCACGTAGCACTACGTGCTCGGGGGCTTCAGGAGGACTTGGCGTCGTCCGACATCAAGGCCGCAAGCCGCGCCTTCTCGTCTGCCGTGAGCGGCGGAGGCGGTACGTCTGCACCACTTCCCGAGCGACGGCGGATCTGCAGCCACAGCGCCAGGCCACCGCCGAGCAGCAGCACCGGCCCGAGCATCCACAGCAAGAGGTTCTGCCGCTCGAAGCGCGGCTTCAACAGAACGAAGTCGCCGTAGCGTGCGACCAGAAAGTCGAGCACCTGCGAATTGCTGTCGCCGGCCGCGATGCGCTCGCGCACCAGGAGCCGTAGATCCCGTGCCAGCGGCGCATCGGAATCGTCGATCGACTGATTCTGGCAGACCATGCAGCGAAGCTCGCGCGACAATTCGCGCGCGCGCGATTCCTTGGCGGGATCCGACATGATCTCGTCGGGCTGGACGGCGTGCGCCGCAGGCAAGGCCAGCAGCAGCAACGCGACGAACGCGGCCATCATCCGGCGCATCGGGTCATTCCGCAGGTTGGAGACGCTGCTTGGCCCGCGCCGGCTTCGGCGCGCCGACCCGCAGGCGGCGGTCGGAGAGCGACAGCACGCCGCCGAACGCCATCAGCACCGGCCCCCACCAGATCAGGAGAACCAGCGGCTTGTGATAGATGCGCACGGCGATGGCGCCTTCGGCGGTGGCATCGCCGAGCGAGACGTAGAGCTGGCTCGCGCCGCGCGTCAACAGCGCGGCCTCCGTCGTCGAGGAGCCGCGCGTGGTGAAGCTGCGTTTCGACGGCGTCATGACCGTCAGGGACTTGCCGTCGCGGCTGACGTTGAATTCGGCGATCATCTCGCGGTAGTTCGGGCCCTGACGCTGAAACAATCCGTCGAGCTTCAAATCATAGCCGGCGACATGAGCCACGTCGTTCTGCTTCATCGTCGCGATATGTTCGCTGTTCCAGGTGGTCTCGCAGACGATCCCGATCAGCGCAACACCGAGGCCGGCATGCGCAAACGCCGTCCCCCAGGCCGATCGCGGCAGGCCGCGGGCACGATGCAGCGCAGATGCGAACGGCAGGCGGACCAGCCCGGTCCGTTCGACGATGTCGGTGACGGCGCCGGCGATGACGAAGACGCCGAGCCCGATCGCGAGCGGGGCCAGCGCGCTGCCGCCCCGCACCCAGGCCCAGACGATGGCGACCACGACGAGCCCCGCGACGCCGGCCGCGAGCAAACGCTGCGTCACGCCGAGCAGATCGCCGCGCTTCCAGGCCAACATCGGCCCGAACGGCACCGCAAGCAGCAGCAGCGCAAACAGCGGCGCGAAGGTGAGATTGTAGAAGGGTGCGCCGACCGACATCTTGAAATCGGCGAGCATCTCCATCGCCAGCGGATAGAGCGTGCCGAACAGCACGACGGCGCAGGCGACGGTGAGCAGCAGGTTGTTCAGCACCAGCGCGCCCTCGCGCGAGATCGGCGCGAACAGGCCGCCCTGCTTCAACGAGGTGGCGCGGCCTGCGAACAGCGCCAGGCTGCCGCCGATGAACAGGCAGAGGATCAGCAGGATGAACACGCCGCGGGTGGGGTCGGTGGCGAAGGCGTGCACCGAGGTGATGACGCCGGAGCGCACCAGGAAGGTGCCGAGCAGCGACAGCGAGAAGGTCAGGATCGAGAGCAGGATGGTCCAGACCTTCAGCGCATTGCGCTTTTCCATCACCACGGCCGAATGCAGCAGCGCGGTGCCGGCGAGCCAGGGCATCAGCGAGGCGTTCTCGACCGGATCCCAGAACCACCAGCCGCCCCAGCCGAGCTCGTAATAGGCCCAGTACGAACCCATCGCGATGCCGAGCGTCAGGAAGATCCAGGCGACCAGCGTCCAGGGCCGCACCCAGCGTGCCCAGGCCGCATCGATCCGGCCCTCCATCAGCGCAGCAATGGCGAAGGAGAACGAGATCGAGAAACCGACATAGCCGAGATAGAGCATCGGCGGATGCACGGCGAGGCCGATGTCCTGCAGCACCGGATTGAGATCGCGTCCCTCGATCGGCGGGCTCGCGATGCGCAGAAACGGATTAGATGTCACCAGGATGAAGAGATAGAACGCGCCGGCGACCCAGGCCTGCACGGCCAGCACATGCGCGCGCAGCGACAGCGGCAGGTTGTTGCCGATTGCCGCGACCAACCCGCCGAACAGCGCGAGGATCGCCACCCACAGCAGCATCGACCCTTCATGGTTCCCCCACACGCCCGTGATCTTGTAGAGCAGCGGCTTCATCGAGTGGGAGTTCTCGTAGACGTTGGCGACGGAGAAATCCGAGTTCACGTGCAGCATCACCAGCGCCGTGAACGAGGCGCCGACGAACAGCAGCTGCGCCAGCGCGGTGGAGCGCGCCACATTCATCAGCGCCGCATCGCCCAGGCGCGCGCCGATCAGGGGCACGATGGACTGGATCAGCGCCAGTCCCAGCGCCAGCACCAGCGCGTAATGTCCAGATTCCGCGATCACCGCACCGCTCCTTGCGGATTGCCTTGCGCGGTCGTCGCCGCGGGTTTGGCGGCGCCAGAAGCTTGGGTACCGGAGGCTTGGGCGCCGTAATCGTCCTTCCAGTGCCCCTGCTTCTTCAGGGCATCGGCGACCTCCTTGGGCATGTACGTCTCGTCGTGCTTGGCGAGGACGGTATCGGCCTTGAACACGCCATTGGAGTCGAGCGCACCTTCGGCGACCACGCCCTGCCCTTCGCGGAACAGGTCGGGCAGGATGCCCTTGTAGGCGACCGGCAGCCTGGCTCCGCCATCGGCGACCTCGAAGGTCACCGCGAGATTGTCGCCGCGCTGAAGGGAGCCGGGCTGCACCAGGCCGCCGAGGCGAAACCGCTTGCCGGGCTCGATCTGCTTCTCGGCGACCATGGTCGGGGTCGAGAAGAACACGATGGAGTCGCGCAATGCGTTGAGCACCAGCGCGGCCGCGAGCGCGAGCACGGCGAGCGAACCGCCGATGATGGTCATACGTCGCTGCTTGCGCGTCATGGCGTACCCGTTTCCCGCATCTCTCGTCCTGAATCCGTCATCCGCCGACCCCGAGGGTCTTCAAGCCTTCGTTGAGCTGGCGCAGCCGCTCGGCGTCGCTGGCGACCGCCTGCCGGGCATCGGCCGAAGCCCCCATCGCCTTGTCGCGCTCGCCCATCACGAGATAGGCGCGCACCAGGCGTAGCCATCCCTCGACGTCGTCGCCGTTCTGCTTCAGCCGCGTGGCCAGGCGATCGACCATGCCGCGCACCATGGCATTGCGATCGCCCTCGGCCATGTCCTTGGTGGCAGCAATCGTCTCATCGGACAACGCCGGCATCGCACCGCCCCCGCCGACCCGCGCGAGCGAAGACTGCACCAGGACACGCCACGGCGCATCCGCAGGCGCCTTCGCAAGCAGCGCGCGCCAGATATTGGCTGCATCGTCCTTGCGGCCGTCCTGTTCGGCGGCAAGACCGAGAAAGTAGTTCGCCTTGGGATCGTCCGCGTTCAAGGCGTGAGCTCGCTCGAATTCGGCCTTGGCCTCGGCCGTCACCACGCCGCCGGCGGCAGCCGACATCGCTTCGCCGAGATCGGACCGGCGCTCCGCGCTCTCGCCATTGTAGGTGAGCGAGTTGCGATAGGCGCGCACGGCATCGTCGAAGCGGCCGAGCCGCTCCAGAACCGGCGCGAGCACGTTCCAGCCGCGCCCGTCGGTCGGATTCTTTTCCAGATGTTGCTCGACCTGAACGACGAGGTTCTCGAGCGATTGCGCCATGCCCGACCCGCGCTCCCGCTGCGCCAGGGGAAAGTCCTGAAGCTTGGGTGAGCCGAGCGGCATGTAGACGGCGACCGCAACGAGCGGCAGGCCGGCGAGCGCCAGCACGGCCGCCGCACGGCGCCATTTGAGGTTCGTCTTCGGCGCCATTGCGGGCTCGCTGGCTGCCGCCGCGAGCAGCCTGCGGCTGATCTCGACGCGCGCAGCCTCGGCCTCGGGCGCCGGAATCAGTCCTGCGGCGAGGTCACGCTCGACCTCGGCCAACTGGTCCTTGTAGACCGCGACCTCGCTGCCTTGATCTTGCGCGCCGCTACTGCGGCCAAGCGGCCAGAGCACGGCGAAAATCGCCGCGACCGTCATCAGCGCGAACACGAACCATGGAGTCATCTGGCAAGCTTCCGGCAGCGCACGAACCGCGCCTATAGGTGCCTTTACACCACGGCCGGACAATGCGGCAATTGACAATTGTCAAAGCGCTGCGTGGCATGCCGTCCCGAAGAGTTGACAATCCAACGACTTAGCCGATCTCGAAGTCCGCGCTTTGCGCCGCATCCTCGCCACGCCCGTTGAAGGCCTTCAGGAAGTATGTTCCCGGCTTGACGGCGTCCGGCAATCTGATGCGCAACGCTCCGACCGGAACCGGAGATGCAACCCGCGTGATGGTCTCCGGAACCTGCCGATCGCTCGTCTTCTCGACCAGCACCACCTTGGCCCCCACCATCAGCCTTCGATACTTGGCCACGATAACGCGGTTCTCGATCTCGATGGAGCTGATAACGGGTTTCATGGGCCTACAAACATACATTCCCAGACTTGCACGGGGACCGTACGGTGCGACGTCGGCACCGTCAACCAGAAATTGTGACCACGAAAATTTCGCGTGAATCAGCTGGCGCGCGACGATTTGCGTTCGCCTGTGAGGGCGTTTTCGGCGGCCCGGCTCATCAGCGAGGCGTAATCGTCGCCAAACAGCACCTGGCAGAAGCGGATCGCGGCCTGCACCTGCTGCTGCCGATAGGCGCGGACCTTGTGATCGGCTGCGCGCAGCGCCTGCACCAGCTGCTCGGTCGACCGTTCCACGTATTGCTGGAGATCGGAATAGGTGCGCAGCGTCACCTCGTTGATCGCAAGCTCGCTTGCATAGTTGCGGCAGGTCGCGACGAAGTCGATCAACGCCACCGCTTCCTCGACCTCGGTGCTGTCGATCCGCGCGCCCGGCGGGATGTCCTTCTCGGGACGCTGGCGCAGGATGCGGCGGACGCGGCCCGGAACGCTGTCGATCTCGGATTGCAGCGCATTGGAGATGTCGGCCCGGATCGAGGTCAACTGCTTGCCCCAGGCAGAATCGTTGCGCAGGTCGAGCTCGGTGCGCAGGCCGCGCACGCCGTCGTGCAGCGTCTTGAGATTGTCGGCGACATTCTCGAAATGACTGCGCTTGATGTCCATGCGAAGCATCGCGGCAACGCAGGACAAATCATGCAGCGCGATCGTGACGGCAACGCCATAGGGCGTTGCCGCGACGCGGATCTCGTCATCGGAGGCGGCAATCTTGATGGCAAGGCGGATGATCTGCCACGGTGCGCTCATTCGTTGCACCACCATCGACAGCGCGAAGGGCAGCATCTGCGGGGTCTGGAGCACGGGAATGTTGAGCGCCGACGTCACCGACGCGATCTGGGACTCCCCGAAGGCGCGCAGGAAGCGCGGCAACTTCTCGCTCAGCGCGGCGATGGCGTCCCGGACCTGGAGCACCGCTCCGATCGAATAGAGATCCTCGATCACGTTGGGTGGGCCGACCCTTGCCAGCGCGCGCGTCTTGTCGCCGCCGCCGGGACCGGTCAGCTCGAAAATCGCATCCGCCGCCACCGCCTGGAGCTTCTGCGCCAAGGCCTCGACCTGGCCTGCAGCATCGGCGGGCATGCGCGCCAGCGCCGCCTCGAATTCGACTACCTTGTCAGGCGCACCGTCACGGCCGAGCCACTGCCAGATCGGCTGCAGCGAGGAGCGGCGAATCTGGCCGGCCCGGATCGGGGTGCCCGCCTCGACCAGGAACGGTTCCAAGACCTGGAACAGCAGCCGCGACAGATCGTCTGTCCGCGGCGGCGGCGCTTCATCGGCTTCGCTCTTGCGCACGATCTTGCGCAGTTGCTCGAGGACGAGGGTTGCGACCGCTGTTTCCTGGCCACGCTCCAGCGCTCGCTCGAACTCCCGCATCAGCAGCGCCTGCGACTGCGGCGGGAGCTGCGCGAGATAGTCCCTCAGCCGCTCGATCGATGTCTGGCTCATGCGCCCGGGTCATGCACGGTAAAATGGCGGACATGGGATGGGTCCGGTGCGATCATAGGAGGTGCCAACTTAAGAAGCCGTTTAGGAAGCCGGCTCGAATGGCCGCGATTTTCGCTGTCCGGGAACATCGATCGCCCAAAATTCACATCGTATCAAGGGATTACAGTCCTGGAAGGACCAGCTCCGCGCGCAGGCCCCCGGTCGGCGCGTTGCCGAGCGACAGGCTGCCGCCATAGAGGGCGGCGAGGTCGGTCACGATCGAGAGGCCCAGGCCCGACCCGGGCTTGGACTCGTCGAGCCGCTGGCCGCGCCGGGCGACCTGGGCCCGCTCCGCTTCCGACAGGCCGCGGCCGTCGTCGTCGACGATGATCCGCAAACGCGGGCCGGCGCCGGCCTGATGCGGCGGCTCCGCCAGCGCCTCGATCAAGACGCGCGAGGCGGCCCATTTGCAGGCATTGTCGACGAGATTGCCGACCATCTCCTCCAGGTCCTGCCGCTCCCCCCGGAACTTCGCGGAGGGATCGGCCTTGGCCTCGACCACGATGCCGCGGTCGCGATGGATCTTCTCCATGGTCCGCCGCAGCGCCTCGATCGCAGGCGCCACCTCCGTCACGGTCGCAACCACCGAGACCCGCGCGGCGATGCGGGCGCGCTCCAGATGATGGGCGACCTGGTCGCGCATCACGTGCGCCTGCTCCATCACCTTTTCCGCGAACGGATCGGCCGCATGGGCGCCGGCCTCGTTGACGATGACCGAGAGCGGCGTCTTGATCGCATGGGCGAGATTGCCGACATGGGTACGCGCGCGCTCTACGATCTCGCGATTGGCGTCGATCAGCGCATTGGTCTCGCGCGCCAAAGGCGCGATCTCGACCGGAAATTCACCTTCCAGACGCTCCGCCCGCCCGGAGCGGATGTCGGCGATCGATTCAGAGATGCGCTTGAGCGGGGCAAGGCCGAAGCGGACCTGGAACACGGTCGTCAGCAGCAGGACGATGCCGAGCGCGGTGAAGGTGCCGCCGAGATAATAGTCGAAGCTGCGCGTCTCGTCGAATATCTCGGTGTCGTCGCCGGCGACGCTCACGAGAAATTTGCCGTCGGCACCGAGATCGACCGGCCGTTCCACCATCCGCAGATTCTGCCCTTCGGGCCCGTCGACATAGGCGAGGCGGATGCCAGCGGCGGTGAGCTCGGCGCCCTGCTCTTCCAGCTTCGGCAACTTCTTGTCCCAGAGCGAGCGCGAGGAGCGCACTTCGGGCTTCTCGGTGTCAGTGCGCGTGATCTGCCAGTACCAGCCGGACAGCGGCAGCTCGAACAGGGGCTCGCCGAGCGACTGGAACTGGCGGTCGGGCGGCTCGTCGGGGGTCGCGACCTCCGCGATGAGCGTGCGCAGATAGAGATTGAGCCGCCTGTCGAAGGCGCGCTCGGTTGCGTCCTTGTAGACGGACGACAACACGACACCCGTGACGGCCAGGATCACCACGAGCCAGACAGTCGCCGACAGGAACAGCCGGTTGGCAAGCGAGCTAGCAGCCATCGGAGCGATCCGGGGAGGCGGAGAATCTCAAGGCGTCGGCGGTCATGACGGGACCAAGGCCCCTGTCGGGCTGCCCGTCAAGCCCCGCAACGCATCAAGCGGCCGGCGGGGTCAGGAGATAGCCGAGGCCGCGGACGGTCTGGATGATATCGACGTCGAGCTTCTTGCGGATGCGGCCGACAAAGACCTCGATGGTGTTGGAGTCGCGGTCGAAATCCTGGTCATAGAGATGCTCGACCAGCTCGGTGCGGGAGACCACCCGTCCCGAATGGTGCATCAGGTAGGCCAGCAGCCGATATTCGTGCGAGGTCATCTTGACGGGATTGCCGGATACGCTGACCCGGCCGGTTCGGGTGTCGAGCGTCACGGGGCCGCACGTCAATTCGCTCTGGGCGTGGCCGGTCGAGCGGCGCAGCAGGGCGCGGATGCGCGCCAGCACCTCCTCCAGGTGGAACGGCTTTGCGACATAATCGTCGGCGCCGGCATCGAAACCCTGCACCTTGTCGCTCCAGCGATCGCGTGCGGTGAGGATCAGCACCGGCATGGTGCGGCCGTTGCGGCGCCAGGCCTCCAGCACCGAGATGCCGTCCTTCTTGGGCAAGCCGATGTCGAGCACCACGGCGTCATAGGGCTCGTTGTCGCCGAGATAATGCCCCTCCTCCCCATCGAACGCCCGATCGACGACATAGCCGGCGTCTGTCAGCGCCTTGGTGAGCTGGCGATTGAGATCGGGGTCATCCTCAACAACGAGCAGGCGCACGGCTCTCTCCAAAGGCTGCAAGAACAAGCTTCACGATGCCATAGAGATGAGCAATTCCGGCGTGAACTGAATATGAACGCGGGGAACCGGCCTACGTTACTTTTTGGTCATATACGATGTGCCGCCAGCCAATGCGACTGCGCCCGCAGCGCGGCCGGATCAACCGGCGGCGGTACGGGCGCAATGTGCCGCATCGCGCGGCGAGCGAACTCTCCGGCCGTCAGGTCCGGAAGAACACGAACCAGACGACGGCGAGGATCAGGATTGCCAGCCCGGTCGAGATGGCGAGCAGCGCCGCCACGGAGGGCCCGGGCTCGCCCTGGCGCGCCTCGGTCGGAGTTTCGACGATGCGCTTCTGCTCTCGTGTGGTTGCCATGGTGTCCTCAATCTGTGGCTGTCGCGTCAGGTAGCCGCGACGTCCTCGCGGTGTCTCAGTTGGCGGGGCAACGCGTGATCTCGGGCGATGTTCCGAACCATCGAGGTGCCGGGCAAGACGGCGCAGGCGGCGATTAACGCCGTTGCGAGATTCCGCGCCGACGGTTGCTAGGATTCGCACCTCGGCAATGTTATCCTCAAAGCTTGTCCTCTGTTGCGTCTGGAGTAGCCCATGGCCCCCCGCGCCAATTGGAAGGGTTTTCTGCGTCTGTCGCTCGTGACCTGCCCGGTCGCGCTCTATCCGGCCACTTCCGATACCGAGAAGGTCTCGTTCAACCAGATCAATCGCAAGACCGGCCACCGCATCAAGTACCTCAAGGTCGACGCCGAGACCGGGGACGAGGTGACTTCCGACGACATCGTCAAGGGCTACAAGGTCGACACCGATACCTATATCGAGGTCACCAAGGACGAGCTCGACGACATCGCGCTCGACTCCACCCACACGATCGAGATCGACGAGTTCGTGCCCAAGGCCGACATCGACAACCGCTATCTGATCCGCCCCTATTATCTCGTGCCGGACGGCAAGGTCGGCCATGACGCCTATGCAGTGATCCGCGAGACCATCCGCAGCATGGACAAGGTCGCGATCGGCCGCGTGGTGCTGACCAACCGCGAGCACATCATCGCGCTGGAGCCGCTCGAGAACGGACTGATGGGCACGCTGCTGCGCTACCCCTACGAGGTCCGCAGCGAAAAGGAGTATTTCGACGACATCCAGGACGTGAAGCTGACCAGGGACATGCTCGACCTCGCAAAGCACATCGTCGAGAAGAAGTCGGGTGCGTTCGAGCCCGAGCTGTTCGAGGATCACTACGAGACGGCGCTGATCGATCTCATCAACAAGAAGCGCAGCGGCATGCCGATCGCCGCCAAGGCCGCACCGAAGACCGGCGGCAACGTCATCAATCTGATGGACGCGCTGAAGAAGAGCATCGCGAGCGAGAAGGACGCCGGGCCCGCGGCGAAGGTCGCCAAGGAGGCCGTCAAGGCCAAAAAGCCCAAGAAGCGCGTCGAGGGCCAGCGCGAAATGCTGCTGCCGATATCAGGCAAGGGCAAGGACGCTGCAGCCAAGGCCCCCAAGGACGCCCCGAAGAAGGCCGACAAGCCGGTGCGCGCGCCGGCGCGGGCGAAGAAGGCCGGCTAGCCCCGTTCCCCCTTTCGATCGCGCCCTGATGTTTCCTCTCGTCGATCCGGCGGCCTGACATGCCCTGGTCGGCGGCGTTCGACGATCCGGTCCGCGTGAGCAGCAAGCGCAAGCTGCTCACGCTCCAGGATGCCGCGGACTACATCATGCACCTGCCTGAGGATACCCAACACGAGGCGCACTGGCAGACCGCCGTCGAGACCCTGATCAACGCGGCCGAGACCGGCGGCGGCTGGGTGATGTTCGCCCGCATCGCTATGTTGCGGGCGCTGAATGCGGACGGTCGCCGAAGATGAGCGCAATGTCCTGGCCGGTCCGTTCGACGAACAGGCTCAACGATCAGTTAAGCGGCCCGCACAATCCCGCCCTCCGGACCCTGCGCCAGGGCAGCGGCGCCTCGGGGGCCGCCGACTTCACTCCATTTGAACGGATCGGCGGAACCTAAATTTAATGGATGCCGTCGTATCAGCAGAGGCGCGATCGCCCGGGTTTGATACTTTATGGCGCGCACAAAGACTTATTCGATCGATTTGCAAGTCCGATAACGACGCGACCATCCATCGGATCGGATCAACGGGAGTTGCCAATGCGTCTGCTTAGGTCCTTTCTTGCCGATGAGAATGGCGCTACCGCAATCGAGTACGGCCTGATCGCCGCAGGGATCGCTCTGGCAATCGTAACCATCGTCAACAGCACGGGCGCTGTACTGCTCAACAACAAGTTCAACTCGATCAGCTCGGCGATGAAGTAACGGCCGGACCTGCCCCGAGGCACGGCGCGCCCCACCTGGCGGCGCGTCTTCCGGACCTCGGGCCCATGATCTGGGTCAACAGCATCGGGACTGCGACGTCTAAGCATGGAGGTTCAACTCCCTGCCGCCGGTCCGTCCATGCCTCCAAACCTTCCGCACTCCCAACTGAAGATCCGCCGCGTCCGCCTCGACACCGGCCGCGAGAACGTCGTCGTCGTCTCCCGGCACTCCAAGGCACTGCGCGCCGAGCTCTTCCGCGGCTTCAGCCGCGTCGAGCTTCGTCACGGCGGCAAGGTGCTGCTGGCGACCTTGCTGATCACGGACGACGATACGCTGGCGACATCCGACGAGATCGGCCTCTCCGAACCGGCGTTCCGGCGCTTCGCGGAAGCGGTCGGGACGCCGGTCACCGTGAGGCCCGCCTCGCCTCCTGACAGTCTGGAAGCGGTGCGTGCGAAGATCCGCGGACGAACCTTGAGCCAGGCCGAGATCGGCGCGATCATCAGCGATCTCGCACATTATCGCTACTCCGACATGGAGATCGCCGCCTTCCTGATCGGATCGGCGAGCTTCATCACCAGCGACGAGCTTCTTGCCCTCACCGGCGCAATGGCGCAGGCCGGCACGCAATTGGTCTGGCCGACCCCCGTCGTCGTGGACAAGCATTGCATCGGTGGCATCCCCGGCAACCGCACCTCGATGGTCGTGGTGCCGATCGTCGCCGCTCATGGCCTGCCGATTCCGAAGACCTCCTCGCGTGCCATCACCTCGCCCGCCGGCACGGCCGACACGATGGAGGTGCTGTCGCGGGTGAACATCGGCGTCGAGGAGATGAAGGCGATCGTCTCGTCCTGCAACGGCTGCCTGATCTGGGGCGGACACGTGAACCTGTCGCCGGCCGACGACGTCCTGATCTCGGTCGAGCGCCCCCTGAGCCTGGATACGCGCGAGCAGATGGTCGCTTCCATCATGTCCAAGAAGATCGCGGCAGGCTCGACCCATCTGCTGATCGACATTCCGGTCGGACCGACCGCGAAGGTCACCGGCGGCGTCGAAGCCATGCGGCTGCGCAAGCTGTTCGAGTTCGTCGGCGACCGCTTCGGCCGCACGGTCGAGGTGATCACGACCGACGGCAGCCAGCCGATCGGCAACGGCATCGGGCCGGTGCTCGAAGCCAACGACGTCATGGCGGTGCTCGGCAACGAGCCGGGCGCGCCGCGCGATCTGCGCGAGAAGTCGCTCCGGCTCGCCGCCCATCTCCTGGAATACGATCCGAAGCTGCGCGGCGGCGCCGGCTATGCGAGGGCGCGCGAATTGCTCGACAGCGGCGCGGCGCTGAAGCAGATGCAGAAGATCATCGACGCACAGGGGCCATCGACATGCAGCAGCGAGCTCGGACCGCTCAGCCTGGACGTGGAGGCACCGCGTGACGGCATCGTGTCCGCGATCGACTGCCTGCGCATGAACCGCCTCGCCCGCACCGCCGGCGCGCCGCTGGACAAGGGTGCCGGCATTCGCCTCTTCAAGAAGATCGGCGATCGCGTGGAGCAGGGCGAGCCACTCTATCGCGTCTACACGTTCGACCGCCCCGAGCACGATCTGGTTGCCGCCGCGGCCGCTGAGCAGACTGGTTATGTCGTCAACGGTCACGAGGCGCCGCAGGGCAAGACGGCGCCGTGAGCACGATCGCGCTCCAGACATTGTCCGGCGCCGGCGATGCGGCGAAGCGCCTTGCGGCGCGGCTCGGGCTTTCCTGCGACGGAATCGCCGTGCATCGCTTTCCAGACGGCGAGCTGCGCGTCGCCGTCGCGCCGGCGGCCGACACCACGATCCTCTACGCCCCGCTCGATCAACCCAACGACAAGCTGATCACGCTGTTGTTCGCTGCGGAGGCCCTGCGGCGCAACGGCGCGACGCGGCTGGTCCTGGTCGCGCCCTATCTCTGCTACATGCGGCAGGACGCTGCATTCCATGCGGGCGAAGCCATCAGCCAGCGTGTCATGGGCCATCTGCTTGCAGCGACCGTGAACCGCATCGTCACCGTGGACGCGCATCTGCATCGCACGCCCGACATCAGGTCCGTGTTTCCATGCATCGAAGCGGAGAACCTGTCCGCCATGCCGGCCATCGCGAACGCACTGGCGGCGGGCGGCATCGACCCCGCAACCGTCGTGATCGGACCCGACATGGAATCCGAGCCCTGGGTGAGCGATGTCGCGAGCCGGCTGCGGTTGCAGCATACGGTGGCGAGAAAGATTCGGCACGGCGATCGCTCGGTTGCCGTCGGCTTTGCCGATCCCGGCCTGCTCTCGGGCCGGCCGGCGCTTCTCGTCGACGACATCGTCTCGTCCGGGACGACGCTGATCGCCGCGGCGAAGGCTCTGGCGGCGATGGGTGCGACCGCAGTCGATGCGGTGGTGACGCATGCGCTGTTTCCACCCGCGATGATCCCCGCATTCACAGTGGCCGGCATCCGCTCGATACGCTCGACCGACAGCGTGCCGCATCCGACCAATGCGATTGCGCTCGACGAAATTCTTGCAGCCGCGTTGCGGTCCGAACTGACCACGCCACATCATCCGGAGACGACGCCATGAGCATCACCGTTCGATTTTGCGGTGCCGCCCGCACCGTGACCGGGTCGAGCTATCTGTTCGAGACAGCGTCGGGCCGCTTCCTGGTCGATTGCGGCCTGTTCCAGGGCCAGAAGACGCTGAAGGAGCTGAACTACGGCGCCTTTCCGTTTCGCCCCGCCGACATCGACGCCGTGCTGCTGACGCATGCCCATATCGACCATAGCGGCCTGTTGCCGAAGCTCGTGCGCGCCGGCTTCGAGGGACCGATCCTGGCGACGCGCGGCACCATCGATCTCTGCTCCTACATGCTGCCCGACGCCGGCAGCATCCAGGAATCGGAGGTTACGCAGCTCAACCGGCGCAACGCCTCGCGCGGGCGCAAGCAGGTCGCGCCGATCTACACGCAGGCCGATGCGATCGCATCGTTGCAATCGTTTCGCCCGGTCGACTATGAGAGCTGGACCGACGTGATCCCCGGCGTGCGCGCGCGCTACTGGAACGCCGGCCATCTGCTCGGCTCGGCCTCCATCGAGCTCGAAATCGCCGAGCATGGCAAGCCACGCCCGCTGCGCGTGCTGCTCTCCGGCGACGTCGGACCGGAGGCCAAGCTGCTTCAGCCCGATCCCGAAGCGCCGACCGACTTCGACTACGTCATCTCGGAATCGACCTATGGCGACCGGGTGCGCGAGGCCACGACACCCGCGCTTCGCCGCAAGCACCTCGCGGCCGAGGTGCGCGATGCCGCGGCGGGCGGCGGCGCGCTGCTGCTGCCTGCCTTCGCGGTCGAGCGCACCCAGGAGCTTATCGTCGATCTCGTCGACCTGATGGAGCACGGCGAGATTCCGATCGCCCCGATCTTCCTCGATTCCCCGCTCGCGATCCGCGCCACCGAAGTGTTCCGCCGCCATGCCGAGAGCCTCGACCCCACCGTCGATGTCGGCCGCCTGCTCAACTCGCCGCATCTCAAATTCACCGAGACCGCGGACGAGAGCAAGGCGATCATGCGCCTGTCGGGATTCCACATCATCATCGCCGCGAGCGGAATGTGCGACGCAGGCCGCATCCGCCATCATCTGAAGCGCTGGCTGTGGAACGAACGCGCGACCGTGCTGCTTGCCGGCTTCCAGGCCAACGGCACGCTCGGCCGTTTCCTCCAGAACGGCGCCAAGGCCGTCCGCATCCAGGGCGAGGAGATCAAGGTCGCGGCCCGCATCCGCATGATCGACGAATATTCCGGCCATGCCGATGGCGCCGGCATGGCCGGCTGGATCGCGGCGCGGCGCCCCATCGCCCGCGGGCTGTTCCTGGTCCACGGCGAGGAAGCGGCGGTCGCGGGCCTCGCCGAGCGCGTGGCCGAGCGCATCATTCCCGCGGCGAAGGTCTATCAGCCGATGCTCGACGACATCTACGAGCTCGCCGCGCCAGAGCCGCGCGTGCTCGACGCCGATCACCGCCGGCGCCTCGCGCCGGAGGCCGTGACCCGTCTCGACTGGCACAACGAGATGTCCGAGCTCATGCTCGACATCAACGATCGTGTTGCAGCCGCCGCCGACGACCGCGCCCGCGGCGTCATCATCCGAAGGCTGCGACGGGCGCTGGAGGACAGAGGATAAGGCCTCTGGCTGACGGTTGCGCCGCCCCCTGCGCGCCTATGGCTGCGCGTCTCCAGCTCACGCACTGCCGATCATACAATCATTGCTCGCCGGAAACGATTGACACGCTTCGTTACATGAGCGCGCGATCGTCTGGAACGGATCCAATCTGGAATTCCTGCAAAACGCCTGGCCTCGTCTTGCTCCTGGATCGGCACGGTTGCTACCAGCCGTTTCGACTTTTGGAATCGAGCGCAAGCGTGGTGGGAATGAAGAACGCGAGATATCTGTTTGGTGCTTCCACGGTCGCAATTGCGACTCTGGCGTTCGATCCCTCGGCAATCGCGCAGACGTCTGTTGATTTGCCTCCCGTCGTCGTCGAACAGGCCCGGCCACGCCCCGCGGCGCGACCTCAACGCACATCCACGGCACGCGCGACGGGAACACGCCGCAACGCTGCGCGGACCGGCAACGCGCCGGCTGCGGCGCAGGTCGCCGTGCAGCCCGCCGCGGCGGGGGAGACCGCCACCGGCCCGGTGCAGGGTTATCTGGCGACACAGAGCGGGACCGGAACCAAGACGGACACGCCGCTGAACCAGACCGCGCAGTCGATCTCCGTCGTAAGCGCCGAGCGCGTCCGCGACCAGGGCGTCAGCAGCATTCAGGAAACTCTGCGCTACGTGCCCGGCGTATTTGCCGAGCCGGGCGGAGTGGATTCCCGCAACGACTATTTCAAGGTCCGCGGGCAGGATCCCAACGTCTATCTCGACGGCACGCGGGTGAACAACCGCAACAACTTCAACGAATGGCGCGTCGATCCCTACATGCTCGAGCGCATCGAGGTGTTCCGCGGACCCGCATCGGTTCTCTATGGCGACACCTCCACCGCGGGCCTCGTCAATCTGATTTCCAAGCGTCCGCGCGCGGACGCCGCGAGCGAGATCGGCGTGTCGTTCGACAATTTCGGCCGCAAGCAGATTCAGCTGGATTCGACCGGCAAGGTGACCAAGGACGGCGAATGGCTCTATCGCTTCGTCGGCCTGTTCCGCGACGCCGACACGCAGGTCGACTACGTCCAAGACGATCGCATGCTGCTCGCGCCGTCCATGACGTGGCGGCCGACGACCAACACGAGCTGGACCGTGCTCGGCGTCTACCAGAAGGACAAGACCGGGACGACCAACGGATTCCTTCCTCGAGAAGGCACGCTCGTGCCGGGCATCAACGGCTACATTCCCCGCAACCGCTTCGTCGGCGACCCCAACAACGATGTGTATCAGACCGAAACCGGCGCGATCAGCAGCCTGTTCGAACACAGCTTCAACGATGCCGTGAAATTCACGCAGAATTTCCGCTATGCACACGTCGACGGCGTCTATCGTTCGGTCTACGCGAACGCATTCTCGGCCGATCCCTTCCTCGACGCCTCCAGGCGCACGGTGAATCGCTACAGCTACAACCAGCAGACGTCGAACGACAATATCACGCTCGACAACAATTTGCAGATCAAGGCCATCACCGGGGCGCTCCAGCACAAGGTGCTGTTCGGCGTCGACTATCGCAGCCTCTATGCGCGGTCGTCCACCGGCTCCGGCTTCGACGCGACGCCGTTCGATCTCTATTCGCCCGTCTATACCAGCGTTCCCGTGCCTGCGCTGACGCGGGCATCGGATGCAGAACAGACCCAGACCGGACTCTACGCTCAGGACCAGATGCGGCTTGGGCCCTGGCTGGCGACGATCGGAATCCGGCAGGACTATGCCAGCACGCGGTATACCGGCGCCGACAGCGACAGGTCGGCAACGACCGGCCGCGCCAGCCTGATGTACGAGACGCCGTTCGGATTCAATCCCTACGTCACCTGGGCCCAGTCGTTCAATCCGGTGTCCTTCAGCCCGACCTATGGCGGCAGCACCTGTCTCGATGGTCCCTGCAAGGACCAGCGCGGCGAAACCTACGAGGTCGGCTTCAAATACACGCCGATGCCGGGCCTTGCGATCAATGGCGCGATCTACGACACGGTGGAGAAGAACCGGCTGTCGGCATCGAACGATCCATCCAATCCGTTCGCATCGAGCCAGATCGGCCAAGTCCGCATTCGCGGCGCGGAGATCGAGGTCATCGGCAAGGTCACGCCCGATTTCGACGTCATCGCCAGCTATTCCTACATCGCCGCCAAGGTCGAGCGGGGCGACAACGTCGGCAAGTCGGTGGAGGGCGTCCCCGCCAACCAGGCCTCGCTCTGGGGCAAGTATCGCCTGAGCGCGCTCGGCCTGCACGACGTGACGGTGGGTGCCGGCATGCGCTACATCGGCGACTCCTACGAGGAAACCAATACGTATACGATCCCGTCCTACACGCTGTTCGACATGATGGTGGCCTACGATCCCGGCAAATACAGGCTGCAGCTCAACGTCAACAACATTGGTGACGAACGCTACGTGGCGGCCTGCTATGCGCGCGGCGATTGCTATTACGGCCTCGGACGCACCATTCTGGGAACGGCGACCTACCGCTTCTAATCCGGCATCGAGCGCGAGCTTTGATGGGCCGCGCGTGGGGCACGTGAGATTCGCCATCGAGAGGATTGCCATCGCAGACGCACGGGTTCTCACGCTCGCGGCTTGCTGACCCCGAGCTTTGCTGTCCTCTTTCGCCCTCATCGAAAGCGAGGGCGCAGGGAAGGCTGGGCGCCGGCTGGCACCCGAAGTCCCGCGTGTGCGATGAGAACGCGCACGGGGGTGGACGACAGGTCGCCGGACATCCCGGCCTTCCCTGCGCGATGGTTTTCACGGTGTCCTTCGTGCTCTCCCCGGGGAGCGATTCACTATTGCCCCCGTCGCCATGCAGATGGCTGATGTACGTGCCCGGTTGGGCCGTGAACATCACCACATGACTTGACGCACAGACCCCGGGCGTCAGGACCACACGACTTCTCCGTCCGCGCACATCCCCGTCCGCATTCCCGACAACTGGCGTGCGCTCGCCGCCGAGACCGAACAAGGGATGCTGTCAGCGCCGTGTCGTACCGCGCCTGTCGGTGCTCACGGATTTCGCCGCCCTGCAACCACCCTTGCGCGCCGACGCCGTCGCGGCCACCGCATCCCGGCCCGCGTCTCGTGACGATCGCGAAACGCCCCTCGTGGCGGGCAGGATGTTCCGGCTTGTACGGCGAAATCGAATTTCTGTAAATGCGAATATTTTAGCGGGCGGCTATCGACCTAGCGCTGGGGTGTTCTGCCCGACAGGCAACGCAACCCATTGTGGCCCGGACGGAGCGCACCAAAACTGGCCAACGCCGGCGGATGGCCTGGATGGCGCCTCGCTCCATTCAGGCCTCGGCGCTTTGAAGACCTTACGAGAGCTGATATTCTTCGGCGGAGTGGGCTCGACGAGCCATGTTGTCAATCGATCAACCGCCACTGCCCGAAGGATGCGGATGAGAAGCGTGATGCTGCTGGCTCTCGGCCTCATGCTTGTCGCCGTCTGGCCGCACGACAGCGCGAGAAGCCAGACTTCGGCCGCGCCGCCGGTTTCGCTTGCCCCGCCCGATGCATCGCCGCCACGCCCGAGTGTCACCAAGCCCGCGCGGGTGACGAGAACTCCGCCGGCGGCGCCCAGCAGAGAGCCTTCCGTGATCGGAGGGCCTCAATCGAGGCCGAATCAAGCCGCCGACTACGATGGCTTCAGCGTCGGCACCGTCGATGACGTCGACACCCCGAGCCGCATGCCGCCGCCTGTGCGTTCACGCGCAGCGACGGACGCCAGGTCCAATCCGGATGCGAATGGCCTCGATCAGGAAGATGGGGCGTTGCAGCGAAAGCTGATGATCTGCCGGAACTGCAGATAGCAGGGCAATCGGGTAGACTGTGGCGGCGGCCTGCGCGCACGCCTCGTCCTTCGAGACGGCGCTGACGCGCCTCCTCGGGACGAGGCTCATCAGCATCAGTGCTCGTTGAAATAGCTGCCGCGCACTCCGCCCTCATCCTGAGAGCCTGACTCAAGCGGGCGTCTCGAAGGATGACCGAGAGGAAACTCGCAAACGAGATAGCCCTGCTGCAAATAGGAATGCGGTTACTTCGAAGGTTCGCCGATGCCGCTCACCTGTCGCCAACCTCGACCGCTTCCAAGACCACTGCCGTCCGATCAGCCAGTTCGGGAATTTTGGCGAGGTAAGCCTGGTAATGCGGCGAGGCTCGGTGAGCTTCGACGGCCGCAACGTCGCGGTACAGTTCGTCGAGAACGTAGCGATCTTCGTTCGATACGTCGCGCCAGACATCCCAATGCAAGTTGCCGGGCTCAGCTCTGGAATGCGGTGCCATACCGACGAGCAATGCGCCGAGTTCAGCAGACTTGCCCGGGCGAGCAACCAGGATAGCGGTAATCTTGGCTGGCGATTGCGTCATTCGATAGCTCCCCATGCGAATGCAAGCGCAGCTTCAGAGCCGAGCCTATCCCTCTGGAATTCCGGACACTGCAATCTTCAGGTTTTCGCAGCACTGCTCCTGTCCTTGAGGGCGGCCAGCAACTCCTTTCCCAGCACTCCGGCCGACGCCGGGTTCTGCCCCGTGATCAGCCGGCCGTCGACGACGACGTGAGGCTGCCAGTTGGCCGCCGACGAGTACGCGGCACCCTCCGCCCTCAACGCATCCTCGAGCTCGTAAGGCACGTCATCGCGGGCGTAATCGTACTCTTCCTTCTTCGAGAAGGACGTGAGCTTCTTGCCGCGCACGAAAGGGACCCCATCGCCAAGGTCGACGCCAAGCAGTGCGCACGGCCCGTGACAGACAGCGGCGACGATCTTGCCGGTGCTCCAGGCCCGCACAACGGCATGCTGGACCGCTGCATTGCGCTGGATGTCCACCATGGGCCCAAGACCGCCGGGCACCAGAATGGCGTCGTAATCGGCGGCGTCCACCTCTGACAATCTGCGGCTGTGATTCAAGCGGCGAAACGCTTTGCTCGCGAGAAACTCCTTCTGGGCGGGATCTTTCTCATCGTACGCGTCGTAGGGCGTCCATCCGCCGGCGGGCGACGCGAACTCCACCGCGACCCCAGCCTTGTCGAGCACTTCGAACGGATGGGCGACCTCGGCGAAAAAGAAACCGGTCTTGCGGCTATGCGGACCGATTACGGCTGCGTTGGTGACGATGAAGAGGACATGCTGGGTCATGGTTTTCTCCTTTCGATCGGGATCGCCCCGGCGCCACGCAGGGAACGGTCAGTTCGGACAGGGCTGCCCGGCCGCGCCCCACATCGCCATGTCCTTGACGTGATCCTCGAAGGTGCCCGGCGGCGTCGAGCGGCCGGCTCCGGGCGCCCAGCCGCGCGGGATGAAGCCGCTCAGCGACGCATCGTGCCGCAAATGCTCGACGAGGCCGGCGGCGTCACGGCCGCCATTGCGCTTGGGATCCTTCATCTGGGCGCAGATCTCGGCGCCGCTCTTGCCGAACCAGATGAAGGCCACCGGCGCGAGCTGCCAGTCGATCCCGGCGCGCGGCGGAGCCGGCGCCGGCTCGTTCGCCTGGGTCGAGGTCATGTGACAGGTCGAGCACGGGATCGCTTCCGCGCCGATGCGGCTCTCGCCGCCATGAATGTTCATGCCATGCGGGCGAGACTTGGTTTCGCCGGCCGGCGTCCAGATCGGTATGGCCTTGGCATCGACGTGGCAGTTGGCACACCGTGGATGCGTCACGACGGCCTCGATCCGCTTCCAGGCAGCGAGGCCCTCGGCGCGGCTGACGCTACCCGGCGGCAGCAGATCCTTGGTGGCCTCATCCTTGGCCGCGACGATCCCGGTCAAGGCTGCAATGGCCGACGTCGCGAGGACCAGCGCCATCAGAGATGTCTTCATGGCTTCCCTCACACGAAATCGATGAACTTGTTGAACGGCATTTCGCGGATGCGTTTTCCGGTCGCGGCGAAGATCGCATTGGCGAGCGCAGGCGCGGCGGGTGGCACCGGCGGCTCGCCGACCCCCCTCACCTTCGGATCGTTCTCCAGCCCCCGCACTTCGATGATCGGGCATTGGTAGATCCGCATCGCCTCATGATGATTGTAATTGGTCTGCTGCACTGCGCCTTTTGAGTAGGTGAGCTCGCAGTTCATGGCGTGGCCAAGCCCCCAGACCACGCCGCCCTGGACCTGGTTCTCGAAATTGACGGGATCGACGACCTTGCCGACGTCGGCCGCAACCCAGACCTTGTCGATCCGGATGCCTCGCTCCGTCGCCGTCACCTCGACGACTTCAGCGACGGGTGTCCCGAAGGACTCCACGAAAGCAACGCCGCGGCCACGACCGTTGCCGAGCGGTCCTTTCCAGTCCGACATCTCCGCGACGGTCTCCAGCACTTTGCGATAATGCGGCACGGTGCACATCGCGATGCGCGCCTTCATCGGGTCGAGACCGGCCGCATGGATCAATTCGTCGATGAAGCTCTCGGTGAAGAAACCGGATGTCGAGGCGCCGACCGAACGCCATGCCGTACTTGGCGACAATCCTTGGGCCTCGTAGCTGGTGGCCCGGAAATTGGGGATATCGTAGTAGACGTTCCACAGGCCGGCGGCCAATTGCCCGTCTGGATCTTTCGACGGCGTGCCCGAACGCTCGAGCAGTCCCTTGAGCGGCGTGGTCGAAGCCAGCTGCAGATCGGCGGCGACGATCCTGCTTTTGTCGACGCTGCCGCGGTGCCGTGCGATCGCAATCTGCCGCGGAATGTCCTGGAGGAAATCTTCCTCGCGCGAGAACACGAGCTTGATCGGCGTGCCCTTCATCTGGTTGGCGATCTGGGCGAGCACTCCGATGTTCTCATATTCCAGACGGTGGCCGAAGCTTCCGCCGGTCCATTGGTTGTGGAAGGTGATCTGCTCCGGCTTGAGGCCGATCGCCGTCGCCGCGACCCATTGCACGAAGCGGGGGCTTTGGTGGCCGACCCAGATCTCCATGCCCTTGTCCGTGACGAGGCCGATGCCGTTCAGCGGCTCCAGCGGTTGATGGGCCACATAGGGTGCGCGATACTCGGCTTCGACGAGCTTGCCCGTCTTCAGGCCGGTGTCGATGTCGCCGATCTTCTTCCACTCCTTGCCCAGGAACTCGGGCTTGAACGAGGATTCCAGAACTTTCCAATGGTCGGCCTGCTCGGCGGGATAGGCCGAGGGCGCCCACTCGCAGGCGATGGCGTCGACCGCCTTCATCGCGTACCAGCTGTTGGTCGCGATCACCGCGACTCCGTTCTTGATCTCCAGCACCTTCTTGACGCCCGGCATCGTCCGCGCCTTGCTGGCGTCGTACGACTTAATCGGCTGGCCCTTGTTCGGGTTCAGCTTGACTGACGCGTAGAGCATGCCGTCCATCTTCATATCGATGCCGAACTTCAGCTCGCCCATCACCTTCGCGCGGACGTCGAGCCGCATCATCGGCTTGCCGAGCATGCGCCATTTGGACGGGTCGCGCGGCTTTGCGTCGAGGACCGGCGGAATTTTGGACGCCTCGGCCGCAAGCGCGACATAGGCGATCTTGCTACCGTTGGGCAGGATCACATGACCCGATTGCGTGCGAAGGTCGGCTATCGCCACGCCAGAACGCTTGGCCGCGGCGGCCTTGAGCGTCTCGCGTGCGACCGCGCCGGCAACACGCAACTTCTCGTAGGTGTCCGGGATCGTGCTCGATCCACCCGTCATCTGCAGGCCGGACTTGCGCAGCCATTCGAGCGTGGCGGCGCGCGCTTCCTCCGCGGCCGGACTCTGGTCCGCAGCCACAAACGGCGCGAACTCGTCGGCGAAGCCCGTGTTGAAATAGGCGGGGCTCGGGCCGGCAAACCGGATTTCGAACTGGCCGGGGTCGAGATCCATCTCTTCGGCGATCATGATCGGCTGCACCGATCCGACGCCCTGGCCGATGTCGGCATGTTGCGCGATCAGCGTGATCTTGTCCGGGCTGATCTCGACCCAGGGATTGAAGGTCACCGAATTTGGGCCGAGGCCCGTGGCCAGCGGATTGCCGTCGGTGCTCGCGGTCGCGGCCTCGACATTGCCGTAGGCGCCGAACGCGATGCCACCGGCGACGGCGGCCGATCCGAAAACGAAGGCCCGACGCGAAAGGGTCTGCATGTGGCCCATCTCACTTCTCCGCCGTCTTGCTCGCCGCCGCAGCCGCGTGGATCGCAGCGCGGATGCGCGGATAGGTGCCGCAGCGGCAGAGATTGCCGGACATCACCTGATCGATCTGCTCGTCGGTGGGCCTCGGGATCAATCCCAGAAGCGAGATCGCCTGCATGATCTGTCCGGTCTGGCAGTAGCCGCATTGCGGCACCTGATGCTCGATCCAGGCCTGCAAGACCGGGTGCTGATCCCTGTTGTCCAGGCCTTCGAGCGTCACGACCGATTTGCCCGCGACCTCGCCGATATGCGACTGGCAGGACCGCACGGCCAGGCCGTCGATGTGAACGGTGCAGGCGCCGCATTGCGCGACGCCGCAGCCGTATTTGGCGCTGGTGATGCCGAGTTCGTCGCGCAGCACCCACAACAGCGGCATCTCGGGAACGACGTCCACCTGGCGCTTGATCCCGTTCACCGTGAGCTCGATCATATCGATACATCCTCTCGCCTGGCAGGCCGCCACAACAGCACTGCCCGATACACGTCGATGAATATTTCCGGATCCTGCGGGATCATGCGCAAATCCTGCGCGATGCGGTCTCGCCCTGGTCGGCTTCCGTCTCGGCCCCGCCGCAGCACAATTCGCGATACTGTCCCGGGGTGAGATTTGCAGCCTTCCTGAACACGCGCGTGAAATTGGCCTGCGAGCCGAAGCCGAATTCGAGGGCAATCTCGACCAGGGAGAAACGGTCGCGCGCGAGTTCTTGCCGCGCCGCCTGGACTCTGCGATCGGTCACGTAACGATGCGGTGACAATCCGGTCGCCTCGCGAAACAGCCGGGAAAAATGATAGGGGCTGAGGCAGGCCTGGGCCGCCAGATCCTCCAGCCTGATATCGCTGCCGAGAGACGCCTCGATATAGTCCAGCACGCGCTGGAGGCGCCGCGGGTCGAGCGCCGGCGACTTGTCGGGCGCGCGCCAACGATCGATGGTGTAGTTGCCCAGAAGATGCGCCGCAAGCGCAACCTGGATCCCGTCCACGAACAGCGCGTCGGTCGGCTGGCGCGGGCGATGGAGCAGATCGCGAAGCGGCGCGCAGATGTGGAAGAGCACCTGGTCCGCCAGACCGTGAGCGTAGGCGATCTCAACTTTGGCCGGATCGACGCCAAAATCCGCAAGTGCGCTATGGTCCAGCAGCGCCGGCGGCAGATAGAGAAGAAGACATTCCATTCGGTCGGAAAGCTCGAGATGGCTCTCCTGCGTCCCCACGGGCACGAGATAACTCATGCCCGGCCGTGCGAGACTCTTCTGGACTTCGCCGTTGCCGGCGCGGCACACCATGCCTCCGCCCGACAGCAGCATGACGAGCTCGGTGCAGATGGGAACGGGCGTTGCCTGACAGCCCGCCTCGAACTTGCGATGCTCGATGCTCAAGCCCGGCCAATCATTGGCCTCAGCGAGCTTCTCGCTGTTCTTGTACTTGTGATCTCCATGCGTCACGAGCGCCATTACGACCTCCGCTTCGTTGCGGCGATTCCCGGCCCCGTATCGCGCGAGAGCGATCATTCCATCCAGTGGAGATTTGCAGCCCCGGTTACTGCCACGCCGGTAGCGTATTACTCACAAGCCGCGGCAGCAGAGTCCAGAGGCGGCGCGGTTAAAAGAGGTAAAAGCCAGACAAGGCAAGGGCTTGGAGCCAGTGCATCTCGACTCGGAAGCCCGATCTCGTCGCACATCAGCAAGATGCGTGCGTCATCGCGCAGGAATCGGAAATACCGCAATGCGGGCGTGCGCTAGTGAAGGGCCCATCAACGGCGATGTCGCCGTATCGAGGATAGGAGCCTGAGATGAAGCCGCTGATCTCCGCACTCGCTGCAATGTCGATCGCAACCGCCGCTCCCGCGGTCGCTGCCGAGAAGACCGTTTCCATCGTCCTCGTCCACGGCGCCTTCGTCGATGGCTCGGGCTGGAAGGACACCTACAACATCCTCGCGGACGCGGGCTATGAGGTGATCGTGGTGCAGCAGCCGACGATCACCCTGCGCGACGATGTCGCGGAGACCGAACGCGTGATCGCCAAGGCCCGGCATCCGGTCATTCTCGTCGGACATTCCTATGGTGGAATGGTCATCACGGAAGCCGGCGACAACCCGAAGGTTCGCAGCCTGGTCTATCTCGCGGCCTTCGCTCCCGACGCCGGTGAATCGGTCAGCACGCTGGCGGAAGCTCCGGTGCCGGCCGGCGAGCACAAGGCTCCGCTGGTCACCGAGGGCAATTATCTTCTCGTCGAGCGCGAGAAATTCCCCACCTCTTTCGCGGCCGACGTCGATGCGGCCACGACCCGCTTCATGGCCGCGGCGCAACTGCCCTGGGGACTCCAGGCGGTGCAGACCAAGGTCGATCGCGTGGCCTGGAAGACGAAGCCGACCCATTACATGGTGACGAGCGAGGATCACATGATTCCGCCGACGGCGCAGCGCACCATGGCCAAGCGTTCGGGCGCGAAGGTGACGGA
Organism: Bradyrhizobium sp. FW305-F6; assembly: GCF_058782905.1. Lineage (NCBI taxonomy): Bacteria > Pseudomonadati > Pseudomonadota > Alphaproteobacteria > Hyphomicrobiales > Nitrobacteraceae > Bradyrhizobium > Bradyrhizobium sp. FW305-F6. The sequence goes on from NZ_JBYSYD010000001.1 coordinate 1,418,534, forward strand.
GATGAAGAGCAGCCATGCGGTGATGCTGTCGCATCCGCGCGAAGTGGCGGCCTTCATCAGAAGCGCAGACACGTCAGCGACCGACTGAGATCGGCCGCGCCGCACATGGATAGACAAGGACTCGCACCATGGCCCTCAAGGATATTCTGCCCGGAAAACTGGGCTTCGGCGCCGCGCCGCTCGGCAACATGTTCCGCGACATCCCGGAGCAGGAAGCGCTCGCGACGGTGAATGCCGCCTGGGAAGACGGCATCCGCTACTTCGACACCGCGCCGTTCTACGGCGCGGGTCTGGCCGAGATCCGCATCGGCGCCGCGCTCGCCGGCCGGCCGCGGACCGACTATGTCCTCAGCACCAAGGTCGGGCGCCTGATCCTGGACGAGATCGAGGATGTCAGTGTGCGCGACCTCGGCGAGAAGGGCGGCGTGTTCAAATACGGTCGCCCGAACAGGATCGTGAACGACTATTCCAGGGATGGAACGCTGCGCTCGATCGAGGACAGCCTGAAGCGGCTCAGTACCTCCCACATCGACGTCGCTTTCGTGCACGACGTTGCGCAGGATTTATACGGCGACGAGTGGCTGTCGGTGTTCGAAAGCGCCCGCAAGGGCGCGTTCAAGGCGCTCGACCGGCTGCGCGACGAAGGCGTGATCAAGGCGTGGGGGCTTGGCGTCAACCGGGTCGAGCCGATCGAGCTGCTGCTCGCACTCGAAGAGCCACGCCCCGACGGATTCCTGCTCGCGGGCCGCTACACGCTGCTCGATCATGCCAAGGCGCTTCAACGGGTGATGCCGATGGTTGCGGAGCATGAGCTCGCGATCGTCGTCGGCGGCCCCTACAGTTCGGGCGCGCTCGTCGGCGGGCCGAACTTCGAGTATGCGCCGGCACCTGCGGAAATCCTCAACAAGGTGGCGCGGATCAAGGCGATCGCAGATCGCTATCGGATCAGCATGAAGGCGGCCGGCTTGCAGTTCGCGCTCGCCAATCCCGTGGTCGCCGCCGTCATTCCCGGTGCGAGCCGCCCGGGCCGCATCGCCGAGGATCGCGCAGCGCTCGAGGAAGCCATCCCGGCGGACTTCTGGCGCGAGCTGCGCTCCGAGGGGCTGGTTAGCCCCGCAGCTCCGCTTCCCGCCGCAGATTGAGCAAACCCACCGAACGATCAAGGAGAACAACATGACAGATGCAGCTCACAACGCCACCCACATGGACCGCCGCGCCTTGCTTCAGACCGCCGGCGCCGCCGTCATCACCGGCCTCGTCGCCGGCACGACAATCGACGCACGGGCAGCGACACAGGATGCGCAGCGCGACGAGGCGCCGCTCGGCGCGCGGCTCCAGGGCGTCCAGCATTTCGGGCTGACGGTCCAGAACATGGAGCGCGCCTATCAATTCTACACGGAGGTGCTCGGCGGCACCGAGGTGTTCCGCCACGGCGACTTCCAGGGCGATGAAGTGCAGAACACGCTGCTGGCCGACCAGGAGATCGAGGCCAACGCACGCGGGGTCAATCCACGGACGATCGGTGTTCCCGACCTTCGAAGCGGAGCCCAACGGCTCGACGTCCGCTTCATCCAGTTCGACAACATGGTGCTCGAACTGCTGCAGTATCGCGAGGCCGATCAGCCCATCGGCAGCGCGAAGAGCTTTGCCGAGCCGCTGGAGCATATGAGCCCGGCTTTTCCGCGCATGATGCACATCTGCTTCTACGTTCGCGACGATGTCGACTTCAACAAGTTCATCGCCGACCTCGAAGCCGAGTCCGCGCGCCGCGGCATGACGCAGGTGAGAGCGAACCGCACCATCCGCGTCATGACGGAGACGGAGCGCAAGGCCGCGCCCCGCAGCGCCAACACGAACCGGGTGACCGCCGAACCTTCGAACGGTTGGGAGCTGATCTACTGCAAGGGACCTGAAGGCGAGCAACTCGAGTTCGTCAAGGCGCTCGGCCCCGTCAAGCAGCGCTTCAGCGAGGCCCTGGCAAAACGGCAACAGAAGATCGTGCGCTAATTCCTTTGGACGCGGCGGGCAACCGGTCAGTGCCCTTGACCTGGTCGCCGCCGCTCACCCCACATGCAGAGGATGTCTTCATCATGCAAACTGTCCCTCGTATCTTGCTTGCGGCCCTCCTGTTCGCCATCGCGACCCTCTCTGCCGCAGCTCAGGAATCGCCGGGCGTTCGCTACCAGCAGGTTCCCGACGGCGCCTATTCCGTGGTGGCGCAGGTGCGCGCCAAGCCCGGAAAAGAAGATCTGCTGCGCGCCGCCACCTTGCCGCTGATCGACCTGGTTCGCGGCGATCCCAAGAACCTGGTGTACTTCCTGCAGGAAGACCGCGCCAAGCCGGGCCATTTCATATTTTACGAGATCTTCGCCAGCCGCGCCGATTTCGACGCGCACAACGCGATGCCATACGTGAAGGACTGGTTCGCCAAGCTGCCGGAACTTGCCGACGGCGGCGTCGAGGTCATGCACATGGCTGTTCTTGCAAAGCCCAAAAAATAGTCGAAGGCCTCGCAACCGAGCACGTGGCGGCCGGCGAGCCGTTTTGTCGCAGCGTGTTCCGGACCAATGGCGGGCCCAATCGGAACGGCTCTCTTCAACAAGTGTGCAGCGCATGATAATTGCAGGGCGATCTGATCGATCGACTGGAATGAGCAATGCGGGCTGCCACGGAGACACGACAACGGGGCACAGACCGACAGGAGCTTGCATACTGCTTCGGCCGCTTTCGGCTGCTTCCCCGGCGCCAGTTGCTGCTTCTCGACGGGCGTCCGGTCAAGCTGGGCGGGCGCGCATTCGAGCTGTTGCAGTTGCTGGTGCAGCACTGCGGCGAGCTCGTCAGCAAGAATGAATTGATGGCCGCGGCCTGGCCGGGCACCTTCGTCCACGACAGCAATCTCAAGGTCAACATGTGGAGCTTGCGGCGTTCGCTGGGAGATACCCAGATCGAGCCCGTCTACATCGCGACGGTGGCACGCCGCGGGTACAAGTTCATCGCCGAAGTGCAAATCAGCATGGGCGAGATCGAGAACGATCCGGCGCTCGCCGAGCCGGTACCCTTGCCCCGGCCGCCGTTGTTGCGCGGCATCGTCGGTCGTGAAGCGGAAATCGTCGAGATTGCCGATTTGCTCACTGACAACAAGCAAGTGACCCTGGCTGGCGCAGGCGGCGTCGGCAAAACGACAATTGCCCTGGCCGTCGCCCGGACATTTGCGCCACAATGCCGCGACGGCATCTGCTTCGTCGATCTCGCCACGATTTCTGATCCCACGCTGTTCGGCTCGGCGCTGGTGACGGCACTTGGTATCAGGGGGAATACGGACAACAGTCTGGCTGCGGTCCTCGATTATCTGCGACCGCGGCAGATGCTGCTCATCCTCGACAATTGCGAGCATGTGCTGCCCGCCGCAACCATCTTCGCCGGCAGGTTCATGGCGGACACATCGCCGTCCAGGCTGCTTGCGACGAGCCGCGAGCCGCTCGGCACCACCACCGAGCATGTCGTCCGGCTTGGCTCGCTGGCCTCGCCGAAGCCCGGCCACGGCGTGCCCCTCGATCATGCCCTCAGGTTTCCGGCGGTGCAGTTGTTCGTCAGCCGCGCTGCCGAATGGTCCGACTACCAGGTCGTCGACGATGATTGCGAGGCGGTCGCCTCGATCTGCCACGCGCTCGACGGCCTTCCGCTGGCCATCGAACTGGCGGCGGCCCAGATCGGCAGGTTCAATCCTCGGCAATTGGTGGAGCAGCTCGACCACACCTTGCGTTTCCGTGCCCCTGCGGCCGATGGCGCGCCGCCGCGCCACGAAACCCTGATGGCGACGATCGATTGGAGCTACAAGCTGCTGTCGCAGAGGGAGGCGAGGCTGTTCGGCCTGCTGTCGGTCTTCAGTGACGCCTTCGAGGCCGAGGATGCGATCTTCGTCGCGGAGGCGGCAGGGCTCTCGCCCGTCGACGTCGTCACCGGCCTTGGCAGTCTCGTGGCCAAATCGCTTCTGAGCGCACAGGCTCGGGGCTCAAGCCTGCGCTATCGCCTGCTTGATAGCACTCGGCGCTATGCCGCCGAGCAGCGTCAGATCGATCCTGCCTGCGGCCGGGCGCAGCGCCGCCACGCGCAGCGCGTCCTCGCTCTCTTCGAACAATCGGAGCAGGAGTGGAACTGGCGCGAGCCGGTCGATTGGACACAGCGCTACCTTGGTCGCATCGCCGACCTGCGCGCCGCGCTGTCGTGGGCATTCGGTGGGCAAGGCGATCCTGCCCTCGGGATCAGGCTCACGGTTGCAGCGATCACCTTGTGGTCGGAAACCTCCATCCTCTCCGAAGCGCAAGCGCGACTGAAAGATGCCCTCGCCTTGGCGAAAGCTGTTCCATGCGACGATCTGTTGAAGGCAAAACTCGCCTGTGCCCTCGGATGGAGCCTGTTCTACGCGCGCAAGATGTCGAACGAGAACGAGGTCGCCTGGCTCGATGCGATCGCCTTCGCAAGGTTGGCAGGCAGCACCGAGTATCAGCAGCGCGCGCTGGTGGGCTTTGCGTTCTACCTCCTTCAGATCGGCGAGGTCCCGCGCGCCACCACCTGTCTCGAGGAGGCCACGGCGCTGGCCGACCGCGACCGCGACCTGACCGCAACGTCCGAAGCCGACCGCGCGCTGGCCTGGGCCCACGCCTTTGCCGGCGAACTGAGCAAGAGCCGCCCGGTACTCGATCGTCTCGCCGCAACCCATTCGCTGGCCGAGGGCCGTTCACGCAAGGATGCGAACGAGGTCTACCGCTTCATCACCGTCCGCTTCAACCTGCCCTTCGTGGCCTGGATGCAAGGACAAGCCGACTACGCAGCAAGACTGGCTCGCGATGCCGTCGACGCCGCCGACCGCAGCGGCCATTGGGTGTCGCAGTCCAACGCACTCGGGCTCGCTGCGCTTCCCGTCGCGCTCGAAACCGGAAATCTGGACGCGCTTGCGGGCTTCACCGAGCGTCTGCGTCGCAACCTGGAACGCGAGCGCATCTCGCGCTGGGTTCCGGTCGAGCGTTATTTCTCGGCTTGTCTTCGCGACGTGCGCGGCGATCCGCGTGCAGTGGAGGACATTCGCACAGCGATCGAAGAATTGATCGAATGTCGCTTCCTGATGCGGATCGGCAGCTATCTCGCATTCCTCGCTCGCGCATACTTACGGCAAGGCCGGCTCGCGGAGGCGCGCGAGGCGATCACGCGGGCGATCGGCCATCAGGAGCGTCAAGGCGAGCGCTGGTGCCGGGCAGAACTTCAGCGCGTCGACGCGGCGGTCCTTTTCCAGGCCGGCGAGCCGCTGCGCGCCGAGAAGCGGCTGCAACAGGCCCTCACGGAGGCGCGAGCCATCGGCGCAAAGACGTTCTCGCTGCGCATCGCCACCGATCTCGCTTCACACTGGATTGCGACCGGCCGCAGAGCCAAGGCCGTCCGACTGCTTGCCCCGATCCATGACGACTTCACCGAAGGCTTCCAGACGCCGGACCTGCTTGCTGCCTCACGCTTGCTGCAACGCGCGAGGCCGACCGCGCGCGACCGCGGCCATCGTCAACAGTCGGGGCCTGTTCACACTCGCGATGCATAGCTGGCCTACCGCCACGCTCCCCGCACGCGCTTTACGCCACCGTAAATTCCTGATCCTCTCTCGGTCAATCAGCCGGACCAACCGGCCAGGCCCAAGGAGAGAGACGCCATGAAGCTCGGCACCGCCATCGCAGAAATCATGCGGCGCGAGGGGATCGAGATCCTCTGCGGCTATCCGGTCAACCATCTGATCGAGCACGCGGCCAAGGCCGAGATCCGACCCGTCATGGTGCGGCAGGAGCGCATCGGCATCCACATGGCGGATGCGATCTCGCGGGTTACGTCGGGACGCAGCATCGGGGCCTTCTGCATGCAGCACGGGCCGGGCGCGGAGAACGCGATGGGCGGCGTCGCACAGTGCTTCGGCGAATCCGTGCCGGTGCTGGTGCTGCCGATGGGCTATCAGCGCCGGCTTGCGCATGTCGAGCCGAACTTCAACTCCAGCGAGGCGATGAAGCCGTTCGCGAAATCGTCCGAGCCGATCATCCTGGCCGCTGAGGTCGTCAACATCTTTCGCCGCGCCTTCACCAAGCTGAAGAACGGCCGCGGCGGCCCCGTGATCGTCGAGATTCCCTCGGACATGTGGAACGAGGAGGTGCCGGAGCCGCTGAACTACACGCCGGTGCTGCGCACGCGGTACGGCGCCGACCCCGTGCATGTGAAGGAGGCTGCCAGCCTGCTCGTCAATGCGAAGCGGCCGGTGATCTATGCCGGCCAGGGCGTGCATTATGCCGAGGCCTGGCCGCAGCTGAAACGGCTGGCCGAGCGGCTGGCGATCCCCGTCACCACCAGCCTAGGGGGTAAATCATCGTTTCCGGAGACGCATCCGCTGTCGCTCGGCTCGGGCGGGCTCGCGGTGCCGCGCGCGGTGCCGAAATTCCTCGCTGAGGCCGACGTCATCTTCGGCATCGGCTGCTCGTTCACGGAGACCAATTTCGGCATCGCGATGCCGAAGGGCAAGACCATCATCCATTCGACGCTCGATCCGAACCATCTCAACAAAGACGTGGAGGCCAGGATCGGCCTCGTCGGCGACGCCGGGCTCGTGCTCGACGCGCTGCTCGAAGAGATCGGCCGGACCGTCACGTCGGATCGCGATGCCTCGGCTGTTGCGGCCGAGATCGCGGCCTCGCACAAGGAATGGCTGGCGAAGTGGATGCCGAAGCTCACCAGCAACGAGGCGCCGCTCAGCCCCTACCGCGTGCTGTGGGACCTTCAGCATACCGTCGACATCGACAACACCATCATCACCCATGATGCCGGCAGCCCGCGCGACCAGCTCTCGCCGTTCTGGAAATCGACAAAACCCCTCACCTATCTCGGCTGGGGCAAGACGACACAACTCGGCTATGGCCTCGGCCTCGCGATGGGAGCCAAGCTCGCAAAGCCCGACAAGCTCTGCATCAACGTCTGGGGCGATGCCGCCATCGGTTTCACCGGCATGGATTTCGAGACCGCGGTGCGCGAGCGCATCCCGATCATGTCGATCCTGCTCAACAATTTTTCCATGGCGATCGAGTTGAAGGTGATGCCGGTCTCGACCGAGAAATACCGCTCGACCGACATTTCCGGCGACTACGCCGCTATGGCACGCGCCTTCGGCGGCTATGGCGAGCGGGTGACGCGACCGGAGGACATCGTCCCCGCGATCAGGCGCGGCATCCAGAAGACACAGGAAGGCATCCCCGTGCTGCTGGAGTTCATCACCAGCAAGGAGACCGAGGTGTCGCGGCCGGGGACGTGAGACGGGCGCTCCTTGAACATGCAGGCAATCGCATCCGGGAGCGATATCGCCTGTAGCCATCCTTCGAGACGCCGTGGGCGGGCCTCAGGATGAGGACCGAATGCGTTGCGCTGGTTTCAATGAGCACCGATGTCGCCTAGCCTCATCCTGAAGGCCCGCGTGCGTCTCGAAGGACGAGGCGCGCGCCGCGGTGCAACGGATCATGCTCAGCCGGCGGAGCCGCTCACTCCGCCATCTCGACGTGCTTGGTCACGGTGGGACCGGCCAGCGGCCGCTCCTCCATCGCGATCAGGCACAGCGCAGCACCCGTCATCAGCGCCGTCGCGGCACCAAAGACGTAGCGGAACGCATGCCGCATGTCCTCGGCGGGAATGGCAGGGATGCCGCCTGCGACATGGTGCTCGCCGGCGAGCGGAATGTCGGCACCCAGGGCGATCAGCAGGATCGCCGCGAACGCCGCGACCGTGAAGGACGACATCAGCGAGCGGAAGAAGTTCAACGCGCCGGTGATGGTGCCGACCTGCGGCCGGGCGACCGAATTCTGCACCGAGACCACGCAGACCGGAAAGGTGGTGCCGAGGCCGAGTGCAAACGCGGCCATCAGAGTCAGCAGGCCCCACAGCGGCAGCGTCGTCAGCGTCAGGCCGAGGCCGCACAGCGCGGCCCAGGACGTTCCGATGATGGCGACGCGCTTATAGTGTTTGGCCCGCGCCATGGTACGGCCGGCGACGGCCGCGCCGACCGTCGAGACCGCCGCGAGCGGGATCAGCGCAAGCCCCGCCTCGCTGGCGCTGAGGTGATAGACGGATTCGTAGTAAAGCGGCAGCTGGACCGTCAGGCCCGTGATCGCGCCGAGCGCGCAACCGCCTGCCATCAGTCCGAACGGCACCACCCGTCCCCCGAGCAGCGGCAGCGGCAGGAACGGCTCGTCGGCGCGCCGGGCGTGCCAGACGAAGCTGACCACGAGCGCGACCGCGCCACCGAGCATCGCGAGCACGGTCGGCGACAGCCATGGATAGCGCGTGCCGCCCCAAGTCAGCACCAGCATGAAGACCACGGCAGAGGCCATCAGCAACACGCCGCCGAGCCAGTCGACCTTGCGCCTGCGGTGAAACACCGGGATCTTCTTCATCTTCGGCAGCAGCAGCGCGAGCGCCGCGGCCGTCAGCGGCAGATTGATCCAGAAGATCATCGACCAGTGCAGATGCTCGGCGAACACGCCGCCGATGACGGGGCCGAGGATGCCGCCGACCATCCAGACGCTGGAGAAATAGGCCTGGTATTGTCCGCGCTCGCGCGGGCTGACCACGTCGGAGATCACGGTCTGCACCACAGGCATGATGCCGCCGCCGCCGAGGCCCTGAAGGCCGCGCGCCAGGATCAGCATCGGCATGTTCGGGGCGATCGCGCACAGCACCGAGCCCGCGACGAACAGGCTGAGCGAGGTGATGATCATGGCCTTGCGGCCGTAGATGTCGCTGAGCGTGCCGAACACCGGCGCAACCGCGGTCGAGGCGAGCAGATAAGCGGTGATCACCCAGGAGAGATTGGAGACGTCCTGGAACTGGCGTCCGATGGTCGGCAGCGCGGTCGCCACGATGGTCTGGTCGAGCGCGGCCAGGAACATCGTCAGCATTAGGCTGATGACGATGGTGCGGACCTCGTCGGAACTCAACGGCACCGGCGGCGCGATGGACGGCGCGTCGTCGACGCTGATGACCTCGCTCGGAAGGCGCGACAGCTCCTCGGCGATATCGTCGGGCAATGCCTGGATGTCGGCAGAGTCGCTCTGCCGTTCGAACTTGCTCATCTCGATCGGGCGTCATGTGGCGGCGCAACGCCGCGAAGGATTCGTTCTATGCAGCCCAATGTAGACAGCAAAGCTTTTCCCAGGCAGGCACCGCGGCGCATGGGTGCATCCCGCCCCCGGGCCATCCCGAACGCGTGACTGAAAGGCGCGCGGCGGATCAGGCCTTCGGACGTCGCTTCAGGCGGGCCGCTTTCGGCAAGGTCGCCGGCCATTGCACGATGTGGTCCTCGAGCTCCTCGTCCGGGACCTGCTCCTCGCTGCCTTCGACCCGGCCGCGCACGGAGACACCGGCCTCATGCACGGTGTTGGGATCGCCCGACACCAGCGGATGCCACCAATAGAGGTCGCGCCCTTCGGCGACGAGCTTGTAGCCGCAGCTCGGCGGCAGCCAGTTCAGGGTGCGGACGTTGGCCGGGGTCAGGCGGACACAGTCCGGAACCTTGTCGGACCGATTCGGATAGTCCTTGCAGCCGCAGCTCATCCCGTCGAGCAGCTTGCAGCCGATATGGGTGAAGTAGATCTGCCCGGTGTCCTCGTCCTCGAGCTTGTTCAGGCAGCAGCGGCCGCAGCCGTCGCACAGGCTTTCCCATTCGTCCCCCGACATCTCTTCCAACGTCTTGGTTTTCCAGAAGAATCCTTCTTGTCCGGAAGGTCGTTTGGGAGCTGCGGTCATGCGCCTCAACAAAATTCTAAAAAGAGCTACGGCGACGCCATCTAGGGCGCGCGGCGGCAAGGGTGCAAGCAAGGCCCCTTTGAGGCCCGTAATGACCCGGGGTCAACTCAGCCTGTTGTTCAAAATCGCGAGCGTGACCATTGGTTTATGGGCCCCGCTCGGCTAGAAGGAACAGCAAGCCCCTCGGATGCTGGCCGGGCGCCTTGGGTTTGCCGCAACATTCCCGCAAGACGTCTCGATGCCGCCCCGGCCGGGTGCTTGAACGCTTTCGAAGCAAGCCGCAAGGGTTCTAGGTGCGCCAGATCATACCACCGCATTGGAAGCAGAGGATCCGGAACTTCTTCCTGGATCTCGATGCGCGCATCGACTCCTCGCTGTTCTCCTCGGCCAAGGGCATCCGCGAGCTCTACGAGCGCTACTCCACCTTCATGGACCGCTTCTATGTCGGGCGGTGGAAGCGCTGGGTCTTCATCGAGCCGTTCTCGGAGGCGGCGACGCTCGGCCTCGGCGGCCTGATCGTGATGCTCACGCTCGCCATCCCCGCCTTCCGCGAGACCGCGGACGAAGACTGGCTGAAGAAGTCCGATCTCGCGGTGAGCTTCCTCGACCGCTACGGCAACCCGATCGGCAGCCGCGGCATCAAGCACAACGACTCGATCCCGCTGGAGGATTTTCCCGACGTCCTGATCAAGGCGACGCTCGCGACCGAGGACCGCCGCTTCTACGAGCATTTCGGCATCGACATCGCCGGCACCGCGCGCGCGCTCGTCACCAACGCCCAGGCCGGCGGCGTCCGCCAGGGCGGCTCCTCGATCACCCAGCAGCTCGCCAAGAACCTGTTCCTGAGCAACGAGCGCACCATCGAGCGCAAGGTGAACGAGGCCTTCCTCGCGGTCTGGCTGGAATGGCGCCTGACCAAGAACGAGATCCTCAAGCTCTATCTCGACCGCGCCTATATGGGCGGCGGCACCTTCGGCGTGGACGGCGCGGCGCATTTCTACTTCAACAAGTCGGCGCGTGACGTGACGCTGGCGGAAGCGGCGATGCTCGCCGGCCTGTTCAAGGCGCCGACCAAATACGCGCCGCACATCAACCTGCCCGCCGCCCGCGCCCGCGCCAACGTCGTGCTCGACAATCTCGTCGATGCCGGCTTCATGACCGAGGGCCAGGTGTTCGGCGCCCGCCGCAATCCGGCCTTCGCGGTCGACCGCCGCGACGAGGCGTCGCCGAACTACTATCTCGACTACGCCTTCGACGAGATGCGCAAGCTGGTCGACACGTTCCCGAAATCCTACACCGAGCGCGTCTTCGTGGTCCGCACCGCGATGGACACCAACGTGCAGAAGGCTGCGGAGGAAGCGGTCGAGAACCAGCTGCGCCAGTTCGGCCGCGACTACCACGCGACTCAGGCGGCGACCGTGGTCGCCGATCTCGACGGCGGCGTCCGCGCCATGGTCGGTGGCCGCGACTACGGCGCCAGCCAGTTCAACCGCGCCACCGACGCCTATCGCCAGCCCGGCTCCTCGTTCAAGCCCTATGTCTACACCACCGCGCTCCTGAACGGTTACACGCCGAACTCGATCGTGGTCGACGGCCCCGTCTGCATCGGCAATTGGTGCCCGCAGAACTATGGCCATTCCTATTCCGGCTCGGTGACGCTGACGCAGGCGATCACGCGATCGATCAACGTCGTGCCGGTGAAGCTGTCGATCGAGATCGGCCGGAGGAACGAGCCGAAGGCGCAGAACCCGGCCAAGGTCGGCCGTGCCAAAATCGTCGAGGTCGCCCGCCGCTTCGGCATCAAGGCGCCGCTGCCCGACACGCCGTCGCTGCCGATCGGCTCGGACGAAGTGAACGTGCTCGAGCACGCGGTCGCCTATGCGACCTTCCCCAACCGCGGCAAGGCGGTGACGCCGCATGCGGTGCTGGAGGTGCGCACCGGCGCCGGCGACCTCGTCTGGCGCTGGGACCGCGACGGGCCGAAGCCGCGGCAGGCTATCCCCGCCTCCGTCGCCGCCGACATGGCGGGCATGATGAGCCACGTCGTCAGCGAAGGCACGGCGCGCCGTGCCGCGCTCGACGGCATTCCGACCGCGGGCAAGACCGGCACGACCAATGCGTATCGCGATGCCTGGTTCGTCGGCTACACCGGCAATTTCACCTGCGCGGTCTGGTACGGCAACGACGACTATTCGCCGACCAACCGCATGACCGGCGGCTCGCTGCCGGCGCAGACCTGGCACGACATCATGCTGGTGGCGCATCAGGGCGTCGAGGTCCGGGAGATCCCCGGCATCGGCATGGGCCAGAAGCTGCCGCCGCAGCATGTCAGCAACGCGCAAGCCAATGCGGGGCCGAAGGTGCTGGAGACCAAGCCGGGCCCCCCGCCGGTGCTGACCAAGCGCGGCGCCGACATTCTTGTACGCGTCGAGAAGCTGCTCGACGATGCGGCCAAGACCGCGAACAAATCGGCGGCCAACGACGGCAAGCCGGCGAAGCCGTCGTCGTCGACCAGCGCGCTCGCCTTCCCGCAGAACTATGCGGAAGAGAACGCCAACGCTTCCGCCCCACGCAAGAACTGATCGAAACAAGTGCGGCTGATCCTGATCACATTGACGGCGCTCCTTCTCGCGACGGCGGTCGGCCTGGGTGCGACCTGGATGACGACGACGCGCGGCACCGAGATCGGCGCGCTGACCATCGGCCCCTGGACCGCGCGGCCGCGCACCGGCACCGCAGACGTCGACCCCTATTCGCGCGCTACCATCGTGCGCAACGGCGAGTTGCCGATCGGCACCGGCGACGGCGTCGCCTTCACCGCCACGACCGACGACAAGAAGAAGGCGCTCGACGGCCGCTGCGACGTGGTCGTCTCCGGCGTGACGCCGCCCGCGCGGTTCTGGACGCTGACGCTGTACGACCGCAAGGGCCACCTCGTCGCAAACTCGCTGGCCCGCTACGGCTTCACCAGCCAGGAGATCGTGCGGCAATCCGACGGCTCGTTCGAGATCCGCATCGCCTCGCGCTCACGCGCGGGCAACTGGCTGCCGACCGGCGGCATCGAGCGCTACGCACTCATGCTGCGGCTCTACGATACGCCGGTCGGGGTCGCCACGCGCACCCAGCGCGATGCGCCGATGCCCAGCATCACCACGGTGGGCTGCTCATGATCCGGCTCGCGTTCACCATCATCGCCGGCGTGGTGCTGGGCCTCGTGGTCCATCTCGTCAGCGTGCTGGCGCTGCCGCGGATCGCGACGCAGGATGCCTATTCGCGGCTGACGCCGATGACGAAGGTGAACGCCGTCACCCAGCTTCCCCTCGCCGCCCCCAACGATTCGCCGATGCCGTTCATGGACCCGGCCTTTGCGCTGGCGATCTGCCGCTACGACCTCTCGGGCGGACCGATCAAGCTGACGGTGCCGGTGAGCCAGGCCTACACCTCGGTGTCGTTCTACACCCGTAACGAAATCGCCTATTACGCCATCAACGACCGCTCCGCGGGCCGCAAGGTGATCGAGCTCGATCTGATGACGGAAGCACAGCACAGCGAGCTGCCGGAGGACGAGGAGGTCACCGCGGCCGACCGCCTGATCATCGATTCCCCGACCACGACCGGCCTGATCCTGATGAAGGCACTCGCCCCCGAGCCCGGCCTGATGCAGCAGGCGCAAGGCTCGCTCCAGGCTGCGACCTGCGCACCGCAGACCGAGGCGCCCGCCAAGGCCGAGGCACCGCGCCGGCGCTGAGGCCTGGAATTTCAAAGCGCCCAATCGAAAGTGCGAAAACAACCCCATGCACAGTAGAGCTGGCGTTGAAATCGTTGGGCTCTTTACTCAACCATCACTCTGCCTCCGGCGACGTGCAGCTCCTTTGACTCGTCGGGCAAAACACAGGCATGTTGGCATCGAGGAGTACGTCTCCACATCGCTGCGCACGGCGTCAGCTGATCGGGACTAGGGAGCAGCGCGTATCCCTATCCGGAGCCGATCTCGCATCCGCGCACAATGGCAGCAGCTGTCAGGCGACAGTAGGACGCAACTTCGATCCGCTTGGGATGTTGAAGCCGCACGTCTCGATGACTATCGATTGAAGATCGTCTCGGTCGGGGAGGAACGAATGAGCACCATCACCGGCGGCTGTCACTGCGCCGCAATCCGTTATGAGGTCGAGGGCGAGGCGATCGTGCACGCGCTATGCCATTGCCGCGATTGCAGGCTGCACGCCGGCGCCCCGGTCGTCGGCTGGACGATGTATGCCGAAAACGCCGTCAAGGTGACAAAGGGGGAGCCCAAGGTCTACAAATCCTCGGAGCACGGGCGGCGGCATTTCTGCGGCGATTGCGGCACCGGCCTGTTCTACGTCAACGGCGAGATCCTGCCGGGGATGATCGACATCCAGAGCGCGACCTATGACGATCCCGAGGCCGTGCCGCCGATGATGCAGATGCAGGTCGCCGAGCGCCTGCGCTGGATGGAGCACGCGCACGATCTGCCGGCGTTCGAGCGTTATCCACCGCAGCCCTGAAGGGCGGCGGCTATCCGTCCCGCTTCACAGGAAGCCGCCGGACGTTCAGCCGATGTCCGCCACCATCATCTGGTGTTTTCACGCGTGAGCTTGAGGGCGGGCGGCCTCGTCCGCGCCCAGAGCAGCGCCAGCGGGCCGAGCGCAATTCCGGCCGCCAGCACGACGAAGACCAGCAGCCAGCCGGTTGCACTCTGCGGTCCGCCGGCCATATCGAGCGCCACGCCCGTGCCCCAGGCGCCGGCCGCCGACAGGCCGAAGCCGACGGTGGAATGCAGGGCGAGCGTTGCGCCACGATGCTCGGAGACGGCCGCCGCCGACATGCCGGCGGTCAACGCACCGGAATCGGCGGGCACCGTCAGGCCATAGACGAGCAGCAGCAGGGCCAGCACCCATCCCGGCGCGGTTGCGTTGAAGCCGATGACGGCCGCCACGCAGGCCGACGCGATCATCACCACCGTGATCGCCCGGTGGCGCCCGAATTTCAGCGCGGCCTCGTTGCCGAGGATGCTGGCCGGCATCGAGATCACCGCGAAGCAGACGCTCAGCACGATGGGACTCAACCAGGACGGCGCGCCTTGATGCGAGACGACGAAGGTCCAGAATCCGACCAGCCAGGTGCGGATGCCGTAGAGCTCGAAGCAGTGCGCGCCGTAGCCCAGGATGTAGCCCAGCGCCTCGCGGTTGGCGAAGACGGGCGCAAAGTTCAGGAGACGTCCCGATCTGGGCGCGGGCCGCCGCGGCTCGATCAGAACGCACGCAATGACCATCGCAACCGGTCCGATGCCGGTCACGAGGAAGGCGGTGCGCCATCCCCAGCCATCCGCGACGAGTTGCGCGACCAGAAAGGACAGGCCGACGCCGAGCGAGAAGCTCGACGTGTAAAGCGTGACCGCCCGCGAGGTGTCGCCGGCCGGCAGACGATCCGTCAGCGCCTTCAGTCCGGGCATGTAGGCGCCGGCAAAGCCAAGGCCCGCAAGCGACCAGATCACCATGCCCGACCAGAAGCCTTGCGCAAAGAGGCCGAACGCCATTGTCGCAAGCCCGCTGACGATCGAGCCGCCCAGGAGCACGAGCCGGGCATCGATGCGGTCGGTCAACGTGGTCAGCACCGGCACCGCCAGCATGTAGCCGAAGGCATAGCCGCTCGCCATCAGGCCGCCCTCCGCCGCGGACAGCCCCCAGGCCGGCATCAGGTGCTGCGCCAGATTCGCAGAGAGTGTCACGTGCGGCAGCAGATTGCCGATCTGGCCGATGCACATCATCGCGATCAGCGACCATCCGGTCAGCTTACGAATTGGCTCCTCCCGCCTGCAGCGGCTCCGATGTCGTCCGGTCCGCGCGCAGCAGCAGAAGCGCGACGAACGCGGAGACGGAAGCGAGCGCGCTGATCCACAGCGCGCCGCGGCCGATATGATCCACCATCAGGCCCAGCACCAGCGGCGCGAGGGCGCCGGTGACGCGGGACGGCAGCGAGATCACGCCGACCCGCTTGCCGAAGCCGGCCGGTCCAAACAGCGTCAACGGCAACGTGCCGCGCGCGATGGTGATGATGCCGTTGCCCGCGCCGTACAAGACGGCAAAGGCCGGCGCAAACAGTGGCCCGCCCGCGACCAGCGCAATCACACCGATCGGGTTCGTCAATGTCGCCAGCCGTGCCGAGAACAGCGGATGAAAGCGGCCGAGCCATCCGGCTTCGAGGAGACGGGCTCCGACCTGAGCGGGTCCCACCAACGCGCCCGCAAGCAAGGCCTGCGCCGGCGTCGCGCCGAAGGCAACCAGCATGGTCGGCAGGATGGCCGAGATTCCCGAACTGACGAAGCTGGCCGCCGCGAACATGTAGGCCAGCAGGATCATCGCGAACGTCTCGCTCTGGCCTCCGGTACGCTGGCCCTGTCCCGAGCCCGATCCCGACGTCTGCGGCATCGCCGCCGCGCGCGGCAGCGCGAGGTTGAGCGGCAGCGCCACGAGGATGTGGATCACGGCCCAAACCTCGCACGCCACGCGCCAGCCGTAGCTTGCTTCCAACCATGTCGTGAGCGGCCAGCCGAGCGTGCTGGCGAAGCCGGCGATCAGCGTGATGCCCGTGATCGACTTCCGCGCGCCGGTGCCGTAAATGCGGGCGAGCGTCGCAAACGCAGCCTCGTACAGGCCCATGCCCATGCCGATCCCGAGCAGCATCCAGGCGGCCATCAGCACCACCACGCCTTGCGCAAAGGACAGCGTAAGCAAGCCCGCCGCAAAGACGAGGTTCGAGATCGCAAGCAGCCCGCGTCCCCCGAACGTATCGATGGCATGGCCGACCCGCGGACCGAGAAGGCCGGAGATGACCAGCGCGCCCGACAGCGCCCCGAACACGTAAGTCGGCACGAGGCCAAGATCTCGCGCGATCGGCGCCGCCAGGATCGCCGGAAGATAATAGCTCGACGCCCACGCGATGGTTTGCGTGGTGCCGAGTGCGATGATCAGAGCGAGCGGACCCGTCGGCCGATCGCCGGCAACCCGCATCATGAACAGCCGCACCCCGAAGCGCCGGCCTTCTTCGCGGTTTCATCGGCCGCACAACAGGCCGAGACGTCTTGCGTCGCGGGACCACCGCAGCATCCCGCCGCGCCGGTGGACTCGACGCCGCCGCGCGTGCAGACGCCGGTCTCCGGCAGCACGAGCTCGACCCGGGCCGCGGCCTCCTTGTCGCCGGCGATGTCGGCGACGATCGAACGGACCTGCTCGTAACCGGTCATCATCAGGAAGGTCGGCGCCCGGCCGTAGGATTTCATGCCTGCGAGGTAGAAGCCGGGCTCGTCATGCGCGAGCTCGCGCGCGCCGTGAGGCCGCACCGTGCCGCAGCTGTGCTCGTTGGGGTCGATCAGAGGGGCAAGCGCGACGGGCGCCTCGATCGCGGGGTCGAGCCGCAGCCGTAGCTCCGACAGGAACGACAGATCAGGACGGAAGCCGGTCGACACCACCAGCTCGTCCGCAACGACGCTCCGCGCTCCGCAGCAGGCGCCTGCCGAAATCCTGAGACGCCCTTCGAAGTCCGAAAGATGGGTAACGCCGAAATTTGCCTCGACCTTGATTTTCCCGGCAGCCACGAGCGCGGCGAAGGTGGAGCCAAGCTCGCCCCGCGCGGCGAGCTTGTCGTTGCTGCCGCCGCCGAAGGCCTTGGCAGGATCGTCGCCGCGCAGTAGCCAAACAGGTTGCGTGCCGGGCACCTCCTCGGCGAGCCGTGCAAGTTCGATCAGCGTGCCCAGCGCGGAATGGCCGCCCCCGAGCACGGCCACGGTCTTGCCGGCGTATCTGCCGCGATCCGTGCCCCGCACATCCGGCATGCCGTAGGCGATATGAGCACTGTGCTCGCGTTCGCCGATCGCAGGCAGGCCGTTGCTGCCGGCGGGATTGGGCGAGAACCACGTACCCGAGACGTCGATGACGGCATCGGCGCGCAGCACCTCAGGGCCCTTGCCGTTCTGATAGCGAATTTCGAAAGGCGCTTGCTCCCGCCCCTTCGTCTTCGCCTTGTCGAAGCCCGCGCGGCTGATGGCCGTGACACGGCTCGAGGTCCGGATGGTATCGCGCAGCTTCGTTCGCGTTGCGAGCGGCGCGAGATAGCGCTCGATCAGTTCGCCGCCGGTCGGATAGGAGCTCGGGTCCGGCGAATTCCAGCCGGTCGGCGCGAGCAGGCGCGCGGCCGCCTTGTCGACGTTGTATTGCCACGGTGAGAAGAGCTGGACGTGCCGCCATTGCCTCACTGCGTGGCCGGCTTCCGGTCCCACCTCTAGGACGACCGGAGTCATACCCCGTTCCAGAATGTGGGCGGCTGCTGCGAGCCCGACTGGCCCGGCACCGATGATCGCGACCGTCTTTCCTGTAATCATATTTCTGATCCCATACTTCTAGAATGACCGAATAAGCGGGCAAAGTGCTCAGGCCGCTGTCTGGGTTTCCTTGCATTGATTTTCATCGACGCAGCATTCGTCGACGAGGAAATCCACCAAGCCCCGCATCGTGTCGTATTCGGCGTGGCAAACAAGCGTGGTGCCTTCGCGAACCTGAGTGATTAGCCCTACGGAAACGAGCGCCTTGACGTGATGCGATAGCGTCGATGCCGGGATCTTCAGGCGTTCCTGCAGACGGCCAACCGGCATGCCGACGCTTCCCGCGCGCACCAGCACTCGGTAGATCTTCAACCTCGTCGGGCTGCCCAGCGCTTCGAGTCGGGCGGCCGCATCATCTATCTTCATCCGGCCAATATGGGCCAGCCGCTGACCGGCGTCAACCGTAATTCTAGCAATTTCGAAATATAAGTGACGGGGTGTCGTGGCAGCGTCATGAAAGTGCAAACGCATATGTCCATAAATCTCGACTTATGGACATTAAAGGCCCTAGCGTTTCGTCGACCCACCCGCTGCGAGGATGCGGATCTTGTACGCTTTGCTGCAAGCTGCTGGAGGTCCAAACCTTGAACAAGCCGCTCGGCAAATGGTGCGAGCAATGTGCGATTGGCACCGGCTGCCGCGCATACGAGTTGCGTCCTGCCGAATGTCGGGACTTTCTCTGCGGCTTTCTGACGCTTCATGAGCTTGACGAAGGTTGGCGTCCGTCCACCGCCAGGCTTCTCATCGGCTTCGAGGATGTCAGCCACAGAACCATCTTCGTCCATGTCGATCCCACCCGGTCTGATGCTTGGACGCGCGCGCCCTACTACGCCAAGCTCAAGGAATGGTCGCGGCGTGCGGTCGCCGGACGCGGACAAGTCATTGTAAAAATAGGCGTGCGCGCGATCGTCGTCTTGCCGGACAGGGACGTCGACCTTGGGCCGGTCGCCGATGACGAACTGATCGCAACACAGGAAAGCCTTTCGGCAAGCGGCGTCGTGCTCAACCCTATCAAGCTCAAACGCAGCGATCCCCGCGCCGCTTTTATCCTACCGCCCCAACAGCGCGCCGGGATTGCGCTCGACTGACTTTGCTTCCCGACATTTTACCGCAAAACTTGCGGGGTATCTGTCGGCAATCGTCGACAGAAGCAAATAACCTAATGAAGCGATCCTTGCCGAGCACAAAAGCCATCGAGGGGTTCGGCGCCATTGCGCAGTCGACCCGACTTGCGGCCGTCCGCCAACTTCTTGCGGTCCATCCCAACACCTTGCCAGCGGGCGAAATCGCCCGGCGCTGCGCCGTGCCGCACAACACCATGTCGACCCATCTTCGCATCCTCTCCCGTGCGGGCCTCATTGAGGTCGAACGGGACGGCCGGGTCATGAACTACCGCGCAAATACAAAAGCCTTCGAGCAACTCGTCGACTTCCTCACCCGTGAATGCTGCAAGGGGCGGCCCGATATCTGCGGCTTCCAACCGGCGGCCGCGTTGAAGGAGGGCGAGGAACCGATCGATGCGATCGTGCCCGCCTTCAACGTGCTGTTCCTCTGCACCCAGAATTCGGCGCGCTCCATTATGGCCGAAGCCCTGCTCGAAAGACTTGGTAGCGGGCGTTTTCGGGCCTATTCCGCCGGCACCGAGCCCGCGAACGCGCCGCTCCCCGAGGTCGTCAGGCGGCTCGAGATCCTGGGCTACGAGACATCCCAGTTGCGCTGCAAGGCCTGGAGCGAATTCAAGGGACCGAATGCGCCGCGCATGGACTTTGTCGTCGCCCTATGCGACGTACCGCACGGGCAAATATGCCAGCAACTTGGCAATCGGCTCACAGCGGCGTGGCCTTTACCGGATCCGGCACGGTTCAGTGGTTCGGCATCCGAGCGGACCACCCTGCTCAATGAACTCTACGCGATGATCCGGCGGCGCGTCGAAGCCTTCGTCAATCTTCCGCTGCAGTCCCTAGACCGCGCGGCTCTGAAAACAAGGCTTGACGAAATCGGCGACACCACGCGGCTTGCGCCCTGACGTCATGGATCGATGCCGGGCGGCCGCTGTCGCTTGCTCGCCAATTGAGCGCGGAGTGCATTCGCCTCGCGCCTCTGCTCGGCGAGCCGGCGCTTCAGCTCCGTATTCCTCTCTTCCAGCGCCGCGAGGCGCGCGGCTTCGTATACGTCGATCTCAACCGGTCTCGCTGCGAGGTTGGTCGAATTCTGTGACCGGGGTCCACGTCCGCAGCCGCAGTCACAGTCACTCGCAAGGCCCCTTCCGCCGCGTTGCTCGCTGTCAGTCGGCATAATTCGCCCCATCGAATCTCACCCACTTGCAAAGCCTCAGCCGCCGAGGTCGTCCTTCCAGTCGTTCTCGATCTTGCTGAACCAGATTGGCAGGCAGCGGGATGTGGTTCGGCGCTTCGGCGGCTGAACGTCCGTTCTCAAGCGACCAGATGCTGAGTTTTCGCGACCGGACAACGTGTCCATAATTCTTTAATAATAGAATTATGGAAACACAAGTTTAAGTTTTGATGACAGCTGAGCAAGCTCTTTTATGCTGCAAGCCTCACTCGAGCCGTTGCGGACGGCATCGCGATGTCTCATTCGACATGGAGATCTCGAAGCGGTGGCCAAAAAATAGCCCTGTCTTGACATGAATACGTAATTTCCATAACTCTGGATGTATGGAAAATGAACAAGCTGTCTTGGCGCTCGCTGCGCTTGCCCAATCCACGCGCTTGCAGGCCTTCCAAATCCTGGTGAAGCACGAGCCCGAGGGGCTTGCTGCAGGTGACCTCGCGCGCCTCCTCGAAGTCCCGGCCAATACGCTTTCGGCTCACCTCTCGGTCCTGTCTCGCTCCGGTCTTGTAACATCCGAGCGCTACAGCCGCTCGATTGTCTACCGCGCCAACCTCGGCGCTTTTCGAGACGTCGCGGTTTTCTTGTTGCGGGACTGCTGCGGCGGACGACCGGAGGTCTGCATGCCGGTCCTCGAGAGCTTGCAGCCCTGCTCTCCGCCCAAGCGAAAGGGAAAGGTCCATGTCTGATCGCATTTACAATGTGCTGTTCCTTTGCACGGGCAATTCGGCCCGTTCCGTGCTCGCCGAATCGATCCTTCGCAAGGACGGTGGCGGACGCTTTCGCTCCTTCTCCGCAGGGAGCACACCGAAAGGCGCCGTGCATCCGCTGGCGCTGCGCACGCTCGAGAGCATGGACTATCCGATCGACGGGATGCGCTCGAAGAGCTGGCTGGAATTCGCAGCCGCCGACGCACCGGTGATGGATTTCGTTTTCACCGTCTGCGACAACGCCGCTGGCGAAGCATGTCCCGTCTGGCCGGGCCAACCGACGACGGCGCATTGGGGCATCGAAGATCCGGCGGCGGTCGAGGGCACCGAGCTCGAAAGAACTGCGGCCTTCTCGAGGGCGTTCCGTTACCTGAAGAACCGCATTGGCGCGTTCGTGAACCTGCCCCTCGACGGCATCGACCGGCTTTCGCTCGGGACCAAGCTTCGGGAAATCGGCCGCTCCGAGGGAACGACCTCGGGCAAGAGCGACGTGGCGTGACGATGGGCATCTTCGAACGATACCTTACCTTGTGGGTCGCGCTTTGCATCGTGGTCGGCGTTGCGCTGGGCCACGTGATGCCCGGCTTCTTCGGCGCCGTTGCGGCCGCCGAGGTTGCCAAGGTCAACCTGCCGGTCGCGATGCTGATCTGGCTCATGATCGTGCCGATGTTGCTGAAGATCGACTTCGGGTCGCTGGGCCAGGTCCGGGAGCATTGGCGTGGCGTCGGCGTGACCCTCTTCATCAATTGGGCCGTGAAGCCGTTCTCGATGGCGCTGCTCGGGTCCTTCTTCATCGGCCACCTCTTCGCACCGTGGCTGCCGTCCGGTCAGATCCCGTCCTACATCGCCGGCTTGATCCTGCTTGCCGCCGCACCCTGCACAGCAATGGTGTTCGTGTGGTCCAATCTTTGCGAGGGAGAGCCCCACTACACGCTGAGCCAGGTCGCACTGAACGACGTCATCATGGTCTTCCTGTTTGCGCCCCTCGTGGGGTTGCTGCTCGGAGTGGCCTCGATCAGCGTGCCCTGGGACACATTGCTGCTGTCCGTCGTGCTCTACATCGTGGTTCCCGTGGTCGTCGCCCAGCTGTGGCGCAAAATCCTGCTGAGAGACGGCCAGGACGGCTTCAACCGCGTCATGCGCATGCTGCAGCCCGTATCGCTTGTCGCACTGCTCGCGACGCTGGTGCTGCTCTTCGGCTTCCAGGGAGAGCAGATCGTCAGGCAGCCCGGCGTCATCGCGATCCTCGCCGTCCCTATTCTCGTTCAAGTCTACCTGAATGCGGGCCTGGCTTATTGGCTCAGCCGACGGTTCGGCGTGGCCTGGTGCGTGGCGGCCCCAGCGGCACTCATCGGCGCCAGCAATTTCTTCGAGCTGGCAGTCGCCGCCGCGATCAGCCTGTTCGGCCTGGAGTCCGGCGCGGCGCTAGCCACCGTGGTCGGCGTGCTCGTCGAGGTGCCGGTGATGCTGTCGGTCGTCCGCATCGTCAAGGCCACGCGGGGGTGGTACGAAGCGGGAGCGGGTAAAGTGCCCGCGGCTGCCGAGGCCCGCCAATAAAATCATCGTGCGCGGGCGGCCGAGCAGCACGCCGGTCTGCCAGTCATAGAGAGATACGTCGATGAGCGTCACGATCTATCACAACCCGGCTTGCGGCACGTCGCGCAACACCTTGGCGATGATCCGGCAGAGCGGCGTCGAGCCTGACGTCATCGAATATCTGAAGACGCCGCCCTCGCGCGACAAGCTGGTCGAGCTCGTCAAGGCGATGGGGATCTCAGCTCGCGCGCTGCTGCGGGAAAAAGGTACGCCCTATCGCGAGCTCGGCCTCGATGATCCCAAATGGTCCGAGAACGAGCTGATCGACCAGATGCTCGCGCATCCGATCCTGATCAACCGTCCGATCGTCGTGACGCCGAAGGGCACACGCTTGTGCCGGCCTTCGGAGGTCGTGATCGATCTCCTGGATAGTCCGGTCGGCCGGTTCGTGAAGGAAGACGGCGAAGTGGTGGAGACGCGATAGGCTCGCGGCGCGTCTCCTCGGGCCGCTCGTTTGTCGGACGTGCAGAACACGGAGTGCGGTACCTCAGGCGGGACCCGCCTGCTGCGAGCCCGCATTGAGGAGCTGTGAAACAGCCGCGACGACCTGGGCCGGCGCAAACGGCTTTTGCAGCAGAATGCTGTTTGGCACGCCGAGAACCGGCCACTTTTCCGCGGCGCCGCCGGTCATGTAAACCACGGGAAAATGAGGATCGACTTCACGGGCGGCTCTCGCGATGTCCCAGCCGTCGACGCGGCCCGGCAAATTGACGTCAGTCACGAGAGCACGGTACGGCAAGAGATCACCCTTCAACAGCGTGATGGCCTCTTCGCCCGTTTTCGCGGTCGCAATCTGAAAGCCCCCTTCTTCCAAGGCGTCTTCAACGAGAGCCAGGATGGCATCTTCGTCTTCTATGACCAGGACGATTGGTAGATCCGGCGCCATTGCTTCCCCCGTTACCGTTCTGTTTAAAAGTGCACACAGCGTATTTTGTTCCGCTGTACGACGCGGTTCCAGCCACAGGGCGGCGGCCGGATGGTTTCAGAACCGTTGCCGCAGCTGAACGCAACGGGTTGAGCTGAGACGGAACGATCGGGCGACTGCCACGTTTTCCCGATGCCCTTCCCCAAGGGCGCCCCGAATGGCCCCAGCTCAATGCCCCCCACTATCCCCCGCGAGCTGGGGCCTTTTTCGGAGCTTGCTGAGCCTGTGGCGGACATCACCGCATCCGAGCCGGCAGCGAGCGCGGGCTATTCGAGCAAGCCCTTCAGGCCCGCATAGATCGAGCCGATGCCGGTCGCGGCGACGCCGGCCAACGGCCCTACGGTCTGCATGAGGTCCTGAATCAGGCGGGCACGGCGACGCAATTGCTCCTCGCCGACATGATGCCCGAGCAGACGTGCCACGCGAAAGGCGAAGGCGTTTGGCTTGCCGCCCTGGGTGAGCACGCGCGGCAGGATCTGGAAGATCACGACGCTGAGAATGTTGCCCGAGACGAAGGCGAGCAGGATGCTCGCGCCATATTCGAACACCTCGCGCCACTCGATCCAGATCGTCGGAAGGATTGGAACATGATCGTGGATCCCGGTGACCGTCAGCATTGCGAGGATGCTGACAGTCGCGGTCAGCAATGCCAGCACGAACGACGTCAGGGCGAACACTCTGTGCAGCGGATAGGCGATGAATCCGAACAAGAGCGGTATGACGATCGATGCGATCCGGAGCGGGACCGGAGACAGGTTGAAGGTGATGGTTACGAGCACATGCGCGATCACCAGCAACAGCGACGGAATCGCGACATAGAGCACCGCATGCGTTCCGTAGTAGCGCAGCGGATTGTTGTAGCGCTCGAGCCGGACATTGACGCGATCGAGATCCCGCCTGAGCTTGTCGAGCTCGGTCACGATCTCGTCGATTTCGCGCAGCATCGGCCTTACGACGCGCAAGTCCCGCGAGCAATGCTTGCAGACGATGGCTTCGTCCTTGATCGTCTCGGCGCAGAACGGACATTCCATCGCTAGCGCGACTTCCTTCGCAGCCTGATGGCATCGACCTGGTCCCTGGCGCGGCGCAGTTCATCGCGCAGCTCCTCCCGCTTGCGCAGGAGATCGTCGCGCTCTGCGATCAGCGTCGCAGGAACGGCAATGTCGCGCCCGCAGGCGGCGCAAGCCAGCGCCCCCTCCGCATGTCCCGACCCGCAATAAGGGCACTTCACTTGGGCGCCACTTTCAGGGTGAAGATCGTGGTGCCCGGCCGGCCGTCGCTATCCTTGATGTCGACGCGCACGGTGTATTCGCCCGGCGGCAGCTCTGCGTCCTGCATGTGGATGCCATCGGCCTTCACGAAAGGCTTCACCCGCGGGGTCAGGTCCACGTTTGGCGTCCGGAGGAAGATCATCTTGACCGAGTCCGGATCGATCTTGGCCCCGCCGTAGGATTGAAACTTCAAGACCAGCGGCAGGGGCGACCTCGCTGAATCGCCCGGCGAGACGAACTCGACCTTGGGGCCGCGCATGATGCCGCGCTGGTCGACGGCGACCGCGCCCTTCGGAGGCGGCAGCTTGGCTTCCTCTTCCGTGATCAGCAACGTGGCGCGCGACGGCGCCGAGACCAACAAACTTGCAGCCGCAAGACCAAGCAAGACATTCCGTTTCATGTCAGTGCCCCCTTTCCTTGATCATCAACGCGAGCCGCCATCGCCGATGATGGTGTACGGCGCCCAGAACAGCGGATGCGCATAGGCGAATTCGGTCTTGCCTTCGCCGTTGAGATAACCGGGGCCATCGACGAGGGCCATCGCCGCCTGGCGCAGCGCTTCGCTCCGCGACAGCTTGGGATCGTCGGCTTGCCGCTTGAACAGATCGGTCACCAATTGCCGCGCCGATTGTGAATGCACCGACCAGTTCGTCACCAGCAGCGCGCGCGTTCCGGCATAGAAGAATGCGCGCCCGAGCCCGGATGCCGCCTCGGCCCCTGCGCCGGCGCCGGCGCCGGTGTTGCAGGCCGACAGGACGACCCAGTCCGCGTCCAGCTTGAGGCCGAGGATCTCCTCCATGGTCAGGAGGCCGTCGCCGCCCTCGCCCGTCACCGCCGGCGACGACAAGGCGAGCGCCGGCTGCGTCAACCCGTTCAGCTCGCCCGGGACCAGTCCATGGGTGGCAAAGGCCAGGATCCTGAAGCCGGAGAGATCCATGGTCTTCACCGCACTCTCGGTCGCGCTCTTGCCGAGAAACAGCACCTTCGACGGGTCCGCCTGCAGCGCCAGCGCGATCGACTTCAACTCGTCGGCGGTGTCGGGCAGACGGGGCAGCAGACCGAGTTCGGCGCTGTCGACGCCGTCGAGCTTTGGGCTGTTCCGCCGCTTCAGCGGGCCGCCGCGCGTGATGTTGCCGCCGGCGTCGGCGATCTGGACCTTCTCTCCTCCGCCTTCCGCCTCGGCGTGCTGCTCGCTGTTGAAATAGGGATCGCCGAAGGCCACGAGGTCGCCGCGGCCGGGCTTGCCCGGCGGCAATTGCCGCAGCGTGCGCAACGCCGCCGCCGACGGCACCGTCGACACCGCATGGGTTCGCGCCAGCCACGGCACGTTGCGATAGCCGATAAAGAGCGGGTCCTCGTCGGCGGCCACCTCTGCTGCTGCCGTCGGCAACAGGGCGAGCGGCAGCAGGCCCAACGCACCGTTGGTGACGACGATCAGGTTCCTGGCCGGCTTCCAGCCGCTCTCGACCGGCTTGAGCAGCAGTTCGTAGAGCTCGTGGCCGAGCTTGAGGTCGAACGGCGGAATGTCCGAGATCATCGCAGCCTGCGGCTCGAGCGCCTCGCGCAGCTTGCGGATCTTCCTCTCGACATCACCCATGCTGGCCTGCACGACGGCGAACGCCACCGGTCCGGATTTCGGCACGGCCCAGACGAAGCTGCCATTCTGTCCGAAATAGAACGACAGCATCGCCTCGTCATCGGCGAGGGTCGCACGGATCTCGGCAACGCTCGGCGGCTTGGGCGAGACGAGATCGGCATAGATCGGGAACTTGCGCTTGATCTCCAGGCGCGCCGTGTCGCGCTGGCCGCGCAGAGTGGCGATCGAGGCTTGAATCTGCTGAACGCCTTTTTCGTCGCGCTCCGTTGCGGGAAGGGCGAGCACATTGTTGAGCGTGCCGAGCTGGGCGTTGACCTGCTTGGTGAGATCCTGCTCCTTGCGCACGAGTTCGGCGAGCGCGGGATCCTTCGCCGCCGCACGCGCGCTCGAGGCTGCAAGCGCCTGCTGCACAGAGCGGCCGCGGACCGCGTCGGCGAGGCTGAACGTCTCGTCCCCGACGTCCTTGCCGGCGCCTTCCGCCCTGCCGAGCAGCAACAGGTAAGTTTCCACGATGATCTGCAGCCGCTGGCTGCGCGCGGCCACCACGGTCGTGTTCTCGTCGTCGGCGTTTTCATTGGCACTCGCCATCATCACCGGGATGGCAGCCCTGAACTCGCGGATCGCATCGGCATCGCGGCGGGCGCGCATCAGCCCGACCGCCAGCGTGCCGCGCGCCGCGGCGGCCTCGAAATGATTCTCCCCGACCCGGGCGATCTGCTTCTTCACGAGCTGCTCGGCGGCGGCAATGCCGGCGTCCAGCTGCCCGGAACCATAGAGCGACAGGATGCGCGAGGGATTGAGCTCGAACACCTGGCGGCGCTGCGGGTCCCAGCCGACGACGGCCTTTTCAATCCGCGCAAACATCTCGCCCGCTTCGGCGTTCTGGCGCCGAAGCGTCAGAATGCCGGCGAGCTGCGACAGCAATTGAACCGTCGCCTGCGAATCCGCGGGCACACCCACCGTGGTGTTGATGTCGAGGGCGACACGGCCGAGCTTCTCGGCCTCTTCATAACGGCCCTGGTCGACCAGGATGCCCGCCAGGCCCATGACGAAACGCGGCGTCACAGAGTTGTACTTGCCCGTATCCTTCAGGCGCGACAGCAGCGCCCGGCGCGCGTCCACCTCGGCCTCGGCCAGCCTGCCCTGCTTCGCCTTCATGCGTGCCTGGCTCAACACGATGCCGTCGATCGCCTGCAACAGAATGGTCTCGGCCGGCGCACTGTCCGACGCCATGATCGCCTTCGTGCTGGCCCGCTTGCGCAGCTCGGCGGTGCGATAGGCGGCCTCGGCATCGGCAAACTGTCCGCGTGCCTCGAAGATCGCGCCGCGGGTGAGCTCCAGCTCGCCTTCCCAGCTCTGGCCGAATTTGGCATAGGCCGCTCGCCAGTTCGGATGGGCGCTGGTGCGGGCCTCCTGAATCGCGGCCTGGCTGCGGCGAAGATAGGCCTCAGCCTGCCCGAGGTCGCCCATCTGAAGGAGGACGGCCGCGATCCCGCGGTTCGTCACGAACTGCATCCCCTTGGCGCCGGGCATGCTGGCCGATTCGCGCAACAGCCTCTGCATGATCTCGAGCGCGCGCTTCGGATCGCCCGCGAGCGAGTGCTGCAGCGACTGAAGCTGCAGCATCCGCCCGAGCTGGT
Source organism: Bradyrhizobium sp. FW305-F6 (assembly GCF_058782905.1). NCBI lineage: Bacteria > Pseudomonadati > Pseudomonadota > Alphaproteobacteria > Hyphomicrobiales > Nitrobacteraceae > Bradyrhizobium > Bradyrhizobium sp. FW305-F6. Next base: position 1,446,833 of record NZ_JBYSYD010000001.1, read on the forward strand.
TGGGGCCGACGGCGCCACGCCCGACCTCCACCGCCTTGTCGGCGTCAGCCATCGCTTCGGCGAGCCGGCCGAGCTGCGCGCGTGCATTGGCGCGATCGAAATAGAGCTGCGCGAGATCCGGGCGGGATTCCTTGCCGGTGGGCACGGCGTCGGCTTCCGACTTCAGTTCTGCAATCATCTTCTCGTCGGGCTTGTCGCCGTCGAGGATCGCCGTGATGTCGGCGATGCTGCGCGGCGGCGCGACGAAGTCTTTCGGGAGCTCTGCACCAATGTCCAGCTTCGGTGCCGCCTCCTTGGGAAGCTCGACGGCAACATTGGCGCGGCCATTGGCGGCCGTCAGCGCCGCCATCACGCAGGCCCTGACCTGAGGCGTTGCCTTGGCGCGGCAGGCTTCGAGATTGGCGCCGCCGCCCGGCCCTCCGCCTGCGCGCATGCACGCCTGCACGATCGGCTTGCCGACCGTCATCCGGCAATTCTCGAGCGCAGCCTCCCTCGACAGCGCGGCTGCAGAGCCGGTCGATAGAAGCAGAATGGCGAGTGCCAGCAGGTGGCGCGAGCTAACGTTCGGACGACTCTTAAACGGGCCAATGGCCTCTAAGCTCATCGAAGGACCTTTGGGAAAAATGACTTGAAGAAAACGAGATGATCCTATCCCGGCCGCGCGGAAGGACAAGGGCAATCAAGGCGGTTCCCAAATGCCTCAACAGGGCTGGTGGCTGCGGTCCGCATGAGTTCCGCGGACAGCGAGTCGGCGGCTCGAGCTGATCGTGCTGATTGGCCGCAAAGAAAGGGTGGCCGCGTTCGGCCGGCACATTGGTGGTACGGATCAGCCCTTCGAGACGACCGCGCGCCCGTAAGGCGGTTGGCCCTGGACCGGCGGATTGGCGGTCTGCGCGGCAAGCTCGCCGATCAGGCGGTCGGCATCGGCGGCCATGCCGTCGGGCGCCTGGATCACCAGGCGCTCCAACGCCCAGCGATAGGACGAGATGCGCTGCTCCAGGCACTGCTGCACCCACTGGACGATCAGCGAGTTCTCCTGCATGCGCGCGACCGCATCGTCCCTCTCCCTCGGCGAGAGCGCGGAGACGCGCGCCATACTGGCATCGCGCTTCCTGTCGAGATCGATGACGCGGATCGCCGAGGCGAAGAACGGCTCGAAGCGGGTGATGTCGTTACGCACGTCCTCGATCAGCTGGGCATAGCGCGAGGAGTGCGAGCGGTGCGGCTCGTCGATCAGCGTGCGGCCGTACATGGTGCGGTCGAACACGACTTTCTGCCGCCAGGGCGAGGGCATCGCCTTGTAGTCGCCGAACACGCTCTTCCATGCCGGGCGCGACAGCGGCGGCTCGATCATGGGATAGGCGAGATCGCGAAGCTGACGCTCTTCGTCGGTGAGCTGGAATTGCGAGGGCTTCAGGCCGACGCTGGAGGTGACCTCCGCACCCAGCCAGCGATGCATGTCGTCGCTGCGCATGCTCTCGCGGGTGCGGCCGAAATCGCCGCCGCTGCAGGCGCAGAGCGTCGCGCCCGCAAGCGCGAGCAGGACGGCCGTCACAAGGGGCCGGATCTGGCGGATGGAGTCCGGCATAGCATGAAGCCGGATGTCAGCGGCGGCGACGACGGCGCCCCGGCGCTGTGCCCTGCTCCGGCCCGCGATCGCCGCTGGTTTCGTCCGCCTCACGCTCGATGCGGATCACGGGAAGGATCAGGATCGTTCCCATGTCCGCGCGCGGAGCGACATCCCCGGACGAGCCCACCCGGCGACCGGCCGGAAATTCGATGATGGTCCCCATGTCAGCTCTCTCGATTGCCGCGCGACCGAACGCGCCCCAGCAACATGCATTCATTAAGATCAGTTCATGGTTAACGGGGTGTAAACGCGGTATTGGAACCGTAACCCCACGGGCTGCACCGCGCCGTCCCGTTGCGGCACGACAACGCCGCAAATTGCACGCCCGGCTTCACGGCTCGTTTTCCTTAACGAGCCTTTAAAAGAACGTGCGCTAGGCTCGCCCCGAGTATCTCTTCCGAGTTGCGTACGCCTCCATGACCAAGTCGCTGTTTCCCGGATTCGACGGGCTGATGACCCTGTCCCGTCGCGAAGGTGTCGACGTCCGCCCGACGCTGCTGCGCGTGCTGACCGACCTCTATGTCCAGACGAGCACCCACAGCGAAGACGAGCAGCGGCAGTTCGTCGAGCTCGCGACGCGGCTGATCGACCAGGTCGACGATGCGACACGCGCAGCCGTCAAGGCGCGGCTCGCGGTCTATCCGCGAACGCCTGTCCCCGTGCTGCAGAAGCTCGGGCTGGTCGCGGCACAGGAAGGCCGCCGGGTTCCATTGGCCCGGGAGATCCCGACGACGTCGCCTGCACCCCCTCCGGTGCGCGAGCCGACCGAGGCCGAGCAGCGCCTGACCGCCAACATGGCGATGCAGCCGAAGGAAGCCGCCGAAATCCACGACATGTTCTTTCGCGCCGGCGCCTCCGAGCGCGCGCTGATCTTGCACAATCTTTCGCAGACCCCGCTGAAGGCGGCGCCGCGCATTCCCACCGTGCGCGCCAGACGCGCTATCCAGATCCTGGAGATGGCGGCCATCGCAGGTGACGTCGAGAACTTCGCCTTCGAGCTCGGCGACAGCCTGATCCTGCCCTCGCGCGTCGCGGCACAGATCGTCGGCGATGCCGGCGGCGAGGCGCTCGCGGTCGCCGCGCGCGCGCTCGACATGCCGAGCCCGGTGTTCCAGCGCATCCTGCTGTTCTTCAAGCCGGAGATCGGCACGTCCGTGAACGCCGTGTACCGGCTGTCGCGCCTCTACGACCGCCTCGCCGAGCGCTCGGCGCTGGTGATGCTGGCCGCCTGGCGCGGCTCGACGCTCGCCGTCACCCGCGCGAAGTACCAATCGGCGCTGCACGACGGCGACCGCCAGCGCGCCCGCGCCGGCGCAAGCCAGACGCGACCGGGCGTGCAGCCGGGCGCGAGCCCGGCGGTGCGGACGGGTGCGGGCGGATCATCAGAGCGTTGATGTCCCCGCGCCAACTCAACAAGCGGCAACGGTGGGGCACGCAACAAACTCCAACCCATGGCAGCAGCTACGTCTTCGCCAGATCCAGAAAATGCCGCCCGGCGCGGTCCTCGGTCTCGACGATCCAGGCATCAGGATCGAAGCGGATTTCCTTGGTCAACCGTTCCTCGACGGTTTGCTCCGGCAGTGGTTGCGGCGCGACCGGCACGAAGAAGCGATCGACCGGCCGGCCGTCGTCGTAAGACGACTGCGGCGCCGGCGCATACAGCACCGCATTGCCGTCGAGCAGCGACACCTTGACGAACACGGCGCCCGCCTCCTCGGCACCGCGACGCCGCACGGCGCCGAACACGCCTTCCGTTTGGCAGCGGCGCAGGTAGGCGGCCACCCAGATGTTGGATTTTAGACGCATGAGTGCGACGATAAGCCAGCGCGAGGTCTCGCGCCAGCCTCGTGCATCTCACGCTTAGCGTATGTCGCCCTGACCACCGCGAATTTGCGTCGCGACGACATATGACAGCGGCATCGCGAGCGCGAATCCGAGCGCCACGGCATAGGGGATGTTCCTGATGGCGTCGGCGGCGAAGCTCGGGACCATCAGCACCACGATGAGGCTGACGCCCGCCAGCACCGTTCCGAGCATGATCCAGACGAGAATCGAGACCTTGAACATGACGACCTCTCTTCCTTGATGAGGATGAGCGATCATGTTCCGGGAGGCCGCGGACGTTCATTGATCCCACGCAAATCGCGCTCGCCCGCGGACGCCGAGCTGATGTGCAGAGCGCGTTACGCGGAATTGATCGGCGTCAATGACTGGCGGTGCGGCTATTCGACCGGATGGCCGATCGCAGCGGCGAGCTCGCGCAGCAGCCGGTCGGACACTTGCCCGGTGACCTGCATCTTGTGCTCGCGCTCGAACTTCTGGATCGCGGCCTGGGTCTCACCGCTCATCGTGCCCGTGATCTTCAGATTGCCGTAGCCGTATTCCGACAGCGCGCGCTGCACGCCGGCGATGCGCCGTGCGGCCGGGCCTTGCGCCGGAATCGGCGCCGGCGGACGCAGGGCCGCGGGCGGCGTCGAGGTCGTGGCCTTGACCAGATTGGTCATCGGATCGTTCGACCGCGTCGAGGCGGTCGCTTCGACGGGCTTTTCGGGCGCCTTCTCGGCCATGCGTTCGGCAGGCTTAGACTCGACGGGCTTGGATTCGGCGCGGAACTCCGTCGCGCGCGGCTCGAGCGGCGAGGTATCGGCGCCGACCGGGCGTGGACGCGGCAGTGGATTCGGGAGCGGCACGGAGGACGGCGCGGGAAGATGGATCACCGTGCCGAACATCGGCGCGGGGTGGCGGCCGGTCTGGAGAAACAGCGCATTGGCCACGATCGCAGCGATCGCGCCGACGGCGACGAGGCCGGCCAGCGTATCCTTGGGGCTGTGCAGCAGCACGCGCAGCACGAGGTTGCGCTCGGTCTCGACATCGACGACCGCCGCTTTGGCGCCACGGCGGCGCGGCGCGCTGTCGTCCTTTGCAGACTTCCTAGGCACTTTTCTTCACCAGAGCGGGTTGGTCGTGAGTTTGGTCGTGAAGGTCCTGGCGCAGCCCCGGCGTCAAGGTCGCGATCTTGCCCTCGCTCGCCTTCTCATTCGCCGGCTTGACCTGCGGCGGCGCGTAGACGAGCGGCAGCTTGACGGTGACGGCAGTGCCCTCCCCCAACCTGCTTTGTACCGTCAATTCGCCGAGATGCAACGCCACGAGACTCTTGACGATCGAAAGTCCGAGGCCGGTACCTTCGTGTCGGCGCTGATAGGTCTTGCCGGCCTGGAAGAACGGCGCACCGACGCGCTCGAGGTCGTCGGGTGCGATGCCGACGCCGGTATCACTGATGCGCAGTGTCAGCTGCGAACCCGCCACCGCAGCGGAAACGGAAACCTGGCCGCCGCGTTCGGTGAACTTGATGGCGTTGGCGACGAGGTTGAGCACGATCTGCTTGAAGGCCCTGGGATCGCCGGTCATGACCGGCAGGTCCTGCGGCGCGTCTGTGATCAGGTCGATGCCGTTCTCCCGCGCCTTCAGCGCCAGCAGATTGCAGCAATGCAAGAGTGAGGCGCGCGGCGCGAACGGTTCCGGCGCAATCTCGTAATTGCCGGACTCCATCTTCGACATGTCCAGGATGCCGTTGACGACCGAGAGCAGATGCTGGCCGGACGCGTTGATGAGCTCGGCGTACTCCTTGCGCTGGGCTGCGCCCAGCATCAGGGCCTGCTCCTGCGCGATCATCTCGGAAAAGCCTATGATGGCGTTGAGCGGGGTCCGCAGCTCGTGACTCATGGTGGCGAGGAAGCGCGTCTTGGCGGCATCGGCCGCCTCGGCGGCGCTGCGCGCCTGATCCAGCGCCTGCTCGGACAGCTTGTGGCCGGTGACGTCGCGCATCACGGCGACCACTTCGCTCTCCTGCGTGACGCCATGGGCCCTCTCCTGGTCGAGGGGGCGGCAACGCATCTCGACCCAGATGAAATCGACCTGACCGCGCTCGGCACCGACGGGTTCCCGCCGCAGTCTGAACTCGACGCTGCGCACATCGCCGCGCGCCGCGTCGGACAATGCCGTGAGATATGCCGGCCGGTCGGCGACATGGACGCGGTCGAACAAGCCATGACCGAGCAGTTGCGTCACCGGCAGGCCGAGCATCGCCTCTGCCGCAGGCGAGATGAACTCGACGGCGCCGTTGCGCTGGTGCCGCGAAATCACGTCGCTCATATTGCGGGCGAGCAGCCGGTAGCGCTCCTCCTCGCGCGACAGGAGTGCGACACTGGTACGCGCGAGCGACTCGGCGCCGAAGGCGAGGCCCGCGGCATAGAGGGTCGCCGACGCAACGCCGAAGGCCATCAGCACACCACGCTCCGCAGCGCTCGGTTCCACCGCCGGCACCCAGCCGAGCTGGCCGATCAGGATCAGCATCCCGACGCAGGACAGCGCGAGCAGCGAGGCGAAAGCCGCGACGCGACGCGATGCCGACAGCGCGGCTTCAAGGGGAACCACGACCAGCCAGACCGCAGCGAAGGATTCGATGCCGCCTGTCGTGACCGCGACCGCCATGATCAGGCCGGCGAGCGCCAGCGACGACAGCACATGCGCGCCTTCGTACCGGCCGGTGCGCGACAGGAACCAGGATAACATGATCGGCGCGATCAGCCAGGCGAAGGCCGCGACCTCGATCGCGCTCGGTGCGCCGCGCATGGCGAGATAGACCGGGAATGCGGCGAAGGCGACCAGGCTGCCGAGCAGCCGCGGTGCCATGAAAGCACGATGGCGCGCCCGCATCAGCGCATCGTAGCGCGCGGAGGGATGCAGCAGCGCATCGAGACAATCGCGGATGATACTCAAAACTGTCACGGGTCTCGCGCTTCAGCTCAATCGTCTTATGGAAGACGCGCCGGAACGCCTCCTTGTCGTTGAGCCACCGTGTCAGAGCGACCTTAAACGAGTGCTAAGGCGGTGCCGAGTGCCGCGGAACACCGCGTGATCGCGGAGCTTTTTAGACAATTTGGCGAGGTCTTCGCTGCGGATGGTGAACACAGGGTTTCACCATCCTCCGCATGGTTTCGAATTGGTGGACGAAGGGCCGCCGGGGAAATCGCGACCCGTGGACGTCAATCGAAAATTTACGAGACCGCGGCTTGCGAAGAATCTTGGGTCAATTTTCCGCGAATTAAGCTCAAGGCAATCACTTGCGATTTATCGAGGGTTGCTAGGTCCGACTTCCCCGGAGATCGCCCCGGGCGGACTCTAACCGACAGGTCGACAAGATGCGCTTTCTGCTCCGCATCACATTCTGGCTCGGGCTGGTGCTGGTGCTCCTGCCCAGGGACAAGACGCCCGAATCGGAGAAGATGCCGCAGATCGGCGCCTCCGATGCGGTGCAGGCTGCGACCGCGGCCGTCTCCGACATGACCCAGTTCTGCAAGCGCCAGCCGGCGGCCTGCGAGGTCGGCGGCCAGGCCGCGACCATCATCGGCCAGCGCGCCCAGGACGGTGCGAAGAAGCTCTACCAGATCATCAACGACAAGAAAGAGCAGATCACCAACGACAAGAACGACGGCAGCAAGGCCGATCACAAGAAGGCGCCCGACCATACCGGCTCCATTGCGTTTGCCGGAGAAGGCGACATCGCCGCGAGCGAAGCGCCGCGTGATACCCTGACCCAGGACGACCTCGCGCTGGAATGGCGCGGCCCGGGACTTGCGAATTAGCGCCAAACCCTATCGATTTCGGGGCCTCGCATCCCTATATTGGCCGGAAGCGGGAACAAGGGCCAGCATGGCGACGATCGACGAAATCAGGGACAATTTCGAGCTTCTGGACGAGTGGGACGACCGCTACCGGTACGTCATCGAGCTCGGCCGTACGCTGGAGCCGATGCCGGAGGCGGAACACTCCGCCGAGAACAAGGTGCAGGGCTGCGTGAGCCAGGTGTGGCTGCAGAAGCTGATCGACCGCGATGGTGGTGCGCCGGTCCTACGATATCGCGGCGACAGCGATGCCCATATCGTGCGCGGGCTGGTCGCGATCGTGCTCGCGCTCTATTCGGGGCGCACGCCGCAGGAGATCCTCACTACCGACGCGATCGCCGTGTTCAACGAGTTCGGCTTCCGCGATCATCTGACGCCGCAGCGCTCCAACGGCTTGCGTTCGATGGTCGAGCGCATCAAGGCCGATGCGAAAGAGGCGCTCGCGGAAGCGACGTAAGATGCTCTCGTAGGGTGGGCAAAGGCGCCCTTGCGCCGTGCCCACGAGCTTTCGTCGACTACACACAGAAGGTGGGCACGCTTGCGCTTTGCCCACCCTACGAAACTGAGCGCGCCGGCTCTACTTGCCCTTCTTCCGCTGCTGCTGTCCGAGGCCCATCTGCTTGGCGAGCTGCGAGCGCGCCACCGCATAATTCGGGGCGACCATGGGATAGTCGGCCGGCAAGCCCCATTTCTCGCGATATTGCTCCGGCGTCATGTTGTACTGCGTGCGCAGATGGCGCTTCAGCGACTTGAAGCGCTTGCCGTCTTCGAGGCAGACCAGATAGTCGGGCGCGATCGACTTCTTCAGCGAGACGGCCGGCTTGGCGGGCTCCAGCGGCGCGGTCTCGGTGCGGCCCGACGAGACCCGCACCAGCGCACCATGCACCTGGCTGATGAGGTTGGGAATCTCAGCCGCCGGCGTTGGATTGTTGCTGAGATAGGCGGACACGATGCTGGCCGTCAGCTCGATGAAGTTCTTCGCCCCGGCATCCGACATGCGCCGTCCCTTCTCCCGCTTGCGTCTGCCGGATTGACGCCGCCAGAGTATTCCGTGTCAACAGCGTTCGGCTGGATTGGGATAACTGACGACGATGCGCGGATGACTGGTGCGCAGCGCCGCCATACTTGTGGGGCGAGCGCCTCAACCGCGCTGGTCGAGATGGGATCGGAGCTCGTCGATCGAGGCAAAGCGCATCATGCCCTCCGGCATCTGCGCCTCGATCGAGCCGTCGGAATAAAGCGAATAGGCCATGCCGTCGACGACGCCGGATTTGAGGACCGTCACCGGCGGCTGCTCGACCGGTTGGGGCGGTTCGGGGGCAGGTGGCGGGGCGGTCTCGGCAAGGGATGAAGGCGAGCGCCGGGGTGGGCGGCGCGACTCGACCGGCGGCTCCGGCGGGCGCGTACGATCCGGCTTCGGCCAGGCAGCATCGAAGTTCGCAGGCGGTATGTTCGGGGCCTCACCGGGCTCGGCAGGCGGCGGCGCATCTTCGGGCAGTTTCGCCTCCGCGCGTTCGCGCTCCTTGCGCGAGGTCGAGGCGAACAGCAGGTTGCGCCGGCGCGGCGCTTCCGCAGCGGCGGGCGGCGCAGCAGCTTCGCCCTCCTGCGGTCCCTCGGCGCGCGAACGCTCGCGCGCGGCAGCTTCGCTCTGCCATGGCGGCGGACTTGCTGGCGGCCGTGCCGGCGCCGACTCGGCTCGCGCCGTCGCAGCGGCGACCGGCTCGGGTGTGCCGGCGTCCGGCACCGCGAGCCCCGGCAGCACGGGCCTGACCCGAACCTCGGACGAGGCCACCGCATCGGTCAGCCGGCGCGCGATGCCCTTCAGTTCAAGCAGCACCAGATGCAGGCCGACCAGTAACATTCCGGAGCAGACGGCAATGGTGCCAGCGATTATGAGCGTTCCGCCGAGGCTGAATTCACTGATTGTCAGGCCGAAAATGACCGCAAGGAGGCCCGCCAGGACGGCGCAGATCCCCGCGATCAACAATGCCAAATTCATCGAACTCACCCCCGGCCGCGCACCCGCCGCGACAACCGCTTCGCCACGATACCGTCATACGATGTTCCACGCCAACGGCCAATTCTGGGCGGCGTTCCTAAAGGGAAGGAAATCAGGGACTTATTCACATTCCCTTCAGCTGCGGGTGGGTAGGGCTTAGGCCGCACTCGAGATTATCGGAATTGCGGCCAACCCGGAATTGCTGCGTCGCATCAGGATTTTAGCCATAATGCCCAATTACTTGGTAATGGAACTGCGCTATACGGAGTCCGGGGTTGAGGCCCGCGCGCGCCAGCAGGGCCAAGAGGGGATTCCGGGGCACCGATAGCCATGACATCCATCACGACGTCGGCGATCGACACGCCTCAACGGCGCTCGATCGAACGAACTTGCGACGATCTCGCCATGCTGGTGCTGGCCGCGGTCGCCGTCATCGCAGGCTTGACCTTCCGCGACTACGGGCTCGGCTGGGACGACTACACCCACGCTGAATATGCCGACCTGCTGCTGCGCATGTTCAGTTCCGGCTTCAAGGACACCGCGGCGCTCTCCTTCGCCAATCTCTACATGTATGGCGGCGGCTTCGACATGGCCGCAGCCCTCCTGCACAAGGTCATTCCGCTCGAGCTGTTCGAGACGCGCCGTCTGGTCGGCGCCATCGTCGGCGTGATCGGGCTTGCGGTGACGTGGCGGCTCGGCCGACGCGTCGGCGGGCCCCTTGCCGGTCTTGCCGCACTGCTGCTGCTCGCGCTATGCCCGACCTTCTACGGCCACATGTTCATGAACCCGAAGGATGCGCCCTTCGCAGTGGCCATGATCATCCTGATGCTCGGGCTCGTCCGGCTCGCCGAGGAATATCCGCAGCCGTCGCCGCGCACGATCCTGATCGTTGGCCTGGGCGCCGGCCTTGCACTCGGCTGCCGCGTTCTCGGCGGGCTCGCGCTGGTCTACGCCATGGTCGGCTTCGTACCGCTGTTGCTGGAGGAACTGCGCAACGAAGGTTTGCGCGAGTCGGCCCGCCGCTTTGCCCATGTCGTCTACGTGCTGCTGCCCGGCCTCGTGCTCGGCTACCTCGTGATGGGCCTGATCTGGCCGTGGTCGATCATGCGGCCCGGCAATCCGTTCGAGGCGCTGACCTACTTCTCGCATTTCTTCGAGAAGCCGTGGAAGGAGATGTTCGACGGCGCGATCGTGTCGGTCCCGGACATGCCCTGGTCCTATCTGCCGACGCTGTTCGCACTGCAGTTGCCCGAAGTGATGCTGGTGCTGACGGCGGGCGCGGTGTTCAGCACCTTCGCCATGCTGCCGCGGCGCGAGGTTCCCGCGCGCCGCAAGACCATCCTCCTGATGCTGACGCTGGCTGCCACGCTGCCGCTCGCGATCGCGATGGTGAAGCGCCCTGCGCTCTACAACGGCATCCGCCATTTCGTCTTCGTGATCCCGCCGATGGCGGTGCTCGGCGGCGTCGCCTTCGCCTGGACCATGGAGCGCCTGCGCGCCAATCACCGCACCTGGCAGCCGGTCGTGCTGGCGGTGTTCTGCTTCGGCCTCGCGCTCCCGCTCGCCGAGATGATCCGGCTGCATCCGTATCAGTACAGCCATTTCAACCACGTCGCGGGTACCGTCCGCGGCGCCGACAACCGTTTCATGCTGGACTATTGGGGCCTCGCGTTGAAGCAGGCCTCCGACGAATTGCGCGAGCAGCTGGTCGAGCGCCAGGAAGTGCCGCCCGCAAACCGCAAATGGAAGGTGGCGGTGTGCGGTCCGCAGCGCCCGGCGCAGGTCGCGCTCGGGCCCGACTTCACCATCGGCTGGGATTCCAACGCGGCCGATTTCGCCATGACGCTCGGCGAGTTCTACTGCAAGGGCCTCACCGCGCCCGTCATGGTCGAGATCAAGCGCGACGACGTGGTGTTCGCCCGCGTCTACGACATCCGAGGCCGCGCCATTTCCGGCCTGCTGTCGATCCCGGCGCCGTAGGATTCTTCTCCGCGAGCCGTGGCCCGGATGGGCGCAGGCGAGATCCGGGATCTCTGTTGGAGTGGCCCCGCATGTCGCTTTGCTCATGCGGGCTACGCGCCTTCGCTCTTCGGCCAGGACGGACAAGCATGCGGGCGGCGCTGGCCTGCCGCGCTTCCGATGCGCCTTGCTGCCGGTCTCGCCCGCGACTACGCTCCCGCTCCGCAACAACGATGTTTCGGAGAGATCAGCCATGTCGCCAGCAGAAGCCCGCCTGAGGGAAGTGCCCTCCAACATGACGGAGGCGGAGTGGCAGCAACGGGTCAATCTGGCCGCCTGCTATCGCCTGGTCGCGCTGTACGGCTGGGACGATCTGGTCGACACCCACATCTCGGCGCGCGTGCCGGGCCCCGACCATCACTTCCTCATCAATCCCTACGGGCTGATGTTCGACGAGATCACCGCGTCCAGCCTCGTCAAGGTCGACCTGCACGGCAACCAGCTCTCCGAGAGCGAATACAGCATCAACCCTGCCGGCTTCACCATCCATTCGGCGATCCACGAGGTGCGCGAGGACGCGATCTGCGTGCTGCATCTCCACACCCTCGACGGCACCGCGGTGTCGAGCAGCGCGGAAGGCCTGCTGCCGCTGAACCAGACCGCGCAGCTCGTCACCCACGACCTCGCCTATCACGACTATGAAGGCATCGCGCTCGATCACGACGAGCGGCCGCGGCTGCAAAAGGATCTCGGCGACCACAACCACATGCTGCTGCGCAACCACGGCACGCTGACGGTCGGCCGCTCGGTCGCCTCCGCGTTCGAACGCATGTATCATTTGGAGCGCGCCTGCTCGATGCAGGTGCGCACGCGCGCGCTGGGGACCCCGGTCTATCCGGTCGACCACAGCGCGATCGACAAGAACACCGAGCTGCTCGCCAACCGCGACCGCGCCGAGCTGCGCGCCACCACCCTGGTGTGGCCGCCCTTGCTGCGCAAGCTCGACCGCGAGCTCCCGGGCTACAGGTCTTGAGATTGTCGGGATCTGGTGTAGAGTAGAGCCCAACGAACCTCTACGCCTTTTGGAATGAAACGCCGCCCAATTCCGGGCGGCGTTTTTGTTTCGTGAAATTCGTAGGGTGGATTAGCGAAAGCGTAATCCACCTCTTCTCTCGGAGCAGGCGCATCGGTTGGTGGATTACGCCTTCGGCTAATCCACCCTACCGCACCCAGCCTATTTCACCTCGGCCAGTGCAGCGAGGATTCTCGCCCAGGAGCGGATGCCCTTCTGGAAGCTCTGCAGGTCGTATTTCTCGTTCGGTGAGTGGATGTTGTCGTCGTCGAGGCCAAATCCCACCAGCAGCGAGTCGAGGCCGAGCGTGCGCTTGAAATCGGCGACGATCGGGATCGAGGCGCCGGATCCCATCAGCACGGTCTCCTTGCCCCATTCCTCCGTCAACGCCTTGCTGGCGGCGGCGAGCGGCTTCATGGTCCAGTCGAGCGCGATCGCGGGCCCGGCGGAGTGGTCGCCGAACTCGACCTTGCAGTCCGCCGGAATGCGCGCCGTCACGTAGTCGCGGAAGGCTTTGCGGATCTTTTGCGGGTCCTGGCCCTGGACCAGGCGGAACGAGACCTTGGCCGAGGCATGCGAGGGAATCACCGTCTTGGAGCCCTCGCCGATATAGCCGCCCCAGATGCCGTTGACGTCGCAGGTCGGCCGCGTCGAGGCCTGCTCGACCAGGAGCCTGCCCTTCTCGCCCGCCGGGAGCGACAAGCCGACCGGCTTGAGAAAGGTCTCGGGTGTGAAATCGAGCTTCTTCCAGCGCTCCAGGATGTCGGGCGGCGTATCCTTCACGCCGTCATAGAAGCCCGGGATCGTGATGCGGTTGTCGTCGTCGAACAGGCCACCCAGGATCTTCGTGAGCAGGCGGATCGGATTCATCGCGGTGCCACCGTAAACGCCGGAATGCAGGTCGCGATTGGCTGCGGTGATCTTCAGCTCCTCGTACAGCAGGCCGCGCAGCGAGGTCGTGATCGCCGGCGTGTTGCGGTCCCACATGCCGGTGTCGCACACCAGCGCGTAGTCGGCCTTGAACTCGTCCTTGTTGGCCTCGATGAAAGGCACGAAATTCTTCGAGCCGACCTCCTCCTCGCCCTCGATCAGGAAGGTGACGTCGACCGGCAGCGAGCCCGTCACTTTCTTCCAGGCGCGGCAGGCCTCGACGAAGGTCATCACCTGGCCCTTGTCGTCCTCGGCGCCGCGCGCGACGATGATCTTGCGGCCGTCGGCATGATCGGTGACGACGGGCTCGAACGGAGGACGGTGCCAGAGATCGAGCGGATCGACCGGCTGCACGTCGTAGTGGCCGTAGAACAGCACGTGCGGCCGCCCGCCCGCGCCGGTCTTGCCGACGACGGCGGGATGGCCCGCGGTCGGCCTCACCTCGGTGGCGACACCGAGGCTGGCGATGTCCCTGGCGAGATGCTCGGCCGCAGCTTTGCAATCATTAGCGAAGGCCGGATCGGCCGAAATCGATTTGATCCGCAACAACGAGAACAGGCGCTCCAGGCTGTTGTCGAAATCCTTGTCGATGTGGTCGAGCACGGATTGGAGCTGCGCATTGGCCATGATTGCGATCCTGACTGTTGGTCTCAAGAGGTCCCGGGTTTTAGCGCCACGGCGGCGTGGGAGCTAGCCGCAACCGGCGGATGCCTGATGTGCCAGGCGAGACACCCCGCGAGGATGGCGGTCGCAGCGAGGTTGTTGCCCCAGGCCTGGATGAGGGTCGGAAACCACGGCAGCGACAGCAGCATGAGGATGCCGGCCGCAGCGAGAGCGAGCCAGGTTCCGAGGCGCACGCGCGCACGCGTGTCGAAGGCCGCGCGATGCATCAGAACCGTCATCGGAAAGAACAGCCACATGAAGTAGTATTGCCGGGCCAAAGGCGAGGCGACCGTCATCAGGCAGAACAGAATGCCGAGCTCCTCGGCATCGGAGCGCGCGGTTCGGTGCGCTTGCCGCGGCATGATTGCGACGAAGGCGAGCCCGAGCAGCGCCGACAGCGCGAGCACGATCCAGTTTGCCGTTCGGTAGTCGACGTCGATCACATTCATCGTGCGCGGCGGCTTCCTGGGATCATCCTGATTGTAGTTGATCGGCCGGACCAGGCGATGCGTAACCGCGATGAGGGACTGGTTGACCCACGACCAGTTCTGCTCGTCGCGCTGGCCGAAGCCCTTTTCCGAGCTCGTCCCGACCATGCCCTGGTACCAGGTGGCAAGTTCGGCCGCGTTGCGCTCGAAGCCACGGATCGGGGCCGGCAGGACATAGAGCAGAATGCCGGTGAAAACGATCGTGCTGGCGAGGGCGGCCCATTTGCGTCGCCAGAGCAGATAGGGCAGCACGGCGATCGGAAACACCTTGATGGCAGCGGCGAGCGCGAACATGAAGCCGGCGAGCCACGACCGATGTTGCCGCAAGCTCCAGAAACCGTAGAGCATCATCGCCAGCAGCAGGAGATTTGGCTGCCCGAGATCGAACATGTCGAACACGAAGGTGACGGTGACGATGGCCGGCAGCGCTTCCAGCCAGGGGCCAGGCTTGCGGTCCGAGCCGGTCATGACCTGGGAGAGCGCCCCGGTGTACCACCACGCCACGGCGTTCAAGACTGACAGGACGACGTAGAGCGGAATCTTGCCGAACCAGCTCGGGATCGCCAGCAGGATCGCCGGAAGCGGCGGATAGATGAAGTCGAAATAGCCCTGCGGCGTGGCTGGATAGAGTGGCGCGCCTTCCAGGACCTGCTGCCCCGCCCAGTACCAGAGCAGATAGTCCTTGGTCTTGCCGCGGCCGAAGATCTCGGGGACGAGCACGTCGGCCGTCAGGAGAACGCAGCAGAACAGAAAGAGCAGGTCCAGCGGCGCACGTGGCGAGAAGCGTCTGGGTGCGTCGGGCTTGGGAAACGGTGCGGGCGTGGTCACAATGCGGTCCTGTTGCGGCGGCGAAACAGGACGTAACAGACCGGCAAAGGATTGGAGAGTCCCCTCACCTGAATGTGTACCCGTCGGCGTTCTGCCTACCGCCGCAGCAATCCGCCGAGCGCGCCGCGGACCAGCGTGCGGCCGATCGAGCCGCCGAGCTGGCCGCCGATCGACTTGCCGACATTGGCGGCCAGCCCGCCGATCACCTGGTTGGTCACCGACCGCGTCACGTCCCGTGCAATGACCTGGCCGGTCGAGAGGCGACCGCGCTTGACGTTGGTGCCGAAGATGGTGCCGACGATCGTGCCCAACTGCCCAAGAATTCCGCCGCCTGCGCCGGCTCCACCATTTTGTGCGTCGGCAGGCGCAGCCGTGCCGGCCACGCGCTTCTGCAGCATCTCACTGGCGGACTCACGATCCACTGCGGTATCGTATTTGCCCTTCACCGGGCTCCTGCTCATGATCGTCTTGCGCTCCTCGGGCGTGATCGGCCCGATCCGCGCCGTCGGCGGCCGGATCATCACCCGCTCCACCATCGAAGGCGTGCCGTTGCCCTCGAGGAAGGACACCAGCGCCTCGCCCTTGCCGAGCTCCGTGATCACCTTGGCGGTGTCGAGCTTCGGGTTGGGCCGGAAGGTCTGCGCCGCAGCGGCGACCGCCTTCTGGTCGCGCGGCGTGAAGGCGCGCAGCGCATGCTGCACGCGACCGCCCAACTGGGCCAACACCTTGTCCGGCACGTCGATCGGATTCTGGGTGACGAAATAGACGCCGACGCCCTTGGAACGGATCAGACGAACCACCTGCTCGATCTTGTCCATCAACGCCTTCGGCGCGTCGTTGAACAAGAGATGCGCCTCGTCGAAAAAGAACACCAGTTTTGGCTTCGGCAGGTCGCCGGCTTCCGGCAACTCCTCAAACAACTCCGACAGCAACCACAGCAGGAACGTCGCGTAGAGCCTGGGGCTCTCCATCAGCTTGTTGGCCACCAGGATGTTGACGATGCCGCGACCGTCGCTATCGGTCTTCATGAAATCCTTCAGCTCCAGTGCAGGCTCGCCGAAGAATTTCGTTCCGCCCTGGTTTTCCAGCACCAGCAGCTGGCGTTGAATGGTTCCAACCGTCGCCTTGCTCACATTGCCGAAGCTCTGCGCGGCCTTCCGGATCTCTGCTAACGGATCTTCCTCAGCATCTGGTCCCTTCTTGCCGCTGGCGGGCACGATCGCATCCAACAGCGATCGCAGATCCTTCATGTCCAACAATGGCAGGCCGCTCTCGTCCGCGACGCGGAAGGCGACGTTGAGAACACCCTCCTGCACGTCGTTCAGGTCGAGCATGCGCGCGAGCAGCAGCGGCCCCATTTCGGTGACGGTCGCGCGCACGGGGTGACCCTGCTCGCCGAACACGTCCCAGAACACGGTCGAGAACTGGTCCGGTTGAAACTTGAGACCCATTTCGCCGGCGCGCTTGAGAATGAAGTCTTTGGCCTCGCCGACTTCCGAGATACCGGCGAGGTCGCCCTTGATGTCGGCTGCGAAGACCGGAACACCGGCGCGCGCAAATCCTTCCGCCATCACTTGCAGCGACACGGTTTTGCCGGTTCCGGTTGCACCCGTGACCAGGCCGTGGCGATTGGCGAGCGCCAGCGTCAGCCATGCCTGCTCGTCTCCCTTGCCGACGAATATCTTTTCGTCGGTATCGCCGAGCTTGCTGTCCTGTGCGGTCATTATTCTCTCTGATCTCTCTGCGTGGTTTCGCGTATCGAAACCGAATGCACCAGTTCCGTAGTTTACGCATGTCGCGCACCAATTTAAACCGTTCAACGCGTTCTAGGCGTGCGACATCGTCGGAAACGGACGGAGACATCAGCCGAAAGTCGGAATGAGGTGTTCGCAAGGCAGCAATTTTTCGCCGATTCCGTCTTCGCTCTTGCACGGCAGCAACACTCTTCGCGGGTTCGAAGATGAATCGCGCCAGCGCGTGCGTTCATCGCTTGAATTTCACATCACACCGGCTCAAGATCATTTTCGAAAGCAAGACTCCGGCATGTAAACCGGTTGAGGGGCGGGTTTTATGGACGAGCTGATCGGACGGCTGGCGACAAACGCCAGCATAGATGGTGCTGTCGCCGAAAAGACCGTCGGCATTATCCTGGGCTTCCTCCGCAGCGAGGGTCCTTCCGAGAGCGTGCAGGCCCTGATCGACCAGATCCCCGGAGCAGAAGCTGCCATCGAGGCTTCGAAGAGCGGCGGCGGCCTGTCGCGGCTGATGGGCGGCGGCTTGATGGCGGTCGGCACGCGCCTGATGGGCCTCGGCCTCGGAATGTCCGACATACAGAACGTCGCCCGTGAACTTTTCCGCTACGGGCGAGACAAAATCGGAGCGGATCAGATGGGCAAGATCATCGCGGGGACGCCGGGCCTGAGCCAGTTCGCCTGAGCGACGCTTTTCACATCGAGCATCATGACATATCCGATCTCCGAGATTGAGGGCCTGCCGACCTTTGCCGCCAACAAGCTGAAGGCGCAGGGAATCCGCACGACCGACGCGTTGCTCGAGGCCGCCTCCACCGTGAAGGGCCGCAAGGCCCTTTCGGCCAAGACCGGCATCAGCGAGCAGCAATTGCTGGAATGGGCCAACGTCTCCGACTACATGCGCATCCCCGGCATGGGCAGAGCCAAGGTCGGCCTGGTCCGCGCCGCCGGCGTGACCACCGTGCGGGAGCTCGCCTATCGAAATCCGGCAAGGTTGGCGCAGAGCATGCGCGAGGCCAACGAGAAGAAGAAGCTCGTTCGCGTGCTGCCTTCCGAGAAGTCGGTCGGCGACATCATCGCCAAGGCCAAGAAGCTGCCGCCGAAGATCACGTATTGATCGGCTACGCTCCCTCCCCGTCATCCTGAGGTGCGAGACGCGCGGCGCTTAGCGTCGCGCGGGGAGCCTCGAAGGATGCACGGCCACCGCTCCATCCGCACGGACAGAGCCGGGCCGTCGCCCTTCGAGGGCCGCTGAAGAAGCGGCCACCTCAGGGTGACGGCGAGAGAGCGATGCCCGTAGCCGTCGGCGCCCCCAATCCGTCTTGACACCCCCTTCGCGACCGCGCAAAGCCACCCGCATGAACGCCTCGCCCTCCCAATCCGTCCCGGCAGCCGGCTCGGCCCGGTTCGAGGCACTGCGGACACTCGTGGGGCGGCCGTTTCCTGCGGTCATGGGGGTGCTCAACATCACCCCGGATTCCTTCTCCGACGGCGGCGCGTTCACCGCACCTGCGCAGGCGCTGGCGCGCGCGCGGGCGATGATCGCTGAGGGCGTCGACATCATCGATATCGGCGCCGAGTCCACCCGGCCCTACAAGGGCGCCCGGCCGGTCACGGCGGCGGAAGAGTTGGCGCGGTTGAAACCGGTGCTGCCCGAGGTGGTGGCGCTCGGCGTGCCCGTCTCGATCGACAGCATGAAGGCGGAGGTGGTGGCCTTCGCACTCGCGCAGGGCGCGGCGATCGCCAACGACGTCTGGGGCCTGCAAGGCGACGCCGGCATGGCGCCGCTGATCGCCGCGAGAGGCGCTCCCGTCATCGTCATGCACAACCGCGACAGCGTCGATCCCGCCATCGACATCGTCGCTGACATGAAGGCGTTCTTCCTGCGCTCGCTGGATGTTGCCGCAAAGGCAGGCATCGCACGCGACAAAATCGTGCTCGATCCCGGGATCGGGTTCGGCAAGACTGTCGAGCAGAGCATGACCGCGCTGGCGCGCTTGCGCGAACTCGACATGTTCGGCCTGCCGATCCTGGTCGGCGCCTCGCGCAAGCGCTTCATCGCCTCGGTGTCGCCGTCGGAGCCATCGGAGCGGCTGGCCGGCTCGATCGCGGCACATCTGATCGCCGCGCAGCGCGGCGCCAGGATCATCCGGACCCACGACGTCGCCGAAACCCTGCAGGCGCTGCGGGTGGTGCATGCCATCGAGAGCAAGCCATGACCGACACGATCTTCGTTACCGGCCTGTCGATCCATGCCCGCCACGGCGTGATGGATCACGAGACCGAAGTCGGCCAGCGCTTCGTCATCGATCTCGAGCTCTATACCGACTTGTCGGAGCCGTCGCGCAGCGACCGGCTTGCCGACACCGTGTCCTATGCCGATGTCGTGGCGACCACGACCGCAGCCTTCAAGAACACCAATTACAAGCTCCTGGAGCGCGCGGCCGGAGCGGTGGCCGATGCCATCCTGTCGAAGTTCCCGCGCATCCGCGCAGTCAAGATCACCGTGCACAAGCCGCATGCGCCGATCGCCGCGATCTTCGACGACGTCGGCATCGTGCTGACGCGCTCGCGGCATCCCTGATGGGAAACGTGCTGATCGCGCTGGGCGGCAATGTCGGCGATGTCCGCGCGACGTTCCGCAAGGCGATCGCCCATATCTGCGGCATGGCGCAGGGCGCGCTGATCGCGCGCTCCTCGGACTACGCCACCCCGCCCTGGGGCGACGAGGACCAGGATCCCTTCATCAACGCCTGCATCGAGATCGAGACCGACCTCGATCCGCACGCGCTTCTATTCGTGCTGCAGAAAGTCGAGCAGAAGTTCGGCCGCACGCGCACCAAGGAGCGGCGCTGGGGGCCGCGCACGCTCGATCTCGACATGATCGCCTATGACGACGTGTCCCTGCAAAAGCCCGACCTGACGCTGCCGCATCCGCGCCTGTTCGAGCGCGCCTTCGTGCTGGTGCCGCTGGCCGAAATCGCGCCCGAACGCGTGATCTCGGGTATTCGTGTACGCGACGGGCTTGCCAGCGTCTCGACGCAAGGCATTGAGCGGCTTCCGGATACCGGTTAACCAAAAACAACCGTTTGCAGGGACGCTTCGCCGTGGCAATTTCGCCCCGCGAATAACAAGATATTCGGGAGCCCCGCGCCGCATGACCTCCGTGACTGACGACCTGCCGCTGGCGGCGGATTTTCCCAAGGCCACCGTCGAAGACTGGCGCAAGCTGGTCGACGGCGTGCTGAAGGGCGCGCCGTTCGAGAAGCTGGTCGGCAAGACCTATGACGGCATCAAGATCGATCCGCTCTATCCGCGCGCCAAGGGCGCCGCGACCGTGCCAGGACGGCTGCCGGCAGCACCGTGGCAGATCCTGCAGCGGATCGACCATCCCGATGCAGCACTCGCCAATGCGCAGGCGCTGCAGGATCTCGAGAACGGCGCGACCGGGCTCGCGCTGGTGTTCGCCGGCGCCAATGGCGCGCGCGGTTTCGGCCTGGAACCTTCGGCCGAGGCGGTCGCAAAGGTCTTGCAGGGCATTCATCTCGACGCCGGCATCGGCATTGAGCTCGAGATCGGACCGCAGTCGCGGATGGCCGCGATCCATGTCGCGGAATACGTGAAGAGCGCAGGCCTCGATCCCACCGCCTGCAACATCCGCTTCGGCCTCGATCCGCTTGCGGCGGGCGCCGTGTGGGGCCACACCCCATACACCTGGGAGGAGATCGCACCCGCAATCACCGGCGCCATCCAGGGCCTCGCCGGGCTCGGCTTCAAGGGGCCGTTTGCCTCTGCCGACGGGCGCGTGATCCACGATGCCGGCGGCTCGGAAGTGCAGGAACTCGCCTTCGTGCTTGCCTGCGGCATTGCTTATCTGCGCGCGATCGAAGGCGCCGGCATTCCGCTGGAAGCCGCACAGGGCATGGTCTATGCGCGGCTTGCCGCCGATGCCGACCAGTTCCTCACCATGGCGAAATTCCGCGCGCTGCGGCTGTTGTGGGCGCGCATCGAAACGGCATGCGGGCTGACGCCCAAGCCAATGTTCATTGCCGCCGACACGGCCTGGCGCATGCTGACGCAGCGCGATCCCTACGTGAACATGCTGCGCGCGACCATCGCCACGTTCGCGGCGGGGCTTGCCGGCGCCAACGCGATCACGGTGCTGCCGCATACGCTGGCGCTCGGCCTGCCCGATCCCTTCGCGCGGCGCGTGGCGCGCAACACCCAGCTTCTGCTGCTGGAAGAAAGCAACCTCGCCAAGGTCAGCGATCCCGCGGCAGGCAGCGGCGGCATCGAGACGCTGACGGCGCAGCTGTGCGAAGCGGCCTGGGCGTTGTTTCAGGAGAGCGAGAAGGCCGGCGGCGCCTTCACGGCGCTTCAGCAGGGCGTATTCCAGAGCAGGGTCGCGGCCACGCGCAAGGCGCGCGAGGCCAACATCGCCAAGCGCCGCGACGTGCTGACCGGCGCCAGCGAGTTTCCGAACCTGCATGAGAGCGAAGCCACCGTGCTGAAGGCGGCGCCGATCGCGCTGGCACCGTATGGCGAGCAAAAGTACAAGTTCGATCCGCTCTCGCCGATCCGGCTCGCGGAACCGTTCGAGGCGCTGCGCGACAGGTCGGATGCCGTGCTGAAAGCGCGCGGCGTGCGGCCGAGCGTATTTCTGGCCAATCTCGGCACGCCCGCCGATTTCACCGCGCGCGCGACCTTTGCGAAGAGCTTCTTCGAAGCCGGCGGCATCCAGGCCATCGACAGCGAGGGCTTTGCCGATCCGGCCACGCTTGCCGCCGCGTTCAAGGCCTCCGGCGCCGCGATTGCCTGTCTTTGTTCCAGCGACAAGGTCTATGCGGAACACGCCGAAGCCGCGGCGAAGGCCCTGCAAACCGCAGGCAGTCGGCTTATCTATCTGGCAGGTCGCCCGGCGGATGCCGAGGCGACGCTACGGGCCGCCGGCGTCACGGGTTTTGTCTTCGCCGGAGGCGATGCGCTTGCCACGCTGCAAGACGCATACCGACGGATGGAGCAGTCATGACCGACACCAGCAAACCTGTTCTCACTGGCGGCTGCCAATGCGGCGCCGTGCGCTTTGCCGTCATGACGGCACCGAACAGGGTCTCGATCTGCCACTGCCGGATGTGCCAGAAGGCAGCCGGCGCGCCGTTCGCCTCGTTTGCCGACATCAACAAGACGGACTTTGCCTGGACCAGGGGACAGCCGTCGTTGTTCCGATCTTCGACCATCGCCGAGCGCGGCTTTTGCGCCGCCTGCGGCACGCCGCTGAGCTTCGGGCGCATCGACGGCGAGCGCATCGAGATCATGACCGGCGCGTTCGACCGCCCCGACCGGGTGATCCCGACGCGCCAGTTCGGCACAGAATCCCGCCTCGGCTGGGTCGTCGGCATCGCCAATTTGCCGAGCCAGACCACGCAGCAGAATTACGGACCGGAGAAGATGGCGACCATCGTCAGCCATCAGCATCCGGATCATGATTGATGATATGGTTGAAGCCATGAGCCGCATTCCGAACTTTGCCAATGTCGCCTTCGAGAGAGCAACCACCGCAGCGCCGAGCGCCAGCGCCGAGCCGTGGCTGACGCCCGAGGGCATTCTGGTGAAGCCCGCCTATGGCGAGGCTGATCTGGCCGGGCTCGATTTTCTCGAGACCTATCCGGGCATCGCGCCGTTCCTGCGCGGCCCCTACCCGACCATGTACGTCAACCAGCCCTGGACGGTCAGGCAATATGCCGGCTTCTCCACGGCGGAGGATTCCAACGCGTTCTACCGCCGTAACCTGGCTGCGGGGCAGAAGGGCCTCTCGGTCGCCTTCGACCTCGCCACTCATCGCGGCTATGACAGCGACCATCCGCGCGTCGGCGGCGACGTCGGCATGGCCGGCGTGGCCATCGATTCCATCTACGACATGCGCACGCTGTTCGCAGGCATTCCGCTCGACCAGATGAGCGTGTCCATGACCATGAACGGCGCGGTGCTGCCGATCCTCGCGCTCTACGTCGCCGCCGCCGAGGAACAGGGCGTGCCGCCGGAGAAGCTGTCGGGCACCATTCAGAACGACATTCTGAAAGAGTTCATGGTGCGCAACACCTATATCTACCCGCCCGCGCCCTCGATGCGGATCATCTCTGACATCTTTGCCTTCACCTCGCAACGGATGCCCAAGTACAATTCGATCTCGATCTCCGGCTATCACATGCAGGAGGCGGGCGCGACGCAGGACCTCGAGCTCGCCTATACGCTGGCCGACGGCGTCGAATATCTGCGTGCAGGCCTTGCCGCGGGCCTCGACGTCGACCGCTTCGCGCCGCGGCTGTCGTTCTTCTGGGCGATCGGCCTGAACTTCTTCATGGAGGTCGCCAAGCTGCGCGCCGCGCGCCTGCTCTGGGCCAAGCTGCTCAAGCCCTTCAACCCGAAAGACCCGCGCTCGCTGTCGCTGCGCACGCATAGCCAGACCTCGGGCTGGTCGCTGACCGCGCAGGACGTCTTCAACAACGTGATGCGCACGACGGTGGAGGCGATGGCGGCCACCCAAGGCCACACCCAGTCGCTGCACACCAACGCGCTCGACGAAGCGCTGGCGCTGCCGACCGACTTCTCGGCCCGCATCGCCCGCAACACCCAGCTGTTCCTGCAGCAGGAGAGCGGCACCACCCGCATCATCGATCCCTGGGGCGGCTCGTATTATGTCGAGCGGCTGACGCGCGACCTCGCGGCGAAGGCCTGGAGCCATATCCAGGAGGTCGAGGAGCTCGGCGGCATGGCCAAGGCGATCGAGGCTGGCGTGCCGAAGCTGCGGATCGAGGAGGCATCGGCCAAGACCCAGGCGCGCATCGACGCCGGCAGGCAGGCAGTGATCGGCGTCAACAAGTACAAGCCGACCGACGAGGTCCCGATCGAGATCCTCAAGGTCGACAACACCAATGTCCGCCGGCTTCAGATCGACAAGCTCACGCGGCTCAAGTCCGAGCGCAACCAGAAGGACGTCGACGCCGCGCTCGCCGCGCTGACGCGCTCGGCCGGCGAAGGCAACGGCAATTTGCTCGCGCTCGCCATCGATGCCGCACGCGCCAAGGCGACCGTCGGCGAGATTTCGGATGCGCTGGAGAAAGTGTTCGGCCGCCATCGCGCCGAGATCAAGTCCATCACCGGCGTGTACAAGCGGGAGGCGTCCAGCATGGGCAACCAGGTCGAGAAGGTGCAAGCGCTGATCGACGCCTTCGAGGAGGCCGAGGGCCGCCGCCCGCGCATTCTCGTCGCCAAGATCGGCCAGGACGGCCACGACCGCGGCCAGAAGGTGATCGCCTCAGCATTCGCCGATATCGGCTTCGACGTCGACATCGGGCCACTGTTCGCCACCGCCGACGAAGCCGCGCGGCAGGCGGTCGAGAACGACGTCCACATCCTCGGCGTCTCCTCGCTCGCCGCCGCCCATCTCACCGCCGTGCCGGAATTGAAGGCCGCGCTGAAGAAGCAGGGTCGCGACGACATCATGATTATCGTCGGCGGCGTGGTGCCGCCGCAGGATTACGACGCGCTCTATGCCGCCGGCGCGGAGGCGATCTTCCCGCCGGGCACTGTGATCGCCGAAGCGGCCGAGGAGCTGATCCGCAAGCTGAACGCCCGGCTCGGGCATAGCGAGGCGGCGGAATAGTTTCACCGTCAGTTTCCGACAAGAAGGATTTGCGTGATGTCTCTCGCGCCCACGTTGATGCGCGCGCTCGCTGTTGCCACGGTCTGCGCGCTGTTCGGTCCCGCGCACGCCGCCGACCCCAAGCCCGATGCGATCGTCAAGACCAGGAGCATCGAGGCACGCGTGTTCCTCGACGACAGGATCAAGGCGGATGCGGCGCTGGCCGCGGATTGTCTCGCCGAGGGCAAGAAGTGGCTCAACAAGAATGCCGCGGAAGCTGCCGCCGCGCGCAAAGCCGATCCACAGACCTCTTGGGAAGGTCGCTGGGAGTTCGAGCGCAAATATGAAATCCGCTCCGTCATTGCCGACCGCTATGTCAGCGTCCTGCGCAACGACTACATGAACACGCGCGGCGCGCATCCCAACTCGGACGTGAACACGATCCTGTGGGACAGGGCCGGCAAGAAGCGCATCTCGATCCGCCCGTTCTTCACCGAGACCGCCGACAACGGGGCGACCCTGAAGGCCATGGTGAAGGCGATCGTTGCTTCGCTCAAGGACGAAAAAAAGAAGCGCGGCGCCGGCGAGACCGCGACCGACGAGTGGTTCAAGTCGGTGGAGCCGCGCCTGCTCAAGATCGGCGCGGTGACGCTCGCACCGTCAACCGAACCCGGCAAGAGTTCCGGCCTGACGTTCCACTATCCGCCCTATGCGGTCGGAGCTTACGCCGAAGGCGGATATGTCGCCTTCGTGCCGTGGGAAACGCTGAAGCCGTACCTCACGGGGGAAGGCGCGCGCATCTTCGGCGGTTCACGGCCGAAGGGCGATGAGGAAGAGCAGTGATCAAGGCTTGAGCAGCGACATGTTGCTCACAACGCGTTGGTAGCGCTACCTTGCGGCGGCGCTGCAAAGCCGACTAGAATGCCGTCATTGACAAGAGCGCCCGGCATCACGGGCGCCGCTGGGAGGCATTCAATGTCCAAGATTTCGCGCCGCACCTTTGCGGCTTCGACCGCCGCAGCCGCGGCATCCGCCGCTTTCGGCTTCAAGCCCGCATTCGCGCAAGCCTATCCGGCCCGACCGGTCACCGTGATCGTCCCCTGGGGCGCTGGCGGCGGCACCGACGCGACGGCGCGCATTGTCGCAGCCCTGCTGGAGAAGGACCTCGGCCAGCCCTTCAACGTGGTCAACCGCACCGGCGGCTCCGGCGTGGTCGGCCACAGCGCGATCGCAACCGCGCAGCCCGACGGTTACACCATCGGCATGCTCACGGTCGAAATCTCGATGATGCACTGGCAGGGCCTGACCGAGCTGACACCGAAGAGCTACACCCCGCTGGCGCTGATGAACGAGGATCCGCCCGGCATCCAGGTCTCCTCCTCCTCGCCCTACAAGACGGTCAAGGAACTCGCCGACGCGATCAAGGCGGCGCCTCCCGGCAAGTTCAAGGCCTCCGGCACCGGTCAGGGCGGCATCTGGCACCTGGCGCTGGTCGGCTGGATGCAGGCGATGGGCCTGCCCGCCAATCAGGTCGCCTGGGTGCCCTCGAACGGCGCAGCACCTGCGATGCAGGATCTCGCCGCCGGCGGCCTCGACCTCACGACGTGCTCGGTGCCGGAGGCGCGCGCCATCATCGAGGCCGGCAAGGCCAGGAGCCTCGCCATCATGGCGCCGGCCCGCAACCCGATCTTCAAGGACGTGCCGACCCTGAAGGAGGCGATGGGCATCGACTACGCGACGGGCGCCTGGCGCGGCATTGCCGGGCCAAAGAACCTGCCGCCGGAGATCGCAACGAAGCTGACCGCGGCGCTGAAGAAGGTCTACGACTCCGCCGAGTACAAGGACTTCATGAGCAATCGCGGCTTCGGCACCGTGTGGGGCGATGCCGCTCACTTCGCCGGCTTCATGGACAAGGGCGACGCCCAGATGGGCGAGGCGATGAAGGCCGCGGGCCTGAGCAAGGCGTGATCTGCGGCTGCGACGCCCTGATCACCTCTCCCCGCACGCGGGGAGAGGGCGTTTATCTCTGACAGGACTTCCCATGCGTCTTCCCGACTCCATCACGGGATCGTTTCTCGTCGCGCTCGGTGCGGCCGCCGCCTATGGCGGTTACCTCTTGCCGCCGGTGCCGGGGCAACCGGTCGGTCCCAACGTCTTTCCGCTGGTGATCGGCTGCGGCCTCGCGCTGTGTGGGCTCGCGATCGCGTTCGGCATCGGCCGTTCCTTCGAGGAGGAGGAAGAGCTGGTCCCGTTCGAGGACGGCCAGGCCGCCGCGCCGCCGCCGCAGAGCAAGCTCTACGGCCTGCGCGCGCTGTTGCCACCGGCGCTGTTGCTGTTCTACGTCTCTGCCGCCGACCGGCTCGGTTTCATCATCACCGCTGCCATCATGGTCTACATCACCTCGACCGCATTGGGGGCGAGGTGGAAGCTGGCTCTGCCGCTCGCGGCGCTCTCGCCCTTCGCCATCCACCTCATTTTCGGCAAGCTGCTGCGCGTGCCGCTGCCCGCCGGCCTGTTGCCGGCACCCTGGTGATCGATGCTGAAAACCCTGATTGACGCGTTCGCGCTGATCTCCACCTGGGAGGTCATCATCTCGATGTTCGCGGCCTCCGTGTACGGGCTGGTGATCGGCTCGCTGCCCGGCCTGTCCGCGACGATGGCGACCGCCCTGCTCGTCCCCGTCACCTTCTATCTTTCGCCGATCGCGGCGATCGCGACCATCGTCGCGGCCTCGTCGATGGCGATCTTCTCCGGCGACATTCCCGGCGCGCTGCTGCGCATCCCCGGCACGCCCGCCTCCGCCGCGTATGCGGATGAGGCCTACGCCATGACGCGCAAGGGCCAGGCCGAACTGGCGCTGGGTGCCGGCGTCTGGTTCTCCGCGGTCGGCGGCATCGCCGGCGTGTTGTCGCTGATGATCCTGGCGCCGCCGCTGGCCGAGATCGCGCTGTCGTTCTCCACCTTCGAATATTTCTGGCTGGCACTGCTCGGCCTGATGTGCGCCACCCTGGTGGCGCGCTCCTCGCCGGTGAAGGCGATCGCCGGCATGTTCATCGGCCTGCTCGTGGCCTGCATCGGCATCGAGAATCCCGGCGGCGTGCCGCGTTTCACCTTCGGCCTGACCGATCTGTTCGGCGGCATCGAGCCGATCCCGGCGCTGGTCGGCGTGTTCGCGGTGGCGCAGGTGATGCGCGCGATGCTGACGCCCGAGCCGCCGCCGCTGCCGCGGCGCAAATTCGGAAGCATCATGGCGGGCCAATGGAGGCTGACGAAGCTGTATCACTGGCAGATGACGCGCGGAAACATCGTCGGCATCATCATCGGCGTGCTACCGGGTGCCGGCGCCGACATGGCCGCCTGGGTCTCCTACGCGATGTCGAAGCGCTTCTCCAAGGAGCCGGAGAAGTTCGGCACCGGCCATGTCGAAGGCCTGGTCGAGGCCGGCGCCAGCAACAATGCCAGCATCGCCTCGGGCTGGGTGCCTTCGCTGCTGTTCGGCATCCCCGGCGACACCATCGCGGCGATCGCGATCGGCGTGCTCTACATGAAGGGGCTCAATCCCGGCCCGACGCTGTTCACCGAGAAGGCGTCGAGCATGTATGCGATCTATCTGATGTTCATCATCGCCAACATCATGATGATCCCGCTCGGCATCGCCATGATCCGGGTCGCCAGCTACATCCTGCTGGCGCCGCGCTCGGCCATCATGCCGATCATCATGCTGTGCTGCGCGGTCGGCTCGTTCGCGATCGGCAACAACATGTTCGGCGTCGTCACCGTCGCCGCCTTCGGCGTGATCGGCTACGTCATGGAGGCGAACGGCTATCCCGTCGCGGCCATGGTGCTCGGCATCGTCATGGGCACCATGGTCGAGCAGGCCTTCGTCACCTCGCTGATCAAGTCCGACGGCAGCATCCTGCCGTTCTTCGAGCGGCCGGTCGCCGCTGTGCTCGCCGCCATGGCGATCGGCGCCCTGCTGTGGCCGGTGATGGTGTGGGTGTGGCGGAAGGTAAAGCCGGCGCAGGCCGCGGCTGTGACCACCCGTTGATATCGGGCGGGCGGGCCCTCGCCTGCTCCGCCTCGGCGTTGTAAAGCAGAGGCATGACTGAGAAGGCCTCGCTCGACATCAAGACCCTTGCCCGCGAGCTCCGCGCCGGCAGCCGCGCGGCGCTGGCGCGCGCTATCACGCTGGTGGAGAGCCGGCGCGGCGATCATCAGGCGCTGGCGCGTGAGCTGGTGCAGATGCTGCTGCCCGACACCGGCAAGGCG
Source organism: Bradyrhizobium sp. FW305-F6 (assembly GCF_058782905.1). NCBI lineage: Bacteria > Pseudomonadati > Pseudomonadota > Alphaproteobacteria > Hyphomicrobiales > Nitrobacteraceae > Bradyrhizobium > Bradyrhizobium sp. FW305-F6. The sequence continues at coordinate 1,475,748 of NZ_JBYSYD010000001.1, forward strand.
TTCCGCGTCGGCATTACGGGATCACCGGGCGTAGGCAAGTCCACCACCATCGACGCGCTCGGCGTCTACCTGATCGAGCAGGGCCACAAGGTCGCGGTGCTCGCGGTCGATCCGTCCTCGGCGCGCAGCGGCGGCTCGATCCTCGGCGACAAGACCCGGATGGCACGGCTGTCGGCCTCGAGCGAGGCCTTTATCCGCCCCTCGCCGTCCTCGGGCACGCTCGGCGGCGTCGCGGCCAAGACGCGCGAGGCGATGCTGCTGTGTGAGGCGGCCGGCTTCGATGTCGTGCTGGTGGAGACCGTCGGCATCGGCCAGTCCGAGACCGCGGTCTGCGACATGACCGACTTCTTCCTCGCCCTGATGCTGCCGGGCGGCGGCGACGAGCTGCAGGGCATCAAGAAGGGCCTGGTCGAGCTCGCCGACATGATCGCGATCAACAAGGCCGACGGCGACAACCTCAAGCGCGCCAAGGTCACCGCCGCCGATTATCGCGGCGCGCTACACATTCTGGCACCAAGGTCCGAACATTGGCATCCGCCGGTCGAGACCTATTCGGCGCTGACCGGCGATGGCATCGCAACGATCTGGCAAAAAGTCCTCGATCACCGCACCGCGATGAACGCGTCCGGCGAGTTCGGCGCGCGGCGGCGCGAGCAGCAGGTGAAGTGGATGTGGTCGATGCTAGAGCAGCGCATGCTGGCGAGGCTGCGCAGCGAAGCGTCGGTGCGGACGAAGGTCCGCAAGATCGAGACTGAAGTGGCCGACGGCCATCTGACGCCGGCGCTCGCCGCCGAGCAGATCCTGGAATTGCTGCAATGAGCGACAAGCTTCGCATTCTCCTCACCGGCTTCGGACCGTTTCCGGGCGCGCCCTATAACCCGACCCAGCCGCTGGTGGCCCGGCTGACCCAGCTGCGCCGTCCGGCGCTCGACGATGTCGCGCTGTCGAGTCACATTTTCCCGGTGACCTATGCCGCGGTCGACCGCCAATTGCCTGACGTGCTCGCCGCGCAAAAGCCCGATGCGCTTCTCATGTTCGGCCTCGCCGCGCGCACGCCCTACCTGCGCATCGAGACGCGCGCGCGCAACGCCGTCACCATGCTCTGGCCCGATGCGGCCAATACGAGATCGAGCAAGCGCGGCATCGCAGGCCAGGCGGATGCCATGATGTTCGGCCCCCATACCGCAAGACTGCTGCGCGCCGCGCGCCTCACCGGCATCGACGCGCGGGCCTCGCGCGATGCCGGCGCCTATCTCTGCAACTATCTGAGCTGGCGGGCGATCGAGACCATGAAGGCCGGTGGTCCGCAGCTTGCGGCGTTCATCCACATCCCCCCGCTCGCACGCAGCGGCGCCGTACGGCGCAAGGGCAGCGCCCGGATCACGCTGGAGGAGCTGGTGGATGCGGGGGAAGCGATGCTGATGGAGATGGTTCAATTGGCACGGAAGGCACGGAACACGCCGGTCTCGTAGCCCGCTTCGTAGGGTGGATTAGCAAAGCGCAATCCACGACATCTCCATCAGCGGTTCCGTATTCGCGGCAACACGGTGGGTTACGCCTACCTACGGCTAACCCACCCTACGGCACCGTCTCTTGCGTAAACATTTAACCCTACCGCAAACAATCCTCACCGCCTTCGCCGCCCTGCGCTACCTAGGCGGCGCGGACATCTCCCGCGTCCGCCGGAGGACGCGTCATGGACCTCAATCGCCGTCATCTCATCGGGGCTTCGACCGCCGGCATTGCCGCCGGCGCGCTCGTCATGCCAGTTGACGCTGCGCGCGCGGCGCCGCTGACGTCGCTGCTCGGCCGCGACGCGACGCAATACGGCGTGCGGCCCGGCAGCAGCGAGGATCAGACCCGCGCCCTGCAGCGTGCGATCGACGAGGCCGCTCGGGCGCAGGTGCCGCTCGCCTTGCCGCCCGGCATCTACCGGGCCGGCCTATTGCGGCTTCCGAGGGGCGCGCAACTGATCGGCGTGCGCGGCGCGACCAGGCTCGTCTTCAGCGGCGGGGCCTCGGCAATCCAGAGCGACGGCTCCGATGCGATCGGCCTCACCGGCATCACCTTCGACGGCGGCAACATCCCGCTGCCGGCGCGGCGCGGCCTGATCCACGTCCTCGGCGGCCAGGACGTTCGCATCACCGATTGCGCCATCGCGAACTCCGGCGGCAGCGGCATCTGGCTCGAGCAGGTCGCGGGCGAGATCTCCGGCAACATCTTCACTGACATCGCGCTGACGGCGGTGGTCTCGTTCGATGCCCGGGGCCTCAGCGTGTCCCGAAACACCATCACCGGCACCAATGACAACGGCATCGAGATCCTGCGCACCGCGATCGGCGACGATGGCACGCTGGTGGCGGACAACCGCATCGAGAACATCAAGGCGGGGCCCGGCGGCTCGGGCCAGTACGGCAATGCCATCAACGCGTTCCGTGCCGGCAACGTGATCGTGCGCGGCAACCGCATCAGGAATTGCGACTATTCGGCCGTGCGCGGCAACTCAGCCTCGAACATCCACATATCAGGCAACAGCGTCAGCGATGTGCGCGAGGTCGCGCTCTATTCCGAGTTCGCGTTCGAGGCCGCAGTGATCGCCAACAACATCGTGGATGGCGCTGCCGTCGGCGTCTCCGTCTGCAATTTCAACGAAGGCGGCCGCATCGCGGTGGTCCAGGGCAACATCATCCGCAACCTGATCCCGAAACGGCCGATCGGCACGGCGCCCGACGACGATGCCGGCGTCGGGATCTACGTCGAGGCTGACACATCGGTGACCGGCAACGTGATCGAGAACGCGCCGTCCTACGGCATCGTCGCCGGCTGGGGCAAATATCTGCGCGACGTCGCGATCACGGGCAACGTGATCCGCAAGGCGCTGGCAGGTGTCGGCGTTTCCGTGATGCCGGGCGCGGGCACCGCCCTCGTCAACAACAACATGATCTCCGAGACGCCGCGCGGTGCGGTGGTCGGGCTCGACCACGCCCGGGCGGTGACATCGGATCTCTCGGCCGATGGAGCCCAGCGGTTCGCCCAGATCGTGGTCGGCGGCAATGCGGTGCGACGGTAGGCGCGGCTGAGAGCTGGGCCACGCATCCTTCGGAGTTCGTCAAGGGACGCGTCGCGTCCCATGCCTCGCACCTCAGGATGATATCCTGAGATTGTTGCATCAAAACTTGACAACCCAAACACGGCCGTCATCCTGAGGTGCGAGACACGTGGCGCAACGCGCCACGTGGGGAGCCTCGAAGGATGATGTTGTGGGCATCTATGTCTACATGCTGCGCTGCGCGGACGGCTCGTTCTATATCGGAAGCGCGACCGGCGAGGACACGTCCAAGCGTGTCGATGAACACAATGCGGGAATTCACCAGGGCTACACTTATTCAAGACGCCCGGTCATCCTGGTCTGGTCGGAGTATTTCGATCGGATCACCGATGGGATAGCCGCCGAGCGTCAGCTCAAGGGGTGGAGCCGCGCCAAGAAGGAAGCACTCATTCGTTCCGATTGGAGTTCGGTGAGCAAGTTTGCGCGGCGACGCGCGGGAGCGCCTAGGTCGAAGTAGTAAGCTCGTTGTGGCGACAGATGGGGGCGGCAGATGGGCCGCTCATCCTTCGAGGCTCCCCATGGGACGCGTCGCGTCCCATGCCTCGCACCTCAGGATGACGGGGCGCGAAACACGGCCGATACTCTCTAGCCTCACTCACCGCCTCAGAATGCGTTCCTGAGCAACGGGTATTTGGCTTCCAGGCCGTCGAGGCTGAAGGTGAATTCGACGACGCGCTCGGGGGCGGCGACGATTTCCTCGGCGGGCGGGGAAAACTGCGGCAGGAGCGCGGTCATGGCCGCCGGCGCCGTCTTCACAGCGGGCGGCGCGAGCGGCGGCCTTACTTCGGGCGCGGTGAACGGTGCCACGGCGGGCGCGAGTGGTGACCTCACGGCAGGCGCAGTGAGCGGTGCCTTCGCCGCGGGAGCCCTGAGCAGCGGCATCTCGGCTGGGGCGGTGAACGAGGGCATTGCGGGCAATGCCGCCACATCGGGCACCGTGAGCGGCGCCAGCGCCGGCGGCTCGGAGAGCGGCGCAATCGGGGCTTCGGTGATCTCCGCGAGCACATCCGGCTGCGGGTCGAGTCTGACCGGCACGGCGGTCTCGGGCACGATATGCACGGCCTTCGGCTGCACGGTGTGCGGCGGCTGCTCGCGCGGCATCGCCGCCGGCGACCAACCGAAGGCAGGCGTTACGCTCGCAGCTGCCTCGGCGACGTCACCGCCGGTTGCGAGCGCGCGCCAAGTCTGGACTGCCCGCTTGGCTTCCTGGATGTTTTCGAGGAACGCGATCTCGGAATGATAGCGGCGCCAGCGGCCGGTCTCGAACATCTCGGAGAGATGCTGCAGGCGCTGCTCGGCGAGAGCGCACCAGCGCGCCGCAATCTGGCGGCTGCCAGCCGCGTCGCGGATAAACTCTAGGCGATGTGTCATGAACCAGCCCGTCGGGAGAAAATACGGACGCGGAGACGCAACGCACACGAATCAATTTAGACGCGACATGAATATTTTGTGGAAAAGTTTTGACTTGTCCAGCAGCGACACGGCGTTCGTCATCAAACACCGTAGTCGTGCGGAGAATTACCGTGTTTTCGAGTCAAGCTCCCCGCAAGCATAACGGAGTTGCGGCGCATTGCGCGCGCGACGGCGAGCCAAATTCCGGAGAACCTCAACCGCAAGATGAACGAATGGGAGACTTCGAAGGATCGGACACCCGGAGTCTCGGTTTTGATCGAAGGAAGATCAGAGCTCTGGATTTTCGGTTTGACGCATGCTCTTCGCGCGAACGGAATCCATGTCGGAGGAAAACGCTCTGAAAAGAAAAGACCCGTCCGGGGGGACAACCGGACGGGTCAAGCCATATGGGCGCTTGGGGTGGATGGGCGCTCGCGCCTGATATGACCGATGGGGAGGGATGACCGCTCCCACATAATTTGGTCGTGGCAGCTGGCTGAACGTTCAAGGCGGCGTTCGCTTTTTTGCTTTCGGCTTCGCGCGCATCTTTGTCGCAGACGCTATCGCGTCGCCGGCCTATCCGCCTGAGAAATCGTGGATTTATCGTCCGTGCTCGACAGCGACGGCTGCTCGATCGCGCGGCTGCCCGGCTCATCGCGGCGCTTGGCGGCATCTTCACGTTTTGTTGTACCGGGTGCCGCCGCAACCGGCGACGCGCTGTCGGCGGGAACTGCCATCACTGCGGCAAACGCATCGGTCTGACCATCGCCGAAGAGTTCGTCGCGCCCGGGCGAGCCGAGGTCGCGCGCGGTCTTCGTCAGGGTCGTCCGCAGCGCTTCCGGCTTCAGGGCATGGTTGCGCTCGAGCAGCAGCGCCGCGACGCCGGAGACGTAGGCGGCCGAGAACGAGGTCCCCGACGTCATCTGGTACTTGCCGTCCGGCGCCGGCAGGAAGATGTCGACGCCGGGTGCTGCGACGGCGATGTAATTGCCGCGGTTGGACGCTGTGAACAGCCGGTCCTGCTGATCCGTCGCGCTGACCGCGATGACGTTGGGATTGGCGGCCGGATAGAGCGGCGGCGATTTCGGGCCGGCGTTGCCGGCGGCGGCGATCAGCACGAGCCCGCGCGCGGCGGTCGCCGCGATGGCGCGTTCGATGACCGCGTCCTTCGGGCCGGCAAAGCTCATATTGATGATCTGCGCACCGTGCTCGGCGGCATAATTCAGCGAGCGCAGGATGATGTAGGACGAGCTTTCGGCGCCGCCATTGGCGCCGCCGAAAGCCCGGATCGCGATGATGCGGGCCTCCGGCGCACTGCCCATCAGCCGGGCATGTGCCACGATCGCGCCGGCGATGCCGGTGCCGTGGACGTGCGGTCCCTCGGAGCTGCCGAGCGCGTCGAAACTATCGGCGATGGAATTGGCAAGCTCGGGATGCCTGGCGTCGATGCCGGAATCGATCACGGCGATCGTCACGTTGGCGCCATGTGCCAGCGTATGCGCCTGCGGCAGGCGGAGCTTCGTCAGCGCATATTGCGCAGGATCGCCCTCGGTCGTCCGCGACGACCTCTGATCCTGGAGCACGTAGCGGAAGTTCGGCTGGAGCGAGCGCACGCTGCCGTCGGCTGCGAATTCACGCCGCACCGTCTCGTAGGGCCGGCCGTCGCTGATCCGGAACAGGCCGAAGGTGGCTCCGATCAGCGGGAAATTTTCCGACGAGATGCGCCTTAAGCCGTGCCGGCGCGCCAGTTGGTCGGCCTCGGCCGACGACAGCGCAGCGTCGATCTCGGCGACGAACTCGCCTGCGAAGCTGGTCGAGGTCACCGCGGCCGGCGTCCTGCTGCCGCGCCCCTTGCCGGCGGTCTTCTTGCCCGATTTTCCGATGCCATCTCCGCCAGCACTCGGCTGGCCCGCGCATTCGCCGTCGGCCCCGCGATTGGGCGCGGTGCAGGCCGGATAGAGGTTCGGCGAATAGCGTGCATAGGGCAGCACCGGCACCGTCGGCCGGATGCGCGAGGTGGTGTTGGGAATGGTCGCCATGGTCCGCGGGCCGCCGGCGACGCCGACCGGGCGCGCCGCGACATTGGGACTGACGCGCGGGGTGATGCTCGGCGTGATGGTCGGCGTGCGCGAGGGCACGCTGATCGTCGGCGTACGCATGACCGCCTGCGCCTGCACTTGCTGGGCACCGAAACAGACGGCGATCAGAAGCACGGCGGCGACCGATGACGCGTGGGCCTTGGCGCGCAACCTGCTCTTGGACTTGCCCGTCATCGGCTCAGCGGCGCCCTTAGGGCGCCGCGACGGCGAGGTTGACGAACTTCTCGCGCTGCATCCTGCCGAGCAGCGAGGCGAGCTCGTCCTGGCTCATCGCCTTGTCGAACTGGAGGCGGAACATGCCGCCCTTGGCATCGCCGATGATCGAGGCCTGGTAGCTGTCGAGCAGCGCAGTGATGTCGGCGACGCGCGCCTCGGGCGTGAAGCGCACCAACGCGCGCGACGGCGCGGCGGATGACCCGAGTTCGCGCGTGATCGGCGCGCTGGTCGAGACCGAAGCCGTCTGGAAGGTCGCCGGCTGGTTCTTCATCAGCACCGCGCCGATGATTCCGGCCTGCAGCACCAGCGCGACGGCGCCGAGGCTCGCCGACCACGCCAGCGTGCGCGGCGACAGGCTCGCGAAGAAGGTCGCAATGCGCGCCGACAGCGGCAGCGAGCCAGTCGCACGCGCCGGTTCGGCGTCGATCGCGGCGAACAGCTTCTGCATCGCGCGCGACGACGGCGCCCCCAGGCTCTCGTTCAGGTGGATGGTCTCTTCGTACTCGCCGCGGATGGCGGCATATTGCCTGGCCAGCTCGGGATCGCGCGCCAGCGCTTCCTCGACACGGCGCGCATCACGCACGTTCAGCGTGCCGGCAGCGTGCCAGGGCAGCAGCAGTTCAATTTCACCGGGCTCTTGCTCCAGCATCTTCTTGCTCAAAGCCATCATGGCCAGCCTCGCTCAACGCCGGCTGCCTTCAGCAGTTCGGCAAGTTTCTTGCGCGCATAGAACAAGCGCGTCTTCACAGTGTTCTCCGGTATCCCGACGATTTCGGCCACCTCTTCCACGGACTTCTCGTGGTAGTAGACGAGATCGACGATTTCCCGGTGGTCCGGCGAGAGGCCCGTCAGACACTCCCGCAACGCCTCACTGGTGTCTTTCTTCTGCACCACCGTTTCCGGATCGTCGGACGTGTCCTCGATCGCGTTGGCGGCTTCTTCGTCCAGCTCGAAATCCTTCCTGCGCCGGAGCGCAGACAGGGCCTTGAATCGGGTGATTGCCAGCAGCCAGGTGGAAACGGCGGATCGGCCCTCGAACTTGCCGGCTTGACGCCAGACGTCGAGAAACACCTCGCTGATGAGGTCTTCCGCCGCCTGCTCGTCCCGCACGAGCCTCAGACCGAACCTGTAAACCCTGACATGGTGCCGCCCGTACAGCACCTGCATGGCAAGCCGGTCACCTTGAGCGATCCTGGCGATCAGGATCTCGTCCGAAGCCGCCTGTGTCGCGCTCAATGGCCGTCTCGCAAAGTTGGTCGGGTCGATGCGCTGGACGGTTCGACGGGGAGGGCAAAATTGTTCATGCTACCGCAGTCATACGGGGGCCTGTGTGAGCTAACCCACATACGGGCATTTTTCTGGTCCCACCCGTGGTGGTCAGCATCGCCAATCCGAATTGGTATCATAATACTCGGTATTTCCCTGCGGAATGCCTGTCCGGGCACAGGCGGCCGGCCTCATCCGGTTCCATAGCAGCCCTGCACCACCTTTGTCGCGCCAAGCCCTGCTTCGGCTCGACCGCAGCGCAAACGATATTGATCGCCGGTAAACCCAAGCTGGCTGATCACCTTGTTCGGTCCTGCACGCTCCGGATTCGATTTCAAAGGATACCAAACCTAAAGGCTTGCCACGTAGGTTTTTACGCTGACATCGACCAATGGCGGGACCATGAGCACGGCCGCGACGTCCTTTCCGGAGAGGAATGCCGCAGAGGTCGCGGATGTCGTCTCCGTGCCCGAGACGACGGCTCCCGAAGTCAAGGCGCGCCGGGCCCGGCAGCGCCGCCAGATGTACATCGCCCAGGTCGCAAGCTATTCGCTGGGCGCCTCGGTCCTGCTGCTCTACGCCTATGACGGCGCGGTCTCGATGGTCGTTCCGTCGCTGTTCTGGCTGAGCGGCCTCCTGATCATCGGGACCTTCACGGTGCTGTCTGAAGCCGGTTTCGGCGACCGGTTCGACGATCATTACCTCACCGTCTATCAGATCTCGGCGCATATGGCCCTGCAGCTGGTGTTCCTGCTCGCGGTGCCGACGATCGGGGTCACGTTCCTCGCCGTGTTGTTCCTGATCTTCGCGTTCGGCACGCTGCGCATGACCTCGAGTCAGGCAGTACTGACCTGGGGCCTTGCCACCTGCGGGCTCGCTTCGGTTTTCCTGGGATCGGACCTGCCGATCGGATTGCCGGTCGCGACCTTGCTGCAGCGAACCGCCTCCATGCTCTGCTTCGTGCTGGTGATCGGCCAATGCGCCTTCCTCGGGCTGTTCGGCGCCACCCTGCGCAAAGTCCTGTACCGCCGCAGCATCGAGCTGAAGGCGGCCTATCAGCGCATCGAGGAGCTGGCCGAGCTCGACGAGCTCACCGGCTCCTACAACCGCCGCTGCATCATGCGGCTCCTCGACGCCGAGATCGAAAAGTCACGGCAGGACTCCACGCCTTGCGCGATCGCGCTGTTCGATCTCGACTGGTTCAAGCGCATCAACGACGCCCACGGCCATCCGGTCGGGGACGAAGTGCTGCGCACGTTTGCAATCACCATTTTCGCCAACATCCGCGCGACCGACAGTTTCGGGCGCTACGGCGGCGAGGAATTCCTGCTGCTGCTGCCGGACACGCCGGGCGACGTGGCGTGCCGCATGCTCGAGCGCTTGCGCGGCATCGTCGCCGACCTCGACTGGAGCGCATTCTCCCCGAGCATCCGGGTGACCATTTCCGCGGGCGTCGTGACGCTGCGCGACAATGATACTGCCGACTCGTTTCTCGCGCGCGCCGACAGCGCGCTCTATTCCGCCAAGGCGCAGGGGCGCAACTGCATTGCAACGGGCTGACCAATCCATTTTCTTCCGGCACGGCAGACGCCGGGCCGAACGCTCCAGGACAGGGCAATGAGATCCAAATCCTCAAGACAATCCGAAGATCTGCTCGACGAATTGCAGGCTGCGCTCTCGCACGGCACGGTCGCGCGCCGGGTCGAGACGCTGCGCAGGGTCACCGATCTTTTCGCGGGCAACGCCCTCGACTATTCCGACGACCATGTCCGCGTGTTCGACGACGTGTTCCAGTGCCTGATCGGGCAGATCGAGACCTCGGCCAGGACGCTGCTTGCCGAACGCCTGGCGCCGATCGCGGGTGCGCCGCCGCAGACCATCCGTACGCTCGCGCTCGACGAGGTCATCGAGGTCGCCGGCCCGGTGCTGTCGAAATCGGAACGGCTGGACGAAGCGACCCTGATCGAGATCGCGCGTACCAGGGGCCAGGCCCACCTCAAGGCGATCTCGCTGCGGCATACGCTGTCGGAAGCGCTGACCGACGTGCTGGTGACGCGGGGCAACGAGGACGTGGTGCAGTCGACCGTCGGCAATCCCGGCGCGCGGCTCTCCGAGCAAAGCCTCGCCGACCTCGTCGTCCGCGCCGAACGCGACGACGACCTCGCCAACTGCATCGGACTGCGGCCCGACCTGCCGCGTCATCACTATCTGAGGCTGGTCGCCAAGGCATCCCTAAGCGTGCGCAAGAAGCTCGCGGCCGCCCATCCCGAGCTCGCGATCGAAGTGTCGCGGGCCGTCGAGGAAGCGGCCCAACGGGTTCGCGCCGTCGCCATGACGAAGCAGACCGAGATGGCCCGCGCGCTGGTGACGTCGCTGCACGCGGACGGTCGCCTCAACGAGCTCCAGGTCAAGGCCTTCGCCGAGCAGGGCAAGTTCGACGAGACCAATGCGGCGCTGGCTGCGCTCGCAGGCGTCGCGGTCGAGACCGCCGAGACCATGATGATCGAGAGCCGCACCGAAGGCGTGATGATCCTCGCCAAGGTCGCCGGCATGCAATGGTCGAGCGTGCGCGCCATCATCGCCATGCGCGAGAAGCTCTCCAGCGGCTCGCAGACGGACATGCTGACGCTGCGCGACACTTACGAGGCGCTGCGCGCGTCGACCGCGCAGCAGGTCCTGCGCTTCCACCGCATGCAGCTGCAAGCGACCCCGGCGGCGTGAGCCGGCGCGCTGCTAATACCGCAACACCCTCGACCCCACCAGCGCGCCGATCGCGGTCACCAACGCGGTCGCGAGCGTGTACCAAGTCGCGACGAACAGCGGGGAATCGTCGGTGCAGTGGGAGGCGTAGAGGGTCGCGGCGAGCCCGGCCGACACCAGGCCGGCGAGCGCTCCGGCAAGCGCGGGTCGCGACGGCGCGCCGTGGCGCAGCCCGAACAATGCCCCTGCAAGCAGCGGCAGCGACATCGCGGGGATCGCCACCAGGCATACCCTGGAATTCTTGCCCATCAGGCGCATCGTCATCGGCATTGCCGGCGCCATCATCGCCTCGCTGCCGATCGCCACGGCGAGCAGCCCGACGGGAAGCAGCAAGAGCCAGCCCCAGCCGCGCAGCAGGGCTTCGGGACGCGACAGATGCAGGCTGACGATGATGGCGGGAATCGCGAGCGACAGCGTCACCGCGAACTTCATGTCGAAGAACGGGTTGCGCATGGCGGTCATCACGTCGGCGCGCACGCCGAAGAACGTCGCAAAGATCAGGATCGACAGGGGCGCAGCCACCAGCAGCGCCATGCTCAGCACGGCGCCGACGCGCGGCGCGCGGTGCGGGTTGTCGGCGGCGAGCGAGCGAATGAGTTGATCGGTGTGCATGACTAATGGTCCCGCAGTTTGGCCGTCAGTGCCGCAAGTCCGCGATGCAGCGCCACCCGCACCGCGCCCTCGCTCATCGATAACTTCGCCGCCGTATCCTTGATCGACGCGGCTTCGACCGCGATCGACTGCAGCACGTCGCGCTGGCGCTGCGGCAGCGTGCCGAGCTGCGCGGCGACCTCGCCGGCCGAAGCCGTCTCCTGCGCCGCCTCGCCCGGCAGCGTCTCGGCGAAATCGTCGATATTGACGAACACACGCTTGCCGCGCCGCCGGAGCGCATCGATCAGCTTGTTACGGCCGATCGCAAACAGCCAGGGCGCGAAAGGAGCTTCGCTGTCCCAGGTATGCCGCTTCAGATGCACCGCCAACAAAATCTCCTGCACGATATCCTCGGCCTGATCGGGAGGCTGACCAGCCCGCGCCAAGCCGCGCCTCGCGGCAGCGCGCAGCACCGGCGCGACTGCCTTCAGCAAGCGATGATACGCCGCATCATCGCCCGCCATGGCCGACCGCATCAGGCCGGTCCATTCGTCCTCACGTCCGCGCACCCGCGCCCCTCACTTGCAATTCGGCCGCTCAATCAATTTGTTACGCGCACAACGTTCGTATCACAAACTCGTGATCAAAACCGCACCTGCGCGACCAAAGCCGCCGTCGACGTCTGCGAGGCCTCATAACACCGATCGGTGCCGCCTGCATCGGGCAGCCAGCTTGCGCGCGAGCGTTTGCCGCTTTTTTGGCGGGCGTAGCCCGAAGATTCCCCTTTTTTGCCCCGCTGTCGTCACGCGCCGGGGTCTCTGTTCGCAGCCGGGACGGGCGGAATTGGGGAGATCGTCGACATGATGAAAGCCAGCACGCGCGCAGCCCTGATCTTCTTGGCCGGGCTTGTCTTGCTGTTCGGGGGCGTTGCACAGGCGGCGCCGGATTCGGCCGCAAGCAACAAATCCGACGGCGCCGCGAAGGGATCCGACACGGCCAAGCCCCGCCGCCATGACGCGCGCCGTACCAGCGGCAGCAGCAAGGCTGCCCAGAAATCCGACAAGAAGGACGCCGTGGCCAAGGCTGATGAGGCCAAGCAAGACAAGATCAACAAGAGCGATGCTGAGATGCCGGCGTGGGCCCAGATGCCGCCCGAGGTCGCCAACGCCAATGCACAGCTCACCGCCGACACGCCAAGTGCCGCTGCGGCCTCCGCGATGACCAATCGGGCCAACGACAACGTCCAGGCAGCAGCCGATAATACCAGCACAGAGAGCCAGGACAGCCAGGTCGTCGCGCCCGATCAGATCAATGACATCGATCGTGCCGTGCAGGAGAACCCGCCGGTGCAGACGGCGGTGATTGCCGCAACCGAGGCGCAGCCACGGCCGGCACCGGTGATGGCCAGCCAGCAGAGCTCGGCCTGGGACCAGAGCTCCCTGATCGGCAAGATCTTCATCGGCGTCGGCACGCTGCTGACCCTGGCCTCTGCCGCGCGCATGTTCATGGCTTGATCGCAGGTTCCGCCGGGACGCGCGACCAACGCGCAGCTCGGTCCGGCCCCCTTGAAGCCCACCGCGCCAGCGGGCACATTGCTCATCCAATCAAAAGCGTGGGTGGAGCATGAGCACGTTCGAACACATCATCGTCGAAAGCCAGGGTGCGGTCGGCATCATCAAGCTGAACCGGCCGAAGATGCTCAACGCGCTCTCCTTCGGCGTCTTCCGCGAGATCGCCGCAGCGGTCGAGGATCTCGAGGCCGATGACGCCATTGGCTGCATCGTCGTGACCGGCAGCGAGAAGGCCTTTGCCGCCGGCGCCGACATCAAGGAGATGCAGCCCAAAGGCTTCATCGACATGTTCTCCGAGGATTTCGCCGCGATCGGCGGCGACCGCATCGCGCGTTGCCGCAAGCCGACGATCGCCGCAGTTGCCGGTTATGCACTGGGAGGCGGCTGCGAGCTTGCCATGATGTGCGACATCATCATCGCCGCCGACACCGCCAAGTTCGGCCAGCCCGAGATCACGCTCGGCACCATTCCCGGCATTGGCGGGACCCAGCGCCTGACGCGTGCGATCGGCAAGTCCAAGGCGATGGACCTCTGCCTCACCGGCCGGATGATGGATGCTGCGGAAGCCGAGCGCTCGGGCCTCGTCAGCCGCATCGTACCCGCGGACAAGCTCATGGACGACGTGATGGCGGCAGCCGAGAAGATCGCCGCGATGTCGCGCCCTGCGGCCGCGATGGCCAAGGAAGCGGTGAATCGCGCTTTCGAGACCACGCTCGCCGAGGGCATGAGCGTCGAGCGCAACCTGTTCCATTCGACCTTCGCGCTGGAAGACCGTTCCGAAGGCATGGCGGCGTTCATCGAGAAGCGCAAGCCGGTGAACAAGAACCGATAGAGGCAAACCAGTCAGGCTGGTGTAAGTCTCTCTCGCCCCGATGGAAATCGCTGTGACGAAGCTGCAACAAGCACGGATTTCATGGGGGTTTTCCCCGCGGCAGTTTGCCTGCGAGACCTGCGCTGGTTAAACAGTTAAGACGGCCGCCGTCGGCGGGGGCGGACAGGCAAGGTTTGCGGGATTACATGATTGGGCGTGCCGCCAGAGCTGGTCGCGTGATGATGCGGCATCGATCGGGCGTGGTTTCCGTGTTTGCAACATGGGCCGCGCTGGCGCTTTCTTGCGCCCCCTCCTCCCGGGCCTGGGCCGAGGCTCTCCCCGAGGCACTCGCCAAGGCCTATCAAACCAATCCGCAGCTCAATGCCGAACGGGCGCGCCAGCGCGCGACCGACGAGAACGTGCCGCAGGCGCTCGCAGGCTACCGGCCCCAGATCGTCGCCAGCCTGAGCGCCGGCCTGCAATCGGTGCGCAATCTGTTGCCCGACAACACCATCCAAACCGCAAATCTGAAGCCGTGGATCGTCGGCGTCACGGTGACGCAGACCCTGTTCAACGGTTTCCGCACCGCCAACAGCGTGCGGGCCGCCGAGCTTCAGGTGCAGTCCGGCCGCGAGGCGCTGCGCAATGTCGGCCAGGGCGTGCTGCTCGATGCGGTCACCGCCTACACCAACGTGCTCGCCAACCAGTCGCTGGTCGAGGCACAGCGCTCCAACGTCGCCTTCCTGCGCGAAACGCTCGCGGTGACCCAGCGCCGCCTCAACGCCGGTGACGTCACGCCGACCGATTCCGCCCAGGCCGAAGCCCGCCTCAACCGCGGCCTTGCCGATCTCAACGCGGCCGAAGTCGCGCTTGCCGTCAGCCAGGCCACCTATGCGCAGGTCATCGGCAATGCGCCGTCGCAGCTCAGGCCCGCCGAAGCCGTCGACCGCTATCTGCCGAAGAGCCGCGAGGATGCCCAGACGATGGCGATCCGCCAGCATCCGGCGGTGATGGCCGCCAGCTTCGATGTCGATTTCGCCTCCACCAACATCCGCATCGCCGAAGGCACGCTGCTGCCGAGCGCGACCATCCAGGGCAGCGCCAGCAAGAGCCGAAACAACGACCCGACGCTCGGCACGTTCGCGGAGGACCAGGCCTCCATCGTCGCAAACGTCACGGCACCGATCTACGACGGCGGCCAGGCTGCGGCGCAGACTCGTCAGGCCAAGGAGATCACGGCGCAGAGCCGGCTCGTGCTCGACCAGATACGCAACCAGGCACGCGCTGCGGCGACGAGCGCCTGGGTCGCCAATGAGGGCGCCAAGGTCACGGTGTCGGCCTCGGAGTCCGAGGTGAAGGCTGCGACCGTGGCGCTCCAGGGCGTGCAGCGCGAGGCCGCCGGCGGGCAGCGCACGACCGTCGACGTGCTGAACTCGCAGGCCGATCTGATCCTGGCCAAGGCCCGCCTGATCGGCGCGCAACGCGACCGCGTGATCGCCTCCTACACGCTGCTCAGCGCGATCGGCCATCTCGACGTGAAGACGCTGAACCTGAACACGCCGGACTATCTGCCCGAGGTGCACTACCATCAGGTTCGCGACGCCTGGCACGGCCTGCGGACGCCGTCGGGGCAGTAGCCTCGCGCGCAGCACCTCCAAGCCCAACCATATCGCATCAGCATCTCGAGCTGCCACCATAGCCTCCCGCCTCTTTGACATTCTGTAGCCTATGGGCTACAATTGCAGCTTATGGTCGAGGTAAGGCAAACCGGACATTTTTCGGAGTGGCTGGAGCGCCTCAAAGACGCCAACGCGGTTGCCCGGATCACCGTTCGTATTCGCCGCATGGAGATGGGCAACCCCGGTGACAGCAAAAGCGTCGGGCGTAATGTCCGGGAAACGCGCATCGACTACGGCCCGGGCTACCGGATTTACTATGTGCAGCGCGGAGCACAGATCGTGATCCTGCTCTGCGGTGGCGACAAGGGGACGCAACGACGAGACATCAAGCTAGCCGAGCAACTAGCGGAGACATTGTGATGCCGAAGGCAGCAAAATCGGCGTTGAAGACGACATCCAGGACGACGCGTTTCGATACCGCCGACTATCTCAATACAGAGGAGCGTCAGGCGGCCTATATCGCGGCTGCGCTGGAGACCGGCGATGCCGACTTCGTGCGTGACGCGCTTGGGCTCGTCGCACGCGCGCGCGGCATGAGCAGGATCGCGAAAAAGGCCGGCTTGAACCGAGAGAGCCTGTATAAGGCCCTCGGCGAGACGGGAAATCCCGAGTTTGGCACGGTCATGCGCATCCTCGGCGCGTTGGGCCTGACATTGTCGGCCCAACCCGCGACAAGCGGACGGACATCAAGGCGCCGCCGCGCCTCCTGAACGGGCGTGTGAGTCGCCCTCATACGTCCCATCTCCGTTTTCCGGCGGTTTTCACGTCTTTTCGGCCAGTCTCAGGTTGTGCATATGAAGAGCTGCCGCATCCATCTGATGGGAGCCTCGGGCTCCGGAGTGACCACGATCGGTCGCGCGCTCGCGGGCCGGCTGGCGCTGCCGCATCACGACAGCGACGACTATTTCTGGCTGCCGACCGTGCCGCCTTATCGAACGACCCGCCCCGTCGCCGATCGCCTGCGCCTGATGCGCGAGATGTTCTTGCCGCGTCTCGACTGGGTGCTGAGCGGATCCGTCACCGGCTGGGGCGAAGAGCTCGTTTCGTACTTCGATCTGGTCGTCTTCGTGACTGCGCCGCGCGAGATCCGGATGAAACGATTGCGTGCCCGCGAGGCCGCCCATTTCGGCGCTGATGCTGTCGCGCCGGGTGGCTGGCGCCATGGCGAGACCGAAGACTTCGTCGAATGGGCTTCCCGTTACGAAGCCGGCGATCGCGAAGGCCGCAGTCTCGCCAAGCATGAAGCGTGGCTCTCGGGCCTGCCCTGCCCGGTCGTGCGCGTGGACGGCTCACGTCCGCTTGCGGGTCTTGTCGGGCAGCTATGCAGCGAAACGGAGCGGTTGCCCGGCTGATGTGATAGTCTCCCCCACTCGCCGATAAAAACAACAAGCCGGGAGAGAAACCATGCTCAGCCGACGCAGCGTCCTGCTCGCCTCCCTTGCCGCCGGAGTAGCCATGACCAGCAAAGCGCAGGCACGTGCGGCACAGCCCGCGACGCCGGTCAATTTCGACGTCCCCGCGCACGCCTGCGATTGCCACACGCACATCCATGGCGACGTCGAGAAATTCCCGTTCTTCGCCGGGCGCGTGTACACGCCGGAGCCGGCCAGTCCGGAGGAGATGGCCGCGCTGCACAAGGCGTTGCACATCGAACGCGTGGTGATCGTCACCCCGAGCGTCTACGGCACCGACAATTCCTCCACCCTGTTCGGCATGAAGGCGCGCGGCGCGACCGCGCGCGGGGTCGCCGTGATCGACGACAAGACGACGGAGGCCCAACTCGATGCCATGCATCAGGACGGCTTCCGCGGCATCCGCCTCAATCTGGCGACGGGCGGCGTCAATGATCCCGCTGTCGGCCGGCCGCGCTTCACCGCCGCCGTCGAGCGCATGAAGACGCGCGGTTGGCACGTGCAGCTCTACACCACGCTGGCCATGATCTCGGCGATCAAGGACCTGGTCGAGACGGCGCCGGTGCCGGTCGTGTTCGACCATTTCGGCGGCCTCGAAGCTTCGCTCGGGCTGGAGCAGCCGGGCTTCTCCGATCTCGTTGCGCTCGTGAAGTCCGGCAAGGCCCATGTGAAGATCTCGGGCGCCTATCGCTCCTCGAAGCTCGCCCCCGACTATCAGGACATGGTGCCCTATGCCCGCGCGCTGATCGCGGCCAATGCGGACCGAATCGTCTGGGGTACCGACTGGCCGCATCCGGATTCGAGCCGCGTCGAGGGTCGCAAGCCTACCGACATCGCCCCGCTCTACCAGATCGACGACGGCCGCCTGCTCAACCAGCTGCCGGTGTGGGCGCCGGATGCGGAGGTGCGCAAGAAGATCCTGGTCGGCAATCCGGCGCGGCTCTACGGGTTCTGAGATCACCGCTGCGCGTTACAGCGCGATGAGATCGATGAAGCACCATCGCGCTGATCTTTTTTGCGCATGATCTTTCGGAAAACCGCTACGCACTTTTCCGGATCATGCGTCAGCGCGCGCGGCGGGAGAAGAAGGAGATCAGCACCGGCAAGGTCACGAGGATCACGACCGGCGCCAGCATCATGCCGGTGACGACCACGACTGCGAGCGGCTTCTGCACCTGCGAGCCGATGCCCTCCGACAGGGCCGCCGGCAACAGGCCGACGCCGGCGACGACACAGGTCATCAGCACGGGTCGCAACTGGAGCTCGCCGGTGCGAACGACTGCGCTCATGCGGTCCATTCCCTCTTCGATGAGCTGGTTGAACTGCGACAGGATGATGATGCCGTCCATCACGGCAATGCCGAACAGCGCGATGAAGCCGATCGCCGCGGAGACGCTGAATGCCGTGCCTGTGATCAAGAGGCCAAGCACGCCGCCGAAGATCGCCATCGGGATCACGCTCATCGCGAGCAGCGTGTCCGTCATCGAGCCGAAATTGAACCAGAGCAGCACGCCGATCAGCGCGAGCGAGATCGGGACCACGATCGACAGGCGGCGGATCGCGTCCTGGAGGTTGCCGAACTCGCCGACCCACTCCATGTGCGAGCCGGGCGGCAGCTGCACCTGCTCGGCGATCTTGTCCTGAGCCTCGCGGATGGCGCTGCCGAGATCGCGCTCGCGCACCGAGAACTTGACCGGCAGATAGCGCTCCTGCTGCTCGCGATAGATGTAGGCCGCGCCCGAGACGAGGCTGATGGTGGCGACCTCGCTCAGCGGGATCTGCGTGACGGTGCCGTTCGGCCCGGGCGCGCCGATCCGCAAATTCTGGATCGCCTCGGCGCTGCGGCGGTATTCCGGCGCGAGGCGAACGATGATCGGGAAGTGACGGTCGCTGCCGGGCTCGTAGAGATCGCCGGCCGTGTCGCCGCCGATCGCGACCTTGATGGTGGCGTTGATGTCGCCCGGCGCGAGGCCGTAGCGCGCCGCCTTGGCCCGGTCGATGTCGATCTGGACGGTCGGCTGGCCGAGCGAGGTGAACACCGCAAGGTCGGTGACGCCCTGCACGGTGGCCAGCACCTGCTTGATCTTGTTGGCGGTGTCGGTCAGCGCCTGGAGGTCGCTGCCGAACAGCTTGATCGAGTTCTCGCCTTTCACACCGGAGACGGCTTCGGACACGTTGTCCTGGAGATATTGCGAGAAGTTGAACTCGACACCGGGGAAGCGATCGTCGAGCTGCTTGAGAAGTTGCGCGGTCAGCTCCTCCTTGTCGCGGGTGCCGGGCCACTGGCTCACGGGCTTGAGTGGCGCGAAGAACTCCGCGTTGAAGAAGCCGGCGGCGTCGGTGCCGTCGTCGGGACGGCCGTGCTGCGACACGACCGACTCGACCTCCGGCCGCGCGCGGATCAGCTTGCGCATCTCGTTGACGTAGGAATTGCCTTCCTGGAGCGAGATGGTCGGCGGCAGGGTGGCACGGATCCAGAGATTGCCCTCCTCCAGCTTCGGCAGGAATTCGAGGCCGAGCAGCCGGGCGAGCAAGACCGTCGTCAGCACGAGGCCGACCGCAGCGCCGAGGACGATGGTGCGATTGGCGACCGCCCAATGCAGCACTGGCGAGTACAACCGGTGCAGGAGCAGCATCACCTTCGTTTCGGTTTCCTCGACATGGGCGGGCAGGATGATCGCGGACAGCGCCGGCGTGATGGTGAACGTCGCAAGCAGCCCGCCGGCCAACGCGTAGGCATAGGTCCGCGCCATCGGCCCGAAAATGTTGCCCTCGACCCCGGAGAGCGTGAACAACGGCAGGAAGGCGGCGATGATGATCGCCGCGGCGAAGAAGATCGAGCGCGAGACGTCGGCGGCCGCGCTGAGGATGGCATGGCTCTTCATGCCGAATAGCGTCTCGGAGGACATATGCCCGGATTCCGAGACCGGCGTCGTCTGCGTCAGGCGACGGAAGATCGCCTCCACCATGATGACGGTGGCGTCCACGATCAGGCCGAAATCGATGGCGCCGACCGACAACAGGTTGGCCGATTCCCCGCGCAGCACCAGGATGATCACGGCAAAGAACAGCGCGAACGGAATCGTGGCGCCGACGATCAGCGCGCTGCGGAGATTGCCGAGGAAAATCCACTGCAAAAGCACGATCAGAAGGATGCCGACCACCATGTTGTGCAGCACGGTGTGGGTGGTGAGCTCGATCAGGTCGCCGCGGTCGTAGATACGCTCGATGCGTACGCCGGGCGGCAGGATGCTGGAGTTGTTGATCTGCTGGACGAGTTGGTGGACGCGCTTGATGGTCGGTGAGCTCTGCTCGCCGCGGCGCATCAGGACGATGCCCTGCACGATGTCGTCGGTTTCGTCGAGGCCGGCGATGCCGAGACGCGGCTTCTCGCCGACGGTGACGGTGGCGACGTCCTTGACCAGCACCGGATTGCCGCCGGTCTGCGCCACCATCGTATTGGCGAGGTCGTCGATCGAGCGGATCAGGCCGACGCCGCGCACCACCGCCGATTGCTGGCCGATATCGACGGTGTTGCCGCCGACATTGACGTTGGAATTGCCGACCGCCTGAAGCAGTTGCGGCAGCGTCAGCCCGTTGGCGACCAGCTTGTTGAAGTCGACTTGAATCTCGTAGGTCTTGCTCTTGCCGCCCCAGCCGGTGACGTCGATCACTCCAGGCACGGCACGGAAGCGGCGCTGGAGGATCCAGTCCTGGATGGTCTTGAGATCGAGCACGCTGTAGTTCGGCGGCCCGACGAGACGGTAGCGGAAGATCTCGCCGATCGGGCTGAGCGGCGAGATCTGCGGCTGCACGTTGCCGGGCAGCGGCGCGAGCTGCGCCAGACGGTTCAGGACCTGCTGCGCCGCCTCGTCATAGGTGTAGGCGAAGGAGAACTGGATCTTGACGTCGGAGAGGCCGTAAAGCGAGATGGTGCGGATGGTCGTGATGTTCTTCAGGCCCGCAACCTGGGTCTCGATCGGGATGGTGATGTAGCGCTCGATTTCCTCCGCCGACAGGCCGGGACTCTGCGTCACGATGTCGACCATCGGCGGGGTCGGATCCGGATAGGCTTCGATGTTGAGCCGGCTGAACGCGATCAGGCCGCCGATCAGGACGGCCGCGAACATCCCGATCATCAGGAAGCGCCGGTTGACGGCAAGGGCGACGAGACGATCCATTCAGGTCTTCAATTTTCTTGGGTCGTCGATCAGCTGCCGGACGCCGCGCGGTCGATGAACAGGCTGCCCTTGGTGACGATCTGCTCGCCGGGCTTCAAATTGCTGGTGACCTCGACGAGGTTGCCGTTGATGAGGCCGATCTTGATCTGGCGCAGCTCGACGGACTTGTCCTCGCGCGCAACCCAGAGGCGGACCTTGTCGGCCTCATAAATCAGCGCCTGCTTCGGCACGGCGGGTGCGGCGCGGTCGCCGGCCGAATAGACCGTGACGTTCGCGAACATCTCCGGCTTCAGCAGCCCATCCTTGTTGTCGATGGTGGCGCGCACGAGCAGGCGGCGGGTGGCGGGATCTATCGCGGCGGCAACGTAGTTGATCTTGGCGCTGAACGGACGGCCCGGCAGCGCCATCACGTTGACGGTGATGTCCTGCCCGATGCAAACTGCGGCCGCATCGCTCTCGCGCACGAAGGCGGTGAGCCACACCGTGGAGAGATCGCCGACCACGAAGACCGGATCGCTGGCGCCGGAGTTGACGTACTGGCCGGGGCCGATCTTGCGCTGCACGACGGTGCCGGAGATCGGCGAATAGATCGTGATCTCCCGATCGATGACGCCTTTTTCCTGGAACGCCTTGATGGCCTCGTCGGTGAAGCCGAGGATACGCAGCTTGTTGCGCGAGGCTTCCAGCGCCGTCACAGAGGAGCGCATGTCATTCTGCGCCTGGACCTGGGTCGCCTCCGCCTGCTGATAATCCTTCAGCGGAATGGCGTGGCCCTCGTACAGGTCCTTGGCGCGCTTGAATTGGAGGTCGGCGAGGTCGATCGCCGACTTTGCCTTGTTCTGCGCCGTCATCGCCGCGATGAAATCGTTCTGGGCCTGCACGGTGTCGGCGGCTTCGATCGTGAACAGCGGCTGGCCTTGCTTCAGCATCTCGCCCGGCCTGGCCAGCAGCTTGGTGACCCGGCCTGCATAGGGCGAGAACACCGGCGTCGATCGGTCTTCGTCGATCGCGACCTTGCCTTCGGTGACATACTCGGCGCGGAAGCTTTTCGCCTTGACCGGCTCGATGGTCAGCGTCGCCCATTCGGACGGCGTCGGCGTGAAAGCCACCGCATTCTTGCGCGACTGGCTGGAGATCTCGGAGTGCTTCTTCTCTTTAGGCGCGGCGTAGAGCACGCCGTAGGCAGCGGCACCGGCAAGGGCCAGTAAAACTACGGAAGAGATCATCCGTCGTTTTGTAAACACATGCAATCGCATCGTATTTTTTGCTGTCATGGAGCCCGGTCGTGCCTGCGACGATCTCGGCGAATGAGTGCCCTATCGGTCGCGCTAATAGTCCCGAATTCCGATTTCGAACAACCTAAAAAGCGCCCGGCTCTTCGCTGTTAGCGTTAAAATTTGCAGAGCTGTAAGCTTCATGTCAGCTTCTCGCCGGCGATCGGAAAGGATGGCTGCTGAACGGTATCGCCGGCGATGACGTCGTGCCGGTGCCTTCGACAAATCGCGGCATGACGCGCTGCCTTCAACATGCCGAGGCCAGATGGCATGCTCTCGATGAACGCAGCATGTACGACGTCATCCGCCGGCGCGCCCGACTTGGCTCCAGATAAGGCCGGGAATGCCGGCAGGTTTTTGCGTGACCGAGCCTCTCCCTTGATTTCGGACTTTCATCAACACAAGAAGGATCGCCATGGCCGCCATTGATCCCCTCACCGCAGGTGCCGTGTTCATCGCTACGGCGGCCACCGACGCGGTCTATGTGATGTTCACCTCCGCCGTGATCGCGCGCAAGCGCGTGCCGGCGGCGAACTGGAGCGCGGTCTGGTACCTGCTGTCCTCCTATGCGGTGATCAGCTACACCGACAATGCCTTCTATGTCGCGTTCGCGGCGATCGGCTCCTGGGTCGGCGCCTATGCCTCGCTGACCTTCCTGCACCGCCCGCCGGGCGGTCCGCCGGTGGGGGCAGCGCCGGAGTGAGGATGGAATTGTTGAAGCTTTCGCTGCCATTCCCGTCATCCTGAAGTGCGAGGCTTGCGATGCCACGCATCACAAGTCGAGCCTCGAAGGATGAACGGCCGAGGTGGCAGCCGGGCTGTCGCCCTTCGAGGGCCGCTGAAGAAGCGGTCACCTCAGGGTGACGGTCTGACTATGGATTTGCGGCGCCTCCACACACGAGACTACACTGCACCGACCAAGAAAAAGGAGTCAAACAATGGATCTCGGTCTCAAGGGCAAGAACGCCATCGTGCTCGGCGGCACGCGCGGCATCGGGCGGACGATTGCGGCGACGCTGGCCGGCGAAGGCGCCAATGTCGCGGTGTGCGCGCGCAATGCCGATCAGGTTGCGGCAACTGTCGCGGAGTTGAAGGCAAGCGGCATCAACGCCACCGGCGGCACGGTCGACGTCACCGACGGCGCGGCGCTGAAGGGCTGGATCGAAGCTGCTGCAAAGGAGCTCGGTGGCATCGACATGCTGTTCTCCAATGCCGGCGCGATGGCGCAAGGCGGCGATCCCGCGTCGTGGGAGCAGAATTTCCGGCTCGACGTTCTCGGCGCCGTGCATGCGTTCGATGCCGCACGACCGTTCCTCGAGACAAGCGGCGCCAGCAGCGGCGATGCGGCCTTCGTGATCATCTCGTCGATCGCGGCGGCGCAGGCCGACACGGCCAGCTCCTACGGCCCGGTCAAGGCCGCGCTGATCCACATGGCCAAGGGGCTGGCCCGGCAATATGCGAAGAAGAAGATCCGGGTCAACGTGGTCTCGCCCGGCACGGTCTATTTCAAGGGCGGCGTCTGGGAGATGATCGAGCAGAACATGCCCGAGCGCTACAAGGATGCGATGAGCCGCAACCCGACGGGACGCATGGCAACGCCCCAGGAGATCGCGAGCGCGGCGGTGTTTCTGGCGAGCCCGGTGTCGGGATTCACGACGGGATCGAATCTCGTGGTGGACGGCGCGATCTCGAACCGGGTGAATTTTTGAGGGGCACACTGTCATCGCCCGGCCTTGACCGGGCGATCCAGTATTCCAGAGACGGTTGTGATTGAGCCGAGGGGCCGCGGCGTACTGGATACCCGCTTTCGCGGGTATGACGACTGAGCGTGGGCGCGCGATCTCTCGACAAACTTGGCATTGCGAGTTAACGGATTGCGCAAAGCGCGGCCCGATGACGGGCTCAGAGAAGAAAGCCAGAATCTTCCCGGGGAACAGTCTGGACGCTTCGCCGCTTCTCTCCTCGCAGAGGCAAAGACGCTTATGGGGCGGATACGCGCGAACGTCGCCTGCGAATGAGCCACATTGCAAATTGTATGAGCCAATCCGGTGCGTTCAAATAGCGCAATGTATCGATCTGGCCCTGGTGTTCGCGGCTCCGAAAGCTGGCGTCGGAAAGGTAGGTCTCGTCGCTTTCACACCACTCCAATGTACGAACGATTTCCTCCTGCATGAGCCCGGTGTCAGGCAGCTTCTTGAGAAAGCTGAGCTCGCGCCGAAGACAGGCCGCCTCGATTCGATAGCGGCTCGATTCTTCATAGATGATCCCCCATCCCTCTAACCGTGCATGGGTCGCTTCATGGACGATAGTGGAGGCGATCCGCTCAAGTGTCATTGTCTCGTTGAGAACGTAACGTTCATCGAGGGCGCAGGCGTTCAGTGACCGATCATAGTGCGCCTGGGCGCTGGGGAGCAGATGTACCCATATTCGATCGAGATTGCGGGAGATACGGGAATAATTGAGTGTATCGTGACGCTTGATGAGTTGGAGCGCCTCTTCCACGCGGCGCAACGCCGGGTAAGGCTTGCTTTCGGTTGTCCCGATCCAAAGTCCGTCGATCATGCTGCTCTTGGAGAACCAGAGGCCCAGCCTGTCGATGCGGGAGGGCCTTCGCTCCGGCTTTACGGCGACGGCGAGGCCGCGCGATCGTTGCGGCGCTTTCAGCTGCAAATATTGACTCCCGCCGTGTCAAAATGGGCACTACGAATGATAGGCGCGCCTCGCTTTCAGGTTGCTTAGAGACTCGATTCAAATCGTATTGATCGCTGGGCAGGATCGGCCGATTCCTGCGGTTGTCCATAATCCCTCAATGAAAGTCCCGCGAGGGCGGCAGGATGCGGACGTTGCGGGGGTGACGGATTTTTTGGGCCGGCATGTCCGTGAGCGCGCGGGGGTCTTCGTTGAGGGGTTCGACGACGGTGGCGCCTGCCGGCAGCGGATGCTTGCGGGCGAGCGCATCGTTGGCGAGGCCGACCAGATCATGCGAGCGGTCGACCATGCGCTGGGCGATGAGATGCGTCACCTTTTCGGGGCTGCTCTGGATGTAGCCTTGAACCTCGATGAGGCGCGCGCCCATCACCTCCTTGCGGTACTGTTCCATGATCTTGGGCCAGACCACGACATTGGCGATGCCGGTCTCGTCCTCCAGCGTCATGAACACGACGCCGCTGGCGCTGCCCGGCCGCTGCCGCACCAGCACCACGCCGGCGCAGCGGACGCGGCGCCGCTCGTTCTCATGGCTGATCTCCTTGCAGGCGACGATCCGCTCACGCGACAACATCTCGCGCAAGAACTCCATCGGATGGCCTTTCAGCGAGAGCCGGATGGTCTGGTAGTCCGCGACCACCTGCTCGGCGCGCGGCATCAGCGGCAGCGGCTTGGCGTGCTCGTCCGGCTGCTCGCGCGCGGTGGCGGCCTCGAACAGCGGCAGCGGCACGTCGTCGGGCAGCCGCCGCACCTGCCACAGCGCTTCGCGGCGGTCGAGCCCGAGCGAGCGGAACGCGTCTGCATCGGCTAGCAGGATCAGCGCGCGCTTGGGCAGGCCGGTGTCGCGGGCAAAGTCTTCGAGCGAGGTGAAGGGACGGCGGGTGCGGGCGGCAATGATGCGGTCGGCCCAGTCCTGCTGAGGCATCGGCGGTGCTACACCTCTCCCATAGGGAGAGGTGAACGGAGCCTGCGGCAAGACCGGCCCAATCACGGAAAATTCTTCGGGTAAGTCCCGGAATGACGACCGGGAGCGCTTCAGGCGCTCCTCATCCTCGTCCAGCCAATGAAAGCCGTCGATCTGGCGGAAGCCCAGGCGCACGGCGCAGTATTTGCCGCTCCCTTCCTCCAGCGTGTTCTGCGCAAAGCTGTAGGACACGTCGATGTCGCGCACCTCGACGCCGTTCTTGCGGGCATCGCCGACGATCTGCGCCGGCGCATAAAAGCCCATCGGCTGCGAGTTCAACAGGCCACAGCAGAAGGCGTCGGGGTGATAGTGCTTCAGCCATGAGGAGATGTAGACGAGCTGCGCGAAGCTCGCGGCATGGCTCTCAGGGAAACCGTAGGAGCCAAATCCCTTGATCTGGTCAAAGCAGCTTTTGGCGAAGTTGGGATCGTAGCCGCGCGCGACCATGTTGCCGATCAGCTTCTCTTCATATTGACCGATGGTGCCGACATTGCGGAAGGTCGCCATCGAGCGGCGCAGGCCGTTGGCTTCCTCGGAGGTGAATTTTGCCGCCTCGATTGCGATGCGCATCGCCTGCTCTTGAAACAGGGGAACGCCTTTCGTCTTGTGCAGCACCTTGTAGAGTTCGTCCGCGGGACCATGCTCGGGCGACGGCGAAGGATAGCTCACCTTCTCGAGCCCGTTCCGCCGCCTCAAGTAAGGATGCACCATGTCGCCCTGGATCGGCCCGGGACGCACGATCGCGACTTCGATGACGAGATCGTAGAAGGTCCGCGGCCTCAGGCGCGGCAGCATGTTCATCTGCGCGCGGCTCTCGACCTGGAACACGCCGAGCGACTCCCCGGCACACAGCATGTCGTAAACCCGGGGGTCGTCCTGCGGAACGCTCGCCAGCACGAATCGCTGGCCCTTGTGCTGATCGATCAAATCAAAACACTTCCGGATGCAGGTCAGCATGCCCAGCGCGAGCACGTCGACCTTCATCATACGAAGCGCGTCGACGTCGTCCTTGTCCCATTCGATGAAGGTGCGGTCGTCCATCGCGGCATTGCCGATCGGCACATAGGTGTCGAGCCGGTCCTGGGTCAGCACATAGCCGCCGACATGCTGGGAGAGATGGCGCGGGAATTCGATCAGCTCGGTCGCAAGCTCAACCGCGAGGTTGATCATGGGATTGTTCGGATCGAGCCCGGCCTGCCTGACCTGCATGTCGTTGAGGCCCTTGCCCCAGCTGCCCCAGACGGTGTCGGCGAGCGCGGCGGTGACGTCCTCGGTCAGGCCCAGCGCCTTGCCGACGTCGCGGATGGCGCTGCGCGGGCGGTAGTGGATGACGGTGGCGATGATGGCGGCGCGGTGGCGGCCGTAGCGGCGGTAGACATATTGCATCACCTCCTCGCGCCGGGAATGCTCGAAATCGACGTCGATATCGGGCGGCTCCAGCCGCTCCTTGGAAATGAAACGCTCGAACAACAGGTCGACCTTGGTCGGGTCGACCGAGGTGACGCCGAGCACGTAGCACACGGCCGAGTTCGCCGCCGAGCCGCGGCCCTGGCACAGGATGTTCTGGCTGCGCGCGTAGTGGACGATATCGTGCACGGTGAGGAAGTAATGCGCGTATTTCAGCTCGGCGATCAGCGCGAGCTCCTTGTTCAGCGTCGCCCGCAGCTTTGCGTCGATCTTGTCGATGCCGCCGAAATATTTGTCGACGCCCGCCCAGGTGAGGTCCTCCAGATGCCCCTGCGCGGTCTTGCCCGGCGGCACCGGCTCGTCCGGATACTGGTATTTGAGCTGGTCGAGCGAGAAGTCGATCTTGTCTGCAAAACGCATGGTCTGCGCGATCGCCTCGGGGAAATCGCGGAACAACCGCGCCATCTCGCGTGGCGTCTTCAGAAAACGCTCGGCATTGGCTTCCAGCTTCCTTCCGATCGCCGCGATCGTGGTCTTTTCCCGGATGCAGGTCAGCACGTCCTGAAGCGGACGGCGGCGGGGATCGTGATAGAGCACCTCGTTGGTCGCGAGCAGCGGCACCTTGGCCTTCATCGCGAGATCATCGAGCCGCGCCAGGCGACGCTTGTCGTCGCCGCGATAGAGCAGGCTCGCCGCCAGCCACACGCCCTCAGCGCGGCTCGCCTTCAGCTTTGCGAGCACATCCAGCACCTGCGACGGCTCGAAGCGATGCGGCAGCGTCAGGACCAGGAGCTGGCCTTCCGAGAATTCCAGGAGATCGGCGAAGGTGAGACGGCACTCGCCCTTCTCGATCCGCGTGATGTCGTCGCCGCGCTTGCCCCTTGTGAGAAGCTGGCAGAGCCGGCCATAGGCGGCGCGATCGCGCGGATAGACCAGGATGTCGGGCGTATCGTCGCTGAAGACGATGCGCGCGCCGATCAGCAGCTTCGGCTTGTGCAGCACCTCGTCATTGTCGAGCTCCTTGTAGGCCCGCACCACGCCCGCGAGCGTGTTGTGGTCGGCAATGCCGATCACCGGAATCTCCAAAGCGCTCGCCTGATGCACATAGGCGCGCGGATCCGAACCGCCGCGCAGGAAGGAAAAGTTCGTGGTGATGCCGATCTCGGCATAAGCGGGGCTGTTCATGCGAAGAGACCGTGCACATACCAGCCGGGAGACGCGGGCTTGCCGTCACCGTCGAACACCTCGCCTTCATAAAGACCGTCGCGAAAAATCCAGAACCGCAGGCCTTCGGCATCCTCGATGCGGAAATAGTCCCGCGTCAGCTGCTTGCCGTCCTGCCGCCACCATTCCATGGCGATGCGCTCGGGCCCTTCCACCCGCACCACCGCATGCAGTGCACGCCGCCAGGTGAACTGATGCGGCGGGCCATCGGGCACGGTCGCGAACGGCACCTTGATGGGTTCCGGCTTGTCGAACAGGCGCAAGGGGCGCAGCGGCGGCTCGCTCTCGGTGCGAGCAGGCCATTCGGCCTGCATGGCAGCCGCGAGATGGTGCTGCGCCGATGCGGCCAGCACCGCGCGTTCGGGGATATGGGTGTCCTGCGGCAGGTGCACGACGACGCGCTTGCCGCCGATGCGGGCGGCGATGCGGTCGATCAGCGCGGCAAGCTCGTCATTGTCATGGACGTGGGCGTCGAGATCGCGCTGCTCCTGCACCACGATCTCGGTGCGGCTCGCCGACAATCGCACCATGTCGAAGCCGAAGCCGGGATCGAGGGGATCGGCGAGCGCATCGAGCCGCTCGCGGAACAGGCGGTCGATCACCGCGCTACGCGTCACGGGACGCCCGGTCTCGACCGTGATCGTACGCACCACGCCGTCGGTGCGGAAGAAGGCGGCTTCCAGCCGGCGTGCGCCCTTGCCCTGTTTCTCCATCGAGGCAATCAACGTGTCCGCCAGGCGCGACAGCGTCATTGCGATCATTGTGTCGGTCGCGATCGGCTCGGCGAAGCGCTTCTCCACGATGTAATCGGGCAGCGGCTTGCGCGGGCTGATCGGCGCATCGCCCTGCCCCAGCGCATGCGCGAGCAGCGTGGAGAACCGCGCACCGAACCGGGCGGTGATCTCGCCCGGCGCGCGCGCGGCGACATCGCCGATGGTCTTCAGGCCGGCGCGGCGCAAGCCGGTGGTGATGGCCTCGCCCGCGCCGAGCGCGGACACCGGAAATGCGCCGATCGCCGCCGCCTCCCCGCCATCCGCAACGATGCTGCCTGAGGCCTGCCGCGTCAGCGTGCGCGCACAGACCGAAGTGCTCGCGATCGCCGCGCCGACGGCAAAGCCCTGGCGGGCCAGCGCCCGGACCAGCGTCGTGAGCAGCGTGGCCTCGCCGCCGAACAGATGCGCGCAGCCGGTGATATCCAGGAACAGCCCGTGCGGCGGATCCAGCGCCACCAGCGGCGTGAAGCGGTCGCACCAGTCGGCGATATCACTAAGCGTCTTCGCATCGGCCACGAGGTCGGCGTCGAACACGCGCAAGTCTGGGCACATCGCCCGCGCATTGGCGAGCGGCTGGCCGATATACAGGCCGAGACGCTCCGCGGCCTCGTCCAGCGCATGGATCACCAGCGCATTGTTGTCCTTGATGACGACGATGCTGGGCTCATTGTTGCTCTTACCCAGTCCGGCGCTGCTGAAGAACCGCTGAATCCGGTCGATGGGCAGGCGCGGCAGCCACAGGCTGAGAATACGTCGACGGCTCGCTGAACTGGCACTCATCACAATTCCATTCCATGATCCACCGGCCGCACGGGCCATGACGATTGCGCAACAGCTCGGCATCGAAGCGCGGCGTGCCCCAGACATCCCATGCGGCACCCGGCGGCGAATGCGCCGCGCGCAGCATCCATCGCGTTTCCGCGGTCGAGGGCAGCGGCTGCGCGGCCATCCGCAGCATCAGGCCGGTGACGCCGGAGCCTTGTGCGGCCAGCGTCAGCTTGCGGCTCGCCACCAGATCGAACTGCCTGACATCGCCCCAGAGCTCGAGCACGACGGCACCGAGCGCATCGCAGGCGAGCGCATCGGCCGAGGTGCGCAGCGCGCTCTCGACATCGGCAGCGCGCACCGTCACCACGCGGCGCGGATCGAGGCCGAGCTCGGCGAGACCGTTCATCGACAGCGCGCCGGTTTCCACTTCCGAAAAATCCTGCCGAACCCACAGCAGCGGTTTGCGTGCCGAGACGAGCCTCGCGAGACCCATGACGAAACCCGTCGCGGCCGCGCCCTGGCGCCCCTCGCAAAACACCTCATGGACCGCCGCACGCGCAAGCCCGCCCTTCAGCGCGCCATCGGCCTCGTGATGGCCGAGCGCGGCGCGATCGTGCTGATGCACGACCTCCGCAGTCTCGATGCGCTCGATCTGGCCGCGCAGGATCGCAAGCGCGCTCATACGTGCGCCGCTCATGCTTCGCCGCTCCTCAGAAGTGATTGCCGAGATTCTCAAAAAGAAGAACCTGCGGCTGGCTCATTTGTTCATGATATGTTCTAATATAAAGCTAACGGCATCCGAAGAGTCAATCGAATTGGCGCGACTTCGGATTCATGAGCGGAATCAAAGGGATTCAAATATGGACGTGCAACGCAAGCTGGAGATCCTGGCGGATGCCGCCAAGTACGACGCCTCCTGCGCCTCCAGCGGCACCGAGAAGCGGGATTCCAGCGACCGCAAGGGCATGGGCTCGACCGCGCCAGGCATGGGCATCTGCCATTCCTATGCGCCGGACGGACGCTGCATCTCGCTACTCAAGGTGCTGCTGACCAACGCCTGCAATTACGACTGCCTCTATTGCGTCAACCGCGCCTCCTCGAACGTGCCGCGCGCCCGCTTCACCATCGACGAGGTGGTCAAGCTGACGCTCGACTTCTACCGGCGCAATTACATCGAGGGCCTGTTTCTCTCTTCCGGTATCATCCGCAGCCCCGACTACACCATGGAGCAGGTGGTGAGCGTCGCGCGCAAGCTGCGCGAGGAACATCATTTCCGCGGCTACATCCACCTGAAGACCATTCCCGAAGCCGACGACGCGCTGATCGCGGAGGCCGGCAAATATGCCGACCGCCTCTCCATCAACATCGAGATGCCTGAGGAAACGAGCCTGCAGCAATTCGCGCCAGAGAAGGACGTCCGCGCGATCCGCCGCACCATGGGGCGGCTGCGGCTGAAGCTGGACGAGGCCGAGGAGAACCGCGCGACGAAGACCAAGGCCAAGCCGCAGCGCTTCGCGCCGGCTGGACAGAGCACGCAGATGATCGTCGGCGCGGACAGCGCGAACGACCACACCATCCTGCACACCAGTGCCAATCTCTACGGCTCGTACAAGCTGCGGCGCGTCTATTATTCTGCCTTCAGCCCGATCCCCGATGCCAGCCGCGCCTTGCCGCTGGTGCAGCCGCCGCTGCTGCGCGAGCACCGGCTCTACCAGGCCGACTGGCTGATGCGGTTCTACGGCTTCGACGTTGCGGAGATCGTCGACGACAGCGCGATGCTGCCGCTCGACATCGATCCCAAGCTCGCCTGGGCGCTGCGTCACCGCGACCGCTTTCCGCTCGACGTCAACCGCGCCAGCCGCGAGGAG
The DNA here is from genome assembly GCF_058782905.1 of Bradyrhizobium sp. FW305-F6. NCBI lineage: Bacteria > Pseudomonadati > Pseudomonadota > Alphaproteobacteria > Hyphomicrobiales > Nitrobacteraceae > Bradyrhizobium > Bradyrhizobium sp. FW305-F6. Next base: position 1,507,819 of record NZ_JBYSYD010000001.1, read on the forward strand.
CTGCTGCGCGTGCCGGGCTTCGGCACCAAGGCGGTCGAACGCATCATCGCGGCGCGGCGCACCACCACGATCCGCGCGGCCGATCTCACGCGGCTGCACGTGCCCCAGCGCAAGGCGCTGCCCTTCATCGTCCTCAGCGACCACCGTCCCTCGCCGCATCGCCTCGATGCCGCCGGTCTCATCGAACGGTTCAAGCCGAAGGCAACGCAACTGGGATTTGGCTTCTGATGCAGTACATCACGCTCGACACCGAAACCGATTTCGACGGCTGGCGCAGAGCCGCGCGAAGTCTCGTGCTTCATCACGTGGATCCAGCGGATGTCACCTGGACCGTGCACGGCGGCGAAGCGGATTTGTTCGCACCGCCCTCGCCGTCTCCGATCCTCGAGGTGAACGAGGGCACCTTCAACGTACCAGGCAAATTCGTCGAGCTCGCCAAGGCCGCCATCTTGCACCGCGATGGCGAACGCTTTGCGATCCTCTATCGCCTGCTGTTCCGGCTGAAGGACAATAGCGACCTTATCGAGGTCGCGACCAACCCCGATGTCGCGCAGGTCACTTCCATGGCAAAAGCGGTCCATCGCGACGAGCACAAGATGCATGCCTTCGTGCGCTTCCGTGAGATCGGCAGGGAACGCGAGGCGCATTACGTCGCCTGGTTCGAGCCGGAGCATCACATCGTCGAGCTCGCAGCCCCGTTCTTCGCAAAACGTTTTGCCGACATGCCCTGGTCGATCCTGACGCCGGACCTCTGCGCGCATTGGGACGGCCACGCGCTTTCGTTCACGCAGGGCGTCAGCAAGAGCAAGGCGCCGGGCGAAGACCGGCTGGAGGAAACCTGGCGGCGCTACTACGCCAGCATCTTCAACCCCGCCCGGCTCAAGGTGAAGGCGATGCAGGCCGAGATGCCGAAGAAATACTGGAGGAACCTGCCCGAGGCTTCGATCATTAAGCCCTTGATCGAGGACGCCGAGCGCATGACCGGTGCCATGATCGCCAATGCCGCAAGCGATCCGCACAAGCCTCAGAAGCGGCCGGAGGCCCCGATGCCACGCAAGTCTGCCGTTAGCGATCTCGAAGCGCTGCGTGAGGAAGCCGCGCATTGCCGCGCCTGCCATCTCTACAAGGACGCGACGCAGACCGTATTTGGCGAGGGCCCGAAGTCCGCAAACATCATGCTGGTCGGCGAGCAGCCCGGCGACAAGGAAGATCTCGCCGGCCATCCCTTCGTCGGCCCTGCCGGTCAGATGCTCGACCGCGCGCTGGAGGAGGCAGGCGTCGACCGCAAGAAGGTCTATGTCACCAACGCGGTGAAGCACTTCAAATTCGTGCCGCGTGGAAAGATCCGCTTGCACCAGAAGCCGAACACGCCCGAGATCCGGGCCTGCCGGCAGTGGTATGAGCGCGAAGTTGCGGCGCTTCAGCCCGAACTGATCGTCGCGATGGGCGCAACCGCCGCTCAAAGCGTGTTCGGCAAGATCACCCCGATCGGGAAGAACCGCGGACGGCTCATCGAGCTTCCCGAAGGCCGCAAGGCGCTGGTGACCGTGCACCCGTCCTATCTGCTGCGGCTGCCTGATCCCGAAGCCAGGGCGCTGGAATATCGGCGCTTCGTCGAAGATCTGAAGATCGCCGCCGGCCTGCAGAGGAAAGCTGCGCGCGCCGCCTGATCAGACGGCAGTGCGGCTCACGACGCCGCAAGCTGCTCCTCGATCAGCTTCACCCAGTAGGACGTGCCGTAGACGATCGCCTCGTCGTCGAAATTGTAGGCGGGGTGATGCAAGCCGGCGCTATCGCCATTGCCGCAGAAGATGAAGGCGCCGGGCCGCGCTTCCAGCATGTATGCGAAATCCTCGCCGCCCATCAGCGGCGCCATGTCGTGCACGTTGGCCTCGCCCGCGACCTGCGTGGCAATGCGCCGCGCCACCTCGGTCTCCGCCGCATGGTTGTTCACGACGGGATAATTTCGCTTGTAGCGCAGGTCGATCTTGGCGCCGGTGATCTGCGCCACGCCCGCCACGACTTCACGCACGCGCTTCTCGACCAGCTTGCGCACTTCCGGCGACAGCGTGCGGATGGTGCCTCTCAGCGTCGCCGTCTGCGGAATGACGTTGCGGGCGTGGCCGGCGTGGAATTCGCAAATCGAGATCACCGCAGATTCGAGGGGATCGACGCTGCGCGCCACGATCGACTGCAGCGCCGTGATCACCTGCGCGCCGACCAGAACGGAATCGACGCATTTGTGCGGACGCGCGGCGTGGCCGCCGACGCCCTCGATCATGATGTCGACCTCGTCGGTCGCCGCCATGATCGGGCCCGGCCGGATCGCGAACGAGCCGACCGGAATGCCGGGGCCGTTGTGCATGCCGTACACCTGCTCGATGCCGAAGCGCTCCATCAGGCCGTCCTTCACCATCGCCGCACCGCCGGCGCCGCCCTCTTCGGCGGGCTGGAAGATCACGACTGCATCGCCGGCGAAGTTGCGGGTCTCGGCGAGATAGCGCGCCGCCCCGAGCAGCATCGCGGTGTGGCCGTCATGGCCGCAGGCGTGCATCTTGCCGGGGATCTTGGAGGCGTAAGGCAGGTTGGTCTGCTCCTCTACCGGCAGCGCGTCCATGTCGGCGCGCATGCCGATGGCCTTGAGCCCCCCATCGGCGGGTTTGCTGCCCTTGATCACGCCCACCACGCCGGTCTGGCCGAGCCCGGTGACGACTTCATCGCAACCGAACTCCCGAAGGCGCTCTGCGACGAATGCTGCGGTGCGATGGACATCATACAGTAGCTCGGGATGCTGGTGGATGTCCCGCCGCCAAGCCTGGATATCGGGTTGAAGGTCGGCGACGCGGTTCACGATGGGCATGGAGGGTCTCGAGCTTGTTGGAAATATGCAATCTATCATGCAAGCGCCGGTCCACCCAACCGTCCAGCATCGGGGTCTAGCCCTGCCGACGCGGCATGGCCGGGCTTGTCCCGGCCCGCTGCGTCTGCCTATTAGGATGGAACGTCAAGTGACGATCCGGGTGGAAACAGAATGCCGAGGCGGCTCGAAGGTGAATTTGACTACATTGTCGTCGGAGCGGGCACTGCCGGCTGCATCGTAGCGAACCGATTGTCGGCCGATCGCAGCAAGCGCGTGCTCATCCTCGAAGCCGGCGGCGACGACAATTGGATCTGGTTCCACATCCCGGTCGGCTATCTCTTCGCCATCGGCAATCCCCGTTCCGACTGGATGTTCAAGACCGAGGCGGAGCCTGGCCTGAACGGCCGATCGCTGGCCTATCCCCGCGGCAAGGTGATCGGTGGCTGCTCGGCGATCAACGCCATGATCTCGATGCGCGGACAGGCCGCCGACTACGATCACTGGCGCCAACTTGGGTTGACCGGCTGGGGCTATGATGACGTGCTGCCGCTGTTCAAGCGGCTGGAGGATCACTTCCTCGGCGCCAGCGAGCATCACGGCGCGGGCGGCGGCTGGCGCATCGAGGCACCGCGGCTGTCGTGGGCCATTCTCGATGCCGTCGGCGACGCCGCCGAGGAGATGGGCGTCAAGCGCATCCCGGATTTCAACACGGGCGACAACGAAGGCACCAGCTATTTCCACGTCAACCAGAAGCGCGGCCGGCGCTGGTCGTCGGCACGCGGTTTCCTCAAGCCCGCACTGAACCGTCCGAACCTGCGGCTCGAGAAGCACGTGCTGGTCGACCAGCTCATTATCGAGCAGGGCCGCGCCGTCGGCGTGCGCTTCGTCCAGAACGGCGAGATCATGGAGGCACGCGCCAGGCGTGAGGTGATTCTCTCCGCCGGCTCGATCGGCTCGGTGCAGGTGCTGCATCGCTCCGGCATCGGCCCTGCCGACTGGCTGTCGCCGCTCGGCATCGACATCGTCATGGACAAGCCCGGAATAGGGCGCAATCTCCAGGACCACCTGCAGCAGCGCGCGATCTACAAGGTCGAGGGCGTGCGCACGCTGAACGAGACCTATTACAACCTGTTCCGCCGTGGCCTGATGGGGCTGGACTACGCCTTCCGCCGCCGCGGCCCGCTAACCATGGCGCCGTCGCAGCTCGGCATCTTCACCCGCTCCGATGCGACGCGCGCCCGCGCCAACATCCAGTTTCACGTGCAGCCGCTGTCGCTCGACAAGTTCGGCGATCCCCTGCACCGCTTTTCTGCCATCACGGTCAGCGCCTGCAATCTCCAGCCGACCTCGCGCGGCACCGTGCGGCTGCGCGCGGCCGCGCCGGACGAGAAGCCGGTGATCGCGCCGAACTACCTGTCGACCGACGACGACCGCCAGGTCGCCGCCGACGCCATCCGCACCACGCGCCGCCTGATGCAGCAGAAGGCGCTCGCCAAATATCGCCCGAGCGAATATCTGCCCGGCCCCTCCGTCGGTGACGACGACGCCTCGCTTGCGAAGGCCGCGGGCGACATCGGCACCACCATCTTCCATCCCGTCGGCACGGCGAAGATGGGGACGGCGAACGATCCGATGGCCGTGGTGGACGAGCGGTTGCGCTTCTACGGCCTCTCGGGCTTGCGCATCGTCGATGCCTCGATCATGCCGACCATCACCTCAGGCAACACCAACACGCCGACGGCGATGATTGCCGAGAAGGGCGCGACGATGATCCTGGAGGATGCGAAGTAGCGTCTTGCCACCCATGATCGACCCGCACCGTTTCTCGATCGGCCCGGCCGAGGCCAGCATCGCCATGCTGCAGTGGGGCGAGAGCGGCAGGCCGCCTGCCCTGCTCGTCCACGGCACCGGTTTCGTCGCCGATGTCTGGGACGAGGTTGCGCGCGAACTTGCATCGACCTACACCGTCTACGCGCTCGACCGCCGCGGTCATGGCGCAAGCCACAAGCCCGGCGCCTATCACTTCCTGGATTACGCAGATGACGTCTGCCGGGTCATCGACGAATTGGAGCTGCGCGACGTTTACGGCATCGGCCACAGCGCAGGGGCGACGGACTTGTTGCTCGCGGCGAAGCTTCGGCCTGGCCTTTTCACGCGTCTGTTCGTTATGGAGCCAACCGTCATGGATCCGCGCGCGGCGCGCTCCGGGGATCTGAGCGACGAATCCGTCGTCCGCCTCAAGAGCACGCTGCGACGGCGGGCCGAATTCGACAGCACCGACGCTGTGCTCGAACGCTACCGCGCGGCACCAGCTTTTGCGGATTGGACCGAGACCTCGCTGCGCGCCTATGTGCGTCACGGCTTCGTGCCGCTCGCCGATGGACGCGTCCGCCTCTGCTGCACACCCGAGATCGAGTCCGCGATCCTGCGCCCGATATACGAGGCGATGGAGCAAGTGTACCTGGGCGACGCCCGCGGCAATCCGTTTTCCTGGCTGACCGAGATCGACTGCCAGGTGCGCGTCACGACCGCCGCGAATTCGGGGCCGATCTACAAGGAGATGGCGCGACGCGCGGTGTCGCTGATCCCGCGTGTCAGCACGCTGGTCTTCGAGGACGCCGGGCATTGTGTCGCGCAGGAAGTGCCGGCAGCCGTGGTCGAGGCCGTGAGAGAGTTCGCAAAGCTCGGGCCGTAGCCCGGATCGACGCAGCGCAACCGGGCTGCGATACGATCAAGGTCAGGCCGACCGTCGCACCGCGTTGTCCACCAGCGTCTTGCCGAGCGACCAGATCGCGCCGGGGACCTTGTGGCTGCCGGCGATGACGTCGTCGAACGCCTTCTCGATCCAGCTGCAGTCTTCCTCGGTGATGGTGAGCGGCGGCAGCAGCTTGATGGTGTGGCTGCCGTGGCCGGCGACTTGCGTCAGGATCTTGTGATCCTTGAACAGCGGCACGGTGATGAGCTGGCAAAACAGGCCCTTGTTGGCGGTCTCCAGCACGTTCCAGGAGGCGCGCAAGCGCAGCGACTTCGGCGGACCGAACTCGATCCCGATCATGAGGCCCTTGCCGCGGATTTCCTTCAACAGCTCGTAACCCGGCACCATGCGCGTCAGCGCGAGGCGCAGCTCGGCGCCGCGCTTGGCAGCGGCATCGATCAGCTTCTCCGATTCCATGACGTCGAGCGTGGCGATGCCCGCGGCCATCGCGAGGTCGTTCTTGGAGAAGGTCGAGCCGTGCACCACCGCGCGGTCCATCTGGTTGAAGATCTTGTCGAAGATGCTCTTGCGCGTCAGCACGGCGCCGACCGGCACGTGGCCGCCCGACAGCGACTTCGACAGCAGCACCATGTCGGGCTCGACATTCCAGTGCTCGACCGCGAGAAACCGGCCGGTGCGGCCCATGCCGGTCTGGATCTCGTCCGCGACGAACAGCGTGCCGTATTTCTTGCAGAGCGCGGCCGCGCCGGGCAGAAACTCGTCGGTGGGCATGTTGACGCCCTTGCCCTGGATCGGCTCGACCACGAAGGCCGCGACCTCGCGCGAGGCCAGCGCCTTCTCCAGCGCGGCGAGATCGTTGAACGGGATCGGGGTGCAGCCCGGCAGCAACGGCTCGAATCCGGTGCGGAAGTTCGAATCGCCCGTGAGCGACAACGCGCCGTAGGTCAGGCCGTGATAGCCGTGAGCGCAATAGACGATGCCGGGACGCCCGGTGGCGCCGCGCGCGAACTTGATCGCCGCTTCGACGCATTCGGCGCCGGAATTGGCGAAGAAGGCTTTGTCCAGATAGGGAACGTATTTCAGAAGCCGCTCGGCGAGCACGCCGGCGAGCACGGAGACGTCGAATTGAACGAGGTTGGGCAGGTCGGCATTGAGCACGCTCTTGAGCGCCTCGCGCATGACCGGATGATTGCGCCCGATCGCAAACACGCCGAAACCCGACAAAAGGTCGAGGTAGCGCGCGCCGTCCCGATCGTAGAGGTACTGTCCCTGCCCCTTCTGGAAACCGACATCGTAGCCGATGGTCTTGAGAACCCGGACGAACTGTTCGTTCAAATACCGGTTATGCAGGGTGCTGCGCTGGGCCTGACGGTCCGCGAAAAGCTGAGACATGTCTGGATTTGGGCTGTGCATCCGCTACATACTTCGCTTGAGGGCCGTCTCGTCAACTGAAAATGGAGCGTTGCCGAAAACGGTTTGTGCGGCCTTTTGCCCTTTTTCTACCCATCTTCGCAAGCACAGCTTTTAGATCATGTTGCACTGCCAAGGAACCATCATGCGTTTAGCCCTTTACAGCGGACTGATACTGGCTGGCGGTTACACCTGCCTGGCCCCCGCGCTCGCTGCAGACCCGACTGGCGACTGGCGCGTCGCCGACGGCGTCGCCAACATTCGCGTCGCCCAATGCTATGGCAGCATGTGGGGCGCGGTCTCCTGGGAAAAGCAGCCCGGGGGACGCGACGAGAACAATCCGGACGCCTCGAAAAAGAACAGGCCGACGCTTGGCATGGCAACCCTGATCGACATGAAGAAGAAGTCCGGCGTCGATCAGTGGGAGGGACAGGTCTACAACGCCAAGGATGGCCAGCTCTACAGCGCGACCATCACGCCGGCAGGGCCCGACCAGCTCGAAATCAAGGGCTGCGTGATGGGCTTCCTCTGCGGCGGCGAGACCTGGACCCGGGTGGCCCCGCCAATCCCCTCGAGCCCTGTCAACGCCATGGCGAAGGGCGCGCCGAAATCCGGCGCCGCCGCCGCGCCGAAGGCGCAAGGCGCGCAAGCAGCCCAAGCCACGGCGGGCGCCAGTTCGCCGCCTGCGCCCGCGGCTCAGAAGGCCGCCGCCGCAGCGAAGCCCGGTCAGAAGGGCACCGCCGCCGCCGACCCCGTCGGCGACATCTGCCTACTCCCTGAGATCGCGGGGTTTGCCCATTAGGGCAGGCTGAAACAGCAGCACGGCGGCGAGCGTCGTCACCAGCGAGAGCGCCAGCAGCTTGCCCATGCTGGACGTGCCGGGATGGCTCGACAGCCACAAGCTACCGAACGCAGTCGCCGTCGTCAGCGCGCTGAAAAAGATTGCGCGCGTCAGGCTGGTCTGGAGCAGGTTCGTCCTGCCCGAGCGCCAGGCTACGACATAATATATCTTGAACGCGACGCCGACGCCGAGCAGCAGCGGGAACGCGACGATGTTCGCGAAGTTCAGCGGCAGCCCGATCAACACGCAGATCTCGAGCGTCACCGCGCCGGCAACCAGGAGCGGCACCAGCGTCATCAGCACGTCGACGAACCGTCGCAGCGTGATCCACAGCAAGAGCCCGATCACCAGCAGCGCGTAGATGCCGGCGTGGATGAACGCCTTCACCACGGTGTCGCCGGACTTCAGGATCGAGACCGGTCCGCCGATCGCGGTCGGCTCGGCCGCCAGCACCGCCGCCGCGAATCTGCGCAGCGTGTCGTTGTCGTTGGGATCGCCCTTGGGCAGCGCCTCGACCCGGATAATGCCGTCCTTGCTCTTCCAGGCGCTGACGAGTTCGGGCGGAAGCGACTCCAGCGTGACGGGCCCGGCCTGCATGGCGTTCCTGAGCTGATCGAACACGATCTTCATCGGCGTGACGAACACGTCCTGCGCCTTGTTGCGCGTGGCTTCGTCGCCATCGGCGAGCTTTTGGAGCGCGTCTGCAAGACGGCGCGAGGCGACCGCCCCCGGCCCCTTCGCGTCGCCCGCCGTCCGGCGCAGATTGTCGACTGACGATTTCAGCGATTCGACATTCTCCTGATCCGACGGCGCTGCATCGATCTGCTCCGGGCTCAGCGCGGGATTCAGCACCTTGGCACCCTGCGCGATCAGCTTCAGCTTCGGGGCCTGGTCCTCCGGCACGAAGCTGTTGAGCGACATCACCCTGAGCACCTCGGGCACCTTCTCCAGCTTCGCCTCGACCTGCCTTGCCTGCTCCTGGGAGGTGGTCATCACGTTGACGGCGTTGGCACCGGTGTTGGGATCCTTGCGCAGATCGAGAAAGGTGGCGATCGATTCGGCCTTCGGATTGCGCAGGTTCATGGGATTGAAGTCGAACTTCATGAAGTAGAGCAGCGGCAGGCCGCCGAGCGCGAGCAGCAGCGTGCCGCCGACGATCAGCACGCGGTGCGTCTCGAGGAAGTGGTCGAGCGGCGCCAGGAAGGCGTAACCGACCGGCTCCGGCTCGCCGGGCGGGTTCAGAAGCTTCAGCATGGCCGGCAGAACGGTGATCGACGAGATGAACGCCACCATCATGCCGACGCCGGCGATCTGGCCGAGCTCGGCGATGCCCTTGTAGTCGGTCGGCATGAAGCAGAGGAAGCCTGCGGCCGTCGCCATCGCCGCCAGCGACAGCGGCACCGCCGAGCGCTTCGCCGCCAGCACCAGCGCGCCCGTGAGGTCATCGTGCTTGTAGCGCTCGGAGCGGTAGCGGACGCTGTACTGGATGCCGAAATCGACTCCGAGTCCGACGAACAGCACCGCGAACGCGATCGACAGCAGGTTGAACGATCCGACCATGATCAGGCCGGCCGCCGTCGTGATCGCAAGGCCCACGAAGAGATTGACGAACACGGCGAAGATGATCTTCGACGAATGCAGCGCCAGCCACAGGATCAGCAGCACGACCAGGATAGTACCGACGCCGTTGACGACGGCGCCCTCCTGGACGGTTGCATATTCCTCGTTGGCGATTGGCACAGGACCGGTCAGCCGCACCCGCGCCTGGTACTTGTTTGGAAAATCGAGCTCGGCTGCCGCTTTCCGGATCGCGTCGGTCGCATCCTTGCCGGGCTCCAGCGCGTTGTAGTCGAGGATCGGCTTGAACTCGATGAAGGCGCGCTTGTCGGAATCCTTGAGCGGCTCGTCGCTGACGAGTTCGCGCCAGGAGAAGCTGGCATTGCCCTTGTTGAGCACGGTCTCGACCGTCTGCGCGATCAGATTGAAGGGCCGCTCGGTGTTGTCGAGCTTGACCTGGCCGCGCTTGACGCCGGCAAGTCCGGTTTCCAGCGCGCCGGTCAGGCCTCGGATCGAGGGATCGCCGGCCATGATCTCGATCAGCGGCGCGGCGGCTTCGAACTGGCTGGTGATCTTGGCGACCTCCTCGGTCGGCAAGAACAACAGACCGTTCCTCTCGAAGAACTCGCCGCTGCCGAGCTGCTGCATGGAGTGAAAGTTGGTCTTGTCGTCCTTCAGCCTGGCATAGAGCGCGTCTGCCGCGGCGCTTGTCATTTCCGGCGTGCGGGCCTCGACCACAGCGAGGATTAGTTCGTTCTGATCGAACGCCTTGTCGAATTGCTGGTCACGCTTCCGCCAGTCCAGATTCTGGGCAATCAGCGAGTTGATATCGGTGTTGATGGCGAAGTGGCGAGCGGCGTAATAGCCCGCGGCCACCGAGAGCAGCAGCCCGAGAACGACGACGAGGGAGGCGAACCGGGTACAGGCCCTGACGATGGCAACGACGACGCTTTGCAGCACTTCTTTTCTTTCTGCGGTTATCAGCTTGCCGGAAACGCCCGCTGTTTATCGGAGTTCCCGGGCGAAACCTATTGCTGTTTGGGTTGTTCTCGCCGCGCGATGGTTCGAGGTAAACGGCGGGGAGACCATGGCAAAATCATGCGGGCGGCCGGTATAGCCCGGGAGTTGAGGCGGGAAAGTGACCATTCCCGATGCACAAATATCGCGCACTTAAGGACATCTAAACCCTACTAAAATACCTCCACCTGTCCCGTCAAGGTTCCGAGCTTTCCTTGCTGCCGATTTTTTGACACAAAGTGTTGCGCCTGCATGGTGCACGGGTGCGCGGCTACCGCATGTGCGAACCAATGGTGCGGATATTGCAACTCATTGGTCAGTATTAGGGTGCCGCTTGGGGACAGACGGAAGCGGATTGGTGCAACTTGCGTGATGGGCGTCCCATGGAAGTTTATCTGGCGCAGCCGCGCGGCTTCTGCGCGGGCGTGGTGCGTGCGATCGAAATCGTGGAACGGGCGCTGGAGAGGTACGGCGCGCCTGTCTACGTGCGCCACGAGATCGTGCATAACAAATACGTCGTCGAAAGCCTGAAGAACAAGGGCGCGATCTTCGTCGAGGAACTCTCCGAGGTTCCGCCGAAGGCCGTCACGGTCTTCAGCGCCCACGGCGTCGCCCGCAGCGTCGAGGAAGAGGCCGCCGCGCGCGACCTTCCGGTGCTCAATGCCACCTGCCCCCTGGTCACGAAAGTTCACAATCAGGGGAAGCGCTACATTGCCAGGGGCCGGACCCTGATCCTGATCGGCCATGCCGGCCACCCCGAGGTCGAGGGGACGATGGGCCAGATCCTGGGGCCGGTGCAGCTTGTCCAAAGCGTTGAAGAGGTTAAGGCCCTCACGCTGCCGCCGGATACGCCAGTGGCCTACATCACCCAGACGACCCTGTCGGTCGACGACACCAAGGACATCATCGTTGCCCTTCAGGCCCGCTTTACAGATATTCAAGGCCCGGATATCCGGGATATCTGCTATGCGACACAGAACCGCCAATCTGCGGTAAGGGACTTGAGCCGGCTGGTCGACGTGATCTTGGTGGTGGGCGCTGCCAACAGCTCGAACTCGAACCGGCTCCGCGAAATCGGCACTGAGGCCGGCGTCGCGAGCTATTTGATTGCGGACGGTAGCGAGCTCGATCCGGAGTGGTTGAAGGATGCCAAAACCGTCGGCGTCACGGCGGGCGCTTCGGCGCCCGAGGTACTCGTGGATGACGTGATCGAAGCGATGCGGCGGATCGGACCAGTGAAGGTCTCGGTGCTGCCGGGCCGCGAGGAAAACATCGAATTCCGGCTTCCGGCCCAACTGGCCGCGAGCTGACTCACCCGAATTGAAAAGCCCAGAAAGAAACTTGTAATGGCTATCCCGTTCTTCAAGGAAATGCGTATCGGCGGCTATTTGCTCAAGCAGAAACTGCTTGGCCGCAAACGCTATCCGCTCGTGCTGATGCTGGAGCCGCTGTTTCGCTGCAACCTCGCCTGCGTCGGCTGCGGCAAGATCGATTACCCGGACGCGATCCTCAACCGCCGCATGACGGCGCAGGAGTGCTGGGACGCGGCCGATGAGTGCGGCGCGCCGATGGTCGCCATTCCCGGCGGCGAGCCGCTGATCCACAAGGAGATCGGCGAGATCGTGCGCGGCCTCGTCGCGCGCAAGAAGTTTGTCTCGCTCTGCACCAACGCGCTGCTGCTGGAGAAGAAGCTCGATCTGTTCGAGCCCTCCCCTTACCTGTTCTTCTCGGTGCATCTCGACGGCCTGCGCGACCACCACGACAAGGCGGTGTCGCAGAAGGGCGTGTTCGACCGCGCCGTCTCCGCGATCAAGGCGGCCAAGGCGCGCGGCTTCACGGTCAACGTCAACGCCACCATCTTCGACGGCCACCCGGCCGAGGAGATCGCCAAGTTCCTCGACCTCACCGTCGAGCTCGGTGTCGGCGTCTCGATGTCGCCGGGCTATGCCTATGAGCGCGCGCCCGACCAGGAGCACTTCCTCAACCGCACCAAGACCAAGAAGCTGTTCCGCGACGTCTTCGCCATGGGCAAGGGCAAGAAGTGGAACTTCATGCATTCCGGCCTGTTCCTCGACTTCCTCGCCGGCAACCAGGAATACGAGTGCACGCCCTGGGGCATGCCCGCGCGCAACATCTTCGGCTGGCAGAAGCCCTGCTATCTGCTCGGTGAAGGCTACGCGAAAACCTTCAAGGAGCTGATGGAGACCACGGACTGGGATTCCTACGGCACCGGCCGCTATGAGAAGTGCGCCGACTGCATGGCCCATTGCGGCTACGAGCCGACCGCGGCGACGGCTGCACTCAACAACCCGCTGAAGGCGATGTGGGTGTCGCTGCGCGGCATCAAGACCTCCGGTCCCATGGCGCCGGAGATCGACATGAGCAAGCAGCGCCCGGCGCAGTACATTTTCTCGGAACAGGTCCAGAAGAAGCTGTCGGAGATCCGCAAGGACGAGGCCGCCACGGCCCAGGCGAAGGCCGCGCAGAAGGCTTCGACGGCGGCGTAAGGCACGCAAACAACTATACCACGAAGGCCCGGCCGCCAACGCGACCGGGCCTTTTCGTCTGCGGGCGTTGTGCCGACGGTCCGTGTCCCGGACGCGCTGCAGCGCACCGCGCAGCAAGTGCGCGCTGGCTGCGTCCGGGGCACGAGAGGACATCGCGTCACGCTCACTCTCCGCCGTGCGGCGCCAGCTTGCTCTGCTATGAGGTCTCTTCCCTGCAGACACACCACCGCGTTCTCGCGGCTTCATTCGCCCGAGCTTTGCTATTCGTTCGCGCCCCATGAAGGCCAGAGGGCGCAGGGAAGGCCGGGCGCCGGCGGCACCCGCAGGTCCGTGGGCGTCAAGAACGCACACGGGGTGGACCACAGGTGTGCCGGTCGCCCGGCCTTCCCTGCGCGGATGGTTTTAACGGTGTCCTTCGTGCTCTCCTCGGGGAGCGTTGCACTATTGCCCCCGTCGTCTCGCCGCTGATCGACGCGCGTGCCGGTTGGCCGCCACATCACCGCAAGACTTGACGCCAGAACCCCGGGCGTCGGGACCACACGACTTCTCCGTCCGCGGACGGCCCTGCCTCAGCATCCGGGGCCCGATGTGCGCGCCCCTGACCATCAACAAGACCGCTGTGACCGCGCCGTGTCGTACCGCGTCGCGCATGACTCAACGGTCGCCCGTCCCTGTCACCGCCTATCGCGCCGGCGCTGCCGCGTCCACCGCACCCCGGCCCGCATCTCGTGACGATCGCGAAGCGCCCCTCCGGCAGGGCCGGGATGAGCGCTCTATGCCATAAATCCGAAATTCGGGAAAGTGGAATATTTTCGCGAGGAGGGATTGACCCGGCCACAGGTGTTTTGCCCGACGCCGCTCGGCGCGTCTTCGCAAACATTGAGAACAACCCCATGCAAAGTAGACCGGGGCTCAGTCTTGCAGATGACGCTACGATGATGTATATACTCAAAGGGATATACTTGAGGTCGCCATGTCCCACATCGCCAAGGTATTCAAGTCCGGCAACTCTCAGGCCGTCCGGCTTCCGAAGGATTTTCGTTTTACGGTTGAGGAAGTCGAGGTCTCACGCGAAGGCGATGCCGTGATCCTGCGCCCGAAACGAAGCGCCACCGGCCCTTGGGCGTCGCTTCGCGCGGCTATCGCGCGCGGCTTCAGCCCAGACTTCATGGCTGAAGGCCGGGAGCAACCCGAAGAGCAGACGCGGCCCAATCTGGAGCAGGCGTTTCGATGACGAAATGGCTGCTCGACACCAACGCCATCATCTCACTCGTCACACGCCGGTCAGAGCCTCTCCTGCGCCGGGTCGAATCCAGCCAGCCCGGTGCACTCGCAATCTCGGCCATCGTTGCCCACGAACTCTACTTCGGCGCCTATCGCAGCCAGAAGATTGAATTCAATCTGGAGACGCTCCGTCTCCTCTTTGCCGATCTCGACATCCTCGACCTCGACCAAGAGGACGCGCGAGCCGCCGGCGAGATCCGGGCGGAGCTGGCGCGGCGCGGCACGCCGATCGGCCCCTATGATATCCTGATTGCCGGTCAGGCGATCGCGCGCGGCCTGCCGCTCGTCAGCAACAACACCGCCGAATTCCAGCGCATTGCCGGATTGCGGCTGGAGGACTGGACGAGGGCGTGAGGCTCGCAAGCGTTGGGAATCACGATGACAGTGTCACTGTAATTGTCGTGTGTCCCTTCAGGGGTGCAGTCCAGCACTGTCACCTAATTCTGACCCGATACCGCGAGCGATCACCGCGCTTCGCGTACCCCCTCATGGCCCGCCACTTTCGCCGCTTTGACGAGCTTACGATCGAAAGTAACAAAGGCCTCGCAATGTCCGGATCTCGCTAGATGCAGCGCATCGGCGAAATCCATTCCTGTTTCGGCAAGGTCGAGCGCCGCCGCAATCGTCGTGCCGTCCTCGACGGTGACGGTCGGAAGTCCGGCGAAAGCACGTAGCGCGTGCACAACGTCGGCGGCCCGATAGCCGTACGCGCTTCGCAGCACCCATTCGACTTCGAGCAGCACCGTGATGAGAACGAAGACGCTCTCGGCGTCGATCAAGGCGCGGGCCCGCGCGGATTGGCTGACGTGATCCCCGGTCAGATAGCGGACGATGAGGTTGGTATCAATCGCGATCATGCCGCCGCCTGGCTTCGGCCAGCACGCTTGCGTCCATCTCTTCGAGCGTTTTCGGCTTGCCTCGATAAGCCAAGATGCCGAACACGTCTTTCGGTCGCGTCGCCGCGAAGGCCGGCGCCGGCTTCAACAGGACGCCCTCCGAGGTCTCCTCGACGGTGAGCCGCGTTCCTGCCTTCCATTCCCGCGCCTTGCGAATAGCGCTCGGCAGGATGACCTGTCCCTTAGTGGAAACGACGGTGGTGAGCTTGTCCGTGCCGGCCATTGCCTGGATTTTCCCGAGGTAAGACGAATGTAAGATAAGCTCAGATGGGCTTACATTCAAGCGAGCAGATGCACGCCACTCGCCGTGACGGTAATCGCGCAGCTCAAAACAAAAGGCCCAGTCGCACGACCGGGCCTTTCCTCTTGCGTGCTCGAACGACCCCGCTCAAGCCGCTTTCGACACCAGCTCCTCGCTCTCGATCAGCTCGGTGCCGATCAGATAGTCGCGGCAGCCGCGCAAGCTCCGCAGGGCGCGGTTGAAGTCGATGCCGGTCGAGACCAGCGCATGCAGCGTGGTCGGATTGCGGACGATGCCGCGCAGCACGGCGCCGAGGTCGATCTGGCCGTTCGGCTTGATCGCGGCGCGGGCGAGCGCCGGCAGCGCGCGGTGGGCGGGGTCGCTGATGACGCGGACCGCGGCAAAGGGCAGCCCGGCCTCGGCGGCGTAGGCGGCCGCGATGTGGCTCTCCATGTCGACGGCGAACGCCCCCGTCTCCGAATGCAGCGCCGCCTTGCAGGACCGCCCGGTGACCACCTCCTCCGCCCCGGCGAGGCTGCCGCGCACGACGCGGCGGCGGCCCGAGGTCAGGCGCTCGATCAGGTCGTCGCCGAGCGACAGGCCTGCAGCCCAGCGGGTGTCGCCGGACAGCACCTCGGTCGCCAGCACGACGTCGCCGGAGCGCAGGCTCGGGTGGAGCCCGCCGGCCACGCCGAACGAGATGACGCCGCGAATCGTCTGGGGATCCACCACCGTCAGAAGCGCCCGCAACTGGGTCGGGCTGCTGGATGAACAGATGACCGCCATTCCAGGGCCGGCCGCGATGCGGGCCTCCTGAACCAATCCGGTCACGATCAGTATTGGCCGCGGATCGATGGCGTAACCCGCGGTAGCGTAGTCCCCCGTCCCCAAAGTCACATTCCGACCCCTACCACCCTGCTGTTGGTGTTCCGCAAGTTCCGATACCGCGCCAATGCCCACAGCGGGAAGAACTTTGGGTAACCATGATAACGTAGATAGAACACGCGGGGGAAGCCTGTGGCGGTGTACCGCTGCTCGTCCCACAGTCCTTTTTTATTTTGTGTTGCAATCAGGTACTCCACCCCGCGGGCGACGGCCGGGTGATCAACCTCGCCTGCCGCCATCAGGGCAAGCAAGGCCCATGCCGTTTGCGAGGCGGTCGAGGGGGCAGGCTCCCATCCCCGGTAGTCCAGGCGATAGCTGACCGCGTCCTCGCCCCAGCCGCCGTCCCCGTTCTGGACCGATGCTAGCCAATCCACGGCTTTGCGAATCATCGGGTCCTCGTGGTCGACGCCGGCCATGTTGAGGGCACACAGCACCGACCAGGTTCCATAGATGAAGTTCATGCCCCAGCGGCCGTACCAGGACCCCTCCGGGTGCTGGGTCTTGCGCAGATAGGCGACGCCGTCGGCCACGTGCTTGCTGGTTGCCGCGGTCTCGCCGAGCTGGGCCAGCATCGAGATGCAGCGGGCGGTGACGTCCTCGGTCGGCGGATCGAGCAGCGCGCCGTGGTCCGAGAACGGGATGTTGTTGAGGTAGTATTCGAGATTGTTGACGTCGAAGGCGGCCCAGCCGCCGTCGTCGCTCTGCATGCCCTCGATCCACTCCCGGCCCCGGGCGATCGCGTCGTCATAGCCGGTGGCGCCGTGCTCCCGCCGCATGCGGTCCATCGACATCACCACCACGGCGGTGTCGTCGAGATCGGGGTAATGGGCGTTGTTGTACTGGAAGGCCCAGCCGCCCGGACGCACGTCGGGCCGCTTCACCGCCCAATCGCCCTTCAGCTCGAGCTCTTGCTTCGGGATCAGCCAGTCGAGGCCCTGCTTGGCCGCCGGCACCGCCTTGTCGCCGCCGGCTTCGAGCAGCGCATGGGCGGTCAGCGTCGTGTCCCACACCGGCGAGACGCAGGGCTGGCAATAGGCCTCCTCGCCGTTGATGACGAGCAGCTTGTCGATGCCCCGGCGCGTGATCGCACGCGGCGGGAAATTCTCGTCCTTGCCGAGCGCATCATACATCATGACGATGTTGGCCATCGGCGGGTAGATCGCGCCCATGCCGTCCTCGCCGTTGAGTCGCTCTTCGGTGAAGGCGAGCGCGGCGTCGATCGCGCGCTTGCGCAGGCTCTTGGGAAACATCGGCTCGACCACGCGCAGGATCGCGTCGAGCGAACGGAACAGCAGGAACCAGGCCATGCTCTGGTGCGGCGCCTTCGCCGTCATGCCGATCGAGCGCGGATCCTGGAGAAACAGCTCGTCGATGCCGACGCCCTTCGGATTTCTCGCGCGCGGCTTCAGCGCGGCGATCACCATCAGCGGCACCATGGTGGTGCGCGCCCAATACGAGATCTTGTTGAGGTGGAACGGCGACCAGAACGGCAGCAGCACGATCTCGACCGGCAGCACCGGCACCGCGCGCCAGGTCAGCACGCCGTACATTGCGAGCATGAAGCGGGTGAAGACGTTGCTGTGGATCGCGCCGCCCCGCGCGCGGATCGCCTCGCGTGCACGCACCATGTGCGGCGCGTCGACGGAATCGCCGATCATCTTCAGCGCGAAATACGCCTTCACGCTGGCGCTCATGTCGAACTCGCCGTCATGCACCAGCGGCCAGCCGCCATGGGCGCCCTGGATGCGGCGCAGGTAATTGCCGATCCTGGCCTCGAGCACGGGATCGACCGGCTCGGCCAGATAATGGCGCAACAAGACATACTCTGCGGGAATCGTGGCATCGGCCTCGAGCTCGAACACCCAATGGCCGTCGGGCTGCTGGAAGCCGAGAACGCCTTCGGCCGCCGATGCAATGCTCGATTCCAATAGCTTCGAATCCAGACCCTTCGAGTTCAAGGCCTCGCGGCTGGTCGCGTTCACGGAATCCATGTCGCTCGATTGCTCCGATAGTCCAACGAAATTGACCGGGACATTCACCCGTCAGGGCCGCGTGTCAGGAAGCTTTGGCGGCCAGAACCAGATCGGCGGCGCGATCACCGGACCGGACCGATCCTTCGATGGTTGCTGGCAATCCCGTAGCAGTCCAATCGCCGGCGAGAAACAGGTTTTTCAGCGCGGTGACCGGCCCCGGACGCAGGGCGTTCTGGGCAGGCGTGGCGGCGAAGGTGGCGCGGCGCTCGCGGACGATCTGCCAAGGAGGCAGCTCACCGGACACCCCGCCGGCCTTGCAGACGTCGTTCCAGATCGTCTGCGCGAGTTCCTCGCGCGGCATCTCGACCAGACGGTCGCCGTTGCTGATGGTGACGGACAGCCGGTTCGGGAACGCGAACAGCCACTCCACGACGCCGCCGATCACGCCGAGGATCGGCGCCGCTCCCGGGGGCGGCTCAAAGCGGAAATGCGCGTTGACGATCGCGCGGAATTCGGTCGGTGTCTTCAGGCCGGGCAGCAGGCTGGCTGCCGGGCGCGGCGGCACCGCCATCACGATGACGTCGCCGGTGCCGAGCGGGACCACATCCTCACCGCCGAAATTCAGGGCGGTCACCTTTCCGTCCGCGCTGACGAACGAACGCAGCTCATGGCCGAGCTGAACGGTGTGGCCGCGATCCTGCAGAAACTTCACCGCAGGCTCGATCAGCACGGCGCTGAGGCCGTCACGCGCGATCAGCGGACGGCAGGCCTGCCCGCCCGCAAGCAGCGTCTCGCGGACGATGGCGCCGGCAAGCCCCGCCGAGCCCTCGGGCGGATCGACGTTGAGAGCGGCGAGCAGCAGCGGCTGCACCAGGCGCTGATAGAGCACGCCTTCGGTCGGAATGGACTTGCCGACCAGCGTCTGTTCCGACGCCCAGATCAGCGGCGCGAGCTTGAGATAGTCGGTGAGGCCGGTGTCTGGCACGCGGCGGCTTTCGTCGAACACCCAGGTCGGCCATCGCCCGTCGCCGAGATCGATCTGCCAGCGCTGGCCGGTCTTGATGTCGACAAAGGGAAACTGCGCGCTTTCGGGGCCGACGAGCCCGGCCTCGGTGCCGATCGCGCGCGCATAGGCGCGGGCGTGGCTGTTGCCCGACAGCAGCAGATGATTGCCGTTGTCGATGGTGAGGTTGGTGGCGCCGTCGAAATAGGACCGGCAACGCCCGCCGGCCTGGTGCGTCGCCTCGTGCACGGCGACCTTGAAGCCGGCATTGGCGAGCCGCACGGCGGCGGAGAGGCCGGAAATTCCAGCGCCGATGATATGAGCTGTGTTTTGCATCAGATGAAAGCGTAGCGAAGCAGGATCAGGATGCGTGTGACCTTCGACACGCGCACCGGCTCGCGCGGCGCGGTGAAGCCGCGCGCGATCAGCAGGTCCAGAATGGAATGATAGTATTTCGACATGATCCGCGGCGCGCGCACGAGGCGGCGCTTGTTGCGGTTCATGATCTCGTCCGACTTCTCGAAATGCGATTTTGCGCGCTGCGCCAGCGGCAGGCAG
Organism: Bradyrhizobium sp. FW305-F6; assembly: GCF_058782905.1. Classification (NCBI taxonomy): domain Bacteria; kingdom Pseudomonadati; phylum Pseudomonadota; class Alphaproteobacteria; order Hyphomicrobiales; family Nitrobacteraceae; genus Bradyrhizobium; species Bradyrhizobium sp. FW305-F6. The sequence continues at coordinate 1,527,567 of NZ_JBYSYD010000001.1, forward strand.
ACCTTCGGCAGGGCGCGCTCGGCGATCACGCGGTTCGGGTCATCGGACGTGATGCCGGCATGCAGCAGCGCCTCGCGCGGCAGATAGAGCCGGCCAAGGCCGGCGTCCTCGTCGATGTCGCGCAGGATGTTGGTGAGCTGCAGCGCGCGGCCGAGATGGTGGGCGAGCAGGATTCCGTCGTCCTCGGGCATGCCGAACACCCGCACCGACAGCCGCCCCACGGCGCTGGCGACGCGATCGCAATACAGGTCCAGCGTCGCCATGTCGGGCGCGCGGATATCCTGCGGCACGTCCATCTCCATGCCGTCGACGATCGCGAGGAAATCCTCGCGCTTGAGGCTGAAGGTCTTCACCGAGGCGACATAGTCCTTCAGTCGCGGCGGCGGATGGCCCTGGTAGAGCGCGTCGATGTCGTTGCGCCACTCCTGAAGCGCGGCGAGCCGCTCCTCGCGCGGCCCATCGGAATCGGCGATGTCGTCGACCTGGCGGCAGAAGCTGTAGATCAGGAACATCGCTTGGCGCTGGTCGCGCGGCAGGATGCGCATCGCGGCGTAGAACGAGCTGCCGGATGCGGTCGAGCCGTAATTGGCGCCGGGCGTGGTCGCCTCAAGCGTCATGGGCAGCCCCCGGTCTGGAAACGGCCTTGCGTCCGATCGCGCGGCGACCGGCTTCGCCGATGATCCCGGCGAGGCTGAAGGCAAGCAGCTCGAACTTGTTGAGATGCACGCGCTCGCGCAAGGGATCGCGCACCTTCAGGAGGCGCACGATACGATCCGCATAGGCCTGGATGACGGCGACGTCGACGCCGAGACGGAAGTCCCGGATCTCCGCGGTGAGCGACCTGCCCTCCTCGAGCAGCGCCTCGTTGCGCGCGGCGAGCGACTGCAGGCAGGCCAGCATCGCCGGCGGCGATTGGGCGAGCCCGAGCTGCTCGACCGAGGCGCCGTGTGCGGCCAGCGCATCGCGCGGCAGATAGACGCGGTTGAGCTCGCGGAAATCCTTGCCGCAATCCTGAAGGTGATTGTTGATCTGCAAGCCTGCGCAGAGCGCGTCCGACGCGGCCCAGGTCGAGGTGCTTTCGCCGTGAACGTCGAGCATGAAGCGGCCGACCGGCATCGCCGAATAGCGGCAATAGTGGATGACCTCGTCCCAGGTCTCGTAGCGCAGCTTGGTCACGTCCATGCGGAAGGCGATCAGCACGTCGAGCGCATGGCGCGGCGCCATGCCGCGCTCGGCCAGCGCGCGGCGCAGGGCGACGGCCTCGGCCTGGGTGTCGCCCTTGCCGAGCAGCTCCGCCTCGAGCAGGTCGAGATAGCCAAGCTTCTGGTCGGCCGGCAGCGTGGCGTGGTCGGCAATGTCGTCGGCGGTGCGGACGAAGTTGTAGTAGGCCAGGATCAGCGCGCGATGACGCGGGTGAATGATCCAGGACGCGACGGGAAAATTCTCGTCGCGGTCACCCTTACCGGATCGCAATTCGCTCGCAGAGGTCATCGAGGGCTGGTTTACAATCGTTTGGACAGGAAGGGCTTTTCCGCTCGCACGGGCTCGTGCCGGCGATGCCGCCGCGGCCCCCATATAGGGGAATACGCGGAAGATGGCAAAGGGTGAAAACTACAACGATATCAGCGCAGAGGCGGCTATAGGCCCTGCAAGTTCCGTCACTTCGAGCGCGAACGAGTCGAGAACGTGCGAGAAGATTGACACGCAATTGACACAGCGCCGTTCCGGGCTTGTTCATGCCCTGGACTGCGCCCTCCGCAACGAGCGCGACGATACCCGCCGCATGCAGCTCGGCCTCCGTATGGGCATGGAGCGGGAGGGATCGACGCCGGCCTTCAAGGCCCGTCAGGACGCCATCCTCAGGCCCCGCGTTCGGGTGGCCGCCAAGACGGAGGTGCAGGCATGAGCAAATCAGGATGGAAGAAGACAGAGTGGCGCGGCCGGGTCTGGCAGGATGGTATGGTGGTGGCCGCCGTGTCCGGACCCGATGGCCCCAGGGTCGAGCAGGAGATCAACCGCTACGCAGCTCAGTACGCCGAGGAAGGCCCTGTGCGGGTCGAGATCATCCCGCCGCGTCCGGCCGCCAAGACGGAGGTGGCGCTGTGAGCGAGGAAGAGAGGCGCTACGTCGGCGTTGCCGAGATACCCGAGGATCAACGCTTCTCGTTCCGGATTACGCCGCTGCCGGGGCGGCTGCTGGACCTCGCGACCGTCGGCGGAAGCATGCGTGCTCTTGGCAGGCTTCATGCGGCCTTGGGCTCCGACATCAACCCGAAGCTGGCTTGGAAATCCTACATCACCGGTTGCGAATTGGAAGCGGACGGTTCCTTTCGTATCGACATCGCGGTCTTGCCTGCCGCCCCTCCCGTCGAGTCCAAGAGCGAGGTGGTGGGATGACCCCGAAGGAGCGAGCCGAGATCAGGACCATGATCGCCGACTACATGCGCAGTGAGGGTTGCGCGTGCTGCCGAGACACCGATGCCCATGAGAAACACGCTGAGGCCCTGGGAAAGCTCCTCAAGGTCCGCAAGTACGAGGATGGCAGCGGCTACGACTTCGCCCGCTATCGAAGCAAGCCCGCCTAACCGGAGCGACACATGACCAACGGCCTCCGCAACCACCCCGGCCCGACCCGCATCAGAAGCTACGCGGACGAGCAGAAGCTGGAGCGCTGGCACCGCAACGTCGGGCTGGCCATCCTGACCATCTGGGGTCTCGCCGGCTTCTGCGTCCTCGTATGGGTGATCAGCGAGGCGGTCGAGCACTTCACGCCCTAACGACGCACAAACCGGATGAACGTCAAGGCAACCATTGGAAGAGGACGACATGGCAGGGATTAGATTTCGTTACGCGGCGATCGGGCATCCGATCGGTTACTGGCAATACCGAACATGGGCAGCCCCCTACATCGACCGTCTATACCGCGCGAGGTGGCGCGAGCGCCGGCAGGCCTTCCTGGGCGGCGCCGCGGCCTTCGCTGGCTGACAGCCCCGCTCACATGAAAGTAATGCTACCTGGAGACAAGACAATGCGACAAATGACGATCGACGAACAGAGGCGAGTGCTGGAGAAACTGGCTCACGCCAAGTTCTGGGCCGACATGATGTGCATGGATGCCGTTTGCTATGGCGGCGACGTCGAGGGTTATCGCGATCAGCGCGAGTATGCTCGGGGCGTGATCGACGCCTTCCCGGAAGACATCCGCGAGGCTTACCAAGCCGAGCTCCGCAAGGCCAAGGCAGATGCTATGCGCGCCAAGGCCGATGCGATCGAGGCCGGCAGATAGCCGCATCTGGAATGTGTGCTCGGACCTGAAGGGGAACGCCGATGGGAATGTTCGACTACGTGAAGTGCGAGTTGCCGCTGCCCGATGGCTGGAAGGGAGAACTCCAGACGAAGGATTTCGATGACCCGTATCTTGAAACCTACGTTATCCGCGCCGACGGCCGATTGATCCACCATAAGCCAAAGTACGACATCAACCCTCCGGATGCGAAACACGGCGAGATCGACACAAACTTCCACGGCATCCTGAACTTCTATGGCTTGGAGGACGGCGAGTGGCATGAGTACAACGCCAAGTTCACTGACGGCCAACTTGTCGAGATCACCGGCAGGGTCGAGCACATATAGGAAATGCGAAAGCGCAACAGGATAGCCACTAACTCCGCTTGGCACGTTTTAGGGATACTCAGATGACCGTAGATGAATGGGATGGATTACTCCCGCGCGACGACTGTTGGCATTGGCTCATCCGCCGTCGCGATAACATCCATTGCATGGGATTCTTCAGCCGCATGATCGGATGGCGCGTGTCTGACAGCATAGGCCGCACCATCCAGATGAGCCCCTCAAAAGTCGCACGGCTCTATAAACGCGGCGGACGAGTCATTGATCCATTTGACCTTGAAGTCGTCATGGTAGGCGACTGCGGATTCTATGTCCCGAAGGGCATCAAGGAAGAAATCGAACGACTGCGGAGGTCAGTATGAGCGAAGGCAAAATCAGAACACACGATGCCGCCCCTGAGGAAATCGCCAACTACAAGGCAGCTTTTTACAGGATGCAGTCTCCGGACTGGAAGAAGAACACAATCCAGAACGATGCCGCAGCGGATCGCTACCTGAAGGAAGCGCAGGCTATCGCCAACGGTGACGCGAGGCTCGAAATCGGCATCCGTCTTTGGCACAAGTTCGCGCCAGAATCCTCCCTCACGTGGGAGGATGAAACCCACAAGGCAGAATATCTTCTGGCCGTTGACGACATCACGACGGGCCAACTGTTCAACCTGCTAGTTGCCCGCCTTAACTACGATGGGTCCGACACGGCCAGCCTCACACTTGGGGAGGTCGCGCGGGCTGTTGACGGCGCAAAATTAGCATGAAGCACATTGGAAGAGGACGACATGCAAGAGACATGGAAGCAGATCAGAGAATTGCTGGAGGTTCGGCAGCGCGTATCGTCCGACGCTGAATGGGACGAGGCCAAGATGAATGCGCTCGAATCCACCATCGAGGCTATCATAGACCGCCTTGAGCGGCTGTTTCCAGACCCAGCCTGACTCACCTGAAAGATATGCTGATGCGAAAACACAAGGGACCGATCTGCAAAGAGTGCGGCGAGGCGTATTATTTTGACTACCTCGACAAGCCAGAGCCGCACGAGGGAACCGGACTGTGCTGGATGTGCTGGAGCGATCATCAGATCGAGGGTCGCCCCATCGACAGCCAGACTCACTCGAATGGAGATCGACAATGAGCGCGACATTTCTGAAGCTTGAGACGATTGCGGGCCCTGGCGTTGAAGAAGCCATCGCCGATGCCGTCAGGGTAGCCAATTTGCTGGGGATCTGGGTTCGCGTTGAAATCAACCAGATCGATACTATGGTTGCGCCTGGCGACAACGTGCGGGTGCTGCACGATAACTGGAAGAAGGCCGCCCAGCGTGGCGCCAAGTTTGTTTCGGCGAATGTGATCCCAGACCCGAGCACCTGAGCAGGATGAGGATGCCTATGGCAAAACGACTTGAAAACTGCCCTCCCGGCCTGTTCATTTTCAATGGTGCTGCTGGCCGCTGCTTGGGCTTCAAGAGCGAGTATCGCACGATGAAATACGATGCAGACGGGGCGGTCATCGGCACACAGACAGACGCCTACGTGGTCGCGAGCGGCGAATACTTCTGGGGCGGCACCAAAGGGGATTGGAGAGCTAGGGAAAAGCTCCTCGTAGATCCCGTCCACGACGAAATTGTGCTGGCGGCGCTAGACGCTTATTTTGCCTCACCCGTTGGCACCTAAGCCAAGTACGAGGAAGCGATGACCATGTTGCTAGAATTGACCGAGGAGGAGCGAAACATGCTGATCGTCCTCCTGATTGAACAGGAAGAGAAATTCCCGGACCAACCCTACATCCAACGGGGAAGGAACCTAAGAAGGCGCCTTCATGATTTAGATCGGAAAACAGCCCCGCGCACACCCTGAGTTAAGCCAAGTACGAGGAAGCGATGAATACTTTCCCCATGGAAAACTGCACATTCGAAGTTTGGCAGCCGATCGAAACGGCTCCAAGGGACGGAACTTTGATCGACCTCTGGTCAACCAGTTACAAAGCAAGGCTGCCGGACTGCAAGTTCATGCAAGAGGAGTGGGACGAGGAAGGGCACTGGTATCAAGCCTATTCCGAGAATACGTCCTCCTTCCATTATATCGGGGAAGAAAACCTGACGCATTGGATGCCTCGCCCAGCACCTCCTCGCTCACCCTAAGAGTACGCCCGCCCATTAACCCTCTTTAGGGGCTAGGCGGGAGGGGCAACGTGGGGTAGTTTTGTTTATTGCAATTTGAGGTGTTTTATGAGCGTTCGCGTTGTCGTGATTGCGCAGATCAAGAACGAAGGCAGGAGCATCAAGCGCTTTCTCGAAACCAACAGCACGTTCGCCGACACCATCATTCTGCTAGACCAGCAATCGACGGACGACACGCGAGAGATCGCCGCCGGCTTCCCAAAGGTGAAGCTGTTCGAGAACACAGAACAGCACCTGAACGAAGCTAACACAATCAGCAGGCTTTACCAACTGGCCCGATCTGAAGTTCAGGGATCGAAGGTCATCATCCGGCTTGACGCTGACGAGGCGCTGACTGCGAACGCGACCGCATCTCCGGAGTGGAGAACGATCCTCAACGCCCCTCCTGGGACGGTCATCTGCATTCCCAGGGTCGAGCTGTTCTCGTTCTCGGAGTGCTACATTCACTCGGTCATTGACCGCGGCTATGTGGACGACGGGAGAGAGTTCAAGGTCGCCTCGATCCACGCCAAGAGCACTCCGATCGATCACAGGACGCCTACTCTGACGTGCCATCAGATCAAGATGCTGCACTACTCCGGAATCCGGAAGCGTCTCGGCGAAGCCAAGATGCGCTATTACTGCATGCTGGACAACATCTATGGAACGCGGCCCGCATTCGAGCGCAGGAAGCTCTATAGGCAGGGCCATATCCTCGACATCGTCAGGCAGTCATCGCAGCGCGTCGAGTTCGACAAGGATTGGATCGGCGGCTACGAGCAAGCCGGGATCGATATGACATCGATCGTGGATGATCACTTCACATGGCACGATGAAGCCTGCGTGGATCTGATGATAGAGCACGGGACGGCGAGGTTCGTCACGGACCCTATCTGGTATCACGATTGGGAGGGTGTCATCCGAACGCTGCCGGCTGAAAAGCAGGCGCTGGCCCGCAAGCAGTTCCACCGACCAAGCCCGCTTATGGCCAAGGCAACCAGCCTGATGGAGCGGATCTATCACCACCGCAGGGCGCCAGCCAGACTGCGAGCAGTCATGAACTCGGCGGCTAAAGCGTCCAGTTGTTGAACGGTGACCCAGCCGGCAGCGCCGACTGCGCCGCGAATTGCGCATTGCCGGAAGAGTTCGTTATCGTCACGGACGGGCACGGGTGGGCGATAATTTTCCACGGAGCAGACCGGCCGTTGATGGTCGCTGGCACCGGAAACGGAAGGTTGGTGTGGATGTAGGTGCGCCCGGCTGCCTGCGACACGTCGCTGACCTGGAAGGATCTGGCGAAATTATTGCTGCTATCGAGCAGCACGGCATTACCACCTGGTGTCCCCCACCAATGCGCAGGGTTGCTTGCTGTCCCAGGGCCGCCAGGGTAGCTCAAGACACCGCCTCCCTCTTCCGTGTAGTCGGAGAATGGGCTGGTCTGATTGAAGAACGTCGATGCGCTGGCGAAACAATCCGTCAACGACGCCGGTCCCATGCAGCCATAGTTCATCTCGCCAAAATTGAAATTGCTGGTCGATAGACCGCTAAAGACGTTACTGACCCTCGCGCCACCTCGCCACCTCGTGGCAGTTGCCCCGGCCTGCACTACATTAGAGACATATAGCTCGTTCACACTCGCGCTTTGAAAGTCTACAGCTCGGTGGGTGCTGTCGATGAACTCCGCGCGCTGCACGAATTTGTCAACCTCCAAAGCGCCGGTCCCAGGCCCGGAGCACCGAAGGCTGCGATAGAGTAGATTGACAGATGGGCACGGTCCAAACGTAGCAAACGCGCAGTCCGTCCACTGCATGACGCGCACTTTGCCGTACACCAGATTATTTGTGTCGGCGAAGGCAGCGCCCTTGAACTCCACCTCTTGGTCCCAAGCGCCTTGCAGCGGATAGACCGATGCCGGTCCGCCGCGACCGACGCCGCCGCCAGGGTACGCTGGCCATGTGTCAAGGTAGGTATTCACCAACGGTTCGGTGAATGTCAGTGTGCCTACACCGACGCTCAGGATCTTTTTGAACTCAAAGATCCCGGGATTTGGAGGGTCGCCGGCACCCTGCATGTTGATGCCGGTCACAGCTACCCATTTCCCGGCAGAATATCGGCTCGTCTCGCTCGGCGTCTTGAGCGTTACCGTGTCAGAGCCCGCGCTGACTGTGTCAATTCTTGTTTCCTTGAAGTTGTCAGAGCCTTGAACGATGCCGGCATTTGCGGCGACGGCATTTGCCGTGCCGCTCGGGGCCGCGATCGTCACACCGTAGGCATCGATAACAAGACTACTGCCGGCCGGCGGCGCCGTGTTGGCAATGTTGAATGTCGAGCTGAAGTTATACGTTCCTGGCGCCATATAGAGGCGCGTTCGGCCAGACAGACCCGCGTAAGCCGCATTGAACGCCGCCACAGCCGCGATGTTGGTGGCGCCGCTCGCGCCGGGCGAGCCCCCGAAAGAGGAAAAGTCCAGCACGTTGTCGAAAACATTGCGCGTGCCATTCGGAGAGGCTGACCACGAAGGGTTGAAAGGAGCGGCCAGCAGCCGACTGCTAGCCAGACCGCCCAGCAGAAGTCCAGTAAAAGCGCGCCGGGTCCACATCGCTGGCCTCAGTTGTAGAGGTTGGTGAAGGTCTGCACCTTCGTCGAGGACAGATCCTCCTCCCAGACCAGCAAGCCCGCCTGGATCGACACGGATTGAGTTGTCGCCGCCGAGTAGGCCTGTGTCGCGAAGGTCTGGAGGCATGTTGCGGACCCGGAGCAGAGAACCGGGCCGGTCGACCTGGTGCTTTCGTACTGCCCCTTAATCACGCTGTTGTTGATGTTCGGCATTGGGTTCCCCAAGCTCGAGGCAAAGGGTGTCCCCGCCGTGCCATCGAGCCATGCGGTCATCGTCCCATTGGATGAGAACGTCGCAGCGGCGACATGGGCCGTAGTCGCCGAGCTGAACGGAACAGTCGCGGTGACGTAGGTGCTTGCCTCCCAGTTTGCGGCCATCCCGAACACAACGTCTCCGGAAGATCCTGAAGCCTGCTGCAAATACATGCCGCCGTTCTGGCCGTAGCCGAAGAGCGCGGCCACGCCAGAGGTACTGGACTTCTGGTAGGCGGCCATCAACGTCAGCGCGCTCTTGCGCTGGATTGGGTTGCCGCGGCCGTTGCCGTAGTAGCCGATCGAGGTGGAGGAGTTCGACCACGCCGGCGTCGTCCCGCGGAAGCCTGTCGCGCTGTAGGTCGTGCCGCTGGTCGTCGATGGCCACGTTCTGCTCGTTGTCGGCGTGTAGTCGCCCCCACGCGGCAGCTTCGTGGTGCCGAGATCGTAGATCTTGGTGATGAACCCGCCGCTGTCCTTGTAGCCAAAGCGAAGGTCGGTCCACAGCTCCAGCGTCTTCCAGGTGTTGGTCGACGTGAGCGTGGCGTCCGCGGTCGCCAGGAAGCTCATGTTGATGCGGGAGATGTCGCCGCCGTCATTGTAGACCCGCGTGACATGCTTGTTCACCATCGCAGTATTGGAACTGCAATAGGTGTTCACCACGCGGGACTTCTGCTCGCCGCCGTTCAGCGTGACCACCTTGAACCACGACATCTGGTTGAGCGTCGGGGAGTAGGTGGTCGAGACCCCGGTCACGTCACCAACGAGGGTCGACTGCGTGCCGGCCGTAGTGCCGTAATAGACGCGATAGTTCTGGTGCGGAAGAGAGTTGTTCCATTGGATCGTAGCGACGCCTGCAGCGCAGCTTGCTCGAACGCCGAGAGGCGCCGCGCTCGCGGCCGCGGTCGGGTCAGTGATGTAGAAATACTGATCGACAAACTGCTGCCACAACCCACCGTTCCGAGTGATGGGGAAAACTGTCGGGCCGGTGGTCGGAGTTACGGTGCCGCCTCCAATGGCAATCCCATAGGTGCCGTCGCCGTTGTCGGAGGTTATGACCGGATTCCCGGCCCACTGTAGGATGCCTTGGTTCACCTCAAGCGGATACCCGCTCGTGTTCGATATGAGCGTGAAGATACCGTTGCTGCCGGTGGTCGCGGCAATTGTCCCGGTGACGGAGATGAAGGTTGGAAATTTGTTGAGGAACGGCCCTGGTGCGAGTTTGTTGTTGGCGTTGGCTCGATAGAACCCGCGCGGCACATAAATTGACGCGATCCCGTCCTCCTCGTAGGAGATCACGTCCTGAAGGTAGGTTGGTCCGGGATAGGCTGTCGTGGCGTCACCTTGGCTTGGGCCGAATGCAGTGCTGATCCGCGTGTATGCGCCGAGCGAAACCTTGTTCGCATCAACAGCTAGCAGCGCCAAATAGTCGTTGGTTGTGCTCGTCTCTTTCGTTAGGAGGTAGGTCTGGCCCGAGATTGTCAGGTACGGGCCGGGCCCCGCGACGATCGTCGAATAGTCTGGTGTCCAAGCCCAACCATCGGTGCTTGTGTATTTGTAGTGGACGACGCTTGTCGCAGACCCATCAATCTTTCCGAAAGAGTAAACCACCCAATTGTTGACGCCAAGCCGCTGCGGCATGCCGTAGCTCGTCCACCCATTGAAGTCGGTAGTTGGGATGGTGGGGCCGACGATCGTGGATGTCAAAAAATCGGTTGTCGTGATCAGCGTCAGTTCGTGCTGACGCTGCGATGAGAGCGATTGACCTTCAGCGTAGATGTAGAACGGAGCAAGTGCGCCTGGGTCTGGATTATAGACAAGGAAAGGCGTCTGGTAGGGAAAGAACGTGTTCTGCAAGTGGCCGTTCTGGTCGACAACGTTGATCGACTGCTCCTGCCGACGCAGCATCCGCATTGTCGTCGGATCGGGCAAAACCTGCGGGTCGTTGGAATACCCGACGTAAAGATCATTTGTCGCCTGAAAGGTGATGCTACCCGGATGATCGCCCCACATCATCCAGACGTATCGATAGCCCTCCCGCGCCTTGATCGCGGCGCCATCAGCTCCCATCGTGTCGAGATCATATGGCCTCGACCAATAGAACCCCGACATGAGGTAGTAGTCGGCGGTCGATATGGCCGGGCTGCCGTTGCCGGGCGTATACCATTGGCTGTAATCGAGCGAAGGTGTGTTCGTCGCGAACAGGCTCCGCTCGAGCATGTTCGGTCCGCCGCCCATATTGACGATCGGCTGAGTGACGTTCCTGGTGCCGTTTGGAGACCCGGACCATGATTGGTTGAACCCGAACTGCGCAGAAGCCGGGTTCAAGAGCGCGAGAAGCAACCCTAGTACGAGCGTCAAGAACCGCATGTCAGCAACCCACGCAAACGTGACCAGTGCCACCCCCGCCCGAGGGTGCGCTGATCGAAATGTTCGTGTTGCCGCCCATGTCGAGCGAATTGGTTGCGGTGATCGAGCCTGCTCCCGCCTTCGTCACGCGCAAGATGCCTCCCCAATCGATTGTTGAGGCAGAGCCGACCGAGACGGTTGCAGCGTTTGTCGCTGGACCGCTTGACATCAGTCCCACTGGCGCGCTCGACGTGCCAGTCATCAAGAGCGCCCCCGTAATCGTTGTGGTGGCGCCTTGAGGAGGGGTTAGCGTGTTGCCACTATCAACGGTGATGGAGGCAAACGTGTTTGTCCCGCTGATATTTACGACGCCTTTGGTGGAATTCGCGCCGACCGATACTGCGCCGTAGGTTTGACCGCCACCAGAAAACACGCGCGCTGCTGAGTTCGCATTCAACGCAATGGTGGCGTTACTGAACGTGGGGGTCAGGCCGGTGGTCGTCGTGCAATCGAATACCGTGGCGGACGTCCCTGTGATCGTCCACGTCCCGCTGCCCATGTTGATGGTGCGGGTGTTGTTTCCGGTGAATGAAACAGTTTGAGCCGTGACGTTATTATTGTTCGCAGAAAAGTCGAGCGTTCCTGATGTAAAAGCGCCAGCAGTGATCGATGTGACGTTGACGGTCGTGTTGACAGTGACCGTGCCGCCGCCGGAATTCGCGTCAAAGGTAACTGTATCGCCGGAACCAGGAACAGACGCCCCACCGGCGCCTCCAGTGGTTGCCGCCCAATGTGTGGTATCAGAGCCGTCCCACGTTCCGGTTCCACCGACCCAAAACCGCGTCGCAGCCTCAGCCGGCCCAGCCAGCGCCGCAAACGCAAGCGCCGCGAGGATGAAGAGATAGCGCTTCATGGCTGCTCACCTGTAGCTGGCTTCGACGTAGATTCCGGTCGGGGCGTTCGTGTTGTCGGTATCGCCACCGCCGCCCGTCACGCAGAACGCGATGCCGTTGCTGTAGACCTCACCCATGCCGTCGATGACCTGCACGCCGGCAGGCCCGGCCAAGATCGGATAGACGTGCTTGAGGTTGGTGGCGCTGGAGCAGGTCGGCGCCGTCGCGCTGTCATAGACCTTGATGTAGCCAAGCGTGCTCGCCTGGGTGTTGATCAGCGTGAGGCGGCAGAGCGTGCCGGCCGAGGCCTTCATCGATGTGGAGTTGGTCGAGGCCGCCGTTCCGCCGGACAGATGATAGGCCGTGCAAGCCTGCATCGCCCAATTGCCGGACTGCGTCGCCGCGACGGTGCCCGATGCCGTCACCGATCCAGAGATCGGGATGGCCGTTCCGCCGGCGATGCCTTGCACCGTGACCACTTCCGTGGCGGCCGAACCTGCCGTGCCGACCGCAGCGCCGGCGATGGTCGCGCCGGTGCCGGTATTCTTCGCCAGCACCACCGGCGAGCTGTTCGCCGCCGTGGCCTGCCCGTTGGCGTTCTGGCCGTTTGGAGAGATCGCGACGACGACGGCGGGGTCAGTTGCCGACGCGGCCGTGCTCGCGCCCTTGACCACAGCCGTGTTACCGCCCTGGCTGATGCTGGTAAGCCAAGGCGTGGTGTTGGCGGTGTTGCCGGGCTGGACGGTCCATGTGCCTGACTGCGCCGCCTGCGTGGCAAAGGTGCCGGCGTTGGCAACGTTGAACGTCTCCGCGCCCGGGTTAACCATGATGGCGCCGCGTGCGGACAGTTGCACCGAGCCTTGCTGGCCGTTGGTGAAGGTGGCCTGGGTCGAGTTGTACTGGCCGCCGAGCAAGGTGCCCTTGGTGGCGGTTGCGGTGGCTGGAGTGATCGGCGTCGACAGGTTGGTGATGTCGACCACCGCGCCGGATGCCAACGATCCGCTGGCATAGGCACCGCTCGGCACCGCGCCAGAGGCGAAGGCACCGGCGCCAATCGAGCCGCTAGCGAAGGCGCCAGAGGCGATCGAACCGGACGAGTAAGCACCGGAGGCCACTGCACCGGAAGCCATGGTGACAGCGCCGCCACCACCTCCGCCGCCACCTCCACCGCCACCCGTGCCGGTCGGCAGGCCAGAGCCGCCCACCATGTTCACCGTCGTGGTGCTTGTGGAGGTGATGCAGGTCAGCTGGGTATTGGCGCCGACGGTGAAGGCGAACCAGCCGCCATTCGGGGCAATGTATTGGTCGCTCGTCGTCGCGCTCGCGCCGAGTTTGCAGTAGGCGCCTTGGGCGGTGCCGACGTTGGTGGCGACAACCACAGCCCCTGCCGGGAGCGAGCCTGTGACGCCGCCGGTGGTCACGCTGATGGGCGTGCCAGTGGTCGTCGGAGCAAATCCGGAGATCGACGCGGAGACCGAGGCCGCGGTGCAGAGCGTGCCGGTCGCGTCAACGGTCAGGTACGGCACATTGTAGGAGCCGGCGCCGCAGCTCGTGACCTTGATCAGGTTGAGGGATTGTGCGTCCGCATTTCCGACCATGCCCGCAAAGCAAAGCAAGGCCGTCGCAAGCAGTTTGCGCAGCATGGTAGTTCTCCAGGTGGTGGCAGTTAGAGAGGCTTTTTCCAGTACAAGGACGCTTCGAACGCCCATCGGACTTCAGGCTCAAAGAGCCGGTATCCGGCGCGGATGAAATTGTTCGCCGAATAGACAGTGTTGGTGGTTTCGCTGACGAGGTGCGTCCAGCCGATCGCGCGGGCCTTGCGCTCGCGGACCTTGAAGAATTTCAGTTGCAGGCCGTGGCCGCGGTGGCCGGGCGCCACCCCTGCCCGCTTCAGGTATCCAGTGTTTTTGTACCGCTGCGACGGGACCATGCCGGCGAAGCCGACTGGCTCCTTGCCGAGATAGGCAAGCCACCAATAGCAGTGGAAGCCGTCGAGCTCGTTGTCGGTCAGGTCCGGGAAATCCCCGGTGTCGCGGTTGAACGCGCGGATGGTGTCGGCGACTTCGTCATCGCTCGCGTCCACCTCGCGGATTCGGTAGTTCATCGCTGTCCCGCGCGCCTCGGGATCATCTGGACCTTGCCGTGGCCGGACCATCGGCCGTTGGCCTTGCCCTCCGCCACGTAATAGGCCCGGTTGAAGTAGCGCCTCAGCTCCGGCTTGAAGGCGATGATGGCGCCTGTCTTGGGATCCTGCTCCATCTCCACGATGGCGCCGCCGACATGCGCCTCGATGTTTTTCTTGCGCATGAACGGGGTTTGGTCCTGCGAGCATCCGGTCTGGACAGACCAGACGTTGCGGATGTTGTTGCAGTCGAGCTTGTGATAGTGGCCGAAGAAGACAACAGCCGGCTTTTCGCCGCCCTCATAGGACTCGATGATCTTTTGCGGGCGATAGCTCGTTGCATAGCTCGAGCCACCGCCGGGGTGGACGACGCGCAGGATGGACGTGGCGCCGGAATTGGCGTTCTGAAGCACCACATCGGCCTCCATGTAGCCGAGGTTGTGCCACTCATGGCCCTCGTCCTGCATCACGCTCTCGGTGTAGCGGCCGATGTCGATGCCTTCCCGGCGGATGTACCAGCCCTCGTGGTCGTCACCGGTCACCGCATAGGTGGGGATGCCGACCTTGGGATAATTCCTGGCGAGGATGCCAACCTGGTTGTCGAGACCCACGGCTTCCACGTCGTACCGGTTGAACGTCGCCTCGCCGTCGATCCAGTTGCCGGTGTCGAAGATGCAGGAGGCCCCCTCCTCGACCGCCCGCCGCATCAGGTCCTCGCGGACATCCCAGCGGGTGTATTTGCTGGCGGCGTGGAGGTCGCCCATGGCGCCGAAGATGTACCGGTTGTCCTTGGTTGACTGGATGACCCACTTCGCACCGGTGGCCGTCGAGACCTGTGGCGCGTGAGGGATAGCGAAGGGATTGGGGGCCTCTTCTTCCGCCGGCTCCTCCGCAGGGGGCAGCTCGATTTTCCTTCTCTCCGCCTGCCTAATGTGATCCTGGAGGCCCCCTCGCGAGAGGCCGAGGGCGGCTGCAGCGTGGGTTTGGTTGCCGTCATAGCGGCGTAAGGCCTTGAGCGATTCAATGATGGTCTTTTCCGGCGTGGGTTTGGATGCCATCGGGGCTTAACCCATCGTACCAGGCATGAAGCAGCGAACCACCGGCTTGCCATCCGCATAGGACAGCCAAACCAGCGCCCGGCCATCCTTGTTCGGGACAGGCACGACAGCCGACTCCGGAACGTCGATCCAGGCGCCGTCGATGAACACCTCAAAGGCGCTGCCCTTTGCGCGCCACTGCAGCTCCTCTAGCTTCGTGGCGTCCTCAGATGGCCCGCCGCAACAGGGCGAATTACCCTTGCTCCGGAGCGAGAAATACCAGTCGTCCAGACCCGGCTTGTTCTTGTCGTGGGCCTTGGCGTTGCCGAGCGTCAGCCCAGCCAGAATCCCCAGCACAATGCCGGTTGTGGCAATCTTCACTCATCACCTCTTGGATTGAGGACTATTTGCGGTCGTCCCGGAGGACCTTCCGCGTCACCATGATCTTGGCGACGATCTGCACGACGAACCAAAGCAGGCCCGCCGGCGCGAGCAGGAGGGCGGCTTCCTCAGATGCGAATTTCAGGTAGGGCAACCACCACGGGCTGGCGATGGCCGACACTGCGGCAACGTCGGTGATGGTTTCCATCTTGCTCTGCGGAAGAATGTTGGACAGGTAATGAAAATGGCTCATCGCCGGAGCCTCGAAATGATCTCCCCGCCGGCCTTCCCAACGAAAAGAGAACCGATGATCGCGCCGCCAACCCACCCATCAAGCGGAGGCGGTAGCGCGGCAATGGTCCATGGCTGTGCGAAAGCGCAGTCCCTGCACCAGAACACCGAGTAAACGCAGACGGAGGCAAACCAGAACCCCGCCGGCGCCACAAAGAACAGCGGAAACCACCACCCTCGCCCCGTCAGGACGGAGACTTGCGCCGAGAGGTAGGCTTTCGCCAATTCAGATTTGATCTGCTCTCGCGTCGTCTCGTTGTCGACCGCGTTGTCGACGCTTTTGAGCATGCGGTCGAGCGGCCCCGACAGGAGCCAGTTGAGGATGGATGAAAGCATCTCAGGTGCTCCACCCCTTCTTCTTGGCGATGATGTACCAGCCTTCGGACGTTGCGGTGGAGATGCCTCCGATCAGGAAGCACAGAACCTGGATCAAGTCCGGATCTGTCAGCGTTCCCGGGCTGATCGCAACACCGGCGCTGATCATCGCCCCGCCGATGTAGCGGAGGAGAACGCGCGCCAGTGGCGCGATAATCTCCGGGCTCACAGCTTCGCCCTCAGTTTCTGGATCCGGTCGTTGAGTGATCCGACGTAGTCCTCGGCGCCCTTGTACCAGAGCGTGACGGGCTCCTTGCAGAACCAGATCAGCGCGCCGCCGCCGACAAAGCCAACAATGAGGCTGAAGATCTCCATTTACTTTCTCCCGAAGAGTTTGAGGATTGCGGAAAGGAAGCCGCCGGCGGCCGAAGGCGTTGACTCGGCGGGCTTAGGCGTTGAGTTGGGCGCCTGAGGCGTCAACTTGGCGCCCGTGAATGTGATGGTCGGGTCGATCGCCATCATCGACTTGAGCATAGCGACGCAGCCGAGCTGCTGGTCGACGTGCGAGGCGTCGTAGCGGCCGTCCGCGACGTACTTACCGGACTTGTACTGATCGGTCCCGGCCCAGAGGTACGGGCTCGGGACGCCCTTGTTGGCGTAGCCAAGGCCGTTGTAGAGCTCTAGCGCGATCAGGATGCCAGCCAGGCTCCAGTCCTTGCGCTTGGCGAGATGCGGGTGGCAGTTGACCAGCGCGTCGATCGCAGCCTCTTCCCATGAACTGAATGGGCCGCGGCCGGCCGGCACGCGGACGGAAACCTTGTTCCAAGGATCACCCTGCGCCAGCGAGCGGCCCCAGTTCTGGGATGACTCCCGCTCGTGGATAACGGCGATCACAAACCAGGGGACGCCCGTCTTGGCCTCGACAGCCTGATACCGCTTCTTGGCGCCGACGAGCGACTTGGCAACGTTGTCGCTCAGCGTCTTCCGGGTGAGCTTGGCGTTTTCCCAGCGCCTGAGGCCCGCCCGGGTGAGAGCGTCGAAATCGACCATGAACAACTCCGTAAGACGACCCTATGGGTCACCGATTGACCGTTGGCGCGCGGCGGTGCTACGCAACCTTAATGAGCACCCACGCCAAGGAAGTCGCGCGACTTGCGGCCATTGTCTGGCCGTTCGGCGCTATATTGATTCTGCTCATCTTTCTCAGGACGTGACGCCATGCTGCCACTCCTTCGCACCGCCCTAGCCTGGCTCGGCCGTCGGCTGCATCGGGTTCGCTGCCACCAGATCGCCCGCGATCGGATGCAGGAACTTCCCCCCGAGCACTTCGGCCTAGACCGCTGGTGACCGACATGGACCCCATGCCGGTGCTGAGCCCGCTCGACTGGATCGCAGTCAAAGCGAGCGGCGTTATTGCCGTTGTCTATGTCCTTTGGGCGCTGGTGCAGCCTGCACCGCCACCACTTCCACCCAAGCCGGCCAAACCCGGCGCCTCGGCACCAGCGCCCGTGAGCGCTGGCCCAGTCACGCCGCAGAGAGACGAGACCTGTTACTCGATAGGGTCTCACGTCGCCCGTGGCTGCCGCCCTTATTGACGCTACCAAGCCTTGTTGCCGCCGCCGCCGGACGACAGGAAGACAACATCCGTTGCGGTCGCCGCGGTCATGTTGCCGGCACCGCCCGCCATGTTGTTGACGACCATGTGAGTGCAGCCGTTCTGCGCCATCGGCGGTGAGATCATGAAGTTGCCGAAGGTGTTGCCGTTGGGGAGGAGGAATAGACCGACGCAGTCGACGCCGCCGATCGCATTCCGTGCCCGCACCATGCCATTGGCCACGCCGCCGGCGATGTTGATGGTGGCGGGGTTGACGACCTGCTCCGAATGGAAGCCGCGGATGTCGACGAACCCGCCATTGATCGAAAGACCGTTGGTGCGCGGGCCACCGATGCCGGCCGAATAGCCGGAGACGTTCAGGTTATCGACGATGACCTGAACCGAGCCGAAATTGATAAACATCTGGGCGCCAGCCGCACCGCCGCAATTGGCATCGGACTTCCCGCCCTTGAACTCGACGCTGTCGAGCAGGATGTAAGTCGCGCCGCCATACCCGGTTTCATAGGTCGCGCCACGCCCGCAGCCGCCGGGATAGATCGCCATCCGGCGCATGCCGGCCTCGTGCTGGGCATTGTTGGTGTAGACCACCGACCGCCCCGAGGACCCGTTGGTGGCGATCACGTTGAAAATCTGGAAATCCTCAAGCAGCGTCGCGAAGCAAGCCAGGTGCGAGAACGAATTGCACAGTTCCCACTGGTTGGAGCTGGTCGGGAACGTGTCGCACATCTTGATGACGGATGCGTAATTCCCTTGGCCCTTCACCTTCACGCCGTAGGGCACCACGATGGGGTTTGACGCTGCGCAGCCGATCATTGCGGTCTGCTTCGTCAGAAGAACCAGGCCACCCTGCGAGCCGCCGACGTCTACGCTCGTGCTGGTCTTGTACCAGGCAAAGCTGAAAGCGTTCTGCAGCGTGGTGAAGTTGTCGGTCGCGGTGCCGTCGGTGCCGTCCCAATCGAACTTGACGCCCATCGAACGCGCATCAAGGCCGGCGGCGGGGAATGTAATCTGCCACTTGTTGCCGGCGGAGTCCGTGAAGGATCCGGTCGGGGTCGAGACGCTGGATACCGTCCATGTCACGGTCGATGCGCAGCCCGGCACCGTCACGGAGAGCACGTCGCCGGCGAGGTAGCCGACGGCCATGGCGCCGTTGTAGCCGCCCACGTTGGCAATCGAGGTCACGACGTTGCCGGACACCGTGATCACACCCGTGGTGCCACCGAGCTCGCCGCGGCCGTTCCCGCCCGTGAAAGAGAGCGTGTAATAGGTGCCGTCGGTGCAGCCTGATGTGCCGTTATTCGTCAGCGTGCCGCCGGTGATGCGGGTGTCGATGAAATTGCCGGCCGTCTTCTGGAAGATCGCGCCGCCGCCGTCGCCGGCCGCCGAATAGCCGAGCGTCTGGATGGCGGAGAATGCCGACAGGTCCTGCGTCGCGGCGAAGGTCCGGGATGACAGCACATTGCCAGACAAGGTCGAGCCGACGACCTTGAAGCTGCCGGACTGAGCAGAGATCGCGCCGGTGGCGCCGTCGAGTGAGGACACGCCGGATGCCACCGAGGCGCCGATGGCTTGGGCGGTCCATTTCGATGTGCCGTCCGACACCAGCAAGAAGCCGCCATTGGCCGAGCTGATCGTGACGCTGGTGCCGCCGTTGATGGTATCGCTGCCGGCGCGCGCGATGACGAGGGTGTTGCTGCCCGTGACCGTGCCTTGGAAGTCGGCAACGAGTATGGACTGGCCCGCGTTGACGGCGTTCGCCGCCGGCAGGGTCCAGGTCCGCGAGGCGGTGAATGCGGCATTGGTGCCGACGACGCGGTCGGTCGCCAGGATCGTGTAGATGGAGTCGCCGTGCCCGGTGAAGCTGTCGATGTTGAGCAGCGAACTCGAGCGAGCTGCGGCCGGCGCAACGTCGGTCGGGACAGCCGAGCCGCCGGTGGCATTGCCCTTGACCGTGCGGGCAGCCATCGTCGCCATTTTGGCGTTCGTGACGGCATTCGCGGCGATCGATGTGGCGTAGCTCCCGCCGGGAGTGGTGACATCGCCGGTTAGGGCCCCGAGATTGGCCGCGGGGAGCGTGCCGCTCAGCAACGTGGTCGGAAGCGTGCCGGCGCCGGATGCCGTGCCGGAGAAGGTCGGGTTGGTGATGGTCGGGGTGCCGATCGCAGCACCGGTCGACATCACCACGCTGCCGGTGCCTGTGATAGCGTATTCCGCTACCGTCCCGGCATTGTTGTAGAGCACGCGCGAATTGGTGCCGTTGGCAATGGTCGTGACGCCAATGGTGATGGTGTTGGGGGCTGTGCCGCAATCCTGCAGCAGGCCGGTGGTGCCGTTGAAGCAGGCCAGGTTGCCGGACACCACCGGTGCCGTCGGCATGATCGAGTTGATCAGGTCGTTCTGGAACGTGCGGACGCCGGACGGTGTGATCAGGCCGGACGTGTTGTCCGGGAAGGTCGTGCTGACCTCAGCGTTCAGCTCGGCCTTGGTCTTCTGCGCGTGCGCCGGCGCGGCCATAAAAAAAGCCCCGCAGAGCGGGGCCAGAAGAAGCGCGAGAGCGAGCTTTTTCATGGGGTCAGCTTGATTGCGCGGTTGACGATGCGGGAGGGCTGCATGATGCTGAACGGCACGCTGGTGCCGCCCTGAGGCGCGCCGGTGAACGTCGGTTGTGTGAAATTCGTAATCATGACCTGGCCACCGCCAGAGTTGACGATCTGGGTGATGACGTTCTGAGACCCGCCAGTCGAGCCGTTCGAGATTTGGTTGTATTGGAAATTGGCCGCGCCGAGGGTGTTGGTGCCGGCCGGCGTGTATGGCGGCAGGTTCGGCGTGGTGAGTGTTGCACTCAGCGAGGTGATGGCGCGGCCCATTGCCTGCGCGTCCGGGAACGGGCTGAACCGCGCCGGAGCAGCGATGGCCGAGCCCGACGCCGGGGCGCTCATCGTGATGGTCGTGCCGGAAATGGAGTTGATAACGGTGCCGCTCGGGACGTTGTCGTTGGTGATCACCATGCTGATGGTGAGGCCGGCTGCGGATCCTACGGTCGCCGTGCTGGACGCCGCCGTGGTGGTGAGCGTGGTCGAGACCTGGGCAATGTTCGCCGCGGTGCCACCCATGTTGTCTCGCCCGACCAGAACCATGCCGCGCAAGTCTGGCAAATTGAACGTGGTCGACCCGTCGCCAGCGCCGTAGGCGAAGAAGGTCATCGTGCCCGTGCGCGAGGTCGTTGCGTTGGCGCTCATGGTGCAAGAGGTCGACGTGCAGCTGAGCAGCGTCGTGCCGACCGGGATGCCGAGGCTTTCGACCGGCATGCCGCGGCCGAACTGCGTGGTGTCTGTCAGGCCAGTGATCGTCGGAGAGCCGTTGGAAATCGTCCCGGACTGGCTGGTCGTCAGTGCCGCGAACAGGGCGGCGTAGGTTGTCCGGCTGACCGCCTGTCCATAGGCAAAGGCATAGTTCGTCGGGGCGGTAAAGCCCATGACGTCGATGGTCGTTCCGACCGGCACGCCCGACGTGTTCGGCCAGGTCACCGGGGAGAGGATGTGGAACGTGCCGGCGGTGGCGTCATAGATCAGTGACACCGCGTTGGTGGCGACGAGCTCGCCGCCGGTCAGCGCGCCGGGTCCCGTCGCGGAGTCTCGGACGATCGGCACCGCACCGAAGCCGGACGGGTTGATGGTTGCGGCGGCCGTGTTCGTGTTGGTCGAGATGTAGTTGATGACCTGACCATCGGTTCCGGAGAAGGCCGGGGCCGTCACCGTGATGGCGTTCGGCGTGCCCGCGCTGGCGCCGGCGAAGATCGTGGTCGAGGAATCGGTGCTCGCGGTCAGCTGGTCCCAGACCTGGTCACCGGCAGGGGAGCACGGCAGGCCCGGGTTGGGACCGGTCTTCTTGACCACTTGGCGATAGGTGCCGGTGCCGTAGATGATCGCCCGGCCGGCGGCATCCAGCTGCACCGGGTTGGTGTTGGCTACGGTCTGGCCCGCGTTCTGGTAGGTCGCCTTGGGGCTGAAGGTGCCGGGGGTATAGAAATACACGCAGCCGGCGGCGAGAGGGTTCCCGTTCTCGTCGAGAAACGTCTGTTCCCCCGGCGGGAGCAGCGTGCCGGCCATGGCAACTGAACCTGCGTTCAGGTACAACAGACACACGCTAACGATGGCCGCGAGGACGCGGCTCCTGACTTTCATCATGAGTGCTTTGGGCCTTAGATGACGCTGAGAACGGTAATCGTGACGGCGATTCTGGTTTGGGTGCCGGTTTTCATCCGCTCATTCATTGCGGGCTGGCGGGAGCGGCGAAGCGAGCAGACGGTTGGCCCCGACCACGGCGGCGGGAGTGAGGCTCGGCCCGACATAGAGCCGGTTCACCGGGGCACTCTGGAGCGCCGTGGGCGCGATCTGTGGGTTGACAAGTCGGTTGGCGAGTAGGTCCAGCACCTGCGCGTCCTTGGACGCCAGAGCGCGCCTGACGCCCATTCCAGCGAGAGCACCGACGCCGGCCGCGGTCCCCGGCAAATTGCCGTGATAGAGGTCATAACCAGCCCCGATCAGGCCGCCGCCGACCGTACCGGACGCCGCATTTCCGAGGAACCGCCCCAGCGCGTTCGATGTGGCAAGGTTCTGCACCGTGTCGGAGCCCGGCGGCTTGGCTTTGGCGGCCGGCAGCGACTCGCGGCGCATATCCTTCCGCAAGGCGCGGAGAGCGGACAATTCCTCATCGGACAGCGACTTGGCGGCGTGGACGCCCTTTGACGATCGCGCCTTCTCGATCGACTTGATGGCGTTGTCGAGCTTGGCGAGGGTGATGTTGCCCTGAGAATCCGTGATCTTGAGGCCCTGCAGCAGCGACATGCGGTCGAGCGGCTTGGATAGTTCGGAATATTCGGAGAGGTAATCCTTGAAGCCGGGCGCGGCGCGCTCGATGCGCTGGTCCAGCACCGTCTTGATGTCCTGCAACTCGCGCGCGGCCTGCCGGGCGTCCCTGCCCGTACCCTGCGCCAGCGGGCTCAGCATATCGTCGATGGCCTTGCGGACCCCGTACAGCTGCTCCACGTCGCTCTCGAGCGTGCCGTCCTTCATGGCGATCTTGCCGCGGATGGTTTTCAGTGCCGAGGACACGGCATCGCGCTTGCCGGAGGGGCTCGCCAGGATCTCGTCGATCTTGGACACGACCGGGGCGGCATCTGCCGGCCTGGCGCCCATGAATGCGGCTTCGCGCAGCGGGCCCGCAGCCGCGTCGCGCTCGGCAGTGGCAGCCACGATGTCGCCCTCGGTGCCGGCCAGTCGTTCCCAAGCCTGGGTGCGCGCCGCCTTGTTGGCGGCCTCGCGCTCGGCGAACATGTTGGTGACGCCCGGGACATTGCGCAGATTCTTCTCCGCCGCGCCTAGCCCCGCGTTCCCGGTCGCCTGGGCCAGCGTCGGGCGAGAGCCCGGAACCAGTTCGTCCAGAACGGCCGTGGTCGGGCCTTCGCCAGCAAACCCGCGCAGCGTGCGGTCCACGATGCGGCTGCGCCCCGCCTCCGTGAACGGTTCAACCAGAGAAGCAGCCCGACGGCCAAGGCCGCGAGCAGCCATACCGACAAAAGGAACTGCGCCGCCCACGGCACCGCCAATGGTGGCGCCTTCGCCGACGGCCTTGCTGAGCGGTTCATCCCCGGCCAACAGCGCATTGCCCATAGCCCCCTGCACGGCGCCCTGGGCCGCCGCACTGCCGACATTGGCGCCGGTGGCGATCAGGCGATTGGTCGCCCCGGTGCCCACGCGAGCGGCGTTGATGGCCTCCGCAGCGCCAGGCAGAGCCGCAGCACCGAGCCGGGCAGCACCCGCCGCCAGCGGCGCTGAGCCGACCGAGACGAGCGGAGCCGTGACCGCGACATTTCCCGCGATGCGGCCGGCGGTCGCCGGGATGCTGTCCCCGAACTCGCCTTCGTAGGCGTTCTCGCCGAACTTGGCCGCCAACAGATCCCTGCCGGTGAGCCGATTGATCTCACGCTCGTTTGGGTGCCCCTTCGCGAGATTGTCGATGCCGCGCCAGAGATATTCGCCCGCCGTGTCGTAGAAATCCATCACGCCGCGCTTGATGCCGGCGCCAGCCTCCCGGGCGATCCCGCCCTTCGACTTCACGACCGTCGGCTTGGCGCCCTTCACGTCCTCAAAGGCCTGGTCTATGCGATCCTTGGCCGTGACGCCCCACGCCTTCAGGAAG
Organism: Bradyrhizobium sp. FW305-F6; assembly: GCF_058782905.1. NCBI lineage: Bacteria > Pseudomonadati > Pseudomonadota > Alphaproteobacteria > Hyphomicrobiales > Nitrobacteraceae > Bradyrhizobium > Bradyrhizobium sp. FW305-F6. The sequence continues at coordinate 1,551,419 of NZ_JBYSYD010000001.1, forward strand.
GAATCGACGTCCACGCCCTTGCTTTCGACGGAATCGGGAGCGGCCTGCACCCCCCATGCCTTCTCGAATGCGCGTGGATCAACGGGCATAGGTCACTTCTTCGAAGGTACGAGGGATTGCGGGTCGACGAAGCCGCTATCGGCGGCCTTGTGCAACTGCATGATGATCAGGTCGCGCTTGGGCCCGGTCACGCTCTGCAGGAAAGTCTTCTTCTGGCTGTCGTTCATGTAGTCCCAGCCATAGATGCGCGGATCCTGCTCGCGATTCCATTTGGCGGCCCATTTGCCGTACTGCGATTCCGGCAGGCCGGACGCCTCGAACTCCTCGAGCTGGGCCTGCTTCATGCGCCGCAGCGACAGGGCGGCTTTCGCCACGTCGACCGCGGCGGCGTTGGAGATCTTGGTGCTGGCATTGGAGGCGAAGGCCGCCGCCAGCTTGTCGTTGGTCGAGCTGTCGCCGTTCGCCGTGACCCAGTCGGTGAGGTACTTGCGGGCCTCGTCGAAGTCCTTGATCTTGTTGACGTCGATCCCCGGGACGCCGGCGGACTGCAGGAAGGACTTGATCTTATTGACTTCCTCCGTGCCGGGGCCGGTGCCGGTCTTGCCGAGCCGTTCAAGGGCCGGGATGGCCTGCTCGAGCGGGTAGACTTCACGGCGGAAGTTGGACGCGCGCACGCGCTCGTCGGCCAGCATGGCACCACCGGCGCCGCCGGCCTTGGTTTTGGCCTCGGCTTCGCCGGGCGCTGGGGCGGCCATAACGCCCGCTGGAGCAGCTTTCGGAGCGACGGGCACTGTGGCGGCAGGCGCGGGGCGCGCCGCACGGGCGGGCGCCGCTGCGGGTGCGGAGGGCAATTGAATGGGAGGGTTGCCGGTGCCGCCGACATAGCTCCGGGACAGGTCCGGGTTGACCGTCTCCGTCTGCGGCGAGAGCGTGTTCGGGATGTAGCCGAGCTCGCGCGGCGGGGCGCCACCGAACGCCGGCTGTTGGACCAGTTTGATGCCACCACCTGTGTTGATGCCCTCGACGGTGCCCAGATAGGCCTTGCCGCGCTCCCATGCCCCCAGCGTCTGGGCGTGGACGCCCTGGATGGCCTCCCGCTGGCGCTGCGGGTCGGTCGGAAACTGCTGCATGAACTGGACGGCATGCTGGGCGGTCATGGCATCGCCCTTGGTCAGGCGGCCGAGCGTGTCCCAGAGTTTCTTGGTGACATCGGTTTTGCCGAGTTCCGGATCGCTGAGGATCCCGGACGCGGCGTCGTTGATCGTCTTGAACCGCTCCGTGGCAAGCTTGATGTTGTTGGCCTCGACGGACTGTTGCCTCTGCCTGTTCTCCAGGAGTCGGTTCTGGAATTCGAACGGGTCGGCGTCCGCCGCGATCTTGTAGAACGACGTATCAACCTCAGCCATCAGTACAGGCTCCCGGCCTTGGTCGGATTGCCGACGGCGCCATACATGCCGTAGTTGCCGAACGGGTTGGAGCCGCCGCCCCCAACCATGCTGGCCGCCGAACTAAAGATGTTGCCGATCTGCTTGCCGGTCGCGATGTCGGCCGCGGCCTGCGCGTTGCCGGCGCCCACCGTGTTGCCGGAGAGCGTGTTGCCGACGCCTTGCGTGTTGCTGAGCGCGGCGTTTCCGGCCGACGTGCCCGCGCCCGCGTAGGTGCCCGCAGCGCCGATACCGGGCGTTGCCGAGCCGAGCAGGAAGTTGAACGCGTTCTGCTTGTTGGTGTTCGCGTTGTTGAACTGGTTCTGGTAGGTCGAGTCGGCGAGACCCGTCGCATAACGCGACGCGGCCTTTGCCTGTGCACCAGACATGCCAGAGGCCACGCCCGACAGGTTCACGCCGCGGATGCCCTGCTCCAGGTTGAACTGGTAGCCAGGCGTTGCCTCAAGCGCCTTCTGATCCATCACGATCGGCTTGACGAGATCGGGGATCGCGGAGAGCAGGTTCTTGTAGGCCTCCGAGCCCTGCCCGGCGATTGATGCAAGGTCCTTGGTGCTGGTGTCGAAATAGCTCTTCTGGGTGTCGAGGCCCTTCTGCTGCTGCTCCAAGGCAAGCGCGTTGGCTTTGGCCGCAGCCTCTTTCTGGGCCTCGGCCGCCGACTGTGCGCCGAAGATGTTGGCGACAGAGCTGCCGATGCCGGCTGCTCCAAGAACGCCACTGACCGGATCAGGCATCAAAGGACTCCAGGCTTTCGCCGTAGAAGCGATAAATCTCAGGGCCGATCTGGGCGGCCCAATCCAGCCCGCCGCACAGGACGGCGCAGGCGTGGAATAGCTGATAGAGCGAGGCGCGAAGCATGAAGGCCTTCTCGCGGTCGCCCCGGATCGGACGGGCCTCCATGGCATTCGCCGACGCCCACTGCCCCCACACCATCACCATGACGGGATGGAGAAAGCCGAAATTGGCCCGATAGAACTCGTTGGCCGGCAGCTCGAGCACCGCCTTGCGCATGATGCGCTCAGCCTCTGCGCTCGGCACAGGCTTGTCGGCGTCGACCAGATCGTCCCACACATGGGCAATCTCGGTCATGTCGGCGCAGAAACGGGCCGCCGCCTCGTTGCCATTGAACCAGCGGCCGAAGGCCTTGGTGAGCGCGATCTGGTCTTCCTGCGTCATGCTCTCGCGCTCGGGACAAAGGTCATGGTCGGCGCTGATGAATAGGTCACGGTGATAGTGTCGCCGGCCGCCATCGGGATGAACTGGTTGGCCTGGCACGTGATCGATGTGCCGGAGCGCGTCAGGACGATGCTCGACACCGTTCCGCCGGTGACGAACATGTTGCCGATCGTGCCGGCCGTGAATGTGAAGGGTGAGGCGCCCACCGAAACAGGCGCCATCGGCTTCTCGGCGGTCAGCTGCGAGATGCGCACCGCCCACTGATACCAGTAATTGATCCAGGCCCCGGTCTTGGCGTCCACCGCCTTGCGATCGGCCGGCAGACCAAATGTGGGGCTGTCCGTCACGTCTCAGCCTGCTCCGGCTCCGGCCACAGGAACGCGCCGTTGAGCGCGGTCTTGCACGGCACCGCCCATTCGAGTTCGAACACCCCGTCCCGCGCGATGCCGCAGCTGTCCCACTTCAGGATCTGGCTGTACTGGCCGGTTGAGCCAAGCGAGCGCTGCCGCTTGTTGCCGAACGTCTTCCCGCGCGTGTTGGAGAAGCGCATGGTGACGATCGGCGTGCCCTGATCCAGGAACGGCCCGAAGGCCGAGCTGAACCCCGACGCCCAAGGATTGGCGGTCGCAGTGCCGTCGTCGTCGATCAGCATGTTGGGCACCTCGCCCACGTCCATGTCGGCCATGAAGCCGGGATATGAGACCTCGTTGCCCTGCGCCCCGAGATGCGGGAAGCCGCGGATGCAGACGATCGGGAAGGTGTTGTCGGTGAACGTGTCCTGGTCGAAGGCGTAGAGGTCGCCGTTCTTCCAGTCGATCATCACATTGGTGTTGTACATGTAGGCCGAGAGGAAGCCGTTCAGCCTGTGATGGTTGCCGTTCACGTCAATGGATGAATACTGGTTCCATTGTTCGTTGCTGAGATCGTAAATCCAGCTCTTGTCGGCGGAAGGGAAGTCGATCTGGTAGAAGGTGTGGCCGATGATCTGGTAGCAATAACCGACCGCGTCGGACCACTTCACGTAGTTCTGAATCTCGTTCTCGATGGCGAAGGTGGAGACCTTCTGCACCGAGTAATCGGCCGCACCGCGTGCGATCCAGGGCCTGCCATCCTTGTCCTGCGTCAGCCAGAACAGGAACTTGTCGGTTTGCCCGATCGAATAGGTGGCCGCAACGCCGTGCTCGATGATGACGTTGGGCAGCTGCTGCCACGGGAAATCGACGTTGCCCGAGTAGTACCAGACCTCGCCCTTGCGCGTGCCGAGCAGCCAGAGCTGATCGTTCAGCGCCGCCGCGGCCACCAGCGGGTCCGCGCTCGATGTCTTCTGGCCGAAGTCCAGCGCATCCCACGTCACCGCGTTGGAGCCGGAGATGTAGAACTGGTTGGTCCCCGGCCGGTTGAGCGCGAAGAACGTCCGGATGTAGTTGACCCAGTTGCCGCCGTAGAAGGCCGGGTCACTGATGGTTGAGAACGCCTTCGACTGGATGTCGATGGTGTAGCCGGCCGTGGTGCCGTCGACCAGCAGCACGGTGGTGCCATTGTCCGACATGGACACGATCGACGTTCCCGCCGCGATCGTCCCCAGCGCGGTCAGGTTGAAGCTGGGGTCGATGTAGTAGACCACCTGCCCGGCCACCATGTAGCCGTTGCCCTGGCTGTCGCAGTAGACGTTGCGGCCGATGCCGAAGGTGGGCGCCTGAACCAGCCGGCGCAATCCCGGCCTCGGGTAGAGCGTGAACGGGACCGGCGGATTGGTCTCGGGCGGGTTGTTCTCGCAGTAGAGGTTGATCGAGCGTTGTGCGTTAGAAATTATGCTCCTAGCCTGATAGGCTCCGCTCGTTAGCGCTATGCGAGTCACGCTGCGCGAGCCTTATTTGGCGCGGTATTAGCGACGAACAAACGTTCTCCACTCCACCCAGCCCTAACTCGATGCGCCATGGCACGCCACGTAATGCCAGCAATCTTTGCGGCGTCCTGCATGGTCATGCGCCCGCGGCATGTCTCGATGTAAACGTTGCGCCTCTGGTTGCGGTTCTGCTGGGCCATGGTCGCCCAAAAACAGTTGAACGGACCATAGTCGCCATCGTTATCCTCCCGTTCCAGCGTAAGCCCGGGACGATAAGTGGCGCCCATATCAGCTAAAAAGTTCTCGAACTTCAGCCAGCGGTCGCAAACAACAATCCCGCGCTTCCCGTAGTTTTCAAAAGCTGGGTGTTTGGGGTTGCTGCATCTATTCTTCATGCCGCCCCAAATCGCGTAGATCGGCTCATGGGACATGCCGTGTTTGGCGCGGGCCGCGCTAAATCCGCCCTGGCACTTACAACTAAGCCCTTGTGGCTTGCGTATACGATGCTCGGGGAAGGAACGCTCCACACCGCAAAGACATCTAGCGACCCATCTTCCCGAGAAATCCGGGTCGGCGGCAATGAATGTCCAACAACCAATTCTTCTACCGATCATGGCACATTCGTCGAAGAATCGTTCCAAGGGTTGTACACGCCCTGCGAGCCGCCAAGGCCCCCAGGAAGCGCCAGCGACGGCACCTGGACCGCAGACGAGCGGATGGTCTTGAGCCCGTCGGCAGCCTTTTCGTCGATCGCCTTGGATGGCGGCAGGCGCCACTCGGCCCGGCACTCGCTCGCCATATTCCACCGCATGGCGTAGGTGTATTGCGGCGGCAGGACGATGTTGGTGGCCGGCGTCACCAGCACGGGCAGGATGGTGCGGGTGCCGAAATGCAGCTCGTAGCGGGTGGCGTCGTTCGGGATCGGGACCGGGTAGATCTTCCCCAGCGGGAAGTCCGAGTCGTAGAAGAATGCCATGGGCTGGGTCTTGAGCGTCTTCAGCGCCACGCCCTTGGCGTAGTCCTCATAGGAGAAGATCTGCTGCAGCGGGACGTCGACCGGGAGATTTCCGGCGCCGCCACCGTTGAGCAGGCGGACATAGCCCCACTCGATGCGGTCTGGGCGCGCGGTCACATTCACCGTGCCTCCGGGTCCGATCGTGTAGGACTGAGCCCCCGTCACCACGATGGTGTGGTCAATCTCGGCATAGTTGAGCCAGCGCTTGGCGGACCAAAGCGCCAGCATGTCGTTCAGAAGCACCAAGGCACGGCTGATCTGGTCGGCGGAAGGCGGGTTGCCGACACCGAGGACGCCAGCGCGGATCAGCGCAGACGTGCAGATGTCCGTGCCTGTGGGCATCAGGAGGCCTTTTCCTTGGCGGCTTTAGCCTCGGCAGCCTTGGCGGCTTTAGCCTCGGCAGCGGCCTTCTCGGCGGCAGCTTTGTCAGCTGCCTCCTTTTCGGCCATCATCTTGTCGTAGGCCTCGGCCTTGCGCTTGACTTCTTCCTCCGCGGCGATCCGATCGGCTTCGCGCTTGGCGGCCACAGCCGGGTCTTCCGACGGCTTGGCCACTGAGGCTTTCAGCCACTGTTCATCGCGCGGGGTCTGCGCAACGACGTCGTTGCCATCCTTGTCCTTGCCGAGGACTTTCGGATAGACGGCAAGCTCCTTCAACTCGTGGAACTCGTCCTTGTCTTTGGCGATCAAAGCTTCGCCCTCGTCGGTCATGCCGACATACTTGGGCCAAGCCTTGTACTCGTATTCGGGGTATTCCTGCCCCCAGTTGGGGATCGCGGATCGCGACATAGTTTGCTCCATGAAAATGCCGGCGGAGATGACCCCCGCCAGCGGAAATTAACTAGCGATTACAGCTAGTTAAATTGCATCGTAAAGACCAACCATCCATTCTGGCCTAATCGCCAAATAGCCGAACAGCACGTCATCGCGGTTGATGGCCTGATCCGAGCCCGGCAGGTAGGCCGAGATCGAACGCATCGAGATGCCGTCGTACTGGGCACGGGCCGAGTCGATCACACCCTTGGTGGGCATGTAGAGGTCGGCGGTGACCATGGTGATGGCTTCCGGCGCGTAGGCCAGCGACTTGCGGTAGACCGCGCCCGCTGCGGTATAGAGCGAGATCGCCGCGCCGTCGGCCGGGGCGGAAACCACGGTCTGGTACTGCGAGTCCGCGCCGCCCGCACCCGCCGCCACGATGGCGGGATAGATGCTGAGCGAGGTGGCGCCCGAGGCCGCGTCCGCCGTGACGACGAACTGGCGGCTCATGCCGGTCGACTGCTTGGTCACGCGGTTGACCGCAATCACGCCGGCAATGGTGATGATGTCACCCTGCTTGAGCGTGCCGGTGATGGCGTTGGTGACCAGCGTGGTGCCGGACTGGTTGGCGCCGTTGACCGTGCCGGCGCTGAACGAGCCGGCCGTGTGCTTGATCACGGTCTGGTCGCGCATCCAGCTGAAGCCCAGCGCCTGCTTCATCGAGCCGTACTCGTACTGCTCGGAGATGCGGGCCACGGGGTTGAATAGGCCGGCCAGTGAGGTCGAGGTGCGGGCGTCGGTCCAGGGATCGTTGACGATCTTGCGGTCGCCCTTGGTGCCCATCATCGGGGCCGAGTTGTCGTCCAGCACGGCGCCGGCCTGCACGAAGGTCTGCGCGTTCGGCGATACGATCGTGGTGCCGTTGAAGTTCGCCTGCGCGTTGGCCGCGGACTCGCCGATGGCAAGCATGACGGTCTTGGCGACGTTGCCGGCCAGGTTGTTCATCTTCGGCTTGGCGATGCGCTCGGCGTAGTCGTCGAGGGACAGGGCCATTTCCGCCGTGGTGAAGCCGGTATCGACGTGGCGCTGGGTCGCGACCGTGAGCGTGGTCTGCTGCTCCGCGGTGTCCTGCAGCGACAGGCCCGGACCATCGGTCACGGTGTAGTCGTTCGGCAGGCGGACGCGCAGCGTGGCGCCGATCTTGGCGCCGGTGACGGCGAACTGGCTGTCATACTGGCGGTCGATGTTCTTGATGAAGGCGTTGGAGTTGATGAACAGGCGGATGGACTTGCGGGTGATCTCGAGCCGCGTCAGAAGGGTATTCGACATGGGGAAATGCCTCGGGGCATGCGTCCGCGACCGCTTCCAAGCGTCGTCGGAACAGGGGTTTTGGGGTGATCCTCACTCGCCCGAGCTGTGAGGAATTGGCGGGCGCAAACGCACTTGACCCTAGCGGCGGGGCGGGAGCACGAGGCCCGCGGATGCGTGCAAGAACGTCGCTTTAAGCCGCGATCGAGGGCTCTAACGTCAAATCAGGCTACGCAGAAAGCGGAGCCATCCGGCAAAACCACTGGCGCCGAAGCCGGTAGCAAGTGATCGTGCATGGCCATCATCGCGTTGGCGAACCAGCCGATCATGGTCTCTTCGTCAACACTGGAGCTCGGATTGCACTCCATGAAGAACTTTGCCCAAGCCCGCGCGTCCGGGTTGGTGTGGATCGACAAATCGTAGTCGGCCATATCTCAATACCCCCGCTTCCGGCGCTCTTCCATCAACCGCCGCTCGCGGGCCTCTTCCTTCCGATTCCACTCCTCGTCGGAGTCGCGGTCAGAAGGCCTATCATCGCGGCTGCCGCGGCCACCCACGGGCTCGATCGGAGCCGGCGCCTTGGACACAGGCCGCTCGGCCGGCTTGCTGGAGGCGATCTTATCCATGGCAATGGCCCTCTTGATCGGGGTCATGCCCATGAGCTCGGTCGCCTTCTCGATGTCATTGCCTAGGACGAACAGCACGCGGGCCGGGTTCTCGGTCTCCAGCGCGACGGAGAGAATATCCATCGGGATCCGGCCGTGGTCGTCGAGCATGGAGAGCTCGGCCTTGGCGCGGGCCCACTTGTCGCCGAATGCCTTGGAGCCGGCGGCTTCCACCGCGTTGCAGGCCTTGTTGAACTCCTGAACCGCTAGGCGCTCGGCCGCCTTGCGCTCGGCCGCGGCTTCCACCGCGGCTTCGAACTCGGCCTTGGTCTTGAAGTCGGAGCGCTGGGGCGCGTCCTCGCCTTCGCCGCCGGCGTCGTCCTCGGCCTTGGGGACCTCCCGGATGTTCTCCTGGAGCTTGGCGTGCAGTTCACGCTTGTCCTTGGACAGCGCGCTGATGCGCTTGCCGAGGGCCTTGTTGGCCTTCCGCAGCTGCTCCAGCTCGGCCTTCTCGTCCTCGGGCTCTTCGTCGCCCTTGGCTTCGTCCCCCTCCGCCTTCTCGGGCTCCTTGCCGTCGTCGCCGGCCTTGACCTCTTCGGCGCCATCGTCGTCGCCAGAGTGGTTAAGGTCGTTCTTGTCGTCGTCGGCTGCCGCCTCCAGCTGTTCGGCGATGTCGCCACCGCCGGCATCCAGCTCGAGCTCGGCTTGACCGCCACCATCGCCCGTCTCGGGGGCGAACAAGGGCAGGAAACTGACACCGTTCAGGAAACGGTTCCTCATTTGCAGTCTTTCTCCATGTCTTCAGATTGATCGGCCCTCATGACGAGGGCACCGATCGCCAGCCAGCCAATGCAGACCAGCGTGAATACGAGCGCCGCCGCGTCGTCATAGGCGCCGGCAGCCGCGGCCATCTCAGCGCCCATCACATCCCCACGCTTGGTAGTTCGGGGATGGCATCCACATGCTTGATGTCCTCGCGCTCGCGGGGCTCAAGCGAAGCCTGGAGCACTTCCCGGGCGCTGGGCCGCTGCGACCGCTCCCAGTGCTCGCAAAGCTCCTCGTAGATGACGTCCTTCTGGTGCTGTGGTGTCGATTCATCCCGCAGCGTCATGGTCAGGGCCGCGATCCCCACATCCACGAAATGCGGCCAGTTGGCGGCCACATAGGCGTCCTGGTCGGGGTTCTCGATGCGAAACCGGAGCGACCGCTGACTCTCGTCGTAGAAGATGCCGGCGATCTCTTTCGCCTGCATGCGGATCAGTTGTGAGGTCAAGGCTGCACCACCGGCAGGCAGTCGGCGCGCCCGATGGCCGCCTTCTTCATGCTGGCAGAGGTCATCTTCGCCGCCTCACGGCAGGCCGCCTCGGTCGGATAGGTGACCGTCAAGGCCGATCCCTTGAGCTGCACCGCCATGATCCAGAGCGTGGGCTTGGCCTCATTGGCCAGCGCCGGGCCCGAGATCAGGGCGAGGATGAGGGCGAGTTTCTTCATTCGGCTGGTTCCTTCTCGGTCTCTTTCTCAACCGCCTTCCGCTCCAGCAGCGTCTCTGCCAGACCAGGGTTCATCGCTTCCGCCGTGGCGTCGGCCATGATGTTGCGGATGTCGGGCTCAAGCCCGGCCGCGGCGAAGTTGGCTTGCGCGTTGCCGGCCTCCTTGAGGCGGCGGCTTTCCGCATCCATGCGCTTGGTGAGCGCGTCGGCGACCTTGACCTGGATCTCGTCTTCCTTGTCGTCGAGCTCGCGCTGCTTCTGCGCCAGCGTCTCCGTGAGCGACTGAAGCAGGCGCTGCAAGTTCTGCATCTCGCCCTGCAGCTTCTGCTCGTTGGGTGACGGGCCCTTGCCGAGGATGGCCGGGTTCATGCCGCGGCGGATGCGCTCTGCCATCTCCTCCGCGCCCGGGAAGTCCAGGTTCTGGGCGTAGAAATCGCCGATGATCTGCCAGAGGTCCTTGTTCTGGGCCAGCAGCGTCCCAAGCGCCTCAGCGGTCCATTCACGCTGGGTCTGGTAGGACGGGCCGGCCTCGGCCTCGACCTCATACCGGCCGATCTTGGGATTCCACGTGACCTCTGTGGTGTTCTCTTCGTCCTGCTTGTCGACCTCGGTGTGGGCCTCCTGGGCCATCGGGTCGACGTTCACCTCCGACTGCGACAGGTCGGCATTGGAGATGCGGATCAGGCGCGGCGTGTCGTAGACCTCTGGCGCCATGTCCAGGATGATGCGCCCGGTATGGGCCACTCCTTGCGCCAGCGCGTTGGGGAAGTGGAAGGTCGATGTCTCCCCCTGCCCTTGCCTCGCCTGGATGGCGCGGCCGGACTCGGCGTTGTCCTGCTTTCCCAGCGTGGCCTCGTGCTGGCCGGTGATGTCCTTGAACTGCTGGGACGCGATCTGGATGCCCTGGATGTAGGCCGTGGCCAGCACCGGGGGCGCGGGACGCGATGGGGGGTCGATCTTCTCCCCGTCGGCATCTTTGTGATTGTATGGCAGGTAGGCGAAGCGCCCGCGGTTGGCATCCTCCCACTGCTTGATGTTCTCGAAGGCCTCGGCCGGGCCGACCCACGGCACATTGGTCTGCAACGCCACCTGCATGGCGCCGGCGGAGACCCAGTAGTTCATATTGCGCTGGCTGTCCTTCAGACCGCGGACGATGCCCTTGCGGTCGAGGTTGCCGTCGATGATGGTTTCCTGGCCCACCACCCGGACGATCGGGATAAAGCGCTTGCCGGGGACTTCCCGGTAATCCACGATCTTGTCGCCGAAAATCTTGTACCAGCAGATGCGGGAGCGTGTGACCGCGCGCTTTTGGGTGCGTGTGTCGGCAAGAATACGCTGCCTGATCCCGGCTTCCTTGATATCGCCAAGGAACGCGGTCGCAAATGCCCCACTCTCCGGGTCGGCAAAGCCTAGAAGCTGGTCCTGGAACTTCTCCTTCTCGTACCACTCCGCAACGCGGGTATAGTCCTCGTTCTTCCAGTCCGAGGCCGCGATATTGGCCGTGATGGCGTTCTCGGCGCCAACGGTGGTCTTGTACTTCTCGTATTCGTCCTCGAGATATTCGTTCTTCACGTCCTCGAAGATCATGCCCCAGTTGGCGTCTGCTCCTGAAGGCTCCTTGGCATCCGGATCCATGGCCACGCCAAGCGGGCTGCGGACGCTCCTGATGCGGATAACCTGGTCGAAGCTGTCCTCGGCCTCGTACTCGGTCAGGACGCGCCAGTAGCCCACCCCGCCCTGCACAAGGCTCTCCGAGGCCTTGAGGTAGATGTTGATGGCGTCGGAGGCGCGGGAGATTTCCCGGATCAGGCCACCATACACCTCGGCCGACTTCATCGTGGCGCCGCCGCCGACGGGGCGCACGGTGATGGCCGGCGGGTTCTTCTTGATCTCGTTCTGGACCAAGGCACAGTGGATCCAGGTCATGTTGATGGTCATGGACGGGCAGTCCTTGCGGGACTGCAGCACCTCACCATCCCACTGCCACTGGTTGTCGGCATCGCCATTGGCGAAGCGGATGTCCTCCTCGAACGATGACCGGAACGGCCCTTCCCAGTCCATGTAGGACTTGAATTGCTTCTGGGCCCGCTCGATCAGTTTCTCTGTCTCGGCGGGGGTGAATTTGCGGTCCACGGAGGCTTAGCCCATCCAGCTTTGCGGGTGCGCGGGGCGATCGATCTTGGGCTTGTCCACGACCTTGACCACCTTCCTCACCATGGCCGGGAATAGCTCGGTGAGCGCCCAGACCAAGGCATCGACCCTGTCCGGGCTGGCATCGCCAACCATTCCATTCGGCCCAAAATTGACCATTTCGTCTTCAAGCGCCGCGAACGTCCCAACATGCGAGATGCGTCCCTGCTCGTAGAGGGCGGCGATCGGCTCGGCTCTCACCCACTTGCCTCGGGAGGCTGTGACCTCCTTGAACGGCACCGTGGTGCGGACGGCGCGGATGGTGCTCTCCACCATGTCCCCGCCGTTGTTGATTTCCCCAACGATGCAATCGCCCTCGTAGCGGTCGAAGCAGGCGATGGCCTTGCGGGCCCAGCCATTCGGGCTTTCCCGGCAGGTCGCGTCATCGAGCACGTAGCCGCGCCCATCCTCGCCCACGCCGGCAACCATGATGCCCGTGGCCGCGCCATCCTCTGGGATGTCGTTCTTCTTCGCTGCCGGGTCGACCGCCACTACCACCCGACGAAGCGGTGGAACCTGATCAGGCTTCCGGCGATCACGATCCAGCGCCGCCCGCGTCCATAGCGCATCAGGGACATCATCCAGGATTTCGGCTGACAGCTCTTGCCGACCAAGCCGGGTGCCGGCGTACTTCTCGGTGATGCTCTTGATGAACGAGGCCGCCAGGTTGGCCCTGTTGTCCGTCGTCACGCCGCGCGTCACCACGGTGGTGCTGGCGGCCAGAATCTCTTTCAGGATCGGAATGGGCCGCGGCGTCGTGGTGACGATCTGCCTTGGCCGCTTACCAAGCCGCAGACCGAACTGCAGCTGGTCCCATGTCTCTCGAGCGTAGCGCCATTTGGCGAGCTCATCGCCCCAGGCCCCGTCAAACTGCGGGCCTCGGAGCTGGTCGGGCTCGGTCGCGTTGTAGCCAAAGGCCACCGCGCCCGTGTGAAACTCAATCCTCACCGGCTTCTTGGTGATCCGCGGCCGTTGATGCGGCGGGAACACGGAATTGATCCCGCTGTCCCCGAACACCATGACCTCCTCAAGGTCCTTCTGAGTCTCAGCGATCAGGGCAATCCGGCCCATCCGCTTGGCTGTAACCTCTTCCCGGATCCACTCGGCCCCGGTCCTGGTCTTGCCGAACCCACGGCCGGCGAGCACCAGCCAGGTCATCCAGTCGCCCTCAGGGGCCAACTGGTTCGGCCTTGCCCATGCACGCCAGTCCCAGAGCAGGGCTTCAGCCTCTGCCTCAGTCAGGTCAGCCAAGACCATCCTTCGCTGTTCTGGCTGTAGCGATGCCAGCGATTCGATCAGCGAGCTTGTCACGGGCGGACACGTCCTGGGTCTGGATGGGCCCCTTGTCCGGGCCACTCACCTCATGAACCTCCTTGAACATGCCAAGGTGCTTGCCGATGTCCACGAGGGCAGCGCGCTTATCTGCGAGCTTGAATGTGATCTTGCGGACGTCGCGGGCGTCTTCGCCTCGGCCGTCCTTGTAGTCCTCAACCACGATCTGTTGGACCGCAGCCGCCTGCTCTCGGCTCATACTGGAGAGGTCAACGAATGGGTCGCCATCACGACCAATCGTCATGTAGTCGAGCATGTTCGAGAAGCCGATCTTGGCCAGCTCCTCCAGCACTTTGGCTTGTGTGATTTCCACCCGGGTTGCGGCCCTTTCCAGGATCTCTTTCACCCGGGTAGAAATCCTTTCATTTCCTTTCAGACGAGCGGCATTCCCATCATTGGCTTTGTACCCGGCCAGCTGATAGGCCTCGTCTGCCGTCTTGCCTTTTGCCATCTCTTGAGCAAAACGCTCATGTTTGGGATTTGCTAGTGCTGGCAATGACTTAAACGGCGCTCGCCGCCCTCACCGCTTCCCAGATGCGGTCGACTTCTTGCAATGCAACGCCCGGGTCAGAACCGGGCATGGCGCTCAGCTCGATATTGAGCCGCACGATCTCCGCCACGGCCTCGTCTACCCATTCCTGGGTGACGGGGACGCGGGTGTTGGTGGAGGGGTCGAAGCGGGTGAGCTCGGGAGTAACGCGGGATGAGCCACCAAGAATCCCAACGGTACTAGGGAGGTTGCTGCCCTGCTGCCTCATCTGCTCAACAGCGCGCTGGTATCTGGATGCGGCCCCGAGACACCCACGCTCACCGCCCAGTGGGGCAACCAGACTCGGACTACCGAACAGAGAGGCGGCGAGTTCGTTCATGACGATTCCCTTACTTCGAGAACCAGGCCCCATCCTTGGCGCAGCCGAAGAAGTACGGCGTTGCGTCGGACAGGGGGCCCTTGGTGGTCGAGCCGTTGATGGTGTCCTGAGCGCCGGTGACCGGGTTGTTGGCCACGGTGGGATAGGCGGTCAGGGTGGCGCCGCTCTTGTTGTAGACCCACAGCTCGATGCCGGCCCGACAGGTCGGGAGGTTGAAACCACCGGTGCCGGACTCGATCATGATCAGAGCCACGCCGCCCGAGAGTTGGGTGGCGGTGGCCTGGCTGGATCCGGCGGCTGCCACACCGGACTGATAGGTCCGGTTGCGACCGCCAGAGAGGTCATAGAGCCATCCCTGGTCGATCGTGGCATAGCTGCCGTTCTGGAGCGGGCCGGTGGCCAGAGCGCCCGAGGCACAGCCCACGAGCGCAAGGATTGCGATTGCAAGTTTGCGGGAGAGTTTCATGGGCTGTGGTCCTTCAGATCACTGGAGCCTGAACCAGGCGTTGTTGGTCGAGTTGTACATCCAGCGGAATCCCATGGCGGCCGAGTTCACCGCGGTGAGGCCGGTCGGGTTCTGCTTGATGGTGACGCCAGCGGGCAGGTTCTGGGCGGTCAGGGTGAGCGTGGTCACGTTGGCATCGCCGGAGACCGCGAACTGCTGGCCGTCGACCGGAGCCGTCGGGAAGTTGATGGTGACAGCGGTCATGACCGTGCCGCCGCCTGCGTTGCGCAGGATGACGCCGCCCGAGGTGGCCGCCGCGGTGACGGTCTGCGGGTTGGTCGTGATGCTGGACACGGTGAGCGGCAGGGCGTTCAGGTTGGCCATGCTGAACAGCACGGTCTGCGGGCTCTGGCCGTTGGGGAGACGGGTGTCGGCCGGGACGCGCTCGTTGCCGGTGACGGCCGTGGGGCCCGCCGGGACGTTCTGAACGCAGGTCGTGCCGTCGCCGGCGTACATGGCGCAATAGGCGGCGCCTTCCACGACCGGGAGATTGGTGAACATGCCATTCGCATAGGCGATGGCGACAGTGCCAAGGGTAGCGACGGCCGCAACGGCGGCGCCGCGAAGCGCTTTCAACATGGTCTTTCCTCTTGTTGATGCCGTGTGAACCGGCGGGTTGCTGCCTATTCCGGGACAGCGCCGGCCTTAATCTTCCTCATGGGCTCGCTGACGCGGGCGAGGTAATCGAACATGGGCTGATGGGTGGGCTCACGGCCCAGCGCATTCTCCATGCGCCTCATGTTGAACAGCAGCGCCGGCGACGTTGGGTCGCTCTCCAGCGCGTGATAGATCTCGGCGAGCGTGGCTTGCTTCCATCCGTCGTCCGGCTGGCTGTCCGCCAGCTTCGACAGATAGAGCGCCGACTCCTGCCGGAATATCCTGTTACCGGGATAGGAAACCGCCGCCGAACGCAGGTGCATGACCGCTTCCGCGGGAACACCCGAACTCACCCCGGCCGAATATGAAGTCTCGCCAGAAAGCGACGCTACCGCGAACGCCAACCCGATCCCGAACAGCGTGACCTGACAGGATGCCGCCAAGTACCGCTGTAGCCGCGAGATGAAGCGGGAAGCCAAAGACGGCCTCGACGACGAGGACGGCAAGGACGATGGAACGCGCGCTCCAGAGGAATGCGGAATATAGAACGGCTCCGACAATTCCGAGCTCAAAGGCGAACTCGAGCCAGTCATTGTGCAGGTGCTCCGGGCGCTGCAGCAGCGTGTCAAATGGCGAGTAGAGCGGGAACAGGGTGTAGAACGAGCCTATCCCCTTCCCCAACACAGTCAGTTGCGGGACGATCGCGGCCCACATGTCGAGGCGCTGTTGGGCTGAATCGCTTGAGCCCATCCATAGCGCCATGGCGATGCCAGCGGCTGACAGCGCCAGCGCAGCGGCCTTGGACCTGCCCCACACCCACAGGATGACGGCCGCACCGAGCGCCAGGAACGCCCCGCGGCAGTGCGAGGCGACCAGAGCCGGCGCTATCAGAGGCACGGCCCACCAGATCCGGTGCACCAAGGCACCGACCAAGGCCAGCGCGGCGATTTCACCCAAAGCGTTCGAATTGACGAACAGCCCAGCCGGATAATCGCTGGTCTGCGGCACCTGGATGCCGAGCAGGATGATCGCGCTCGAGACCCCAAGCCCCAGCGCAGCGCCGGCGACGATGGGCCTGATGTCCTTCATCTGCGAGCCGAGCACGAAGGCCTCAGCCAGCACGACCAGCTTGAGCAGCGCGTCGATCGCTTCCCATTTCTGGGGCGCCCAAAGCACCGAGCCCGCGGCATAGGCGGCGAACAGAAGCCCGAACAGGTGGGCAGCTGTGAACCTGATCCCGCCACTCCGCAACATGAGCGGAAGCGCAACCGCAGCCAGTGCCCACCGCGGCGTGGTGGCCGCACCGGACCAGTCCGGGACGAACAACGCGGTCAGCAAGAAGCCGAAGAGCACACTTTCTCCAAATAGCGCGAATGACCTTCAATCAGCCTCACAAGCGGCCCGCCGGGTTTCGGCGCATATGAGTCGACCGCTACATCCATGGCTTCGCGAGGCGTCAAAACAACACTGTTGACCCCGTACCTAAGAATTTCCGGGACCTCGCACGAGATTATGACCTTCAGCCCGCAGATCATCATCATTGAACCTGCTCGTGGATGTCGTGGATCAGTGAGTCCGGCTCTGCCATCACCTCGGCCGTGACCGAATGGGTGATATCGAGGTTGCCTTCACTGTTGTTCGCAACGCTGTCCAGATGCACGGAGAGGCGCACCAGGCGCCCATCGCTCAGCTTGGCCTCTGTGACCCCATGCTTCACCTTGACGATGCTGAGGGGCCTGGGGCCCAGCTCGATCACCAGAGGTTGGTCATAGGACCACTTCATGCGGGGTCGGTCTCCGGTGCGACAAAGACACCGCCGACGAAGTTGGACCAATCGAACGCCGCGTATTGCTGCGCTGGCGTCGGATTGTTCTTCTCGAACTCCGCCTTTTGCTCCATGCGATCCAGCTTGAGCTTGATCGCCTTGAAGTCCGTAACGGCGCTCATGCGGGCTCCTTGTCGGGGTTCATCTCCGACGGCGCGGTGGCGAAGATCTCACGCTCATGGGCATTCGCCGGCGCAACCACCTGCGGCATCTTGAACGGGATCACCGGGAAGTCTTCCAGATAGCGCCGGTTGCGCGGGATGAACTGCACGACCTCGCCCATCAATCCCACCATTCGGTCAGCGAAAAGGACACAATGACCAACCCGACGATCGACAGCGCGATCAACCACTCAGCCGTGCCGTTCGGGTCAGCCACGAAAACCCCTCACAAGCATCCCAAGGAAGAACGCAGAGACCACGGCCACCCCGAACAAGATCGGCTCGAGATAGGTGAAGGCCTCAGGGATGCCGAAGTTCATGTTGTCCTCAAAGGTCTCGGGGCACTCGCCAGGTGCGAGCTCTGGCCACGTAGAACGGGCCGCCGGGGAGGTGATGCAGCTCTGCGGTTAGGCTGAGTGCCCCGATTTGGATACTGCGGCACGCCCCACTTGCATGGCCGGCGTTTCGGGCGCGAACCCTATCCCTTGCGGGGCCGCGAGGCGGACATTCTCGGCCTTGACCGAGAGCCGCTGCCATGGCCTTCGCGAGCCATGGCACAGATGAGCCCGCCCCTATACGGCGTCCCGGCCCCGCACGGGTGGGGCGGGCGGGTTGAAGGACTCAGGCCTTCGTGATTTGATCGCGCATGGCCAAGAAGAAGCGACCACCTTCTACCGTCGTAGAACTCGATGCTGAGACCGAGGCAATGATCGCTGCGCACAATCGCGCACTTGCCGCCATGTCTACCGCTGAGCGGATTGCCTATGACCGTTCAACTTCCCTGCGAACCTTGCGGCGCTGGCGCCACATGATGCGAGAAGACGCTAAAGGCAAATACGGAAACCGCAGCTTGAGCCCTGAGTTCTACCGAGAGCGCATCCGGGAAAGCCAGGTACTGCTCCTTCAGCTCCGGACTTGGCGCGCTACTGGCACCAAGCCCGGTAATGCTTAAGCCGTAGCTCTTTCGCCGATCTTCGCTCTCCGCTTCGCCTCTCTCTCCTGCAGCCTCCGCCGTTCGGCATTGACCGCATCAAGATGCGATTGGAAGTCCTCAACCGCTGCCTCATCCTTGAGGAGGTGCGATGACTTCTCGGTGCGATAACCTGGGGTGAATTTGATGGGCTGCGGTGCGTCCGCGCCTCTTCCGTATGCTGGCAGACTTGTAGCATCACAGCCCGAAACCTGTAACAGCCAATCTTGGGCCGGATAGCGCACCCAAGTGCTCGCTAGACCGAGTTGCATTGAAATATGCTCAAAGCTGGCATCAAGGCGACGATAAGCCGTCATCCTCACCCACCCGCGCCGTTTGCACGCCTCGCTGAAGCTCCAGCCGTTGACCTGACAGAAAGCCCAGCGCCAGACGATGTGTCGGCGCCGCTCATCATCCAGCAGCCGGATGGTCCAGTCGAGGCATTCGTCGTGGCGCGAGATCGCCTCACGGGTCAGCTTGCGGTTCGTCGCCCAACGGTCGGCGTTGTCGGTGCGCGCGACTTCGTCCCAGCCGTCGAGATCGTCCTGCGTGTACATGTGCTTGGGCCAGAAGCCGGCACCGTTGCCAACGCGAGGGCGCGGCAGAAGTTTCTCGGTGTCGGCTGCTTCGAGGAAGCGGGCCTTCACAAGGTCGGGAGTCCACATCAAGATTCTCCTGCTTTGATATCGTGATTGTGCGGCTCGCCGTAGATTCCGGCATTGCCGGTAACGATGGTCACAAATCCAAACAAGACCGCCGCCAGCGGCCATGCGATTCCAACGAGAGAAGCCGCGAGCCACGACGGCTCAAGGCCGTGCGCCATGCGCCGTCTTCGCGACACTCGTGTTACCAGAATCGCAATCCCAAGATATGCTTGGGTCAAGACGGTAATAACGACCCCATCAAACAACGCATCGGTCATTGGTCAGCCCCTCGTATCTGGGAAATATTCATATTAACCTCTCCTGTATCCGCTCTCCGAAGATCGCTCTCAGCCGTTCGTTCAGCCGTGCCTCGACCCCAAGCCTTGGCGCCGGCGCTCCCTGATCCCGCTTTGCCTCTTCCCATAGGTGGCAGAGGTCTATGTCATCAAAGGCCTCAAGCCAAGCCAGCCCCTTGTTCGGCCAATCCGGCCGCGCAAGCATGACGCTCGACACAGCCCTAATTACCGGCTCTACAAGCGCCATCCGGTTGCGTGCGCTCTCCATGATGGTTCGCAGGAGCAGGATCACATGCCCCTCTCCATGGCGCTCTAAAAGGCTCTGAAGCACCTCCGCGCACTTGGTGTCACCGGGGTGACGACGCGCGGTGGTTGGGATGAGATTGATCCCAAGTTCGGAGAGGATGGCAGGGAGATCGGTCACTTGCCCTCCGAGAATTTCATCAGGGCCCCATCGAAGTGCATCCGACACTGGCGGAACGCCTTGCGCCGGCGATGCTTCAAGGTGATGGCCTCGGCCAAGCCGCGGCAATTGTTGATCTCGGTTTCCCATCGCGCTTTGGCTTCCTCGCCGCCGCGGTGGTCCGGCCTGTTCATCTGCAAGAAGTTCTCCCGGCGCCACAGGCCAATAATCCAGTCCGCATCACGTTCGATCGAGGGAATATCTGCGTCGAGCACATGGGGTGTCGGATCGTCCCTGCGCTGGGCAGAGCGCGTCCGCTGGGCAAGGCAAATGCCGGGGATGCCGAGACCCTTGGTCATGCGCTTGAGGTCCCGAGTAACCTCCTTATAGGCCTCGAAGCGGTCCCGGTACTTGCCCTCAGGTTTAAGCTTGTCGAGCTGGTCGATGATGACGAGGCCGAGGCCACCGTTGCGCTGCATGGCGAGGCACTGAGCCCTCACCTGCCGAACGGTCGCCTCCTCCATGTCGAGGACGTAGAACGGGACGGTGTTGAGTGAGCGCTGGGCCGCCACGAGGCTATCGAACTGGTAGGCATCCATGGCGCCTTCGTTGATCTGGGCGACGGAGAGCCCTGAGAGCTTTGCGAGTTCGCGGGCTCCCATCTGCTCGGCTGCCATCTCCATCTGGATGAAGAGCACGGGTATGCCCTGCGTTGCCGCGTGCATGCCGATCTGGGCCGACAGTGCCGACTTGCCGTCCGCCTGGCTCGCGATGACGAACCCGAGGTCCCCCGGCAGCAACATGCCAAGGATCTCATCCAGGCTCGAGATGCCGGACACGATGCCCTCGGGAGTATCAGCCATCTGTGCGCTGTTGGCGTGCTTGGTGACGGCCTCCGCGATCTCTCCAATCGGCCGCGGCTTCTGCGTGGCCGCTGAGAGCAGGATGGAGTTGAGCCGTAGTCCAGCCTCCGCCGAAATGTCCTCCGCCGTCTTCTCGGTCTTGCGGGTCTCCTTCTTGAGCCAGTCCGAGAGCGCGTCCAGCTTGCGCATGGCAGACCGCTCGGCAAGGAACGGCGCATAGTCGGTTGCGCTGCCTGCCTCCAGTGCGCTCTCCTTCAGCGCCATCAGGATGGCGATGGTGGGGCCTGCCTCCGCGTACTCCTCCGGCAGGTTGGCTTGCAGCGCCGTGATCGAAACAGTCCCGCGCGGCGCCACCTTCAGCATCGCGAGATAGATGTCCCGGTGATACTGGACGGTGAGGCAGTCGGGCGTGACGATCTCGTGCACGGACCAGAGGTCGTGCGGCGAGCGCAGCAACGCGCCGATGAAGTTCCGTTCGTTGGCGAGGGAATCGTGAATCAAGCTGCGAACCTCGGAAACTCGCGCAGCATCAAGTGGTTCGGGATCGGCTTCTTGCCGGTCATCTGCTTCATGAAAAAATGGACGCCGGCCGCTTCGCAATCGCGCTTGATCGCCGCCGCCCAATCCGGGTCCATCATCCTCGCGCCGGGTCCGCTCTCGCCGCCGCAGATCAGCCAGTCTGGTTGCTGAGGACCGTTGTGGAGGCGCAGCGGACCGATAGCCGGCTCGTAGCTGATAAACCGGACCATAGCCGGGACATCGTCCAAGATTGGCCAGCGGCGATCATAGGCGGCCTGATCTTCGCACGTCGTGCCTATCCAGACATTGGGGAAGTCGGGAACGCTCCAATTTGTCGGGAGCATCTTGATGATGTTTTCCGGTCGCTTGGTCAGCAAGAGCCAGTCTAGGTTCTCGGTCTGGCCGATCAGGTCGAACAGATCGATACGCCAGTGCTCTGGCACCTGGTTGTCGAATACGTCGGCAAGGCTTGCGCAGAACACGCGCGGACGCCGCCCGGCGCTTTTCGCGGCCTTGTCCCATTGGACGGGCTTCCGCCAGTTAGCCGCGCTGGTTCGCTTGCGCTCGCCGTGCGGGCCCCATTGAACCCAGCCGTAGCGGTTCGATAGCGTCTCGGCATAGCAGTGGTCACAGCCGGCAGAGACTTTCTGACAGCCAATCCATGGGTTGAAGGTGTGATCTGTCCACTCAATCTTACTGTTCTCGGCCATCACGCCACCTCCCTCTGCATCTCGAGCCACAGGTCCGCGAAGTCTTTCCCGATCGGCGGGAACGCCACGATGGCGCACGCCACGCCCTCCTCCAGCATCCGGCCGCGCAATGCCTCTGCAGCCTTGCGGCCAGCTGGAATGGCTGGAACGTACTCGTCGCCCTGCTTCTTGATCGGAGCATCGCCGTCGGGAGCGATCACGACTTGCTCGACACCGAGCGGTGCTTCAAACCCGATGAGCCCGCTTGTCGACAGGCCCGCCCAGCAAGGCTGCTTGCGCCCGGTCATGCACCAATAGCCGAGAGCGGACTCGATGCCCTCGGCAATGGCGATCTTGCCGGCCATGCCGCCGATGCGGACAGCGCCGCCGCCGGCCGGGCCAAGCCCGAGCTTCGCGTTGGGAACATCCGCCTTGCGCCCATCCTCCCGCAGGAAAATGCGCCAGACCGCGGTGAACTCCCCCATCATGTCGTCAACCCGGCAGATCAGAGCCGGGTATCGCTTCTCCTTGCCCGGATACGGCAACGACCCGTGGAAGCGAAAGACCGGCTCCACCACCCCGATGAACCCGCGCTTGACCAGATAGGTATCCGCAAGCGTCCCCTGGATCGGCTTGGATGCCTCCCAGATGCGCCGCGCTGCTTCCCTGCTGTTCTCTTCCTGCTGCATTTGCTGCGCCTCCCGGGCTCGCTGAGTGGCTTCCATTTCAAGCCGACGTCTGTTGCGCTCGGCTTTCTCCGCCTCACTGAGGGGCCGCGCTGGACCGCTGGGGCATGGTCCTGCAATCTGCTCTGCAGCCGCTTTCCATGTGAGACCCCCAAGATGCATGGCGAGAGCGACCGGAGACCTCCCGCCCCCATGCCCACGGCAGACCCATTTCCCTTTGCCGGGGTTGATGCCTAGACGGTCGGTGCCGCCACAAAAGCAGCAGGGGCCGACCCACTCTTGCCCGGCTCGCTTGAGTTTGGCGCCAAACATCTGCGCTACAGTGAGTAGAGGTGCCGTATTGGCGGCGTCTTTCCAGTCCTCGTATGGCGTCATGCTGCCCCCTCGAACAGATCGCGCTTGCTCAGCTCGCCGTTCAGCGCCCAAGCCACGCCCAGCGCCTCAGCGGCGTCCTTTGATTTCAGGTTCGGATAGATGCGGCGGGCGAGCGCCAGAGTGTCCTCCTTGCTCGCCCGTCCGTTTCCTGTGAACGCCTTGCGCCATGTCGACTGGTGCAGTTCCCGGCATTCGATGTTCAGCGCGTTGCATATCTGCACGGCATGACCGCGCAGCCCGTACAGGCGCAGATAGGTCTTCATGGTGACGGGGTTGCGGACCTGGCCAGGCTTGGCATTCGGCCGCTTGTCGGGGGCCTTGATGTCCGTCACCAACGGCGCCTCGATCGCAACCGCCTCGACCTGATGCGAGATCAGCATGGCCCTGAACCAAGCCCGCCAGCTGGTGAAGATCGATGCATCATCGTCACCCTTCGCGCGGAAGGCTTCGATGTGCACGACTTTGCTGCCATCGAGGATGGCCGCCCCAGTCGTCGTCGCGATGTCGAAGCCTGCCACGATCACCGGCCGCCCCCCGTCGACAGCAGCTCACGCGTGCCGACAACCACGATTCCGGATAGCTGCTCGCGGCTGATCTCAACCCGCATCAACTCCCCCTCAATCTGCAAATTCAGCAAGAGCACCGCCGGCTCCGGGGCCGTCAGGTACGCGAGGCGCGCTTTCTGCGGTTCCGGAATCGCCTTCGCCGCGCGAGAGGATTTCCACAAGCTGGCCCATAGGGCCCGAAGGCGTGCCATCAGCGTCTCTCATCATTTTCCTGCTTATCTCGGAAAGCGGCGCGCCATATTGAAGCGCTAGGCTCAAGAGCACAGCTGAATCCCTCGCAAGTGTTTCCGCTTGGGTGCCTGTCTTTCCCGTATTGATCCAAACTTCCAAGATCTGGGCCGACGGTGTTGCGCGTCCGATGCCGGCAATGAATTTCTGCTCCCAATGGTAGAAATGGAAAGCCTCATGGGCGCGACGATTGGGGAGTAATTTTCTCATGACCATGGCCTCTTTGGTTGTGGCGCCGGCACTTCCGGGAAATGGAACGTGGGCCGATGGTCTTTCGCGACCTTCACCCAACTCGTCTTGCCGCCAAGGTGGCGGGGACGCTTGAAGCCGTTTTGATAGGCCATCGTCTTGATGGACTCCCAAGACCGAGGCGCGAACTCAGCCAGAAGACCATCCTTGGACATTGCGGGCCAAAACCTGCCGAGCCTGGCGATCTCAACACCGGTCCACATTTTGTGTTTTCGCTGGTAGGTCATGCCGCCTCCAGCCCGTCACGAATGAGTTGCCTCGCCGCCAAATCCCGCGTGATGCCCTCAGCCTTGGCGTAGGCGTCGAGCATGTCCGCGATCTCATCGGACAGGATTACCGTTCTGGATTTGTCCTCTGGCAATTTTTTTTCGGTCACGCCCGCGCCCTCCGCATTGCCATTTCACGGCCCGTCCTGTTGGGGATGACGTGATCCGGTGTCACCGTGCAGATGCGATTGCCGTCGATCTCAAAGCGGAGTCCTTCAGCGCGGACACAGACCGCCCCGAACGCCGCGGCATCGCCGCAGATGGAAAGGATGTGCTCGCGAACCAGCTCCAGGTTGAGGCCCATGGCTCGCTCAAGATAGCGACAGACGGCATGGTCTGTGACGACGATGGATTCCTTGCTGATGTTCACGCTGCCATCCTCCCCGCCTCTACTGCGGCGCGCTCGACCAGCCATTCACGAACAACCGCGTATGGATGCACGCCTACGGCTTCCGCAGCCCTTGTGATGACGGCGCGAGCATCTTCAGGAACGGCCTCAAGCAGCCTGGCAAGCCTGATCCGGTCCAATTTGCGTGGGCCCATCTGCTCGGAAAAATACTGGCAGATGGTCGTGTGATCGCGCCGCAGGATCTTTCCTATCCTGCAGGTTTTGAAGCCGGCATGGCGCAGCCGATGAGCGGCGTCGCGGCGGGCTTCCACAAGGGCGCCATAGCGGCGGTTGCCGAGCAGCTCTTCGCGCGTGATGTCGTACTCGTCCAGTATTTGCTTGATGATGCGTTTGCGCGCCTCGACCATCTTGGGGTCTTTGAAGTCTGGAGGTGTCATGCGATCACCTCGCCGACGGCGACGGCTCGGGCCCATCTCGGATCGTCGGCCGACCTAGTCGATGTCTTCGTGCCGTTGTTCTTGTGCCGATGGATGCCCATCGCCGCTGCCATGTTGGCGGCATACTTCGGGCTAAGGCCGAGAGCGGCGCACCGCACGGTAGACTTCGCAAAACCGTGCTGCAGATAGTGCTCCAGCAACTCTTGCTTGGTGGTGTCCGGGATCTTGGATTTTCGGTTCATCGCGCCGCCCCCATCCGATCGTCATGAGCCTGGTAGACGACCCTGCGATGGTGGGCGCAGTAGCTTCCCTTCTCGACGGAGTGGCCGCAGTACAGCGGCTCTGACATATCGTCGTTCGCGATAAAGCGGCAGTGATACGGCTCCAACGCGTCGAGACCAGCAATTCCGATGATCTGGAAGTTCGCGTCCACGGGCGGCGCTGGCCTATTAATCGGCTTGCCAGCGCGGGCTTTATTGGCGATGGCGACTTGCTTGATGCGATAATCGGCTGGGATGACCACGGCCCCAGCGTCCTTGAGCCGCTTGATGCGGCCGGCTACGGCGGATGGGTGCTTGCCCATGTACTCTGCGATCTCACCCCAGCTCTTGTTGTCCTCTATTGCCCGGATCAGCTCCCGGTCGCGCTCTGGCGTCCAGAAGGAGTTTTTCAACGCTCTCACATGGATGTTCACGTTCGCACCTCCTGCTTGCGGCGATTGTCAAAAACCTCTGTCTTGGCATCGGCACCGGACAGAAACTGGCTGTTGTCGTTGAACGGACGGAAGCGATCCACGAACCAAGTCGAGGTGCCGGTCTCGGCGAGCACGAAGTAGTCGCCACCCACGCCAGAGCTAATCTCGATGACGGTGTAGACGGCGTCGGCCGATAGCTTCCCCTGCGATACGGTGGGGTCGACGCAAACGACTCTCATTCGCCATCCCCCTCATGCTTGCGGATCTCAGCAAAGGGCCTGCCCGTGTTCAGCCATTCGGCGACGTCATTCCAGAACGTCGCCCGCGCCGTATGCCATTCCGCGAGCCGCAATGCGGCCCGCACCAATAGTGTTTTCACGATATGTCCTGCCCGACAGAACGGCCGATCGCGCGCGGCCTCGCGACTTGGTGATGCTTACTTTTCGTCGAAAAGATCGATCTGAGCCTGAAGGGCTCGCAGTTCTTCCGTGCGCTTCTTTTCCGCCGCGATGACTCGCTTGGACTGGCGGATTTTGTAGGCGAGCTTCAGCGAAACCCACCACGCCGGGTCGGCATCTCCCATAAGCGCTATGAGGATGTCGTAGCCGGCATCAGTTCTGAGCAGAGCGGCGACGTTCTCGATGGACATGTTCGTCTGTCCAGCGAGCCAGAATTGCACTGACCGCTCTGAAACTCCGGTGATGTGCGCGACGTTGGCCACCGTCTTACGCGGCCATGTCCTGCGAATGATCTCAACGAGTTGGCCAAAAAAGTCTGAGCGACCCTTCGCATTTACGAAGCGCGCTTCACCCGCCTGATTTGCCGATTTCCGATCAATGGAGGATGCTGTGGCCATGACGAACTTCCAGGGTGATGCTGTGAAACTTGAAGCCGAAATCCTGCTCAACCGATTCCGCTGCAACGCTGAAATCGCGCGACTATCGAATCTCGCAGAACAGAAGCAGGAACGCGCTGGCGAGCATCGCGCCGGCGGTGAAGAGCGCCACAAAGCCGCGCTCGAGGAGATTGAGCGCCGAATCGCGGAGACGATCGCGCGCCATAAGCTGCTCACCGGGCGTAGTCGGTAGCTTGTTCATGTCATTCCCCTCAAGTTGTGTTCCAAAGTGATACATCTTGCGAGTTCCGCGGTGGAACTGTTCAAAAATGCACGTAAGAGACCGGAGGTTCTTCTTTGTCACTTGCGTGACACGCGGAACCGGTTGCATGATTCTCCCGCGCGCATTTCGCGCCAACGAGGGCGGGAGAATGGAAATGGAAATGCCGGAAGTGCGAGAGCAGACTGTCGACACGTTCGGATTGCCGGAATACGTCGTGACCAAGATCCACGGCGAGATAGGCGGAAGCGGCCACGATGTTCGTCTGGTCTGCGGCGCGATGCGCTTCGGCCAGATCAACTGGCTCTACACCGTCGTCTCCTCCACGGAGGATTTGCTGATGTTCTCCCGCTATTGCGAACAGCTTGCCCTGGAAGCGTTCAACATGCGCGAGTTGATGGGGAAGAAGCGGCTGCAGGGGGCGCATTAGGCGGCTCCGCTCTCGGCCGCAAAAATCTTGGCGAGCTTTGGACTGATCTCGCTTGGCATGAGGCCTGTCACCGCCTGAAATTCAGCCACCATGTCAGGCGGGACATCCTGACCATTCTCGATCCGCGAAAGTTTCGCGGTGGATGGGCGCTTAAACCCATGCATGGGGAATCGGTCGCAGGCTTCCTCGAGGCTCAGCCCCGCTTCCTTGCGCCATCTCCGGATTGCTGTTTCTCGGTCACTGTGCATGCCGCCTTTCTTACACTAGATGCAAGACGCTTGGCAATCACTTTTGCATCTAGCGATGAGGATTTCTTTTGCATCTAATGCAAAGATAGGCGCATGCCAAAGAGAATTGGATATCCCCGCCCCAAGCAGCGGCGCCGTACCTTCATCAGGGAATGGCGCGAGTTTAGGAACCTGACCCAGGATCAGCTCGGTGAGCGGCTGGACACCAGTGGGAGCAGCATTTCCAGGATCGAAAAGGGAGAGCAGCCCTATACCCAAGATACGTTGGAAGCCATCGCCGATGCCTTGCAGACCGATGCAGCTTCACTACTGATGCGGAACCCGAACGACCCCGATGCCATCTGGTCGATCTGGGATCAGGCGAAGGCTGTCGAGCGCGATGTCATCCGGGATATGGCTCAGCGAATTGTCGGCAGTAAAACGGGGACAGGGGGCCATTAGACGCCCGCTGAGAGGCCATCCACGTCAATACCCCGGACGACCGCTGCCACCTCAGAGCGCATCAGGCGGCCCTTTCTGGCCTTCTCCGTCATAGCCAAGCGAGTTCCGGCCGGGATCGCATCCCAAATTGCTTTATCAAGGAACCTGCCGTCTGGCAGTTTTGGGCTCTTTTGGCGCCCTAGCAGCGTCACTGCAGCCGCAGAGATGTAGCAGTAAGCGGCGTGATCGCTGATAGCTCGTCGAATCGGGCTGTCGGTTGGATCTGAAGCTTCCTCCTTCCTGCTATCGAAAGCCAAAATCTCCGCAGTAGGGCTCTCTGGTAGTTCCACGAGAGGTCTATCAGTATGGTTATCTCTCAAAGGTTCTTCTCTAAGGTTAGGCGGCACCGTGGTGCCGGTCACTCCTACCTGCTCGTGCCGGTCACCATGCTCAGCCGTTCCTGTCACCGGCAGCAATGGGAAGATCAGATTGGTGCGCTTGACGCCGCGCCTCACTACCCTGAGCCAACCCGCATCCTTGAGTTGGCTAATGGCCTTGCGCACGCCGCGTTCGGTGAGGCCGCAGCTCTCCCCGATCGTCTTCTCGGAGGCGAAGCACTGGCCGGATTTGCGGTTCACGAACTCGATGATGGCGACCGCGACAATCTTCGCTCCCATAGGGAGGTCTGCTTTCAGGACGGCCTTCCGAAAGCGCCACGGTTCCCGCGCCAGCCTGATGGCTCCCAGGTCCTCGATATTGTCGTTGACAAGAGTTGACTGATGGTGTTTTGTACCAACCTGCATAAAAATACTTTCTAGTGAGCCGCCCCGCGAAGGCGGCTTTTTCTTTGGCCCACCACGGGCACAAACCATGAACATATATGCCCTCGCCTTGCACCTGGCGCAATAGGCCGATTCGCTCCTCAACATTTTTCTTGCAACTAGTGCAAATAGTGCTGGACGGCGCCTTGCATCTAGTGTAAGTGAATGGTCATCCCAAGCACGACGGGGCGCACGAATGACCAAGCCGACCGACCTCCGCATCGCGATCAACAAGAACCTGTACGGCTGTTGTTCGTCGATCGTCGCCTACCTCGACAATATCGAAGCCGGCCGCGCGTCGATGTTCCATCGCGACGGCAAGCTGGTCTGGGACATCGGCCCGACCGGGTTTGAAGGCGCCGACGACTTTGATCTGTCGCTCGAGTTCACCCCCGAACAATTCATTCAGGAAGACATGCTCAGCCGGGTTGAGACCGCGTTGCGGTTTGCGATCTCGGCTGCGCAGGCCTTCGGCAAGGAGGCTGCGTGATGAATCCATGGATTGGCATCTTGGTCCAGTTGGTCGGCTGGTTTGTCATTTGGTCTGTCGTTGACCTTCCATTCATCAGCTGGCGCGGGTGTCTTGTGACCGTTGGCGTCACGGTCGTGGCTCTCGGCCATCAGGCGACATGTCGCTGGGCCCCACGCTCCAGCAAGGAGGCGGCGCGATGAAGTGCTTTCTGACCGTGCTTAAGAGCGTTGCACTTGTGTTGGGAATATTTGCGGGACTTGGAAGTTTGATTGTCTCCATCCTGCTTCTCTCGTTGAAGACCGTCGCGCTTCTTGGGCTCCCAGAGCCCGCCGTTGGAGCCGTCATGATTGGATACATGAGTGTTGTGCTCGGGGTGTTTCTCGGCGTCATCCAGTGCGCGGCAGATCGGAGCAAGCAATGACCGACCTCGACCGCACCATTTCCGACATGCCCAAGCGCTTCGCCGTCGCTGAGCTGATCGGCTACTGCGAGGGGATTTGCGCCAGCGGCGTCCTTCCTGAACCGCACGAGCTGTCATTGCGCAGGCTGGTCGCTCAGACGCTCTCCGCGTTCGGCATGCCGAGCAAGGAAGAGTTGGCCGCGGGGCTCTCCACGGCGCCCGCAGCCCCAGCAAACGCCGCTCTGGAGCCATTCCCGGGCAATGGAGCTTTCACAGCATGACTGAGCGCCGCCCAGAGCCACCCTCACCCACATTCGCAGGCCTCGTTGCGGTCGAGTTGGTCGTGACGCTCGCCATCTTCGTCGTCGCCATCGTCTTGGTGAAGGCCAACGCGATCAGCCTTCAAGACCTGCAGGAGTTCTTCGGGTGAATAAGCGAGAACCGAAGCCGACCTTTGACCCGGCCTATATCCGCGACCTGTCGGAGAAAGTGTATCGCATACGCCTGGAGCAGGACTGCGAAGGCAATGTTGCCCGCATGCTTGCGAAGGACGCGGAGAAAGACCCGGAAGACGGCGGCAAGAAGCTGCGCAACCGCGCCGGTCAGTATGACCCGCTAACGCGCGCCTATCTCGAAGTGTTGGGGTTCAAGCCATGACCGCCGCAGAGCAAATCCAAGAGCAGTCCGAGCCGGACTTCTACTCCAACACCGGATGGATGATCGGCGAGATCGTGCTGGCCCATCAGATCCTCAACCGGAAGATCGCCGCCCTCCGCGGCGCTAACCAGGGCAAGAGCTCGGTGAGCCAGAAGCTGGCGGCCGAGGAAGTCAGCAAGATCGCCGAACAGCTCAAGGTCTGTGCCGACATCGTCGTGCGCAAGACTGCCGAGCATCTGAACCGTCGGAGTGTGTCGTGAAGCCACAAGTGATTGAGGGGGAGGTCAACATGGGTAAGGCTGTGGCCAAGGTTCAAGAGGCGTCAGTGGTCGCGATGACGCCGATGGACATGCTGCACAAGGCTGTTTCCGCCGGCGCCGACATTGAGGTGCTGGAGAAGCTGATGGCGCTCCAGGAGCGATGGGAGAACAACCAGGCACGCAAGGCATTTGACGAGGCGATGGCAGCGGCAAAAGCCGAGATCCCCACCATCATCAAAAACAAGGTGGTGGACTTCACGTCGGCGAAGGGGCGGACCAATTACCGCCACGAGGACTTGGGCGAGATCGCCCGCACCGTCGATCCGATCCTCGCCAAGCACGGCCTGTCGTATCGCTTCAAAACTACATCGAACGTGAATGAGCCGGTCACGGTGACCTGCATCGTGTCGCATCGCGGTGGCTATTCGGAGGAGAACACCCTTTCGGCCGGACGCGACGAGAGCGGTAACAAGAACAGCATTCAGGCGGTAGGATCAACCATCACCTACCTGCAGCGCTACACGCTCAAGGCTGCGCTAGGCCTCGCTGCGTCCAACGATGACGACGCAAAGGCGGCGGGGATTGCGGATAACGGCGGTTTTGTTACCGCCGAACAGGTCACAGCCATTGAAAAGCTGATCACCGAGACCGGGACCAATCTCCAGCGCTTCTGCGGGTACATGAAGGTTGAGGAGATCTCTGCCATCCCGGCAAAGCAGTATCAGCGCGCGATCGACGCCCTCAACGCCAAGAAGGGCCAGGCATGACTGAGATCATCCAAGGCTCTCCCGAATGGTTCGCCATTCGTCTTGGCAAGGTGACGGCCTCACGCGTTTCTGACGTGGTCGCTAGAACCAAGACCGGCCCAGCGGCCTCGCGCGCCAACTACATGGGACAGCTGATCGCTGAGCGCCTGACTGGCGAGGTGGCCCCCACCTACGTCAGCCCCGAAATGCAGTGGGGCACGGATCAGGAGCCTCACGCCAGATCGGCGTATGAGTTCCGGACGGACGCTACGGTCGAGCAGACTGCATTCGTCGACCATCCCACAATCGCCAATAGCGGGGCCTCTCCAGACGGACTTATCGGTTCTGATGGGCTTTTGGAGATCAAGTGCCCAAACACCTCCACCCACATTGACACGCTCCTCGGCCGCGCCATGCCCGGGAAATACCTCACCCAGGTCCAATGGCAGATGGCATGCACAGGTCGGCAATGGTGCGATTTCGTATCGTTCGACCCGCGCATGCCGGAGATGATGAGCCTGTTCATCGTTCGTGTGCCAAGGAACGACGAACTGATTGCTGACCTGGAGAAACAGGTGCGCGAGTTCATTGCGGAGGTGGATCGCAAGGTGGGGGAGCTCAAGGCTCAATACGAGAGGCGTACGGCATGAGCCGATTTCTCATCACCGTCAACGGCAATGCCGACCGCGAAAAGGCGGCGCGGTGGTGTATGGCCGCGAAGCTGGGGATGAGGATTGAGTTCAAGCAAGCCAAGCGCTCGGGCGAGCAGAATGACAAGCTTTGGGCCATGCTCACGGAAGTCTCTGAGCAAGTCCAATGGCACGGCATCAAGCTTTCGCCGGATGACTGGAAATTCATCTTCCTGGACGCCCTGAAGCGCGAACTAAGGGTTGTGCCAAATATCGACGGCAACGGCTTCGTCAACCTTGGCCGGTCGTCTTCCGACCTTTCGAAGGACGAAATGTCCAACCTAATCGAACTGATTCACGCATTCGGCGCCAACCACGGCGTCACGTTTCATGATCCAGACTCCAATTCGGTCGAGATGTCCCCACACTCTCAGCCGGATGCGCCAGCGGACGAAGCGCCCCCCACGCCTCCCTCGTCCGCTGGCAACAATTCAGAGGATTCGCCCGCTGGTCGTGCGTCGGGCGAAGGCGGCGGGGATGATGCGGCGAGTACGGCTGGCGATACATCATCCCCGCCACTGCCTGAAGGATGGGGCATCGAATATGCCGCGGCCCTGCGGCGGGCTCAGAAGAAGGAAAGCCTGCCCAAATACGCGACCCAGTTCTGGGATCAGCGCGGCGGCTGGGCGGCTCACAAGGACGGTCCCAGCGGCCCAACCGCGGTCGCGATCTATGACGCGTTCTGGGTCAATTTCGGGAACAAGGACGCCATCGAATCCGAACTCAGGGAGCTGCTGTGATGCTCCTGTTCGTCGACTGCGAAACCAGCGGCTTGCTCAAGAAGAACCTCCCACTGGAGGATCCCAACCAGCCGTGGGTGGTGAGCCTGGCCGCCCAGCTCTGCGACGGCGCCGGCAACGAGCTCGCCGCCATCCGCACGGGGATTAGGGCTGGAGACCGGAAAGTCTCCGAGGAGGCGAAGAAGGTGCATGGCATTTCCAGCCAATTAGCGAGCCGTACAGGGGTGTCCGAGCTGGCGGCCCTTGGCGTGCTCTGTGGCCGCGAAAGCCTTGCCAGTCAGGCCCGCTACGTCGTGGGCCACGGCTTGGACTTCGACCGGGATGTGATCACCTCTGTCCTGGCTCGTAATGGTCGTGATGCCAAGACGTGGACGCGGCCAGGCCTGCAATTCGTCGACACCATGACCGCCGCCACCCCCTTCTGCAAACTCACCAGCGAGCATGAGTCCGGATCCTATCGCTGGCCGAGCTTGGACGATGCCTGCCGGATCCTGCTTGGCGAGGAGCCGCGCGCCGGCGTGCACGACGCATGGGATGACCTGCGCCGCTGTCGGTCGCTGTTCTTCTGGCTGCGGGAGCGTGGCGCCTTTGATCTCGAGGTGGCGGCATGAGCAGCCTTCTCGGACACCGCCGGCGCGAGTTTCCGCAGTCCGTCCGCAAGGCGGCGCTGAAGCGGGCGACGCGCAACAGCAAGGTTTACTGCGAGTCATGTGGGTTGGAGTGCAACGAGCGGCGCGGCATCATCTTCGAGCACGTCACGCCGGACGGGCTCGGCGGCGAGCCGACGCTCGAGAATTGCAAGGTCCACTGCAAGACCTGCGCTGACGTGAAGACTCACACCGAGGACAACCCGCGCATGCGCAAGGCCGACCGCGTCTTGAAGCAGCGCTTTGGCTTAAAGCCGACGTCGCGGCGCCCAATGCCCGGCTCGAAAGCCAGCGGGATACGTAAACGCATGAACGGAACAGTGGAGCACCGGTGATGGCTTGGATCATTGGAATAGCGATCGTTCTCGCGCTTGTAGCGCTCTTCGTGTGGTGGGTGAGCAAGCTCACCATCACCTAGCAGCACATCAGGAGAATGCGTAGGCGCGTTCAATAACTTAGCAGGGGAACTAGAAATGCCGAACCATTGCATCAACGAAATCATCTTCCGCAACGTCGTTGCTGCCGTCCAAGACGATATCCTGAAGGCGACTTGCAACGCAGATGGGGAGGTTGACTTCGAAATCCTCGTTCCTATCCCGCCGCAGGTTTGGCGTGGGAGCGTTGGCATCCGCCATGAGAAGGCGTTCGGTAGGGGCATGACCGCTCTTGAATGGTGCCGACATAATTGGGGCACCAAATGGAATGCTTACGACCACCATCCGGTTGAACGTACCGACGACACGCTGACGCTGCGCTTTGAGACAGCATGGGCGCCGCCCTACCCTTGGCTTTGCGCGCTGATGAACACGGTCAAGCGTCCGTTCGAGCACAACTGGCTTTCTGAAGGTGGGGCGCCGGCAGTAACTGCCCGCTTCAACTTTGCCAACCTGAGCAGCCATCGCTACGAACCGTGGTCTGAGGAAGAGGCCGACAAAGCACTTGCTCGCCATCTGCACAAGCTGCTGTGGGGCGTCGAAGAGTTCGACGACGACGCTGCCTGACTCACTCAGCAGATATGAGAAACGGAGGGGAATGATGGGTATCCACATCATCGAGCTGATACTCAAGGGCCTCGGCGTCGGGATTGCTGCTGGCGCGGTCTCCGCGCTTGTGATGTTCGGCGCGGTCGCCGGCTACGCCTTAGCAACGGGAGGCTAGAATGAAGGACCAGGACCGCAACAAGAGGATCATCGACATCCTCGACCGCGAGGACTACCGCGAGCAGACACCGCGGAAGCTCATGGCGGCCATTGAGGAGGTGGATGGTCATGCCCAAAGAGGTGTAGCCAAGGTCAATGGCCTTGGATGGCTGGAAGCCAGTATCGATCGCGGCGACGGATATAGCGAGCTTTCTGGATATGAAGCTGAAACGCCGTTTGGCACATTTTACCAAATCGAAATCGGTGCAGACTCGTTCACGGTTGAGCATGATCTGAATTTGATCGGTCGGGCCGATAGCCCCGATGAAGCTAAGGCCATTGCCCAACAAGATTTTGAACAGCGTATCGCATGGGCGATGGCCCCCGACGCCACAGCCCTTCGCACTCCGGCAGCATCCGAAGGCCCACATCCTTGGTACGGGCCTTGTGATGCAATCGGTCCCAATGGACGGTGCGCGGAATGCATGAAGCTGTCTCCGGCAGCATCCGAAGGCCTGTCCGTTGCTCAGCTTCAGCATATCGTTGGGGCGCACGAACAGACGATTGAACAGCTTCGCGAAGATCTTGAGGCCTTGCGCGCGGCTCCCACGAAGGAGGAAGTTGAGCTGCGCCTAGAGGTCGTTCGGCTGCGCAAAGAAGCCGACTTGGCTCATGCCGAGGTAGTTCATACGCAGGACGAGCTAGGCGCGCTGCTGCATGCCGCCGAGGCTAAACTCGCACAGGCGCTCTCACAGGTCGAGGACAAGATGCCGCCGGCAGCATCCGAAGGCATGGACCGCGTGGACTACATCTACGAGGTCGAGCGGCTTCAGGGTGTCGTGGAATTGCTGGAGAAGAACGCCGGCATCCAAGCAAAGCTGTTGTCCGACACGGCACGCGAGCGCGACCAGGCGCTCTCACTGGTCGAGAATGCTCGGGAGCAATTTGCGAAGCTTGCTGAGGACATGGCCAAGAGCTGGGTTAACGGCGAGGCCATCACACAGACCGGCGTTGGATATCAAACCGCATGCCGAAACATAGCGGCGGCCATCCGCTCGCACACATCGACTGTGGGAGAGGGCAAGTGACACGAGCCGAGTTGGATCAAATTTGGTACGCGATAACGCACGCTATCGCAGGCGAATACCGTGAGCGCGGGTGGCTTCCACCTGGAAGGCAGACTGCCGGTATAGCACCGCCGACCGAAGTCATGCACGAAGTCCGATCTATGGCTCGTGAAATTTGCCTGCACAGAGGCGAAGATCCCAACCGCGTTGATGTCGGCGGCGTCGAAGGCTGGGAGCGATACAAGCTTTTAGCGATTGCGGTCATGCAGGAGGCTGAGCGGCTTATTGCCCGCAGGACGACTCACGCTCCGCAAGAACGAAAGGCTGATACGTGAATGTGGCTCTACGTCCCCACAGCTTCAACCTCATCAGCCTTTGCACAGGCGGAGGAGGACTTGACCTCGGCGTCGAGCTGGCGATCCCAAGCGCTCGCAGCGTCGTGCTCGTGGAGAGGGAAGCCTTCGCCTGCTCGCACCTGGTCAGCGCGATGCAGCAAGGTCTCATGGCTGAGGCCGCTCTATGGAGCGATGTTACCACCTTCAACGGCCGCCCATGGCGTGGCCTCGTGGATGGCCTCATTGGCGGCATCCCGTGCCAGCCTCACAGCCTCGCCGGCAAACGCCTCGGAGAAGAGGACGAGCGGGATCTCTGGTCAGATGCCCGCCGCATCATCGTCCAAAGCGGTGCTTGGTTCGTCCTCATCGAGAACGTCCGTGGGATGCTGTCTTCGGGCGGTGCGGAGAGAGTCTGGCGAGACCTTCACCGGCTGGGCTTCCAGGTTGAGGGAGGACTGTTCACGGCGGCAGAGGTCGGCGCAAGCCATGAGCGCGAGCGCATATTCATCCTCGCGGTGGCCGACCATGCGAGTCGGGGATGGTGCGGTGGGAGCGCTCAGAGATGGCGTGAACGATCCTCGGGGGCGGTTGGAGGACGTGGTGGCGAACTGGCCCACGCCAGCAGCCAGCGAGGCGCGGCTAGGCTTTCAGGACAGGTCGGACCCGACCAAGAGCGGCACTCAGGAAAGTCTTTCGACCGCAGCAATCCTGTGGAGCTCGCCCCGCGCCTCGGACGGGGAGAAGGGTGGTCCGAACCAGAAGTTCATCTCTGGCGGAACGCCGCTGCCGGCGCAAGCGGCTCAGTGGCGCACTCCGACGAGTTCGGAGGAGAAGCGGGGCGACAGCCCAGACTGGACTCCCCACGCCAAAGCGGGCGAGCACTCGCTTACCCGTCAGGCATCGCAGTGGGCCACGCCACGCGCGAAGGAGGACGGAGCCTATCAGTACAGCCAAGGAGACCACGACAAGCCGGTCCTGACGCTCAGCGGCCAAGCCTCCTCTTTCCGCCAGGCCCATCCGATCTACGAAGTTGGGCAAGTGTCCTCACATCCGCGCCGGAGCTTGAACCCGCTTTTCGTCGAGTGGCTGATGGGCTGGCCTCCCGGCTGGACGTTGCTCGGGTGGACCGACTTCGCATGCTCGGCAACGGCGTTGTCAGCCTTCAAGCAGCGTATGCGCTGCGCACTCTCGCAACTCGGCTTGCCGAAAGCGGCTCCGCCAGTGCAGCTCGACTTGTTGGCATGATGGAGTTCGCAGCGTGAAACATATCCCACATGAACGAAAGGCTGGCCAATGAAAACCCACACGTTCGATCCATCCAAGACGCGCAAGCACTGGCCGATCATTGAGGCTTACCAGGGGAAGAAACTCTCCCGCTCACAAGCCGAAGCCCAACTCAAGGACATGGGCATGGTCGGCTGGGAAGTCGCCCTTTACCTCGACAACGATCAGGATTGCGACAATGACAAAGATTGAATTGCAGCGACTGAAGGATCGCATTGATCGGATCGCGAACGACGTTCTTTGCGACATGAAGCCGGGCTGGGACGACAGCGTGCACGGCTTCAACAAGGCGTGGGATCTGGTCCGCGACATTCTCAGCGAAGAGATCGGCCGCGCCCCCGAGCACATTTCCCAAGAACGAGGGCCTGACCATGGCTGACCTGTTCCTGGAACGGGATGCAGTGCTGTCCGACTGCGGCACCTACCGCTATCTCTTGCGGCGGACGTGGGATCACAAGCTCCCACGCGCCCTGTTCGTCATGCTTAACCCGTCAACGGCCGACGCGGAGATTGATGACGCGACGATCCGTTCCTGTATTCGGCTGTCGAAGTGCCTGAACTACGGGAGCTTCGAGGTCGTCAATCTGTTCGCCTTCCGTGCGACCGATCCGGAAGACCTCGCCAAGGCTCTGGCGCCGATCGGCGAGCGGAATGACGATATTATTGAGGCCGCGATCGGCCGCTGCGACGTGGCTATATGCGCCTGGGGCGCCCATCGGATGGCTGAGCGGCGCGCGAAAGACGTGCGCGGCCTGCTCCGCTCGCACCGGCCTGCCGTCTTCTGCCTCGGAAAGACCAAAGCCGGCTATCCGAAACACCCGCTCTACATCAAGTCCGGGACGCCGCTGGAGGTCTACGCATGATCGTGCGTCCCCTCAGTCATTCCGAGCTTCGCGAGATTCTGCGCCGACAGGAGCAGATTGAGAAGCATCAGCCGAAGTGCCCGGAATGCCGGACTGATCAGGTTCAGATCATGTTCAAGGCCGCACCGGCGCGTTGGCGGTGTCGCCGCTGCAAGCATTGGTTCACGTCCGAGCCAGCCGACACATCGAAGCACATTCACGATGATCGATGTTTGCCCGAGAACACCGCACAAAAACCGTGAGTGGCGTTTTTCACGATTTGCCGAAATCGCTTTTGTTTGATAGAGTGTTCGAATGACGCTACCAGAGAGCATTACGCCGGCAGAGTTCGCCAGCCGCTATGGCTGGTCAGAAAGACGTGTGCGCATGCTTGCGAAGAGGCTTGGCGCGTGTCGCGTTTTGGGCAACCGGATGGCGCTCCTACCCGAGGATGTTTCCACCCTTCTTGAGGCCACAAAGCCATGCCCCTCAAAGTCTATCGACGTAAGGGAAGCTCTGTCTACCACTACCGGGGGACGCTTGCCGGACATCGATTCCGCGGCACTACTGGCACACCTAACAAGGAAACCGCGCAAAGAGTTGCGTCCGATATTGAGGACACGTTCTGGAAAAGTGGTCTCGATGGAAAAGAGAAGGCCCTGACATGGCCGAAGGCAAGTGCGCTCTATTTGGCGGCTGGAAAGCCGTCTCGGTTTCTCGCCCCGCTGGTCAAATATTGGGGCGATGCGAAGATTGCGGACATCAATTCTGGTTCTATCCGTCAATCGGCGATCGACCTTTATCCGAATGCCAAAAATTCAACCCGCAACCGACAAGTAATCGTTCCCACCTTGGCCGTCATCAATCACTGCGCAGAGTTAAACCTATGCCCTCCGCTGAGGATGAAGCGGTTCAAGGTCGACACCAAGGTCAAGAAGCCCGTCACCCTGGAGTGGATTAATGCCTTCCGGCGACACGCAGACCGATCCGACATTGCTGTTCTTGCGCTGTTTCTATTCTCTACAGGGGCAAGGATCTCTGAAGCTCTCGATGTTAGGTGGGGAGACATTGACTTTAGAGGGCGCAAAGTTCTTATCCGCCAGTCAAAGCTTGGGAGCGAGCGAGAAGCGCACCTTCCAACTGATATTTTCCTTGCCCTCGCAAACCTCCCTAGAGGTGGAGAAGGTCCGTTTCCCATTGCCTACACCACAGCGCGAGACGCCTGGGAGCGCACCACGAAAGCGGCCGGCATCGAGCCGCTCACGTTCCACAGCTGCCGGCACGGCTTCGCGACGGCACTCCACGGCAAAGGGATAGGGGTCAAGACGGTAGCAAAGCTCGGCGGCTGGAAATCGGCTCAGCACCTGTTCAACACGTATCTGCACGCCGACGAAGACGCCACGATCACAGACCGGCTTTTTGACACAGAAACTGACACAGCCGGAAACGAAGTTAAGAAAGATCAAGTAGTTAAGTCAGGAAAGTGAAACCCATATAGGGGAATACGGCCGCAAAACCAATCCTGTGTGTCGATGGCCGCCCCTCGGATTGCGCCTGAGGAGGCGGCCCGGGGGCCGCCTCCATAGGCCAGCGGCCGAGCTTACTGGTTGTGGTTCTTCAGGACCTGGTCGCAGGCCTGGGAGATCTTGGCCCGGTTCTCCTTGAGGCAGGCCAGGATCGTGAAATCGCCCTGGTCGATGACCGGACGGCAGAACTTCTGCACATCGCGCGTGCAGGCCTTCTGCTCGGCATCCGTGCCGCGCCCCTGCTGGGCGAGCGCTGCGGTCGAAAGTGAGGCCGACAGCAGGGTGAGAGCGACGAGAAGCTTACGCATTGTATTCCTTCATTCTGACGGCAGAATCGCACCGATCCCGGGCTGCACAGGGCGGATGGCCGGAACGGATTGTTCTGATGGCAAGTCGCCGCCTCCACAGCGGCCTCGGAGAAGGCACAAGCACTGGCAAATGCGGCCAAATTGGCGCCGCGCCCGCCAAATCAGGTCTTCCCTGCGCCTTCCTTGGCAGATGTAAGGGATTGATACTACGTCAGATTTCAGGAACCCGGCATTTTACTGCGCGCCTGTTGCAGGGCTGCATCTCTTCACCCTGCCCGCCCCTTCAGAAACCCACCGAAACACGGCAAATCGCCCCGCCGCGGCATGGCGGGAGACGACGTGAGCCACCATCTCTGGCAGTCCGGCTTTGAACCTGACACTGGCTCGGAGCACTAAACTTTCGATGTGGCGAGACGTTCTCGATCGAAGCGAACGTCGTTCCAAAACGGGATATTCGAGATGACATTCTTTGGGCGATCTGGACTGGCAATCAAGGCGGCCGGCATCGGGGCGGTGCTGCTGTTCTCGGCATCGGCAAGCCATGCTCAGTCGTCCGGACCGTTTGCCGGTTTCGACGGCGCGTGGACCGGAACCGGCACGGTGTCGCTGTCCGACGGCTCCACCGAGCGCATCCGCTGCAAGGCGGACTACAAGGTCGCCGGCAGCGGCCTCAACCTGAAGCAGGCGCTGAACTGCGCCTCCGACAGCTACAAGTTCAATCTCACCAGCGACGTGACGAGCCAGGGCGACCGAATCTCCGGCAATTGGAGCGAGTCCAGCCGCAACATCTTCGGCAATCTCCAGGGCACCGCCGGCGGCGGCCAGATCGAGGTCTTCGTCGAGGCCAACGGCTTCGCCGCCAATTTGTCGCTGCGCACCAACGGCACCAAGCAGACGGTGCAGATCTCCTCCAAGGGCGAGATCCGCGGCGTCAACATCACGATGACGAAGGGCTGAAGCCTTCAGACGTTAGGGAAGAGCCTCCGGTTTTCGCGAGCCGGGGGCTTTTTGCTGGCTGTTAGCGGACATGGACCCAACCCGCAGACTCCTCCTGAAGGCGGCCGGCGTCTTCGCCGCCAGTGGCGCCTTCGCCAATGATCGATCGTCAGTTCAGCGAGGGGCGGACATGCAGCCTTCGCCCGTGAAGCCTCGTCACGTGCTCTGCTTCCTCGGCAAGGACGAAGGCCTGCTGCATCCACCCGAGGCAGTGGCCAAGACGATCGCGGACTTCAACTTCGAGATCGACCGCACCTATTCGCAAGCCAAACCCGATCCGCACATGGAGCGCTCGTTCGGGGTGTGCTGGGACCGCGTCTTTCCGAAGGCGTGGTCCGAGGCGGACGAAATGGCGGTGCTCGACCACAAGGCCGTGCTCTATGTGCTGAGCCCGCCGATGGAGCAGCAGAAGACGGTGGCCTATTCGGCCGCCGCCTTGCGCATCGTCGAGGAGATGATCGAGGCCGGTGCCACCGCCGTGAAGGGCGAAAGCGCGGGCGTTGCCCACGGCCTTGCACGATGGCGACAACTGGCCCGGGAGTGCAAGGCGGCCGCGAACACGAGCCAGGGCCCTGCCGTCACGGCAGCCATGGGCCGGGCCTGCCGCCTCGCCTTCGCCAAGCGTCCGCTCGCCGGCGACACTTACAACGAAAGCGTCGGCTTCCACCTCGTCGGACTGCCGGACATCTATGTCGCGCGATCGCGCGGCAGCGACCGGAAGGCGGCAAAGCTGATGGACGAGATCGCGGACGCCATGGCCGAGCGCGGCATCGCGGCAACGCTGCGCGAGCGCAAGCTCGCGCTGTCGCGCGAGCAGGACTATGCCGAGGGCGACTTCAAGTTCAATCCCTACGGGATCATCCGCATCGAAGCGTAAAGGCGCGCCGGGCAGCGTCCGGCGCCAACTGCTCAGATCGCCGGCTTGTCGGGGCCCTGCAGCTTGTCGTGCAGGTTGATCAGCCACATCGCCGTCGGCCTGAGGATGAAGAGGTCGGCGACGAGGGCCATCACCATCGAGAAGGCGCTGAGCCAGCCGAACAGCCGCAGCGACGGCAGGTCGGAGAATACCGTGACGACGAGGCCGCAGGCCAAGACCACCGTGGTCAGGATCAGCGCAGGTCCCACCAGCACGGTCGCCCGCTCCACCGCCAGCGCCGAGCCGACGCCCGGCTTGTTCTCCAGCCGCAGGCGGTTGAGGAAGTGGATGGTGGCGGAAAGGCCGAGGCCGAACGAGACGGTGAGCGCGACGACGCTGGCGAATTGCAGTCCCTCGCCCATCGCCCACAGCACCGTGCCCGACATCACCACGGGGAAGATGCCCGGCAGGATGCAAGCCAGCGTCACCACCCAGGAGCGGAAGGCGAGACCGATGAAGATCGCGACCAGCGCAAATTCGATCGTGAGACCGTGGTTCAGCTTCTCGATCATGCTCGCCGAGTTGCGGGCGGCGATGGCGGCAAGACCAGTCACTGCGATCTCATAGCCCGGATGCTTCTTGCGGACGGCGTCGAGCTCGGAATCGAGCTTGTCGACGATCGGCAGGAGCTGGCTGGAATCCTTGTCCGGCACGCGGCCGGCAACGACGACGGCGTCCTGCTCGGCGTCGATGAAACGTCGCACCAGATGCTCGGGGATGACGTTGACATATTCCTTCAGCGTTGCGACGTCGGCGCTGCCGGCCTTTTCCGCCAGCCAGCGACGCAGCGTCTCCAGCGACCAGACGTTGCCGACACCAGCCGACTTCTCGACGGTCGAATGCACGTCGGCGATGGTCTGGAGCGTCTCCGGCGAATAGAGCGTTTCGCCCTTGGGGAATGCGATCAGCACGTTGACGGGATTCGCGCCGGTGAGCTTGGCATCCAACCGGTCGCTGGCGGCGACCGCCTGGCGCTTGTCCGGCACCTGGTCGGCGAGCCGGTAGCGCGGCTCCAGATTGGCGTAGATGACGCCGAGGCCGCCGACGAACAGCACGGCGAGCAGGCTGAACAGGCCGGGCCGGCCCACCATGCGCACCGCGATCCAGTAGCAGAAATTACGCAGCGCCTGCACGCCGGCATCGGCGCCCTGGAACTTGACCGCGAACACCTTCTCGTTGCGCACGAGCAGCACGCCGAACACCGGCACCAGCGACAGCACCGCGATCAGCGCGATGATGGTGGCGGCGAGGCCCGCCTCGCCGAACTTGCGGATCAGGTCGGAGTCGGAGAATTGCAGCGCGATGAAGGAAATGCCGGCGGTGCCGTGCGTCAGCACGCAGGCCGGGCCCACCACGAGCACCGCGTTCTTGAACGCGGTGAACTTGTCCTGGCCTGCGATCAGCCGGTCGCGCGCGGCGAAGGTGAGCTGCATCGAGTCCGAGAAGCTGATGACCATGATGAGCGGCGTCATCACGTTCAGGAACATGTTGAGGTTGAAATTGGCCCAGCCGAGCGCGCCGAGCGCCAGCAGGATCGCGATCATCGGCGGGAATGCCGCCGCAACCATGAAGGAGATCTTGCGGAAGAAGATGATGGCGATGATGCAGCCGGCGAGAATGCCGAGGATGTTGTAGGTCAGCCCGTCGCGTTCGACCGCGTTGCGGATCTCGAGCTGCATCACCGGCACGCCGGAGAGCTGCACGTTGAGGCCGGTGTCGCCGAGGTCCTCCTTCATCAGCGCCCGGATGTCGGCGACGGTCTTGGTCAGCTTGTTAGAAGCGACCACCTCCGGATCGAGCGAGAGCACGATCAGCGCCAGCGTGCCGTCCTCGGACAGCAGCTTGCCGCGGATGATCTCGTTGTTTTTGACGGTCTCGATGAACTTGTTGTACGCGTCACCCTCGGGCAACTCAGGCGGGAACAGGGCCGCCGGCAGCTTGCCCGGCGCCGGCGCCTGACGCGCCGAGAACAGCGACACGAGGCCACGCGTGCCTTCGACGAGTTGCAGGTCGGTGACGAAGTCGCGCAGCTTCTCGAGGTTGCTGCGGTCCAGGAGGGTCTTGCCCTCGACCACGACGAGAACGTCGAATTCCTCGGCCGGGAACTTCTTCGTCACCTCTTCATATTGTTTGAATTCGCGGCTGTCGGAGCGGAACAGCTGCGACAGCGAATCGTCGATCTTGATGCGGTAGATGCCGAACACCGCGCCGACCATCAGCGCGAGCAGCACGATGCAGGACACGATCGGCGCCCGGACGGCGATCAGCCCGAGGCGCTCCAGCCCGAAGGCGATCGAGGACGCAGGTCCCTGCTCGACCTTGTCGACATGAACCTCATTCTCGCTGTGCTTTTCGAGCATGCCTTGTCCAGTTCCTAAATCGGCTCGGTTGAGAGCTTATTGCGCGCGAACGGCTTGAAAACGCCATACCAATGGGGCTTGCCCTTTGAAAATGCGCGGAAAATCGCCGGCAGCGGTTTAGCAGGTCAACCGGTCTTTTCGCAAGCAGGCCAGCGCGGCCGAATCGATCAGGAAACCGAGCGATCTGGACCCGGGATAACGGTCATCCGGGCGAGAATGTGCCAATTCGACGCGGCGCACGGTCCGCGCTCTCGTCCTTCAGCGCCACGCCGGTGACCTCCCGCGCCATTCCCTCCCGGACCAACCAGGCGATCTTGAAAGCGGCCTCGTCATGGCTCAACCCGGCGTGGTGGATGTTGGAGACGCAATTGCGCTCTGCATCGGTGCGACCGGGCTTCGGGGCGAAGGTCAGATAGGCGCCGAGACTGTCGGGCGCGGAGAGGCCGGGCCGCTCGCCGATCAGCATCACGATCATGTGCGCGCCGAGAATGCAGCCGATCTCGTCGCCCAGCGCAACGCGCGCACCCGAGGCGACGACGATGTGGCCGATCGCGACAGCATCGTCGGCTGCGAGCAGCGGCAAAAGGCGCGTCAGCACCGCCACGGCATGGGCGTGGACCGCAGCCGCCGACAGGCCGTCGCCGACCACGACCGCCACCTGGCACGGCTTCGAGGCGACACGTGTCAGGGCCTCGACCGATGCCGCATCGAGCTGCCGTCCCAGATCCGGCCGCCGCAGGTACTGCCCGCGGTCGACGGCCCTGCTGCTTGCCTCGGTGACTGCAAGTCCAAGCGCACCGAGCTCGGCGACCAG
Source organism: Bradyrhizobium sp. FW305-F6 (assembly GCF_058782905.1). Lineage (NCBI taxonomy): Bacteria > Pseudomonadati > Pseudomonadota > Alphaproteobacteria > Hyphomicrobiales > Nitrobacteraceae > Bradyrhizobium > Bradyrhizobium sp. FW305-F6. Next base: position 1,596,001 of record NZ_JBYSYD010000001.1, read on the forward strand.
CCGCGGCGTATCGAAGGCGGCGTGCACGGCGTCGCGTGCACGCGCATGGTCCAGGGTGAAATCGAGCAGTGCCCTGGTCGGCAGGCTCGCGCCGCTACGTCCCAGCGCGACGCGCGCGGGCGTGAACGCCCTGAGATCGAGGGCCGGACGGCGCGGGACGGCCGGATCAGACATGTCGCGTCATTCTGCGGGAACTGCGGCCTCGCGCAGCCGGATCGAATAGTTCGAGGCGTTCTGTCTGCCGCTGGAGGCCGCCCGCGCAAAAGTGATGAGATGATGCGCGATCAGCGTGCAGCCGATCAGCCCCTCGATGTCGCCGCGCTTGATCCGCCCGAGCGCGAACTTCCAGAACACGCCCCTGTAGTCCCCGAGCACACCGACCTTCCAGACGATGTTGCGCAGCATGACGAGGCCGCGCCGGATGTTGCGCCAGGTCTTCATCTCGTCCGGCACCGGGACCTTGACCCGGTTCACATAGACGTTGTCGCACTGATGCTGATAGCGCGCGTAGACCTTGTCGGGCGCGTAGGCGACCGCCATCGCGTGCTTCCAGGACGCGACCACCTCGTCATACGGCAGCAGAAAGTCGACATTGGAATCGCGGCCGTCATCGTCGACCAGCCGTCCCTCGCGCTCCAGCCGGTCCCACAGCGGCGTCTTCGGCAGCGCCTGGAGCAAGTTGATGGTGAGCAGCGGAATCCGGGACTCCTCGACGAAAGCAAGCAGCGCCTCCGACGTATTCGGCTTGTCGGTGTCGAGCCCCATGATGATGCCCGACACGACCTCCATGCCGTAGGAGTTGATGGTGCGCACGCCCTCCAGGATCGGGACCATCATGTTGTGGTCCTTCTGCATCGCCTTCAGGGCGTCCGGATCGGGCGTCTCGATACCGCAGAAGATGGTGATGAAGTAGGCCTCGCGCATCTTCTCGAGGATCTCGGGTCGCTTGGCGATGTTGAGCGTCGCCTCGCAGGCGAGGCGCACCACGTAACCGGTCCGCTTCTGCCATTCGATCAGATGCGGCAACAGGTCGAGCGCTGCCTTGCGATTGCCGATGAAATTGTCGTCGACGAAATAGACCGTGTCGGTCATGCCGCATTCGCGCAGCCGGTCGAGCTCGGCGATGATCTGCTGCGGCGTCTTGATGCGCGGGTTGCGGCCATAGAGGCCGGGAATGTCGCAGAACTCGCACTGATAGGGACAGCCGCTGGAATATTGGATGCTGCCGAGGAAATACTTCTTGACGTCGACGAGTTCGTAGGCCGGAATCGGGAACTCCGTCATCGGCACGCGGTCTTTGGTGGTCAGCACCACCTGTTGCTCGGGACGAGAGGTGTCGCGCGACAGTATCTCGATCAGCTGGTTGGTGGCGTCGCCGAGCTCGCCGACATGCAGATAGTCGAACGACGGATAATAGTCCGGGCAGGCGCTGACGGAGGGCCCTCCGAGCGCGACCGGCAGATCGAACTCATGAGCGCGGCGGCAGATGTCGTTCATCTGCTGGCGCTGGATGTGCATGCCGCTGACGAAGACGGCCTCCGCCCATTCGAACTCTTCCCTGGTCGTGCGGCGCAGATTCTCGTCGACGAATTTGACCTGCCACTCCTGCGGAAGATAGGCGGAGATCAGCAAAAGTCCCTGCGGCGGCATGAAGGCGCGGACGCCATCGGTCAGGGGATAGGAATGCTCGAATGTGCCGAAGGATGAGGTGTAGCGCGGAAACACGCAGAGAATCCGCCGGGACGTTCCGTTACTTTCAGCTCGCATCAAAGCTCCCCCGCCACGACCTGGTTGCGGAAATTGCCAGCGTAATGCTGCCGCCGGAATTTCTCAATATTGTGGCGAGAGCATAATCCCGAGAGCGCCCGATGGTTTCCTCGGCGAGTTGGCGGCTTCGCCTCATGCGATCAGCCGCGCGGCAAAATCCGGCAGCAGGCCTGAATCGCCTGCAAGGCGGAAATCAGCATCTGTAATCCCTGCGCGCGCCAGCCAATGGTCGAATTCCGGCGAACGGCGCAGACCGAAGACGTCGCGGACATAGAGCGCGTCGTGAAAAGACGTCGACTGGTAGTTCAGCATGACGTCGTCGGCGCCGGGGACGCCCATGATGAAGGTGACGCCGGCCGCCGCAAGCAGCGTCAGCAGATTGTCCATGTCGTCCTGGTCCGCCTCGGCGTGGTTGGTGTAGCAGATGTCGACCCCGAGCGGCAGGCCGAGCAGCTTGCCGCAAAAATGATCCTCCAGCCCCGCCCGGATGATCTCCTTGCCGTCATAGAGATATTCCGGGCCGATGAAGCCGACCACGCTGTTGACCAGGAGCGGGGCAAAGGCGCGGGCGACCGCGTAGGCACGGGCCTCGCAGGTCTGCTGGTCGACGCCGTGCTGGGCATTGGCCGACAGCGCCGAGCCCTGCCCGGTCTCGAAATACATCACGTTCTGCCCGACCGTGCCGCGCTTCAGCGACAACCCGGCCTCGTGCGCCTCCTTGAGCAGTGCGAGGTCGACGCCGAAACTGCGGTTGGCAGCCTCGGTGCCGGCGACCGACTGGAAGACGAGGTCGACCGGCACGCCCTGCCCGATCAGCGACAGCGCCGTCGTGACATGGGTCAGGACGCAGCCCTGCGTCGGGATGTTCAGCCGCGCGATGACCTCGTCGAGCAGCCGCAGCAATTGGGCGATGACGGCCGGATCATCGCTCGCCGGATTGATGCCGATACAGGCATCGCCGGCCCCGAGCAGGATGCCGTCGAGGATCGAGGCGGTGATGCCCCTGGCATCATCGAACGGATGGTTGGGCTGGAGCCGCGTGCTCATCCGGCCCTTCAGGCCGATGGTGTTGCGGAACGCGGTTGTGACCTCGCATTTCCGCGCGGCCAGGATCAGATCCTGGTTGCGCATCAGCTTCGACACCGCGGCCGCCATTTCCGGCGTGAGGCCGGGCGCGAGCGTCTTCAGGACCTCCGGCGTTGCGGCGTCGGACAACAGCCAGTCCCGGAAAGCGCCGACCGTGAGCGAGGCCACCGGCGCGAAGGCCTTTGCGTCATGGCTGTCGATCACGAGGCGGGTGACCTCGTCGTCCTCATAGGGAATGACGGCTTCCTGCAGGAACCGGGCGAGCGGGACGTCGGCGAGCGCCATCCGTGCCGCGATCATCTGCTCGGAACTGGCGGCGGCAATGCCGGCCAGCCGGTCGCCGGACCGCGGCGGTGTCGCCTTGGCGAGCAGGTCGCGCAGATCAGGGAAGGTGTAGGTCGTGGCGTCGATGCTGTGGCGGTAGACCAAGGGCCGCTCCGGGGGTTCGTCGGCCAACGGCCGACTCCAGGACTATCCCCAAACTATATCTTCGGATCAAGACGCTGAAATATCTTACTTTCTTTCGACCAAGGGCGAAGGCGGCCAAAGGGCCGCGTTAACGCCACATCCATCTTCGTTCCGCATAATTTTGCATCAATTCCGCACGACCGTGCTCACCCGCCGCTTCAGGCCATTCCAGGCTCCTTGAACATGACATCCGACCGATCTGGGAATGCCGCCACCCCGGCAGGCCGCTTCACGCTTGCTGCCAGGCTCTATGCGATCTTCGCGCTGTTCGCGCTGCTCACCGCGGCGATCGCGCTGCTGTCCGACTACAACAGCCGCCGCAGCGTCGAGCTGACCGGCGCGATCGAAACCGCCAATGCCGCCGCCCTGAACGTCGAGCGGGTCAACTCGCTGGTCTATGCCGTCGTGATGGAATCGCGCGGCGTCTACATGTCGACCGAGCCGGCCGTGGTGAAGAAATACGGCGACGGACTGCTGAAGTTCAACGCCCAGATCCTCGACGTTGTGAAACGCTGGGAGACCATCGTCAAGGCGGACGATGCCGAGCAATTCGCCACCTTCAAGAAGCGCATCGAGCAGTTCGTCGAGTTCCGCAAGGAGCTGGTGCGCCGCGGCGTCGAGATCAATGCCGCCGCCGGCCGCGAATGGGGCGACAACGACGCCAACCGCGCCGTGCGCTCTGCGCTGAACAAAGACCTCGAAGCGCTCTCCAAGGTCTACGCCGAACGCGCCAAGCAGATCGCGCAACAAGCCGAGACCAACCGTACGCTGTCCTTCGTCCTCACCTGCCTCGCCGGCGTGGCGCTGGCGCTCGTCGTCATCGGCATCGCCATCATCGCCCGCTCGATCGCCCGGCCGCTCGCCGCGATCACCGCCACCATCAAGCAGGTCGCCGACGGCGCCGAGAACGTCGTGGTGCCGCACTCCGATCGCGCCGACGAGATCGGCGCGCTGGCCCGCGCCATCCAGGTGTTCCAGGACGCCATGGGCCGCAACCGCAACCTCGCCTCGCAGGTGTCGCAAGACGCCGCCGCGCGCGAGGAGCGCGCCCGCCATATCGAGCGCTCCGTCGAAGGGTTCCGCGAGGCGATCGGCGCGATCATGCGCGGCCTCAGCGACAACGCCTCCACCATGCGCGAGACCGCGCAGACCATCACGCGCGTCACTGCGGATGCGAGCAGCCGCGCCGGCACCGCGGCGAGCGCGACCGAGCAGGCCTCGCACAACGTCACGGCGGTCGCGGGCGCGGCCGAAGAGCTGTCGGCCTCGGTGGTGGAGATCGGCCGCCAGGTGCGGCAAAGCGCCGGCGCGGTCGAGCAGACCGGCCAGCGAACCGAGAAGTCGATCTCCGAGATCGAGAGCCTCGCCGCCGCCACGCAGCGAATCGACGGCGTGCTCAACCTGATCCAGGCGATCGCCGAGCAGACCAATTTGCTGGCGCTGAACGCCACCATCGAAGCCGCGCGTGCCGGCGACGCCGGCCGCGGCTTCGCCGTGGTCGCTCACGAGGTCAAGGCGCTCGCGGGCCAGACCGCCAAGGCCACCGCCGAGATCAGCGAGAACGTCGCGATGATCCAGGCCTCGACCCGCAACGCGGTCGACGCTGTCCGCGAGATCGGCGGGGCGGTGCGCGAGATCAACGAGGTGACGTCGGCGATCGCCGGCGCCATCGGTCAGCAGGACCAGGCCACACGCGAGATCTCCTCCAACGCCCAAAGCGCGGCGCAGGGCAACGAGACGCTGGTCGCCAACATCACCTCGCTGCGCGATGCCATCGGTGAGACCGACACGGCGGCGGCATCGGTCCTCACCGCCGCGAGCAGCGTGACCGAGACGGCGCAGACGCTGTCACGCGAGGTGGAGGCGTTCTTCCAGAACCTGCGCGCGGGGTCGGCGGACGGGCGGGTCGCCAAGGCAGGGTGACCGCGCGGACGCCACCCAGGAACGAGCGAAGGGGCCGCGCCAGCAAAAGCTGAAAAACAACCCCATGCACAGTAGACCGCGACAGCTATTTCAACGGCTTAGCTGCCGGCGACGGCGATTTGCGGATTCCTCGAACTTCATTTGACGCGCCGGGCAAAACAGCCGCATGATGCATCGTTGGGGGCGCTGCCCCCGCCGCGGCGGTTCGATCACCCAGCTCGCTCCAAACACCTACGGCACCTGGGTCGCAGGCGTCTGCGTGAAGCACATCCGGCATTCGCGTGCATGCTTACCAAAGATTGAAGTTCTGAAAGTTTTCATCTAGATTGATGATCGCCATTCAACTTGAAGCCGCCATTGGTCGGATCTGCTCGGATGGATTTGCGGTCGGCACGGTATGACGCGCACTGGCACCCATTCACAGGGCTGATCGAGCACGAAGGCGTCTGGGCGGTTCACGCCTTCCATGGGCTTCCCTTTGTGGTGGAGCCTCCGATGGTGGATGACCGGAGCGTCGCCACGATCATCCATCACGAACTGACCCATCATGCCTGTGCGCGAACGACGCGCCTCGGACTTGCCTATAGTGCGGAAGCGGCCAGGCTTCTGCGCGCCTTTCGCCAGGGAGGCGACCTGACGCTGACGGCGTCCGCGAAGCTCCTGCTCGGCATCTATCTTCCGATCCTGGAAGGACTGGCCGTTTATGCGGAGCTCGATGCCGACGAAAAGGCCGACGACATCATCATCCCCAATCCCGTTCCTCTTCACGCCCAAATGATAGAATTGGCCTGGAATCAGGACAGCGGCGGGGTTCTTCGCATCGCGCGCGAGTCTCAGATTTACGAGAAACCCGACAAGCAAGACGGACTGCTTCGCCTTCTGTTCGCCGAACCGAACAGCCCGGAAACGAGCCCCTACCTTGTTGGATATCTCTGGATAAAAACCGCCGTCGCTCACATTCGGCGCATCAATCCGGCGCTGGCGCGACCGACGATTGCCCTTCCTCTGCTCATCAAGCTGCTGTGCGATCATCCCGTCATTTCGGAGGTCTGGAAAGAACGGGCCGGCAAAGACGCGATCATTTCCGGCCTTCTCGACAGCGTGCTTTCACTCGATCAGCCGGCGCTAGCCCGGATTGCGGCTGCGCTCAAAGACGAGGAAGCTCTCAGCACGTTTGAATTGTGGGATCTCCACGGGTTCATTGCCGACAAAAACCTCAGCACGCCGAAGCTGGTGGAGGATACCCGGCCCTTCTTCGAGGGCGATGAACCTGACGAGCTCGTAACGCAGCTGCGATGTGGCGCAAGCCTCCATTTTCCCAGTCGCGCGACGGGTCTGCTCGTGGACGTCAAGCACCGCGATCAAGACCTCGATGATCTCGAGCTTGAAACCGATACCGGCGAACGGATCAGTGTTCATCTGATGCGTGTGCGCACGATCTGGCGCCTCTATGCTGGACTGGATCACTACCAACCTCTGATCCGAGAACATCTGCACAAGGCCGAGACTCTTGAACAGTATTTTTGGAACCTTATGGGGGAATGGAAGGGCTCACGCGTAACGATCGCGCAATATTGGGGCATTGCTCAACCGCCGCTGCCAGGAATCGTCGTTTGGCACGACGACGGCCGCATGGTCCAACTGCCTTACGAACCGCACTGGTACCACTACAAGGACCACATCTTTCTGACGAGAGAAGGTCTCAAGGTCTCGATCGACGAGAAAAAGCGCTTCGCGATGTCGCTTGCCAAGACACCCGCCGTCACGTCTCTGGCCCGGCAGGCCACGGCCGACCTGCTTTCTCATCTGGTCTCGGGCGAACGGGCCCGGAGAAGCATCATCGAAAAGCGGCTGGGTGGCGTGCTCGGCCCTGCCGCTCGGGAAGCGTTGGAGAATTGGGTTTCTTTTCCGCTTTTCCCACCCGAAGTGTGGTCGTTGGAGGAGCCGGCGGTTTCCGAATTGAGCGCCCATTTCGACATGCCTGGATTTCCGACCGTTCGCCTCCAGTTCGAGTTCACCGAGTTGCTGCCGCCTCTCGACCAACACGGAGCCAGAGATGAGTGACTCAGCCATCGAAAGCCCCTCCCAGCTCGATGCTGAACTGAGCCACGCGGGCACCGCGGACGACGTCCGAAGCCTCATCCTCGGTCACGCGGACGAGCCGGGCGCACCAGCTGCCAAGCTGGCGTTCGAGCGCATCGTTGTCACGGCAGGAAAAGAGCCCGGCACCAAGAAGGTCCTCAGCGCGAGGCTGCGGAACTGGGTTCTGAACTGGCACAAGCTGCTCTTCGATGCAGGCCTGAGCATCGCCGGCGGATTGGCAAGCACAAGCAAGCTCGGGATCGCGGTGGGGCTGCTCAGGGCCTTGAAGTCGCTCGTCGAGAACGCCGTCGTTGAACTTGGCGAGCGCGAGGCCTCTCTCGTGCTCATTCTGTGGTCCGATCCAGCTGCCGCGGTGTCGAAAAGCACGATGCTGTCGCGAAGCGGGCTGACTTCAGCCGAATTCGAGAAGGGACTCGATGGGCTGATCTCGCTCGGGATCATCGATATCGAGGACGACGATCGGATCGTAAAGACGGAGCGGATTCTGTTCGTATAAAGCGGAACGGCTTTAGGTTGAATCGATTTCGCAGTGTTTTGCTCACCTCCCCCGCTTGCTGCTCATGCTTGAACCGCGGTCACGATTGATCCCGATCTCTTTAGACCACAATGAATGCTACGAACCCATCACTCCGCCCCGCTTGATCAGCTCCTTCCCCACCGCGGCCAGGTGCACCTGGTCCGGGCCGTCGCCGATGCGGATGAAGCGGGCGTAGACGTAAGCACGCGCGAGGAACGTGTCCTGCGAGACGCCGGCGGCGCCGTGGATCTGGATGGCGCGGTCGATGACGCGGGCGGCCATGCTGGGCACCACGATCTTGGCGGCGGCGATCAGGTCGCGCGCGGCCTTGTTGCCCTCACGGTCCATCTTGTCGGCGGCCTGTAGCGTGAGCAGCCGCGCCTGCGCGATCTCGCAGAAGGAGTGCGCGATGTCCTCGCGCACCGAGCCCTGCTCGGCCAATGGCTTGCCGAAAGCTGTGCGCGAGACCGCGCGCTGGCACATCAACTCCAGCGCGCGCTGGGCGCAGCCGATCAGCCGCATGCAATGGTGGATGCGGCCGGGCCCGAGCCGGCCTTGCGCGATCTCGAAGCCGCGGCCTTCGCCGAGCAGGATGTTCTCCGCGGGCACGCGGACGTTTTCGTAGACGATCTCGGGGTGCCCGACGGGCGCATCGTCGTAGCCGTAAGTGAGCATGTCGCGGACGATGCGCACCCCGGGCGTGCTTCTGGGCACCAGGATCATGGATTGCTGGCGATGGCGGTCGGGATCATCGGGCGCGGTCTTGCCCATCACGATCAAGATCTCGCAATCCTCGTTCATCGCCCCTGACGTGAACCATTTGCGGCCGTTGATGACGTAGTCGTCGCCGTCGCGCGTGATCTCGCACTGGATGTTGGTGGCGTCGCTGGAGGCGACCTGCGGCTCCGTCATCGAGAAGCCGGAGCGGATGCGCCCCTCCAGCAGCGGCTTCAGCCAGCGTTCCTGCTGCGCCCTGGTGCCGTAATGGCTAAGCACCTCCATGTTGCCGACGTCGGGCGCCGAGCAGTTGAACACTTCGGGCGCCCAGAGGATGCGGCCCATGATCTCCTTCACGGGCGCGTAGTCGAGGTTGGTGAGGCCGGGGCCGTGCTCGCCTGATAGAAACAGGTTCCAGAGCCCCTGCTCGCGCGCGAGCTTCTTCAGGTCCTGGAGCACGGGCGGCGTCTTGTAGCGTGAAGCTTCCGGCTTCACCTGCTCGTAATAGAGCTCCTCGACCGGCTCGACATGCACGCGCATGAACTGGCGAACGCGATCCTGCAGTTCCAGCGAACGGGCGGAGTGGTGGAAGTCCATTGGGGTCTCCTGTTCGTGGAAAGCGGAGCGCGCGCCTCGCCCTTCGAGACGACCGCTTCGCGGTCTCCTCAGGGTGAGGCTAAGCAACACCGGCGCTTGTTCATACTGCCGCCGCGCACTCCGCTCTCACTCCTGAGTACCGTAGGGTGGGCAAAGCGAAGCGTGCCCACGCGTTCTCTCGTGATCATTGATAGATGGTGGGCACGGCGCAAGTGCGCCTTTGCCCACCCTACGATTCCGGGTTCGCGAGAACCCTGCCCTCACGTCCCGCGCAACAGCTCGCTCGCGATCACCCAGTCATTGCCGTCGAACTGGAGCATGTAGCCGTCCTTGATCGGGCGGAAATCCTGCGGCGTGGTGTTCAGCGTGATGCCGGGCATCAGGAGCGACAGCGGCACGTTCTTCAAATTGGCCGCCTGCGCCATGATGTTCTCGCGCGTCAGATTGTCCTTGCACTGCTTCAGCAGCACCACGAGTGCCTCGGCAACGGTGTAGCCGTAGAGGCCGGCGACGTTGTTGACGTCGGCATTGGGCAGGCGCCGCTTCATGAAATCGATATAGGCCGACATCGCCGGATCGTTCTTCGGCTCGGCCACGAACGGCTTGAGCGAGCCGAGTGAAAGCACGCCCTTGCCGGCATCGAGCCCGGCCGGCACCATCACCGTGGCCTTGTTGGCACAGCCGGATGCGATGAAGCGCGTCGGCTGCCAGCCGACCTCATGGGCTTTTCGGATCGCCTGCGCGCAGGCGCGCGGCGTCACCGAATAGATCAGGAAGACGTCGGCCTTGGTGTTGGCGAGCGTCAGCACCTGGGAGTCCACTGTGGGATCGGCGACCTCGAAGCTCGAGGCCATCGCGATCGCCTTGTCGGCGTCGGCGCCGAGCGCTTCCTTGACGCCGCGCAGATATTCCTTGCCGGCGTCGTCGTTCTGGTAGAGCACCGCAAAACGCGCATTCGGGTTCTTGGCGCGCGCGTAGGCCACGTCGATCGCGGCTTCGCTGGTGTAGTTCGGCGCCCAGGGCAAGGCGATCGACCACGGCATGTTGGCGGGATCGTTCCATTTCGAGGCCGAGCTGATCAGGAAGATCTGCGGCACCTTGTTGCTGTTGAGATATTTCGCGATCGCCGAGCTTGGCGCGGTGCCCATGGTGGCGAAGATGAAGGCGACGCCTTCGCTCTCGACGAGGCGCCGAGCCGCCTCCATGGTCTTGGGCGGCGAGAAGGCATCGTCCAGCGAGATCAGATTGAGCTTGCGGCCATTGACACCGCCCTTTTCGTTGACCTCGTCGAAATAAGCGGCGATGACCCGCCCCGTGATGCTGAGCGGCGAGGCCGGCCCGCTATAGGGCATGGTGTTGCCGATCTTGATCTCGGTGTCGCTGACACCGGGGCCGTAGGATTTTTGCGCAAATGCAGGCATGGACAGGCAGGCGGCAGCCAGCGCTGCGGCCAGGGCGGCTCTCATGGTTTCTCCCCGATGATTGTCGCCGCGGCAAAATGACTGCACGGCGCGCTGCTTCTTGTCAGCGCGTCAGATCAGCGGAGTTCATCGCGATGGTCTTGCGTCGAGTTGCTGATGGCCCGGCACACGCCGCACACGCTTTAGTGCCGCCGCTTCAGGGCCAAGCCCAAGCTGACCCATCCAGCACCGGCCATGATCAGGTCGATGCCGAGGAACAGGCCGAGGATGTAGACGCTGTTCACCGGCCAGCGCACGAGGATCAGCAGCCCGAGCAGCAGCGTGACGACGGCCGACACCGCCACCCAGACCCACGGGCTTTCGCGCTTCATGCTGAAGGCGAGAAACAGCCTGACCGCGCCGGAGGCCAGCAGCGCGGCGCCGAGGAACAGCGTGAGCAGAACCGCGGCGAAGAGCGGGTTCTGGAAGGTGAGGAAGCCGGCGACGATGTAGAGCACGCCGAGCAAGGCCCAGATCAGGAATTTTCCCCAGCTCTTCATCTGGAATGCGCCGATCACCTCGGTGACGCCGGCGACGATCATCATCGCGCCGACGACGATCACGCTCGCCACCGTTGCCATCACCATGCTGCCGAGCGCGACGAAGCCGGCAATCACGTAGACGACGCCGAGTGCGACGATCCAGCCCCATTTGGCATGGAGCGCAGAGATACCCGAGCCGAGACTGGACGGATGAGACGTGTCTGACGCAGTTGTCATGGGTCACTCCTGCATGCGAGCCCCCGGGCACAGGCCATGATAGCACGCACCTGACAGGGACAACAGCCAGCAGATCAGACCTCGCCTGCCGCAACCTTGACGCAAATCAAGATCGAATGCGGCGGGTCAGCGCCAAGTCAATCCGAATTCGCGAGCCCCAGCAGTTCCTGGCGGGTCAGCGCGTTGTCGCGGAACACACCGAGCATGCGGCTGGTGACGAGATCGGTGCCGGGCTTGTGCGCGCCGCGCGTGGTCATGCAGTGATGCGTCGCCTTGATGATGACGCCGACGCCTTCGGGCTTGAGCACGTCGTTGATTGTGTTGGCGATCTGCGCGGTCATCTTCTCCTGGATCTGGAGGCGTTTGGCGTAGACGTCCACCACGCGCGCAAGCTTGGAAATGCCGACGACGCGCCCTTGCGGGATATAGGCGACCCAGGCGCGGCCGACGATCGGCGCCATGTGGTGCTCGCAATGGCTTTCGAAGCGGACGCCGCGCAGCACGATCATCTCGTCATAGCCCTCGATCTCCTCGAAAGTCTTTTGCAGGATCTCGGTCGGATCCTGCGCGTATCCGGAAAAGTACTCCTGGAAGGCCCGTGCCACCCGGTCCGGCGTCTCGCGCAGGCCGTCCCGCGCGGGATCATCGCCGGCCCACCGGATCATGGTCCGGACCGCCTGCTCGACCTCCGCCCGGTCGGGCCGTTCGACCGGCGCCTGCGCCACCGCGACACGTTCCAGCTTGCGCACGCGCGACTTCATCGGAATTCTCCCCTCCCACGAGCCCGCATCCTGACGGGGCCCTACAGCTTGGACGGCTGCGATTGGAAAAGGTTCCCGCAAGGACGAAAAATCGGAAACGCGGGCGTCGATTCTGATCCACCACCCTCATGCTGAGGAGCGCGAAGCGCGTCTCGAACCATGCAGGCCCGGCTGCGACATTGGGGCCTTCATCCTTCGAGACGCCCGCTGCGCGGGCCCTCAGGATGAGGAGTTGGACTGGCTGTTCAAGATGAGTTGACTGGCTACGCAGCCGCCTTGCGCACGTCGATCACGGCTTGCGCCCATTCGGCCGGCCGTTCCTGCGGCAAATTATGACCGGCACCGGTGAAGACGCGCCGCTCGAAAAATCCGTCGAACTTGCGCGCATGATGGGCGGTGCCTGGATTGACGCCGTCGCTGTCGCCGTCGATTGCGATGGTCGGGACACGGATCTGCGGCTGTTCGGCAAGCCTTGCCTCAATTTCCGCATAGGCGGGATCGCCCGCCACCAGGGCGTAGCGGTGGCGGTAGGAGTGGATCACGACATCGACGAAATCAGGGTTGTCGAAGGACATGGCGCTGGTCTCAAACGTCGCGTCGTCGAACGTCCATTTCGGCGACCACATCGTCCAGAGCTGGCGGGCAAAGCCGCGGCGGTTGCGCTCCAGCGCACGGCGGCCGCGCTCGTTGTGGAAGAGATATTGATACCAGAGTGCCGCCTCCTCCGGCGGCGAGGCCGGTTCCATGGCGCGGGCGATGTTCTGGATGTTGTAGGAATTGCCGGAGACGAGGCCGACCACGCGATCCGGATGGAGCGCCGCGACCACGCAGGCCGCACGCCCGCCCCAATCATAGCCGCCGACGACCGCGCGCGCGATCCCGAGTGCGTCCATGAACGCGAGGAGATCGGCGCCGAGCGCCGCCTGCTCGCCGGAGCGCAAGGTGGACGCTGACCTGAACCGCGTCGGTCCGTAGCCGCGCAGCCAGGGCACCAGCACGCGCGCGCCGGCCTCGGCAAGGATCGGCGCGGCTTCGGCGTAGGCATTCACGTCGTAGGGAAAGCCGTGGCCGAGGATGCAGGGCCAGCCGTCGGGCGCGCCGTATTCGCGATAGCCGATATCGAGGAGGTCAGTGGTTACTGAATGTTGTCGCATGCTGGTACCTCGGCTTCTGAGCATAGACCGGCCGGCGACGTGATCCAATCCCTCGCTGGACCCGTTCCAGAACCACGCAACGAAGCGAGGGGCCGGCATGGTCTACGTCTCGATGACGGGGTTTCGCCCGAAAGGAGTTATTCAGCTTCCGGCGTTCTGGTTCAGGACCGTGCAAACCTTCACGCAGGCGCAGCGCGCGCCGGGGAATCTGCTCACGGCCGGCAGAGTGCGCGCAGGTGTCTACCACACCATGACGGCATGGTCGGACGTGCTCAGCATGCGCCGCTTCGTCGCGAGCGGGGCGCATCTGCGCGCGATGAAAAACTTCCGGACGCTCGGAACCGGTCGGGTGTTTGGCTACGCCTGTGACGAGATTCCGGACTGGGACGGCGTCTACGAGCTGTGGCAGCTGCACGCCCGAGAGGTCTGATCAACCGCTCGAGCCTGTGATCCGGACACGCGCGGCGGTCGTTCACATCCGACGGACCGAGAACAGCAACTTCCGGCGGGCTGCGCTGTTTGAGGTTTGCCTGTGCAGCCCCAATCCGCGAGCTCCTGGTGGACCGAACCCGCACACCCGAGAACATCAGACACCTCGTGCTGGTCCTCGGTGATCAGCTCGATGCCGACAGCGCCGCATTCGATGGTTTCGACCCCGCCAGCGATGTCGTTCTCCAGATGGAGGTGATGGAGGAGACCTCGTACATCCCCCAGCACAAAAAGCGCATCGCCTATTTCCTGGCATCGATGCGCCACTTCCGAAACGAGCTCATCGCGCGCGGACGCCGTGTCCGCTATGTCCGCCTCGACGATCTCATGAACACCGGACGTTTGGAAACCGAGATCGCCCGGGCCCAGCGCGAACTCAGGCCATCGCGCACCATCGTGCTCGAGCCTGGCGACTGGCGCGTGGCCGAGAAGCTGCGCCGCCTGCCCGAAGCGCCCGAGATGCGCGCCGACCGTCATTTTCTGTGCTCGCGGGAGGAGTTTACCACCTTCTGCGAGCAGCACCCTCGTCCGGTGCTGGAAACATTCTACCGCGCGATGCGACGCAAGACCGGTCTGCTGATGGACCGCGAGGGACGACCTGTCGGCGGCGCCTGGAACTTCGACGCGGAGAACCGCAAGGCGTTCGGCAAGAACGCCCCACCGATCCCACCCCGCCCGTCCTGCGCACCGGACGAGATCACGACAGGCGTCCTGCGGCTGGTCGAAAAGCGCTTCGCCGATAGCCCCGGCAAGATCGAGGGTTTCGACCTGCCGGTGACGCGCAAGGAGGCACTGGCGCAGCTCGATGACTTCATCGCCGAACGGCTTCCGCTGTTCGGCACCTACCAGGACGCGATGCGGTCCGGTCAACCCTTCCTGTTTCACTCGGTCCTGTCGGGACCGTTGAACCTGCACCAGCTGCGCCCCTTGGAGGTCATCCAAGCTGCGCTAGGAAATAGAAACGCGCCGTTGAATGCATTGGAGGGATTCACACGTCAGATCATCGGATGGCGGGAATTCGTGCGCGGCATCTATTGGCGGCGCATGCCGCATTATGCGGAAGAGAACGCGCTCGATGCCGATCTGCCGATGCCGAAGTTCTACTGGACGGGCCATACGGACATGCGCTGTCTCGCCGAGGCCATCCGCCACACCATCGAACACGCCTACGCTCATCACATCGAGCGGCTGATGGTGCTTGGGCTGTTCGCCTTGCTGCTGGGGGTAAGACCTTACGACGTGCACCGATGGCACATGTCGATGTTCTGGGACGCCGTCGATTGGGTCTCCCTGCCGAATACGCTCGGCATGAGCCAGCATGGCGATGGCGGCGTCGTCGGCACCAAGCCATACGCGGCCTCGGGCAACTATATCAACCGCATGAGCGATCATTGCCGGCGCTGCCGCTTCGACCCCAGGCAAGCGGTCGGTGAGGACGCCTGCCCCTTCACGACGCTGTACTGGAATTTTTTGGACAAGCACCGCGCGCGGTTCGCAGCCAACGGCCGGATGAAGCACCAGTACACCAATCTGGCCCGCAAGGACGTCGCGGAGCTGCGGGCGATCCGGCGCCAGGCGCACGCGATCACCAACAGCGTGGTATGAAGCGATCAGCACGTGGCAGCCTGCATCGGTGCCTGCGGCCCGCCTGTCGAGAGCAAAGACCCTATTTCTGCGGACCGGACAGCGAAATGTCGCGCTCGGCGCGGAACACGTTGCTGTAGAGGTTGGCGATCCATTGGCGGCCGATCTCGGTCTTGTTGAGATAACCGATTTCGGTCTGGATGTGCGGTGCGACGCTGTTCCAGTAGAATTGCGGATAGCGGTTCACGATGTCGGCGGGCGAGTCGTAGCCGAGCTGGCGGTTGATGCCGACTTCCTCGAACTCGTAATAAAGCGCGTTGGCCTTGCGCAGATAGTTGGGATCGCCGAGCTGGCCGATGAAGTCGGCGGCGCGCAGGATCGAGGCTTCGTCGTCGTACTCCTGGCCCTCACGGGCGGGAAAGCGCGTCCCCTCGATGGCGCGCGCAACGCGCTCCGGATCGACTCCGGGGATATGCCGCAGCCGCCGGGTCACGTACAGTTTCGAACGATCGACGTGGTACATCATCAGGCTCGCGTCCGACGCGCCGCGCTGCAACAAGATCTTGGTGTCGGCCGCATCGATGACGAAGCCGTCGGCGTCATCCTCCTCGAACAGCCCGCGCACATAGCCGATGTCGTGGGCGAGGCAGGCGATCAGGACATGCACATAGTCCTCAGCCGACAGATGGGTATGAAGGCTTCGCCCGCCGAGGATCGCCTGGGCGGCCAGCGTCACCAGCATCGTATGCTCGATATTGTGGTAGAGCGCATCGCTGTTGCCGATGCATTCCATCGCGGTGCGGGTCGCGCTCTCGACGATGTTTGCAGAAGTCTCATCGTACCGGCGGCGCATGAACTTGCCGAGGAACTGCTCCAGCGATTCAGCCGCCAGTCTGGGTAAGGTTATCATGGATGCAGCCCCGTCCGCCGCCGGTGTCCCATGCCATCTCCCGACGTCTCATTCTTCTCCTCGACGCAGTCTGGAGCATAGCTCATCTTGGCCCGGGTCACCAAACTCCGGGGCAAAAATTCCCCGTTATCTTGCCTGTCCCGCTGCGCAACATCACAGTTGCCGTCACATTCCAGCACAACCGAAGAAGCCGGGGAGGCTCCGGCGCTGCCGCCGCTTCAGGGGGCCGCCAGGATGTCGGCTCCGTCGACCGGACGCGAGAGGCTTCTGGCCAGATAGAACAGCTCGACCAGCTTGCCGCGCTTGCCGGACAGCGAAAATATGTACTCGGGCGACTCCGTCTCGATTTCCGCGATCGCCACCTTCGCGATCCGGTCGATGCGGCTCGAGCCGTGCTCCCAGACAAAGCCGACACCAAGCCGGTTGGCGACGGCCTCCAGCATCCCCTCGCGGGTGTTGACGATGATCGCCGGATTGGCGCGCAGGTTGACGGCGCGAAACGCCCTGTCCACGGCGCGCTGGGTCGCGGAATCCCGGGTCCGAAACACCAGCGGATATTGCGTCAGGCTCGCGATGGAGATCCGTGCCTGACGGCTGAGGTCGTGAACGGGATGGCAGATCGCAACGACGCGCTGCTGGACGCAAGGCTCGCGCCGGAAGCGATTGTCCTGCGGCACCTCCGGCAACACGGCGACGTCGACGCGCTGGTCGATCACGGCGGCCATGATCGCCGACCAGCTGCCGATCTCGATGTTGATCTGGATCTTCGGATAGAGATTGCGGAACGCCGCGATCAGCGCCATGCCCGGCATGGCGTTGCCGAGCCCGATGCGAAGCTCACCTCCCGTGAGCTCGTCACGCTGCTGCAGGATGGCCAGCGCATCCGCCTCGACTGCCTGCATGCGGCTCGTTGCGGCGTAGAGCCGCCGGCACAGCGGCGTCGCGATCAGCGTCTGGGCATGGCGGTCGAACAGCGCAACCCCGAACTCGGCCTCGAGGTCGCGCACGAGCTGCGCCACCGCCGGCTGCGACACGCCGAGCCGCCTCGCCGCGGCGGCAAAGCTGCCGGTCTCGAACACCGCATTGACCGCCCGGACGCGCGAGGACGTCAACGCCACGACAAGCAACCCAAGATCGACATTCCCCGTCTTCCGGACCCGAAAGCAAAACCTTTGGCGACCATAAGCTGGGCCATTGACCGTTATGTGAATGTCAGATGCGCTTCCTACTCCTCGTGCGCCGCAAACGGACCAGCAGGGGATCAGCGCGCATGGCGCAAATCGAACTTTCGGCAATCCGCAAGTCCTTTGACGGCACCGACGTCCTGAAGGGCGTCGATTTCCGGATCGGGGACGGTGAGTTCATCTCGCTGGTCGGGCCGTCCGGCTGCGGCAAGTCGACCCTGCTCCGCATCATTGCCGGGCTCGAGCCGCAGAATTCCGGCGAGGTCCGCATCGACGGCCGCCCCGTGGACGGTATTCGCCCCAGCGCACGCAATCTTGCGATGGTATTCCAGTCCTACGCGCTTTATCCGCATTTGAGTACCTTCGACAACATCGCGGTGCCGCTCAGGATGCGGCGCCTTTCGGCGATCGAACGGCTGCCGCTGCTGGGGGCGCTGCTGCCGGGCCGGCGCGCCAAGGAGCGGCACATCCGTGCCGACGTCGAAGCGATTGCCGAGCAGCTCGACATCGCACCCTTGCTGCGGCGCAAGCCGGGGCAGCTGTCCGGCGGACAGCGGCAACGCGTCGCGGTGGGACGCGCGATGGTGCGCGAGCCGGTCGCCTTCCTGTTCGACGAACCGCTCTCCAATCTCGACGCGAAGCTGCGCGTCCACATGCGCGCCGAGCTCGCCGAGCTGCACCGCCGCCTCAAGGCCACGTTCGTCTACGTCACGCACGACCAGGCCGAGGCGATGACGATGTCGAGCCGAATCGCGGTCATGATGGGCGGTGAATTGATCCAGGCCGGCACGCCTGCGGAGATCTACAACGACCCCGGCGACATCCGTGTCGCCGAGTTCATCGGCAGCCCCAAGATCAACATCCTCCCCGGCCGGATCCGGAAGGACGGCGGCGTCGACGTGCTCGGGACCGCCCTGAAGCTCTCGTGCCATGCGGCGACCGGCGAATGCCGGGTCGGCGTCCGGCCCGAGCGGATCGAGCTCGGCGCGGGGCCGTTCTCCGGCGCTGTGGTCCATCTGGAGAATCTCGGCGCGGAAGCTTTTGTGCACCTTGCGATCGAAGGCGCCGGATTGCGCCTGATCGCGCGGCTCGCGGACGTCAGGCATTTGCCGGCGATGGGAAGCTCCGTCACCTTCGGTTTCGCCCCCGACGCGGTGCGGCTTTTCGATCCGGCCGGGAAACGGATCGAGCTCCGCCTGGAGCAGGCCGGGCGCATCCGTGAGCGCGCCCATGTCTGACGGCTCGATCACCATCAGCGCCGCCATCGCTCCCGCGGGTGCGACAAGGCGCGCGGTGCAGGCCCATGGCAGCCGACGCACCTTCGCCGCTTACGCACTGGTGACGCCGGCGGCTGCGCTGATGCTGGTCATGCTGCTGGGTCCGCTTGCCGGCGTGATCGCCCTCTCTTTCACCGACTATCAGCTCGGCGCGCCGCATCTCTCGTGGATCGGCCTCGCCAACTACCAGGACCTGTTCGCCGACAAGGTGTTCTGGACCGCGCTGCGCAACACGCTGACCTACGTCGTGATCGTGGTGCCCGGCGCCGTGGTCGCCGGCCTTGCGATCGCGCTGCTGATCCAGAGCGGCACCAGCCTGCGCAGCCTGTACCGGACGATCTACTTCCTGCCCGTGATGGCCACCCTGATCGCCATGGCCGTGGTGTGGGAATTCATGCTGCACCCGCAATTCGGCCTCGTGAACGGGTTGTTGCGCGGCGCCGGCCTGCCGGCCTTCGCCTGGCTGCAGGACCGCAACACCGCCCTCTATGCGCTCTGCGCGATCGGCATCTGGCAGGCGGTGGGCTTCAACATGGTGCTGTTTCTCGCCGGCCTCGTCTCCATCCCCAAGCAGCTCTACGAGGCGGCCGAGATCGACGGCGCCTCGAGCGGTTGGGCGCGGTTCCGCCTCGTGACCTGGCCGATGCTGGGGCCCGTCACGACATTCGTCGTCGTGATCTCCGGCATCCGCTCGTTCCAGGTGTTCGACACCGTGCACGTCTTGACCAAGGGCGGCCCGTCGAAATCCACGGAAGTGCTGATCCACACCATGTACACGGAAGGCTTCGAGTTCTTCCGCTCGGGCTATGCCGCGGCGATTACCGTCGTCTTCCTGGTGTTCGTTCTCCTGCTCACGCTGGTCAAATCGAGGCTCGCCGATCGCGGGGTGCACTACACATGAGCAACGCACATCCGATCCCGTTCCGGGCGATCCTGCGCCATGTGCTGCTGATCGCCGGCGCCGCGGTGATGCTGGCGCCCTTCATCTGGATGATCTCGACCGCGTCCAAGCCGCAGACCGAGATCTTTTCCAGCGAGCTGCATCTGATCCCGCATCAGTTCGCGCTGACGGAAAACCTGCGCGAGGCCTTCGCCAAGGCCAATCTGCTGCGCTTCCTCCTCAACGGCGTCATCGTCACGGTCTCGATCTTCGTGCTGCAGGTGATGGTGGCGCTGCCCGCGGCCTATGCGCTCGCCAAGCTTCGCTTCGTCGGCCGCGAGACGCTGTTCGCGCTGGTGCTGTTCGGGATCCTGATCCCGCCGCAGGCGACCGCGGTCCCCGTCTTCCTGCTGCTGCACAAGGCCGGGCTGCTGGACAGCTATGCCGCGCTGGTGCTGCCCTTCACCATCTCGGTGTTCGGCATCTTCCTGATGCGCCAGTTCTTCAAAACGGTGCCCGACGATCTCGTCGACGCCGCGCGCATGGACGGCATCTCCGAGTTCGGCATCGTCTGGCGGGTGATGTTGCCGGCCGCGATCCCGGCCGTGACCGCCTTCGGCATCTTCTCCGTGGTCGCGCATTGGAACGACTATTTCTGGCCGTTGATCGTGCTCAACAGCGAGCACTTACGCACGCCGCCGCTCGCGGTCGCTCATTTCCGCAACAACGAGGCCGGCACCAGCTACGGCCCGCTGATGGCTGCAGCGATGGTGATCATCGCGCCGCTCGTCATCGCCTTCCTCTTTGCCCAGCGCCGCTTCATCGAGGGCATCACCCTGACCGGGATCAAGTAACGACGTCACCTCAACCAAGGAGTCTATCCATGCTGAAGTCCATCATCGCCGCGGCGGCTCTGTCGCTCGTGGCTGGATCTGCGCTCGCGCAGGCCCAGACCGAGATCGTGATGCAGTATCCCTATCCGGAGCTGTTCACCGAGACCCACAAGCGCATCGCCGAGGAGTTCGCCAAGGTGCGCCCCGACATCAAGGTCACGATGCGGGCGCCCTACGAATCCTACGAGGACGGCACCCAGAAGGTGCTGCGCGAAGCCGTGACCAACCAGATGCCTGACGTCTCCTTCCAGGGCCTGAACCGCATCCGCGTCCTGGTCGACAAGAACATCCCGGCGCCGCTCGACGGCTACATCGCCGCCGAAAAGGATTTCGACAAGCAGGGCTTCCACCAGGCGATGTTCGACATCGGCACCGCCAGCGGCAAGGTCTACGCCTTGCCCTTCGCGATTTCGCTCCCCATCGTCTACGTCAATCTCGACCTCGTGAAGCAGGCCGGCGGCGACGTGAACAATTTGCCGAAGAGCTGGGACGAGCTGATCGCGCTCGCCAAGAAGATCAAGGCGCTCGGCAACGACACCAACGGCGTCACCTATGCCTGGGACATCACCGGCAACTGGCTGTGGCAGGCGCCGGTGTTCGCCCGCGGCGGCACCATGCTCAACGCCGACGAGACCAAGGTCGCGTTCGACGGAGCGGAAGGCAAGTTCGCCATCAACACGATTGCGCGGCTCGTCAACGAGGCCGGCATGCCCAACCTCGACCAGCCGTCGATGCGCGCGACGTTCGCGGCCGGCAAGACCGGCTTCCACATCACCTCGACCTCGGACCTCAACAAGGTCACGCAGATGACCGGCGGCAAGTTCGCGCTGAAGACGATCCCGTTCCCGGACGTCGTCTCGCCGAACGGCAGGCTGCCGGCCGGCGGCAATGTCGTGCTGATCCTCGCCAAGGACAAGGCCAAGCGCGACGCGGCCTGGGAGGCGGTGAAGTTCTGGACTGGCCCCAAGGGCGCCGCGATCATGGCGGAGACCACCGGCTACATGCCGCCCAACAAGGTCGCCAACGACGTGTACCTTAAGGACTTCTACGTCAAGAACCCCAACAACTACACCGCGGTCAGCCAGCTCGCGCTGCTCACCAAATGGTACGCCTTCCCCGGCGACAACGGCCTGAAGATCACCGACGTGATCAAGGATCATCTCAACGCGATCATCTCCGGCGCCCGCGCCAAGGAGCCCGAGGCGGTGCTCGCCGACATGACCGCGGACGTGCAGAAGCTGCTGCCGAAGACCACCGGCGCGGCGCGCTGAACGTCCTGACATGCACCGGCACGCAGGGAGTTGCATTTGAGAGCGATTCCCTGCGGCCATCCTTCGAGACGCCCGCTTTGGGCGGGCTCCTCAGGATGAGGACAAGAGTGCGTGGCGGCAGTTTGGGCGAGCACTAGCGCCAATTAGCCTCATCCTGAGGAGGCGCGTAAGCGCCGTCTCGAAGGACGAGGCGTGCGCGCAGGCCGCCGCCGCGAGTCATATGCGAAAGCCTTGGCGCGGGACGCTCCGGCGTTCCGTGCCGCCTCGGTGACCGGAGATTGCGATGAAACTGCTGCATCTGAGCGACATTCACCTGACGGCACCCGGCGCGACCATCGGCGGCCGCGATCCGCGGGCCAATTTCGAGCGGGCGCTCGCGCATGCCCTGAAGGATCATCACGACGCTGAACTGATGGTGATCACCGGCGATCTCTCGGACTGGGGCGATCTCGCCGACTATCAATGGCTCAAGCAGCGCATCGACAAATATCCGCTGCCGGTCCGGCTGTGCATCGGCAACCACGACCGGCGCGCCGCCTTCCTGAGCGTGTTCCCAGACCTCGCCGACGAGAACGGCTTCGTCCAGGGCATGCACGACACGGCCGCCGGGCGCTGCCTGTTCCTCGACACCGCCCATCCTGAAACGCACGCCGGCCGCTATTGCGACGATCGCCTCGGCTGGCTCGAAGCACGGCTTGCCGAGCATGACGGACCGTTCCTGCTCTTCATGCACCACAATCCGATGCCGGTGCATCTCGTCCCGTTCGACCAGATCGGGCTGCTCGACGAAGCTCCGTTCCGGCAGCTCGTCAGCCGCCATCGGGCCAAGATCCGCCACGTCTTCTTCGGACACTGTCACTTGCCGCTCGCCGGCTCGATTGCCGGCGTCCCCGTGTCATCGCTGCGCGGCACCAACCATGCGAGCTATCCGCTGTTCTCCGAGACCAAGCTGCTGAGCGCCTGCGACCTGCCGCAATCCTACGGCGTCGCATTCCTTGGGGAGGACTATGTGACCGTCCACATGGTGGAGTACGGCTATGACGGTCCGATCCGCACCCAGGGTTCGCCCGACTACAAGGCGTGGAATCGCGAGACCATGGTGCGCTGAACGGCGAGCGCCCGCGCGCCAAGCCTCTCCCAGCCTCAGGCCCGGAGACTGGGAAGAGAGTTGCTCGCGACATTCACAGCAAACTAGACTCTGGCCTCGAGGACCATATTGAACGGCCCTTCGGCGGCGCGCCGGATTTGCCGGAAACCACCCTCCTTCAACACCTCCGTGAGTTTCGCCTCTCCGGCCTGCGCGCCGAGAGCCTCGCCGACCTCCTGCGCAAGTGACGTCGGCACACAAATCATCGTCGAAGCGTTGTAGTAGAGACGGCTCACGGGGTTTCCGACGTTATCGGCCGGATGATCCGCGGCGATCGGCTCGACGATCATCCAGGAGCCCCCGGGCTTTAACAGATCCCGAACGTGTCTGGCACATCCCTTTGGGTCGCCCATGTCGTGCAGGCAGTCAAACATCGTGACAAGATCGAACTCCCGCTCAACGATATCCTTGGCCGGCGCCGCTACGAAGCGCACGCGCTCGGCTAACCCGTGGGCCTTGGCATGGGCATTGGCCTGTTCGATCGAAGGAACGTGGAAATCGTAGCCGACGAAAGAACTCTCCGGGAACGCTTTCGCCATCAACAGCGTCGAGAAGCCCACGCCGCAGCCGATGTCCGCAACCCTTATGCCGCTCTTCAGCTTGTCCGTCATGCCCTCCAGCGCAGGAAGCCAAGCCTGAACGATGCTGTTGACATAGCCCGGCCGGAAGAACGAGCCGACCGCACAAAACAGGCATCCAGAGCTTTCTCCCCAGGCGACTCCGTTTCCGGTCTTAAACGCCTCTTCGACCTTTGGCCGGCCTTCAACCATCGCCGCAGCCAAATCAAACGCTCCTTCAAGGTATACGGGACTGTCCTTGACCGCGAACACCATGGCCTGCTCCGGGGTCAAGCTGAACCGCCGGTCTGTTCCGTCGAAGGCGATGTATCCATTTGCCGCCTGCGCAAGTGCCCATTCCTGCACGTATCGTTCGGCAAGTCCCGTTCGCTTGGCGAGATCGGATACAGTTGAGGCGCCGTCGCGATGCAGCGCGTCAAACAATCCCAGCCGGAAACCGATACCGGCCGTTGGGACGCTGAACGCACCCCCGAGATCTCCCAGCATCTTCCCGACGAGCGCACCGAGCTTGTCGTTGTCGATAACGGTCATGACCTAACTCCATTAGTTGCGGACCGGAGCCTAATTCGGTCGATCGACCAATTTCGGTCGGTCGGCCGAATTATGGCGTGGACCGAGTTGGAGTCAAGCCCGTTCGCTACTTTCTGAATGCTATCGGGTTATGCTAGACTTCGGTCGACCGACCGAATTAATGCACCACGAAACGATTTCGCAGAGGGGCGATGGCGCGGACATTGGCAAAGGTAGAAACCAGTACGGTAGTTTTGGAGGCCGCCAAGAAGGTGCTTCGGCAGAAAGGTTACGCCAAGCTATCTACCCGCGATGTCGCCGCTGCCGCGGGCGTTCCGCTAAGCCAGATCCACTATCACTTTGGTTCGAAGCAGGGAATGCTGCTTGCGCTATTCGAGTATTTGAATTCGCAACTGCTCGATCGCCAGAGCGTGCTATTCCACGACAAAACGCTCAAATTGTCGGAACAGTGGGACAAGGCCTGCGACTACCTCGATGAAGACATTGGATCGGGATATGTTCGTGTGCTGCAGGAGCTTATCGCGGCGAGCTGGGCCGATGGCGCGGTGGCAAAAGTTATTCAAACCGGCATCATGGGATGGATTACGCTCATTGCCGAACTGGCACGGCGCGCCGAGCGCGAGTTTGGCGGATTGGGCCCGTTCACCGCGGATGAAGTCGCGATTCTAGTCGGCAACGCCTTCATTGGTGCCGAGAGTCACTATCTTCTGGGCCTGGAGAAGAAAGGCGCCCCCGTTCGGCAAGCCCTTCGCCGCTTCGGCGATCTGATCCGCATCATGGAATCACTGAAGTGAGGTGACGTCATGCGCGCCAAACTGCCGGTCCAGGAAGGAACCGTCGAGCGCGACGGCGTCAAGCTCCACTACGAGATCTACGGCAATGGCACCGAAACCATCGTTTTCGTGCCCCCATGGAGCATCGTTCACTCCCGCGTGTACAAGGGGCAAGTTCCCTATTTCGCCGAACGGTTTCGCTGTGTGACCTATGACCCTCGCGGGAATGGCAAATCCGATCGGCCGGACGACATCGCGGCATACTCTCTCAACAACCTTGTTGCGGATCTACTCGCCATCATGGATGCGACAGCAACAGGAGCTGCAGTTTTGGTTGGCCTTTCATTAGGCGGCATGATCATCAGCATAACGGCTGCACACCACGCTGACCGCGTCAGCGCTGCTGTACTGGTCGGCACGTCGGCCGTCATCGGGCCCAGCCATCCCTATATGACAACGAGCCATTTTCAGCTCAAGCGCACGAATTTTGACGAGTGGGGCAAGTACAACGAGGATTATTGGCTCTCGGATTATTCGGATTTTGCCGCACACTTTGTCGGCAACATTTTCTCCGAGCCGCACTCAACGAAACAGATTGAAGACGCAGTTGGCTGGGCCAACGAGACGACAGGGCCTATCCTGGCTAAAACGGTCCATGCGAGATCGATTCCACCAGCCTTCGATGTGAGCGAGGCGATGTACCGGAAGATCAAATGTCCGGTGATGATGATCCATGGAGATGACGATCGCATTCAGCCCCACGCTCGCGGACGACTCGTCGCGGAACTGACGGGTGCCGAGTTCACGACGATCGAGGATGGAGGCCACAATCCACTCGGGCGTGTTCCGGCAAAGTGCAACAGATTGATCTCCGAATTTCTTGAGCGCAAGCTCCGCCTGCCGGTCAGAGCGAAGCCGAATCTATCGCACTCCAAACCGCGGCGAGCCCTCTACTTGTCGTCACCGATTGGGCTCGGGCATGCCCGCCGCGACATCGCCGTCAGTCGTGAACTGCGCAAGCTCGTTCCCGGTTTGCAGATCGACTGGCTGTCGCAGGATCCCGTCACGCGGCTACTGGCGTCCAGCGGCGAGACAATACATCCCTTGAGCGGCCGTCTCGCCAGCGAAACGCGCCACATCGAACAAGAGGCCGGCGAACACGAGCTTCACGCTTTTCAAGCCATCCGCCGCATGGACGAAATCCTGGTTGCCAATTTCATGACGTTTCAAGACGCTGTCGAAGAAGAGCAATACGACCTCGTGATCGCCGACGAGGCATGGGATATCGACCATTACTGGCACGAGCACCCCGAACTCAAGAGAGCTCCCTTGGTCTGGTTTACGGATTTCGTAGGCTTTATCCCCATGCCCTCAGGCGGCCAGCACGAAGCGTTCCTGACCACCGATTATAACGCCGAGATGATCGAGCATATCGAACGACACCCTGCCGTGCGCGATCTGGCGATATTCGTCGGGGAAACAGCGGACATTGCCCCCATGTCATTTGGAAAGGATCTCCCTTCCATGCGCGAATGGGTGCCGAAGCACTTCGATTTCGCGGGCTACATCATGGGCGAGCACCCGCAGAACTTCGGCGGCCGGTCAGAATTGAGAGAGACGCTCGGATACGCTGCGGACGAGAAGGTCTGCATCGTGACGGTCGGCGGATCCGGCGTGGGCGCTCACTTGATCAAGCGAATTCTGCAAGCCTGGCCAACCGCCAAAGCGAAAATCCCAGAACTCCGGATGATTGTCGTTGCAGGCCCCCGCATCGATCCGGTCTCATTGGGAGCGCCAGTCGATGTTGAGGTTGTTGCGTTTGTGCCCGATCTTGATCGCCATCTCGCTGCGTGTGACCTTGCGCTGGTCCAGGGCGGCCTGACGACTTGCATGGAGTTGACGGCGGCTGGTACGCCATTCATCTATTTTCCGCTGCGCAATCACTTCGAACAGAACTTCCACGTTGCCCATCGCCTGGATCGATACCAGGCCGGACATCGCCTGGAATTTGCCAACGTCAGCCCCGAAGAGATCTCGGAAACAATGGTCACGGCTCTCCGTGAACCAGTTCGATCTAGACCCGTGGAAGCAAACGGCGCGGGACGCGCTGCGCGCCTGATTGCACAACTGCTTCAGGCCTCGTGACTGGCAAGAAACGTTCACGTAGCTGCCAGAAGCCTATCAGAGCTACCTGTCCTTGTCTGAACTCGATCGAAACAGCCCCGCACGTCCGATTGCTGCCGATGAAATTCGGATTGCAGACTTCCGCTTTGCGTGAGTCAGCCGACGCTTGTTCGCACACGCCCTACTCCACCAGCAGCACGTCGACGGCGACGCCAAGCTTCTGCTTGGGCGAGCCGACGATGATGCCGTCGACCCGCGAGACGTCGGAAAAGTCGCGTCTCGTGGCAAGCACGACGTGATCGTTGCCGACGAGGCGATCGTTGGCTGGATCGAGGTCGGTCCAGCCGAGCTCGGCCCCGCACCAGAGCGACACCCGGGCATGGGTGGCGTCGGCGCCCTGCAGCGCGGCTGGCCCGGCGGCAGAATAGTGCGCAGTATCGCTAACATAGGCTGCGGGCAGCCCGAGCCCGCGCAGCCCCGCAATCATGACATGGGCGAAGTCCTGGCAGCCCCGTGACGCTTGTGGTGGCGGCCAGAGCTGCGTTCCGAATGTGAAGTCCGGGAAGAGACCTCAACGCTCTCGCTCAGCCTCATTTTTGCCTCATGTCACAAGCGACTCTAGCGGCATACTTTCCGATATTGATTGCGCCGGTCGGGCACCAAAATGACCTTGGTTGAAGCTGTAGGCTATTTGGCGTCGGCTCTTGTCCTGCTGACGTTCTGCATGAGCACAATGCTAAGTCTGCGGGCGGTGGCAATCTGCAGCAACTTCGCGTTCATCAGCTACGGTTTGGCGGCCGGGCTTTACCCCGTGCTCATTCTGCACATCGTCCTGCTTCCTTTGAACGTGGTATTTCTCGTTCGCATGACGAATTTGCTTCGGAAAGCGAAGCTCGCAGCGGCCACCGATCTTTCGCCGTTGTGGATGCAGCCATTCATGAGGCCGATGCATTTCAGGACAGGGGAGACGATCTTCAGAAAGGGCCAGCACGCCGATTTGCTTTATATCGTAGTATCGGGTGAAGTCGAGCTCCCGGAGATCAATCAGCGACTTTGCGCAGGTGATCTCTTTGGAGAGATTGGATTGTTCTCCTTAGAGAGGCGACGTACGCAAACCGTAATTGCAGCAACGGACGTGGATCTGCTTTGCATCAGCGACGAAGCATTGAAGAAGCTATGCGAGCGTAACCCCGGCTTGTCGTTGTACTTCCTGCGACTGACAGCTACTCGAATGACTCAAAATGCCTCGCGGCTGGCTTCTATCGGCACACACGCCAACTGAGTTCTCGATCAGATCGCCTCCTTTCCCACTCCGCAACGGGTCACAAGCTGCCGATCACATCTAGATGGCAAACTCCCGCCTTGCGTTGGCAAGCCGATGCTTCTGTCAACGCCCTACTCCACCGGCAGCACGTCGACGGCGACGCCGAGCTTCTGCTTCTGCGAGCCGACGATGATGCCGTCGACCGGCGAGACGTCGGAAAAATCGCGCCCCACGGCAAGCACGATATGATCGTTGCCGACCAGGAGATCGTTGGTCGGGTCGAGGTCGACCCAGCCTAGCTCTGCACCGCACCACAGCGACACCCAGGCATGGCTGGCGTCGGCGCCTTGCAGGCGCGGCTGGCCCGGCGGCGGAGCGGTGCGCAAGTATCCGCTGACATAGGCCGCGGGCAGGCCGAGGCCGCGCAGCCCTGCGATCATCACATGGGCGAAGTCCTGGCAGACGCCGTGACGCTTGTCGAAGACCTCGTGGAGCGGCGTCGAGATCACCGTCGCCTTGGGATCGTAACGAAACTGGTTGCGGATGCGATGCATCAGATCGACCGCACCCTCGAGGATGCCCGCACCCGGCGCAAAGCTCTCCGCCGCGTAAGCGCTGACCGGGCGGAGCACCGGCACCAGAGGACTGGCGAAGACGTAACCGACGGGCGAGGCCGGTCCGAGGCTCGTCGCCTCGAAGGCCAGGTCGCGAATGCTCTCCCAGGGCGGGCTAGCCGCATCGCGCGCCGGCGGCTTGCGCGACACCGAGACACGTGAACGCGAGTCGATGCGCAGATTGCGATGGGCGGCTTCGATCACGACGCTTTCGGTCAGCGTGCCGAAGAAATCGCGCCGCACATTGCGCTCGGCCGGGCGCGGATGGATCTCGACATTGTGCGAGATCAATTCCTGGCCGCCGCCGCTTCTCGGCTGCAGCCGCAGCGTGCAGCGGGCGAAGCTGACGGGATTCTCGTACTCGTAGGTGGTGACGTGACGGATGTCGTAGATCACGCCAGCCCCGTCAGCTTTTCCGGCCGGCTGGCATTGGGACCATGCGGAAAGTAATGCTGCCCGATCGCCTCGGCGAGGCTGAGCAGGTCCTGCTCCAGCGCGAACAGGGTCTTGACCTCGAGCTTCTCGGCCTCGGCGGTCGCGAGCATCGCCTGCATCCCCACCGCCAGCCGCTGCGGCTTCTCGATCAGGCCGTGCTCCTTGAGGCTCGGCAGCGCGGCGATATGCTCGTTCAGCGTCGCTACCTGAAACGCGACGGAGCGCGGATTGTAGGGATCGAGCACGGCGAGGTCGCGCACCGGGGCCAGGATCGGCGCCAGCAGATAGCGCGAGCGATAGGTGATCTGGCAATCGACCAGCGTCAGCAGGATGTCGAGATCCTCGTCGCCTGCCTCGTCATAGGCGAACTGGCGCGTGAAGCGCGTGGTGTTGATGGCACGCTCGGTGCGCCGTCCGATGTCGAGGAAGCGCCAGCCGGCGGCGCGGTTCATGTTCTCCTGCGCAAGGCCAGCGAAGCTCGAAAGCTCCTGTAAGGTCAGTTCGGCCGCGCTCAGCACGCCGTCGTCGTCCTCGACCCCGTCAGCCAGGCGCTCGGCCATTTCGGTGATGACCTGCCAGGCGTCGGGCGACAATCGCTCGCGCAAGGAGGTCGCGGTGCGCTGCGCCGCGCGCACCAGCGACAGCGCCGAGCCGAAACGCGCTTCGCTCTGCAACGCTTCGGCCGTGATCCGCCCGGCCGAGGCGCGCGAGGTCTGCGAGATCGCGCCCCAGGCCACCAGCAGGCGCTGGATGCGTTCGGCCGATTGCACTGACGCCGCGGTGCCCTTGTTGGGCCCGCTCGGCGAGCCCAAAGCGCGCACGAGGCGCAGCGTCGCCTCGGCGCGTTCGAGGTAGCGGCCGAGCCAGAACAGATTGTCGGCGGCGCGGCTCGGCAGCACGCCGGCGATGCGACGGATGCGCACCTTGTCGGTCGCCGGCAGCAGCGTCGCGGTCGGGACCTGCTTGTCCGAGACCACCCAGACGTCGGCGGCACGGGCGCCGTCGCCCATCGAAACGGCGCGCGCATCCGGCTGCTCGGCGATCCGGCAGAAGCCGCCGGGCATGATGGCCCACCCCTCGGGCGTGGCAGCCGCGAACACGCGCAGCACGAAGGGACGCGGCGTCAGCTGCCCCTGCTCCCACACCGGCATGGTCGAGAGCCGCACCACCTCCTGGCCGACATAGTCCATGCCGCGCGCAGCAATGGCGTCGGCGAGGCGCCGGCGGTCGGCCGCATCGAGCTCGCTTGGAAGCACCGGACCGCTCGAGTCGAAGCCGGGCACACTGCGTTGATAGGCGCCTTCGATCGCGACCTCGTCGAGCCGCGCCAGCACCTCGTCGCGCGCCGCGCGCTGCCCGCACCACCAGGTCGCGATGTGCGGCATCTTCAGGTCTTCGCCGAGCAGGCGGCGGCTCAGCGCCGGCAGGAAGCCGAGCAGCGCCCGCGCCTCCAACACGCCCGAGCCCGGCATGTTGGCGACGACGACGCCGTCCTTGCGCAGCACGTCGATCAGGCCGGGCACACCGAGCCGCGACGAGGCATCGAGCTCGAGCGGATCGAGCGAGTTGGAATCGACGCGGCGCAAGAGCACGTCGAGCCGCTTCAGGCCGGCGACGGTGCGGATGTGGACGTGGTCGTCGCTGACGGCGAGGTCGTCGCCTTCGACCAGCAGAAAACCAAGATAGCGCGCCAGCGTCGCATGCTCGAAATAGGTCTCGCTGAAACTGCCGGGGGTGAGCACGCCGATCCTGGGCTCGTCGCGGTCGGCGCGCGCGCGCAAGGAATCGCGGAACGCCTCGAAGAACGGAGCGACGCGCGGCACGTTCATCGACTTGTAGAGATCGGAGAAGGCGCGCGACAGCACCAGGCGATTCTCCAGCGCATAGCCCGCGCCCGACGGCGCCTGGGTGCGGTCGCCGAGCACCCACCAGCGGCCGTCGGGGCCGCGGCCGACATCGGCGGCGTAGAGCGAGAGATAGCGCCCGCCCGGCGGCGGCACGCCGCAGACGGGACGAAGATATTCGGGGCTGCCGGCGATCGCGGCCGCCGGCAGCGCGCCTTCGGCGACGAGGCGCCCCTCGCCGTAGATGTCGCGCAGCACCCGCTCGAGCAGTTCGGCGCGCTGGGTGATGCCGGCGCAGAGCTGTTGCCAGTCGGCCTGATCGATCAAGAGCGGCAGATGGCTGATCGCCCACGGCCGGTCGGCGCTGTCGCCGGGCGCACGATAGGTGACCCCCGCCTCGCGCAAGTGGCGGTCGGCCATGCCGAAGCGGCGCTCGATCTCGTCGGGCGCCAGCGCGCCGAAGGCGTCGAAGAAGCGGTTCCAGACCGGGCGCGGCGTGCCGTCCGGGCCTAAGAACTCGTCGGGGATGCCGGGCAGCCTTCTATAGTCGCGGACCCATTGCGCGAGGCGGCGCTGGCCGGCTTCCCTGCCCCCCTTGTCGTTCTGTTCGGCTGCGCCCTCGGCCATGCGCCTCTCCCTGCCCCACCATCATACTCATTGCAGAAGCGGGGTCCGCAAGTCGAGGGTCAGCGGAAACTCATTTGTGCGTTCCTCGGGCGGCGGCTGCATCGGTCCCGGGGTGTGGCCGTGGTCCTGGAAGCGCGCCAACCGCCGCGCCTCGGCCTCGTAGGTGTTGACCGGCTTGGTGTCGTAGCTGCGCCCGCCGGGATGGGCGACATGGTAGACGCAGCCGCCGAGCGAACGACCGTTCCAGGTGTCGATCAGGTCGAAGGTCAGGGGCGCGTGGACGGGAATGGTCGGGTGCAGGCCGGAGGCCGGCTGCCAGGCCTTGAAGCGGACGCCGGCCACGGCCTCCGCCGAGCGGCCGGTCGGGGTCATCGGCAGGCGGCGGCCGTTGCAGGTCACGATGTGGCGGCCCTCGACGAAGCCCTCGGCTTTCACCTGAAGCCGCTCGACGGACGAGTCGACATAGCGCACCGTGCCGCCGGCCGAGCCCTCCTCGCCGAGCACGTGCCAGGGCTCCAGCGCCTGGCGCAGCTCCAGCGTCACGCCGCCATGATGGACCCGGCCGAAGGCGGGGAAGCGGAATTCGAGCTGGGCCAGGTACCATTCCGGCTCGAAAGGGTAGCCGAATTGCTTCAGCTCGGTGAGGACGTCCAGGAAGTCTTCCCAGATGAAATGCGGCAGCATGTAACGATCGTGCAGCGCAGTGCCCCAACGCACGAACTTGCCGCTCAGCGGCTCGCGCCAGAACCTTGCGATCAGCGCGCGGATCAGGAGCTGCTGCGCCAGCGACATGCGCGGATCCGGCGGCATTTCGAGCGCGCGGAATTCGACGAGACCGAGCCGGCCGGTCGTGCCCTCCGGCGAATAGAGCTTGTCGATGCAGATCTCGGCACGGTGGGTGTTGCCGGTGATGTCGACCAACAGATGCCGGAACAGCCGGTCCACCAGCCACAGCGGCGTCTGCGCGCCAGGCGGCGGCACGTGCGAGAGCGCGATCTCGAGCTCGTAGATGCTGTCGTGCCGGGCTTCGTCGATGCGCGGCGCCTGGCTGGTCGGGCCGATGAACAGGCCGGAGAAGAAATAGGACAGCGATGGATGCCGCTGCCAGTACAGCACGAGGCTCTTCAGGAGATCAGGCCGGCGCAGGAACGGCGAATCCTGCGGCGAGGAACCGCCGACCACGACATGATTGCCGCCGCCGGTGCCGGTGTGGCGCCCGTCGACCAGGAAACGGTTGGCGCCGAGGCGCACCTTGGCCGCGTCCTCATAGAGACCTGTGGTGATCTCGACCGCGTCGCGCCAGCTCTTCGCCGGCTGGATGTTGATCTCGATGACGCCAGGGTCGGGCGTCACCTTGATCACCTCGATTCGTGGATCGAACGGCGGCGGGTAGCCCTCGACATGGACCTGCAGCTGCATCTCCTCCGCGGTGGCTTCGAGCGCGGCGACCAGTTCGAGATAGTCCTCGATGCGCTCGACCGGCGGCATGAAGGCGCAGAGCACACCGTCGCGGACTTCGACCGACATCGCGGTGCGAACCGGGACGGAGGTATTGAGATTCTCGGGCGCCGCCCGCGGCGGGGATTCCGGACGCGCGGCGAGCGTGAACACCGGGAGCTTGTCCCGAGCCTCCATCGGGTCCTGCTCGACGATATAGGGATACTGGCTGGGCGGGACGTAACCGAGCGAGCCGATCGGCAGGCGCAAGCCGAGAGGGGAATCGCCCGGCATCAGGAACAGATGACTGCGCCGGAGTTGCCAGCGCTCGCTACGCCAGCGCGGCGGCGCGTTCCAGCGCTGCACCGGCAGCACGAAGCCGCGCGGTGTGTTGAGGCCCTCGTCGAACACGCGCGCCATCCGCGCGCGGGCTTCCGGATCCGCCAATTTGGAATCGGAGGGATCGACGTTGACGGGAAGCTCGGCCTCCTTCTGGAGCCAGTACGCGGTGTCCTCGTAAGCCGGCATGATGTAGCCGGCATCGAGGCCGAGCCGGGCCGCCGTGCCTTCCATGAAGGTCTCGGCGTCTTTCACCTCGGCACGGCGCGGATTTTCGATTTTGGCGATGAGGTCGACATTCTTCCAGATCGGCACGCCATCCTTGCGCCAGTACAGGCCGAAGGCCCAACGCGGCAGGCTCTCGCCCGGATACCATTTGCCCTGGCCGTAATGCAGCAGGCCCCCGGGCGCAAAGCGCGTCCGCAGCCGGCGGATCAGATCGTCGCCGAGCGCGCGCTTGGTCGGGCCGACCGCTTCCGTATTCCATTCTCCCGCCTCGAGATCGTCCACCGAGACGAAGGTGGGCTCGCCGCCCATGGTCAGCCGCACGTCGGCGCTCGAAAGATCGCCGTCGACCTGCTCGCCGAGATCGTCGAGCCGCGCCCAGGATTCATCCGAGAACGGTTTTGTGATGCGCGGCGCCTCGCGGATGCGCTTGATGCTCATGTCGAAGCCGAACTCGACCTCGGCAAAGCCGGCGCCGCCGGAGATCGGCGCCGCCGAGCGATAATGCGGCGTGGCAGCGACCGGGATGTGCCCCTCGCCCGCCAGCATGCCCGAGGTCGCGTCGAACCCGATCCAGCCCGCCCCCGGCAGATAGACCTCGGCCCAGGCGTGCAGATCGGTGAAATCGTTCTCGACTTCCGGCGGCCCCTCGATCGGGTCGATGTCGGGACGGATCTGGATCAGATAGCCGGAGACGAAGCGGGCAGCGAGACCGAGATGGCGCACGGTCTGGATCAAGAGCCAGGCGGAGTCGCGGCACGACCCTGCGCCGGAGGCGAGCGTCTCCTCCGGCGTCTGCACGCCGGGCTCCATGCGGATGATGTAGCGGACCTTCTTCTGGAGCTCGCGGTTCAGATCGACCAGGAAGTTGACGGTGTTCGGGGCCTCGTGCGGGATCGAATCGAGGAATTTGGCGAACAGGCGATCGGGCTTGATGGTCTCCAGATAAGGCGCAAGCTCGGTCTTCAGGTCCTTCGGATAGTCGAACGGAAAGCTGTCGGCGTAGGGCTCGACGAAGAAGTCGAACGGATTGACCACAGTCATCTGCGCGGTGAAGTCGACCTCGAACTTCAGCTCGGTGGCTTTCTCGGGAAAGACGTAACGCGCGAGCCAGTTGCCTTGCGGGTCCTGCTGCCAGTTCACGAAATGATTGGAGGGCGTGACCTTGAGGGAATAGCTCAGGATCGGCGTGCGTGTGTGCGGGGCCGGCCGCAGCCGGATCGTCTGCGGGCCAAGGTCGATCGGGCGGTCGTATTTGTAATGCGTGACGTGGTGTAATGCGACGAAGATCGACACGGGGTACGGTGCTCCAGCAGCTTTTTTGAGCAGAACACCTGAGGAGGGTGCGATCAAGCACTAACAACGGGCAGAGGGTGCCTAGCTAAGGTGCGGGGCGGGGAATGGTGTTGGCCAAAGGCCGCGCTGCGTCCCCTCTCCCCTTGTGGGAGAGGGTGGCTCGCCGCATAGCGGCGCTTCGCGCCAGTTTCTCCCACAAGGGGAGAAGGAAAGTCAGCGTTGCTGTTGGCACGGATCCTACGCCGCCGAGGTCAGCCGCTGCAGGAACTGGGTCACCTCGTGGCGGAGCGTGCCGACTTCGCCGTGGACGCGTTCGGAGGCGCTGTTGACGCGGGCGGCGACGCGGCCGGTGTCGGCCGCGGCTTCGCTGATGCCTGTGACGTTGGAGGAGACCTGCGAGGTGCCGGCGGAGGCTTCCTGAACGTTGCGGGCGATTTCGCGCGTCGCGGCCCCCTGCTGCTCGATCGAGGCTGCAATCGAGGCCGTGATGCCGTCGATCTCGGCGATGGTCTGCGCGATCGCCTCGACGGCCGCGACCGAAGTGGCGGTCGATTGCTGCATCTCGCCGACCTTGGCGCTGATCTCCTCGGTCGCCTTCGCCGTCTGGTTGGCGAGGCTCTTGACCTCGGACGCCACCACGGCGAAGCCGCGGCCGGCATCGCCCGCGCGAGCCGCCTCGATCGTTGCGTTGAGCGCAAGCAGGTTGGTCTGCGAGGCGATCTCGCTGATCAGCTTGACGACGTCGCCGATCTGCATCGCAGCGTCCGCAAGGTTGCGGATCTCGCTGCCGGCGCGATTGGCTTCGTTCACCGCCCGTCCCGTGCTCGCGGTCGAGCCGGCCACCTGGCGATTGATCTCGGCGATCGACGACGCAAGTTGTTCCGCGGCGCTGGCGACGGTGGCGACGTTGCGCGAGGCCTGGTCGGAGGCACTGAGCACGCCTGAGGTCTGACGGCTGGTCTTCTCCGCCGCGGCCGCCATCTGGCCGGCGTCGGATTCGAGATCGGTCGCGGCGCCCATGAGGCCGCCCGCAACGGCGTCGAGATGGGTGCCGAACTGCCGCGCGAGGCCGGCGATCTCCTCGACGCGGCGCCCGAGGCTGTCGGTGCCGGCATTGATCACGACCGCCGAGCGGCGGAACGAGCCGGGCAGACCGCGCGCCAGGATCTTGCGGAAATACTTGCCACGGCTGGCATAGTCCATCGACGCCGAAGCCTCGCGAACGAAGGCGTCGGTGATGTCGAGCATGTCGTTGACGGATTTCTGGATCGCGCCGATGCGCCCGGCCTGCCGGTCGCTCATGATCCGCGCCTCGAGATCGCCGCGCGCCGCCTTGCGACACACATCGACCACCTCGTCGACGGCCACCGCCGTAAGGTGCTGACACCAGACGACGTAGCCGAGCAGCGCGACCGTGGCGCCGAGCAAGGCGGCACTGGCGATGCCGGTCAGACCGAGCAGCGAGAGGACGACCGCAACGACGGCGAGACCACACGCGAGCGCGGTCGCTCCCTGCGCCTTAGAGAGAGAGCACAAATTCATCGTAACCGACACCCTGTTGCTTCAGCAGCCCGACCATCGCCTCGAAGCTCGCCTGCATGCCCTCCTTGGCATTGGCATGCCGCGCCTCCTCCGCGCACAGCGTCTTGTAGATCGGCTTGATGCGTTCGATCTG
Source organism: Bradyrhizobium sp. FW305-F6 (assembly GCF_058782905.1). NCBI lineage: Bacteria > Pseudomonadati > Pseudomonadota > Alphaproteobacteria > Hyphomicrobiales > Nitrobacteraceae > Bradyrhizobium > Bradyrhizobium sp. FW305-F6. The sequence continues at coordinate 1,632,670 of NZ_JBYSYD010000001.1, forward strand.
CGCGGGATCCGGCTTGCGACGGTTGGAATGATAGCCGACGATGTTGCCGCGCTCGTCGAATGTCGGCGTGACGTGGGCGAACACCCAATAATGGCTACCGTCCTTCGCCAAGTTGACGACATAGGCGAAAATCTCCTGCTTGGATTGCAGCGTGTCCCAGAGCAGCTTGAAGACGGCGCGCGGCATGTCGGGATGGCGGATCAGGCTGTGGGGCGCGCCCATCAGCTCCTTCCACGAGTACTTCGCCATCCGGATGAAAACATCGTTGGCGTAGATGATGCGGCCTTTCAGATCGGTCTTCGATACGATCAACTCCTCCTCACCGAGGAGATTTTCCACCCCCGTGGGACGTATCGCTTGCATCTGTCGGACCCTCGCGCAAAGGCCGGCCCGCCACGCTGTGGAGCCGCATCACCTCCTGTCTACGGGAACAGTGTTAACCAGATGTAAGTTCGGGAACCCGCAAGCGAGATTCGCACTTCCGTACCAATACGTGGCGAGGGATCGTTGCACCGGCTGCAAACTACACGCGTCGCTGTCATCAATTGTCCAGTTGCGACTGCCTTGCGATTGCACCGCTCCCGGCGCGACTACATCGTTGCGCCGAGCACCCAGGGCGCGAACTCGGCGCCGCCGAAATCGAAACTCTCGCTCTTGGTCGGCTTTCCCGAAGCCGTCTTCAGGATCAGATCGAAGATGCGCTGGCCGCATTGCTCCACGCTCTCCTCGCCTTCGAGGATGGTGCCGCAATTGACGTCCATGTCGTCTTCCATCCGCTTGTACATCGGCGTGTTGGTGGCGAGCTTGATGGAGGGCGCCGGCTTGCAGCCGAACACGCTGCCGCGGCCCGTGGTGAAGCAGACCAGATTGGCACCGCCCGCGACTTGCCCGGTCGCAGCCACGGGATCGTAGCCTGGCGTGTCCATGAAGACGAAGCCCTTCTTGGTGACGGGCTCGGCGTAGCGGAGCACCTCGACCAGATTGGTTGTCCCCGCCTTGGCCATCGCGCCGAGCGACTTTTCCAGGATCGTGGTGAGGCCGCCGGCCTTGTTGCCGGGGCTCGGATTGGCGTTCATCTCGGCGCCTTCGCGCGCGGTGTATTCGTCCCACCAGCGCATGAGATCGACCAGCTTCTCGCCGACCTCGCGGCTGACGGCACGGCGAGTCAGCAGATGCTCGGCCCCGTAAGTCTCCGGGGTTTCCGACAGGATCACAGTGCCGCCATGGCGCACGACAAGGTCGCTCGCAGCGCCGAGCGCCGGATTGGCTGACACCCCGGAATAGCCATCCGAGCCGCCGCATTGCAGCGCCACGGTGAGCTCGCTGGCCGGCACGGTCTCGCGCTTGACCTTGTCGGCGTCGGCGAGCGCCTCGCGCACGAAGGCGATGCCGGCTTCGACCGTCTTGCGGGTGCCGCCGACCTCCTGGATGTCCATCGCGCGCAGGCGGCCGGCGAGCTTCTGCTCTTCCATGAGGCCGCCGATCTGGTTCACCTCGCAGCCGAGGCCGAGCACGATGACATGCGAGAAATTGACGTGCCGCGCATAGCCGCCGAGCGTGCGGCGGAGCAATGCCAGCGGCTCGTTCTGCGTCATGCCGCAGCCGGTCTTGTGGGTCAGCGCGACCACGCCGTCGACATTGGGGAAGTCGGCGAGCGGATTGTCGCCGGTGAAGGGGTTCTTCTTGAAGACGTCGGCGACGAGGCTGGCGACATGCGCGCTGCAGTTCACCGAGGTAAGGATGCCGATATAATTGCGCGTGGCGACGCGGCCGTCCGGACGGCGGATGCCTTCGAAGGTCGCCGGCAGGTCGAAATTCGGCGTCGGCTTGACGTCGACGCAATAGGCGTAGTCCTTGGCGAAATCGCCCATGCCGCAGTTCTGCGTGTGCACGTGCTGGCCCGGCGCGATCGCCTGAGTGGCAAAGCCGATGATCTGGCCGTAGCGCCTGACCGGCTCGCCCACCGCGATCGGCTTGATCGCGACCTTGTGGCCGGAGGGAATGCGCTCGAGCGTGGTCACTCCGTCGGCGACCAATGTTCCCGGCGGCAGGCTCGCGCGCGCGATCAGCACGCCATCATCGGGATGCAGACGGATGACGGGGCTGAGGGTCATGGGAATCTCCTGTATCGAAACCATCGTGCCCCGGACGCAGCGCAGCGGGAAACGGTGCGCTGCTGAGCCAGGCCCATCTATCATGTCGTCGCAGGCTTCGGGGTCCCGGCGCTGCGAAGCGGTGCTACGCACCGCATCGCGTCCGGGACACGAGAGCTTACGCCTTGCCGCCTGAATCCTTGCGGGTCGCGTTCACCTGCATCTTGGCGTAGGTGGTCATCAGGCCGACTTCGTTGGACAGCGTCACCAGCTTGAAGCCCATGTTGATGGCGCGTGCCGCGCCCTCGGCGCCGCTGCAATGAATACCCGGGTTGAGGCCGCGCTTGCCGCACTCCTTGATGATCTTGTCGTAGATCGCGAGGATCTCGGGCTCGGTACGGTCGAGCTTGGGCTCGAGGCCGTAGGAGAAGCCGAGATCGGACGGGCCGATATAGACGCCGTCGATGCCCTCGACATCGAGGATCGCTTCCATGTTCTCGACTGCGGTCCTGGTCTCCATCATCGGCAGCAGCACGATCTCGTCGTTGGCCGTCTTCTGATAGGAACCCGCGGTGCCGTACATGCCGGCGCGGATCGGACCGTTGGAGCGCACGCCCTTGGGCGGATATTTAGAGTACGAGACCAGGTTCCGGGCCTCCTGGGGCGTGTTGACCATCGGGCAGATCACGCCGTAGGCGCCGCCATCGAGCACCTTGCCGATGATGCCCGGCTCGTTCCAGGGCACGCGGACCATCGGGGTGACCGGATGCTTGTCCATGGCCTGGAAGCACTGCACCATCGAGAGATAGTCCTGCACGCCGTGCTGCATGTCGACCGTGACGCTGTCGAAGCCGCATTGCGCGATCATCTCGGCCGAGAAGCCGGAGGGAATCGCAAGCCAGGCGTTGACGACCGCCTTGCCCGACTTCCAGATTTCTTTGACTTTGTTCGCCACGTTGCCTTTCCTTCCCTGTTGCTCTCACTCGCCGCGGATCGGGTTGGCCGCACTTTGAGCGAAAAAAAGCGTGAATGTCCATGGCTCACGCCGCGCACGGACGCATATCTGGGTTCACCCGTCCGCGAGTGTATCGTCGGCACTGCCGAGCCCGGCAAGACTCTGTTCGAGCTCGCCGAGCATCTCCTGCAATTCGGCCAGCTTGCGCGCGCCGAAGCGCCGCGTGATCTCGGCATAGATCGCCTCCGAGGTCGGCGCCACCGAGGCCATCAGCTTCAACCCCTCCTTCGAAATCGAGACCATGCTGCGGCGCTGATCCGCTTTCGCCGTTCTGCGCTCGATCAGGTCGCGGGCCTCGAGGTCGCGCAGGATGCGCGACAGGCTCGGCCCCAGCAGGAACGCAGTGCGCGCGAGCTCCGTGACCTCGACCGCTTCGATGGATGCGAGTGCGCGCAGGATGCGCCATTGCTGCTCGGTCAGGCCGTGCTCGCGCAGCGAGGGACGAAACTGCCGCATCACCGCCTCGCGGGCCCGCAGCAGCGACATCGGCAGCGAGCGCGAGAAGTCGCGCATCGGCACCTGGCGCGCGGCAGGCACGCCGGCGTCGGCGGGATCGGCGGATTTCTTCGTCATGACGCCCTTTCAAGCCGGACAACGTTTGCAGTGCAACATGCCGAAATTGAGTTTGACGCATTCACTTAACATGTTAAGTATCTCGCGGCACCAGGGTTCTATGATTACAGATGGCGCTCAACAACGACGATATCCAAGCTTGCGCGAGGCGTCTGCACCAGGCGGAAAAGACCCGCACGCAGATCCGGCAGCTCTCGCAGGACTTTCCCGAGATCACCATCGCGGATGCCTACGCGATTCAGAAGGCCTGGGTCGACGTCAAGATCGCCGAGGGGCGCGTGGTCAAGGGCCACAAGATCGGCCTGACCTCGAAGGCGATGCAGAGCGCGCTCAATATCGACGAGCCCGATTCCGGCGTGCTGCTCGACGACATGTTCTTTGCCGATGGCGGCCTCGTTCCGACGGAGCGCTTCATCGCCACGCGTGTGGAAGCCGAACTCGCCTTCGTGATGAAGAAGCGCCTGTCAGGCCCTGATTGCACGCTGTTCGACGTGCTCAACGCTACCGACTTCGTGGTGCCGGCGCTGGAGATTCTGGACACGCGGATCGAACGCGTCGATGCCAAGACCAAGGCGACGCGAAAGATCTTCGACACCATCGCCGACAATGCGGCGAATGCCGGCATCGTGCTCGGAGGACGGCCGATCCGTCCGCTGGACGCCGATTTGCGCTGGATCGGCGCGCTCTGCTTCAGGAACGGCCAGCTGGAAGAGACAGGCCTTGCCGCCGGCGTGCTCAATCATCCCGCCACCGCGGTGGCCTGGCTTGCCAACAAGATTGCGCCGCTCGGCCTTGCGCTGGAGCCCGGGCAAGTCGTGCTGGCCGGCTCCTTCATCCGCCCGATCGAGACCCGCAAGGGCGACACAATTCAAGCCGATTATGGCGCCTACGGCTCGGTGAGCTGCTACTTCGCCTAATGCGAACAACAAGACAGGGAGTGAAACGGCGATGCCGCATTTCACCATCGAATATTCGGCCAATCTCGACGGCCGTCTCGACATCGCCGCGGTGTGCGAGGTCGTGCGCAAGGCAGCCGTCGAGACCGGCATCTTCCCGCTCGGCGGCATCCGCGTTCGCGCCGTCAGGTGCGAGCATTATGCAATCGCGGACGCCCGCCAGGATTACGGCTTTCTCGACATGGTGCTGCGCATCGGCGAGGGCCGCGACCTTCCCGCCCGCCAGAAGGCCGGTGAGCACGTCTTCCAGGCGCTCTCGAAACATCTCGATCCCGTCTTCGCCGCCAGCAAGTTCGCTCTGTCGTTCGACATGCAGATCAACGACAAGGACACCAGCTGGAAGCGCAACAACATCCACGACGCCCTGAAAGCGGAGGCTGCCCATGGATAAGCCCACGCCCAAAGCCGATGTGTTCCAGGCCAACCGCGACCGCCTCGCGCCGCTCTTGAAGACGTTGCGCACCGACGGCATCGGCCACATGATCGACGGCAAGATCGTCGCCTCGATCTCGGGCGAAACATTCGAGACGAAATCGCCGGTCGATGGCGCAATGCTCGCCAACGTTGCCCGCGGCAATGCCGAGGACATCGACGTCGCGGCGACAGCGGCGGCGCTCGCCTTCAAGTCCTGGCGCGACATGGGGCCGGCGATGCGGCGCAAGCTGCTGCATCGCGTGGCCGATGCGATCGAGGACAATGCCGAGGACATCGCGGTACTCGAATGTATCGACACCGGGCAGGCCTATCGCTTCATGGCCAAGGCCGCGATCCGCGCTGCCGAGAATTTCCGCTTCTTCGCCGACAAATGCGCGGAGGCGCGCGACGGCCTCAACACACCGAGCGACGAGCACTGGAACCTCTCGACCCGCGTGCCGATCGGCCCGGTCGGCGTGATCACGCCGTGGAACACGCCTTTCATGCTCTCGACTTGGAAGATCGCCCCTGCCCTAGCCGCCGGCTGCACCGTCGTGCACAAGCCCGCCGAATGGTCGCCGGTGACGGCTTCCATCCTGGCGAAGCTCGTGAAGGAAGCCGGCGTGCCCGACGGCGTGCTCAACACAGTGCACGGCTTCGGCGAAGAGGCCGGCAAGGCGCTGACAGAGCATCCCGCCATCAAGGCGATCGGCTTCGTCGGCGAGAGCGCGACGGGCTCGGCCATCATGGTTCAGGGTGCGCCGACCCTAAAGCGCGTGCATTTCGAGCTCGGCGGCAAGAACCCGGTGATCGTGTTCGACGATGCCGATCTCGACCGCGCGCTCGATGCCGTCGTGTTCATGATCTACTCGCTCAACGGCGAGCGTTGCACCTCGTCGAGCCGCCTGCTGATCCAGCAGAGCATCGCGGAAAAGTTCGTGGAGAAGCTGGCGGCGCGCGTGAAGGCGCTGAAGGTCGGCGATCCCCTCGATCCCGCCACCGAGATCGGGCCGCTGATCCACGAACGGCATCTCGCAAAGGTCTGCTCCTATTTCGACGTGGCGCGCCAGGACGGCGCCACCATCGCGGTCGGCGGCAAGGCCCATGACGGCCCCGGAGGCGGACATTATGTAGAGCCGACGCTGGTAACAGGCGCGCATGGCAAGATGCGCGTAGCGCAGGAAGAGGTGTTCGGCCCGTTCCTCACCGTGCTGCCGTTCAAGGACGAAGCGGACGCGATCGCGATCGCCAACGACATCCGCTACGGCCTCACCGGCTATGTCTGGACCAACGACATGGGCCGCGCGCTTCGCGTTGCGGATGCGCTGGAAGCCGGCATGATCTGGCTGAATTCGGAGAACGTCCGCCACCTGCCGACGCCGTTCGGCGGCATGAAGGCCTCAGGCATCGGCCGCGACGGCGGGGATTACTCGTTCGACTTCTACATGGAAACCAAGCACGTCTCGCTGGCGCGGGGCACGCATAAGATACAGAGACTGGGGATTTAGAGGCAAGCAGTCGTTCCGGGGCGCGAAGCGAACCCGGAACCTGGAGATTCCGGGTTCGCCCTTCGGGCGCCCCGGAATGACGGGGACTAACGAGGGGAAACGCACATGCCCGTACCGCAACACGTCTTCGAACCGCCGTTCAACATCATCCGCTCCAGCCACGTCGCGCTCGACGTGACCGACCTCAAGCTGAGCCGCGAGTTCTACGAGAGCATGGTCGGCCTGCATGTCGAGGATGCCGACGACAAGGTCGTGTACCTGCGCGCCGCCGAGGAGCATCAGCATCATTCGCTGGTGCTGCGGAAGGCAGCAGTGCCGGCCTGCGCGCGGCTCGGCTTCAAGGTCGGCAACGACGCCGATCTCGACAAGGCCGCAAGGTTTCTCTCCGAGAACGGCCTCGCCTACGCGTTCGTCGATCAACCTTTTCAGGGCCGCACGCTGCAATTCACCGATCCCTTCGGCTTCCAGATCGAGCTCTACGCGTCGATGGACCGGCGGCCGCATCTGCTCCGCCGCTACGACCTCTACCGGGGGTGCCATCCGCAGCGGCTCGATCATTTCAACGTCTTCGCCGCCGAGGTGCAGGACACCATGGAATTCTACGCCCGGCTCGGCTTCCGCCTGACCGAATACGCCGAGGAGGACGGACCGAACGGCCGCATCGCCGCGGCCTGGATGCATCGCAAGGGCAATGTCCACGACTTCGCCATCACCAACGGCAAGGGACCGCGGCTGCATCATTTCGCCTATTGGACGCCGACGGCGATGAACATCATCCATCTCTGCGACGTCATGGCTTCGCAAGGCTTCGTCAAGAACATCGAGCGCGGGCCGGGACGCCACGGCATCTCGAACGCGTTCTTCCTCTATGTGCGCGATCCCGACGGGCACCGGCTCGAGCTCTACACCAGCGACTACTTCACGGGCGATCACGACCACGAGCCGCTGCGCTGGTCGTTGCGCGATCCGCGCCGCCAGACGCTGTGGGGCGCACCGGCGCCGCGCTCCTGGTTCGAGCAGGGCTCGCCGTTCACGGGCCAGGCCGTGCGCGAGCCGAAATTCGTGGCCGACGTGCTGGTGGCGGATTAAGCGATGAAGCTCCCTCGCCTCGCCACCTATTCCCTCAAGGGTGATGTCAGCTACGGCGCCGTCCTGGAGGGCGGCATCGTCAATCTCTCCGCGCGTTACGCGAGAGACTATCCCACGCTGCGCGAGGTGATCGCGGCCGGCAAGCTCGTCAGCTTTGCCGAAGAGGCCGCCGGTCGCAAACCCGACCACGCGCTTGCCGACATCACATGGCTGCCGCCGGTCCCGGCGCCGGAGAAGATCATCTGCATCGGCGTCAACTATCCCGACCGCAACGCCGAGTACAAGGACGGTCAGGAGGCGCCGAAATATCCGAGCATGTTCATGCGCTCGCCCCGCTCCTTCGTCGGCCACGACACGCCGCTGGTGCGCCCGCGCGCCTCCGCGCAGCTCGATTATGAGGGTGAGATCGTGCTGGTGATCGGCAAGCCCGGCCGGCATATCCCCGAAAGCAGCGCGCTTGATCACATCGCCGCGCTCACGCTGTGCAACGAGGGCTCGGTGCGCGACTGGCTGCGCCACGCCAAGTTCAACGTCACGCAGGGCAAGAACTTCGACTCCAGCGGCAGCCTCGGCCCGTGGCTGGTGCCCTACACGCGGGAATCGCAGATCGCCGACATCCGGCTCACCACGCATGTCAACGGCGAACTCAGGCAGGACGATCGCACCAGCCGGCTGATGTTTCCGTTCCGCTATCTCTTGAACTATATCTCGACTTTCGCAACCCTGGTCCCCGGCGATATCATCGTCACGGGCACGCCGACCGGCGCGGGTGCGCGGTTCGATCCGCCGCGATATCTGAAGCCCGGCGATGTGATCGAGGTGGAGGCTGAGGGCATCGGGCGCCTGCGCAACGGCGTGGTCGACGAAGCTTGACCAACAATCGAAGTGGAATGATGCAATGACCACCCTCACCGGCGGCGAAGCGATCGTAAGCGGGCTTGTCGCCCACGGCGTCGACACCGTGTTCGGCCTGCCCGGCGCGCAGGTCTACGGGCTGTTCGACGCCTTCCACCAGGCCCAGCTCAAGGTGATCGGCGCGCGGCACGAGCAGGCCTGCGGCTACATGGCGTTCGGCTATGCGCGCTCGAGCGGCCGGCCCGGTGTGTTCAGCGTGGTGCCGGGCCCCGGCGTGCTCAATGCCAGCGCGGCGCTGCTCACCGCGTTCGGCTGCAACGAGCCGGTGCTGTGCGTCACCGGCCAGGTGCCGACCTCGTTCCTGGGCAAGGGTCGCGGCCATCTGCACGAGATGCCGGACCAGCTCGCGACCTTGCGCACCTATGTGAAATGGGCCGAGCGCATCGAATATCCCGGCAATGCGCCGACCATCGTGGCGCGCGCGTTCCAGGAGATGATGTCGGGCCGGCGCGGGCCCGCTTCGGTCGAGATGCCCTGGGACGTCTTCACCCGGCGCGCCGACACCGCCGCCGCACGAGTGCTGGAGCCACTGCGCGCGCCGCGGCCCGATCATGATCTCGTCAAGCAGGCGGCGGCGCTGATCAAGGCCAGCAAGGCGCCGATGATCTTCGTCGGCAGCGGCGCGATCGAGGCAGGCGAAGAGATCCTCGAGCTCGCCGAGATGATCGATGCGCCCGTCGTCGCCTTCCGCAGCGGTCGCGGCATCGTGTCCAACGCGCATGAGCTCGGCCTCACCATGGCGGCCGCCTACAAGCTCTGGCCCACGACCGATTTGATGATCGCGATCGGCACCCGCGCCGAGCTGCCGGCTTCGGGCTTTCGCTGGCCCTATCAGCCGACCGGACTGAAATCTATTCGGATCGACATCGATCCCGCCGAGATGCGCCGGCTCGCCGCCGATGTTGCTGTTGTCGCCGACGCCGTGGACGGCACCGGCGATCTCGTCGCGGCGGTGAAGAAGGCCGGCTATGCCAGGGGCCGTGGCCGGCGCGAGGACATTCGCGAGGCAACCGCCGCGGCGCAGTCCGAGATCCAGCGCATCCAGCCGCAGATGGCCTATCTCGACATCCTGCGCGAGCTGCTGCCCGCGAATGCGATCGTCACCGACGAGCTGTCCCAGGTCGGCTTCGCCTCCTGGTATGGCTTCCCCGTCTACGAGCCGCGCACCTTCATCACGTCGGGCTATCAAGGCACGCTCGGCTCGGGCTTTCCGACCGCGCTCGGCGCCAAGGTCGCCAACCCCGACACGCCGGTGGTGGCGATCACCGGCGACGGCGGCTTCATGTTCGGCGTGCAGGAGCTTTCCACCGCCGTGCAGTTCAACATCGGCGTGGTGACGCTAGTGTTCAACAACAATGCCTACGGCAATGTCCGCCGCGACCAGCGCCAGCATTTCGACGGCCGCGTGGTGGCGTCCGATCTCGTCAATCCCGATTTCGTCAAGCTCGCGGAGTCCTTCGGCGTGGCGGCTGCGCGCGTGACCGCGCCGAACCAGTTCAAGGCGGTGCTGGAGAAGGCGCTGAGCCACGGCGGGCCGTATCTGATCTCGGTCGAGGTCACCAGGGATTCGGAAGTGAGCCCCTGGGCGTTCATTCACCCGCCGAAGCCTTGACGGGAGCACGGCCCTGTAGCCGCGCGGCCGCGATCACCAGCAGGCCGGCGCCTGCGACCGACCAGCAGGCGATCGGCGCCCAATGCAGCAGCGGCGCGTATTCCGGCATCTTCTGCAAGCCGCCGGCAACTGCCGCCATCCGCGCGAAGGCTCCAAGGGCGAGCGCAGAGAAGACGAGGCCCGTCACCTTGCCTTCCGCGCCGGTCGAGCCGATGGCGAGCGCCGCCGAGACTGCGCTCATCAGCATGCAGCCCCACGCGGCGCCGGCGAGGAATTGCGCAGCAATCAGCATGTCGAGGCTGCCGGCGAACTCGGCCGCCGCGATCGCCGCAGCGCCGAACAGGCCGGCCGCCCCCATCACGATCAGGCCGCCGCGATGCTTGACCACGAGGCTCGCCGGAAACATCGCGATGTTGAAGCCGATCCAGAACAACGGCATCAGCCATTGCAGGTCATCCGGCTTGGCAAAGCGCAAATAGAACGGCGCGCTGTTCATGGCGAAGTGCAGCTGATAACCAAGCGCCAGCGCCACCATCGCGACGATGAAGGCGATGGGGACGAGACCGAGCGGCTTAGCCGCCTCGGCCGGCGTCGGCGGTGTCGTATCCTGCGCGACATCGTACTCGATCCGTGACAGCGCCAGCGCGGTGAGCAGCAGCACCACGCTGGAGATCACGAACGGCAAACGCGCATCGTGCTGGCGCAGCACCACGCCGAGATACGGCGAGACCGCGCCGGCGACGCCGTAGCCGAGCATGGCCAGCGCCGTGAGGAACGGCACCTGCGGCTTGGCACGGTATTTTCCGAGCAAGGTCAGCGGCGGCGCGCGCAGCGCAGAGGACGTGATCGACCAGATCACGATCAGGGCAATGAACCAGACTTGCGCGGCCGGACCGATGCCGGCAACGAAGGGGAGTGCGACGAAGGCGCCGCAGGAGATCGCAGCCATGAGCCCGACGAACAGGCCGAGCCGCCCGAGATGGGGCGCGAGCTTGTCGGCGGCGATTCCCATCGCGGTGTCGGCAATGGTGAAGATCGCCTGATCCAGCATGAGAATGAGGATCACAGCGGACGGCGCGATGCCGACCTCGGCGGCGAGTCTCGGCAGGTAGACGACGTAGGTCGTCCAGCCTAGCGTGAACACCAGTTGCAGCGCAGCCAGATAAAGGCCCGTGCGGTTCGCCGCGCCCGTGCCGGCCGAGAGCTCCGTGGTCGTCATGTTGCCGCCTCCCCGTCCCAAGCTTAGACGAGCAAGGGCTGCGAGGAAACGCCTCAGCGCGTCCTGCGGAAGGTCAGATTGATCCGCTTTCGCCCCAGCAGCGGATGCTCGCCGTCAGCGAGCGGCGCCACGCCGTGGTAGGCGAGCCGGCTGGCGCCGCCCCAGACCACGACGTCGCCATGGACGAGGCGGAAGCGGCGCGGCTTGTCGGCACGCGCGAGGCCGCCGAACAGGAACGTGGCCGACAGGCCGAGCGAGACCGAGACGATCGGCGCCGCATAATCCAGCTCGTCCTTGTCCTGATGCAGAGACAGCCGCGTGCCGGGCTCGTAGCGGTTGACGAGGCAGGCATCGGGCGTGAAGTCCCGAAAGCCGCCCTGCTCCGCGGCGCGGCGGGCGAGATCGCGGAGCAGCAGCGGCATCGCCGGCCACGGTGCGCTCGTGCGCGGGTCGATCGGGTCGTAGCGATAGCCGGTATGGTCGGTGATCCAGCCGCGCTCGCCGCAATTGGTCATGGCCACCGACATTAGATGGCCGCCGGGCGTCGTCATCCGCCGGAACGGAGATTTTGCCACGATGGCGCGCACGGCTTCGATCAGCTCGCTCTCGATCGGCTTGACGAAGCCGCGCAGCAGCACGGCCCCATCGGCGATGTTTTCGCGCGACGGTTGGGCTTCGGCGACGCTATCGAACAAATCAGCCGTCAAAGGCTCCGCTCATTTCGCATCGTGAAAGATCACACCCAGCGTATGGCGCCGGCCGGACCTGATCCGGCTGACGCCATGGCGCAGATTAACGCGGTAGGTGCCACGTGTCCCCTGCACCGGGCGATGATGCACAGCGAAGGCGACGGCATCGCCCTGCGCGAGCGGCACAACCTCGGCACGCGACTGCATCCGCGGGCGCTGCTCGGTCAGCACGAACTCGCCGCCGGTGAAATCCTGTCCGGGCTCCGAGAGCAGGATCGCGACCTGGAGCGGGAACACGTGCTCGCCATAGAGATCCTGGTGCAAGCAATTGTAGTCGCCGGCTTCGTATTGCAGCAGCAGCGGCGTCGGCCGGCTCTGGCCCGCCCCGTGGCAGCGCTTCAGGAACGCCGCGTGCGTGGCGGGATAGCGGATGTCGATCCCCATCGCCTCGTTCCAGCGATTGGCAACGCCGTGCAGCTGCGCATAGAGCGCCGGGCGGAGCTGCGCGATCAGGTCGGGCAGCGGATAGGCGAAGTATTTGTACTCGCCGCGGCCGAAGCCGTGGCGGCCCATGACGACGCGACTGCGGAAGTGCGTGTCCTCGGAGTAAAGCGAGGCGACGGCGCGGCATTGATCGGGCGTGAGCAGGTTCTTCAGGACGGCGCAGCCTTGGGAGTCGAGCTCGGCGGTGATTTGCGGCCAGTCGAGGGCGTCGACGTGGGCGGCGAGGTCGGCCACAGAGTCTGGTGCGGCAACACGTTTGGCAATGGCCATAGCGATATCCTATCCAAGTCCGTCATTCCGGGGCGCGACGAAGTCGCGAGCCCGGAATCCATTCATCCACCGACCATGCCGCACGATGGATTCCGGGCTCGCGCCCAAGTGGGCGCGCCCCGGAATGACGGATGTGGGTGTGGCAAGGCGCGAGCGCTACGGCCACCCGATTTCCGATGACTCTTTCGCCGTCATTGCGAGGAGCCCTTGCGAGGAAGCAATCCAGAATCCCGCCGCGGAACCAGTCTGGATTGCTTTGCTTCGCTTCGCTCGCAATGCCCGTGGGGTAGACCTACCCCCTCACCGGCAGCGTCGTCACATCATAGCCGTGCCTGATCGTGCGCTTCAGCACGGGGTCTTCCAGCTCGAAGTCGAAGCGGTCGGCCGGGCGGATGCCGCCCTTGGCGGCGAAGGTGCCGCCGAACATGGCGCAGCCGTCGGGGAGCTTGCCGGCGTCAAAGCCGCGCGCGATGAGGTCGGTGACCGGAAGCATCGCGTCCAGCGTGCCCTCCTGGTACAGCACGCGCTCGCCTTTGATCGTGGCGTATGAGCGCAGGATCATCTTGTCCCAATGGCCGATGACGTCCTCCAGCTCCCACAGGGTGGCGGCGATCGGCTTGTCGCACATCTGCTTGGACACTGTGACGTTGTAGGCCTCGACCTTGCGGTCGGTATGGTCGGAGCCGCAGCCGACGAAGATGCGGCCCTGCCAGCCGATCAGCACGAACTCGACCTCGCCGGAGGAATCGCCGCCGGTGCATTCGATGCTGTCCTCCTGGGTCAGCCGCCGCGCCGAAGCGCGGTAATAGATCGGCGTCGAGGCCGGCGGGGCGATGCCCATCTCCTGCAGCTCCTTGATGTGCTTGTCGCGCGCGACCGGATCGCGGCCGGTCCAGCCGGCGATGACCAGCTGGTCGATCGCGAGCGTCAGCGGCGTGGTGGTGTCCTGGGCGTCAATGGTGAAAGTCAGGTCAAACACGAACGACGGCCTCCATGCCGGCAGCAAGTTCGAAGATGCGATGGTCCGAGCCGCCCGCGCCCGCCAGCATCAGGCCGACGGGAACGTCGCCGTCGCGGTGACAGGGCAGCGAGATGGCGCAGCCGTCGATCAGGTTGATCAGGCTGCAATTGCGCAAGGCGCGGATGTTTTCGCGGGTGAATGCCTGATCGTCCGCGAGGTCGGCGATCTTCGGCGGGGTGTTGGGCGTGGTCGGCAGCACCAGCGCATCATAGGGCGCGATGCGCGCGTTGACGCGCGCGATCAGCGACCGCCGTTCATTGAGCAGGTCGATGTAGTCGGCAGCGCTCTGCGCCTCGCCGCGCATGATGCGGACGAAGACGCGAGGATCGTAGACGTCACCCTTGGCCGTGATGAGATAACGGTGCCAGGCGTAGCTTTCGGAGGCCGCGAAGCCGCCCTTGGCGTTCATCGGGCCGATGTCGTGGAACTCCGCCATCTCGATGCGCTCGATGATGGCCCCGTGATCAGACAACGTCTTCAGCGCACGCTCGAAGGTTTGGGCCACTTCCGCGTCGAGATCGTCGAGCGCAATCGTGGTGGGCACAGCAAGCCGCATGCCCTCAACCGGCCGCGGCTTCAGCGGGGCAATCGGCTCGTTCGCAAGCACCGCGTCGAGTATGGCACAGCAGCTGACCGATCGCGCCAGCGGCCCGATGCTGTCGAGCGAGAACGACAGCGGCACGGAGCCGTCGAGCGGTACCCGGCGCTGCGTCGGCTTGTAGCCGACGATGCCGTTGAAGGCCGCCGGAATGCGGCAGGAGCCGCCGGTATCGGTGCCGAGCGCGCCATGGGCCATGCCGTCGAGCACGGACACCGCCGCGCCCGAGGACGAGCCGCCGGGCACGTGGCCTTCGGCGCGGTTCCAGGCGCCCTTCGGGGTGCCGTAATGCGGATTGATGCCGATGCCGGAATAAGCGAACTCGGTCATGTTGGTTCGCCCGATCACGACGAAGCCGGCCTTTCGCAGCCGCGCCACCGTCGCGGCGTCCTGCTCGGCAGGCGAGGAATCCTCGAGCGCGCGCGAGCCTGCGCGCGTCACCTGGCCCTTGATATCGAACAGATCCTTGATCGAGATCGGGATGCCGGCATAGCGCGACGGCGCCGCCTTGGCCTTGCGCAGGGAATCCATCGCATCGGCTGCCGCGAGCGCGGCATCCTTGTCGACATGGATGAAGGCGCGCTGGCCCTCGCCGGCGGGGTCGGCGATCCTGGCGAGGCAGGCCTCGACCAGCTTGCGGGAGGTGGTGCGGCCGCTTTCGAGGTCTTCGGCGAGCTTCGCCAGTGTCGGAAAATCGGGCATGTCTGTCTCACGGAATATTTCGCGCGCAATCTATAGCGCTGGCTCAGCTCGACACAAGCACTGTGCGCATGATGGCATGCATGCGCATTGCTGGACCGTTGACGCGCCATGGTCGAATGTCGCATCAAGTTCGAACAGGCGGGCGCGAGGCCTGTCCCTTGGAGGAGCGCCAACATGGCCGAACCGCAGCGCGCGCGACCGAAACCGACGCCGGAGACCCAGCATTTCTGGGACGGCACCAAGGCCGGCGAGCTGCGCCTGCAGCGCTGCGACGCCTGTGCGCATGTCTATTTCCCGCCGCGGCCGTTCTGCCCGTCCTGCGCCTCGCGCAAGGTGAGCATCTTCAAGGCGAGCGGCAAGGGCTTTCTTTACAGCTACGTCATCAACCACCGCCCCGCCGCGCCCGGCTTCACGCCGCCTTACGCCATCGCGGTGGTCGAGCTCGACGAGGGACCGCGGATGATGAGCAACATCATCGATTGCCCGCAGACCCCCGAAGCACTCGAACTCGACATGAAGCTTGAGGTCGCCTTCCAGGCGCTCGACGACAAGATCACCCTCCCCGTCTTCCGTCCGGCGAAGGGATAAGGTCATGCGCAGGAACCAGGTTGCCGTCGTCGGCGCGGCCGAGACCACCGAGCTCGGGGTCATCCCGAACGCGTCGCAGCTCCAGCTGCATGCGGACGCGGCGCTCAATGCCATCGCGGATGCCGGACTCAGGCTCTCCGACATCGACGGCTTTGCTACCGCGGTCGAAACGCCGCAGCAGGTCTGCCACTATCTCGGCATCAAGCCGACCTGGGTGGACGGCACCTCGGTCGGCGGCTGCTCCTTCATGCTGCATGTCCGCCACGCCGCGGCGGCGATCGAGGCCGGCCTGTGCAAAATCGTGCTGATCACCCATGCCGAGAGCGGCAAATCGATGATCGGCAAGCTGCCGCGGTCGACGCCGGCGGACAGCCTCAACGGCCAGTTCGAGGCTCCTTTCGGCGTCTACGGCCCGCCCAGCATGTTCCCGATCCCCGTGCTGCGCTTCATGAAGACCTACGGCATCACCCACGAGCAGCTGGCTTCGGTTGCGGTGGTGCAGCGGGAATGGGCGGCGAAGAATCCGCGCGCGATGATGAAGGAGCCGATCACGGTCGCCGACGTCCTCAACTCGCGCATGATCGCCTATCCGTTCCGGCTTCTGCAGTGCTGCCTCGTCACCGACGGCGGCGGCGCGCTGATCCTGACCTCGGCCGACCGCGCCAAGGACTTTCCGAGGAAGCCCGTCTACATCATGGGCACCGGCGAGAGCGTGGAAACGCCGATGGTCAGCCAGATGGAGACCTTCAACTCCTCGCGCGCGTTCAAGACCGCGGGGCCGCTGGCCTTCAAGGAGGCCGGCATTGCGCATGGGGATGTCGACCATCTCATGATCTACGATGCGTTCGCGCATCTGCCGCTGTTCGGCCTCGGCGATCTCGGCTTCATGCCGTATGAAGAGACCGGCCAATTCATCGCCGACGGCAACACGCGGCCTGGCGGGAAGCTGCCGCTCAACACCAATGGCGGCGGATTGAGCTACATGCATTCGGGCATGTATGGCATGTACGCGCTGCAGGAGAGCGTGCGCCAGATGCGCGGGATCGCGCCGGCCCAGGTGCCGAACGCGAAGATTTCGGTGTGCCACGGCGTGGGCGGCATGTTCGCAGCGTCGGGCACGATCGTGTTTACGAACGAGAGGTAACGGCGCGGCAATACCCAGCCGTCATTGCCGGGCTTGCCCCGGCAATCCATCCTCGTCTGAAGATGGATGCGCGGGTCAAGCCCGCGCATGACAAGCTGGGTTAGACGCGGCGATGAAGACAACATAGAGAGGCACCCCCATGAGCAAATCACTGCAAGACAAGGTCATCATCGTCACCGGCGCAGGCCGCGGCATCGGGCGCGAGATCGCGCTGCTCTGCGCCGGCGAAGGGGCCAAGGTCGTCGTCAACGATCCCGGCGGCGCCGCCGACGGCGGCGGCTCGAACGCCGCACCCGCCGAGGAGGTGGTCGAGGAGATCAAGAAGCGCGGCGGCACCGCGGTCGCCAATTTCGAATCGGTGGCGGAAGCGATCCCCGCCAGCAAGATCGTGAAGACCGCGACCGATCATTTCGGCCGGCTCGACGGCGTCGTGAACAATGCCGGCATCCTGCGCGACATGATCTTCCACAAGATGAGCGTGGAAGCCTTCGAGGCCGTCATCAAGGTGCATCTGATGGGCTCCTTCTATGTCAGCCACGCTGCGGCGCGCATCTTCCGCGAGCAGGAGTCGGGCTCGTTCGTGCACTTCACCTCGACCTCAGGCCTGATCGGCAATTTCGGCCAGGCCAACTATGCCGCCGCCAAGCTCGGCATCGTCGGCCTCTCCAAGTCGATCGCGCTCGACATGGGCCGTTTCAACGTCCGCTCCAACTGCGTCTCGCCGTTCGCCTGGACGCGCATGATCGGCACCATCCCGACCGAGACCGAGGCCGAGAAGGCGCGCGTCGAAAAGATCAAGCAGATGGGACCGGAAAAGATCGCGCCGCTGTGCGGCTACCTCCTCGGCGATTCCGCCAAGGACGTCACCGGCCAGATCTTCGGCGTGCGCATGAACGAGATCTTCCTGTTCAGCCAGAACCGGCCGATCCGCTCGGTGCAACGGAGCGAAGGCTGGACGCCGCAATCGATCGCGGAGCACGGCATGCCGGCGCTGAAGGGCTCGTTCTACAAGCTGGATCGTTCGGCCGACATCTTCACCTGGGATCCGGTGTAAGGACACATACTCTCCACGTCATGGCCGGGCATGTCCCGGCCATCCACGCCTTGCCACACTGCACCAAGAACGTGGATGCCCGGGACAAGCCCGGGCATGACGATCGAGGGCGGAGCAGTTGCGTTACCCTACCCCGTATTCCGCAACCCCGCAGAGATGCCGTTGATCGTCAGCTGAATCCCGCGCAGCACCTGCTCGTCCGGGTTCTGCGCGCGGTGCTCCTTCAACAGCTCGACCTGCACGTGGTTGAGCGGGTCGAGATAGGGGAAGCGGTTGCGCACCGAGCGCTCCAGCAGCGGGTTGCCTTGGAGCAACCGGTCCTGGCCCATGATGTCGAGCAGCGTCTCGATGCAGGAATGCCATTCGCGGCGGATGCGGCCGAAGATCTTCTCGCGCAAGGCCTCGTCCGGCACCAGCTCGGCATAGCGCGAGGCGATCGCGATAGAGCTTTTCGCCAGCACCATGTCCATGTTCGACAGCAGCATGCGGAAGAACGGCCATTCCCTGTAGAGCTCCTTCAGGAACGGCATGCCCTTGTCAGGATGCTCGGCGATCCATTGCTCGACGGCGCTGCCGAAGCCGTACCAGCCCGGCAGCATCAACCGGCATTGCGCCCAGGAGAACACCCAGGGGATCGCGCGCAGATCCTCGATGGCGCGGGTCTTCTTGCGCGAGGCCGGACGGCTGCCGATGTTCAGCGTCGCGATCTCGTTGATGACAGTCGATGACCAGAAATAATCGACGAAGCCTTCGGTCTCGTAGACGAGGCCGCGATAGGCCTTGAAGGCGAGGCTCGACAATTCGTCCATCGCCGTCAGATATTCGCGGCGCGGCGCGCTCTGGCGCGGATGCAGGAGGCTCGCCTCCAGCGTCGCGGCGGCGAGGATCTCCAGATTGCTGCGGCCGACCTCGGCGTTGGAATATTTCGACGAAATGATTTCGCCCTGTTCGGTGATGCGGATCTGTCCGTTCACGGCGCCGCCAGGCTGGGCGATGATGGCGTCATAGCTCGGCCCGCCGCCACGGCCCACAGAGCCGCCGCGACCGTGAAACAGGCGCAGGCGCACGTGATGGCGCTCGAACACTTCGACGAGGCCGATCTCGGCCTTGTAGAGCTCCCAGCCCGAAGTGACGAAGCCGCCGTCCTTGTTCGAGTCGGAATAGCCGAGCATGACCTCCTGCACGCTGCCGCGGCTGTCGACCAGGCGCCGGTAATCGTGCAGCGACAGCATGCGGTCCATGATGCCGGATGAGGCCTGCAAATCCTCGATGGTCTCGAACAGTGGCACGATGTTGATAGCGCTGCGCCCGGAGGGATGAACGAGGCCGACCTCTTTCAAGAGCACCGCGACCTCGAGCATGTCCGACATGCCCTTGCACATCGAGATGATGCATTGGGGGATGGCATCCGAGCCGAACTTCGCATGCGCTTCCGCCGCCGCATGGAACACGTTGAGCTCGCCCATGGTCTCGTCGCTGTACTTGACGAAGGGCGACACCAGCGCGCGCGTCGAGCGCAGCTCGTTGGTGAGCAGCGAGATGCGGGCGTCCTCGCCGAGCGCCAGGTAGGACATGCCGGGATTGGCGGCGTCCATCAGCTCGGCGATGGTGCGCTCGTGCACGGCCGAGTTCTGGCGGATGTCGAGCCGCGCCAGATGGAAGCCGAAGCAGTCGACCGCGCGGCGCAGCAGCCGCAGCCGGCCGCGGGCGATGACGCGGGCGTTGTTTGAGATCAGCGAGCGGTGCAGCACGTCGAGATCGGCTTGCAACTCCCTGACGCTCTCATAGGGCTTGCCCTTGCCGACCGGACGGCGCGTGATCTCGACCTCGAGCTTTTCGGCCGTCGCCGTCAAGCGCGCATAGATGCCGGAGACCGCCAGGCGATAAGGCTCGCCGCTCCGGTGCGGCGAGGTGTCGGGCGAGCGCTCCGCGAGCGTGCGCAGCTCCTCGGAGACATCGGCGAGATGCGCCGCGATCGACAGCTCCGCGCCGAGCACGTGCAGCTCGTTCAGATAGAACTGCATCACCCGGCTCGACTGCAGCCGCAGCGTGCCGCGCATGACATCGGCGGTGACGAAGGGATTGCCGTCGCGGTCGCCGCCGATCCAGCTGCCCATGCGCAGGAACGAGGCGAGCTCGCCAGCGGCATGCTCGCCGCCGTCGCCCAGCCGGTCTTCCAGCGTGTTGATCAGCCGCGGGACCTCACGAAGGAACGTGTAGTCGTAGAACGACAGGCCGTTGGCGACTTCATCCAGCACGGTCAGCTTTGTCCGGCGCAGGAGATTGGTCTGCCACAACGTCAGCACCTCGCGGCGAAGCTGCTCGTCGCTGGCATCAAGCTCCTCCGTGGTCAGCGCCACGCGCTCGCGGCGGTCGAGCAGCTGCGCGATTTCCATCTCGCGGTCCATGGTGCTCTTGCGGCGGACCTCGGTCGGGTGCGCCGTCAACACCGGGCTGACAAGCGCCGTCTTGAAGAAGCTGCGCAGCTGGTCGGGGCCGATGCCTGCGTCCCTGGCGTGGGCCAGCGTCTGCGCCAGGACGCCCGCACTGCCGCCATTGGCTCCGGCGCGGGCGCGCATCTGGCGGATGTTGTTCTGGTCCTCGGCGATGTTGGCGAGGTGGGAGAAATAGCTGAAGGCGCGGACGATCCGCACCGTCTCCGAGGTCGACATGCTGTCGAGGATCTGCTCGAGCTCGCGGCGGGCGAGCCTGTCCTCGTCGCGGTGGAACCGGATCGAGGTCTGCCTGATGCGCTCGACCAGGTCGAACACATCGGCCCCCTCCTGGTCGCGCACGGTGTCGCCGAGGATGCGCCCGAGCAGGCGGATGTCGTCCCGCAGCCGCGCCTCGGCCTCCAGCGCCTGGGCGTCCTCGGGACGGTTAGGGCGAGGCTCGGTGCTCTCGGATGATACGGTCTGGAGGGACATGGCTCGCTCCCCTGCTCGCGCCCTTGGCGGCCCGGTCCGGCGGAGTTTGCGCTATTTTTCTACCGCAGTGCAAGATGAAGTTAGGGCGATGCAAAACTGCTGGCCGCGTTCGTGATAGCGCTGCGTCCGGGGGGCACAGATGAGCTCGTTGTGGAATAAACATGCCCTCGCGGTCTCGCGGCGCAGGCGCCCGAGCTTGCTGTTCGTTTCGCCCCCTCCGAGCGGAAGGGGCGCAGGGAAGGCCGGGCGCCGGCTGGCACCCGAAGGTCCGCACGCGACAAGACGCACGCGGGGTGACCACAGGTGTTGCCGGTCGCCCGGCCTTCCCTGCGCAATGGTGTTACGACTTATGGCGCGCTCTCCCCGGGGAGCGATGCACTATTGCCCCCGTCGCCTTGCAGATGACTGATGCGCGCGCCCGGTCGGGCCGCAGCATCACCACAAGCCTTGACGCACAGACCCCGGGCGTCAGGACCACACGCTTTTGCCGTCCGCGGACGTCCCTCCCCGAACAGCCGGAAGCTCGCGCGTGCTCGCCCCCGATGCCGAAAAGAAACGCTGTAACCGCACCGTGTCGTGCCGCGGATCGTGATGGCTCACGGGTTTGCCCGCCCTGCCGTCCCGTCACGCGCCGGCGCTGCCGCGTCCATCGCGTCCCGGCCTACGTATCGTGACGATCGCGAAACGCCCCTTTGACGGGCCAGGATGAATGCGGTTTAGCCGAAACTTCAAATTCGGTCAATCAGAAAATCTTGCAGCCTGGTCCCTTGACCTGCATGTGGGGTGTTTTGCTCGTCGGACCGTGCGAGAGATTGTGTGACGACGTAGGATGGGCAGAGCCCTTGCGAAACTCATCATGCTTCGGTGTCGGTGCGGATGATGGGTTTCGCTGGCGCTCTACCCATCCTACGCGTTCGCCTCAAGCCGGCACGATCACCTTGCCGATCGGCCAGAGCGCGATGCCCGCGAGCTTGAGATGTGCCCAAGCGAAGGGGATGCCGATGATGGTGACCGCGAGCGCCAGCGCGGTCAGGAGGTGGCCGAGCGCCAGCCACCAGCCGGCGAGCACGAACCAGATGATGTTGCCGATCACCCCGAGCGGACCGGTGCCGATATCCTCGACACCGGTCACGTCGTAGCGGTTGACCGCGCGCGAGCCGAACGGCAGCAGCGTGTAGACCGCGATGTTGAACGCCGCCCGCGCCCAGGGCAGGCCGATGATGGTGATGGCCATGATGACCGCGGCGATCACCCAGCCGAACGCCATCCAGGCGCCGCCGAAGAGGATCCAGAGGATGTTGAGCAGGATGGAAACGGGGGCCATGAGACGATCCGGAAAACAACGATCCCGTGCATATAGGTACGAAATCTGTTTCTGCTACGACGGTAACGTAGCCCGGATGGGCGAAGCGACATCCGGGACCTGACTCTCACCGTCCCGGGTATCGCTGCGCTCACCCGGGCTACGGGCTTATAGCACGTCCCGCGAGGTCATAGTCCATGACGCCGGTTGCGTTCGGCACGCAGCGATGCGCCGACAAATCCAACATCCTCGATCCCGCGCGATATCTCCTTTGAGCAGAGCCAGAGCGTCAGCGCGGCGGCGCCGATCGCGGCGAGCCCGGAAATGAGGACGGGATTGGGGCAGAATGCGGCGAGCAAGTTGTCGAGCGGAACGGCCCCGGTGGGCCAGCGCGGGGTGCAAGACGATGCCAGGACCCAACCGGACAGCGTCACGGCGGCCGCGTTCATACAAGCGAGAATCGCTACGGCGATCGCAAGGCCCCTCCTGACGGAGAGCGCGACATCGATCGCTTTCACGACCGCGCAAGACGCAACCACGGCAACGAAAGCCGGGATCCATCCAGACCCGCTGGCAGCCATCGCCTGGCCCGGACCGCTCCAGGCCCACAGCGCGACGACGCACCCGAGCAGGGTCAGATTGACCTTCATGGGTTCGGGAAATTTGCAACGAAGCACCCACACGTTCGCTTTTTCGACCAAGTCCAGCAGTGCGCAGACGATCAGCCCGGCCGCAAAACCACCGAGGTGAACGCCCCAATCGATCCGCGAATTGCCGAACGCGAACGCAATGTTCAAGCCGATGTTGATCGCGAAGAAATCGAACCCGACCTCGAGCTTGCCGAGGATCCACAAGCAAAGCAGCGCGCCCAGAATGCCCGACGTGGCGCCGGACGCGCCGACCGTCAAATACGGCGTCGAATGGATGCCATTGCCGATGACGGCGCCGAGCACCATCGCGCAGAGGTAAATGATGAGGAAATAGGCCGGCCCGACCCGCCGCTCCAGATGCGCGCCCCACAGCACGAGACACAGCATGTTCATAGTGAGATGAACGAAATTGACGTGCAGGAAGCCATAGGCGACGAGGCGCCAGTATTCATGCCGCGCGATCGCGCCCGCATACATGCCGCCGTAGCGATACAGCAGCTCCCCCGGCGCCGCCGGACCGCCCGCCTGGATGAAGCAGAACCCCGATGCGAGCACTGTCACCGTCATCAGCACGTAGACGGCGGCATGGGGGACTTCGAAGAAACCGGCACGATAGGAGGGCATGGACGATCGCAACAAATTGGCGTGGGAACGCCAACCTAGCCGAGCCGGTCGATAATTGCTACTCCTGCGCGCACCAGCTAGCCTCGGCTACCGGCCCTCGAACTTCGGCTCGCGCTTCTCCATGAAGGCCTTCATGCCCTCGGCCATGTCCGCGGTTTTGAACAGTGGCAGGAGCTGGAGATAGACGTGGTGGACATGGTCCTGGAAATTCTCGTTGAGGCCCATCCGCATCATGCGCTTGGAGGCCTGCACCGCGAGCGGCGCGTTGGCGGCGATCTCGCGGGCGATCGCCGTGGCGCGAGCCATTAACTCGGCATCCGGCACCACCTCGTTGGCGAGGCCCCAATCCAGGCACTCGCGCGCGCTGAGGGTGCGGCCGGTGAAGATCAGCTCGGAGGCTTTGGCCCAGCCGAGCATGCGCGGCAGCAGCCAGGTGCCACCGGATTCCGGCACCACGCCACGCTTGACGAAGGCGGCGGCGAGCTTGGCCGACTCCGCCATGATGCGGATGTCGCAGCCGAGCGCCGTGTCCATGCCGTAGCCGGCGGCGCCGCCATTGACGGCGCAGATGGTCGGCTTGTCCATCGCATGCAGGATGGTCGGCGGCGTGTTGCGGAGGTTGATCGTGGTCGGCGATGAGGCAGCGCTGAGGCCGTTGCCGTCACGCTCCTTGCGCAGGTCGAGCCCGGCGCAAAACGCCCTACCCTTCCCGGTGAGGATCACGACGCGGACGTTGTTGTCCTCATTGGCCTCCGTCAGCAGCCGGGCGAGGTCGTTCAGCATCGGTCCGGAGATGGTGTTCATGCGCTCCGGCGCGTTGAGGGTGATGGTCGCGATGTGGTCGGCGACAGTGTAGAGGACTTCGGTTGCTGTATCGGTCATTTCTTTCCCCATCGGTTGTCTCGTAGGGTGGGCAAAGGCGCTCTTGCGCAGTGCCCACGATCTGTCTCCATAAGCAAGAATTCGTGGGCACGCTTCGCTTTGCCCACCCTACGGCACCGCCTTAAATTTTCCGGCCCGCCTGCTCCCAATAGGGATCGCGCAGGCGGCGCTTGAAGATCTTGCCGGAATCTTCGCGCGGCAGGCCAGTGCGGATCTCGACGTGCTTGGGGACCTTGTAATCAGCCAGATGCGCCTTCAGCGCGGCGCGGACATCGGAGGCAGCGAGCGTGATCCCGGGCTGCGGCTCCACCACCGCCATCAGCGCCTCGCCGAACTCGGCGTCGGGAATGCCGAACACCGCGCAATCGTGCACGCCGGGCACGGCATGCAGCACCGACTCGATCTCAGCGGGGTAGATGTTGACGCCCCCTGAGATCACCATGTCGCGCTTGCGGTCGCAGATGAAGACGTAGCCGTCCTCGTCGATATAGCCGACGTCGCCCGAGGTGATGAAGCCGTCGCGGTCGATCTCGGCGCGCTTCTCCGGCTTGTTGTGGTAGGTGAAATCGGCCATCTCGGCCATGCGGGAATAGATCTCGCCGATCTCGCCCACGCCGAGCACGCGTCCGTCCTCGCCGATGAAGCGTAGCTCGGCCCCGGGCGAGATCTTGCCGACGGTGCCGGGCTTCTTGAGCGCATCTTCCGACGTCGCGAAGGTCACGGCGCTGGATTCGGTCGAGCCGTAGAATTCGTAGATCACCGGTCCCCACCACTCGATCATGGCGCGCTTGACGTCGGCCGGACACGGCGCGGCGGCGTGGATCACGTGGCGCAGCGAGGAAACGTCGTACTTCCTGCGCACCGCCTCGGGCAGCTTCATCAGGCGAATGAACATGGTCGGCACCATGAAGATGGTGTCGATCTTATAGCGCTCGATCGCTTCCAGGAATTCCTCGGCCTCGAAGCGCGGCATCAGCACCAGCACCCCGCCGAGCTTGCCGGCGCGGATGCCGAAGGAATTCGGCGCGGAGTGATAAAGCGGCCCCGGCAGCAGCGCGCGGGCGCCGGGCTTGAGCCCGTAGATCATCGCCCGCATGCGCTCGCCGGCGGCCTGCTGCTCTGGTGTCGGCGCGTTGCGCCGCACGCCCTTGGGGTGACCGGTCGTGCCTGACGTATAGATCATGTTCATCGGCTGCGGGACCACCGGGCCGTCATAAGGCGGGTGTTGCGCGAGCCAGGATTCGAAGTCGATCGCGAAGCCGGGGGTCTTCAGATCATCGGGATCGATCTTGTAGCTGGACAAAATCTCCGGCGGGGTCGGCACGCTGAGGACGGTGACGCCCTCCGGGATGGCGCCGCGCAGGGCGTGCAGCATGTCGGCATGCCCGATCAGCACGGACGTGCCGGTGTCGTTCAGGATGTAGGTGATCTCCTCCGGCTTGAAGTGCCAGTTGATCGGCACGCCATAGGCACCCAGGCGCATCGTGGCATAGGCGGCTTCGAGGAAGGCGATGTCGTTCCGCATGAGCATGCAGACGCAATCGCCCTGGCGGACGCCGATTTTTGCGAGGCCGGAGGCGATGCGGTCGGCGCGGGCGGCGACCTCTGTGTGGCTGCGGCGGCGGTCGCCGGAGACGATGCCGAGGAAGGGGGACGTTTCGCTCATTGTTGTTGTCCGATCTTTCGCCGGGTTGACACGTGGACACCACTCGGGTCGTCATTCCGGGGCGATGCGTAGCATCGAACCCGGAATCCATTTTACGGCAGAGCATGCGGCCTGATGGATTCCGGGCTCGCCGCTACGCTGCGCCCCGGAATGACGGAAAGCTAATCCGCGAATTTCGGCGCACGCTTCTCCAGATTCGACCGCACGGCCTCAGTCTGGTTGGCGCTGCCGATCAGCTTCTGCTGCTCGACGGATTCCGCCAGCAGCGCCGGGCCGGGATCGACCGAAAGGTTGTTCAGCATCCGCTTGGCCGCGCGGATCGCATCGGGGCTTTTTCCCGCGATTTCGCGCGCAACCTCCAGCGCTGCCGCGCGTGGATCGTCGCAGATGCGGGTGGCGAGGCCGTATGTCATCGCCTCCTGCGCCGAGAAGATGCGGCCCGTATAGGTGAGATCGCGCAGGATGTCGTCGCGCACGAGGCTGGCGAGGATCGGCGTGCCCGCCATGTCAGGCACGAGGCCCCATTTGATCTCCATGATCGACATCCGCGCGTCCGCCGAGAGAAACCGCATGTCGGCGCCGAGCGAGAGCTGGAAGCCGCCGCCAAAGGCGACGCCGTGCACGGCTGCGATGACGGGCACCGGAAGCTGGCGCCAGCCCCACACCGCTTGTTGCGGGAAGTTCGCTAGGCCGTGCGTGCGCTTGGTGAGATCACGATTTTCGCCGCCCGGAATTCCGTTGCCGCCCTTCTCCTTCATGGCGGCAAAACGTCCCATGTCGAGACCGGCGCAGAAGGCGCGGCCTTCGCCCGAGAGCACGACGGCGCGCACGCCTTTTTCCTTCGAAAGCCGTTCCGCTGCCGCAACAAGTGCCTCGAACATGGCCTGATCCAGCGCGTTCATCTTGTCGGCGCGCACTAGGCGCACGTCGGCGACGCCTTCCGAGATCGAGATCGAGACGCGCTCTTCCATGGACGAATTCTCCCTTGTTCTTGACCGGTTGCCGCTTTACAGGACGCCGGCGGACGGATTTAGTCAATCGACCAATTAACTGACAATCCCTACGGGGGAAACAGCCATGTTCAAGGAAAATCTTCTGGCCGGCCGGCGCATTCTCGTGACCGGCGGCGGCACCGGTCTCGGCAAGTCGATGGCGACGCGCTTCCTCCAGCTCGGCGCCGAGGTGCACATCTGCGGCCGGCGCAAGATCGTGTGCGACGAGACCGCGACCGAGCTGATGGCCCAGTATGGCGGCCGCGTCACCAGCCACGGCGTCGACATCCGCAACGCGCTCGCGGTCGAGGAGATGATCGAGACCATCTTCCGCGATGGTCCCCTCACCGATCTCATCAACAACGCCGCCGGCAATTTCATCTCGCGCACCGAGGAGCTGTCGCCGCGCGGCTTCGATGCGGTCGCCAACATCGTCATGCACGGCACGTTCTACGTGACCCATGCGGTCGGCAAGCGCTGGATCGCCTTGAAGCAGCCCGGCAACGTCGTCTCCATCACCACGACCTGGGTGCGCAACGGCTCGCCTTACGTGGTGCCGTCGGCAATGAGCAAATCGGCGATTCACGCCATGACGATGTCGCTGGCGACCGAATGGGGCCGCCACGGCATCCGCCTCAACACCATCGCCCCGGGCGAGATCCCGACCGAGGGCATGAGCAAGCGCATCAAGCCCGGTGACGAGGCCGGCGCGCGCACCAAGGCGATGAACCCGATGGGCCGCGTCGGCACCATGGAGGAGTTGCAGAACGTCGCCGTGTTCCTGATCTCCGGCGGCTGCAACTGGATCAACGGCGAGACAATCGCCATGGACGGCGCGCAGGCGCTGGCCATGGGCGGCAATTTCTACCAGCTCCGCGACTGGAGCGACGACGACTGGAAGACCGCGCGCGAGAGCATCATGGCGCAGAACGAGAAGGACCGCGCGAAGCGGGGGTGAAGGCGAGGTTGTGTGGATGCGGGGCATCAGGAGCTGACGCTCTCGCGCCACCTCAACTGTCGTCCCCACGAACGCGGGGACCCATAACCACAGGGAGGAGTCGTGGAGCGAGACAGGTCACTCCGAGTCGTCGCCAAATCCCTGCTGCGGCGTATGGGTCCCGGATCTGCGCGCGCTTAGGGCGCGCTTGTCCGGGACGACAGCGGGCCTCCCATCTTGTCATCACCCGCGATTGACTCCACACTCCCCGTACAAGAACAAAGCGTCACGGGAGAAACATGTCCACACAGCCATTGGCGAATCTCGCCGACATGGTGCGCGAGCGTGCAAAGAGCCGCGGCAACGCCATCGCCTATGAGTTCGAGGGCCGCACCACCAGCTTCGCCGAGTTCGACATCAAGACCAACAAGGTCGCCAACGCCCTGATCGCGATGGGCGTGAGATCCGGCGATCGCATCGCCTATCTCGGCAAGAACAGCGACCTCTATTTCGAGCTGCTGATGGGCGCGATGAAGGCCGGCGCCGTGATGGCGCCGGTGAACTGGCGGCTCGCGGGGCCGGAGGTTGCCTTCATCGTTGCGGACTGCAAGGCGCCGGTGCTGTTCGTGGGACCGGAATTCATCGCACAGGTGCGCCAGATCAGGGACCAGATTCCGGGCGTCCGCAGCATCATCACCACCGAGGGCGGCGCGCCGGAATGGCAGGATTTTACGGCCTGGCGCGATGCGCAGAGCGGCGAGGATCCCAAGGTGCCGATCGCGACCCGCGGCATCGCGATCCAGCTCTACACCTCGGGCACGACGGGCAAGCCGAAGGGCGCGATGCTGAGCCACGCGAACTTCCTGAACCTGGTGCAGACCGGCAATGCCGAGGACAAGCCGGAGTGGAACCGGTGGTCGACCGACGACGTCTCGCTGGTGGCGATGCCGATCTTCCACATCGGCGGCTCCGGCTGGGGCGTGATGGGGCTATATCACGGTGCCCGCGGCGTGATCGCGCGCGAGTTCGATCCGACCAAGGTTCTGGACTTCTTCGAGCAGTCGGGCATCACAAAACTGTTCATGGTGCCGGCGGCGATGCAGTTCGTGGTGCGGCAACCGCGCGCCAGGACGGTCGATTTCTCCAGGCTGAAATACATGCTGTATGGCGCCTCGCCGATTCCGGCGGCACTGCTGAAGGAATGCATCGAGGTCTTCAAATGCGGCTTCGTGCAGATGTACGGCATGACCGAGACCACCGGCACCATCGTCGCGCTGCCGCCCGAGGATCACGTCGAGGGGCTGGAGCGGATGCGCTCGGCCGGCAAGGCGCTGCCGGGCGTGGAAATCGCGATCCTGGATGTTGACGGCAAGCCGTTGCCGCCGCGGCAGGTCGGCGAGATCGCGAC
The DNA here is from genome assembly GCF_058782905.1 of Bradyrhizobium sp. FW305-F6. Taxonomy (NCBI): domain Bacteria; kingdom Pseudomonadati; phylum Pseudomonadota; class Alphaproteobacteria; order Hyphomicrobiales; family Nitrobacteraceae; genus Bradyrhizobium; species Bradyrhizobium sp. FW305-F6. The sequence goes on from NZ_JBYSYD010000001.1 coordinate 1,662,023, forward strand.
GCGCTCGGGCTCCAACATGGCCGGCTACTGGAACCTGCCGGAGGCGACCGCATCGACGCTGCGCAGCGACGGCTGGCTGCGCACGGGCGATGCCGGCTACATGGACGAGGACGGCTATCTCTACATCCACGACCGCATCAAGGACATGATCATCTCGGGCGGCGAGAACATCTACCCTGCCGAAGTCGAGAGCGCGCTGTGCGATCACCCCGACGTCGCCGAAGCCGCCGTGATCGGCGTGCCCGATGACAAATGGGGCGAGGCGGTGAAGGCCGTGGTGGTGATGAAGCCCGGCAAAGAGGCGACCGCGACCGACATCATCAACTTCACGCGGACCCGCATCGCCGGCTACAAGACGCCGAAGAGCGTGGAGTTTTTGCCGGCGCTGCCGCGCAATCCGAGCGGCAAGATTTTGCGCAGGCAATTGCGCGAGCCGTATTGGGAGGGGAAAGACCGAAGGGTGAATTGATCCGCGGTCTATCCATTTCGTCGTCCCGGGGCGCGCGCAGCGCGAGCCCGGGACCCATATCCACAGGGTAGAGTTTGGCGACGACACGGAGTTGCTTTCCCGCGCCACGCTTCTCCCTGGGGTTATGGGTCCCCGCCTTCGCGGGGACGACTCGGGAGAGATAACGCGCGGTAACGACTCAATGCTTCCCCGGCCCCATATAGCCGAACAGGAACCCCGCCACCTTGCGCATCTGGATCTCCTCGCTGCCTTCGGTGATGCGATATCTCCGGTGGTGGCGATAGATGTGCTCGAACGGCTTGTGGCGTGAATAGCCCATGCCGCCGTGGACCTGCATGGCACGATCGGCGGATTCGCAGCAGAGGCGGTTTGCCCAGTAGTTGCACATCGAGACGCGGTCGGAGAGCGTACGCTCGATCTGTTCCTCGGTGAGCTGGTCCATCTCCCAGGCGGTCTTGCGGATCAGAAGGCGCAACATCTCGGCCTGGGTGGCGAGCTCGACCAGCGGGAACTGGATCGCCTGGTTCTCCGCGAGCGCCCGGCCGAACGGCTTTCGCTCGCGGGCATACTTCACGCTCTCGTTGATGCAGTAGACGGCGGCCCCCAGCGAGCTCGCCGCCTGGCGGATGCGGTTCTGGTGCACGAAACACTGCGCCAGCGACAGGCCGCGGCCGACCTCGCCGAACAGCGCATCCTCGGGCACGAAGACGTCGGTGAAGCTGACGCGCGGATGATCGGTCGGCATATTGAAGGTCCACATGTATTCTTCGACCTTCACCCCGTGGCTCTTCGCGGGAACCAGGAAGCAGGTGATCCCGCGGGCATCGCCGTCATTGCCGCTTGTCCGCGCGAACAGCGCACAGTGGGTGGCGACGTGCATGCCGGTGGTCCACATCTTTTCGCCGTTGATGATCCAGCCCTTGACGTTGTCGCGGGTCGCGGGGACCGCGCGCGTCTCCATGTGGGTGGCGTCCGAGCCGTGATGCGGCTCGGTCAGGCCGAAGGTGATGCGGTACTTGCCCCTGATCGAGCCGTCGATCATCGCCTTCTGGTCGTCGCGGCCGTAGCGGTCGAGCATGGTGACGACGGGAAAGTTGCCGACGATCGAGTGCTCGTTCTGGAGGTCGTTGTGCAGGCCGAGACCCTTGGCAGCAAAATGCTCGCGGATCACGGCCATCCAGAGGTTGGAGCCGTCCTTGCCGCCATATTGCTTCGGTACCGGAAAGCGCAGGTGCCCGGCGGCGTCGGCGAGATCCTTGGCCTTGCGCAGCAACGCTTCCCATTCGTGGCGCGGCAGGCCGCCATTCTCGAAATCGGTGCGTGCCCATTCGCGGCGATGGTCGAAGAAGCGGATGTTGTCGTCGGCCTCCTCCAGCGGCTTGATCTCGCGTTCGATGAAACGGTCGAGCTCTGCGAGATAGGCGACGAGGTCGGCAGGCAATGAGAAATCCAAAGCTTCTCTCCCGGACTGATTTTGTGGTTTTGCGTTAAGGCGCTAGGCGCGCTCATGCTTCGCACGATTAAGCGGAGAAGAGCGCGCGCAAGTCAAGCAAACCGAAGCGTGTGGCGCGCGCAAGGCGCATTGCGCAATTCGATGGTGCTCTGCCGCCGGCGCGCGGTAGTATGTCGTCAAATATTCCTTCACGAGAAAATGCGGGAGCGCACGATGGAGCTGAAGTTTTCGAAAGTGGAACGCAAGGGGCCGATCACAATCGTGACGCTGTCGCGGCCCGAGGTCTACAACGCGCTGCACACCGATGCGCATTTCGAACTGCAAAAGGTGTTCGACGATTTCTCGGGCGATCCCGAGCAGTGGATCGCGATCGTCACAGGCGCCGGCGACAAGGCGTTCTGCGCCGGCAACGATTTGAAGTGGCAGGCGGCCGGCGGCAAGCGCGGCTGGGACAAGGGCGGCTTTGCCGGTCTCACCTCCCGCTTCGACTGCGACAAGCCGATCATCGCCGCCGTCAACGGCGTCGCCATGGGCGGCGGCTTCGAGATCGCGCTGGCCTGCGACCTCATCATCGCCTCGGAGAACGCCACCTTCGCCCTGCCGGAGCCCCGCGTCGGGCTCGCCGCGCTCGCCGGCGGCCTGCACCGGCTGCCGCGCCAGATCGGGCTGAAGCGCGCGATGGGCATGATCCTGACCGCACGCCACGTCAGCGCCAAGGAGGGCCATGAACTCGGCTTCGTCAACGAGGTGGTACCGCAGGGCGAGGCGCTGAACGCCGCACTGCGCTGGGCCGACATGATCGCCAAGAATTCGCCGATGTCGATCCGCGCCTCGAAGCAGGCGATCCAGAAGGGGCTTGCCGTCTCGCTGGAGCAGGCGATCGCGGACCAGCGGGACTATCCGGCGGTACAAGCCATGGTGGCCTCGCAGGATTACATCGAGGGCCCGAAGGCGTTTTCCGAGAAGCGGCCGCCGAAATGGGTGGGGAAGTGACCGCGCCTGCGCGGTCATTCCGGGGCGCGCGTCAGGCGCGAGCCCGGAATCCATTAGGCGGCAGAACGCGCGGATAAATGGATTCCGGGCTCGTCGCTCCGCGACGCCCCGGAATGACGGGGAGCGCTGCGCTCTACCCGTCTTACGGATTGCGCCCCACCTCGCGCTTGTACGAAGCATAGTTCGGCTGGTCGACTGCGAGCTTGTCCATCGTAGTCGCCCACAGGTGCTCGGTGAGGCCCGGGGTTGCGAGATCGATTTCTCCCTTGGCGATCCGCTCGGCGAGTGCGCGGTTCAGCTCCATCACCGAGCCGTCCTCGCCGAGCAGCGCGCGCAGGCGCTCGACCTCGTTGGCGTCGCTCCCCTCCTCCCGCGTCAGCTGTCGCGTGACGAGATCGAGGATGTTGATGGCGACGCGGAGTTTGAAGGCCTGATGGCCTGAGATCAGGGGGGTGATGTCGTTGCGGAGGAAATCGGCGACGGCCTTGGTCAGCTCGATCGGTGTGGGTTCGTCCTGCATGGCTCAACTCCCGCGCGGCGCCAGCAGCCGCAACAGATCGATTTCGGTCTCACTGGCGCGGCGGCCGATCATGGCGCGCTCCATGGAATGGTCCGGTCCTTCGCGAAAGCGCTGCATCATGCCGCCGCACATGATGCCCCAGCGCAACGTGCCCATCACTTCCCAAAACTTGACGCGTTCGGGATCGACTTTGCGGCCGGCGGCCTCATAACCCGCGAACAATTCCTCGCGCGAACCGAAACCGCCGACGGGCTTGTCGATCTCGCCGAAGCGCCAGGAGTTGACGCAGACCCAGCCGAGATCCTCCATGGGATCGCCGAGATGGGCGAGTTCCCAGTCCAGCACTGCACGCACGCCATCCTGACCGATGATGAGGTTGCCGTTGCGGAAATCGCCGTGCACCAGCGTGGTCTCGCCCGATGGGCCGGGATCATGATCACGCAGCCAGCGCAGTGCAAGCTCGAACACGGGCTTGGGCCAGTTCAGGCTGCGGTAGTCGCGCTCGAATTCCGCTATCTCCTGGGTCGCGCCCCTGCTGCGCAATTCAGGCAATCTGTCCTGCGGCAGCCTGTGCAGGCCAGCGAGAATGCCGCCGATCTGCCGCGCCAGAATGGGGCGCGCCGCAGCAAACTCCTCATCTCGAAGAATCTTGCGCGCGATGGTCTCGCCCTCGACCCGCTGCATGATGAAGCCGGTGCCGAGATCGTCCTCCGGCGTGAGCACGTGCATCACGCGGGGAGACGGCACGCCGGCCTCGTAGGCCAGCTGCATCAGTTGCGCTTCAGCGGCGAGACCGGCCGCACGGGTCGGCGCGGCGCCATACCCCTTTGGCGAACGGCGCAGGATCGCGCCGATCACGCCGTCGGGATGGGTGATGTCGAACCGCCAGGTTTCCTGGCTGGCGCCGCCGGACAGCTTTGCCGCGCCCGTGACGCCGGTCGCGCCCGGGCACCAGCGCCTGGCACTGCGCGAAAGCTCCGCTTCGATCATTTGCCTTTGAACTGCGCGGGCCGCTTCTCGAGGAACGCGCCGACGCCCTCGCGGAAGTCCTGGGTGTCGCCGGCGCGGAGCTGGCACTGGAACTCGAGATTGAGCTGATCCTCGAAGGAATTTTCCGGGCTGTCCCAATAGAGCTTGCGGATCAGAGAGAGTGCCACGGTCGGCCCGCTGGCGAGATCGCGCGCGAGCTTCATCGCCTCCTCCATCAGCACGCCGTCGTCATAGACGCGGTTGACGAGGCCCCATTCCAGCGCCTTCTCGGCCGGAAGCCGCTCGCCCATCAGCGACAATTCGATCGAGCGGGCACGGCCGACGAGCCGGGGCAGGAGCCAGGTCGAGCCGCAATCCGGCACGAGGCCAATGCGGCGGAAGGCCTGCAGGAAATAGGACGAGCGCGCGCACAGGATCATGTCCCCGAGCAGCGCAAAGCTCATGCCGGCGCCGGCGGCGGGGCCGTTGACCGCAGTGACGATCGGGCAATGCAGGTTGCGGATACGGCGCAGGAAGGGGTGAAAGCCGGTCTCGAGCGTTAGGCCGGCCTTGGTCTTCTTCGACTGGTCGTTGCGCCCTTGCAGATTCGCACCAGTGCAGAACGCCCGCCCCGCGCCGGTCAGCACCACGCAGCGCACCTCATTCTTCTTCTCCTCGATCGCATCGAGCGCTTCGGAGAGACCGCCCAGCATGTCGACGGAGACCGCGTTCATCACCTCCTGATGGTCGAGCTTGAGGATCGCGACCGCGCCATCGAAATCGAGCGTGACGTGTTTGAACTGCATGGTTTCCTCGTCGGTTGCGCCTGCGTCAGTTTCGCAGACCGGAATTTTGCCTGGCCGGGGCGCATATTTGATTTTTGGCGCGCTCTTGTCCATGGTGATCGCAGCATAGCAAGCAATCTTGTGCGCAGCGGCTGATGGGCCGCAGACCAAGAAGAACAGGAAACGCGCCATGAACATTTTCGACCTCACCGGCCGCGTGGCCGTGATCACCGGCGGCAATGGCGGCATCGGGCTCGGCATCGCGCAGGCGCTCGCGGCCCAGGGCTGCAACGTCTCGATCTGGGGCCGCAATGCGGACAAGAACAAGGCGGCTGCCGCCAGCATGGCCGGCGCTCCCGGCAAGGTAGACGCCCGCGTCTGCGACGTCACCGATCCTGCCTCGGTCGCTTCAGCGATGAAGGCGACGCTCGATACCTTCGGCCGGGTCGACGGCTGCTTCGCCAATGCCGGCATCGGCGGCGGCGGAAGGCGGTCCTTCATCGAGCGCACCGAGGAAGAGTGGCGCACGATGTTTGCGACCAATCTCGACGGCGTATTCCACGCGTTCCAGGCGGCCGCGAAGCACATGACCGAGCGCGCCAATGCCGGCGATCCCTTCGGCCGGCTGGTTGCGACCTCGAGCCTCGCCTCGATCTTCGGCACCGCGCGCAACGAGCATTATGCGGCGACTAAGGCCGCCATCAACGCGCTGGTGCGCGCGCTCGGCGTCGAGCTGGCGCGCCACGGCGTCACCGCCAATGCGATCCTGCCGGGATGGATCAAGAGCGACATGACTGCGGGGCTGATGGCCAACGACAAGTTCGTCGGCAACGTGATGCCGCGCATACCGATGCGGCGCTTCGGCGAGGCGGCCGATTTCGGCGGCATCGCGGTGTATCTGATGAGCAAGGCCTCGTCCTATCACACCGCGGATACGTTCGTGATCGACGGCGGCTATACGGCCTTCTAGTTCAGCAGTTCGTAACCCGGATGGAGCGAAGCGCAATCCGGGATTGCCACAAGCAAGCAAGACCCGGAGTTCGCTTCGCTCCATCCGGGCTGCAAACACTGAGGGAATGGGCAAATGTTCTCGCACGTCATGATCGGCACCAACGACCTGGACAAGGCAAAAGCGTTCTACGACAATCTGCTGAGCACGCTCGAGGTGCGGCCGGCCAGGGTCGACGGCCATCGCATCTTCTACATCACCAAGACCGGCGTGTTCTCGGTGTCGAAGCCGATCAACGGCGAGCCGGCGACCTGCGCGAACGGCGGCACGATCGGCTTTGCCGCCAATTCGCCGGAGCAGGTCGACGCGTGGCACGCGGCTGGTGTCGCGGCCGGCGCAAAATCCATCGAGGATCCGCCCGGCGTGCGTCAGGGCCCTGGTGGCAAGCTGTATCTGGCTTACTTGCGCGATCTCGACGGCAACAAGATCTGCGCGATGCATCGGATGCCGAACTGAGCTGGCACAAAGCCGGTGTCGTCCCCGCGAAGGCGGGGACCCATAGCCCCAGGGAGCGGTTATGGAGCGAGCCGGTCACTCCGAGTCTTCGCCAACCGTCTTCCTGTGGTTATGGGTCCCGGATCTGCGCGCGCTTGTGGCGCGCTTGTCCGGGGACGACATTGGGAGGATTTTTCGCACCCTCATTCAAACAACATTTCAAACGTCCTCGCGAATTCCATCGCGTGGCATGCCTGCGGGTGAAAATGCGCGCTCGCACTTTCGCGGCGCTGCGACTATTCTTCGCTCAACACATTCTAGCGCTCCCGGGAGGACCAATGACAAAACACACCTACATTCCCCGCACCACCAACTACACCCTCAATCCCGGCGACGAGCTCAACGACCTCCGCATGTCGGAGCAGGTCCGGCCGCTCTACGACCACGTCAAGAAGTTCATCCGTGACACGGTCGAGCCGATGTCGATCGAGTTCGCGAAGGCCGGCGAAGGCAAGGAGGATCGCTGGAGCTTCACGCCGAAGCAGCTCGAAGTGCTGGAGAAGGCCAAGAACAAGGCGAAGCAGGAAGGCCTGTGGAACTTCTTCCTGCCCGACGACGAGACCGGCCAGGGCCTGAAGAATCTCGACTACGCCTATATCGCGGCCGAGCTCGGCAAGAGCCCGCTGGCGTCCGAGACCATGAACTGCTCGGCGCCCGACACCGGCAACATGGAGGTGCTGGAGCGCGTCGGCACCAAGGAGCAGAAGGAGAAATGGCTGAAGCCGCTGCTCAACGGCGAGATCCGCTCGGCCTATGTCATGACCGAGCCGAACGTCGCCTCCTCCGACGCCAAGAACATCTCTACGACCGCCAAGCTCGTCGGCGACGAATGGGTCATCAACGGCGAGAAGTACTACATCTCGGGTGTCGGCGATCCCCGCTGCAAGATCCTCATCGTGATGGTGAAGACCAATCCTGACGCGGCGCCGAGCAAGCAACAGTCGCAGATCCTGGTGCCGCGCGACACGCCCGGCGTCGAGGTGCTCGGCCCCATGCACGTGTTCGGCCAGGACCACGCTCCGCGCGGCCACATGCACATGCGCTTCAACAACGTGCGGGTGCCGAAGGAGAACATCCTGCTCGGCGAAGGCCGCGGCTTCGAGATCTCGCAGCTCCGCCTCGGCCCGGGCCGCATCCATCACTGCATGCGCACCATCGGCAAGGCAGAGAAGGCGCTCGACCTGATGGTGCAGCGCGGCCTCACTCGCGAAGCCTTCGGCAAGAAGATCGCCCATCTCGGCGGCAACATGCAGATCATCGCGCAGGCGCGCTGCGAGATCGAGGCGATGCGGCTGATGGTGCTGAAGGCCGCCAAGGCGATGGACGTGCTCGGCAACAAGGAAGCCCGCGTCTGGGTCTCCATGGTCAAGGCCATGGTGCCGGAGCGCGCCTGCAAGATCATCGACCAGGCGATCCAGATCCACGGCGCCACGGGCATCTCGCACTGGACCCCGCTCGCCGAAATGTACCAGGACGTGCGTCACCTGCGCTTCGCCGACGGTCCGGACGAGGTGCACTGGATGGTGGTCGGACGGCACGAGCTGAGCATGGCGTGATCTCTGCTCGTCATGCGCGGGCTTGACCCGCGCATCCATCGAAGGGAACATTTCTTCGAAATTGATGGATTGCCGGGTCAAGCCCGGCAATGACGACTTGCCCAGGAGCCGCCATGGACTACGCCGCCAGCGATCTGACGCCTCGCGAGCGCTACAAGGTGCTGACGTCCTTCGTCCTGCCGCGGCCCATCGCGTGGGTGACCACGCTCGGGCCGACCGGCGTCGTCAATGCCGCCCCGTTCAGCTTCTTCAACGCCTTCTGCGAGGATCCGCCGCTCTGCATGTTCGCGGCCAACCGCAAGCCGAACGGACAGGACAAGGACACCTTCCTCAACATCCAGCGCACCGGCGAGTTCGTGGTCAATATCGCGGACGAGCCGCTGGCCCGGGCCATGCACGAGAGCAGCGGAGACTTTCCGCCTGAGATCGGCGAGCCCGATTATCTCGGGCTGAAGCTTGCGCCCTCGACGACAATCTCAGTGCCACGGCTCGCTGACACGCCGTGGGCGATGGAGTGCAAGCTCTGGAAGCTGATCGACGTCAACGACGATCGCCGGCTGATCATGGGCGAAGGCCTCCACTTCCACATCCGCGACGAGCTGTGGGACCACGACGCGATGCGGGTGCACATGGACCGCTATCACCCGATCGGCCGCATGTTCGCCGACCGCTACTGCCGCACCGATGACCGCGTGGTGTTTCCGGCAGCGGAAGGCGTGAAAAAGAGGTAGGGGGCAAAGGCGCGTGGCGCCGCGCCCCACGTCTTTCTTGCGGATCACGCCGATTGGTGGGCAACGCTTCCGCCTTCGCTCTTTGAGCTAAAGGCCTGTACCCCCTCACCCGCATTCGTCTGCGATCAAATTCGATCTCTCCCCGCAAGCGGCAGGGCAATCGCATATGGGAGCGATATTGCCTCTGGCCATCCTTCGAGACGCCCGCCGTTGGCGGGCCCTCAGGATGAGGACTGAGTGCGTTGCGCTGGTTTCAACGAGCGCCGGTGCCGCCTAGCCTCACCCTGAGGGACCGCGAAGCGGTCGTCTCGAAGGGCGAGGCGTGCGCTCAGGCCTTTCAAAAACCCATATGCGATCGCCCTGCAGCAAGCGGGGAGAGGTGAGGAAAGCGCCCTACGTTGCGGGGGAGACCTTGTCCTGAGTCTTCGTCTCGAAATCGGATGCGTCGTGGCGCTCGTGGAGCTGGCTCGCGGGATCGCCGGAGACGCGGTTGACCATGCGCCCGCGCTTCACGGCGGGGCGCTGCGCGATCTGGTCGGTCCAGCGCTGCACGTTCTTGTAGTCCTGCACGGAGAGGAACTCGCCGGCGCCGTAGACCAGCCCCTTGGCGAGTGCGCCATACCAGGGCCACACCGCCATATCGGCGATCGTGTACTCCTTGCCCGCGAGGTACTCGTTATCGGCGAGGCGACGGTCGAGCACGTCGAGCTGGCGCTTGGTCTCCATCGCGAAACGGTCAATGGCGTATTCGATCTTGGTCGGCGCATAGGCATAGAAATGGCCGAAGCCGCCGCCGAGATAGGGGGCGCTGCCCATCTGCCAGAACAGCCAGGACATCGTCTCGGTTCGGGTCTTGACCTCCTTCGGCAGGAAGGAGCCGAACTTCTCGGCGAGGTAGAACAGGATCGAGCCGGATTCGAACACCCGGATCGGCTCGGGTCCGGAGCGATCCATCAGCGCCGGAATTTTCGAGTTGGGGTTGATGTCGACGAAGCCGCTGCCGAACTGGTCGCCATTGCCGATCTTGATCAGCCAGGCGTCGTATTCAGCACCCTTGTGGCCGAGTGCCAGGAGCTCCTCCAGCATCACCGTAACCTTCACCCCGTTCGGCGTCGCCAGCGAATAGAGCTGAAGCGGATGCTTGCCGACCGGCAGCTCCTTGTCGTGGGTGGGCCCGGCGATCGGGCGGTTGATGCTGGCGAATTGCCCGCCGTTCTCCTTGTTCCAGGTCCAGACTTTGGGCGGCACGTAGGCGGGGGCGTCGGTCATGCGGGGCTCCGGGAAAAAGGATGCGTCTGCATTAATTAGCCCGACAATGCCGAATGGCAAGGCCTCCGAGACGCATTGCCGGGCGGGGCGTCTCACCGTTTCGTCATGGCAAGCTCCCTCTCATCATTCCGGGGCGCCCGCAGGGCGTGCCCGGAATCCATCGTGCCGGCAGGAATGCTCTGAAAGATGGATTCCGGGTTCTCGCTGACGCGAGCCCCGGAATGACGGCCTCACCTGGGACGCAGCGGGCCTGTGGAAAGAGCGCAACGCCTACACGCAAGATGCATTGCCGAATCCGGCGTGGCATCGCGCGTGTCGATCGGCTAGCGTCGCTTTGCTTCGTGAGGGAAAGCAACGCGAACGCGAGGAGCCGCCGGGAGAGAGCCATGAAATCGCCGATCTGCGACATGCTGGGCATCGAATTCCCGCTGCTCGCCTTCAGCCATTGCCGCGATGTCGTCGCCGCGGTCAGCCGCGCCGGCGGCTTCGGCGTGCTGGGCGCGACCGTGCACACGCCTGACACGCTCGAGCGCGAATTGAAGTGGATCGACGCGCATGTCGATGGCAAGCCTTACGGCATCGACGTGCTGATCCCGGAGAACATCTCGACATCAGGCGAGAAAGACGTCACCTGGAAGAGCCTGGAAGCGCGCGTGCCGCAGGAGCATCGCCTTTACACGCGCGATCTCCTGGAGAAATACGACATCGAGCTGACGACCACTGAGGTCGCAGCCGATCAGCCGCAGCCGTTCGATGCGAAAACCGCGCTCGAGCTGCTCGAAATCTCCTTCAACCATCCGATCCGGCTGATCGCCAATGCGTTGGGCGTTCCGCCGAAGGCGATGATCGAGATGGGCAAGAGGCATGGCGTGCCGGTCGCAGCGCTGGTCGGGGCCAAGGAGCACGCGCTGCGCCAGGTCGCGGCGGGCGTCGACATCCTCGTGGTGCAGGGCACCAAGGCCGGCGGCCATTGCGGCGAGGTCTCGACCATGGTGCTGGTGCCGGAGGTGATCAAGGCGATCAGGAACATCCGCGACGTGCCGGTGCTGGCGGCCGGCGGCATCATGACCGGCCGGCAGATGGCGGCCTGCATGGCGATGGGCGCGGCCGGCGCCTGGACCGGCTCGGTGTGGCTGGCCACGGTCGAGTCCGAGACATCCGAGATCTTTCGCGAGAAGATGATCGCGGCGTCCTCGCGCGACGCGGTGCGCTCGAAAGGCCGCACCGGCAAGCCGGCGCGGCAGCTCCGCTCGGTCTGGACCGATGCTTGGGACCGCGCACCGGACAGCCCGGGCGCGCTGCCGATGCCGCTGCAGAGCATCATCAGCCGCGACGCCTTCAATTCGATCGACCGCGCCGCCGCGGGCGGCAACGCCCGGGCCCGCGATCTCGTCAGCTATTTCGTCGGCCAGGGCGTCGGCCTGATCGACAGCGTGAAATCGGCAGGCGCCGTGGTGCAGGAGTTCAAGGAAGAGTTCGCCGAAGCCGTCGAGCACATGAATGCGCTGGTGGCGGAGTGATGGTGTGTGCGACCGGAGCGGTGTCCGCGGCCCATCCTTCGAGGCTCGTCCGACGGCGCGCTGCGCCGCCGGCCTCACACCTCAGGATGACGCTGTATCCATAGCCGTCATCCTGAGGTGGCCGCTTCTTCAGCGGCCCTCGAAGGACGACGGCGTACCCAATATCTGAAACGTGAAGCAAGAAGAAATGACCAATTCCCCTCTCCCCGAAGACCGCATCCCCGTCATCGTCGGCATCGGCGAGATCGTCGACCGTCCGAAAGAAATTACAGACGGCCTCGAGCCGCTCGATCTGTTGGAGCAAGCGCTGCGGCGGGCCGAGCAGGACGCCGGCGCAAAACTGCTCGGCGAGGTGCAGTCGCTCGACGTCGTCAACTTCCTGAGCTGGCGCTATCGCGATCCGGAGCAGCTATTGGCGCAGCGCCTCGGCGTGTCGCCTGCGCATTGCTATTACGGTCCCGTCGGCGGCGAGAGTCCGATCCGCTACATCCACGAAGCCGCCAAGCGCATCGCGCGCGGCGAGTGCAGCGTGGCGGCCGTCTGCGGCGCCGAGGCGCAGTCGACCGCGACCAAGGCCGAGCGCGCCGGCGTCAAGCTGCCATGGACGCCGTTCGCCCATGACGTCGAGGAACCCAAGCGCGGCGCGGCGTTTCAGAAGCCGCTCGCGGTGAAGCTCGGTGTGTTCCGACCCGTCACGGTCTATCCGTTCTACGAGGCAGCCTCCTCCGCCCATTGGAGCCAGACGCCGCGCGAGGCCATGGCGGAATCCGGCACGCTGTGGTCGCGCTATTCCGAAGCCGCCGCGCAGAACCCAAATGCCTGGCTGAAGCGGCGCCATACGCCGGAGGAGATCACGACGCCGAGCGCCGACAACCGGCTGATCGCCTGGCCCTACAACAAGCTGATGGTCGCCAACCCCAGCGTCAACATGGGCGGCGCGCTGCTGCTGACCAGCCTTGCCAAGGCGCGCGCGCTCGGCATCGCCGAAGACAAGCTGGTGTATCCGCTCGGCGGCGCCTCCGCCGAGGAGCCGCGCGACTATCTGTTGCGCGACCAATTCTACGAGAGCCATCCGCAGAACGCCGTGCTGAAGGCGGCGATGGATCTTGCCGACGGCGACGGCAGGACATTCGACGCGATCGAGCTCTACAGCTGCTTCCCCTGCGTGCCCAAGATGGCGCGGCGGACGCTGGGGCTCGGCGACGACGTGCAGCCGACCGTGACCGGCGGCCTCACCTTCTTCGGCGCGCCGCTCAACACCTACATGACGCATGCCGCATGCGCGATGGTGCGGCGCGTGCGCGACGGCGCCAAGCTCGGGCTGCTCTATGGCCAGGGCGGCTTCGTCACCAAGCATCACGCGCTGGTGGTGGCGAAGGCACCGCCGCGCGAGACGCTGTCGCAGGAGACCAGTGTGCAAGGTGAAGCCGACCGCAACAAGCGCGCGGTGCCGGAGTTCGCGGCGGAGGCAAACGGCAGGGGCAAGGTCGAAAGCTTTACCGTGCTCTACGGCCGCGGCGGCGATGTCGAACACGGCGTGGCGATGCTGCGCACGGAAGACGACCGGCGCACGCTGGCGCGGATTCCGGCGAGCGACAATGCGACACTCGCGCATCTGCTGGACATGGATCGCACGCCGGTCGGCTCAATCGGCGAGTTGGCGATGGCCGGGGATGGCGTGCCGGAGTGGCGGGTTGCGTAGCATCCTCCCTCTCCCCGCAAGCCGCAGAGCTATCGAGTGACTTGTGGCGACGGCCTTCGTGCACGCCTCGTCCTTCGAGACGGCGCTGACGCGCCTCCTCAGGATGAGGCTAATCAGCGTCAGTGCCCGTTGAGACTGTTGCCGCGCACTCCGCCCTCATCCTGAGGAGCCCGCCCAAAGCGGGCGTCTCGAAGGATGGCCGCAGGGAAACATTCTCAAATACGATAGCCCGCCGCAAGCGGGCGCGGTGAAGAACACTCAGCTCTTCGGTGCCTGCTTCTCCGACGCGGTCGCCGGCTTGCCCTTGGCGCCGACGACGCGGACCGCATCGCCATCCGAAAGCCCATCCGGCGGCGCGGTGATGACGCGGTCATCCGCTGCAATCCCCGAGGCGAGCTCGATTTCGCGGCCGAGGTCGCGGGCGATCGTCACGCTCTTGAACAGCACCTTGTCATCCGCACCGACCGTCGCCACTCGCAGGCCGCTGCCGTTGAAGATCAAGGCGCTGGCGGGGATGCTCAGCGGCGCTGAGTCACGCTGGAGGCTGAGCTTCACGCTGGCATAGCCCCCGGGCATCAACTCGCCTCTGGAATTGTCGAGCCCGAGCTGCATGCGTGTGGTGCCGGAGGCGACGTCGACGGCCTGCGAGGACGCCTCCACCGTCGCCTGGAACGTCCGGTTGGGATATTCAGGCAGCGTGATGATCGCCTTGGCCCCGATCTTGATCGCCGGCACGTAGTTCTGCGGCACGTTGACGTAGACGCGCAGCTTGCTGATGTCCGAGATCACGAACATCGCCGGGCCGGAGCCGCCGCCGGCATTGATGAGCGCGCCGACGTCGGTGTCGCGCGCGGTGACGACGCCGTCGAAAGGCGCGGTGATCTTCTTGTAGCCGGCCAGCGCTTCGAGCCGCTCGACATTGGCCTTGCCCGAATTGACGGCGGCGTTCTTGTTGGAGAGGTCGGCGGTGCGCTCGTCGATCTCCTGCGCGGAGACGAAGTTGGAGGCGACCAGTGTCTTGCGGCGGTTGAGAGTAGCCTCCGACAGCCTGGCGCTGGCCTGTTGGCTGGCGAGGTCGGCGCGGGCCTGCAGCAGCTGCTGATCGAGGTCGGGCGCCTCGATCTCGGCAATCACCTGGCCGGCCTTGACGCGCGCGCCGATGTCGGCGCTCCAGCTCTTCAAATAGCCCGACACCCGCGCGAAGATAGGGGCGCGGGAGTAAGCTTCCAGCCGGCCCGGCAGATCGATGGTGACGCTGAGGTCCTTGGCATTGGGCAGCGCCACGGCCACGCTGGGAACGGCCTGTTCGTCAGTCCATTCCTTCAGCTTCGAGCCCTGCTCCTCGCGGGCGCGGATGCCGGTGCCGACGACGAGGCCTGCCGCAATCAGCGCCACCACGCCGAAGATGCCCAGTTTCCGGCGCGACACCGGGGAGCGGGGTTCAGTGGGCGACATGCGGGGACTCCGATGAGGCGGCGGGCTTGGCGCCTTGTTTCTTGTGGACCATGCTGAACACCACGGGAACAAACATCAGCGTGGCGAAGGTTGCAAAGATCAGGCCGCCGATCACGGCACGGCCGAGCGGCGCATTCTGCTCGCCGCCCTCACCCAACCCCAGCGCCATCGGCGCCATGCCGATGATCATGGCGAGAGCGGTCATCAGGACGGGGCGGAACCGGACGAAGCCGGCTTCGAGCGCAGCGGCGACGGGATCGCCGAGTTCCTCGTAGCGCTCGCGGGCAAAGGAGATCACGAGCACGCTGTTGGCGGTGGCCACGCCCATGCACATGATGGCGCCGGTCAGCGCCGGCACCGACAGCGTGGTCTCGGTCATGAACAGCATCCAGACGATGCCTGCGAGCGCGGCTGGCAACGCGGTGATGATCACGAATGGATCGGACCAGGACTGGAAGTTCACGACGATCAAAAAGTAGATCAGCACGACGGCCCCGAGCAGGCCGAACAGCAGGCCGGTGAAGGCGCTGTTCATCGTCTCCACCTGGCCGAGCAGCACCACGGACGAGCCCTTCGGCACGTCCTTCGCGGTATCGGCAATCACTTGGCGGATGTCGGCGGCGACCGCGCCGAGATCGCGGCCCGAGGTCGTGGCAAAGATCTGAACCATCGACTGGATGTCGTATTGCGAAACGACCGCGCTCGACGCCGAGCGCTTGATGTCGGCGATGCCGCCGAGGATCGGCGACTGCGCATTGCCGGCCGCGGTGATCGGCAGGGTCTCGAGCGCACTGAGCGAATCGATCCGGTATTGCGGCGTCTGCATCACGATCGAGTACGACACGCCGTTATCGGGATTGAGGTAATAGGTCGGCGCCACCTGCGAGGAGCCGGCGAGATTGACCACGAGGCTGTTGGTGACGTCGCGCGCGGTCAGGCCGACATATTGGGCGCGGGTGCGGTCGACATCGATGTTGAACGTCGGATTGTTCGGCGACTGCTGGATCCGCGCATCGGCAACGCCGGGAATCTTGCGGACCTTAGCCAGCAGGCTGTTGGCATAGGCGAAGTTGGCGCTGACATTGGCACCGCGGATCTGCAGGTCGATCGGCGCCGGCGCGCCGAAATTCAGGATCTGGCTGACGATGTCGGCCGGCAGGAACGCGAAGCTCACGCCGGGAAACAGCCGCGGCAACTGCTCGCGCAGCACCTTTACGTGCTCTTCCGTCGGCCTGTGGCCCTCCCTCAGCTTGATCTGAATGTCGCCGTCCTGCGGGCCGATCACGCCGGTGTTGTTGTAGGTCAGGTTGATGCCGGAGATCGGCATGCCGATGTTATCGGTCATGGTTTCGATCTCGCCCGGGATCAGCTTGCGCACGGCTTTCTGGATATCGGCAAGCTGGTTCGCGGTCTCCTCGATCCGGGTGCCGACCTGGGTGCGGACATGCATCAGGATGTTGCCGGCATCGACGGCTGGAAAGAAGTTGCGGCCGAGGAACGGCACCAGCGCGAAGGACGCCCCGACGATGCAGATGAAACCGATGACGAACACCGCCCGGTGTGCCAGCGCGAGGCCAAGCAGGCCGTGATATCCACCCCGGATGCGCTCGAACCGCGCCTCGAATCCGCGCTGGAACCAGACCAAGGGATTGCGCGATTTCGGTGGCCCGCCCTCGTGATGGACATGCGCCTTGAGCAGATAATTCGCCATGGTCGGCACCAGCGTGCGCGACAGGATGAACGACCAGATCATCGCGAACATCACGGCTTCCGCCATCGGCACGAACAGGAAGCGCGCGACGCCTGAAAGGAAGAACATCGGCACGAACACGATGCAGATGCAGAGCAGCGACACGAAGGCGGGCGTCACGATCTGGTTGGCGCCGTCGAGGATGGACTGCTCGACCGGCTTGCCCTGCTCCAGATGGTAGTTGATGTTCTCGATCGTGACCGTGGCGTCGTCGACCAGGATGCCGACGGCGAGCGCGAGGCCTCCGAGCGTCATGATGTTCAGCGTCTCGCCGATTGCCGACAGCATGATGATGGCGCCAAGCACCGACAGCGGGATCGAGACGGCGATGATGACGGTCGAGCGCCAGCTGCCGAGAAACAGCAGGATCATGACGCTGGTAAGCAGCGCCGCGATCACGCCCTCGACCGCAACGCCCTGGATCGCACCGCGGACGAACACGGACTGATCACCGATGAAGTTGATCTTCAGCGCCTCCGGCATCTGGTCCTTGACCTCGATCACCTTCTGCTTGATCCCAGCGATGATATCGAGCGTCGAGGTGGCGCCGGCCTTCAGCACCATCATCAGCACGGAGCGGTTGCCGTCGACATGGACGATATTGGTCTGCGGCGGATTGCCGTCACGTACGGTCGCGACATCGCGCACATAGACCATGGCGCCGTTGACGGTCCTGATCGGCAGGTTGCCGAGTTCCTCGATTCGGAGCGGCGAATTGTTGAGCTGGATGCTGTACTCGAACTGTCCGATCTTCTGAGTGCCAACGGGCGTGATCAAGTTCTGTGCCGCGAGCGCATTGGCGACGTCCTGGCCGGAGAGGCCGCGGGCCTGGAGCGCGGTCGGATTGAGGTCGATCTGGACCTGGCGCTGCTTGCCGCCGAACGGGTACGGGATCGCCGCGCCGGGCACGGTGACCAGCGGCGTACGAAGCTGGTTGATGCCGATGTCGGCGAGGTTCTGCTCGGTGAGCCCGTCGCCCGACAGGGCCACCTGAAGGATCGGCACGGTGGACGCCGAGTAGTTCAGGATCAAAGGGGGTGTCGCACCCGGCGGCATCTGCCTGAGCAGGGTCTGCGAGATCGCGGTGACCTGGGCATTGGCGGTGCGGATGTCGACGTTGGGCTGGAAGAAGATCTTGATGATGCCAAAGCCGGTGTAGGAGTTGGCGACGATGTGCTCGATGTCGTTGACCGTGGTCGTCAGCGCGCGCTGGAACGGGGTGGTGATGCGGCCGGACATCTGGTCCGGCGGCAAGCCGGTGTACTGCCAGACCACACCGATGACGGGAATACGGATATCCGGGAAGATGTCGGTCGGTGTTCGCAGCGCCGCGAGCGGTCCGATGATCAGCAGCAGCAGCGCCAGTACGACGAATGTATAGGGCCGGCTCAGGGCAATACGGACCAGAGCAATCATGCGCCAGGCAATTCCAGGTCAAGCGAGGGTATGGGATCCGCCCCCACGGCGACCCCCTATCTCCTTTACCTGAGCACCGCCGGAAAGGCTAACCCCCGGCCGCTATCCCGCATTCACTTCCCTGCTACCGCACTGCGAAACCGACATCGCAGCCATGCCGCCACATTCCTCAGGCGGCACGGACCGAGTTCAGGAACTTGCCGACTTCGAGCTTGAGGCGGTTGGAGTCGCGGGACAGCATCTGCGCTGCCGACAGCACTTCCGAGGACGCCGAGCCGGTTTCGGAAGCGCCGCGCTGGACGTGGCCGACATTGGACGAGACCTGCTGGGTGCCTTGGGCCGCCTGCTGCACGTTGCGGGCGATCTCCTGGGTCGCCGCGCCCTGCTGCTCCACTGCTGCCGCGATAGCCGAAGCGATCTCCGACAAACGCGCGATGGTGCCGCTGATCTCGCCGATCGCGCTGACCGAATCCTGCGTCGCGGCCTGGATGCCGCCGACCTGCTGGCCGATCTCACCGGTTGCCTTGGCGGTCTGCTCGGCAAGCGCCTTGACCTCGGAAGCCACGACTGCGAAGCCGCGGCCGGCCTCGCCCGCCCGCGCCGCCTCGATGGTGGCATTGAGCGCCAGCAGGTTGGTCTGGCCGGCAATGGCATTGATGAGCTCGACGACGTCGCCGATCCGCGACGCGGCCCGCGACAATTCGCTGACGCGCTCGGTGGTGGCGTGCGCCTGGCTGACCGCCTCGCTCGCGATCCTGCTGGAATCCTGCACCTGGCGGCCGATCTCACGGACCGAGGACGACATCTCCTCGGCCGCCGATGCCACCGAATGAACGTTGCTGGAGGCCGCCTCCGAGCCGGTTGCCACCGCAGTCGCCAGTTCCTGCGCCCGGCCGGCGGTCGAGGACAGGGTCGAGGCCGAAGCCTCGAGCTCGGTCGCGGCCGACGACACGGTCTCGACGATCTCGCCGATCGCGGCCTCGAAACCGTCGGCGAGTTTGGTCATGTCGGCCTTGCGCTGCGCCTCGGCCCGGCGCTGCACGGCCTGCACCTCGTCGCGGCTGAAGCGGACCAGGGTTTGCACGGTCTGGAGGTTACGCAGCGCCTCGCCGATCTCGTCGTCGCGCTCGATCACGATACGGTTGTCGAGCTTGTCCTGCACGATGTTGACAAGAGTGTCGTTCAGCTGCCGCATCGGCTCCTGGATCGCACGCATGGTCGCAAAGCCGGCGAAGCAGACGATGGCGGCGCCTACGACGGCAAGCGCAGACAGCAGCAGGCTGGTCGAACCGCCGGTGGAGAGCGCGCCGCCGATGCCGAGCGCGAGCATGAACAGCAGCTGGAGCACCATCGTCGTGACCAGGCGTGCCTTCAGCGTGCCGGTGAAGATGCTGAAGCGGTCGAGCCAGGAGCGGCGGCGGATGATGCCGGCGTCGATGCGATAGCCGTGCGGCTTCTTCTCACGGATGGCGGCATAGACTTCTTCGGCGAGCTTGCGCTGGTCGGAAGGCAGTTTGGTGCGGATCGAGGTGTAGCCCTTGACCTCGCCGTTCTCGCGGATCGGCGACGCCGTCGCCAGCACCCAGTAGAAGTCGCCGTTCTTGCGGCGGTTCTTCACCGCGCCGAGCCAAGGCTTGCCGGCCTTCAGCGTGTCCCAG
Source organism: Bradyrhizobium sp. FW305-F6 (assembly GCF_058782905.1). Taxonomy (NCBI): domain Bacteria; kingdom Pseudomonadati; phylum Pseudomonadota; class Alphaproteobacteria; order Hyphomicrobiales; family Nitrobacteraceae; genus Bradyrhizobium; species Bradyrhizobium sp. FW305-F6. The sequence continues at coordinate 1,681,773 of NZ_JBYSYD010000001.1, forward strand.
AGATTGTCGAACGCCTCCGGCGGCATGTCGGGATGGCGGACGATGTTGTGCGGCTGGCCCATGAGTTCCGCCGACGCAAAGCCGGCAGCCGCAATGAAATCCTCATTGAAGTAGGTGAGCTTGCCCTTGAGGTCGGTACGGGAGACGATCAGTGTCTCGTCGCTGACCGGATATTCGACAGCAGTCACCGGAAAGTTCTTGCGCATCAAAGCCCCCAGAAGATGGAATGCAGTATCGATTATTCCAATCGGGACCGTCTCCAATCTGAGCCCGTCCGCCCGTCGATTGTCGTAAATGCGATTTAACTATCTGTGAAACGGACCGCCCGTAGCATTACGGGAGCTCTCACAGGCTGCGATGCACCGCAAAACGAGACGAGCGGCGCCTTGCGGCGCCGCTCGTGTCTTCATCGGGCGAAGGGTCAGGCCGCGCGGACGGTGGTCAGGAACTTGCCGACCTCGTTCTTCAGGCGGGTCGAGTCGTTGGACAGCATCTGGGCCGCCGACAGCACCTGCGAGGAGGCCGTGCCGGTCTCGGAGGCGCCGCGCTGGACGTCGGTGATGTTCGACGACACCTGCTGCGTGCCTTGCGCGGCCTGCTGCACGTTGCGGGCGATCTCCTGCGTCGCGGCGCCCTGCTCTTCCACCGCAGCGGCGATCGCCGACGAAATCTCCGACAAACGCTCGATGGTCGAGGAGATCTCCTTGATGGCGCCGACCGAGTCGTTGGTCGCCGCCTGGATGCCGGAGATCTGCTGGCCGATCTCCCCGGTCGCCTTCGCGGTCTGTTCGGCGAGCGCCTTCACCTCGGACGCAACGACCGCGAAGCCGCGGCCGGCTTCACCGGCGCGTGCCGCCTCGATGGTGGCGTTCAGCGCCAGAAGGTTGGTCTGGCCGGCGATGGTGTTGATCAGCTCCACGACGTCGCCGATGCGCGCGGCGGCCTTGGACAATTCGCTGACACGCTCGGTCGTGGCACGGGCCTGGCCGACCGCATCGCCCGCCATCCGCGCCGATTCCTGCACCTGGCGGCTGATCTCGCCGACCGACGAGGCCATCTCCTCGGTCGCCGAAGCCACCGATTGCACGTTGGTCGAGGCTTCCTCCGAAGCGGCAGCGACCGTGGTAGCCAATTGTTGCGAGCGTTCGGCCGTACCGGTGAGGGTCGTGGCCGACGCCTCGAGCTGCGTGGAGGCGGAGGAGACCGTTCCGATGATCTGGCCGACAGCGCCTTCGAAATCGTCCGCGAGCCTGATCATGTCTTGCTTGCGTTGCTCCGCACTCCGCCGCTCAGCTTCGACCTGTTCCGCCTTGAGCCGCTCGACCTCGATCGCATTGGTCTTGAACACCTGGACGGCCTGGGCCATCTCGCCGATCTCGTCCTTGCGTTCGGTGCCCGATACGACCACCGATGTGTCACCCTGCGCAAGAATCCCCATCTCCGTGGTGATGCGCTGGATCGGGCGGGTCACCGCGATCGCGACGCCGAAGGCACCCACAAGCGACAGCAGCAGGGTGACGAAGCCGCCGATCAGCATGGCCATGTTGGCGCTGGCCGACGCGGCGTCGGAAGCCACTGCCCTCACCGACAACAAGGACCGCTCTTCCTTGTCCATTTCCTGCACCACGGTACGCAGGCCATCCATCGCCTTCTTGCCGGCGCCCGATGCCTCGAGTTCACGCGCCTTCGCCTGAGTTGCCGGATCCTTCATCAAGGCGATTTCGCGCTGCGCGACGTTGGTGGCCCAGTCGTTGGCGAGCGCCTTGACTTGCTCGAGCCGTTTCTGTTGCGTGGCGTTGTCCGAGGTCAGGCTGCCGACCTTGGCCGCCGCCTGCTGAAACTGCTTCTGCCCGGCCTCATAGGGAGCGAGGAAGGCGGTATCGCCCGACACGAGATAGCCGCGCACGCCGGTTTCCTGATTGACCATGGCGCTGACGAGCTCGGAAAGCTGCTCCATCACCTGATACGTGTGCACCGTCATCTTCGCCGTCGAGTTCATCACGCTCAGCGAATTGTAGATCGCCCCGGTGCTGCCGGCGACGACGAGACAGATCGCGACAAACACCGCCGATACCTTGATGGAAATGCGTAGATTATTGATCAGAGACATAGGTTTTCCTTGAGGCTGCCCACGCACCGAATCCTCATCGAGCGCGCGGCTCTCGTGAGTTGTGCACCAGTTCCCCTACCTTTGTAGGGTCGACCTCCTAGGAAAGAATTATCCGTCCTCCGCATTCCTACTGAGGACATGCGGGGCAACGTCCCGCAATTCTACTGGAGTTATCGAAAACTGGCAGTTCCAGCTGAATGCGAGTCTTGGGGCCGACATGAGCTTCCAAGCTAATGCGTCGGCCGCGATGGAAGCCGACGCAACTCCTCCTGCGGAGTTCGCTTCTGTCAGGCGGCGCGGACGTTGGTGAGGAACTTGCTGACCTCGTTCTTCAGCCGGCCGGAATCGTTGGACAGCATCTGCGCCGCCGACAGCACCTGTGACGACGCCGTGCCGGTCTCGGTGGCGCCGCGCTGCACGTCTGTGATGTTGGACGACACCTGCTGCGTGCCCTGTGCGGCCTGCTGCACGTTGCGGGCGATCTCCTGCGTCGCGGCGCCCTGCTCTTCCACCGCGGCAGCGATGGCCGACGAAATCTCCGACAGACGTTCGATGGTCGAGGAGATCTCCTTGATAGCGCCGACCGAGTCGTTGGTCGCCGCCTGGATGCCGGAGATCTGCTGGCCGATCTCCCCGGTCGCCTTCGCGGTCTGCTCGGCGAGCGCCTTCACCTCGGAAGCGACGACCGCGAAGCCGCGGCCGGCTTCGCCGGCGCGTGCCGCCTCGATGGTGGCGTTCAGCGCCAGAAGGTTGGTCTGGCCGGCGATGGTGTTGATCAATTCCACGACGTCGCCGATGCGCGCGGCGGCCTTGGACAGCTCGCTGACACGCTCGGTCGTGGCACGGGCCTGGCCGACGGCATCGCCCGCCATCCGCGCCGATTCCTGCACCTGGCGGCTGATCTCGCCGACCGAAGAGGCCATCTCCTCGGTGGCCGAAGCCACCGATTGCACGTTGGTGGAGGCTTCCTCCGAAGCTCCGGCAACCGTGGTCGCGAGCCGCTGCGAGCGGTCGGCCGTCGCGGTCAGCGTCGAGGCGGAGGCCTCCAATTGGGTCGAGGCCGACGACACGGTCTGAACGATCTCCCCGATCATCGTTTCGAATTCGCGAGTGAGGTCGTCGACGCGGCGGCCGCGCTCGATCTTGGCTTCGGCATCCGCGGCCGCGGCCTCGTCCGCGGCCTTCTTGGCGATCAGCGCCTCCTTGAAGACCTGGAGCACGTCGGCCATGGCGCCGACCTCCGTCTTCTTGCCGCGATGAGGGACTTCGGCCGAAAGGTCGCCCTTGCCCAGCGCCTGCATCGGATCGATGATCGAGTTGATGCCGCTGGAAACGTCTCGGACGAGATAGAAGCTGAGGCCGCAGCCGATCACGACGGCGATGCCGAAGATGACCAAAACCAGCATCAACGCGAAAGCGTAGCTGTCGGCGGCATCGTGCGCCGCCTGTTCGCCGCCCTTGGTGTTGAGCTCGATGTCCTTGTTCAGGACCTCATCCGCCTGGAGCCCGATCTTGTTGACCGTCTTGGAGTTGAGCTCCTGTGCCTCGCGCGGGAACTTGCCGGCCTCCTTGCGCGACAAGGCCATCACCTCTTCGGTGCCCTTCTTGTACTCGTCCCAGAGCTTGGACCACTGGCTGTAGAGCGTCCGCTCCTCCGGGGAGGCGATCATGGGCTCGTACTTGCTGCGCGTCTTGGCGAGCATTTCGGTCACGGTGGCAGCGGTCTTCTCCACCGCGAGCTTGTCGTCCAGAGCTTCGGCCAGCATGTGCTGGCGCACCACGTTCCGATAGGTGATGACCGCGGCGCGCAGGTCTCCGATCACCCTGATGCTCGGCATCCAGTTCGTGGTGATGTCGACGGTGTTGGCGTTCATCGTCCGCATCTTCATGACGGCGAGCAGGCCCATGCCGGTCATTGCGAGCAGCAGGAACGCCACGACGCTGATGATCTTGGCGCGGATGGAAATGTTGGCAAACATATCGGGTCCCATTGTGCTGGCGCCGGCGCGCGTCGGAAGCTCTAAAGACTCAACCAAAAGGGAGCAGCGCCGACATCCGACACCAGAGCGCCTGGGCGGATGGCAACTGCGACTCCGTGCGACTACGGAATCCGAAAGAAATGAACAGGCAGCTAAAAATGTCCTGCGCTCAGCGCATGAGCCTCAGCGCGTCAGAGAAAAACTCCGCTCCGCCAAAATTTCCGGACTTCAGAGCGAGCAGCATGTCGCCTTCGGCGCCGACCGCGCGCAGCACCGGAACGCCCGCGGCAATTTCTACTCCTACGAGAAATCCGGGAATCTTCAACCGATCGACAACGGCGCCGGACGTCTCGCCGCCGGCAACCACCAGTCGCCGCACGCCTGATTTGACGAGGCTTTCTGCAATATCGGCCATGGCCTGCTCGATCGCATGGCCGGCGGCGTCGCGGCCGTGGCGCGCCTGCAGCGCGGCGACCTGATCGGGTGTGGAGCTCGATGCAATCAGCACGGGACCGTTGGCAAGTCGCGGTCTCGCCCAGTCAAGCGCGCGCTGCGCTTCGTCCGACCCCGTAATGATACGGTCCGGATCGAGATGAAGCACCGGCATGATGCGTTCGGCATTGGCGATCTGCTGAAGGGTGGCCTGCGAGCAGCTTCCGGCAAGGCATGCGGCCGGCCCGCCGACCAAAGCCCCGGTCTCGCTGCTCGCCGACGCCGATGTCACCTTGCCGGTCGACACCAGCGCGCGCGCGAGCCCGAGGCCCATGCCCGACGCGCCGACCGACAACCGATGTCCGCTGGCGACGAGGCCGATGGTCTCGAGGTCGCGGTCGAAGACGGCGTCGACGATGGCGGCACCGACGCCCTTGGCGGCGAGCTCGCCCAGCCGCGCCCGGATCGCATCCGCGCCGCGGGTGACGGTGGCGAGATCGACGAGGCCGATCTGCGTCCTGCTCTGACGCGCCAGCACACGCACCAGGTTGGAGTCGTGCATTGGATTGAGCGGGTGGTCTTTCAGCGGGCTCTCGTTGAGCGGCACGGACCCGACGAAGAGATTGCCCTGGTAAACGGTGCGGCCGGTCTCCGGAAACGCCGGCGTCACCAGAACGGCGCCTTCGCCGCCGTCGGCGCGCAGCGCGTCCATCACCGGACCGATATTGCCTGCATCGGTGGAATCGAACGTCGAGCAGATCTTGAACAGCACGTGACCCGCGCCGCGGCCGCGCAGCCATTTGTCCGCCGCACGCGAGCGCGAGACTGCAAGGCCCGCCTCGATCGAGCGGCTCTTCAGCGACACCACGACGGCATCGACCTCCGGCAGCGCCAGATCATCGGCCGGAATGCCGATCGTCTGCACGGTGCGTAGCCCTGCGCGCGTCAGCGTGTTGGCGAGATCGGAAGCGCCGGTGTAGTCGTCGGCGATGCAGCCCAATGCAAGGGTCACGGCTTCACTCCGGCATAGGGCTTGAACCAGCCGAGCCCATCGGTGGTCTTGCCGCGCGGATTGTATTCGCAGCCGACGAACCCGGTATAACCGAGCCGGTCGAGCTCTTCGAACAGGAACGGATAGTTCAGCTCTTCACCATCGGGCTCGTTGCGCGAGGGGACGCTGGCGATCTGGATGTGGCCGATGATCGGCATCATCTCGCGCAGCCGCATGGTGACGTCGCCATGGATGATCTGGCAGTGATAGATGTCGAACTGGAGCTTGAGGTTCGCCAACCTCAGCTCCTGGACCAGATCGCGGGCGAAGCCGAAATCGTTGAGGAAATAGCCGGGCACGTTGCGCGCATTGATCGGCTCGATCACGACATCGATGCCGTGAGGCGCGAAGAACTCCGCGGCCCATGCCACCGACTTGTAGAAGGCCTCGATCGCGGCGCGCTCGCCGCGGTTGGCGATGCCGGCCATCAGGTGCAGGCGCTTGACGCCCGTTGCCTTGGCATAGGGCAGCGCCGTGTCCAGGCTCGCCTTGAGATCGTTGAACCGCGACGGGAGCGCAGCAAAGCCCTTCTCGCCGGCATTCCAGTCGCCCGGCGGCAGGTTGAACAAAGCCTGGGTCAGGCCGTTGCGCTTGAGCCGCTCGCCGACAGCCTCCGCCGGATGCTCGTAGGGAAACAGGAACTCGACCGCGGTGAAGCCGGCTTGCGCCGCGGCATCGAAGCGGTCGAGGAACGGCACCTCGGTGAACATCATCGAGAGATTGGCGGCAAAACGGGGCATTGAGGTTCCTCTTGTTTATTTGTCGCCGGGCAGCTTCACGCCGGTGACCTGCGCATACATGCGCGCCACCGACGCATCGTCGTCGCGGCCCATGCCGGCGGCCGACGTCATCAGGAACATCTGGAGCGCGGCGGCGGAGACCGGCACCGGGAACCGGGCCGTGCGCGCCATGTCCTGGATGATGCCGAGGTCCTTGACGAAGATCTCGACCGCGCTGCGCGGCGTGTAATCGCCGTCGAGCACATGCGGCATGCGGTTCTCGAACATCCAGGAATTGCCGGCCGAAGCCGTGATCACCTCATAGACCTTGCGGATGTCGAGGCCCTGCTTGGCCGCGAACGCCATTGCTTCCGATGCGGCGGCGATGTGCACGCCGGCGAGCAATTGATTGATCATCTTGAACGCAGCACCCTGGCCGGCGGCATCGCCGAGCTCGTAGAGCTTTGCCGCCATCGCATCGAGTGCGGGCCGCGCCTTTGCAAAAGCGGAGGGACTGCCGGAGGCCAGGATCGTCAGTTCGCCCTGCGCGGCGCGCTGCGCCCCGCCGGAGATCGGCGCATCCAGATAATGCCGGCCGGTTGCCTCGAGCTGCTTGGCCAGGCGCCGCGCCACGTCGGGATCCATGGTGGCCGAGGATACGAAGACGGCGTCCTTCGGCATGGTCTCGGCGGCGCCGTCCTTGCCGAACAGGATGGCCTCGGTCTGGGCGGCGTTGACCACGACGCTGACGACGATGTCGGCGTCCTTGGCCGCTTCGGCCGGTGTCTTGGCCCCAGCGCCGCCATCCTTCATGAAGCGCGCCACGGCATCGGCCGAGACGTCGCAGCCGGTCACGGCGTGGCCGGCGCGCTTCAGCGACGTCGCCATGCCAAACCCCATCGAGCCGAGCCCGACGACGGCGATACGCTGCTTTTGTGACGTGGAGGCCGACATGCAACTGACCCTTGCGAAACGTTTCCGGATGGCCGCCCTTTGCGGCGGCTTCTCGAACCGATATCACGGCTTGGCCGCGCTGCCAAAGCGTGAGACAAGCGGGCATGACGGCCATGAGAACAGACGCGAGCGACGAGACACGGCTGCGCGAGGATATCTGCCGGTTCGGCCGGTCCCTGTTCGAACGCGGGCTGACGCCGGGCTCATCAGGCAACATCAGTGTCCGGCTGGACGGCGGCGGCTGGCTGGTGACGCCGACCAATGCCTCGCTCGGCTTCCTCGATCCGGCGAAGCTGTCGCTGCTGGATAGCCAGGGCCGGCTGGTGTCGGGCGACGCCCCGACCAAGGAAGTGCCGCTGCATACTGCGCTCTACGACACTCGCGGCAGTGCGCGTGCGATCGTGCACCTGCATTCCACGCATTCGGTCGCGCTCTCGATGCTGCCCGAGATCGACCCGCGCGCCGCGCTGCCGCCGATGACCGCCTACTATCTGATGAAATGCGGCGCCACCGCGCTCGTGCCCTATTATCGCCCGGGCGATCCCGCGGTTGCGGATGCGATCAAGGGACTGGCGGGAAAATATTCGTCCGTGCTGCTCGCCAATCACGGCCCGGTCGTTGCAGGCGACACGCTGGAAGCCGCGGTGTTTGCTACGGAAGAGCTGGAGGAGACGGCGAAGCTGTATCTGCTGCTGCGCGGAATGAACCCGCGCTACCTGTCGCCGGAGCAGGTGACGGATCTGGTGAAGGTGTTTGGGGTGACGTTGCCGGAGCATGGGCACGGGCACGGACATTAGCTCCCCCCACTGCTGTCATTCCTCGCGAAGGCGGGGAATCCAGTACGCCGCGGCTTCTCCGCATATCATCGACGTCTCGGAGTACTGGATCGCCCGATCAAGTCGGGCGATGACGCTGAGAATGTTGCGCGGGCGTGCCCGATGCTTCTCGCCTACAGCCCCAGATACGCCTTGCGCACGTCGGGATTGCCCTTGATCTCGCTTGCTGCACCCTGCATCAGCACGCGGCCGGTTTGCAGGATGTAGGCGCGGTCGGCGATCTCCAGGCACTCGGCCATGCGCTGCTCGACGATGAGGACGGTCATGCCGGAGTCACGGATGAGCTTCACCGCCTGGAAGATTTCGTCCACCAGCTTCGGCATGATGCCCTGCGAGGGTTCGTCGAGCATCAACAGCCGCGGACGCGTCATCAGCGCACGGCCGATCGCGAGCATCTGCTGCTCGCCGCCGGAGAGCGTTTCGGCACGCTGATCCAATCGTTCCTGCAGACGCGGGAACAGCTTGAAGACGAGTTCGAGCGGCGCTTCGCGATCCGCCTCGCCGCGAAAGAGGTAGCTGCCGAGACGAAGATTGTCGCGCACGGACAGGCGGGGGAACAGGCGGCGGTTCTCCGGCACGTAGGCGATACCGGTCGCGGTGATGTGGTGCTGCGCCATGCCGTCCAGGCGCTTGCCGTCGAAGGTCACGCTGCCCGAGCGCGGTCGCTCGGCGCCGGCGATGGATTTGAGCAGCGTCGACTTGCCCGCGCCATTGGCGCCGGCAACGCAGACGATCTCGCCCTTCTCGACCTCGATCGAGACCGCGGAGATCGCGACCAGGCCCTGATAGGCGGTCGTGACTTCACGCACCGACAGCATGACGATCTCCCAGATATGCCTTGATCACCTTGGGATCGCGGACGACGTCGGCTGGCTTGCCCTCGACCAGCACCTTGCCGAGGTCGAGCACGATGGCGCGGTCGACCAGCGGCATGACGATCTCCATGACATGCTCGACCATCAGGACGGTGATGCCGGTGTCGCGCACCTTGCGCACCAGGGCGACGCCGGTCTGCGCCTCGGTCGGCGTCAGGCCGGTGAGGACTTCGTCGAGCAGCAGCAGCTTGGGTTCAGTCGCAAGCGCCCGCGCGACTTCGAGGCGGCGCTTCTCAGCCGGCACGAGGTCACTCGCGAGCACGTCGGCGCGCGCGGCAAGGCCGGTGAATTCGAGTACATCGTGCGCTTTGCGGCGTGCCTCGCGCATCACCGTGTTGCGGACGAGCGCACCGACGATGACGTTGTCGATGACCGTCATGGTCTCGAAGCTCTTGACCACCTGGAAGGTGCGCCCGATGCCGCGCTGGCAGCGCGCGGCCGCAGGCAGCTTGGTGACGTCCTCGCCGTCGAACAGAATCGAGCCTTGCGTCGGCGGCAGAACGCCGGCGATGAGATTGAACAGCGTCGACTTGCCGGCGCCGTTGGGGCCGATCAGGCCGACGATCTCGCCGCGGCCGACCGAGATCGAGACGTCGCTGTTGGCAACGAGGCCGCCGAAGCGCTGCCAGACGCCGCGGGTTTCCAGGAGCGCGGTCATCGCGTGGCTCCCTTCGGTTTCGCACGGGAAAACAGGCTCAGCAGCCCCCGCGGCAGGGCCAGCGAGATCAGGACGATCAGCGTGCCGTAGACAATGAGGTCGACACCGCGGCCCGAGCCGCCGAACTTGAAACGCGTCAGCTCGGTCAGCGGGATCAGGATGGCCGCCCCTAACACCGGCCCCCACAGGGTGCCGATGCCGCCGAGCACGGCGGGCAGCGCCATCAACAGCGAAAACTGAAAGCCCATGACGCTTTCAGGATCGATGTAGGAGACGAACTGGGCGTAGAAGCTGCCACCGATGGCGACCAGGAAGGCCGAGACCGCGGCCGCACCCATCTTGGAATTGAACACGTCGACGCCGAGGCTCTCGGCCGCCTCCGGGTTGTCCTTGACCGCGCGCCACCAGAAACCCCATTTGGAGTTTTCCAGCCACCAGGTCACGAACCAGGCAAGGCAGCACAGCGCCAGCGCGAAATAGAAGTACGGCAGCTTGGTGCGCAGGAACTGGAATTTCAGCCAGCTGTCGCCGCGGATCGGAATGGTGATCCCCATCGCCGCGCCGGCCCATTCCCAATTGTGGAACAGAAGCAAGCCGATCTCGGCGATGACGATGGTGGCGATCACGAAGTAATGGCCACGCAGGCGGAAGAAGGGATAGCCGAGCCCCATTGCGATCAGCGCCGACACGACCCCGCCGGCCAGCATACCGAACCAGGGCAGCACGCCGAACTTGGTGAACAGCAGCTCGGTGGTGTAGGCACCCAGGCCGAAATACAGCGCGTGCCCGAGCGAAATCTGCCCGCAATAGCCGGACAGGATGTTCCAGCTCTGGGACAGCCCTGCATACATCAGCGTCAGGATCAGGATGTTCTGGACGACGACGTCCTTCACGAACAATGGCGTCAGCGCGGCGATGGCAGCGAGCGCTGCGGCGAGGATGAGGTCGCGGCGGCGCCGCGCTGCAAAATCCTTGTCCATCAGATCGATCCGAACAGGCCGCGCGGCCGGATGAAAACGACGAGCAGATAGACCGAGTAGATGCCGACCGATTTCAGCGACGGCGGCAGCACCAGCGCGGTGGTCGCTTCGACCAGACCGACGATGATTCCGCCGGCGAAGGCGCCGAACACGCTGCCGAAGCCGCCGAGCGCCACCGTGACATAGGCGATCAGCGCGAAGGAGGCGCCGACGTCGGGATAGATGTAGAAGAACACCGCCATGATCGCCCCGGCAAGCCCGACCAGCGCGGCGCCAAGGCCCCAGCCGAATGCGAACACGCGATTCTTGTCGATGCCGACGAGGGCCACCGCACCGGGATCTTCGCGGGTTGCTTCGATCGCGCGGCCGAAATCAGTGCGATGGATGAAGAAATAGAGACCGGCGAACGCGGCAATCGAGACCAGCGCGCCGACCAGCTGCGGCTCCGGCAGGAAGATGCCGCCGATCGAGATGGTCTTGCCGCCGAGCCAGGACTGCGGAATGCTGCGGTAGTCAGGCGTGAAGAAATATTGCGCGAGGCCGCGCATGACGATGGCAAGGCCGAAGGTGGTGAAGATCTGCACCATGCCGGCATTGGCCTTGGCCCGCATGGCGAAACGTACAAGCAGCAGATAGACGACCGCGCCGAAGATGAACAACGCCGCCGCGACCAGCGGCGCCGACAGCAGGGGATCGATCGCGAAGAACGCGAACAGGAAGAACGACAGGTACATCGCGATCATCAGGAACTCGCCATGGGCGAAGTTCGTGACGTCCATCAGGCCGAAGATCAGCGCGAGGCCGACCGCGATCAGTCCGTAGAGCAGGCCCATGAGCAGGCCGCTCGCGAGACTTTGGATAATGGCTTGAGCTGTCAACTCTGGTCCCCCGTTCGAAACGTCATCGTTTGCTTCGTCATTGAGAGCGAAGCGAAGCAATCCAGCAGTCCCACCGCGGAGACATTCTGGATTGCTTCGTCGCTTCGCTCCTCGCAATGACGAGGCCCGTGCGACGATCTCGATTCCCCTGCTCGCGCAGCGCTTACTTCATCGGCCAGACCGCCTCGGCGATCGCGGCCTGCGGCGGGAAGATGGTAACGAACTTGCCGCCGACATATTGCAGCAGCACCGGGTCGGCGTCGTTGTTCTGGCCCATCTCGTCGAACTTGACGCGCTTCCAGGGCATGATGGTTTTCTCGCCGGGGATATCGGTCGCCGCCAGCGCGTCGCGGATCTTCTCGCCGTCGGTCGACTTGGCGCGGCTGATGGCGTCGGCGAGGATGATCAGGCCCATGAACTGGCGCGAGGTGAGGTCGTTGAAGTCCTTGCCCGACTTCGCCTTGAACATGTCGTTGATCTTGCCGACCATCGGGCGCTTCTGCGCGAGGTCGAGCGAGAAGGTGCCGCGCGAGATCACGCCCTCGAGCTTGTCGCCGACGGCGTCGTAAAGCGCCTTCTCGGAGAAGCCAGCGTCCTGCGCCACGATCGCATTCGGCTTGTAGCCGAGTTCGGCCATGGTCTTGACCAGCAGGATGCCGTCAGTGGTGTAGCTCGAGGGCATCAGCACGTCGGCATTCGCGGACTTGAGCTGCTGCACCTCGGCCGAGAGCGAGGGCGAGTTGGCGCGATATTTGATGTCGGTGACGATCTTGTAGCCGCGCTCGCCGGCGATCTTGGCCTGGGCGTTGCCGGAATCGGTGCCGAAAATGGTGTCCTCGTGGAACAGCGACAGCGTCTCGATCTTGGTGCCCTTCTTCTTCATGGCATCGAAGAAGTCGAACATGGCGGCCGAGTACATCTCGTCATGCGGGGCAGCGCGGAAGTAATATTTCAGGCCGCGGCGATGCAGGCTGGGCGACGAATTGTCGGCGGAAACGAACGGGACCTGATAGCGCTCGCAGATCTGGCTGACGGTGACGGCGACGGCGCTCTGATAGGTGCCGATGATCGCGCAGACCTTCTCCTGCGTGATCAGGCGCTCGGCCTCGGCACGGCCCTTCTGCGGATCGGCCTGGTGGTCGGCGAACACGAGACGGATCTTCGCGCCGCCGAGACCCGGCAGGCCTTCGCCCTTGGCCAGGGGCAGGTCGAAATCGGCGTCTTTGTTGATGACTTCGAGCGCGGTCTCATAGGCTTTCTGCGCATCGACACCCTGCTGCGCGCTACCGCCGGAGAACGGATAGATCACTCCGATCACGACTTCCGAGGTCTGTGCGCGCGCTGCCAGCGGAACGAGAGCGGCAGTGGCGGTGGCTCCCAACAACACGTCGCGGCGAGTTATCGTCATGGCAAAGTCCTCTGTTACTGAATTTCGGCTGATCGAATGAAGCGATTGGTGGATGTGGTAAAGCCCGAAGAAGCAGCAGACGCTGCCTACTATATCACGGCCATATTCCTGTTCTTCAGATCCGTCACCAGCATCAAGCCGGGCGAATGGGTGATGGCGAACGGCAGCCTGGCGGCGTTGATCACCGATTGCGGCGTCACCCCGCAGGCCCAGAACACCGGGATCTCGTCGTCGGCCACGGGCACCGGATCGCCGTAGTCCGGCCTGGCGATGTCCTTGATGCCGATCAGGTGAGGATGGCCAAGATGCACGGGCGCGCCGTGCACGGCGGGATAGCGCGAGGTGATCTGGACCGCGCGGATGGCATCGGCCGGCTTGAACGGGCGCATCGACACCACCATGGGACCGGCAAAGGGTCCCGCCTCGCCGCAGGCGATGTTGGTGCGATACATCGGCACGCGCACGTTGTTCTCGATGTGGCGGATCGGCATGCCCTCCTCGAGCAGCGCCTCTTCAAACGAGAACGAGCACCCGAGCACGAAGGTGACGAGGTCGTCGCGCCAGTAGCTTTTTACGTCGGTCGGCTCGTCCACGACCTCGCCATCGCGCCAGACGCGGTAGCGGGGAACGTCGGTGCGAATGTCGAGATCGGCGCCGAGCGAGGGGATGAAAGGACTGCCGACGTCGGACATCCCGATGATCGGGCACGGCTTCGGATTGAGCTGGCAGAAGCGGTGAAAGGCACCGGCATATTCCGCCGGCAGGATCGCCAGATTGCCCTGAACAAAGCCCGGGGCCACGCCCGCGGTGGAGGCGACCAGCCCTTCGCGGTAGGCGAGCCGGGCGCTGCGGCTCGGAAGGGCGTCGGGCGTTTCAGTTTGCTGCGTTGCCACCAAAACAGTCATGTGATCGACCTGCCTAGAAACTCGACAAGGACAAGCCAACACCAAGCGTGCTATAAAGTCTAATCGTCGTTTCTAATCAATATCGATAAATCCAATTTATCGATCAGGACATCTTCCCAATGCTGGACTTCAGGTCGATCGAAACGTTCCTTTGGGTTGTGAAGCTCGGCAGCTTTCGCGGCGCAGCGCAGCGGCTCAACACCACACAGCCGGCGATCTCCCAGCGCATCGCCCAGCTCGAGCGCGAGATGGGTGTGAAACTCCTGAACCGCGATCATCGCGTCGCCTCGCCGACACCGAGCGGCCGGCAGATGATGATCTATGCGGAGAAGCTGATCGGTCTGCGCGCGCAGATGATGGCGGAGATCGGCGATCGGTCCGCCATGCGGGGCGTGATGCGGCTCGGTGTCGCCGAGACCATCGTGCACACCTGGCTGCCGCGTCTGGTGAAGAGTGTGAACGAGGTCTACCCGAACCTGTCGCTGGAGATCGAGGTCGACATCACCCCGAACCTCACCGCGCGCCTCCTCGCGCAGGAGATCGAGCTCGCCTTCGTCGTCGGGCCGCTCTCGGCTTCCGGCGTGCACAACCGTGTGCTCGCCGACTATCCGATCGGCTTCCTCGCGAGCCCTTCGCTGGGTCTTGGCAACGGCCCGGTGACGCCGGCGGACCTGGCCCGGTTTCCGATCATCACCTTCCCGCGCAAGACCAAGCCCTACGAGGTCGTGCGCGAGGTGTTCGACCGGCCGGAGCTGCCGCCGATCCGCCTGCATGCCTCCGCCTCGCTGGCCACCGTCATCCACATGGCTGTCGAGGGGCTCGGCGTCGCCGTGATCCCCGACGCCATTGTCGAGAACGAGCTCGCGGACGGCCGCCTGCAGTTGCTTGACACCGACCTCGCTATCGCGCCGCTGACGTTCACGGCAAGCTGGCTCGCCTCGCCCGACGTCGTCGCCGTGGAGCGCGTAGCCGAGCTTGCAAAGCAGATTGCGCAGAGCAGCCTCGCGGTTGACGCGCCCGCGCTGGCGCGTCATTGAATTAGCCGCCGGACAACCTTCAACGTCATTCCGGGATGGTGCGCAGCACCACACCCGGAATCTCGAGATTCCAGGTTCGCCCTTTGGGGCGCCCCGGAATGACAACTGAGAGACTGACCGCATGAGCCGAGCCGCCACCAACCTGCAAATCGATTCCGCCCGGTTGTGGGGCTCGATCCACGAGACAGCGCAATTCGGCGCGACGGCCAAGGGCGGCGTGCGGCGGCTGACGCTCAGCAGCGAAGACAAGCAGGTGCGCGACTGGTTCCGTAAGGCCTGCGAGGACGCCGGACTGGAAGTCCACGTCGACGCGCTCGGGTCTCAGTTCGGCCTGCGCAAGGGCCGCGACATGTCGAAGCTGCCGGTCGGCATCGGCTCGCATCTCGACACCCAGCCGACCGGCGGAAAATATGATGGCATCCTGGGGACGCTCGGCGCGCTGGAAGTGATCCGCACGCTGAATGATGCCGGCATCGAGACCGAAGCGCCGATCTGCGTCGTGAACTGGACCAACGAGGAAGGATCGCGCTTCGCGCCTGCGATGATGGCCTCCGCCGCCTATGTCGGCGACTTCACCACCGATGACATTTTGTCGCGCAAGGACACCGAGGGCACGACCGTCGGTCAGGCACTGGACAGCATCGGTTATCGCGGCGACAAGCCGGTCGGTTTCCAGAAGCTCGGATGCTTCGTCGAATTGCACATCGAACAGGGTCCGATCCTGGAAGCCGAAGGCAAGACCATCGGCGTCGTCGATTCCGGCCAGGGCGTCTTGTGGTACGACGGCAGGATTTCCGGCTTCGAGAGCCATGCCGGCTCGACGCCGATGCCGCTGCGCCGCGACGCACTGGCGACCTTGTCCGAGATCGTGCTGGCGATGGAATCGATTGCGAAGAAGCACGGACCGAACGCGGTTGGCACCATCGGCGAGGCCGTGATCGCAAACCCCTCCCGCAACGTCATTCCCGGCGAGATCGCCTTCACCATGGATTGCCGCAGTGCCGATGGCGCCATCATGGATGCGCTCGATCGCGATTTGCGTGCCGCCATTGCCGAGATCGCCGCGCGCCGCAAGGTCGATGTGAAGATCGATCTGGTCTGGCGCAAGCCGCCGACGCATTTCGATCCCAAGCTGATCGCGGCCGTCGAGAACGCCGCGAAGACGCTCGGCTATTCCTCGCGCCGCATCACATCCGGCGCCGGCCACGACGCCTGCAACCTCAACACCATCATGCCGGCCGCGATGGTGTTTGTGCCCTGCAAGGACGGCATCAGCCACAATGAGCTGGAGGATGCCACGCAGGGGGACTGCGCCGCCGGCACCAACGTTCTCATGCATACCGTGCTGGCGATCGCCGGCGTCGCGTCCTGACCGGAGAGCACCATGCGCGGAGTTTTCGTCGACGCCAATGAAGCCCTCGCTGTGATCATGGAGCGACTAACCCAGCCAGGCGACCCCAAGGTTCGGATCCACCGGGATCCGGACATCAAGCCCGAGCAATATCCTGAGATTCTCGACGGGGCAGAGATCGCCATCGTTGACCACACCGCGCTTCCGACCGACGTGGCGAGGAAATGCACCGGCCTGAAGCACGTCGTCTTCCTCGGCACCGGCGCGCGCAGCTACATGAACCCGGAAGAGCTCGCCGAGCTCGGCATCTCCGTGCACCTGATCAAGGGCTATGGCGACACCGCGGTCGCCGAATCCGCGATCGCGCTGATGTGGGCTTCGGCCCGTGTCATCGCGATGATGGACCGTGAGATGCGGGCCGGCAACTGGCTGCGCGAGGACGGCATGCAGCTCACCGGCAAGACGCTCGGCCTGATCGGGTTCGGGGGCATCGCCGCGGAGGTCGCTCGCATCGCGTCCGGCAGCGGCATGAAGGTGATCGCCTGGAACCGCTCGACGAAGAGCCATCCCGGCGTGGAGTTCACCGATCTCGACACGGTGCTGGCGACAAGCGACGTCGTCTCGCTGCACCTGTTGCTCAACGACGAGACGCGCGGCATGATCACCCGCGAGAAGATCGCGAAAATGAAACCCGGCGTCATCTTCGTCAACACCGCGCGGGCCGCGATCGTCGACGAGACCGCCATGATCGAGGCGCTGAAATCGGGCCACATCCGCCATGCCGGCCTCGACGTCTTCAACACCGAGCCGCTGCCGGCGGATCACCCGCTGACGAAAATTCCAAACGTGACGCTGTCGGCGCATTCGGCGTTCCGTACGCCCGAGGCCAGCGAGAACCTGATTGAAGCGGCATTGGTCCATTGCCGCCGGATCGTGAAAGGATAAGAAGAGCAACAATGGCCGATTATCGCAACATCAAGGCAGGGCCGCTCACCAAAGCCATCCACGCCATCGTCAAGGCCGGCGGCTCGTCGGACCGCGAGGCCGAGCTCGTGGCTAGCAATCTGGTCGAGGCCAATCTCAAAGGCCACGATTCGCACGGCGTCGGCATGATTCCGCGCTACGTCCAGAGCGTCACCAATGGCGGCCTCGCCGTGAACCAGCACGTCAAGATCGTGCTCGACACTGGCCCGCTTCTCACACTCGACGGCCTCACCGGCTACGGACAGGTGATCGGCCATGAAGCGATGGAGCTGGCAGCCGCGCGCGCCAAGCAGAATGGCGTCTGCCTCGTCGGCCTCTCCAACGCACATCACATCGGCCGGATCGGCCACTGGGCCGAGCAGTGCATCGACCACGGCCTGGTCTCGATCCACTTCGTCAACGTGATCTCGCGTCCGATCGTGGCGCCCTGGGGCGGCAGCGATGCCCGCCACGGCACCAACCCGTTCTGCGTCGGCATCCCGCGCGCTGGCAAGGACCCGATCGTGCTCGACTTCGCGACCAGCAGGATCGCGCAAGGCAAGACCCGCGTCGCCCACAACAAGGGCGTCGAGCTGGAGCCCGGCACCATCATCGACCATGAAGGCAATCCGACCATCAATCCGCGCTACACCGTCATTCCGCCGTACGGCGCCATCCTCCCCTTCGGCGAGCACAAGGGCTCCGGCCTCGCGCTCGTCTGTGAAATCCTCGGGGGCGCGCTCTCCGGCGGTCAGGTGGTGAAGGGCTCCTCCGACGGCAAGCACAACGTTCTCAACGGCATGCTCTCGATCGTCATCGATCCCGGCAAGCTCGGGACCGGCGAGAACCTCGCACGCGAAGTCGAGAGCTTCGTCGCCTGGCACACCGGCTCGCCGCCCGCGCCCGGGGTCGACAAGGTCAAGATCGCCGGCGAGCCCGAGCGCGAGACCAAGACGAAGCGCCTCGCGGAGGGCATTCCGGTCGACCCGACCACCTGGCAGGAAATTCTGGAGGCCGGGAAGAAGTTCGGGTTGGATCAGGCGGCGATCGAGAAGATCGTGGGCTGAACGGCTCAATGCGCAATGCGCCCCTTACTTCTCCGCTTGTGGGAGAAGGTGGCGCGAAGCGCCGGATGAGGGGTTCTCTCGGCGAGCAATTACGCAGCTGATAGAGGCCTGTCTCCGCGGAGACAGACCCCCTCACCCGCCTCGCCGCTAGGCGGCGAGCCACCCTCTCCCACAAGGGGCCCCACAAGGGGCGAGGGTGAAGACGCATTAATCCACCATGTCCGCGACGGCCTTGCCGCATGCCGTGGTATCGGCGTTGCCGCCGAGATCCTTGGTACGGAGCGTACGTTCGGCCAGCGTGCGCTCGATCGCATCGACGATCGACTTGCCGGCTTCCTTCTCGCCGAGATGCTCGAGCATCATCGCGCCCGACCAGATCATGCCGATCGGGTTGGCGATGCCCTGCCCTGCGATATCGGGCGCCGAGCCATGCACCGGCTCGAACACCGACGGGAAATCGCCCTCGGGATTGATGTTGCCTGATGGTGCGATACCGATCGTGCCGGTACAGGCGGGGCCGAGATCGGACAGGATGTCGCCGAACAAGTTCGAGCCGACCACGACGTCGAACCAGTCCGGATGCAGAACGAAGTTCGCCGTAAGAATGTCGATATGGTACTTGTCCCACTTCACGCCCGGATACTTTTTCGCCATCGCCTCCACGCGCTCGTCCCAATAGGGCATGGTGATCGAAATGCCGTTGGATTTGGTCGCCGAGGTCAAGTGCTTCTTCGGCCGCGACTGGGCGAGTTCGAAAGCGAATTTCAGAATGCGATCCACGCCGGTGCGGGTCATAACCGTCTGCTGCGTCACGAACTCGCGGTCGGTGTCCGGAAACATGCGGCCGCCGACCGAGGAGTATTCGCCTTCCGTGTTCTCGCGCACCACCCAGAAATCAATATCCCCGGGCTTGCGACCCGCCAGCGGCGACGGCACGCCGGGCATCAGCCGCACCGGGCGCAGGTTCACGTACTGGTCGAACTCGCGGCGGAACTTGATCAGCGAGCCCCATAGCGAAACGTGATCCGGTATCTTGGCCGGCCAACCGACCGCGCCGAAATAGATCGCGTCGTGCTTGCCGATCTTCTCCTTCCAGTCGTCCGGCATCATCTGGCCGTGCTTCTCGTAATAGTCCCAGGACGCGAAGTCGAAATGGTCGAACTGCACGGAGACGCCATGCTTCTTTGCCGCCGCTTCCAGGACGCGCAGGCCCTCCGGCATGACTTCCTTGCCGATGCCGTCGCCGGGAATGACCGCGATCCGATATTGTTTCCTGCTCATCGAGAACGTCCTTGGTTGGTCGGGCAGCGCCGCGTTTTGACCGCACTGCAATGGACCAAAGTGGCTGATGGCGCAACGCTGCACTGCAATGTTGACCGTGGCGCGACAGAACGCCTACTGATCTGATCCTGTTCCTGTCCTGCGAGTACCTTCCATGGATCTGCATCTGCGTGGCAAGCGCGTCCTGATCACCGGCGCGTCCAAGGGCATCGGCGCGGCCGCCGCCGAGGCGTTTGCCGAGGAAGGCGCGCATCTCCTGCTCGCCGCCCGCAGTGGCGAGGCGCTGAAGGCGCTGGCCGACCGCCTGCGCTCCGCACACCAGATCGACGCCGCAACGAGCATCGTCGATCTGCGCGAGGAGGAGGACGTGGCGCGGCTGGCGAAAGAAGCCGCCGACATCGACGTGCTCGTCAACAATGCCGGCGACATCCCCGGCGGCTCGATCGACAAGATCGACGAGGCGACCTGGCGGCACGCCTGGGAATTGAAAGTGTTCGGCTACATCAACCTGACGCGGCACATCTATGCGCAGATGAAGGCGAAGGGCGGCGGCGTCATCGTCAATGACATCGGCGCGGCCGGCGAAAAATTCGATGCCAATTACATCTGCGGCAGCGCCGGCAACGCCGCGCTGATGGCGTTCACGCGCGCGCTCGGCGGCAAGAGCCTCGCCGACAACATCCGCGTCGTCGGCATCAATCCCGGTCCCGTCGGCACCGATCGCCACGTCACCCTGCTCAAGACGCGGGCCAGGCACCAGTTCGGCGACGAGAGCCGCTACAGGGAATTCCAGAAGAGCCTGCCGCTGGGACGGCCTGCGCATGCGCGCGAGATCGGCGACCTCATGGCGTTCCTGGCCTCGGACCGCGCCGGCTATACGTCGGGGGTGATATATACGGTCGACGGCGGCATCAGCGCTGGGTGGGGATAGTTTCGACAACGTCGTTCCGGGGCGATGCAAAGCATCGAACCCGGAACCTCGAGATTCTCAGGTGCGCAAGAGCGCACCATAGTTCGCCCTTCGGGCGCCCCGGAATGACAAACCAAGACTTAGGAGTAAACTAATTGTCTCAAGACTTGATCCGCGAAACCGCTTGCGCCGTCGTCGACAAGCTGCGCTCGGGCGACATCTCGCCGGTCGAACTCCTGGATGTGCTGGAGAAGCGCATCAAGGAGGTCGACGGCAAGGTCAACGCGCTGCCAATCCTGTGCCTCGATCGCGCACGCGATAGTGCCAAGGCCTTGATGCGAAAGCCCGAGGGCGCGCGCGGCCTGCTCGCCGGCCTGCCGGTGCCGATCAAGGATTTGACCGACGTCGCGGGCGTATTGAACACGCAGGGCTCGCCGATCTTCAAGGACAACATCCCCGCCAAGTCCGACCTCATGGTCGAGAACCTCGAGGCCAACGGCGCGGTGGTGTACGCCAAGTCGAACACGCCGGAGTTCGGCGCCGGCGCCAACACTTTCAACGAGGTGTTCGGCGCCACGCTCAATCCCTGGGATACGTCGAAATCCGCAGCCGGCTCCTCCGGCGGCGCGGCGGTGGCGCTTGCCACCGGCATGGCCTGGCTCGCCCAGGGCTCCGACATGGGCGGATCCTTGCGCAGCCCCGCGGCGTTCTGCGGTGTCGTCGGCATGCGGCCCAGCATCGGCCGCGTCGCGCATACGCCCAAGTCCGGCGTCGACCGCAATCTCGGCGTGGTCGGCCCGATGGCGCGCAACGTCGAGGATCTCGCGCTGCTGCTGGACGCCATGAGCGGCGACTATGCCGATGATCCCCTGTCGCTGCCAGCCCCCGCGACCTCGTTCCTGTCGGCGGCGCAAGCGGGCAAGAGGCCGAAGCGCATCGCCTATTCGCCCGACCTTGGCATCACGCCGGTCGATCCAGAAGTGAAGGCGATCACGCGCAAGGCCGCGGAGCGCTTCGCGGAAGCCGGAGCCATCGTGGAGGAGGCGCATCCGGACTGGCGCGAGGCCCATGAATGCTTCCACGTGCTGCGCGCGTTCGACTTCGCAATCACCAAGGCCAGCTTGCTGCGCACTAAGCGCGACCTGCTCAAGCCCGAGGTGATCTGGAACATCGAGGAGGGCCTCAAGCTCACCGTCGAGCAGCTCGCGCGCGCCGAGGCGCAGCGCGTCGGCATGACTGCGCGAGCGGTCGAGTTCTTCAAGAACTACGATCTCCTGTTGACCCCGACCACGATCGTGCCGCCCTTCCCGATCGAACATCGCTATGTCGCGGAATGCGCCGGCAAGCGGTTTGACAATTACGTCGAGTGGCTCGGCATCGTCTACGCCATTACGCTCGCCTGCTGCCCGTCGCTGTCATTGCCGTGCGGCTTCACGGCGTCCGGCCTGCCGGTCGGCGTTCAGGTGGTCGGCGCGCCGCGGGCCGACGCGCAGGTGATTGCCGGCGCGAAGGTGCTGGAGGATATTCTGGGCCTGCGCGGCACGACGCCGATCGATCCGAAGATGAAGAATTGATCTCGGTCATTGCGCGGTCGCTCGCCGGAGTGGCGCTCCTGCTCGGCGGCCGCGGCCGAGGAACGCCTGGAACAGACTGAGGCGCGGCTTGCCCCGGCTATGACCTGCATCCCGGAGAAAGGTTGCCCCATGAGCAAACGCACCAGCCGCGTGCTGCATCGCTCGCTGCGCGAAACGCCGCCCTTAGCGACCGGTGGAGAAGGCGTCTACCTCTTTGCCGAGGACGGCCGGCGCGTCATCGACGCCTCCGGGGGTGCCGCGGTCTCCTGCCTGGGTCACCAGCACCCGCGCGTGATCGCAGCGATGGCCCGGCAGGCGTCCACCCTCGCCTACGCGCACACTGCTTTTTTCTCCTCCGAGCCGGCTGAGGCACTGGCTGAGACGCTGGTCGGACACGAGCCCGGCGGCCTCGCCTACGCCTATTTCGTGAGCGGCGGATCGGAGGCGATCGAAGCCAGCATCAAGCTGGCGCGGCAGTATTTCATCGAGCGCGGCGAACCGCAGCGACGGCATTTCATCGCACGGCGCCAGAGCTATCACGGCAACACGCTGGGCGCTCTTGCCGCCGGCGGCAACGCCTGGCGGCGCGCGCCTTATGCCCCGCTGCTCTCGACCGCCTTCAGCCACGTGACACCGGCCTTCGCCTATCACGAGAAGCGCGAGGCCGAGTCGGACGCGCAGTTTGTCGCGCGCCTCGCCGCCGAGCTCGAAGCCGAATTTCAGCGGCTTGGTCCGGAAACTGTGGCGGCGTTCCTCGCCGAGCCCGTCGTCGGCGCCACCGCCGCCGCCGTGACCGCACCGGACGGCTACTTCAAAGCCGTGCGCGAGATCTGCGACCGGCACGGTGCGCTGCTCATTCTCGACGAGGTCATGTGCGGCATGGGCCGCACCGGCACGACGCATGCCTGGGAGCAGGAACACGTCGCGCCCGATATCCAGGCGATCGCGAAGGGGCTCGGCGGCGGCTATCAGCCGATCGGTGCCATGCTCGCCAGCGGCAAGATCATCGACACCATCCGAGCCGGCTCGGGCGCATTCCTGCACGGTCACACCTATCTCGCACACCCCCTCGCCTGCGCGGCCGCACTCGCGGTGCAGGACGTGATCCGGGAAGACAGTCTGCTCGATCGGGTGAGGGAGCGCGGCAAGCAGCTCGAGCAGCGCCTGATCGAGCGCTTCGGCAATCATCGTCATGTCGGCGACATCAGGGGACGCGGCCTGTTCTGGGCAATCGAGCTCGTCGCCGATCGCGCCAGCCGAACATCGTTCGATCCGGCGCTCAAGCTGAACCAAAAGATCAAGGCCGAGGCGTTTGCGAACGGGCTCGCCTGCTATCCCGGGGGCGGCACCGTGGACGGCGTCCGCGGCGACCACGTGTTGCTGGCGCCGCCCTACATCGCCTCGGCCAACGAGATCGACCTGATCGTCGACAAGTTGGGGACCGCCGTCGACAACGTGTTACGCAGTGTCGAGACCTTCCATGCGCAATGACGCTCCATGACGATACCGCCCCGAATTGCCCTCATCCACGCTCTCAAGCATTCCATCGCGCCGATCGAGGCGGCATTCGCGAAGGCGTGGCCCGAGGCGCGGCTGATGAACCTGCTCGACGACAGCCTGTCGGCGGATCTCGCGCGGGAGGGCCAACTCAACGACGTCATGACCGAGCGCTTCCTCGCGCTCGGCCGTTACGCGGCAGCGACGGGAGCGGAAGGGATCCTGTTCACTTGCTCGGCTTTCGGACCCTGCATCGAGGCGGTCGCGCGCGCGCATGCGCCGATGCCGGTGCTCAAGCCGAACGAGGCCATGATCGAGCGTGCCGCGACGATGGGCCGGCGCATCGGCCTGCTCTCGACCTTTCCGCCGACCCTGGCGTCGATGCCGCCCGAGTTTCCCGCTACGATCGAGGTCGTGCCGAAACTTGCCGAGGGCGCGCTGGCCGCGCTCGACCGCGGCGACCGCGTTACACATGACCGGCTGATCGTCGAAGCGTCGGAGGATCTGCGCGACTGCGACGTCGTCGCGCTCGCGCAATTCAGCATCGCGGCGACGGCGCCGCTGGTCGCGGAGGCCACCGGCCGTCCCGTCGTGACCACGCCGGACAGCGCTGTCGAGAAGCTGATGAGGCTGCTGCAGGCAACGGCCTAGGCGCCAGCCCTTGTCCGGCGCCGCGCATCCTTGATCGCGACCGCGAGTGCGGCCCTGGTCTCGTCGACGAAATCTTCCACCAGCTCCTCGCGCGTTGCGTGCGCGGCCTCACCGGTGAGCAGGCCCTGCTCGGCGAGCATCACCACGCCGTGCAGAGCCGCCCAGATCTTGAGCGCCTGCCGCTCGCGCAGATAGCCGACGGCGGGCGCTTCCAAAGCTTCGATCACCAGCGTAAAGGTCTCCCGCGTCGCCTCGTGCAGCTCGCTGCCCTTGGCCGCACAGGACACGGTCCGCGAAGCGAACATCAGGCGGTAGATACCGTTGCGGCGCAGACCGAAATCGAGCGTCGCCAGCGCCAGCCGCAACAGCTTCGACTGCTTCGACGGCTTTGCCAGCGCCTCGCGCAGAAGCGCCGAGAATTGCCTGAATGCCTCCGCCGTGACTGCTGCGAGCAGCGCCTCGCGGTCGGCAAAATGCCGGTACGGCGCCGGCTGCGAGACACCGAGCTGCTTGGCGAGCGCCTTGATGCTGATCGCCTCGGCGCCGCCCTGCTCCGCCTGGTGCAGCGCGGCCTTGATCAACGCATCGCGAAGATCGCCGTGGTGGTAGGTCTTGTCGGGCTTGCGGGCGGGTTTTGAACGCATGTTGAAGGCCGAGCCTATAAGTTTGCGCTTGACAGGGGAAGTCCGCCGCGAATGTAATAGCCTATAACTTAAAGAGAATTCGAACGAGGAAACGCGCCGCCCCTTCGGGCCCTCGCGCGCACGACCAGGGAAGCTGCGATGGCAGAACGATTGAAGGTCCGCGTCGATCCCGAGAAATGCCAGGGCCATGCCCGCTGCAAGGCGCTGGCGCCGGAGCTTTTCGAGCTCGACGAGTTCGGTAACGCGCACGAAGCCGGCGACGGCACGGTCCCGCTTGGGCTCGAGGACAAGGCCTGGCTTGCGAAATCCAACTGCCCGGAAATCGCAATCGATGTGATCGAGGAGTAGCGCTGCCCCGCCGCGTGCCTTCAGCGAGTTCGAGCCAAGCGATTGAGCCAAGGGATCGAGCCAAAGGATTCCCCGCCATGTCCGACGTCAACCAGCCCGCCGCCCACCCGCCCGTGACCGACTGGGTCCATGATTTCGACCACACCGACCCGCAATGGACGGAAGACCCCTTCCCGATCTGGGACCAGCTGCGCGCCACAAGCCCCGTGGTGCACACGAAGCGCTTCCTCGGCTGCTACCTGCCGACGACCTATGAGGCCGTGCGCGAGATCGCCAACGATACCGAGCACTTCTCCTCACGCCGCATCATCGTCCGCGATGTGCGTCCGGAGGTCGCCAGGAACGCAGCCCCGCCGATCACCTCGGATCCGCCCGAGCATAAGCCCGCCAAGCAATTGCTGCTGCCGCCATTCACCCCGGATGCGATGAAGAAGCTCGAGCCGCGGGTTCGCGCGATCTGCAACGAGCTGATCGACGAATTTATTGCCGACGGCAAGGTCGACGCTGCCGCACGCTACAGCAAATACATCCCGGTGCGGGCGATCGCGCACATGCTCGGCATTCCCGAGAGCGACAGCGACCTCTTCATCAACTGGATCCACATGATCCTGGAGCTCGGCATCAAGGACGAGACCAAGCTGCTCCAGGCCGTGCACGAGATGACGGCCTATTTCAGCGGGCACATCGAAGCGCGCAAGAACAAGCCCACCGACGATCTGATCTCGTACCTGATGAACGCCAAGGGCAAGGACGGCAATCCACTCGAGGATTCCCATGTGCTGGGCTCGCTACGCCTGCTCTTGATCGCCGGCATCGACACCACCTGGAGCGCGATCGGCTCCTCGCTCTGGCATCTTGCGAAGACACCCGCCGACCGCGAGCGGCTGATCGCCGAGCCGGAGCTGATCCCGAACGCGGTGGAGGAGTTGCTGCGCGCCTATTCGCCGGTGACGATGGCGCGCGAGGTGGTCAAGGAGACGACGGTCTCGGGTTGCCCGGTCAAGCCGGGCAACATGGTGCTGTTGTCCTTCCCGGCTGCGAACCGCGACCCCAAGATGTTTCCGGACGCTGACAAAGTCGTGATCGACCGTCGCGAGAACCGTCACGCCGCCTTCGGTCTCGGCATCCACCGCTGTGTCGGTTCCAACCTGGCGCGCATGGAAATGCAGGTGGCGCTGGAAGAATGGCTGAAGCGGATTCCCGATTTCCGCCTCGATCCGGCAGGCACCGTGACCTGGTCACAGGGCACGGTGCGAGGCCCCCGGCAGTTGCCATTTCTGCTGGGAAAGGCGATGTAGGCTTCTCCAACCCCAGTACGGAGAAGCTGGACGGCCATGGCTGACGACGACACGCCGCCCGACAGCAAGCTGACGCGCACCAAGGAGAAATGGGCGCGCGAGGGCCGCTTCCTCACCGGCAAGGTGATCCGGCCGGAGGATCAGCGGCTGCCGCCGGGGCAGCACCTCACAAAAGATTGGCCGGTGCTCGATCTCGGCGTCACGCCGCCGGTGTCGCGCGAGCGCTGGCGGCTCGACGTCTACGGCGCGGTCGAGAGCCCCGTGTTCTGGACTTTCGACGAGTTCATCGCGCAGAAGCAGGACCGGTTCACCTCCGACATCCATTGCGTGACGACCTGGTCGCGCTATGACAACGAGTGGGACGGGCTCGCGACGCGCGAGCTATTGGCGACCTGCCAGCCACGCGAGGATGCGCGCTTCGTCGTGCTTCACTCCTATGACGGCTACACCACCAATCTCGCGCTGGAAGACTTCGCCGCCGAGGATGCGCTGCTGGCCCATAGCTGGTCGGGCCAGCCGCTGACGGAGGAGCACGGCGGCCCGGTTCGGCTGGTGGTGCCGCACCTCTATTTCTGGAAGAGTGCGAAATGGCTGCAGGCCATCGAATTCCTGACCGAGGATGCGCCGGGCTTCTGGGAAGTCCGCGGCTACCATAACCGCGGCGATCCCTGGGCCGAGCAGCGCTACTCGGACGATTAGGCTTCAAGTAGGAACGAGGGGAATCCCATGCCGACGGAGCGCTTTCAGTTCACGGGCGAAGGGGGCCATCAGCTTGCGGCCGCGCTGGAGTTGCCGGACGGCGAGCCCGCGGCCTATGCACTGTTCGCGCACTGCTTCACCTGCGGCAAGGATACGCTGGCGGCCAAGCGCATCTCGGTTGCGCTCGCCGCCAAGGGTATCGCGGTGCTGCGCTTCGACTTCACCGGGCTCGGCTCCAGCCAAGGCGATTTCGCCAATTCGACGTTCTCCTCCAACGTCGCCGACCTCGTGCGCGCGGCGGACCATCTGCGCGAGGTCCGCAAGGCGCCCTCTATCCTGATCGGGCACAGCCTCGGCGGCGCAGCGGTCCTCGCTGCAGCAGGACAAATCCGCGAAGCCAGGGCGGTCGTGACCATTGCGGCGCCGTCCGATCCCGCCCACGTCACGGGTCTGTTCAAAGAGCATATCGACAGCATCCGCTCGCAGGGCGAGGTGGAAGTTTCGCTTGCAGGCCGCCCGTTCCGCATCAAGCGTGAGTTCCTCGACGACATCGCCGAGCACGAACTAATGAAGGGTATCGCTGGCCTGCACAAGGCGCTGCTGGTGATGCACTCGCCGGTCGACGACACCGTCGGAATCGACAACGCGACGAAGATCTTCGTCGCGGCGAAGCATCCGAAGAGCTTCGTCTCGCTCGACCATGCCGATCATCTGCTGAGCAAGCCCGCCGACGCGCTCTACGCGGCCGATGTGGTCGCGGCCTGGGCCAGCCGCTACGTCGACGCGGCGACACCGGCAAAAGCGATGGACCTCCCCGAGGCGCCGCGGCAGGTCGTGGTGCAGGAGACCCGCAAGAGCAAGTTCAACCAGACCATCACCGTCGGGCCGCATCATCTGGTGGCGGACGAGCCTGTTGCGGCTGGCGGCGCAGATGCCGGGCCGGGCCCGTATGACTTCCTGCTCGCCGGCTTAGGTGCCTGCACCTCCATGACCATGCGCCTCTATGCCGACCGCAAGTCGCTGCCGCTCGATCGCGTCACCGTCAGGCTGAAGCATTCCAAGATCCACGCCAAGGACTGCGCGGAATGCGAGACGCGCGAGGGCATGCTCGACCAGATCGAGCGCGACATCGCGATGGAGGGCGCACTCGATGCCGAGCAGCGCAGGAAGCTGATGGAGATCGCCGACAAGTGCCCGGTGCACCGGACCCTGACGTCGGAGATCCGCATTGTGACGACAGCGGTGGACTAGGCACCTACACTACAAGCAGGATGCCATCGTCCGCACGGCCGCGCTGATCTCGCTCTCGCGCCAGGCCGCAAAGCCGAGCAGCAGGCCGTGATCGCGGGGCCGCCCGACCGCCAGGCCTGACAGGGCGCGCGTCTCGACCCCCGCCGCAAGCAGCCGCCTCACTGCCGCCTGATCAGTGCGACCGCGCTTGACGCGAGCGACAAGTTGAATGCCTCCAGGGGGCACTTCGACCGAGAGCATCCCGCCGAGCTGTCGTTCTAGTTCGTCGACGAGGTGGTCGCGGCGCGCGTGATAGAGCCGGCGCACCCGGCGCAGATGCGCGAGGAAATGCCCATCGGCGATGAACTCGGCGAGTCCTTCCTGAATGTGACTCGAAGCGAGCAGCCCGATATGCCGCTGCGCGATTTCCAGGGTGCTGGCCAGTGCCGGCGGCGCCACGAGATAGCCAAGCCGGATGTCCGGCGTCATCGCCTTCGAGAAGGTGCCGACATAGAACACGCGGCCATGGGCATCGAGCCCCTGCAAGGCCGGCACCGGCCTGCTGTCATAGTGGAACTCGCCGTCGTAATCGTCCTCCACGATCCAGGTCTTGCCGGGCCTGCTCAGGCTGAGAAATTCGGCGCGGCGGGCCAGCGACATCAGCCGCCCGGTCGGATGCTGGTGCGACGGCGTCATGAAGATCAGCTTTGGTGCTTCAAGCCCCGGCATCCGCTGCATGCCCTGCTCGTCCAGTCCGATACCGGTCACGCTTGCACCGGACGCCCGGAAGGCAGCCGCGGCACCGGGATAACCGGGATCCTCAACCCAGACCTCATCGCCCGGCGCGACCACGGTCGCGGCAATCAAGGTCAAGGCAGCCTGCGCGCTCGGCAGGATCATGATCTGGTCTGCGGTGGCCCGGACACCCCGGCTGGTCGCCAGATAATCCGCGAGCGCCTCGCGCAGGCGCGTCCGGTTAACCGGGCCGAGCTCCCGCCTGGCTGCACGCACGGCACTGCGGCGCAAGCAACGCGCCCAGACCTCGTCCGGAAACTCTCTGAAATCGCCATGCCCCGGGCGCAACGGCCTCAGTGATCCCTGATAGGACATCGGCCAGTCGGTCTGCTTGAGGTTCAGTGCCCAGGCCGAAAGTCGCAGCTCTCCGGAACGACCGCGCGCCGCCGCGGCACGCGCTCCTAAACGACGTCCGCCTCCATCGACCGTAACCACCGGACGGCGGCCGTGCGATGCCGCAACATATCCCTCGGCGGCAAGCTGCTCGTACGCATAAGTGGCGGTGTTCCGGGAGACCCCGAGATCGCTCGCAAGCCGACGGCTCGACGGCAGCATACGACCCTTCCCGAGACGCCCGCTCGCGATCAGGTCTCTAAGCTGGCTCGTCAGCTGCGTCACCAGCCCCGCGTCGTCCGTCCGCTTCAAGTCGATCAGAGCGGAGATCACCTCTTCCGAAACTGGCATCGTACTATTATCCAATCTGGCGCTTTTTTAGGTGCCAGTGGCGATGCTATCCCGCGAACTGGAATGCTTCAAGGACTCCGAGATGAACTCACCTTCACCCCGCGCGGCCGTCGGCCTGTTCCTCATTGTCGTGCTGGCCTGGGGTGTGAACTGGTCGGTGACGAAGCAACTCGTGGAATTCGTCTCGCCGCTGTGGACCAGCGCGATCCGGAGTTGGATCGCGCTGGTCGGCCTCATCGTGATCCTCGGACTGAGCAAGAATCTGGTGATCCCGGAACGGCGCGATATACCCGTCATCCTCAGCGTCGCGCTGCTGCACATGACGCTGTTCTCGATCCTCGTCGCGGCGGGCCTGCGCTTCCTGCCGGCGAGCAAGGGCGTCGTGCTCGGTTACACCACGCCACTCTGGGTCGCGCTCGCCGCGCCCATGCTCGGAAAGGAGGTGCTGACCGCGCCCAAGCTTGCCGGCGCTCTGCTCGGACTGATCGGGCTTGCCGTCATCCTGAACCCATCCTCGATCGACTGGACCAGTGCCGGTGTCTTGCTCGGCGCCGGCATGATCATCCTCGCCGCGATCTCCTGGGCCGCGAACATCATCTATCTCCGCGCGCACCGCTGGATCGCGTCTCCGCTCCAACTCCTGCTCTGGCAGGTACTCGTGGCCACGGCCGTGCTGTCGACACTGGCGATAATCATCGACGGGCTGCCGCACGTCGATTGGTCGTGGAGGCTCGTGTCGCTGTTCCTGTATTCAGGCCTGATCGGGACGGCGCTGGCCTATTGGGCGATGTCGATGGTCAACAAGAGCATCTCGGCGCTGACAACCTCGCTCGGGACTACTGCGACGCCGCTTGTCGGCATCGCCAGTGCCGCGATCTTGCTGGGCGAGCCGATCGACGTGAGCCTTGCCGTTGCGGCCGGACTGATCGTCACTGGTATCGGCCTTGCGACGCTCGGCGATCGACTGCTTCGCGGTCAGGCCACTGCGAGCGGCTGAACCCGCAGCGCGCCGCGCAAGCCTGCGGCGGTGCCGAGCAGAATGCCGGCGAGCGCCACGAACGACCCCAGCGCGAGCGTCGAGACGCCTGTCAGCCCCTGCCCAATCGAGCAGCCGAACGCCATCACACCCCCGATGCCCATCAGCGCCGCGCCGCCGCCTGAGCGCAGCATGTGACGCGGTGAGGAATAGCCTTCGAGCTTGAAGCGGCCAGTTGCGAGTGCCGTGGCCAAGCTGCCGGCGACGACGCCGGCCACTGTCGCGATGCCGAAATTCAGCGTCAGGCCGGTCGAGAGCATGGCATATTGCAGGGCATCCGCGATCGGCGCGATGAAGGTGAGCGAAGTCACCGGGACGGGGTTGAAGTCGTCAGCGCCGAGATAGCCGGTGACGTACCAACCTCCGGCCACCAGCAAGCCCACAATGACACCTGCCGCGATCTGTCCCGGCGAACGACGAAACCCGGCGTGCGCGAACGCGAACGGAATCAGCGCGACAACCATCGCGGCAGCGGCAAGCGCGCGCGAAAGCGGTTCCGCGAGGCCGAGCATCGCCAGCACGGACGGCAGCGAACTTGCGCTGACGGTCGCTTGCGAGGCCTGGACCAGCGCGATCCGCGCCGGTGCGATCAGGCCCTTCAGCGTCATCTGCGCGGCGATGGCGAGCACGATCACGACGACGAAGGAGCGGAGATTGCCGCGGCCGAGCAGCACCAGCGCCCGCGAGCCGCAGCCGTTCGACAGCACCATGCCGTAGCCGAACAGCAGGCCGCCAAGGAACAGCATTGCCGGCGAGAACGAAGTCTGCAGGTAGATGGACTTGTGAAGATCGACCATGCCGCTGCCGGCGAGGAATTGGCTCGCGGCGATCGCAACGGCGATCGCCAGCGCATAGGTCCGCACCAGCCGCCCGTCTCCCCCGACCAGCCAGCCGCGCATGCTGCTCATCAGGCAGAAGCCGCTGAGCAGACCGACGGCGCCGTAGACGAGACCGATGCCGAGGCCGGCGAGGACGACGAGTTGGGCGGATTCCATCAATTGTTCTCAGACCTCGACACTCTCCAATCATTGCGAGCGCAGCGAAGCAATCCAGAAATGCATCCGCAGAGACAGGCGGGTTGCTTCGCTGCGCTCGCAATGGCGATGGGTTACGGCTTCAGGATCACGCGGTCGCGCGACGAGCCGGCGACGGCGACGTACGCCTCCCGGGCGCGCTCCAGCGGATAGATCGCACTCGCCTTGATCGGGAATGGTTTGAGGTGACCGCTCGCAAGGCCCGGGCCGAGGTCGCGCAGCACCGCGCCGGTCGCGGTTGACGATAGACCCAGCGTGTCGATGCCGACATAGGTGTGCTGCCCCCGATAGAATTCGAGGATGTTGAACTGCACGATGCGGTCGATCGCGGCGATCAGGATCTGGCGACCGCGAAGCGCGAGCGATTTGTGCGCTGCCTGGAAATAGGGATCGCCGACCGTGTTGAAGACGATGTCGGCGCCCTTGCCGCTAGTCAATTCGCGAACGCGCGCGGCAACGTCGGTCGCGGAGGCATCGATCACCTCAATGGGCGCGTTGGCGTGGCCTTCGTAGGCTTCGGCCTTGCGCACGACGCCGATGACGCGAGCGCCCTGCCAGGTCGCGATCTGCACCGCGGCCTGACCGACCTTGCCGTTGACGCCGAGCACCAGCACGGTGTCGCCGGCCTTCGGCAAGCCCGCGCGGCGAAAGCCCTCCATCGCAGTGACGAAGGGCACGCCGATGCCGGCGGCCTCTTCCCAAGACAGCGTGTTGGGCTTCTCAACCACAGCGTCGGCTTCGACCACGAGGTGGCTGGCATGGGTGCCGTCACGACGGATGCCGAGATCGCCGGACGACCCGAACACCTCGCCGCCGATTGCTCCGGCCGGCCCGTCGATCACCACGCCGGCATAGTCGCGGCCGGGGGTCCGGGGAAACACGGCATAGGGCATCAGCCCGGTCGCAGCCTTGACGTCGGAGGGATTGACGGCGGCGGCCTTCACCTCGATCAGGAGATCGTTCGGCCCGCGCGTGAGCGTCTGGCGCTCGACGACTGGCGCAAGCGCGGCGGCGTTCTCAGCCTTCACATTGAGACGCACGCAGCGCGCTTCGATGGATTTGGCATCAGCTGGCGACATGACAGGACCCGCGATTTCTCGCGGGCCTTGTCGCCTTTGAGCCCGGTCGAGTCAATCCGTCAGGTCAATCCTTTGGCCGCTTGTCGAACAGCCGCTTGGCCTTGCCGAGCGAGCGTTCCAGCGTGGCCGGCGCAACCACCTGCACCCTGGAGCTGACACCGATCGTGTTCTTGATGTGGGTCGAAATCCGGTCCGCATGGTCGACGAGCCCGCTTCCGTCCCAGCTCTCGGGCCGCGCCTCGGCGATGATGGTGAGCTCGTCCATGCGGCCTTCGCGGGTCAATTCCAGGATGAAGTGGCCGCCGCACCAGTCGGTCGCGAGCAGCACCTCCTCGATCTGGGTCGGGAACAGGTTGACGCCGCGCAGGATGATCATGTCGTCCGAGCGCCCGGTCACCTTCTCCATGCGCCGCATGCCGGGACGCGCGGTGCCCGGCAACAGCCGCGTCAGGTCGCGGGTTCGATAGCGGATGACGGGAAAAGCCTCCTTGGTCAGCGAGGTGAAGACCAGTTCGCCCTTCTCGCCGTCCGGCAGCACCGCACCCGTCTCTGGGTCGATCACTTCAGGGTAGAAGTGGTCCTCCCAGATGTGCAGCCCGTCCTTGGTCTCGATGCATTCCTGCGCGACACCGGGGCCGATCACTTCGGACAGTCCGTAGATGTCGGTGGCGTCCATGTCGAAGGCGTCCTCGATCTCGGCGCGCATGGCGTTGGTCCAGGGCTCGGCGCCGAAGATGCCGATCTTGAGCGAGCACTGGCGGGGATCCAGCTTCTGGCGCTTGAACTCGTCGAGGATCGCCAGCATGTAGCTCGGCGTCACCGTGATGATATCAGGCCGGAAATCGTTGATCAGCTGCACCTGCCGCTCGGTCATGCCGCCCGAGATCGGCACCACGGTGCAGCCGAGCTTCTCGGCGCCGTAGTGCACGCCGAGACCGCCGGTGAAAAGGCCATAACCATATGCGTTGTGGATGATCATGCCGGTGCGGCCGCCGGCGGCACGGATCGAGCGCGCCATGACCTCCGACCAGGTGTCGATGTCGCCTTGCGTATAGCCGACCACGATCGGCTTGCCGGTCGTGCCGGATGAGGCATGCACCCGCACCAGCTTTTCGCGCGGCACGGCGAACATGTTGAAGGGATAATTGTCGCGCAGGTCCGTCTTCACTGTGAACGGAAACCTTGCCAGATCGGAGAGCTGGCGGAAGTCCGTCGGATGCACGCCGGCCTCGTCGAAAGCCTTGCGATAGTGCGCGACGTTGTCATAGGCGTGCTTCAGCGACCAGGCCAGCCGCTGCTTCTGCAGCGCCATGATCTCGTCGCGCGAGGCGCGCTCATACGCGTCCATCTCCGCGCTATAGGTGTTGCCACCTTCCTTGAGCTTCGTCAGAGCCATCCTCGTTTCCCCACATTGTTCGTTCTTTTCTGTTTGTCTTATTGATCCGGCGTCGGCAGCCACGTGCCGGGAATAACCCGCGAATGCCCACGAAATTCCGCGATCACGATCTCGCCCGCGGTGACGCGCACGTCGTAGATGCCGGAGCGGCCGCCGCGGGTGATCTCCCGCGCTCTTGCGATGAGCCGGTCGCCGAGCTTGCCTGGCTTGATGAAGGTGATCTGCCCCTGCGCGGCGACGACGCGCTCGTTGTGCGAGTTGCAGGCGAACGCGAAGGCGGAATCGGCCAGCGTGAAGATGAAGCCGCCATGGGCGATGCGCTGGCCATTGACCATGTCCGGCCGCACCGTCATCGCGAGCGTCGCGAAGCCCGGGCCGATCTCGACGATCTCCATGCCGAGACCCTTGGAGGCATCGTCCTCGGCCCACATCGCATCGGCGCAGCCGCGGGCAACATGCTCAGGCGACAAAGCAGCTTTGACGTTCACGCGCTTCTCCCGGCCAGACGTTTGCTCATGATGTTCTGCTGCTTGGCCAAAACTGTCAAATAATGCGACGCATTTGCATTCATGGGGTCTGATCGGCCCGATCAAACATGATCATAATCGACCACGACCCGCTCCGTGGACGGCTTGGCCTGGCAAGTGAGAACAAAACCGGCCTTCAGCTCCCACGGCTCCAGCGAATAGTTGATGTCCATCGGCGCCTCGCCCTCGACCAGCTTGGCCCGGCAGGTCGAGCACATGCCGCCCTTGCAAGCGAAGGGCAGATCGACGCCGGCGCGCAGCGCGGCGTCGAGGATGGCCTCGTCCTCCGCCACCGGCACGTCCCGGCGCTTGCCGTCGATGATCAGCGAGGCAATCGCTCTCGGCGGCGCGTCAGCTTCGACCGTCTTCTTCGGCCGCGGCTTGCCGCCGAACTCGGAGACGAAGCGCTCGACATGGATGCGCTCGTCCGCGATGCCGAGCCCGCGGCAGGTCGCCTCGATGTCCTCGCTCATGCCAAGAGGACCGCAGATGAAGACGTGATCGACGCTTGACGCCGGCACCAGTGCGCGCAGCAGCACCCGCACCTTGTCGCCGTCGAGCCGGCCGTGCAGGATCGGAATGTCCTGCTCCTCGCCGGAGAGCACGTAGAAGATCGATAGGCGATCGATGAAGCGATCCTTCAGCTCCTCGAGCGCCTCGAGGAACATGATGTTGTCGGTGGTGCGGTTGCCGTAGAACAGGAAAAAGCGGCTGCCGGGCTCGCGGGCGAGCACGCCCTTGACGATCGACAGGATCGGCGTGATGCCGGAGCCTGCAGCGAAGCCGACATGAACACGCGCACGATCTGCCGGCGGGACCAGACCGAAGCGGCCGGTCGGCGTCATCACGTCGAGCTCGTCGCCGCATTTGAGATCTTCGGCGGCCCAGCTCGAAAACGCCCCGCCATCGACCTTCTTGACGGCGATACGGATCTCGCCGTCATCAGGGCCGGAACAGATCGAATAGGAACGGCGCACTTCTTCGCCGTCGAGCATGGTGCGGAGTGTCAGGTACTGGCCGGGCGTGAAGGCGTAGTCGCCGGCGAGCTCGCCCGGGATGGCGAAGGTCATTGACACGGCGTCGGATGCCTCGCGGCGGAGGTCGCTGACGGCGAGGCGGTGGAAGCGCGGTGCGGCTGCGGACATCAAGGGCACCCTCGTTCGGTCTCTCCATCGTCCTTGCGAGGAGACCTTGCGACGAAGCAATCCAGACTGTCCCCGCGAAGACAGTCTGGATTACTTCGCTTCGCTCGCAAAGACGATGGGCCTGGCATCATGCGTCTCTCAATGACACTTGAAATAGTCGAAGGGCTCGCGGCAGGCCTTGCAACGCCACAGCGCCTTGCAGGAGGTCGAGCCGAACTCGGAGAGCAACTCGGTGTTGTCCGAGCCGCATTGCGGGCAGGCCACCGCCTGATCGCCAAACAGCGCTCGGCGCGAGCCCGCCGCTTGCGGCGGCGCGATGCCGTAGGCGCGCAGCTTCTGGCGCCCCTCCTCGGTCATCCAGTCCGTGGTCCAAGCCGGCGACAGCACGGTTCTTACCCTCGGATGATGGAAACCGGCGCGCTCCAGCGCGACCTCGATTTCAAGCGCGATCATGTTCATCGCCGGGCACCCCGAATAGGTCGGCGTGATCTCGACCTCGACATGATCGCCGTCGAGAACGACGTCGCGCAGCACGCCGAGATCCGCGATGGTCAGCACCGGAATTTCCGGATCGACCACGCTGGCCGCAGCGTTCCAGGCGCGCTGACGCAACTCGCTATCGCGCTCCAGCACCATCACCATGTCAGCCCCGGAAAAGTCCGCTGCATCGACTGCAGCTCCGACAGGAGATGCCCCAGATGCTCGCTGTGACGACCGGAGCGGCCGCCCTGCTGCATCCACTCGTTCTGCGGCAGCACGAGCGTTGCCTCGCGGGTGACATCCGAGAGCGTCGTCAGCCAGCGACCGCGCAAGCTCCCGGGATCGACGACAATGCCGTCATGGATCAGCGCGCGCTCGCCGTCGTCGACCGAAAACATCTCTCCGGTGAAGGCCCAGAGATGATCGATCGCAGCCTGCGCGCGTCGGTGGCTCTCGTCGGTGCCGTCACCAAGCCGGATGATCCATTCCGAGGCATGGCGCAGATGGTAGGCGCTCTCCTTCTCCGATTTAGCGGCAATCGCCGCCAGCGTCGCATCGCGCGAACTCATCATCTCGCGCCAATAGAGATCGGCGAAGGCGGAATAGAAGAATTGGCGCACCAGGGTCTGGGCAAAGTCGCCATTGGGCTGCTCGACCAGCAGCATGTTGCGGTACTGCCGCACGTCGCGCAAGTAAGCGAGCTTGTCCTCGTCGTTGTCCCTGCCTTCGGCCTTGGCGGCAAAGGTGTAGAGCTCCCGCGCCTGGCCGATCAGGTCCAGCGCGATATTGGAGAGCGCCATGTCCTCTTCCAGCATCGGCGCGTGTCCGCACCATTCCGACAGCCTGTGACCGAGGATCAGCGCATCGTCAGCGCGGCGCAGCGCGTAGAGCACCAGCGGCGTTTCGGAGACCAGGACGTTGGCAACAGGCATATTCTATCCACTTGTTCCGATCTCATCCTGAGGAGGCGCGTAGCGCCGTCTCGAAGGATGGCCGCAGGTTCAGGGGACTTCATGGTTCGAGATGCGCTTGGCGCTCCTCACCATGAGGGGAGTGAGCACTACATGTGCCCCACTTCTTCCGGCACCTCGTAGAACGTCGGATGCCGGTAGATCTTCGATTCTGCCGGCTCGAACATCATGCCTTTCTCGGCGGGATCGCTGGCGGTGATCGCGCTCGACGGCACGACCCAGATCGACAGGCCCTC
The DNA here is from genome assembly GCF_058782905.1 of Bradyrhizobium sp. FW305-F6. Taxonomy (NCBI): domain Bacteria; kingdom Pseudomonadati; phylum Pseudomonadota; class Alphaproteobacteria; order Hyphomicrobiales; family Nitrobacteraceae; genus Bradyrhizobium; species Bradyrhizobium sp. FW305-F6. Next base: position 1,719,491 of record NZ_JBYSYD010000001.1, read on the forward strand.
GCCGCGGCGGGTGTAGATGTCGCGGGCGGCCTGCAGCGCCATGGTGGCATCGCTGGCATGCAGCGATCCCACGTGCTTGTGCGCGAGCCCGTTGCGGCTGCGAATGAAGACTTCCCACAGCGGCGTGTTCGGCGTGGCCATATCGATCTCCCTATTCGGCAGCCTGCGCGGTCTGACGTTGCGCGCGCTTCGCCGCATAGGCGGCCGCTGCCTCGCGCACCCAGGCGCCCTCCTCGTGCGCCTTGCGGCGCGCGGCCATGCGGTCGCGATTGCAGGGGCCGTTGCCGGCGAGCACCTGCTTGAACTCGGTCCAGTCGATCTCGCTGTAGAGCCAGTGCCCATCGGCGTCCCGCGTCATGCCGGGGTCGGGAATTGTGAGACCGAGATATTGTGCCTGCGGCACGGTGGCATCGACGAACTTCTGGCGCAGCTCGTCATTGGAAAAGCGTTTGATCTTCCATTTCGTCGAGGCGTCGCTGTGCTGGCTTGTGGCATCGGGCGGGCCGAACATCATCAGCACCGGCCACCACCAGCGGTTCAGCGCATCCTGCGCCATCGCCTTCTGCTCCTCCGAGCCGCGGCACAGCGTCACCATGATCTCGTAGCCCTGGCGCTGGTGGAACGACTCCTCCTTGCAGACGCGGATCATCGCACGGGCATAGGGCCCGTAGGAGCAGCGGCACAGCGGGATCTGGTTCATGATCGCGGCGCCGTCGACCAGCCAGCCGATCGTGCCGATGTCGGCCCAAGTCAGCGTCGGATAGTTGAAGATCGAGGAATATTTGGCCTTGCCCGCGAGCATCGCGTCGACCAGTTCCTCGCGCGAGGTGCCAAGCGTCTCGGCCGCAGCGTAGAGATAGAGGCCGTGGCCGCATTCGTCCTGTACCTTGGCGAGCAGCGCGGCCTTGCGGCGCAGCGTCGGCGCGCGCGTAATCCAGTTGCCCTCGGGCAGCATGCCGACGATTTCGGAATGGGCGTGCTGGGAGATCTGGCGGGTGAGCGTCTTGCGATAGGCCGCAGGCATCCAGTCGTTCGGCTCGATGCGCTCCTCGGCATCGATGCGAGCCTGGAACTGGGCAGCCTTGCCCGCATCCTCCAGACCGCGGTCGTCGGCGTCGGCCGTGTTCAGCGCCTGGGTGTACATGCGCATCCTCCCGATTTATTGGGAGACAATATATAACAGAAATTCCTTCGTGCAAGATATTTCTGTAACACAATATCAGGCGCCAAACCTCCGTTCCAGCAGCTTTCGCGCCGCCGGCAACGGCCCTTTTTCATTAGTGCCATGGCTGTCGAGCCATTGCTCGGACGGAGCGAGCAGCGCACGGTAGATGTCGCCGCAGAGCTCGCGGGCCGCCCTCCCGGGCCAGTCCGCCGGCAACAGGCTTTCGGGCAGCAACGGATCGCGCAGCACGACCCGGCGGTAATGGTGGATCAAGAGGATCCGGGCAGTGAAGGCGTCGGCCTCGGATAGATCTGCGCCGCGCGCCATCGCGGCGTGCAGCGGCTCGAAGGTCTTCATGAATTTTAGATAGGCATCCGCCGTGCGACCCAGCGGCCAACTTGCGCTGAGCAGGCGGCGGCCGTTGTCATCCTCGGCCGAGACTTCGAGCCGGATCGCGGCGGCCGCCTCGTCCGGCACCGGCACGCCCGACGGCGCGACCCAGACGCCGGGCAGCGGACTGCCGAAGCCGGCATTGCGCAGCGCCTCGCGCGAGGCGTCGCGGTCCTCGCCGTTGCCGATCAGGAGCAGCTCGAAACGGCCGGTCCAGTCCGACGGCGGCGGATCATAGATGTGGCGTGTCGCCGCCTCGAACGTCTGCCGGCCCTTGTCGGCCAGGCGATAGAAGCTGTTGCGCCCGACCTTCTCGCGTGTCAGCCAGCCGTCGGCGGCAAGTCGCGACATCGCGGTTCGGACGACGCCGCTGTCGATGTCGAGACTTTCGAAAAATTCCAAAAGCGTGCCGAGCCACACGGAGCCGCCGCGCGGCACGATGGCATCCCCGAACACGGTGATGACGATGGAGCCGGTGCGCGACGGCTCGCGCTTGAGCTGGTCGATGATGCGGGAGAGCGGATGCGCCATGCGGCATGGCTTAGCGCGTTTGGCGTGGCTGCGACAATGGATGGGGCGACGCTCTTGCTCTTCCTCTCCCCGTTCTCACGGGAAGAGGGTCGGGGTGCCGCGAACTCAGTGACAGACAGACTCGCTGAGAGTCCCCCTCACCCGCCACGCTTCGGACGACGCTCCGCATCGCTCGGCGCGTGTCGGCCTCTCCCCGCAGGCGGGGAGAGGCAAGAGATCACCGATGCGGATCGGGATAGGCGAGGCTGCGCCAGCCGCTGCGGTCGAACGGGCGCCACTGGCCTTCCCTCTGTGCGAGGCGGTCGGCCACGGCATAGACGACGGCGGGATGATGACCCATGCCGCAATGGCTGCTCTCGACCTCGATGCTCTCGGTCTCTGCGCCCGACTTCTCCATGCAGCCCTGCCAGGCGCAGACGCCGTCGGTGCGGCTGAAGATGGCGGTGGTCGGCACCGGTGGCGGCACGGCAAGGTCGCCGCCGAACTGCGGATCGACCTCGTCGGCCTTCCGTCCGCTCGCCCATTCATAGACGCGCCAGGCATTGGTCGAATGGGGGGTGCCGGCGAAAGGACTGCCGAGCGTGATGACCTGACGCACGCGCTCCGGCCTTATCTTGGCGAGCTGGCGCGCATAGAGGCCGCCGAGACTCCAGCCGACCAGGCTGATCGTGCGACCATGCCTGTCGCTGAGTTCGTCGACCAGATCGACCATCGCATCCTGGACGCCTTCGCGCAGGCCGTAATTGCGGCCCTGTCGCCAGCCGCTCACCGCATAACCCTTGCTGGTCAGAAACGCGCGCAGCGCCCGCGTGGATGTATCGGACGCCACGAGGCCGGGCAGCACCAGGACCGGATGTCCATCGCCGCGTGGCGCAAGGCTCAGCAGCGGCAGCGCGCCGAGAAAAGCGCCGAACTCGTGGATCGCGCGCCCTTCCAGGAACATCAAAGTGCGGGACGGGGGATGCAGCGGCTGGGCGGAAGCGGTCATCAATGGTCCCCTGGAAATTGCTGAAAGGATCACCGGCGCATGCCGGCAAATGTGGATGAATTCCAACTCCCCGGCTTCTTGATCGTTCCGCACTGCAACATGAATCAGAGCTAGGCGGCCGGTTCCCGACATTCAAGCCGGACAGCAACGAGGCGACAATAGGCCCGCGCGTTAATGCTAACGGCCGTGATGCAAAAGTCACAGCAGCCGGAGCAGGAATTCTACGGAATAGAGCGCAAGTCCGGCGAGACCTCCGATCAGCGAACCATTGAAGCGGATGTATTGCAGGTCGCGCCCGATGTTGATTTCGATCAGCGAAATCAGCTGTGTCATGTTCCACGCCTTGACCTGGTCCGAGATGAAGGTCGAGACGCCGCGTTTCTGGTCGGCGACGAAGCTGCGCAGTACCGTCACCAGGCCCTTGTTGATCTCGCCGCGCAGCTCGGCATCGCCTGCGAGCGCCTCGCCTGCGGCGACGAACATTCCGGCGAGATGATGTTGCAGCACCTGAGTCTCGCCGCTCGCGCTGCGCTCGATGAACGCGCAGGTGTTAGCCCAGACCGTGCGGGCGAGTTCGGCAAGCTCGGGGCGCGCCAGCAGATCGCGCTTCAAGCCGTCGATGCGGTCGATATAGGCCTTGTCGGTGCCGAGCCGATCGACGAAGCTCAGCACCATGCGGTCGAATTCACCCCGGAAGGGATGGTTGGGATCGCTGCGCACCTCGTTGAAGAAGGCGGTGGCGGAGGCCACGATCTTGCTCACCAGAAACTTGTCGGCGCGGTAAAGCCTGAGCAGGGTCGGCAGCTCCGCGCGCACCTTCTCGCGGATCATCGCCATGGTCTCTTTCTGGTTCAGCGTCTCGTGCATCACGCGCAGGAGGTCGTCGAACAGAATCTGGTGCCGTCCCTCCGCGACGAAGCCGCGCAACGTGCCGGCTGCGAGCGGCGCGAGGTCGATCGCCTGGAGCTGCGAGGACATGCGGCGGATGATGAAGGTCATCAGGCCCGAGCTTTCGGTGGCGGACACGGCCTCCGGCAACAGACGCAGCGTGAAGCGCGAGAGGTCGTCGCTGCGCTTGCGGTCGCGCAGCCAGTCGGCAACGAAGGAGCCGAAATCGATCTCCTTCAGCTTGGCTTCGACGGGACCTGCTTCAAGGAAATGCACCTGGATGAACTCGCCGAGCTTGTCGGCGATGCGGGCCTGGTTGCTCTGGATGATCGCGGTGTGCGGGATCGGCAGGCCGAGCGGCCGCTTGAACAATGCGACCACGGCGTACCAGTCGGCGAGCCCGCCGATCGTCGCGGCTTCCGCAAAGGCGGCAATGAAGCCGAACACGGGATGCACGGGCAGAAGCCATTTTGCGACGATGAACAGCGCCAGCGTTGAGACCAGCACCAAAGTCGCCAGCGCTTTCACGCGGCGCAGATCGGCCGCGCGCTGGGCGTCGCCGGGAGTGTCGAAGGAGAAGGTGGCGGGTGCGTTCATGACGATTTGAGGATACGTCATTCCGGGGCGGTCCGCAGGACCGAACCCGGAATCTCGAGATTCCGGGTTCGATGCTTCGCATCGCCCCGGAATGACGGCTGAGGCGACGTGACAAAAACAAAAGGCCCGCCGAAGCGGGCCTGAAATTCAGTTTCTGCTCAGGGCGCCGGATCAAGCGGTCTTGTTGTAGACCTTGGCGAAATTGTCCTGAGCGGACTTGGCACCGTTGGCGGCGAGATTGCCGAGATAGTCGGCGGTCGCCTTGGCGCGCGAGACGAAGACTTCGCCGCGGGCACGGAGCAGGCTCGACTGGATCTCGACGGCTTCGCTGACCGACTTGGCGGACGCGAGCTTGTCGATACCCGAGAAGAACGCCTCGGCATCCTCATAGATCGCCTGCTGGATGTTGCGGCTGATCTTGCCGGCCTCGGCAACGGTTTCGGCAACCGCATTCTCGACGGCCGCGGTCACCCGCTCGGAGCCGGCGAACGCCTCGGCAGCGCGGTCCTTGGCGGTGTTGGCAGTCTTTTTGACGAACTCGCGGGCGGCCTCGGGAACTTCCAGGTTCTGGATGTTCTTGAAAGCGTCCTTGAAGCCCTCAAAGGCAGTGCTGGTATCGGTGGTCATGGGGTTCTCTCCATCCTCAATGGTTTGAGCTATGGGCTCACCCCGTCCGCATTGGCCCGGGGCAAGATCTATATGGCATAGTTAATTGTGCAATGCAACATTCATATTGCACTGCGATATCACGAACCCGTGATCAGCCTTCGTAGTCGGCAAATTGGTGCCTTTTTGGGCCGGCGAGGTCCCGCCCCTTACTGCTGGACAGCGCCCGGCAAGCCGTAAGCCTCCATCTGAGCCTGCACCTGCGCGATGTTGTGGCCGAGCACAACGATGTCATGGGTTCTGCCGTCGACGTCCCGGACATGGTCCCGCAGCAGTGCTTCGGCCTTGAAGCCGAGGCTTTCGAACAGAGCGATCGCCGCCTGCTGGTCGACCGTCATCTGGACCGACAGCTTTTCCAGGCCGGCGCCGAGCGCAAGCGCAAAGGTTTCCTGCGACAGCGCCCGCCCCACCCCTTTGCCCCGGACATCGAGCGAGACCACCATCCGGATCTCGCCGACATGAGGCGACCAGGAATGCGGGTCGCGCACCAGCGTGCCGCAGCCGACGACCTTGCCGTCCCGGAGCGCGAGCAGGCTCGTGATCGCGCCACGCTCGATCTCCTTGACCCAGGCCGACAGCACCTTCGGCTCGCTGATGTTGCGGGGCAGGAACAAGAGGTCATGCGTCGGCAGGCCCCTGCCGAAAGCCAGCACCGCGGCTTCGTCGGCGGGCGACATCAGCCGGACCTCGATATCGCCGGCATCGGTCTTGGCGTGGCGCGGATAGGAACGCTGCTCGCTCATGTCGATCTCTTCCCCAGCCAGGAATCCAGTTTCGGCCATAGCCGCTTCACGGCATTGGCGCCTGCGACCAGCGAGACGTGACCGCCCTTCAGCATCACCTCTTCCTTGTCAGCAGATCCGATCTTCGCGATCAGGTGTTTTGCGGCCTCATAAGGCACGATGTGGTCGTGTTCGGCGACCGCGTGCAGCATCGGCACCTTGATGTCCGCGAGCCTTGCAGGCCGGCCGCCGACCGACATGGTGTCGTTGAACAGCTTGTTGTCCCACATCAGGTCCTTGGTGATGGTTCGGAAATATTCGCCCGCCAGCGGCAGCGTGTCGGTCGCCCAGCGATCGAACATGCGATAGGACTTCACGAACTCGTCGTTCCAGATGTTCTCCCAGAGCTGGATCTGGCTCACCGTGCGCGAGGCCGGGCGCAGCATCTCGAACGAGGACAGGATCATTTCGGGCGGCACGTTGCCGACGCTGTCGACGAGACGGTCGACGTCGAAATAGCGGCGGTCGGAGAAGTTCGAGAACAGCTTCATCTCGCGGAAGTCGATCGGCGTGGTGAAGCAGATCAGGTTCTTCATCGGGCCATCCGGGTGGATCGCGCCGTAGAGCAGCGACAGCACGCCGCCAAAACAATAGCCGATGATCGAGACGTCCTGCTCGCCGGAATCGGCCTGCACGCGGCGGACGCAATCCGGGATGAAGTCGAGGACATAGTCCTCCATGCGCAGGCTCTTTTCCTCCGGCCGAGGCGCGCTCCAGTCCAGCATGTAGACGTCGTAGCCGCGTCTCAGCAGGAACTCGATGAAGCTCTGGCCGGGCACGAGATCGAGGATGTAGCCGCGGTTGGTCGTCGCCATCACGATAAGCACCGGCACGCGGTAGATCTCGTCCGACATCGGCCGGTAGTGGTAGAGGCTCATGGTTCCGCGCGAGTGCAGCACGTCCTTGGGTGTCGAGCCGAGCGAGGGCCCCGAGGTCGAGAAATACTCCACGCCCTTGATGCTGCGCTGAATCGCGCGCTGCACCTCGGACTGGATACGCTCCGGGATCGACGCGAGATCAAGTCCCGCCGGCGCGTTCATTTCTGTTCTCCGCCTTCGGACGGCGGACGTTTCGTGCGCGGCGGACGTGGCGCGGCGCCGGTTTGCTGCGCACCGGAACTCGACATCTGGCTCAACATCGATTTGATCTCGCCGAGCTGGCCTTCGATCGACTGGAGCCGCTCCGCGACACCCGTCATCTGCTCGCGGCTGGGCAGGTTCATGGCGAGCAGGTATTTCTCCATGAGATCGCCGAACTGCTTCTGAGCACCTGCAGCAACGCCGCCGGCGCGGTTCACGGCCTGCGAGAATTCGGGCGTCTCCATCGCCTTGGTCGCGAAGGAGTTGAAGCCCTTCTCCATCTCGCCAACCATTTTCTGCCACAAGGCGACCGGATCGGTGATCTTGTCGGTCATCGGCATCCTCCCAATGTGGAGGGCTTTGCACCCTTCTTGGGTCGCCATACCACACCGTTGCGCGGGGCCGGTCAACCAGCAAGCAGCGGGCGCGGCGCTGCCAACGCCGCTTCTTTGCGGAACGAAACCATGCGATACAGCATGGATCAGCAGGAGGGATCCGTGACCGCCCATCAGCCGCCCCAGACCGTCCGCGCCAACGGCATCGACATCTGCTACGAGATCTTCGGCACCGACAATGCCGAGCCGCTGCTGCTGATCATGGGGCTCGGCGCGCAGATGATCCATTGGGACGACGCGTTCTGCGAGCAGCTCGCCGCGCGCGGCTTCCGCGTGATCCGCTTCGACAACCGCGACATCGGCAAGTCCAGCCATCTCACCGGCGGCAAGCGCCTGACGCCGCTCGAGCTGCTGAAGCTGCGCTTCTTCAAAATTCCTGTCGCCGCGACCTACAAGCTGATCGACATGGCGAAAGACACGGTGGGGCTGATGGATGCGCTCGGCATCAAGTCGGCGCATCTGGTCGGGGCGTCCATGGGCGGCATGATCGCGCAGGAGGTGACACTGTCCTTTCCGCACCGCGCACGTTCGCTGACCTCGATCATGTCGACCACGGGCAATCCGCGCGTGCCGCCGCCGACACGCGAGGCCGCGGCGATGCTGATGGCGCCGCCGCCGCGCAGCAAGGACGAGTTCATCGTCCGCTTCGGCCAGACCTGGAAAGTGCTGCGCGCCGGACATTTTCCGGAGGAGGAAGCGCTCGACCCCGGCCGCGCCGAGCGCGTGTTCGCACGCGGGCTCAATCCGGCCGGCGTCGGCCGCCAGCTCCGCGCCGTGCTGGCGTCCGGCAGCCGCAAGGAGCGGCTGCACGCGGTGAAGGTTCCGACGCTGGTGATCCACGGTACCGTCGATCCCTTGGTGCGCCCCGAAGGCGGCAAGGACACGGCGGCGTCGATCCCGAACGCAAGACTGCTGATGATCGAGGGCATGGGCCACGCGCTGCCCATGCGCTTCTGGCCGGAGATCATCGATGCGATCGACAAGCACGCGCATGGCGCAGCGGCGCAGGCGGCCTAACTTTTCTTCGCGATCCAAATCACGTGGCGCGCACCGCCGCCCCTGCCGGTCGCGCGGACATTGACTTCGTTGACGTCGAAACCCGCACGCTTGAGACGCCTTGTGAACGGCGGATTGGGTCCCGACGACCAGACAGCGAGCACGCCGCCCGGGCGCAGCGCCGTCTTGGCCGCCGCCAGTCCGCTCGCACTATAGAGGGCATCGTTGCCCTTGCGGGTCAGTCCCTCCGGCCCGTTGTCGACGTCGAGGAGAATGGCGTCGAAGGCCGACCGCTTCGCGCGGATGATCTCGCCGACGTCGACCTCCCGGATGTTCACCCTGGCGTCATCGAGGCTGTCGCCGAACACCTCGGCCATCGGCCCCCGCGCCCAGGCCACCACCGCGGGCACGAGCTCGGACACCACGATCTTCGCCTTGGGCCCAAGCACCGTCAGCGCTGCACGCAACGTAAAGCCCATGCCGAGGCCGCCGATGAGAACGACGGGCTTGGCCACCTCCTCGATCTGTTTCGCCGCGAGCGTTGCCAGCGCGGCTTCCGAGCCGGACAAGCGGTTGTTCATCAGCTCGTTGCTGCCGAGCTTGATCGAAAACTCCTTGCCCCGCCGCATCAGGCGGAGCTCCTCGTCGGAGCCGGGAATTTTGGCGGTGTCGATCTTTTCCCAGGGAATCATGGGCGACGTTTAGCACGAATAATTCGTAGCCCGGGTGAGCGAAGCGATACCCGGGACCGCGCGTGCATTGGAATCCCGGATATCGCTTCGCTCATCCGGGCTACGGGAGTAAGCGTCGCCTTACCCGCCTGCCCAGACGTCCAGCACATACCGATTGCTCGTCCCCATCTCCTCGATCCAGCGCGCGCTTGCCGCGGCATCGCTGCCGCTCTTCTCGCGGTGGATCGCGACCAGCGCCGCCTTCACATCGGGCTCCATCTTGCCGCCGTCACCGCAGACATAGACGATCGCGCCCTGCTCGATCAGCGGCCACACCTTGTCCTTCTGCGTGGCGAGCAGGTGCTGCACATAGGTCTTCGGCCCGTCCGCGCGCGAGAATGCCGTGAACAGCTCGGTGATGCCGGCCGCCGCCAGCGCCTTCAGCTCCTCCGCGTAGAGAAAATCCTGGTCGGGATGGCGGCAGCCGAAGAACAGCATCGCCGGGCCGAGCGTAGCACCCTTGGCCTTGCGCGCGGCGCGCTCCTGGAGGAAGCCGCGAAACGGCGCAAGGCCCGTGCCCGGACCGATCATGATAATAGGCACGGACGGATCATCCGGCAGACGGAAGCCAGCCTTGGTTTCCCGCACGGTCGCGTAGATCGTATCGCCGGTGCGGCGATTGGCGAGATAGTTCGAACAGATTCCCCTGTAGACGCCGCGTCCCGAAGCAGCCGGCCCCTCGACCACGCCGACCGTGATGCTGCAGCGCGTCGGGTCCACCGACGGCGAGGACGAGATCGAGTAATAGCGCGGCGCCAGCAGCGAGAGCATTTCCAGATAGACGTGGAACGGCAACTCGCAGGCGGGATATTCGAGCAGCAGGTCGAACACCGATTTGCGCTTGGCGAGGATCTCGCTGCGGTAACGCTCGAGCGTTTCAGGCTCCTCGCCGACGAAGCCGAGCAGCTTCGGTTTGGTGACCGGGCAGCGAGTATGGTCGGCCATGATCTGGATCTGCTTGCGTGTCGCCACCTGCTGCAGCTCGACGAACTCGCTGAGCAGGCGCCCGACCGACACAGCCTCGCCGACCGGCAATTGCGCACGGCGTCCCTCGGCCACTTGCAGCCTGATCTGGTCGGCCGGCAGGAAGCCGAAGCGGCGGGCGATCGAATCCACCAGCGTCGGATCGTTGCGCGGGACGACGCTGAGGTGATCGCCGACGCGGTAGCTGACACCAGCCGGCAGTTGCACCTCGATGTGGCGCGTCGAACGCTCCGACGGATTGGGGCCGTTCTTGTTTTGAAGCTCGTCGTTCACCAGGACCTTCATCGCGACAGCGCCGCCCTGGGCGACGATGGTGTTGACCGCGGTCACCGCGACCGGCTCGATCGCGTAAAGCGGATCGTCCTCCGCGGTGCGGGTGAAATTCCAGTCGATGCCGAACTCCCTGGTCGCGACCTGGGCCGCCGCCGGGAACCATTTCTGGAACTGGCCGTCGAGATCGCTGCGCGCATCGCCCTCGCCGCGCGGATAGACCGCGCGTGCGCCGCGCGCCGACAATTGCTCGTCGATGAAGCGCGGCACCGATTGATAGGTCGCGGCCCAGTCGCTGTTGCCGCAGCCGAACACGGCGTAGCGCACGCCGGCGAAGGCGTCCTTCGGAAGGTCGCTGCCGAGCCATTTGACGAACTGCGTCGCGTTGTCGGGCGGCGCACCGTTGTAGGAGGCGCAGATGATCAGCACGCCGCCCTCGTGCGGCAGCTTGCCGACGTAGTCGTCGAGCGGGCCGAGATGCACGGCAAAGCCGTTGATCTCCGCAAGGTCGGCCATGCGCGTCGCGAGTTCCTCGGCGGTGCCGAGATTGGAGCCGTAGAGCACCAGCATCGGGGTGTTATGGCCGGGCCGCGTCGTGGGTTTGCGCTGCGCCTTTGATACAGAGGACGAAGCCGCAATCGGCCCGCCATAGGCGCCGCGCTCGCGGTCGGCGCGCGGCCGCACCTTGATCTTGAAGCCTTCCGGCTTGATCGTCAGCGTCTCCTTCAGGTGCATCTGGTAGCGCTGGTGGTCGATCAGCTTGAAGCGCTGCAGGATCATGCCGAGCGCGAGCGCGGCCTCGTGCATGGCAAAGCCACGGCCGATGCAGGCCCGCTGGCCGTTGCCGAACGGCTTCCAGGCATTGATCGGCCGCTTCGCCTCCGCCTCGCGGCTGAAGTTCTCGGGATCGAAGGCGTCGGGGTTGGGACCCCACACGTTGGGATCACGGTGCAGCGCCGTCACCAGGATGGTGACGAAGGTGCCTTTCCGCAGCTTGTACTTGCCGCCGCCGATGGCCTCGTCGTTCAGCGGCGTGATGCCATAGGCCGGCGCCGGCGGCCACAGCCGCAGCGCCTCCTTCAGGATCTGGGTGATGTAGGTGAGCTGTGTCACCTGTTGATAGGTCGGCTTGGCATTGATGTCGGGGCCGAAGACGCGATCGACCTCGTCATAGGCCTTCTTGAGGATCTCCGGATGCTTGAGCATTGCATAGAGCGTGTAGGACAACAGCCCGCTGGTGGTCTCGTGGCCCGCGATCAGGAACGTGTTGATCTGATAGCGGATGTTGACGTCATCGAGCTGCTCGCCGGTCACGCGGTCGACGCCGGTCATCATCGCGGCCAGCATATCCTTCTTGTCGTCGATCGCCTCCGAGTTCTTGCGACGCTCGGCGATGATCTCGTCGACCATCTTGTTCATGAAGGCGACGTCCTCGGCGAGCGTCTTGCGCCGCCTCTGCATCCAGATCTGCTCGAACGGCAGGCCGCGCGTCATCATGATGGTTTCGAGCGAGCGCACCAGCGACTCCACGTAGGGGTGATAGTCGCTCCGGTAAAAGGAATTGAAGCGGTAGTCGAAGCCGCACAGGCCGATCGTGTCCAGCGTCAGCGCGGTCATGTCGTGGACGACGTCGATCTCGTCGTCGGCATTGAGCCGTTCCCATTTCTGAACGAGCTGCTCGGCGATATCGACCATGCTCGGATGGTAGGACTGCATGGCGCGGTTGCCGAAGGGCTGGAGCAGGATGTTGTGCGCCTTGCTCCAGTTCGGCTCACGGGTGTCGGCGGTGAACAGGCCATCGCCGCCGACCGCCCGCACACGCCGCAGCGCGCCGCGCACCGTCTTGTCGAAGCGCTTTTCGTCCGAGAGTTCGTCGACGAGATCATGGCCGGAGACGACGACGATCGGCGAGCCCATCATGTCGAGCCAGAAGATCGGCCCCAATTCCTTCGCGAGCCGCGTCAGGTGCTGCACGGGAGCGGCCGCGTCCAGCGACAGCATGTTGCCGACCACCGGCTTGCTCGGCGGTTGCGGGATCGGGTTCAATCGGTTCTTGGATGACATTTAACTTCGCTTCCCCCTGCCTTACGTCACTCCGGGATGGTCCGAAGGACCAGGCCCGGAATCTCGAGATCCTCAGGTGCGCAAGAGCGCACCATAGTTCGATGCTACGCATCGCCCGGGATGACGACTACTTCGTCAGCCAAACCGCTTTCTACGCCATTCGATCAGCTTGGCGCTGACCTCTTCCGGCTTCTCCTGCTGCGTCCAGTGGCCGCTGTCCTTCACCAGATATTTCTCGAGATCGCCGATCAGCTTCTCCATGCCGTCGGCCGCCGAAGGCGGCAGCACCGCGTCGTTCTCGGCCATGATCATCAGCGACGGCACATGGATGTGGTGGTCGAGCCCCTTCGATCGCTCCCAATTGCGGGTGAAATTGCGATACCAGTTGATGCCGCCGGTGAAGCCGGTCTTGGTGAAGGTGTCGACGAACACCTTCTTCTCCTCCGCAGACAGGATCGGCGTGCGCGGGTCGACCTTGGCATCGTAGGCCGCGATCATCTGCGGGAACGCCAGATTGGTCTTTGAGGAGGCGCCGACGCCTGCGATGGCCGGCTCCTCCGGCTTGGCCGCCGGCCGCGGCAGCGGCTTGCGCATGAAGGCGTCAAAGGTCTGTTCGACGCGGCTGCCAAAGATCCTGTCCGGCTCGCGCGCGGGGTCCTGGAACTGGACGATGTACATCTGGTCGCCGAAACGTTGACGGAACAGCGCAATGGGATCGATCGGCGCGCGGTCCCAATGCGGCGTGTTGACGCCGACGACGCCGGCGACGCGCGAAGGGTGCCGCAGCGGCATCTGCCAGACCACGAAGCCGCCCCAGTCGTGGCCGACGAAGATCGCCTTGTCGATCCCGAGATGATCGAGCAGGCCGACGAGATCGCCGGTCAGATGCTCCATGTCGTAAGCCTCGACCGGCTCCGGCCGGTCGGTCGCACCATAGCCGCGCTGGTCCGGCGCGATCACCCGGATGCCGGCCTCGCTCAGCGCCTTGATCTGGTGGCGCCAGGAAAAGGCGAGCTCGGGCCAGCCGTGGCACAGCACGATCGGCGGCTTGTCGTCGACCGGGCCCGCCTCGTAATAGCCCATGCGGATTCCGTTCGTCGACGCGAACTTGAGCGGCGGCATTTCAATCATTGCAGCATTCCTATTCAGCGGCACCTTTGATGTCCGCCGCCGGCGGCGCGTAGGCCGCCTCCAGCGCGGCGAACTCCTCCGGCAACATGTCGCACATCACCTGCACGTGGGGAATGATGTTGGCGCCGACGATGAAGCCGAAATCGAGCTGGTCGCGGTAGCTCTGCACGGTGATGTTGAGCGCCTGCCCGTGCGTCGAGATCGACACGGGGAAGATGTGCAGCAGTTCGGCGCCGGCGGCGTAGAGGGTCTGCCGCGGTCCGGGCACGTTGGACACGGTGATGTTGGCGGCCGGCGGCAGAACGTCCGACAGGTTGGACCGGCTGTAGAGCAGCGCCAGGATCTGCACCATGATCGGCGCGCCCAGCATCGAGATATTGGAGACCTGGGGCATCAGCGCACGCAAGGGATGCGACATCTCCTTGGACTTGGTCGATTGCGCGATGATTGCTTCCAGCCGCGCCTTGGGATCGTCGACGTTGGTCGCGATCGAGCAGATCATGCCGAACACCTGGTTGTTGGCCTCGGTGTTGCCCTCCTCCCGCAGCGAGATCGGCACCGCCGCGGTCAAGGATTTCGGCGGCAATGTGCCGTATTGCAGGAGGTAGCGGCGGACCACGCCGGAGGCCAGCGCCAGCACGACGTCGTTGAGCTTGCCGCCGGCCTGCTTGGCCAGCGCCTTCGCGCGGGACAGCGGGATCGACACGCCCGCAAAGCTGCGCTCCGAGGAGATGGTCTTGTTGAGCATGGTCGGAGGCGACACCATGCTGGCGAGGCTCTCGCGCGACTTGGGGTCGGCGACCTTGCCGAGTACGTCTGACAGGCTCTTGAGCACGGTCGGGATGTTGCCGGCGAAGCGCACCGCGCTCTCGATCTGGTACATCGCGTTGTCGAACAGGATCGAGCCGATGTCGCTCTTGCCGGTGCGCGGCAGCTGAAGGTTCTTCGCAGCCTGCGAAGCATCGAGCGACTGAGAGAACAGCTGCTGATAGGAATCGAGCAGGTTGGCGGCGATGTCGCGCGGCTCCTGCCCTGGCTTGCTGCCCGCCGCCGGCGGCTCGACCTTCCGGGGGATCGGCGAGATGTCGTAGATCATGTTGGTCAGCGCCGCCCCGGCGCCGCCGTCGATCGCGGCATGGTGCATCTTGGAATAGAGCCCGACCTCGTTGTCCTTCATGCCCTCGAACACGTAGAATTCCCAGAGCGGGCGGGCACGGTTCAACAGCTTGGCATGCATCCAGCCCACGATGCGCTCGAGCGTCGCACGATCGCGCGGCTGCGGCAGGCTGGCGCGGAAGATGTGGCGGTCGATGTCGAACTGATCGTCCTCGACCCAGGAGGGATGATCGATGTCGAGCGGGGCCTTCTCCAGCCGTGCCTTCAGGATCGGCGCGATGTGCAGGCGCGAGACGATCATCGCCTTGAAGTCTTCGAAGAAGTCGCCCTTGTAGTCGTCGGGCAGGCGAAAGATCGCCATGCTCCCGACATGCATCGGCATTTCAGGCGTTTCCAGATAGAGAAACGACGCGTCCAGCGACGACAGCTTCTTCCCGTCGGCCATGGTTCCCTCCCGCAGAGATTTGACGGGCGCCTTGGCGGCGCTTCTCGTCAGGCCGATACTGCCTGTTCCGGCGGGGCATATGCAATGGCAAAGGGCCCGGACCGGTCGAATGGCCGGAATTGCCCCTCCGGCTGCGCCAGACGGTCCGCCACGGCCCACAGCGCTGCGGGGTTCACCCCGAGCCCGAGATGGCTTGCCAGGTGCACCTCGATGTTCTCGGCTCGCTCCGACGGGCGGAGCAGGCAAGTCCGCCAGTTCACGACGCCGTCGGCTCGCGAATAGATCGACGTCGTCGGCACCGGCAGATCGCCCGCAATCGCTTCGCGTTCTTCCGCAAAATCTTCCACACGCTCACCGGACAAGGCTTCGTAGAGCCGCGTGGCATTGGTTGCCCTGACGTCATTGGCAAAAGGGCTGCCGAGGGTGATGACGTAGCGAACCTTGTCGGGCGCCCAAAGCGCGAGATCGCGGGCATAGACGCCGCCGAGGCTCCATCCGACCAGGCTGACCTTGCGCCCCGTGGCGGCATGAATTTCAGCCAGGCGTGCGCGCAGGGAATCCCGCATCCGTCCGAGCCCACCGAGATTGCGGCCCATCCGCCAGGCATGTGCCTCATAACCGAGCTCGCTGAGGTAGCGCCGCATCGGCACCATGGAAAGGTCGCTGGCGAGAAAGCCCGGCAGCGCCAGCACCGGATGGCCGTCGCCCCTTGGCGCGCGCATCAGCAGCGGCGACAGCAGCAAGCTCGCATTCAATTCGAAGAGCCCCCTGGCCTCGGCGAGCAACATGCCGAGACCCGGCGGACGAAGCCGGCCTGCTTCCAGCGCCCCATCCGGTCCGGGCGGCACTATTTCTTCTTGTCGCTGCTGCGCGTGCCACCAAGGCCGGCCATGGTGACGAACATGTCCTGAAACCGTTCCGCGATCTTGGGATCGAAGGTGAACCAGCTCTGGATCAAGGATTCCGGCGAGACCTTCTCGATGTTGCTGAGTACCTGCTGCTGCAACTTGTCCATCACCGCCGTCTGCATCGGCGCCACATCCGGCAGACCGAAGAACTGGCGCGCTTCGAGGGGGGTGCAGTCGATTTCAATGTTAACTTTCATGTCCCCTCCGGATGGGATTCGAGCGGCCCGCCCGCAGTATCGCCGCGAGTTGTGGTGCAACGCAAGCGACCTGATGCAGGAGCGGCTGCCCGGTCCCGCAATCAGCCAGTATAGTCAACCAAAGTCGAAAGACGCGGTCATCTCCATGCCGGGCCATATCGTCAGCATTGCTGCACAGCGGCGCAACTTGGCGCGTTCCTTGCTGGAATGGCGCTTGCACGGGTCGAGAACTCTGGGCAACATGGATCGGTCAGCCGCGCCGAACAAGCAATAATCACCGGCGTGGCAGTGCGGAGAGGGTCAAGAATGTCAGTCGGTCGAAGTCTGTTTGCGGCGACGCTCGCCGGTACGCTTGCTTTGGCGGTTTCGCCCGCGTCGAGCCAGACGCTACGATACGCCAACCAGGGTGACTTGAAGTCGCTCGATCCGTATACTTTGAACGAGAGCACCACGCACGCCCATCTCGGTCACGTCTATCAGGGCCTCACCGCGCGCGACAAGGACCTCAAGATCATTCCGGCACTGGCTGAAAGCTGGGAAACGCCGGAGCCGACCCGCTGGCGCTTCCACTTGCGCAAGGGCGTCAAGTTCCACAACGGCAATCCCTTCACGGCCGACGACGTGCTGTTCTCAGCCGATCGTGTCCGCAAGAAGGGGTCCAACATGCAGACCCGCCTCGCGCCCGACGTCAAGGTCGTGAAGGTCGACGACTACACCGTCGACTTCGTTCTGCCTTCGCCCAATCCCATCCTGCATAATGCGTGGGATGTCTGGTACATCATGAACAAGAAGTGGGCCGAGGAGAACAACGTCGTCGATCCGACCCCGGTGGCGGCGACCACGCCGAGCTACGCCTCGCTCAACGAGAACGGCACCGGCCCCTTCATCATCGAAAGCCATCAGCCCGGCGTGAAGACCGTGTTCAAGGCCAACCCCAATTACTGGGGCAAGGTCGAGGGCAATCTGAAGGAGATCATCTTTACCCCGATCGCATCCGACGCCACCCGCGTCGCCGCGCTGCTCTCGGGCGAAGTCGATGTCATCGAGCCGGTACCGATCCAGGACATCTCCCGTGTCGATTCCAGCCCAAACGCCCAGGTGCTGAAGGGACCGGAGCTTCGCACCATCTTCATCGGCTTCGACCAGACCCGCGACGAGCTGCTCTACTCCAACATCAAGGGCAAGAATCCGTTCAAGGACGCCCGCGTCCGCGAAGCCTTCTACAAGGCGATCGACATCGAGCTGATCAAGACGCGCGTCATGCGCGGACTGTCGACGCCCTCGGCACTGATGATCGCTCCGGAACTGTTCGCGCTCTCCAAGGAGTTCACACGGCCGAAATTCGATGCTGACGGCGCCAAGAAGCTCCTCGCCGAGGCCGGCTACCCCGACGGTTTCGAGGTCACCATGGACTGCCCGAACGACCGCTACGTCAACGACGCAGCGATCTGCCAGGCCGTCGTCGGCATGCTTGCCCGCATCGGCGTCAAGATCAATCTCCTGGCGCAGCCGAAGGCGCAATACTTCGCCAAGGTGCTCAAGCAAGGCAACTACCAGACATCGTTCTACCTGCTGGGCTGGACCCCGAGCACCATGGACTCCCATAACGTGCTCTACGACATCATGGGCTGCCGCGACGATGCGAAGTCCTCGCGCGGCGAGGCCAATCTCGGCGGCTATTGCAACAAGGAGTTCGACGCCATCACCGACAAGGTGCTGGTCGAAACCGACACCGCCAAGCGCAACCAGCTGATCAAGCAGGCATACGAGATCAGCATGAAGGACTGGGCCTACATTCCGCTGCACCAGCAGGCCCTGGCCTGGGGCGTGTCGAAGAAGGTGAACCTGCCGCAGCGCGCCGACAATCTGGTCATGTTCCACTGGGCGACCAAGAAGGAATAGCGTCGATCGATCACGAGGTCCCGGCAGCGAGCGCTTCCGGGACCTTACCTTTTCCGGCTGACGGAATCGTCGGCCGCACGCTTACCCAAGGACAGTGGAAGGCATGCTCGCTTTCACGCTTCGCCGCGCCGTTCAGGCCATCGGCGTCATGTTCGCCGTCGGCATCATCGCGTTCTCGATGTTCCGTTTCGCCGGCGACCCCGTCAACCAGATCGTCTCCATCGACACCTCGGCGGCCGAGCGCGCGATCGTCCGCAAGTCGCTCGGCCTCGACGATCCCGTGCCGGTGCAGTTCATGCGCTATTTCGCCGATGCCGCGCAGTTCAAGTTCGGCGTCTCCTACCAGTTCCGCCAGCCGGTCTCGACGCTGCTGGGCGAGCGCATGCCTGCGACATTGGAACTTGCGATCTGCGCCACCGTGTTCGCAATGGTGTGCGGCATCCTGATGGGGGTCTATTCTGCGCTGAAGCGCGACACCGTGCTCGCCAAGCTTTTTCAGGCGGTTTCGCTAATCGGCATCTCGCTGCCGACCTTCCTGATCGGTATTCTCCTGATCTATCTGTTCGCAGTGACATTGGGCTGGCTGCCCTCGTTCGGCCGCGGTGAGGTGGTCAAGCTCGGCTGGTGGACCACGGGCCTGCTCACGGTGTCTGGACTGAAGGCGCTGATCATGCCCTCGATCACGCTGGGCCTGTTCCAGATGACCCTGATCATGCGGCTGGTGCGCGCGGAGATGCTGGAAGTCTTGCGGACCGACTATATCCGCTTCGCCCGGGCAAGAGGGCTGACCACACGAGCGATTCATTTCGGCCACGCGCTGAAGAACACGCTGATTCCCGTGATCACCGTGGCCGGACTGCAGTTTGGCTCGGTTATTGCATTTTCGATCATCACCGAAACCGTGTTCCAATGGCCGGGCATGGGATTGTTGTTCGTGCAGGCCGTGCAGAACGTCGATATCCCGATCATGGCCGCGTACCTCCTGATGGTTTCCCTGATCTTCGTCACCATCAATCTGGTGGTCGACATTCTCTACACCGTGGTCGATCCGCGCCTGCGCTCGACCGTCGGCCGCGCCGCATAGGACAACCCGCATGTCCGACGCAGTCGTCTCCGATTCCGACAAGCAGAGTGCAAAGCCGGCTCATGCCGCCCACGGCTGGTTCGGCCGCGCGCTCGATAGCGACCTGTTCTATTCGTTCCGGCGCTCGAAGCTGACCATGGTGGCCGCGGCCATCACGGTCTTGTTCTTCCTGCTCGCGATCTTCGCGTCCGTGCTCGCGGTGCAAAACCCGTTCGATCCGGCACAATTGCAGTTGATGAATTCGCGGATCTCGCCGCTCTGGACCGCGGACGGCCAGAGCCCCTTCCTGCTCGGCACCGACGAACAGGGTCGTGACGTGTTCTCCGCCATCCTCTACGGCATGCGCATCTCGCTCGCGGTCGGTCTCGCCGGGGTGATCTTCGCCGGAGCTCTCGGCATCGCTCTCGGCCTGATCGCAGGCTATTTCGGAGGCGCAATCGACGGCGTCATCATGCGCATCGCCGACGTGCAGCTCACCTTTCCCGCGATCCTGATTGCGCTCTTGGTCAACGGCATCGCGAAATCGATCCTCGGCAACCGGCTGGACGCCACCAGCATGCTGGTCGTGCTGGTAATCTCCATCGGCCTGAGCTTCTGGGTGGGGTATGCCCGGACGGTGCGCAGTTCCGTGATGGTGGAAAAGAACAAGGACTACGTCGCCGCCGCGCAGCTGATCGGCCTTCCGGCGCCGAAGATCATGCTGCGGCACGTGCTGCCGAACACGATGGGCCCGATCCTGGTGATCGCCACGATCAACCTCGCGCTCGCCATCATCACCGAGGCGACACTGTCATTCCTCGGTGTCGGCCTGCCTGACACCATGCCCTCGCTCGGCACGCTGATCCGCATCGGCAACAACTATCTGTTCGCCGGCGAATGGTGGATCGTTGCCTTCCCGGGGCTCGCGCTCGCGGCGCTGATCTTGTCGATCAATCTGCTCGGCGACTGGCTGCGCGACGCGCTCAATCCGAAGCTTCGATGAGCAAGACTTCGATGAGAGCGCCTCGCTCATGACCGAACCCATCCTCTCCGTACGCGATCTTCACGTGGAGTTCGCCTCCCGCCGCGGCACACTGCGCGCCATCGACGGCGTCTCCTTCGACATCGCCAAGGGCGAAGTGCTGGGCGTGGTCGGCGAATCCGGAGCCGGCAAGTCCGTCACCGGCCTCGCCGTGATCGGCTTGATCGACCCGCCCGGCCGCATCGCCGGCGGCGAGATCCGTCTCGCCGGCCTGCGCATCGACAATCTGCCGCCGGAGGAGATGCGCCGCATCAGGGGCAAGCGGATCGGCATGATCTTCCAGGATCCGCTCACCTCGCTCAATCCGCTCTACCGGGTCGGCGACCAGATCGTGGAGACGATCCGCACCCACCTCAATCTGTCCGAGACCGCCGCCCGCCGCCGTGCCATCGATCTGCTCGCCGAGGTCGGCATTCCCGCGCCGGAAAAGCGCATCGACGGCTATCCGCACGAATTCTCCGGCGGCATGCGCCAGCGCGTCGTGATCGCGCTCGCAATCTGCGCCGAGCCCGAGCTGATCATCGCGGACGAACCGACCACGGCGCTCGACGTCTCCGTGCAGGCGCAGATTATCTCGCTGATCAAGCGGCTCGGCCGCGACCACGGCACCGCGGTGATGCTGGTGACGCACGACATGGGCGTGATCGCGGAGACCTCCGACCGCGTCGCGGTGATGTATGCCGGCCGCGTCGCCGAGATCGGCCCGGTGCAGGACGTCGTGAGGACCCCGCTGCATCCCTACGCCAAGGGGCTGATGGGCGCGATCCCGACGCTGGCCGGGGAGGATAAGCGCCTGGTGCAGATCCCGGGCTCGATGCCGCGTCTGTCGGCGATCCCGCCGGGCTGTTCGTTCAACCCACGTTGCGCCTTCGCCTTCGATCGATGCCGGGTCGAGCGGCCGGAGCCGCAGCCGCGCGGCGCGCAATCGGTCGCCTGCCATCTTTACGACGATGTGCCTGCGGAGAGCGCGGCATGAGCGCTCCCTTCGTTCAGGCCACGAACCTGCGCCGCGTCTTCGACGTCTCGAAACCTTGGCTCAACCGCGTGCTCGAAGGCGGACATCTCGAATATCTCAAGGCGGTCGATCACGTTACCTTCAGCATCAGGAAGGGCGAGACGTTTGCGCTGGTCGGCGAGTCCGGCTCCGGCAAGACCACGGTCGCACGCATGGTCGTCGGCCTGCTGCCGCCGAGCGCCGGCGACGTCCTCATCGACGGCGTCTCGATGACCGACCCGCGGCAGGCGCCGGCGCGGCGAAAGCTGCGTCGCCGCATCCAGATGATCTTTCAGGATCCCTATGCAAGCCTGAACCCGCGCTTCCGCGTCGATGCCATCATCTCCGAGCCGATCCGCGCCTTCGGCCTGATCCAGGGCGAGCGCGACATTCAGGCCCGGGTCGGCGAGCTGCTCGGCCTGGTCGGCCTGCACCCTGACGACCGGCTGAAATATCCCCACGAATTCTCCGGCGGCCAACGCCAGCGCATCGCGATCGCGCGCGCGCTCGCATCAGACGCCGAATTCATCGTCTGCGACGAGCCGACCTCGGCGCTCGACGTCTCGGTGCAGGCGCAGATCCTCAACCTGATGCGCGACCTTCAGGACAAGTTCGGCCTGACCTACATGTTCATCAGCCACAACCTCGCCGTGGTGCGCCACATGGCGAGCCGCGTCGGCGTGATGTATCTCGGCCGCATCGTCGAGATCGCC
Source organism: Bradyrhizobium sp. FW305-F6 (assembly GCF_058782905.1). Lineage (NCBI taxonomy): Bacteria > Pseudomonadati > Pseudomonadota > Alphaproteobacteria > Hyphomicrobiales > Nitrobacteraceae > Bradyrhizobium > Bradyrhizobium sp. FW305-F6. The sequence goes on from NZ_JBYSYD010000001.1 coordinate 1,741,528, forward strand.
GAAGGGCGCGAGCTGTTCGCCAATCCGCGCATGCCCTACACCAAGATGCTGCTCGGCGCCGTGCCCGATCTTGCCATGAGCGGCCGCCAGCGCATTCCGGTGAAGGGCGAGATCCCGAGCCCGATCAACCCGCCCCCCGGCTGCGCCTTCAACCCGCGCTGCCCGCTGGCGTTCGATCTCTGCCGCAAGGAAGCCCCGGACCTGATCGACGGCGTCGCCTGCCACGCCGTCAACACCGCGCCGGTCCCGGCGTGACGCGCGCGTGCCATGCGGCCTGCGCATTGGCGGCGCGGCATCGGCTGTGATCAATTGCGCGCGTCGGAAATAAGGTGGTGAAGTTCATGGGCAGCAATATCAATCCCGATCCGTTCACGACGAGGCCTGAGATCGAGGGCACGTTCGGGGTCGTCGCCACCACCCACTGGATTGCGACCGCCGTCGGCATGGGCATTTTGGAGAAGGGCGGCAATGCCTTCGACGCCGGCGTCGCCACCGCCTTCACGCTCCAGGTGGTCGAGCCGCATCTGAACGGCCCCGGCGGCGACGTGCCCATCATCGTCCATGACGTAAAGCGCGGCCGCACCGAGGTGATCTGCGGCCAGGGCCCCGCCCCCGCGCGGGCCACCATCGCGCACTACAGGAGCGAAGGCCTCGACATGGTGCCGGGCACCGGCCTGCTCGCCGCCTGTGTCCCCGGCACCTTCGAATCCTGGATGATGCTGCTGCGCGACTACGGCACGATGCGCGTGCGCGACGTCCTGGAGCCGGCGATCTCCTACGCCCGCGACGGCTATCCGCTGGTCGAACGCGCCTGCGCCACGATCCAGACCGTCGAGCAGTTGTTCCGTCAGCATTGGCCGACCTCGGCTGCGGTATACCTGCCGAACGGCGAGGTTCCGAAACCCGGCACGCTATTCACCAACACAACGCTCGCCGCGACTTACGCCCGCATTCTCGGGGAGGCTGAGAGCGGCGGCGGCCGCGATGCCGAAATCGAGCGCGCGCGCAAAGCCTGGTCGCAAGGCTTCGTCGCAGAGGCCATCGACAAGTTCTGCCGGACCCAGGAGGTGATGGACGTCAGCGGCTCGCCGCATCGCGGCGTGCTCTCCGCCGACGACATGGCGCGCTGGCAGCCGACGATCGAGGCGCCGCTCACCTATGATTATGGCCGTTACACCGTCTGCAAGGCCGGCGTCTGGAGTCAGGGTCCGGTGACGCTGCAGCAGCTCGCGCTGCTGAAGGGCTTCGCGCTCGACGGGCTCGACCCGACCGGGCCGGAATTCATCCATCTCCAGATCGAATGCGCCAAGCTCGCCTTCGCCGACCGTGAAAAATTCTACGGCGATCCCAACTTCACCGAGATCCCGATCGCGACACTGTTGTCGGATGCCTACAACGACGAGCGCCGCAAGCTCGTCACCGACAAGGCTTCGCTCGACTTCATCCCCGGCACGGTCGAAGGCTTCGGCGGCGTGGTCAAGCTGCGCCGCGCCGAGGGCCAGCGCGAGGCCGTCGGCGCGCTCGGCGCCGGCGAGCCGACCGTCGGGCGCTTCGGCGAAGTGCGCGGCGACACCGTGCATTTCGACATCATCGACAAGGCGGGCAACATGGTGTCCTCGACGCCGTCGGGCGGCTGGCTGCAATCTTCGCCGATCATTCCCGAGCTCGGCTTTTGTCTGGGCAGCCGCGCCCAGATGTTCTGGCTGGAGGAAGGCCACCCGGCCGCGCTCGCGCCGGGCAAGCGGCCACGCACCACGCTGTCGCCGACCATGGCGCTGCGCGACGGCGAGCCATATCTCGCCTGGGGCTCGCCCGGCGGCGACCAGCAGGACCAGTGGATCACGCAGTTCTTCCTGCGGCACGTTCACTGCAATCTCAATCTTCAGGAGGCGATCGACGCGCCGGCCTGGCACTCCGAGCATTTCCCGATCTCGTTCTGGCCGCGCACCGCGCGCCCCGGCGTGCTCGTGGTCGAGAACCGCGTGCCGAAGGCGACGATCGAAAACCTGCGCGAGCGCGGGCATATCGTCGAGGTCGGCCCCGACTGGTCCGAAGGCCGCCTCACCGCGGCCTCGCGGGTCGGTCCGCGCCGGCGCGCCGCCGCCAATCCGCGCGGCATGCAAGGCTACGCGGCAGGACGCTGAAGGCTGCACATGACCTGGTCGATCATCGCGCGCGATCCTGCCACCGGCCAGTTCGGCATCGCAGTGGCGACCCGCTTCTTCGCAGTCGGTGCGCGCGTGCCCTACATCGCCGCCGGCCTGGGCGCCATCGCGACGCAGGCCTTCGTCAACCCCTATTACGGCATCGACGGCGTCAAGCTGCTGCGCGAAGGTTTGAACGCACACGATTTGCTCGCAACCCTGCTCGCGACCGACGCAGGCCGCGAGAGCCGCCAGGTCCACATCATGGATGCCAGCGGCGAGATCGCCGCGCATACAGGGCGCGACTGTGTCGATTGGTGCGGTCACATCGCGGGCAGCGGCTTCTCGATCGCGGGCAACATGCTCGCGTGCGCCGACGTGCTCGACGAGACTGCAAAAACCTACATCGCCAATGACAGCCTCCCCTTCCCGCGCCGTCTGCTCGCGGCGATGCGTGCCGGCGAAGCCGCCGGCGGCGACAAGCGCGGCAAACAGTCGGCCGCGCTCGCGATCCACGGCGAGGAGGAATGGCCGGCACTCGACATTCGCGCCGACGATCACCCCGATCCGATCGCTGAACTCGAACGGCTCGAGCGCGTCAGCCACGAGCTCTGGGTGCATTTCCGCGCGTCCATGCCGACGCGACAGAACCCGGCCGGCAACACCGATCGCAGCGTCATCGACGCCAGCATCGCTGCGGCGAGCGCGAGACGATCATGAGCGCCAGCCCCCTCATCGAGATCACGGACCTGCGCATCCGCTTTCATGGCGACGACGGCCGCATCACCCACGCGGTCGACAGCGTCGATCTCAGCGTCGCCAATGGCGCCACGCTCGGTCTCGTCGGCGAATCCGGCTGCGGCAAGAGCGTGACGTCGCTGGCGATCATGGGCCTCTTGCCGAAGCAGAGCGCGGAGATATCAGGCGCGATCCGCTTCGACGGTTTCGACCTGTTGAAGACCCCGGACCAGACCCTGCGCGACCTCCGTGGCAACCGGCTGGCGATGATCTTCCAGGAACCGATGACCTCGCTCAACCCGAGTTTCACGATCGGCGACCAGATCATCGAAACGATCCTGCGCCATCGCGGCGGCTCGCGGAAGAGTGCGCGGAACCGCGCAATCGAGCTGCTGCGCCGCGTCCATATCCCATCGCCCGAACGGCGCATCGACGACTATCCGCACAAGCTCTCGGGCGGCATGCGCCAGCGCGTCATGATCGCGATGGCGCTGGCCTGCGACCCGCGCCTCCTCATCGCCGACGAGCCGACGACGGCGCTCGACGTCACCCTGCAGGCCCAGATCCTGGAGCTGATGCGCGAGCTGAAGGCCGCCAGCGGCGCCGCGATCATCCTGATCACCCACGATCTCGGCGTCGTCGCCGAGGTCTGCGACGAGGTCGCGGTGATGTATGCCGGCGAGATCGTCGAGCGCGCGCCGGCGGACGAATTGTTCTCCGCGCCGCAGCATCCGTACACTGTCGGCCTGCTCGGCTCGATCCCGCGGCTCGATCATCGCGCCGAACAGCTCGCGACGATCGAAGGCATGGTCCCGAACATGGCCCAGCCGCCCGCCGGTTGCCGCTTCGCCGCGCGCTGCCCGTTCGTGCTGGACGCCTGCACCAGCGCGCCACCGCCGCTGATCGAAGTCGGCGCCGGCCATCTCTCGCGCTGCATCCGCGCGCCACTCGAATTGCTGGTGCCGTGATGGCGCTCCTCGAGGTCGAAGGCCTGGTCAAGCATTTCGTCGCCGAGCGCTCGCTGTTCGGCGGGGCGCTGGCGCACGTCAAGGCGGTCGATGGCGTTTCGTTCTCGCTCGACGCCGGCAAGACGCTGGCGCTCGTCGGCGAATCCGGATGTGGCAAGTCCACCGTCAGCCGTTTGGTGCTGCGGCTGATCGAGCCGGATGCGGGCGCGGTCCGCTTCGACGGCCGCGACCTGCTTTCGCTCGACGCCGGCGGCTTGCGCGCCTTCCGCCGCCAGGCGCAGATCATCTTCCAGGACCCCTACGCCTCGCTCAACCCACGCATGACGGTCGGCCAGATCCTGACCGAGCCGCTCGCCCTCCACGATCTCGTGCCGCCGGCCCAGCGGCGCGAGCGGGTCGCGGAAATCCTGCGGCTGGTCGGGCTGGAGCCACGGCTCGAGCGGCGCTATCCGCACGAATTCTCCGGCGGCCAGCGCCAGCGCATCGCCATTGCCCGCGCGCTCGCCGTCGAACCAAAGCTGATCATCTGCGACGAGCCGGTCTCGGCGCTCGACGTCTCGATCCGCTCGCAGATCCTCAACCTGCTGCGAGAGCTGCAGGACCGGCTTGGCTTGGCCTATATTTTCGTCTCGCATGACCTCGCCGTAGTCAAGCACATCGCCGACCATGTCGCGGTGATGAATCTTGGCCAGATCGTCGAGACGGCTGAGGCCGACGCCCTGTTCGCGGCGCCGAGCCATCCCTACAGCCGGGCGCTGCTGTCCGCGATCCCCGTGCCTAAACCGCGGGCAAAGCGCAGCCGCATTGTGCTGCAGGGTGAGATCCCGAGCGCGCTGAATCCGCCACCGGGTTGCCGCTTCCACACCCGTTGCCCCTACGTAGTCGAGCGCTGCCGCAGCGAAATGCCTCGGCTGGTCGCGGATGGCATTGGACATGCAACGGCCTGCCATCGAACGTCGGAACTGCCGTCCTCAGCGGCGATCGTCCCGTCCGACGGCGGCTTTTCGCCGGTCCTTGAAAAATTGGTTGCCGCCTTCAGCGGCGGCCCGGAAGCAGTCCGCGCGCGCGGGGTTGGTCCATTGGGGACCGCCCCCGCATAGCCGCAAAACAGAGGTTGATAGCGATGAGTTTCATGCGAGTGGCAATCCTGGCGTCGACCCTGCTGACGTCGCTCGTGGGCGCAGCCCAAAGCGAAGTCCAGGCTCAGACCACGCTGCGCATCGGCATCGCCGAGGACCCCGATATCCTCGATCCCAGCATCGGCCGCACCTATGTCGGCCGCATCGTCTTCTCCGCCTTCTGTGACAAGCTGTTCGACATCGACGAGAAGCTCAACATCGTGCCACAGCTGGCACTGTCCCACGAGACCTCGGCCGACGGCAAGGAGATGACGATCAAGCTCCGGCCGGGCGTCAAATTCCACGACGGCGAGCCGCTGGATGCGGAAGCCGCGAAGTTCTCGATCGAGCGTCACATGACGCTGCCGACCTCGTTCCGCAAGTCCGAGCTCGCCAGCGTCGACCACGTCGAGGTGGTCGATCCTCTCACCATCAAGCTGGTGCTGAAGACGCCCTACTCGCCACTGATCGCCCAGCTCACCGACCGCTCCGGCATGATGGTCTCGCCGAAGGCGGCGAAGGAGGCCGGCGACAAGTTCGGCCTGCATCCGGTCTGCGCCGGCCCCTACAAATTCGTCGAGCGCGTCCAGCAGGACCGCATGGTGTTCGAGAAGTTCGCCGACTACTGGAACAAGGACAACATCCATATCGACCGCGTCGTGTTCCTGCCGATCGTGGATGCCACCGTGCGCCTCGCGAACCTCAAGTCGGGTGGCCTCGACCTGATCGAGCGCGTGCTCGCCACCGACATCAAGGACGTGCGGGCCGATTCCCGGCTCGTGCTGTCGACGGCTCCGGAGCTCGGCTATCTCGGCCTGACCGTGAATGTCGGCAACGACAAGACCAAGGGGCCGCTGAGCCAGTCGGCCAAGGTGCGTCAGGCGCTTGACCTGTCGATCGACCGCGAGGCTCTCAACCAGGTCGTCTTCAACGGCGAGTTCACGCCCGGCAATCAGTGGGTCAGCCCGAAGCACCCCTATTACCAGAAGGCCTTCCCGGTCCGCGGCCGTGACATCGCCAAGGCCAAGGCACTGTTGAAGGAGGCCGGCGTCACCGCGCCCGTGACCGTCGACTACATGATCCCGAAGGGCGCGGAGAACGAGGCCGTCGCCCAGGTCGTCCAATCGATGGCGGCGGAAGCCGGCTTCGACATCAAGATCCGCGCGGTCGAATTCGCGACGACCTTCAAGCAGGCCCAGGCCGGCGAGTTCCAGGTCTTCCAGATCAACTGGAGCGGCCGCATCGATCCCGACGGCAATTCCTACATCTTCATGCGCAGCAAGGCGCCGCAGAACGACGGAGGCTATTCCAATCCCGAGGCCGACAAGCTGATGGAAGAGGGGCGAGCGACAGCGAACATCGACGAGCGCAAGGCGATCTACGCCAAGCTGACCAAGATCCTGCTCGACGACCTGCCGATCATCTACGTCTATCACCGTACGCTTCTGATCGCGCACACCAAGAAGCTCGAGGGTTACCGGCAGATGCCCGATGGCCTCGTGCGCGTGGTCGGGCTGAAGTTCAAGTGACAGACCTGATGACGACCATGGCGTGTCCCGGACGCGGGGTAGCGCATGAGAGCTGCTCCGCACAGCCCGCATGTTGCGCAGCGCCCGGGGCACACGCCGCACCATGCTGAACTTCCTCGCCCGCCGGATCGCGCAGATCGTACCGACGCTGTTCTTCGTGTCGGTTCTGATCTTCTCGCTGCAGCAATTGCTGCCGGGTGACCCCGCGCTGGTGATGGCCGGCGAGGAGCGCGATCCCGCGGTGATCGAGCAGATCCGCCAGCAGTACAAGCTCGACCAGCCGATCCCCGTGCAATATGCCTATTGGCTCAAAGGCGTCCTCTCGGGGAATTTTGGCGAGTCGCTGCGCAACAAGATGCCGGTGCGCGAGCTGATCGCACAGAAACTGCCCGTGACGCTGCAGCTCGGCTCGATGGCGATCCTGATCGCGTTCTGCATCGGCATTCCCGCCGGCATCGTCTCCGCGGTGAAGAAGGGCACGGCCTGGGACTATGGCGCCAATCTGTTCGCGCTGTGGGGCATCTCGACGCCGAATTTCTGGCTCGGAATCCTCCTGATCTTCCTGTTCTCGATCAAGCTCGGCTGGCTGCCGGCCTCGGGCTACGTGCCGCTGACCGAGGACTGGCGCGCCAGTCTCGCCGCCACCATCATGCCGGCCTTCGTGCTCGGCAACGCAATTTCCGCGATCCTGATGCGACACACCCGCAGCGCCATGCTCCAGGTGCTGGAGAGCGACTATGTCCGCACCGCTCGCGCGAAGGGTCTTTCCGAGCGCTCCGTCATCCTCAAGCACGCCATGCGCAATGCGCTGACGCCGATCATCACGCTCGGCGCGCTCGAGCTCGGGACACTGCTGTCGGGCGCGGTGCTGACCGAGCAGATCTTTTCCATTCCCGGCTTCGGCAAGCTCATCGTCGATGCCGTGTTCAATCGCGACTACGCGGTGGTGCAAGGCGTGGTGCTGGTGACGGCCACCGTCTACATCACCCTGAACCTCGTTGCCGACGTCGCCTATGTGCTCGTGAATCCGCGACTGAGGGGCTAGGCGATGACCGATGCAGCCCTGCCAGCCAGTCCCGCCACGCAGGCCTACGAACTCGACAGCCCGGCACGCCGGGCGCGCCGGCGCCTGTTCAAGCGCAAGGCCGCCGTGTTCGGGCTCGTCGTGATCACAGTATTCATCCTGCTTGCCGCGCTTGCGCCGCTGGTCGTACCCTACGATCCGATCGCGACGAGCTGGAGCCTGGTGCGTAAGCCGCCGACCGTGGCGCACTGGTTCGGCACCGACGACCTAGGCCGCGACATCCTCAGCCGCGTCGTCTACGGTGCGCGCGCCTCCCTTCTCGCGGGCCTGATCTCAGTTGCGATCGCGCTCGGTATCGGCGTGCCGCTCGGTCTCCTTGCCGGCTATCGCGGCGGTTTCACCGACGCGCTGATCAGCCGGATCACCGATGCGATGCTGGCCTGCCCGTTCCTGATCCTGGCAATTGCGCTCGCGGCATTCCTTGGGCCGAGCCTCGGCAACGCCATGATCGCGATCGGCATCTCGGCGACACCGATCTTCATCCGCCTGACCCGCGGCCAAGTGCTCGTCGTCAAGGCCGAGGACTATGTCGAGGCCGCGCGCGCCCTCGGCAATCCGCCGTGGCGGATCGCGTTCTCGCACATTTTGCCGAACATCCTGCCGGCGCTGCTAGTGCAGGCGACGCTCTCGATCGCTGCGGCCATCATCGCCGAGGCCGCACTCTCCTTCCTCGGTCTCGGCCAGCAGCCGCCGGCGCCGTCCTGGGGCAGCATGCTCAACGCGGCACAGCGCTTCCTCACCCAGGCGCCCTGGATGGCAATCTGGCCGGGCCTTGCGATTTTCCTCGTCGTGCTGTCGCTGAACCTGCTCGGCGACGGCCTGCGCGACGCGCTCGACCCAAGGCAGCGCTGAGGCGACGCAAAGGAATAGCGGCGAGGCTTGTTCACCTCTCCCGGAGGGAGAGGTCGAATTGCGAAGCAATTCGGGTGAGGGGACCAGCTCTGTCGAGGGAAGAACCCCTCACCCGGCGCTACGCGCCGACCTCTCCCCTTGGGAGAGGTGAAAATCCACCGTCAACTGCTCAAACCACCACTTCCCGCAGCACACGGCGGCAATCCATCTCGTATTCGAGATCGACCACCGGCGGCCGGGCGAAATGCCAGGTCAGACCGGACCGCAATGCGCCACGACGGACCAGTTCGTCGACCAGCGCGTGGTGGAAGTCGTGCACCGAGTAAGCCTGCACGCCAGTGGTGTCCTTCCAGCCGAAGCCGAAGGCCGCCATCCGCTTTTCCATCTGCGACGTCGTCGTGAAACGCACCTTCTCCCGCAGTCCCTCCGGGCTGAGGTCGCGGTAGCGCACCGTGCGCTCGACATAGGTGCCGCTGCCCTCGCGTGCCTCCGCACCGCCGGCGATGACGAAGCTGGGCGCGTTCGATCGGGTCGGGCGTGTGAAGGAGAACGCGTAGAATGACGGCTCGGACGGCGGATCGATCTCCGGACAGACGTTGCTGCGCGCGACCGGATTGGTGGAGCCATCGAAGATGCCCCATTCCGACAGCGTCTTCACATAGTGCAGGTTGAAAGCGCGAAAGCCTTCCTCGCTGAAGGCCGCCGGCGAGCGCAACTCGCAGGCGCAGAATGCCGTCAGCGGGCGGCCCGCCTCCTTGATGAACTTTGCGGCCAGCGCAAACCCTTCCGCGAGCGGCACCAGGCGGTCGAAGCGGACGCGCTCGATCTCGTAGCCCTCATCCGCGGCCGCGCCCGCCGAATATTGGAACACGGACGGAATGAAGCGATAGTTTCCGGCAGCAAAGTCACGCGTCATGTTGACCCCCATTCGAGTGGCACGCGAATGCCCGGCGCCGTTGAGCCGGCGCTTCAGGTGCCAGTCAGGGAACCGTCGGCGCAAATCCTGACCAGCACGGCAAAACCTAGCAAGAAGACCGGGCCTTGTCTCTCGCAAGCGCGGGACGGGCCTCACCCGAGAACAACAAAAAGGGCGGCAGCGGATGACCGCTGCCGCCCTTGGGGCTGGTCTCGCTTCGGCCTCAGGTCGGCCGCAGCACCTTCGCGTCGAGATCGAGGTCGTTGATCTGCTTGTTCCGCTCCGAATCGGCGGCCGCGCGATGGTCGGTCGCCAGCACCACATAGACCGCCGGCAGCACGAACAGCGTGAACAGTGTGCCGATCGACATGCCGGCGACGACCACGAGACCGATCGAGAAGCGGCTGGCCGCGCCTGCCCCGGTCGCGGTCAGGAGCGGGATCAGGCCGGTCACCATCGCGGCCGTGGTCATCAGGATCGGCCGCAGGCGGATGCGGGCCGACATCTCGATGGCCGAGCGGCGGTCGAGCCGCTCGTTGACCTGGAGCTCGTTGGCGAACTCCACCATCAAGATGCCGTGCTTGGTGATCAAGCCGACCAGCGTGAGCAGACCGACCTGGGTGTAAATGTTCATCGTCGCCATGCCGAAGAACAGCGGGATCAGCGCGCCCACGATCGCCATCGGCACCGAGATCATGATGACCAGCGGGTCGCGCAGGCTCTCGAACTGCGCGGCCAGCACCAGGAAAATGATGATCAGCGCGAAGCCGAAGGTGATCGCGAGCTGGTTGCCTTCCTGCACGTATTGACGGCTGTCCGCCAGATAGTCGTGGCTGAAGCCTTGCGGCAGCTTCTTGGCCTCGCCTTCAAGGAAGTCCACCGCAGCGCCGACGGTGACGCCCGGCATCGGCACGGCCGAGAACGTCGCCGAGTTGAGCTGGTTGAAGTGAGTCAGCGAATTCGGGTCGGTTTTCGTTCTGATGGAGACCACGGTCGACAGCGGAAGCTGCTGGCCGGTATTGGTGGTCACGTAGAAGCCGGCAATCGAGTCAGGCGACAGCCGCTTGGCGCGAGGCACCTGTGGAATGACCTGGTACGAACGGCCCTCGAGATTGAAGCGATTGATGTAGTTACCGCCAAGCAGCACCGCGAGCGTGGCGCCGAGGTTCTGCATGTTGACGCCGAGGTCCTGCGCCTTGGTGCGGTCGATCGTCACCTCCACGTTCGGCTGGTTGTAGGCGAGGTCGCTGTCGGAGACGATGAACATGCCGCTCTTTCGCGCGGCGTCCTTCAGCTTCTCCATCTCCTCATAGACCGTCTGGAAGCCGGCGGTGGAGTTGATCACCATCTGGATCGGCAGACCGCCCGGGCCGCCCGGCAGCGGCGGCAGGTTGAATGCGAAAGCCTGCACGCCCTCGATCTTGGAGAGCTCGGCCTGCACCAGCGGCTTCAGCTGGATCGCCGAGCGCTTGCGCTCGTCCCACGGCTTGAGCAGCATGCCGGCGATGCCGCCCTGCGGGCCGTTGATGCCGTTCAGCACGAAGCGCAGATCGGTCTCGGGGAATTTCGCGAACTCCTTGTCGAGCTTCTCGCCATAGAAATCGAGATAATCGATGTTGGCGTATTTCGGAGCCTTGGTCACCGCGAACACGATGCCCTGGTCTTCCTCGGGCGCCAGCTCCTTGGAGGTGTGCATATAGAGGAAGGCGACGAGACCCAGGATCGTGATCGCGAACAGGCCGGTGATGGCCTTGTAGTCGAGCGAGCGATCGAGCCTGCGCCCGTACCAGCGCGTCATCGCGCCGAACACCCGGTTCACGAGCTTGGCGAAGCGGCCTTCTTCGGTGTTCTTCAGCAGCACCGAGCACATCATCGGCGACAGCGTGAGTGCGATCACGCCCGACACGATCACAGAGCCCGCAAGCGTGAAGGCGAATTCGCGAAACAGCGAACCGGTGAGACCGCCGAGGAATCCGATCGGCGCGTACACCGCAGCGAGCGTGATGGTCATCGAGATGACCGGGCCGACGATTTCGCGCGCTCCTTGCAGCGAGGCCTGGACCGGCGTCTTGCCCTCCTCCAGATGGCGATGGATGTTCTCCACCACCACGATGGCGTCGTCGACCACGAGGCCGATCGCCAGCACCATCGCGAGCAACGTCAGGAGGTTGAAGCTGAAGCCCAGCGCCAGCATCATGGTGCAGACGCCGATCATCGACAGCGGAATGGTGACGACGGGAATGATGACCGACCGCAGTGAGGCCAGGAACAGGAAGATGACCACGATCACGATGATCACGGCTTCGCCCAATGTATTCCGCACCTCGTCGATCGAAGACTGGATGAACTTGGTCGAGTCGTAGGCCACCTTCATCTTCATCGACGGCGGAAGGCTGCGCTCGAGTTCGGGGAATAGCGCGCGCACGCCCTTGACCAGCGTCAACGGGTTGCCTTGCGGCGTGGCGTTCACACCGATGAAGATCGCGCGCTCACCGTTGAAGGCGACGCTGGCGTCCGTGCTCTGAGCCGCAAGCTCGACGGTGGCGATATCCTCCATCCGCACGAAGCCGCCGTCCCTGGCCCTGACGATCATCTTCTTGAACTGGTCGACGTTGGTCAGGCCGGTATTGGTCGAGACGTTCGAGACGATCAGATAGCCTTTGGTCTGGCCCGCCGCCGATTGGAAGTTATTGGCCTGGATGGCCGCAGCGACGTCCGCCGGCGAGACATTGCGGCCCGCCATCTTCACGGGATCGAGCCACAGCCGCATCGCAAAGGTCTGGCCGCCCAGGATGTCGGCCGAGGCGACGCCGTCGACCGTCGACAGCACCGGTTGCACCACGCGCGTCAGATAGTCGGAGATCGCCGAGCCGGACAGCTCCTCGGACGAGAAGCCGAGATACATCACGGCCGTGGTCTGGCCTGTGGTCTTGGTGACGATCGGGTCGTTGGATTCCCTCGGGATCAGGTACTTCACCGAGTTGGTCTTCGCCAGCACCTCGGTGAGGGCCTGGTTCGGATCGAAATTCAGCTTGATGTAGACCTGGATCGTCGAGGTGCCGAGCACGGAGGACGAGGTGATGTAGTCGACACCCTCGGCGGAAGCGACCGCCTGCTCGATCGGCGTGGTGATGAAGCCCTGGATCAGGTCCGCGGACGCGCCGGGATAGACGGTCGTGATGTTGATGACCGTGTTCGACAGCTTCGGATATTGCCGGATCGGCAGCACCATCGCCGCACGCAGGCCGATCAGCAGGATCAGCAGGCTGACGACGACTGCCAGGACCGGTCGTTTGATGAAAATGTCGGTAAAGGCCATCGCGGCGATCTCGATTCTATGTCTCAACAGACGTGATCCGGCCGGGCCGGATCACGCGCGTGCATGTGTCAGTAGCGCGGCGGCTGCGCCGGAATCGGCGGCATCGGATCGGTCGAAATCGACACCGGCGCGCCCGATTGCAGCTTGAGCTGGCCGAGCGCGACGACCTTGTCGCCCGCCTTCAGGCCCTTGACGATTTCGACGCGACCCTCGACCCGGCTGCCGGTCTGCACGAAGGTACGCACCGCCGACAGGCTGGTCTTGCCGTCCTCTTCCTTCTTCTCGGCAATCACGAACACGGAGTCGCCGTACAGCGTGTAGTCGACCGCCGTTTCCGGAACGGTGATCACGGCGGGCTTCTCGGGCAGCACCACGGTCGTGGTGACAAACATGCCGGGCTTCAGGATCTTCTCCGGATTGGCGATCGTCGCCTGCACGCGGATGTTGCGGGTATCGGTCGAGATCTGCGGCTCGATCGTGGTGATCTTGCCTTCGAAGGTGCGGCCCGGATAGGCGTCGACCCTGAGCCGGACGACCTGGCCGACCTTGAGGCTGCCGGAATCCTTTTCGGTCACGGTGAAGTTGGCCCACAGCTCGGACAGATCGGTCAGCGACACGATCGCGGTGCCGGCCGTCAGATACTGGCCGACCTCGACCTTGCGCATGCCGAGATCGCCGGAGAACGGCGCGCGCACCAGCTTCTGCGAGATCAACGCCTCCGTCTTGGCGATGCCGGCGAGCGCCTGGTCGTAGGCGGCCTGCGCAGTATCGACGGTCGCCTGCGGACCGAACTGGCGCGCGGCCAGTTGCTTGGCGCGGTCGAGCGACAGCTGCGCGACGGTCGCCTGCGCCTTGTAGTTGGCGAGGTCGCCTTGATCCGGCGCGTCGAACAGCTGCACCAGCGGCGTGCCGGCCTCGACCCGCGTACCCGGCTCGAACTTGATCTCGGTGACGCGGCCGTTGACGTCGGCGGAAACGTCGACCTGATGCACCGCGACGAGGCTGCCGACCGCGGTGAGCAGGTTCGGCACCACCTCGGACTTCGCCTCGGCCGCGTTGACCAGGGTCGGCGGCGGCTTGTTGTTGGCGAAGAACTGCTTGATCATCTGGCCGCGGAAGTAATTGAACCAGACGAGGCCGCCGACGAGCAGCGCCAAAAGCGTGCCGACGATGATGAACCAGCGCACCGGCTTGACCGGGCGCTTGGGAGCCTTGTCGATCGGTTCGCCCGATATCTTGTGTTCAGCTACGACGTTCATGTCATGCACTTTCTGCAATCGCCGTCTGGTTCGCATCCGCGGCGAGATCGCGGCCCAGATGCGAAGCAATTGCGGCGTCGTTAAGTCCGATACCCCTCAGGAGAAACTCACAGAGCTGCCGCTCCAGGTCTTTCGCCTCGCCGTAGGCGAGACAAGGCGTGGCCGGCAGCCTGGTCAGCGCCACCGTCATCACGGCGTGATGGGCGAACCAGAACAGGTTGAGCGGATCGCCGGCGCAGGGCCGCGCGTCTCCGGCGGCAATCGCGCGCTCGAACGAGGCGACGAACACAGCCCCGATCAGCGTATCGATTTTGGCATAAAGCACACGGGCGAATTCGCCATCGTCCAAATGGCTCGTGGCCATCAGTCGGAGGCGCTGCGCCTCTTCCTGATCGGGACCGTCGGCGATCTGGAGGAAGTGTTCGACCATGCCACGGATCAATTCGACGAGAGTGGCGGTCGACGGCTCCCGCTCCAGTAGCTCCATGAACGCCGGGTCCGCCTCGCATTCGTCGCTGAGGATCTCGGCGTAGAGCGCCGCCTTGGACGGGAAATGCTTGAATAGCAGCGCTTCGGAAATAGCGGCGGCGGCCGCCACGCTCTTGGTCGTGGTGCCGGTATAGCCGTGCCGGGCAAAGCAACGCTTTGCGGCGCCGAGGATCAATTGACGCCTCAGGTCGCTCGTCATACGCAATGAGCTCATTTCGGTGAGTAAGCACTCACCCACGCAGAAGTCAAGCGCACTGCTGCACCGCAACCTGAATGCGCTGCAAACTCACGGGAAATTCAGCCGACAGGCGCTGGGCTGATGCCACTCCAGAGGAGCGCCTGCTAGATCGGTTTGAAACCGAGGTCGCCGCGGATCCGGTTGACGATGTGGGTTCCATCGCGGGTCGGCAGGATGCGCTCGACGCTGGCGCTGTCGATCTTCACATTGGCAAAGCGCGGGCCTGCCGAGACATCCTGGACGGCTTGGGCGAAAGCCTCAACCTCGGCCAGGGTCGTCACGGCACGGCTGTCCGCAATGCCGCAAGCCTTCGCGATACCGACGAGATCTGCGGCGGCCGAGGTGTGGCTGGTCTGGCCGCCGGTTTCGCCATAGGCCTCGTTGTCGAGCACTGCGATCGAGAGGTTGGACGGCTTCTGCAGGGCGATGGTGGCAAGGCTGCCCAGCCCCATCAGCATCTCGCCGTCGCCCGTGATGACCAGCACCGGCAGCTTCGGCTGCGCCAGCGCGAGCCCGAGCCCGATCATCGCAGCGCCGCCCATGCCGCCCCACAGATAGAAATTGCGGGCGTGGTCGCCGGCCGCGCAGATGTCGTTGGTGGACGCACCCAGGCCGCCGATCGCGACGACGTCCTTGCGGTCGGCGAGCAGCGTGGACACCACCTGCCGGCGGTCGAGGAGATTGGCTTTGCTCATTTGGTGAAAACCTTGGCGCCGATCAGGCGCTGCGACAACAGGACGGCGGTGGGGGTGAGCGCGTTGTAGGCCTGAGCCGCCGCCGCTTCGAGCACGGCGGGCACCTCGGCTGCATTGGAGGCGCGCAGCACCTGGACACCCGACAATTCGAACACGCCTTGCGTGGTCGAGCCCATCGGCACCTGCCACGGATTGAACTCGCCCCACTCGCCGCGCATGGTCACCAGCGTGAGGAACGGAAAGCGCAGGATCGGAATCAGCGACAGCATGTTGATGCAATTGCCGACGCCGCTCGACTGCATCAGCAGCACGCCGCGCTGTCCCCCGGCCCAGGCGCCGGCGAGCAGCGCCACGCCTTCCTCCTCCGTCGTCAACGGAATGCCGCGCATCGTCGAGGAGTCCAGCACACGCTGGATCAGCCTGGAGTGCCCGGCGTCGGGGACATACGGCACCTGCCGGACGTCGAAGCGCTGCAAGGTCGCGAAGATATCATCGGGCCAACTCGGCGTCGTGTCGGCAGCGTCAGTGCGTGCGTGCATTTTCCCGTCCGGTCGGCTAGCAAGATGCGAAGACTGTAGACGCATGCATGCGCCGACCAGAACAACAAAAACGGCATATCGGCATTAACCGGCGAGTATAACGGGATGAACGCAGATGCGAAGGCGCTGGCCACCAGCTTCGATCTCGAGAAGCTGACGCCGGAATTCTACGACGACCCCTACCCGACCTATCGTGCACTGCGGGAGAACGAGCCGGTCAAGCGCCTGCGCAATGGCACCGTGTTCCTGACCCGGTACGATGACCTCGTCACGGCCTACAAGAACACGAAATCCTTCAGCTCGGACAAGAAGCGCGAGTTCGCGCCGAAATACGGCGACACGCCGCTCTACGAGCATCACACCACCAGCCTCGTCTTCAACGATCCGCCGTCGCACACCCGCGTGCGCCGCCTGATCATGGGCGCGCTGTCGCCGCGGGCGATCGCAGGCATGGAGGGCGATCTCGTCAAGTTGGTCGACGGCCTGCTCGATGCCATCGCGGCAAAAGGCCATTGCGAGCTGATCGAGGATTTCGCGGCCTCCATCCCGATCGAGGTGATCGGCAATCTGCTCGACGTGCCCCATGACGAGCGCGGGCCGCTGCGCGACTGGTCGCTGGCGATCCTCGGCGCGCTCGAACCGGTGGTCTCGCCCGACGCGGCCGCGCGCGGCAACAAGGCGGTGCAAGACTTCTTGGCCTATCTCGAAACGCTGGTCGCTCGCCGGCGCGCCAAGCCCGGCAACCCTGATCGTGACGTGCTGACGCGGCTGATCCAGGGAGAGGAGAACGGCGAGCGGCTGACCGAGAAGGAGCTGCTGCACAATTGCATCTTCCTGCTCAATGCCGGCCACGAGACCACGACCAATTTGATCGGCAACGGCCTCGTGGCGCTCGACCGCCATCCCGACCAGAAACGGCGCCTGATCGACAATCCTGACATGATCAAGACCGCCGTCGAGGAGATGCTGCGCTACGAAAGCTCGAACCAGCTCGGCAACCGCATGACCACCGAGAAGGTGGAGTTCGGCGGCGTCATGCTCGAGGCCGGCACCTCGGTGACGCTGTGCATCGGCGCGGCCAACCGCGACCCCGCGCAGTTTCCTAATCCGGAAACCTTCGACATCGCGCGCACCCCGAACCGGCACCTCGCCTTCGCCACCGGCGCGCATCAATGCGCCGGCATGGCGCTGGCGCGGCTGGAAGGCGCGATCGCGATCTCCCGCTTTCTGGCGCGCTTCCCGAACTATGCCGTGAGCGGGTCGCCCATCCGGGGCGGACGGGTCCGGTTCCGCGGCTTTCTGAGTGTGCCCTGCTCGATCGGGTGAGGGGCTTGAAAACGAAACTGCAAAAACAACCCCATGCACAGTAGACTGGCATCAGAGGCGGGTGTCGGCGGCGTCGACCAACGAGCTGATATGTCGGGCATATCAGCGACACTGGCGCAAGGTGTGTAAATACCTACACCACCGTCTTGTGCCGCGTGATGCAGGTGGCGAGCACTTCGTCGATCGGCTTGTCCCACCAATCGTTTGAGAATATCTCGATCTCGGAATAGCCAGCAAAGCCCTGTGCTTCGACCGCTTGGCGCACCGATCTGATGTCGATGACGCCGTCGCCCATCATGCCGCGGTCGTTGAGGATGTCCTTGGTCGGCACCAGCCAGTCGCAGACGTGGAACGCGAGCAGGCGATCCAGGCCGGCGCGCGCGATCTGGCCCATCAGCTCCGGATCCCACCAGATGTGATAGACGTCGAGCGCGACGCCGAGCATGCCGGTGCGATCAGGGTCGAGCCGGTCGCAAATGTCGAGCGCGTGCTTCGTGGTGTTCACGCAGGCGCGGTCCGCCGCATAGGCCGGATGCAAAGGCTCGATCGCCAGTGGCAGCTTCGCCTGTCGGGCGTAGTCGAGCATCTCGGCGAGCGCTTCCTCGACCTGCTCCCGCGCCGCCACGATGTCCTTCGAGGCTTCGCTGCCCGGCCGCGAATATTGCGGCAGTCCGCCGACGACGAGGACGATGCAGGGCGCGCCCAGCGCCTTGGCCTCGTCGACGCAGCGCCTGTTGTCGTCCCGCACCTCGCCCCGGCGCGAGGCGTCCGAAGTGAACATGCCGCCACGGCAATAGCCTGACAGTTCGAGGCCGGCCTCGCGCACCGCGCGCGCGGCACGCTCCAGTCCCACGGTCGCGACCTGGTCGCGCCAGGGATCGATGGCGCGGATGCCGTGTCTGGCACAGGCCTCGACGATCGCGACGAGGTCACCCTGCTTGCGGACGGTCGCCGTGTTCAGCGACAGCCAGCGGTGGTCGGACGAAAAATCGCGCATCAGGATTCGATACCGTGGGTGGCGAGCACGGTCTTCATCCGCTGCGTCGCGAGTTCAGGGTTGGCGAGCAGGCCGGCCTTGTCGGCCAGACGGAACAGCTCGACCAGATGCAGCGTGGAGCGCGTGCTCTCCTGTCCGCCGACCATGGTGAAATGGTCCTGATGGCCGTTCAGATAGGCCATGAACACGACGCCGGTCTTGTAGAACCGGGTCGGCGCCTTGAAGATATGCCGCGACAACGGCACCGTCGGGCCCAGCACGTCGTGGAAGCCGGCCTCGTCGCCCGCAGCCAATCTCGACAACGCGTAGGACGCCGCCGGCGCGATGGCATCGAAGATGCCGAGCAGCGCATGGGAAAAGCCCTGTTCGTCGCCGGCGATCAGCTCCGCGTAATTGAAATCGTCGCCGGTATACATCCTGATCCGCTTGTCGAGGCGACGGCGCATGTCGATCTCGCGCTGCTTGTCGAGCAGCGAGACCTTGACGCCGTCGACCTTGGCGGCGTTGCCATTGATGACGGCGACCGCCGTATCCATCGCCTTGTCGAGATCCCGGGTGCCCCAATAGCCCGCGAGAGCCGGATCGAACATGTCGCCGAGCCAGTGGATGATGACGGGCTCACGGACCTGCGAGAGCACGCGGTCATAGACTTTGGCGTAATCGTCGGCGCTGCGACCGAGTTTCGCCAGGGCGCGCGAGGCCATCAGGATGATGCGACCGCCGACCTTCTCGACCGCCGAGATCTGCTCCTCATAGGCACGGATGACGTCGTCGAGGTTTTTGGCATCCTCGACCGCGAGATGGTCGGTGCCGGCGCCCGAGAACACCAGCGCGTTGCGGCGCTTGGCGGCGCCGACCGAGCGCGTGATCAACTCCAGCGAGGTCGGCCAGTCCAACCCCATGCCGCGCTGCGCGGTGTCCATGGCTTCGGCAACGCCGAGGCCGAGGTCCCAGACGTGCTCGCGGAAGGCGATGGTCTTGTCCCAGTCGACGGCGGCCGACAGCCACGGATCGTTGTCGGCGAAGGGATCGGCGACCGTGTGCACGGCCGAGAAGGCGATGCGGTTCAGCGGCCCTTCGAGCCTGGCGGGGAACGTGCGTGAGGCCGCGAGCCGGTAGGTCTCGATGGAGCGATCGGCCTTCGGCAGCTTCAGCGATAGGGATGACATAGGTTGGACGGGTTTGTTCATGCGCTCCTCCTCAGACCTTGATCGGAGCGACGTCGATCCACCGCCGCTCCTTCCAGCTCTTCAGCGCGCATTCGGCGAGCTGCACGCCCTTGGCGCCTTCGAGCAGCGTGAACTTGTAGGGCGCGTCCTCGTAGACGTGGCGGATGAACATCTCCCACTGTTCCTTGAAGCCGTTGTCGTAGGCGACGTTGTCGGGCAGCTTTTGCCAGTCGCCGTAAAAATCGTGCAGCCGCTTCTCGTCGGGATTCCACACCGGCCGCGGCGTTGCCTGCCGCGCCTGGATCATGCAGTCGGAAAGACCCGCGACCGCCGAGCCGAGCGTGCCGTCGACCTGGAAGGTGACGAGATCGTCGCGATAGACCCGCGTCACCCAGGACATGTTGATGTGGGCGATGATGCCGCCTTCGAGCTGGAACGTGGCGTAGGCGGAGTCGTCCGCCGTCGCCTTGTACTTCCTGCCCTGCTCGTCATAACGCTCAGGGATGTCGGTGTTGCCGATGCAGACCACGCTCTGGACGTTGCCGAAGAGGTTATCGAGCACGTAGCGCCAGTGGCAGACCATGTCCAGGATGATGCCGCCGCCGTCCTCGTCGCGGTAATTCCAAGACGGCCGCTGCGCCTCCTGCCAGCCGCCTTCGAACACCCAATAGCCGAACTCGCCGCGCACCGAGAGGATGCGGCCGAAGAAACCGGAATCGCGGAGGAATGCGATCTTCTTTAGGCCGGGCAGGAACAGCTTGTCCTGCACCGTGCCGTGCTTGACGCCCTTGGCATTGGCCAGCTTCACGACCTCGATGGCCTCCTCGAAATTGGTCGCGATCGGCTTCTCGCAATAGACATGCTTGCCCGCGTTGATGGCCTGGGTCAGCAGACCGGGGCGCGCCTGCGTGGTCGCGGCGTCGAAGAACATGGTGTCGTTCTTGTCGGCGAGCGCGGCATCGAGGTCGGTGGTCCAGCGCGTGATGTTGAAGCGCCTGGCAAGCGCCTCGACCTTCTCCGCGCTGCGGCCGACCAGGATCGGATCGGGCATGATTCGGTCGCCGTTCTTCAGGCGGACGCCGCCCTGATCGCGGATCGCAACGATCGAGCGGATCAGATGCTGGTTGAGCCCCATGCGGCCGGTGACGCCGTTCATGATGAGGCCGAGGCGTTGGGTGGTCATGCCAATTACTCCTGAAGTGATTTGGGCTGTTCGAGCGGGCGCAGCGCCGACCAGTCGGGATGGACCGCGGTGGCAAAGCCCGTTGCGTGAAGCGATCCCGTCAGGAGATCGCCGTTATGGATGGAGAGCCGGATGCCTTGACCGGAATCGGCGTAGAGATCGGGATGCGCGGCGGCGAAGGCCGCAGTTTCGGCGAGAGGCGTTTCGCCAAAGCCGTCGACGTAGTGGTGGCCGTTGCGCTCGGCGTGGGTGACGCCGATGAGGGCACCGAGGGCGAGGTCCTGCTGCACGGCGAGACCTGCCTGGCAGGTCAGGTCCTCGCCGGTGACGAAGAACTGCTCGCCGCCCGCGCTCCATTTCGCCGCGCGCGTCGCGTTGACGATGGATTTGTAGAGACCCTTGCAGGACTTCGAGGAGATGCCGCGATAGCCGAGCGCCCGGGCGGCCGGAAAGGCATCGTAGGAATCGTCGGCCTCGTCGATGATGAAGCCGCGCGTGCCTAGCGTGCCAAGTGGCGTCTGCCGCGTGATATCGCGCGGCATCGGTTGCTCGACATAGAGCAGGCGCACCGCGATCGCGCGCAGCGTGGCGTCGTGATCGAGACGGTCGATCAGCGCACGCAACGCCGAGAGGTCGGCGTATTGCTCATTGGCATCGAGCGTCACCTTGACGTTGCGGCCGAGCGCGTCGAGCTCCTTGCCGATCCGCGCAAGCCGCGCCGCATCGGCGGCGGGATCGCCCGACAGCTTGAGCTTGAAGTAGCGCGCACCGGCGTTCTCGCGTTGATCGGCGACGCCCCCCTCGCCTTCGACGGTATCATCAAGACCAACGGTATGCCTGATGGCAACACGTTCCAACGGCACCCTATTGGATAGAAACGTCCTGATGTCGTGCTCGCTCAGGTCAGTAGAAAGCCGAGCATCGATGCCAGCGATGTTACCGGCCATCCCGTCGAAGAAGTTTGCTCCCGAGGCGCGTAGCAGCGCATCGAGAATGGCTTTGTCGATCTCGGCCGGACCGTAAGCCGCAGCGAGCGGCGGAATGTCCTTCTTCGCGCAGGTCGCGATCTGGGCACCGACGCATGAGGCATGCAGATCGAATGCCGTCTGGAATCCGGTGCACGCCAGATAGAGGCCGCGCGCGATCTGCAGCGAGCGGCGCAAGCCGTCGACCGTCTGTGTCGGCGACAGCTCCGGTCGCTTGTCAAACCACTTCGGCACCAGCATTTCGGCACTGGCGCCGACCGCAACGCCCCTGCCCTCGACCTCGATCTCGGCCCGCACGAACAGCTGCGGCGTCGCGTTGATCGTGATCGCGCCGAAGCGGAACGGCCGCGCGAACTGCACGGGGCGTTCGAAGAAGGCGATGTCTCGCAGCTTCAGGCGGTGGGACATGGTGTTGCAACGACGTGAATTGAATCTGGTGCGACTGGTGTGGCCACGGGCGACTCGCCTCTCCCGCTTGCGGGAGAGGCCGGCGCGCAGCGCCGGGTGAGGGTTCTCTCCTCTAGGGGAGTGTCCCGATGTGGAGACACCCTCTCCCCAACCCTCCCCCGCAGGCGGGGGAGGGAGCGCAGCGTGCACGTGGCTCCCTCGGAAAACGCCATGACAGCTAATCCAACGCACCTTGCGAGAAGAAGTGCTTGCGGATGCGCTGCACCAGCTCGATGAAAACCGGGTCCGCCATCGCGTCGAGCGAACGCGGGCGCGGCAGCGGCACGTCGTAGATCGCGGCGATGGCGCCGGGGCGCTCGGTCATGACCAGCACGCGGTCGGCGAGGAACACGGCCTCGGGAATGGAATGCGTGATCAGCAGCACCGTCTTCCTGGTCTCGCGCTGGATCCGCATCAATTCGACATTCATGCGCTCGCGCGTGAGCGCATCGAGCGCGCCGAACGGCTCGTCCATCAGCATGATCCTGGGATCGTGCACCAGCGCGCGGCAGATCGAGGCGCGCTGCTGCATGCCGCCGGAGAGCTGCCAGGGCAGTTTCTTCTCGAAGCCTTCGAGCCCGACCAGCTTCAACAGCTCCCTGGCGCGGGGGAGATACTTGTCCCGCGGCAGCCGCTTCATGTCGATCGGCAGCATCACGTTTTTTAGGATGTTGCGCCAGGGCAAGAGCAGAGCGTTCTGGAAGACGATGCCGACATTGCCATGCGGCGCCGTCACCTTCTCGCCCTCGACCAGGATCTCGCCGGTGGTCGGCGCCAGCAGGCCCGAGATCAGCTTGAGCAGCGTGGACTTGCCGCAGCCGGAAGGGCCGACCACGACGAAGAACTCGCCGTCATTGATGTGAAAGTCGAGCGGCCGCAGCGACGGCACGTCGCCGTCGCGCGTGCGGTAGGTTTTGGAGACGCCGGACAGCCTGATGCCGGAGGCATCACTGGCGCGGTCTGACACCAGGCGCAGATGCGCGGTGGGCTGCATGTCGGCGGTCTTCGTTGCGTGGTTCATTCGGCTAAGTCCACTCGACGATACACCCCGTCATTCCGGGATGGTCCGAAGGACCAGACCCGGAATCTCGAGATTCCGGGTTCTCGCTTCGCGAGTCCCGGAATGACGGTGTGTTTGGCGCTCACGACCCGCTCTTCGGCAGGTAGTCGTTGGTGTAGAAGGCCTTCGGGTTCTCCTTGGCCTTGGCGTCGAGACCGCCATATTCGACCATCAGATTGACGGAGTCCGTCATATTCTGGTCGGTGACCTGGAACGGCCGCTTGCCCTTGGTTTCGGCGGTTCTATAGAGCGGAATGGTCAGCTCGAAGCCCTGCGTCAGCGTATCGATCTTGCCGCCCTTGGGGTTCGCATCGAGGATGGCCTGCGCCGCAGCCTTCGGCTCCTTCTCGGCGGCCTCGACCGCCTTGGTCGTCGCCGACATGAAGCGTCGGACGATGTCGGCATTGGCTTTTACATAATCGACGTTGGCGATGATGCCCGACGACACCATGTTGATGCCGTAGTCCGCGAACTTGATCGGAAAGACGTCCTTACCGGTGGCGTCCTTGATCTTCATCGACTGGTCCATGACGTAGCCGAGCAGGAGGTCGGCCTGGCCGTTGATGACGGCATTGAGCTTGGTCTGGCCGTCGCCGGCGACGGTCTTGAAGTCGCTCTCCTTCAGGCCGGTCTTCTTCAGGAACAGCGGCCAGATCTGCGTCATGGAGTCCGCAGGCGTGATCGCGACCGTCTTGCCCTTGATGTCCTCGGGCTTCCTGATGTTCTTGTCGGCGAAGCCCATGGCGGACATCGGCGAGGTCTGCAGCAGCACGCCGGTCGCAACCACCGGCGCCCCCTTGATCGCGGCGCGCATCATGGTGGGCACGTCGACATAGCCAAAGTCGGCGGTCTTGGCGGCGACCGCTTGGGTGGTCGCGGCCGAGCCGCGGCCTTCCTGGATCTCGAGCTCGATGCCCTCGGCCGCGTAGATGCCCTTGGCCTTACCGTAATAGAACGGCGCGTGCTCACCATAAACGTACCAATTCAGCATCAGCACGACCTTGTCGGCCGCCTGCGCCGGCACGGCTGCGAACGCCATCAGTGCCACTGATGCAGCTCCAATCCACCGCTTCATCGCTTCTCTCCCTTGCCGTTATGTTTCGGCCGTTGGTGGCCGTTGCTAGATTCAAGACGCGAAAATGACGTCCTCGCGCTGGCTGACATGCCATGGAATGACCAGCTTCTCGACCCGGTCGACGATCCAGAACAGAACCACGCCGAGCAGCGCGAGAATGACGAGAGCTGCGAACATCGTCGGCAGATCGAACGTGCCGATCGAGCGCTGCATGACGTAGCCGATGCCGGAATTGGAGCCGACGAACTCGCCGACGACGGCGCCGACCACGGCGAGCGTCACCGACACTTTCAGGCCTGAGAAGATCGCCGGCAGCGCATGCGGCAGGTTCACCGCGCGGAACACCTGAAAGCGGCTGCCCTGCATGGCGCGCGCGAGATCGACCATGTCGGGATCGACCGATTTGAAACCCTGCACGGCCGACACCACCACGGGGAAGAAGCCGAGCAGGAACGCCGAGATGACCTTCGGAATGATGCCGAAGCCGAACCAGACTACGAACAGCGGCGCGATCGCGATTTTCGGAACGGACTGCGAGAACACCAGCAGCGGATAGATATAGCTCTCCACCGTTTTCGAGCCCGCGATCAGCATCGCGACGGGAATGCCGAACAGCGCGGAGAGCAGGAAGCCGCAGACGGTTGCATAGGTGGTCGGCCAGGACTGGCGCAGCAGCTCCGGCCATTCGGTGCGCAGCACGGCGACGACGTCGAGCGGCGACGGGATCTGGTAGGCGGGAATCCTGAAGATCCGGATGGCGAGATCCCAGGCGACGACGATGAAGACGAGGAACAAGAACGGCCGAACCCAGGCTGCATTCAGCAGCTTGGAAATCGCGTGCTGCGGCTTGGGCTCGGCCAATTTTCACTCCCGGCAGTCTTCTTCGTTATGGCGAGAAATTAACCCGTTGGATAAATACTGTCCAGAGCTTTCCCTGTGGCTTTTTGTGCCGTGGTTCCGGCACACCAAAATCGTCATTCCGGGCGATGCGAAGCATCGACCCGGAATCTCGAGATTCCGGGTTCGGTCCTTACGGACCGCCCCGGAATGACAGCAGAGAGAATTGAGCGCTACACCGTTTGCGCCACCGCGCTGCGCTGCTTCGGCGCCTTCGCGATCTCGAACAGCGCGGCGGACTGCCCTGTCAGCGCGGCCAGAACGAGGCCGACCATATGCGCCAGCCGCTCGTCCTTCGCCTTCTTGTCCAGGAGATCGCGGCCGAAGATCACGCTCAGAGTCGCCGAATTGGAGAGATAGAAGAAGCTCAGCGCCGCGATCGAGATGTAGAGCTGCACCGGATCGACCGCGACCTGGAAGTCGCCGCTGTCGACACCGCGCCGCACCACGGTCCGGATCATCTCGACGAAGGGTGAGTGCATCGACTTGACCTTGGTCGACTTCTTCAGGTGTTTTGCGCGCGCGAGGTTCTCGGTTTGCAGCAGTGACAGGAATTCGGGATTGCGCAGGAAGTAATTCCAGGTGAACTCGATCAGGCGGCGGATGGCCTCGGGCGGATCGAGATGCTCGAGATCGAGCCCCCGCTCCTCGCTGCGGATCTTGTCATAGGCGCCTTCGAGCACGGCGAGATAGAGCTCGTCCTTGTTGCCGACGTGGTAATAGAGCATCCGCTTGTTGGCGCCGGCCTTGGCGGCGATGCGGTCGACGCGCGCGCCGGCCAGACCATGGGCGGAAAACTCCTGCTTGGCGGCGTCGAGAATGCGCAGCCGCATCCCCTCGGGATCGCGCTGCCATTTCAGAGTTCGCTTTGCCTTCGCCAAAGAGGTGCTCACTGGGTGGTCGTCCATCGCGTGTATCATGGGGGCGAGCATTTGAGAACGATCTCGTACCCCTGACGCAGTTTCGTAGGGTGGGCAAAGGCGCACTTGCGCCGTGCCCACCATCTCTCTCGATCATAGAAAATGCGTGGGCACGCTTCGCTTTGCCCACCCTACGAGAGTGCCTTGCTGCGTGCCGCACCGCGTCCGGACCACGAGGCCACACGTGCTCCGTCATTCCGGGGCGCGCTCCTTGGCGCGAGCCCGGAATCCATTGAGCGGCAGAGTCGGTGGCGGAATGGATTCCGGGCTCGCCGCTTCGCGACGCCCCGGAATGACAGAATCACTCCACCGGCTTCGGCGAGCGCTCCAGCAGCACTGTCTGAATCCCGCAGGTACCGCTGCGCACGGTCATGATCCGCGTGCCCGGCTTGCGGCCGTTGCGGACTTCGCTGACGTCGAGGCCGGCAGCGATCAGGCGGGCGCGGGTGGCGTCGATGTCGGCGACGCGCCAGCTGAGGCCCCAGAGGCGGTCATGGGCGGCATCGCTGCCCGCAACCGGTCGGCGCACCACCTCGACGACGAGGTCGCCGCAGCGGAAGAACATCAGCTGGCCCCAATCCTGGTGGGAGCGGTCGAGCGCCAGGTCGAGCCCGAGCCGCGCACCGTAGAGCGCGGCGGCACGATCGGAATCCTCGGTCGTGACGACGACGTGGTCGAGCGCGTCGATCGGGGCAATGTCGGTCGGGACCGATTTGGGACGTTCGTCGGCCAGTTCAAGGAAGAACATGCGCACGCCGCGCGTGAGCTCGGTGGCGGCCCGCGTGCGTTTCCAGTGCAGCACCGCGCCGGTGACGGAGTCGCTGCTTTCAACCTCCGCGACCGGGTCCGGCCTCAGGGCTACGCGCTCCAGCCGCCGATGCATCTTGCCGATGTCCGCGACTCGAAAGCACAGGCTGGCGAGCACGCCTTCCTGGTCCTCGAGCAGCGCGCGCATGCGGTCGGCGGTGACGCTGAAGCCGTGAGGGGCCATCAGCTCGATGGTCATGTTGTCGAGGGTGAACAGCACCCGGTCGGCGCCCTCGCCGGAATTCTGCCAGGCCGGCGCGCGGGCGAGCAGCGTCTGATAGGCCGCGTTGGCCGCACCGATATCGCTCACCAGAACGACGATGTGATCGAGACCGGTGATCATCCTGCACCCTTTTGATGGACCTGTGACGGACCTTGGAACCCGGGCCGCGACAGACGGCGTTTGTCCGGGCTTGGCATTGGCTGGTGATGGTCGTATTCCGGCACAATGCTGACCTCAAGCGCTTCGGGCGGCAGTTTTGCGAATAATTTCAGCGTCCCCACGGGGCGGAACCGGTGCTAGAGTAATCCCGCCGGCCGGGACCACAAGCGCATCACGGACAAGCAATGCAGGCTCTCTTCATCGGACAGACCTATATCGACGTCGTCTTCATCACCGACCACATGCCGACCGGCGACGAGAAGCACGTGGCCTCGGACTACGCGGTCTCCTTCGGCGGCAATGCGGTGACGGCGGCCTTCTGCTGCGCCAAGCTCGGCATCGTGCCGGATTTGATCGCGACCGCGGCCAATGACTGGCTGGGGCGCATGTTCCAGGACATGTGCGCGAAGTACGGCATCTCGCTGCATGGGCGCAAGGTCAACCAGTCCTCGCTCTCCTTCATCATGCCCAAGGACGGCAAGCGCGCCATCGTCCGCTGCCGCGACGACGAGCACATCCACCCCTTCCCGATCCTCAATCTCGGCGGCTGCCGCGCGCTGCATGTCGACGGCCACCAGCCGGATGCCGCGATCCATTACGCCAAGGTGTGCCGCGAGGCGGGCATCCTGACCTCGCTCGACGGCGGCGGCCTGCGCACCAACACCCACGAGTTGCTCGGATATATCGACGTCGCCATCGTCGCCGAGCGCCTCTGCGAGCAGATGGACCTGACGCCGGAAAAGATGCTCGACTATCTCAAGGGCCGCGGCTGCAAGATCGGCGGCGTCACCATGGGCGAGAAGGGCCTGCTCTGGTACGACGAGACAGGGACGGTGCAGGTGATGCCGGCGATGCCGATCCCGCGCGAGCGCGTCATCGACACCAACGGCGCCGGCGACGTCTTCCACGGCGCCTATGTCTATTCCTACCTCGCCCATCCCGGCAAAAGCTGGCGCGAGCATTTCGATTTCGCGCGCGCCGCCTCGACCTTCAAGATCCAGCGCCTCGGCAACGAGGCCGGCTTGCCGACGCTGGTCGATATCGCGAAGGTCCGGCACGAGTTCGAGGTCAGGGTCTAAGGTCAGATGGGGCGCGTCTTCGTCGCCGGCAGCATCAACATGGATGTGGTGGCGACCGCGGATCGCCATCCCAGGGTCGGCGAGACCGTCGCCGGCCGGCAGGTGCTGTATTTCCCGGGCGGCAAGGGCGCCAACCAGGCGGTCGCGGCCTCACGGTTGGGGGCGCGGACGACGCTGATCGGACGGCTGGGGAAGGATTCGTTCGGGGCCGAGCTGAAGGCCTTTCTCGGCGCGCAGGGCATCGATCTCGGTTACGTCCAGGACACGGCGGAGGCGCACACCGGGACGGCCATCATCACCGTGGCGGAGGCCGACAACACCATCGTCGTCGTTCCCGGGGCGAACGGGCTGTTCGGCCCTGATGACGTCGAAGTGGTGCCGCTACTGAAGGGCGACGTCGCGGTCAGCCAGTTCGAGATTCCGCTGCCGTCGATCGCCGCTTTCTTCGGGCGCGCGCGTGCGGCCGGCGCCGTGACCGTCTTGAATCCTGCGCCGGCGCGGAAGATGCCGGACGAGTTGCTGGCGCTGGTCGACATCCTCGTGCTGAACGAGACCGAGCTCGGCTTTCTCGCGGGCGCGGAGCTGTCGGACGACGATGAAGCCGGAAAGATCATCGACGTCGCGCGAAAACTTCAGGCCCGCGAGGACCAGACCATCTGCGTCACGCTCGGCAGGCGCGGCGTGCTCGCGCTGGCGGGGCGCGAGGAGATTGCCGTAGCCGGCCGCGCGGTGAAGGCCCTCGACACCACAGGCGCCGGCGATTGCTTCGTCGGCGCGCTGGCGGCGCAACTGGCCGAGGGCGCAGCCTTACGCACCGCCCTCGCCTTCGCCAACGCGGCTGCCTCGATCAGCGTGCAGCGGATGGGCGCGGGGCCGTCGATGCCGACGGCGGCGGAGGTAGCCGCGGTCTTGTAGCGCTCACGCCAGCGCGCTCTTGAGGTCGAAGCTCTCGTCTGCGGCCTGCTCTGGCGTGATCGAACGATCCATGCTCTGCAAGCGGCGTCCGAACATGTGGTCGCCGGCGCGGTTGATGGACTCGATGCCGAGCAGTCTGTCGCCGTGATAGCAGAACGCCGAGAACGCCTTGTTGGCGGGATTGCCGCGCAGCACGACGCGGTCGTAGCCCGTGGTGAGACCTGAGATCTGGAGCTTGTCGTCGCCCTGGTCGCTCCAGAACCAGGGATGGCTGTCGTAGGGCTTCTTGTCGCCGGTTAGCCGCGCGGCAAGGCAACGGGCCTGGTCGGTGGCGTTCTGCACCGATTCCAGCCGCAGCGATCCGCCGAAGCGCGGGCTGGCGAACAGCGCGCAATCGCCGATCGCGGAAATGTCGGGATCGGCGGTTGCAAGATATTCGTCGACGACGATGCCGGCGGCGACCGGCAGCCCCGCCTCGGCGGCGAGCTCGATGTTCGGCAGCACGCCGACGCCGACCAATACGAGATCGGCGGGCAGATGCCGTCCGTCGCTCAAAGACACGCCGGTGACCTTGCCACCCTCCGCCTCGATCGCGGTCGCCTGCACGCCGAGATGGATGCGGACGCCGGCTTCGCGATGGCGCGCCTCGAAATATTCCGAGACCTCGGCCGTCACCGCGCGCGCCATCACGCGCGGGGCAAGCTCGAGCACGTCGACCTCGAGGCCCTTGATCCGCGCAGTCGCGGCGAATTCGAGGCCGATGAAGCCGGCGCCGATGATCACCGCGCGCGTCTTCGACGGCATGATCTGCCGGAGCTCCTCGCTGTCGTCGAGGATGCGCAAGTATTTCACGTCGGCAAGGTTGGCGTTGGGCAGGTCGAGCAGCCGGTTGCGCGCGCCGGTCGCCAGCACGAGATGGCCGTAATCCAGCGCCTCGCCGGATGCGAGATGCAGCTTGCGCGCGGCGCGGTCGATCGAGGCGGCGCGGCCGGCGATCAGCTCGATGGTCTGGTCCTGGTAAAATTTCTCCGGCCGGAACATCAGGCTCTCCGGCCCGGCCGAGCCCTTGATGTAGGCCTTCGACAGCGGCGGCCGCTGATAGGGCAGATGCGCCTCGTCGTTGATCAGGCAGATGCGCTCCGAAAAGCCGGCCTGGCGCAAGGATGCCGCGACCTGGTAGCCGCCATGGCCGGCGCCGACGATGATCACCGGGCCGCCCGTCATTGGACAGCCCATTTCCGGAAGACACGAGCCTGGCCCATGCCGCCTCCTCTCTCGCTGATTGTGGTTGCTGGCCTTGCGAGGAGCCGGCGCTCGTGTCCGTCCCTTGGCGAAAGCGGCCCTATTTGAACCTATCGTTCCGCCTGGCGCAAGAGCGACGGCCGGGGATTGTCACCCCTGCCCTTCTGCGATTTAGTCAAGCCTCGACCTCCTGCCGGGGAATTTTAAGATGACCGCTCCCATCTCCAAGCCCGACGATCCCGCCCTGCTGCGGATCGACGGCCCGATCGCGACCATCACGCTCAACCGCCCTGCTGCGTTCAACGCGATCAACCTTGCGATTGCGCAGAAGCTCGAACAGCTCGCGGCCTATCTCGAAGGCGCGGACGACATTCGCGTCGTCGTGCTCGAAGGCGAAGGCCGCGCCTTCTGCGCCGGCGGCGATTTGCAGACGATCGGGGCCGCGGCCGAAGCCGGCACGGTGACGCCTGTCGTCGGCGAGTTGCTCAAGCACTATCATTCCTTCATCGAGATCGTCAGGCGCATGCCGAAGCTCTCGCTGTCGAGCGTGCACGGCTCGGCCGCCGGCGCCGGCATGGGCCTCGCCTTCGTCACCGATCTCTGCATCGCCGCCGATGACGCCAGGTTCACGCCCGCTTATGCCAAGATCGGGGTGTCGCCGGACGGCGGCTCCACCGTCGGGATCGTCGGTACCGTCGGATCGCGCCGGGCGCTGCAGGTCTTCCTCGCCGAGGACAATTTCACCGCGCAGCAGGCCTATGAATGGGGCCTGGTCGCCAGGACCGTTCCCGCGACCGAGCTGAAGGCGGCGACGCGGCAACTCGCCGAGCGCCTCGCGCAAAATCCGCCGGCTGCGATTGCCGGCACCAAGCAGCTGGTCTACCAGGCCGCGACGACGCCGGTGAAGCAGCAGCTGGATGCCGAGGAGCACAAGATCATCATGGCGATGAACACGGAGGCGTTCCGCACCGCCGTGAAGAAGTTCACGAGCAAGTCGAAGTGACGAGGCCAGCGCGCACGTTCTACGGCCTTCGTCACGGTGCGACCGACTGGAATCGCGAGGGGCGGTTCCAGGGCCGCACCGACAACCCGCTGAACGACGATGGCCTGCGACAAGCGCACGAGGCCGCGCATGTGCTGCGCAGCCTCGGCATCAGCCGCATCGTCTCGAGCCCCCTGATACGCGCCGCGCGGACGGCCGAGATCATCGCGGACGCGATCGCGGTGCCCCTCGCGATCGACGCCGGCATCATCGAGTTCGATTTCGGCAGCTTTGAAGGCCTCCCCGTCCGCGACCTCATGATCAAGCACGGCGTCAAATCCGCGACGGGTCTCGTGTCGATCCTGCCGGCCGACGGCGAAAGCTGGGACGCCATGGCGGGGCGGTCGCTGGCCTGCGTCTCGGGCTGGCTTGCGCGCCATCCCGGCGACAATCTGCTGTTCGTCTGCCACGACGCCGTGATGCAAGCCATGGCAAACGCACTGTCTGGCAGCTACTTCAAGAACAGCCACGGCACGCCGTTCCGCTACCTGCGGGAAGACGCGCAGTGGCGGATCGAGCAGGTCGTTACCTGAGAGAGAGTACCGAGCGTGCGTTGCGGGGGCCGATCAACTCTTCCCGGTCTGCTTCCCCGTCCTCTGCATGAAATCGAAATCGCAGCCCTCGTCGGCCTGCATGATGGTCTCGTTGAACAGCCAGGCGTAACCGCGGCGCGCTTCCTCGGGCGCGGCGGCCGGCTTCAGCGCGGCGCGGCGCCGTTCGAGCTCGGCGGCATCGACCAGGAGCTCGATGCTGCGCTTTTCGACGTCGAGGCGGATCATGTCGCCGTTCTCCACCAGCGCCAGCGGCCCGCCGACCGCGGATTCCGGGGTGATGTGCAGCACGATGGTGCCGAAGGCGGTGCCGCTCATGCGCGCATCCGAGATGCGCACCATGTCCTTGGTGCCGCCGCGCGCGAGCTTCTTCGGGATCGGCAGATAGCCGGCTTCCGGCATGCCGGGCGCGCCCTTCGGGCCGGCGTTGCGCAGCACCAGCACGTCGTCGGCGCTGACGTCGAGATCGGGATCGTCAACGCGCAGCGTCATGTCCTCGACGGATTCGAAAACCACGGCACGGCCGGTGTGCTGCAGCAGCTTCGGGCTCGCGGCCGACTGCTTGATGACCGCGCCGCGCGGGGCGAGATTGCCGTGCAGGATGGCGAGGCCGCCCTCCTTCTTGATCGGATTGTCGCGCGAACGGATGGCATCCTGGCCGGGCACGTCCTCGGCATTCGCCGCGATCTCGCGCAGCGTCTGGCCGGTGATGGTCCTGGCATCGAGATCGACGAGATCGCCAAGCTGCGCCAGTAATTTCGGCACACCGCCGGCGTGATGGAAATGCTCCATGTAATGCTCGCCGGACGGCTTGAGGTCGACCAGCACCGGCACCTCGCGGCCGATCTGGTCGAAGGCTGCGAGATCGAGCCGGTGCGGCGAGCGATGCGCCATCGCGGTCAGATGGATCAGGCCGTTGGTCGAGCCGCCGATTGCCTGCAGCACGACCTGCGCGTTCTTGAATGACGAGGGCGTCAGCACTTCGCTCGGCTTCGGCCCCTTGGCCTTGGCCATCGCGGCGGCCACCTTGCCGCTCGCCTCGGCGAGACGGAAGCGCTCGGCATGCGGCGCCGGGATCGTCGCGCTCATCGGCAGCGACAGGCCCATCGCCTCGATCATGCAGGCCATGGTGGAGGCCGTGCCCATCACCATGCAGGTGCCGACCGACGGCGCGAGGCGCCCGTTCACGGCTTCGATCTCGGCATCGTCCATGTCGCCGGCGCGATATTTCGCCCAGAGACGGCGGCAGTCGGTGCAGGCGCCCAGCACCTCGCCCTTGTGATGGCCGACCACCATGGGCCCGACTGGTATGACAACGGTCGGCAAGTCGGCGCTGATCGCGGCCATCACCTGCGCCGGCAGCGTCTTGTCGCAGCCGCCAATCACGATCACCGAATCCATCGGCTGGGCGCGGATCATCTCCTCGGTGTCCATCGCCATCAGGTTGCGCAGGTACATCGAGGTCGGATGCGCAAAGCTCTCGGCGATCGAGATGGTCGGGAACACGAACGGCATCGCGCCCGACAGCATCACGCCGCGCTTGGCCGCCTCGATGATCTGAGGAACGTTGCCGTGGCAGGGATTGTAGTCGCTATAGGTATTGGTGATGCCGACGATCGGCCGCTCCAGCGCGTCGTCGGAATAGCCCATGGCCTTGATGAACGCCTTGCGCAGGAACAGCGAGAAGCCGGCATCGCCATAGCTCGTCAGACCTTTGCGCAAGCCGCTCGTCATCAGGTCGCTCCGTCCTGTTTGCGTTGGTGGTACCGCCTCACCCCGTATTGTCAACAAGGCGCGCAAATGGATCCGGCGGAGATCACCCGGCCGGGAGGACAATCTTTTGGTAGATGCTCCTCGATTGCACAACCGATTAACGGCTTATTAGAGGACTCTATCGCAAATAGTTTTCGAATAATATAACAACCATGCCGGGTTCCTTCGCCCGGAGGAATCCTATGAATGTACCCGGTGTCCTGATCGCAGCGGCGTTCGGCGCAGCTTTTTTTGCCGCGGAGTATGTGTGGTACTACCAGCCCGATTTGATCAACCCTGATGTCCTGATCAGCGCGCTTTCCTCCGAACACGCGAAAGCCCGCGCAGCCGTCCGGCATGCCCTGATCGATCCAGCGACGGCCACGTTCGGCGCGCTGCGTTCAGTCGAGTCCGGCGCGACGAGGTATGTTTGCGGCGGCGTCAAGGCGAGGGACAAGTCCGGCCAGTTCACCGAGGTTGCGTTCGTCTACACCGTAGCCATCGATTTTGCCCGCATCGATGATAACGGACGCATCACGCATCAACATTCGGGGTACCGGCCCTGCCCCACCGAGGACGACAAGGTCGCCCAACAGCGGCCGGCTCTGTCGCCCGGCACGTCGGCCGCCATCAAGACCGTTCAGAAGATTGCCCCCGACGTGCAGACGTCGATGGCTCCCGTGCTGACAGCGCCTGCTGCCTCGGCGGGCGGATCGTCGTCCGGCGGGACAATGGAACGGCAGATCCGCGAGTTGGCCGGCCGGACCGTCCCGCCTGATGCCGCACCTGGACAGGCAAATTCGACTGCGAAGCGCGAGGCCGCCAGGGGAGGCGACTGGCCAGCCGATCGGCCGCCTACCGCCTGGCCCACATTCCCGCCGGACCACGCATTGGCGAAGCCAACCCGGAAGCGAACCCCGTCGGAAGCACTCGCCCTGGCGAAAGAGGTCGAAGACCGCTGGAAGCGAGCGGAATCGTCGGGCGACGTCTCCCTGCGTCCTTCCGCCGACGACATCAACGAGGCCTGCCGCGCGCTGCTCACGATCGATTCAAGAGACGCCCAATATCCAAACGCGTGGGCCGCCTTCGTACGATTGCAGAAGATAAGCCGGGACATCGCCAGAGGCTGACAATTCCCGGCGGAGGTCCGTCGCAGCCTCTTGCCGGTGGCCGATCAACGCCTCCGAGCTGCGCGCTTCCGCCCTAGGCGCTTGCGCTGGAACTCGTCCAACTGCGACACTTGAACGCAACTAAGAATGAGTTGCAATAATTGCTCTGGCGCCAATTGCGTGGAATATTTGCGAATGACTTGCATTTGCATGGATCGATGCACGCACGCGAGATCCGTCCTCCGCGGGTCTCGATTTCGGGGTGATTGTTCGTGACTGGAATATTGAGCTTCCCGCGCGCCGTGGCGGCGGCAACGATCGTGGCCAGCCAGCTGGCGAGCTGTGCCTTGGCCCACGCCGACGACAAGCGCGGACGCACTACCGGCACGCCTCCGAAGCCTGCGCAAAACCTGTCGTCAGCCCACGCGGAGATCGACACCGAGCATATTTTCGGTTTCAGCATGGGCTCCGACATCGGCAAGCCCGGCGAGATCGAGGTCGAGTTCGAGAATGTCGGCGCGTTCGGCAAGCGCTCCGGCAGCTACGCCGCCTGGGCCAATCTCAATCAGGTCAAATACACGGTCTCCGACAATTTCCGGATCGCGCCGGGATTTTCCTTGGGCGGGCAGCACATCAGCGGCGTTCCGGGACTTGCCGATCATCGGGACGTCGCTTTCAGCGGCGTCGCGCTCGAACTGCGCTACAAGCTGGTCGATCGTGCCGTCGCGCCGTTCGGGCTCACTCTCCACGCACAGCCCGGCTGGAGCCGGATCGACGACGCCACCGGCATGCACATCGCGCAATATGGCGCGGAGTTTGCCGCGCTGTTCGATCGCGAGCTGGTCAAGGACAGGTTGTTTGCGGCCTTCAACGTCTGGTACGGGACCGGCGGGACCCGCGAGATCGTCACCAATCTCTGGCGACACGATTCCGAGATGCAGCTCCAGGCGGCGATCTCCTACGCAGTGCAGCCCGATCTCCTGTTCGGCCTCGGCATACGCTACGCGCGAGCCTATGACGGCGGCGGCCTCGACCGCTTTTTGGGAGACGCCGTCTTCGCCGGACCGACCTTCTCCTACAGCATCTCGAAGGAAGTCGGCATCTCCGGCACCTGGCAGATGCAGGTCGCGGGCAAGGCACTCGGCGACAACCGCAGCCTCAACCTCGATCAGTTCGAGCGGCATCAGGCGCTGCTGAGGATCAATTTGCATTTTTGAGGTCTGACCGCACGAACGGGGTGAACGTTCGCCCAAGCGCGATGCGATGAGGTGAACCGTCATCGCGCTTTGGGTTGTTGCGCATGATCTCTTCTGAACCGCCGCGCAGTTTGCCGAATCACTCTTCAGGCAGCACGTCCGGTCTTTCGTATATCGACCTCGCGCCGCAAAGCCGCGCATTCGGCCTCGAACTTGCGTGAGCGGAGTTCGCTGTTCAGGAGCTGCGCTGCGTGAATTTCCGCCGAAGCGCCTCGAACGTCATTATGCGCCAATTGCAGCTTCGCGATGCGGAGCCGGAGCCTGACGGCCTGCACCCGCCCGTCGATACTCGACCATAGCTGCCGGGCCAGATGGAGATGCCGCAGCGCAGTATCGTAATCGTCGCGCATATGGGCTAGGACCGATTGCGCCTCGTTCGTCAGAGCCCGGAGCGACGGCATCGGCCATCGGTCCGAACTTCCGGAGAGTTCCTCGATCAACTCCAGGGCCTGCTCACGACGGCCCGTGTGCGCCGCGGCAAGCGCCAGATGCGCGAACAGGATTCCTCGCCGCTGCAGGGTCCACCAGGTCTTCCCGATCAAACTACGCTCGAGACTGGCGTAGGCGGCTTCAGCCTCGCCACGTTCCAGCAGCAGCATGGCGCGACCCGGCTCCGGGCACCAGCCCCGGGCGTAAGCCTTCTCATAGGCTTCGAACGCGTCGTCGTCGTTGCCGATCGCAGCGTGAACGTCGCCAAGCACGCGGTTAGCATCCCCGATCGCCCAGGGCGCATCGCCGGTGAGCTGTGCCAGCGAGTCCTGGATGCGGGACAGGGCCTCGCCGAGCGAGCCCCTGACGCCGAGAACCTCGGACCGATGAAGCTGGCAGGAGCCGGTCAATTCCATCCCGCTCTCGGTACAGTATTTCTGATATCCCAGCGTCCACTGGTCGGCCCTGGCCCAATCTCCAAACATACGGGCAGCCCACAGGATGTTGCAGTAGAGAATGCCGCCGATGATAGGATCGATATCGCCGCTGGAGAGCGCCATTGTGGCGGCGAGGTCCTGATCCGCCAGTCCTGCGCGGGTATCGCCCAGACACAGCCGGTAGAACCCGCGATAAGCGAGACTCAGCGCCTCGATGCCCACCGCGTCCTTGTGCCGGACAGTGCTGTAGGCAGTATCGGCAAGCGAAAGCGCCTGTTCTGGTTCGCCGTCGAACGCGGCGACTTTCGACTTCATCCAAAGAGTCAAAGCCGTCGTCGCGGGATCTCCGATCCCCGAGGCCCAGTCTTCCGCGCGTGCCAGCCAGCCCTTGGCAATCGCTGCCTGCCCGCGCTCGAAGTGCAAGCCGGAGAGCGTAACGGCGTCGACGACAGCCGATGGAATATTTCCGGCACTGGTGTGGTCGGCAACCGCGCGGGCCAAAAGTGGGAGCGCGGCGTCGGCCTTGCCGGTGCACTGCAAGGCCAGCGCCCATTGGTGGAGGTCAGCGCCATCGAGCGGGCGGGCGATATCGGCGGCCTGGAACAGCTCTGCGGCCTTGTCCCAGGCTTGCGCGGCGACGGCGCGTCGCGCCTGCGCACGCACGTCCGAGGCCGGTTCGTCCGTAGCCTTGGGACAGGCCACCTGCAGCTCCGAAGCGGCGTCGATGCAGAGGCGATATCCCCTGCCCGGCATGTTCCGGATGGCATTGTCCATGCCACCCTTGCGCAGCACACGACGCAGCATGCTGACCGCCCTCTGCAACGAATTATCCGTGACCGTTACGTCGGGCCAGAGGGCATCGAGCAGTTCATCCTTGGTGACGACACGAGCGCGGTTACGCACCAGGTAGACCAGCAGATCGAACACGCGCGGCTGCAACGCGACTTCCTGCTGCGCGTGGATCAGCGCCCGGCCCGCTTCGTCGAGCTCAAAAGGTCCAAACCTGAGGGTCATATCGTTGTGTCTGGGCGATTGGGAAAAGGTTCAGCAAGGATCAGGCGATGATCAGGCCGCGGTCAGGACGGTCAGCACCTCGCCGGCCTAAAGCTCCTCACGGCCTTCGGTCGCTCCCGACCCGCGGGCAACAACCCTGAGGAGATGTCTGGTGGAACTCTACGTCATTCGTCGCCCAAGCGCCTGGGCAAATCTGAGCGAACTGGAAGCGGCCGGCGCGAAGTCCGCGCGGATCGGCAACGAGCAGATGTCCGACCGGGTCCGCTGGATCCGCAGCTATGTGGTCCATGAGGCGGACGGCCGCATCGGCACTTTCTGCATCTATGAAGCGAGCGACGGCGAGTCGATCCGCGAGCATGCACGGCGCGTCGGCATGCCCGGCGAGGAATTCTACAAGGTCGCCACGACCGTGGTTGTTCGCGGCGATCCCATCCAGCACACGGCCGCCGCCGAATAGCAGGTCAGCGCGGGCGCCGTCACCGACACTCGATTCCGTGAAAGGCAAGGAAATGTCCATTCAGTCTCAGGCGACGCCCGCACTGAGCCCGTCGCAGCGATATCTCGCCGTCCTCCTGTTGCGCGTCCGCCGGATCATCAACCGATATGTCGCCGGCATGCTGGCGAATCGCGAGAAGGCCGCAATGCAGTTTGCGGACGGATACCGCCGGCGAGCTAACGCAAGCGGCGAGACCACGGTTCGGGTTGCGCTTCATCCTAAGACCGCGTGCATCTCAAGCATGAGCTCCAATTCGAGGAGATAGTCATGAATTCGTTCTTTCGGCCTCGGGCCTGCCAAGCCAATGCCAGCGATTCCAGGACATGCAGGGATTTCACGCCCAGAACCGCAGCGCTGGCGGTCGGCGTGATTGGCGCCATCATGATATCCCTTGCCCTGGTTTCAGCGGCACCGACGTTCGGCGATCGTCGCGACGAGGGTGGTAGCGTCGGCGCAACGGTCCGGAAAGGCGCCGGCAAGTGCAAGGTCGCCCCTTCGCCGGCGGCGTTTGCAATGTGAAGATCTTGCCGCTCTGACGCGGGATAGAACCTGGTGCACCCGCATCTTCGACCGCCGGGGTTTGAACGCGCTCGCTAGCGCTTCGTCCAATCGATGATCCGGCTCGGGTCGGCGTCGAACTCCATGCTGCAGAAGGTGCCGCCCTGGAAATAATCGCCGACCGGGTCCGGCTTGAGTTTGGCCTGCTCGGCCATCGCGTGCTCGCGGAAATCCTCGGCGCGTCCGGTGGGGCGGTAGCCGAGTTCGTAGGCGCGGTGATTGTCCCACCAGGCGCGCTCGTTGAAAGACGCACCGTAGAAGATTTCGAAATGGATGTCGGGATGGTCGAGCCCGATGCGGCAGAGCTGCACGAGGTCGTCGGGCTTGAGCCAGATCGAGAGCCGGCGATGGTCGAGCGGCATGTCGCCGAAATTGCCGATGCGCAGGCACGTCACCTTCATCCCGTGCTTGTCGGCATAGAGCGCGCCGACGGCCTCGCCGAACACTTTGCTGACGCCGTAGCGGCTGTCGGGCCGCGCAGTGACGTCGGTGCCGATCCTGTGGTGGCGCGGATAGAAGCCGACGGCGTGGTTCGACGAGGCGAACACCACGCGCTTGACGCCCTTGCGGTAGGCCGCCTCGAACAGATTGTAGCCGCCGATGATGTTGGCCTGGAGGATCTGATCCCAGCTGCCTTCGACCGAATAGCCGCCGAAATGGAGGATGCCGTCGACGCCCTCGCAGATCGCTTCGCATTGCGCGAGATCGGCGAGGTCGGCGGCCTTGAATTTCTCGTTCGCGCCGAGATCGGCGGGCGGCTTGATGTCGGAGAGCAGCAGATCCGGATAGATCGGCGGCAGCAGTTTCCGCAGGCTCGTGCCGATTCCGCCCGAAGCTCCCGTCATCAAGATGCGCGCCATGTCGTCCCTCGCCTATGCTGACCGATTTGCGGTCACGTGTCTCCAATGATAGCAGGATTGTCCAGAGGGAACGAAACGAGAGAACCGGCATGAATGAGGCATCGTCCCACTCCCAGGAACGGCCAGGCTGGCGGCCGGCGAGCTACTATCCCGATCCGGCCATTCACGCGCTCGATCCCCGCTTTGAAAAATACTGGCTGAAATTGTCGGCGGTGGAGCGCCTCGCGACCGGCCTGCGCTGGGCCGAGGGGCCGGTGTGGTTCGGCGACGGGCGGTATCTCCTGTGCAGCGATATCCCGAACCAGCGCATCATCAAATGGGAGGAGGAGACCGGTGCGGTCAGCGTGTTCCGCAAGCCTTCCAATTTCGCCAATGGCAACACGCGGGACCGGCAGGGCCGGCTCGTCACCTGCGAGCACGGCGGCCGGCGCGTGGTGCGCACCGAATATGACGGCAGCATCACGGTGCTGATGGATTCGTTCGACGGCAAGCGGTTGAACTCGCCGAACGATGTCGTCGTCAAGTCGGACGGCTCGATCTGGTTCACCGATCCGACCTTCGGCCTGCTTGGCAATTACGAGGGCTACAAGGCAGATCCCGAGCTCGACATGAACGTCTACAGGTTCGATCCGGAGACTCGCAAAGCCACGGTCGTCGCCGAGGGCGTGCTCGGGCCGAACGGGCTCGCCTTCTCGCCGGACGAGAAGATTCTCTATCTCATCGAATCCCGCGGCGTGCCGACACGCAAAATTCTCGCCTATGACGTTTCACCTTCCGGCGACAAGCTTTCGAATAAGCGCGTCTTTGTCGACGCCGGCCCCGGCACGCCGGACGGATTCCGCGTCGACATCGACGGCAATCTCTGGTGCGGCTGGGGCATGGGCGATCCCGAGCTCGACGGCGTCGTGGTGTTCGCGCCGGACGGCGTCATGATCGGACGCATCGCGCTACCCGAACGCTGCGCCAATGTCTGCTTCGGCGGCCTCAAGCGCAACCGCCTGTTCATGGCCGCGAGCCAGTCGATCTATGCGCTGTATGTGAACACCCAGGGCGCGGTGGGGGGATAGCAAATCTCTCTCTGGCGTCATTCCGGGGCGCGCCTCTTCGGCGCGAGCCCGGAATCCATCAGGCCACGGAGTTGGTGGGTGAATGGATTCCGGGCTCGTCGCGGCGCGACGCCCCGGAATGACGACAGAGATAGCAAACGAAAAACGCCGGAGCGGTTGCCCGCTCCGGCGTTTGGTTGCTCGTGCTAACGATTACGCCGCGTTGAAGCCGGCGACGGCCTTCACTTCGAGGAAGTCCTCGAGGCCGAACTTGCCCCACTCGCGGCCGTTGCCGGACTGCTTGTAGCCGCCGAACGGCGCGGTGCGGTCGTTGGGCACGCCCTGCAGGTTGACGTTGCCGGCGCGGATCTGGCGGCCGACGCGCTTGGCGTCCTCGACCGACGGACCGTAGACATAACCGGCAAGGCCGT
The DNA here is from genome assembly GCF_058782905.1 of Bradyrhizobium sp. FW305-F6. Classification (NCBI taxonomy): domain Bacteria; kingdom Pseudomonadati; phylum Pseudomonadota; class Alphaproteobacteria; order Hyphomicrobiales; family Nitrobacteraceae; genus Bradyrhizobium; species Bradyrhizobium sp. FW305-F6. The sequence goes on from NZ_JBYSYD010000001.1 coordinate 1,782,882, forward strand.
AGGGCGTGTCGTTGGCGATCTGCACCGCGTCGGCTTCGTCCTTGGCGCCGATGATGGTCAGCACCGGTCCGAAGATCTCTTCGCGTGCGATCGTCATATCGGGCGTGACGTCGGCGAAGATGGTCGGACGGACATAGAAGCCCTTGTTGACGCCTTCGGGCAGGCCCGGGCCGCCGGCGACGAGCGTTGCGCCCTCGTCGATGCCCTTCTTGATCAGGCCCTGGATCTTGTCCCACTGGCCGCGATTGACCACGGGTCCGATGGTGGTGCCTTCGGCGCGGGGATCACCGGCCTTGGTCTTGTCAGCGACCGCCTTCGCGATCGCGGCGACTTCCTTCATCTTCGACAGCGGCACGATCATGCGCGAGGGCGCGTTGCAGGACTGGCCGGAGTTGTTGAACATGTGCATCACGCCACCAGTCACCGCCTTCGTGAGGTCGGCGCCTTCGAGGATGACGTTCGGCGACTTGCCGCCGAGCTCCTGGCTGACGCGCTTCACGGTGGGAGCCGCGCGCTTGGCGACGTCGATACCGGCGCGGGTCGAGCCGGTGAAGGAGATCATGTCGATATCAGGATGCTCGCTCATGGCGGCGCCGACCTCGGGGCCGAGACCGTTGACGAGGTTGAACACGCCCTTCGGCACGCCGGCTTCATGCAGGATTTCCGCGAAGATCAGCGCCGAGGTCGGCGTGAACTCCGACGGCTTCAAGATCATGGTGCAGCCAGCGGCGAGCGCGGGGGCGACCTTGCAGGCGATCTGGTTCAGCGGCCAGTTCCAGGGCGTGATCATGCCGACCACGCCGATCGGCTCGCGCAGCACCATGGCGGTGCCGACCGGCTCCTCGAAATGATAGTTCTTGAGCACGTCGAGCGTGGTCATGAGATGGCCGAGACCGGCGCCGGCCTGCAGCTTCTCCGCCATCGGCAGCGGTGCGCCCATCTCGTCGGAGACGGCGGCGCCGATCTCCTTGAGGCGGCCCTTGTAGACCTCGATGACCTTGCTGAGCAGCGCGACGCGCTCGTCGCGGCTGGTCTGGGAGAAGGTCGTGAAGGCGCGCTTGGCGGCGGCGACAGCCTTGTCCACGTCGGCCTTGGAGCCCAGCGCAACCTCGTACATCGCCTCTTCCGTCGCCGGATTGACCACGGCGGTGGACTTCTTGACGGCGGGATCGACCCAGGCGCCGTCGATGTAGAATTGCATGCGATTGACCATCGTTAACCTCTTCTTGGGGGCTTGGAGGGGGCGTTTCGGCAGGCATCCTTGCACGAAAGCGCCGGCAATTGAACCCGCCATATGCGGGGCCAGCGTTGCGGCGGGCGGAGGTATATGAGCCGATGGCGGGAACGAGGCAAGATGGCCCCGCAGTCATTCCGGGGCGCGGCGACGCCGCGAGCCCGGAATCCATTTTACCACCTGGACTGAGGCCCGATGGATTCTCAGGTGCGCGATTGCGCACCATAGTTCGCGCTCACGCGCGCCCCGGAATGACGACTTAGCTACACCGCCATCTTCCGGTGCAGCACCGGCGCGCCGGTGGTGAGGCTTTCCGCCGCATCGATGATGGCGTTGGCATCGATGCCGTAGTGCCGATAAAGCTCGGCGATACTGCCGGTCTGGCCGAACTGCTCGACACCGAGCGCCTCGACCCGGTGGCCGCGGACGCTGCCGAGCCAGCCGAGCGCGGCGGGATGGCCATCGATCACGGTCACGATGCCGCAGTCGCGCGAAAGCGGCGCGAGCAGCTTTTCGACATGGCTGAGATGCTGCACGCCGCGCCGGTCGCGCCGCAATTTCCGCGCCGCAGTCCACCCCGCGTGGAGACGGTCAGCCGAGGTGATCGCGAGCAGGCCGATGTCGCGGCGGCTCTCGCCGATGAAGCCGGTCGCCTCGATCGCCTCGGGCGCGACCGCGCCGGTATAGGCGATCACGACTTCGGCATTGGGGCCAGGCTTGCGCAGCCAATAGGCGCCGTCAGTGATGCCCTGCTGCAACTCCGGTGTCATGATCCGCTGCGCCTGCTCGATTGCGCGCGTCGAGAGGCGCAGATAGACCGAGCCGCCCTCGCCAGGGTCGCGTTGCATGTGCTCGAAGCCGAAAGCCATGATCACGGCGAGCTCGTCGACGAAGGCCGGCTCGAACGAAGCCAGCCCATCCTGCGCCATGCCGATCAGCGGCGTCGCGATCGATTGATGCGCGCCGCCCTCGGGCGCAAGCGTGATACCGGAGGGCGTGGCCGCCACCATGAAGCGCGCATCCTGGTAGCAGGCATAGTTCAGCGCATCGAGCCCGCGCTCGATGAAGGGATCGTAGAGCGTGCCGACCGGGAGCAGCCGCTCGCCGTTGATCTGGTGCGACAGGCCGAGCGCCGAGAGCATGATGAACAGGTTCATCTCGGCGATGCCGAGCTCCAGATGCTGGCCCTTCGGCGAGGCGTCCCAATTGTAGGTCGAGGGAATTTTCTCGCTGCGGAATAAGTCCGCCTTCTCGGCGCGCGCGAACAGGCCGCGGCGGTTCACCCAGGGACCGAGATTGGTCGAGACGGTAACGTCGGGCGAGGTCGTGACGATGCGCCTCGCGAGCTCGCTGTCGCTGCGCGCGATCTCGTTCAGCACGAGGCCAAAGCCCTGCTGGGTCGACATCTGCGGCGACGGTTTGAAGGCGAGCTGCTGCGGCACCTCGACGACCGGCGCCGTGAGGCGGCGGCCGTCACGGTTGAACGGCACCTGCGCGAGGAAAGCTTCCAGTTCGGCCGCATCCTGCGTCAGCCCTTCGAACTTGTCCCATTCGTGGCCGGGACGGATGTTCTGGCTCTCGCGGTACTTCTCCATCTGCGTAACAGTCATCAGGCCGGCGTGGTTGTCCTTGTGGCCCTGGAAGGGCAGGCCGACGCCCTTGATGGTGTAGGCGATGAAGCAGACCGGGCGATCGTGATCGATGGAGTCGAACGCCTCCAGCACGCTCGCCATGTCGTGGCCGCCGAGATTCGACATCAGCGCGAGCAGCTCCTCGTCGCTGCGCCGGTCGATCAGCTTGGTGATCGGGCCCTGGTCGCCGATCTCGTCATGGAGATGCTTGCGGAAGGCCGCGCCGCCCTGGAAGCACAGCGCCGCATAGAGCGCGTTCGGGCAATTGTCGATCCACGTCTTCAGCGCCTCGCCGCCAGCTTCCGCGAACGCCTCGCGCATCAGGCGGCCGTATTTCACGATGACGACGTCCCAGCCGAAATTGCGGAACATGGTCTCGAACTTTTCCCAGAGACCTTCGCGCACGACGGCATCGAGCGACTGGCGGTTATAGTCGACCACCCACCAGGTGTTGCGCAGGCCGTGCTTCCAGCCTTCGGCCAGCGCCTCCCAGATGTTGCCCTCGTCCATCTCGGCATCGCCGACGAGCGCGATCATGCGCCCCTCGCGGCGGTCCTTCATCCAGCCATGCGCCTTGACGTAATCCTGCACCAGCGACGAGAACAGCGTCTGCGCGACGCCGAGGCCGACCGAGCCGGTGGAGAAATCGACGTCGTCGACGTCCTTGGTGCGCGAGGGATAGGACTGCGCGCCCTTGAAGCCGCGAAAGTTCTCCAGCTTCTCGCGGCTCTGCCGGCCGAACAAATACTGGATGGCGTGGAACACGGGGCTCGCATGCGGCTTCACCGCGACGCGGTCCTCCGGGCGCAGCACGTGGAAATACAGCGCCGACATGATGGTGGCGAGCGAGGCGGACGAGGCCTGGTGGCCGCCGACCTTGAGGCCATCCGCATTGGAACGGATGTGGTTGGCGTGGTGGATGGTCCAGGACGACAGCCACAGCGCCTTGCGGGCCAGCGCGGTCAGGATGTCGAGGCGAGCGGGGTCAACGGGCATGGCGATGCTCCGGGAAAGAAGCACTGATCATACGCCTGCAGGCCGTGCCAAACTTCTCAATTTTTCGCGCCATACCGGCCGATATTGGGATATTTTACCAATCAGACGCCCCTGACCCAGGTTCCATCCCAATGCCAGAGCTCGACGCCATCGACCGGAAAATCCTCGGCCATCTCCAGAACGACAGCCGGATGACCATGCAGGAGCTTGCCGACAAGGTCGGACTCTCGGTCTCGCCCTGCCACCGCCGCGTCAAGCTGCTGGAGGAGCGCGGCGTGATCTCGCGATATATCGCGACCGTGGACCAGAAGGCGCTGGGGCTGCATGTCAGCGTCTTCATCTCGATCAAGCTGGCGCGCCAGAAGGAAGAGGACCTCAACCGCTTCGCCCGCGCCATCTCGAAATGGGACGAGGTGCTGGAGTGCTATCTGATGACCGGCAACCGCGACTATCTGCTGCGTGTTGTCGCAGCCGACCTCGCCTCCTACGAGACGTTCCTCAAGACCAAGCTGACCCGGCTCGACGGCATCGCCTCGATCGAATCGAGCTTTGCGCTCAGCCAGGTGAAATATTCGATCGCGCTGCCGGTGTGACCTCAGCGGCATCGCACATTGTCACAAGGTCGCAACAAACCCCGTCGATGGTCGTTGTGACCGGTATCGAGCCGAGAGAAGGACCCATGACCACACCCGATCCCAAATCCCAGATCTCCAAGCGCGAGCGCATCATCCGGGAAATGGCCGACGATCTCGACGAGGAACTGGAGATGGAGCTGGATGATGCCCGTCTCGACGAGCTTCTCGATGAGACCGGAACGTTGAGTCCGACGGTCGATCGCAGGCTCTATTTCCGGGAACTGCTTCGCCTCCAGGGCGAGTTGATCAAGCTCCAGGACTGGGTGCAGAGCGAGCGGAAGAAAGTCGTGGTGCTGTTCGAGGGCCGCGATGCCGCCGGCAAGGGCGGCGTCATCAAGCGCATCACGCAACGACTCAATCCGCGCATCTGCCGCGTCGCGGCGCTCCCCGCTCCGAACGAGCGCGAGCGCACGCAATGGTATTTCCAGCGCTACGTCGCGCACCTGCCGGCCGGCGGCGAGATCGTGCTGTTCGACCGCAGCTGGTACAACCGCGCCGGCGTCGAGCGCGTGATGGGCTTCTGCTCGGAGGACGAGTATCAGGAGTTCTTCAAGTCAGTGCCGGAATTCGAGCGCATGCTGATCCGCTCAGGCATCATCCTGGTCAAGTACTGGTTTTCGATCACCGATGACGAGCAGCAGTTCCGCTTCACCATGCGCATCAAGGATCCCCTCAAGCAGTGGAAGCTGAGCCCGATGGACGTCGAGTCCCGCAGTCGCTGGGAGGCCTACACCAAGGCCAAGGAGACGATGCTGGAGCACACGCATCTGCCGGATAGCCCGTGGTGGATCGTCGATGCCGTGGACAAGAAGCGCGCCCGGCTCAACTGCATCGCGCATCTATTGACTCAGATCCCGTACCAGGAGGTCGTGCGGGCTCCGGTGACGCTGCCGCCGCGCGTACGCAACCCAGACTATCAGCGAGGCCCGGTTCCGCCGGAGATGTACGTGCCGGCGAAATATTGACACTCCTACCGCCACGGCTGCACGATGATCTTGGTGTGCGCCTCGGGGTTGGCGAGGTCGGCAAACGCCTTGGCGACTCCGTCGAGGCCGACTTCGGCCGTCACCATCGCAGCCGCATCGACCTGCCCTTCCGCGATCAGGCGCAGTGAGTTGGCGAATTCGTCCGGCGTGTAGCCGAGCACGTATTGGACGTTGAGCTCCTTCATAATGCCGAGCATGGGCTCGCTTCGGTCGCTCTCCATGCAGACGCCGACCACGACGATGCGCGCATCGCGCGGAGCGCCCTCGAACACCTGCTGCAACAGGCCGGGCACGCCGACGCATTCGAAGATGATCGCGGGCTTCAGCGCCGGCAGCATGGACTGGAACGGCGGCCGCGCCGCCTTCTCGGCCTCTGACATCTGCGCGTGCTCGGCCCAGTTCGCATAGGGCTGCGACACCTTGGGATCGACCACGACGTCCGCGCCGAGCCTGGCGGCCAGGGCGCGCCGCGCCGGCGAATAGTCGGCGGCGACGATCGGGTGCAGCCCTCTGAGCTTGAGCGCGGCGATCACCGCGAGGCCGACCGGGCCGCAGCCGATCACGAGCGGCACCTCGCCGCCTCGAATGTTTGCCTTGGCCACGGCGTGGACGCCGACCGCCAGCGGCTCGGTGAGCGCGGCATGTTCGGGCGCAAGACCATTGGGCACTTCGAGCAACAAGGCTTCGCTGAGCAGCATCGCCTCGGCGTAGCCGCCGACATTGTCGTTGGAATAGCCGATGCCTTCGACGCCCTGCGGCGTCAGCAGCGCCGGCAGCGAGCAGACGCGTGTGCCAGGCCGGAGCTTGCGTTCGGTGCCCGGACCAAAATCGACGATCTCGCAGCAGAACTCGTGGCCGAACACGACGTCGCGGGAGAGGTCCATCGGCTTGCGTCCGACCTTCCGTGCCATCTCCACCATGCGAGGGGCGTGCTGGCGCGCGTGCAGGTCGGAGCCGCAGATGCCGCAGGCGAGCGTCTTGACCAGCACCTGGCCCGGGCCCGGCGTCGGGTCGGCCATCCGGTCGACGACGATCTCACCATTCCTGAAAATCGCGGCGCGCATCCGGCTCCTCCCATCTTGTTTGGAGCGCTGATACCACGAAGCACGAGGAGCGAACTTGCGTCAGGCGTTCGGGGAACGCTCCTCGAGCACCAGCAGCTGGGCGCGGCGGACACGCTCGCGATGGGCGATGTAGAGGCCGCTGGCGACGATGAAGGCCGCGCCGGTGATGGTGAAGACATCGGGGACCTCGCTGAAGATGAAGTACCCGAGAATGCTGACCCAGAGCAGCTGCGTATAGGAGAACGGCGCCAGCACGGAGGCATCGCCGTAGCGATAGGCCAGCACGACGATCCACTGGCCCGCGGTCGAGGCGACGCCGATGAAGATGCCGAGTGCGATCGCGGTCCAGGACGGCGTGACCCAGACGAACGGCACCAGCACGGTCAGGATCACAAGGCCCGTCAGCGAGGAATACGCCATGGTGGTGACGACGGCTTCCCGTCCGCTCATCATGCGCGTCAGGATCAGCGTGCCGGCCCAGCATGCCGCCGAGATCAACGGAAAGACGGCGGCGGGGTGAAATGCACTGGTGCCCGGGCGCAGGATGATCAGCACGCCGATGAGGCCGAGCGCCGTGGCGATCCAGCGGCGCATGCCGACCTTCTCGCCGAGGAAGACGATCGAAAGCGCCGTGACGAACAGCGGCGCGACGAAGCCGGTGGCAGAGGCCTCCGCGATCGGCAGGAACCCGAGGCCCGTGATGAAGAACAGCGAGGAGCCGAGCAGCGCCGCGCCGCGCATCACGTGCAGGCCGGGACGCTTGGTGCGCATCGCATAGAAAGGCGACGCGGGGAGCATCACCGGCGTGAACAGCAGCGTGAAGGTGAGGAAACGGATCCAGGTGATCTCGATCGAAGGCAGGCTGGCCGAAAGATACTTCGCGGTAGTGTCGGAGCAGCCGAGAAAAATCGTCGAGAGCAGGATCAGCGCGATGCCCTTGAAGGGATGATCGACGCGCGCGGGCGCGCGGCGCGCCTGCTGCTTCTTCTCCGGCGCGGGCATGGGAATACTGTCGAGCCTTGCGGCTGCGGCGGGCGGCGGTGTCACGGTGGGAACCCGGGCAAAATGCGAATCGAGAACGGTCGTAAAAAACGACAAATGCGCCCCGTTCACAACTTCCGAAAACAGGATGCCGATATGCGCGAGCCGCCGCGCGCGTCAATGCTCCGTTAATATTGCAAATTGTGCACTACAGCATGGGAAGGCTGCGCGGCTTCGGCCCGCGGGGAAACGCCCCGTCCAACGCCGCAATCTCGTCCTTCGTCAGCACGATGTCGCCAGCCGCCGCATTCTCGCCGGCATGTTCCGCGGACGAAGCCTTCGGAATCGCGAACACCGTAGTCGCACGGGTGAGGAAGCTCAGCGCGACCTGACGGGGCGTCGCACGATGCGCTTCCGCGATGCGCGCCAGCACGGCACCGCCCTTGCTGCCGCTCGCCGGGAAATCGTCATGGCCGAACGGCGAATAGGCGACAACGGCGACATTGTGCTGCTCGCACCACGGGATCACCGCGTGCTCGATCGCGCGTTCTTTCAGGTGATAGAGCACCTGGTTGCACGCGATCCGGCCCTCGCCCGCAACATCGAGGATCTCGTCGAGATCGTCAGCGTCGAAGTTCGAAACGCCCCAGGACTTGATCTTGCCTGATCTCACCAGTTCCTCGAACGCGGCGACGGTGTCCTCCAGCGGATACGAGCCGCGCCAGTGCAAGAGATAACAGTCGAGGCTGTCGGTCTTCAGCCGCTTCAGCGAGCGCTCGCAGGCGGTGATGGTGCCGCGGCGCGAGGCGTTGCTCGGCAGCACCTTTGAAACGAGGAACACTTCGTCGCGCCGGCCTGCAATGGCCTCGGCAATGACGAGCTCGGCATCGCCGTACATCTCGGCGGTGTCGATGTGCGTCATGCCGAGATCGAGCCCGCGCTGCAGCGCCGCAATCGCGCGGTTGCGGTCGCCATGGTCGAGATACCAGGTACCCTGCCCGATGACGGAGACGTCGGTGCCGGTGTTGCCGAAAGGTTTTGTGTTCATGTTGGCTCCAAGGGCGCGCTCCCCACGCCTGTGATGGAGCACGCGGCAGCATAGGGCACAATCGCGGACACGTCGATTGCGCGGGGACCGTTACTTGCCAGCCCGGCTTCTGCAGTGCATCGTCAAAGGGACGCTGCGCTACGTCCGGGACACGAGATCGTGGTTTTGGAGGCCCTGCATCCACGGGGTCATCGCGGAGCGAAGCAATCCAGACGACCACCGCGGGAAGATTCTGGATTGCTTCGGTTCACTCGCAATGACGGCGGAGAGAGCGAGCCAGTCGCTATCGCGCCGCGCCCGCGAGCTTGGCCTCTTCCGGTGGAGCGACGTTTGTCGTCGCGATCAGCCGTTTCAGCTCGGGAATGCAGGAGCCGCAATTGGTGCCGGCCTTCAGCTTGGCGCCGATTTCGGCGGCCGTGCGGGCGCCGCTGGCGATGCTGTCGCAGATGGTGTCGCGGCCGACGCCGAAGCAGGCGCAGACGATGGGGCCGGTCGAAGCCCCGCCTTCGCCGGATCTGCCCGACAGCAGCATACGGCGTTGCTCGTCGCTGACCTGATCGGCCGCGAACAGGCTCTTCACCACCTCCCAGTCGCCGGCATCATGCGCGGGTCCGACGAACAGGCAGGTCTCGATTCGATCCCCATCAAACGAAGCCGCGCGAAAAACCCCGCCTCCGAAGTCGCGATATTCGGCAACATCCTCCCCGGCGACATTCTCGAGCCAGGCAGGCCAGCGCGAAAGGTCGCCGTTGTCGGCAAAGAGATAACCGAATCCGCCGCTGACGGTCACGCGCGTCCACAACAGGTTTTGCGGCAGATCGAGCCGCCTCCGCGATAATGCAAAACCGCGGAAGACGTATTCGTAAGGAGCGATCGCCGCGGGCGTCGCCTTCAATTCCGGCTGCCCCGAGAACGGATCGGTGAACGGCGCGACCATCGCCCCGATGCGGCCGTGCGAGGCGTTCATCGCGCTCCAGTGGATCGGCACGAACAGCGCGCCGCGCTGCTGCCGCTCGCTGACGACGACCTTCAGGATGCACTGGCCGTAGTCGGTGGTGATACGGGCATAGCCGTCATGGGCGAGGCCGTATCTGTTGGCGTCATCGGGATGGATCTCGACGAACGGCTCGGGCAGGTGCGCGCCCAGCCGCTGGCTCAGCCCGGTGCGCGTCATGGTGTGCCATTGGTCGCGGATGCGTCCGGTGTTGAGCCTCAGGGGGCGCGACGGGCCGGTCTCCCCGCGCAGCGCAGGCACCTCGGGCGCGACGAAGCGGCCCTTGCCGTCGTTGGTGAAGAAGCCGCCTTGCGCGAAAAAACGCTCGCCGGGCTCGCCCCCTTTCCGCACCGGCCACTGCACCGGTTGCAAGGCATCGAACGCGTCGTCGGACAGCGAGGTCAGCGCGCCGATGTCGAAATCGCGGCTGCCGTTGTTCTCGAATGCCGACAGCGCGGCATGCTCGCGGAAGATATCCGCTGCGGATTTGTAGTTGAAGCTGTCGCCGAAGCCGAGCCGCTTTGCGGTCTCGCTCAGGATCCACCAATCGGGGCGCGCCTCGCCGGGCGCCGGAAGGAACGAGCGCTGGCGCGAGATGCGGCGTTCGGAATTGGTCACCGTGCCCGACTTCTCGCCCCAGGCCAGCGCTGGCAGCAGCACATGCGGGCCGGCCTCGACCGTGTCGTTCGAGAGCACGTTCTCGGAGACCACGAACAATTCAAGCTTCTTCAGGGCATCGCGAACCATGTCGGCGTCGGGCAGCGACACCGCCGGGTTAGTGCCCATCACCCAGAGCGCCTTGACCTCGCCGCGGTTGATCGCCTCGAACAACTGCACCGCCTTCAGCCCCTCATGCGTGGCGATGCGCGGCGCCTTCCAGAACCGCCTGACCCGGTCGATGTCGGGCGGCGTGAAACTCATATGGGCGGCGAGCATGTTGGCGAGCCCGCCGACCTCGCGGCCGCCCATGGCGTTGGGCTGGCCGGTGAGCGAGAACGGCGAGGCGCCGGGCTTGCCGATGCGCCCCGTCGCCAGATGGCAGTTCAGGATGGCGTTGACCTTGTCGGTGCCCTGCGCCGACTGGTTGACCCCTTGCGAATAGAGCGTGACGACCTTGTCGGTGTCACGGAACATCTTGAAGAAGATGGCTACGTCCTGCTCGGACAGGCCGGTGGCGAGCGCCGTCGCGGCGGCACTGCCGGCGATGCTCCGCGCGCGCGCCAGCGCATCCTCGAAACCGCTGGTGTTCTGCGCGATGTAATCCCGATCGAGCGCACCATTGTCGGCGAGGTGAACGAACAGGCCGGAGAACAGCGCGGTATCAGTGCCGGGCTTGAGGCCGAGGAACAGATCGACGTCACCAGCGGTGTCGGTGCGGCGCGGATCGATCACGATCATGCGCGCGCCGCGCTCCTGCCTATTCTTCAGCATGCGCTGGAACAGCACCGGATGGCACCAGGCTGCGTTCGAGCCGACGAAGACGAGCAGGTCGGCCTGATCAAGATCGTCGTAGCAGCCCGGCACGGTGTCGGCGCCGAAAGCACGGCGATGACCGGCCACCGAAGAGGACATGCAGAGCCGCGAATTGGTGTCGACGTTGGCGGTGCCGACGAACCCCTTCATCAGCTTGTTGGCGACGTAATAGTCCTCGGTGAGCAGCTGGCCGGAGAGATAGAACGCGACCGCGTCGGCGCCGTCACGGGCGATGATGTGCTGCATGCGATGGGCGACATGATCGAGCGCATCGCTCCAGGCAACCCGCTCCAGCACGCCCTTGCAGCGGATCATCGGGTAGAGCAGACGGTTTTCCGGCCCGACGGTCTCGCCGAGCGCGGAGCCCTTGGAGCACAGCCGGCCGAAATTGGCGGGGTGGTCGGGATCGCCCGCGATCGCCGCTCCGCCCTTGCCGTCTGGCGTCGCCAGCACGCCGCAGCCGACGCCGCAATAGGGACAGGTGGTCCTGGTGGTTCGGAGGTCTGGATCGATCGCGGTCATATCAAGCCGCCTTCGAAGGCTGCGCCAGGGCGCGGCCGAATATCATGTCGGCGCGGATTGCCGTCACCTTGTCGCGATTGCGGATCAGCTCGAGATACCAGAGCGCATCGATCGTATCGCCGATCAGAACCGCGCCGGTGAGCCGCCCGTCCGCGATCACGAGCTTCTTGTAGGTGCCGCGCCTGCGGTCCGACAGGACGAGGCTCTCGCTGCCCTCCCCGCCCGTGAAATCGCCGGCGGAGAACACGCTGACGCCGGACACCTTCAGATTGGTCGAGACCACGCTACCCTGATAGGCGGCGGGCCGGCCGGCGAGATGCCGCGCCAGCACCCGCGCCTGCTCATAGGCCGGCTCGACCAGGCCATAGCAGCTGCCGCGGTGCTCGGCGCATTCGCCGAGCGCAAAGACGTCGGGCGAGGAGGTCTGCATCACGTCGTTGACCACGACGCCGCGGTTGACGGCGATGCCCGCCTCCTTCGCCAGCACGACGTTCGGCCTGATGCCGGCCGCGAAGATCACCGCATCGGCCTCGATGCGGCTACCGTCGGCGAGCTCGACGGCTTCGACATGGCTCTCGCCGTGGATGCGGGCCGTCGACGCGTTGAGCAGGATGCGGATGCCCTTCTGCTCGACCAGCGTCTTCAGCAGGTCGGCCGCGGGCGCATCGAGCTGGCGCTCCATCAGCCGGTCCATCAGGTGCAGCAGCGTCACGGGGGCGCCGGCCTTGGCGAGACCGTAGGCCGCCTCCAGCCCGAGCAGGCCGCCTCCGACCACGACGACGCGCTTCTTCGCCGCGGCCAGTGTCAGCAGCAGGTCAACGTCCCGGGTGTCGCGAAAGGTGTGCACGCCCGAGAGATCGGCACCGGGCACGTTGAGCCGCAGCGGCGTCGAGCCGGTGGCGAGGACGAGCTTGGAATATTCCATGCTCTCCGCGCCTTCGATCTTGAGCTCGCGGCGACCGATATCGATCTCGGTGACGCGATAGCCGTAGCGCACCGTGACACCGCGATTTCGCCACCAGTCGGCCGGCCGCAGCTCGATTTCGTGCGAGCCGGTCTCGCCGGCCAGCACGGAGGACAGTAGCACGCGGTTGTAAGCGAGCCGCGGCTCCTCGCCGATCACGGCAACGGCGTAACGGCCGAGGGCGGTGTTGGCGAGCTCGTCGACCAGCCGCGCGGCCGCCATACCGTTACCGACGATGACGAGCGGTTCACTCACAAAGGCCTCTCCTATTCGGCGGCCTGCGCTTTCGCGCCATAAGCCTCGGAAATCATGTAGCCGGACAGCACGCCGTAGGCGTCGGTCCAGGCTTTGGCGAGTTCGGGCGTCCAGGCCTCGCCGAGCCCCTTCTCCAGGGTCCACAGCAGGGTCGCACCGACGACCGGGTAGTGCTCGGCCTTGGCGCCATAGTCGACGTGACGCTTGGCGAGCGCGGAGGCCGCGGGCAGAATGGATTCCAGGTTCGACAGGCCGCCGACCACGGCAGCGAGCATGCCCATCAGCTTCTTGCGCTGTTCGGTCATGTCCTCGGGAAACATCGCGCGCACGGACGGCGCCACCTCGAACAGACGATCGTAGAACAGCACCGCGGCGGCCTCCGAAATCGGCGCGACCTTGGAAAAGCTCTGCTGAATGAGGGCAATCTGTTCGGGCGTCATGATGTTCTCCTGTCTGGTTCGTCTGCCTTCGTCCGCGCCATTGCGGAAAAAGTTCATGGGTCAAACGTCATCAGAGAGACTCCTCCCCGCTCACGGGGGGAAGCGACATTCGTGCCAAGTCCTGGACCGTTGTTTCGGCGAGGCTTGGCGCGCCTTCAGCCTGCGGGATACGACGCAGGTCAAACCACCAGGTCAGAGCGAGGCAGGAGGCGTGCACGGGTACGCCTCTTGCAGTAGCGCCGGCTTTACGCGGCCTCGACGAAGCGATGACGCTCGTAGAGGAATTCGAGCACGCGCTGGCGGCACTTCAGGTAGGTGGCGTTGGTGGCAAGCTCGAGCCGCTTGCGCGGCCGCGCCAGCGGCACCTCCAGCACCTCGCCGATGCGCGCGCTCGGCCCGTTCGTCATCATGACGATGCGGTCGGACAGCAGCACCGCCTCGTCGACGTCATGCGTGATCATCAGGATGGTGTTGCCGAGCTTCTGGTGCAGCGCCATCACGGAGTCCTGCAGATGCGCGCGGGTCAATGCGTCGAGCGCGCCGAACGGCTCGTCCAACAGCAGCACCTTCGGCTCCATCGCCAGCGCCCGCGCGATGCCGACGCGTTGCTTCATGCCGCCGGAAATTTCTGACGGTCGCTTGTCGCGGGCGTGGGCCATCTGCACGAGATTGAGATTGTGCATCACCCAGGCGTCGCGCTCGGCGCGAGACTTGGTCTTGGCGAAGACCTTGTCGACGCCGAGCCTGACGTTCTCGTAGACGGTCAGCCACGGGAGCAGGCTGTGGTTCTGGAACACCACGGCGCGATCGGGCCCCGGCGAGTTCACTTCGCGGTTCTCCAGGAGCACGACACCCGTGGTGACGCCGGTCAGCCCTGCGATGATATTGAGCAGGGTCGACTTGCCGCAGCCGGAATGGCCGATGATCGAGACGTATTCGCCTTTCTCGATCGTGAGGTTGATGTCCTTCAGCACCTCCGTGGTGGCGGCACCGCGGGTGAAGACCTTGTCGATGTGGTCGAGTTTCAGGTAGGCGGTCATGTGCCCTCTCCTCTCAGTTCTGCGCGGTGCCGCGGGTGACGATCTTGCCGGCGCCCGCGATCAGGCGATCGAGCACGAAGCCGACGATGCCGACATAGAACAGCGCCAGGATGATCTCGCTGATATGCGAGGAGTTCCAAGCGTCCCAGATGAAGAAGCCGATGCCGACGCCGCCGATCAGCATTTCCGCTGCGACGATCGCGAGCCACGACAGGCCGATGCCGATGCGCAGGCCGGTGAAGATGTAGGGCGCCGCCGCCGGGATCATAATCTTTGCGAAGAACTCGAGCGGATTGAGCTGCACCACCGCGGCGACGTTGCGATAGTCCTGCGGGATGTTGCGGATGCCGACCGCGGTATTGATGATGATCGGCCAGATCGAAGTGATGAAGATGACGAAGATCGCGCTAGGCTGGCCGTCGCGGAACGCCGCGAGCGAGAGCGGCAGCCAGGCGAGCGGCGGAATCGTGCGAAGCACCTGGAACAGCGGATCGAGCCCGCGCATGGCCCAGACCGACTGCCCGACCAGCACGCCGAGCGCAATGCCCGCGATCGCCGAGAGCGAATAGCCGAAGGCGACGCGCTGGAGACTGGCTGACAGATGCCAGAACAGGCCCTTGTCGATGCCGCCATTGTCGAAGAACGGATCGAAGATCAGCTCCTTGGTATCACTGAAAACTTTCGACGGCGGCGGCAGCGCCGAGCCGGCCCGCCGGCAGACCAGCTCCCATATCAGCGTCAGCAGCGCGATCACGATCAGCGGCGGGATCACGCGCACCGCCGTCTCCCGTGCCATGCGCGCGTAAGCCTCAGTGCGCGGGGGACGCTTCGGCGTCAACGCGACGACCGGCGCAATTGTTGCGGCCGGCTTCGCGGTCTCAACCTCGATCTTGGTGGCAGTCATGCTCATCGCAATCTCTCTCCGGATTGGCTGGGACGATGCGGCCGCCCGCCCATGGGCGACCGCTGGCTCCATCAGACTTCGACGCGCTTGATCGCGAGCGACTTCAGATAGGCGGCCGGATTCTCCGGATCGAACACCTTGCCGTCGAAGAAGGTCTCCTTGCCGCGCGAGGTGGATGTCGGAATATCGGCGGCGGCGACGCCGAGGGCCTTGGCCGCGTCCTTCCAGAGGTCCTCGCGGTTGACCTTGGCAATCAGCGCCTTGCTGTCGAAACCGGCCTCGTACTTGCCCCAGCGGATATCCTCGGTCATGAACCAGAGATCGTGGCTCTTGAAGGGATAGGAGGCATGGTCCTTCCAGAAGCGCATCTGCTGCGGCGAGTTGTCGACCACCCGGCCGGTACCGTAGTCGAACTTGCCCTTCATGCGGTCGGTGATGTCCTCGACCGGGCAATTGATCCACTGGCGCTTGGCGCAGATCACCGCGGCTTCCTCGCGGTTTTCCATCTTCTCGGCCCATTGCTGCGCTTCCATCACCGCCATCAGCAGCGCCTTCGCTGCCTTCGGATATTTGTCGACCCATGCCGCGCGCATGCCGAACGACTTTTCGGGATGCTTGTCCCAGAGCTCACCGGTGGTGATTGCGGTGTAGCCGATGTTCTGATGGATGAGCTGCAGATTCCACGGCTCGCAGACGCAGAAGCAATCCATGGTGCCGACCTTCATGTTGGCGACCATCTGCGGCGGCGGCACCACGATGGTTTCGATGTCCTTGTCCGGATCGATGCCGCCGGCGGCGAGCCAATAGCGGATCCAAAGATCATGCGTGCCGCCCGGGAAGGTCATCGCGGCCTTGACGGCCTTGCCTCCGGCCTTCTTCTTCTCCAGCGCAGTCTTGAAGGGCGCAGTGTCGATCCCGACCTTGATATCCGCATACTCCTTGGCGACGGAGATGCACTGACCATTCAGGTTCAACCGCGCCAGGATGTACATTGGCGTCGGCTGATTGTTCTGTGTCACCTTACCCGCCGAGATCAGATACGGCATCGGTGTCAGGATATGTGCGCCATCGATGCCGTTGCCCTCGGAGCCGAGCACGAGGTTGTCGCGCGTGGTGCCCCAGGAGGCCTGCTTCTGCACCTCGACATCGGGCATGCCATACTTTGCGAAGAAGCCCTTCTCCTTGGCAACGAAGAGAGGGGTCGCGTCGGTGAGAGCAATGAAGCCGAGCTTGGCGCCCTTGACCTCGGGGCCTCCGTCCTGCGCGAAGGCGCCGGCGGGAAAATTCAGCTTTGCGGCGGCGAGCAGTGCGGCGGTCGCGCCGGTGGCTTTCAACAATTGACGGCGGCTGAGGCCAGTCGCGGAGAGCCGGCGAATGCGCTTGGTCATAGGTCGTGTCGTCCTTTTGCGGCGTTACGGAATGATTTGCGGCTGTGCGCGCGAGCGGCCCGTCCGTCCGTGGCGCCTCTTCGGCGCATGCGAACGCGCGACGGGGGGACCCCCGCCTGGCGGCGTCAGCAAATCGGATGAGAAATCTCGCGGGACGGCTTCAATGGCGTCGGCTTGGAACTATTCAAGCTTCATGCCAAGGTTGCCGATACAAAAGATCTAGGTAATTCAATGGGCTGCGACAGTCGCGAAAAACAGTCGCAGTCAATTCCGCACGCGAAATTTGCGACCTGCATAAAATTTGTGCGACGCACAAATCTTATGCAGGAGCACGAGCTTTGTCAGAGTCCCGCGTTTTTACGGGGGATTCACCTGACGACGGGGCGCGCCCAAAGGGCCCCCCGTCGTTGGTAAAAATGTTCTGACGAAGTCAGGCGATCGCCACGGCCGTCAGGCAGCGGCCGTGATCTCGGCGACGAAGTCGCGGTAGGCGCGCAAGGGACGGCCCAGCATGTCGACCAAACGCCCGATGTCGCCGACTTCGGGGATCATTCCCTCACTCAGAAAGCGCTCGCTCATCACCCGCATGTCGAAAGCCATCCAGGGCGGCATGAACTGCCTGAGGTTCTTCTCGAACCCCGCGGTGTCGTCTCCGCCATAGGCGACTGCGCGTCCGAGCACGTCCGACCAGATCGCAGCAGCTTTCGCGCCGGTGATCGTATCGGGACCGACGAGATTGAAGCGCTGGAGCGGAAGCGGCACCGCGGATGCCTCACGGCGGATCAGTTCGATCGCCGCGATCTCGCCGATGTCGCGCGCGTCGATCATCGCCAGTCCCTTGCCGCCGATCGGCATGGGATAGACGCCGTGCGCGGTCACCACATCCTTGATCATGAGCTCGTTGTTCATGAAATAGGCGGGACGCAGGATTGTCGCCTGGAAGCCCATCTGCTCGATCATGCGCTCGACGCCGAACTTGCCGGCGAAGTGCGGCACGTTCACGTAGCGGTCGCTGTGAATGACCGACAGGTAGACGAGCCGCTCGATGCCGGCCTCGCGGGCGAGGTTGAGCGCAGTCAGCGCCTGAGTGAATTCGTCAGGCACCACGGCATTGAGCAGGAACAGCGTCGAGACTCCCGAGAGCACTACGCGCACGGAATCGACGTCCAGCAAGTCGCCTTGGGCGACGGCGACACCTGCCGGAAAGTTGGCCTTCTCAGGATTTCGAACGAGTGCGCGCACATCGGCGCCGCGCTTGACGAGCTGCTCGACGACGTTGCGGCCGATGGTGCCGGTGGCGCCGGTAACGAGGATGGTCATGGGATCACTCCGGTTTGGGGCTGAAGACACCCCAGAAATTAATGATCCACATGCGAGCCGATAGCCGCTATATTTGGACAGACCGTCTCATTGGTGGAACAGATGGATTTGCTTGCGCTTGCCGACTTCAATCTCGTCGCGCGGCATGGAGGGTTCGGAAAGGCCGCGCGTGCAGCGGGACGCCCGAAAGCGACGTTGTCGCGGCGCGTGTCCGAGCTCGAGAGCAGTCTCCATCTGCGTCTGTTCGAGCGCGGCGCGCGCAGTCTCAAGCTCACCCATGAAGGGCGCGCGCTTTACGAGCGAACCGCAGTGCTCCTCACCGAGCTCGGCGAGACGGCGGCAGCGATCGCCTCCGGCGGAGACAAGCCAAGGGGCAGGTTGCGGGTCAGTGCCCCCCAGCTCTTCTCGCAAACCGCGATGGGCCGTCTGGCGGCCAACTTCGCGCTCAAGCATCCGCAAGTCCGGCTCGAGGTCACCACCGATGATCGCCATGTCGACATGATCGAGGAGGGCTTTGACCTCGTGATCCGGGTCAACCCCGCCCCGGATGAAAGCCTCGTCGGCCGCATCTTCTTGCGCGACCGACTGGTGGTCGCAGCCGGCCCCGGACTGAAGCGCCCGAAAGGAAACCTCGCCGTTCCGGCCGTCGTGCGCGGCGACGATGATGCTGCGCTCTGGGACATCAGGCAGCCAAGCGGCCCATCGCGCATCACGGTCGATCCGGTGCTTCGGCTGTCATCCCTGATGATGGCTCGCGATGCCGTGAGAGCCGGAATCGGCGCGGCACGGCTCCCCCTGTCGCTCGTCAGTCACGATCTTGCCGCCGGCACGCTGGTCCGCTGGGGAGATGTCGATGGATCCGACATCGCCCTCTGGGCGCTCTACCCCTCGCGGCGATTGCTCAGCGCGCGCGTCTCCGCCTTCCTCGATCGTCTCAAGGACGCGTTCCCGAAGGGAACGCCGGACGAACTCGCCGCTTACATCAGCCGGTAATCCTCGCGTCTCGAAAGTGCGCTCACGCCGGCTCCGCCGCCTTCGTCCCCAGCGGCTTCGGTGCCATGCCGCCGCCCGGCTTGAGGTGGAATTCGTAGGTCATCAGGTGCCATTTCCCGCTCGCCTTGGTGCCGTCCGGCATCGCAGCATCGTTGCGCGGCTCGACCTTGGCGATGAGATCGTCCTTCACGCCGAACACGACGTCGGAATCGAGATATTTGTCGCCGCCGATGAAGACGTGGGTGATCAGCGGCTCATGGCCCCTGGCGTTGACCAGGAAGTGCACATGCGCGGGCCGCATCGGATGACGGCCGGTTTGCACGATCATCTCGCCGACCGGTCCGTCGGTCGGAATCGGATAGCTGCACGGCAGGATGGTGCGAAAGAAGAAGCGGCCGTCGCTGTCCGTGATAAAGCGCGCCCGCGCCGAGGCGCCGACCTCGTCATAGTCCGGCTTTTGGGAATCGTAGAAGCCATCGTCGTCGGCATGCCAGACGTCCACCGGCACGCCTGCAAGCGGCTTGCCCTCGAGGTCGGTGACGCGGCTCTGCACGAACATCTTCTCGCCGGCCGCGTTATGCGGCGAGATGTCGGTGCCGTGCGCAGTCACCTTGTGCTCGCCGACATAGAACGGGCCGAGCACGGTGGTCTCCGTCGCGCCGTCGCGATCCCTGTGGTTGACGGCGTCGACCAGCATGGAAACACCGAGCACGTCGGACAGGAGGATGAATTCCTGCCGCGTGTCGGTGCATTTCTGCCCGGTGCGGGTCAGGAAATCGATGGCGTAGTCCCATTCCTCGAAGGTGAGGCCGGTCTTGCTCACGTAATCGTGCAGCGACTTCACCAATTCCTGCAGCAGGAATTTCGCACGCGGGTTCGGCGTGTTGTCGAAGCTCCTGATGACGGCTTCGGTGAGCTCGGTCTCGTTGAACTGGGTCATGCTGCGTTTGCCCTCGCGTTGTTCTCGTTGCCCCAGGCGGGCTGCTTCGGCCTTCCAGGGGACAGCCTATACCAGCTGGCCGGCCCGCGTTAAGCGCGACCGGCTTGGAATGGGCCCGCCATTTGGCTATCACGGTGATCGAGAAACTGCCCGGAGGAACTGATGCTTGCCCCCACCCCTGCCTCGCCCGAATCCGTCGGCATGTCCAAGGCCGCGCTCGACCGTGTCGATGCGCATCTGAAGAAGCGGTACATCGATGCCGGCCGCTTCCCGGGCACACAGCTCCTGGTCTTCCGCCGCGGCAAGGTCGCGCACAGCTCGGTGCAGGGCTTCGCCGACGTCGAGCGCAAGCTGCCGGTGAAGGACGACACTATCTATCGCATCTATTCCATGACCAAGCCGCTCACCAGCGTCGCCTTCATGATGCTGGTGGAGGAAGGCCTCGTCGCGATCGACGAACCCGTCGCCAGATACATTCCGGAATGGAAGGATCTCGGCGTGTTCGTTGCCGGCACCTATCCCGCGTTCCTGACCCGGCCGCCGTCCCGGCCGATGCTGATCGTCGACCTCTTGCGCCATACCTCCGGCCTCACCTACGGCTTCCAGCAGCGCTCCAATGTCGATGCCGCCTATCGCAGTGAGAAGATCGGCGAGGTCGAGAAGTCAGGCACGCTCCAGACCATGATCGAGAGCCTGGCCAAGATCCCGCTGGAGTTCTCGCCGGGCGAGGCCTGGAATTACTCGGTCGCGACCGACGTCCTCGGCTACCTCGTCGGCAAGATCTCGGGAATGCCGTTCGAGCAGTTCCTGAAACAACGCATTCTCGATCCGCTCGGCATGACCGACACCGATTTCCACGTGCCGGCGTCGAAGGCGCATCGCTTCGCCGCCTGCTATTCCGCCGATCCCGGCGGCGGCATGACTTTCCATGCCGGCCAGCGCCGCGAAGGCCTGACTCTGCAGGACGATCCGGCGACGAGCTCGTTCCTGTCCCCGCCCTCGTTCATCTCGGGCGGAGGTGGTCTGTGCTCGACAGTCGCCGACTACCTCACTTTCTGCCGCGCCTTGCTCAATGGTGGGGAGCTTGGCGGCGTCAGGCTGATCGGGCCCAAGACGCTGGCGCTGATGACCAGCAACCACATTCCGGGCGGTCGCTTTCTGCCCGAGGTGTCGCGCTCGCTGTTCTCCGAGGCCGCCTATAACGGCATCGGCTTCGGCCTCGGCTTCGCCGTGACCATGCGCCCGGCCGAGACGATGATCGCCGGCAGCCCCGGCGAATACAATTGGGGCGGTGCGGCCACGACCTCGTTCTGGATCGACCCGGCCGAGGAGCTGATCGCCATCTTCATGACGCAGGTACTGCCGTCGAGCGCCTACCCGATCCGACGCGAACTGCGCAGCATGGTCTACGCCGCGATCACCGAGAGCAATCTGTAATTAGCCGAATGGACCCCGCGGCCACCGGCCGCGGGTCGCGCTCATTTGAGCATCTCCGGCACGATCAGGCGCGGCAAGAACAGCGACACGCTGGGCCAGATGATGACGGCCGCCAGCACCAACAGCATCGGGATCAGCATGATCACCGTGTCTTTCAGCGCATAGCGCAGCCGCACGCCGGCGATCGAGCAGGCGATCATCAGACACAGGCCATAGGGCGGCGTTACCAGCCCAAAGGCCAGCGAGACGATGGAGATGATCGCGAACTGGACCGGATGCAGATCGACGGACCTGGCCAGCGGCTCCAGCACGGTGCCGACGATGATGATCGCCGGGATGGCGTCCAGGAAGCAGCCGACCACCAGAAAGCAGAAGGCGATGAAGAAGCCGGCCGAGATGGCACCCATGCCCCATGTCGAGACGTTGGCCAGCAGTTCCTGCGGGATCTTGTAGTAGGCCAGCAGCCAGCCGAACGCGCTGGCGGTGCCGACGCAGAACAGCGCCACGCCGGCGAGGCGCCCGGTATCGAGCAAGGCCTTGTACAATTCGCGCAAGCCCGTCTCGCGGTAGAAGAACGTCGAGAGCGCCACGGAATAGAGCACGGCCACGCAGGCGGATTCCGTCGCGGTGAACCAGCCGAGCAGGATGCCGCCGACGATGATGAACGGGGTCATTAGCGCCGGGATCGAGCGCCAGATCGCGCATCGCATGTCGACCCAGCTCGCCTTCGGATAGGTCGGATAGCCGCGGCGCACCGCGTAGACGTGCACCGTCGCCATCTGCGCGCCCGCGATCAAAAGGCCCGGCACGATGCCGGCCAGATACATCGCCGCGATCGAGGTCGAGATCAGCCCGCCCCATACGATCATCAGGATCGACGGCGGGATGACGACCGCGAGCACCGCGGACACCGCGGTGATCGCGATGGAGAACGAAAGGTCGTAGCCCTCCTTGGTCTGCGCGTCGATGAAGATCTTGGACTGGCTGGCGGCATCGGCCGTCGAGGAGCCGGATATGCCGGCAAAGAACACCGACAGCACGACGTTGATCTGCGCCAGCGACCCCGGCCAGTGCCCGACCATCGAGCGCGACAGCGCCACCAGGCGATCGGTGATGCCGCCGATGCTCATCAGATTCGCCGTCAGCAGGAAGAACGGCACCGCGAGCAGGATGAAGGAATTGTAGGCGTTGAAGGTCTCCTGCGCGAGCATCATCAGCGACAGGCGCGGCTCGATCAAGAGGATCGGCACGCAGGCAAGGCCGAGAGCGAAAGCGACCGGCACGCGCACGATCAGCAGGCCGACGAAGACCCCGAACAGCAACATCGCGGCCTGTCCGGCAGAGAGCACCGTGCCGCTCATCTTCGTGCCCCAACCAGAATGCGCAGTTCATCGAGGATCTGTTCGCCCGCAAACACCATCCACGTCACGCCGGCCACCGGCCAGGCGACGTGGATCAGCCAGAGCGGCAGGTCGGCTAGCTCCGACGTCCTGTTCCAGGCGAAACGCGTGAATTCGATCCCGGCCCACACGAACACGAAGGCCAATGCCAGCACGCCGAGCCGCGCGACGATCCGCACCGCGGCCTCCGACCGCCGCGACAGCTCGGGCCAGACGTCGACCTCGAAATGCTGCGCCTCGCGAATGCCGACCATCGCTCCGATCATGATGGTCCAGACGAACAGGAACCGCGCCATTTCCTCGGTCCAGATGTAGGACGGGATGAGGGGCGTGTAGCGCGAGACGATCTGCAGCGTGACCGGAATGACCAGGATGCCGACGCAGGCGGCGAGCAGGATTTCCAGCAGTTTGGCATAGGCCGCCGTGACGCGGCGCCACAGCGACGGTGTGGACGGGACGTGCATGTCCGACATTGGAGCTCCGTGCGGCGACTCATCCGCCATGTCCGGGCAGGAAGCGGGGCCTGCCCGGAATGCTGTCGGCGGACGATGCGGCCTCAGACGACGTTGATCTTCTCGAAAATGTTCTCCGCGCCGATTTCCTTGGCGTAGGTGGCCATCACGGGATCGGCGAGCTTCTTCATGGCGTCGCGCTCTTCGAAGGGAACGCGCTTGAGCTTGCCGGCCTTCTCGAGCGTGTCGAGCTTGACGACCTCTTCGCTGGACTCGAGCTGGCGGCCGTAGTCGCCGGCCTCCTTGCCGGCCTTCATGATCGCCTCCTGCAACTCCTTCGGCAGGGTCTTCAGCGTCTTCACCGAGAAGCAGATCGGCCGGATCGACACGGCGTGCTGGGTCAAGTTGAGATGCGGCGCCACTTCGTAGAATTTCATCGCCTCGACGCCGGCCGCTTCGTTCTCGCCGGCCGAGATCACGCCGTTCTGGATCGCGTTGTAGATTTCGTTATAGGCGATCACGGTCGGGCTCATGCCGACGGCCGCGAAGGTCTTCGACCAGATCGGCGCGCCCTGCACGCGGACCTTGAGGCCTTTGAGATCGGCGAGGTTCTTGAGCGGCTTGTTGGCGAAGATGTTGCGGATGCCGCCGCCGGCATAGCCGATCAGAACGACGTCGGCCTTGGCCGCGACCTCGTCGGCCACCGGCGCCAGGATGTTGGCCTCGACCACCTTGTTCATGTGCTCGATGCCCTTGAACACGAAAGGCGCATCGATGAACGGGGCCGCCTTGGCGAAGGTGGACATGTGGGCCGGCGAGACGATGCCGTAGTCGACTGCCTTGCCTTGCGACATGTACTCGAAATACTGCTTCTCGAGGCCGAGCGAGGAGTTTCTGTGCAGGGTGAAATTGACGGGCTTGCCGTAATACTTCTTCACCAGTTCCTCGAACCGCAGCAGTGCCCGGTTGAAGGCGTGATCGTCGTTGAACTGAACTGCGCCGTTCAAGGTGATCGGCGCTTGCGCCCGCAGGATCGACGGCATGCCGATCGTAGCTGCCGCCGTGGTCGCACCGATACCAGCGAGAAATGACCTTCGCTTCATCGTCTCCCCTCCCTTTATGGCTCCATCCCTGTCGCCGGGACGTGAGCGCAGCCATTATGCGGCTTGCAAAAGCAAAGCGTATGAAAATCTCCGGGCGGACGAAAGTCATTTCGCGTGCGCTCGTGCTACCCCTTCGTCGCAGAACTGCGCGCCGACGCCTATTGCACTGCAACTCGAAGCGTCCGCGTGCAGCGCGGCGATCGCAGATGGGTTTGGCTGGAAAATCGTGGCGCAGCACGGTTCCTGCCCGTATGGTCCCGTCAAAATCATTGTCCGGCGCGACTGCGCTGGAACCGGGACGCCTCCGTTTGCCAAAGCTCACCCTGCCCGTTCGGCTTGCCCTCCTCGTCGCGGGAACGACGCTGCCGCTGATCGTTTTCGCCGTGGGCCTTGCCTACTACAACTACCGTCAGGACCGCAGCGAGGCCACGCGCCGTGTGCTGGAAACGGTACGCAGCATGCGCATGGTGCTCGATGCCGAGGTGCAGCGGATCACGGGGGGCCTGCAGGTGCTCGCGCTCAGCGACGCCTTGGGCAGTGCGGACTTCGAGAGTTTCCGACACTTGGCGGCCGGCTTCATCAGCCAATATGGCGACGACAGCGTCCTGCTGCTGTCGGACCGGACCGGGCATCAGGTGTTCTCGTCGGCAACGCCCGATACCGCGAACCTGCCCCGGCGCAACAATCGCGAGATCGTCGAGCGCGTATTCGCGACCAAGACTCCCCAGTTTTCCGATCTTTTCGTCGGCGCGACCAAGAAGCAGGCGGTCGTGACCGTCGAAATCCCCGTTCTCCGCGACGGCGAGGTCGCCTATGCGCTGTCCTTCAGTCCGCCGGTTGCGATATTCCAGCGGCTGCTGGAGCAGCAGCGCCCGAACGATCAGTGGACCGTGTCGCTGCTGGACAGCAAGGGCGTCGTGTTCGCGCGCTCGCCAAACCCGACCGAGAACTTCGGCCGGCAGGCCTCTGGCGTGCTGTACGAGTCGATGTTTCGCAGGCCGGAGGCAGCCCTTTCGACCGTTTCGCTCGACGGTGTCGCGCTTACCACGGCCTATACCAGGTCGCGGCTGACGGGCTGGACAGCGGTCGCCGGCGTTGCCGAGAGCTCACTGGTCGCGCCGCTCTGGCGGAACATCGCGATCACCAGCCTGATCGGCGGCATCCTGCTGCTCGTCGGCCTGACCTTTGCCGTCAGGATGGCGACCACGATCGCGCGCGGCGAGATGCTGCACAATCTGCTGATCGAGGAGCTCAACCATCGCGTCAAGAACACGCTGGCCCTGATGCAGGCGATCGCGGTGCAGACTTTCCGCAGCGCCAGCCGCGACGAGCGGAGGAAGTTCGAGGGGCGGCTCGGCGCGCTCGCCGAGGCCCACAATCTCCTGAGCCAGGAGCGATGGGCGGGCTCGGAGTTCCGCGACGTCATCGCCCGCGCGCTCCAGCCTTTTCTTTTGAGCAATCCTGACCGCATCCGCATGAACGGCCCCGCCGTGCCGCTGTCGCCGCGGCTCGCCGTGGTGCTGTCGATGATTGTGCACGAGATCGCCACCAACGCCGCGAAATACGGCGCGCTGTCCAACGACACCGGCCGGGTGACTCTGGACTGGGAGATCATGACCGACGCGCCGAAGCCGCGGCTGCGTCTGGTCTGGACCGAGGCTGGCGGGCCGCCGGTCACGGCGCCGGTGCAGCGCGGTTTCGGTTCGCGCCTGATCGAGCGTAGCGCGCGCGACCAGCTCGGCGGCGAGGCGACCGTCGACTTCCTGCCGCGCGGCGTCGTGTGCACCGTGACCTGCACGCTGGAGGAGACGCCCTGATCCGCTGCGAAAGCGCATATCGCAACGCAATACGAGCGCCTGTACGTCCAGACCGGCGCGCCATGCGCCGGTCTGGCCTAGCACCTGCAACCTAGACGGTCGAGATGCCGTCGATCGGGCTGATATCGCCGACGAAGCGCAGCAGGTCGGCCATCGTGAACTCGCCCGGCACTTGCGATGCAAGCGTCGGCTTCCAGGTCTTGCCCTTGAGCCACAGATACGACTGGTGATCGCCGTGGACGAGGCCGACGAAGACCTCGGCGAGCAGCATCGCGCCGACCGGCCCGAGCCGTTCACCGCCTCCCCGCTGCTCCGCCTCCTTGAGGATGTAGTACCAGAGCGGGGTGTTCTGGTGCATGCCATGCTTCTTCGCCACGGCTCCGTCGCTTCCCTTCGAGATCTCTTCCGGAGACAGTGGATTCTTGATCTTCATGGCCTTGGCGACGTCCTGGCCCGACGGCAATCCCAGCAACACGCCGCGCTTGAGATTGCGGAACGGCAGGCTGCCGCCGTCACCGGGCAGGGTGTGGAGTTGCGGCACGATGAACGGATCGATCTTGCGCGACGGATTGAGTGTCACGCCCGCAGGATTGTTCGGCAGCACCTGGAAGTAACGCCGCCAGTCGATGATCCAATTGCTCGAAAGCACGGGAAGCGGGAGCGGCGGCGTTATCGGATTCGGCGCCAGGTCGCCGATGATTCCTCCCGAAAGCCCGGTGAACCTGAACAGCAGGTCGAGCGTCGCCGGAGTGAGACCGCCCGGCGTGAAGATCCTGTTGTGACTATAGACCTGGCGGACCATGCTGTGGCCGAGCCGATAGATGGCGCCTGAAAACTCGACGGGCATGTAGGGGATCTTCTTGAAGCGGTAGAACCGCCGCCCCTGCTCGAGAATCTTCGCGACGATTCCCTTCTCGGTGATCCGCTCGACGAAATCATGCAGGACCATCCATTGATAGTGCCAGGTCACGATCCGACGCGCTTCCTCGAAAATCTCGCCCGCCGGCTTGCCCGAAGCCGCGAGCTGGTCGCAGACCTTGTTGTGAAACTTCAGCATCGCGAGGTGGGTTTGGGCGACGAGCAGGTTCTCGTCGTTGCGATGATCGCCGATGAGGGCGAACCCCTCGGGATTGCGCGGCAGGTCGTTGCGATGATCTCCCGTAAGGGTATCGACGTTGACGGTCTTGCCGATCAGGAGCTTGGGACCCGGCGTCTTGCCGTTTTCGCTCGCCGAGTTGCGCGCGTAAAGATGGCGGCTTCCATCGGGACCGAGGCCGTAGATGCTGTCGAGATCGAGTGCGGGTGTGCGAAAATTCGTGACCGCCATCGGGTCGGCCTCCTTCTCGCCGAAGGAGGTCAGGTCGAGCGTGATATCGTGGTCGACGAATTGCCCGAGATAGGTGAAGCCGGCCGGGACGTTGAGGTTGTTTCCGGCGGGGTCGCCGGGAGAAGGATCCTTCATCGCGTCGGCGAGTTCACGCAGCGGTCCGTCGTCGACGGCCAGCGGGTCCAGTGTCGGAAACATCCGGCCAAACATGCCCGGATCTTCATGGCCGGAAAGCGTATCCAGAAATTGTCGCGTCGGTTGACGTCCGGCCTTGCCGTGGCCGGGATGAACGTTGACGTCGGTTCCCATCGCTTGCTCCTGCTCAAATGCTGTGTAGGGGAGAGGGGCGCCGAATATGTCGATTGGTTAGAATGCTCGTTTCAGTATATGCTTTTGAAAAATGCCCCTCTGGGTGCAGTACATCGAAATATTACCACAGATTGTATGCTGCGAGTGAGCGCGCCGGCGAGGCTTTTTGCCCCACCGACGACACAGGCTTTTGATCAGCTGGAGTTCAGGTAGAAGAGACTAAGGCGCGATAGGCGAGCCGGCTCTCATCGCGCGTCAGCGCTTCGCGGCGAACCGCGACCAGATCTCCGCGTCCGTGTAAAAGTCCACGCCGCCATCGAGATCTCTCACCAGCCACTCGCCGAGATAGACGATCTGAGTTCCGCTGCACCGCTCGTGCCGAAGCTCGAATTTTCCGTCGGCATCCTTCTGCAACGAGCAATTCGACTGCACCCAGCTCGGCCATTCCGGCAAGGGTTGCCCCAGGAATTGCCAGGCGACCAGAGCCGCGTTGTCCGACAAAGGTTCTAAGAGCAGTGTCTTGGTCACGTGATCTCCACCATGCGAGTTGTCCCAGCTCCAACGTTTCGGAACCGGAAAGGTTTGAAAATCCCGCCGTTCCGTCACAGCATGCCTGGCGGTTATCAACGGTTCCTTTACTTTATGCTCCGGGAAAACCCGGTTCCCGAGCGCGTCAGCCGATGGTCTGCAGCGCCGGGAACGTCTCCAGCAGCCAGATGCTCACGTTCGAGACTGCGCCCGTGAGAAAGCCGATGCCGGTGATCACCATCAAGACGCCCATGGCGCGCTCGATATTGACGAGGTGGCCCTTCATGCGCGCGAACAGCGCGGAGAACCGCTCGATCATAAGCGCGGCGATCAGAAAGGGAATGCCGAGGCCGGCGGAATAGACCGCGAGCAGGCCAGCACCTTTCGCGATCGTGGCTTCCGCCGCCGCGATCGAGAGAATCGCGGCGAGGATCGGACCGATGCAGGGCGTCCAGCCGAACGCGAAAGCGAGGCCCATGACATAGGCGCCCCAAAGGCCGACGGGTTTCGGGATCGGCAACCGTCCCTCGCGCATCAGAAAGCCGATGCGCGTCAGGCCGAGGAAGTGCAGGCCCATGATGATGATGACGACGCCGGCGAGGATCGACAGCTCCGCCGACCAGGCCCGGATCAGGCCGCCGACCAGCGAAGCGCTGGCGCCCAGCGCCACGAAGATCGTGGAGAAGCCGAGCACGAACAGTAGCGCCGACATCATGATCGCACGCTTGGACGCAGCGGGCGGCTCGTCGCTTTCGACATGCTCGATCGTGGCGCCCGTCAGGTAGATCAGGTAGGGCGGAACCAGAGGCAGAACGCAAGGCGAGAGGAAGCTGACGAGGCCGGCAATCATCGCCGCCGGGATCGAAACATTTTGCATGATGCAATCGGAGCCATCTCAGGCCCGGGACGGCACGCAAGGAATGCGCCCGGCCCCGGAGCCGAACCGGCTCTGGTGTAGCCGATGGCCGAGAATGCGCAACAGAGGCGCACAAAACCAAGGCTCCTCCCGATGCCCTCCGTGATCACAGATACGGCATCGGGACGCGCACAAACCTCGCCTAAAAGCGAGACTCGGCGGCGCGGCTACTTCACCACGCGGAGCAGCGGACGCCGGGGCTGGTCCTGCGTCTGCTTGGAAGGGGTCGGCGGATGGCTCGCAGCGCTCCGCAGCATTTCGTCGCACAGCGCCTTGAGATCTGCGCTGTCAATTCCTTTCAGCTTCATCCGTACGTCGAGGATGACGATGGACAGCATCTCGGCCGACTCACGGCTGTTGCAGGCATTGAGAACCCTGCGGCACTCCTCGAGTGTCTCCAGCACCGACTGCAACTGTTCGTCTGAATGCGACACCGGCGTTCTTTCCGTTAATTCGACCTGCGAGACGTATCGGTCACGCCCCCTTCGGCCCGATTGGAAGACCAAGGATAACACGAGGCGACGGTGCCTCCGAACCTGATTTCAGCGAGTTTCTGCCGGAGAACAGCGCTCCCGGCCGCTATCGCCATCCCGCTTAGCGGGCGACGATCCAACTGGTCCCGGAGCAAACGCCCGGCGCGGTGCGATTGATCCATCAGGCGAAACGGCATCGGCTCTTGCACACGATTTCTCATCGCGGACAGCGCCTGCAACCCCGCAGCCATTTCGCGGCTCGCAACGGAACTCACGCCTAACCCCTCAGTCGAGCAGATAGCCTGCTCGATTCCCAGCCTGTGACCGCATCCCGATACCGTCAAACGGGTAGTAAAGGATGACGTTCAAAACTCTTCGTTCCCCAACCCGTCGTGGTTGTGGTTTGCCCCAGATTCTGCCAGTTTAGCTTTCCAAAGGGAATTGTATGCACTCCTTGGCGGAAAGGGGCGTTCCTCTGGCGGAACGCCCAAAGACAAATCTCAGCGGTCTCTCGGATTGGGATGCCGCCCGCATATTCCTGGAAGTCGTCCGATGCGGAAGTTTTCGCTCGGCGGCCGAGCGCCTGTCACTGTCGATCAACGCCGTGCGGCGGCGGATCGACGATTTCGAACGCCAGACCGGCACCACATTGTTCACCCGCGACGTCCACGGCACCCACTTGACCGATGAGGGCGCTCTCGTGGTCTCCGCCGTCGAGCGCATGGAGGCGGCCACTTTCGACGTCCTGCGCGCCAGCGATTCGATGGCCAACGCCTTGTCCGGCGAGGTCCGCGTTGCCGTCACCGAGGGGCTCGGCACCTTCTGGCTGGCTCCCCGCCTGGTCGAATTCCAGCAGGCCTATCCGAAGATCCTGGTGGACCTGCATTGCGCGATGCGCTCGGCCGACGTCTCGCGCCACGAGGCCGACGTCGCCATCCATCTGGCGCGCCCGTCGGCGCTGGACATCAAGCTTGTGCGGCTCGGCCGCATGCATCTGATGTTCTGGGCCTCGGAGAAATACATCGCAAAGCATGGCGCGCCGCGTTCGGCGGCGGAATTGATCAAGCATCGCCTGGTGCTGCAATTCGCCGACCAGCTCGCCGCCAAGGAATCCTTCGAGAGCTTCTTCCCGGGCGTTTCGGAACGTGACCTTCTGGTCATGAAGACCAACGTCTCGAGCGCCAACTACTGGGCGGTCGCGAACGGCGCCGGCATCGGCGTCTTCCCAAGCTATGCCATCGCGCTCGGCGGGAAGTTGATTCCACTGGAGGTCGAGCTGAACCGTCCGCTGGATATCTGGCTGTCCTACCATCCCGGTAGCGGCCGCATTCCGCGCGTGCGGCACATGATTGACTGGCTGATCGAGGCTTTCAATCCGGCTCGCTTCCCGTGGTTTAAGGAAGAGTTCGTGCATCCGCATGAATTCAAGAACTCCTATATGGGCGAACCCCTGACCCAGCTCTTCGGGGGATTTTCAACCGAAGAACAAAGGTGAGAAGAGATGAAAGCAGCGGCGAAAAGAATGAAGCAGCGCAGTGCCGGCAAGCCGGACATTGAGCTTGGCAAGCGAATCCGTCTGCGGCGCGTCGAGATGAAGATCTCGCAGGCCGAGCTCGGCGAGAAGCTGGGCGTCAGCTTCCAGCAGGTCCAGAAGTACGAGAAGGGCGTCAATCGCGTCGGCGCAGCTCGGCTGCAGCAGATCGCCTCCGCCCTCGACGTGCCCGTGACCTTCTTCTACGACGGCGACAACAAGGCCCGCGAAGTCGAGAGCCTGCTCTTCCTCGACTCGGCCTTCAGCCTCCGTCTGCTGCGCGCCTACAGCAAGATCAAGGACCAGACGGTGCAGCGTCAGCTCGTATCGCTGATGGAATCGATCGCGGCGAACGAGAGCTGAGGCCGATCCTCGGCTTGGCCTTTACGGCCGATGTTCAATCCGCCGCGCCGCAGGTGCGCGGCCGGATTGGACGAGGGTCGATGGAGACATGGTGTGCCGGCGCGCTTGCGCGCGGTACTTTCGGGCGGCCCAGCCGCCCTTTTTCGTGGCGATTGCTTCCTGGCCGTTTGATCGTTCGCCGTTTCCGCCTTGCCGGACTTCGCGGCATGCAATCGCGGCACAGGCGGATGCAAGCTCTCTTATCCTGTGCCGGTTGACCGCGGCCGCGCCAGCGCCCCACATTGCGCCTCACCTGTGACCAGCGAGCGCGCGATGCCCGACATGTTCAGCACGACCGAAACACGTTACGCCGACGGCAAGATCCTGCGGCACACGGCCGATGGCGTCGGTGTCGTGACCTTCAACAATCCCGACAAGCGCAATGCGATGTCGCTGGAGATGTGGGAGGGTCTTGGCGAAGCGCTGACGGCCCTGCGCGACGACGACGCCGTGCGCGTCGTGATCCTGCGTGGCGCCGGCGGCAAGGCGTTCGTATCGGGCGCCGACATCAGCCAGTTCGAAAAGACGCGGCATAACGCAGCCGCTTCCGAGGAATACGCCAGGCGCAGCGCGGCCCAGCGCACCCTGCTCGCCGACTATCCCAAGCCGACCATCGCCTGCATCGACGGCTACTGCCTCGGCGGCGGCATGCAGGTCGCGATGCTCACCGACATTCGTCTGGCCTCACATGGCAGCCAGTTCGGCATCCCCGCGGCCAGGCTCGGGATCGCCTACGGCTATGACGGCTTGAACCATCTGGTGTCGCTGGTCGGCCCGTCCTGGGCGCGGCTCCTGCTGTACACGGGCATGCGGATCGACGCCGCCGAGGCGCTGCGCATCGGCCTCGTCGAGCGCCTGTTCCCGCAAGGCGAACTCTGGGGCGAGACCATGACGATCGCCGAGACGATCGCGCAGAACGCCCCGCTCGCGATCAAGGCCGCGAAGATCACCATTGCGGAGGTGCTGAAGGACGAGAGCCGGCGCGACATGGAGGCGATCAAGACAATCGGCAATGCCTGCATGGACTCGGAGGATTTCCGCGAGGGCCGGCAGGCCTTCATGGAAAAGCGCCAGCCGCAATTCCGGGGCCGCTGAAGCTGAACCGACGTTCAGGTAGATTAAATTGCTCATGCAACTCGACGCAGCTGCAACCACTTGATGTCGCGCAAGTTCTCCCGCCAGCAACGAGGGAGATTGCGATGAAATTCAGATCTGCTGTTCTTGGTCTGGCTGCCATGGGTGGCGTGGCGCTCGCGTCGGGACCCGCGCTCGCGGCAATGCCGAACGGCATCCCTCAGGCGAACAGGATCGCAAGCGGTCCAGCCGCCGATGTCGAGCAGGTGCGCTGGGTCTGCAACCCCTGGGGCCGCTGCTGGTGGCGCCCGAACTATTATCGCGCCTACGGCTATTACGGCGGCCCGCGCTTCTACGGCCCGCGGCCATGGCGCTGGCGTCATCACCACCATTGGCGCCGCTGGTGAACGACGAAGGGGCCCGTGAGGGCCCCTTTTTGACTACAGCGCCGCGAGAACCGCTTTCGTGATGTCGGCGGTGCCGTTGCTGCCGCCGAACTCCATCGGCTTGATGCCGCCGCCAGCATAGATCTGGTCGACCGCGCGCCCGATGGTCTCGCTGGCTTCCGCTGCGCTCTCGAGGCCGTGCTTCTCGGCGAGCCAGTCCAGCATCATCGCGGTGGACAGGATCATGCCGGTCGGGTTGGCCTTGCCCTGCCCCATGATGTCGGGGGCGGTGCCGTGGCACGGCTGGAACACCGCGTATTTGTCGCCGATGTCGGCCGAGGGCGCCATGCCGAGGCCGCCGATCAGGCTCGCGGTGATGTCGGAGACGATGTCGCCGAACATGTTCTCCATCACCATCACGTCGAAATCCCAGGGACGCTTCACCAGCATCGCCGAGCAGGCATCGACATAGAGATGATCCGTCTTCACGTCCGGATGACGTTTGGCGGCCTCGTCAAAGATCCGGCGGAAGAAGGCGAACGCCTTGAACACATTCGCCTTGTCGACACAGGCAAGCGACCCCGGCTTGCCGCGCGCCTTGCGCCGCTCGGCGAGGCGGAACGAGAACTCGAACAGGCGCTCGGATGTCTTGCGCGTGATCACCAGGGTCTCGCGCGCGTCCTCGTGGGTGACGACGCCCTTGCCCATGGAGGCGAAGAGGCCTTCGGTCGATTCCCGGATCACGACGAGGTCGATGCCGCGCTGGTCGGCCCCGACGATCGGGCTCGGCACGCCCGGAATGAGCCGCGCCGGACGCACGCCGGCATAGAGATCGAAGATGAAGCGCAGCTCGATCTGCGGCGCGATCTCGGTATTGTCGGGGTAGCGCACCGACGGCAGGCCGCAGGCGCCGAGCAGGATCGCATCTGCCTCCTCGCACAGCTTGATGGTGCTATCCGGCATCGACTTGCCGGTCGCGAGATAATGATTGGCCCCGGCCGGCGCCTCGGTGAAGCGGAAGCGCAGATCCGATTTCTGCTCGACCTTGCGCAACACCTCGAGCGCCGGCGCCATGACTTCAGGACCGATGCCGTCGCCGGCGAGCACGGCAATGTGGAAGGCGTTGTTTGCGGACATGGGGGTTCCTGCCGAGGATGAGTCATTCCGGGGCGGTCCGCAGGACCGAACCCGGAATCTCGAGATTCCGGGTTCGATGCTCCGGGCCGCGCTTCGCGGTCCCGTCGCATCGCCCCGGAATGACGGAAGAAGCTACGGCGTCAGCACGGTACGCCCGACCACCGCGCCCTGCTGCAATTGCAGCAGCGCATCGTTGGCCTTGGCGAGCGGGGCCTTCGTCACCGGGATCGGCGCGACGTTCTTGGTGCGGACGAGATCGAGCAATTCCTGCGTTTCGCGCAAGTTTCCGACATAGCTGCCCTGAATCGTGATCGCCTTGATCGGGATCAGCGGCAGGGCCCAGGTCGCGCCGCCGCCGAACAGGCCGACGATCACGAGCTTGCCGCCCTTGGTCAGGCAGTCGAACCCGAGCTGCGTCGTGGCTGCATTGCCGACGAGGTCGACCACGGCGCGGATCGGCCCGCCCGCCTTCTTGGCGAGTTGCTCCAGCGCATCCGGCGCCTTGGGATCGACGGTCGCCAGCGCGCCGGCTTTTTCAGCGGCCTCGCGCTTCTTCGCGTCGATATCGACCATGATCGCGCCCTTGCCGCCCATGGCCTTGAGCAGCGACAGCGCCATCAGGCCGAGGCCGCCGGCGCCGAACATCACGATCGGCGTGTCAAAATGCTGCTCGACCTTCTTCAGTGCGCTGTATGTCGTGACGCCCGAGCAGGCATAGGGCGCGGTCGTCGCGGGATCGAGGCCCCTCAGGTTGAGCAGGTAGCGCGGGTGCGGCACCAGCATGTGATCGGCATAGCCGCCGTCGCAATAGACGCCGAGCGAGCGCGGCGTCAGGCACATGTTCTCGTCACCGGCGAGGCAGGTCGCGCACTTGCCGCAGCCGATCCAGGGATAGACGAGGCCGACGTCGCCGAGCTTGAGATCGCCCTGGTCGGCAGGCTTGACGTCGGGACCGAAGGCCAGGATTTCGCCGACGGTCTCGTGGCCCATGGTCAGCGGCAGGTTGATGCCGCGGTCCTTCAGCGACAGCGGCTTGCGGCCATGGCCGAGATCGTAGCCACCCTCCCAGATGTGGAGGTCGCTGTGGCAGACGCCGGCGGCCTTCACCTTGATCAGCACCTGCGTGCCCGACGGCTGCGGCGTCGCCTCGTCGAA
Organism: Bradyrhizobium sp. FW305-F6; assembly: GCF_058782905.1. Classification (NCBI taxonomy): domain Bacteria; kingdom Pseudomonadati; phylum Pseudomonadota; class Alphaproteobacteria; order Hyphomicrobiales; family Nitrobacteraceae; genus Bradyrhizobium; species Bradyrhizobium sp. FW305-F6. The sequence goes on from NZ_JBYSYD010000001.1 coordinate 1,818,137, forward strand.
CTCCTGCAGCGGCGCCTTGAAATCGGCAACCTTGAAACTCTTCATCGGCGTCCTCCTGCATGGTTCTTGTGGTCGCGCCACCATGCCATGGCCGGCGTGACGAGACAAACCGGTCTTAGTTCAGGCCAGCGGATGATGGCAAGCGGCGAACTGGCCGGGTGCGACCTCGCGCAACTCCGGTATCTCCGCGCTGCATCGCTGGTCGGCGCGCGGGCAGCGGGTGCGGAAGCGGCAGCCGGACGGCGGCGCAATCGGCGATGGCGGCTCGCCGACCGCCACACTCTCGGCGGGACGGACGTCCGGATCGGGCACCGGGATCGCCTGCAACAACAGCGCTGTATACGGATGGGCGGGCCTCGCGAACAATTGCTCCGACGGCGCGACCTCGCAGAGCCGGCCGAGATACATCACCGCGACGCGGTCGCTGACCGCTTTGACCACCGCCAGATCATGCGCGATGAACAGCAGCGTCAGGCCGAAGCGCGCCTTCATCTCCTCCAGCAAATTCAGGATCTGCGCGCGGATGGAGACGTCGAGCGCCGAAACCGGCTCGTCGCAGACGATGAATTCGGGGTTGAGCACCAGCGCGCGCGCGATGCAGATGCGCTGGCACTGGCCGCCGGAAAATTCGTGCGGCAGGCGGCCCGCCACGAGATCGGGATCGAGCCCGACCGCGGACAGCACCTCATGCACGCGCCGCTTGCGCTCAGCGGCATCCCTGATTCCGGCGATGATCAGCGGCTCGGCGACGATGTCGCCGATGCGCCGGCGGGGATTGAGCGAGGCGATCGGATCCTGGAAGATCAGCTGCACGCGCCGGCGCATCTTCCGCAGCGCCTCGCCTTCCATGGCCGTGAGATCCTGGCCGTCGAACATCACGCGACCGGATTTGGCGCGGCGCAGCTGCAGCAGCGCGCGCCCGAGGGTCGACTTGCCGCAGCCGGATTCGCCGACCAGCCCCAGCGTCTCCCCGCGCGCGACCTGAAGGCTGACGCCGGAGACGGCATGAACCGTCCTGTTGCCCAGACCATATTCGACCACGAGATCGTCGACGCTGAGAAGCGGCGCGGGGCGCATGGCAAGCTGCATCATGCCTCGATCCCCTCCGCCATGCGGATCGGGTGGAAGCAGGCATAGAGATGGCCGGCCGCCTCCGCCTGCCTCAGCTCGGGCTTGGCCTCCTGGCAACGGCCGGAAGCATAGCGGCAGCGCGGCGCGAAGGAGCAGCCCTTCAGCGGCCGGGTCGGATCGGGCGGACGGCCGGAGATCGCCGGCAGCGGCGTATGCGGGGCGGTATCCAGCTTCGGGATCGCCGCCAGCAACGCCTCGGTGTAGGGCATATGCATGCGCTTGAACAACGCGGAGGTCGGTGCACGCTCCACCACCCTGCCCGCATACATCACCGCGACCTCGTCGGCACGGCCGGCAACGACGCCGAGATCGTGGGTGATGATGATCATCGCCATGTGACGGCGGCGCTGCTCGCGCGCGAGCAGATCGAGGATCTGGGCCTGGATGGTCACGTCGAGCGCCGTGGTCGGCTCGTCCGCGATCAGGAGCTTTGGCTCGCAGGACAGCGCGATCGCGATCGCGATGCGCTGGCGCATGCCGCCGGAGCACTGATGCGGATATTGCCCGAGCCGCTGCTCCGGCGCGGGAATGCCGACCGCGGCAAGCAGCTCGATGCTCCGCGCTTTCGCCGTCGCTGCGTCGAGCTCGAGATGCTCCTGGATCGTCTCCATCAGCTGCGTACCGATGGTGAGGACCGGGTTGAGCGAGGTCATCGGGTCCTGGAACACGACCGCGAGGTCACGCCCGCGCAGGCGGCGCAAGCGTTCCGCATCGAGCCGCACCAGATCCTGGCCCTCGAACATCACGCGGCCGCTCAGCCGGGCCTTCTTCGGCAGCAGCTGCAGCACTGCGCGCGACAGCATGGTCTTGCCGCAGCCGGATTCGCCGACGATGCCGAGCGTGCGACCGCCCTCCAGCGAGAGGTCGACATGATCGACCGCGCGCAGGCTGCCGCGCGGCGTCGGCAGCTCGACCGCGACGTCCTCGATGGACAGGAGCGGCGCGCTCACAGCGCCCCCTGACGCGGGTCGGTCAGGGCCCGCAAGGTGTCGCCGACGAGATTGAACGCCAGCACGGTCACAAACAGCGCCGCCGCCGGCAGGAAGGCCAGCCGCGGCGCGACGTCGAGGCTCTCGCGCCCCTCCCCGATCATGCTGCCCCAGCTCGCCATCGGCGGCGGCACCCCGAGGCCGAGGAAGGACAGCGCGCCCTCGACCACGATGGTGACGGCGACACCGAGCAGGAAGAAGGCGAGCAGCGGCAGGATCACGTTCGGCAGCAGCTCGCGCAGCAGGATGCGCGCATGGCTCGCGCCGAGCGCCTCGGCCGCGATCACGAACTCGCGCCGCGCCAAGGTCAGCGTCGCCGCGCGCGCCACGCGCATGAAGGCGGGGATGCCGAGAACGCCGAGGATCACGGTGAGATTGGGGACGGACTGGCCGAGATAGGCGACCACCGCGAGCGCGAAGATCAGCGGCGGGAAGGCGAGCAGCACATCCATGCTGCCGACCACCAGCGTTTCGAACCGGCCACGAAAATAGCCGGCCAGCAGGCCGAGCGCGCCGCCGAAAACGAGGCCGATCATCGGCGCGATCAGCCCCACCGTCAGCGACACCCGCGCGCCGAAGATCAGCCGGGCCAGCTCGTCGCGGCCGAGCCCGTCGGTGCCGAGCCAGTGCTCGGTCGAGAACGGCGCACGGCGCTCCAGCATGTCCATGTCGACGGGGTTTTGCAGCGGCAGCACCGGCGCAAGGATCGCGAGCGAAAGAATGATCGCAAGCCAGCCGCATGCGAGCCAGAACAGGACGCCGAGCTTGCGCCTGCCGCGGACGGGCGCGGACGCCACGTCGTCCTGAACCGACAGCTCAAGCGTGGCCATGGCGGATCCTGGGGTCGAGCACGGCATAGAGCATGTCGACGATGAAATTCACGATGACGAAGCCGCAGGCGACCAGCAGCACCACTCCCTGGAGGATCACGAGGTCGCGGGTGTAGATCGCCCCGACCAGCAGCCGGCCGATGCCCGGCAGCGCGAAGATCGATTCCACGATCAGCGTACCGCCGAGCAGGCGGCCGATATTGATGCCCGTCACCGTCACCAGGGTCAGCGACGAAGGCTTCAGCGCATGCACGAACAGGATCCGCGCGGGCTTGAGACCCTTGGCCTTGGCAAGCGCGATATAGTCTTCCTGCAACGTCGCGATCATGTCGGAGCGCAGCACTCGCATGATGCCAGGCCATTCCGCGAGCGCGAGCGTCAGGGCCGGCAACACGAAGAAGCGCAGATTCGCCAGCGGCGCCTCGGTGAAGGGCACATAGCCGGTCGCCGGCAGCCAGCGCAGCTCGACGGCGAACAGATAGATCAGCAGAATCGCGGTGAGAAACGAAGGCATCGACAGCATGGCGAAGGCGCCGCCGGTCATGAAGCGGTCGAACGCGCCGCCCGCGCGCGCGGCGCAGGCGATCGCGAGCGGCACCCCGATCAGGAGCCCGATGAACTCGGCCATCAGCATCAGCTGCAGCGAGACCGGGATGCGCTCCGCCACCGCCTGGAGCACCGTCTGCCCGGTGCGGAACGAGCGGCCGAGATCGCCCTGCAACACCTGACCGAGCCAGCTCAGGTAACGCCACCACAGTGGCTGGTCGAGCCCCATGTCGCGACGCAGCGCCGCGACATTCTCCGGCGTCGCCTGGTCGCCGAGGATGACGAGCGCGAGATCGCCGGGCAGCAGCGAGGCGATCAGGAACGTCAGCAACGAGACGGCGAGCAGGACCGGCAGCATCGCAAGCAGCCGGCGAACGACGAAGTTCAGCATTGCGCCGTCATTCCAGCCAAGTGGTCGAGACGTCCATCACGCCATTGTACATCTTCGGGAAGCCCTTCAGCCTGGCGCTCGACAGCGCGTAATAGGTATTCTGGAAGGTCCAGAACCAGATCGCCTCCTTGTTGATCAGGCGGCTGATGGCGCAGTAATCCTCGGTGCGTTGGCCCATATCGGCGGTGACGCGCGCGTGGTCGAGAAGCTTGTCGAGCTCGGGATTCGAATATCCGGCGAGCGCCAGCGGGCTGCCGCTGCGAAAATTCGCGTACATCTGCGGATCGGGATCGGCGAGATCGACGATGCGCCACGGCGTCAGCTGGAACTGGCGGGTGAAGGCGCGCGAGGGAATGGTGGCCTGATCGACCTGCTCGATCTCCATGTTGGCACCGGCGCGCTTCCAGAACTGCTGGAGCACCTGGCCGACCATGCGGCCGCGCGGCGTTGCGGTCACCAGCATCTTGAACTCGACCGGCTTGCCGTAATCCTTGAGCAGCGCCTTGGCCTTTTCGAGGTCGAACGGCAGCGCACCGTCGTCCTTGCACTTGACCCAGGAGCCGTCGCCGTAAGGATTGGTCGCGGGCCGGCTCAGGCCGTTGCTGATCGCCTGCGACATCTTGGGGCGGTCGATCGCCATCACCAGCGCCTGTCGCACGCGGACGTCGTCGAACGGCGCCACCTTGGTATTGAAGGCATAGACCGCAGCACCCGAGCCCTTGTACGTGTGCACGGTGAGCTTGGGGTCCTTCTGCGCCTTCATGATGTTGTCGGCGTCGTTCTCGTCGTCCCAGATGATGTCGGCCTCGCCCGATTGCAGGGAGGCGAAGCGCGACTGCGCGTCGGGCAGCGGCTTCAGGACGATGCGGTCGAGATAGGGACGGCCCTTGTCCCAATAATTGGGGTTCTTCTCCAGCACCATGCGGTCGCCGGCGGTCCATGATTTCAGGATGTAGGGACCGGTCCCGACGGGGTTGCGGTTGTAGTCATCGCCCTTGGTTTTCCAGGCGGTCGGCGAATGAATGACGTTGTTCTGGCTCTGGATGGTGATCGTCGCCGGCAGGTTCACGCTAGGATCGGTGAGATTGTAGACGAGGGTGTGGTCGTCCGGTGCCAGCACCTCTTTCACGTTGGTGATGTAGAAGGCACAGCGGCACTTGTTGGCGGGATCCTTCTGCCGATCGAAATTCTCCTTGAAGGCCTGCGCGTTGAACGGCGTGCCGTCGTGGAATTTCACGCCCTGGCGCAGTTTGAAGGTCCAGCTCTTGTAATCGTCGGAGTGGGTCCAGGAAACGGCGAGCTTGGGTGCAGGCTCGCCCTTGTCGTTGAGCGTGGTCAGCGTGTCGAAGATCGCGGCGGCCGCGGTATTGGTGGACGTGTCGTAGACGCCGACCTTGAGCGGATCGAAGCCTGCGATCTCCAGCTCCTGGCCGACCGTGATGCTGCCGCCCGGTTTCTGCGCCTGCGCCGGCGCGGTCCACGCAATTGCCGCAACGAGGAGAATCGGCGCGCGCTTGCGTGCCGCGGCAGCAATGTCCGTCATGGTTCCTCCCGGGATCCCTCGTCCGATGTTTCGGATCGTTGAACGACTTGAGGGCGAGATTGGCGACAATTGCTCGCCACGGCAAGAGGAACGCACGCGGATTCGACGCCGCAGGCGGCGGCAACGTGGTCAGGATGTCGCGGCTGTTTTGCCTGGCGGAATGGGCGCATGGCCTGAAACGCCCATCGCCTTACGCACCGCATCCGTGTGCTCACCGAGCACGGACACCGTCCTGGCAGGCGCCGTGTCAGCCCCCGACATCCGGAACGGCAGGTTGAGCACCTGGAACGAGCCACCCTCGTCCCGCACCTCGGAGAGCGCCCGGCGGTGCGCAAGCTGCGGATCGGCCAGCGCCTCGGACACGGTGCGGTAGGCCGAGGCCGGCACGCCCGCAGCGCCGAGCGCGACGAGGCATGCATCGGTGGTCAGCTGCCGCGACCAGGTTTCCACGCCGTCCATCAGCTCCGCCCAGTTCTCCCGGCGCGCGGCATAAGTTGCGAAGCGCGGATCGGAAATCCAGTCGGGGCGGCCGATCACCCCCATCAGGGCCTGAAACGTCTTCTCGCTGGCGATCGTGATCATGACATAACCGTTTCCCGTCTCGGTCGGCCCGAACATCGGGCGTGGCGGCGGCGCCACGGCAAACTGCGAGTTCTGCAACTCGGTCAGCGTCAGCGACAGCATCGTCTCCAGCATGGAGACGTCGATGTGCTGGCCGACACCTGTCACCGTACGCTGATAGAGCGCCGAGGCGATCGCGCCGAAACCGTAAGTGCCGGTGACGACGTCGGCATGGTAGATGCCGCAATAGTCGGGACGGCTGCGGCCGGGCTGGTAGGCCAGATGCGCCATGTCGTAGCCGGAGGCCGCGTGGATCACGGGAGCGTAGGCCGGCAGCTCGGCCGAGGGGCCGGTCTGGCCATAGCCGGAGATCGAGCAGTATATCAGCCGCGGGTTGAGCGGCCGCAGCCTCTCGTAGTCGAGCCGCAGCCGCTGCATCACGCCGGGGCGGAAGTTCTCGACCAGTATATCGGCGGTGGCGGCCAGCCGGCGCACCGCCTCTTTGTCGTTCTCGGACTTGAGGTCGAGCACCGCGCTCTTCTTGCCGACATTGAGCTGGCCGAACGCGGTGCTGCACCCGTTGCGGAGCGGAGGCCGGGTCCGCATCGTCTCGCCGCCGTCAGTCTCGATCTTGATGACCTCGGCGCCCATGTCAGCGAGCATCCGGGTGCAATGAGGGCCGGCGATCGTGGTCGAAAAATCCAGGACACGCAGGCCCGCGAAGGCCTTTGTCGTCGTCTCCTCATGCTTATCTGGTAGCTGCATCCTGGAGCTCTTTGGAACCTTCACTGTTCTCTCTGGTTGGTGCGGCGACCCTAGAGGGCGGCGGCTGAGTAGGAAAGTATTTACCGAACGGCGCACCGCGTGGGCGGGCTTGAGAAGTTTTAGGACAATTGGACCCGTTCTTGCATGGCAGCAAGCGGGATGGGAAGAGGGCGCCGTTCTTGAGGGTCTTGTTCGTCACCACAGAGATGGACGACTTCGTCCGCGTTGGTGGGTTGGGCGCGGTTTCCGCCGCGCTCCCCCGTGCACTTCGCTCCTTCGCCGATATCCGGATCATGCTGCCGGGCTATCGCGACATCATCGAGCAACTCACGCATATTCAGATCGTCGGCCGTTGCCCTGCATTCGCGGAAATGCCGGCCTGCTCGCTCGGCCGGGCCGCCACCAAGGACGGCATGCCGGTCTACGTGCTGTTGTGCTCACAGCTCTACGACCGTCCGGGCAATCCCTATGGCGACGAGTCCGGACGCGACTGGCCCGACAACGACATCCGCTTCGCGCGCTTTGCCTCGGCGGCGGCTGAGCTCGCCATGGGCAGGCTGGACAAGGATTGGGCAGCAGACCTGGTCCATGCCAATGACTGGCAGGCCTCGCTCGTGCCCGCATACCTTGCCTGGCACGGCGCCAAGCTGCCGTCGATCCTGACCATCCATAACCTCGCCTATCAGGGTATCTTTCCGAAGGACTCCCTGCGGCGGATCGGGGCGCCGGAGAGCTCCTTTCACATCGACGGCGTCGAATTCTACGATCAGGTCTCCTTCCTCAAGGCGGGCCTCGTCTACGCCTCGCACCTCACCACCGTCAGCGGCACCTATGCGCGGGAGATCACCACGGCCGAATTCGGCTGCGGCCTCGAAGGCCTGCTCCGCCTGCGCTCGGACGCCGCCGAGCTCACCGGGATCCTCAACGGCATCGACGAGAGTTGGGACCCGCGCTCCTGCGCCAAGCTCGCCCAGCAGTTCGGCGCGGGCGACTGGGTCGGCAAGAAGGCGAACGCGGACTACGTCCGCAAGCAGTTCGGCTTGGCGGTCTCGCGCGGACCGATATTCGGCATCGTCGCCCGGCTCGTTCACCAGAAAGGCATCGACCTCGTGCTGTCTGCGGCCGACGAGATCGTCGATGCCGGCGGGCAGATCGTGGTCACCGGCTCCGGCGAGCCGGCGCTGGAGCAGGCCTTGATCGACGCGCATCGACGCCGCCCCGATGCCATCGGCGTCGCCATCGGCTTCAACGATGCCCAGGCGCGCCGCATCTTCGCCGGCAGCGATTTCACCCTGATGCCGTCGCGGTTCGAGCCGTGCGGCCTCAGCCAGATGTACGCCCAGCGCTTCGGCTCCCTGCCGATCGGGCACCAGACCGGCGGCCTTGCCGAGACCATCACCGACGGCGAGACCGGATTCCTGTTCTCGAGACCCTCGCGCGAATCCTTCCTCGGCGGCGTGCGGCGGGCCTTCTCGGCCTTCATGGCCCACGACCAGCTCGACACCATGCGCCGCAGCGCCATGGGACGCTCGTTCTCTTGGAGCATCTCGGCCGGAAGCTACGGCGCGCTGTATCGCAAGCTGGCGTCGGTGTGAGGCACCGCTGTCATTCCGGGGCGCGCCGCTTGGCGCGAACCCGGAATCCATCGTTCTACCGGAATGCTGGGAGAAATGGATTCCGGGTTCGCGCTCCGCGCGCCCCGGAATGACAGCTGAAACACGATTGGCCTCGAGCCCCTATTCCCGCGCGGCGATCGCAGCGGGTGAGCCAGCTGCAGCAACAGCGCGCGGCCGCGCGCCGAGGCGCGGACCTGTTCGAGGGCTGATTCCAGATCCCTGGCTGACACCACTTGCAGTACCTTTCGGCTGCGGACTGCCGACCATCCGCAGGGCCGCTGGCAATTCGATGAAGGCGAGGCGCCCTACTCGGCGGCCATCGGCATCTCGTCAATATGCTCATGCAGCACCACGCCGGCGAGCGGATCGAATTCGCCAATCCACGGCTTGCGCGCCAATACCGCCTTCGTGTGCGCATAACCGGCATGCCAGCGCCGCGTGATCCCGGACGGACTGAAGTCGATATCCTTGGTGTGGGTCTCGCGCTCGAGCTGCGGCGTCAGCAGCCGCACCACATGCATGCGGGTCGGACAGCCGTAGCTCGCCAGCTCGCGCACGGCAGGGTCGTTGCGCTCGCTCTCGGGCAGCCGTGCCGCAAGTTGGTTGATCACGTGGCGCAGCCGGTGGGCCTGCTGCTGTCGCACGATCTGGCTCGCGATACGGCTGGAATATTGCACGTCCTTGTGCCGGTTCAACACCTCCGCCATCGTGGTCGGCTCGGGCCCGACGGGATTCCACAGATGCACGGAGAAGATCAGCGAGTTCCTGCGTGGATTGTCGTCGAACACCGCTTCCGTCGGCGTGTTCGACAGGATGCCCCCGTCCCAATAGAGCTCTCCGTCGATGCGCACGGCGGGGAAGGCCGGCGGCAGCGCGCCCGACGCCATCACATGCTTCACCGTCAATTCGCCGTCCCGGCTGTCGAAATAGCGCATCTCGCTGGTGCCGACATGAGCGGCACCGACCGTGAGGCGCGGCGCGCAGCGGTTGGCCAGATCGAAATCGACGAGCTCGTTCAACGTTTTCTCGAGCGGAACGGTCGAATAATAGCCCGCGTGATCGGCACCCAGCGGATAGGAATCGCCGGCATGCGCCAGGGGATTGGGCCGGAAGAAGCCCGGAATCCCGTGGGTGACGGTCGACCAATAGGCCAGCTTCTCGTTGAAGCCCGGAAACGCGGTGCGCCAGTCCCAGACCGGCTGCTGCTCCATCCGCTTCCAGAATTCCCGCAAGCGCGCGAGCCGGTGCTCGGGCGGGTTGCCGGCAATGAGGCTTGCATTGATCGCACCGATCGAGGTGCCGATGATCCAGTCCGGCTCGATGCCAGCTTCGTGCAAGGCCTGGTAGACGCCGGCCTGATAAGAGCCGAGCGCGCCGCCGCCCTGAAGCACCAAAACGACCTGACCCGGCAGGTCGTTGCCCTGTATGTTGGTCTGCGTACCGTTCATGAGTGGCTCCTGATCAGCTTGCATTGCAAGGGCATTCGTTGCCGACTGCGGCTCGTTGCGACGGCCCATGTTAGTGCGCGGTCCAGCCGCCGTCGACGGGCAGTGCGACGCCGGTGATCGAAGCCGCCGCGTCCGTCGACAGGAACACCGCGAGCGCGCCGAGTTCCTCAAGCGTGGCGAAGCGCTTGTTGGGCTGCTGCGCCAGCAACACGTCGCGGACCACTTGATCGCGGGAAATCCCATGCGCCTTGGCCTGCCCGTCGATCTGGGCTTCGACCAGCGGCGTGAAGACGTAACCGGGGCAAACCGCGTTGCACGTGATGCCTTCCTCGGCTGTCTCCAGCGCCGTCACCTTGGTGAGGCCGACGATGCCGTGTTTGGCGGCGACATAGGCCGCCTTGAACGGCGAGCCGACCAGACCGTGCGCGGAAGCGATGTTGATGATCCGGCCGAAGCCGTTCCGGCGCATCGCCGGCAGCGCGAGCCGCGTGGTGTGGAAGGCCGAGGTCAGGTTGATCGCGAGGATCAGATCCCATTTCTCGACGGGAAACTGGTCGAGCGGCGCGACGTGCTGGACGCCGGCATTGTTGACGAGAATGTCGAGCCGGCCAGATTGGGCGATGGTGGCTGCGATCATCTCGGCGATGGATTTGGGCTTCGTCATGTCGGCCGGCGAGTAGCTCGCCTTGATCCCGAACTCGGCGGCGATCTGCTCGCGGGTCCGACCGATCTCGCTTGCGACGCCGAGCCCGTTCAGCACGATGTCGGCACCGGCGGCGGCCAGCGCACGCGCGATGCCGAGGCCGATTCCGCTGGTCGAGCCCGTGACCAGCGCCACCTTGCCCGCCAGGGCGCGGGCCGGCTGAGATGTCTGCGCCTTCAGCGGCATGTTCATGACACGGTCTCCATTGCAACGACTGGGCTTTCCAGCCTGCGCAGAAGCTGGAGCATCGCCCGCCCAAACGGAAATACCGGCTGGCTTCCGAATCCATAGGCACGCGCTATTGCCGGCGGGATGTCATTCGCCAGCCGATCCGATAAGATCGGCTTAATTCTTGCTCGGAGCCGATCCATGGAAATGCACCAGGTCCGCTATTTCCTCGCGGTGGCGCAGCTCTTGAACTTCACGCGCGCGGCCGAAGAGTGCAACGTCACGCAGCCGTCGCTGACGCGCGCGATCAAGCAGCTCGAGGCCGAACTCGGCGGCGACCTGTTCCGCCGCGAGCGCCCCGCGGCGCAATTGACCGAGCTCGGTCAGCGCATGCTCCCGCTTCTCAAGCAGTGCTATGACGCCGCCGCCGGCGCGCGCTCACTCGCCTCCTCGTTCAAGAACGGTGAGATCGGCGCGCTCCGCATTGCGCTGACCCATTCGATCGACCTGGCCCTGCTGATTCCTCACCTCAACGAGATCAGGCGGCAGTTCAACCGGCTCGAACTGCGTTTCCTGCGCGGCACGAGCCGCGAAGTCGGTGAACTCCTGAAGAAGGGCGAGGCCGAGCTCGGCATCGCCGCCGAGATCGACGAGGCCTGGGACCGCCTCGACATCTGGCCGCTGTTCACCGAAAACTTCGAGCTCGTCATGGGCGAAGGCCACCGGCTGGCCGGCCGTAACTCGGTCGATCTGGACGATCTGCGATCCGAGCAGCTGCTCAGCCGGACCTTCTGCGAGCACGCGCGCCGCATCTCCGCCAGCCTGCGCGAGCACGGCATCGAACACGGCCACGAAATTTCGAACGAACGCGACCTGATCGAGCTGGTCGAGGCCGACATGGGCGTCGCCATGGTGCCGCACACCTCGCCCGTGCCGGAGCGGCTGACGCGCGCCGCAGTCGCAGGGCTGGACGCCCGCCGTACCGTCAACCTCTATGGAGTGGCAGGACGCCAACGCACGGCCGTGGGCAACGCCGTGATGCGGATGCTGCGCGGCGCCGACTGGCGGGAGATTGCGGGGTAGTTGGGCAACATCTGCCTTTCCTTCTCCCCTTGCGGGAGAAGGTGGCGCGAAGCGCCGGATGAGGGGTTCTATCCGTACGGAAAGCTTGGAGGCATACCCCTCGCCCAAGCGAACTCGTGTCTGCCAGCGTTGCTGCCCTCTCCCGCAAGGGGCGAGGGCACTCCAACTTGCGTCTCACTGCTTTGCAAGACCTCTATGTGTCTCGAGCCACGCGCCCTTCGCGGCAACAGAGATGCGCGCCTCAGTTCTCCCGGCTCGCGCTTTCCAGCGCTTCGATCAGATCATCGATCTCCATGCGCTTTCGAAAGTCCGGATCGACGAAGCGGGCTTTCACGATGCCGTCGCGTCCGACCACGAATACGGCCGGGATCGGCAGCATCCAACCATCATTGCCTTGGAATCTCGCCATGTCCTGATAGGACAGCAAGCTCTGTATCTCCGTGCCGAGCCAGATCGCGAGATTGAGCGACAGCGCGTAGCCGTTGTCGAGATCGGTCAGAATCGGAAACGGCGCGCCGGATTCGGCCTTGAGCTGCCCGGCATATTCCTGCGTCTCCGGCACGATCGCCACGATCTGCGCTCCCATCGCCTTGATGCGGTCCAGCGACTGGACCACGGCGCGGACATTGAGCCGGCAATAGGGACACCAATGGCCGCGGAAGAACATCACGGCGAGCGGACCGCGCGCCAGCAGTGCGGGCAGCGCGACGAGACGGCCGCCCTCGTCGGGCAGCATGAACGGCGGCATTGCATCGCCCGGGCGCGGCGCGGTCTCGCCGCCGCCATTCCCGCCCAATCGCGCCACGAGACGATCAACCGCCTCGCCATAGGCGGGAAAGACCTCGCGGCTGGCATCGGCATAGGCACGGAGCTGCTCGTTCAACGTGCCGTCCATGTCGCGGCAGCGCTGGAAGGCGAGCCTGAGCTGTTCGGCGTCGGCTGATGAGAGAGAGGTCATCTTCCTGCTCCGGCATTCCCGTTCGGTGAATACTAATTTCCCGCTTCGGCCGCCCGCAAGGGGCGGCCGCGCTGCCGGGACCCCGCTCAGTTCACGTAGAAATTGCCGGTCGGATCGAGCCGCCCCGGAGTGTAGTATAGCGATCCGTTGCTCATGAAGAAGACGGTGTTGTCGGGCACCTTCTTGGCGTTCTTCATCATGGCGTCGTGGTTCTTCTCCGCCGGGGCCATGGCCATCGCCGACATCTTGCCGGGCCCGCCATAGACATAGGCCATGCCGGCCTTGAAGTCCCAAGTGGCCTGCGAGAAAGCTGAGGTGGCGATGATTGCAAAGGCGGCGGTGGCGGCCAGTGTCTTGGATAATCTCGGCATTGGGGGGCTCCTCCCGATTGACATAAACGCCCGCCAATCGGGCGCCTTGTCATCGAACGCCTGAAGTTCTGAAAGCGGAAATGCCGTTGCCCAATCGGATCGATAGCCGCCGCGTATCAACATAGCGCATCGCTATCGCATCGAGAGCAAGCCGGCATTTCTAGAGGGACGCGGTTTCGACGAAGCTCCAGCCATGGCCCGCGACCATCACGGTTGCGGTCAACACAGGAGACCTTTTCATGTCCAGGAGCCATTCCTTGTCGCGTCTGATCTGGCCTGGCCTCGCCATCGTCGGCGTGCTCACGCTGTCGGCACAGCCGGTTTCCGCCGGCGACTGCCCCGCCGACAAGATCAAGCCGAACGCACGGCAGATGGTCGACACCAAACCGGTCGGCGTCACCGACGTGACGCTCGGCGCAATCGATCTCGGCAAGCAGCCCGCCCACATCGAGGGTCGCGAGCTGCGCTTCCGCAAGCTGACCATCGCGCCCGGCGGCATCGTGCCCTGGCACAGCCATGACGATCGTCCGGCGCTGATCTTCGTGCAGCAGGGCGAGATCGTCGAATACGCCTCCAACTGCGTCGATCCGATCGTGCACAAGGCCGGCGACATCCGTCCTGAAGTTGCCGGCACCTCGCATTGGTGGAAGAACCTCGGCAAGGAGACCGTCATTCTCTATGCCGGCGACGTCCGCAAGGATCCCAACGATCATCATATGTAGTTCGTCGCGGCCATCCCTCGAGACGCCCGCTTCAGGCGGGCTCCTCAGGATGAGGATCGCGTGTGTCGCGCCAGTTTCAACGAGCACCGATGCTGCTTAGCCTCACCCTGAGGGACCGCGAAGCGGTCGTCTCGAAGGGCGAGGCGCGCGCTCGGCGCCGACAAGCGCCGGAGTCGCCGCATCCGGAATGACAAGTCGAGGAGATGCCGCGCCATGACTGATCTGACCGCACCGATCAAGCCGATCACGACGACGATGGATGCGCATTCCCCCGGCCTGGCGCTGCGCTCGCTCGTGATCGGCCTCACCGCCTTCCTGACTGTGGTCGATCTGTTCGCGACGCAGGCCATCCTGCCTTCGCTGACGCGGCACTACGGCGTCACGCCCGCGGCGATGGGCTTTGCCGTCAATGCCAGCACCTTCGGCATGGCCGCGGCCAGCATCGTCGTCGGCTTCTTCAGCCCGCATATCGACCGGCGGGCCGGCATCCTGCTCAGCCTGATGCTTCTTGCAATTCCCACCAGCCTGCTGGCGCTGGCGCCAAATCTTGCCGCCTTCACCGCCCTGCGCGTCGCGCAGGGTCTATGCATGGCGTCCGCGTTCGCACTCACCCTCGCCTATCTCGGCGAGCAATGCAGCGCCACGGATGCCGGCAGCGCGTTCGCCGCCTACATCACCGGCAATGTCGCGAGCAACCTCGTCGGCCGGCTGATCTCGGCGGCGGTTGCCGACGGTCTCGGCCTCGCCTGGAATTTCTATCTGTTCGCCGCGCTCAATCTCGCCGGCGCGTTGCTGGTCTATTTCACGATCCGACGCGTGCAGCCGATGCATGCGATGACGCCGGCGGCTGCGCCGCTCGAGGCCGCGATCGCGCATTGGCGCGATCGGCGGCTGCGCGCCGCTTTCGGCATCGGCTTCTGCATCCTGTTCGCCTTCATCGGCACCTTCACCTTCGTCAATTTCGTGCTGGTGCGGCCGCCGCTGTCGCTCAGCATGATGGACCTCGGCCTGGTCTATTTCGTCTTCCTGCCGTCGATCGTCACGACGCTGCTTGCGGGCAAGGCGGTGGCGCGCATCGGATATCGGTCGACGATCTGGGGCGCGCTGGCTGTCGCAGGCATCGGCCTGCCGCTGACGCTGACCGCGCATCTCGCCGCCGTTCTCACCGGCATGGTTCTGTTCGGCGTCGGCACCTTCTTCGCGCAGGCAGTGGCTACCGGCTTTGTCGGACAGACCGCTACGGAGAACCGCGGCATCGCCAGCGGGACATATCTGGCGTGCTATTTCTGCGGCGGGCTGGTCGGCACGGCCGTGCTCGGGCGCCTCTTCGATGCTTTCGGCTGGCAGGCCTGTGTCGCCGGCGTCGGGGCATCACTCGCGCTAGCTGCTCTGCTCACCTTCGCCCTGAAACGCTAGCGTTTCGCCGCCGCTTCCTGCGGCGGCTCGTCATCGGCGATGGCGCGCCAGGCGGCGCCGTCGAGATCGTCGTACTGGCCGCTCCGGAGCGACCACAGAAAAGCGACGAGACCAGCCCCGCCGAGCATCAGGGCCAGCGGGACCAGGATGACCAGGATCTCCATCACACGATCTCCCGCGAGGTGCTGCGCGCGCGCAGCGAGTTCAGCATCACCAGGATCGACGATCCGCTCATGGCGGCCGCCGCGATCAAGGGCGTCACCACCCCGCTGATCGCCACCGGCACGGCGAGCACATTATAGCCGATCGCAAGCCAGAGGTTCTGCCGCATCAGCTGCAGCGCCTTGCGCGAGGCGTCGATGGCCGCAACCACCGGCGCCAGCGGGCGGCCGAGGAAGACGAGATCGGCGGTCGCCTGGCTGAGATGCGCGGCCGAGATCGGCGACATCGAGACATGGGCTGCCGCTAGCGAGGGCGCGTCGTTCATGCCATCGCCCACCATCAGCACCTTGGCCCCCCGCCGTTTCAACTCCTCGATCCGCGCGATCTTGTCGGCGGGCGTGACGCCGGCGCGCCATTCGGGGATGTCGAGCGCATGCGCCGCTGCCTTCACCGCCGGCTCGCGGTCGCCGGAGAGGATCTCGATGCCGACATCGCGCGCCTTCAGCGCCGCGATGACAGCTCGCGCATCCGGCCGCAGGCCCTGACGGACGGACAGGATGAAGCGTTCGCCGCCCTTGCTGAACGCGACGATCGACGCCTCGGGATCGAACGCCGCACCGCCGACCAGCGCCTCGGCGCCGCAGAAGGAGGGACGCCCGAGGCGAAGCTCGACGCCGTCGATCACGGCGCGCACGCCCTGCCCTGCCTCCTCCACCGCGCCGACGATCGGAGATTTCGCCGCGGCCGCCTGAGCGACCGCCGCCGCGACGGGATGATGGCTCGACAGCGCGAGCCGCCCGGCGAGTTCGAAGATATGGGCTGGGATGTCAGCCGCATTCATCACTTCGAGATCGGGCAGCGTCAGCGTGCCGGTCTTGTCGAAGATGACATGGTCGGCTTCGGCCAGCCGCTCGATCGCGTCGCCCGCATTGAGCAGCACACCCGCCTTGAACATCGCGCCCGAGGCGACCGTCTGCACCGTCGGAATGGCAAGGCCGAGCGCGCAGGGGCAGGTGATGATCAGCACCGCGACGCCGGTGACGATCGCGTCGTGCCAGCTCGCGCCGGCAATGACCCAGCCAAGGATGGTCAGCAGCGCGGTTGCGTGCACCACCGGCGCGTAGAGCCGCGAGGCGCGGTCGGCGAGGCGCATATAGCGCGATCGGGCCTGGAGCGCGTTGTCGAGCAGCCGCGTGATCTCGGCGAGAAGCGTCGCCTCCGAGGCGGCCGAGACCCGCACCCGCAACGTGCCGGAAATGTTCATCGATCCCGCATAGACCGGCGTGCCCTGCTCAGCCGTGACATAGAGCGTCTCGCCGGTGATCAGGCTCTGGTCGATCTCGGAGCGGCCCTCGATCACGGTGCCGTCGACTGCGCAGCGCTCGCCGGGCCGCAGCAGCACGATGTCGCCGGGATGGATCACCGCCACCGGCACCTGCGAGATCTCGTCGGGTCCGACGAACTTGGCGGCGGTCTCCGCCTTGAGCGCCGCGAGATTGCCGGCGACGGCGCGGGTCCGGCGCCGCATGTTCTGGTCGAGGACGCGGCCGACCAGGAGGAAGGTCAGCAGCATGATCGCCGCGTCGAAATAGGCATGCTCGGCGTGGTGGATGGTCTCGACCACGGACATGCCGAGCGCCAGGATCACGCCGATCGAGATCGGCACGTCCATGTTGGTGGTCTTCGCCGACAGCGCGCGCCAGGCCGAACGGAAGAACGGCTGGCCGGCATAGGCCGCCGCCGGCAAAGCGATCAGCGCCGACAGCCAGTGGAAGAAATCGCGCTGCTCGGGCAGCATGTCCGAGACGTTGCCCGACCACACCGGGATCGACAGCATCATCACGTTCATAGTGGCGAAGGCGGCGACGCCGAGGCAGCGCAGCAGGAAGCGGGATTCGGCGACCTCCGCCGCTTCCGCGCTCTCGGTCTCGAACGGATAGGCCTTGTAGCCGAGCTCCTCGAGCCGGTCGATGAAGCGGCCGGGGTCGAGCGTGCCGGCCTTCCATTCCAGCGCGACGCGGCGGTCGGTTAGGTTCACGCGCGCCAGCGTGACGTCGGGGATAGCCGACAGCCCGCGCTCGATCTTGGCCATGCAGCCGGCGCAATGGACGCCCTCGACCGCGAGATCGATGTGCCGGAGGCCCTCGCCCGCTTCGCGAACGTAGTGAGAGAAATCGCGCGTGACGTGCATGACGAAGTCCTTCAGTTCAGGATCACGCGGTTGCGCGACAGGAACACTCGCGTCCCCCGCGCCTCGCCCTCGATCACCAGATCCCATTGGCCCGGCGCGACGGATTCGGCGCTGCCGCGATAGAGGCCGATGCCGGATTCGGTGAGCTCGACGGCGAGATCGGCGCGCTTGTCGGTCGGCCGCTCCAGCCTGCCGCCGAACTTTAGCCCGGAGATCGGCTGCCCGCCGGCATCGCGCGCCTCGACCTGGACCGAGGCGCCGCCGTCGTTGCGGCGCTCGACATGGGCGTCGACCTTCCATTTGCGCGCAGCCTGGTCGTGCGCCGCCGAGATCTCGCGATCGTAGACGAGGCCGGCGGCATAGGGGCTGTCGACGTCGGTGCCGGGCAGCGTCGCGATCGCGAGCTTCATCATGGTCGCGTTGACGCCGATGACGAGGCCGAAGAAGGCGAGCAGCATCAGGAAGACTTTGGTTCCGGTCAGAGGCTTGGATGACATGGCGGTCTCCTGGATTTACGGCGCGACGAAGTTGTCGGTGGCGGTCGCGGCGACGCCTAGCCCGATGTCCATGACGTGGAAGCGGACCGGTATCGACTTCTCCGGATTGTTGTCGGCCGGCGCGGTGACCAGCAGCCGCAGTTCGCTGGTCGTGTCGCGCCGGATCACAATGATCGGCCGGTCCGGCGTTGCCGAATCGACGCCAACGACGTGCATCGTCGGGTTCACAGGACCCTCGACGTCGATGGCGATGGCACGGTCGTAGCCGCTCTTGTTCAGGAGCCGGACCGTGTAGGCGTTGCGGATCGAGCCGTCGCTGAGCTTGACGGCGACCGGGTTACGGTCGTGCAGCACGTTGACGTCGAGCAGGCTGCGGGTTGCCAACGTGTAGGTCATGAAGCCGCCGACGGCCGCGATGATGGCGCTGTAGGCGACGGTGCGAGGCCGGACGATCCGATAGATCGGCGCCTTGCCTTCCTGGCGGCGGTGGATGTTGATGTCGTTGTCGTAGCCGATCAGCCGCTTCGGCCGGCCGATCTTGGTCATCACGTTGTCGCAGGCGTCAATGCAGAGCCCGCACTGGATGCATTCCATCTGCGGCCCGTTGCGGATGTCGATGCCGGTCGGGCAGACCGCGACGCATTGGTAGCAATCGACGCAGTCGCCGACAGGCTGGCCCAGCGCGCGCAGCTCGGCGGCCTTCTTCACCGACGTGCGCTTCTCACCGCGGTCGTACCGATAGGTGACGTTGAGCGCCCATTCGTCGGTGAGCGCGGCCTGGATGCGCGGCCACGGGCACATATAGGTGCAGACCTGCTCGCGCATGTAGCCGGCGAGCACATAGGTCGTCGCGGTGAGAATGCCGATCCAGACATAGGCCAGCATCGGCCCCTGGAAGGTGACCAGCTCCTTCACCAGGGTCGGCGCGTCGTTGAAATAGAGCACCCAGGCGCCGCCGGTCCACCAGGCGATCAAGAGCCAGATCGAGTGTTTGAGCACGATCTCGGAGATTCGCTCCAGCTTCATCGGATCGGACGATTTGTCCTTCTTCATCCGCTCGCGCCGGTCGCCCTCGATCAGACGCTCGACGGCGTAGAACAGGTCGGTCCACACCGTCTGCGGACAGAGATAGCCGCACCAGATTCGGCCGCCGATCGAGTTCATCAGGAACAGCGCGATCGCGGCCACGATCAAAAGGCCCGTGAAATAGTAGACCTCCTGCGGCCACAGCTCGATGAAGAAGAAGTAGAAGCGGCTGTTGGGAAGATCGATCAGCACCGCCTGGCTCGGCGCGCCGAGGCCGCGATTCCAGCGCACGAAGGGCAGGAAATAGTAGACGCCGAGGCAGAACGCCATCAGGCCCCATTTGATCCGGCGGAATGTGCCGGACACGCTCTGGGGATAGACCTTCTTGCGGGCCGCGTAGAGCGGCCCGTAATCGTCACCCGATATGAGGTCTTTGGGGTTCACGGTCTTGTTCATCGCCTGGAGCTTCTCGAAAAGGTGCGATTAAACCTAGACCCGACACCGCCGCGTCAGTTGATCCAACGCAAACGGGGGCGCTTTTCTTCGCCCCCGCCGCAAGTCGTCGGCCGCGGACCGGCCTATTTGCCGCCGCCGAGCGAGTGGACGTAGACCGCCATCGCCTTGATGGTCGCGGGATCGAGCCGGCCTTCCCAGGCCGGCATGACGCCGGCGCGGCCCTGCGTGATGGTCTCGATCAGGCTCGCCTCGTCCGAGCCATAGAGCCAGATCTTGTCGGTCAGGTTCGGTGCACCGAGCTCCTGGTTGCCCTTGCCGGCATCGCCGTGACAGGCGGCGCAATTCTCCGCAAAGATCTTCTGGCCCTTGGCTGCATCGAAGCCGTTGCGGGTTGAAAGGCCCGACAGCGACCGCACGTAGT
Source organism: Bradyrhizobium sp. FW305-F6 (assembly GCF_058782905.1). NCBI lineage: Bacteria > Pseudomonadati > Pseudomonadota > Alphaproteobacteria > Hyphomicrobiales > Nitrobacteraceae > Bradyrhizobium > Bradyrhizobium sp. FW305-F6. The sequence goes on from NZ_JBYSYD010000001.1 coordinate 1,838,131, forward strand.
TGGCGACCGTGACGATCTCGTCCGGCTTCAGCACGCCGTCCTTGCCGAAGGCGAGCATCTGGCCCTCATGCGTCTTGGCATGACCAGACCGCACCCCGAACTGGATGGTCTGCATGATCTGGTCGAGCGAGCCGCCCCACAGCCATTCGTCGTCGTTCAAATTCGGGTAGCCCTTGGACCCCGTCGCGCCCGTTCCATGGCAGGGCGCGCAATTGTCGCCGAACACGGTCTTGCCCTTGGCGCGCGCGAGCGCCAGCAGCGCCGGATCCTTCTCGATGTCGGCCAGCGAGGCGGTGCCCAGCGCCGCCATCTTGTCACCCCGGATCTTCTCGAGATTGGCGAGCTCGACGGCGACGTCGGCGCGCGAGGAGTAACCGAACAGGCCGGTGGTGTTGCTGGCGATCAGCGGCCAGGCCGGATAGACGATCCAGTAGCCGATCGACCAGACGATGGTGAGGTAGAAGGTGATCACCCACCAGCGCGGCAGCGGCGTGTTCAGCTCCTTGATTCCGTCCCACTCGTGTCCGGTCGTGGACTTGCCGGAGACGGAATCGATGTCGCTAGAATGGTCGGTCATGTTTTCTCACTCCTCCCGCAAGGGCAGGTGCGCTGCCTTGTCGAACGCAGCCTTGTTACGGGGCCAAAATGCGTAGGCGATGATCGCGAGAAAGATCGCGACGAACACCGGTGTCCAGATCGTCGTCACGAGATCGGACGCTAGATTGTGGACTGTCAGGATGGCTTTCATCGTTCATGCCTTCTCAGCGAAGATTGGCTTTCTCGTTGTAGATCTTGAAGTCGACCAGCGTGCCGAGCATCTGCAGATACGCGACGAGCGCGTCCATCTCGGTCGGCGTGCCGGTCTTGCCGTCGAAATTGCGGACGACGGCCTTGGCGTAACGCTTCGTGAAGGCGTCGGTCCCGGCATTGTCCGGATCGGCCTGGGCCTTCAGGTCGGCGGCCGCATTGGCGATCTGCTCGTCGCTGTAGGGGACGCCGACGGTCCTGAGAGTGCGCATGTCGCCGGCGATGGCATCCGGGTCGATCTCGGCCTTGCCGAGGAACGGATAGCCAGGCATCACCGACTGCGGCACGATCGCCCGCGGGTTGGTCAGATGGGTGACGTGCCATTCGTCGGAATACTTGGCGCCGACCCGGGCGAGATCCGGACCGGTGCGCTTGGAGCCCCACTGGAACGGGTGGTCGTACATGCTCTCCGCGGCGAGCGAGAAGTGGCCGTAGCGCTCGACCTCGTCGCGCAAGGGCCGGACCATCTGCGAATGGCAGAGATAGCAGCCCTCGCGGACGTAGACGTTGCGCCCGGCGAGCTCCAGCGGCGTATAGGGCCTGACGCCGTCGACCTTCTCGATCGTGCTCTTGAGGTAGAACAGCGGGGTGATCTCGACGAGACCACCGACCGCGATCACCAGCAGGATGCCGACGATCAGGATGATCGAGTTCTTTTCGAAGATTTGGTGACGTGTCCAAAACGACATTTTCTTGAGCTCCTCATTCCGCCGGCTGGAGGGCGACGGGCATCTGGACTTCCTGCTCGCCGACGCGAACCGTCATCCAGAGATTGTAGGCCATGATCAGCGAGCCGATCAGGAACAGGCCGCCGCCTGCGGCGCGGATGATGTAGAAGGGATGCATCGCCTCGACGGTCTCGATGAAGGAGTATTCGAGGAAGCCGAGCGAGGTGTAGGCGCGCCACATCAGGCCCTGCAGGATGCCGGACACCCACATCGCCGAGATGTAGAGAACGATGCCGAGCGTCGCGATCCAGAAGTGCCAGTTGACCAGCTTCAGGCTGTAGAGGCCCTTGCGATTCCAGGCCCACGGCACCAGGCAGTAGAGCGCGCCGAAGGAGACGAAGCCGACCCAGCCGAGCGCGCCGGAGTGCACGTGGCCGATGGTCCAGTCGGTGTAGTGGCTGAGCGAGTTGACCACCTTGATCGACATCATCGGGCCTTCAAAGGTCGACATGCCGTAGAAGGCGACCGAGACGACGAGCATTCGCAGCACGGGATCGGTGCGCAGCTTGTCCCAGGCACCCGACAGCGTCATCAGGCCGTTGATCATGCCGCCCCAGGAGGGCATCCACAGCATGATCGAGAAGGTCATGCCGAGCGTCTGCGTCCAGTCCGGCAACGCCGTGTAGTGCAGGTGGTGGGGACCGGCCCAGATGTAGAGGAAGATCAGCGCCCAGAAGTGGATGATCGAGAGCCGATAGGAATAGATCGGCCGCTCGGCACGCTTCGGAATGAAATAGTACATGATAGCAAGGAAGCCGGCGGTCAGGAAGAAGCCGACCGCGTTGTGGCCGTACCACCACTGGAACATGGCGTCCTGGATGCCGCCCCAGGCGACGTAGGACTTGGAGCCGAACACCGAAACGGGCAGCGCCGGATTGTTGCCGAGATGCAGTACCGCGATCGTCACGATGAAGGCGAGATAGAACCAGTTCGCGACGAAGATGTGCGGCTCCTTGCGCTTGAAGATGGTGGCAAGGAAGACGAGCAGATAGGCGACCCAGACGATGGTCAACCACAGATCGGCGTACCATTCCGGCTCAGCATATTCCTTCGACTGGGTGACGCCGAGCAGATAGCCGGTGCCGGCGATCAGGATGAAGAAGTTGTAGCCGAGCACGACGAACCACGGCGCGAGGTCACCGGCAAGGCGCGCGCGGCAGGACTTCTGCACCACGTAGAACGAGGTCGCGATCAGCACGTTGCCGCCGAAGGCGAAGATCACGGCGGAGGTGTGCAGCGGGCGCAGGCGGCCGAAGCTGATCCAGGGCAGATCGAAATTCAGCGCGGGCCACGCCAGCTGCGAGGCGATGATGAGGCCGACGAGGAATCCGGCAATGCCCCAGAACATCGCCATGAAGGAGGCGAACTTGATCGGCCCCATGTTGTAGTTCGGGCGGCCGTTGATTTCCTGAGCCGGCAGCGCCGCCGGCCGCTCGAAGTAGCGGTTGACGATGAAGAACACCGCAGCCACGCTCGCCGCCGCGCTGAGCGCAGCGTGGAACGCGAAGGGTGCATCGAGCGCCTTGGCCGAGGCGATGACGCAGAGAAAGGCGGTGACTGCGAATACGACAGCCAAGCCGCTTTCACCGATGGTCATGGATTTTGAGATGGAGGGCTGGCTCATGCGGATTCTCTCTGAAAGAACACGCTGCCAGAAACCACATCCCCCCTCGCGAGGAATTGATTGAAATCAAGATGGCCTTGGAGCGGAGCCGTAGCGGACGAATATTTTCTCGGCTTCTCCGTATTTTTTCGGTGCGGCTAATTGAAGTGCCATCTCCCCTTGTGGGAGAGGGCAGCGAGGACAGCGCCGCAAACTCGCTTGGGTGAGGGGTTGGTGCAGCGAGGAACGGTGTCTCTGTGGAGACATACCCTCATCCGGCGCCATAGCCGAAGCTTCGCTTCGGCGTTCTTAAGAACGGCGGCCGAAGGCCGCCTATGTTACGTTCTCCCACAAGGGGAGAAGGGAAAGGCGTCACGTCACTCCCGCGCCGTCGCCTTCAGCGCCGCGATCACGTCCTCACGGGCGATGATGCCGGCCAGCTTCTGTGCACCGTCGAGCACGATGATGCTCCTGATGCGGTGCTCGACCATGATCTGGAGCACGCGTGTCAGCCGCGTATCGGGGCTGACATAGATGAACTCGGGCGTCATGACGTCGCCGATCTTGCGGCTCATCAGATCGTCGTAGCGCGGCAACATCTGGCTCGGCGAGAAGGCGAAGCACTTCAGGATGTCGAACTTGGTGACGATGCCGACCACCTGTCCGTCGTCTTCGACCGGATAGGAGTTGAAATCGTCGGTCTCGAACATCTCGCTGAGCTGGAACAAGTCGAGGCCGCGTTGCACGGTCTTGACGTTGCGCGTCATGTAGCCGTCGACGGTCTGTTCAAGAAATTGATACACGGCGCGTCCTCCTCCATTCCATATTGGCCGGCCGGTGGTCAGTGCGACAGCAGCACGCTGCGGGCGGTTTGCGTGATCAGATGTTGAGTCACGCCTCCGAGGATCAGCTCGCGAAATCGCGAATGACCATAGCCCCCCGCGACGATCAGGCCGGCGTCGACGTCGCCGGCGACCTTCTCCAACCGGGCAGCCGGGCTCTCGTTTCCTGCGATCTCAGAGACGCGCGCCGTCGCGGTGACGCCGTGACGGCCGAGCCAGGCGGCAACGTCGGTGACGCCGGCCATCACGGCCGCACGGTCGTCGTCGTGATCGGGGATCTCGACGATGGTGACGTCCCTCGCCTTGCGCAGCATCGGCAGCGCGTCCACCACCGCCCGCCGCGCCTCCGGCGTGTCCTTCCAGGCCACCAGCACATTGCGCAGGTCCAGCCATTTCGCCCCGTCGGGAACGAAAAGAAGCGGGCGGCCGGCCTGCATCACGAGGTCCTTGGGGCTCGCCAACGAGAACGCGTCGGAGAAGGCGGGGCTTCGCCCCCCGCTGACCACGATGTCGGCACAGCGCGCCTGCGCCAGCACGAATCGCGCCGGATAATCCATGGCGCTGCGCCATTCCACGTGCCCGCCGCGATTTTTCACGGCCGCGCGGAATTGTGCTTCGAGGTCGGCCAGCCGGCGTTTGACTGAGGCTTCGCCCTCATCGATCAACGCTTGCGCCTCGGCGCCGTCGGTGAAGTAGAGCGGCGGTGCGAACTGCGCCGCGGCCACACCGATGATGGCCGCCTCGAATCGCTCGGCGAGCTCCCCAGCGACCTGAAGACGCGCTTCGTTGGACTGATCGAGCGCCAAGCTGACCATAACGGTCGCGTATGTCATCGGATATCTCCAGCATTGCCCAATTTTCTCAAATGCTAGACCAGCTGCTGCGCGACAGGCTGAGATAGATCAAACCAGCCGCAGGTCGCCGCCCCGCCGTTCAGCGGGGAATCAGCCAGCGAATTCAACGTCCACGCTTGCCTCCAAGCGAGCCATGGGCGAAATTACGGGAGCGGTGAAGGCATCCTGCCCGCCCGCCCAGGATAGGAGCAGAGCTTGGCGCCGAGCCGCGAGACCCATCCGGCTGACGACGGCCGGGGCGATCATTTTCGGGTCCGCATCGAGGGATTCGGAGTGGGCACCTGGGACCTTGACCTGCAGACGCGCGAACTCGAATGGTCTGACACGGCCAAGCGGCTGTTCGGCCTCGGGCGGGACCAGGCCGTCAGCTACGATCTCTTTCTTTCGCAGCTGGAGCCGATCGATCGGGACCACCTCCTGAAGGCGATCGGGCGTGTCTCGGAAGGCGGCGGGGGGCTTGACCTCTCCTTCAAGGTCCGGGGGCCCTCGGGGAGCGGTCAATGGATCCGGGCCAGAGCCGGTGTGATCCGGGACGATACGGGCGCGCCGCGCCACCTCAGCGGGCTATTTCTCGACATCAACGCAGAGAAGCAGCTCGAGGACGATCTGCGCTCCCAGGAGAATCATCTTCGCTCGATTCTCGAAACGGTGCCCGACGCCATGATCGTCATCGATTCACGCGGCATCGTGCATCTGTTCAGCAGCGCCGCGGAGCGGTTATTCGGCTATAGCAGGCAGGAAGCCATCGGCCGGAACGTGAGCATTCTGATGCCGGAGCCCGACCAGTCGCGTCATGACGGCTATCTCGACCGATATCTCAGGACGAATGATCCGCACATCATCGGCATCGGCCGGATTGTCACGGGTAAACGCCGCGACGGCACGACCTTCCCGATGCACCTGTCCGTCGGGAAGACGCAGCGCGCTGGCGAGCCCTATTTCACCGGCTTCGTGCGCGATCTCACCGAACATCAGCAGACTCAGGCGCGGCTCCAGGAGCTGCAATCCGAACTCGTGCACGTGTCGCGGTTGACCGCGATGGGAGAAATGGCGTCGGCGCTGGCGCACGAGCTCAACCAGCCGCTGGCGGCGATCAGCAATTATATGAAGGGATCGCGCCGCCTCCTCGCCGGCAGCAGCGATCCCAATGCGCCGAAGGTCGAAAGCGCGCTGGATCGCGCGGCCGAGCAGGCCTTGCGCGCCGGCCAGATCATCCGCCGCCTGCGCGACTTCGTCTCCCGCGGCGAATCGGAGAAACGGGTCGAGAGCCTGTCCAAGCTGATCGAGGAAGCCGGCGCGCTCGGGCTCGCCGGGGCGCGCGAGCAGAACGTGCAGCTCCGCTTCAGCCTCGATCCTGACGCCGATCTCGTGCTGGCCGACCGGGTGCAGATTCAGCAGGTGCTGGTCAACCTGTTCCGCAACGCACTCGAAGCGATGGCGCAGGCGCAGCGGCGCGAGCTGGTCGTCGCCAACACCCGCGCCGGCGATGGCATGATCGCGGTGGAGGTCTCCGACACCGGCATCGGCTTCCGGGACGACGTCATTCCGAACCTGTTCCAGACCTTCTTCACCACCAAGGACACCGGCATGGGCGTGGGACTCTCGATCAGCCGCTCGATCATCGAGGCCCATGGCGGCCGCATGTGGGCCGAGAGCAACGCAGCGGGAGGAGCGACATTCCGCTTCACCCTGCCGGCAACCGACGAGAGCTGATCATGACGAGCAATGGCAAAGTCTACGTCATCGACGACGACGCAGCGATGCGGGACTCGCTGAACTTCCTGCTGGATTCCGCCGGCTTCACGGTCACCCTGTTCGACGACGCGCACGCCTTTCTCGAAGCCCTGCCCGGCCTCGAGTTTGGCTGCGTCGTCTCCGACGTACGCATGCCCGGCCTCGACGGCATCGAGCTCTTGAAGCGGATGAAGGCGCAGCAAAGCCCGTTTCCGATCCTGATCATGACCGGTCACGGCGACGTGCCGCTGGCGGTCGAGGCGATGAAGCTCGGCGCGGTCGATTTCCTGGAAAAGCCGTTCGATGACGACCGTCTCACCGCCATGATCGAGTCGGCGATCCGCCAGGCCGAGCCCGCTGCCAAGAACGAGGCCGTCGCGCAGGACGTCGCCGCCCGCGTTGCGTCCTTGAGTCCCAGGGAGCGCCAGGTCATGGAAGGGCTGATCGCAGGCCTCTCCAACAAGCTGATCGCCCGGGAATACGACATCAGCCCGCGGACCATCGAGGTCTACCGTGCCAACGTCATGACCAAAATGCAGGCAAACAGCCTTTCGGAACTGGTCCGGCTGGCGATGCGCGCCGGCATGCTCAACGATTGAGGCATGTCAAGGCGGCTTCCCGCGGCCGTGCTAACCAGACAGCATGGTTGAGGTCGGCCCATATCATGCGCGGCCGTCGTCCTGCCCACAACGCACCGTCTTTGTGGTCGACGATGATGCCGCAGTCCTCGGATCCCTGCGATTCCTGCTGGAGACCGACGGCTTCGCCGTGCGGACCTTCAGGAGCGGCACGGCGTTGCTCAATCAGGGCGCCTCGCCCGGCCCTGACTGCTACGTCATCGATTATAAGATGCCGGATATTAACGGCATCGAGCTGACCGGCCGCCTGCGCAGATCCGACCACGCCGCGCCTGTGATCCTGATCACTGGCTATCCCGACGAAAACATCTCGGCGAGGGCTGCGACCGCGGGCATCAAGGACGTGGTTTTGAAGCCGCTTCTGGACGAAAACCTGGTCAAGTGCATCCGCCACGCCATTCAGGATTGTCCCTGCGCCTGACCTACGGGATTCTACGTAAGGGGACCTCCCTAAGATATCTCGCGAAATTTTCGAAGCACCCGATACCGCGTAGGAAAGCGTCATCACAACGGAGATGGCGCAGATGCTGACCCAGACGATCAACACCCAGGCGATCAACACCCAGATCGGCGGCAAGATTGCCCCTGCCCATCCCGTCGCGGACCAGTTCGGTGCGATCACCGGTCATGTCGGCCTGGTCGCCACCGAGTTCTCCTACGGCAAGGACGAGGAGATCTATGGCGAGGACGAGACGGCCGAATACGTCTATCAGGTCGTCACCGGCGCGGTGCGCAGCTACAAGCTTCTCTCCGACGGCCGCCGCCAGATCGGCGCCTTCCATCTTCCCGGCGACGTGTTCGGCCTCGAATCCGGCCCCACCCACCGTCTCGCCGCGGAAGCCATCATCGACACCACCGTGCGCCTCGTGAAGCGCGCGAGCCTCGAGAAGGCCGCCGGCACCGACGTGCAGGTCGCCCGCAAGCTCTGGGCCATGACCGCCGGCGAGCTTCGTCATGCCGAGGACCACATGCTGCTGCTGGGCCGCAAGACCGCGATGGAGCGTGTTGCGACCTTCCTCCTCGAAATGGACCGCCGCCTCGCCGTTGCCGGCATGATGGCGCTGCCGATGTGCCGCCGCGACATCGGCGACTATCTCGGCCTCACCCTTGAAACCGTGTCGCGCGCGCTGTCGCAGCTTCATGCCCAGGGCATCCTCGGCTTCTCCGGCGCCCGCCAGATCGTGCTGCGCAATCGTCAGCGCCTGCACAATCTCGACGCCTGATCCGTTTCTCCCCCGTGACTTGGCCGGCCGACGCGTTTCGGCCGGTCTTTATTTTTGAGTTGATATTGCGCTGCGCCGGGTTTCCGGCATCACCAGCAGGACCAGAAGAAGTCCCGCCGCGGCAACGCCGGACAGCCCGACGAATGCCGTGGCATTGCCGAACTTGTCGCTGACATAGCCGCCGAGCACCGTACTCAACGAGGCGCCGATTCCCGTTGCGGTGCCGACGATCCCCTGCGCCAGGTTGAAATGTCCGCTGCCGAAGGCGACGTCGGCGACGATCAGCGGGATCATGACCGCGAACACCGCCGCGGTGATGCCGTCGAACACCTGCACGAGAACCAGCAGATAAGGATCGCGCACGGTCGCAAACAGCAGTCCGCGAATCATCAGCGCGCCAAATCCGATCAGGAGCAAGGGCCGTCGGCCCCACAACTGCGCCTTGCGTCCGACCGTCGGCGACAGCAGCGCCACGATGGCTTGCGGAACGACGATGCAGAAGGCGACGAGCACCGTCGCCCACTGGGCGGACCGCGCCGTCACGGCGCTCGCGATCAGGGGCATCATCGAGGCGTTCGCCAGCTGCAGCAGCAGCACGCTCAGCGCGAAGACGATGAGCGGGCGCTGCCGGATCAGGTGCCAGAGATTGCTGTCGCCGCGCTCCGCCGACTCGCGCGGCAGCTCGCCGTGACAGCGCGCGATGTCGACCTCACGCTCGCGGATGCGCGAGAGCGCGATCAGGGTCGGGATGATGAGCAGGAAAGTGACGAGGAAGACCGCCCGGCTCGACAGCAGGTAGCCGACGGTGCCCATCACGGCCGCCGCGATGCCGCTGCCCAGCGAGGCAAAGCGCGCGTTGCGCCCGAGACGCTCGCCGATCGCGAGCGGGCCGACGAGACCAAGGCTGATCGCGGCGATCGCCGGGCCGAGCACGCAGCTCGCCATCGCGTGAAGCGTGGCGGCGGCCACGACGACCGCGAAGATCGGCATCGCCGCATAGGCGAGCGCGCAGGCGCCGATGGTCGCGATCGCGAGGGCGGCGACGAGGCGCTCCGATTTCGCGGCGTCGATGATCGCCCCGCCCGGCATCTGGCCGATCAGGGCGACGATGCCGCCGATCGACAGCACGAGGCCGATCTCGACCTGGGTCCATTTCTGGGTGGTCAGATAGACCGCGATGAAGGGGCCGAATCCGGTCTGTACGTCGGCGAGGAAGAAGATGAACCAGTCGAGGCCGCGCAGGCTCTGGCGCGACGGCGCCGGAATGCCGGCAGCCGATGGCGCAGCGACCTCGTCCTGCTCGGCGCCGCCGCCGCGATCTGCGTGTTTCGGCTTGCTCGACAACAGCACAGGCAATCAGCCCTCCCGGCACCTCACTGGATCGCTCGCAGCGGCTGAAGGCTGCCGGACGCGCCGAGCACGACGATCGGCGTGTCCTCCTTGTATTCCGGCGCGGCCGCGACCTGCGCCTTGGTCAATTCCAGCGTGATGCTGTCCTTCTTGCTGGCAATCTTGCCGAAGCGCAGCGCGTTCCAGTCCACCACGATCTTGCGGCTGCCGACGCCGAGGAAGCCGCCGAAATCGATCGCCGCCGCGCGGACATGACCGGTGCGGTCGACGATGACGTCGACGATGCGGCCCATGTCCTCTCCGGCGGCGCTCCGCACGTCGCGGCCGAGGACCCCGTGCGCCTCGCTCGCCCCGATGATGGTCACCGAGGGCGGCGGCGCGGCGTCCTTGGGCGTCACCGGAACGGTCGAGGCCGGCGGCGGTGCCGACGGCGGCGCATTCGCCTCATTCTGGCCGGCGGGCTTGTCCTCCGCCGCGCGTGACGGCGCGACCGGGGAGGCAACCACGACCACGACGCCCAGGATCAATGCTCCGATCGTACGCATGACACCCTCCTCACGGCGCGCCGTCAGCGCGCCAGCACGATCGAGACCTGGATCTGGCCGCGCGTGCGCACCACTTCCAGCGCGACGTCGTCGCCGTGGCGGCTGACGCGTAAGTCCACGCTGGACTCGCCGAGGCGCAGATCGCGCAGGATCACCTCGTTGAGAAAGGCCGGCAGATGCGGATTGCGCAGGCGGATTTCGCTGCGCGCCACGTCGAATTCGAGGCCGAGCGCCGCCTCCAGCAGCGTGAAGGGCGTCGCGCTGGCCCAGGCCTGCGGCGCGCAGGCGACCGGATAGAGCGTGGGGCCGCGCCGCTTCTCGCGCCGGAAGCCGCAGAACAATTCGGGCAGCCGGCGCAGATCCATGTAGGTCGCGGCGTCGAACAACCCCTTGAACACGTGCGCCACCGAATGCTTGAGGCCGTAGCGCGCCAGTCCCAGCGCGATCAGCGCGTTGTCGTGCGGCCAGATCGAGCCGTCATGGTAGGACATCGGGTTGTAACGCACCTCGCCTTGCGCGACGGTGCGGATACCCCAGCCCGAGAAGAAATGCGGCCCCATCAGGTCGGCGGCGACGCGGCGGGCGCGGTCCTCGCGGATCATGCCGCTGAACAGCACCTGCCCGGCATTCGACGTCCTGACCTTGCAGGGCCGCTTCTGGCCGTCGAGCGCGAGCGCATAGGTGCCGAGCTCCTCGCACCAGAACGCCTGCTCGAAGCGCTCGGCGAGCGCCCTGGCTTCGGCCTCGAGCTTGCGCATGCGGTCCGGCTTGCCGAGCCGCAGCGCGCAACGCGCGGCGAGCTGCTTGGCGGCAAAGACGTAGCCCTGCACTTCCGCGAGCGCGATATTGCCCTCGGCAAGCTGGCCGTCGGCATGGAAGATCGCGTCGTAGGAATCTTTCCAACCCTGGTTGGCCAGGCCCTTCTCGGTCGCGCGCTGGTATTCGACGAAGCCGTCCTGGTCGGGATCGCCGGGGCCGTCGATCCAGGCCAGCCCCGCCTCGATCGCCGGCCACAGCTCCAGCAGCGTGGCCTCGTCGCCGGTGCGCTCGAAATAGCTTCCCGCCAGCAGCACGAACAGCGCGGTCGAATCGACGCTGCCGTAATAATGCGCGAACGGCACCTCACCCAGCGCCGCCATCTCGCCGCCGCGCATCTCGTGCAGGATCTTGCCGGGCGCGGCATCCGCCAGCGGGTCGACCGCCTCGGCCTGGAAATGCGCGAGCCGGCGCAAGACGCCCTTGGCGATGCGCGGGTCGACCCACAGCATCTGGAGCGCGGTGATGAGGCCGTCGCGGCCGAACGTCGTCGAGTACCAGGGAATGCCGGCATAGGGATAACGCCCCTGCGGCGTCTCGGTCATCAGCATGTTGAGGTCGGCCATGGCCTGGCACAGCACCTCGTTGAAGATGTTGTTCGAGGTCTCGATGCTGGTCGCGCCCATGGTCGACCGCCGCATTTCGCGGCGGTGCGCCAGCAGACCCGGGAAGAACCGCGCGGGCTTTTCCGTCAGCGGGCGGTTGCAGGACACGGCCACGAAAAGCGATTTGGCCTGGTGCGGCTCGAGGTCGAGCTCCCAGGTGGCGGCATTGACCGAGAGCCGCGTCGGACGCGGATCGAAATGCAGTCCGGTGGTGCGCTCGGCGTCGTCGAGGCCGCGATATTCGAACAGCACGTCGGTCGGGCCGAGCAGCCGGCTGGTGCCGACGCCGCGGCGCGGCCGCCGTTCGCCGCGGACCTCGAACAGGTCGGCGAAGTCGTTGCCGAACAGCAGCGTCAGCGCGAAGCTGGCGCGCCGCTCGCCATGGTTCTGCACGCCGATGCGCTGATAGGCCGTGCCGCGCCACAGGAAGATCGTGCGCACGATGTGCAGCAGGTCCTTCTGCAGCACGAGGCTGCCCTGCCGGTAGATGTCGGGATTGGTGAGATCGACGGTCAACGCCGAATTGTCGTCGCGCAGGTTCGATCCCAGTAGCAGCGGCTGGAGATCGTCGAGCACGAGCTCGAGCCGTGCGAGATAGCGCGTATCGTGATGAAACAGGCCGTCCGGCCCGCCGGCGGACGCGCCGATGTCGCCATGGCTGTCGAGCACGATGAAAGTGTCGTCATGCTTGAGCGAACGCCGCGGCCGGGCCGAGGGCCCGGTCATCGGAATGTAGAAAGGCTGTTCCGCGACCTGTTCCGAGGTACGCGTCACGGAGACGAATTGAGTTACGGCTTCGGCCGACATGAGCTGCTCCCCTGCGCTTGGTTCAAAACGCGACCGACTCGAGAACGCGACTGTCGACTTACGCGGCGGCTTGCGCGAGCCGGCTCATTTCCTGCGTGACCAGCTCACGATACGGCCCATGGCCCTGCATCAGACGCTCGGGCGAGCCGTCCTCGATGATCTTGCCATGCCTCAACACCACCACGCGGTCGAAATTGCGCAGCGTCGCCAGGCGATGGGCGATCGCGATCACGGTACGCCCGCGCATCAGGCGCGACAACGCCTCGCGGATCGCCTCCTCGGATTCGCTGTCGAGCGCCGCAGTCGCCTCGTCCAGCAGCAGGATCGGCGCGTCCTTCAGGAAGGCGCGCGCGATGGCGATGCGCTGGCGCTGGCCGCCGGACATCTTGACGCCGCGGTCGCCGACCATGGTGTCGAGCCCCTCGGGCAGACTCTCGACGAAGTCGCAACGCGCTGCGATCGCCGCGCGCAGCACCTCGTCGTCGGTGGCGTTGGGCCGGCCATAGCGGATGTTCTCGCGAATGGAGCGATGGAACAGGGAGATATCCTGCGGCACGACCGAAATCGCCTCGCGCAGGCTCAGCTGCGTCACCTTCGCGATATCCTGGCCGTCGATGGTGACGTTGCCCTCGTCGACGTCGTAGAAGCGCTGCAGCAGCGTGAACAGCGTAGACTTGCCGCCGCCGGACTGGCCGACCAGGCCGACGCGCTGTCCCGGCTGCAGCCGCAGGCTGAATCGTTCGAAGATCTTGTCGCCGCCGGGATAGCCGAAGGTGACGTTGTTGAAGGCGATGGCCGCACCGCTCTTGACGAGAGGCTCGGCTTCGGGGTGATCGCGCAGCTCGTGCGGCACCAGCAGCGTCGCGATCGCCTCGGTCAGGCGCGCGACGTGCTGGGTGACGTCGACCAGCGCCACCGCCAGATCGCGCGTCGCGCTCAGGATGGAAATGCCGAGCGTGCAGACCAGCACGACGTCGCCGGTGGTCGCGCTGCCCCTCTGCCACAGGGTGATGGCCCAGGCCATCAGCGCGATGGTCAACAGCACCGTCACGACGGCATGCAGCAGCCGCAGCTTTTCCAGATAGCGCAGGCTGCGGCTTCGCGCGGTCAGCTCACGGTTGACAGTCGCATCGAACCGCTCATGCTCGTGGCCAATACCGCAAAATGCGCGCACCAGCGGCATGTTGCTGATGACGTCTATCATTTCGCCGTCGACGGCGGCGGCCTTGTCGGCGAAATCGTCATGCAGCGGCTTGCCGGCGGCGGCAAGGTGGAACATGGTGGCCACCATGCCGCCGGCGATCACGGTCAGGCCGAGCGCCATGTAAGGACTGACGGTTCCGATCAGCGCGATCGCCGCAACCGTGGCGATGCAGGGCGGCAACACGTTCCAGACGAACATGTTCTCGACCGTGAACACCGCGTTCGAGGTCGCCGTGATGCGGCTCGTCAGCATCCCCGGCATCCGATCCGAGAAATAGCTCGGCGCGTGCCCGGTCAGATGACGAAATATGTCACGCCGTAAATCACCCGTGACCCGGACGAAGGTGAAGCTCGCGGTCCAGCTCGCGATCCGCCACAGGAAGTTGTCGGCGGCGATCAGGGACATGAGCAGAATGAATGCCAGCCATACGCCACCGCCTTGCGACGGGCCCGCGGACAAGGCGTCAACCAGCGACTTTACCCCGTACTGGGTGCCTACGGAGCAGGCAACTGCCCCGACGACTGCGGTGAGGATCACCAGATGCGACGCCATGCGCATCCGAAGATAGCGCAGGACAAAAGCAAATGGCCTGCGCGCGTATCCGGAAAGGTGATCCATATGACTATCGCCCCGTTATGCTGATTTCATTTTGTTACTGATCGACTGAACATCGACCGTTCGCCTCGGTTCCCGGGCCAGGCGATCACGACATGCAGATGCGGACGATGTGAGAAGAGCTGATGGCATCATCGGGGCCACGCTGCACCGTGTCGAAGAAGTAACGATCAAGGGAAGGAACTTCGCAAATGCGAGAACGTTCCCAGTCTGGCATGCCGGTGCCGAGACAAGGCGGGGGCTTTAACTCCATGATCGCAGAGGAGATGGTGAGATGCGCATCGCGCAGGTAGCTCCGTTGACGGAGGCTGTTCCACCCAAGCTGTATGGCGGCACCGAGCGGGTGGTGCACTGGTTGACGGAAGAGCTGGTGGCTCTCGGACATGACGTGACGTTGTTCGCCAGTGGCGACTCGCAGACGTCGGCTAAATTGGATGCGCTTTGGCCGAGGGCGCTCCGTCTCGACGGTTCCGTGCGCGATCCCAATGCGCTCCACATGGTGCTGCTGGAGCGGGTGCGGCAGAAATGTGACGACGAAGAGTTCGACTTCCTCCACTTCCATCTCGATTATTATCCGTGGTCGCTGTTCCACCGACAGCCGACGCCATTCGCGACCACGCTGCACGGCCGGCTCGACCTGCCGGAGCATCAGCCGGTCTTCAAGACCTTCTCCAAGATGCCCGTCATCTCGATCTCCAATGCGCAGCGGCGGCCGGTGCCCCAGGCGAACTGGGTGACGACGATCCATCACGGCCTGCCCGAGAACCTGCTGACGCCGAAGCCCGCAAAGCAGGAATACCTCGCCGTGCTCGGCCGCATCGCGCCGGAAAAAGGCGTCGACCGCGCCATCAAGATCGCGGCCCATTGCGGCATTCCGCTGAAGATCGCGGCCAAGGTCGATCGCGCGGACCAGGATTATTACGACGAGCTGATCCGGCCGATGATCGAGAACAATCCGCTGGTCGAGTTCATCGGCGAGATCGGCGATCACGAAAAGTCGGACTTCCTGAGCGGCGCGCTCGGACTTCTGCTGCCGATCGACTGGCCGGAGCCGTTCGGCCTCGTCATGATCGAGGCCATGGCGTGCGGAACGCCGGTGGTCGCCTTCAACCGCGGCTCGGTGCCTGAGATCATCGACGAAGGGCTGACCGGCTTCATCGTCGAGGACATCATCAGCGCCGCGGGCGTGGTTAAGCGCCTTCCGCAACTGGACCGTGCTGCGATCCGCAAGCAGTTCGAGACACGCTTCACCGCGCGGCGCATGGCCCTCGACTATCTCGCCGCCTACCGCAGCCTCGCCGAGCGACAGGCGCCGCGGATCAAGCTGGTGAGCAGCGCGGAGTAATTCAACGGCCGCCGCACCGCGGCTGCCAATCGAAGCGCCCTCTCCCTTGTGGGAGAGGGCTCAAGAACGAGGCCGCATACTTGCTGGGGTGAGGGGTTGCCTCCGCATTTAAAACTTTCTCCGTTGAGAAAGACCCCTCATCCGGCGCCATAGCCGATCCAACGGCATCGGCGTTCTAAGTGAACGGCGGCCAAAGGCCGCCTATGCCACCTTCTCCCACAAGGGGAGAAGGAAAGAGCCAACGGCGTCCTCCCCTACCTCACCTCCGCCCGCTTTGGCTCGACGATCTCGAACATCCGCGGAAATTCGTCCATCAGTCCCATCAGCTCGGCGAGCTTCATCGGATTGCCCGAGAGCTCGATCTTGCCGGCTGAAACCGCCTCCGGGAAGCTCGTCAGCTTGGCAATCACCTCGTCGAGCGTCGACCGCGCCAGCGTGAAGCCGGCATCGGCGCGCTCCGCCTGCACGCCCTCGCTGTAAGTGAGCGCGCAGTTCTCCAGATTGAGCACGAACGTCTCGCCGGTATCGGAAAAGCGCCAGTTCAGCACGATGTGCTTGCCCTCCGCCCTCGGCCCGTTGAGGCGGATGCCGAGCACGTCCCAAAGCTGCTCGGTACGCAGCGCCGCGAGCGTCTCGCGCGGCATCGGCGGGCGGGCCGGCACCTTCGGCATGCCGTGACGCAATTCCTGCGCGCCGAACAGATAGGCGTTGCGCCAGGTCGCGCTCTCGGCGGCATAGCCGAGCTGCTCCAGCGTATCGGCCAGGAGTGCGCGCGCCGCCGCATGATCCGGCTCGGCAAAAACGAGATGACCGAGCGCCTGCGCGACGAAACGAAACTCGCCCTTGTCGAAGTCATTGCGGGCTCGCGCCAGGATGGCCTCCGCGCCGCCCATGTACTCGACGTATTTCCGTCCCGCTTCGACCGGCGGCAGCGGATCGAGATTGACCGGATTGGCGTCGTACCAGCCGAGATATTTCTGGTAGATCGCCTTCACATTGTGCCGGATATGACCGTAATAGCCGCGGCCGTGCCATGCACCCTCCAGGCTGCTTGGCAGCCGGATGGTCTCGGCAATCTCGGCAGCGGTGAGGCCGTGATTCATCAGCCGGACGGTCTGATCATGCGCGAATTTGTAGAGGTCGCGCTGCTGCCGGATCATCGTGCCGATGCGCTCCGTTCCCCACACTGGCCAGTGGTGCTGGCCGCACATTGCCTCCGCCTTGCCGTCCCAGAGCTGCAAGGCTTCGCCGAGATATTTCGACCACGCCAGCGCGTCGCGGACGTCGGCACCGCGGAACGGCAGCAGATTGTGGAAATTGTGCGTGCAGTTCTCGGCGAGGTTCAAGAGCTTGTAGCACGGGACGAAGAAGTGCATCTCCGCCGGCGCTTCGCTGTTCGGAGCCATCTGGAATTCGAACGCGACGCCGTCGATCACGCGCTTGTCGCCGGTCGCCAGGATCAGGTCCGTGGGGCGCAGCAGCGCGACCGATCCTGCCGCCATCGACTTGCCGAGCCCGCAATCGACCTGTCCGCGCACGCCCTTCGCGAGCAGCGGCCCGAACTGGTACTGCGCCCGGCGCAGCATCGCCGGCCCTGCGATGATGTTCTCGGAGACCGCGTGCTCCATGAACAGGTTCGGCGCGATGATGGGAACGCGGCCCGTTGCCAGCGCATCCTCCTCCAGCACGCCGCGCGCGCCGCCCCAATGGTCCGTATGGGTATGGGTGAAGATGACCGCCACGACCGGCCGGATGCCCCGATGCTTGAAGTACAGATCGAGCGCAGCGCGCGCGCCCTCGATCGAGGTCAAGGTGTCCACGACGATGACGCCGCTGTCGCCCTCGATCAGCGTCATGTTGGCGATGTCGAGCCCGCGCACCTGGTAGACGCCGGGCACGACCTCGAACAGGCCGTGCTGCATGTTGAGGCGCGACTGCCGCCACAGGCTGGGATTGACCGTATGCGGCGCCCGCTCGGCGGACAGGAAGCCATAGGGCTCGAGGCTCCAGACCGTCCGCCCTTGCGGATTCGTGATCGCCGCGTTCTCGATCGTGCCCAGAAAGCCGCGCGCGGCGTCGTCGAAGTCGCGCGTATCGGAAAACGGCAATGCGTCGAGCATGGCCTCTTGCTGCGCGATGACGGACGGTGATGCGTCCTTCGGCTCGCTGCTGGATTCCGTCATGTTGCTCCTCCCCGCCTGATGCACGGCATCTAACCGCATCTTGCGGTCGATTGCCATTGGAGCAGACGAAGGAAATGGAGCGAGATGCTGCTAGGCAGCGACGCCTTCAACGGCTTGGCGCGATGCCGTGGCGTTGTCTGCCGCCCGCAATTCGCTGGCCAGTACATAGCCGCCACGATTCTGCTTGGCCCGATACAGCGCCTTGTCCGAGCGGGACAACAGCGCCTCTGCGGTTCGGCCGTCGGCCGGCGCGACGGCAACGCCGACGCTCGCACCGAGATCGATCACCTGTCCGTCGACCTCGTATGGCCTGCCGATCGATTGCACGATCCGCCGTGCCATCGCCTCTGCGTCGGACACGGAGCGCTGCACCAGGACGAATTCGTCGCCGCCCATGCGGATCACGAGGTCGTCGGGCCCGGCCAGCGCCTTGAGGCGCCCGGCGACCTGCTTCAGCAGCGCATCGCCGGCGGGATGTCCGAACCGGTCGTTGGCTTCCTTGAAGCGGTCGAGATCGAGCGTATGGACGGCAACCATCCCGGCCGCGAGCATGGCGGGCAAGTCCGTCGCCAGCACCGAGCGGTTGGACAGGCCCGTCATCGGGTCGATGCGCGACAGCTGCTCGAACTGCCGCTTCAGCGTGATCTGGTTGATCGAGGCGTTGAAGCTGAGGCGCACCATCTCGAAGCTTGCAACGACATACATGAGAATGAGGAGTCCGAGCCCGGCATGGCGCAGATCAGGCTGCATGAAGGTGACGATCGCGGTGGGAGCGGCGATCGCGACGAGATCGAGCAGCGCCGCGACCGGACGCAGCGCCAGCCGCGCCACCACGCCCGCGCCGAAGCCGAATCCGATGCCGATCGCCATCACCGAGCAGAGCGCATCGCCCAACATGATGCTGCGCGCAGCGAACACGCCGAGCACGAGGGCCGTTACAACGGTGCCGGCAATGTAGCGCCGTTCCCATTGCACGGCCTCGGCCCGGCCGAGTTGCGGTGGGCGGGCAAGGCGACGACGGAAGGCGATGATTTCAAACAGGCGGACAACGGCCACCACGACACCGGCGACCGTCAGGGCTGCCGTGACCATGTCGCCGGTCTCGTAGGTCGTGATGGCGCCGACCATCGCCTGACACGCGGCCGCGAGCACGGTCGGCATCGTCGTGCCGTGAAGGCCCGTGATGACTTCCAAATGGACGGCGTCGGAAATCGATGCCCGTCCGGATTCCATTCTGTTGAACAACATGCCAGCCCATCCGCTGGCATGGTCCTACCGCGTATCCGTAAAACGGGCTTCCCGCACAAATGCAGCATTTGAGCGCACGAATTTACCGCCCGTTAGCCATGTCCCTTGGCGTCTCCTCCCCTACATGCCCAGCATGCGCGGCAGCCACAGCGACAGGCCGGGCCAATACGTCACCACCACCAGGAATCCCAGCATCGTCAGCAGCCACGGCCACACCGCGACCGTGAGCTCGGTGATGCCCATCTTGGCGATGCCGGAGGCGACGTAGAGGTTGAGGCCGACCGGCGGGTGGCACAGCCCGACCTCCATGTTGACCGTCATCAGGATGCCGAAATGAATCGGGTCGATGCCGAGCTTGACCGCGACCGGAAATAGGATCGGCGCCATGATCAGGATGATGGAGGACGGCTCCATCACGTTGCCGGCCAGCAGCAACAGGATGTTGACGAGCAGCAGGAAGCCGATCCACCCCAGGCCCTGGTCGATCATCCATTGCGCCAGCGCCTGCGGCACGTTCTCGTAGGTCATCAGGAACGAGAACAGCACGGCGTTGGTGATGATGTAGAGCAGCATCGCCGACAAATTGGCCGAGGACAGCAGCACCCGCGGCACGTCGCGCAGCCTCAGATCCTTGTAGATGAACACCGCGACGATGAAGGCGTAGACCGCGCTGACGGCGGCGGCCTCGGTCGGCGTGAACAGGCCGCTGTAGATGCCGCCGATCACGAGCACGATCAGGAGGATGCCCCAAATCGACTTGCGGAACGCGTCGAGACGTTCGCGCAAGGTCGCCTTCGGCATCCTCGGATAGTCGTTGCGCCAGGCCCGATAGAATGTTGTCGCTCCGAGCAGCGAGGCGAGCGCAAGCCCGGGCACGATGCCGGCGATGAAGAGCTTGCCGACCGAGCTGTTGGTCGACACGGCATAGAGCACCATCGGGATAGACGGCGGAATGAGAATGCCGAGCGAGCCGGACGTCGTGATCACGCCCGCACCGAAACGCTTCGGAAAGCCCTGGGCGACCATCGCAGGCAGGATCACCGAGCCGATCGCCACCACGGTCGCCGGCGAGGAGCCGGAGATCGCGGCAAACAGCGCGCAGGCGACCACGCCCGACAGCGCGAGGCCACCGTACCAATGCCCGACCAGCGAGGTCGCGAATGCGATCATCCGCCGCGCAACGCCGCCGTGAGTGAGGAAGTTGCCGGCGAGGATGAAGAACGGGATCGCCATGATCTCGAAATTCTCGATGCCGGTGAACAGCTTCAGCGCGACCGACTCCGTCCGCACGTCGGTCAGCGCGAACATGAAGCTGAGCACGGTCAGGCCGAGCGCAATCGAGATCGGCATGCCCGTGAGCATCAGGGAGAGCAGGAGCGCGAACACGATGAAGACACGCAGGCCCTGCGGCAGCGTGATGACGTGGGCCGCGTGAGCGAAGCACAAGGCAACGATCAGGACCGGCACCAGCATCAGGATCCAGCCGAGCGGGCTGCGCTCGTCCCGGACCACCTGGCTGCGCGTGACCGGCGCCGGATGCACGGGGTCCGCCTCGACGCCCTCGACGCCGGCCATGTCGTGATGCGGCAGCTCACCGGTGCGGTAGAACGACCAGGCGACCTGGAGGAAGCGGAAGCACATCAAGGCGGAGCCGAGCGGGATGGTGAGATAGACCATCCACATCGGCGCTTCCAGATCGTTGGACTGCTGGCCGCTCTGCCACATATGGGTGACAAAGGCGGCGCCGAAATAGCCGACGATGGCGGTGAAAAGAGCACCGCACAACAGGCCGAAGGTGATGACGCGCCGGCGCGAGCCGCCGGGAAGGAGGTTGACCAGCACGTCGACGCCGACATGGATGCCGGTGCGCACGCCGTAGGCGGCGCCGAACTTCGCCATCCAGATGAACATGTAGATGCAGAGCTCCTGCGCCCAGGACAGGTCGAGCGCGGCAAGCCACACGAACACCGCGCGCGCCGGCACGGCGAGGAAGGCGAGATTTCGCGCTTCCGCCCATTTTGCGATGTCGATCGACAGCCCGGCGCCGTAGCGATGCAGCACGGCGACGAAGATGAGCGACGTTGCAGCCGCGATCATCGTCGCGATCAGCCACTCCTCGAGATGATCGAGAAAACGATTCAGCGCGCGCAACAAATTGGTCCCCCCGGGATTGGATTTTTCAAGCGCAACGGCCGGGCGTGCGACCACCCCCGACCGTTGGTGTTGTTCTTATTGGGCCGCAGCCGTCAGTTCTTCTCGACGCCCCCTTGCGGCCTCACGTCCAAGCTAACTTGGCGAGCGCCGTCTGCGCAACCCGGCGTCCGCGCGGGTCCAACGGAACGAGCGTTCATGCCGCATTGCGGCAGTGCCATCAGCCTTTGCGCTGGGCGACCATGAACAGGCGCCGGAACGGGAACAGCGTCTGCCCCGCCGCATTCTTCGGATAGGCCTTCGCGACCCGCGCTCCATAGGCGGCCTCGAACGCGGCCTTCTCATCGCCTTGCAGAATGTCGAGGTAGCGCGTCAGCCAGGTGCCCTTGGTCCATTCCTTCACGGGGTTCTCGCCTTCCAGCACCTGCAGATATTCGGTCTCCCAGATGTCGATGCTGGCCGACATCGGCGCCAGGAGATCGTGATAGAAGGCCGGCCCCTCGACCGGCGGCGGGGTGACGAGATGGGCGACCTTGGACCGCCAAGGACCATCAAGCGCGGTCTCGCCGATCAGCACATGCGAGGGCGCGGTGAAGTTGCGCGGCATCTGCACCGCAAGCGTGCCGCCCGGACGCACCTTCTCCATCAGCGACGGAAACAGGGCCGCATGATCGGGCAACCAGTGCAGCGCCGCATTGGAGTAGATCAGGTCGTACTGCCCGGCGGGACTCCAATGCCCGAGATCTTGATGTGACCATTCCACGTCAGGCGCCGTCTTGCGGCCCGCGGCGACCATTTCGGCCGAGCCCTCGACGCCGGTCACGGCGGCTTGCGGCCAGCGCTCCCTGAGCAGCTTCGTCACGTTGCCGGCGCCCGCCCCGAGGTCGGCGACCTCGCGCGGCGCCAGATCCGGAATCCGCATCAACAGATCGACCGCAGGGCGCAGCCGATGGCCGGAAAACTTCAGATATTGCTGCGGATCCCAGACCATCGCTCGCGCCTTTTCGTGTTCTCTTCGTCGCAGCCCCTAGTTACCACTGCTGCTCTTGGCCGGGCAAATCCGTGGCAGCGATTGGGCGGAAGCAAACCGGGAGAAACACTGGCTCTGCTTTTTGGGGAACATGGGTCTTGTCCCGTCGTTGCTCCCGCTCAAGAAAGGAAAGTTCATGCCCAAGACATCGCTCGCCGAGATCGCAAAGGAGATGGCCGGGATAGACATCGCCATTCTCTCGACCCACACCGAGAACGGCGAAATCGCCAACCGGCCCATGAGCAACAATGGCGACGTCGCCTACGACGGCACGTCATACTACTTCACATACGAACAAGCCCGGACCGTCCGGGACATCGAAGGAAATCCAAAAGTGGCGCTCGGATTCTCGTCGGAAGCCGGCCTCTTCTCGAAGGGGATTTATGTCGCCGTCGAAGGGACCGCCGAGTTGATCCGGGACAGGGCCGCATTCCAGCAGCATTGGACCAGCGATCTGGACAAGTGGTTCGACAAGGGCATCGACACGCCAGGCATCGTCCTGATCAAGGTGAAGGCCAACCGCGTCACCTACTGGAAGGGAAGCGAAGAGGGTGAGGTCGCGCTCTGATCGGCCAGGCGATGATGAGACGGTTCTTCGACTGGTTCTTCCGGAGCCGTGAAACGGGCGCCATCACCATAGCGCAGTGGCCGAATCTTCTTCTCTGGACCGTCATCGTTGCGGGCGTTCTGCTTTGGATCTGGCCTTCCGCAGGGAAGGCCAGCCTCGGTTTGACCATCGTCATGAAAGGCGGCCTCATCCTGTGGGGCGCCGACGAGATTTGGCGCGGGGTGAATCCCTGGAGGCGCTGTCTCGGCGCCGCCGTCGTCGGCTATGAGTTGATCACGCTCGTGCCGCAAGGCGAGTTCGCCTGACCTTTCGGGCCTGTTATTCCCTCCACATCGCGCCGCCATGCACCAGGACTAATACCGGCGACCGCGGAGAAGACCCGCGTGAAGTGGCTTTGGCTGGCAAAGCCGGCTGAAATAGCAACCTCGGACAGTGAAAGGCCGCGCTCACTAATCAGACGCTTGGCGGTTCTCACGCGATGATGCAGCAGCCAGCGATGTGGCGGCAGACCGGTCGCAGCGCGAAACGCACGAGAAAAATGGCTGACGGAGAGGCCGAGTTCGGCCGCGATCGCCTGCAACGGCACCTTGCCGCCGAGATCCGCCTCGAGTTTGTCGCATGCGCGCGCGAGCTGCCATGGCGCAAGCGCACCGCGCCCGGTTCCGGACTTGTGCCGATACCCTCCATAGGTCGCCGCGACATGAGCGGTGAGCGCCAGCATCATGTGATCGATGAAGAGCTGGTTGACCTCGTCCGGCCGGCGCAATCCGTCGCCCAAGCAAACGCCGATATGGCGGACGATGGCATCGTCGTGGCCGACTGGACTGCAGTCGAGCGCATCGATGCGCCGCGCACCCGACTGATCGGCGAGACCATCGAGCGCTGAGCGCGGCACGTAGAAATGCAGAGAGTGAAACGGCTTGTCGATCACGTAGCGGGGGTCGGCCTTGAGATCGTAGAGGTAAGTCGTCCCGGCATGGACATCGGCCTTCGTGAGGTGACGGCCCTGTTCCCAGATTTCGCACTCCGGATAATCGCGCAATTTCAGGCTGACGAGATAGGCATCTTCCGCAGCAAACGAACCGGACAGACCCAGCACCGGATTGTCGTTTCGGGTTTCCGTAACAGCGATCTCGGTATTGCGCAGCGACCGGGTCATGAGCGTGGGAGGCACTTCGTCAAGGCGGAGCAATGCTCCGAGACGTTCACCGTACGCGCCTGTGCTGGTCATCGGATGTCTCGCCTGGGTGGTCGTGGAGCAGACCACAGCGTCATACCATTCCCAGGGTCGTATATAGGTATTTGCCCACCGCTGTCCACGACCGACGAAGTCGCACCCGCCCCCGATTGAAGTCCCGTCCGAATCCGTCAAGCATTTCAGAATGATCGGCTCGTGCCCTGACGGCGTGAGGGCCACCGGACCGCGGCGTCCACATCACGTCTTTTTCACAAACGCACGCGCGTGAGGCGCGCCCGGCGTGCGCGCAGAAGGATCAGGCAATGCAGGGCAGAATCAGGAAAGACACAGGTCCTCGCACTGCCTAGAACCCGTAAATCAACGGCATCGGAACCTCGACGGATCGTCTTCGGACCGGATCCAGCCCTTGAGCAAAGATCACCAGACCGGCCGTTGGGCCCCGTTTTGCGGCGGCTGAAACGATGATCGATTTGTCGCGCATCTGCGACGCGGTCTCACACGAGCAGAGCCATGAGCAAAGTTGTTGTGCGCGAATCTCGCAGCGAAATCCCCCCCGCGTCGCAGGTGCGGCGCGACCCGTCAGGCGATCGGCCCGCGGCCGATGCGGAAATGGCCCGCGTGCTCGGCACGGTGCCTTTCCGCATGGCGCTGGATTCCTCCGGCGCCGGCATTGCTCACTGGAAGCACGAGCCGTTGCACGACGTCGTTGCGCCCATGAGCCATCACGTCATCATGGCTTACAACGGCGCGGTGCAACGCATGGAGCGGCGATCCGGGCAATACAGCGCCATCGGGACGTTTCGCCCGGGAGTCGTGATCATTATTCCGGAGGGATCGAGCTCCCGGTGGGACATTCCAAGACCCGTCGACGTCGTTCAGCTCTACCTTCCGCAGACAACGCTGAGGCGCGTGGCCGACGAAGCCGAAGCCGGCGCACTGTCTGAACTCCTGGAGCGAACCGCGCATCCCGATCCCGTCACGTCCCGACTATTGCTGAGCGCGGCGGACGTGCTGGAAGGAAACGAAGCCCTCGATACGCTTTTCAGACAGCAACTGATGGATCTGCTCGCGACGCGTCTTTTGGCTGCGCACACCGGCTCGCCAAGCACGATAGCGCCGGCCAGGGGTGGGTTGGCGCCGAAAACACTGCTTCGAGCGATCGAGCGGTTGCGCTCCGACAGTGATGCCGACGTCTCGCTCGCGGCGCTTGCCGCGGAAGCCGGCTTGTCGCGCTTTCACTTCTGCCGTGCTTTCAAGGACAGTACCGGGCTTTCTCCGCATGCCTGGCTGCGCCAGCACCGGCTCGAGCAGGCCATGAACATGCTGCGCGACACCGACGCCTCCGTCGTCTCGATTGCCGTCACGCTCGGCTACTCCTCGCAGACCGCCTTCGCCGCCGCGTTTCGAAAGCTCACCGGAGAATCGCCGAGCGACTGGCGGCGGCGCGCTCGTTAGCAGCAATCGCGCTGCAATCGCGTCAATCGCGCTGGGGCATCGGCGCATGCGTTCCGCTAGGAATCATGGCGCCCCCCACCTGAAACGGAAATGGCAATGACCTTGATCAGCTCTGTCAACCGGCTCGCGAGCACCTCGCGGCGAAGCATCCTCGCAACAACTCTCTTATACGCGGCGTCGTTGACCGTCCGCTCCACCTCCGCAGTAGGCAGCGATGTGGAGACCGCGGCCCTCTCGACCGGCAGGAGCGGCGCCACAAGCTCTGTCACCACCAGCGACGGCGCAAAGATCTTCTACAAGGACTGGGGACCGAAGTCCGCACAGCCAATCGTCTTCCATCATGGTTGGCCGCTCAGCGCCGATGACTGGGATGCCCAGATGCTCTTCTTCCTCGGCAAGGGGTTTCGCGTGATCGCCCATGACCGCCGCGGCCACGGCCGCTCCAGCCAAATCGACGACGGGCACGACATGGACCACTATGCGGCCGACGTCGCTGCCCTCGTCCAGCAACTCGATCTTCGCAATGCCATCCACATCGGCCACTCGACAGGCGGCGGCGAGGCAGCGCGCTACGTCGCGCGTCATGGCCGCGATCGCGTGGCCAAGCTGGTGCTCATCGGCGCTGTGCCACCTTTGATGCTCAAGACCGAGTACAATCCCGGTGGCTTGCCTCTTGAGGTCTTCGACGGCTTGCGCGAGCGGCTCGCTGCCAACAGGCCGCAATTCTATCTCGAATTCGCGAGCGGCCCCTTCTACGGATACAATCGTCCAGGCGCCCAGCCTTCGCAGGCGACGATCTGGAACTGGTGTCGTCAAGGCATGATGGGCAGCGCCAAGGCCCATTACGACGGCATCAAGGCCTTCTCCGAGACGGACTTCAGCGAAGACCTGAAGAGCATCGCTGTGCCGACGCTCGTCCTGCACGGCAGCGACGACCAGATCGTTCCCGTCGCAGACTCCGCACCGCTGTCGGCCCGGCTCCTGAAGCACAGCACCCTGAAAATCTACGACCTGCTGCCGCACGGCGTCTGCACGACCCATCCCAACATCGTCAACGGCGACTTGCTCAGGTTCGCGACGGCGTAGCCTCGTTTTCATCGCAATCAACTCGAAGGACCAGTCAACATGCGCATCGTCATCATTGGCGCCGGCTTCGCCGGTATGTATGCCGCCCTTTCAGCCGCCCGGCTGCGCGACATCCAGGGCGTTCCGCCCGACGAGCTCGAGATCGCGCTCGTCGCGCCCGAGCCGACGCTGGTGGTTCGCCCTCGGCTCTACGAACCGAACCCCGAGACCCTGGTCGCACCGCTGCAAGACGTCTTTGAGGCGATCGACGTCGTTTATGTCAGGGGCCATGCCGAGGCGATCGATACGAAGTCCAGAATCGTCGAGGTCGCTGCCGCGCAGGGCACGCGGAAGAAGCTACCCTACGACCGCTTGGTGGTTGCCACCGGTAGCCGGCTGTTTCGCCCGAACGTTCCCGGCCTTGCCGAGCACGGCTTCAGCGTCGACCAACTTGATGATGCGATCGCGCTCGATCGTCACTTGCACGGGCTGGCGAACCGTCCGGCTTCGCAGGGGCGCAATACCGTTGTTGTCGCAGGAGGCGGATTCACCGGCATCGAGGCAGCAACCGAGGTGCCGTCGCGCCTGCACGAAATCCTCGGCAAGGACGCCCGGCTGCGCGTGGTCATCGTCGACCGCAATGAGACGATCGCCCCGGATATGGGCGCAGACGCCAGGCCGATCATCGAGGAGGCACTGCGCAAACTCGGCATCGAGACAAGGCTCGGTGTCGGAGTGGCCTCCCTCGACAAGTCCGGCGTCACGTTGTCCAGCGGTGAACGGATTGAATGCGAAACGACGATCTGGGCCGCCGGCATGCGCGCGGCTCCGTTGACCGCACAGATCCCGGCTGAACGCGATCAGTTTGGCCGACTGCTCGTCGATCGTGATCTTCGCGTCCCCTCGGTGAGCGGCGTCTTTGCGACGGGCGATGCTGCACGGGCCGCGTGTGACGATGTCGGCAATTACGCGCTGATGTCATGTCAGCACGCGACCCGGATGGGCGCCTTCGCCGGCAACAACGCCACCGCCGAGCTGCTCGGCGTTCCGACCAGACCCTATCACCAGAAGGCCTACGTCACCTGCCTCGACCTCGGCGAAACCGGCGCGCTGTTCACGCGTGGCTGGGAGCGCACGGTGGAGATGGTCGGCGACGTCGCCAAGAAGACCAAGCAGGAGATCAACACCGTCTGGATCTATCCGCCCAAGGCCGAGCGTGCCGCAGCGCTCGCCTCCGCCGACCCCGAGCGCGTCACCGCGCTCTAGCAACCAACCCCCAACTTCGAAAAGGAGACCGACATGAATTTGCACAACGCTTCCCTTGCCGCGAAACCCGAAGAGCTTGTACCGTCGCGTTACGCGGTGCGCATCGGCGATATCGACGTGCTGGTGGTCAGCGACGGCGTGCTGCCGCTCCCGACGGCCATGCTGGCGCACAACGCCGACCCGGCCCTACGGGCCAACTGGCTGAACGAGATGTTCCTGCCTCAGGATGCCTTTGACTGGGCACTCAATGCGGTGATGGTGCGAAGTGACGACAAGACGATCCTCATCGACGCGGGACTGGGGTCCGATCCTGACTTGCATCTGCCGCGCGCCGGACAGTTGATCAAGCGGCTGGAGGCCGCCGGAATTGACCTCTCGTCCGTGACCGATCTCGTGTTGACCCACATGCACATGGATCACGTCGGTGGCTTGCTGGTCGACGGCGTGAAGGAGCGGTTGCGCAAGGACCTGCGGATCCACGTCGCCGCCGCCGAGGTCAGGTTCTGGGAGTCGCCCGACTTTACCCGCACGAACATGCCGCAAGGCTTCCCGGATGCGCTTCGGGCGACCGCCAAGCAGTTCGTGAGGATGTACGGCAGCCAGATCCGGACGTTCGACGAGCAACACGAGGTTGCACCTGGTGTCGCCGTTCGTCGCACCGGCGGTCACACCCCCGGGCATAGCGTGGTCCGCGTGGCGTCCGGTGGCGAGGCGCTGACATTTGCTGGCGATGCCGTGTTTGCGGTCGGGTTCGACCAACCCGAGTGGCACAACGGCTTCGAGCACGATCCCGAGGAGGCGGCGCGCGTCCGCATCCGGCTGTTGCGGGAGCTCGCGGAGAGCGGCGAGCTGCTGGTGGCCACGCACATGCCGTTCCCCTCGGTCGGTCATGTCGCGGCCGCCGGCGAGGCCTTCCGCTGGGTCCCGGTGTTCTGGGACTACTGACCGCGACGAACAGACCGGAGCGCGCGCCCGGGATGAACCCAGCGCGCGCTCCTGGTTACGCCCGTCACGGTGGCCGCAACACGAAAGCCGGCCGCCGCGACCTGCAAAATCGAACGAGATGGTGCGGTCGGCCGCACGAGAGGCAAGAACATGCAAGATCAAAAGGTCGTCGTCGTCACCGGCGGCACTTCAGGCATCGGCCGCGCAGCGGCGCTCCGTTTTGCGAAACAGGGCGACCAGGTGCTCGTCACCGGCCGCCGGGCGAGCCTGATCCAGGAGACCATGCTGCAACACGCGAACATTGCGGGGATGACGGCGGATGCGGCGTCCGCCGAAGACGCCAGGCGAACCATTGCGATGGCGCTCGACAAATGGGGCCGCCTCGATGCGCTGGTCAACAATGCCGGCGCCGGCGCAATCCTGTCGCTCGCCGATGCGACCGGCGATCGCATCGCCGACATCTTCGCCGTCAACGTGCTCGGCCCAAGTCTGCTCGCATCGGCAGCGCTTCCCCATCTCAAGGCGAGGCGCGGCGCGATCGTCAACGTCTCCAGCACCTTTGGACACAAGGCGGCGGCAGGGCTCTCTCACTACGCCGCCAGCAAAGCCGCCGTGGAGCATCTGACGCGGTGCTGGGCCTTGGAGCTGGCGCCGTTGGGGATCAGGGTGAACGCCGTTGCTCCAGGCCCGACCGAGACGGGGGCGCTGACCGGCATGATGGGATTGTCGGCTCAGCAGGCCGCGGCGGTGGAGGAACAAGAGCGCGCCAGCATCCCGCTCGGCCGCCGCGGTGTGCCCGACGATGTCGCTGAATGGATCGTCCAACTCGCCGGACCCGCCTCGGCATGGGTCACCGGTCAGGTGATCGACATCGATGGCGGCCTCGGATTGGCATGATCTGGCGCGGCCAATGGCCACAATGGCCCTACCGGCGCGAATCGAAGGGCACTGAACTTCATCCCTGGCCCGCCGGCGGTACCACGTACAGCGTCAGCGCAAAGACCGCGTAGATCAAGATCATCAGCGCGCCGCATGGCTGAGCAGCGCCGCCAGCGGCACTTTGGCGAGCACCGCCAGCACGAACAGCAACGCGTGGGAATGCGGGACCAGGGCCTCGGCCACCACCACGATGGGCACGAAGGCCAACATCCAGAGCAAAGGGGTTTGCAGATTTCACGGAGCAGAATCTGCATGTCGGCGGCCATTTCCATCGCTGCGCGGTTGGAAAGGGCCGGCCTCCCGCGAGGGGAGTGTTGATCTGCCTCAACGTTGATTTCGGGGAGACAAGCGCGCAGGCGATGAAAATGCGGCCTGCCGGGGCTGCTGCACCTTGACAACTTGCCGGTGTTTTGCCCGACGAGTCAACTTGATCGCGGCCGGGAAGGTCACGACCGCGCGTCTCGAAAAATCCCTTTCCGATCAACGGCCCTTCTCCTGTGCATGGGGTTGTTTTTCGAATTTGGATTCGATTGTCGCGATCCCTACTCTATCCGCGCCGCCTCCAGCAGCCTGCGCATACACAGCATGCACGCATGAGCCTGTGGCCGGCCGCCAAGCCGTAGTACACGGCGCATGACCCACGCCGCCGGAGCGACGCGCCAACGCAATGACAATCACGTTACCCTCGGCCGCGCGCGAGTCGGATCAGCCTGTGTCCGACGGACTTCCCACCGCGCAGCGGCGCTGGGCCATCGCTGCGATCTTCACCGCGCTGGCGATGGCCTCGCTCGACACCGCGATTGCGAACATCGCGCTGCCCGCCATCGCCGCCGATCTGCGGGTCACGCCGGAGCAGTCGGTCTGGGTCGTCAACGTCTACCAGATCGCGCTGGTGGCCACCCTGCTGCCGCTGGGCGCGCTCGGCGAGATCGTCGGGCACCAGCGCATCTATCTCGGCGGCCTGATCCTGTTCACGATCGCCTCGCTGTTCTGCGCGGTGGCATGGTCGCTCGACAGCCTGCTGGTGGCGCGCACGCTGCAAGGGCTGGGCGCGAGCGGCATCATGAGCGTCAACACCGCACTGGTGCGCTACGTCTATCCGGGGCGGATGCAAGGCCGCGGCTTCGGCCACAATGCGCTGGTGGTCGCGACCGCCTTCACCTTCGGCCCCTCGATCGCCTCCGCCATCCTCGCCTTCGGTCCATGGCCGTGGCTGTTCGCCGTCAACATCCCGTTCGGGCTCGTCGCGATCGGTATCGGCTTTGCCATGCTGCCGAAGACGCCGCGCGCCGATCACGGCTTCGACGTTCCCGGCGCGATCCTGGCGTCCGCCTGCCTCGGCCTGTTCATCACCGCCATCGGCAGCGCCGCGCACAATTTGCCGCCGCTCGTCGTGGCCATCGAGTTGATCTCGGCGCTCGCGCTCGGCTTTATCCTGATGCGCCGCCAGGCCGGTCATCCGGCGCCGATGCTGCCGATCGACCTGTTCGCGAGGCCGATGTTCGCGCTATCGGCGGCGACGGCGCTGTGCGCCTTCGCCGTGCAGGGGCTCGCCTTCGTCTCGCTGCCGTTCTATTTCGAGGGCGTGCTCGGACGCTCGCAGGTCGAGACCGGCTTCTTCATGACGCCATGGCCGCTGGTGGTCGGCATCATGGCGCCGATCGCCGGGCGCCTGTCCGACCGCCACGCGGTCGGCCTGCTCGGCGGCATCGGGCTCGTGCTGCTCGGCCTCGGCATGGCGCTGCTGGCGACGCTCCCCGCCAATCCTGCCATCCCCGACATCATCTGGCGGATGGTGATCTGCGGCATGGGGTTCGGCTTCTTCCAGGCGCCGAACATGAAGGCGGTGATGTCGAGCGCGCCGGCGCACCGCAGCGGCAGCGCCTCCGGCATCGTCGCCACGGCGCGGCTGACGGGCCAGACGACGGGAGCCGCGCTCGCCGCGGCCTGCTTCGCGCTCGCAGGTCACGAGGGCGCGACCTTGGCGCTGGCGCTCGGCGCGGGCTTTGCCGCGCTCGGCAGCGTGATGAGCTTCTTGCGCCTGGCGGTGAAGTAAGCCTCAGGCCGCCGTCACGCCGACAGTTGGCGTGATGGTCTCGTTGTCCAGCGCGGTGAGGCGCTGATCGATGGCGGCGATGACCTTGCGCGAGTACGGTCCGAGATGCGCATAGGCCGCGATCATCTGCACCGCGATGCGTGCGGACGACGTGTCGCGCTTGGCGCAGTTCATGAAGGTCTGCCACAGCGGCCCCCGCGCCTCGGGAAGGGCGGAGACCACCTTGTGCACCGTCTCCATGGCCCCGAGCTTGGAGCGGATGTCGCCTTCGGCGAGCTCGGAACGCTGCCTGGAGCGGTCGAGCAGCGTCATCAGGCGATCGACTCGTGCTGCATAGGCAGCCGGGCTGTAGACGTGCTCCAGCACCCGCTTGTAGTCCATCAGGATGTCGCGCAGCGGGCGGACCGGATCGAAGTTGATGCCGGCCGTGCACTGATCGGCGCCGATCGTCGGCGCCACGTCGTGGCCCTGATGCAGCCGGCCTTCGCGCTCCAGGCGGCGCGTGAGTTGCGTGTTCGGCAAGGCATAGAGCAGGCCGACCATGGCGACGGGAATGGCCGCCTCCTCGATGAAGTCGATCATCGCCTCCGCCATCGAGACCTTCTCGTTGTCGAAGCCGACGATGAAGCCCGCAGTGACCAGCATGCCGGCGGCATAGATCTTGTGGATGCTCTCGGCGATGTTGCGCCGCGTGTTCTGCTTCTTGCGCATCGCGACCAGCGTCGCCGGATCCGGGCTTTCGATGCCGACGAAGATGCCGAAGAAATTGGCCGCGCCCATCAGCTCCAGCAGTTCCGGATCGTCGGCGAGGTTGACCGAGGCCTCCGTGGAGAATTCGAAGGGATAGTTGTGCGTGCGTTGCCATTCGGCGAGCTTGGGCAGGAACTGCCGCAGCGACTTCTTGTTGCCGATGAAATTGTCGTCGACGAAGTCGAGATGGCCGCGATAGCCCATCTGGTAGAGCGTCTCGAGCTCGACGAACATCTGGTCGATCGTCTTGGTCCGCGGCACGCGCCCATAGAGCTCGATGATGTCGCAGAACTCGCAGGTGAACGGACAGCCGCGCGAATACTGGACACCGAGGTAGAGATAGTCCTCGAACTTGAGCAGGTCGAAGCGCGGCACCGGCGTCTTGGTGACGTCGGCCTGGAACTTCGGCGCGGTGAAGGTGCCCGAGCGCGCGCCGCTCTCCCAGGCCGCGATGAAGTCGTCGATCACGCTTTCGGCCTCGCCGAGCACCCGGAAGTCGGCCCGCTCGTAGAGGTGGGGGCTCGAGGTGGGGTCGGGACCGCCGACCACGACCGGCTTGCCGGCGGCGCGGCACAGTTCGATCAGGCGCAGCGTGTCGGCCTGCTGCGGCATCATCCCGCCGGTGAAGACGACGTCCGCCCAGGCGAGATCCTCCTCGCCGAAGGGCGCCGTGTTGCAATCGATCAGCCGGACCGTCCAGCTCTTGGGCAACATTGCGGCTACGGTAATCAGGCCCAAGGGAGCGGCCGGGCGCTTGACGCCCATGACTTTGCAGGATTCGCCAAAGGTCCAGAAGGACTCCGCCGAGAACAGCGGGTAGAGCATCAGCACGTTGCAGGGACTCGGCACGTTCATGGAACTCCTCTTGCGTCGGCGCAGTGTACCAAAGCGCTGGCGTCTTGCATCCCGGCAAAACGGACAAACTGTCGCCGCCCCGCCAGCCGCGATGCGGTCGGGAACCGGCAGGCACGGCCGGACGTCGCCTCAAGCCGTGGATTTGGCGCCCATGCACGAGGCGCCAAACCGAATCGCTAACAGAGGCATGAGGCAAAACAACGCTCCAGTCCACCACTCTTGGGCCGCCGGACCATCATCACGATGACCCGCGGACTGTTGATTTGAACACTTCCAGTTTGCCGGACAGATTGCGCCCCTGAGTTCAATCGGTGGATTGGGCCAATCAGGGGACTTGCGATGGCAGACCTAACAATCAACGGAAAAACTTTCACCCTCGACGTCGAGCCGGATACGCCGCTGCTCTGGGCGATCCGCGAGAATGCCGGCCTGACCGGCACCAAATATGGTTGCGGCATTGCACAATGCGGCGCCTGCACGGTCCACATGGACGGCGTGGCGATGCGCTCCTGCGGCATCTCGGTCGGCGAGGCCGAGGGCAAGAAGATCACGACGATCGAGGGGCTCGCATCCGACGGTTCCCTGCACAAGGTCCAGGAAGCCTGGATCGCCCAGGACGTGCCGCAATGCGGCTACTGCCAGAGCGGCATGATCATGGCGGTGGCGGCGCTGTTGAACGAGAAGCCGAAGCCGACCGACGCCGACATCGACGAGGCCATCACCAATATCTGCCGCTGCGGCACCTTCCAGCAGGTGCGCGAAGCGATCCACACGATCGCCAGCGCGTAAGGAAATCCCCACATGAACAAGCATGTCTCGCCGCGGCTCAATCGCCGCGCCTTCGTCATCGGCACGGCCGCAGTCGGTGCCGGCCTCGCCATCGGCCTCGACCTCTCGTTCGGGCCTACCGTGGTCCGCGCCGCCGACGGCTCGCCCGAGATCGGGGCCTGGGTCGTGGTCAGGCCCGACGACACCGTGGTGATCCGCATCGCCCGCTCCGAGATGGGCCAGGGCTCGCTCACCGGGCTCGCCCAGCTTGTCGCCGAAGAGCTCGAATGCGACTGGACGAAGGTCACGACCGAATATCCGACCCCCGGCCAGAGCGTCGCCCGCAAGCGTGTCTGGGGTGACTTCTCCACGGGCGGCAGCCGCGGCATCCGCTCCTCGCAGGATTATGTCCGCAAGGGCGGCGCCACCGCACGCGTGATGCTGATCCAGGCCGCCGCCGACACATGGAAGGTGCCGGCCTCCGAATGCAAGGCCGCCAACAGCGTCATCACCCATACGCCTTCGGGCCGGACCACGACCTACGGCAAGGTGGCCGAAGCTGCGGCGAAGCTGACGCCGCCCGCGGAGGTCAAGCTGAAGGATCCGAAGGATTGGAAGCTGATCGGCAAGGGCGTGAAGCGGCTCGACACCGTCGACAAGACCACCGGCGCCATGATCTACGGCGCCGACGTCAAGCTGCCGGGCATGCTGAACGCCGCGATCAAGGACTGCCCGGTGTTCGGCGGCAAGCTGAAGAGCTTCGACGAAGCCAAGATCGCCGGCATGAAGGGCGTCAAGAAGGTGGTCAAGGTCGGCGACACCGCCGTCGCCGTGGTCGCCGACACCTGGTGGCACGCCAAGACCGCGCTGGACGCGCTGCCGATCGTCTGGGACGAGGGCGACAACGCAAAAGTCTCCAGCGAGTCGATTGCGAAATGGCTGGCCGAGGGGCTCAACGATTCGCAGCCGGCCTATGTCGGCAACAAGAACGGCGACGCGAAGGCGGCGATTGCGAGTGCGGCGAAGAAGGTCGAGGCCGTCTACTCCTATCCCTACCAGAACCACGCGACCATGGAGCCGATGAACGCCACGGCGATTTACACGGCGGACAAGTGCGAGGTCTGGTGCGGCACGCAGAATGGCGA
Source organism: Bradyrhizobium sp. FW305-F6 (assembly GCF_058782905.1). Classification (NCBI taxonomy): domain Bacteria; kingdom Pseudomonadati; phylum Pseudomonadota; class Alphaproteobacteria; order Hyphomicrobiales; family Nitrobacteraceae; genus Bradyrhizobium; species Bradyrhizobium sp. FW305-F6. The sequence goes on from NZ_JBYSYD010000001.1 coordinate 1,873,469, forward strand.
AGCGGCCTTCGCGGCGGTACTCGAGGCCTCCGGCCTGCCGGCGGAGAAGTGCGATGTGCACAAGGTGATGCCAGGGGGCGGTTTCGGCCGGCGCGGGCAGACCGACTATGTCCGCCAGGCGGTCATCATCGCCAAGCAGATGCCGGGCACGCCGATCAAGCTGCTGTGGTCGCGCGAAGAGGACATGGCGCACGGCAGATATCACCCGATCACCCAGTGCAAGATGACCGGCGCGTTCGATGCCAACAACAACCTGATTGCGCTGCACTACCGCCTGTCCGGGCAATCGATCCTGTTCTCGCTCCGCCCGGAAGCGCTGCAGAACGGCATGGACCCCGCAGCCTTCCAGGGCGTCGCCCAGTCCGGCGAGGCCGCGTTCGGCTATTCGGTGCCGAACCTTCTGGTCGAGCATGCGATGCGCAATCCGCACGTCCCGCCCGGCTTCTGGCGCGGCGTCAACGTCAATCACAATGCGATCTACATGGAATGCTTCATGGACGAGCTCGCCCAGGCCGCAGGCCAGGACCCGCTCGAATTCCGCCGCAAGCTGATGGGCAAGCACCCCAAGCACCTCGCAGTGCTCAATGCGGTTGCCGAAAAGATCGGCTGGGACACGCCGGCACCGCAGGGCGTCTATCGCGGCATAGCCCAGGTCATGGGCTATGGCAGCTATGTCGCCGGAGCCGCCGAGATCTCGGTGACCGACGCCAACAAGATCAAGGTGCATCGCATCGTCGCCTCCACCGATCCCGGCTACGTCGTCAATCCGGCGCAGGTGGAGCGGCAGGTCGCCGGCTCCTTCGTCTATGGTCTCTCCGCGCTGTTCTATGGCGGCTGCACCGTCAAGGACGGCAAGATCGAGCAGACCAACTTCGACACCTACAATTCGATGCGCATCAACGAGATGCCGAAGGTGGAGACCGTGATGGTGCCGAGCGGCGGATTTTGGGGCGGTGTCGGCGAGCCGACCATCGGCGTCGCCGCGCCCGCCGTGCTGAATGCGTACTTCGCCGCGACCGGCAAGCGCATCCGGTCCGTGCCGCTGCGCGACCAGAACATCACCTTCGCCTGAAACACGCCGCGGCAGCCCATGGCCGCCGCGGCATTTTGCCTGGATAGCCCATGACGGGACGCCCGGTGACACGGCGGAAGGCCGTGCTCGGCATCACTGCGGCAGCCGCAGCGCTGGCCCGGCCAGCGACCCCGCGCGCGCAAGCCTCGGGGCGTGTCGTCGTGGTCGGCGGCGGGTTTGGCGGTGCTGCTTGCGCCCGAGCGCTGAAGCGAGCGCGGGATGATCTGCACATCATCCTGATCGAGCCCAATGCGGTCTTCACCTCCTGCCCTTTCAGCAACGCGGTGATTGCGGGTCTGCGCGAGATCGAGGCGCAGCAATTCGGTTACGACAAGATCGCGGCCGACGGCGTCACATTGATCGCTCAGGCCGTGACCATGATCGAGCCGGAGCGGCGCAGCGTCATGACGGCCGACGGCGTCGCGCTGCCCTATGACCGCCTCGTGCTCTCGCCCGGCATCGACTTCCACCTCGAAGCCCTCCCCGGCTATGACGCGACCGCATCGGAGAAGATGCCGCATGCCTGGAAAGCCGGCGCGCAGACTCTGCTGCTGCGCAAGCAGCTGGAAGCGATGGCGGATGGCGGCACGGTCGCCATCGCGATCCCCGCTAATCCCTCACGCTGCCCGCCCGCACCTTACGAGCGCGCCAGCCTGATCGCGCATTATCTGAAAGCCAAGAAGCCGCGCTCGAAAGTGCTGATCCTCGACGCCAAGGACACTTTTTCGCAACAGCGGCTGTTCGAGAAGGCGTGGAAGGAGCTGTACGGCGACATGATCGAGCGAATCGGCCTGTCGCAAGGCGGCCGCGTCACCTCTGTCGATTCCGCGACGCGAACCATCGTCACCGAGTTCGGCAACTACACCCCTGATGTCGCCAACGTCATCCCGCCGCAGCGCGCAGCGCTCATCGCCGAAATCGCGGGCGCTGCGGATGCGACCGGCTGGTGCCCGATCGATCCTGTCACGTTCGAGTCGAAACTCGTCAGGAACGTCCACGTCATTGGCGACGCCTGCCTCGGCGGCGGCATCCCGAAATCGGCATCGGCTGCAAGCGCGCAAGGCAAGGCCTGCGCCGCTGCCATCATCGATATTCTCGCCGGCCGCACGGCGGAAGCACCTCGGCTGACGGGCGTCTGCTACAACGTCGTTGCGCCCACTTACGGCTTTTCACTCGCCGGCAACTACCAGCCCAGGGGCGACATCTTTGCCGAGGTCGAAGGCGGCGCGACGAGTCCGGTCGACGCGCCGCGCGAATTGCGAGCGCGCGAAGCAAGTGAGGCGGAGCGCTGGTTTGACACCATCACGGCGGAGACGTTTGGTTAAGGCATGAAGATCCGAGCAAGTCGCCGCGACCACGATGCGCTCCCTCCCCCGCCTGCGGGGGGGGGCTGGGAAGAGGGTGTCTCCGCTCGCGAGAGCCCCCAAGAGCAAAGAGCCCTCACCCGGCGCTGCGCGCCGACCTCTCCCGCAAGCGGAAGAGGTCAGTGGAGTTCGTGGCGGCCGCAGTCGTTCTCGCCACCATTTGCGCTTGCCGCGATCATCGTCGTTGGCCTCGCCTTCGCCAGCGCTGCGCACGCGAACGAACTTCTGCCCTACACGATCGTCAACGACGGCATTCCCGCCACGCTCACCGGCTCACCAGGCGATGCCGCGCGCGGGCGCGCTCTGGTGCTCGCGCGCGCGACGACCTGCATCCTCTGCCATTCCGGCCCATTCCCGGAAACGCGGTTCCAGGGCGACCTCGCGCCGGATCTCACCGGCGCCGGGAACCGGTGGTCGGTCAGCCAGTTGCGGCTTCGACTGGTCGATGCCTCGCGCTTCAACCCGGACACCATCATGCCGTCCTATTATCGCATCGACGGCCTCGTTCGCGTCGGACGCAACTTCGCCGGCAAGCCGATCCTGTCGGCCGCGGAGATTGAGGACATCGTGGCTTTTCTTGCAACGCTTCGGGACTAGATCGATGCCAACCACGCGACGACACTTCCTGCGCCTCACCGGAGGCATCACGGCCGCCGGGACGATCCCGATCGTCACACTGCGGCCGCTCGAAGCGACACCGGCAATGCTCAACACCGCAATCCGTGACGTCGTCGGCGAAGCGCAGGTTCACATCGGAAGGGTCAAGCTCGACATTCCGCCGCTGGTCGAGAACGGCAACACGGTGCCGATCACGGTGAGCGTTGCAAGCCCGATGACGGCGACCGACTACGTCAAGTCCATCCACGTCTTCAACGAGAAGAACCCGCAACCGAACATCGGCAATTTTCATCTCGGCCCCTCCTCCGGCCGGGCCCGGGTCTCGACACGGATCCGGCTCGCCGACACCCAGAAGGTGGTCGCGATCGCGCGCCTGTCCGACGATACGTTCTGGCAGGTCGCCGCCGATGTGGTCGTGACGCTGGCCGCATGCACCGAGGAGATGAACTGATGGCCGCCCTCATCAACGTTCCGGCCAAGGCCAGACGCGGCGACATCATCGAGCTCCGCACGCTGACCTCCCACATCATGGAGACCGGCTTCCGCCACACCGCGGACGGCAAGCTGGTGCCGCGCGACATCATCACGAGTTTCATCTGCCGCTACAATGGCGCCGAGATCTTTCGCGCCGACCTCTTTCCGGCGATCGCAGCGAACCCGTATCTGTCCTTCTTTACCGTCGCCAGGGAGAGCGGCACATTCGAGTTCGAATGGGTCGGCGACAACGGCTATTCCTCGACGGCATCGGCAGTCATCACGGTCGAATGACCTGTCGAGTGATCTCTCGAATGATCCCTCGAATGATCCCTCGGCGCGCGATAGCAATTGCGGCATTGCTGGCCGGTGCGGCCACGGCCCTGCTCGCCGGCGACATCCCTCCCGAGGCGCGTCGCTCCGGCTACACCTTCATGGGCCCGGACACGCGCGCCATGCAGGATGACGACACCAGCAATCCCGGCATGCTGTTCGTGCTCGACGGCGAAGCGCTCTGGACGAAGAAGCTCGGCAGCGTCGGCAAAGCCTGCACGGATTGTCATGGCGATGCGCGCAGCAGCATGAAGGGCGTCGCGGCGCGCTACCCCGCCTTCGACAAGGCTCTCGGCCGTCCCGTCACGCTCGACCAGCGCATCAATCTCTGTCGCGCCAATCATCAGCAGGCGACGCCGCTGCGCTACGAGAGCCGCGACCTGCTCGCATTGTCCGCCTTCATCGCCCACCAGTCGCGCGGCGCCACGATCACGGCCGGTGACGATCCGCAGGCCAAGCCCTTCATCGCGCAAGGCCGCGCACTCTACATGCAGCGCCAGGGGCAGCTCAACCTCGCCTGCACCAATTGCCACGACGACAATTTCGACAAGCGCCTCGCCGGCGCGCCGATCACGCAGGGACAGCCGACCGGCTATCCGCTCTACCGATTGGAATGGCAGACGCTGGGATCGCTCGAGCGGCGGCTGCGCAGCTGCATGACCGGCGTCCGGGCCCAAGCCTACGACTACGGCTCGCCCGAGTTGGTCGCACTCGAGCTCTATCTGATGTCGCGTGCGCGTGGCCTGCCGATGGAGACGCCGGCCGTGCGTCCCTGAACCAGAACGGCCGAGACATGGCCCGGCCGTTCCGCAAGCCCCCTCGTGCAGGACTACTCCGCCGGCGCGGCCGACATTTCCGGATGCGCAGCATAGTGCTCGCTCGTACCGAGCTTGCCGGCGGCGAACAGGCCTGCGGCCATCACGGCATAGGCCAGCGCGACCGCCGGCGTCACGCCAAAGCCGCCGCCGATGCCCACCGCCTCGCCATGCATGAAACCGAAATAGGTCAGGATCGCCCCGACCAGCGCAAAGGCGGACGCCTTCTCGAAATCGCGTTCGATGATGAAGACGCCGATCGCCCCAAGGATCAGGCCGCCGAGGATGGAGCCGCCGCCCATCACCTCGAGGCCGTGATAAAACACGCCCTGCTGCGGCAGGGCGGCAATCGCGGCTGCCTTGACCGCATCGGCCTTGTCGGCCGCCAAGCCGCCGACGCTTGCCGCCGCATTCATGGTCGAGCCGAGCATGGTGTCGATCTGGAGCTTGGCCCAGGCGGCCAGATGCGGGGTCAGCGCCAGCACGATCGCGGGCGCGTGCTTGACCGGCGTGGTCTGGAAGGCCTGCGCACCGATCAGCATGCCGATGTAGAGCAGGATCGGCGAGATCGCGACGACAGGCACCAGCGCCAGCAGCACTGAGATGATGCCGAACCAGGACAGCACGACCACCATGATGCCGGTCGCCGCGGAGTAGCCGATCCGGCCTCCCATCGCCTTCCAGCCGGGATGGCCGATATAGACCGCGTTGATGAAGGGGTTGCCCATCAGGCAGCCGATCAGGCTGACGACGCCGTCGGCGGTGAGCACGCGCGTGGTGGGATAGTCGTCGCCGGCCGCCTCCGCGCTCTCAACATTGTCCATGGCCTCGACGAGGTCGTAGATGCCGAACGGAATGGCCGTGACCAGGATGATGCCGAGGAATTCGAAGCCGGAGAAGACATAGCCAAAGGCCGGGATCGGCACCGAGAAGCCGAAATTGGCAAACGCCGCGCCGACACCCGCGATGCTCAACCCGCCGAGGCCAAGGCCGAACAGGTTCGAGCCCCAGGCGATGATCATGCCGACCGCAATGGCGACGAGGCCCGCGGGCATGCCGCGCCAGTACTTCACGCCGCCGAACCAGCTCACCAGGATGATGGCGAAGCAGACGAGGCCGATCTGCGGCGTCATGTACATCTCGAGTGCCGGCCGCATCGAGATGAAGGTGACGGAGACGCCGGCGAGCGTGCCGAGCAGCGCTGCGCGCGGCGTGATCTTGCGGATGAACGGCGCGATGAAGCCGCCGATCATGAGAATGAAGCTCTGGAAGAACACCCAGACCAGGCCCGCCGACCAGCCCTTGAGCGGATCGCCGGTCTTGAGCGTGATCGGCAGCATGATCACGAAGGTGACGATGAACATGTGCGGCACGCTGACGCCAGAGGGCAGCGCGCAGACGTCGTTGCGGCCGGTCTTCCGTGCGAGGCGATAAGCAAGGTAGGCGTAATAGAAGGTGGACAGGCACATCATCAGCCCGAGCGCGGGCAGGATGCGGCCGAACACGAGGCTGTCAGGCATCTTCAGCACGAAGCGCAACAGCCCCGTGAGCACAAGCATGTTGACGAGGATGTTGGTGCCGAAGCCGAAGAACGCGTTCCAGTCGCCCGATGTCCATAGCGCCGGCTTGAACCCAGACTTGTCGATCTCAGGCTTGCCGGCTGTCCCCGCCAATGCGCTCATGATGTTCCCCCTGCTGTGGCCGAACTCTTCATCGCCTCCAAGACTGCGGCTGAGCTGGCGACCCAGCCGAAGATGCCGCCCTGGGCCTTGATCATCTTCAGGCCCATCTCGTGAAATTCGGGGAAGTAGGATGCGCAGCCGTCGGAGATGACGACACAGCGATAGCCCCGGTCATTGGCCTCGCGCACGGTGGTGTTGACGCACACTTCCGTGGTGACGCCGCAGACCAGCAGGTTCTCGATGCCGTATTTCTCCAGGACATCGCCGAGCTCGGTGGCATAGAAGGCGCCCTTGCCCGGCTTGTCGATCACAACCTCGCTGTCGAGCGGATAGAGCTCGGGAATGATGTCGTGCCCGGCCTCGCCGCGGATGAGGATGCGGCCCATCGGACCGGGATCACCGATACGAAGGCTCGGCTTGCCGCGCTCGACCTTTGCCGGCGGCGCGTCGGAGAGATCGGGCAGGTGCCCCTCGCGCGTGTGGATCACCAGCATGCCGGTGTCGCGCGCAGACGTCAGCACCGCGCCGATCGGCTTCACCGCGCGCGCAAGCTGATTGACGTCGTTACCGAGCGTCTCGCCGAATCCGCCGGGCTCCATGAAGTCGCGCTGCATGTCGATGATGAGAAGCGCGGTGGCGGACCAATCGAGCGTGATCGGCTCGGGCTCGGCGCTGATGGCGCCCTTCTTCGGCTTGACCGAGTTCAACATGACGCAGGCCCCGCGAGAACTCTCCTGGTCGGGAGTTCTGCAAACGCCGTGCCATTGTGTACAATTGCGGAAGGCGGCGCGCGGCGATGGAAGTTCAAGCGTACTCAGACGGTTATGCCGGATACCGGCGTCTGCTCATTCCCTGTGCGACGTCTCTACGTCGTGCATTTGCTTAAATGATGGGCGGAGCAACGCTCTCTCGACTCGTCATTCCGGGGCGCGACGAAGTCGCGAGCCCGGAATCCATCGGGCCGCAATACGAGAGGTGAAATGGATTCCTGGCTCGCGCTACGCGCGCCCCGGAATGACGACAGAGGGCGCGCCTACTTCCCTGCCCCATACAGTTGCCGATACTCCTCCTCATACGGCGCATAGGAGTCCTTCAGCGTCGCCATGTTCAGCAGCATGGTCGCAACAACCGAGCCCGCCTTGTCGAAAACGCGCGTCTTCACCCAGGCGCTTTCGGTGCGGCGGCTGCCGGAGAGCGCGACCACCTCGCGCTCGACCTCATACTCCTCACCCTCGAAGAGCGGCCCTTTCACCAGACGGATCTCCTGGTCGGCGAACAGGCCGACGGCCGGGCCCTTGGACGGAAGCGCATCGTCCTTGGAGCGATACTGGAACAGCACGCTCAGCATTTCCATCGGGATGATCGGCCTGCCCCACGGATTATTCGTGCCCGCGTAGTACGGCGAGTTCTCGGTGATGACGGCGAGTTTCTCCCGAAGGGAAAACGGATAGAGGTCGCCCATGTTTTGGTCGAATGCCATGTGGACCGACTGCCGCTTGCTCGTCTGCGCCACTTTCACGTCGCGCAGGATCACGGGATCGGTGAGCGGCTTCAGCTCGCCGAGGCGTGTCTCGAGCGCCGTCGCAACCGGCGCATCGCCCACCGAGGCCGTGCCGCGCAGCACCTCGGTGCCGTCGCGCTTCACCATCTGAATTTGGCACAGGCTCGTGCGAGGCAAGGGCTTCGACAGGATCGCCTGCACCTCCTCGCCTTCGTAACAGACACTGCGGTAATGCGCGGAAAGGCAGCCGGTCTCGAACCAGGCCTGTCCCCACTGCCGTTCGCCGAGCGGCGCGAACTGGCTGAAATGGGTCGGGCCCTCGATCGTGCCGCCCTTGAAGCCGAGCTTCTGCGCGGTCGCGTCGTCGTGGATAGAGGCGTGCGCATCATAGGTTTGCGCTTGCAGCATCTGGCGCGGCTGACGCCACGGCCCGATCAGCGCCTCGGGCGTCTCCGTGATTTCAGTATCGAAAGCATTTACAGCCATGATGATCTCCGCGGGGGCAAGCCATGACTAACAGGACCGCCACGGATGCGGCTAGCCGTATTGACTTCGCCAGCCCATCCTTTTGAGTGTCACAATTCGCTTCACGCCGCCGCGATCCCTCCCGCAGCGCACACCCGCGCCGGACCACGAGACGAGGACTCCTGAAATGACGTTGTTGCAGGTCGAGCTGGACGACAAATACCGGCTCGAAGCGAAGCGGATCTTCCTGTCCGGCACCCAGGCCCTGGTTCGCCTGCCCATGTTGCAGCGCGAACGCGACCGGGTTCAGGGCCTCAACACCGGCGGCTTCATCTCGGGTTATCGCGGCTCACCGCTCGGCATGTACGACCATGCGTTGTGGCGGGCGAAGGCTCATCTCCAGCAGCACGACATCGCCTTCGTCCCCGGACTGAACGAGGACCTGGCCGCGACCGCGGTCTGGGGCAGCCAGCAGGTCGGCCTGTTTCCTGGCGCCAAGGTCGATGGCGTGTTCGGCATCTGGTACGGCAAGGGCCCGGGCGTCGATCGCTCGGTGGACGCGCTCAAGCATGCCAATGCAGCCGGCACCTCGCTGAACGGCGGCGTGCTTGCGCTTGCCGGCGACGACCACGGCTGCCAGTCCTCGACGCTGGCGCATCAGAGCGAGCAGGTGTTCGCGGCGGCACTCATCCCCGTGATCAATCCGGCGACGCTGCAGGATTATCTCGACCTTGGTCTCTACGGTTTTGCGCTGTCGCGCTTTTCGGGCTGCTGGGTCGGCTTCAAGGCGATCAGCGAGACCGTGGAGAGCTCCGCGTCGATCTATAGCGATCCTGAACGTATCCAGATCAAGCTGCCCGACGATTTCGAGATGCCGCCTGGCGGCCTCAACATCCGCTGGCCCGATCCGCCGCTTGAAGCCGAGAAGCGCCTGTTCGGCCCGAAGATGGCGGCGGTGCAGGCCTTCGCCCGCGCCAACCAGCTCGATCGCGTCGTGCTCGATTCCAAGCCGGCGCGGCTCGGCATCGCCGCGACCGGCAAGGCCTATCTCGACCTGCGCCAGGCGCTCGCCGACCTCGGCATCACCGACAAGGACGCCCAGGATCTCGGCCTTCGCATCTACAAGGTCGCGATGACCTGGCCGCTGGAGGAAAGCGGCGCCAAGCGCTTCGCCGAGGGCCTTCAGGACGTGCTGGTGGTCGAGGAGAAGCGGGGCTTCATCGAAGACCAACTGATGCGCATCCTCTACAACGTCGATGCGTCGCGGCGTCCGACCGTCTCGGGCAAACGCGACGAGCGCGGCGCACCGTTGCTGCCGAGCGAGGGAGAGCTGACGCCGACCATTGTCGCCGGCGCGCTGGTGGCGCGCTTGCGCAAGCTCGGCCATCACAGCCCGGTGCTGGAACAGCGACTCGCGCGGCTCGAAGCGTTCGACAATCCCGTCACCACCAACGCGCCGATCAAGCTCGCACGCACGCCGTTCTTCTGCTCGGGCTGCCCGCACAACACCTCTACGCGCGTACCGGAGGGCAGCCGCGCCATGGCCGGCATCGGCTGCCACGGCATGGCCCTGAGCATGCCGACCCGCCGCACAGACTTGATCTCGCATATGGGCGCCGAGGGCGTGAACTGGATCGGCCAGTCGCCCTTCACCACCGAGAATCATATCTTCCAGAATCTCGGCGACGGCACCTACACCCATTCCGGGCTGCTCGCCCTTCGCGCTGCGTCCGCCGCCGGCATCAACATCACCTACAAGATCCTCTACAACGACGCCGTCGCGATGACTGGCGGCCAGCCGGCCGAAGGTGCCTTCAACGTCGCGCAGATCGCGCATCAGGTCTGGGCCGAAGGCGTCAAGCGGCTCGCGATCGTTTCCGACGATCCGAGCAAATACCCGCAAGGCAATTACTTCCCGCAGGGCGCCACGATCCATCACCGCCGCGAGCTCGACGCCGTGCAGCGCGAGTTGCGTGATATCAAGGGCCTCACCGTCATCGTCTACGACCAGACCTGCGCCGCTGAAAAGCGCCGCCGCCGCAAGCGCGGGCTCTATCCCGATCCCGCCAAGCGCGCCTTCATCAACGAGCTGGTCTGCGAAGGCTGCGGCGACTGCTCGCAGGCCTCGAACTGCGTCTCGGTGCAGCCGCTGGAGACCGAGTTCGGCCGCAAGCGACAGATCGATCAGTCGAACTGCAACAAGGATTTTTCCTGCGTCGAGGGCTTTTGCCCGAGTTTTGTCACCGTGCATGGCGGCAGCCTCAAGCGCATGAAGACCTCGGCGGTGGATTCCGGCCAATTGTTCGCCGATCTGCCGCTGCCGCCCGTGCGTGAGCTCGACGGCCCCTACAACATCCTCGTCACCGGCATCGGCGGCACCGGCGTGATCACCATCGGCGCGCTGCTCGGCATGGCCGCCCATGTCGACGGCCGCGGCTGCTCGGCGCTGGACTTCACCGGCCTGTCGCAGAAGAACGGCGCGGTGATGAGCCATGTCCGTATCGCGCCGAAGCCTGAGGACATCTCGGCGGTTCGCATCACCACGGGCGGCGCCGACGTCATCCTCGGCTGCGACATGATCGTCTCGGCCGGCCCGTCTGCGCTGAGCCGCGCCGAGCGCGGCGTGACCAAGGCCTATATCAACGCCGATCTGCAGCCGACCGCGAGTTTCGTGCAGAACCCCGATCTCGATTTCGAGATGGGCACGATGCAGACCGTGCTGCGCGACGCCATCGGCGACAACAACCTCGACATCATCGACGCCACGGGCATTGCTTCGGCACTGATGGGCGACAGCATCGCAACCAATCCCTTCATGCTCGGCTTCGCGTTCCAGAAGGGCGCGATCCCGCTATCGCTGGAGGCTCTGCTTCGTGCCATCGAGATCAACGGCGCCGCGATCGAGATGAACAAGCTCGCCTTCACCTGGGGACGCCTTGCCGCCCACGACATGTCGCGGGTGCGCAGCGTGTTGCAGTTCAAGGCCCGTGCGTCGGCGCCGGCGAAATCGCTCGACGACATCATCGCGACGCGCGCCGAGTTCCTGACCTCCTATCAAGACAGGGCCTACGCTGACCGCTACCTCGCAGCTGTTGCCAAGGTGCGCAAGGCAGAGAACGCGGTTTCGCCCGCCTCCACGGAGCTGACCGAGGCGGTCGCGAAGAATTTGTTCAAGCTGATGTCCTACAAGGACGAATACGAGGTCGCGCGGCTCTATACCGACGGCAGCTTCGCCAGGAAAGTGTCGGAGAAGTTCGACGGCGATTTCACGCTGAAGTACCATCTGGCACCGCCGATCTTCGCAAGGCGTGACAAGGCGACCGGCCGGCTCCAGAAGCAGGAGTTCGGCGGCTGGATGATCCACGCCTTCCGCGTGCTGGCCAAGCTCAAGTTCCTGCGCGGCACCGCATTCGATCCGTTCGGCCGCACCGGGGAGCGCCGGACCGAGCGGAAGCTGGTCGCGGACTATCTATCGATGATCGACCAGCGGACCACGAGCTTGAAGGCGGAGCAAATCCCGCTGCTGACACGCCTCGCGCGCGTGCCCGAGACCATCCGCGGCTTCGGCCATGTCAAGGAAGCCAACATCAAGCTGGCGGCGGCCGAGACGGCGCGGCTGGAAGCGGAGCTGGAGAACAGCCGTTTTGCCGCCGCTGCGGAGTAGCGAAGGACGAACTGCTATCACCACCGTCATTGTGAGGACACGCTCGCCACGCATTCAGCGTCGTCGCCCGGATCGACCGGGTGATCCGGTACGCCGAGACGATTGTGGTTGAATCGATAAGCGCGGCGTACTGGATGCCCGCCTTCGCGGCCATCCAGTAGTAGAGGCGGTTAGACGGAAATCTTCGCCTGCCCGGTTCAGCGCGCCGGCTTGCGCTCGATCGGGTCGATGTCGATCGCGCGCAGGCGGCCGAGCCGCAGCACGTCCATGGCCAAGCGCCGGCCGATGCGGTCGCGGTCGAGCACGCGGATCAGATCATCGACGCCGTTGATCTCGACGCCGTCGAGCCCGATCACGACGTCGCCGGGCAGTAGGCCCGCCTTCGCCGCCGGTCCGTCCGGCTCGATCTGCATCAAGAGCGCGCCCATCTTGTTCTCGACACCGGCCAGCACCGCATGCCGCCGCGGGACCGGCGCGGTCTGCCCGGCCACACCGATATAGGCGCGGCGGACATAGCCGTGGCGGATGATCTCCGACAGCACGAATTGCGCGGTGTTGCTGGCGACCGCGAAGCAGATGCCTTGCGCGCCATTGATGATGGCCGTGTTGATGCCGATTACCTCGGCATGCGATGACACCAGCGGCCCGCCGGAATTGCCGGGATTGAGCGCAGCATCGGTCTGGATCACGTCCTCGATGGTGCGCCCGCTGACCGAGCGGATCGAGCGTCCGAGCGCCGAGACCACGCCGGCGGTCACGGTCGATTCGAAGCCGAGCGGATTGCCGATCGCGATCACGAGCTGGCCGCGACGCAACGTCTTGGAATTGCCGAGCGCGGCAAAGGGCAAGTGGCGAGCGCCGTTCGCGCGCAGCAGCGCAAGGTCCGTATCGGGATCGACGCCGAGCACCTGGGCGTCGCCGACATGGCCCTCGACGTCGCGCAGCCGGATCTCCCTGGACGTGCCGACCACATGGCTGTTGGTGAGCACGAGCCCGTCCGGAGAGATCACGATGCCCGAGCCGAGCCCGCCGCGTTCGCGTCGATCAGGCACTTTCGGCCCGGTCTCGACCCGCACGACCGCGGGGCCGACGCGATCGGTCACGTCGATCACGGCATTGGAATAAGCGTCCAGCAGCGCCCGGTCATCGACCGGGTCAGCAGCCGCCGTTCGCGATGACGGTGCGTCATCGGCGATATCTGAGGTGAAATCCAACATGGCAAGAATCCTCGAAGGCTCACACAGATGGTGGCCTGCCTCCTGCCGCGCAAGATGCTCGCCCGGAGCGCGGGGCTGGACTGCCCGGATGGCTAGGGCGCCCGCCTCAGCGCGCCGCCTCGCGCCTTGACCGGGTCGAGCAGCGACCAGTCCCCGTCCGGAAGCACATGGCCCTTGGGGAATGGCGCGCGCAGTTCGATTCCCAGCGAACCGAGCACGCGGTCATCGCGGTAGTAGCATTGCAGGACAACGCGGACGAGCGTTGCGGCGGCGACGCCGCCGGACAACCGGAACTGCTGGGCGACGCCGTCGCGCGCGCCGGGCTCGAGATCGGCCAGCGGCATGCCGGCGAGCCGTGCCAGATGATCCAGTGCGGCCGCCACCAATCTGGTGTCACGGCCGAGCGTTGCGAGGATGTCGGCCTGGATCGCGGGATCGTCGGCGCCGGGGACCTTATACTCGTCGCTGGCAGGAATGATCATGGCGGCGATGGTGCGGAGGTCATCGCGCTGCCGCGGCGTGAGCTGATCAGTCATGGCGTCCTCGCATCAAAACGTTGCGGCCGAGTTGCTTGTGCGCTCCCTCCCCCGCTTGCGGGGGAGGGTTGGGGAGAGGGTGTCTCCGCGGCGGGATTCCCCCAGAGGAGAGAAACCCTCGCCCGCCCCGCTCTTCGAGCGCGGCGACCTCTCCCGCAAGCGGGAGAGGTGCAGCGAGTCCGCAGCAAGCTGAGTGGAATCATCATCTCTAGTCAAACAAATTGGCCAAACGCTGCTTCATCTGGTCGGCGATGTACAGCGCGAGGGCCTGGATGGTGGAGGTCGGGTTCACCCCGCCCGAGGTGACGAAGATGCTGCCGTCGACGATGAAGAGGTTCTTCACGTCGTGCGTGCGGCCCCATTCGTTGACGACGGAGCGCTCGGGGTCGGTGCCCATGCGCGCGGTGCCGAGCAGGTGCCAGCCGCCCCAGGGGATCGGATTGTTGATGCAGATGTCGGTCGCGCCGGCAGTCTCGAGAATCTCCCGGCCGCGCGCCAGCCCGTGCTCCATCATTTTTCGGCTGTTCTCGCTGATCGTATAGTCGATCCTGGGCGCCGGGATGCCATGACTGTCCTTCAGCACCGGATCGAGCGTGATGCGGTTGTGCTCCTCTGGCAGGTCCTCGCAGATTGCCGACACTGCGAGCCGATGACCGTTGAGCTTGCGGAAGACGCGATGGTGGTCCGCGCCCCAGGGCAGTATGCCTTTTTGCTCGCTGGCGACCGCCTCGAACACCGGCCCTGCGCCGCGGCCGAACTGGATGGCGTAGCCGCGCACGAAGCCGCGCGACAGGTCGGTGTCGTAAAACTCCTTGCTCCACAGACAGGTCGGCGGCGCCCGATTGCTGTCGGTCGGCTCCTTCACGAATCCGTAGATCTGCGCATAGGGATGGAACATCAGGTTCTTGCCGACGAGACCGGACGAATTTGCAAGCCCGTTAGGAAAGCGTCCCGATGCAGAGTTCAGCAGCAGCCGTGGCGTGCCGACGCCGTTGCAGGCGATGATGACGACATGCGCCGGCTGAAACTGCTCGACGCCGTCCTTATCGTAGTAGACCACGCCGGACGCCATGCCGTTCTCGTCGGTGGTGATCTCGCGCACCCGGCAATGGGTGCGCAGCTCGACGCCGGCACGGATGGCTTGGGGCCAATAGGTGATGTCGGTGGACGACTTTGCGCCCTGCGCGCAGGCCGGCGTGCAATGGCCGAGATTGATGCAGCGCGCCCGTCCCTCATAGTCCATCGTCGCGACCGTGGTGTCCGAGGGCCACCAGTGCCAACCAAGCTCGTTCATGGCCTTGGCAATGACGGCGCCGGACAGGCCCATCGGCTGTTGCGGCATCGGCGGATGCGTCAGCGGCGAGAGCGGATCGCCCGACAGGCCGGACGTGCCCATCATGCGGTCGTTCTCTTCGAAGAACGGCGTCAGCGCGTCGTAATCGATCGGCCAGTCGTCGGCGACGCCATCCAGCGTCTTCACCTTGAAGTCGGAGGGATGCAGCCGCGGCCAGTGCGCGGTGTACATCACCGTCGAGCCGCCGACCGCATTGTAGTTGACGACCTTGATCGGTGAGTTGTCGTCGTTGACGGGGTAGTCCTCGGGCCGGCCGCGGACGTTCGGGCTCGACGACCATTCGCCGTAAAACTTGGCCTCCCAGTCGCGGCCGGTGCTGGGATATTCCGCCGGATTCATCCAGCCGCCCTGCTCCAGGCAAAGGATGTGCATCTTGGTTTCGGCCAGCGACCACGCCACCGCGGCGCCAGATGCGCCGGCGCCGATGATCAGCACGTCCACGGGGTCTTTCATCGCACCTTGTCCTCCCGCCCTCGCCGCTTTTCGGGCGATCCGGCCGCACGCGGTCAGCGTGGCCGGAGAACGATAGAGTCAGAGCGATGGCCGAGTAAAGCCGCGAGGCCGGAATGTCGCAATTCGCGAGGCGCAGGCCATTGGTATCGCCACATCCCGATGCTAGGAACAGGGCGCCCGAGCCATCGATAGCGAGACCGTATGTCCTTCCGAAACTTCTTTGCCGCCGCCCGCGCTTTTGCGCTCGTTTCGTTTTTTGCATTGCCCGGGCTTCTGGGATCGTCCGGGCCGGTCTTTGCGCTGACCGCCGCCGCGACCGCCCGGGACGGCAATTCGATCCAGCTCGGGGATGTCACCTACCGGCTCGACGGCGTCGACGCGCCCGAACTCGACCAGGTCTGCATCGACGACCATGCCGATCCCTGGACCTGCGGCATCGCGGCCCGCGACCAGCTCACCAAGCTGATCAAGGGACGGGTGGTACGCTGTGACGATGTCGGTCCGGAGAAGAGCTTTGGCAAACGCCATCGCGCGATCTGCACGGCCGAAGGCGACAAGGCCAGCTTGAACGAGCAATTGATCAAGCTCGGCTTTGCCCTCGCCCGCGAGCCGGTCAAGACCAGTGTCAAGTCGGCGGCGACCGAGGCCAAGGCCACGGGGGCCGGCATCTGGAAGGGCTGCTTTGTTGCGCCGCAGGATTTCCGGAGCGGCAAGAAGGACGGCGCGCTTCTGGGCGCCGCCTGCCGGCCCGACCGCGACAAGGAGATCCGCGCCGTGCTGTTCCCGGAAGAGCTGGTCATGCCGCCGAGTTGCAGCATCAAGGGCAAGCTCGCGGCGCGCGCGCGCGTCACGGGCAATGTCGGCATCTATCATCTGCGGGGCTGCCCAAGCTATCCCGCCATCACCACTCCGGAACGCTGGTTCTGCTCCGAGGACGACGCTCAGGCGGCCGGTTTCCGCAAGGCCTATAATTGCCGCCGGCCGAAGTGAGCGCGTGCTTCTCGCAGCCGTGAGTGGCAGTCCGGGACCGTATTGATCCGGAATTGAACTTCAGCGGCAGTTGCAGCATTTGTAGTGCTGACGCAAGCGCCTTGCGCGAGCGTTTCCTTGGCAGCAATCCGGCTCCGGCCCGATTGTCCTTGCTTGGGCGTTTCCTCCCTAGACTTGGGCCGCTTGTCACCACAAGCGGCTCTTCTTTTTTCTGCGGGTCCTTCATTGCATCCGCATGATGTGATCCATCGGCATCATGTTGGCGTTCAAATTTGCCATGATCCAGATGCTGCCTCCAATCACGAGAATGACGACCATAAGGCCGAAGGCGAGCGCCAGCACGTTGTTGGTATTGTCGGGACCGGTGGTGATGTGAAGGAAGAACACGAGGTGCACGCCCATCTGCGCGATCGCAAGCACGATCATCGCAACAGGAATCGAAGGCTGCCAGACCAGATCCGTGCCGGCGATGAAGAACGACGTCGCGGTGAGCAGCAACGCAAGCACGAGCCCGACGACGTAGCCAAGCACGCGAGCGCCAACGCTGTGCTGCTCTTCCTCGCCCGGGGCGAGGTCGTGTTCGGCCACGCCATGCGACTGCTCACTCATGGCGCACTCCCGAGCAAATAAACGACTGAGAACACGGCGACCCAGACGATGTCGAGGGCGTGCCAGAACAGCGCAAAGCACGTCATCCGGCGCAGTATGTCGGCGCGAAAGCCTTTTGCATACACTTGGGCCATCATGGTGAGTAGCCACAGGATGCCGGCGGAGACGTGCAGACCATGGCATCCGACCAGCGAGAAGAAAGCGGTGAGGAACGCGCTGCGCGAGGGACCATAGCCGCGCGCGATGAGATCGGCGAATTCGCGGAACTCGAGCACGAGGAATGTCAGCCCGAGCGCACACGTGATCGCCATAGAGACATAGAACCACAGCCTGTTGCGGACGTCGGCGGCGATGCTGGCCATGCCGCAGGTGAAGCTCGACAGCAGCAGGCAGACCGTCTCGATCGCAACGGTCTTCTGCTCGAAGATCTCCGAGCCCTTCGGGCCATCGGCGGTCTGGCCTGACAGCACCGCATAGGCTGCGAAGAAGCAGGAGAACATCACGATGTCGGAGAGCAGGAAGATCCAGAAACCGTAGGCGGTCACGATCCGTTTCGGCGCCGGTCCCGAATGCTCGATGACTGAGCCGACGTGGTGGGGATCGGCGTGCGCACGGCCGGCGGTCGCGGTCATCGCCATCAGGCTTCTCCCGCCGTGCTGACGAGGCCGCGCCGCTGCTGGAGATTGAGGCGGTCTATCGCCGCGACCTCCGCAGCCGGAATGACGTATTCGTCATGGTCCCGCCAGGCGAACACGACGAAGGTCGCCCACGCGCCCAATCCGCCCAGGATCACCATCCACCAGATGTGCCAGATCAGCGCGAATCCCATGATGGTGGCGAAGAACGCGCAAACGAATCCTGTCGGAGAGTTCCGGGGCATCTCGATGTCCCGATATTGCGGCCCGTCGGCATCGAGCATCTGCTGCTTCGCGCGGGCCTTCATATCCCAATAGGCGTCCTCGCCCCGCACATCCGGATTGAAAGCGAAATTGAACACCGGCGGCGGCGACGAGGTCGACCATTCCAGCGAGCGCCCGTCCCAGGGATCGCCGGTCCGGTCGCGCAAGGCCTCGCGGTTGCGGACGCTAACAACAATCTGCACGATCTGGCATACTACCCCGATCGTCAGCACCGCCACGCCGACGACCGCAACGATCATCCAGGGCCGCCAGGCCGCAACGTCGTAGTGCTGCATGCGCCTGGTCATGCCGAGCAAGCCGACGATGTAGAGCGGCATGAACGTGATGAAGAAGCCGATGAAGGTGAACCAGAACGCGGCCTTGCCCCAACGTTCGTCGAGACGGAAGCCGAACGCCTTTGGGAACCAGTACTCGAAGCCGGCGAAGACGCCGAACAGCACGCCGCCGATGATCACGTTGTGGAAGTGCGCCACCAGGAACATGCTGTTGTGGAGGATGAAGTCGGCCGGCGGCACCGCGAGCAGCACGCCTGTTAGTCCGCCGATGATGAACGTCACCATGAAGCCGATCGCCCACAGCATCGGCGTCGCGAAGCGGATGCGGCCCCCATACATCGTGAACAACCAATTGTAGATCTTCACGCCGGTCGGTATCGCAATGATCATACTGGCGATGCCGAAGATGGCGTTGACGTTGGGACCTGCGCCCATCGTGAAGAAGTGGTGCAACCAGACCATGAAGGAGACGACGCAGATCGCCATGGTGGCCAGCACCATGGAGCGGTAGCCAAACAGCGCCTTGCCGGAGAAGGTGGAGACCACCTCGGAGAAGATGCCAAAAGCCGGCAGCACCAGGATGTAGACCTCCGGATGGCCCCAGGCCCAGATCAGGTTCATGAACATCATGACGTTGCCACCGGCCTCGTTGGTGAAAAAGTGAAAGCCGAGGTAACGGTCGAGCAGCAGCATCGCGAGCGTCGCGGTGAGGATCGGGAAGGCAGCGACGATGAGAAGGTTCGAGGCCAGCGTGGTCCAGCAGAACATCGGCATGCGCAGGTAGTTCATGCCCTTGGTGCGCAGCTTCAGCACCGTCGTGACCAGATTGATGCCGGCGACCAGCGTCCCGATGCCTGATATCTGGAGCGACCAGGCGTAATAGTCGACGCCGACGCCCGGCGAGTAGGACAATTCCGACAGCGGCGGAAAGGCGAGCCAGCCGGTACGCGCGAACTCGCCGACCACGAGCGACATGTTGACCAGCAGCGCGCCGGTCGCGGTCAGCCAGAAGCCGACCGAATTCAGCGTCGGGAAGGCAACATCGCGCACCCCGAGCTGGAGCGGCACGATGAGGTTCATCAGCCCGATCACGAACGGCATCGCCACGAAGAAGATCATGATGGTGCCGTGCGCCGAGAAGATCTGGTTGTAGTGCTCGGGCGGCAGGTAACCGGGCGACTGGTAGGCCACGGCCTGCTGGATCCGCATCATGATGGCGTCGCTGCCGCCGCGCAGCAGCATCACCGAGGCCAGCAAGATGTACATGACGCCGATGCGCTTGTGATCGACGCTGGTGATCCATTCGCGCCAAAGATAGGGCAGATGGCCTTTCACCACGACCCAGGTCAGCACGCCGAAGATCGCGACCAGCACCACCCCGCCGGCCACGAGCGGTATCGGCTGATCGAGCGGGATGGCCGACCAGTCGAGCTTACCGAGCATGGTGGCCTCCACCGTGCGGCCGGCCCGCTCCGGACACGAGCTCCGGTCCTGGACCTGGCGGAATCTGCTGAGTTGCGATCAGCTCGAACAGGCGCGGGTCTTCGAGGCGGTAGACCGGCCGGCCCTTCTCGATGCCCTGCTGCATCAGCTTCTTGTAGCTGTCCGCGTTCAGCACCGCATCGGTTTTCGCGGTGGCCGCGACCCACTCCGGAAAGGCGAGCGGCGAGACCACGTTGACGTCGAACATCATGTCTGGGAAACCGTCGCCGGAGAAGTGCGCCGACAGTCCCTGCAGCTTGCCTTCATTGTCGGCGCGCAGGTTCAGCCGCGTCACCATGCCGTTCATGGTGTAGATCATGCTGCCGAGCTGCGGGATGAAGAACGTGTTCATCACGCTCGACGACGTTAGGTGGAAATTCAGCTCGGCGCCGACGGGCACCGTCAGCGTATTGACGGTGGCGATACGCTGGTCGGGATAGATGAACAGCCATTTCCAGTCGAGCGAGACGGCCTGGATCCGCACCGGGCTGCCGGTGCCGGGAACGGGCGCGGCCGGATCGAGCTGATGCGAGCCGATCCAGGCGACGCCGCCGAGCAGGATCACGGTGAGCGCCGGAATCGACCACACCACCATTTCGACGCGGCCGGAATAGACGAAGTCGGGCCGGTAGCGCGCTCTGGGATTCGAGGCGCGAAACCAGAACGCGAAGCCCAGGATCGCAATGATGGTGGGCACCACGATCACGAGCATGATGAAGACGGAATCGATCAGGATGGTGCTGTTGCCCGCGGCCACGGGCCCTTGCGGATCGAGCAGATTCATCGGCAAGCCACTGGCGGTTGGGAAGCCCCTAGACTGAGCCTAGCGCGGGAAAGGCTCCGCCACAAACGCTGGCGTACCGGGACGGTTCCTGGAGTGCCGCGAGTAGCGATACAAGAAGGGGCGGCCACGACATGCATTTCCGTGTGATGTCAATGACATGTACGCAGAAAGCGCCGCCTTCTCAACGGCCGGGACGATTGCTAGTTTGCACGAAAATATTGGGGAGTGAACCGAGATGCGCCTGAAGGACAAGGTTGCGATCGTCGTCGGTGCCGGGCAGAGCCCCGGCGAAGGCATCGGCAATGGCCGCGCGACAGCGCTCACCTTCGCGCGTGAGGGCGCCAAGGTCCTGTGCGTCGACCATCATCCGGACTCGGCGCAGGAAACGGTCGCGATGATCGCCGCCGCACAAGGCACCGCCGCGGCCTTCAAGGCCGACGTGACCAAGGCTGCCGACATCGAAGCAATGGTCAAGGACGCGCAATCGCGCTGGGGCCGGATCGACGTGCTGCATAACAATGTCGGCGTCAGCCTCGGCGGCGGCGATGCCGAACTGCTGCAACTAACGGAAGAGGCGTTCGACCGCGTCGTCGCGATCAACCTGAAGAGCTGCATTCTCGCCGCAAAAGAGGTGATCCCGATCATGCGCACGCAACGCAGCGGCGCCATCATCAACATCTCCTCGATGGCGGCCATCACCACCTATCCCTACGTCGCCTACAAGGCGACGAAGTCGGCCATGATCGCCTTCACCGAGCAGCTCGCCTACCAGAACGCCGAGTACGGCATCCGCGCCAATGTCATCCTGCCCGGCCTGATGAACACGCCGATGGCGGTCGATACCCGCGCCCGCGAATGGCACAAGACCCGCGCCGAGGTCGAAGCCGACCGCGACAGCAAGGTGCCGCTTCGCAAGAAGATGGGCACCGGCTGGGACGTCGCCAACGCCGCGCTGTTCTTGGCGAGCGACGAAGCCAGTTTCATTACCGGCGTAACGCTGCCGGTGGATGGCGGTGCAAGCGTGCGACGGGGATAGGTGAGGCAGCGTGCTGCTCTTACCCTCCCCTGGAGGGAAGGGCAATCGCATATGGCGCGATCTCACCTGTGGCCATCCTTCGAGACGCCCGCCGTTGGCGGGCCCTCAGGATGAGGATCGAGGACGTTGAGCCAGTTTCAACGGGCTCCGATGCTGCTTAGCCTCATCCTGAGGAGACCGCGAAGCGGTCGTCTCGAAGGACGAGGGGCGCGCTCAGCTCGCGCAACGAGCCAAATGCGATAGCCCTGCCCTGGAGGGGGAGGGTCGATGCGCATGCAGCTAAGCGAAATGCGCAGCGGGGTGGAGTGACGGTCTCTCCACATCGAACGCTGCCCGAGTGGAGAGATCACCCCACCCCGGCGCTTCGCGCCGACCCTCCCCCTCCAGGGGAGGGTAAGATCAGTGCGTCACCCGCCAGATCGTGCCGTTGCCGTCCTCCGACACCAGCAGCGATCCATCCTTCGCCACCGCCACGCCCACCGGCCGGCCCCACACCTCCGTGTCGTTCACGACGAACCCCGTGACGAAATCCTCGTACTCGCCGGTCGGCTTGCCATCCTTCATCTTGATGCGGATCACCTTGTAGCCGGTGCGCTTCGACCTGTTCCAGGAGCCGTGCTCGGCGGCGAAGGCGTCGCCCTGGTAGTCGGGCGGAAACTGCGCGCCCTGATAAAATGTCATGCCGAGCGAGGCCGAGTGCGGCTGGATCAGCACATCGGGGACGGTCACCTTGTCCTTGAGATCCGGTCGCGCGCCGGCATGGCGCGGGTCTTCGTTGTTGCCGATGTAGAACCACGGCCAGCCGTAGAAGCCGCCCTCCTTCACGCTGGTCACGTAATCGGGCACGAGATCGTCGCCGAGACCGTCGCGCTCGTTGATCGAACACCAGGGCAGGCCGGTTTGCGGCTGGATTGCGAGGCCGACGCAGTTGCGCAGTCCGGTGGCGTAGATCTTCCTCTCCTTGCCGTCGGGATTGAAGGCCAGCACGGCGGCACGTTCGAGCTCGCTGGCCCATGTTGCGCCGAGCGGCTGTGTCTTCGACCAGGCCTCCATCCCGCCGGGTGGTGTGCCCATGCCCTCCGCGACATTGCTGAGCGAGCCGACCGAGACCAGCATGCGCTTGCCGTCGGAGGTGAAGACGATGTCGCGGGTGGAATGGCCCCCATCCGGCAGGCTCGCCACGATCGTCTCCGCTTTGCCGCGCGTCTTGAGATCGCCGTCCTTGTAGGGAAAGCGAACGACGCTGTCGGTGTTGGCGACATAGACCCATTGCGGATTGTCGCCGTTCGGGAAGAAGGCGATGCCGAAGGGTTGCCGCAGTCCGCTGGCAAACACCTCGTTGGTCGCGACCTTGCCGCCCTCCCCGGCACGAAGCACGCGGATGTTGCCGGCCCGCGTCTCCGCAACGAACACATCGCCATTCGGCGCCACGCGTATGATGCGCGGCGCGCGCAGGCCGTCCGCGAACAGTTCGATCTTGAATCCGGCCGGCACCTGGAGCGCGGCCTCCGGCGGGCGCGGCACCACGCGCGACGAGCTCGCAACCGACCGCGTAGCGCCCGGCCTGACCAGATCCTGCGGTCGGATCAGCCTGACCGTGCCCGGCTTGTCGGCCCGCCAGTCGCCATAGGCGTCCCTGCCCTGCAACACCGGCTCGGCTTGCGCGCCGGCTGCGACGAGCAGCGCCAACGCAATTGCCACGAACGTCATCCTGTTGCTCAATTCGTCGTCCTCCTCTTTGCACGTGTCGCGCGTCAACGCCGATCACCCGCAAAAGGTCTGAATCAGTTTAGAGGCCTGCCGAATCCCGCGTCAGCTCATGCCCGCACGATGGGCGTCAGCCCCCGGCCCAGCATACTGGAAAATGCAGTTGATCGGTGCGACACATTGTGAGGGCGGCGGCCGTTTGCTGTCGTCGAAGCTGCGGCACCCATGTCGCACCTGATGGGGAGATCATGTGGGGATCCGTCATATCGGAATGGGCGAGCCTGCTGCTGCGCGGGCTGCACGTGGTGGCCGCGATCGCCTGGATCGGCAGTTCCTTCTATTTCATCGCCCTCGATCTCAGCCTCAGGCCGGGCCGCAACCTGCCCGACGGCGTCCAGGGCGAGGCTTGGCAGGTCCATGGCGGCGGCTTCTACCGGATCATGAAATATCTGGTGGCCCCACGCCAGATGCCGAACGAACTGACCTGGTTCAAATGGGAGGCCTATACCACGTGGCTGTCCGGCTTCGCCTTGATGGTGGTGGTGTACTATCTCGAGGCCGATCTGTTCCTGGTCGACAGATCCGTGCTCGACCTCACCCCGGCGCAGGCCGGGCTTTTCAGCTTCTGCAGCCTCGCTCTGGCCTGGCTGCTGTATGAAGCGGCCTGCCGCACCGGGCTCGCGCAGCGCGAGCTGCCCTTCGCCATCGGCGGCTATCTGTTCCTGGTCGCGCTCACCTATGCCTTCACCCATGTGCTGAGCGGCCGCGGCGCCTTCAATCAGATCGGAGCGATCATCGGCACCATCATGGTGGCCAATGTGTTCACGCTGATCATCCCGAACCAGAAGAAGATCGTCGCCAGCCTGATCGCAGGACAGGCACCCGATCCGAAGCTCGGCAAGGCCAGCAAGGAGCGCTCGGTCCACAACAACTATCTGACACTCCCCGTGGTCGTGCTGATGATCAGCAACCATTATCCCCTGCTCTACGCCACCCGCTTCAACTGGATCATCGTCGCGATCGTCCTGGCGCTCGGTCCCGTGATCCGCCACTTCTTCAACGCGCGGCATGCGGGGCGTCCATCGCCGTGGTGGGTGTGGGGCGTCGCCGCGGCCGGCGTGACCGCGATCCTCTTCCTCTCCGCGGCCGGCCCGCGCGAGGTCAGGACCGGCGCCATGGCGGCCCAGCCGACGCTCGCCAATGTCGAGGAGATCGTGATCTCCCGCTGCAGCATGTGCCACGCGGCCGAGCCGGTCTGGGCGGGCATCGTCACCGCTCCGAAAGGCATCCTGCTCGATGCCCCCGAGCACATCCATCGCAACATTCGCCTGATCGGGCGGGTGGCCGCCTGGTCGAACGCCATGCCGCCGGGCAACATCACCGAGATGACGAGCGAGGAGCGTGCCGTCCTCGCAGCCTATATCGACCAGGCGCGCTGAGCCGCGTCGGGCGAGATGCATTGCGCGGAATGAAACTGCGCATCTCCCGCCGAATTGAAAATGACTTTGAAAATGACTTGGCCGCCTATCCGGCGTAGACATGACGGCAAGCCGCTTGCGCGGCGCAAAGTCAGCCTGCAATCGGGGAAGAGAACAGTGGCCCTCCAGAACATCATCGGTATCGACCACGCCGTGGTCATGGTGAAAGACCTCGACAAGGCGGCCGAGAATTACCGGCAGCTCGGCTTCACCGTGTCCCCGCGCGGCACCCACAGCGTCCATATGGGCACGGGCAATTACACCATCATGTTCGACCCTGACTACATGGAGTTACTCGGCGTGCTCGATGCGACCGAGCTCAATGCTCCCGCGCGCGCCTTTCTCGACAAGCGCGGCGAAGGCATCGAACGCATCGCCTTCACCGCGATCGATTCCGCCGCCGGCGCCGAGGAGATCCGGGCACGGGGCCTGGAGCCGATCGGCCCGACCGATTTCGAACGTCCGGTAACGCTGCCCGACGGCACGGTCGCGGCGGCGAAATTCCGCACCTTCATGTGGCCGACGGCGGAAGCGCCGGGCGGCGTGCGCATCTTCGCCTGCCAGCACAAGACGCGGGAGACCGTCTGGATTCCCGAACTGATGCAGCACGCCAATGCAGCGAAGCGGATCAGGCAAACACTGATCGCAACACCGGAGCCGGCCAAGGAGGCCGCGCATCTCGCCCGCCTGGTCGACCGCGAGTCGAAGGCGGAGGCCGACGGCGGCGTGACCGTCCCCTCCGGCGGAGACCGCGCCGACTTCGTCTATTTGACGCTCGACCAGCTCGGCAAGCGCTATCCCGGCGTGCCGCTCGCAGGCCTCTCCGAGCGCGGCGGCGCTGCGCTGGTGCTCGCCAGCGGCGATCTCGCGGCGACGGAGAAGGCGCTGGGCTCGGCCGCGGTGCGGAGCGGAGCCGCGATCTGCGTACCGCCGGCCAAGGCCAACGGCACCCTGCTCGCCTTCGTTGCCGGCTGACGA
Source organism: Bradyrhizobium sp. FW305-F6 (assembly GCF_058782905.1). Classification (NCBI taxonomy): domain Bacteria; kingdom Pseudomonadati; phylum Pseudomonadota; class Alphaproteobacteria; order Hyphomicrobiales; family Nitrobacteraceae; genus Bradyrhizobium; species Bradyrhizobium sp. FW305-F6. The sequence continues at coordinate 1,899,276 of NZ_JBYSYD010000001.1, forward strand.
GTGCTAGTTGGAGGCGCGCCGGCAGGCCGTCTTGACCTGCTGCTTCGCGGAGCTCTCCGTCGGCGGATCGAGAAAGACGGCGCGCGTGCCGCGCTTGACGTTCTCGCCAATCACACGTGCGTCCCAGTTGTCATGCCGTTCTGCTTGGCGAAGGCCTCGAGCGCCTTCTGCGCATTGTCGCCGAGCTAGCCGTCGATCTCGCCCGGCGAAAATTGCGCGCGGTCGAGCAGGACCTGCAGCTTCACCACCGCTGGATGGAGCTTGTCGGTGGCCGACGGCTTCGCAGGACGCGCAGAATCATTCACCGCAGCAGGATCGAGATTGCCCGCGAGCACCGGCGCGACGAGCCACAGCGACATCACCGCACCTAGCCATCGCATCGTCATCGCATCCCATTCGCAATAGCCCGCGGAGCCGCGGAGAGTTTCGTTTCGGGAACCCCGTAGTAACACCGAAGGAACCGGCGAGACCGCAGCTTTGCCGCAATCGGAAGGTTAATCACTTCCTATCGCCGGCGCATCGCTGGCTGTTCATCCCACAGTTCGAGGTTGCCCCAGCTAATGCGATTTGTCGTCGCGGCTTGCGCCGCGTTCATGCTTCTGATGTGCGACCTCGATCTGTCGGCGTCGCGGCAAACACCAACGATCGACACCGCCGTTCTCGAGAACAATCATGCCTCGCCACTTGTTCCCGCGGTCGAGATCTTCCTGGCCAGCGTACAGGCCATCGACGTTGCCAACGCACGCGCAGCGCATGAGGGAACCATCGAGCCGCCGCGCGCGAACGAGCCCGTCGTCGAGGGGCCGGTTTCACCGACCCACGAGTTCTGCCACGCGCTTCGCGGAGCCGCCGAGGCCAGCGGCATTCCGGTGCCGTTCTTCGCACGCCTGATCTGGCAGGAGAGCCGCTTCAAGTCCGACGAGGTCAGCCATGCCGGCGCGCAGGGCGTCGCGCAATTCATGCCGGGGACGGCGGCCGAGGTCGGGCTCGACGATCCCTTCGACCCGATGAAGGCGCTGCCGGCGTCGGCGAAGTTCCTGCGCAAGCTGCGTGACGATTTCGGCAATCTCGGCCTCGCCGCCGCCGCCTACAACGCCGGCCCCGGCCGCGTCCAAAAATGGCTGGCCCGAGAGAGTGGGCTGCCGCGCGAGACGCGCGACTATGTGCGCATCATCACCGGCACCAAAGCCGAGGACTGGATCGAACGTTCCGAAGCGCTCGCGATCCGGATCGACCTGCCGCGCGAAGCGCCGTGCGAGGGCGTCGGCAGCCTCTCCAAGGCCAAGGACGTCGCCTGGGTTCCGGTCAACCTGACGCCGTTGGTCACGCGCATCATTGGCAAGGCCGAGCAGATCGCCGCGCGTGCGACAACGAACCGCGCGCGCAAGCGGTTTGCAAGCCAGCTGCGGAACAAGGCCGCGGACCACCGCAAGGGACGCAGCATGATCGCGGCACGCGCGGCCGGCAAGAGCGCCAAGGCGCGCGCCGTTCGCTTGGCATCGGGCGATCGGCCACCCGGCTCGTAATCGGAGCCGCCCGCTTGCGCGGCGCCACTTTTCCGGAGAGAAAGCCAGAGCGCCGTTGCACGGGACCTGCCATGCCATCGAGGAGCGCCGGGATCATCGCCTATCGGACGCGCGGGGCAATCGAGGTGCTCCTCGTTCATCCCGGCGGGCCGTTCTGGCGCAACAAGGATCTCGGCGCATGGTCGATCCCGAAGGGCGAATACGCCGACGGTGAAGACGCGGAGATTGCAGCGCGACGGGAGTTTGCCGAGGAGCTTGGACTGGCGCTGTCCGTGCCGCTGACCGCACTCGGCGAAGTCAGGCAGCGCGGCGGCAAGCTCGTCACCGCGTTCGCGGCCGAGCTCGACGTCGAGATGCGCCGCATTCGCAGCAACACTTTCGAGATGGAATGGCCGCCGCGCAGCGGCAAGCGGCAGGCCTTTCCGGAAGTCGACCGCGCCGAATGGTTCGGGCTCGACGCAGCGCGAGAGAAGATCAATGCCGGGCAACGTCCGCTGCTTGATCGGCTGGAACAGCTGATCGGCGGCTAGCGCCTCGCCTCACTCCGCCTTGATGTTCGCTGCCGCGACGACCTCGGCGAGCTCCCTGGTCTCCTTGGCGATCTTCGCGGCGTAGTCGGCCGGGCTGAGCACGGACACGACGCCCTGCGAGCCGAGCTTCTCCTCGGCGGTCGGATCCTTGGCGGCGGCGACGATCTCCCGGTGCAGCGTCTCCAGGATCGGCGCCGGCGTGGCTTTCGGCATGAAGAAGCCGACCCAGAACGAGATGTCGAAGCCGGGATAGCCGGCCTCCGCCACCGTCGGCACGTCGGGCAGCGCCGGCAGCCGCTCGGCCGACGACACCGCCAGCGCGCGCAGCTTGCCGGCCTTGACCAGCGGCACGGCGGAGAGCGGATCGAACACCGCCAGCACCTCCTGCGCGAGGATGCCGACCTCGGCGGCCGAGCCGCCGCGATAGGGCACGTGGATCATCTTGATGCCGGCCTTCTGGCTGAGCAGCTCCATGGCGAGATGTGCGAGGTTACCGTTGCCGCCGGAGCCATAGGCGAGCGCGCCCGGCGCGGCCTTGGCCGCGGCGACGAGATCGGCCACCGTCTTGATGTTCGCCGTCTTGGGATTCTCCGGGTTGACGACGAGGACGAGCGGCGCCGACACCACCGTGGTGAGCGGCGCAAAGTCTTTCTCGGGGTCGTAGCGGATGTCTTTGAACAGCGTCTTGTTCAGCGTGATCGTGGAGGAGTTGCAGGCGAGCATGGTGTAGCCGTCCGCATCCGCGCGGGCGACGCCTTCGGCGGCGATCATGCCATTGGCCCCGGCGCGGTTCTCGACCACGAAGGGCTGGCCGAGCTTGTTGCTGAGGCGATCGCCGATGATGCGGGCGACGACGTCGACCGGCCCGCCGGCGCTGAAGCCGACCATGACCTTGACCGGCCGCGACGGGTATTTCTGCGCGAGGGCCTCTGTCGCCAGCACCAAGGCGAATAATCCGGCGATGACTGCCAGCGCGCGAGCCGATCGTTGCATTCGTTCTCTCCCAGACCTCTTGGCGCCGCTTGTGCATGCTTGTTGGCACGGCGCCCTCGACGATCATGATTAGCGGCCGTGCCGGATTTCGCAATCGCGTTTGCGCGCCGGCATTCCGCCGCGCGGCACGTGCGCGCCGCTTCCAAAACAAAAGTGCGAAAACAACCCCATGCACAGTAGACGGGCCCTGTCAGAACAAGGGCTTGCGTTGGGCTGCGGAAAATTTTCGGATTTACGAAATAAACTCTGTCACGTCGGGCAAAACAGTGGCATACTGGCATCATCGCAACACGCGTGAGCATCACGGCCTGCCGATCGCAGCCGTGCCGACGCGATTGCGTCTAAACCCTTCATCGACATTTCGAAATCCGCATTCGCGCGCGGCGGCGAACGGCCGTGCGCGGCTAGCGCGCTTCTCAGAGGACACAGCCCATGACGACAGCTCTCTCGCGTCCCATCACGTCGCCGCTCGCGGTAAACGACCGCAGCGCCCCCGCAGCGCCGCCGCGTGTCAAGCTCTACAAGCGGCGCATCGCGATCAGCCATCCCGACCCACAGGCCGGCGAGCTGCTGCTGGCCGAGGCGCTCGGCGCCGCCGACCGCGACGCGATGCACGGCATTTTGCGGCAATTGGTCAAGGCCAGCGTGGTCGGGCAGAAGCCCGATGAGGCCAATCTCGCCTTCATGATCTCGACGATCAGGAGCATCGCTCCGAAGGATTCCATCGAGGCGTTGCTGGTGGCCCAGATGGTGTCGGTGCACATGGCCGCGATGCGCTGCGCCTGCCGGCTCGCCTGCACCGACGATCTCGCGCAGCAGGAGGGCATCGCCCGCGCCTTGACCCGGCTCTCCCGCACCTTCGCCGCCCAGGTCGAAGCGCTCAATCGCCACCGCAACAGCGACGAGCGCGCGATCACGGTGCAGAATTTGTCGGTGCAGGACGGCGGACGGGCGATCGTCGGCAATGTCACGCAGAATGGAAGCATGCTCGTCGCCGACGCAAATCCGGACGCGATACACGCGGCGGGCCGATGACCGGCGATCACGTCCGCAACACGCGCGCGATGCAGTCGAGCCTTCGCTGCGGCGCGAGGACCCGCAATGGCGGGACCTGCCGCGCACCGGCGAGGAAGGGCAAGCAGCGATGTCGCATGCACGGCGGATCGCGGCGATCGGGTGCGCCGCGGGGAAACGGCAATGCACGAAAGCACGGGTTATTCACCCGGGATGCGGTTCAGGAACGAAAGCGTATCGGCTCTCTGCTGGACGAGGCGCACCAGTTGCTGAAGGAGATGACCTCATCTCTCGAGTCGCGTCCTGCTGTGGCCACGACAGCGTCTCCAAAGGCGAGCCTGCCACGACCTGCAGAGCACTCGCAATCAACCGTTCGGCAAGGCTGAGCAAGCGCCTCGTCCTTCGAGACGCGCGCAAGGGCGCGCTCCTCAGGATGAGGCTGACCAGCAGCTATCGCGCGGCACAGGTGCTGCGACCGTTTTTGACGCCGCAAACTCAGTCTTCATTCTGAAAGCTCGCCGAAGTCGGGCGTCTCGACGAATGGCCGCGGGCGAGTTTCCCCGCCGCGGTTGCTCACCTGCGATCGCCTCGCCGCGACCGGTCCGGCAACACGGCAGCCCTCAACCGTCCCGTCATCCGGCAGCGCCGCCGAGAAAGAGCTTCCATGCCTTCTCGAAATACAGCTTCCGCTCCTTTGCCGAGGCGAGCGGCTTGTAGCCGAACATCGCAAGCGTCGTCGGACCGACGATGATGCTGTTGATCAGAAAGTCGGTCAGGAAGTTGACGTCACCCGGCACGATGCGCCGATCGGCTTGAGCTTTCGTGACCGATGTCCGCAGCAGCGACATGATGGCGTCGGGCTCGGGCTGGGCCTGACTGCCGGCGGTCACGAGGCTTTCGCTCGCGGCGATGCGCTTGAAGGCCACCAGTTCCGGATCGAGATTGAGGTCGAGCAGCAGGCTTGCCAGCTCCTTGAGCTGCGCCAGGCTGTTGTGGCCGGACTGCCTCACCTGAAGATCGGCCAATCGCTCCATGATCCGGCGGCGGCTTCGCTCGAGCACCGCGGCGAAGATCGCGCCTTTCGACGGATATCTCCGGTAGATGGTGTCCTTGCCCGCCCCGCATTCCGCGATGACGCGCTCCATCGAGGTCGCGGCATAGCCGTCCCGGGCGAACAATGCTGCAGCAACGGCCAGGATCCGCTCCTCGATCGCCTGCGCTTCTTCCCTGGTCGGCCGCCCGCCACGCCCCTCGCCGCCACGCGCCTTGGCGCGTTTGCCGGTCTTCACCGCCGTCTTCATGCCTTCCCTGCGCTCCCGGAATCATTCTGGACTTTTAATAGTTCTAAATAAGCGAAAACGCCAACTGCATAACTGGACAGTTCCGTCCCGTTTTGTTTTAAGCCGTTCTTGCAGATATCGGGTGGGGACTTGAAATGGGAATGACCGGGAGATCGCAGCGGACTCTGCGAGGCGCGGCACTTTTGCTGGGTTCTACCGCTTTTCTGGCGTTCGACGTGCCGGCCTTCGCGCAAGGCACAACGCTGCCGCCGGTCACGGTGGACGCGCCGCAAGCGCACCGGACGGCGCGTCAGGCGACATCGCAGCATCCGCAAAGGGCGGCGCGGCGCAACGCCCGGGCGGGACATTCCGGCACACCGGCGCCGACTCTTCCAGCCGCGACGGGTTCGGCGCCCCGGCAGGACACACGCGACCAGGTGCTTGCCACCAGCCAGTCGACGGCAACCAAGACCTCCACGCCGGTGCTGGAGACGCCGCAATCGGTCACCACGGTCACGCGCGGGCAGATCGATACGCAGAACCCCCAAACCGTAGGCAACGCCCTGCAATACACGACAGGCGTCCTCTCCGAACGCGATGCGACCACGCGCTATGACAGCGTGTTCCTGCGCGGCATCGGCGGCTTCGGCACCTCGACCAACTTCGTCAGCTTCCTCGACGGATTGAAGCTGCCACGCGGACAGGCCTTCGCGGTGACGTCGATCGACGCGTTCCTGCTCGACCGCATCGAGGTCATCAAGGGCCCATCCGCCGTGCTCTACGGGCAGATCAGCCCCGGCGGCCTCGTCAACCTGGTCAGCCGTCAGCCGAGCGACATTCCCTACAACGAAGCGCGCATCGAAGGCGGCAGCCATGGCCGCGTCCAGGGCGGGATCACCAGCCAGGGCCCGCTCGACGCCGCGCATCAATGGCTCTACAGCATCAGCGCGATCGGCCGGATGTCGGGCACGCGCTATGACGACGTGGACGAGCAGCGCTTCGGCGTGGCGCCGGCGATCACCTGGCGGCCGGACGCCGACACGCAGCTGACCGTATCCGGCTTCTACCAGCGCGATCCGAAGGGCGGCTATTTCAACTCGCTCTATCCGCAATCGCTCGCGCCCGCGGCGTACAAGCCCTATCTCAACCGCAATCTGAACATCGGCGACCCCGGCTTCGACCGCTTCGACCGCGAGCAAGCCGGCGTCGGCTACGTGTTCGACCGCCGCCTCAACGACGTCGTGAGCTTCCACTCGGCGCTGCGCTATTCCAAGGTCGACACCGACTTCCAGTCGCTGCAGATGGCAGGCGCGCTGACGGCGGCCGGCACGATTCCCCGCGCGGCGATCCGGTCCATCGAGAGCGCCGAGGGCATCACCGCCGACAACCGCCTGCGCTTCGACTTCCGGACCTCCGCGGTCGAACACACCGTGCTCGCCGGCTGGGATCAGCAGAATTCGCGCAGCTCGTGGATCTACCAATTCGGCGGCGCGACCTCGCTGGATGTCGTCAATCCCGTCTATTATCAGCCGGTGGGAACGCTGTTCCCGTTCATCAACAACGACCAGTCGCTGACGCAGACGGGCATCTATGTGCAGGACCAGATGAAGTTCGGCGGCTTCCGCCTGACCCTCGGCACGCGGCACGACTGGACGGAGCAGACCAACGACAACCGCATCTCCGCGACGAGGCAGTCGCAGGAGAGCGACAGGCAGACCTATCGCGCCGGCCTGCTCTATCTCTTCGACAACGGCCTCGCCCCCTATGTGAGCTATTCGACCTCGTTCGAGCCGACCATCGGCGTCGGCAGCAACGGCCTGCCCTTCGTGCCTACGACCGGCGAACAGTATGAAGGCGGCCTGAAGTACAAGCCGGCCTTCGCCGACATGCTGTTCACGGCGGCCGTGTTCGACCTGCGCCAGCAGAACACGCTGACGCCGTCCACTGTCCCGGGCTTCAGCGTGCAGCAGGGCGAGATCCGCTCGCGCGGTGTCGAGCTGGAAGCGCGCGGCAAGCTGACCGAGAACATCGAGATCATCGCGGCCTCGACCTTCCTCGACACCAAGGTGACGAAATCGACCGATCTCACCGCGATCGGCAAGCGCCCGCAAGCCGTGCCGACGCATTTCGAATCGCTGTGGGCGAATTACAGCTTTCTCAGCGGCGGCCTCGCCGGGCTGACCGTCGGCGGCGGCGTCCGCTCGGTCGGCCCGAGCTATGGCGACGACATCAACAGCCTGGTATCGCCGGGATACGTCGTGGTCGACGCTGCCGTGCGATACGATCTCGCCAACCTGGTGCGGGCCTGGAAGGGCGCGGAGGTCACGCTCAACGTCACCAACCTCTTCGACAAGAGCTACTACACGAGCTGCAGCTCGAATTTCTACTGTCAGTTCGGAAACGGCCGCCTCGTGCTGGCGGGCCTGCGCTACAGGTGGTGATCGCATGATGTTGCGTCGGCCATGACGACGAGACGGCTGCGGCGGTGGTCCTGGATCCACAAGTGGAGCAGCCTGATCTGCACGATCTTTGCGCTGCTGCTGTGTCTCACGGGGCTGCCCCTCATCTTTCACGAGGAGCTGGGACCGAATCCGGCGATCGACGAGGTTGCCGAACCCGGTGTCCGCGCGTCGGTGGACAAGATGATCGCCGAGGCGCTCGCGGAGCGGCCGGGCGAGGTCGTCCCGTACCTGTTCTACGATCGCGACAAGCCGATTGTGAAGGTGCCGACGGCCGCCAGCATGACGTCTGCGCCTGACACTTTCTTCTACAAGGTGTTCGACATCAGGACCGGCAAGGCACTCAGCGTCGATCAGCCCAACGAGGGCATCATCTATGTCATGCTGCGGCTCCACACCGATTTGTTTGCCGGCATCAAGGGCATGCTGTTCCTGGGCGGCATGGGGTTGTTGCTGACCCTTTCGATCGTCTCGGGCATGGTGCTGTACGGACCGTTCGCGCGCCGGCTCAGATTCGGCGAGATACGCAAGCGACACAGCAACCGGCTGCGCTGGCTCGACCTGCACAATCTGCTCGGCATCATCACCCTGGCCTGGTTCGGCGTCGTCACGCTGACAGGCGTGATCAATACGCTGGCGGGGCCGATCGAGCTGATGTGGCAGTCCAACCAGCTGCTCGAGATGGCCGCGCAAAACCGGGGTCAGGCGCAAAGCGACCGCAAGGCTCCGGTCGACCTGGTGCTCGCCAATGTCCGTGCGGCCGAGCCGGGAATGACCGTCACCACACTCGCCTTCCCCGGCAGCCCGTTTTCCACCCCCACCCATTACGCGGCGTTCCTGACCGGGGATACGCCACTGACAAGTCGTATCCTCAAGCCGGCCATCATCGATGCCGCCAGCGGCGAAGTCGTCGCGGTTCGCGACATGCCCTGGTACGCGACCGCCTTGTTCGTGTCGCAGCCGCTGCATTTCGGCGACTATGGCGGCCTGCCGCTGAAGATCATCTGGGCGATGCTCGACATCGTCACCATTATCATCCTGATCAGCGGCCTGTATCTCTGGCTTGTCAAATGGCGCTCGGGCCGCGTTCGCCGCGAAGCGCCGGGAACAATTTCGGCGGAGGCCGCCCGATGAGCACGGGCCGGACACGGCGGGCAGTCTGGGCGATCCCGGCGCTTCTGGCGCTGGTGACGCTGTGCGGTCTGATCGCCGCCCTGGCCGGTGAAGGGGGCATCTGGTGGACGCTTTCGTGGGCGGCACTGGCGGTTCCTTGCGCGTGCAGCGCATATTATCTCGTTCGCGGACTGTTACCGCCCGGAAGGCCGTGACATCGCACCGGTTCACGCCTGCAGGGACACGCCGCCCGGCCATTGGCACCCGCTCCTCAATCCTGTAACCCCACCCGAAACCTTCTCGGGACGGGACGCTCATGACCACCGCCGCCAACGACGCGGGCATCGCGACCCGCGCGCTGATCTTCGCGCTCGTCGCGCTCGCCTGCGGGCACATGCTCTCCACATTGCTGCGCACGATTCCGGCCGTCAGCCTCGACCTGATGGCGGCGGATTTCCGCATCGAGCCGCAGGCACTGGCGAGCCTCACTTCGATCTATCCTTTTGCCTTTGCGGCGGCGCAGATCCCGGTCGGGGCGGCGATGGACCGGTTCGGCGTGCGGCCGGTGTCGCTCGCCCTGCTCGCGGGAACCGTGTTCGGCGCGATGGCGTCCGGCTTTGCGACGGGACCCGAGAGCTTTGCCGTCGGGCAGCTGCTGCTCGGCGTTGCCACCTCGGGCATGCTGATGTGCCCGATGACGCTCGCAGCCAAGCAATTGTCGGCGGCGCGGTTCGGATTGTGGTCCGGCGCGATCCTCTCGATCGGCAATATCGGCATGCTGCTGTCGGCGAGCCCGCTCGCCTTCGTGGTCGACGCCTATGGCTGGCGCGCGGGGTTCTGGCTCTCCGCGATCGGCGGCGTCGCGGTTGCGCTCGCGGTGTTCGCGCTGGTGCCGAACCAGCCGGCCGAGCACAAGGACGAATCCTCGCCGCTGGCGCAGATGATCGAGGTGCTCAGGCTCGGCCTCTCTCGCCCGTTGCGCGGCCTGATCGCGCTGGCGCTGGTGTCGCTGGCGACCTCGCTGGTGCTGCGCGGCCTGTGGGGCGGGCCGTGGCTGATGGACGTCAAGGGATTGTCGCGGGTCGAGGCCGGCAACCAGCTCGGCGCGTTCACGCTGGCGATGATTGTCGGCCCCCTCTGCATCGGCGTGATCGACCGCAGGCTCGGGCACCGGCGCGGCCTGGTGGCGGGCTCGCATCTGGCCGCCGCCGTGCTGCTGGCGCTGATGGCCCTGGGCGCACCGCATTATGCGGTCTCGGTGCTTTTCGGCCTGCCCGTGATGCCGCCGCAATACGACCTCGTGCTGTTCGTGTTGATCGGGCTGGCGACCTCCGCCCAGCCTTTGCTGTTCGGGATGTCGCGGCAGCTGGTCGATGCGCAAGCCACCGGCAAGGCGCTTGCGGCCGTGAACCTCGCCTTCTTCCTTGGCGCGGCGCTGATGCAGTCGGTCACCGGTGCGGTGGCGGCGCTCGCGGGATTGCCGGCGGTGCTGCTGTTCATGGCTGCCATGCTGGCGCTCGGCGTGCTGATCTTCTTGGCTTACACCGCGCCGAGCCCATAGGATGGCGCGACCTCGCCCGCCAAAGGAATCACTCATGTCCGTCGACACCAAAGCCGCCACCGACCGTCTCATGCGCTTTCTCTCGGTCGAAGGCGTCACCGGGCAGGAGGCGGCGATCGGGCGTGAGCTGACGGCCGCGCTGAAGGAGGCCGGCGTGCCGGCCAAGGCGATCCGGCTCGACGACGCCAACACCCGCATTCCCGTGCCGACCGAGACCGGCAACCTCATCGTCGACCTGCCCGGCCGCGGCGCGCTGCACAACCAGCCGCGGATCATGTTCATGACCCACATGGACACCGTGCCGCTCTGCGCCGGCGCCAGGCCGAAGAAATCCGGGCGCAAGATCGTCAACGAAGCCAGGACCGCGCTCGGCGGCGACAACCGCTGCGGCTGCGGCGTGCTGGTGACGCTGGCGGCCGAGCTCGCCAAGCAGAAGCTCGATCATCCGCCGATCACGCTATTGTTCTGCGTGCGCGAGGAGAGCGGGCTCTACGGCGCGCGCTACGTCAAGCTGGACGAACTCGGCGCGCCCGTGATGGCGTTCAACTATGACGGCGGCGCCGCCTCGAACGTCGTCATCGGTGCCGTCGGCGCGGACCGCTGGAGCGTCGAGATCTTCGGCCGCGCCTCGCATGCCGGCGTCGCGCCGGAGCGCGGCATCTCCTCGACCATGATCATGGCGCTGGCTCTGGCCGACGTGAAGGCCGGCGGTTGGTTCGGCAAGGTGGTGAAGGGCAAGGGCGCCAACGTGAAGATGGGCACCAGCAATGTCGGCCCGGTCACCGGCGGCGAGGGCCGCCCGGCGGGCGATGCCACCAACGTCGTCACCGACTACGTCCATGTGCGCGGCGAGAGCCGCAGCCATGACGGCAAATTCTTCAAGGAGATCACCAGGGCCTACAAGTCCGCGTTCGAGAAGGCGGCCAAGAAGGTGACGAACGCGCAAGGCAAGTCCGGCAAGGTGAAGTTTAAGGCTGAGACCGACTATTATCCGTTCCGCATGAAGGACAGCCAGCCCGTCATCAAGCGCGCGGTCGAGGCGGTGTCCGCGGTCGGCGGCACGCCGAACGTCCGCACCGCCAATGGCGGCCTCGATGCCAACTGGATGGTCCGCCACGGCATTCCGACCGTGACCTTCGGCGCCGGGCAGAACGAGGCACACACGGTCGACGAATGGATCAATCTCGACGAATACGACCGAGCCTGCGCGCTGGCGGTGCAGCTGGCGACGATGCGGTGAGTTGGGTCGAAGGGTGGGTTAGCCCCACGACTGCGCAAGGCGCAGTTCGCGCGGCGTAACCCACCGCGTCTGCGCCGCGGAGATTATAGAGGTGGGTTACGCCGAGCACATGCGCTTTGCGCATCTGCTCGGCTAACCCACCCTACGAAGAAGAAAGAAGAAGAGACAGGGAGGCACCATGGCACGCATTGCGACAATCGAGACCGGATTCTACCGGATCCCCCTTCCCGTCACGCTCTCGGACTCCACGCATGGCGAGATCACCGCGTTCGAGCTGATCACCTGCCGGATCCGCGATGCCGAGGGCGCCGAGGGCGTCGGCTATACCTATACGGTCGGGCGCAACGGCGGGGCGGTGGCCGACATTCTCAAGCGCGAGATCCCGCCGCTGATCGAGGGACGCGAAGCCGAGGATACCGAAGCGATCTGGCATCACGTCTGGTGGGCGCTGCATTATGGCGGGCGCGGCGGACCGGCGGTGCTGGCGCTATCGGCGGTCGACATCGCCTTGTGGGACCTGAAGGCGCGGCGCGCCAAGCTGCCGCTGTACCGATTGCTCGGCGGCTTCGATGCGCGGGTGCCGTGCTATGCCGGCGGCATCGACCTCGATCTCTCGGTCGACGCGCTGCTCAAGCAGACCGACGGCAATCTCGCCAAGGGATTCCGCGCCATCAAGATGAAGGTCGGCCGGCCCGACCTGAAAACGGACGTCGCGAAGGTCGCGGCGATGCGACAGCATCTCGGCGAAGGCTTTCCGCTGATGGCGGACGCCAACATGAAATGGACGGTCGAGGAGGCGATCCGCGCCGCGCGCGCCCTCGTGCCTTACGATCTGACCTGGCTCGAAGAGCCGATCATCCCCGACGACGTCGCCGGCCACGCGCGCATCCTGCAGGCGGGCGGCGTGCCGATCGCGGCGGGCGAGAATCTGCGCTCGCTGTGGGAGTTCAAGAACTACATCGCATCCGGCGCGGTGTCCTATCCCGAGCCCGACGTGACCAATTGCGGCGGCGTCAGCGCGTTCATGAAGATCGCGCGGCTGGCGGAGGCGTTCAACCTGCCCGTCACCAGCCACGGTGCGCACGACATCACCGTGCATCTGCTCGCAGCCTGCCCGAACCGGTCGTATCTGGAGGCGCATGGTTTTGGGCTCGACAAGTATATCGAGCATCCACTGGTGCTGCAGGACGGGCTTGCGCTGGCGCCGGACAGGCATGGCCATGGGATCGGTTTCGACTGGACGGGGCTGGCAAAGCTGGCGGGGTAGGAGTGGTCCCTCACCTCTCCCGCTTGCGGGAGAGGTCGGCGCGTCCGGGCGATGCGAAGCATCGTCCCGCGCGCCGGGTGAGGGTTCTCTCCTCTAGGGGGATCCCAACGCGGAAGCACCCTCTCCCCAACCCTCCCCCGCAAGCGGGGGAGGGAGCGCACCTTCTCCGGAGCACAGTGAGCGGCTGAGGCGCGAACGACATTGCTGCGCGCGGGGCATACCAAGGCGCTTGATGCATGACGCGGATAATCCGCTATTGTGCCGGCAACCCATCTCGCGAAAGACCCTATCTTGCCCCCCGAACTGCACCAGAAACTGACCGAATGGCGCAGGCATCTTCATGCCCATCCGGAACTGTCGCTTCAGGAAAAAGCCACCGCCGCCTTCGTGCAGGACAAGCTCACCGAGCTCGGCATTCCCTTCGAGGCTGGCATCGGCGGGCACGGTATCGTCGCGACCTTGAAGCGCGGTCATGCACGCCGCCGCGTCGGGCTGCGCGCCGACATGGATGCGCTGCCGATCACGGAGGATACCGGCCTGCCCTACGCGTCCAGGACACCGGGCGTGATGCATGCCTGCGGCCATGACGGCCACACCGCCGCGCTGCTCGGTGCCGCCGCGCTGCTCGCAGCCGACACCAGCTGGAGCGGCACCGTCGATCTCATCTTCCAGCCGGCCGAGGAAGGCTTCGGCGGCTCGCGCGCGATGGTCGCGGCCGGGCTGTTCGACCGCTTTCCGATGGAGCGGATCTTCGGCTTTCACAACTGGCCGGGCCTTGCCGCCGGCACCGTCGCGGTGCACGACGGCGTCGTCATGGCCTCGGGCGGGCGCATCACCATCACTATCGAAGGCCATGCCGGGCACGCCGGCATGCCGCATCTGACGCGCGATCCGGTCGTCGCGGCGGGACATTTGATCGTGGCGCTGCAATCGATCGTCTCGCGTAGCGTCGATCCGCTCGACACCGCCGTACTGTCGCTCTGTACGATCGAGGGCGGCACCGCGCCGAACCAGATTGCGGGACGCGTCACCATCGGCGGCACGCTGCGTTATCATCGCGAAGAGATCAAGGACGTCATCCTCGATGGCATCGCGCGCAGCTGCGCCGGGATCGCGACCAGCTTCGGCGTCAAGGTCACGCCGGAAATCGTCTGGGGCGTCGGTGTGGTGGTCAACACGCCCGAAGAAGCGGAGCTCGCGCGCATCGCTGCGGAGAAGGTGCAGGCAGAGGTGCGGCGCGACCTCGCGCCGAGCATGGCCGGCGAGGATTTTGCGCACTATCTGCAGCAGCGGCCGGGCGCCTTCGTCTGGATCGGCAACGGCGAATTGCGCGACGGCGCCGAGCTGCACGGCCCGCGCTACGATTTCAACGACGCGATTCTGCCGGTGGCGTCCGGCTGGATGGCCGAGGTCGCCAAGGCGTCGCTGGCCTCGAATGAAAGCACCATGACATGAGGCTTTATCGCTGCAACGGGGAAGGTGCGCTCCCTCTCCCGCTTGCGGGAGAGGGTTGGGGAGAGGGTATTGCCGCGATGGGACAATCCCCAAGAGGAGAAAGCCCTCACCCGCGCCTTCGGCGCGACCTCTCCCGCAAGCGGGAGAGGTGAACAAACCGCGACAGCCAACTTAACCACGAGACATCAGTATCACGAGATCTCGCGCGGCAGCTTCCAATCGGGCCGCGGCGCGAAATTCTCCTCGATGCGCGCGACGTGGTAGCCGGCCGGCAAGAGATTGCCGCCCTCCTCGTCCACGACGGGAACGTCGGTCACGAGGCCCTCGATCAGGGCGGCCTCCCACACTTCCTTTTCGGTCGGAAAGGGATCGCCGATCTGCTTGTTGCCTTCGAACAGCGCGTACATCGGTTCCGGTGCTCGCATTGATCAAGCTCACGAGCAACGTATCGGCCGCACGCGCGTTCCCTCCCGGCAGATGACAAGGGATGGCACGTGAAACATGGCGCGCGTTCTGATCGGAACCTCCGGCTGGCACTACGCCTCCTGGCGCGGACCGTTCTTCCCGGAGGGCGTGACGCTGAAGCAGCAGCTCAGCTATTACGCCGGACAGTTCGACACCACCGAGCTGAACGGGGTGTTCTACCGCACGCCGACGCCCGAGGCGGTGCAAGGCTGGCGCGAGCAGACCGGGCGCGACTTCGTGTTCGCGTGGAAGGCGTCCAAGTTCATCACGCATTGGAAGCGGCTGTCGGAGCGCTCCGTCAACAGCCTCGAGCTGCTGGAGGACCGCATTTCGCGGCTCGGCGGCAAGGCCGGCCCGATCCTGTTCCAGCTGCCGCCGCAATTCGAGGCGAACGCCGACCGGCTCGCCTCCTTCTTCAAGCTGCTGTCGCGGAAGCGGCGTTACAGTTTCGAATTCCGTCATCCGAGCTGGTACCAGCCGCGCATCCTGCGCATGCTGGCGGACGAGAACATCTCGCTGTGCCTGTCCGACCATCACGATGCGCCGGCGCCGTGGAAGCGCACGGCTGATTTCGTCTATGTGCGCGGACACGGGCCGGGCGGACGCTATCACGGGCACTACACCAAGGCCGCGCTGGCGCAATGGGCCAAGCGCATCAAGTCGTGGAAGCGGCAGGGCTGCGACGTCTACGTCTATTTCGACAACGACCAGAAGAGCGCCGCGCCGGCCGATGCAAAGGCGCTGAAGCAGCTGCTGTGATGCCTAAGCGCGATGAAATGGGGCTCGATCGCGCAACGATGGAGGTGCGCTCCCTCTCCCGCTTGCGGGAGAGGGTTGGGGAGAGGGTGCTTCCGCAACGGGACAATCCCCTAGAGGAGAAAGCCCTCACCCGCGTCGCTTCGCGCCGCAACCTCTCCCGCAAGCGGGAGAGGTTGCACCGGGCGCGTGGCAATCGATTCAACCCAAAACCATTCCGCGCTAGATGACACCGCCGTGCCGAAGCGCGGCGATCTCCGCCTCGTCATAGCCGAGCTCGGCGAGGACGCGATCAGTGTGCTCGCCGAGCGTCGGCGGGCGGCTTGCGATCTTGCCCGGCGTTTCCGACAGCCGCACCGCGGCGCGCGACACCGGTGCCTGTTTCGGCAGGCCGGGATAATCGATGTCCTGCATGAAGCCGGCGGCACGGATGTGCGGGTGATCCAGCGCTTGTTGCGGTGAGAGCACCGGGCCGGTCGGGATCATCGCCTGGCCCAGCGCGTCGACGGCGTCCTGCGTGGTACGCTCGGCGCACCAGCGCGCCATCCGCTCGCTGATGATCGCTCCGTTGTTGCCGCGGCTGATGTCGTCGGCAAAGCGCGGATCGTTCAGCCAAAGCTCCTCCTCGCCCATCAGCCTCGCCCAGCGCTTGAACAGCGGATGGCCGGTGACCTGGCACAGCACCCAGCCGTCCGTGGTGCGGTAGATGTCGGCTGGTGCCGAGGTCTGGCCAAGATTGCCTGTCGGCACGCGGTTGACGTCGATGACGGCCTGCTCGATCAGCGTCGCATTGGTGAAGGACAGAGCGGTTGCGAGCAGCGCGCCCTCGACGATCTGTCCGCGCCCGGACTTGCCGCGCTCGATCAGCGCGGCGAGTGTGCCGAACGCGCAATGCAGCGCGGTGCCGAAATCGACCCAGTTCACCGCGGCCCGGTACGGCGGATCGCCCGCGCCCGTCATGTACACCGCACCGGACATCACCTGCCCGACGCCGTCGAAACCAACGCGGTCGGACCAGGGCCCCGGGCCGCCGAACGCGGTCGCCGTGGTCAGGATGATGTCCGGCTTGATGGCCTTCAAGGAATCATAGTCGAGCTTCATGGCGCGCAAGGTCTGCGGCGGCAAATTGGCGACGACGACGTCCGCGGTGGCGACCAGGCGCCGCATCACCGCCTGCCCCTCCGGCTTCATCGGATCGAGCGTGATGCACTTCTTGTTGCGATTGATCTGGAGAAACAGCGCGCCTTCGCCGCCCTCGCCCACCGGCGCCACGAAACGGTCTTCGCTGCCCTCGCGCTTCTCGACGCGGATGACCTCGGCTCCGAACTCGGCCAGCAAGGTCGCGCAATAGGGCCCTGCGATATAGCGCCCGAAATCGAGCACGCGCACGCCCTCCAAAACTCCTCCCATCGCACCCTTCCCTGTTGTTTTGGAGAGCTTACAGGGACTGGCCGGCACGGCAAGATCGCGGCGAGCATGGGGCTTTGCCGCCGGCCGCGTTGCGAGCCCGGCTATCGCAGGACGGAATTTCCCGCGACCTGATTCCCGCCCCGGGCACGGCCGATCGCCTCGGTGATCACCTTGCGGTCGCCGTAAAGCGCTCGAATGTCCGTTACTGGCGTTTCCGACGCTTGGACGGCGTAATGCCAGCTCCACTTTGCCGCCGCGCGAAGTCGACGAACGCCTTGAACGCGGCGGTCGGGTTGCGGCGGCTCGGATAATAGAGGCTCAACGGCGACCGAGTGGGGGTCCAATCCTCAAGCACGCGCACAAGGCGGCCTGCCTCGATGTCGTCTCGCACGTCGGACTCCATCGCGAGGGTGAGACCGACGGAAGCGAGGGCGGCGGTGCGTGCGAGGCTCGCTTCATCGAGGGTGATGGGGCCCTGGACGTCGATGTGGACCGATTGTCCGTCCTTCTCGAACGGCCAGCGGTAGATCGCGCCATCGGGAAGCCGGACGCGGAGACAGGAATGCCCGGCAAGATCCTGAGGGATCAGGGGCGTCCCATGCGTTTTCAAATAGCTCGGCGTGCCCACGACGACACTTCGCCGCCCGACACCCAACGGGATCGCGATCATGTCGGCCGGTACGAGGTCGGCACTTCGGACGCCGAGGTCGAAGCCGCCCGCGACAATGTCCACCAGGCGGCCCTCCGTGACGATATCGATGTGGACCTGTGGATGCACGCGCAGGAACGGTAGGACGAGCGAACTGAAGATCTCCCGCGCCGCCGTCGGAAACGCGTTGATGCGCAGCGTGCCCGACGGCACCGCCTGCTGAGAGCGCGCAACCTCCATCGCCTCATGAATGTCCTGCACGGCCGGAGCGACTTGCGCGACGAACCGTTGGCCTGCCTCGGTCAACGAGACACTTCGCGTCGTCCGGTTGAAGAGCCGGACGCCGAGCGTACGCTCCAGCTTTCCCACCGCATTGCTGAGCGCAGTCGTCGAAACTCCGAGCTCGAGCGCTGCCGTCCGAAACTTGCCCCGGCGCGCCACCATGAGAACTGCGTCCAATTCAGTCAGGCCACTTTGCACTATTATCCCGTCTTTCGTGATGAGGCATCCCGAATTGTCCTGATTATCGCGCGAGCTGTCCACCGCTATTTTGGCTGGCAGCTGCACTTGCAGCCGCTCCCGGCAACGCCCGCAGTAAAAAGGACAAGACATGACGCTCGAACTTCCATCCCCGATTGCCGCGTATGTGGCCGCGAACGCCCGCCTGGATGTTGACGGCATGCTGGCCCCCTTCGCCGCCGAGGCCGTCCTTCGCGATAACGGCGCCGTTCTTCGCGGGGCCGCCGAAATCAGGTCGTTACTTGAAGAGGCGGTCGTCGGAGCGAAGGCGATCTTCACACCCGACACCGTCCGCCACGAGGGCGGTCAGGTCGTCGTCGAGGGCCCCGGCCATGGCGACTTCAAAGGCAGCCCGATCCGCTTCACCTACCGCTTCACCCTCGAAGACGACGCCATCAAGGCCCTGGAGATCACGGCATGACCATCAAGGCTGATCCGACCGAGTTCGCGGGAAAGCGCGTGCTCATCAGCGGCGGCACCAAGGGTCTGGGCCGCGCCACCGTCGACCGCTTTCTGGCCGGCGGCGCCCGGGTCATCACCGCCGCCCGCGGAGAACTGGAGCCCATCGATGGCGTCGAATTTGTCCAGGCGGACCTGACGACGGCTGAGGGCGGGGCAAGCCTGGCCAAAGCGGCGGTCGAGCGTCTAGGAGGCGTCGACATCCTAGCCCATGTGCTGGGAGGCTCGGCCACGCCGGGTGGCGGCTTCGTCGCCCTGTCGGACGACCATTGGCTGTCCGAGCTCAACCTGAACCTCCTGGCCACAGTCCGTCTCGACCGGCTGCTGATTCCGCAGATGATCGAGCGAGGCCATGGCGCGGTGGTGCACGTCACCTCCATCCAGTCGGTCTTGCCGCTTCCCGACGCGACCACCGCCTACGCGAGCGCCAAGGCCGCGCTCCGGACTTACAGCAAGTCCATCTCCAAGGAGCTGGGTCCCAAGGGCGTGAGGGTCAATGTCGTCTCTCCCGGCTGGATCATGACCGAGGGGACCGATCTATTTCTCGAGCGCATCCAAGCCGCCAACGGTGGCACTATCGAGGACGCGCGCCAACTGGTGCTGGCCGGCCTCGGTGGCATTTCCATCGGTCGAGGCGCCGAACCCCTAGAGGTCGCCGACCTCATCGCCTACTTGGCCTCGGATCGCGCCGCTTCGATCCACGGCGCTGAGTTTGTCATCGACGGCGGCACCGTCCCGACCGTTTGATCAAACAGGCTCGTCCACGCTAGGCCGAACTGGCCTAGCGTGGACAGACGCCATGGCCCGATTGTCTGCTTTTCGAGACATAACAGACACATCGCGAGTTGCGCACAGAGCGGTTAGGAGATTGTGCACATATCTTTGTTTGGAAGCAGGACCTCTGTTGCCGCGCACCGGCTGGAGGGCGCGCGGCAACACTCGGCTTCAGGGCTTGAACACGAAGCCCGGCTTAATCGCGACGTCTGCAGGAATGGGCTGCAGATCGGAGAACAGGTCCGGATAGGTATTCATCACATTGAGGATGAATTTCGGCTCGATGTGCTTGTTCACGTCGAACACCGACTTGATCACGCCGAGCCGATGCAGCGTATCCTGCGCCTTCCAAAGCGCGCGATAATTGTGCGCGGAAATGCGGCGATCCACCTGCTGGATGTTGTACTGCATCGCGGTCTCCGCCACGTCGAGCTTCAACCCCGGAATCCAGCGCGTGCCGATGGATGCGGCTTGCTTGGGGTTCTTGCGCATCCACTGGTCGGCCTCCGACACAGCTGCCAGGAATTTCTCGATCGTCGCCCCATTCTTCTCCACCCAAGGCCGCAGCGCGACATTGAAACCGAGATAGGAGATGACGTCACCGCCGCGGATCACCTCGACAGCCCCAGGCACATCCTTCATCGCAATCACCGGTGCCGGGTCCCAGCACACAAATGCATCCACGCCCTTGGCGAGTAGCGCCACGCTCATTTCCGGCGGCGGCGTGTTGATCAGCGTCACGTCACTCGTCGCGAGGCCCGCCTTTTCGAGCAAGCCGAGAATGTAGAGATGGTTGATCGTGCCGAAGGAGGTCGCGATCTTCTTGCCCTTGAGGCTTTTCAGGTCGCCTTTGACGATGCCGGAGTCGCCGTTGGCAATGAGGGCGAGCGTGGCATCGGATCCAAGCTTCGTGGCGCTGCCGCTGAAGTTGCCGAAGAAAACCAGGTCCATGTTGCGTAGAATTGCGCCGATGGACGGGACGCCGGCTTGCACCATGTCGGTTTCACCGGCCTGCAAGGCATTGAGCGCATCGACGCCGGTTGCGTATGGGCGAGCGATGGTGACGTCGAGCCCGTACTTTTCGAAAAAGCCGCGCTCCAGTGCAATCGGCAGCGCCAGCATGTCCACCGCTGCCACCATGCCGACCTTGAGTTTTATGGGATCCTTGGCTTGCGCCATTGCCAATGACGGCAGCAGCAACAAGGCGCAGAGAAGCATCGCAAGTCGTCGCATTTGTGTCATCCTCCCGGTTGAAGCGGCTCGATGCGCGTCACCCAGTAAGGCCGGGCGACGGTCGTCAAGTCCGCTCGTTTCACTCCTCGAACTTCAACGGATTTTTCTTGTGTTCCGGATACCCGGCCGTACGTCTGCATCAGCTGAACGTGAAAACGTTCAGGTTCGAACGGCAGCACGACGAGGATATTCACCTTGTCCGAGCCGCCGGCGAAGTTCGCGATCTTGCGCGGTGCGGCGATGGTCAGCCAAAGCTGCCAGGCCAGATAGCCGAGCGCCACCGCCATGAGGATGTGCGCCTTTCGCGATCGAAGGGCATCTTTCAACATGGCTCACGCCGACCGCACGAGTTGAAGGACGCGGTTCGACAATTCCTTGAACCGCGCATCATCGTTCAGAGCGTCCCATGATCGTGGCCGTGGCAAGTCAACGGCAATATCATCGAGCACGCGTCCCTTCGACAGCGCGACCACCCGGTTGGCGAGAAACACGGCTTCTGCCACGTCATGCGTGATGAAGATGACCGTCGGCCGCTTCTCCTGCCAGATCCGCGTCAGTTCTTCCTGGAGCGTCATGCGGGTCTGGGCGTCGACGCTCGCGAACGGCTCATCCATCAGCAGCACGTCCGGTTCGTTCGCCAGCGCACGCACCACGCCGACGCGCTGCTGCATGCCGCCCGACAATTCGGCGGGATAACGCCCGGCTGCCTCGGTCAGCTTGGCGAGCGCCAGATATTCATGCGCGATCTGCTCGCGTTCGACCTTGCGGACGCCGCGCATCTTCGGACCGAAGGCGACATTCTCGAGCACGGTTCGCCAGGGAAACAGGGCGAAGGATTGGAACACCACGCCGCGGTCGGGGCCTGGCCCCTTGACCGGACGGCCGCCAACCAGGATCTCGCCGCCCGTATACGGGATGAAGCCCGCGATCATGTTGAGGATCGTCGTCTTGCCGCAGCCCGAAGGACCGACGATGCAGACGAACTCGCCCTGCTCCACCTTCAACGACACGTCATGCACTGCGGTGACGTTGGTGCCGGCATAGGGGTCGAAATACGTCTTCGACAGGTTGCGGATAGTCAGATCCTTCATCGCGTCACCAGCCCCCACCGCTGTCCCGTCGCCCGCTCGATCGGTGCCAATATCCAGCTGTCGACGATGTACCAGAGAATTCCCAGGATGATCATGCCGAGCAGGATCTCGACGACAGACCCGGAGCGGCGCGCGTCGAACATCAAAAATCCGATACCGCTGGTGCCGACGATAATTTCGGTTGCGATCAGAGCGCGCCAGCCATAGCCGAGTCCGTTGCGCAGGCCGGTCACGATGTTGGGCAGCGCGCCCGGCAGCACCACTTCCCACAGCATGCGAATGCGCGAGGCGCCCAGGCTCTGGGCCGCGCGATGCAGGGTGATGGGGATCGAGCGCACGCCCAGCACCGTGTTAAGGACAACGGGGAAGATGACCGTGTAGACGATCACGACCGTGATGGTCGTGAGGCCATAGCCGAACCAGATCACCAGGATCGGCAGCCAGGCGATATCGCCGATGGCCTGAAAGAACAGAAGCAGCGGCCACAGAGCCGTACGCGCGCGCTGATTGAGACCAACCAGGATACCAAGAGGGATGCCTAGGGCGACGCCCCAAAAGGCACCGACGGCCAAGCGTACGATGCTGTCCTGGAGGTACGCCGGAAGGATGCCCGTATAGACCAGCGATCCGAACGAGCGCACGACCTCCACCGGTCCAGGCAGGAACACGCGCGGGAATATTTGCAGCTCTGTGACGATCCACCACGCCGCGACCACCGGAATGAAGGGAGCGATGGACGCGATCGACGGCCAGCGCGCCGTCAGGCGAACGCAGTGGCTCCACATCTTGAGTAGAAACTGCTTCATGCGCGCTGCACCATGCCCCAGCGTTCGATGGTGGCGCGTTCGATGGGTGCCAGGACCAGCCGGTCGAGCAGGAGCCAAAGCACGCCGATCACGATCATGCCGAGCACGATCACTTCCGTTCGATAGAAGTCGCGCGCCACGAACAGCATGTAACCGAGGCCCACATTGGTGGCGATCATCTCGGCGGCGATCAGCCCGCGCCAGGCAAAACCCAGTCCGGTGCGTATGCCGGTGACGATATTGGGAAGCGCCCCCGGCAGCAGCACTTCGGTCAACATCGCCCATCGTCCCGCACCGAGCGATGCGGCCGCATTGCGCACCTGCAAGGGAATGGTCGATACGCCGAGCAGCGTGTTGTACGTCACGATGAAGAACACGGCATTGAAGATCACAAAGGTGATGGCGCCGAAGCCGTAGCCGAACCATAGCGTCGCGATCGGGATCCACGCGATGCCAGCCAGCACCGAGAAGAACCTGAATAGGGGCGTCAGGAAGCTCGAGATGATCGGGCTCACGCCCATCGCGACGCCCAAGGGAATGGCGATCAAGAGCGCGAGCACCGTGCCGACGGCGACGCGCAACAGGCTTGCACCGATGTGCCGAATGAGGGTGCCATCTTCTATTCCCTCAATTCCAGCCTGGACCACAGAGGAGAGGTGAGGAAACAGCCGGGGATTGACGTCGAAATACGGGATGAAAACGGCCCATAGAACGAGGAGCACCATAAAGGGCGCGCAGAACCAAAGTGCCGAAGAGAGCCTCCACAGCATCACGCTTGCCTCAGGGTACGGCTGCCGCTTGGCCTGGCATTCCGCCGAACGGCGCCTACACTTTTCTTGGACAGTTGGGAGTGGGTCAAACCAAGAACTCGCTCCATGGCTTTGCGGGCTTTGTTTGCATCGCCTTCGTCGATGGCACGAGCAACGGCAGCGTGGTTTGGGATGTTGTCCTCGAACCAGCCGGCAACGCTATCAACAGCGACAACAAACACAGCGCTCAGGATCGTGTCGATCGCACCGCGAAAGCCCTGCAGCACCGGATTGTGCGTTGCGTCCAGGATAGCGAGGTGAAAAGCCTTGTCCGCGGCCGTTGCGGCAGCCTGATTGTCGGATTCTTCCATCGCCCTCAGCGCTGCATTGATCCTTTGCCGGTCCTGCCTGGTGGCGCGGGTCGCCGCGAGCGCAGCAGCGGCTGGCTCGATGATCGAGCGTACTTCCTGAATAGCCAGCAGCAGCTCACGGTCGAGCTGATCCTCACCGACCAGCCAGTTCAACACATCACGATCGAGAAGACTCCAGTCGCGCCGCGGCAACACGTGAGTGCCGTGGCGCGGCCGCACACTGACGAGTCCCTTCCCTGCAAGCATTTTGATCGCTTCACGAACCACGCCGCGGCCAACGCCAAAGCGGATTTCGAGTTCGTTCTCGGGAGGCAGGACCGCGCCGGCCGGGATGACCTCTTGAGCGATCTCACGGCCGAGCGTTGTCAGCACCGCGTGGATGCGGCCCGGCTTCAAACGCTTCTCGGTGGATTTGACGCGCTTAGCGTTCGACAATCCGTTCACTCCCGACCGCCGGCTCTTGGGCTGGCTGGTATGTTCAGGCCATACACCGATTTGGTTGAGCTCGCAATCATCCGATGTTAAATGTCCGATGAATAAAAATGTTTTGCGGCGCAACAATTTCGCCAGCCGGGAGGAGTTCGCTATGTCGACCATTGGATATCTGACGACAACAATATTCGATCACGGTGCCATCAAGAGCCTGCCGACCGAGCTGGCGGCACTCGGAATTCGTCGGCCGCTGCTCGTCACGGACGCCGGCGTGCAGCGGGCCGGCATTGCAGCGCAGGTCCTGGCTCATCTCGATCCGACGACCATTGCGATCTTCAATGGCACGCCGCCGAATCCGACTGAAGAAGCAGTCCTTGAAGGCGTCGCCTCCTTCCGCCAAAGCGGTTGCGATGGCGTGATTGCGCTCGGCGGCGGTTCGCCGATGGACCTCGCCAAGGGCGTAGCCTTGGCCGCCACCCATGAGGGGCCGCTGGAGCAATATGCGGCAGTCCTTGGTGGCGTCGGCAAGATCACCGAGAAGGTCGCGCCCGTGATCGCCATTCCGACCACTGCAGGAACTGGCAGCGAGGTCGGCCGCGGAGCTTTGATCAATCTGACCAACGGATCGAAGCTGGCGTTGATCAGTCCCCACTTGATACCGAAACGGGCGATCTGCGACCCTGAACTCACGGTGGGACTGCCGCCATTGTTGACGGCGGCGACCGGCATCGATGCGCTCACGCACTGCATCGAGACGTTCCTGTCGCCGTTGGTCAACCCGCCGGCGGAAGCGATCGCGCTCGACGGTGCGAAGCGTGCTTGGCACTTCATCCAGCGCGCCGTGACAAACGGCGCCGACCGCGAGGCGCGTTGGGAAATGATGATGGCCGCACTCGAAGGTGGGCTCACGTTTCAGAAAGGGCTCGGCGCAGTACACTCGCTTTCTCACGCCGCCGGCGCATTGCGCTCACCGACGCTCCATCACGGTATGCTGAACGGCGTGTTCCTGCCGCACATCCTGCGCTTTAGCGCGCAAAGCGTCGGGAACAAGTACGAAAAGCTCAGCGATGTATTCGGCATTTCGCGCGAAACCGACCTCGCCGCAGCAGTGTTCGCTCTCGTTCAATCGTTGAAGCTACCGGTCACGCTCGGCCAAATGGGTTTTGAGGCTCGGCATATTCCTCAAACAGTTGTCCGAGCATTAGCCGACCACTCAAACGCCACCGCTCCGCGAAAAGCGTCTGCAGAAGAATTCGAGGGCTTGCTGCGTGCGGCGCTCTGAGACTTATCCCTGAGTAGCCAGGGGCGGAGGGTAATTACTCCAAGCCGAAGATGGTACAACGGGGTTCCCTTTTCGGCCGCCTTCCGGCATAGTTGGGCATGGCAAAAGTAAAAGTGAACTTCAAACCAATTCGAAAATCCGAGGGCGACTGGGCTATCATCGCCGAGTACCCGGGCGCAGAAGCGCGAGAGATTACGGGCTTCACAAGCAAAGCCGAAATTGACGAATGGATGAATGGAGAGCGTCGGATCGCTTGGCTCCGATCACAGGGTTACGCGAAGTGACTCGATGAACCCTTCAGGCGGCGTCAGGTGCTTCTGGCGTGGCTGAAGGTGTGGACTCTTGCATGATTCCGGCCCCCTCAACATGCGTCGGCGTTATCAGACGAGTGGGCCATGATCGACGAGTGCAAGGTTCCTACGCAAACGGCGGGATCTCGACCAGCGTTCCGATCAATCGCAACAACGCTTGCTTTTCGGGCCCCTTCCCGTCGCGCAAGAACTCGCCCAGCTCGATATGAGATAGCCGGCCACCAGAGGGCGCATTGGGCTGGTGGATGATGAAAGCGTAACCGTTTGTGGGCTCGCGTGCGACGAACCATGCGTCCCCGTTTGGGCTCCGATAGAGCTCCCGCCGGTCTGACATTCTTCCTCCCTGCTGCCTCTAGGCACTGTCTGATGAACGCTTGCGGGAAAGCTATGAGATCAGTGAAAATACGAAAGCTGATCTTCCGTAACCACGCGCTCGATGTTGTCGGACCTGCACTTGATGCGGTATCTCACCCGTCCATCGGACTCGATCGGCATGCACTGCACGATCGTGTAGATCTTTGGCGCTTCGGTTGCGGCGCGTCCCTGCGGACCCTGAGTTTGGTGCCGGACCTCTTCATTTAGCTTGTAAGCGTATGACATTCTCTCTCTCTCGACGTTTGCGCGTCTATCGGCGATCTCGCTAGTCTTCAAGAATGGATTTTGTCGCCTCGAATATCTGTTCCGCTGTGCCCTTGATCGTGCCCTTCGCCCAAGCTTGAAACACCGTGACGTATGCGTTCTTGTAAGCTGCTTCGTCCGCGGAGAAGTAGACTTCGTCCGTTGCAGTGTCCAAGACAAGCGCTCCTGTATCGATACAAATCTCCTCGATCAGGACCATACGTTCTTCTTGAACGGCCAGATGACGTTTTACGATGCTCATGGACTCTCCTGCTCTCGGCACTGAGAAATCACGTTCCCGATGCGGCTGGTGAACATGCTGACGTCGTGCACCGAACACAGGCGCAACAGGAGGGCGCAGTCGTGTGCCGCTCTTCGATCTTTTGCCTGCTCGATTGAAAAACCCCGCCCCGATACCTCGGAAGCGGGGCAGGACCACAAGCTCTACCAGTACATCCGTGGCTAGAGCGACAGGTCTGTCGTGCTCTCAACTAAGCAGCACGGAGATTTTCGGCGGCGGACTTGCCCGTACGACGGTCTGCGACGACATCGTAAGACAGCGTCTGACCTTCCGTCAGAGTTCCCATACCGGCGCGTTCGACCGCGCTGATGTGAACGAAGACGTCGTTGGTGCCGTCTGATGGCTGGATAAAGCCGAAGCCCTTTTGGGTATTAAACCACTTAACTGTACCGGTGTTCATCAGGTTTTCCTTAAACGCGCAGGACCCGGCGCGCGGAGTTGCGGCCAGCCGTCCGGTTAGTCGATGATGGAGAATGTCTGAAACGTGCGCGCGTCAGGATCTGAGGCGAAAGCGGAACAGTTGTTCGGCCAGTATCGATACGTAACACAGTACACTAGCAGTTGACAGACTTCAAGAAGAAAGCCGGCGGCGCGTCATACAAGGCGGGGGTCGTTCACAAAGGAAATTGGCCAACTCTGCGGGCCCAAGTGCTCGGCGACACGAAACTCATGCAGGGGTTCGAGAAGTCGCGCGCGTAACGCGGGCGCGTACTTGAGGGAACTCACATGAAGATGGGTTGCTTGCAATCGCCGCGGCAGCAACGCTCCTCATCGGAACGGTTATGCAGGCGCGCGCCCGCTATCGCATCGCGAACAGCTCCTGATGAAACCGCCGCCCGACAGGGAATCCGTGTGCGCCGAAGTCTCGCTTGAGCGCTTCACCGAAGGCAGGCGGACCGCAGAACCAGATGCTCGCGTTGCGCCATTCCGGTACGGCTTCGCGAATGCGTTCGCCGGTCAATCGTCCATCACGCGCGTCGACGAGAACTTGCAGCCGGACATCGGCTGACCGCGCATCCGCCGCGAGCTTGCCGAGAGCTTCCTCGTCGACGTCAGCCGTGGTGTGAAACAGGTCGACCGGCTGCGCCACGGTGCAATTCGGAGCATCCTGCGGAATCGTCATCTGCTTCATGCGAGCGACGAAAGGCGTGATACCGATGCCCGCTCCGATCCAGATCTGACGCGAGCAATCATCGTCGAACGTGAAGCAGCCATAGGGCCCTTCGACCTTCACCTCCTGTCCGACATGGAGCGTCTGCCGCAGCCGGCTGGTGTGGTCCCCGAGTTCCTTGGTGATGAACGTGATCCTCGGATACTCGGCGCGCCAGCAGGAGGCAATCGTATAAGGATGCGCGCCTTCCGAAGCATCCGACGTGGCGAAAGCGAACTGCCCCGGTCTATGGCCCGGCCAGCCATGCGGGACTTCGATTTCCGTTTCGATGGCTCTGACGCCGGGATAATATTCGAGAGAGGTGATCCTGCCCTTGATCTGGCGTCCGGCCCCAATGCGCCGCAAGAGCGCAAGAGCCGCCGCCCATGTACCGCAGGCAAGCAGCGCCGCCACGATCCCTCCGAGCGGAGACATCCAATAGCTGAACTTCATCAGCGCGACCGCGTGAAAGACCAGCACCAGGTAAGCAACGGCGAGCAGCCGGTGGGTCTTGTAGAAGAGCCGGTAGGGGAACACCCGAACGAGCGCCAGAACGAGCAGCACCACAGCGCCGTAGAAAGCCCACTCGCCCAGCCCCTCCGCCGGTCCACGCAGGCCGGCAAGGAATGCCTCGATCGGATTTTCGATGGCCGGCCGTGCACCGCGCTCCGGTCGCGCCAGCAACCTCAGGCCGACCGCCCATTTCGGGCCGCTGGCCCACAGCCAATGCACGATGGCAATCACCAGGGCCGCGATGCCGAGCCATTTGTGCAAGCGGTACATCTTGTCGAGGCCGCCAAGCCATGCCTCCGGCCAGCGTGGTCGCATGGCGAGAATCATGGCCAGGCTCATGCATCCGATGGCCAGGACGCCGCTCAGCTGCACCATTCTCTCGCGAAGTGGAAAGAATGAGCCCGGGCCCAACGGCTGGTGCTCCACCAGCAGCCACAACGCGACCAGAACCGTCAGACAGCCCCAAAATGCCCGCTTGAGATTCTGCATGGGCTCTCTCATCCGATATCGACGCGACGAACTGCCTGGACAATCGAGTCGATCCGGCTGCACCGCATTGAGGTGCCTCAACGCGTCACCGAACCGGCGAGAAGGAGCAGACCGACTGCTGCATGCCGCAAGTCTAGGCCGGCAAGACCACGGCCTCGTAGATGTCCTCCTCCTGGGCGGTGTGCATGCGAACCAATGTCTCGATCGCCTCGATGACGCGCTGGGCATCGCGAACGAGATAGCGGTCGATCTTCTCCGACGGCAGATCTTCCACGATGCGGTCGAGCAGTCGCGCCAGATGCAATATCTCGCGATGCGCGCGGCTCATGGCGGAGAGCCCGTGACGGTCGCGCAGCACTTCCGTGAGCTTCGGATAGACGCTGTCCTCGTCGTCGCGCTCGTGAGCCACGACGCTGTTCTGAACCAGCCGGTGGGCTTCGCCGATCAAGGCCGCGGCGGATTCCGGCGTCGCATCGTCCAGCGCATCGACGATCTGACGCAAGCGGTCGAGGTCCTTGAAGAGAGCCTGGTGATCGTGATGCAATGTCCGCCCCTGCTCCGCGGTGATGTGCGGGCCGCGGCTGACGAGTGACGGAACGAGCGCCCGCAATGCGTTGAGGATGACCGCGACGTCGATCACTTCCTGCACGATCGCGGCGGGCACAGGTGAGAGCCAACCAGCGGCGGCAGCGATCATCGCGACCAGCGACAATCCCATGCCGACAAATATGCTCTGCAGGGCAATGCGCCGCGCCCGCTGCGCAATCATGATGGCTTCGCCGACCCGATCGAGCCGGTCCGCCAGAATCACCACGTCTGCCGCCTCGGACGAGGCACTTGCACCGCGCGCACCGAGCGCGACCCCGACGTCGGCCACGGCCAGCGCCGGCGCATCGTTGATGCCGTCGCCGACCATGATGGTCGGATGCAACCGCTGCTCGCTGCGTACCGCTTCGACCTTGTCCGAAGGGACCCGGTCGGCCAGCACGGCATCGAGATCGAGCGCCGCTCCGATGGCTTGTGCTGCCGCGGCGCGATCGCCGGTGACCATCACCATCCGTGCGATGCCGGCATCGCGCAGCAGCCGGATCGCGCGCGGCGTATCGGCCCGCAGCTCGTCCGCCAGCAGCAGCGCGCCGATCAGACGGCCGTCCACCGCGACAAAGACGATCAGCGCCGAGCGCCATGAGGCACGCCGGATCGCCCGCAGCTCCCATGACGACGGGGCGGCCTGCAAGGGAATCATCTCTCGCGAGCCCACCGTGACCTGACGCCCATCGATCAGACCGTTGAGGCCGGAACCCATGGTCTCCTTGACGTGTTCCGGCGGCTTCAGCTTAAGGCCATGATCGGCGGCCGCGATGACGACAGCCTTCGCGAGCACGTGATGCGAGGCTTGCTCGAGCGACGCCCCTAGCATGAGTACCTCGTTGGGATCTTCCCCCGGCGCGACCTCCACGGAGAGCAACCGCGCCCCGCCCACGGTCAGGGTGCCTGTCTTGTCGAACAGCACGGTGTGGGCGCGGGCCAGCGCCTCCAGCGCTCCGCCGCCCTTGACGAGGATGCCGCGGCGGGCCGCTTGCGCCACCCCGGCAATGAAGGCGACCGGTGCGGCCAAGATCAAGGGGCAAGGCGTGGCCGCCACCAGCACGGCAAGACTGCGGGTCAAGTCGCCGGAGACGAACCAGGCCAAAAACGCGATGACGAGAGTCACCGGCAGGAAGATCAGCGCATAGCGGTCCGCCAGCCGCACGAAGGGGGCTTTCGCCGTTTGCGCCGCCGTCACCATGCGGACGATGCCGGCATAGGTGCTCTCGCCGGCCGCCGCGGTCACGGTCAACTGGAAGGCCTCACCTGCATTCAGGGAACCTGACAGAACGGCGTTTCCGCGCCGCTTCTCCACCGGGATCGGCTCCCCCGTGACCGCGGACTCGTCGATCGTGGCCGAGAGCGAGGCAACAACACCGTCGACAGGCACGATCTCGCCGCCCCGCACCAGCAGTTCGTCGCCGATCGCGACGTCCTCGATCGGAACATCCTCGATGCGCCCGCTGGATTTCCGATGGGCCTGCCGCGGTGCGCGATCAACCAATGACCGCAGATCCCGCTCGGCCCGTGCGATCGCGATCTCCTCCAGCACGTTGCCGCCGGAATACATCAGCGCGACCACGGCCCCGGCAAGCGGCTGCCCGAGCGCCAAGGCCGCACTCATCGACAGCAGCGCGATCGCGTCTACTCCGACCCGGCCGCTCAGGAGATCCCTGACGATCGAAACCGCCAGCCCTACAATCACCGGCACCGTGCCGAGCGCCCATGCGAGGTCGGCGAGGTCAGGCCGGCCCGCGGCTCGCGCGAGAATACCTGCGGTCAATCCCGCGATTGCAATCGGCACCAGAGCCCAGGGCAGCAGCCGTTCAAGCGATAAGGCGGGGCGCACGTTCTCAGCTTTCGCTGGAAGCGAGGGCGGGCCGCGCCATGCGCGGCCGGTCTTCACCGGATGAGTACCGGGGACGCCGACCGGCCGCTTCACTCAACGTCCTGCCGGTCGTGACGTTGACGAAGTGCAGCGAAGCGCAGGCGGGACATCGCACGGAGACGTGCGTATCCGCGGCGTCGGACAGCGAGCCGGAGAGCCAGTGCTGCACGTTCATGCCGGTGCGCGGGCATTTGAACAGGATGTTGCGCTCCATGCCGAACATATGCGCCAGCCGCGCCGGCATTGACATTGCGGGCCAATACTTAGGCACATGTCCTGAACGGGTCCACGCGGTAGCGTGGGAACTGGTTCCCTTGAGCTGGATCAAGACAAATCTGTGACACCGACGATAGCCTCGTGTCGGCATCGGGAACGCTGTCCGAAGGTCCGCTGCCGACAGGCATTGGAATCCGCCGATCAGGAGAGCCGACATGCTGGCCGACATTCACACCGACGATCTCACTGCCGTCGTGCGCTACGCATTGGAGACGACCCGCGCGACGAGTGTTTGTCCATTCCACGACGATGTGATCGTCCGCATCGGGGATGACGCTGCCGAGAGCCACGCCTTGGAACGCGCCAAGCGCATCGTCAGAAGCGACGGCACGGAGTGGGACAAGGACGCTCTCAGGAACGAGCTCGGCCGCCAGCTCGGAGCAGCCGCTGACGGCCGCTGCCCCAAATGCGATCCGGCGGCCTCGCGCGTCTAGCCGCCGCGAATTTGGTGCGCGCAGCTCGATCCGGAAGCGGGAATTGGCGTGAAAGTGACACGGCCGATCACATCCCTCATCCCCCGAAAATCCCGGACGGAGATCCCGCCGGCGGAGAAAGACGATCGTAGCCGGCCCTCGCCATCCGCCGAGAGGCGAAAGGTCGTCGAAGACCACGCCGATAATCTGAAGAAGATCATCCGAAGGCTTTTTGGCAAGCTGAATTGATTCACCGCAAAGGCAGGGAAAGCAAGCCTGCTAGTAAAGGTCGAAATTGACGGGGAATGCTCGGATGACGCTGAAAAAATGGTGCCCGGTTCTCGCGATGTCGGCGGCTGCGGTGACATCCGCGATGGCCCAGTCCGACTTTCCACCCTCCGCGAATGCAAAACAGGAAGCGCCGCGCCTCGTCGAGGTCATGGGCATGGCGCAGATCGAGCATCTCAAGCTCTGGTATGCGGGCAAGGCGAAGAACTGGGACTTGGCCGCGTACGAGTTGCGGCAGCTGACGAACAGCCTGGCCGAAGCCGCCATCTTCTATCCGGCAGTGCCCGTCAGCAACGTGACCACGATGAAGGAGCCGCTGCTCTCGGTTGCCGACGCGATCGCGGCGGGCGACGATCGCAAGTTTTCAGCGTCCATGCGCGTGCTGACCGACGGCTGCAATTCCTGTCACACATCGATGGGACGCGGCTTCATTGCCATCACCGTTCCGACCGGAGGACAACCGCCTGCCAACCAGATCTTCTCGCCATTGGCGAACAACCGGAAGAAATGATGCGGCAAGCGGAAAAGGGAATACACTTACGCTAGACGAGGCTGAGCGGCTCATCTCATCGTGCTTCAGACCGGACTTGGGTAGATCGGCTCGCGGTGCACTTCCCGGCCGCTCTCGTCGATGACGACGATCTGGAGCGCGGGATGGCCTTTCGGCCTCTCTTCACGGATCCGGCCAGCCAAGCTCTTGCTGTGTACGATGGCGGCGCCGTCGCTCACGAGTTCCAGTCCAGACTTGTCCCGGACGGGCACGCCGTCCCTGATATCGAAATAGTAGGTGGGCATCGGCTTGTTTCCTCCCCTCGGGCGGCTCGGTGAAATCAAACATTCTGGAAAAGAGCCGCTGGGAGGGGATTCACCTCGGCGGCGACTTCGAGAGTCGTAACCCGGCAGCGTTACGCAAGTTGCACGGTAGCGGGCGGGCGAATTCCTGGGCTTGATCCGCATCAAGCCGGTGTCTCGCGATAGATTCGCACCCGGGAACGTCGCTCGGCAGAATCGTACAAGTTTTGGATGACTTGGCCCTCCAACTATTATAATACCATACAACCTCTATCTGCACGACAGGCCATCTTCGCCACTGCCCTGCGGGAGGGAATGTTACGGAGAGTGCGCCATGGATCGCTACATCGCTCGGGCGAATGTCGACCATTACATCGCGCTGTTGAACACCGCCGACCTCACGCCCGACCGCCGAAGCGCGATCACAAAGATGCTGATTTCCGAGGAGGACGGGCTCGGACACGACCTGGAGCAACTCGAATTCTATGAGATTCGAGCCGTAGCCGGACGCAAGCGTGTGGAGACCGTGGCAAATCTGCGCGACCGATTTGCCTCGGGAACGCCGGAACGGCGCCACGCAGAGGAGCTATTGGTGAACATCGAGAACCTCCAGACCCTCCTGGAGGATACGTGTCACCGCCTGCGCAGGAGGATCAACTCGCGCGGCCTTTAGATCGTCCCGGGCGGCAGAACCCGGACATCTTCGAAGCAAGTCGTGGCGCTCATCCGGCATCGAGCTCAGCGTGCCGGCGTCAGTGCGACATCAGCAGACAGACCGGCGCGTGCTGCAAAAGGCTCTGGGTCATGCCGCCGAACACCCATTCTCCCAATCGGCTGTGTCCATAGCCCCCGGTGACGACGAGGTCAGCGCCGATATCGGCGGCCAGTCGAACCAGATATCCTGCGTCGGGCTCCGCCGTATGCACGCGCACCTCGTGCTGGCAGCTCACCCCGTGCCGTTGAAGATATCGGGCCACGTCCCGCACCCGGTCTCGCGCCGCATCTTGTTCGCTCGACGTGCAGATCTCGGCGATCGTGACCTGCGAAGCCCGGGTCAGGAACGGCAACGCGTCCCGAACGGCCAGGCGCGCCTCGCGGGAGTCCTTCCAGCCGACCACGATCCGGTCGCCCGCCAATCGGGTGACGCCATCCGGCACCGACAGGACCGGGCGCCCCACCCGCAACATCGCTTCCGCCGCATCGAGGTGGTGCGCGTAACTCGGCCTCGGCTTGCTGCGCTTCACCACGACAAGGTCGGCTGCCCTGGACTGCTCGACCAGGAAGGCGGTCGGAAAGCCGATCGTCCAGCGCCATTCCACCTTTTCGCTCGGCAGGCGAACGACGCGCCTGAACCAGGCCTCCTTGT
Source organism: Bradyrhizobium sp. FW305-F6 (assembly GCF_058782905.1). NCBI lineage: Bacteria > Pseudomonadati > Pseudomonadota > Alphaproteobacteria > Hyphomicrobiales > Nitrobacteraceae > Bradyrhizobium > Bradyrhizobium sp. FW305-F6. Next base: position 1,933,703 of record NZ_JBYSYD010000001.1, read on the forward strand.
CCGACAACGTTGCGCGGATGCGCTCGAGGTCCTCCTCCGTGGTCTGCTCGATGATCACGCCTTCGGCGACGAACGGAGGATCTATCGCGATCGCCGAGACGCCCATCAAGGCGGCCTCAAAGCGACTTGCGACCGTCTCGGCGACAGCAATCTGCCCCTCGTCCTGCTGCTCGGGATCGACATAGACCATGACGCTGGCAAGAGACATGTCATTGCTCCATTGCTCCAACGGCACCCCTTATCTCGCGTTTGCCCGTCGTCCCGTTGACGCAAATCAAGCGGCTCGCAGCACGGTGGCGGAGCCATCCGTCCGGCCGGGCGCGCCGGCCGAGAACCGGCGCTGACCTATTTGAGATAGCCATCGACCACGACGACGTCGCCGGCTTTGAGGCCCTGATCGACCAGTGCCTGGCCGCCGCTGATCTGAGCGATATGGACGAACCGCAGTTCAGCCGTTCGATCCGGCTTGACGACATAGACATACGTGCCGGTCGGCCCCTATTGCACGGCCGAGCCTGGGATGGTGATTGCGTCTTTGCGCGTCTCGAGCAGCAGGCGCGCATTCACCAGCTGTCCCGGCCAAAGCCGATGTTGCCGATTGGGGAATTCGGCCTTGAGCTGAATGGTACCCGTAGTTCCCGTGATCTCGTTGTCCACGAGCAGCAGTTCGCCTTCATCGAGCTTCATGCTGTCGTCCTGGCTGTAGGCGATGACTTTCCTCGGCCCCTTCGTTAGCCGGTCCTGTATGGCGGGAAGATCGGATTGCGGCAGCGTGAACAGCAGCGAGATCGGCTCGATCTGGGTGACCACGACGAGGCCATTCGGATCGGTCGGATGGATGACGTTGCCGACGTCAATCTGCCGGACGCCGGTAATGCCGGAAATGGCTGAGGTCAGCCGGGTGTAGCTGAGTTGCACATTGACCTGATCGATCTGGGCCTGGTCTGCCTGGACGGCCGCCTGCAACTGCGCGACCTGCGCCTTCTGCGTGTCGATCAGCTGCGGCGTCGCATAGCCCTTCTCGCCGAGCTGGGTGTCCCGCGACAGATTAGCTTCGGCATTCGTGAGCTGGGCCTGATCGCGCGCGGTTGGCCGTGAACTGCTCGGTCTGCGTCTGATAGGGACGAGGATCGATCTCCGCCAGAAGGTCGCCGGCCTTGACGGCTGCCTTCCTTGAACGTGATCCTGGTCAGTTGCCCCTGGATCTGGCTGCGCACGACGTCGGTATTGTAGGCGGCTACAGTGCCGATGCCGTGCAGATAGATCGGAACGTCCTTTGCGCTGATGGTGCTCGCGACGACCGGCACGGCGGCCTCGGGCACCGGCACGGCGGCGGCCCCGACGGATGCCGATCACTCGAAATGAAGAATACTGCCGCCTGCCAGTGCAACGACGGTGAGAGCGGCAAGAGTGGTGATAACGCGTCGTTTCATGGACTTTCCTTCCTGGCGGGCGCCTATTCGGCGCCCGGTCGTGCAGCGGAGCGAACGACCCGGACCGGAACGCCCTTGTAGGATGGCGTAAAGCTCATGGGATCTCGGGCATAAAGCGGCACCAGCGGATTGGTCTCGGGGTAGTAGGCCGCGCAGCAGCCGGCCGGGAACGCGTACCGGACAACACGAAAATTGCGCACGACCCGCTCGACACCATCGATCGATTCCGTGATCAAATCGACACGGTCGCCGTCTTCCAGGCCACGCTTCTTCATCTCGTATTCGTTGAGGAACACGACATCGCGCTGGCCGAATACACCGCGATATCGGTCGGACATTGAATAAAGGGTGGTGTTGTACTGGTCGTGGCTGCGGATCGTGCTGAGCCACAGCGAATTTTCGTCGCATTGTAGTGGGTCTTCACCGACCCCCTCAAAGACGAGAAAATTGGCCTTGCCCGACGGAGTAGCCCAGATGCGCTCCCGCGCTGTCGATGTGAGATGGAAGCCGCCGGGAACGCGAATGCGTGCATTGTAGCCCTGGAAGATCGGAAACACCGCCTCGATCGCGTCGCGGATCAGGTCGTAGTTCCCGACAAACGCGTCCCATTCGACGACCGTGCGGTCAACGAACGTGGCCTTGGCGACGCCCGCGACAATCGCGACCTCGCTCAGCAAGTGCTCGGAAGCCGGCTTGTTGCGGCCGCTGGAAGCGTGCACCATCGACATCGAATCTTCCACGGTGATCGACTGCGGACCGCCGGCCTGGATATCGATCTCGGTGCGACCAAGGCAAGGCAGGATCAATGCGTTCTTGCCGTGGACGAGATGACTTCGGTTCAATTTCGTGGAGACGTGAACGGTGAGGTCGAGATTTCGCAGCGCCTTGCGCGTCAGCTGCCAGTCGGGAATGGCGGCAGCGAAATTGCCCCCCATCGCGAAGAAGACCTTCACGTCCCCTCGGATCATCGCTTCCAGGCCGGTGACGACATTGTGCCCGGGCGCCGCGGGCGGCTTGAAGCCGAAGCGGCGCTCGAGCCGGGCCAGGAATTCCGCCGTCGGAACTTCGGTGATGCCAACGGTCCGATCACCCTGCACGTTGGAATGGCCGCGAACCGGACAGACGCCGGCGCCCTCGCGGCCGACATTGCCGCGCAACAGCGCCAGATTGGCCATCTGCTGCACATTGTGCGCGCCCCGCTCGTGCTGGGTGACGCCCATGCCGTAGACGATGATGGTGCGCTGCGCCTGCATGTAGGCCTTGGCGGCATATTCGAGATCCTCACGGGTGAGGCCGGACTGGCGCTCGATGTCAGGCCATTGCGTGCGCTTGAGATCGTCAATCAGAGCGTTGACGCCGGCGGTGTGCCCGCGAATGAAATCCCAATCCAGGATGGCCGGCTGCTCGGCAGCGCGCGCAGCCTCGTCCGTCTCGACGAGGATCTTCATGATCCCCTTGATCGCGGCGACGTCGCCACCGACACGCACCTGAAAGAGTTTTGAACTGATGTTCGTGAATCCCAGTCTCATCATCTCGATCGGACTGGACGGATTCTGGAACCGCTCCAATGCGCGTTCGCGGAATGGATTGAAGGAGATGATGGAGGCGCCGCGGCGCGCAGCGTTGCGCAAGCTCGTCATCATGCGCGGGCTGTTGGTGCCGGGATTTTGCCCGAAGATAAAGATGCAATCGGCCTTGTCGAAATCCTCCAGGAGCACGGTGCCCTTGCCGACGCCGATCGATTGCGGCAGGCCGACGCTGGTCGCCTCGTGGCACATGTTCGAGCAGTCGGGGAAATTGTTGGTGCCGTATTCCCGCACGAAGACCTGATAGAGGAAGGCCGCCTCGTTCGAGGTCCGTCCGGAGGTGTAGAAATCCGCCATGTTCGGGTCCCGCAGCGCCTTGAGATGGCGGCCGATGATGTCGAAGGCCTCGTTCCACGGCACCGGCAGATAGCGGTCGGAGGCTGCGTCATACGCCATCGGATGGGTGAGTCGACCGGTCATTTCCAGCTCATAGTCGCTCCAGCTCTCCAGCTCGGCGACGGTGTGCCCGGCAAAGAATTCCGGCGTGCATCTTTTGGCGGTCACCTCCCATGCGATCGCCTTGCCCCCGTTCTCACAAAACTCGAAGGAGGAGGTGTGCTTCGGGTCCGGCCAGGCGCAGCCGGGACAATCGAACCCCTGCGGCTGGTTCATCCGCGCCAGTGTCGCCGCGCCTTTGATGGGAACGTCCTGCACCAGCAGGGCTTTGGTCAGCGCCTTGAGCGCACCCCATCCGCCGGCAGGCTGACGGTAGGGGCGAACGGATTTCGTGGACATTGACTATCTCTTCGGTGGGAGGAACTCCGGTAACTAAGGAGCCTCGCGCCTCCGGCGTCTTTTCAAATCGAACTTTGGCTTTCTCGATTGCACAGGTCGTGCCTGCTGCTGCCGCGTCGCCCACCGAAGCCCGCAGTGCATTCCGGCAAAAGCGGCGCCGTTCGCGGAAGCTGGCCTGGCCCGGCCGGCCTAGTTTCGCTGCGTCGAGCCCTGTCGCAACGAGCACGGCTCGTTTTGAAGCATTACAGGAGCAACCAAGATGTTTTCACGACGCGACATGCTCGCAATGTCGGCGGCCGGCGCTGCCATGGTCGGCTCCGCGCACGCGGCGACCTTCGGCAATCCGGACCAGCCGGCGCAGGGCGCGATCAACGCCAAGACCCCGAGCAGCCTGACCGATCCCGGTCCGCAGAACCCGGCGCTGGCCAACCAGTTTCCCGACGTGCAGTCGCCGCCGCCAACCGATGTCGGCGGTCTGCCGTTGAACTGGGCGTCGTTCAACACGGCGTCGAGGCGCATCCAGAACGGCGGCTGGGCTCGCCAGGTCACCGCCGCCGATTTCGCGATCTCCAAGGAGATTTCCGGCGTCAACATGCGCCTGTCCGCCGGCGGCATCCGGGAGCTGCATTGGCATCAGGCGGCCGAGTGGGCGATCATGACCTATGGCACGTGCCGTATTACCGTCCTCGACACGCAAGGACGCCCCTATATCGCCGACGTCAACGCCGGCGATCTCTGGTATTTTCCACCGGGCGCTCCGCATTCCCTGCAGGGATTGGGGCCGGACGGCTGCGAATTCGTGATCTGCTTCGACGACGGCCACGCCAGCGAATTCAACACGCTGCTGGTGACGGACTGGCTTGCCCATACGCCGCCGGAAGTGCTGGCCAAGAACTTCGGCGTGCCCGCCGAAACCTTCGCCAAGATTCCGCTGCAGGATCTCTGGATCTTCCAGGGCGCGGTGCCCGGCGACCTCGCTTCGGATCGCGCAGCTGTGGCCAGGAAAGCCGAGGCGCCGCCCTATCCGTTCGTCTATCCGCTGGCGGCTTCGGCCCCTCTCAAGGTAAGTGCGGGCGGCACCATCCGGGTCGCCGACAGCACCAACTTCAAGGTGGCCACAAATGTTGCCTCGGCGCTGGTTACCGTGCCGCCCGGCGGCGTCAGGGAGATGCACTGGCATCCGAACGCGGACGAGTGGCAGTACTACATCAAGGGCAAGGCCCGCATGACCGTGTTCAATACGGGCCCCAACGCGCTGACGACAAACTTCGCCGCCGGTGACATCGGTTATGTCCCGCGCAACCTCGGACATTATGTCGAGAACATCGGCGACACCGAGCTGCAGTTCGTCGGGGTGTTCCGCGCCCCCCGCTACGAGGAAGTATCGCTCTCGAACTGGCTGACGCACACGCCGCCCGCCCTGGTCGCGCAGCACTTCAACGTGGATGAATCGGTGATTGCCCGCTGGCCTAACAATAGCCCAGGCGTGATGCCCAAATCCTGAACTGAACAAGTCTCGACAAAGGGGCGCCGGCAACGGCGCCCCTTTCGCGTTCGGCCACGCATTCAGAAGTCTTCGACTGCGGCAAACGAAAGACGGTCTTCCGGCGCTGCCATCGCGTCATTTTTCGGCTGGCCCGGCGATCAAATGACGGATGTTGGCCTCGACGCTCCAAGAGTTCGAAGGCATCCCATCTTCCCATCAGCTAAGGATGGCAACGCGTCCGCGCGACGGAGCGGCCCCTTCGATCCCCAAGCCAGCCTCAGTAATGTTCCGATGCGGAGTAGAACTTGCCCTTGAACACGCGGAAGCCCGTGGCGGTGTACAGCAGCAAGAGCGGGAACACGAACAGTCCCTCGCCCCAAAACATGAAGGCGAGGCTGGAATGCGGCGCGGCGGCCTGATCGATCGTAATCGCGAACGGCACCATATAGGGCCAGAACGACAGTGCGAGCGTGCCGAATGCCGCGGCAAAGATCAGTGAGACCATGTGGAACGGCCAATAATCGTCATGCCGCAGGATGCTCGATGCCAGCACGCAGGCCGCTGCGGCGCCTATCCCGGGGAAGACAAAGAGATACGGACGATCGATCCAACGATGCAGGATCGGCAGATGATCCAGCAGCGCAAAGCTGAACACGGCGACGAGGAACATCAGTACACCGACCGCGAGCACCGGAATCTGCCGGCGTGCCACGTCCCGAACCGCGCCAACCCGCTTGCGCACCAGCCAACAAGCGCCCAGCAATGCATAGCCGAGACAGAGACCGAGACCGCACAGCACGGAGAACGGGCTGAACCAACCGAACGTGCCGCCGGCATAGTCGCCGTCGACCATCGGCAAGCCCTGCACAAGCGACCCCACCATCACGCCCTGCATGAAGCTCGCAACCAGCGAGCCGCCCCCGAAGGCGACAGTCCATATCCCGCGTGAACGCCTCGACTTGCTGCGGAACTCGAAGGCGACGCCGCGCAGGATCAATCCAAGCAGCATGAAGATCACGGGGATGTAGAAGGCCGAGAGCACCGTGGCGTAAACGATCGGAAACGCGCCCCACAGGATCACGCCGGTCACGACCAGCCAGGTCTCGTTGCCGTCCCAGAACGGAGCGATCGCCCCCAACATGGCCCGCCGCCGCGGCTCGCTATTGGGGAAAAAGGACAGTATCCCGACGCCGAGGTCGAAGCCGTCGAGCAAAAGGTAGATCAGGATGCTGATCGCCAGCAATGCGACCCAGAACATGATCATGATCATTCTCCTGCGTTTGCGAATTGACGATCGGAGACCGCTTCGGTATCGGCCAGCGCCATCGGCCGGTTCGGCGCGGCGGTTCCAGGCAACGCGGCGAACGGGCCGCCGGGCCCGGCTCGCAGCAGCCGATAGATGAAATAGATGCCGAACGAGAAGATGAAGGTGTAGACTGCGGCGAACAGGATCAGCGTGGTCGCCGCCGCATGCGCCGTCAGAAAAGGCGTCATGGCTTTGGCGGTACGCAATACACCATAGACCACCCATGGCTGCCGCCCGATTTCGGCCGTGTACCAACCAGCCAGCGTCGCGATGAACGGCAGCGGAAAGCTGAGGAAGATACCCCAGAGCAGCCAACGCGCCTGCGCAAGGCGGTTGTGATGGACCAGCCAGGAGCCGAACCAGGCCAAGCCGAGCATGATCAGGCCACAGCCGACCATGAGACGGAATGTCAGGAAGGGAATCAGCACCGGCGGCCGATCTTCGGGCGGGAAGGACGTCAGCCCGACTTCCTTCGAGGTGGTGCTCATGCTGGCGATGATGCTGCCGAGAACCGGGATCTTCAGTTCGTAGCGGTTCGACTCTGTCGCCTCGTCGGGAAGCGCGAAGATGACTTCACTGGCAGGCTGCTCGTCATGCCAACGCGCCTCGATCGCGGCGAATTTCGCGGGTTGATGCTGATGGACGTAGTCGCCGACCAGATGCCCGAACAGGAGCTGCACGGGAAGCAACACGGCCGCAAGAAACAAGCCCATCCGAAGCATGACGCGAGCCTCGGATGGGTAGATGTTTCGCAAGACGTACCAGGCTCCGGTCGCCGCGACGCAGAAAGCGCTGGTGAGATAGGCCGCCAGCAGCATGTGCACGAAGCGCACCATCGCGACCTCGTTGAAGATGATCTTCAGCCAGTCGACCGGGACGAACATACCGTTCTGCTCGATATAGCCGACCGGCACCTGCATCCAGCTGTTGTTGATCATGATCCAGAACGCTGACAGCGTCGTGCCCAGGGCCACCATAGCCGCCGAGAACAGGTAGAAGCCCGGACGTGCGCGGTTTCGGCCGAACACCAGGATGCCGAAGAAGCTCGCCTCGAGCATGAAGGCGGTGAATGTCTCGTAGGAGAGCAGCGGCCCCTGGATCGGGCCGGACATCTTCGAAAGTACGCTCCAATTGGTGCCGAACTGGAAGCCCATCACCACGCCCGAGACCACGCCCAGGCCGAAGGCGATGCCGAAGATCTTCAGCCAGAAATCGAAGAGCGTGCGATAGACCTGCTTGCCGGTCCGCAGCCGCAGCGCTTCCAGCACCGTCAGCCAGGCGGCCAGACCGATCGTGAATGCTGGAAAGATGATGTGAAACGAGATCGTGAATCCGAACTGGATTCGCGACAAAAGCAATGCCGTGGCATCCATCAGAAGTTCTCCCCCGGTCCCGTAGCCTGACTTTCGATGTTCACTCGACGCTAATCACGCGCGCCGAAGCGCGCTTCCGGAATGGAACGGAGCTTTGCGAGTCCGCATGGCGGAGCGCGCTAACGGAGGTGGGCTCGACAGCAGAACCAGAGAGCCGATGCCAGCAATGCAAGTGGGACAACGAGGCCGATCGCACCGAGACGGGCCGTCACGAAGCCGCCGGCGACAGCACCGAGAAGAAACATCAGACAGACCGTGAGCATCGTCCTCGCGCCGCGAGCAGCCTCCCGATCAGCCGGCGGCGTCAACTGATCAATGGCACGAAGGAAATTCCCGGTCACCGTAACGGACATGTACTTCCAATGCCCGACCTGCCGGAAACTGGCTGTCTGGAGTGCGACACCAAACGACATCCCGACGATCGCAAGCGGCCCCGGCAGGCGGTGCAGCAGCATCAACAGCATCACGGCGGCAAGCGCTGCTATCTCGCCGGCGAGACAAAGCAAAGGGGCCTTGGCACGGCTGGCGACCGCAGCGCCAACGAAAAAGGCGAGGATCGGCGGGACATGCTTTGCCGCTTCGTGCCAGTGGGCGAGCGCGGCGTTCATCCCGAGAAGCACAACGTTCCCGGTCTGCGAATTGGCGAACACGCCGCCCAGCGAGAGCCAGCTGAAGGCGTCAAGGAAGCCGCCCGACATGGTCAGGAGACAGGCGACGGCGAGCGACTGCTCGGGAACATCAGCGTTTGCCGACGTCGTGGCAGCCAGTTGCGCGGATGCAGCTTCCATCGCCATCGTCGACTTCCGTTGATCAGCTCGCGCGCTGCAATGCGTCGGCTGGCCAGATGACGCGGTGCGGATGGGTGAAGACTCCGAACCCGTCTTCGCGGGCGATCGCGAGCAGCGTAATCCCGGCTTCCTCGGCGGTGCGGATCGCGAGCGTCGTCGGCGCCGATACGGCGATGATCATGGGAGCGCCTATCATCGCCACCTTCTGCACCATTTCGACGGAGACGCGGCTGGTCAGCAGCACGGCGCCCTCCGTGGCCGGCAACCCAGAGCCCACGATCGCTCCGGCGAGCTTATCGAGCGCGTTGTGCCTGCCGACATCCTCCCGCACCGGACCGATGCCGGAGGACGGCTGCCAGAATGCCGCCGCGTGCATCGACTTCGTCTTCAAATTCATGGTCTGGAGCGGCGCCAGCGACTGCATGGCAGCCAGCAGGTCTTCTGCTCCGAACGTCGTCCGGCTGGTGACAAGCGGCGCGGGCCGCCTTGCCTGTTCGAGACTTTCGATCCCGCAAAGACCACAGCCGACCGGACCGCTCAGGGCGCGGCGGCGCCCCGTCAACGCAGCTGCGCGATCGCCGCTCAACCAGATGCGCACCTCGAGTCCAAGATCGTCCGGGATGAGCTCGACACTCTCGATATCCTCGGCGTGCCGTACGATCCCCTCGGTGAGAGTGAAGCCGACGCCGAAATCTTCGAGATCGGCGGGTGTTGCCATCATCACGGCGTGAGTCGATCCGTTGTAGCTCAGCGCGACAGCGGTCTCTTCAGCCACGAGTCGTGATGTCGATGCCGCTTGGCCGCGGCGCCAGGCGATCTCATCGTGTCGCGTGAGTGCCGGTCTCGCAGCTGCTGCCTGCGTCATGGTCTGAAGTCCTTTCGATGATCTCCCCGCGATCTGACGGCTTACGGCCGCAGATCTTGCGGGATGACCGCGGCCGGTGACGCAGCCGAAGTGGATGATTCGGATCAAGAACGAACGCGAGCGGGGACGACAATGACGTTAGCCGCCCCGCTCTGCCATATGCAGGTCCGAATGACCGCCCCTCGAGGCGGACGATCATGCTGGACGGGTCGGTCAGGTTCGAGCGTGCGGGCCAACTCGGCCGGATTCATACAGGAACCAGACGCGCCGTTCGGCCTCGTCGATCCAGTTCTCCAGAAGGCTGGCGGTGGCAACGTCCTCATACTCATCGCAGAGTTCATGGACCCGGCGCATCTCCCGGATGAGCTGCTGGTTATCGCTGCGCAGCTCCGCGAGCATATCCTGGGGATCGACATAATCGGCATCATTGTCGAGAATGCGCTGCTCGCGCGCGATTTCGCCGATCGAGCGCACTGCCATCCCTCCGATCTTGCGGGCGCGCTCGGCCACCTCGTCCGTCATGGCGAAGATCTGCTCGGACTGCTCATCGAGCAGAAGATGGTAATCGCGGAAGTGCGGTCCCGACATATGCCAATGGAAATTCTTGGTCTTGAGATAAAGCGCGAAAACGTCAGCGAGTAGAGCTCTGAGAGAAGCCGGGATATCGCGATTGGCACCACTCTTCAGATCGGTCGGGCTCTGCAGATCTGCTTTGGTCATTTGCTGTCCTTTCTTCACATAATGCGGATGGTCTAGCGCTGTCCGCGGCACCGGTCTTTCCGATTGCCACGGGCTATCGGCCGAAGGCACGCTGCATCACTTGAACGCTGGCGTCCCTCGGCACGAGATTTTCCAGAAGGCTCATGCCAGCCGTCCTGCAGAAGATCATCGCGATCCGGCCGCAAACAATACTGGCGACGACGCCGGAGGATGCGGATCGGTAAGAACTGCCGAGGGCGTGAATGACCTCGAGCATCGTTGCGACATCATCGTGCCGGAACAGCATCAGACTCCAGCTTTGAAGGCCAAGATCGGTCATGACGCGCTCACCCGCGGCGAGGGTAGCGGCGTGACCTGCGCGAGCCATGCGCTTCTCCATTGATAAGGCGTATCGCCCGCGAAGCGCTTGAACACGGTGGTGAAGTGAGCCTGGGTCTGGAAACCGACAGTCAGAGCGATTTCCACGAGCGGGATGTCGGTGTGCTTGAGCAGTTCCTCGGCACGCTCGATCCGGCGCTTCAGAAGGTATTCATGGGGACGCATTCCCATGGCTGCGCGGAACTGCGCAGCGAAATGCATCCGGCTGAGACCGGCAACCGCAGCGAGATCCTGCAAGGTGATCTTTGCGGAGAGGTTCTCGTCAACGTACTGGGCGACCCGCTTGAGGCGCCATTTTTGCAGCGACCTGACATTGCGGCCGGAGGGGGTTTCAACGGCCGGCGGGGTGGCGTCGGCCTGCCGGCTGAATTGCCGGGTCAGAATGGCGAGGCGCAATGCATCGGCGTAGATGGCCGAATTCGGATCGTCGGAGATTTGGGTCGCCGCCAGCGCGTCCGAGAGACGCTCCATCACGAAGTCCTCGGAGTTTCTGGAGCTAGGCGTCACCTCCGTCACGGCTGGCCCACGGTCGAGGCGCGCGGCCGACACCTTGAAGTTGGTGCCGCCGTTTTCCGCCGGGCCCTCTTTCTCGGTCGAAACGGCCAGGGCGACATCGAGGTGTTCGAGAGAGATCGTGACCCCGTCACCGGCGGCACGAGCGGGAAGTCTCGAGTGCAGAAGCCCGCGACGGTCGGTTGCCAGGGCGGCGGCCGGGCTCATATCGAGAATCTTGTCGTTGATGGACTGCACCGGTATTAGCTGCGGGGACATCGTCGGTTCTCCTTGCCCTTTGCGATCCGGCTGCCGATCGGCCTGTCCGGGTGCTCTGACGGGAAAGGTACGCGAGCTGTTCGATTGCTCCATTCTACGCGCGGTTAGCGCCCTAGATTGTCGGTTTGGCCGCTTCATACCTAGGTATGATCGCTTCGAGGTGCGGTATGATATGTAGTGGCTACCAGGTGACCGGCACGACATTCCGCGGGACCACGAAGGGGCTCTTTCAGACCGCTGCCGAGGGGGACTTTGGCGACATCAATTCGACTCGTGTGATAACGATATCCGAAATGGGAACGCTCAATCATCGGCGACGGTTCTGTCCATGAGCCGCTTTGGTCTGCGGTTCTTTTCCGCTCTCCTCGCCTTTGCCGTTTTTCTGGTCGACGTCCTCACTCCGCTCGAGGGCGCTGTGGCCGTTCTGTATGTCGTGGCGATCCTGCTGGCGGCGAAGACGACACATCGCGAAGATATCCTCGTCGCGGCAACCTGCTGTGCCATCCTCACCATAGCCGCCTATGTGCTGTCGCATGGTTTGAGCTCGATTAGCTCGCCCGCGCTGCGCGCGGCCGTCAGCCTCGCTGCGATCGCCATTACGACGATGCTCGCATTGCAGAACCAGGCGGCAACGATGCGCCTCGCGGCGCAGGCCCGCCTGCTTGATCTCTCGCACGACATGATCTTCGTCCGGGATCGGCGCGGAATCATCTCATTCTGGAACCGCTGCGCGGAGGAAACCTACGGATGGTCCGCCGACGAAGCTATCGGTCGGGTGGCAGACGAACTTCTGCAAACCGCCTATTCGGAACCCCGGAATGCCATCGAAAAGATCCTGATCGAGAGCGGTCGCTGGGAGGGTGCGGTCAAGCAGCGCACACGAGACGGCGTGCTCCTCGACATTGAAGCACGATGGGCCTTGCAATACGACCATCTCGGCAAGCCGCTCGACGTCCTCGAGACCCTCACCGACGTCACCGATCGCGAGCAAGCTCATGCGGCACTGGTCCAAAGCGAGCGACGCTACCGGCGAATGTTCGATGCGAGCCGCATCGGCATCGTTGAAGAAGACTGGACCGGGGTCCGCGCGGCGCTTCGGGACGTGACCGTTGAAGCGGATATCGATGGATATCTGAGAAAGAATCCCGACTTCGTCCGCAAAGCAAGGTCGCTCGCCAGGATAAAGGACGTCAATCCGGCGCTGCAGAAGATGGTGGGCGCCACGGATCGCTCCGCCCTTCTCGCCAGCGTCAACGATCTCATGAGCGAGAGCGAACGCACTTTCCTCGGTGCCCTTGTAGCCTTTGCCCACGGCGAGCCCTTCTACGAAGGCGAGACGGAACTGGTCGCACTCGACGGGCGAAGAATCCCGGTCCTATTCACGATTACCTTTCCGACCGAGCCCGAGGGTGACGGCAATGTCCTTGCATTCGTCGTCGACATCACCGAACGCAAGCGCTCGCAAAATGCGCTGTTGGCCGCTCAGGCCGAGCTCGCTCACGCATCGCGCGTTGCCACCATCGGCGAACTCACCGCCTCGATCGCTCATGAGGTGAACCAGCCCCTGGCGGCCATCGTGACCAGCGGCGAGGCCGGCCTGCGATGGTTGCGGCGAGATGTACCGCAACTGGACGAGGTCGCGTCCGTCATCGGAAGAATCGTGAACGAGGGCCGCCGGGCGAGCGAAATCGTCACCCGCATCAGGGCGTTCCTGAAGAAGAAGCCCGCAGAGCAAGACATGCTGGGAATTGCCGAGATCGTCTCGGAGGCAGCGACGCTGGTCGAGCGCGAATTGTCGAAGGAAGATGTTTCGTTGAACATCGAAGTCAGGCCGGATCTGCCCCAGATCCGCGGCGACCGGATTCAACTGCAGCAAGTGCTGGTCAATCTCCTGATCAACGCCGCCCAGGCTATGGCGCAACGGAGCGGACCCCGAATCGTCACGCTACGTGCAGAGCTTGCCGAAAGCGGAGACCTCCTGGTGTCGGTCAAGGACACCGGCCCAGGTATCGAAGCCGCTGACGTGCCGCGACTTTTTGAGCCATTCTTCACGACGAAGCAGGACGGAATGGGCATGGGACTTGCGATTTGCCAGACGACGGTGGAAGGTCACGGCGGCCGATTAACGGTAGAGAGCGTCCCGGGCGCTGGCGCCACATTTCGCCTTACGATGCCCGTCGCGCAACGACAGACGAAGCCATGACACGACTGATCAGCAAAGGACCCGGCGTGGCCAGCTCAGCGCAGAGCCCGGTTGTGATGATAGTCGATGATGACGCGGCCATTCGCGCCTCGCTCGACAGCCTCTTCCGGTCCATCGGCCTCGAGACCCGCCTCTTCAGCTCACCCAGCGAACTCCTCGGGGGGGCGTTGCCAGACGGCCCAGCGTGCATCGTCCTGGACATTCGGCTGCCCGGGGTGAGCGGCCTCGATCTCCAGGGCCAGTTGACGAGACAGGGGATCGAATTCCCCATCGTCTTCATGACGGGCCACGGGGACATTCCCATGTCCGTCCGCGCGATGAAGGCCGGCGCTGTGGACTTCCTGTCGAAGCCGTTTCGCGACCAGGACATGCTTGATGCCGTGACCTTGGCACTTGAACGTGACACGCAGCGCCGGACCCAGTCTGCGGCCCTGGACGATCTTCGTGCCCAATACGAAACGCTTACGTCCCGCGAACGCGAGGTAATGGGTTACGTGACCGCTGGCTTGATGAACAAGCAGGTGGCTGGCCTGATGGAACTTAGCGAGATCACGGTGAAGATCCACCGGGGCAACGTCATGCGCAAGATGGGGGTTCGCTCGCTTGCCGATCTCGTCCGGAAGGCCGAGGCCCTTGGAGTCTCCCAAACCCGGGGTAATACGGAGCAAACTTGAGTATAGTTTTGGCGAGACGTGCTCAGGTCCATAGTAAGCCACCAGCCGCTCTCCGGAGACAGACCGTCCCCGCTCGACATGGCGGTTCAGGACGGAGCTGATGGCAAATATCCCTGTTATCGCAATCGTGGACGACGACGAGGCCGTGCGCACGTCGCTGGCGAGCCTCGTCCGCTCTATCGGCTACGAGGCCTCGACCTATGAGTCCGCCATCGATTTCCTGAATCGGCAAAGCGAAGATCCGTCATGCATGATCGTCGACGTCCAGATGCCGGTGATGACGGGCGATGAACTGCAGGCGAGGCTGGTCGAGGCTGGCCGGCGGTTTCCGATCATCTTCATGACCGCCTTTCCCACCGATGCGGTCCGTCAGCGCGTGTTGGCCGCGGGCGCCCATTGCTGTCTCAGCAAGCCGACCGGCGGCGACGAGATCATTCGCTGCCTCGAAGAGGCGATGGCAGGCCACGCGGCCCAATAGCCTGCCTCCCGGCTCGCCGGCCTCACATTGCGCGACGTGCGTTCCTGCAAGCCGACTGATGGACCGGAAATACGGGTCCGACGAGAGCTTCATAGTGCACCCATTCGACAGATCGGCGGGGCTGCAGCTCAGCTCGGCCGCCATGGGGCGACGCAACGATGCAAGCGAAGGCCGTCAATGCGATCGAAGCGCGCCCGCAACTCCTCGCCGGAGTTTCCGCGAACTCCTGGGCTTTCGCCATTCGTGCCTGGCTGACTTGTCTCCTGGCCCTCTACGCCAGCTTCTGGCTGCAGTTGGAGGTGCCCTCGTCAGCCGCAATCACAGTCGCAATCCTCGCCTTGCCGACGCGCGGCCAAGGCCTGGAGAAGGCCGGCTTCCGGCTGTTCGCGACGGCGATCGGCGTCGCCGCGTCGATCGGTATATCGCCGGATTTCTTCTCACAGACCGACGGGCTTCTCATGGCGGTGCTCGGCGTTTGGGTTGGCCTCTGCGTCTGTGGCGCCGCGCTCGTGATTGGCGTCCTTGCGGTCGTTCATCAACGACGTCCTGGCTGCGCCCGACTATCACCCGGTGATGACGAGCCGTCTTGAAGCGTTGCGGCGCCAGATCATGAACTACGCCGCGATCGCTGTCTTTGCGAGATCGATCCAGGTCGGAGCCACACGTGCATATAATTCGCGCGTGGCTTCTATCGACATGGGCCCTTCCTCGATCCCGAACATCTCGAGGCGCCTGGCCCGGCTCGAAGGTTTGGCGAAGGATCCTACCAACCCCGCTCGCAGCCCGGCTGGTCCACGAGATCGTGACTGAACCGGAGAATAGATTTCAGACGAGCCAGCTCAGATCTCGATGCTGGCAGCGAGCGCCACGATCGATCCGACCACCATCTTAATGGCAGACCCTGCCACCTCGCCTCGCGCGCCAGTGGAGCATGCACCTTCGAGAAATCGCCAGCCTTACCCTCACCTCTTGCCACGTCCTTTTGGAGTACTCTGATGCAGCCACGCCCCAAGTGCAGGCTTCAGAGAGGGAGGACTTTTGCCGCGCCGAAACGGGGCTACATGAGTTCGCTCTTGTACCAAGCGCCTCCGTATCGCCGAAGATAGCCACGCGGATGCTTGGCTGCTCACGAGTCCTGAAATTCCTTCAAGTCGAGCCGCAAACCTGCTTTGTTGGCTTGGTCTGCCGTGACGTACGGCAGGCCGTAATAGCTCAGCTTCGGGCTCCAACGTCCGGTTTGGCCCGGGTAAGGGAAGGCATAGGTCCCTCCGCCCGCGGCCGCTTCGCGGGATATCACGACGGCAGCGAGCTTTCCGCCGCGGTCGAAGACGAGATCGGAGACATAGCCGTAGCCCTGTCCTGCCTGCAGCCGCGCGTAGTCTCCGATGACTTTTGAGATCAAGAACTCGTGAGGCTCGGCCTGTGCGGTACCAGGCTCGGTGAAGAGGCCGTATTCTCGCGACCTCAAATCGGAAAAGTCGGCCACGATAGCGCCTTGGTGAAGCGGACGCAGTACGCGCTCAAACGGAATTCGGGAGATAAACTCCGGCTCATTCTTGGTCCGAAGGCCTTCGACCAGCAAGTAAACAATCTGCCCGTCGTCTGCCATGGTCACGTTTCGGACGGCTCCCAGATACTCACCTTTCAGGGAGAACACTGGACTTCCGAGCAGGCGGGACGCTCGATACCCGTCGTACACCGTGTTGGCGAACTGCGAATGCGCCGGCTGCTCCGCCGCAGTTGATGTTGCCGTCTCTGCCCGTGCGGGGCCAGACAGAAGGGAGCTTGAGATTGTACCGATGAGAATCAGAAGAGGAATCCTGCTCTTTGCTTGCATTCCAGCGCTCCTGCGATCCAGCGTCACCGTACGTTAATCGCTCAGGGCGCTCGAAGTTCTAGGTGCTCTTAGCGAATGGTTCGCTGCCGTGCCAAAGAACGGTCCAGCGACTAACTTCGTACCCAGTCATCATCTCAGCTCCGGCCGATCCAGGTGGTTTGGGCCCCGTCAGGTTTCTCCTGACGATAGTTCACCTTCAGCCCGACTGGGACCGGACGGCGCACGATGCGGCCCCGAGATAACGCAGCAGCGAGATGGGCTGCCGCGTGTAGCAGCCCATCGAGGCGATATTTACCGACAAACACGCACGCGAGTGACGACGCGGCGGCCGTGAGGGCCGCGTTTGACGACGGTGCGCAGCTTGCACACTTTCCGGGAATGATATCGATGGTGATGGTGATAGTGGCGTTGATACTGCGCTTGCACCAGGTCGGACGCTGCCGCCGGAGCAATCGGACTCGCCGGCGCCGCATTGGCTGGAACCGAGAGTGTGCCGAGCGCGAGCAGGACGGCAATAGCGAGACCATGAGCGAGTTTATTCATGAAGTTCCCTTACAAGATGCCCCCATCGTCAGTGTTGCGTCAGCCGGTGAATACGAGATGAACGATACCGTCTTGCAGACTGCGTTGCGCCGATCAGTCGCACGATCTGCAGCGCGTCAGAACTTTTCGCCGGGATACACGCCCCACAATCTCGTCTGCCGAACGTAGCCTGCGGAAGTGTCTGCTCGAACGTAACACCACACGCCGGTACAGGTATCCACCATCACGAGGACGCGCGGCTCGACGACGGCGTTGACGGCCGAATTCGGCTTTGAGCGGTTTCGAAGACGGACCGACTTCGCTGCAGACCAAGGAGCAACCAACGCGGTCCTCCGGCCGGACAGCAATGCGCCCAGCATCCAACCCTCCTCACCATCGGCGTCGCGAATGCGCCGCCAATTTCCGTACTCTGCGAGTACCTCCACGGGAAGATGGCGGCGAACGAAGGTCCATCGCAGCGGATAGCCGATGCCGGGTCCTGCGCGAACGTTGGCAGGCTTGCTCTTCACGGAGGCGAAGCGGGGAATCGGAAGGCCGCTCCGTTCGACATGCCCGGAACCGGACGCCGAGCCGAACGGGCTACCGAGCAGGATCGATAAGACGCTCCCTGCTGCGATGATCGACCTCTGCGATGGCCGCCGCTTTGATATGTTCCAATTCTGCGACTCTGATCGTTCCAATGCCTTCAAGGCCAAACCTTCTCCCGATGATCGTGCGACACCGCGCGGTGAGCGAGCGGATGGTTGCGAGGCCAATCTCTTCAAAGCTCTTCGACGCCGGTGCGCGACATCTGCATAACCCGGTGGATACCAGATTTGCGCTCGAGATTTGTACGGTAGAGAACCAAGCGCGAGATGGAGTCGAAAACGATGCTCGCCACATGCACCGTAGTTAACCATCTCTCCGGGCTCGCCAAGTTTCTGCCGTCGTTCACCGTTGCACTCGATCGTTTCGGCTCCTCACCTCCCGGGAAGACCTCCATGCCGCCGATGTCGCGCAGTCGTATCACTCATATTTCGCTGCTTGTCCGCATGATGCTGCTGGCTGCCGGTTCGGTCGTTCTCTTCGACACCGAAGCGCACGGAAAGACGCCGCCGGCGGCGTTCCACTCCAGCTCTCGTGCCTGCAGCTCAGAGCGCGTGCTGCTCGCGCAGACCACCCCGTCGCCAATGAAACGAAGCCGGTCTTTGCCGCATCAGAGCGCCCCGACCTCCGATGCTCCCGATACGATCGGCCGTTTACCGTCGTCGGGGAAGGCGGCACTCTCCTTGCCGCCTGCTGCGACCTCTCGGAACCAGTCTCCCGATTTGCGCTTCGCTCAACAGCCGACGCGGGCGTCCACAGGGGTCGACGACTTGAAAGAGACCATCGGTCTTGCCCGTCGCGGGAAGACGGAGATGGCGACGGCACGCAGTGGTAGAATTCGTGACCGTGCAAGCCGTAAACTGGC
This sequence comes from Bradyrhizobium sp. FW305-F6, assembly GCF_058782905.1. Classification (NCBI taxonomy): domain Bacteria; kingdom Pseudomonadati; phylum Pseudomonadota; class Alphaproteobacteria; order Hyphomicrobiales; family Nitrobacteraceae; genus Bradyrhizobium; species Bradyrhizobium sp. FW305-F6. Next base: position 1,952,329 of record NZ_JBYSYD010000001.1, read on the forward strand.
GGAGTGGGTGATTCTGCGTTCGGACGACGATGCGATCGACTTCCAACGCTACGCGTCATTCATTCGCGCCAATCCGTCTTGGCCCGGCCTCGATCGTTTCCGCCGACGCGCAGAAGCCAGGCTGTGGTTCGAGCCGCACGGGGCCGAAACCGTGCTCATGTTCTTCTCCGAGCGTAAACCGTTGGGGCCGCTGGGCAAGCTCGCGCTCGCACGAGCATCGTCGGAGCGCGGCGATCAGGCCGCGGCCCGACAATACGTCCAATCCGCCTGGCGCAATGGCAGCCTCTCCGCGCAGTCAGAGGTGCAAGTGCTGGCGCGGTTCGGGCACCTGCTCACAGCGTCCGATCACAGGGCTCGCATGGAATCTCGCCTGTACGCGGACGACATCACGGGGGCGCTGCGTGCGGCGAGCCGCCTCACGGCAAACGACCGAGGAATCGTGAAGGCGCGGGCAGCCGTCATCCAGAATGCCGGCGCCAGCGGCGCCTTGCTCGACGCAGTAGCGCCGACAGCGCGCATTGAGCCCGCTTACCTCTTCACGCGCATCCAGTGGCTTCGCCGCAAGGACCGCATTGCGGAGGCCGCTCAACTTATGCTTTCGGCGAGACTTCGAGCATCCGTTTCCGACAATGCCGACGTCTGGTGGGTCGAGCGCCGCATCCTGGTGCGTCGATTACTCGATGACGGCAAGGCGCAGATCGCCTACCGAATTGCGCGCGACGCCGCTTCTCCTTCCAGGGAGAGTCTCTCCGTGTCGACCAGACGTTCACGGCGGGGTGGATCGCGCTGCGATTTCTGAATGACCCCCATCTGGCCATACGGCATTTCGCGCGAATCGCGAGGACGACGACTCATCCCACCTCGCTCGCACGCGCGGCGTACTGGCTGGGACGAGCTGCAGAGGCGGGCGGTGATCTGGAGAAAGCGCGCGGCCATTATGCCGCCGCATCGAGACGCGCCGCGACGTATTACGGGCAACTGGCAAACGCCCGATTAGGACGTCGCGACGTTTCATTGCCTCGACCGCCAAGCCTCGGTCCAGCAGAGCGCGCAAGCCTTTCCAGAAGCGATCTCGTTCGCGCAGTCGAACTGCTCTACGCGACTGGCAACAGCGATCTGGCGATCCCGTTCGTCGCCGACCTTGGCCGTACGGCCGACATCGGACTGCTGACGATCATCGCCGAACGCCTCGCTAAGAGGCGGGATGCGCGCGCGACCCTCGCGGTCAGCAAGGGGGCGCTGGCGCGCGGCTTTGCGCTGGATCGGTATGCGTTTCCCAATTTCGGCCTGCCCTACCCCGCCTCCATCGGCCCGAAGCCAGCTGCAAGTCTCGTCTACGCCGTGGCGCGGGCGGAAAGCGCTTTCGACAAGGGCGCGCAATCGACGGCAAAAGCGTCGGGATTGATGCAGGTGACGCCCGCAGCAGGCCAAACGATCGCCCGCCGGCTGGGTATCGCATTTGAGCCCGGGCGGCTGCGAAGCGATCCAGCCTACAACATACAACTCGGATCCGCCGAGCTCGCAGATCTTCTCAAGACATATGATGGGAACCACGTCCTCGTTCTGGTCGGCTACAACGCAGGCCGTGGGCGCGTCAAACAATGGATCGCACGCTACGGCGATCCCCGAGATCCGAGCGTGGACGTCATCGACTGGGTCGAGCGTATCCCGTTCACCGAGACGCGCATTTACGTGCAACGCGTGATGGAGAATCTTCAGGCCTATCGGTCACGCTTCGACGAACGCGCGACTCCTGGCATCGAGGCGGACATGCGGGGCGGTCCCTAGGGGGATCGTCTCACCGGCTCGTAGAGAGCGATCCGCCCCGCTTTACCATCCGGGGTCATTCCAGGAAGTGTCGCATTCTGCCTTTGGGGAAGAAAGTTGCCGCGCACGCGGCTAACCCTGGCTCTGAGGATCTCTGCCGGTTTCATCGGAAGGACAGCGATAGGTGCGATCGCTCTCTTCACGCCCTGGTTGAGACCCTCCCGTCTTTCTGAGCTCTCGCTCCAGGGCGCGCTTAAACCTGAGCTCCTGACGCTCTACAAGCAAGTAAGCGCCCATGAACGTCACAGCAACGAAGATGGCAAGTGAGCTGCCGCTGGATGTTGTGAATCGTGCAATGAAGAGCCAAGCTGCCAGGCCGGTTAGAGTTCCTACAAAAGATGCAGGGAGTAGAGGCCGCCCCACCTCCCGCAGGGCGGCCTGCAAGGCTTTCATGCGGAAGTTGCGGTCGATCGGCTGAGAATACTGGCGCATTGACCACCTTCTGAGCTCAACGCTGCGGCTCCAAAACGGGCCCGCGGCCACTGCCTTCGGTCGGCGAACATTTCCATGCTTGATTCTGCCACATTGGAGAGACTGGACAATCCACGAATGTCTTTGCGAACGAGCGGATGTACGGTCACGTACCAACTTCCAGAGGCAGCTTGCCGATCCACAGCGGCATCGGAGCGCCCCACGACGAACGATTGCCTCTAAACTTCGAAAGTCTTCAGCTGGGCTGATGCATGACGCTTTTTTGGAATGCTCTCAAGGCGCATCTAGTTGCCGCGCAGCAAGGCTCTTTCGGGGGTATAGCACCTCCGTTTTCGTGCGGCAGCGTACCGACTAAATTGAAGTTCGCGCGTTTGGTCCGATTGCTTGGCTTGAGACGGGGTGGCTTTTATGAGCAAATGGGACGCGGTCTAGAAAATAAGAGACGCACGATCGCCGAGAGGGAGGCCGGCCTTCAACGAGGGCCGGCCAACTGTTTTGGTCGGCTGTGAAATGTCCCGGGTCTGGGGCCGAGCCTCGATCAGCGTAACGCTAGGCTGATGAACCTCGCGGCTGCGGCGACATCGCCCGTGCGCAAGCCTCATTTCGCTGCATGCACAATTTTCATGAAAACTCGTGTGGGCACGTCGGAGAAGCCCCACGCGGCAGATCGAAGACGTCGCCGGCGCGACGTTAAGGGCTGGCGGGCTCCGATGCCCGACAAAGTCTGTACACTGCCGTACATCTCGTATCCCGACCTCCCTAACCCTGGAAACCAAGGTAGCGGGCTTTGGTTGACCGCATTCTGAAGGTGACAGGAGCCAGACATGCGTCAAATCACACTCGCTCTTTCTCTCACGGGGCTGATAGCCATTTCGCCTGCCGGCATTCAGGCTGCACCCTTGACAGCGCTCTCGGCGGCGGCGAACTCTGCTGAGCAGAGGTCGGTCGTGCGTGATGGTCTCACACGGGTTCACTGGCGTGGCGGTTGGGGCATCGGCGCCGGATTGGCGACGGGCGCATTGATCGGCTCAGCGATTGCCACTCCTCATTACTATGCGGGGTACAGGCCTCTCTACGGGTACCGCTATCCATACGGTTATGGCGGTTACTATCCGGCGTACAGCTACACACCTTATTGGGGTGGCTACGGCTGGGGACCGCAACCCTATGCTTGGGGCCCACGCCCCTGGCGCTACAGCTACGGCTGGTCCGCACCGAGGCCGTGGGGCTATGGAGTCCGGCGTGCGCACCCGTGGCGACACAGCTACGGGTGGGCGCCACGACATCACCGGAATCATCATGGAGTGATCCGCGCGCACCATCGGTGGTGATGGGCCGCCCTCACGAAGTGCCCGGCGCGATCGGGCGTAGCCGCGCCGGGCAGCGGGGGTTTAGCTGCCAACCTCCGCAGAACTAGAAACCATTCCTGCGCCCGCCGATTGGAAAGGCCGGCAGGGAACGATGGAGAGTTCAATGCAAGCCCAAGCAATGATCAGCACGCATCCGCAGGTTCGCGGAAATACAAACGACGCTCTCATTCGCTGCATCGAGGAGTGCTACTCCTGCGCACAGACATGCACGTCCTGTGCGGACGCGTGTCTCGGGGAAGACAAGGTACAATCCCTAACCCAATGCATCCGGCTGAATATGGACTGCGCCGACATCTGCAACATCACCGGGAGGATCGCCACCCGCCGAACCGGGTCGGACGAGGAGATGATCCGCAGAATGCTCGATGCCTGCGCCGCGGCGTGCCGGCTCTGCGCCGAGGAATGCGAAAAACACGCTGAGATGCACGAACATTGCAGGATCTGCGCCGACGCGTGCCGCCGGTGCATGAGCGCTTGCGAAGAAGCGCGGCCCAGCCTCGCACATTAGATGAGCCTCGCGTTCGCCAGCAACGTCATGGTACGCTGATAGCGACCCGGGGCGATATCCCGATCATTGTTATCGTGCTATTTCTAACGCTTTCGCTGCCGTCGAACTTGGCGGTGGCGGCCGCGGCAATGGCCCAGGATTTCTCTGGGCGCAAACACCCGCGACCTCTGTACGATTGAAGCGGGACCTGCTTGTCGGGGCGTTTATCGGACCGTGCGTTTCGTAACCCAGCCCAGGGTCGATCCTTGGACAATGATGCTGAACAAAACGACAGCATAGGTCGAGGCGAGAATGGCGGCTTTCGCCGGGCCATCCGGCAGTGACAAGGCAAGTGCAACAGAAATCCCGCCACGAACACCGGCCCACGTCAAAAAGGGCGCGTTGCGCATTGAGAGAAGCCGCGTCCATCCGAACAGGAAAGGCTGCACTGCAACCGAAACGAAGCGAGCGAAAAGAACGATTGGCACAGTCGATGCCGCAAGACCGAAGCTGCGAAGATCAAAGCGCAGGATCAGCGTCTCCAGCCCAATTAGTAAGAACAGGACTGAATTGAGAATTTCGTCAATGAGCGTCCAGAGTGCGAAAAGATAACTTTGTGTCTGCTCACTCATCGCATAGCGCGGTCCTCGATCCCCGATGAGGAGGCCTGCCGCCACCATGGACAGCGGCCCACTGACGTGCAAGTGGAGCGCAATCGCATAGGTTCCGGTGACAAGAGCGAGCGAGATCAATACTTCGATCGCGTAGTCATCGATGAGCCGCATCGCGCGATACGCGACATAACCCGTCAGCAAGCCCAGCACGATCCCACCACCAGCTTCGCGGATGAGCAATTCGGCGACCTCCGTGCTCGAAACATGCGCGCCTCCCTCGGAGCTCGCAAATCGAAGCAAGATCGTGAACAGGACGATGCCGACGCCGTCGTTAAACAGTGCTTCGCCTTCAGTTTCGATCTTGAGTTCGCTCGGTACGTTAGTGTTGCGAAGTGTGCTCAGGACGGCGACGGGATCTGTCGGGCTGATCAAGGCGCCGAAGACGAGGGCCCAGGGCAGCGACATGGGTATTTCCATGAGGCTGCAGATGCACCAAAACAGAAGGCCAACGGTCGCCGTTGAAATCGCAGTTCCGAATACGGCCAAAATGAACACAGGAGCGGCGCGGCTCCTCAGGGTCTCCAGATCCACATGCAGTGCGCCGGCGAACAGAAGAAACGCGAGCATCCCGTTCACAACGATCTCTGCGAAATCGATCTGGCGGAGACCCTCCGAAAGCCGTTCGAGAAGATGAACGGTGGGAATTGCCGCGTCCAAGCCTATGAGAAACAGCGACGCCGTGACGCTTATCACCAGAAGTCCCACGCTGCGAGACAAAGGCAGGAATTTGTGATTGAGCCAGCCAAATACCGCGGACAGCGTCAAGAGAACGGCCGCAATATCCATGAGCGAAAGCACAGCCGAACTCCACTTTCAGTGGCTGGACGTCTGACGTTGCCGCGTCCATGAAGGCAAGCGTCTGCGGCCAAGACCCTGGCACAATTGATAGTGGCCTTTCACTCCCCGGTCCATTCGGGAGATGAAAGAGTTCAGATAGGGTGCGAGGTCGCGATTTGCCCTCGTGTCGGCGCGACCCGTACAGAGACGACCAACCTCTGCGTAAATTCAGTGAGGACGAATCAGTCCAGGGGCCGCTTAACCCTGGTCGTTTGAGGCTTACCGCCGAACGTACTTCCAGATGATCGTCGGGCCGCGACTTCCAGCGCCGCGAGGCCGAGCGCGGAGAGCGCCGCGACGAAGACGAGTAGTAGCAGACTGCCGTCCATTCAGGGAACCATTTCTGCTTTGCGCTCCCGCAGGGAGCTCAGGCCTGGATGTGCGGTACCGTCGCAGCCGGCACCATGTAGCCGTCGATCAAGCCATTGCATACGCGGATAGCAGCAAGCAGGCGACGTACACGCAGGCAAGGGCCATCCCGGTGGTCCGGGCTGTGCGGGCGTCTGCTCGCGAACCTGCTTTTGCTCTGAGCCGAGGCAGCTGCCGATACTGCGCAAACAGTTGCCGGCCGGCGCGTCCTCGAAAGAGTACGTTTCTCATATCAACCTCCACCATCGAGCGATCCGCCGAACTTGCGCGCACCAGAACGAGTCGCGGCCTCCCGTGAGGGAGAACTTGGTCGGCCAGTGCACCAACGATACCGTAGTGGGCGACAGCTCGTCGCACAGTCGGGAGAACAGTTGATGTCTGACGGGATAATCCTGACATGCGCCGAATGTCCCGTGGGCGCGATGTGGATCGTAGCTCAGAGGGCGGTACCCGTGCCTGCCTGGTTCAGCCAGCCCACCGCGACGCCGTAGCGAACAATGTCGGCACGCGTGAACAGCCCGAGCTTTTCCACGGCTCTTGCCTTGTAGGTTTCCACGGTCTTGATGCTGATGCTCAGCTGGTTGGCAATTTCCTTGTTGCTGAAGCCTTGGGCGATGAAGCGCAGGACTTCGCTCTCCCGGGGCGTCAGCTCACTGGCAGTTGTCCCGGCAGACGGATGAGCGCCGGCAGAAGAAGGAAGGGCCTTCTCCGCGATTGCGGGATCCAGATACAGGCCTCCACTGGCGATCGCCCTCACCGCCCGCTCGAGCTCATCTGCCGCAGAGCGCTTGAGGAGATAACCCCGGGCTCCTGCCTGAAGCATGGGCTGGACGTAGGCGTGGTCCTCGTGAACGGTCAACGCCAACAGACGAACCTGAGGAAGCTGCGCTGCGACTGTGCGAGCGACTTCGAGGCCGCTGATGCCGGGAAGCGAGATGTCCAGAATGGCGATGTCCGGCGTGACCTGCCGAATAATGTCGAGGGCCGTCTGTCCATCCGTTGCTTCCCCCACGATCTCGATATCCTCCACCGCCTGCAGCAGCGCTTTCATTCCAGCCAGGACGAGCGGATGATCGTCAGTTAACGTGATCCGGATCGGGCACATAGCCCATCTCCTCTGCTGGCACGGGAACTCTCATGAAAAGGGAAGTGCCACGGCCCGGCTCAGACTCGATCGCTAAAGATCCACCCAGAAGCGTGAGGCGCTCCTCGATGACCGAGAGGCCGAGCTTTGCGTGGCGGGCATCACTGGTCGAGAACTCTTGAAGGTCGAATCCGTTTCCATCGTCTTCGACGACGATCCGCAGCTCTGCCGCGCGCCGGTCGACCACCACGCTGACGTTTCGCGCCTTCGCGTGCTTGACCACATTGTTTACAGCCTCCTGGACTGCGCGGTAGGCGGCAATTTCGACGTCCTGGGCGAGACGTTCCCTTCCGCCCAAATGCTGGAAATCCACGCTAATCCCGAACCGCCGCTGGATCTCGGCGCAGAATGCCTCGAGCGCCTTGTAGAGCCCGAGATCGTCAAGAGCCGTCGGCCGAAGATCGGATGCGACTTGATGGATGTCGCGGCCAATTTCTCTGGCCAGTCCTTGGAGCCAGTTGAGCTTCTCCAGCCCGACCTTGCGCTTTTGACTTGCGCCGAGAAACTGCTCCAGGTTTTTGAGCCCCAGAAGGAGGCCCGTGATCGTCTGGCCGATTTGATCGTGAAGCTCGCGCGCGATGCGACGGCGTTCATTTTCCTCTGCTTCCGAAAGACGGCGGAGCAGTCGCTGCCGCTCGAGCTCGGCCCGTTTTGTTTCATCGATATCCAGAATGACACCATAGACGACATCCGGGTTGTTCTGGTCGAGCCGGGACAGGCGCCCGCTGGCACGTAACCACCGACTGTGTGGAGGAGCGGTTCGAAAATCAGCAATCGCGACGTTTCCTGAACGACATCCCATGAACGAAGATTCAAACTGCTGCTGGTCGGCGGGCTCGATGCAGTTCAGCATCCGATCGATGGGCAAACTGGTGTCGCCGTCAGAGGAGCCGCCCATCTGCAACATCTCTCGCGCACGAGGCGACACGAGCGCTTCCCTGGTTGCGAAGTTCCAGCTGAACACGCCGAGGTCTGCGGCATCAATCGTAAGCCTGCGCTGCTCTTCACTGGCGCTGAGTGCCAAAGCGGCCTGCGCCTCCTGCTCGCGTCGGCGAAGAGAAATGTCACGGATCGTGTACCAAGCCAAGGTCAATGCCAGGACGAAGCTCAGGACCCCGCCCCCGGCCAGAAAGATGGCCGATCGTTGAACTGGGCCATTGAGCTCTTGCGTCGGTATTCCGAAATGGACCGACCAGCCACTTGTGCCGGGTATGAGCTTGTAAATCGAATCGACCTGTTCGCCGGTGGGGGTCCTCTTGACATAGCTTCCTTGCGGCGCTGCGGCGATCGCCTGGCGCACGGTGGCGCTGGCGGATTGACCGAGCTCGGATTGCTCGCCGACGGTACGAGCGACTATGTTACCCTTCGCATCGACGACGAAACCGACCCAGCCCGCCGGGGCCCCGGCGCTTTGCAATATCTGGCTCACCGCATCCGGGACGAGGGCCACCGTGAGAACGAACTTCAACTGCCCGTCGCGTTCAACAGGGGCCCTTACCGCAACAACTCGTTTGCCCGTGATCGGGCTCGGGGGTCCGATTCCGCCGATCGCCGGCTTGCGCGTCTTCAGGATCTGCTCGAAGTTCTCCCGATCGGCTATCACCCGCATTCCGTCCGCGAGGGGACGGGTCACGTCCAGCACCTGATTGCCCCCGGCGTCGACCAGCTGAATCGTTTCCCAAAGTGTCCTCGCCTCATTGACGCGCGTCGCCTCTCGGTAGAATGCATCGAGATCTGGTTTATCCAGCGTAGCGGAGGCCGCGATCGTCTCGGCTATTTCGAGCTGCAAGCTGATTTCCGAGGCAAGCCGACCGACCACGTTGTCGAGAGTCTCGACGGCTGCAGCCTGTGAATGACTGCGTTGCTGCTGGGCGTTCAGAAACACGACCCAGCCGGCGAACAGAGCCAGCGGCATCGCTGCTGCAATGAAGACGAGCGCCAGCGGGCGGCGTGCTGCGCTCCGTGCAGTCGAGCTTCGCGCTTCCCTGTGAGCAGGAGCCGAATGTGACAACGAAACGCTCACGTCCCGCAGCTTCCTTCGTGTTCTGGTCGTCAGGGTTTTCCTGACAGCGCGGACGGTCACCCTGACTCCCGGGTTCGCCCGATCTGCCCCATGCTACAGACAATCGTAGTTGCGGTCCAGAATTGGGCTTGACATGGAACATCCATTAATGCGGCCGTTTATTGAGAGTGATGCGTTTGATGTGAAACGGCCGACTCATCAGGACCAGTGCGTCGACCTCAGCTGCAACGAACTAATCTCGCGGCTATCGGAGCGCTCGCGCCAGTCCCTGCTCGATAAGTGCGAGAGGGTACCGTTGGGAAAGCGTCAGGTACTCTATGACCGCGGCATTCCTCTTCGTTTTGCCTACTTCATCGAGAGCGGCGGATGTTCGGTCACGACGCGGGCGGGCGACTGCTTGCCGGTTGAGATCCACACACTCGGAAGGAAAGATTTCGTTGGAGTGCCGTTGATCCTCGGCATGCGCGTGTCGCCACATCGGTGCAGCGTGCAGGTCCAAGGTCAGGCGCTGCGCATTCATTGCGACGAGTTGATCGCGTTGATCAAGCGAGACGCCGAGCTCGAAAGGCTGCTCCTGGGATACGTGCAGGCGATCCTGATCCACAGCTCTCAGCTCTCCGCCTGCAACTCCCGGCACACCTTGCACCAGCGCCTTGCCCGATGGCTAGTTGTCGCCAGCGACAGGCTCGGATCGCGAGAAGTTCCCTTCACGCACAGCTACATCGCGAACGCGCTCGCGGTCCGGCGCGCAGGGGTCACTGTCGCATTGGGAGAGATGGCGCGAGAGGGAGTGATCAGCTGCCGAAGGGCTGGGATCGTCGTTTCGGATGCAGCGCGGTTGAGATTAATGTCCTGTGATTGCCACAGCGTCATCCTGTCGGCGCATGAGCGCTCTTGTACGGTACCGCCCGTTCGCATGGCTTATTCGTAACCCGCTGCTGCGTCCGGCTGCAAGTGGCGAGCGGCGAACCGATCCGAGGGATACTGGCGAGGATGGCGTCAAGTGGATGGAGGTCAAGGTGAAAACGGATGCTGAGGTCTTGGTGGCCGCCGTAGAAGAAGCTCAACGCCTGCTTGCCGCATACGAGAGTCCCCACTGCAGAGACACTCGGGATGACGTCATAGCCATGGTTGAGTTCATCCTGTGCGATCCGTCCGTCACGCGGGCGATGCTTCGTCAAAAGATGCGCACGCGCCTCATGTTGGTCGGTTAGATGAAACCTGCGGGTCCGCTTCCGAGCTTTTCAAACTTCCAGGCGCGCGGGGAGTTGGTGACGATCTACCAACCTGAGGAGCGCACGGACGGCTTCCAGTGACGCCCCGGGAAGGCAGCGAATGCCAATCCGGAAAGCACGACGGGAAGCGCAACGACAACGTCCAGCCGAAACGACACTTGGTACCCAGATCACCTGGTGCTGAACGCAAACAAGGATCAGCTGAAGACAATGCCAAAATTCAAGTACTGAGCCGGCCTCGATCAGAACGCTCGAGCCACTCCAGCCTCACGAGGCGGCGTCATGCGGATGACGCCGCCTCAACTTGCATGTGTCATTCATTTGCGTGCCTCCGGCGCGCGATCCTTGACTAGGTATTTTCTAAACAGCCGGGCTTGCACCGTGCTGGCTGAGATTGAAGATGTCTGACGAAGAGCTGCCCCATACCGTAGAGGAGCTGGTCCGTCGCTACATCCATTCGGTGGCGCAACTCGAGGCACTTATTTTCCTCTATGAGCGGCCCGGTGAGCGCTGGGACGTCGAATCTCTCTCGAAGCGTCTTTACGCGGGCAAGGCAGAGATGGCCGATGCCCTGGCGTTGCTCCGGCGAGATGGCTTCCTGGAGGGTGGCCCGGCACTGTACGAATTCGCTCCACGACCCGAATTGCGGGCTGCTGTCGATGCTCTGCGCAAGGCATATTCACGGCACCTCATCCCGATCACTTATATCATCCACACCAAGCCGCGCCGGATACAGGCATTCTCGGATGCCTTCAGGATCCGAAAGGACTGAACATGGCTGCGGTCATCTACAGCCTTTGCGCAATAACGAGTGGCTTCTGCGCTTGGCTGCTGGTTCGTGCTTACTCAGCGAGCAGGTCAAAGCTGCTGTTGTGGAGCGCGGTCTGCTTCGCAGCGCTTGCGCTGGAGAACGGCGCCTTATGGATCGACAAGGTCGTCTTTCCTGAAGACGATCTTTCCGCAATACGCGCGTCGATCGGCTTGTTCGCCATGGCGGTCCTGCTGCTCGGAATGATTTGGGAGGCCGAGTAAATGGACCATCTCGCTCCTGTTCTCGAAGGTGCGACGGCGTTCGCATCACTCATGGCAAGCATCTATTTTCTGAAATTCTGGCGCAAAACGAGCGACGTTCTTTTCCTGTTCTTTGCCGCAGCATTCGCAATCGATACCGTTGCGCGCTTCCTGATGGCGGTCGCGCAGACGACGAGTGCAAGCGAGCCCGTCTACTTCATTCCGCGGCTGGTCACATTCAGCCTGATCGCCCTTTCCATTGCCGGGAAGAACGCGCTGCCCAGCATGCGGAAGTGAAGCCGCGTTCTGCAGATGCGATCCGCGCGTTCTTCCTTTGGTGCAATAGCGTACAGCTTTTCGATCGCGCTTGTGCAGCCCGTTCTCGGAACGCAGCACACGTCTCCTCGTTGGCACATCGTGCAAACAGAAGAGGAATCTTTCCCATGTTATCCATGAAGCCCATGTTCGCCATGACGGCATTGATGTCGGTCGCATGCACGCCTGCGCTTGCCGCTCCGATGTCGCCCGCGTCCATCAAGCAGGACACTCAAATTCAGCAGGTGCAGTATCGAAATTGGCATGGCCACAGGGGTCATCGACACGGTGGATGGCGCGGGCATCACTATGGCTCCGGTGCCGCGGCGCTGGGTGGTCTCGCTGCCGGCGCGATGATCGGAGGCGCGATCGCCAATAGCCGGGCACAGGCGGATGCCAATGCATATTGCTCGCAGCGATATCGGTCGTATGACCCTGCTTCGGGAACGTATCTCGGCTACGACGGAATGCGGCATCCGTGCCCCTGATGCTGGCCGGCCCCCGATGGCGTGATCCCCGGGGGCCGCTTGCCGCCGTACCCGGCTCTGCCAAGTCGCTGCTTCATGACACCCGGTAGGGAGCAGGCTTGCCCGGCAGGATCGATGGCAGCTCGGCCGCGCAAGGAAATCCGGTACAGTTTCGTACCAAAGATGGCCGATCCTGCCCGCTGCCGCTTGCCCACCGGCGTCCTGAAAAGGATAGTGTTTGCGGGGGCTCTCATGATCAGAAAACCGAAACGAACGGCGCTCATTGTGGTTCCGCAGGCATACTGCTTGTCTTGTGAAGAGAAGACGCCGCATCGGCATGAACGATTGGCAATCCGGGGAGCGCAGGTGGCACGCACGATCTGCTTGGCCTGCAACAGCGAGCGCGGCAGCGTTGCGCCGGAGAGGCAGCAACCCATCAGTCCCAGCTGATGGCAGTCACTCACCGGACGCACAATCTGCTCGCGCAACACTAGTGGCACGATTCCGTTCAGGGCTTGAGCCGCGCTGCTCGGCGCGCCGACGGGACTCCCCTACCGACCAAGTGGTGGCGGCTGAGTGATGCCGATATCATACAAGCAGTTCTTCCGTTACGGCATGTTCGGCCTCGCGGTAGCGGCAGTTGTGGCGTTTGGCATCTCCCCGTTCACGGGAGGGATTGTACAACAATGGTCACGAAGCGATGTCGAGGCCCGGTCCAAGCTGGTTTTCAACGCCATCCAGCCGCTACTCATTGTTGACGTGGAGGAACGCGCATGGGCCCGGCTCTCCGAGCTCTTCAGGAGGGTGGCGCTCGACCAGAAGATCCTCGGGGTCGGATTTTGCGATACGGACGGATCGCTGGTCGCGCCGACGCCCGAAATGCCGGCGGACTTCTCGTGCGAAAAGTTCGCGAGGTCCGAGAACGACAGCTTCGCAACCATAACTAGCGGCGGACGGCGAGTTCTTGTCGCGGCCTTCCCCGTCGCGAGCGGTCGTGGGCGGTCTTACCTCGTCATCCTGACCGACCTCAGCTTTGCGGCCGCCAGATCGAGCCAGGTGCTGGCGTATCTCCTCGCGGCGCTCGCAGGTGTCGTGCTGGTATTGACCGTCGGCACCATCATCTTTGCCGTGATCATGATGAGGGGGTGGATGGAAGCCTTGCGGCGGGCGGTCGAAGAGGTCCGCCGCGGTGCTCAGAGGGCTGGATCGAAGCTGAGTGGTTCGTCGATCGATCGCGAAATTCACAAGCTCCTGCGTGATGCCGAACACATTCCGTTTACGAATCAAATCGAGTGGACGCCACAGTCGTTGCAGCAGGTGTTGCATGGAGCGTTGCCCGGGGCGGAAGTGATCGTCGTAGCCAACCGGGAGCCATTCATCCATAATGCTTCGGAAGGAAAAGTCGTGGTGCAGAGACCAGCGAGCGGCCTGGTCTCGGCGCTGGAGCCGATCATCCGCGCCTGTGGCGGTACGTGGATTGCGCACGGCAGCGGCAGCGCGGACCGTGAGACGGTCGACAAGCACGACAGAATTCGCGTGCCCGAGGCGGCTCCGGCCTACACGCTTCGGCGGATATGGATCTCCGAAGAAGAACAGGACGGGTACTATTACGGCTTCGCCAACGAAGGGCTTTGGCCGTTGTGCCACATTGTTTTCGTGCGTCCTACGTTCAGGCTGCGTGATTGGCAGCTGTATCGGCAGATCAATCAGCGCTTTGCGGACGCAGTCGTCGCCGAAGCACGCACCGAAGATCCCGTTGTGCTCGTTCAGGACTATCACTTCGCGCTCGTCCCGAAGATGATCCGTGAACGCCTGCCGAAAGCAACGATCATCACGTTCTGGCATATCCCGTGGCCGAATGCGGAGACCTTCAGCATCTGCCCATGGAAAGAGGAGATTATCGAAGGAATCCTCGGCAGCACGATTGTGGGCTTTCACACCCAGTTTCACTGCAACAACTTCGTCGAAGGTGTCGACCGCTTTCTGGAAAGCAGGATCGACCGCGAAGTGCAGGCGGTCAGCGTCGGGGGACACGAGGCCAGGATACGCGCCTATCCGATTTCGATCGAATGGCCGCCGAGAGAACTGGAGAAGCTGCCGGCTGCCGCGCGATGCCGATCCGACATCGTCGCACAATTCGGTTTGGCGGAGGGCACGCGACTTATCGTGGGTGTCGAACGCTTCGACTACACCAAAGGCATCCTCGACCGGATGCGGGCCATCGATGCGCTCTTGTCGCGAAATCCGACCTGGACAGATCAGCTCGCATTCATCCAGGTCGCGGCTCCGACCCGCAGCAAGCTGAGCTCATATTCGAGACTACAAGCGGAAGCAGAGGCGCTGGCCTCGGAAATAAACGAACGTCATCAGAGTCGTCAGCGCGTGATCCGTCTGATCGTTCAGCACTACGAGCCTTCGGATGTATTCCGGCTGTTCAGGGCAGCCGATGTCTGCATCGTCAGCAGCCTGCACGACGGAATGAACCTGGTCGCAAAGGAGTTCGTGAGCTCGCGGGAGGACGGCGCCGGGGTGCTCGTCCTGTCGAGCTTTACCGGAGCTTCACGAGAGCTGTCCGAAGCGCTCATCGTCAATCCATACGACATCGAAGAGATGGCATCAGCGATCGAACTGGCGCTCTTGATGCCGCTGGAGGAGCGAGCCGAACGCATGAACCTGATGCGACAGCAAGTGAAGGAGCACAACGTCTATCGCTGGGCGGGAGCGATGCTGCTCGATGCTTCGAGAAGCCGTACCCGCGAGCGGGTTCTCGGCATGGCCGCCAGAACTCGCATTGACTGAAGCCGAACCGATCGCATCTGTCGGGATAAGATGATCGAAAAAGTAAGTACGTTAGCGTACTGGCCGACCTTTCCAGGGCGAACGGATGATCGCACGCTCCAACTCGGGTGCCTGCGCGCTCAAAGAGAGGGAAGGCGAGCGTGAACATCTTGATTGGAGCCGTGATGCTTGCGGCCGCAGCCACCCTGGTCCTCATTGGACGTCCAAATCGTGCTGGCGAACACCCGAGGTTCTTGCGCTTTGAGGCAGCGCTGGTTCTGTATCCTCCGATCGTTCTGTCGGTCATTGCCCTTGGCGCCGCAGCGTTCATTTCAGGGCTGCTATCCAGCTAGTTCATTCTCGAATTCAAGATGCGCGTACGCGGGATTGCGGCAGCCGACCGCCAGAGGCAGACGCGCACTCTTCCACGTCCTGCCTCATCCGTCATTCAGGGCGGCTGGCGGAGCCGGTGCCGGCAGGCCCGACTGCCGCATCAGCAGCTTTCGCCATACACCCGGGCCTTGCCGTCCGGCCGATGAGCGTTGCGCAGGAACGAGGGGAGCCAAGGAACGTCCCGACGACGCCCACGTTGCCGTCGCGTGAATGTGCGCCGTCGCGTGACTGTCCGGCCTGTTCGGGCAGCAGCGCACCGCGCTTCTTGATGGCAGTGCTGCGCTTAGCGAGCGCTCTCCGGGCTTAAAGGTGGCAAGTATGGTGCTTCGAAACGTCATTCTCATGACGCTTGCGGTTGTGCTCCTCGCGATGGGCGTCGCCTTGATGGCCGGGGGTCTCTGGCTGATCGCCCTTGGCGGGTCCTGGTACTACGCCCTGTCTGGCCTCGCGTTTCTGGCAAGCTCGATCCTCCTGTTTCGCCGCGACGAACGGGCGTTGTGGGTCTTCTGCTTCGTTACCGCGGGCACACTGGTTTGGTCGCTGTGGGAGGTCGGCCTGGACTGGTGGCCGCTGGCCGCGCGCGGCAGCATCATCTTCGTCATCGGCGCAATCCTGTTGACCCCCTGGATTGCTGGTAGCTTGGCCCGGAGGGGCTCCGCATCGTCTCGACTTCGTCAGGGATCCGCATGGCGTGGCGGCGGATTGGCACTGTCGATCGCGCTATGCGCGGCGCTCCTGGTGGCTGCCGTGTCTTGGACGACTGATCCGCATCGCTTGGTGGCAAAGGCGACTTCCGTCTCCAAAGCAACGCCGGACCCGGCGGCTGTAGCAACGCAGGATGTGCCGCCAGGTGAGTGGCACGCCTACGGGCGCGCCGGACGTGGCCAGCGCTATTCGCCACTCGATCAGATCACGCCGCAGAACGCCGGGAAACTCCAAGTGGCCTGGACCTATCATACCGGCGACATGCGAGGGCGGCCCGGCGATCCCGAAGAGACGACGTTTGAAGTAACGCCTCTGAAGATCGGCGATCGGCTTTATCTCTGCACGCCGCATCAGTCGGTCATTGCCTTGGACGCGACCACCGGAACGGAGATCTGGCGCTATGACCCGAAGATTCTCGACAAGCTCGCCCTTCAGCATCTCACCTGCCGCGGGCTGTCCTACTATCCCGGCGCTTCCGATGTGAACCAGACTTCCGCCAGGAATACTGTCGATACCGCAGCTGCTCCGGAGGCGGCTACCAACAAGCCGGTCCCCGACATGCCGATTGCCGCGGCGGACGGCGTGCCGACCGCGAACTGCACGGCGAAGCTGTTCATGCCCACGGCGGATGGCCGATTGATCGCGCTCGATCCGAACAGTGGAGCGGTGTGCCGCGACTTTGGCAGGGGCACCGGCCAGATCAATCTATGGGCCAACATGCCGAATGTGCGGCCCGGCGCCTACTACTCCACCTCGCCGGTGGTTGTCGCAGGCGGCCTGGTGATCGTAGGCGGCACGGTGCTCGACAACGTCTCCACCAAGGAGCAATCCGGTGTGATTCGTGGCTTTGACATTCTGACGGGCGATCTGGTTTGGGCCTGGGATTCCGGCAACCCCGACCGGACGACGCCGCTTCCGCCAAGTCAGACCTACACGGCCAATTCGCCCAACAGCTGGTCGATCATGAGCGTCGATGAAGCGCTCGGGCTCGTCTACGTGCCGCTCGGCAATCAGCCGCCCGATCAATGGGGCGGCAACCGAAGCGAAAGCGTCGAGCGATTCTCCTCTTCGGTCGTCGCTCTGGAAGTCGCCACGGGCAAGGTGCGCTGGGCGTTCCAAACGGTGCACCACGACCTCTGGGATTACGACGTCCCCTCGCAGCCTACGCTGATCGACCTGACGATCAAGGGACAGACGGTTCCGGCCTTGGTCCAGCCGACGAAGCAGGGCGAAATCTTTGTGCTGGATCGGCGGAACGGAAGCCCGGTGCTCCCGGTCACGGAAACGCGCGCGCCGCAAGGTGCGGCCAAGGGAGATCACACGGCGCCAACGCAGCCGGTGTCCGCGTTGTCATTCAATCCGGCACCGCTCAAAGGTGCCAGCATGTGGGGGGCGACGCTGTTCGATCAGCTCGCCTGCCGTATCCAGTTTCGCCGCCTGCGATACGACGGACGCTTCACGCCTCCGTCCACCGATGGATCGCTGATTCATCCCGGCAACTTCGGGGTATTCAATTGGGGCGGCATTGCCGTCGACCCGCAGCGACAGATCGCGTTCGTAACGCCCGCCTCGCTTGCGTTCGTGTCTCAACTCGTGCCGCGCGTCGACGATCGGACGATGTATGTCCAGGGCAGCAACAGACCTGACAACAGCCTTCCGGCGCTGAATGAGAACTTCGGCGCTCCGTTCGCAGTGAAGCTGTCGGCCTTCACTTCGCCGCTCGGATTGCCCTGCCAGGCTCCGCCGTGGGGATATGTGGGCGCTGCGGACCTCACCACCGGGAACGTGCTCTGGCAGCACAAGAACGGCACGGTCAGGGATCTCATGCCGCTTCCAATCCCGTTCAAAATGGGCGTGCCAAACCTCGGGGGGCCTATCCTCACGGCTGGAGGCATCGCCTTCCTTTCGGGCACGCTCGACTATTATCTGCGTGCCTACGACGTGAGCACGGGCGAGCAGATCTGGGAGGGCCGGCTGCCGGCTGGAGGGCAAGCTACGCCGATGACCTACCTCGGCGCCGATGGACGTCAGTTCGTCCTGGCCGTCGCGGGCGGGCACGGTTCGCTCGGGACTAAGCGGGGCGATGCGGTGATCGCATACGCTTTGCCCAAGAACTGACCCCTCCCCTTCACCGCAAGATCGGCCGACAGCCTCCTCGCCCATTTATCTGAGTGCGTTGTAGTACATTGCGACACCCTCGATGTCTTCATCAGTCAAGCCACGCGCCGCAGCCGACATGCCTCATATCGATCCCGGTGATACTGCTCGGCATCTACTTGTCCTTCTCCTGCGCTCTGGCATGTCGCGGCAACGTGAGCCGGTGCGCGCCTTGGAAAGGTCCCTGCGTTCTCACGCTGATCGCAATCGGCACGCGTCCTCTTCCCCGGCTTTCGTGAGGAGCCGCCACGCCACCGGTAAACCGCGCCACGACTGAAGACATGTTGGACCACGCGCACGTAGACACTCCTGTGGTACAGGCGCGTGATACAATCGCGAGACAACTCCCGAGCCAGCTGCAAAATTCCAACTCGACAGGGATATCGTCTCCAAGCACGCTGGCGATTTGTCGTATTCATATTCTCGACGACCGTTGGCGCGCCCCAGCGAGAGAGCCATCGCTGCCGCTATTGGTGATCTCGACGCCCGTTTCCAGTTAGGCCGGCGAGGCGCGGATCATCATGATTGTCGCGATATTCGAGGCCGAGCGGGCCGATCGCGGACACCTGCGTGACGTATTCGCCGGACTTTGCCCAATGGAAATGCCAGGTCTCACCGGGCAGCACGAGGACGGTGCCCGGCGGATAGGCCTTCACCTTGCCGCCGTCGAAGGTCTCGCCGAGCCCTATGTAGAAGACGCCGGACATCACCGTGTAGATCCGATCCTCCGGATGCTTGTGCGGCATCAACTTGGTGCCGCCGGGCACTTTCACTCGGACCACGTAGGGACCAGGTTCAGCCGGATGGCCGACCATGACAGCCAGCCGCGCGCCCGGCGGAAAGGCTGGAAACGGCTTCCACGCGATATCCTCGGGCAGGACAGCCCGAAATCTGTCTTCATCAGGCTGATGCATTTTGGTCTCCTTTGCCGAGATGTGCTTGAGGCAGTCAGGTCTTGAGCGCGTCGGGGTCGATCGGCATGTTGCGCAATCGCCTGCCAGTGGCTGCAAAAATCGCGTTCGCCACGGCCGGTACGATGCCCGAGGTTCCGGCCTCACCCATACCACCGGGAGGCTCCGTCGACTTTACGGGGTAGACCTCGATGGCCGGCGCCTGGTCGATGCGCAGCATCTGATAGGTATCGAAATTAGTCTGTTCGACGCGACCGCTCTTTAACGTAATCTCACCGTAAAGGGCCGCGGTGACGCCGAACATGACGCCGCTCTGGATCTGCGCCTGCACTGTGTCGGGATTGACCACGATGCCGCAGTCCATGGCGCACACGACGCGGTGCACTCGCACCGATCCGTCCTTGGCAACCTCGACCTCGGCAACCTGCGCGAGGTAGCTTCCGAACACATTTTGCAAGGCGACGCCCCGGCCTCGCCCCTGGGGCAATGGTGTGCCCCATCCCGCCTTTTCCGCGGCAAGATCGAGCACAGCCTTAGCACGAGGATTGTGGTCCAGCAGTGCACGGCGATAGGCGACCGCATCCTGCTTGGCAGCCGCCGCCAATTCATCGATGAAGCTTTCGGTGACGAATACGTTGTGGGAGGGGCCGACGCTGCGCCAGAAGGCCGTCGGAATGCCCGGCGGTTCGACGCGAACATATTCGACATGGACGTTCGGAAGCGAATAGACGAGGTCGATCGCGCCTTCAGTCGTGTCAGGATCGAGCCCGTTCTTGAACGCGGGCGGAAGCCACCGCGCGATCACGGAGGAGCCGGCGAAGCGGTTGGTCCATGCCACGGGTCTACCGCTCTCGTCGAGACCGGCCTCGATGCGGTCGACCCAATAGGGACGGTACATGTCGTGTTGGATGTCCTCTTCGCGCGTCCACACGACCTTCACGGGACCATCGACTTGCTTGGCGATCTCGACGGCACGTACCGCGCCATCGGCCTCGAGGCGGCGCCCAAAGCCTCCGCCGATCAGATGATTGTGAACGGTGACCTTGTCGGGCGGCAGGCCGGCTGCCTTCGCTGCCATCGCCTGGACTCTTGCGATCGCCTGCGTGCCGACCCAGATCTCGCACTCATGGCCGCGGAAGTGGACCGTGCAGTTCATCGGCTCCATCGTTGCATGCGCCAGGAATGGCAGGTGATAGCTTGCCTGGACCCGGGTCGCGGCGCCGGCCAACGCCTTCGCGGCGTCGCCGACGTCTTGCGCAACCGGACCGGCCTTCAGAGTGGCGTCCTCGAGCTCGCGGGCGATGTCCTGCGTGGTGAGACCGGCGTGGCGCCCGTCCTCCCACTCGATCTTAAGCGCCGCCAGACCCTTCTTGGCCGCGCCCATGTGATCCGCAACGACGGCAACCGCATCATCGAGCCGGACGATCTGGCGCACGCCTTTGATGGCCATCGCCGCACTGTCATCCACCTTCTTCAGTCTGCCGCCGAACACCGGCGATTGAGCCAATGTCGCGATCTTCAGCCCGGGTGGCCGCACGTCAATTCCGTAGAGGGCGGAACCGTTCACCTTGCCCGAGACGTCCAGCCGACGCACCGGCGTGCCGATCAGCTTGAACTCATTCGCATTTTTCAGAACCACTTTGGCGGGCGGAGCGATCATCGCAGCGTAGGCGGCGAGCTCACCATATTTGAGGCGGCGCCCGCTCGGCGCATGGAGAACCTCGCCTGCCTCGGCGCGGCAGTGTCCTGCATCGACGCCCCAGCGCCGCGCGGCTGCTTCGATCAGCATGATCCGCGCGGTTGCGCCGGCTTCCCGCAACGGCTTCCAGGCGCCACGGATCGCGTTCGAATTGCCGGTCGCCTGCACACCCAGCAGCGGGTTGGCATAGAGCTTTTCGTTGGGCGGCGCATGTTCGAGCCGGACCTGGTCGAGGCCGACCTCCAACTCTTCGGCAATCAGCATCGGAATGGAGGTGTAGGTGCCTTGCCCCATTTCGACATACGGCATGGTCAGGACCACCTCACCGTCAGGGCCGATCCGGATAAAGGCGTTCGGCTCAAACGTCGCGGCGGAGGAGCTTTTGCTCTCGCCGAAGGGCAAGCTCAAGCTCAACACCAGGCCACCGCCGGCCAGGGCCGTCTTCACCAAAAAGTTGCGACGGGACAGCGTGGCAGAGGCGTGAGACGCCGTGGGATTCGATGTCATGATCAACGCTCCTTCACTTGCGATCCGGCGGCAAGCTTGATCGCCTCGCGAATGCGGACATACGTCCCACAGCGGCAGATGTTGCCGCTCATGGCGTCATCGATATCCGCGTCGGTCGGGTGAGGCTTGTCCGCGAGCAGCGCCGAGGCCGACATGATCTGGCCGGACTGGCAATAGCCACATTGCGGCACTTCGTGCTCGAGCCAGGCTTTCTGAATCTTCGCGCCTGCCGGCGTCCCGCCGATCGCTTCAATCGTGGTGACCTTGCCCTCGCCGATGCTATCAACAGTGGTGATACAGGAGCGGACCGCCGCGCCGTCGAGATGGACCGTGCACGCTCCGCACAATGCCATGCCGCAGCCGAATTTCGTTCCGATCATGCCGAGCACGTCGCGCAACACCCAGAGCAACGGGGTGTCGCCATCGACGTCGACGCTGTGAGGGATTCCGTTTACATCGATCGTGAAGCTCATGTGATCCTCCTTGTATTCTGGCAAAACGGGCACGACATGCGGTCGCGCGCGGGACCGTTGATTCATCCGCCCAGCTGGCCGACGTGGAAACCGAGCCGACTCTCGACGTCGCCGGGGCGGTGAAAGCCGCGCGCCATGAGCGCCTTGATGCGGCTCTGAGCTGCCGGGCGTGCGAGAGCGGCCAGGAACGCGTCCCACTCGGGCTTGATCTCGGCGTCGGGCGGCAGACTCGCGATATCGACAAGGCGCTTGGTCTCGGCGATGGCGTCTTTGTCGAACGTTGCGATACGCATCGCGAGCGCCTCAACGAAGCCGTCGAGCTCGGCATCCGGCAAGGATCGGTTCACATAGCCATATCGTTCGGCCAGATCACCGTGGACGTCGTCGGCGCTCAGTAGAACCTCGAGCGCGCGGCCACGGCCCATCAGGCGGGGCAATCGCGCCATCGGTCCTCCGCCCGGCACGAGGCCCGCGCCGACCTCCCATTGCGACAGGATCGCCTTCTCGCGGCTGGCAAAGCGCATGTCGCAGGCGAGCGCGAGCTCGCTGCCGACACCTGTTGCGCGGCCGCGGATCGAAGCGATGGAGACGACAGGCGCGCGGCTGAGCCGCACCAGGGTGTCGGGCAGCGACGGCAGACCCGTCGGTCCGGGCGGAACGGCAAGCGATTCCTCCAGCGGTGCGAGGAAATCGTAATGCGTGATGAAGAATCCTTCGACGGCGCTGTCGAACACCACCACCTTCACTTGCGGATCGGTCTCGATCGCGGTGACAATGTCGCTGAGCAGCGGAAGATGCCTGGGGCCGAAGATATTGACGGGCGGCATGTCGAAGGTGACACGCCAGTAGGTCGGCAGCCGGCGTTCAAGGCGGATCTCGTCGGTCGCAAATCCACGTTCGGGACGGTTCATGGTCTCACTCCTGATCTATGCCGTTTCAGATTGACTGGCGCAGTGGGCGGAATGCGGTGCGAATCTCCGCGGTGAACAATGCGGGCTGCTCCCAGGCTGCGAAGTGACCGCCCTTGTCGAGACGGTTGTAATGCATCAGCCTCGGATAGGCTTTCTCGGCCCAGCTGCGCGGCGCGGCATAGATCTCGTCGGGGAAGACGCTGACGGCGACGGGAATCTGCACGTGCTTTGGCGCGAAGAACACCAGCTTGTTCTCCCAATAGAGCCGCGCCGACGAGACCGCGGTGTTGGTGAGCCAGTAGGCCGTGATGTTGTCGATCACATCGTCCCGCGACAGGCCTTCCGTCTTGCCGTCGAAGACGCGTGCGATCATCGCGGCGCTGCGCGCATCATGGTCGAGCATCCAGGACGCGAGGCCCGCGGGGGAGTCGACCAGGCCGTAAAGCGTCTGCGGCCGGTTCGACATCTCGATCGCATAGCCGAGGCCGTGCTTGTAGAAATCGTCGAGCTGATCGTAGGCGATGCGCTCCTCCGCCGAGAGGTTCGCCGGTCGCGTTCCGCCCGGCTGAAGTGCCTTGGCGATCTCGTCGGGGACGGTGGCGGGCATGTTGGTGTGGATGCCGAGCAACTCCGGCGGCGCGATCAGCGCCATCTGTTCGGTGACCGCATTGCCCCAATCACCGCCTTGCGCCACGTAACGAGTGTAACCGAGGCGCTTCATCAGCACGATCCAGGCGCGCGCGATACGCTGCGGATCCCAGCCGAGCATGGTCGGCTTGCCGGAGAAGCCGTGACCAGGCAGCGAGGGAATGACCAGATCGAATGCGTCCCTGACGTGCCCGCCGTGCGCGGTCGGATCGGTGAGCGGATCGATGATCTTGATCTGCTCGATAATCGATCCTGGCCACCCATGCGTGACGATCATCGGCATCGCGTTTTCGTGCCGCGAGCGGACGTGAATGAAATGGATGTCGACGCCGTCGATCTCGGTGACGAATTGCGGCAGGGCGTTCAACCGCGCTTCGATCTTGCGCCAGTCGTAATCGCTCTGCCAATAGCGCACGAGTTCCTGCACTGTCCTCAGCTGCACACCTTGCGACTGGTCCGTGACGATCTCGCGATCCGGCCAGCGCGTTGCTGCCAGGCGACGGCGCAGGTCGAGCAGGTCCTCCTTGGGCACGTTGACGCGGAATGGATGGATCTCCTCGCTCGCGGCAGCCTTCGCCGGATGCAGCGGCAGCAGGCTCGATACACCGGCGGCAACGGCTCCCATCGCGGCCTGGCCCAGCAGTTGACGGCGATCGGGGTTGAAGATGTCGGCGCGTGCCTGCGTGGTCATTGCGGATCTCCCTTGCTATGGTCGGTGGCGATGGCCGATCTCGATATCGGGCCATCGTTGCGTCGTGCATGGAGATTGACGCAGCCTCCTTTGCTTGGCGAGTTATCGGTTGTTAGGCCTCGTTAGCCTTTGCGAGGGTGCGCGATCAGGACGAGCGGCGACATTGCTTCAGGCGATGCAACGCGAAACGGCGCACGACAGTGAGCCGCCGTGCGCCGTGGGCAGGAGATGCTCTCGCCTTTTCTATGATGGCAGTGACTGGCCGGCCTGCTCGTGCGCGATGTACTCGGCGTACCAGTCGGGCCAGTTCTCGTCGCGCAAGCCAGTGCGTTTCTCGTGCTCGCCATGCGCCGCCGCTGCACGACGCAATGCCGCAGCCAGGTCGGCCGTCGAGGCAAATGTCGCTCCGTTGCTCTCGATGCGACCGGGCAGTCGCGTGGTTACCTCCTGCAAGAACCAGCCATTTCCGTCAGGATCGCTGAAGGAGGCGAACGAGCTGTAGCTGCTGCGCTGCGGATCGACGCCGCCGATCCGGACGCTGCCGAAGAGATAAGGGTCATCGGCGCCAATATGGACATCGCCGCCGCCATGAAAAGCCTCGCTGACTGCAATTCCGCGCTCGATCAGCTCTTTCCTTGCAGTCATGAGATCCGATACGATCAAGTACAGACCGCGTGCCGAGCCCGGCGATGCTGACGTGACATTGCGGCCGAAGATCACCGAGCAGGCAGAGCCCGGCGGTGTGAACTGGACCACGCGCCATCCATCGCCGGAGGCGAAATCGGCATCCAGTCGCCAGCCGAGACGCTCGTAGAACGCCTTGGAGCGGTCAACGTCGGACACCGGAATTACGACGACTTCGAGCTTCAGATCAGCGCTATGCGATGCCGGGGTCCTTTTCTCTGCCTCGCGATCAATTTCAAGTTTTGCCATGTCGAACTCCCGATGTAAGGCGGGCCGAAAGCCGAACCCGATGTTGCACTATCAGTTTGCTCTTAGTGTTGTGGCGCAGCGTGAGAGCCGTCTATCTTCAGGCGGTAGCCGGCATTTCGATGGAGATCCGAGTGCCGCCCTCCCCCGCTTCGCCGTTCAGGCGCGCGCGAATGCTGCGCGCAAGCCCTTCCAGGATACGGCTGCCGGTGCCTCGGCGCTGATGCGTCGCACCAATGCCGTTATCTGCCACCGTGCAGATCCATGTGCCGTCTCGGCAGACGACCTCAATCCGGATCAATGCTCCAGTCTTGCTCGGGAAAGCGTGTTTCGCCGCATTCGTGACCAGTTCGGTAATCATCAGCGCAAGCCGATGACATTGTGATGCCGGCAGAACGCCGCCTTCGACCAAAGCCTCGCAGCGGACTCCGGCGGGCTCCAAGACCGCTGCCGAAAGTGCTTCGCAAAGGTTCTCAAAGAAGGTCGCGACGGACACGGACGGCTCGTCGCGGTTAGAAAGCAGTTGGTAGAGCCTGCCAAAGGCGCAGATTCGCCGCTCGAACCGATCCACCGCTCCCGAAACGTCCCGGCTGCCGGCGCGGGTGAAGTCGCGGCGGACCGAGGCGCCCAGCAGCGTCAGCGTGTTCTTCATGCGGTGATGGGATTCCTGCAGCACGAGCTCCCAATCTCGCGATTGATCCTCAAGGCCGGAAGCAAACTGAGATCGAACGGTACTGCCGTTCGGAATGGAGCCGATGACGGACATGGATAGCCTCCCCGTTGGTTGGAACTGGCGTGAGCCTCATACTGGCTGCGCAGCGTGGGTTTGGCTCGTTAGACGTTGCGAGATTCTGTTATGATCGGCGCGGACGCAATCCAAATCGGACCCTCCTGCGGCGACCTCGACCGTGCTGACGAATTGTCGCGACGGCGCGATAAAGCTGCTCACGCTAAAGCAAAAAGGCTGGGTTCCGCGTCTCGCTCTCAACGCCTAACAACACATAACGAGCTAACAGACGGCTTCGGGTGCAGATTGCACTCGCGACATCGGAGCGATGACATGAGCATTCCAGCGACCCTCGCCCTCTCAGCGGCCCTGGCTTGCGCGACCGTGCAGGCTTTGGCCCACGATCTGCGGTCGAGCCGCCGTACGATCAGCTATCACACGGTGGATATTCGAGGCCTCAAGGTCTTCTATCGCGAAGCCGGCCCCGCCGACGCGCCGACCGTGCTTCTGCTGCACGGCTTTCCTTCCTCCTCGCGGATGTGGGAACCGCTGTTGCCGCTGCTTGCGGACCGATATCATCTGATCGCGCCCGATTATCCCGGCTTCGGCAACAGCAGCGCGCCATCGCCGTCCGATTTCACCTACACCTTCGACAACATCGCCGGCGTGATCGGCGAACTCACGAACAGGCTCGGTCTCACCAGCTACGTCCTGCTGATGCAGGACTATGGTGGTCCGGTGGGCTTCCGCATGGCGCTGGACCACCCGGAACGTGTTCGTGCCATGATCATCCAGAACGCTGTTGCCCACGAGCAGGGTTTGAGCCCGCTTTGGGACGCGCGACGTAGATACTGGGCCGATCCCGCGCATGAACTCGAGGCGCTCAGGGCGAACTTCACGTCTCTCGAGGCGACGCGTCAGCGCCACCTCGGCTCGAGCCCACATCCCGAGCGCTACGACCCGGACGCCTGGCTCGATGAATACGCCTTTCTCACGCGTCCCGGCCAGCCCGAGATTCAGACGAGATTGTTCCTGGACTACCGAACCAATGTCGCGTCCTACCCGCAATGGCAGGATTGGCTGCGCAGGACGCAACCTCCGCTGCTGGTGATGTGGGGCAAGTACGATCCCTCCTTCACCATCGCCGGCGCTAGCGCCTATCGCGACGATGTCCCGACTGCGGAAGTCCACATCCTGGAAGCCGGCCACTTCGCACTGGATGAAGCGACCGATGAGATTGCCACCTTGGTCCGCGACTATCTTGCGCGGCTCGAGGGGCAAAAGGGCTGACCACCAGCGGCGTAATCCCCGCCGCGCCTGCACACAACGGAACCACGATAGGAGTCATTCATGTCAGACGATGTTGACCACGACCGCCGCCGATTCTTCGCAGGCGCCGCGACGATTCTTGCTGCAGCCCAGCTTTCGCCAGGGACAGCCCTGGCCAGGCCTGCGAAGCCTGCTGCCGCCGTCAAAACAGGAGGCAACATTTCGTTCCCTTCGCTGAAACAGATTGATGCCGGTCTTCTCAACGTCGGCTATGCCGAAGCAGGCCCCGTCGACGGCCCGGCCGTGATCCTGCTTCACGGCTGGCCGTATGACATCTACAGCTTCGTCGATGTCGCACCACTTCTCGTGGCCGCCGGCTACCGCGTAATCGTGCCCTACTTGCGTGGCTACGGCACCACGCGGTTCCTGTCCGATGGGACGATGCGGAACGGGCAGCCATCGGCGATCGCTGCTGACATCATCGCTGTGATGGATGCGCTCAGAATCGACAAGGCCACGATCGCCGGCTTTGACTGGGGCGCGCGGACTGCCAACATCATCGCGGCGCTGTGGCCGGAGCGCTGCAAGGCGATGGTCTCGGTGAGCGGCTATCTCATCGGCAGCCAGCAGGCCGGCAAGATGCCCCTGCCGCCAAAGGCAGAGCTTCAATGGTGGTATCAGTTCTACTTCGCGACCGAGCGTGGTCGCGAAGGCTACGAGAAGTATCGTCGGGAGTTTTCGAAGCTGATCTGGCAGCTCGCGTCGCCGCAATGGCACTTCGACGATGCCACTTTCGAGCGCAGTGCCGCGGCATTCGATAATCCGGACCACGTTGCGATCGTGATCCATAACTACCGCTGGCGTCTTGGCCTTGCCGAAGGCGAAGCGAAGTATGATGGCTATGAGACGCTGCTTTCACGGGCTCCCGTCATTGGTGTTCCGACCATTACCCTTGAAGGCGACGCCAACGGCGCGCCACACCCTGACCCATCCGCCTACGCGAAGATGTTCTCCGGCAAGTATTCGCACCGCACGATCGAGGGGGGCGTGGGCCATAACCTGCCGCAAGAAGCGCCCAAGGCATTTGCCGCTGCCATCATGGACGTTACCGCCGACGTCTGACCGAAGCGCGACCGTCTAGCCGATCCGAGGTTCGGCTGGACGGCACCTCTGCTGCTTGGATGAGAGATCCGTGTTTTTACGGCGTTTTCTTCGGTTATGCAGCGCCACTTAACAACGCTTAACGAGCGATCATCCGCATTTGGGCATACCTGTAAGGGCAGTTCTCACGAAGGAAAATCGACGGATGATTGCGCTGCTGGCGAATGCGATTGAGGCTCATGGGGGCCTGAACCGATGGAATGCCCGCGAGCGCCTCACCGCCACTTTCGCGATGGGCGGCGACGTTTGGGCCCTGAAAGGCGTTGAACAGGATCATCTGCAGCGAACCGTGCGGATTGACCTTCATCGTGGCCAGGCTCTCATTGAGCCGTTTGGAAGAAGCGGCCAACACAGCGAGTTCAGCCCCGAGCGGGTCGCCATCGTTTCCGCCGACGAACGTGTCGTCGCCGAGCGAAAAGACCCGCGCACCTCATTCGCGCGGCACGACATGCGGACGCATTGGGATCCGCTGCACCGAATCTACTTCGAAAGCTGCGCCCTCTGGACCTGCCTCACCACGCCGTTCCTGCTTTCCGAGAAACCTTCCGAAGTGCACGAGATCGAGCCATGCCATGAGGGAAGTGAGGTGTGGCAGGGGCTGCGGGCGACCTTCTCGCCGGCGATCGCAAGCCACAGCATCGAGCAGGACTTCTACTTCGGTCCCGACCTGCTCATCCGCCGCCATGACTATCGAGTCGAAATAGCAGGCAATTTTCCCGTCGCCGAGTACGTGTCCAACCCAGTCGACGTCGACGGCATCAAGATCCCGACGAGACGGCGCACCTATCTACGTGACGAGACGACCCTGGCCCCGATGCTCGATACGCTGATGATATCCATCGATCTCTGCGATTTGCGGTTTGACTGACCCTCAACCGGTCAGACGAGCGACGAATCGAGCATGAGCCGAGCGGCCTTCAGATCAGCCGTCTCAAACCCTTCCGAGAACTTCGCATAAGTCGCGGCAAGCTCCTCCAGGTGACTTAGCGTTCCCTGCTCGCGCCTCAGACGCACCATCGACATATCAGTCCGCAATCGCCAGGAGAGCGCGCCCTGCTGGTCAGCCAACGCAGCCGACGACCGGAGACTTGATTCTGCGGCATGAAGATCCTCATTGCGCAGCTCCAGTTCCGCCCGCACGCGCAAGAGCTCCGGCATGTCGAAGGCGCCGCCAGCAAGCTCGATGCGCGCGATCGCTTCGTTCAGTATTCCAAGTCCATCGGACGGTTGCCCGAGTTCGGCCAATCCCCAAGACAGGTCCGCAACGAATGCGGACGCGTAGAGCTCGTAGCGATCAGCATGCAGGCGCGGAAGTGCGATTCTCAGCAACTCGACACCGCCGCGCAAATCCCCGCCGGCGATCATCGTCTGCGCCCGGAAACCGGCCGCGACCGCCTGGTAGGGCGCGAGCCCATGCAGGCCGGCATGCGTCTCGAGCCGACCGGCCATCGCCTCGACCGCGGTCCAGTCTCCGATCCACCCGTACAGCGAGGCGGACCAGCAGAGCGCAATACAGTGCATGACGACATCCCGAGGCGCCGCCTCGCCCGTCAGCGGACGGACGCATTCCACGGCTCGATCTGGGAAGCCGCGCAGCCACAACACGCGAGCAAGCGGTATCTGAGGTGTTCTGGAATAGGCAAAATGGCCGGGCTGCGTTCCCCGTAGCGCCGCGTCGTTGCGTACGCCTTCGTCCAGATGAAGCTGCGCCTCGGCCTGGTTCCCGACGAGATGATGGGATACCCCGATGAGGGCCTTTGCGCCGGCGATCCCCGCCGCATCACCGATCAGACGAGCGACGCGCTCGGCCTCAAGTGCCACCGGCAGCAGATGCCGATAGTCGCCGGTCCGGCGATAGAACATGTTCAGCCGCGCCAACAGCCTGAATGTGTTGGCTTCGTCTCCGATCGCGGCCGCGATCTCGAGTCCGCGTCGAAGTGCGGCCTCGGCTCGCTCGCTGTTGCGTTCCGTGAACATGAAGGCATGACCGAGCGTGGCCTGAAGCTCCAGCTCCCACTTGCCGCCGCGGTGGCGGTCGTCCAGAACGGAAAGCGCGCGCTCAGACCATAAGCGCGCCTCATTGAGCAGGTTGAGCTCGACGAACAGACGTGCACAACTGCCTGCGAGCGGAACACGAAGCTCGTCACCGTCATCGTGAGCGTAGCTCCATTGAAGCGCGGCGCGGGCGTCCGCCAACAGGCCGCCGCGGCCGAGCGCAGGCAACATCCGATCTGCAGAGCCAGAATCGACCATGCCCGCTTCGAGGGAGCGGTGAATATGTTCGGCGTGACGCCGCGCTGCGTCCTGGGCTTGGCCGCTCTCACTGAGCTTGTGGAGCGCATAGGCGCGGGTGGCGTCGAGCAGGCGGAAGCTTCGCGACAAGCGGCCCGGTTGCGTCGACAACAGCGACTTGGCTACGAGTTGCTCCAGTGCGTCGACCGCACCTTCGACAGGCTCCCCCTCTTCCACCACCACGGCAATCGCATCCTGCAGCGTGAAGGGCCCGGCAAAGACGGCGAGACGCTGAAGGACCAGCCTCTCGGCCTCGCCAATCAGACCGAAACTCCAGTCAAGCGTGGCGCCGAGCGTCTGTTGCCGCGGCGGCGCCGTGCGTCGTCCACGCCACTCGAGCTTGAGCCGGCCATCGAGCAAATTTGCTATCTCCAGCAAGCCGTAAACGCCAACGCGTGCGGCAGCGAGTTCGATCGCCAGCGCAATGCCGTCAAGCTTGCTGCAAATATCTGCAAGAACCTGCGCATCCTGGTCGGTGATCTCCAAGCGGTGGCCGGCGGCAGCTGCACGTTCGGCGAAAAGACGCGCGGCCGGATAGCTCAGCACCTCACCGGCGTTGAGCCCAGAGCCCTGCGGAGGGCTTGGTAGCGGAACGAGTTCGTAAATGTGTTCTCCCTGCACCAATAGCGACTCGCGACTGGTCGCAAGAATGGTGATGCCGGACGCCTCGCGGTGAATCGTCTCTGCCAGACGGGCAACGTCGTCGATCACATGTTCGCAGCTATCGAGCACGAGAAGCAGCCGACGATTGCGAAGAAAACTGACGATGCTTTCGGTTGGGTTGGCGTGATGAACGACGAGGCCCAGAGCAGCGGCCACCGTGGAGGCAACGAGCGTCGTATCCTTCAAGGGGCCAAGATCGAGAAAGTGGATCTTGCCGCCGAACTCCTCCCACATCTTATGCGCGATCGCGACGGCAACGGTTGTCTTGCCAATGCCGCCCGGTCCCCTCAGAGTGACGAAGCGCTCGCTCAGCAGACGTGCCGAGAGCTCGGCCAGGACGTCCTCTCGTCCGACCATTCGGTCGAGGCGATATGGGAGTGCGGAAGACGGGTCCATCGCACCGGCGTGGTTCTGCGGGATCTCCGCCGGCGCCGAATTGCGTTCGCCCCGTCTCACGGGCGCGACGAAGCAATATCCTCGGCTCGGAATATTGGTGATATAGCGGGCTCCGTCCTTCCCATCGCCCAGGGCTTTCCGGAGTTCGGCAACGTGCACGCGCAGGCTGATCTCTTCTACTGCGAGGCCAGCCCACACATATGCGAGGATGTCATTCTTCGGCACGACTTCGCCGGCGCGATCCACAAGCAGGCGCAGGATGTCAGTTGCTCGGCTGCCAAGCTTGACTGGCAATCCGTCCTTTTCGAGGATTCGTGATCGAAGAGAAAACGGGCCGAACGTGACCGGATCGAAATCCCGGCCTGCCCCGGTGTTGCTGTGAGGGGAGCCGGTCGCTGCTTCCGGTTGTGTGCTGCTCTTGGAAGAGTTCATTCCGGGTGCGCGCCTTGTCGCCAAGGATACGGCGAGCGCGCGGCACTGCGTAACCTCGACTGCGATTTCGGTGAGCCAGAGTATAGGCAGGGCCGGACCGAAACTCAACGGATCCGCGCGAGTCGGCTTCCGGCTTTGGGCTGCCCATCTTGTGCTCAATCAGCGCCTATGGCGACGCTCAAGGCTGACACGTGTCGGCATTCGACCGAACGGCGCCCACCAGCCCATGCGACAGCCCATCGAAATCAAGGAGGGCATTGCCGCACATGGCAAGGCCAGCTGCCTTCGATCGATCGGAAGATCAACCACGTTCCGAGAACCTCGCTTCAGCCACCGCCTGGCCGAGTCTCATCTCGGTTTCGGATCGGCGCTGTAGTCCTCGTTCGAGGAGAGATGCCGCGCGTTTCCGGGTGCCAGGGTGAGCCACCGATGTAAGAAAAGCCGATAACGAAGGGGGGAAGACCGCATCTGCCGGCAAAGTGACCTCATCCATCAAGGCCTTGGCACCTGCGATCGCGTGCTTCTCGAACGAGGCAAGACGACGCGCAAAGGATTCAACAAAGGTAGAAAGCTCCCCGTCCGGCAAGGCTCTGTTGACATAACCATAGCGTTCGGCGAGCTCCGCCGAGAAGTCGTCCGCGCCCAAGATCACCTCCAACCCACGCCCACGGCCCATCAGACCAGCCAACCTCGCCATGGGATTGCCGCCCGGCACCGCACCGAGGCCCACCTCAAATTGCCCGAGAATTGCGCGCTCGCGGCTGGCGAAGCGCATGTCGCAGGCCAGCACGAACTCGCTCCCGGCCCCGCGGGCGCGCCCGCGAATCTCCGCGATGGAGGCAACCGGCGCACGTGACAGCCGAACGAGCAGGTCGATCCAGGGATGCATGCCCGTGGGACCCGGCGGCATGGCGGCGACTTTGCGCTTGTCCGCGAGCACATCCCAATGCGCGAGGAAGAAATCCGGGTCCGCACTTCGGAACACCACGACCTTGATCTCTGCATCGCTTTCGAGCTCCGCAAGCAGGTCCTGCAGTTCGCCGATCGTGTCGGGATCAATCAGATTGATGGGCGGGTTATTGAACGTCGCCGTCCAAAGACCGGAAGACAGCTTGTCGATGGTGATCTGTCGAGCCATTGAGTTTTCCCTTCCAGTCAGGAAAGACGATTCAGAACGGGGGACATGCCGACGAGAAGGTCACGCGGCTGACGCTGCGGAATTCATTGCCGACAACGCCTCGACGATTTCCTGCGTGGTCACGATCGCGCTGGCGTAGTTCGGCATGTTGATCTCCAGCGCGGCCCGCATCATGTCGTCGGAATAATCGGCAACTGCGTCCTTGACGACCGTCACGTCGTATCCGAGCTCGGCAGCAAAGCGCACGGTCGCCTCTATACATGTGTGAGCGACCAGCCCTATGACGATCAGCCGCTGGATGCCATGCCGCTTGAGCTGCAGATCGAGGTCGGTATTCGCGAAGCCGCTGGAACACCAATGTTCGTCTGCCACGATCTCTCCGGGCGCCGGCACGAATTCTGCGCGAAACTCTCCACCCCAGGTGCCGAATTCGAAGCTCTTGTTATTCCAGGCTCTCCTTTGAATTGGCGCGATGTATTTCCAGGAAGCATAATCGCCGGGCCGGTAGCGGTGATGCATGGCATAACAAACACGAATGCCGGCGTCACGAGCGGTCTGTAGCACTTGGATCATGTGCGGAACGCAGTCGTTGCTTTCGGCCACGGCCTTGATCCGGGGCCAGATCTTGCCTCCCTCCGAGATGAAGTCGTTGTAGGGATCGACCACCAGCAGGGCAGTGATTTCCTTCTCATAGGACAGTTGTGTCATCGAACTCTCCTTTCGGACTACCGGTTGTTCTGCAGCGCTGCGCGCTCGATGCTGGCGGCAAACAGCGGCGTTTCGCTCTGGTTGTGAGCGATCGAGAAGGGCTGGCGCTGCGCCCGGAACAGCTCGAACGGAATGCCCTGCTTGCCGATGAATGTCATGAACTCGTCCGTGGCATGCGTTTTGACCCTGTTGGTGAACTCGCATTTTCCCGGTTCGATTTCCTTGACGCTCAGCTCCCAGGTCACGTGAATAGTGGTCCGCCCGTTCGGCGTGAAGACGTCGGATGTGGAGTCGAGGATCAGGTGATCTTTGCGGCCGAGCGTTTCCACGTAATGCTGAACCATGAGGCTGCCGCCGATGATCTCGACATTGATCGACATGCGCTTGCCATCGGGCGTGGTCGTGAAGCCCGCGGCGATATGCGCAGGCGAACAGCCCTGATATTCGCGCTCGGACAGATTGAAGCACCAATTGGGGATATCGATCCGATCGATCGGCGCATTGATGATTGCGGTGAAGCTGGAATCGACGATCTGGTTGTTCATCTCTTGATCTCCCAATGTGTTGCATGTCATCGGCACGTTCGAGCCGAAGCCTTTCGCGGATCCGCACGGGGCAGATCCTCGCCGTACATTCGGCATTGGATTGCCGCTGTCCTGCGAACACATTGCTACGGGCGGCCGCCGTTTGCTCGTTATGCGTTGTTATGGTTCGTTAGCTTCCGCGAGGCGGCTCGATGTGCGAGGATTGCCACGACGAACCCGATGCACGGGCTCGTCTCGGGAGCTGGCATGAAGCTCGGCATTTCCTTATTCTGGGCCGAGTTCCAGTGTCTACCGTTCGCGGGTCGCAAGCGAGACGCCAAGATCGATCACCAGCGCGAGCATCAGAGCGGCGCCGCCGAGTCCAAAAAGGACCGAATAGTCACTTCCGGCCTGTGCGAAGATCCACGAAAATCCGTAAGCAGCAGCCGCCTGGAACAGGGCAAAGCTGGTCGTGGCGTGGCCCCACATCGCTCGCTGTTGCTCAAGCGAGTGCGGCACCAGTTCATGCACCCGTCCAAGGACCAGGGGCACGATCCCGGGCGTGAAGGCGCCGACCACCACGCTCGAGACGATCAGTGACGCCGGCGCCGTGCTGACAGTGGGCAGCAGCACGGCCGCGGTCTCGACCAGGAACGCCGCGCGCAAAGCCGGACCGAATCCAGACCGGTCGCCCAGGTGGCCGGTGACGAGTGGCCCGACGACTGCGCCCAGGCCGTAGAGCACCCAGTAGCGGGCCCCCGCGGCGATGCCCTGGCCAAGGCCACGCGCTACGAAATCGACGATGAAGACCATGTGCGGCACCAGGGCTACCGCATTGAGGCCGTACTGGAGCAGGAGCGCCCGGGCAGCCAGCGAGCCACGATGGTGCTTCGCTCGATGCGACGGCGTAGCAGCAGGCTCGGCTTCGGCCGGCCAGTTCCACCAGCTCGCGAGCGTGAGGAGCGCCGAGAGCATGCCAAGTCCGTACCAGCTCTGCTGCAATCCCTGTTGCAGCAGCAACGGCACGAGAGTGCCGGACGCGGCGACTCCCAGGCCGACGCCGGCGAAAATCACGCCGCCGACGGCTCCGCGCCGTGCCGCCGAGACGTGTGGCAGAATGACCGAAGCCGCCAGCACCATGATGATGCCGCCGGCAAGGCCGGACAGGAAGCGCCAAGCGAAAAACCACATGAACGACAGCGGTGTTGCGCTCGCAATGAAGGAGAGCGTGGCAAGCAGCATCATCGCCCGCAGCGTGCGGACCGCACCGACCCGTGTCGCGAGAGCTCGTGCCGCGAGCGCGCCAGCGAGATAACCGGCCAGGTTCGCCGCGCCGAGATAGACGACATCCGACGCGCTGAACCATTTCGCCGCAATCAACGCCGGTATCAGCGGCGTGTAGGAAAAACGGGCGAGCCCGAGGCCGACCAGCGATGCAGACAGGCCCGCCACGGCGTATCGCCAGGTTGATCGTGAGTCAGATCCCGGCCGCGGGGGCAGCCGGGACTTGCTGTGCTGCTTCGTATCTGCGTCGGTCATGTCATCCTCCTGCGCGCGAAACGCGAGCGGATCAGTCCGTTTGAGAGGTGCGGCGGCGGCGGAATTCCGGCACGGGAAGGCCGCCCCAGCCCCAATTGTCGGTGTCGACCTCCTCGATCACCACGAAGGTGGAGTCGAGCGGCTTGCCGAGCACGTCGCGCAGGAGCTCGCTCGATCCCTTGATCAACGCAGCTTTTTCCTCCGCCGTGAGCGACGCCGCTCCCGGCGTCGTTCCCTCGCGGGTCACTTGAATGGTGACGATTGGCATGGTCCCGCTCCTCGTTCAGTGGCCGGCGCTCTGGCCGCCGTCGACATGCAGGATCTCGCCGGTGACAAAGGAAGCACCCTCGAGATAGAGGACCGCATTGACGATGTCGGACATCTCGCCCATGTGGCCGACCGGGTGCAGCGCGTCGAGCTGCGCATGGGTCGCGACCGGATGCATCGGCGACTTGATGATCCCAGGCGACACCGCATTCACTCGGATGCCGCGCTTGGCATACTCGATCGCAAGCGACCGGGTCGCGGCATTCAGCCCGCCTTTGCTCAGCGAAGCCAATACCGACGGCACGTTCGAATTGGCCTGATCGACCAGGGTCGTGGTGATCTGGACAATATGACCCGACCCCTGCTTTTCCATCTCAGCGATCGCGAGTTGCGTGATGTTGAAGAAGCCCGCGGTGTTCGTTCCCATCACCGCCGCATAGTCCTCGGCCGTGTACTGCGTGAACGGCTTTGCGACGAAGATGCCGGCGTTGTTGACCAGCGTGTCGACCCTGCCGAAGCGGGCGATCGCCTGGGACACGGCGCGTTCGGCGGTGGAACGATCGGCGATGTCGCCGGCAACAGCGAGGACGTCATCGTCGTCGGATGGTTTGATGGAGCGCGCCGTTGCCACGACGCGGTAGTTGCGGTTGCGAAAACCCTGGACAAGGGCTGCGCCGATGCCCTGCGATGCACCGGTGATGATGGCGACCTTCTGCTCGATACCCATGTGGGACTCCTGTTGCTGGTTTGAAAGCTCCGCCAGCACTGGCTGGCTTGGCTCTTCACGTACGGTGCGCCGGCTTCCTTGCGAATATCCGCAGCCCGGCAGACACTCTTTCGCCAGGCGAACGAATGCGACGCCGACGTCTTGCGGTGGTTGTCGAGGTGAGGCTGAACGCCTAGCCTGCAGCCGGAACCTGATAATGCGGCGGGACGGCATGGATCGACTGGATGCGATGAAGGTGTTCGTCCTTGCGGTGGACGAGGGAAGCTTGGCTGCGGCGGGGCGCAAACTCGGCCGCTCTCCGGCCGCGGTGAGCCGCGCAATTGCTTTCCTGGAGGAGCGTGTCGGCGCCGAGCTGCTGCACCGGACCACGCGATCCATCAAGCTGAGCGAGGAGGGCGAGCGCTATGTCGAGGTTTGCCGCCGCGTCCTCGCCGAGCTCGAGGAGGCCGAGGACATCGCAATTGGAGCGCGCGCGGCGCCGCGCGGCCTTCTCACGATCACGGCTCCCGTCGTGTCGGGCGAGATGGTCCTGCGCCCCATCCTCGATGCGTTCCTTGACGCCTATCCCACCGTGTCGGCGAAGCTCCTGCTGTTCGATCGCGCGGTCAATCTGATCGAGGAGGGCGTCGACGTCGCGCTTCGCATCGGTCCTTTGGCGGATTCGGCGATGACCGCCATGCGGGTCGGCGAGATCAGCCGTGTCGTCGTGGCGGCTCCGCGCTATCTGAAGCAGCATCCGCGCATTGCCGAGCCCGGCGACCTCGCCAAGCACCAGATCGTCGCCATGGCGCATCTGCCCAATTCCTGGACGTTCGCGCCGCAGGCCGGCTCGTCAGCGCCGCGCACCGTCCAATTCACTCCGCGCCTGATCGTCAACAGTACCTATGCGGCAGTCGCCTCCGCGGTCGCCGGACGTGGCGTGGCACGGATGTACTCGTACCAGGTGGCAGAGCCCCTCGCACGCGGCGACCTCGAGATCGTACTTGCTGATGAAGAAGATCCGCAGATGCCTGCGCATCTGA
This sequence comes from Bradyrhizobium sp. FW305-F6, assembly GCF_058782905.1. NCBI lineage: Bacteria > Pseudomonadati > Pseudomonadota > Alphaproteobacteria > Hyphomicrobiales > Nitrobacteraceae > Bradyrhizobium > Bradyrhizobium sp. FW305-F6. The sequence goes on from NZ_JBYSYD010000001.1 coordinate 1,990,188, forward strand.
TTTGCCCGCAAGGCCGGCTCTCGGTGCCAAAGGTGCGAGCCTTCACCGACTTTGCAGTGCCGCGCCTGAAAAAGCAGTTTGCAGAGCTGAAGAAGCGGATCAGACCGCGCTGATTCAGTGCAGCAGCTGCGTAGCCGCGTGCGCTAGCGTCCGACAGCGCGCGACAGGCAATTGTACGCGCAGAGCGACCGAACGTCGAACTGATTAAAGATGTCGAATGGCTATGCGCTCCCTTTCCTCTCAACGAGGAGAATAAGGCGCAGCGCGATCTAGCGGTCGATCAGCGCAAGAGCGCATTGGCGGAATGGCTGGATGCGCAGACCGCACGCGGTAGCAATAGCGATCAGACGGCATGGCGCCTGAAGCCCTGCCCTACGCTGATGTTTGTAAATGGCCGGCGAACTCGACCAAAAGCACGACCAGGATCTACGCGATACCTGCGTCATACTTCTCGATCAAGCTGGCTGCGACTTGCTGACGATTTACGACAACACTGGGCATTCATACTGAAGCGCGCAGACCATCGTGAAGCACTACCGCCCCGGGAATGCGGCTCGCGCCGATTCTGGCATCGGCAGGCTTGAATTGCAGGTGCGCAAGGAAGGCATGAAGGGCTGAACAGAGACCGGTAGGTCTCATGGCTGGCGCTTCAACGGAGCATGGGCTCCGGCCCAAGGTAGCGCAGCGCGCGGCCAATCTCTCATTCTGTGTTTCGACTCATTCCTTCAACGAGCCGAGCGCTTCGTCACTGGGCAACCTGTGAAGGCGCAGGGCTTGCCATCTAGCTCGGATCGCCCGCGCCCGGCAACAACGCTCCCAATCATCCGACTCGTCGCATGGCGTGCGAGCACTAAAAGCGTCGCACGAGACCCCGTTTGTTCGAATCGCGCAAACTAAAAAGGCCCTTGCGGGCCAATCCCTTGAGGGTTGTGGGCGCACCAGACAGAAGGGGGGGCATTTGTGCTGCACTCGGTCATTGTCGCGCAATGGTGATGCCTATGCGCGTGCTTTGCCGATCGAGCAGCCTACATACTCTGCACAGAAGATGATTTTGGAAACGCCACCGGCCGAGCAGCGACCTCGCCAAGCGAATCTCCGCAAAGAAAGCAATGGAGAATCGCTATGAATGCACTCAAGATCTTGATCGCTACGGCGCTGATCTCGACGGCAACGTTGTCGGCAGCGTCTGCCGCATGGTCCTTCGCCGATCAGGAGCCGGCAACTTTTGCTTCGATGTATCCCAACCGGGATGTCCTGAATGGCGGCGCGTTGACGCCGGCAGGACGAATGGGCCTCGAGCGCGCCGGTGGCGCTGCGCCCGTGTTTGGTTTGGGTGAGGTTCACACCTCTCACTGGCACGGGTAACGGGCCGAAGGAGCAAGCAAGATGCAGCCTGTCAGATACGGCTGATCGTCTTCACCCCGAACGGAGTGCGGCCGCCTGAGGCGGCGCACTCCGCGGTGTTCAGGGCCGCACGCATCGCTCAAGGCAACAACGAAAAATGGACTGCAGTTCCGGCTCTCGCATGAACATGGCCGACGGGCCATCTCGAGATGCCCGCGGGGCTCAATGAGGCAACAAGCTGCCGTCTCAGCACCCCGACGGCGGGACCGGCGAAACTCCGGGCGTCGGCGCCGCGCCTGACGCGTTGGCCGGCAGCACGGTTGCAGGTACCCCCACGTTCATCGTCATTCCTTCCGCACAGGCCGAGCTGTTGGGACTCGGCACGACGGCGTTCGGATCGATGCCGGTGCCGACGTCGTCGCCTATGGCGACCGGGATACTTCCAGGAGCCGGTCCGGCCGGCACTTGCGGAATCGAGAGCGGCAAGCTCGTGGCTGTGGTCACCGACCCGCCCGGCGTTGAGCTGCAAGCTGTCGCCGATCCCGTCCCTGATGGTGCGGCCGCGGCAAGCGTCCCGATCGAGCTTCCGATCTGTCCTCCGGTCTGCCCTTGGGCCGGAATGAGCGGAGCCATGCTGCCCGGTGTCGACAGGCCGGGAGTCGTTACGGTCGGTGTCGCCGGCACCGGCGTCGAAGTCGTAGCTGGCGGGGCGCAGACGACGACCGTGCCTGGCGTCGTCGGATCCATCGCGAGCGGAACGGGCGCCAGCGTGGTGTCAGGCACCCCCGGCAGGGTCGTTGCAGAAAACGGACTTGGGCTATTGAGCGGTGAGGTGACGACCGCGCCCGGTACGGTCGGCAGGCTCATCGCCGTGCTGCCGGTGGTCGCAACCTGGGCCTGGCAAGACGAGACCCCCAGCAGCAGGGCTGCAAATGCCGCGCACGCCGTGCGGATCATGTTTGCGCCCCCTGGCTGGGCTCATTGTTGCGGATCGACACCCGACTGCCTTCGATCAGATTGACCGCGGGATTGAGCACGACTTGATCGCCGGGCCGAACACCGTCGCGCACTTCGATCGACGTGCCGAAATCCCTTGCGATCGAGATTTTCTGCATATGAACGATGCCGTTGCGCACGACCGCGACGTGAAGGCCATTCTGATCGAAGATCACCGCATCGGCTGGAACCGACGTCGACGGAGTCTTGCGCGGGATCGATAGCTCGACCGTGCAATAGATGCCAGGATTCAGGGCGCCGTCCGGATTGGGGACGTCGATTTCGGTCAGCAACGTCCGGCTGACCGGCTGCAACGCCGTTGCGATACGGGTGACTTTCCCCGGAAATGTCCGGCCCGGAATTTCCGGGACGCGAACCTCGGCATCGATGCCCGGCGTGACGCCGAAGGCCTCGTCCTGCGGCACGAAGACCTGGGTTCTGATAACGTCTGAATGCATCAGCGTGAACATGAAGGTCGAGCCGGCCTGAACGAGGCTGCCATTGTCGACGTTCCGCTGCGTGATCACGCCGTCGAACGGGGCGACCACGCGTTGATAGGCTTTTTCCTGCTGAAGAACGCGGATCTGCGCCTGCTGCGCCGCGATGTTCGACTGGGCGACGCCCACCGCTGCCTGCTGCGCGCGCAGGGTGAGCCGATCGTTGTCGCCCTGCTGGGCCGTCAACCAGCCCTGCTTGACCAGGTTGCTGTCCCGCGAATTGGTGGTTTCGGCAAGCTCCCGGCTCGCATCGGCCTGCTGCAAGGCGGCCTGGTTCTGTGCGAGCGTCGCCTGCGCCTGCGCGATCTGCTGGTCGAGCTCGGGCGCGGTTATCTCAGCGAGAAGATCGCCCTTCTTCACGCGATCGCCGATATCCACGTAGCGCTTCTCGATGTAGCCGCTGGCCCGAGCGAAGATGTTCGCCGCCTCGAATGCCGTCGTCGTCGCCGGCAGGGTAACCTTGATGAGGTCGCCGCCGGCGCGAACCGTCGCTACCCGAACCTCGGGAACGGCGGTCCTGGATTGCTCGACCGACGCTGCCAGATCGTGCGCAGCCTGATAGTGCCGCCAGCCGCCGACGCCGAGACCGCCTGCCAGGAGCACGAGCACGGCGCCGCCGAACCAGGCGCCGCCGGAGCGGCGGCGCGGCCGCACCTCCTTGCCCGGCATATCCACGATGCGGCAGGTGTCCGCGTCAGGCCGCTCGTTCATGCCGTCGCTGTTGATCCGCGCGCGAACATCGCTCATTCCGGTTGCTCCTCGAATACGCCGTGGTGTGGCTTGCCGTCATTGCCCTTGCGCAGCCAGGCGAAGAGATAGGGCACGATCAGCAATGTGGTCGGCGTCGCGAACAGCAGCCCGCCAATGACGGCACGCGCGAGCGCTGCGTTCTGCTCCTCGCCCGGGCCTCCGATCGCCATCGGGATCATGCCGACGATCATGGCTGCGGCCGTCATGAGCACAGGACGCATTCGGGTGCGGCCCGCACTCAATGCGGCCTCGAACGCGGTGTGCCCGTTCAATTGCGCGTCGCGCGCAAAGGTCACGAGCAGGATCGAGTTTGCCGACGCGACCCCGACCGCCATGATCGCGCCCATCAGCGAAGGCACGTTCAGGGTCGTTCCCGTGATGAACAGCATCGTCACGATGCCGCAAAGGGTCGCTGGCAGCGCCAAGACGACGACAAACGGGTCGCCGAAGTTCTGGTAGTTCACGACCATCAGGAGATAGACAAGGATGGCGGCAAACAGCAGCCCGATCCCGAGGTCGCGGAACGATTGATGCATGCTCTGAATCTGTCCGAGGACCTGGATCGAGTTTCCCGGCTGCAACTGCTTCTGAAACGTCGACGTGACCTTGTCGATATCGGCCGAGACGCTGCCGAGATCGCGCCCTTGCACGCTGGCATAGACGTCGAACACTGGCTGGACGTTGGCCTGGTTCAAATTGGTCGGCACAGATCCCCGTTTGAAGGTCGCGACGTTGCTGAGCAGGCCCGGGACCGTCTGCCCGCTTGCAGCCATCGAAGCCGACACCGGGGTGTTCTCCAGCGCGTTGAGTGAGTTGGCCCGGTACTCCGGCGTCTGAACGGCCAGGTAATAGGGGATCCCCGACGTCGGGTCGGTCCAGAAATTCGGCGAGACCTGGGCAGACGAACTGAGGCTGACATTGATGTTGGTCGCCACCGTGCTGGCATTGAGTCCCAGCTGCGCGGCCCTCGTGCGGTCGATGTCGGCGTAGAATGCGGGAGCGTCGACCTCCTGCTGGAGATGGGCATCGACGATCCCGGGAATTGCCGCCAGGCTCTTCTGCAGCTCCTTCGCCACTGACAGATTGTTGGTGCCGTAACCGACGGTACGAACATCGATCTGCGCCGGCAGGCCAAAATTCAGGATCTGGGTGACGATATCCGCGGACTGGAAATAGAAGACGTCCTCCGGGAATGCCGCCGGCAGAACCTGGCGCAGCTTCTTGACGTAGTCCGCGGTCGGCCTGTGGCCGTCCTTGAGCGATATGAGGATCGTGCCGTCGTTCACACCGATCGTCGAACCGTCGGTGAACGCCAGATTGTACGGACGCGCAGGCAGCCCGATATTGTCGACGATCAGCCCGCGATCGCGATCCGGAATGACTTCGCGGATCTTGTCCTCGACCGCCTGGAAGATCGCCTCGGTGCGCTCGATGCGGGTCCCGGCAGGCGCACGAACATGCAGCTGGATCTGGCCACCATCGATCAGGGGGTAGAAGTCCCTGCCCACATAGACAAACATCACCGCTCCGAGCGCCAGCACCAGGGCGGCGACGGCCGGCACGATGCTCCGACGCCGGAGCACCGTCGTCAAAAGCACAGAATAACCGTCGCGCACGCGCTCGAAGCCGCGCTCGAACGCCGCCGAAGCGCGCGAGAACACGCCGGACGGGCTTTCGCCCGCACCATGACGGCGCTCGCTCTTCAGCAGCAGACCGATCGTGATCGGCGTGAGCGTCCGCGACAGAGCGTAGGAGGCCAGCATGGCAAACACCACCGCGAGGCCGAGCGGCGTGAAGAGGTACTTGGCCGGTCCTTCGAGAAATACGACCGAGGTGAACACACAACTGATGGCGAGCGTCGAGACCAGTGTCGGAACGGCGATCTCGGCCGCACCGTGCAGGGTCGCCTCCGACAGCGGCATGCCCTCTTCGGTCCAGAGCCGATGTGTGTTCTCGATCGTCACCGTCGAATCGTCGACCAGGATGCCGACCGCCAGCGCCAGCCCGCCCAGCGTCATCGTGTTGAGGGTCTCGCCCAGGAAATGCAGAACGATGAGCGAGGACAACATCGCAAGCGGGATCGAGATCAGGACCACGAGCGTCGACCGCCACGACCCCAGAAACATCAGGATCATCAGCGCCGTAAGGCCGGCGGCGATCGCGCCTTCGCGGAGCACGCCGTTCACCGAATGCGTGACGAAGACCGACTGATCGAACAGTTCCCTGATCTTCAATCCGGCCGGCGCAGACGCACGAATCGATTGCAACGCGCGCTTGACGCCATCGACAACGGCGAGCGTCGAGGCATTGCCATTCTTGATCACGCTGAGCAGAACCGCGCGATGGCCGTCTTCGCGGACGATGTTCTGCTGGATCTGGGATCCGTCGCGAACCTGCGCAACATCCTTCAGCAGAATGGTGGCGCCATTTGCGAACTTGACCGGGATCATGTTGAGATCCTTGATCGAGGCAGGCGTCGCGTTGGTCAGGACGGCATACTGGGTATTGCCGATCTTCGCCGTTCCGGTCGGCAACGTCAGGTTCTGGGTGTTCACGGCATTGACGATGTCGAGCGGCGTCAGTCCGCGCGACAAAAGCTTGTTCGGATCGATATCGACCATGATCTGGCGATACTTGCCGCCCGCGGGCGTCGGCAACGTTACGCCGGGAACCGGTGCCAGCTGCTGTCGGATCCGATAGATGCCGAAGTCGTATAACTGCTTCTCGTCCAGTCTGTCGGATTGGAGGCTGAGCTGCAGCACCGGCACACTGGACGCATTGAACTGCACGATCACCGGCGGCTGAATTCCCGGCGGCATTAGGGCGCGGATCGCGTTGGTCGCGGAGACGATCTGCGAGATCGCGAGATCGAGATTGACGTCCGGCTGGAAATAGATCTTCTGAACCGACAGGCCGTTGAGCGTCTGCGCCTCGATGTTCTTGATGCCGCTGACGTTGGCGCTGATGGAATACTGGCTGTACGTGCTGACGCGTTGCTCCATCTCGGGCGTCGACAGGCCGGTATAGCTCCAGATGACCGTGACGACCGGAATGCGTATCTCGGGGAAGATGTCCGTCGGCATCGACCAGACCGCGATGCCGCCGAGAAACAGGATCAGTGCCGCGAGCACGTAGAAGGTGTGCGGAAAGCGGAGCGCGAAGCGGACAATTCCCATGATGACGACTTGCCTGGAGCTGGTTGCGCGGGGTGACGTGACAAGTGGCGGCCGACGCGCTGCGCTGCAAATGAAAACGAATTCAGGAATATCGACGTCGGCGCCAACGACCTTCTGGTCGATGCATCGCCGGCCGATCGACGGTCAGGATGCGGCGAGCGCACCCTCGTACGCTTGCAGGGCGCGACCGCTGCGGATGCGCGGCGCCACGGAACTTGATTTGCTCCGCTTTCCCGTCCGAGCAATCGCGGGGTCCTGCGTGGCCAGGACGGCAAGGCGCTTCACCTTGGCAAAGGCCCGCAGCTCGATCTGCCGGACGCGTTCGCTGGAGATCGAAAGCTCGGAAGCCAGCTCAGCGCGCGTTTGCGGATGCTCGGCCAGCTGCCTTGCCTCGAACACGCGACGCTCGCGAGCGGTCAGGGCGTTCAGCGCGATGCGGAGCGCACCGGCCCGGCGTTCTGTCTGATCCTGATCGGCAAGGACCGTCTCGGCATCGGCCGATTGGTCGACCAGAAGGGCTTCCCATTCGCCGGCGTTCTCGTCGCCGCCGACCCGCGCATTCAGCGACAGGTCGCCGTGAAGGCGGCGATCCATTTCCAGCACATCGCGCGTCGAGACCTCGAGCTTGACGGCGATCGCTTCGGCAACATCGGACGTGAGGCCCGTCATCGCCCCACCCGCGGCCTTCCTCATCTCGCCGCGGAGGCGGAAAAACAGCTTCTTCTGGGCCGCCGTCGTCCCGATCCTGACCAGTGACCAGGAGCGCAGGATGTATTCGTGGATGGTCGCCTTGATCCACCATATCGCATAGGTCGAGAATCGCGATCCCCGGCCCGGCTCGAACCGGGACGCGGCGATCACCAGCCCGAGATTGGCCTCGGCCATGAGATCGGCGTGCGGCAGGCCGTATCCCTTGTAGCCGCGCGCAACCTTTGCCGCGAGCCGGAGATGGCTGGTGACGAGCGCGTTCGCGGCCTCGCAATCCCCGCTCTCGTGCCAGCGACGCGCGAGCTGCTGCTCTTGCTCACGCTCGAGCAGCTCGTAGCGGCCGATCGCGGCTGAATATGCGTTGAACATGCCAACCGCGGTAGATCCGCCCGGCATAGTGATCTTGCTCAAATCCGCATGGTGCATTGACATCCCTTGCTCCCACTTTGCAACCGACGAACGGAAAGTAAGAAATCTCCGACTGCCGACACAGTAAAATGGACTTAAGGAGCCTGAATTCGCTTTCAGAGAACTAGCTGTTATTGTCGCTTTGCACGTGCTGCGCGCGGCGCAACGGTCACGTCGATGCGAGGTTCGCGTGAAGGAGGCGGCTGGAACTCGACGACGCACCATCCTGTGACGCTTCTTGCAGCGGGACCACGATCTCCACCCGGCCGCCGGGCGGTGGACACACGGTCAGGCGGAAGCCGTGCAGCTTGACGATGGCGGACACGAGACTGAGGCCGAGCCCGACACCGGGCGTATGGCGCATCTTGTCGGAACGATAGAACCGCCGCAGCACGGCCTCGCGCTCCGACTCGCCCACTCCGGGCCCGGTGTCGCTCACACGCACGAGCGCGGTCGTCTCGGCGGACATCAGCTCGAGCGTCACGCGGCCGCCGGCAGGAGTGAATTTCACAGCGTTGTCGACGAGATTGGCGACCGCCTCGAACAGTAGATCCCGGTCGCCGCGCACCTGGAGCCGGCGATCGATCTTGACGCCGAGTGCAATCGCCTTGTCTTCGGCGATCGGCTCATAGACGTCGCACACCTGGCGCAGGATCTCGTCGAGCGCGACGTTGCCGAAGCCGGACGTCCGGCTGCTGGTCTCGATTTCGGCAAGCCTCAGCAGCGCCGTGATGATCGCGAGCGACTGGTCGATGCCGGCGATCGCCTTGTCCACGACGTTCTGAAGCTCCTCCAGCGTTGCGGCATGGGTCCGGCCACGCTCCAACGTCAGGCGGACACGCGTGAGCGGCGTCCGGAGATCGTGGGCGATATCGTTGCCGACGCCTGCGAGCGCGGTGATCGTGGTCTCCATCTCGTCGAGCATGCCGTTGACGATTCCGGCGAGCCGCGCGAACGGGTCGTCCGCATCGGCCCGGGGAAGCCGCTCGCGGAGATCGCCGGCGACGATGCGCCGAACGTGCTGATTCACCTGCTCCACGCGTCGCTCGGCACGGAGACTCAGCCAGGCTCCGGCCAGCAGACAGAGGCAGAATGCTGGCAGCAGCCCCAGCAGCAGCGCCTGCCCGACGACGAGGGATATCTCGCGCGTCTCATCGATACTCCTCCCCATCACGAGGATGTGGCCGTCGGCGAGCTGTCTGCCCGCGGCCTTGACGACGGCATCGCCGGCCGGCGTCGGACCGACCCGATCGAGCTGGACGCTCCGGACCGGCCCGCCGAGATCGAGATGCAACGGCAATCGCTCGATATTGCCGACAATCCGATTCCCGGCCGCATCGAACAGGCCTGCATACTGCACGCCCCGGGAATCCTGCCTGAGATGGTCGGAAATCGCGTCGTTGAGGCGGCCGGGCGGCAGCTCCGCCAGGAAGCTGAGCTGTGCCTCGATCATGCGGTCGGACCGCATGACCAGGTAATCGTCGATCTTGACGTAAATGAAGGCGAACAGCCCGGCGACGAACAGCGCCAGCGCAGCTGCCACCGCGGCGATCCAGAGAAACGTGCTCGATCGAATGAGGTCAATCCGCCGCATCGGTACGCCTCACCTTTCACCGAACCCGCAGGATGAATCCCGATCCGCGGACGTTGTGGATGAGCTGCGTCTCACCGGGGCCGTCGACCTTGTGGCGGAGACGGCCCATATGCACGTCGATGAGATTGGTGGTCGCTGGTACGAACTTGTAGTTCCAGACCTCCTCGAGCAACATCGCCCGCGTCAGCAGCTGATCACTCCTCCGCATCATGTATTCGAGCAGGCGGAACTCCCGCGGCAGCAGATCGATCTCGCGCTCGCCGCGCCGCACGGCCCGCTCGATCAGATCCAGTTCGAGCGGTCCGGCATGCAGCGTCGTCTCGCGGCTGTCGATCGGTCGGCGCAGCAGCGCTTCCACCCGCGCGACGAGCTCGACCAGCGCGAACGGCTTGGTGAGATAGTCGTCTCCGCCGACGCGCAATCCGCGCACCCTGTCATCGACTGCGCCGAGCGCGCTCAGTACCAGCACCGGGGTCCTGACCTCGTCCTTGCGCAGAGCTTCGATGACCGTGAGTCCGTCCATTCCGGGCAGCATGCGATCGACGATCAGTGCGTCGGGAGACGATTCCCGCGCGCAATCCAGCCCCCCGATGCCGTCGGGCGCCCATCGCACCTCGAATCCGTGCTCGGTAAGCTCGGCGACGATTGCGTCGGCGGTCTCGGGGTCGTCCTCGATCAGGAGAATTTGCGTCATGGTGCTGACCCCACGTGCTGCAAGACGTTGAGGCCGGCGGCGCCGCGTGAGTTCGCTGGTCCGCGACGACATGTTCATTGGCTTTCCAGGCCGAACACGCGGCGCGGCACCGTCATGCGATGCGCCACAGGCTCGCAATCCAGATAAGCCCGCGCAGGATCCAAGACCATTAAATAGCGTGTCAGAATGCCCATTCGCGCTGCCGCCTGCAGCGAGGCGCAGGCATTCCGATGGACTGTCGCCGCGATCATGTCTCACCTCCATGCAGAAGCACATCTCCGCAGATATGTATTTTGGGGAGCCGGTGTTACGCGCCGGCACGGCAAAGCTTGCCGATTTGCACGATCGTGCTTTCCGACAAGGCTGGGATCACGGGCCGTTGATGGCCGGTGAGCAATTCGTGCGTTTCGTTCGCGTGGGGCCGCGCGCACCTCATGTCCAGGCCGGCTCGGACTGGCTGCTGTCACACAGGAGAATCCCATGACCAACACTTTCAAGCTGTTGTCGACCGGACTGGTCGCCGTCGCGATGCTCGCCGGACCTGCCATGGCGCGCACGAGCCACACGGCTGCGCGTCCATCCGCGATGCAAGCCCAGCCGGTCGCATCGGAAGGGCTCCTCTATCAGGGCGACCGCGTCTGCGTTCCGGCGCCGCGTGTCGGTGCGTTCGCGACGGCGCCGTGGACCGGCAACAACGTTCCCTGTGAGCCGGGCACTGGCCTCTGATTCGACGGCGACGCCGCCGCGAACGGCTCGGCATTCTTCAACAATGCAGGCGGACCCGATATCGGGTCCGCCTTTTCCTTTGCGAGGAGCGCCGGCCTCGGCCGGATCATCCCGCGCCTGCACCGCGCTCCGCGCCTGACATCTAATTCAATGGGATTGGCCTGCGAAAATCCTATCTGCTCTTGCGACGGGGCTTGCCGACGGCGCGAGACCGCAGTGATGGCAATCGGCCGCCGGACCTACGGACTGGAAAGGAGTCTCCCATGAAACGAGCATTGATGATCCTGGCGACAGCAGCACTTGCGTCAGCGCTAACGGTCGGAACGGCCGAGGCACGTGGCGGCGGCGGCGGCCATGGCGGCGGCGGCTTCGGCGGTGGACATGCCGGCTTTGGCGGCGGCGGCTTCGGCGGCGGACATGCGGGCTTTGGCGGCGGCGCACATTTCGGCGGCATGGGACATGTCGGCGGATTCGGCGGCGGCGCCCGGTTCGGTGGCGAGCACCTCGGCTTCGGCGGCCACGCCGACGGCCTGCGCCAGCACGCATTCCACCGCTTCGGCGGATACGGCCGCGGATATGGATTCTACGGCGCCTATCCGGATTGCTATGACTGGTACGAGTTGCATCCCTACCAGCCGCTCCCCCTGAGCTGCAGCTAAGCCCCATGCGCGGTGTCGATCGGCCAGGACACGCAAGTCGCAGTGCCGGTCGATCGCACCGTGCAGCCCAGCGCGGTGCGCCCGGGATCCATGCGCAGATACCCACGGCTTCTCGCGAGAATCCCGCAGATCGATCGCGGCACCTTCCGCGAATGTCCTTGGGACGGGCTTGCGATGGCCAGCATCGGATCGGCTGTCTGCGGCACCAACGACGCAGCCTGGCTGGCTCGTGCGTTTCACCGCGACACGTGCAATCCGGAAATACCAGCCCTCCTGCAATCTCCTAATTCTTGCGAGAAGATCAATCCAAACCGGAGAACGCCGATGCGCGTGCAGCTCCATCCGGAAACCAGCAGCGTCCTCAATTGGGTCCTGCGCACGATTGCGATCGCATTGCTGCTCGCATCGCTGATGATCGGTAATGCATGGCCGATGTCGGCTTCCGGGCACGGCGCCTCGTCCGCGGTGCCGGAATTTCCATTGCAGAAGCCGCGCGCGGCATCACCAGCCGCAGCGTAGCGGCGCCGGGCCAATCGGTCTCCACCGGCCGGTGTGCCGCGCGGCCGAGGCGTCAAAGAGGAACATGCCCATGATACGACGCGTCATCAGCGCCCTTGCAGCCCTCATTGTCGTTGCGGCGGCAGGCGGGGCCATCGTCCATTTCAAGCGCTTGTCACCGGTCGAGGCCGCCGTGCCAGTGCCCGAGGCTGCCGTGCCGGTGGTCGCGAGCACCGTCAGCGCAAAGGACGTTCCGATCTATCTGCACGGCATCGGTACTGTAGCCGCCTACAATACCGACGTGGTGCGCTGCCAGATCCAGGGGCAACTGATCAGGATCACGTTCAAGGAAGGGCAGACCGTCAAGGCCGGCGACCTGCTCGCGGAAATCGATCCCCGTCCCTTTCAAGCACAGATCGAGCAATTCACGGCCAACCTCTCGCGCGATCAGGCCCAGCTCACGAATGCCGAAACCAACCTGTCGCGGGACACCCAGCTCGGCGAGAAGGGCTATGCGACGCTGCAACTGATCGACACGCAGAAGGCGCAGGTCGCGCAGTTGCAGGCCTCCGTCCAGGACCGGTTGGCGAAAGGGACGACGAAAGTCATCGCCCATAGCCAGGACAACCTTCGGTGATGGCGGCGGGATCGCGCGTGAACAGCGGCTCCACGAAGAACGGCTTGTCCGACCTGATGATGAAGTGCACCCCGGTCTGCCGGAATGTCGACGCGCGGCACCTGGTCGACGAGCTCGTTGACCTGGGCGATCACCACGCCGTCCTTGAATGCGGTCGCCTCGACCACAGTCGGCGTGTCTTCGGTGTTCGGGCCGGTGTAGAGGTTGCCTTCGCGATCGGCGCTCACCGCGGCGATCAGCGCGACCTGCGGGGTGAGATCGATGAAATGTCGAGCGAACAGCTCGAGGTAGGTATGAACCGCACCCAGCTCGATCTTGCCGCCGAACAGCATGCGCGCGATGCGTGCCGACTGCGGACCGGAATAGGCGTAGTCCGGCTTCTTCGCGGCGCCGCGATCGAAGAAGTCCAGGTGTTCCGGCAGAACGACGCCCGACTGCACCATGTGCAGCTCGTTCACCTTGGAGAGGTCGACAGCGAGCAGCGCGCTGCTGAGCAGGTCGGCCTGCTTCTGGTTGTCGCCTTCGAGGCAAACCCGATCGCCGGGCTGAATGACGGCTTCCATCAGGCGCATCGCGTCACGAGCCTCGACGATCTTTCCTTTCGCCAGCCGCGAGCCGGCCTCGATGCGGGCGTCGCGCGCTGCGCGGCCGCGTTGCCAATTGGCCGCGGGTCTGGTCTCGGCGTTGATGGACGTCAACATTTGGAGATTTCCTGATCTGGCAAATTGGCCGCTCTGGCGGAACGCCCATGCGGCTCCCGCCAGAACGCGCAGACTGCTGCATGAATCCGTCAGCGAGCGGTGGCCGTCGTTTGCTGGACGGCGTGGGCTGCCTTGGTGATGATCGCCGCCACTTCTTTCGGATGCGACTCGTAGACGGAGTGACTGGCGCCCGGGATCACGGTGGTATGGCTCTTGGCGCGCTCGTAGTACCAGCGCTCGAGATCCGGATTGATGATCTGGTCGCTGCCGGCGACGATGCCCCAGCTGGGCTTGGTCTTCCACGCTGCCGCGGTCAGCGGCGTGCTGAAGACTTGCGCGGCGGCGAGAACCTGGGATCGCGCGACGAACTCGGCCCGCTCACGCGGCAGATCGGGTGAGAACAGCTTCGGAAACTGCGTTGGATCGAGATACGTGAACTTGTCCGGCGTGATCTTGATGGCGCCTTCGGTCTTTGCGAGCACACTAGGTGTCTTCTTGCCGAGCGCGCTTTCGTCTTCGCCGACATCGGGCGCGTGCGCCGCGACGTAGACCAGACCCGCGACCTTCGGATGAACGCCAGCCTCGGTGATGATCGACCCGCCGTAGCTGTGCCCGACGAGCAGCGTCGGACCATCCTGGAGATCGAGGACCCGCTTCGCCGCGGTCACATCATCCGCGAACGAGGTTTCGGGCTCCTGCACCATGGTGACATGAAAGCCTTCCTTGGTGAGAATCTCGTAGACCGGCTTCCAGCCGGATGCATCGACCCATGCGCCATGCACCAGGACGATATTCTTCAGGGGCTCGGCCGACGCGGGACCGATTGCCGAGACGAGGGAGAAGGCGGCGGCGAACGCGAGGCCGGTTTTGGTCAGGTTCTTCATGTCGGTCACTCCGGTTATTGAATGACGCAACATTAGTGACCGGGCTCGTCCCGGTATTTCACCCTCACCATCCTGTTTTCCAGTACGAACGCGTAGGAGGCGCCAGCGCGCGGTCCGGGCTGCCCGCGAAACGTTCGTTTGCGAAAGATGGCGAGATCGATGGGTGCCACTGCAGCCGGAAGGCGTCATTCGAAAGCTGGGAAGCCAAGCCAAACCAAGACCAAAAACTTGAACACCTGCGATACGCTGGTCTCACGAGTTCACGTGGTGCCTGGCGGCAGTTCACGGGAAAAAGCTGCAATGGCGGTCCATTCAGTCAGCCTTGCTGCCTGACGTGACAGCCAGCCGTCGCTTGCCGATCCCAGGCCGGTGAGTGATAATGGTATTCTGATGAGGGCGCCGCCGCGGCTCCTGCCTGGATCCGGTGAATGCAACACAATCAAATCGAGATCAGCGGCAGAAGCGGAATGCAGATTGGGCTGCAGCCGTTCGGCTTCGTTGCTCGCTTTCGATGGGCGGCAATGGCGACGTTCGAGCGCGCCCGCTGCTCGGTTGTCGTCGCGGGGGCGCAGGTACCGCCTGCCATTTGGCGAAAGGCCGATCATGAATCATCAGTACGTCCCATCGCCGAGCGTCGCCGCAGTCACGTTCGTCGCGACGAGCAATTCTGAGATGTGAAGTGAGGCGGTTCGGGTCGCTGAGTCTATGCATGCCGGAGGCGCGCCATTCATTGCGCAATATCGGTCAAAACAACCGCAAGGCGGGTCAAGACGGGGACGTCGATCACCACTACGAGATGGCTTTGCAGGTGAGCAGCGCGCAAGGCCGGATTGCGACTGCGGCTCCAGTTGAAGAATCGGTCGATGAGGTCATGCTTTGAAGGCATCATCCCGTGGTCAGCTCCGGTGCTGCCCCGGGTCGTCACGATGGGTACGCCGGAAAGGCGATCCGAAGCTCGAACAGTTTTCAGGACCGGCCGATGAACGCCTCGTCCTGTCGAGCACATCGGGCAAGTGTTGAGGATCTGCACGATGACATCGCCTCTATGGTCCGCGGCGCCGCGCGGAGCGGCACATGAGGGAAGAGCTGCACCGGCCTGTGAAGGCAGCGGTTCCTCCGTCACGCGAATTCTCTGTTGGAGGCTACTTTAGCGGGCTCAAAGTGCCACGTCTCACCGCCGGCCAGAACCACGGTCCGCTGTCTCCGCCACTATTCTGGATCTGCGGAGCAGGAGCTCTCGCGTTGACTTCGCTGCTCTGTCTCCGGCTGAACCTCAACTATCCATCGACGGCGTTTGCGCTCCTGGTCATCATCGCCTTTCTCGCGTTGTTCGGGAGCCTCGTCGCGTCGATGGCCTTCTCCGCCGGAGCCGTGGCCTGCCTCGGCTACCTCTTCGTCGAGCCGGCTTTCTCTCTCGAAATAAGAAACTTCCAGGATTTGGCGGCGCTGGCCGCCTTCCTGATCAGCTCCGTGTTCGTGACCACCTTGATCTGGCGCGTGCGGATGCTTGGAGCCCTTTATCGGGAGCAGGCTCAACTCCTCGACCTCACGTCCGACGCCATCATCGTCCGCGACCCCGACGACCGCATCACTTTTTGGAATCGCGGGGCCGAGGAGCTCTTCGGATGGCAACGCACAGAAGCTCTCGGCAACATCGAACATCGCCTGCTGCGCACCGAGTTTCCTGCACCGCTCGAAGACATCAAGCAGACGCTGTTGCGTACGGGACGGTGGGAGGGCGAACTGGTGCACACGACCCGGAGCGGGGCGCAGGTTTCAGTCCTCAGTCGCTGGTCCACGGACCCGAGCGAGCCGACATTCGGCATCCTCGAGAGCAGCACTGATGTCACGCAACGGCGCCGCGCCGAAGAGGCAATACGGCAAAGTGAGGCGGTTTACCTGGCGGAGGCGCAGCAACTCAGCAAGACCGGCAGCTTTGGCTGGGATGTCGTGACGGATGAGCTCATCTGGTCTGCGGAAACGTTCCGGATATTCGAGTTGGCACCGACTTCGACACCGACGCTCAGCTTCGTCATCGAGCGTATTCACCCCGATGATCTGGACGTTGTCCAAAAGGCGTTCGAAGACGCAAAACAGGAAGGACGATCATTCTCGCTCGAGCATCGCTTGCTGATGCCGGGCCAGACGATCAAGTTCGTCAAGGTGGTCACACGAGCCGCGTTGAACCAAAAGGGCAATCTGGAGTTCATTGGCGCCGTCATGGATGTCAGCCTCCAAAAAAATGCCCATGCCGAACTCCAGCGGAGCGAGTTACGGTACCGCCATCTCTTTTCGCGCATGCCCATCGCACTCAGGCAGCTCGACGCGACACAGCTCGTGCACCTGTTCAAGGCGCTGCGCCAGAAAGGCGTTACCGATCTCGGCAAGTATTTCGACGAAAATCCGGACTTTCTCACGACCTGCATGGAAGCACTCAAGTTCCACGAAGCGAATGAGCATGCCATCCGGCTGTTCGGCGGAAATCCCAGCCAGGCCCCAAAACCTTCCCTCGTTCGCACATGGCAGGCGAGGCCCGACACGTTTCGGCGGGCCATGGAATCGAATTTCCGCGGCGCCCCCAGCTTCGAAGAAGAAACCCAGATGGTCACCTGGGACGGGCGGGTGGTCGACGTGCTTTTCATCACCGCGCGGGTCGGCCCTATCGATGATTTCGAGATTAGCCTGGTTGGAACCATCGACATCTCCGAGCGTGTCCGAGCGCAAAACGCATTGAGGAAGCTGCAGGCCGACTTTGCGCACGCCGCGCGGGTCTCAATGCTCGGTGAACTGACCGCTTCCATCGCCCACGAGATCAACCAGCCCCTGGCCGCGATTTCGACCCATGGCGGGGCGGGCTTGCGATGGCTCGACCGGCCGGCTCCCGACCTTGCAGAGGTCCAGCTTTCAATTCAGGGCATGGTGGCGAGTGCGGTGCGCGCTTCGGATATCGTCGCGCGAATCCGTGCAATGGCCGCCGGCAAGTCGACAGAGCGCTCGCTGCTATGCCTGGACGATGTGATCGCGGAAGCGCTGGTGTTTCTGCGACACGAAAGTCAATCACGCGGCGTGTCCATTGCGCATCACCGAGGTCCATCAGCGGTCGAGGTTTTGGGCGATAGGATCCAGCTGCAACAGGTCATCGTCAATCTGGCGATGAACTCGATGCAGGCGATGGAAGACGCCCAATGCGCTGATCGCAGGATCACGATCAGAACGACGCAATCTGCGGGCATGGTGCACTTTTCGCTCGTTGACAGCGGTCCCGGCATCAAGCCCGAGCATCTCGATCGGCTGTTCGAAAGCTTCTTCACCACCAAGAAGGACGGCATGGGCATGGGTCTCCCGATTTGCAAGTCCATCCTGGAAGCCCATGGCGGGAAGATCACTGCTGCGAACGATGACGCCGGAGAAGGCGCAAAAGTCAGTTTCAGCTTGGCCGCCGCCGCGGAATGATGAGCTTGCATGCCGCGACGATCGCACGCAGGTCGATTCCGAAATTGCGAGCAAGCGCGAACGAGGCAGGCCTCCGGCTGAAGTACGACTTGCAAGTACCGATCAGCAGAGTGCTGATGGAGCGCCATCAACTCGAGACGAAATGCAGACCGCCCCAATTTCGAAGACTAGCGTCCGATCTAAAGGATAGAGTCCGCGCTTCGTTGAACGCTGCAAAGAGCGGCGGGGTTCTGCAACTGTCGATCTAGCACGCGACGTCAACGGCTGCGGTCGGAAGCTTGCAACGCGCAGACAGCGTTCATCCGCTCAATTCGTATTTTGATAAGTTGAGCGGCGTTCACCGCGCGACGACTTTCGTCTGCCTTCGATCAAAAACGAAACCAGCACAGAATTTCCAAATGCGAGGCAAACGGAATTTCCAAATGTGCTGGAAACTCCGTTGAGCAAGGCCGTTTTTATAACAAAATCAGCATGTTGGCTCTGGCTGGGGCGGGAGGGATCGAACCTCCGAATGGCGGAATCAAAATCCGCTGCCTTACCGCTTGGCTACGCCCCATCAGACGACGAACGGAACAGGGGCGAACCGGCGCCCGCAGATTCCCGTCGGTCGCAGCCGGTCTATAGGGAGCGGCGCGGCATTTCAACCGCCCGGAGGGGCAAAATACCATCCAGCGCGAGCCCCCCTCCCCCTCACTTGTTGTGGCTATTTGCGCCCTGCTCCCGGCCGGGTCCGCCCCCGCCGCCCATTGAGACCGCTCCCGTTTCGTGAGAATACGGCGCCAATATCTGTTTCCCCGGGAGTGAGCCATGACCTACCGCGCGCCGATTTCCGACATGCTGCTGTCGCTCAACCATGGCGCGGGCCTCAAGGCCGCGCTGGAGGCCGGCCATTACGGGGATTTCGACGCCGACCTCGCCGCCGCCGTGCTGGAGGAAGCCGGCAAGTTCGCATCCGACGTGCTGGCGCCGCTGAACAAGGTCGGTGACGAGCACGGCATCAAGCTCGAGGACGGCAAGGTCACGACCGCGCCGGGCTGGCCCGACGCCTACAAGCGCTGGACCGAGGGCGGCTGGAACGCGGTGTCCGGCCCCGAGGATTTCGGCGGCCAGGGCCTGCCGCTCGCCATCAACGCCGCCTGCACCGAGATCTGGAGCGCCGCCAACGTCGCCTTCGGCCTCTGCCCGCTGCTGACGGCCTCGGCGATCGAGGCGCTGGAGGCGCATGGCAGCGACGAGCTGAAAAGAATCTATCTCGGAAAGCTCGTCTCCGGCGAGTGGACCGGAACGATGCAACTGACCGAGCCGCAGGCCGGCTCCGACGTCGGCGCGCTGCGCACCCGCGCCGAGAAGCAGGCCGACGGCACCTATCGCATCAAGGGGACGAAGATCTTCATCACCTATGGCGAGCACGACATGACCGACAACATCGTGCATTTCGTGCTGGCGCGCCTGCCCGATGCGCCCGCCGGCACGAAGGGAATTTCGCTGTTCCTGGTGCCGAAGTTCATGGTCAACGCGGACGGCTCGCTGGGACAGCGCAACGACATTTTTGCTTCCGGCGTCGAGCACAAGCTCGGCATGCATGCCTCGCCGACCTGCACCATGACCATGGGCGATCATGGCGGCGCCATCGGCTTTCTGATCGGCGAAGAGAACCAGGGCATGCGCTGCATGTTCACGATGATGAACCAGGCCCGCCTCGGCGTTGGCCTCGAGGGCGTCGGCGTCGCCGACCGCGCCTATCAGCAGGCCTTGTCCTATGCGCAGGAGCGCAAGCAGGGCCGCGCAGTCGGAAAGAAGGGCGACGGTTCGGACGCGATCTTCGTCCATCCCGACGTCAAGCGCATGCTGATGCGGATGCGGGCGCAGACCGCCGCGGCCCGCACCATCTGCTATGCAACCGCCGTCGCGATCGATGTCTCGACGCGCGCCAGGGATCCCAAGGTGCGCGCAGATGCCGCCGCGCGCGCGGCGCTGCTGACGCCGATGGCCAAGGCCTATTCCACCGACATCGGCAACGAGGTCGCCTATCTCGGCGTGCAAGTGCATGGCGGCATGGGCTTCATCGAGGAGACCGGCGCGGCGCAGCATTATCGCGACGCGCGCATCACCGCCATCTACGAGGGCACCAACGGCATCCAGGCGATCGACCTCGTGACGCGCAAGTTGGCTGCCAATGGCGGCGCCGCGGTATGGACGCTGCTCGACGAGCTCTCGGCAACCGTCAAGCAGGTGGAGGCGTCGAACGATCCCGGCTTCGGCACCACGGGCACCAAGCTGCGCGAGGCGCTGGGGGCGCTCACGCGCACCAGCAAATGGCTGTTGGAGCGCGTCGCCTCCGCGCCAAACGACGCGCTTGCGGGTGCGACACCCTATCTGCAGCAGTTCGGCGCGACGCTCGGCGGCTGCCTGCTCGCCTCCGAGGCGCTCGCCGCCAAGGCCGAAGGCAACGCGGAGGCTGCGCGCTACGTCGCGCTTGCGCGCTTCTTTGCCGAGAACATCACGGTGCAGGCCGAAGCGCTCGAGCGCACCGTGACGGAGAGCGCGGAATCGGTCGCGGCGGCGGACGCGGTGCTGCTGGGGTAAGGCGTCTCCTCCCCCTAAAGCGCGATGAGATATGGATGACTCGTCATCGCGCTTCAGGGCGCGACGACCTCGCCAACCCCACCGCTGTCATGCCCCGGCTTGTCCGGGCCATCCAGTACGCCACGGCGGATGTCGTGAAAGCGTGCTCTTCAATGCCGGCCTCTGGAATACTAGATCGCCCGATCAAGTCGGGCGATGACACCTGTCGTGTGAGCGGCTACGAAGCTGCGAGCCTCGCTCGCTTCCCCGGCCGCCACAACACGATTCCCGCCGCCACGAGATTGAGCGCGGCGCACAGCGCCAATGCGGAGGTGTAGTTTCCGGTCAAGCTGCGCACGAGACCGACGAGACCGGGGCCGAAGGCGCTGACGATGCCGCTGATCGAGGTGCCCAAGCCCACCGCGGTCGCGAACGCCGAAGCACCGATCTCGCGCTGGATGATCAAGGGCGGGAACGTGATCATGTTGCCCATCGAGAAGCCGTAGACGGCGCAGCAGGCCAGCAGCACGGCCGGGCTCGTGCTTTGGATAGCCACGAACAGCGCAGCCGCTTGGCTCGTCATCGAAACCGCACAGGCGAGCCGGGCATCGAGCCGGTCGACGAAAAGCCCGAGCACGAGGCGACCGACGATCGCCATCGCCGCCATGACGGTGACGGCGAGCCCTGCGGTGGAGCGGCCGATCAGCGGCTCGAGAAACGTCACCTGGTGGACGATGAAACCCATCTGCGCCAGCAGCGCGAGCGCAACCGGCAGCACCATGGTCCAGAACGCCGCGTTGGCGAGCAGCGCCTTGCGCGAGCGAACCGGCGCAGGGGAGGCGGAGGAACGTCCGCCCGTTGCAGGCGCCGTCCCTGCGGGCCAGCCAATGAAGGTGATGACCGCCGGCAGCACCAGCACCATCATCGCGACCGTCGCCGTCAGCATCGCAGAACGGAAGCCGATGCTGCCGGTCAGCGACAGCAACAGCGGAACGAGAATGATGCCGCCGCAAGTCGCGCCGTTGAAGGCAAGGCTGAGCGCGAGGCCGCGCCGCTGCTCGAACCAGGAATTCAGCACGGTCGCGATCACCACCGTGCCCATGCCGGTCCAGCCGACCGACATCAGCGCATAGGCGAGATAGAGTTGCCAGGGCGTCTGCAGCAGCGCCAGGAGCACGGTCGAAGCGCCGAGCGCCGCCAGGCCGCAGAGGATCAGCGCGCGCAGTCCAATGCGTTCGAGCAGATCATCGGTGAAGATGACGAGCACGGAGGTCAGGAGAAAG
Source organism: Bradyrhizobium sp. FW305-F6 (assembly GCF_058782905.1). Taxonomy (NCBI): domain Bacteria; kingdom Pseudomonadati; phylum Pseudomonadota; class Alphaproteobacteria; order Hyphomicrobiales; family Nitrobacteraceae; genus Bradyrhizobium; species Bradyrhizobium sp. FW305-F6. Next base: position 2,011,761 of record NZ_JBYSYD010000001.1, read on the forward strand.
GAGAAGGTGCTGGCCGCGGAGACCAGCGTGCCCGGCCAGCCGTGAGCGCGCTGCAACTCGGCGAGATAGACGCCCTGGCCATAGAGGCCGAAGCCGAACATGAAGAAGGCCATCAGGAAGCAAGCCAGCACGACGCGCCAGCCGCGATAATATGGAGAGGATTCGTCGATCCGGGGGGAGGCCATCATCAATCGTGACATCTGCCTGAAGGGAACGTGGCCGGATCGTGCCTCACAACCAACGGTTTTTCAAATGAAAGATTGTAGCTGATTGTTGCGCCACGTGGTGGGCCCGGCATTCATCAAGCAGCACGGCTCGTACGATGATGCGATCCTGTGGGAAAGATGCCGCGGTCGCCCCAAATGACGACAACAACCTTCGTGAAATCTTTGCGCCGAGCGAATAGTCTCATCCCATGCGACACCTTCTCCGGCTGACTTGCTTCGTTCTCGCTCTCACCAGCACCGTCCCCGCTGCGGCCCAGACCGCCGCACCGGTCGAGCTGCGCATTCTCGCGATCAACGATTTCCACGGCAATCTGCGGCCGCCGCCGGGCGGCATCCGCATCAATGACCCCGAAGACAGCTCCAGGAAGGTGATGGTTGCCGCGGGCGGCGCCGAATACATGGCGACATTGGTGAAGCAGCTGCGCGAGGGGCACAGGAACACGATCTTCGTTGCCGCAGGCGACCTGATCGGCGCCAGCCCGTTCCTGTCGGCGATGTTCCATGACGAGCCTTCGATCGAGTCGCTCTCTATGATGGGGCTCGCGATCAGTTCGGTCGGCAATCACGAATTCGACGAGGGCAAGACCGAGCTTCTGCGCATGCAGAACGGCGGCTGCCATCCCGTCGACGGCTGCCAGGGACCGCATCCCTTCACGGGCGCCAAATTCCGTTACCTCGCGGCCTCAACCGTGGAAACCGCGACCGGCAGAAGCGTGCTGCCGCCCTACGAGATCAGGGAGTTCGACGGCATCCCCGTCGCCTTCATCGGACTGACCCTGAAGGAAACGGCGGGCATCGTCTCACCTGCCGGCATTGCCGGGCTCGAATTCCGCGACGAAGCCGAGACGGTGAACGCGCTCGTGCCGCAGCTGAAGGCGCGCGGCGTCGAGGCCATCGTGGTTCTGATCCACCAGGGCGGCGAGCCAGCCGGCGACTACAACGAATGTCCTGCCATCACGGGGCCGATCGTCGACATCGTCAGGAAATTCGATCGTGCCGTCGACGTCGTCGTCAGCGGCCACACCCACCGCGCCTATGTCTGCGACATCGACGGGCGGCTTGTCACCAGCGGCGACAAATACGGTACGCTGGTGACGGCGATCGACCTCAAGCTCGATCCCGCCACGCGCGACATCGTCGGCGCCAAGGCCGAGAATGTCATCGTCGCCAACGCTTCGCTGGCCAGGGATGCCGAGCAGACCGCTTTGATCGACGCCTATGACAGGCTCTCTGCGCCGATCGCGAGCCGCCCGGCCGGCTCGGTGACGCAGACATTGTCGCGCGTGCCGAACGAGGCCGGCGAAAGCGCGCTCGGTGATGTCGTCGCCGACGCTCAATTGTTCGCGACCCGCGATGCCAAGGATGGCAGAGCTGTCATCGCCCTCATCAATCCCGGCGGCATCCGCAGCGACATCATTCCGAAGGAGAATGGCGCGATCACGTTCGGCGATGTGTTCGCCAGCCAGCCGTTCCGCAACCGCCTGGTCACCATGACGCTGACGGGCAGACAGCTCAAGGACATGCTCGAGCAGCAATGGCTGGACCCGCAGCGGCCGCGAATTCTGCAGGTGTCGAACGGCTTCAGCTATACCTGGGATGCATCAAAGCCATTCGGCGAGCGCGTCAGCCTCGAGAAGATGACCTTGGGCGGCAGGCCGATCGAAGCTGGAAGCGGCTACCGTGTCACGCTCAATGATTACCTCGCCGTCGGCGGCGACGGGTTTAGCGTCGCCAAGGAGGGCACGGCGCTGCAATATGGCGGCTACGACGCCGACGCGCTGTTCGCGTTCTTCCGGGCGCATGGTCCGGTCGGTCCGCTGCCGCTGACCCGCATCCTGCGCGTGAATTGATCCGGATCAAACGGGCCGGAACGGGACCACCCTTTGCCATTCCCGGCCAAGCGCATAGATTGGGTTTTACATTGCGTTTTGGCGCCGGATGCGCCAACGACGTCGAAAGCCCGTTCTTCCGTGAGGCCGACCTGATGAGCACGCTTCTCCTTTCCCACAAGGCCTGCCTCGACCATGTCACGCCGCCGGGACATCCCGAGAGGCCGGATCGTCTGCGCGCGGTGGAGGAAGCCCTGTCGCATGAGCGCTTCCAGTTTCTGGTGCGCGAAGAGGCGCCGGAGGGCGATCTCGATCTCGTCACGCTCTGCCACAACGAGCACTACGTCACCGAGCTGCGCCACATCGCCCCGACCAGCGGGCAGGTCTATATCGACGGCGACACCTCGATGTCGGCGGGCACGTGGGACGCGGTTATGCGCGGCGTCGGCGGCGCGGTGGCGGCGACCGAGGCCGTGATGGCCGGCGAACATCGCAACGCCTTTGTCGCCATCCGCCCGCCCGGCCATCACGCCGAGATCGGCAAGCCGATGGGCTTCTGCTTCTTCGACAACGTCGCCATCGCGGCGCGCCACGCGCAGCGCAAGTACGGCATCAAGCGGGCGGCCATCGTCGATTTCGACGTGCATCACGGCAACGGCACACAGGACATTTTCTGGTCGGACCCGACCGTGATGTACTGCTCCACGCACCAGATGCCGCTGTTTCCGGGCACCGGCGCCAAAAGCGAGCGCGGAGATCACGACACCATCGTCAATGCGCCGCTCGCCTCCGAGGACGGCGGCCCGGAATTCCGCTCCGCGTTCGAGAACCTGATCCTGCCGCAGCTCGAAAAATTCAGCCCCGAGCTTCTGATCATCTCCGCCGGCTTCGATGCGCATTACCGCGATCCGCTGGCTTCGCTGAACCTGCGCGCGGACGACTATGCGTGGGTGACGCGCAAGCTGATGGATCTCGCCGACAAGACCGCAGGCGGCCGCGTTGTGTCGGTGCTCGAGGGCGGCTATGACCTGCAAGGACTGAAAGAATCTGTTACGGCGCATGTCGGCGCCCTGATGGGCGCATGACCCACCCGCCACATTACGCCCGCAAAACCCTGCTTTCTTTCACCTGAAGCGGATCGGGCAATCGGAACCGGATATGGCCGAAAATACTCAAGTCGACGTCTCCAGGCTCACCTTCGAGCGCGCGATCGAGGAGCTCGAATCGATCGTGAAGCGGCTCGAAGACGGCAAGGTGCCGCTCGAGGAGTCCGTGACGATCTATGAGCGGGGCGAGGCCCTCAAGCGGCGATGCGAGGAATTGCTGCGTCAGGCGGAAGCGCGCGTCGACAAGATCACCACCGATGCCAGCGGCCAGGCCACCGGCACGGCGCCGCTCGACGTCCAGTAAGGCCGGCGCCCCGGGCTCGCCTTGCCTTTTTCATGATCGGATGCCGTCGATCCGCTGGGGCGGCCCGTCCACTCGGGAACAAGGATGGGGAAGCTCCTCTCCAGGCATTCCCCGCCTATGCCCACGCTCCACGGGCAGATACTGCCGTGGAACCGAGCAATATTGGATCCCCATTGGGGGCGCGAGGGTTAACCACTCTGGCCCGGCAGTTGCACCTGCATACCCCTAATCGGTCCTGCGGGTTGGCTTTGGCCCAAGCTTTGGTGTAAAGCTGCGCTGAGTGTGGCTTTTTGCAAGCCTTGTGTGGGCGCCGATTGCCGACGACAAGAGCTTCAAACTGCTAATGAAATTGGCTTGGGACGGACGAAGCCGATCTAAGTGACAGGGATCACAGAGACTGAACCGGAGCGCAGCTAAGCTGACCTAAGCTTGAAGACGGGCTTTCCCCGTGCAGGTGGCTCCGACGGTTGAGGACTCGCGCTGCGCCGATATTGTGCAAACCCATCGCGCACCGGAATGACCTTCCGGCGCTGACAAATTGGAAATCGCCGTGAACGCATACAGTAAGACGCCGCTTCTCGACACCATCCGGACGCCGGAAGACCTTCGCAAGCTCAAGGTCGAGCAGGTTCGTCAGGTCGCTGACGAGCTGCGGCAGGAGACCATCGATGCGGTCTCGGTGACCGGCGGTCACTTCGGCGCCGGTCTCGGCGTGGTCGAGCTTACCACCGCTATCCATTACGTCTTCGACACCCCGCGCGACCGGCTGATCTGGGACGTCGGCCACCAGGCCTATCCGCACAAAATCCTCACCGGCCGGCGCGACCGCATCCGCACGCTGCGCACCGGCGGCGGCCTGTCCGGCTTCACCAAGCGCAGCGAGAGCGACTACGATCCGTTCGGCGCGGCGCATTCCTCGACCTCGATTTCCGCCGGCCTCGGCATGGCCGTGGCGCGCGACCTCGCCGGCGGCAACAACAACGTTATCGCCGTGATCGGTGACGGCGCGATGTCGGCAGGCATGGCCTATGAAGCCATGAACAATGCCGGTGCGATGAACTCGCGCCTGATCGTCATCCTCAACGACAACGACATGTCGATCGCGCCGCCGGTCGGCGCCATGAGCGCCTATCTGTCGCGCCTCTACTCCGGCAAGACCTATCGCACGCTGCGAGAGGCCGCCAAGCAGATCAACCAGCGCCTGCCCAAGGTCATCGCCAACCGCGCCAACCGCGTCGAGGAATATTCGCGCGGCTTCATGATGGACGGCGGCACGCTGTTCGAGGAACTCGGCTTCTACTATGTCGGGCCGATCGACGGCCACAACCTCGACCATCTCCTGCCCGTGCTGAAGAACGTCCGCGACATGGAGACCGGCCCGATCCTGGTCCACGTCGTGACGCAGAAGGGCAAGGGCTACGGCCCGGCGGAAGCCTCCGCCGACAAGTATCACGCCGTCGTCAAGTTCGACGTCGCCACCGGCACGCAGGCCAAGGCCAAGCCGAACGCGCCGGCCTATCAGAACGTGTTCGGCCAGAGCCTCGTCAAGGAAGCGCAGAAGGATGACAAGATCGTCGCCATCACCGCGGCCATGCCGTCGGGCACCGGCGTCGACATCTTCAACAAGGCCTTCCCCGACCGCACCTTCGACGTCGGCATCGCCGAGCAGCACGCAGTGACCTTCGCCGCGGGTCTTGCGACCGAAGGCTACAAGCCGTTCTGCGCAATCTACTCGACCTTCCTGCAGCGCGGCTACGACCAGATCGTGCATGACGTCGCGATCCAGAGCCTGCCGGTCCGCTTCGCCATCGACCGTGCCGGCCTCGTCGGCGCCGACGGCGCGACCCATGCCGGCTCGTTCGACAACGCCTATCTCGGCTGCCTGCCCAACATGGTGATCATGGCGGCGGCGGATGAAGCCGAGCTCGTGCACATGGTGGCGACCCAGGTCGCGATCGACGACCGCCCGAGCTCGCTGCGCTATCCGCGCGGCGAAGGCCGCGGCATCGAGATGCCCGAAGTCGGCATACCGCTCGAGATCGGCAAGGGCCGCATGATCCGCCAGGGCAGCAAGATCGCCCTGCTGTCCTTCGGCACGCGCCTCGCCGAATGCGAGAAGGCCGCCGACGAGCTCGCCGCTCTTGGCCTGTCGACCACGATTGCGGACGCGCGCTTCATGAAGCCGCTCGACACCGAGCTGGTTCTCAAGCTCGCCCGCGACCACGAGATCCTGATCACGATCGAGGAAGGCTCGGTCGGCGGCTTCGGCTCGCATGTCGCGCAGTTCCTGACCGACCAGGGCGCGTTGGACACCGGCATGGTCAAGTTCCGCTCGATGGTCCTGCCCGACGTGTTCCAGGACCACGACACGCCGGCGGCGATGTACGCCCGCGCCGGCCTCGACGCCAAGGGCATCGTCGCCAAGGTGTTCGAAGCGCTCGGCAAGGACGTGAAGGCCGAGACGGTCAAGCTGGCTTGATTGTCGCGGCAGACGCTGAACCCCACCTCTCCCGTAGGGAGAGGTCGGATTGCTCCTGGCGATGCGAAGCATCGTCCAGTGCAATCCGGGTGAGGGGTTCAGGTCCCTCGTGAGAGCGTAACCCCTCACCCGCGCCTGCGGCGCGACCTCTCCCTTTGGGAGAGGTTTGCACCGCCGATTTGGCGGCAACTCCGATGTCTTCTCGATCGATCGTGCCATGAAGATCTATCTGGCAGGCCCCGACGTGTTCCTGCCGGATGCGGTCGAGATCGGCCGGCAGAAGGCTGCGATCTGCGCGGCCCACGGGCTCACCGGCCTCTATCCCCTCGATAACGCAATCGACCTGTCCGCGCCCGATGCTTCGCGGCAGATCTTTTGCGGCAACGAGGCGATGATGGATGCGGCCGATGCCATCATCGCCAACCTCACCCCGTTCCGCGGCGCCGGGGCCGATCCCGGCACCGTCTACGAGCTCGGCTATATGGCCGGGCGCCGCAAGCTCTGCCTGGCCTATTCCAACGATGGCGCGGCCTATGCCGACCGCGTCGCGCGCTTCATGGAGGTCACCTCCGAGAGCCAACGGCTGGTCGACGCCCAGGGGCTGACGGTCGAGGATTTCGGCCTTGTCGACAACCTCATGATGATCCATGCACTGGAGCTGCACGGCTGCCCGCTGGTGACGCCGGCCAAGATGCCGATCGACGCCTGGCGCGATCTCACGGCGTTCGAGACTTGCGTCCGGATGGCGGCCGGGCGATTGGTTGCTACATGAGCGCCGGTCCATCTTGAGAAAGCCGATGCCCCCTGCCCGCAAGCGCGCGGATGTATTGCTGGTCGAGCGCGGCCTGTTCGAGAGCCGGGCGCGGGCGCGCGCAGCGATCGAGGCCGGCCTCGTCACGGCCGACGACAAGCAGGTCTCAAAGCCGTCGGAGACGATCGCCGAGAATGCGGTGATCCAGGCCGAGCCCGCGCACCCTTACGTCTCCCGGGGCGGCGTCAAGCTTGCCGGCGCGCTGGAGCGCTATCCCATCGAGATCGAGGACCGTGTCTGCCTCGATGTCGGCGCCTCCACCGGCGGCTTCACCGAGGTGCTGCTGGCGAACGGCGCGAGCCTGGTGTTCGCGATCGACGTCGGCACCAGCCAGTTGCATCCCTCGTTGCGCGATCATCCGAAGATCGTGTCGATGGAGGAGACGGACATCCGCAGCTACGAGGGCAAGCGCCTGCCGGCGCGGCCCGATGTCGTCGTCATCGACGTCAGCTTCATTTCACTGAAAACGGTGCTGCCGGTCGCGCTGTCGCTCGCCGCCGCACCGACGAGCCTGCTGGCGCTGATCAAGCCGCAATTCGAGGCTAATAGGAAGCACAACAAGAAGGGCATCGTCCGCGATGCCGCCGTACACCGGGAGATCTGCGACGACATCGCGGCCTTCGCCGCTTCGCTCGGCTGCACCGGCATCGAGGTGTTCCCCTCGCCGATTGCGGGCGGCGACGGCAATATCGAATTCTTCCTGGGCGCGCGCCGTGGTTGAGCGTCTGATCATAGATCATGTCGGCCATCGCGGCGACGGGGTCTGCCTCACCACGGGCGATGCGCTCTACGTGCCCTATACGCTCGGCGGCGAGACCGTCGAGGTCGATCGCGTCGTGGGCCACCATCCGGACCGCCGCAAGCTGCTCGCGGTCGATGTCGCCAGCCCCGAACGTGTCGCGCCATTCTGTCCGCATTTCGGCGTTTGCGGCGGCTGCGCGATTCAGCATTGGGCGAGCGAACCGTATCGCGCCTGGAAGCGCGGCATCGTGGTCGAGACGCTGGCGCAGGCCGGCATCGAGTGCGAGGTGGCGCCGCTGGTCGATGCCCATGGCGCGGGCCGCCGCCGCATCACGCTGCACGGGCGCTTCGGCACGCATGACATCCTCAAGGTCGGCTTCTCGGCGACGGGCTCGCACGACGTCATACCCATCGATCGCTGCCCCATCCTTGATCCCGCACTCGACGGGGCATTGGACGCCGCCTGGGCGCTCGCCGAGCCGCTGACGTCGAAGATGCCGGTGACCAAGCCGCTCGACATCCAGGTTACGGCGACCGCGAACGGCCTCGACGTCGACGTGCGCGGCTCCGGCCCGCTGCCGACGCCGCTGGTCACAGCGCTGTCCCGCGTCGCCGAGCAGTACCGCCTAGCGCGACTGACGCGGCACGGCGAGCTGGTGCTGCAACGCCTGCCGCCGGCGGTGAGGATGGGCCGCGCCGAGGTGATCTTGCCGCCGGGCTCGTTCCTGCAGGCGACGGTGGCGGGCGAGGAGACGCTTGCGGCCCTCGTCACTGAACGCATCGGCAAGGCCAAGGAGGTGCTCGACCTCTTCTGCGGCGTCGGCCCATTCGCTCTGAGGCTCGCCGAGAAGGCGCGCGTCACCGCTTACGACAACGATGCCGGCGCGGTCGCAGCGCTTGCGAAGGCGGCGCGCACGTCCGGCCTGAAGCCGATCAGGGCCGAGCCGCGCGACCTGTTCCGCCGCCCGCTGGTGCCGCAGGAGCTGCGAGACTTCGACGCCGTGGTGTTCGACCCGCCGCGCCAGGGCGCCCAGGCTCAGGCGCTGAAGCTCGCCGCGAGCAAGGTGCCCGTAGTGATCGCGGTATCCTGCAACGCCGCGACCTTTGCGCGCGACGCGCGGCTACTGATCGACGGCGGCTACCGGCTGGAGACGGTGGTGCCGGTCGATCAGTTTCGCCACACGCCGCATGTCGAGCTGGTGGCGCGGCTGGTGCGGTAGGCTCCAAGCTCAATCGAGCGACAACCTTGACACCGGTCAATCGCGCGGCCGTCCCCTTGCGCTAAAAGGGTCGTGCGCGATCGAAGCGGAGCGGACAGGCGTGGCCAACCGGCGACAATTCATGGCGACCGCGCTCGGGCTTTCTGCGGCGGCGATCGGCGGCTCTCCTGCCGCAGCCGCGGCGATGACTTATGACCAGGCGGTCAAATCGTCATGGGCTCCGCTGCGAGCCGCTCCCAGGGATCGCGAGCTCGTCCGCTTTGCGACGTTGGCCGCCAACAGCCACAACACGCAGCCTTGGATCTTCTCCGCCCGCGGCGATGTCATCACGATTGCGCCTGACGTCACGCGGCGCTGTCCGGCCGTCGATCCTGACGATCATCATATCTACGTCAGTCTCGGCTGTGCCGCCGAGAACCTCGTCCTCGCCGCCTCCACGCTGGGCTGGCGCGCCGATCCGGTCGTCGACGGCGATCGCATCGTGATTGCGCTGGAGGAGGCCCTGCCTGCGGCATCGGCACTGGCCGACGCCATTGCGGTCAGGCAATGCACCCGTGCGGCCTATGCCGGCACACCTGCCGCGCCCGGGATCTTGCGCCAGCTCGAGAACGCCTGCCGCGAACCCGGCGTCTCGGCGATCGTGATCACCGAGCGCGCGGCGATGGCAAAAGTCACCGACTACGTGCTCGAGGGCAATTCGGCGCAGATGCACGACAAGGCCTTCATGCGCGAGCTCGTCAGCTGGATCCGTTTCAACGAGGCGGAGGCGCTCGCGACCATGGACGGGCTGTTCGCGCCGGCCTCGGGCAATCCCTCGCTGCCATCGTGGGTGGCGCGGCCGCTTCTGAAGCTGTTCTTCACCGAGAGTGGGGAGAACAAGAAGTATCGCGAGCAGCTCGACAGCTCGGCCGGTGTCGTGGTGCTTGCTGCCGATCGCAGCGACAAGGCGCATTGGATCGCGGTCGGCCGCGCCTGTCAGCGCTTCGGCCTGCAGGCCACGGCACTGGGCCTCAAATACGCGTTCATCAACCAGCCGGTCGAGGTCGCAGCGCTCAGGCCGCAATTTGCAACCTGGCTCGGACTGGGCGATCGACGTCCCGATATCGTGATGCGCTTCGGAACCGGCCCGAACCTGCCGAGGTCGTTGCGGCGCCCGCCGGACCTCGTGATGCAATCCTAACGCCGTAAGCCGCTCAGCGCCGGCGATTCGCCGGGCAGCATGTTCGATCTGATATCGCTGTCCATGCGGCTCGAATCCTGTTGGGCATACCCGACGCCGAACGACAGGCTGAGATTGGAGGTCGGCTTGAACTCGACACCGGCAAATCCGCCATAGCCGGGCGAGGCGCCGGTGAGCGGCGCCAGCGAGCTGCCGATGCCGTTGCCGTATTTCAGCGTGTCGAAGCCGGCAAAGAAGGTGACTGGCACCCCGCCCGCGCCCTTCATGTGATAGCCGAACTGCGTGCTGTCATAGGAGAGCGTGCTTAAATTGCCGAACGAGCCCGCCTGGTTGAAGCCGCTCAACCCCAGATCGGCGCGTCCGCTGCCGATGAAGAACCCGTTCGCCGAACCCGTACGCCAATCGGCCTCGCCGGCATTTAAGCCGGCGAAGCTGCCATAGGTGTCCGAACTCTGGCCGGCACCGCCGCCAAGGCCGAAGGGCCCGCCGGGGATCCAGTATCTAATCGGCGAAGTTTGCGCATGAGCCGGCTCCCCGCCAAGGCAGAGCACCGCGAGCGCTGCAAGCGCGCATGAACGTACGAGGTCGAACATTCCGCCTACCGTCAAGTATTATGCAAATTATACCCTCCGGACATCATCAATGCCAGCGGAGGGACTGCGCCGGCGTCGCGGCCGCAGGTCCTCGGGGAACCGCGCCTGATGCCGCATGATCCGCTGCTCACCCGCCTGAATTCCGTTCTTGCAGACGTACCCGGCGTTCAAGCCGTCGTGCTTGGCGGCTCCCGCGCCAGGGGCAGCGCGCACGCGGCCTCGGACTACGATATCGGTCTCTATTTCAAGACTGCGATTCCGCTGGACACCGAGCGGGTGCTGGCCGCCGCGAAGAAGGTCGCCGACGATCCCGCCGCCACCACCGCGACTCCGGTCGGCGAATGGGGGCCATGGATCGTCGGCGGCGCGTGGCTGTCGGTGCAAGGCCGCAAGGTCGATCTGCTCTATCGCAACGCCGATGCGGTCGAAGCTGTGATGAAGTCCTGCCAAGCCGGCCTTGTTACGATGGACTACCAGCCCGGCCATCCGCACGGCTTTTGCTCGGCGATCTGGATGGGCGAGATCGCGTATTGCCAGCCGCTGCACGATCCGAACGGCCTGATCGCACGGCTCAAATCCATCGCGCTTCCCTATCCGGAGCCTCTGCGCGATGCGCTCGTCCGGCGCTTTCAATGGGAAGTCCTGTTCAGCATCGAGAACGCCGAGCTTGCAGCCGCCCGCAACGAGCAGACCCACGTTGCGGGCTGCCTCTACAGATCATTCGCCTGCATCGCGCAGGTTCTGTTCGCGCTCAACGAGCGCTATCTGATCAACGAGAAGGGGGCGCTGCAGGAGGCAGCCGACTTGCCGCTGACCATCCCGCATTTGATGGAGCAGTCCGACCGAACCTGGCAGCTCGTCGGCGATGGCGATTTCGCACAGGCCTGCGCGATCCTGCGGCACCTCGACCGACGATTGAAGGCGCTGACGCGGCCCGGCGGGACGCTGCCGTGAAGGGCTATGCGGTCTTGTCGACCGAAGACGACGAATCCGCCGGCGGATATTTCGTCACCGGCACCATGAAGGATTTGCTGCCGACCTGATAGATGACCTTGCCGTTCTGTCCGTCGTCGGTCGCGATCTGCGTCTGCCCGAACATGATGACGTTCTTGTAGACGTAGCCGGTACCCTGGCGGGTGACACCGTCGGTGGTGACGCTGACCTGCGCCTCCTTGCCGTTGACGGCGAGTACCTTGAAGCTCGCGCTCTTGCCGTTCTCGCTGGAATAGCCGCCCCAGCTTCCCATGAGGCGGCTGTCGGACGCCGGCGGCTGTTGCTTTTCGAGGTTCGCGGTCTGCTTGCCGGCGCCGCCGAAGGAGAACAGCATCACCATGTTCTTGCCGTCCTTGGTGCCGACCGTGACGCCGCCGAAGGTGATGAGCGTGCCCTGAACCTCGGCAAAGCCGCGCTCGGTGCGTCCGTTGTGGGTGTACTCGACCTGCGCCCGCGCACCGCGGATGTTGACGACCTTGAAGCCGACGGGCTGGTTGTTGCCCACCCAATTGCCCTTCCAGTCGCCGAGCAGAGCGCTCTGGCGATACATCCGCTCGTTGGCGGGCGAAATCTGGCTGGTGCTCGATGTGACGATGGCCATTGGATTGCTCGGACGGGCCTGACAAACCCGCTTTCGCTCCCTTGGCAATGTCAGGATGCCGGCTGGAAACGAACAGAAACCATGCGATTAGGGACACGCGCCGGTTAACGGGCGGTTAAGCTCACGCGCCCGTCGTGCGGGCAGAAGGTCTCAGCCGGGGGACGTCAACGCCCCCAGCGGTCGGACCAGATCTTCTCCCCGATCAGGCAGTTGACCCGTGGCTCCTTGTCGGCAACCGGCACCACGGGCCGCTCCGGGGTGCGGCCGGCGATTTCCATCAGCAGCTTGGTGCGGATCGCTTCCTTGAACTTGTCGCGCTCCTTGATCGTGATGACGAACGAGCCGGGACCTCCGATGACGCAATCCTCGTAGTAGTGATCGAGATTGTCGATATCCATGGTCGAGTAGGACGGCTCCTTGGCCATGATCGGCAGGCCGTTGATGACGATGCCCTTCTCCAGGGCGGCGTCGCGCGCCACCGTGACCGGGCCGCCATTGTTGTTGGGGCCGTCGCCGGAAATGTCGATGACGCGGCGCAGGCCGCGATAAGGATCCTCGTCGAACAGCGGCATGGCGAAGTTGATCGCGCCTGATATCGAGGTACGCGACGCACGCCGGATCGGCGTCTTCATGATCTCGGCGGCGACCGCATCCGCCGTCTCCGGTCCGTCGACCAGCCGCCAGGGAATGATGATCTTCTGGTCGCTGGAGGCGGCCCATTCGAAATAGGTCACCGCGATGCGGCCGTTCGGGCCGAGCTTCAGCGCCTGGAGGAACTCCTTCGACTGGATCGCCTGCGCATAGCCTTCGCGCTGGATCGCGAGCTCATCCATGTCCATGGAGTAGGACACGTCGACGGCGAGGATCAGCTCGACATCGACCATCTGCGCGTCCTTGTCGGCCGCCAGCCGCTGCGGTTGATTTTTCGGTGATTCGAACTTGAGTCCTGGTGCCGCGATGCCCGCGACGTCCCCTCCGGCAAACATGCCGGCCACCAGCACAGCCCCGATCGAGAACAGCAAACGCATCGCAGTCTCCCGTCGTATGACGCGATGGTGACATGCAATCGCCTTGCCGCAAAGCATGAAGATCGCTTGCGCTTCACAATCCAGTGCATCGCTGCTGCCCGTTGCCGTCATTTGGCCATTGCGATGACAAGCGGGAACAAGGTGCGATCACACGCGCAGTCGTTCCGCGGCGGCTCGATGAGCCGAATCCGGAATGACGGCGGCGAACGCGGAGACACCCCCCGCCCACTTGCCCGATGAGATTTCCATGCTAGGTTGGCCGCACAGATGGGGATGGAGTCCCCCGCTAACCGCCCGGCGGTCCACGACCGTAGTGGGCTGATGACTCCTGCTTGAGGAAGGCCATGGTTGGGCCTCGGCCTTGGGCGGGAGCATGGACAAACCCGCCGATGGCGGGTTTTTTGTTGTCTGATGGCGAGCGCCGGCAGACGAAGGCGATGAGAAGGCGAAGACGTGACGACGACCACACCGAGTGCTGCACGTCGCGGGCTGCCCAGGGGGATCTGGGTGCTCGGCTTCGTCTCGATGCTGATGGACATCTCTTCCGAGATGATCCACGCGCTGCTGCCGGTCTATCTCGTCACCGTGCTCGGCGCCTCCACGCTCACGGTCGGCTTCATCGAGGGCGTCGCCGAGGCGACCGCCTCGATCACCAAGATCTTCTCCGGGGCGCTGTCGGACTGGCTCGGCCGCCGCAAGCTGCTCGCCGCGCTCGGCTATGGACTTGCCGCCTTCACCAAGCCGCTGTTCCCGCTCGCGCCAAGCGTCGGATGGCTGGTGGCCGCGCGTTTCATCGACCGCGTCGGCAAGGGCATTCGCGGTGCCCCGCGCGACGCACTGATCGCCGATATCGCCCCCGTCGGGCTGCGCGGCGCGAGCTTCGGCCTGCGGCAATCGCTCGACACCATCGGCGCATTCCTCGGACCGCTCGTCGCAATCGGCCTGATGTGGTGGACAGCCGACGATTTTGCCTTGGTGTTCTGGGTGGCCGTGCTGCCGGCGTTCCTGTCCTTTGGTTTGATCGCCTTCGCGGTGAACGAGCCGGAGCCCGATCCAAGCCGGACACCTGCAAGAAACCCGCTCAATCTCGCCGCCATGCGGCAACTCGGAGCGGTCTATTGGCGTGTCGTGGCGATCGGAATCGTTTTCACGCTGGCGCGCTTCAGCGAGGCTTTCCTGATTCTGCGCGCGCAGAACATCGGACTGGGTGTGATGTGGGTGCCGGCCGTGCTGGTGCTGATGAACATCGCCTATGCTCTCTCGGCCTATCCGGCCGGCGTGCTGTCGGACAGGATCAACCGGACCGGCCTGCTCGCCCTCGGTCTCGTCTTCCTCGCCGGCGCCGACCTCGCGCTGGCGCTGCTGCCGAGCCTTTCGGGCCTCGCGCTCGGCGTCGTGCTGTGGGGACTGCATATGGGACTGACGCAAGGCCTGCTGTCGGCCATGATCGCCGATGCTGCCCCGCCGAGCCTGCGCGGCACCGCATTCGGCTATTTCAACCTGTTCACCGGGCTTGCCTTGCTGGCCGCCAGCGTGATTGCTGGCGCTTTATGGGACGCCTACGGCCCGGCAGTAACGTTCCTCGCAGGCCTCGGCTTCGCGCTGGTTTCGCTCGTGGGATTGCTTGCGGTCGGCAAGGGCCTGGCGGCAGACAAATGATGCAGATCGCAGACCAGGAGACGGGACGTTGAACATCCAATACATTCTGGCGGTCGCCGCCGGCGGCGCGCTCGGCGCGGTCGTGCGCTATCTCGTTGCAATCGGTTCAGGCCGGATCTTCGGTACCAACTTTCCCTGGGGCACCCTGATCATCAACGTGACCGGGTCATTCCTGATCGGCGCCTTCACCGCGCTGTTCGCGACGCGATGGAACCTGCCGCAGGCTGCCCGGATCTTTTTGACTGTCGGCATCTGCGGCGGATACACGACGTTCTCGACGTTCTCGCTGGATGCCTGGTATCTGATCGAACGCGGCCAGACCGTCGCCTCGGCCCTCTACATGATCGCATCGGTGGTGCTGTCCGTCGGCGCGCTGATCGCAGCCTTGCATGTCGTTCGCGCGCTTCCCTAGAGCGCGGTGCATTCCTGCCCATCGGCGGCGGCATGAGCCACCGCACCACGCGTCTTGGAGAAGCCCGGGTGCGTGCAATATGATGAAACGGTGGAACTCATCAGAGCCGGGTGTCTGGAAACGATGAACGACCCCGTCACCAAGCCGAAAACCAGGGTAAAGACCAAGGTCGAGCGGCCGCGGCTGCACAAGGTCATCCTGATCAACGACGACTACACGCCGCGCGAATTCGTCACCATGGTGCTGAAGGCCGAATTCCGCATGACCGAAGATCAGGCCTACAAGGTGATGATCACCGCCCACAAGCTTGGCGCCTGCATCGTCGCCGTATTCACCAAGGATGTCGCCGAGACCAAAGCGACCCGCGCCACCGACGCCGGCCGTGCCAAGGGCTATCCGCTGCTGTTCACGACAGAGCCGGAGGAGTAGCGCTTCAGCCGGCCCGCGCCTGCGCTTCGTCAGCGAGCCCGTATACGCGCTGCGCCTTGGACAATCCCGCGATCGGAAATTCGCCGAGCTGGTGCCAATCATGGCGGCAGACATTGGCAAAGCCTTCCGATGCGACGACAGTTCGCCCCAGGCGCCCCGTGATCTTCTCCAGCCTTGCGGCGAGATTGACCGCGGGGCCGATGCAGGTGAAGTCGAGGCGGTTGCCGCCGCCGATATTGCCGTAAAGAATGTTGCCGACATGCAGCGCGACGCCGAAGCGGAAGCGCTCGACGATGTCGCCGACCGGAAAGGCGAGCGCCTCGACGCTGGCACGGGACTCGCGCGCCGCTTCCAGCACGTGCGCGCAGACATGGGCGGTATCGCCGACATATTCGTCGATGGGGAATACCGCGAGCAGCCCGTCGCCCATGAACTTCAGCACCTCGCCGCCATGGCCGCGGATCGCGGCCACCTGGCAGTCGAAATATTGGTTGAGAATCTCGACGACGGTCTCGGCCGGCAGCCGGTCCGACAGCGCGGTGAAGCCGCGCAGGTCCGACAGCCAGATCGCCGCCTGCATGGTGTCGTTGTGGCCGCGGCGGATCTGGCCGCCGAGGATGCGCGCGCCAGCGCGATTGCCGACATAGGTGTCAAGCAACATCTCGGCGGTGCGACGCATAGTGATGATCTCGCTGATGCGTGCGAGCGGCGCTATGACGGCTCGGATGGCCGCGATGTCGCCGTCGCTGAAGCCATCGGGGTGCCGCGTGATCCAGCTCGTCGCGTGGACGGAGCCGTCGAGAAAGGGCATCGGCACCGCGATATAATCGGTCGCGCCTTCGGCGCGCATGTCCTCGAGGAAAGGAAATCGCTTGCTGTCGGGGTCGCTTGGGCGTCCTCTCACCTCGATCCCCTGCTCGAACACGACGCGCAGCGGGCTGCGGGCAAATTCGGGCGTGTCCAGGATTTCGAAATCGACGCTGCCGACTTCGACTTCCTCGCCGTGCTGCCAGATGAAGTTACGGCCGAAAACTTCGGGATGCAGCGTGCGGATGAAGAGGCCGAATCGCCACAGCGGCAGGCCGGCCGCGACCAGCCGTTCGCAGAAATCGGCAATCCCTACGGCCGGCTCCTGAGCCGCCCAAGTGCCGTCGATCAGCCAGTTGGAGATGCGCTGGAGCTCGGAGCTGTTCATGGCCGCATTTGTGGACGAAGTTGCAGGGCCGTCAAGCTGCGCGGTCGGCTGGTGTCGCGACATGAACGGGTCTTCACCTCTCCCGTCGGGAAGAGGTGAAGAAACTCAACGCCCGACCTGTCCGCGATCGCGCAGGAAGTGATCCGCCAGCACGCAAGCCATCATGGCCTCGCCGACGGGGACCGCACGGATGCCGACACAGGGATCGTGCCGGCCCTTGGTGAAGATCTCGGTCTCGGCCCCCTGCCGATCGACGGTGAGACGCGGCTGCAGGATCGACGAGGTCGGCTTCACCGCGAAGCGCACCACCACCGGCTGTCCGGTGGAGATGCCTCCCAGCACGCCGCCGGCATGGTTGGACAGAAACCGCGTGCCGTCATTGCCGGTGCGCATCTCGTCGGCGTTCTCTTCGCCGGTGAGCTCGGCAGCGCCAAAACCGGCGCCGATCTCGACGCCCTTGACGGCGTTGATCGACATCATCGCGGCCGCGAGGTCGGAATCGAGCTTGGCGTAGATCGGGGCGCCGAGACCTGCCGGCACGCCCTCGGCGACGATTTCGATCACCGCGCCGATCGAGGAGCCGCTCTTGCGGATGCCGTCGAGATAGGTCTCGAAGAACGCGGCCTTGTCCTTGTCCGGGCAGAAGAACGGGTTGTTGGCGATCTCGTCCCAATTCCACTTGTCGCGATCGATCTTGTGCGGGCCCATCTGCACCAGAGCGCCCCGCACCTTGACGTCGGGCAGCACCTTTCGCGCGATGGCGCCGGCGGCAACGCGCATCGCGGTCTCGCGCGCCGAGGAGCGGCCGCCGCCGCGATAATCGCGCAGGCCGTATTTGGCTTCATAGGTGAAGTCGGCGTGACCGGGCCGAAACTTGTCCTTGATCTCGGAATAGTCCTTCGAACGCTGGTCGGTGTTCTCGATCAGCAGCCCGATCGGGGTGCCGGTCGTCACCTGCACGCCGGTCTCCGGATGCGCCATCACGCCGGACAGGATCTTCACCTGATCCGGCTCCTGGCGCTGAGTGGTGAAGCGCGACTGGCCGGGTCGGCGGCGCTCGAGATCCTTCTGGATGTCGGCCTCGGTGAGCGGGATCATGGGCGGGCAGCCGTCGACCACGCAGCCGATCGCGACCCCATGGCTCTCGCCGAAGGTGGTGACGCGGAACATGTGGCCGAAGGTGTTGAAGGACATCGCTGCTCGCGGGTTCGGTTCGAGCGTGTGGTAACGCGCTCTCGATGAGGGGTCAAATGGCCGCCATTCATCATGGCCGGGCCTGTCCCGGCCATCCACGTTCTTAGTTCGGGAGGTAAAGTGCGTGGATGCCCGGGACAAGCCCGGGCATGACGGCGGGGATGCGGCCACGCCTAACTGAACTTCTCCAGCCGGCCGTCCCGGAACACGTAGACGGCGCCCTGCTCGATATAGAGCTCGGCGGCGCTGGCGGGGGTCTCGAGGCCCAAGGCGACCATCAGGGCGCGGCAGGTCCCGCCATGGGCCACGGCAACGGTATCGACCAGAAGCGACTCGTACCAGTCGAGCATGCGCAGCTGCACCGCCGCATAGGTCTCCCCACCCGCAGGCCCCACGGTCCATTTGTCGGCGAGGCGCCTTGCATAGATGTCCGGATCCTGCGCCTCGCTCTCGGCCAGCGTCAGTCCTTCCCAGGTGCCGTAGCCGATCTCGCGCAGACGATCGTCGAGCGCGTAATCGGCTGGCGGCAATTCGAGCTTGCCGCGTGCGAGCTCCATGGTCTGGCGCGCACGGCCGAGCGGGCTCGACACGTAAGGCAGCGCGGCCTTGTCGCACCCGTCGCGCTTGAACAGGTCGCCCAGAATGCCGCCAGCCTGCACGGCCTGGCCGCGGCCGCGCGCGTTCAGCGGAATGTCCCTGTTGCCCTGAAGCCTGCCGAGCGCATTCCACTCGGTCTCGCCGTGGCGAAGATAGTAGATCGTAGGCTTGGGCATTTCAGCTCAAGGTCAGTCCTTGCCGCCAAGCGAGATATCAGGTGCATCCGGCCGCTTCATGCCGAGCACGTGATAGCCAGAATCGACGTGGTGCACCTCGCCGGTGACGCCGCGCGAGAGATCAGAGAGGAAATACAGCGCGCTGCCGCCGACGTCCTCGGTCGAGACGTTGCGCCGCATCGGCGCGTTGGCCTCGTTCCATTTCAGGATATAGCGGAAGTCGCCGATGCCGGACGCGGCGAGCGTCTTGATCGGCCCCGCCGAGATCGCGTTGACGCGAATGTTCTTCTCGCCGAGATCGGCGGCGAGATAGCGCACGCTGGCCTCCAGCGCCGCCTTGGCCACGCCCATCACGTTGTAATGCGGCATCCACTTCTCGGCGCCGTAGTAGGAGAGCGTGATCAGCGAGCCGCCATCGATCATCAGCTTCTCGGCGCGCTGCGCCACCGCCGTGAACGAATAGCAGGAGATCAGCATGGACTTGGAAAAGTTCTCCTGCGTGGTGTCGACGTAGCGGCCGTCGAGCTGCTCGCCATAGGCAATCGCGTGCACCAGGAAATCGATCTTGCCCCACTTCTCCTTCAGCACCGCGAAGACGGCGTCGATGGTCGCGGCATCCGTGACGTCGCAATGGCCGAGCACGAGGCCGCCGATCTCGGCGGCGAGCGGCTCGACGCGCTTCTTCAGCGCATCGCCCTGGTAGGTGAAGGCGAGCTCGGCACCGGCCGCGTGGCACGCCTTGGCGATGCCCCAGGCGATCGAGCGGTTGTTGGCGACGCCGAGGACGACCCCGCGCTTGCCCTGCATCAGACCAGAATTCTGCGCCATTTTTGCACGTCCCGTCGAACTCTCGTTGAGGTCTGGAGGTACACCAGCCCTTCTTCGCGGTACAGTCCTAATACGCGGCGTTAACGGTGTTTCGAGTGCCGGAATAGCCGTTCCGGTCGGGTGTTATGATCGCTATGGGCGCTCGCCGAGCGCCAGGGACGTCAAGACCGCAATGAATGCGTTTCGCCAGAGTGTGGAAGCCATGATCCCGGCGTTGCGCCGCTATGCCCGCGCGCTCACGCGCGATGCGGATGCGGCCGACGATCTGGTGCAGGATACGTTGGTGCGCGCGCTGCGTTCGGAGCGGCTGTTTCTCGGCGGCGACGTCAGGAGCTGGCTCTATACGATCCTGACCAACCTCAACAAAAACCGGCGGCGCTCACTGGCAAGGCGGCCGCAATTCATGCCGCTGACGGAAAACAACCCGGATGCCAGCGGCACCGAGGCTGAAGGACGCGACATCGAGAAGGCGCTGGCCACTCTCGTCGAGGAGCAGCGTTCGGTGCTGCTGCTGGTGATGCTGGAAGGCCTCAGCTATCGCGAGGTCGCCGACATCCAGGGCGTACCGATCGGCACCGTGATGTCGCGCCTGGCACGCGCGAGAGCCCACATCAAGGGCTCGCTGGAGGGTGAGCGCCCCGCGCTCAGGCGGGTGAAATGACGAGCTGCGCGAACTTAACTCGCAAAAGATATCTTGGGCCGCAGAGCCAGAGACCACCGATATGAACGACCGCAATATCCCAGTGACCGAAGACGAACTGCACGCCTATGTCGATGGCGAGCTGCCGGCCGAGCGCCGTGCCGACGTCGAGGCCTTTCTTGCCGCCCATCTTGACGAGGCCGAGCGCGTGCAGTCCTGGCGCGCCATGGCCGAGATGCTGCACGCCCGCTACGATGCCGTTGCCCAGGAGCCGGTGCCGGCACGGCTCGAGCTCGAGCGGCTGGAGCGCCGCCCGCGGCAATGGTTCTATGGCGCCGCTGCGGCCGTGCTGGTGGCCTTCGTCGCCGGCGGCACCGCCGGCTGGCTCGCGCATGGCGCCGCCAACGCGCCCTCGACCTTCCAGAACTTGACGGCGGATGCACTCGACGCTCACCGCCTCTATGTCGTCGAGGTTCGCCACCCCGTCGAAGTCGGCGGCAATGAGCGCGACCACCTCCAGGCCTGGCTGACCCGGCGCTGCGGCTGGACCGTGTTCGCGCCGAACCTGGAAGCCAGCGGGCTGAAGCTGGTCGGCGGCCGGCTTCTGCCGGGGCCGAACGGTCCGGCGTCATTCCTGATGTATGAGGGCGCCTCGGGCGAGCGGTACACGATCTACTCCGCCAAAACCGAGAATGGTGCGACGCAAATGCGCTACGCCAGGACGGACAAGGATGGTGCGTTGTTTTGGGCCGAGCGCGGCGTCGGCTATGTCGTCAGCGGTAGCAGCGACCGTGACCGGCTGACCAAGGTGGCGCAGGCGGTGTACGACCAGGCGGAGAAAAACGGCACTTGAACAACCGCACGACCTTCGGTGCCTAGATTCCGTCATTGAAAATTTGGAATCAGGACATGGACGCGTCTCATTATCGCACCGGGTGTTCACGCGATTATGAGTGGCGTTCGATCCGCCGATCGACGCGGGCGGCCTCGATTGGGGTTTTTGGTACCGCGCTGGTCCCCCTCTCGAGGCCGCACCTTCTTATCGACTGCCCCGCCGGACAATCGACGCGTCGATCCATGAAGCGCTAGCACGCTTGCGGCATATGATGGGCATCATCTCCCGGATGATGCCCTGAGGCTTTCAGAGAATCCCTTCGTTGGATCGAACCTAACCCAGCCCGCTCCTCGGATTGTAGGGATGTTGATCCCGCCACTTCTCCATCAATGCCTCGAGCTCGGCGTCGTTCCCGTCCGGTAGCATAATCCTGATGGTGACGAAGAGATCTCCGGTACCGCCGGCTTTCTGCAGGCCCTTGCCCTTGAGGCGGAAGGTGCGGCCGCTGGAGGTGTTTTTGGGGACCGAGAGCTCCACGGCATTGCCGAGGGTTGGCACGCGGACCTTGCCGCCGAGCACCGCCTCGTAGAGCGTGACCGGCAGGTCGATCCTGAGGTCGGCGCCGTCGACCTTGAAGAACGGGTGCGGCGCGATGTTGATGGTGATCAGGAGATCGCCCGGTGGATGGCCCTGCGCGCTCTCGCCCTGCCCTCGCAGCCGAATCTGCTGGCCCTCGGTGACGCCAGCCGGAATCTTGACGTTGAGCTCCTTGCCGGTCGGCAGGCGCACGCGCTTCTCGCCGCCCTTGGCGGATTCTTCCAGCGAAACGGACATGGCGACGTTGACGTCGAGGTCCAGGCCGATGCCGCCAGTGTCGAACTCGAACTGGGCACCGCCGCCGGCGCCGGGCCGCGCACCGCGCATTCCGCCGCCGAACATGCTGTTGAGGATATCCTCGAAGGCCCCGCCGCCTGGCCCGCCCGGGCCGCCCGCCCCGCCGCTCCGGAACGTATAGTTCTCGAACCCGCCCGGGCCCGCGCGGCCGCGCGCGCCGCCGCCCGGAAACCCCTGGAAGCGGGGCTTGCCGTCGGCATCGATCTCGCCGCGGTCGAACTGCTTGCGCTTGTCCTCGTCGCCGAGGATTTCGTTGGCCGAATTGATCTCGGCGAAGCGCTCGGCCGCCTTCGGGTCGTCCTTGTTGCTGTCCGGATGGTGCTTCTTGGCCAGCTTGCGATAGGCGCTCTTGATCGCGGCAGCGCTGGCGCCCCGCGGCACCCCCAAGACCTCATAGGGGTCGCGCATTCGTCACGTCTCCTTCAAAAAAATCGAATTGTTCTGGGCTCCCCGCCCCACCTGCGGGTCATGTGGGAAGAGAGTGGCATTTTTGCAACTAGGAGCGCGAACTGGCGCGCGATGTTTAGAGCATAATCCGATCGGAAAACCGGTCCCCACTTTGCCGGATGATGCTCAGCTCCGCCACGGCTTTAGCGTATGAATCTCCCAACGGCCACGGCTGCCTTGGCAGCCGGCGCCCTGGAGCCAGCTTTCGGTCTTGCCGTTGACGTAGCTCGCCAGGAAGTCGCGGCATTTGCGTCCGTCCTCGGCGGCATAGGACTGGGCGATCGGCGTCACCGAGCCCCGCGCCCCGGTTTCCGGATTTTCCCAGTGCTGGGCGGAATCCTTGTCGCCCTTGCTGAGGACGTCGGTGGCAGCGTTGCGGGTGAAAGCGAGATCGGTCTCGGTCGGGGGAGCATCATTCGCCGGCCGCGCAATCGAGCCGGTGAGGTCGTTCTCGTCGGCCTTGGCATAGGCGCTGCCGTCGTTGCGGGAAAAGCTGCAGCCGCCGGCCCCGAGCCCGATCAGAATCATCGTCATGACGACACCGGATGGCCGGATCGCCGATAGGCCAACGCCTCCCCATACCCTATATAAGGCGGTAGCGGACAACAACGCGTTTTGGGCCGCGGAACGCAACTCGGACTCCGGACATGACCGACACGACCTCGATGAAACACCAGACACCCTTAACATCCGGTGATTTCACCGCCGCCGACGAGCCATTTGCGCTGTTCGAGAGCTGGCTGAACGAGGCGATCAAGAGCGAGCCGAACGATCCCAACGCCATGGCGCTCGCAACCGTCGACCCTGACGGGCTGCCAGACGTGCGCATGGTGCTGATGAAGGGCTTCGACACCGAAGGCTTCGTCTTCTACAGCCACATCGCGAGCCAGAAGGGCCGCGAACTTGCCGCAAATCCTAAGGCAGCGTTACTTTTTCATTGGAAGTCGCTGCGCCGTCAGGTCCGGATACGCGGCAACGTGACGCCGGTGACCGACGCGGAGGCCGACGCCTATTTCGCGACGCGACCGAAGCAGGCCCAGATCGGCGCCTGGGCGAGCAAGCAGTCGCAGGAGTTGGAGAGCCGCTTCGCCTTCGAACAGGCCATCGCCAAGGTCGCGGCCAGATACGTCATCGGCGAAGTGCCGCGGCCGCCGGGCTGGAGCGGCTGGCGCATCACCCCCTCGCGGATCGAGTTCTGGCATGACCGCCCGTTCCGGCTGCACGACCGTATCGAATTTCGCCGTGACGCGGCCGGCCAACCGTGGTCCAAGACGCGGATGTATCCGTAAAGATTGGGCCGCCTGAAAGATGTCCATGCCGCATTCGTCCAATGCGCCGCGCCGCACGCTGCTCCTGACCGGAGCCAGCCGCGGCATCGGCCACGCCACCGTGATCCGTTTTTCGTCGGCGGGCTGGCGCGTCATCACTTGCTCGCGGCACCCCTTCCCGGAGGACTGCCCGTGGGACGCCGGCCCTGAGGACCACATCCAGGTCGACCTCGGCAATCCCCAGGATACCACCCGCGCGATTTCCGAAATCCGCGATCGGCTCGAGGGCGGCATGCTGCACGCCCTCGTCAACAACGCCGCGATCTCGCCGAAGGGGCCCGGCGGTTCCCGGCTCGGCTCGGTCGACACCGATCTCGACACCTGGACGCACGTCTTCCACGTCAACTTCTTCGCGCCGATCATGATCGCGCGCGGACTGATCGAGGAATTGAAGGCGGCCAAGGGTTCGGTGGTGAATGTCACCTCGATCGCGGGCTCGCGCGTGCATCCCTTCGCGGGCGCGGCCTATGCCACCTCGAAGGCCGCGCTTGCCTCGCTGACGCGCGAGATGGCGTCCGACTTCGGCCGCATCGGCGTGCGCGTCAACGCGATCGCTCCGGGCGAGATCGACACCTCGATCCTGTCGCCGGGCACCGAGAAGATCGTCGAACAGCAAATCCCGTTGCACCGCCTCGGCACGCCCGACGAGGTCGCCAAGATCATCTACGTGCTGTGCACGGACACCAGCTCCTACGTCAACGGCGCCGAGATCCACATCAACGGCGGCCAGCACGTGTAGTCTCTTCTCGTCATTGCGAGGAGCCCTTGCGACGAAGCAATCCAGAAACCCTCCGCGGAAAGACTCTGGATTGGTTCGCTTCGCGCGCAATGACGGAATATGACGCAGCAACTTCGCCCTTCCAGCTCGCATTTGAATTTTCAGACACAGCTTCGCGGCCTCGCGGCTTCGTCCACCCGAGCTTTGCTTCATCTTTCGTCCCTCTAAATCCAAGAGGGCACAGGGAAGGCCGGGTGCTGACATCGCACCCGCGGTCTGCTGCGCACAATGCACACGCAGGAAAACCGCACAGCAGCATACAGGTGGTGCCGATCACTCGGCCTTCCCTGCGCGATGGTCGGACGGCTTATGCCGTGCTCTCCCGGGAGCCGAACTTTCCTTCTGGCCTCCCTCGCCCCGCAAATTGACGATGCCGTCTGCCCGGTTGGGCTCGCGCACATCTTCGCGACAGGCTTGACCGTAGCAACGACGGCCAGGACCACACGGTTTTGCCGTACGCACGGCCCGCCATTTCGCCGCAGTTTTCCCGATGCCGTCGACAGCGCCGGAAACTTACAGACGAGACGAAGCCTAGCAGCGCCGTCGTCCGCACGCGGTTACGGACTCACGGGGACTACCCGCCCTGCCCGCACCTCTCGCGCCGACGCTGCCGCGTCCACCGCAAGCCCGGCTCGCGACAGTGACGACCACAAGATCGCCCCTCTTGGATGAGCCGGGATGGGGGACACATACGCCGAAACCGAATTTCGGTAAAGAAGAATATTTTTGCGGTGACGGATTGACAGCTTCTCCGGGTGTCTTGCCCGACGGGTGACGTGAGGCTCAGGCGGGCCGCTTGCGCCCGCGGCGAGGCCGTAGCGCGTTCCCTCGTAGAGATCGGCGACCGCACATTGCAGTCCGAAGGCAGGGAGCTTCAGTTCGTCGGCCGGACCCAACGTCTGCGAACTCCAACCGGCCGTCGTCCTTGTATCGAGACGCACTTCCATCCGATCCTGCTCAATGATGAGCACCGCTTCGCAGGCGGCGTGCGCGAGATAGATGGTCCGCTTGACGTCGATCCACTTGGCGTCGGTGTCGGGCACGCGCGTGTCGTCGGTGGACGAGATGATCTCCGCCAGCAGATAAGCCCTGTCCACGAACCGCTACCCCGGTTCGTAGTCGGCATCGATCACGGCCACATCCGGCTCCGGGCGGAATTCACCCGACCCGAGTTCAATGCCGGGACGCTGCATGGCGATGCGACCCTGATCATGC
Organism: Bradyrhizobium sp. FW305-F6; assembly: GCF_058782905.1. Classification (NCBI taxonomy): domain Bacteria; kingdom Pseudomonadati; phylum Pseudomonadota; class Alphaproteobacteria; order Hyphomicrobiales; family Nitrobacteraceae; genus Bradyrhizobium; species Bradyrhizobium sp. FW305-F6. Next base: position 2,037,500 of record NZ_JBYSYD010000001.1, read on the forward strand.
CCGGCGAGCGCATCATTGAGCAAACGCTCGAGGTTTCCCCAGATATGGTTGTGCGCGATCGTCGGCGGCGTCATCATCATGGGGACACCTGCGATGAGCTCCCAGCGCTCATGGTCCGGGCGACGCTCCTGAAACGCGCGGAAGCGTTCGCCCGACATCCGTCCGGCCTTCGCGGGGTCTTTGGCGAATTCCTTGATACCAACACCCATCGGCACCTCCGATGACACGAGCGCAGCTTAACCGCTCCGCCACGAACACCAAGAGAGATAAGGATGACTGGGGCGGAGCGCTATGGCCCCAGATCGGACGCCGCAGCTGAGCATCTGCGAAGACTTGCTGAGGGAAGCAAGGCGATCCAGACAACGCCGCCGCAAGACCTGGATCGCCCTTGGCTTCCGTTCCTCAATCGAGTCGAATCCGACGTGACCTTTCGTGCGACCGCGGAGCGGCCGTGCTGAATGCAGTCGAGCAGTCGTCATCGTTCTCGCCATCGAGCAGCGGAGCACCACAGTGCCGGCACATGCGTGCCGACATCGACGGCGCCTTGCCGCTCGCCACGACCTGGCGATAGTTCGCCAGATCGATGACGTTGCGGGGCGACGTTATGTGTTTCTCAACCATGGCTGTTCCTCGCGGCTATGCACTGCTTATCGCAGACAAGTTTCGCGCAAACGTTCAGCCCACCGCTCAAATTTTACCGGAGGAATTGCGGCGCGATGCGGACGCCACCGCACGGCCTCAATCCCGATCTATTCTGCGACACGATCCACCGTGTCTCTGCGAGCGGCGTAAGCTCTCGGTAGGTATCTTTGCTCGCGCACGGTTCCTACAGCCACTTCTTCCACTTGAAGATCCAGTACGGGACGATGGCGGCGATCAGCATCATCACCAGCGCCATCGGATAGCCGTGCACCCATTCGAGTTCGGGCATCACCTTGAAGTTCATGCCGTAGACCGAGGCGATCAGGGTCGGCGGCATCAGGACAACGGCCATGACCGAAAACAGCTTGATGATGTTGTTCTGCTCGAGATTGACGACGCCGAGCATGGCATCGAGGGTGAAGGTGATCTTGCTGGAGAGATAGGAGGCATGGTCGGTCAGCGAGGCGACGTCGCGCTGCATGGTCTTGAGCTGCTCGCGCATGTCCTTCGACCATTTCACGCCCTCGACGACGGCGGACAGGAACGTCACGACGCGGCCGATCGACACCAGGCTCTCGCGCACCTTCGAGGTCAGATCGCCCTTGCGACCGATCGAGATCAGGATCTGGGAATATCTCTTGGCCTGACCGTGGCGCTCGCTCTCGGGCTCGAAGATGTCGTGGCTGACCTGGTCGATCTCGGCGCCGCAGCGCTCCAGAATGTCGGCGCAGCGGTCGATCACCGCGTCCAGCAGCTCCATCAGCACCATCTCGCCGGTGATCGACGGGGTACAGGAACGGGCGAGCTTGGCCTCGACCAGGCTGAAGGGCTTCGGCAGGTCGTAGCGCACCGTCACCAGGCGGTGGTCGCCCAGGATGAAGGTCACTGGCGTGGTCCGGGGCATGTCGGTATCGGAGTGGCACATCAACGTCGCGGTCATGTAGCGCGCGCCGTTCTCCATATAGAGCCGGCTCGAAATCTCGATCTCCTGCATGTCTTCGCGGGTCGGGATGGCGATACCCGCGAGCCGCTCCACGGCCTTATCCTCGGCCGCGCTCGGATTGACGAGGTCGATCCAGACCGCGTTCTCCGGTACCGTCGCAAGATCCTCGATGACAGCCTTCTTGAGGGCGAACTCGGAGGGAACAAACACCGAAAACATCAAACACTCCAGAGATCCTGCGGCAGACGGACAGCCCTTAGCGCGATTCTGACAGGATCACGATGACAAGAACATCATGGGATCGTTTGGCCCCCGCGGCGGAGCTGGTTAACTGTGGCCCGAAATCGACACTCTGGCTGATCCGGCCAAAAAACCCCGGGATCCCAGCCAAATTTGCGGCAGAAAAGCCACAGGTCGGCTCCTGCAGCGCGGGAGAAGGGCATCAGCGCTGGAATTGTGGCAGATTTCAACGATAATGGGATTAACGGAGTCGAGGAACTTGGGCGCTAAGCTCAGGCCCTTCCGCACGGTATTGTTTTGATTGGAACCGAACATGTCGTCGCTGAAAGTTATATTTGGAATTCTGGCGGCTGGCCTGATGTTGTCGGGCTGCATGCAAGCCACGCGCTACGAGGCGACCGACACCAAGGCTTTCAAGCCGAAGGACAAGGAACTCCTTGCCAAGGTGAAGTACGAAAATACCGCGGTCGCAGAGCCGTTCCGCCGTGCCATCGTCGAATTCCACCGCAAGGAGGCGCCGGGCTCGATCGTGGTCGATTCCGACAACCATTACCTCTATTACGTCCTGGAAGGCGGCAAAGCGATCCGCTACGGCATCACCGTCGGCGAAGAGGCGATGGCCTGGTCGGGCATCGCCAAGGTGGCCAGCAAGACCGAGTGGCCGGCCTGGCACCCGACCCCCGGCGAAATCTCGCGCCTGGGCGTGCCGACCTATGTCGCGCCCGGCCCGGACAATCCGATGGGATCCCGCGCGCTGTACCTCCATTCCGGGGGCAAGGACACCCTGTTCCGCATTCACGGCACCAACCAGCCGGAATATATCGGCGCCTCGATCTCGTCGGGCTGTATCCGCCTGACCAACGAGGACGCGATCGATCTCTATGATCGCGTCAAGCTCGGCACCATCGTCGTGGTGCTCGAGCCCAAGCACGGCGACTCGCCCTACAATTCGCGCCTTGCGCTCGGCAACAGCCAAAACGGCCAGGCGGCCAGCTACTGATCGCCTCTGACCTGGGTCGACCTTCAAAGGATTCAAAAGCGCCGGTTCACCGGCGCTTTTTTGTTGCCGGCTTGGACGGTTGGGCCTTCTCAGGTTCGGGCTTCTCCTCTGGCGAAGCGGATGTCTCCGGCGCCTCCTTAGCGCCTTCCTTTGCCTCGGGCTTGGCCGCAATCTCCCGCGGCGGCGCCTCCTCCGGACGTTCCGTCGGCAGCAGCGGGGCGACCTGCGGCAGGGGCTCCCACACGTTCCACTGGCAGATCCGGTAATCGTTGCGCCGCTGCGCCAGGTCAAGGTGGATGTGGTCCTCATGGTACCAATCCGACCCTGGGCCGAGCACGGTGGAGAAGCGCGCGCAAACCGAATGCAGCACGCGCTCCCGGACCTCGCGCGCAGCGGTGCGGTCGGTGAAGCCGATCGACTGCCCGTTGGCAAGCTTGATGGCGCGGATGTCGATCGCATTGGCCTTGCCGTGTTCGGACAGCGTCGCGCCAGCGACACGGTTGCGGCCCCGGCATTCGAAGCTGTCGAAATTGTCGAGATCGCTGATGGTCGAGCCAAGGCTGGTCGCCAGCGGCGCCATGTCCTTGCGCACCCAATCGGCGATCGCGGACGCCATGGTGCAGCGGAGGATGGCCGCGGGCTTGACGGCCACCTTTCGTTTGTCCGGCAGCACGACGGCCTCCAGCCGCACCAGATCCTCGCCCCCGCAGGCGCCGGGGCCGCGGATGTCCGGAATGGAGGGCGCGATCGCGATCTCCTCGGTCAGCGCGAGCCGGCAGGCGGAAGCCTGCTTCTCCGGCGGCGGCGCGGCCTCGGCGGGCTTGTCCGCGCCCGCCTTGTCGGGAGATGGCTTTGTCTCTGCTTCGGACCGGGCCTCGTCCGTCGCTTTGGGCGCCTCTTCGGGCCGCGGTTTTGGCAGGGGAATCTTCGCGGTACGAACGGCCGCGCGCGGCCGTGGTGTACCAAGGCCGAAGATATCGAGCGGCGCAGGATATTTCCGCGCTTCTGCCCTCTCAATGGGCACGAATGACAGCCCCAGCACGGCGGTAACCATTGCCGCGCCGGCGGACATATAGCCGCGACAAGACCATTTGCGGCGAAAGTCCGTCAGGCTAAAAGTCATGACAATTCTTTGGCCCAAGCTGAGAGCGACAACGCGCCCAGCGACTTCTCGGAGGAACGTGAGAATGCTTGGTTTGATGCAAGACTGGCCCCTGCTCTGCCACCGGATCATCGAACACGCCGCCAGGATTCATGGCAAGCAGGAGGTGGTCACGCGCTCTGTCGAGGGGCCGATCCATCGCACCAACTACGCCGAGATCCACAAGCGCGCACTCAAGGTCTCGCAGATGCTCGATCGCGAGGGCATCAAGCTCGGCGACCGCGTCGCAACGATCGCCTGGAACACCTGGCGCCATCTGGAGGTCTGGTACGGCATCATGGGGATCGGTGCCATCTGCCATACCGTCAATCCCCGCCTTTTCCCCGAGCAGATCGCCTGGATCATCAACCATGCGCAGGATCGCATCGTGATGACCGACATCACCTTCGTTCCGGTCCTGGAGAAGATCGCGGACAAGCTGCCCAGCGTGGAGCGCTACATCGTGCTCACCGACAAGGCTCACATGCCGCAGACGACGCTGAAGAACGTGGTCGCCTACGAGGACTGGATTGCGGAGGCCGACGGCAAATTCAAATGGAAGGAGTTTGACGAGAACACGGCGGCGGCGATGTGCTACACCTCCGGCACGACCGGTGACCCCAAGGGTGTGCTATATTCGCATCGCTCCAACGTGCTGCACGCGCTAATGGCCAACAATGTCGACGCGCTCGGCACCAGTGCGTCCGAGACAATGCTGCCGGTGGTTCCCCTGTTCCATGCCAACAGCTGGGGCATCGCCTTCTCCGCGCCCTCGCAAGGCACCAAACTGGTGATGCCCGGGGCCAAGCTCGACGGCGCATCGGTCTATGAGCTGCTCTCGACCGAGAAGGTGACGCACACCGCCGGCGTGCCGACGGTGTGGCTGATGCTGCTCCAGCACATGGCCGCCAACAATCTGAAGCTGCCGGATTTGAAGATGGTGATCTGCGGCGGATCGGCGATGCCGCGCTCGATGATCAAGGCCTTCCTCGACATGGGCTCCAACGTCCGCCACGCCTGGGGCATGACCGAGATGAGCCCGATCGGCAGCGTCGCCGCACTCAAGCCGCCGTTCCAGAACGCCACCGGCGATGCCAGGCTCGACGTGCTGCAGATGCAGGGCTATGCGCCCTTCGCGGTCGAGATGAAAATCACCGACGATGCCGGCAAGGAGCTGCCCTGGGACGGCAAGACCTTCGGTCGCCTCAAGGTCTCCGGCCCGGCGGTCGCCAAGGCCTATTACCGTGTCGACACCAACATCCTCGACGAGGACGGCTTCTTCGACACGGGGGACGTCTCGACCATCGACGAGGACGGCTACATGCGGATCACCGACCGCTCCAAGGACGTGATCAAGTCCGGCGGCGAGTGGATCTCCTCGATCGACCTCGAGAACCTTGCGGTCGGCCATCCGGCCGTAGCGGAAGCCGCCGTGATCGGCGTGTTCCACCCGAAATGGGACGAGCGGCCGCTGCTGATCGTGCAGCTCAAGCAGGGCCAGCAGGCCACGCGCGAGGAGATCCTGAAGTTCATGGACGGCAAGATCGCCAAATGGTGGATGCCCGACGACGTCGCCTTCGTCGACGGTATCCCGCATACGGCCACCGGCAAGATCCTGAAGACGGCGCTGCGCGACCAATTCAAGGATTACCGCTTCCCGAACGCTGCGGCGTAGCGGCACGGCAAGCAACGTCATTCCGGGATGGTCCGAAGGACCAGACCCGGAATCTCGAGATTCTCGGGTGCGCAAGCGCGCACCTGAGTTCGCCCTTCGGGCGCCCCGGAATGACGGACAGTAACAGTCCGGGTCTCTCTTGAATTTGCCCCCGCGCCGTGGTCTCAACGGACCATCGTCTCGCCGGATCGGCCGGCATCGCCAACCCCGGCAGAGCTTACTCGATGGCCCGCAGGTTTTCCGCTCCCTATCAGTCGGAGCCAGTGTCGAGCCTCGCGAGCTGGGCGCGCAACCTCGCGGTGTTCGCGGTGGTGGCGGTGGTGGCCTCGGTCATCATCGTCCGCTTCGATTTCCTGGAGCCGAAGCCCGCGCTTGCGACGTTTCTCGGCGGGCTTGCGATCGCCGGCCTGTCGATCCTGTTCGGGCTCGCCGGCTTTGCCGCGATCTGGCAGAACGGCTCGCGCGGCATGGCGCGCATCCTGCTCGCCTTCCTGATCGACGGGGCGATCCTCGCCTACCCCGCCTATCTGGGCCTGCAATATCGCAAGCTGCCGTCGATCTACGACATCACCACCGACCCGATCGATCCCCCGCGCTTCGACGCACTGGCGCGGCTGCGCACCGGCGAGGGCACCAACAGCGCGGTCTATGCCGGCCTCTACTCGGCGGAGCAGCAGCGCCACTTCTACCCCTATATCGAGCCTGTCGAGCTCGAGATTTCGGCCGACCGCGCCTATGCGATCGCACTCCAGCTCGTCCACAAGCGCAAATGGATCGTGATCGACGAGCGCGCACCACAGCCGCCGCGCCGCATCGGCCGCATCGAGGCGGTGGCGCGCACGCCGATGATGGGCTTTCGAGAAGACGTCTCGATCAGGGTCGTGGCGGACGGCGATGATTCCCGCGTCGACATCCGCTCTGCCTCGCGCAATTTCGACAGCGATCTCGGCAGCAACGCCGCGCGCGTCAAGAGATTCATCGACGATCTCAACGCCGCCGCCGATGCCGACGCGCTCAAGCCGGTGAAGAAAACGCCGGTCGCGCCGCCGAAGGCGCCGGCGAAGACGGTGAAGAAGTGACCTCCGCCGTCATTCCGGGCGATGCGCAGCATCGAACCCGGAATCCGTCCATCCACCAGCACTGCGACCCGATGGATTCCGGGTTCGCGCTGGCGCGCGCCCCGGAATGACGGGAGTTTAGACCGCCATCCGGTACGTCCCGCCGATCACGGGATCACCATCCGTCGCCACCACGCCGCGTGCGACCAGGTCTTCCAGATGCGCCAGCACGGAATAGCCGGCGGCCGTCGTCAGCCTCGGATCGATCCCGATATAGATCGCGCGGACCATGGTCGGGATGTCGGTCTCGCCCTTGGCGAGGCGGTGCAGGATCGAGGCCTCGCGCGCCTTGCGGTGCCGGATCAGGAAACGCACGAAGCGCTGGCCTTCGGGAATCTCCGGGCCGTGGCCCGAGAAATAGAGATCCTCCTCGCGTGCCGCGAGCCGGTCCAGCGAGTCCATGTAGTCGATCATCGAGCCGTCCGGCGGCGCCACGATCGAGGTCGACCAGCCCATCACATGGTCGCCCACGAAGTTGAACTTTCGCTCGGGCCAGGCGAATGCCAGATGGTTGGCGGTGTGGCCGGGCGTCGCCACCGCCTCGAGCCGCCAGCCCTGGCCTTCGACGACGTCGCCATGGGCGATCCTGATATCCGGCACGAAGTCACGATCAGAGCCGGATTCCGGATTGTGCTTCTCGCTCTCGAAACGCGGACGCGAGGCCCGGTGCGGGCCTTCGGCATAGACCTGCGCACCCGTCGCCTGCTTGATGCGCGCAGTGTTCGGCGAATGGTCGCGATGGGTGTGGGTGACGAAGATGTGGCTCACGGTCTCGCCGCGCACGGCATCGAGCAGCGCAGTCGCATGCGCCTCATCGTCCGGACCGGGATCGATGATCGCGACATTGCCCTCGCCCACGATGTAGCTGACCGTGCCGGTGAAGGTGAACGGGCTCGGATTGTTGCAGAGCACGCGGCGTACGCCGGGCCGGACCTCCTCGACGAGGCCGGGCTTCAGCGGGAAGTCGCGGTTAAACGGGACGTCGTCATTGTCGGACATGGCTTGCTCATTCCTTGCTGACTTCGTCATGCCCGGCCTTGTGCCGGGCATCCACGTTCTTTGCGCGCTCAAGACGTGGATGGCCGGGACAAGCCCGGCCATGACGGAGTTGGAGAGTTCTATAGCCTAGTACCCTCAACGCGGCGGCTCAGAAAAACGCCTGAATGCCCGTAATCGCGCGGCCCAGGATCAGGGCGTGGACGTCGTGGGTGCCCTCGTAGGTGTTGACCGTCTCGAGGTTATGGACGTGGCGCATCACGTGATACTCGATCGAGATGCCGTTGCCGCCGTGCATGTCGCGGGCGGTGCGGGCGATGTCGAGAGCCTTGCCGCAATTGTTGCGCTTCATGATCGAGATCATCTCGGGCGCGAACTTGCCCTCGTCCATCAGGCGGCCGACGCGAAGCGAGCCCTGCAGACCCAGCGCGATCTCGGTCTCCATGTCGGCGAGCTTCTTCTGCACCAGCTGGGTTGCGGCCAGCGGCTTGCCGAACTGCTTGCGGTCGAGCGTGTACTGGCGAGCGCGATGCATGCAGTCCTCGGCCGCGCCCAGCGCACCCCAGGAGATGCCGTAACGGGCACGGTTGAGGCAGCCGAACGGGCCCTTGAGGCCGGAGACGTTGGGCAGCAGGGCATCTTCCGGAACCACGACGCCGTCCATCACGACCTCGCCTGTGATGGAGGCGCGCAGGGACAGCTTGCCGCCGATCTTCGGCGCCGACAGGCCCTTCATGCCCTTTTCCAGTACGAAGCCGCGGATCTGGTTGTCGTGCGCGGCCGATTTGGCCCAGACCACGAAGACGTCGGCGATCGGCGCGTTCGAGATCCACATCTTGCTGCCGGTGAGGCGATAGCCATCCGAGACCTTCTCGGCGCGGGTCTTCATGCCGGCCGGATCGGAGCCGGCGTCGGGCTCGGTCAGCCCGAAGCAGCCGACCCACTCGCCGCTGGCGAGCTTGGGCAGATACTTCTTGCGCTGGTTCTCGTCGCCATAGGCGTAGATCGGATACATCACCAGCGAGGACTGCACCGAATTCATCGAGCGATAGCCGGAATCGACCCGCTCGATCTCGCGCGCGACGAGGCCGTAAGCGACGTAGCTCGCATTGGCGCAGCCATATTCCTCCGGCAGCGTGATGCCGATCAGGCCGAGCTCGCCCATCTCGTTGAAGATCTCGCGGTCGGTCTTCTCCTCGAGATAGGCCTTGGCCACGCGCGGCAGCAGCTTGTCCTGGGCGTAGGCACGGGCGGTGTCGCGCACCATGCGTTCGTCTTCGGTCAGTTGCTCATCGAGCAGGAACGGATCGTCCCACTGGAAAGAAGCCGCAGCCGGCTTGTCCTTGGCCTGAGGGCGCACGCTCATAAAACGTCCTTTCGCGTCTGGTTCCGTCGATAATTGCCGGACAAACTAAAGCGCCGCGGCAACAAGTTCAATTGTATCCTGGTCTCGGTCATTCCGGGGCGCGCAAAGCGCGAACCCGGCATCCCTTCGCTTTCACCACTTCGAGATTCCGGGCCTGGGGCTTTCAGCGCCATCCCGGATCGACGCTGCATGTCAGCTTTCGAGCTGCTCGTTGGCGACGATCTCGATGCCGAAGCCCGACAGGCCCTTGTAGTCGTGCACCGAGGACGTGAGATGCCGGATCGATGTGACCCCGAGGTCGCGCAGGATCTGCGCGCCGACGCCGACCTCGCGCCACTGGCGGTTGCGGTCGGCCTCGGTCGACGACTCGTCCGGCAGCGGCGCCACGGGAACACCCGCGGCGCCATCGCGCAGGTAAACCAGCACGCCACGCCCGGTCTTCTTGAAATGCTCGAGAACGGCCGCCATGCGCTTGTGGCCGGTGAAGGTGTCCTTGACGATGTTCGGCTTGTGGAAGCGCGTCAGCACGTTCTTGCCGTCGCCGACGCCATTATAGACGAAGGCGACGTGAGCGATGGAATCGAACGGCGAGCGGTACGCATAGCCCTGCAATGGGCCGATCGGGCTTTCGGTGACGAAGGTCGAGACCCGCTCGATCAGCTTCTCGCGCGCCTGGCGGTAGGCGATCATATCCGCGATGGTGACGTGCTTGAGCTTGTGCTGGGCGGCGAAGCGGGCGACCTGCTCGCCCTTCATCACGCTGCCGTCGTCGTTCATGAGCTCGCTGATGACGCCGACCGGCGGCAGGCCCGAGAGCTTGCAGAGGTCCACGGCGGCCTCGGTATGGCCGGAGCGCAAAAGCACGCCGCCGTCCTTGGCGATCAGCGGGAAGATGTGGCCGGGCCGGGCGAAGTCGTTGGCGCCGACATTGGGATTGGCGAGCGCGCGGCAGCACGAGGCGCGCTCCTCGGCGGAGATGCCGGTGCCGCCGTCGGGCTTGTAGTCGATCGAGACCGTGAACGCGGTGGTGTGCGCGGAATCATTGTGGGCGACCATCGGATCGAGCCGCAGGCGGCGCGCATCCTCGGTCGTCACGGGCGCGCAGACGATGCCGGAGGTGTGGCGGATGATGAAGGCCATCTTCTCGGCGGTGCAGAGCGAGGCGGCGACGATGAGATCGCCCTCGCCCTCACGGTCCTCGTCGTCGGTGACGACCACGAGCTCACCCCGGGCAAAGGCCTGCAAGACTTCCTGAACGCTATCGGGCATTTCCCAATCTCTATCGGTTATGGCCGGGAGGCTTAGCCGGACTTGGGGCGGGGCGCTAGTCTCCCCAGGCGCAACCACATATGCCGGACGGCGGGCCTGCCAGCGGCTTTCAGGCTTGCACCGGGCATACCAGCGATATAGGCGCGGATTGTCTGCAAGGAAGGCGGCAAGGAGGGCGGCCCGACGCCGTCAGGGCAGCACCTCGCGACGCTCGCCGAGGCGCTGATCGAGCTCGGCGCGCTTGTCGGCGAGCAGGCCGGCCTGGGCGGCTTCGATCACGGTAAACAGTTCGTGGGCGTCGCTGAGCCGGGTCACGGTGACGTAGCTGGCGCCGGCTTCGTAGAGCGCGGCGACGTCCGCCAGGAGGTCCGCCGTGGCGACGATCAGGGCGGTCGGATTGAGCGCGCGGACGTGGCGGACCAGCTTCTCGTTGGTAGCGCCCTTCAGCAGCGAATCCGGCACACTGAGGATGATCATCTCGGACTTGCCGATGCCGGCGTGGAGCAGCGTATCGACATTGCTGATGTCACCGTAGATCACGTGCAAGCCGCGCGAGAGCAGGGTCTGGTACACATTGGGGTTGAAGTCGACCACGGTGATTTGCTCCAGCAGCACGGGCGTCTGCCGTTCGATCTCGGCCAGCAGAGCGCTCGCCGCGCGGAAAAATCCGAGGATGACGATGCGCCGGGCTTCGCCATGGCCCTCGTGCGCATCCTCGGCATGGCCGTTGCCATGGTCGAGATCGCGCAGGCCGATCCGCTTCAAGGGGCCGATCGCCCAACGCGTGATCTCGTCGCTGCGGGTCATCACGAAGGTCGAAAGCACCGCCAGCACCACGAAGGCGAATGAGGCGGCGTTCGCCGTCTCGGCCGCGATGTGGTGGTCGGCGACGCCGGTCTGGATCACCACCAGCGAGAACTCGGAGATCTGTGCGAGGTTCAGGGCCGGCAACAGGCTGGCGCGCAAGCCCTGCTTCATCAGGTAGAGCGGGGTGAAGGTGGTGACGAGGCGGCTCACCACCGTGAACGCCGCGATCATCAAGGCGAGGCTGATCACCGAGAGGCCCGGCACGGGAATGGTCATGCCGAGCGAAACGAAGAACAGCGTGATGAAGAAGTCGCGCAGCGTGGTGACCTTGGCGGTGACGTCGAGCGCGTAAGGGAAGGTCGAGAGCGAGACGCCTGCGATCAACGCGCCCATCTCGCGCGACAGCGACAGCCTAAACGCGGTCTCGGCGACCAGAAAGCACCAGGCGAGCGCGCCGAGCAGCACCAGCTCGGGCCGCCGCGCGATCTGGTGGAACAGGCGCGGCAGCACGTAGCGGCTGACCACAAGCGCGGCCGTGACCAGCACCGCGACGCGGCCGATCGAGAGCAGGATGACGCTGACCTGCAGATTGGCGAGGCTCGGCTGCACCGCCAGGAACAGGATGGCGAAGATGTCCTGGAGCACGAGGATGCCGAGGGTGATGCGGCCCGGCAGCGTATCGAGCTCGCGCTTTTCGTAGAGCACCTTGACGATGATGACGGTGCTCGACAGCGCGCAGGCGACGCAGAGATAGACCGCATCGAAATGCCCGCCCCCGATGGACAGGCCGATGCCGACGAAGAACAGCACCCCGAGCAGACAGCCGCCGAGCAGCTGGCTGCCCGCCGCGAACAGGATCACCCGCCCCGCCCGCACGATCTTCTTCAGGTCGATCTCGAGCCCGATCATGAACAGCATGAAGATCAGGCCAAGCTCTGAGATAACGCTGATCGATTCCTGCGAATGGACCCAGCCGGCACCGAATGGACCTATGCAGAAGCCGGCGATAAGGTAGGCCAGGATCAGCGGTTGCCGGGAAAAATGGGCGATAAGCCCCAGCATCCAGGCAAACAGGATAGAGAGTGTGATATCGCGAATGAGCTCATGCATGCCAAATTGGTCCGTTTCGCCGCACCCTAGAGACGGGTTGCGGTGCGGCAAGCGAGCAATTCGTCACATGCGCAATGGGCTCTTCGCAGCCATGCTGCTCGCTCCCCTCGCCTTTGCCGTGCCCGCCGCCGCGCAATCCAAGGTCAATATCGAACAGAACTTTGCCGATTCGCTCACCACGATGCCGAAGGAGGACCTCGCGGTCTCCGGCGGATTCTACGTGCCGGCCTATTCCAGCGTCGCGATGAGCCAGGGCAAGTTGCGTGTCGACTTCTCGGTGACGCTCAGCGTACACAACGCCTCCGAGACCCAGCCGCTGGTCATCAAACGCATCGCCTATTTCGACACCGCAGGCAAGCAGGTCGAGAGCTATCTGAAGACGCCGGTGGCCTTGAGGCCGCTCGCCACCGTCTCGATCTTCGTTCCGACCGACGATTTGCGCGGCGGGACCGGCGCCAATTTCCTGGTCGACTGGGCCGCCACCGGCGAGATCGCCGAACCGGTGGTCGAAGCCTTGATGGTTGGCGGCATCGCCAACGCGCATTACGCTTTCATCAGCCAGGGCCGTCCCACCAGGACGGCCACAAACAAGTGAGGCCGTCCGACCTGGACGGCCGGCAAGAACTAAGGCGGGCGATGCACAGCCGGCCGCTAGACAAGAACAAAACGAGGAACGCTCCCATGACGTCCAGCTTCGATTTCGCGCCCCTGTTCCCCGCAGGGCTGCCGGCCCCGTCCGCGCGCTGGACGGGCCTTGCCAAATACAGCTTCGTCGGCGGCAACAACGATTCCGAACAGGTGCCTCTCGACGAGCTGATCGAGGCGACCAACTCGGTGCTGCGGCGCGAGGGCCGCTCGCTCGCCACCTACGGACTCGCGCACGGCCCGCACGGCTACCTCCCCTTGCGCGAATTCCTGGTGACGAAACTGGGGCGCGATGCCGGGATCACCTGCACGGTCGACGACCTCCTGATCGTCTCCGGCTCGCTGCAGGCGCTCGACCTCGTCAACGCGACGCTGCTGGCGCGCGGCGACACCGTCATCTTCGAGCAGGACAGCTATCAGGGGTCGCTGAACCGCCTGGCGCGGCTCGGCGTCAACGTCGTCGGCATCCCCCTCGACAAGGACGGCATGCGCATGGATGCGCTGGCCGCGGCACTGGCCGACCTGAAGAGCCGCGGCATCCGCCCGAAATACATCTACACCATCCCGACCGTGCAGAACCCGACCGGCAGCATCATGTCCGAGAGCCGCCGCGCCGAACTGGTGCGGCTCGCGACGGAGTATGGCGTGCCGATCTTCGAGGACGATTGTTACGCCGACCTCGTCTGGTCGGGGCAGCGCCCGCCGGCGATCTACGCGATGAGCAAGGGCGGCGGCGTGATTCATATCGGCTCGTTCTCCAAGTCGATCGCACCGGCGCTGCGCGTCGGCTTCATCGTGGCGCCCTGGGAGGTAATGTCGCGGATGCTGGCGCTGAAGACGGATGCGGGCTCCGGCGCGCTGGAGCAGATGGTGCTGGCCGCCTACTGCAAGCCGCATTTCGCAAGCCACGTGCCAGCCCTGACCAAGGCGCTCCGCACCAAGCTCGACACGCTGATGGAAGCGCTCAACGAGCAATTCGGGACGGCCGCCGAATTCGAGGAGCCCAAGGGCGGCATCTTCCTCTGGGTGAAGCTGCCCGACCAGGTCGATACGCTGAAGCTCTATCAGGCCGCGCTCGCCGCCGGCGTCTCGATCAATCCGGGACCGGAATGGTCGACCGACAAGAGCCATTCCCGCTCGCGGCTGCGGCTGTGCTTTGCAAGTCCGACGCATCAGCAGATCCGCGAAGGCGTCGCCGTGCTAGCCGAGGTCTGCCGCAAGGAATTCGGTGTGCCGGCGCGCAGCGCCAATGTGGAGAAGCGAGCCTGAGGTCGACGCCTCACGCCTCGACGTGAAATTCCACGTTGACCTGACCCGAGCCGGACGAGGGAAAATAGTCGCAAAGCTGCTCGGCGGTGCCGCGGTAGTCGTACCAGCCCAGCGCGGCGAACAGCATGATGGTGTCGGCCATGCCGCCTTCGCCGTTGCACTTGGTGGCATAGTCCGGAAGCATGTCGAGGAATTCGCGGTAGCGGCGGCCCTGCCACAGCTCGAGCACGCGGAGGTCGACCTGCCGGTTGAACTCGCTGGCGATCGAGGTCCAGGCCTCCGGGCCGAGCTTCTTGTTAGGCCACAGCCGGTGCGAGAGCGAACCGCTGGCGAGGATCGCGACGCGCTCGCCGGACTGGTCGATGGCGCGGCGGACCGCCTCGCCGAGGATCCGGCTCTCCTCGAACGAGGTGAACAGCGGCGAGGCGATCGAGACCACCTTCGCGAAGCCGTCCGGGTTCATGTAGTGCATTGGCACGATGGTGCCGTATTCGAGCCCGAGGCTCGCCACCTGGTGCGCGATGACGTTCAGACCGGCATCCCCGGCCTTGCCCGCAATGGCTTCGGCGAGGCTGGTATCGCCCGGCAGGTCGTAGCGCAGATCCTGGATCATGTGCGGCGCTTCGTGGCTGGTGAAAGCACCGCGATGCCGAGGATTGGCGTTGATGTGGTAGCCGAAATTGGAGAGCCAGTGAGTGTCGAACACCACGAAGCTGGTGACCCCGCGCTCTCTCGCCCGCCGCCCCAGTTCGCGCAAGGACGTGACCGCCGGCTCGCGCGCCGCGCGTAACGGGCTGCCTGACAGCTCCGACAGCATCAGCGACGGAACGTGGGTGACCTTGGCGGCGAGGACGAGCTGCCCCATGCGGTCACCCCCTTTTGAGTCAGGCCGCGTGAGGCTGGCTCTGTGGCTGGCTGCCGTGGATCGCCGAGGCCAGCCGCAGCAAGAGCACGATCGAGACGTTGCCCTTGCCGGCCTCGATCTGGGCGATATAGCGCTCGGAGATCCCGGAGCGGCGGGCGAGCTCCCGTCGCGACAGGTCACAGCGCATGCGCGAGGACCGCAGGCGACCGCCCAGCTCGCTCAGAAACGCGGCCTCGGAATAAGGCGGGACGGCACAGCTCCCCGGCAGCACTTCGCCCGCAAAATCCATGACTTGATTCAGCATTGCTCTATCCACGTTCGCCTTCGGGAGCGCCATCCTACTCTTCGGCCACCCTGCATCATTGACGCGGATCAAATTCGCGAGCGATCGGCAGCCGGCGTGGAACGGACGCGGGCGTGATGCTACACTCTGGAGTTCTTCGAGGCGGGGTTTTCGGAACATGGTGCGTTGTTTGAGCCGCTGGATCGCGGTTGCGGTGCTGTGGGTTGGGTTCACCCCGGCTACCGGTGCCGAGACGCTGGCCGCAACCGTGGAGCAATGGGGCCTGCTCGGCTCATGGGCGGTCGATTGCACGGCCCGGCCCAACCGCGACAAGGGCGCCCTCTTGACCTACGAAATCCGGAAGGACGGACGCGTGATGTACCGCCGCGATTTCGGCGAGGCCAGGGACGAGAACGAGGTCGTATCTGCCACGATCAACGCGGAGGGCCTGCTCAATGTGATGGTGTACTTTCCATCGCTGCGCCAGACGCGCGAATTCGGACTCCTGCTGCAGAAGGACGGCAGCCTGCGCGCGATCTACAATCGCAGCGAGCGCGGCGAGTACACGATCAGGGACGGCAAGTACATCGCCAGCGACAAACCAACTCCCTCGCAGCAGCGCTGCGACTAGCGGGGCCTCGTCTGAACATCCGTTCAGAATTCTCTACCGGCCTCTCCGGAACGTTCGCGCAGATCTGCGGTTTAGATCTGCATTCGTTTGGAGGAGGACATCATGAAGAAGCTTGGTTTAATGGTTGCGGCCCTCGGTGCGCTCGTGATCGCCGCGCCGACGCTGGCAAGCGCAGAGACAGTGGTGATCAAGCGCAGTCATCATCATCACGGGGCGCACGGCGCCCGCGCCGAATATCGCATGCACCATCACAATCGCGGCTGGCATCGCCACCATCGCGGCGACCGCGTTGTCGTGATCAAGCGCAGCCACCGCCATCACCATCATCACTGATGCGTAACGCTCCGGAATGGCCCCTCACGGGGCCATTTCCTTGCGTGCTCGACAAAATCTTGCCTTGTAGTCCTAGCTGATCGAAGCCGGGATTGCCCCCATCTCACGAATGCTGCGCGACCACCGCCCCACGCATCGGCGGCTGCGGCACAATGTCGACTGACCAGAGGTCGCGGTCGTCCACGTCCTTCAGGGTCACGGTCATCACGCCACTACGGCCGTCGATGTCGACCCTTCCGAAAAACTGCAGTCCGAAACACGGCGCGAGATTCTCGCCTTGCGCGGGGCTGCAGCCATGCTGGTACATCGCGATGGGCCCAAAGGTGTCATCGAGTTCGCCGGGACCCCAGCTGCCGGCATGGAGCGGGCCGGAGACGAACTCCCAGAACGGCTCGAAATCCCTGAACTGCGCCTTGCCCGGATCGTAATAATGCGCGGCGGTGTAGTGCATGTCGGCGGTGAGCCAGACGATGTTGCGGATGCCGGCGCGCTTGATGGAGCAGAGCAGATCGGCGATTTCGTGCTCGCGTCGATCCGGCGGCCCATCGCCGAGCGCCACGGCATCCAGGCTGATCAGGCCGATCGGCAAATCGGCCGCGATCACCTTCCAGGTTGCGCGCGAGGCGGCGAGTTCGCGCTTGAGCCAGGCAAGCTGCTCGGCGCCGAGGATCCAGCCGCGATGGTCGTCGCCCTTGTTCCAGACGTCGTCGCGGTAGCTGCGCATGTCGATCATGAAGACGTCGAGCAGCGGGCCGTAAGCGATCTTGCGATAGACCCGGCCCTCACGCGAGCCGATGTCGCGGATCGGCATGAAGTCGAAGAAGGCGCGGCGGGCGCGCGCGACCAGGCGCGGGACGCCGTCGTCCTCGTAACCGGCCTCGTCATAGGTTCCGAGCGGCGACCAGTCGTTGCTCACCTCGTGATCGTCCCATTGCGCCAACATCGGCACCTGCGCATGGAAGGCGCGGAAGTGTTCGTCGAGGTGGTTGTATTTGTAGTTGCCGCGGAACTGGGCCAGCGTGTGCGCGACCTCGGATTTCTCCTCGGTGACGAGGTTGCGCCAGGTCTCGCCGTTCGGCAGCTTCTGCTCGGAAGGGATCGTGCAGTCGGCGTAGATGTGATCGCCGCAGTGGATGAAGAAATCCGGACGGTTGTCGAGCATGGTGCGATAGCTGCGATAGCCGCCGCGGGCGACGTCGATGCCCCAGCCCTGCCCCGCGGTGTCGCCGGACCACAGGAACGAGATCGACTGGCCGGCTGCTGGCGCGGTGCGGAAATGACCGACGCGGCTTTCGCCGGCAATGCCGGTCGCAACATCCTCGAAGCGGACACGGTAGAAGATGTCCTGCCCGGTCGGCAGATCGTTGAGCAGCAATTTCGAGGTGAAATCGGCATCGGGCAGCGCGTCGCTGGTGACCGAGGCGATGATCGTCTTAAAGCTCTCGACGGTGGAGCATTCCACCTGCATCCGCGCCGGCCGGTCGGCGCGCGCCCAAACTACGGCGGAGCCGTCCGAGACATCGCCCGACTGGATGCCGCCTGCGATTCCCGGGCGGTCGGCGGCGCGGCTGAGATAAGGTGTCGCGAGCGTGCCGAGCGAGGCAACTGCCAGGCTCGAGGTCGAACGGACCAGGAATTGCCTCCGGGTCCATGCGCGCGAAGCGCGGGGCGCTGCCATCTCGGGAAACCTTCGTCGAATCGCGACGGAAGGTGCCTGCGCTCCTTGACCTCCAGCTTACGGTTTCTTGACTCCGCGCCAACGGTTTTGCGACGCGGGAATGACGGCCTGGCCGGAACTTATCGCTTCCAGTCGCAGATGCCGCCGGAGCGGCAGGGCCAGGTCTGGATGCGGGTGTCCATCGCCTGCGCGTCGAGCGGGTTGCCATGGCGATGGGACAGCCTGGTACGTGCCGCCCCACGCGGCTGGGTGCTCTTCGCCTGCGCCGCCTTCGGCTCGCCCTTGCGGACGCGTTCGGCGGCTACCTTCTTCGGCACGTCGAGAGGCTCGGCGCGCGCCTGCGCCTCGTTGCCGCCGCGCGCTTCGAGTGCGACCGGCGCGAAATGCGTCTCCGGCCCGAGACGCTTCGGCGACAGCACGGCCTTGGAGAGATCGAGGCTGAGATATTCGTCGGGCTTGTAGTCGTCAGCGCGCGCAACGCCGCCCCCCGCGATCACGAGGGCGAAGGCGATAGCGAAGGGAACGCTTTTCAGCACCACGGACGCCTCCTGAAATGGATTTATGAAAGGAGTAATTTATCCCTATTTAGGAGGCACGGGGCGCAATTCCAGCGGTCAATTGCCGCCGTGGTTAAGAAGTTTGACGGTGTCAGGCGACCTTTCGGGCCGATCCCGTCCCGTCCAGGAACCCCATCAGACGGTTGCGGATGATGCTGTCCGCCTCGTCCATGATGCGGTCGATCAGCTCCTTGCAGGACGGGATGTCGTGAATCAGGCCCGCGACCATGCCGCAGCTCCAAGCCCCGGCGTCCATCTGGCCGTCGAGCATGATCCTGGGATAGACGCCCGCGACCTGGTCGTGGATGTCGTCGATCGTGAGCTTGTCGCCCTTCTCGCGCTCGATCTCGAGCAGGCGGTCGACATTGGCGTTACTGAGGACGCGCTCGGTGTTGCGCAAGCTTCGCATGATCAGGCGGGTGTCGAGCTCGGTGGCCGCGACGAGCGCGTTCTTCACGTTCTGATGCACCGGTGCTTCCTTGGTAGCGATGAAGCGCGTGCCCATGTTCATGCCCGCCGCGCCCAGCGACAGCGCCGCGACGAGGCTGCGTCCGTCGGCCATGCCGCCGGAAGCGACGAACGGGATCTTCAACTCTTCCGCCGCGCGCGGCAGCAGGATCATGTTCGGGATGTCGTCCTCGCCGGGATGCCCGCCGCATTCGAAGCCGTCGACGCTGACGGCATCGCAGCCGATGCGCTCGGCCTTGAGCGAATGGCGCACCGAGGTGCATTTGTGGATGACCTTGATCCCGGCCGCTTTCAACGCCGGCATGTAGGCTTCCGGGCTGCGGCCTGCGGTCTCCACGGCCTTGATGCCGCCCTCGACGATGGCCGCGATGTATTCGGGATAGGGCGGCGCCGAGAACGTCGGCAGGAAGGTGAGGTTCACGCCGAACGGCTTGTCGGTCATGTCGCGGCAGCGCGCGATCTCCTTCGCAAGCAGCTCGGGCGTCTTTTGGGTGAGACCGGTGATGATGCCGAGACCCCCGGCATTGGAAACGGCGGCGGCCAATTCGGCAAAGCCGACGAAATGCATGCCACCCTGGATGATCGGGTGCTCGATGCCGAACAGTTCGGTGATCGCGGTCTTCACGTCAGTTTTCCTCCCCGGAGTTTGCTTTGGTTCCGGTTCAGTCTAGCCGGACTTGTGCGGCGCGGTCATCATTTCTCTACAAGAGATTTCTCTACAAGAGGCAGCAGCATCCGTCCGGGCCGGTGCGGAACGTGGCAGGAGTGGGCGACCTGGACGTGCCCGCCGGCGCGCAGCGTCAATAGGGGCTTTGCTCGCCCGCCCCGAGGCGGGACAGGCAAGCCTTGCCGCCTCGGCGATTCGGCCTTCGCCGAGACTCAAGCGAAGGGGACGCCGTAATAGGAGTTGATGCCGCGCACGGCGGCGTCGTCGCCCCAGTTCCAATCGCTGCGCGCGTCGTACTTCGGCGCACCTTCCAATTCCTTGGTGGTGATGCCGGTAATATAACCGCCCAGCTCGGGATCGTATTTCAGGGATTGCCAAGGCAACGGATAATGGTCGTTCCCGAGCCCGAGGAAGCCTCCGAAGCCGAGCACGGCGTAGGACACCTGGCCCGTGATCTTGTCGATCATCACGCGTTCGATCGAACCTATCCGGTTGCCATCGGCACCATAGACCGATGTTCCCTCCACCTTGTCGCTGCCGATCAAACGGCCCGTTTCGTTGCGATCGAGTTCGTCCTGGTTCAACATCGCAATCCTCCGCTCATTACCAAGCCAACCGAATGACAACGTGATCGTTCCGGTTCACGTCCGCTTACGGGTCAGGAACATCGTGCGAAACGAGCGGTTCTCAGGTCTTGGCTGCTCTGCCGAACAAGGCCGCACGCAATGAAAAGACCCACGCTTCACGTCTGCGTTTCAACAACGAGGATCTTACCGGGTCACCTGGAGCAGCGCATCCCCGACGTGCCCTACTCACGTTTCGCCGAGCTGACGCGGAATCTTCGTCGACGATCCGCAGATGCCGCGCTCCGCCGGGGACCAGGCGCTGGCGAGCGAGACGCCCAAATCGATCCTGCCCGGAAAGCAATGAGGTGAGCCATGAGCGACTTCCGCGACATCCAGCACGGCGTCAACGATCCGGTCGGAGGCTTGGACGTCAAGCGCCAGATCAACGACAATCGCACGCCACACGAGAAGGCGCAGCACCATGCCGACGTGCGCGCCGACGCCACGGCCGTCCCTGCCGAGCCGTTCCTGCCGGAGCGGCTTCGACGCAGGCCGACCGATCCCATCAATCCGCGCACCGGGCGAAATCCCGCGGATTAGCCGTTTGGAACCTAGGCCCCTGCAGCGTGTTGGTCGGCGCAATCTCGCCGGCAAGTGGCCGCGCGACTATCGAAGGATCAGACCATGAAACGCACCCTCATCGCTCTTGCTTGCGTGCTCTTCGCAGGCCCTGCGCTCGCCCAATCGCTCGGCGAGAAGACGGGCGTCAACTCCGCACTCGGCGTCTCCCCGAGCACCCCCGACTTCGTCAAGCAGGTCGCGATCAGCGACATGTTCGAGATCGAGTCGAGCAAGCTTGCCCAGCAGAAGGGCAACGCGCAGGAGAAGAGCTTCGCGCAGCAGATGATCGCCGACCACACCAAGACCAGCACCGAGCTCAAGGGGATGGTCAGCGATGGCAAGGTGCAGGCCACCCTGCCGACGGCGCTCGACAGCGCGCACCAGAGCAAGCTCGACAAGCTCAAGAATGCGAGCGGCAAGGACTTCAGCTCGGACTACAATTCCTACCAGATCAGCGCCCACGAGGACGCCGTCTCCCTGTTCGATCGCTACGCCAAGGGCGGCGACAATGCCGCGCTGAAAGACTGGGCCGGCAAGACGCTGCCGGCGCTGAAGCATCACCTCGACATGGCCAAGGACCTCGGCAAGGCGCCGAGCGTCGGCCAAACCAAGTAACGAACTACTGAAGGACGCCGGCCTGCCCGGCGTCCTTTCTTAGCAACGTCGAACATCTCCGCGCATTGAGCCTCGACCCCAGCGGAGAGCAGCATGTCCCACAGCAAGAACCCATTGTCCCGCCGCCACGTCGTGCACGGTGCGAGCGCAGCGCTCGCGGCGGCTTCGCTGGCATCAACGGCGAAAGGAGACACATCCATGGCCGAGCATGGCTTGATCGATCCCGTCAGCCGTTATCCCAAGCCTCCGTTCAACAAGCAGTCGCAGCCCTGGCCGGGTCTTGCCGGCAAGATGGACCCGCGCCCGGATCATGGCGAGACCAGCTACAAGGGCTGCGGCCGACTCGCTGGCCGCAAGGCCCTGATCACCGGCGGCGATTCCGGTATGGGCCGCGCCGCCGCGATCGCCTATGCGCGCGAGGGCGCCGACGTCGCCATCAACTATCTGCCGGCGGAAGAAGCCGACGCCGCGGAAGTGATCGCACTGATCAAGAAGGAGGGGCGAACCGGTCTTGCGATTCCCGGCGACCTCACGGACGAAGCCTTTTGCAGGCAGTTGATCGAACGCGCGGTGCAAGGCCTCGGTGGCCTCGACATCCTCGTCAACAATGCGGCTCGGCAGCAGGCCCGCGCCTCCATTCTCGACGTGTCGTCGGAGGATTTCGACGCCACGATGAAGACCAACATCTACGCGCCATTCTGGACCATCAAGGCGGCCTTGCCGCATTTGAAGCCGGGCTCCTGCATCATCGGCACGACCTCCGAACAGGCGTACGATCCCTCGGCGGATCTCTACGACTACGCGCAGACCAAGGCTGCGACGATGAGCTACGTGAAGTCGCTGGCCAAGCAGCTCGCCTCCAAGGGCATCCGCGTCAACGGCGTTGCGCCGGGGCCGATCTGGACCCCGCTCCAGGTCTCCGGCGGTGCCACGATGGAGAAGCTGGAGCAATTCGGCGGCATGACGCCGCTCGGCCGTCCCGGCCAACCGGTCGAGCTCGCTTCGATCTACGTGCAGCTTGCCGCGTCCGACGCAAGCTATGCGACCGGCCAAGTGTACGGCGCGGCAGGCGGGTCGGGCCAGCCGTAGCATCGCCAGGACACCTGTTGCGCTCGCTGCCGAGGTCCTGTTCGTCTTCGCTTTACGGGATTCGGTGGCATGCCGCATTCATCGTGTTTCTGCCATGCTGATTGCCATAGCCCGGGCGCTCTCGCGAGCGTAAGCACCGTTGGTGATCTATCCGTCTGGTCGCGTTGATGCTGATGGATCTTCAGGTCGACGATCCCGGGACAGCTCAACCTGCCCCAAAGCAGCCCTCCTCAGCGAACGACCCCGACACATTGGTGCCGGGGTCGTCCTTGGAGACTGCTTCCGGCGCACCGGGGGCGTGACAACCGGGAAGCAATCCATCGACTCGTCCCGCGGGAATTGGTTCCCTGCGAGACCTAGCCTGTGGCGTCGCTCGAGCCGTCCGGCATCGCGCCCGAGCCCGGCGTCTTGCTGTTGTCGTTCAGCTTGGGATCGCGCGTCGCTTCGCGCGAGGGCGAACCTTTCGGACTGCTCTTGTGAACGGATTGTGCACGTTCCTTGTCGCGCGGCTGGTCTTCGGCGCGCTCGTCCTTGACGATGCCTTGATCAGAATGGGCCATGATGAGTTCTTTCTCTCCTGCTGCTCAAGCCCTTACGCGCCGCGCGGTGGAATGTTCCCCGCCAGCACTAGCTGTGCGCGGCATGGACGACGGCAGACGCGCTTTCGAGATGAACCTGTCGCACCGTCGTCACGGCCGCAATCGCGACCGAGACGCCGAAAGCGAGAACGAGAGAGAGAAGAGCCAGACGCGGAGCCATCTTCAACCTCCTGATGAGTGTGGAATCGATGTGATCGACCGCCTTCGGATGGTGCCATACCTGTTGCTGACCTTCCGTGAGCGCTCTCACATGCGGGCCGCCAGGCGAAGGCTCACGCCCGCCGCCTTGGAGCAGTATGCACAGCGAGCGGCGGGATCTCGCCATCCAGCCAATCCTGCTCGTTGGCGAGGGCCGTCCAGGCGTCGGCCATGCGCGAATAGCGCTTGTGCGCGGGCTGTCCATCGGCCCGCTCGGCAAGCTGAAGGCAGTTATCGGCGTTGTCTCTGAAGATGTCAGACTGTTTCATCCAGAGGACGTGGGGACGGAACTGTCCCCCTGCAACCCGGTTACCGGATCGTAATCATCGGGGAACTTCCGCACGCGGTTCGTCATTGATATGCATGCGCGTTCTGGCGGCGATCATCCTGGCATTCATCGGCAGCTCAGCGCTTGCCGACAGCATCGCCGGTCAAGCGCCCGGCGAACGGACCCCGACCGCGACAGAGGTCATCGGCGCGGTCTACGACTTCAGCCGGTTTCAGCAGGGCCTTCTCGAGAACACCGACCTTAAGGGCAATGCGGAGGTCAAGAACCTCGCCGCCCTCCGCGCCGAGGAAGCGGCTAAGCGCGACAAACGTTTGAAGGAGGTGCAGGACGCGATCGGCGCGGAGCCGCGCCCCAGCAAGGCGCCATCGTCGGCGCCAAGCCTGGTCGAGCCCGACATGTCGGATGGTCCGGCTTACGTCAGAAGCTTCTATGCCGCGCAGATTCCCGAATACGAAGCGATCATCGAGCTGCTCGATCGCTATCTGAGGTCGCCCGACAATGCGGCACTCGCAGCATTCGCGCGCGAGCAGTTGCCGATCCTGCGCGCGCAGGTCGGGGACGCGGCGCGCACCATGGCGGATAAGTAGCTTCTGGTTGTCGGTCGGCCGGCATTGCCGGCTGCGCGGCTGCAGAATCCTTTTGTATCTTGTAGCGCCCGCATCGCATTGTCTTCCTTGCGGCCTCAAAGCTGTCGTTCGGATTGGCCGCTCCGGTGGTCGTTTCCGCGCGGGTGGCGGGCTCGCGGCGGATCACCGGCCACGGACCCTCGCCCGCTGGACGCAAAAGCGGGCTTACCCGCGTCATTTTGTTCACGTCGGCATGGAACCAATCCGGCGGATCGCGGTTACTTTAGCCGGGCTGAGCAAGGCAGGTTCCATCATCTCGCGCCGTTACCTTGGCGCTTGATTTCGAATTTGGCTGACGCTCTATTTCGGTCAACCAACGCGTCATGCCTCGGATTCGGCCGACGCCTGCGGGGGAATCAGTATGAGCGACCTCGATCCCGGAACTGCATCACGCTCCGGTCGTCGCGCCTCAAAGCCACCAACCAACGGTACGTCGGAGCCGGATTCCCGGGCAGAACTGCTGCTTGCCTTGCAGGCCATGCGCAGCGGTGACTTTTCGGTGCGAATGAGCGGCGAATATCTCGGCATCGACGGCAAGATTGCCGATACCCTCAATGAAATCATCGCCGCCAACCAGCGCATGGCGCAGCAGCTCGAACTGGTCGGTCAGGTGGTGGGGCGCGAAGGCAAGACCCGCCAGCGCGTGAAGTTCGGCCTCGCCTCGGGCTCCTGGGCCGACATGGAAGGTTCGGTCAACACGCTGATCGACGATTTGCTGTGGCCGACCCGTGAGGTGACGCGCGCGGTCGCCGCCGTCGCGCAAGGCGACCTGCTCCAGACCGTCAAGCTCGACGTCGATGGCCGGCCGCTCGGCGGCGAGTTCCTGCAGTCGGCGACCATCGTCAACACCATGATCAAGCAGCTCGGCGTGTTCACCTCCGAGGTGACGCGCGTGGCGCGCGAGGTCGGCACCGAAGGCAAGCTCGGCGGCCAGGCCCAGGTGCCGGAGGTGACCGGCGTCTGGAAGGACCTCACCGAGAGCGTCAACTCGATGGCGAACAACCTGACCAACCAGGTTCGCAACATCGCCGAGGTGACGATCGCGGTCGCCAACGGCGACCTCTCCAAGAAGATCACGGTCGACGTTCGCGGCGAGATCCTGCAGCTCAAGGAAGCCATCAACACGATGGTGGACCAACTGCGCTCGTTCGCTTCCGAAGTGACGCGCGTGGCGCGCGAGGTCGGCACCGACGGCAAGCTCGGCGGTCAGGCGATCGTGCCCGGCGTCGCCGGCACCTGGAAGGACCTCACCGACTCCGTCAACGCGATGTGCGGCAACCTCACCGCCCAGGTCCGCAACATCGCCAACGTCACCACCGCCGTGGCGCGCGGCGACCTGTCGCGCAAGATCACCGTGGACGTGCGCGGCGAGATCCTGGAGCTGAAGGACACCATCAACACGATGGTGGACCAGCTCAACTCGTTCGCCTCGGAAGTGACGCGCGTCGCGCGCGAGGTGGGCACCGAAGGCAAGCTCGGCGGCCAGGCGCAGGTGCCGGGCGTCGCCGGTACCTGGAAGGATCTCACCGACAACGTCAACTTCATGGCTTCGAACCTGACCGCGCAGGTCCGCAACATCGCCGACGTCGCCACCGCGATCGCGAGCGGCGATTTGTCGAAGAAGATCACAGTGAACGTCTCCGGCGAGATCCTTCAGCTGAAGGAGACGCTCAACACCATGGTCGACCAGCTCAACGCCTTCGCCGGCGAAGTGACGCGCGTGGCGCGCGAGGTCGGCACCGAGGGCCGGCTCGGCGGCCAGGCCAACGTGCTCGGCGTCGCCGGCACCTGGAAGGACCTCACCGAGAGCGTCAATTCGATGGCCTCGAACCTGACCGCGCAGGTCCGCAACATCGCGGAGGTGACGACCGCGGTCGCTGGCGGCGACCTGTCGAAGAAGATCACCGTGGACGTGCGCGGCGAGATCCTGGAGCTGAAAGACACCATCAACACCATGGTGGACCAGCTCAACGCCTTCGCCGGCGAAGTCACGCGCGTGGCGCGCGAAGTCGGCACCGAAGGCAAGCTCGGCGGCCAAGCGGTGGTGCGCGGCGTCGGCGGCACGTGGAAGGACCTCACCGACAGCGTCAACTCGATGGCCTCCAACCTCACCGGACAGGTCCGCAACATCGCCGAGGTTGCGACCGCGGTGGCGAAGGGCGACTTGTCCAAGAAGATCACGGTGAACGTGTCGGGCGAAATCCTTCAGCTGAAGGAAACGCTCAACACCATGGTGGACCAGCTCAACGCCTTCGCCGGCGAAGTCACGCGCGTGGCGCGCGAGGTCGGCACCGACGGCAAGCTCGGCGGCCAGGCCGACGTGCCCGGCGTCGCCGGCACCTGGAAGGACTTGACTGACTCCGTCAACTCGATGGCGGGCAACCTTACCGCCCAGGTCCGCAACATCGCCGAAGTCGCGACCGCGATCGCCGGCGGCGACCTGTCGCGCAAGATCACCGTGGACGTGCGGGGCGAGATCCTTCAGCTCAAGGACACGCTGAACACGATGGTCGACCAGCTCAACCGCTTCGCGGGCGAGGTGACGCGCGTGGCGCGCGAGGTCGGCACTGAAGGCCGTCTTGGCGGCCAGGCTAACGTGCCCGGCGTCGCCGGCACCTGGAAAGACCTCACGGACTCCGTGAACTCCATGGCGGGCAACCTCACGGCCCAGGTCCGCAACATCGCCGAAGTGACGACGGCCGTGGCGCGCGGCGACCTCTCGCGCAAGATCACGGTCGACGTGAAGGGCGAGATTCTCGAGCTGAAGAACACCATCAATACCATGGTGGATCAGCTCAACGGCTTCGCCGGCGAAGTCACCCGCGTGGCGCGCGAAGTCGGCACCGAGGGCAAGCTCGGCGGCCAGGCCGAAGTGCCCGGCGTCGCCGGCACCTGGAAGGACCTCACCGACAACGTCAACTTCATGGCGTCGAACCTGACGGCCCAGGTCCGCAACATCGCGGAGGTCGCGACCGCCATCGCCGGCGGCGACCTGTCGAAGAAGATCACGGTGGACGTGCGCGGCGAGATCCTGCTGCTCAAGGACACCTTGAACACCATGGTTGAGCAGCTCCGCTCCTTCGCCGCCGAAGTCACGCGCGTGGCGCGCGAGGTCGGCACCGAGGGACGCCTCGGCGGCCAGGCCGTCGTGCCCGGCGTCGGCGGCACCTGGAAGGACCTCACCGACAACGTCAACCTGCTGGCGGCGAACCTCACCACCCAGGTCCGCAACATCGCCGAAGTCACCACCGCGGTCGCGCGCGGCGATCTCTCGCGCAAGATCACCGTGGACGTGAAGGGCGAAATCCTCGAGCTGAAGAACACCATCAACACCATGGTGGACCAGCTCAACGCCTTCGCCGGCGAAGTCACGCGCGTGGCACGCGAGGTGGGCACCGAAGGCAAGCTCGGCGGCCAGGCCCAGGTGCCCGGCGTCGCCGGCACCTGGAAGGATCTCACCGACACCGTGAACCTGATGGCTGCGAACCTGACCGAGCAGGTGCGCGGCATCGTCAAGGTGGTGACGGCGGTCGCCAATGGCGATCTCAAGCAGAACCTGACGATGAAATCGCGCGGCGAGGTTGCCGCTCTCGCCGATACCATCAACAACATGACCGAAACGCTCGCGACCTTCGCCGACCAGGTGACGTCCGTTGCGCGCGAGGTCGGCGTCGAAGGCCGGCTCGGCGGCCAGGCCAACGTGCCGGGCGCTGCCGGCACCTGGAAGGATCTCACCGGCAACGTGAACCTTCTGGCTGCCAACCTCACCTCTCAGGTGCGCGCCATCGCGGAAGTGGCGACCGCCGTGACCAAGGGCGACCTGACGCGATCGATCCAGGTCGACGCCCGCGGCGAAGTCGCGGAGCTGAAGGACAACATCAACACGATGATCACGAATCTCCGTCTGACGACGGACGTGAACACCGAGCAGGACTGGCTGAAGACCAACCTCGCCAAGTTCACCAACATGCTCCAGGGCCAGCGCGACCTCACAACGGTCGGCCGGCTGCTGCTCACCGAATTGTCGCCGCTGGTGAACGCCCACACCGGCGTGATCTACCAGGTCGAGAACGAGAACGACCCGCAGCTGCTGCTGCTCGCCTCCTACGCCAGCGACGGCATCTACCCCTATCAGCCCGTGCTGCAGTTCGGCGAAGGCCTGATCGGCCAATGCGCCTTCGACAAGCGGCCGCGCGTCGTCTCCGACATCCCCTCCGACGTGGTGCCGATCAACTCGGCGCTGTTCCGCGTCGCGCCGAAGAACCTCGTCGTGCTCCCGGTCCTGTTCGAAGGCCAGGTCAAGGCCGTGATCGAGCTGGCTTCGCTGGTCTCCTTCACGACCTCGCAGATGACGTTCCTGGAGCAGCTCACCGACTCCATCGGCATCGTGCTCAATTCGATCGAGGCCACGATGCAGACGGAAGGCCTGCTCAAGCAGTCGCAACAGCTCGCCGGCGAACTCCAGACCCAGCAGCGCGAATTGCAGCAGACCAACGACCAGCTCGAGCAGAAGGCGCAGCAGCTCGCCGAGCGCAACGTCGAGGTGGAGCGCAAGAATCAGGAGATCGAGCAGGCCCGCCGCGCGCTTGAGGAAAAGGCGACCGAGCTCGCGCTGACCTCGAAGTACAAATCCGAATTCCTCGCCAATATGAGCCATGAGCTGCGTACGCCGCTGAATTCGATCCTCATCCTCGGACAGCAGCTCACCGACAACCCCGACGGCAACCTCTCGGCCAAGCAGGTGGAATTCGCCCGCACCATCCACGGCGCCGGCACCGACCTGCTCAACCTCATCAGCGACATTCTAGATCTCTCCAAGATCGAGTCCGGCACGGTGACGGTCGACGCGGAGGAGATCCTGACCGCGAACCTGCTCGAGACGGTCGGACGCCCGTTCCGGCACGAGGCGGACAACCGCAACCTGTCGTTCAAGATCGACGTCGATCCGAACCTTCCACGCAGCATCGTCACGGACTCCAAGCGCCTGCAACAGGTCCTGAAGAACCTGCTCTCCAACGCCTTCAAGTTCACCGCCGAGGGCGAAGTGCGCCTCAAGGTCGCCGGCGCGATTGGCGGCTGGGGAACGGATCATCCGGTGCTGAACTCCGCACCGGCCGTGATCGCATTCGAAGTGTCCGACACCGGCATCGGCATTCCCCCGGAGAAACAGAAGCTGATCTTCGAGGCGTTCCAGCAGGCCGATGCCGGCACCAGCCGCAAATATGGCGGCACCGGACTCGGGCTCGCGATCAGCCGCGAGCTGGCGAGCCTTCTCGGAGGCGAGATCCATCTGCGCAGCGCGCCGGGGAAGGGCTCGTCCTTCACGCTTTACCTGCCGCTGAACTATTCCGGCCCGACGCTTGCACCGCGTGCAGCGCCTGCGCCGCAGCAGTACGGCCAGCCGCCGGCGCTGCAACCGGCTGCGTCCGACCAGCCGCGTGTCATCGAGCAGCTTGCCGACGACCGGCTCAACCTCGAGCCCGGCGACACCATCCTCCTGATCGTCGAGGACGATCCACACTATGCCCGTGTGCTGATCGACCTCGCCCGCGACAAGGGCTTCAAGGTTCTTGTCGCCGCGCGCGGCGCCGAGGCCCTCGAGCTCGCCAAGCAGTACCAGCCGACCGCGGTGTCGCTCGACGTGTTCCTGCCCGACATGCTCGGCTGGACCGTGCTGAGCCAGCTCAAGCACAATCCGCTCACCCGCCACATCCCCGTACAGATCATCACGCTCGACGAGGACCGCCAGCACGCTTTGGCGCGCGGCGCGTTCTCCTTCGTCAACAAGCCGACCACGACCGAAGGCGTCTCGGCCGCGCTGACCCAGATAAAGGAATATGCCCGGCCGCGGCGCAAGCGGCTCCTGATCGTCGAGGACAACGAGGCTGAGCAGCTCTCGATCCGCGAGCTGCTACACCACGACGACATCGAGATCCTGACGACGGATACCGGGGCCGGCGCGCTCTCGACGCTGCGCGATCAACCCTGTGATTGCGTGGTGCTGGACCTGCGGCTGCCCGACATGAGCGGCTTCGAGGTGCTCGACCAGATCCGCAATGACGAGGCACTGTCGAACGTCCCGGTCGTGGTGTTCACCGGCCGCGAACTGTCGGCGGAGGAGGATGCAGAGCTCCACACCATGGCGCGAAGCATCGTGGTCAAGGGCGTGGAATCGCCCGAGCGCCTGCTCGACGAGACCGCGTTATTCCTGCACCGCGTGATCACGGAACTGCCGGTCGCGAAGCAGCGCATGCTGGAGAAGCTGAACAGTTCCGACGACGACCTGATCGGCAAGACCGCCCTGCTCGTCGACGACGACGCCCGCAACATCTTCGCCCTGTCGAGCGTGCTGGAGCGACGCGGCATGAAAGTGCTGACGGCCACGACAGGCAGCGAGGCGGTGACCCTGGTCGAATCCAATCCGGAAATCGCGATCGTGCTGATGGACATCATGATGCCGCAGATGGATGGGTATCAGACCATCGGCGTGATCCGCGAGAACCCGGCCTTTGCCCGTCTTCCGATCATCGCGTTGACAGCGAAGGCAATGAAGGGCGACCGGGAGAAATGCCTCGAAGCCGGCGCGTCCGATTACCTCGCCAAGCCCGTCAACACCGATCAATTGCTGCTTGCGATCCGCATGTGGCTGCACCGCTGAGTTGGATCAGAGAATGGACCACGAAAAGGTCAATATCCTCCTCGTCGACGACCAGCCGGCCAAGCTGCTCGCCTATGAGGTGATCCTGAAAGAACTCGGCGAGAACCTCGTGATCGCCTCTTCGGGCCGCGAGGCGCTGGAGGTGCTGCTCAAGACCGAGATCGCGGTGATCCTGGTCGACGTCTGCATGCCCGAGCTCGACGGATTCGAACTCGCAGCGATGATCCGCGAGCACCCGCGGTTCCAGAAGACCGCGATGATCTTCATCTCGGCCATCCAGGTCAGCGACATCGACCGGCTGCGCGGCTATGAGATGGGCGCTGTAGACTACGTGCC
Organism: Bradyrhizobium sp. FW305-F6; assembly: GCF_058782905.1. Classification (NCBI taxonomy): domain Bacteria; kingdom Pseudomonadati; phylum Pseudomonadota; class Alphaproteobacteria; order Hyphomicrobiales; family Nitrobacteraceae; genus Bradyrhizobium; species Bradyrhizobium sp. FW305-F6. The sequence continues at coordinate 2,068,800 of NZ_JBYSYD010000001.1, forward strand.
GGTGCCGGTCGTGCCGGAGGTGCTGCGTGCCAAGATCAGGGTGTTCGCCGAGCTCTATCGCAAGACCCGCGAGCTCGAGCGCCTGAACCGCGAACTCGAGGACCGCGTCCGCGCTCGCACCGCGGAACTGGAACGCTCGACCGCGATGCTGCGCGAAAGCGAGCAGCGGCGCAGCATGGCCATCGCGGCCGGCAAGATGGGCTCCTGGGACTGGGACTGGATCAGCGGCGATTGGATGTGGGACGAGGGACAATACCGCATCTTCGGCGTCACCGCCGAGAGCTTCGAGGTCAATCCGGCCAACGTTCAGGCCTTGTTGCATCCCGACGATGTCGATCAGTTGCGCAAGGCGATCGCCGAGTTCAACAAGGGCACGCGGGCCTATGAGACCGAGTTCCGCATCCTGCGGCCCGACGGTGAGGTGCGCTGGTGTGTGGGCACGGCGGCCGCAACGATGGACGAGAAAGGGCGCGTGGTGCGCGTCAGCGGCGTCACAGTCGACATCACCGAGCGCAAGCGTGCCGAGGAACGGCAGAACCTGCTGGCGCGGGAAGTCGATCATCGCGCCAAGAATGCACTGGCGCTCGCGCAGTCAATCGTGCGCCTCACCCGGGCCGACGAGGTCAAGGCCTATGTCAACGCGGTCGAGGGACGCATCAATGCGCTCGCGCGTGTGCACACCATCCTGTCGCTATCGAGCTGGCAGGGCGCCGAGCTCTCGAGGCTGATCGACGAGGAGCTTGCGCCCTATTCGCTTGGGGACCAGATCAGATTGGCCGGTCCCGAAGTCCAGTTGCAGCCGACGACCGCGCAGACACTGGCGCTCGCACTGCACGAGCTCTTCACCAATTCGGCAAAGTATGGCGCGCTCTCGACCCGATCGGGGCGGCTCGCGATCGATTGGCGCGTCGAGAGCGAGTTGCTCACGCTGAGTTGGGAGGAATCCGGCGGTCCACTGGTCAAGGCACCCAAAACCCGCGGCTTCGGCACGCGAAGCTTGCTGGCGAGCGTCGAGTCCCAGCTTGGCGGGCAGGCGCTGTTCAATTGGCGAGCCGAGGGCTTGTTGTGCCGGCTGGAAGTGCCGTTGACACGCAAGACGGCGACGAGTGCACTCGGCAAGTTCGACACGGCAGGTGCCGCCGAATTGCAACGCGCATCCGGTTGACCGGACGCCGCGCCCGTCATGCGCTGAGCCGCACGTGGTCGCGCGCGACGCGCCCTTCGAGCCAGGCTTCCGTTCGCGCCAGATCGCGCAGCGCCCGGGCGTAACGGCGAGCCGCGCTCCGCTCCGCGCCGCGCGGGAGCTTGCGTGCCTTGCGCAGGATGTCCGCCGCTGCGTTGCGATAGGCCAGCGAGCGGTAAAGAAAGACGACCTTACCCATATCGATGTTCCCCTTTCGATCGGCCTCATCTTCGCAAGCCCGGCATGAACGCCGGATGAAGCGGGTGACGATAATTCCTTGAACCGAGGAACCATGAAATCACGGGCGTGTTTGCATGCCAGTTCGGGATGCCGTCCCATGCGCTCCAAGAAATCGTCTGAACTGGTCTCTGCCTGCGGGCTCCTCAAGCTGATGACGCATGCAATGATGGGCGCTGCTCTCGGCCTCACCTTCAGCCTCACGCTCGTCCTGTCCAATCCGGCCGTGGCCGACCTGCTGAATAACGGCGGAAGCCAAGCCGCTGTTGTGGTCACTCTCACTCTGGTGACAACATTTGCGGTCGGAGCGACGCTCACCGGCATCGTGTTCATTCTTGCGGAGGACAAGCAATCTTGAAGCGTGCGTGACCGGCGATAGATGCTTTCTTCCGGAACTCCCGCGACCAGCATCGGTTGGCTGCCTGCGTCAATTTAACTCAGGGAGTTCCTGTATGAAGACCACCAAGCTCGCGCTCGCCGTCGTGGTGGCGGCCGGTCTCGCCGCCGCGCCGTTCGCCGCCCAGGCCAAGTCGAACAAGGCCAAGCATGGATCCTCGACGTCGTCGTCGCAGACCACGGGCGCCAGCACCAAGGCTCCGAAGGGCGCTGATCCTTCCGGCCAAGGCGGCTCCGGCCCCGGCTCCGATCAGGGCGGTACCATGACGAACAAAGGCGGCATGACCAACACCAAATAGGTGCTTACTGTGATCGCGAAGGGCTCCGCCATTGCGGAGCCTTTCGCTTTGACTCGCTCCGCCGCCGTCAGCGGCCGACTATCTTTATGGTCCGAAGACGCACCCTGTGGCGGACGTCTGGTAGAGCGTGGCTACCGCCGGCCGCCTTCCATTCGCCGATCAGGAGGTTGATTCTCCGGCGCAGATCCATCTGCGCCAGGGCCTTATCCGTGCAGTCGCAGCCGCGATCGACGAGCTCGCGCACCGACGCCTCGACGTCGGCCATCTCAAGCCTCAAGGCTCTGATTTTACGTCGTATTTCATTAATTCTGTTGTCCATGGCTTGTTAGAACAAAATAAGAACATATAGTCAAGTCGTATTCTGAGCTGGAGGAGCGGCATGCAAGTTCATGGCAAACGAGTTCATGGGAAAGACGACGCCAGGGTTTTCTTGAGCGAGCAGATGACGCGGGCGCAGGGTCTCAAGCTGAAGCGTCTGAGCCAGGAGGCCTATCAGCCCGCCCAATTTGCACGTGACCTGTCCTTCACCGAGGCCGCACAGCGCATCCAGGCCCTCGAAGCGGAGATCGCGTTGGCGAATTCGTTCTAGTCTGCGTCATCTAAGGGAACGCAGGCTCTCCCGGAACCATGGCTGTGCCCAGTGGTTTTTCTCGCCCTAGGGAGAACATGCATGGCACGCAAGGCAAAGAAACGACGCTACTCGCGCAGTTCGGGCAACGAGGTCGCAAGCGAGATGCGGCGCTACAAGAAGGGCACCGCGAAGAGCGGCCGTGGCGGGCGCGGCGGCCGCGTCAAGAGCCGCAAGCAGGCGATCGCGATCGGACTGTCGAAGGCCCGCAAGAAGGGCAAGAAGGTCCCGAAGAAGGCTACGAAGCGGAAGAGCGCCAAGAAGACGACGAAGAAGACGTCCAAGAAAAGCTCCAAGACGTCGTCGAAGAAGTCGTCGAAACGCAAATCAAGCAAGCGCTGACGTTGGCGTATCTCAGATCATGCTGCCCGGCATGAAGCAGCGGATGGAAATCCCGAACGCAGTCTTCACCGGCCACACCATGGTGCGGCCGGCCCGGTTCGGCTCGGTAATGACGGCTTCGTCCGGCACGTCGATCCACTGTCCGTCGAGACGCACGCGGTAGTGCCCGTTGTGGGACTCCCAGTCGGGATCGGCAACGGCGAAACCATCCGCATCCGAGCAGCACGGACCGAGATGGCTGCGCAGGCTGTCGAACCACGGCTTCAGGGGAGAATTCGCGTAGCGGCCGTCGTCGCGCCCGAGCACGTTTCCACCTGCGAGTATCAATGGCGCCGCAAGCAGCGCACTTCTCAGCGAGAGCTTCAATCGATCCATGGCGGCACCGATCAGATGTGAACCACCGGCAAGTTCCACAAAGCGCCGGCACGTTCGAAGTTCCACGCTTGCAACCCGTCTCCGCAGCCACGTCGCCGCGAAGTCCGAGTGCACTGTTAGAGTGTGATCGGCGATAGCGGCTTTTTCGGACGGTCCATGGTCATCGCCCCTGCCGTTAACGAGAATGTTATCGCGGCTCGTGGGAGTTTCCGCGACCACGAAAAAGGCGGCCCGAGGGCCGCCTTTCAGATTTGCGCAGCCGTGGCTCGCGCTAGGCGAGCGGCACCGCGACAAACCGGGTGGCGTCAGCGCTTTTGACCTGCAGCAACACGCTCCGCTTGCCAGACGATTTGGCCTGCGCCAGTTCCGAGCGCACCTCGCCGACATTGCTGACGGCCTTGCCACCGACATTGAGGATGACGTCGCCGGTCTGGATACCGCGTTGCGCGGCCGGCCCTTGCGGATCGACCTCCGTCACGACGACGCCCTTCGGGCCCGCGCCCTGGACGTCACCGGCCGGCGCCAGGCTGAGGCCCAGGCGCGGCGTGCCTGCATTCGGCTGTCTGCTGCCTTCGTCAGCATTGCCATTTCCCTTCGCCTGGCGGTCGTTGGGAAGCTCGCCCAACGCCACGGTCAGCGTCTTGCTGTCGCCCTTGCGGAAGACATCGATCTTCACGGACGCGCCGGGCGCCAAGGTGGCGATGGTTCGGGCGAGATCGCGGGAGTCCTTGATGGTGGTGCCGTTGACGGCCGTGATGACGTCGCCTGCCTCGATGCCGGCCTTCGCCGCCGGGCTGCCATCCTGCGGACTGTCGACGATCGCGCCACGCGCCTCCTTGAGGCCGAGGCTGTCGGCGATATCCGAGGTCACGGGCTGCACCTGCACGCCGAGCCAGCCCCTTGTGACCACGCCCTTGTCCTTCAACTGCGCGACGACGAGCTTGGCGGTCGAGGCCGGGATGTCAAAACCGATGCCGACCGAGCCGCCCGAGGGCGAGAAGATCGCGGTGTTCACGCCGATCACATTGCCGTTCATGTCGAAGGCCGGACCGCCCGAATTGCCCTTGTTGATCGGCGCATCGATCTGGATGTAGTCGTCATAGGGACCATTGCCGATATCGCGGCCGCTGGCCGAGACGATGCCCGCGGTCACGGTGCCGCCGAGCCCGAAGGGATTGCCGACCGCGACCACCCAGTCGCCGATGCGCGGCTTCTGGTCGGAGAATTTGACGAAGGGAAAGTCCTTCTTGCCGTCGACCTTGATCAGCGCCAGGTCGGTCTTCGGATCGGTGCCGACGACCTTCGCAGTGTAGCTCGTGCCGTCATCCATGGTCACCTGCACGGACTCGGCGTGGTCGACGACGTGGTTGTTGGTCACGGCATAGCCGTCGGCGGAGATGAAGAAGCCTGAACCCTCGCCGGTGATCATCTGATGGCGCTGGCGCGGCATGCCGTTCGCCCCGCCAGGGAAGCGGAAGCCGAACTGTCGCGAGAACTGGTCGAGCGGGGAGTCCTCGTCCGAATCCATACGGTTCTGCTGCAGCATCGCCGTCTTGTCGCTGGTTCGGTCGATCTTCACGCGTACCGAGATCACTGCTGGTTTGACCTTGCTGACGAGATCGCCGAAGCCGGGCGGCGTCGCGGCGGTTTCCGCGGCCTGGGCCGGCGCGATGAAGGAATTCATACCGAACGGCGAAGCGCCGGGTGATGCCGCCAGCACGGCCACGCCGAGCGCAGCCACGGTGCCGAGCAGCGCGAGCCGGCGCGGCCTGAGTATCTTGCGAGACGTGTTGGTGTCGAAATTGACGCGGTCGTTCATGTCGAAATGTCCATGTTGAGCAGGTGTCGCCTTGCCCTCAACATGGCCGCTGCCACCTTACGGCGTCCCGTCCATCCGATTAAATCTCGGCAAACAATGGGGCAGCGGGCGCCTTGGCAAATCACCTCCCGTATTGATGCAGCTCAATACGGGTCCTTGGTGCCGTGAAAAACTGCGAGCGTCGGATGATGACCGGAGGCGCGCCATGTACAAAGACATTCTCGTCCACATTCCCACCGAACGTCCCATGCGTCCCGTCATCGAGGGCTCGATCTCGCTCGCGGCGCACCTGAACGCACATCTCGACGCGGTCGCGGTCGGCTATGTCACAACCAGTGCGGCTTACGTGATGGAGGGCGGCGCCGCGGTGGCGGCCGTGTTCGAACTGGAACGCGAGCGCGCGGTGGAGCGAGCCGAGGCTGCGCTCGCGGTGTTCAAGAGCGAAGCGGCGAACGCCGGTCTCTCCCACACCTGCCACGCACTCGGCGCGATCCCGGCGGATGCGGCCAGCGCGCTCGGCGAGATGGCGCGCCTGCACGACCTCAGCGTCGTGCTCCAGCCGGATCCGGCGCAAGGCTCGTTCGACAACGACGTGCCGCGCGAGATCCTGTTCCAGGCGGGCGGCCCGGTGCTGTTCCTGCCCTACACGTTCCGCGGAGCCTTCAAGGCGAACCGGATCGGCATCTGCTGGGACGGCAGCCGCCTCGCCGCCCGCGCAGTACGCGACGCAGCACCGTTCCTCGCGCGCGCCGCAGAGATCGTGATCATCACGGTCAACGAAACCGACGCAGCCTCCGGCGAAGCCTCAGCGAGCGCTCTGGCAAGGCATCTCGGCCGGCGCGGAGTGCCAACCCGCACGGTCGGCCTGTCGGCAGCGCGCGCCGACATCCAGCCGACCATCCTGTCGCTGGCCGCCGACGAGAGCCTCGATCTCCTGGTGATGGGCGGCTACGGCCATTCGCGCTTGCAGGAGCGCGTCCTCGGGGGCGTCACCCGTGCCATGCTGGAAGCCATGACGGTCCCCGCACTGATGTCGCATTGAGCCACCGGCCTGACGCCGTCACGCTGCGACGGGTGCTTCCCATGTCGCGGGTGCGGCGGCGTCCTCGTCGCCATGCACATTGCACGCGTCGAAATGCGCCTTGAGCTCGATCTCGGCGAGATGCTCGAAATGTTCGGCTTGGCCGAGAAGTTCCCAGGTCTGCAGCGGCCGGTAGGCCGCCTGCTGGCGACAGAGGGACGCCAGCGCCCGGTAGCGACGTACGTTCTCCATGAGACCCTCCCTCGCGTTCACAGGCTTATTGCCCGGATTTGCGTCAGGCCGATGGCGCTTATGCAAAACATTTGCTGCGCGGGCAACGTGCCTGAGCTCGGTTAATTTCGAGAAAGCCGGGTAAGAATTTTGGTTCCAAACGTCCCCGCGGAACTCTCGCCAACGCGCGTCAGGCGTAGAGGCGGCGCTCCACCGTCACACCGACCAGGTCGAGATAGCGTTCCATCAGGTCGGGCCGGCCGACAAGATAGCCCTGCATCTCCTCGCAGGCCTCGCGGGCCAGAAAGGCACGCTGTGCCTCCGTCTCCACCCCCTCGGCGATGACCGGAATCTTCAGCGCGTGCGCGAGGCTCAGGACGGCGCGGACGATCTCGGCCGATTGCGGCGTCGCCTCGAGATTGCAGATGAAGCTGCGGTCGATCTTGATCTTGTCGAACGGGAACGACTGCAGATAGGACAGCGAGGAATAGCCGGTACCGAAATCGTCCATCGCGATGCGGACGCCGAGCGCCTTCAGCCGCCGCAGCAGATTGAGCGCGCGGGCGAAATCACCGATCAGCACGCCCTCGGTGATCTCGACCTCGAGCCGCGCCGGCGAAAGCCCGGTCTCCAGCAGGATCTGGTGGATCGAACGTTCGAGATCGCCGGCCTGGAACTGGACCGGGGACAGATTGACCGCGACCTGCAACGGCCGCGGCCAAGACGCCGCCTCGCGGCACGCTTCGCGTAAGGCCCATTCGCCGATCTCGATGATCAGCCCGTTCTCCTCCGCCAGCGGAATGAACTGGTCCGGCGGCACGAAGCCCCGTGTCGGATGATTCCAGCGCAGCAGCGCCTCGAAGCCGATCACCTCGCCATCCACCCGCGCCTGGGGTTGGAAATGGAGCAGGAGCTGGTTTTGCTCCAGCGCCTGCCTCAGATCGTGCTGCAACAGCCTGCGGTCGCGCAGCTCCTGATCCATCTCGGATACGAAGCAACGGACCCGGCCCCTGCCCTCGCGCTTGGCACGATGCAGCGCCGAATCGGCATTGGCGAGCAATGTCGCGGCGTTGACGCCGTCATCCGGATAGAACGCGATACCGACGCTGAGGCCTACGTGGAGGAGATAGTCTTCGACCTCCAGCTCCTGGCCGATCGCCTCGACCAGGCGTTCGGCCAGCGCCACAACGTCCTCGCGACTGATGTGGTCAGGCATCAGGATCATGAACTCGTCGCCGCCGATGCGGGCGACGAAGGCGCCGTCGGCTTCCGCAGCAAGCCGGTCAGCCGCCGCCCGCATCAGCATGTCGCCCACGGGGTGACCGAACACGTCGTTGACTTCCTTGAAGCGGTCGAGGTCGAGGCTCAGCACGGCGAAACTTGTCGACGCCTCCTGCGCCCGCTCCAGCCGTTCAGCCAGCGCCGCATTGAAGGCGCTGCGGTTCGGCAAATCGGTCAACGCATCATGATGCGCAAGATAGCTGATCCGCTGCCGGGTGGTGACACGCTCCGTGACGTCCTCGATCACCCCGACCAGATATTGCGGACCCCCATTCCCATCCGTGATCAGCATTTTCCGTGAATTGACGACCCGGTCGCGGCCCTTGACGCCGACTTCGAGCAGATGTTCCTCGAGAAACATCGGCATGCCGCTGGCCACGACGCGCTTATCCTGCTCGTTGACCATGCGGGCCACGTCAGCCGGGAAGATCTGCTCGGGCGTTCGGCCGAGCATCTGTTCGCGCGGCATGCCGTAATAGTCTTCGCCGGCGCGATTGAGCAGGATGTAGCGCGAACTCTCCGCACATTTCGCGAAGACCGCGATCGGGATGTTTTCGATGATGGTATCGAGAAACTCGCGGGTCCGCAGCAGATCCTGCTCGACCTCGTCGCGCGTTTGCGCGCGTATTTCGATCATCCGCTGACGTTCGCGATCACCGGCCTCGTAGGCCGCGCTGACGAACTCGCCTAGCTTGACGAGATCTACCTGACCGGTGGCATCGGTGGCCCGGCGGAGCTGCTCGGCGAACAAGCGATGCATGCTCATGCCATCACTATGCGCCGCGTACGGGCTTCATGCCCGCAATTACCGTGGTTCCCCATCCGCGCTCTCATAGCCTTCCTAAACCACAGATTGAGACGCTTGGCTTGCGCGGTCGTTAATCGATTGTCCTTCTCAGGTGCGTTGGTTACCCCGGCCTGAATGAGCCGGTTGATCTGGACGGCATCCTCCGTAGAGAACCGGAGAAAGTGGCGCGCCCTGGTACACCCTAGCCACGGCAGCGGGGCTGATCCGTAATCTACCGAATGAGCGCACTTTCTCCGGCTCGCTGTGGGGGCGCGGAACTATGTTGCAGCTTCTGAACCCGGCCCGTCTCCGCGGCGACGCGAATAGCCGCAATATTGGCGGCATACTCGGCAGCGCTCTTGCCGCGAAATACGGCGGAGCCGGCGACCAGCGTATCGGCGCCCGCTGCAACCACGGCCGCGGCATTGTCGCGCGTGATCCCGCCATCGACCTCGAGCCGGATCGGCCGCTCGCCGATCATGGTCCTGATCCGCCTGATCTTCTCAAGCTGGGATCCGAGGAAGGATTGGCCACCGAAACCCGGATTGACCGTCATGACCAGGATCAGGTCGAGACGATCGAGCACATACTCGATCGCACTCTCGGGCGTCGACGGACACAGACTGACGCCGGCCTGCTTGCCGAGCGCTCGGATCGCCTGGAGCGAGCGGTCGAGATGGGCGCCTGCTTCAGCATGAACTGTGATGACGTCGGCCCCCGCCTTCGCGAATCCTTCGAGATAGTGATCGACAGGCGCGATCATGAGGTGCACGTCGAAGATCTTCTTCGTCAGCGGCCGGATTGCCTTGATGACGTCGGCGCCAAAGCTGATATTTGGAACGAAATGTCCGTCCATGACGTCGCAATGGATCCAGTCGGCCCCAGCGGCGTCGATCGCGGCGACCTCTTCGCCGAGACGCGCGAAATCCGCCGCAAGGATCGAGGGAGCGACGACGATCTCCCTCGTCATGGCTTTGCGCTCCGGGCGTCGGCGCCGCCGCTGAACACGCGACTGGCAAGCACATCCATGGGATCGATGGTTTCGAGGTCGGCGACATCGAGCATGCGGTCGAGATCGGACACCAGCCTGTCGGCCTGTCGCAGACGGATGCGGTCGACGGCGTTGCGTATCGAGCGCGCATTGGAGAAGAACGGCTGGGTCCGGCGCAGGGCGATGTATTTCTCGAACGCTTCTCGCGCCGCTGCGGAAAAACGATAGCCCCGCTCCTTGAGCATCAGCTCGGCGATGATCAGCAGCTCGACCTCGGCGTAATCAGGGAATTCGATGTGGTGGGCGATGCGCGAGCGGAAGCCGGGATTGGAGGCGAAGAAGCTCGTCATGCGCTCGCCATAGCCGGCGAGGATCACGACGAGATCCTCGCGCTGGTTCTCCATCACCTGGAGCAGGATCTCGATCGCCTCCTGGCCATAGTCGCGCTCGTTGTCGGGCCGGTGCAGATAATAAGCCTCGTCGATGAACAGCACGCCGCCCATCGCCTTCTTCAGGATCTCTTTCGTCTTCGGCGCCGTGTGACCGATATACTGGCCGACGAGATCGTCGCGCGTCACCGAGATCACCTGCCCGCGCCGCACGAAGCCGAGCCCATGCAGAATCCTGGCCATGCGTAGCGCCACGGTGGTCTTGCCAGTGCCGGGATTGCCGGTGAAGGACATGTGCAGCGTCGGCGGCGCCGATGCAAGGCCGGCGCGCTGCCGGATGCGTTCGATCAGCAACAGGGATGCGATCTGGCGCACGCGGCTCTTCACCGGCTTGAGCCCGATCAACTCCTGATCGAGCTGTTGCAGCGTTGCGGTAATCCCCGCGGCTTCGGCCTCCTTGCGGAGATCGAAATGGGTCTCGCTGTGTTCGGTGGTCGTTACGTGGGGCACATCGAGCATGGCTACCCTCGAAAGAAGGGCTTCGCCGCGGGGGAGCCGCGAAGCAATGGTCCGCCAAGGATCCGGAGCAGGGAGAGCTCCGTGCGGAAGGGAACCGCTCAGGTCGATGCCTGAACGGCCGGCTTGCGCACGGTGGTGTAACGGATCGCGCGGCCCGCCACCTCGTGCCGCACCAGCTCGAACTCCGCCTCCTGCTTCGGCCGGTTGACGAGGAAGGAGATCCGCACCGATTCCCAGCCGTGGCTGGCGTCGAAGCCGCTGATGCGGATATAGCGATCGCTATACACCTTGCGGCATTCGGCGAGCTCCATCATGACGCCGGCAGCGTCCTGAAGATCGAACATCGGCAGGCCCCACATCTCCCAATAGGTGTTGCGGGGATGCGGGTCGTCGGTGAACTCGATGTTCACCGCCCAGCCGTTGGCAAGGCAATACTGCAATTGCTTGGTGATCTGGTCATCCGTCAGATCGGGCAGGAACGAGAAGCAGCCCTGGGTCAGTTTCATGTTCGAATCTCCTCAGACGGTTTCCAGCGCCGTCGGAACGAAGTCCGGCGTGTCGGTGGATTGGTAGTTGAAGGTGACATCCTTCCAGACCTCGAGCGCGGCCTTCAGCGGCGTGCAGGTCTGCGCGGCCTTGGCGAGGATCTCCGGGCCCTCATGGACGTAGTCGCGGCCCTCGTTGCGGGCGAGGATCATCGCCTCCAGCGCCACGCGGTTGGCGGTGGCCCCTGCCGCGATGCCCATGGGATGGCCGATGGTGCCGCCGCCGAATTGCAGCACCACGTCCTCGCCCAGCAGGTCGAGCAATTGATGCATCTGGCCGGCATGGATGCCGCCGGAGGCGACCGGCATCATCTTGTTTAGGCTGGCCCAGTGCTGGTCGAAGAACAGGCCGTGCTCGAGCCTGGTCGGGTTGAAGTCCTCGCGGCAGACGTCGTAATAGCCGCGCGTGGTGTTGGGATCGCCCTCGAGCTTGCCGACCACCGTGCCGGCATGGATGTGGTCGACCCCGGCAAGCCGCATCCATTTCGCGATGACGCGGAACGACACGCCATGACTCTTCTGCCGGGTATAGGTGGAATGGCCGGCGCGGTGCAGATGCAGGATCATGTCGTTGCGCCGCGCCCATTTGGCCATCGACTGGATCGCGGTGTAGCCGATCACGAGATCGATCATGACGATGCACGACCCAAGCTCCTTGGCGAACTCCGCGCGCTCGTACATGTCCTCCATCGTGGCAGCGGTGATGTTCAAATAGGTGCCCTTGACCTCGCCCGAGGCCGCCTGCGCGCGGTTCACCGCCTCCATGCAATAGAGGAAGCGGTCGCGCCAGTGCATGAAGGGCTGCGAGTTGATGTTCTCGTCGTCCTTGGTGAAGTCGAGGCCGCCCTTCAGCGCCTCATAGACCACGCGGCCGTAATTGCGGCCCGACAGCCCGAGCTTCGGCTTCACCGTCGCACCCAGCAGCGGCCGGCCGAACTTGTCGAGCCGCTCGCGCTCGACCACGATCCCGGTGGCCGGTCCCTGGAAGGTCTTCACATAGGCGACCGGGAAACGCATGTCCTCCAACCGCAGCGCCTTCAGGGGCTTGAAGCCGAACACGTTGCCGATTATGGAGGCCGAGAGGTTCGCGATCGAGCCCGGCTCGAACAGGTCGAGGTCATAGGCGATGTAGGCGAAATACGAGCCGGGCGAGCCTGGGACGGGATCGACACGGTAGCACTTGGCGCGATATTTCTCCGCCGCAGTCAAGCGGTCGGTCCACACCACCGTCCAGGTCGCGGTCGAGGATTCACCGGCCACAGCAGCCGAGGCCTCGATCGGATCGACGCCCTCCTGCGGAGTCACGCGGAACAGTGCGATGACGTCGGTGTCTTTCGGCGTGTACTCGGGCTCCCAATAGCCCATGCGCGCGTATTCCATCGTGCCCGATCGATAGCGCTCTTTGCCGCGGACGGTTCCTGCATGCGCATTCATGGCTCTCTCCTGCTCGTCTCTCTGAATTGATTAGGCGGCGACCGGCTCACGCGTGCCAATGCGCGGATCGAGGTCACCTGCGCGATAGCGCCGCGCCATCTCGCTCAACGGAATCACCTTGATCTTGCTGGCATGGCCCGCGGTACCGAACTGCTCGAAGCGCTCGCGACAAAGCTCGCGCATCGCATCCATCGCCGGTTTGAGGTACTTGCGCGGGTCGAACTCGCTGCGGCTCTGCGCGGCCACTTTCCGGAACACCGCGGTCATCGCCAGACGGCAGTCGGTGTCGATATTGACCTTGCGCACGCCGCTTCGGATGCCACGAACGATCTCATCCACCGGCACGCCCCAGGTCTGCGGCATCTCGCCGCCGAACTGGTTGAACATGTCCTGCAGCTGCTGCGGCACCGAGGAGGAACCATGCATGACGAGATGCGTGTTCGGCAGCCGGCGGTGGATTTCCTCGACCACGCGCATCGCCAGGATGTCGCCATCGGGCTTGCGGCTGAACTTGTAGGCGCCGTGCGAGGTGCCCATCGCGATCGCGAGCGCATCGACCTTGGTGGCGCGAACGAAGTCGACGGCCTGGTCGGGATCGGTCAAGAGCTGGTCGTGGCTGACCTTGCCCTCGACGCCGTGACCGTCCTCCTGATCGCCGCCGCCATGTTCCAACGAGCCGAGCACGCCGAGCTCGCCTTCGACGGATGCGCCGACCCAATGCGCGAGATCGACGACGCGGCGGGTGATCGCGACGTTGTAATCATAGTCGGCCGCGGTCCTGGCATCGGCCCTGAGCGAGCCGTCCATCATGACCGACGTAAAGCCGTGGGCGATGGCGGACGCGCAGGTCGCCTCGTCATTGCCGTGGTCCTGGTGCATGCAGAGCGGGATGTCGGGATAGGTCCGCTCCAGCGCGTCGATCATGTGCGAGAGCATGAGATCGCCGGCATAGCTGCGCGCGCCGCGCGAGGCCTGGATGATGACCGGCGCGTCGACCTCGGCCGCCGCCTGCATGATCGCGATGCCCTGCTCCATGTTGTTGATGTTGAACGCCGGCACGGCATAGCCGTGGCTGGCAGCGTGATCGAGCAGCTGGCGAAGGGTGATACGGGCCACGGGTCGTCCTCCTTATTGGCTCTTGCGGGCGATCGCCCGGCGGGCGGCTTCCGCAACGCTCTGCGGCGTGATGCCAAATTCGCGATACAGCACCGGCGCAGGCGCGGAGGCGCCGAAGCCGCGCATGCCGACGAACTCGCCGTCGGCGCCGATCCAGCGTGGCCAGTCGCCCAACACTGCTGCCTCGATTCCGACGCGCGGCGCGGTGCCGAGCACTGCGGCGCGGTAGTCGTCCGGCTGCTCCTCGAACAGGGCGAAGCACGGCGCGGAGACCACGGCCGCGCGGATGTGCTCGGTCGCTAGCAGGCGGGCGGCATCCAGGGCTATCGCCACTTCCGAGCCGGTTGCGATCAGCGTCACGTCGCGGCCGCCGTCGGGCGAGACGACGAGATAGGCGCCACATGAGACACGGTTTCGGCCGCGGGCATCGCTGCGAAAGGTCGGCAGCGCCTGCCGCGACAAGCACAGCACGGATGGACGCTTCTCGGAGCTGAGTGCGCAGTCCCACGCCTCCAGCGTCTCCACCGCGTCCGCGGGACGGAACACCAGGAGGTTCGGGATGACGCGCAGCGCCGCCAGATGCTCGACCGGCTGATGCGTCGGGCCATCCTCGCCGAGGCCGATGGAGTCGTGGGTCATCACATGGATGGCGCGCAGGCGCATCAGCGCGGCAAGGCGGATCGCCGGCCGGCTGTAATCGGAGAAGGCGAGGAACGTGCCGCCATAGGGAATGAAGCCGCCATGCAGCGCGAGGCCGTTCATCGCGGCGGCCATGCCGTGCTCGCGAATTCCGTAGTGGATGTATTCGCCGCCGAACGCTCCTCGTTTGACGGGAGCCTGCGCCTTGGCATGCGTGAGGTTCGAATGCGTGAGGTCCGCGGAGCCTCCGACCAGGCCGGGAATGGTCCCGGCGATGCCGTCGAGCACCTGTTGCGAGGCCTGCCGCGTCGCGAGCTTCGGCCGTTCGCTGGCGAAGCGCTCGCGCAATTTCGCGGCGGCCAACACATAGGCCGCCGGCAGAGCGACGGCCTTGCCCTCGACGAACAGGTCGCGCTGCTCCGGCGTCGCGCCTTCATAGCGATCGAGCCAGGCGAGCCGGTCGACCTGCCCGCGCTGCCCGATCATCCGCCACGCCTTGAGCACCGGGATAGGCACCACGAAGGGCTGGTAGTCCCAGCCGAGATTCCGGCGCGCCGCCGCTGTCTGCTCCGTGCCGAGCGGCGCGCCATGCGCCTTCTCGGTGCCCTGTCTATCAGGCGCGCCATAGCCGATGATGGTGCGGCAAGCGATCAGCGACGGCTTTGCGGTCTCCCGCTCCTCGGCAATCGCCTGCGCGACCGCCTCGGAATCGTGCCCATCGACCCGGCGCACCGACCAGCCGGAGGCAGCGAAGCGCGCGAGCTGGTCGTCCGACGTCGCAAGCGAGGTCGGACCGTCAATCGAGATGCCGTTGTCGTCGAACAGCACGATGAGCCGACCGAGGCCGAGATGGCCTGCGAGCGAAATCGCTTCCTGGCTGATGCCTTCCATCAGGCAGCCGTCGCCGGCGATGACATAGGTGAAGTGATCGACGAGGCCGTCGCCATGCCGTGCATTGGCCATGCGCTCGGCGAGCGCCATGCCGACGGCGGTCGCGATGCCCTGCCCCAGCGGCCCCGTCGTGGTCTCGACGCCGCGCGTGTGGCCGTATTCGGGATGGCCCGGCGTCTTCGAGCCCCATTGCCGGAAGGCCTTGATGTCGTCGAGGCTGAGGTCGCCGCCGGTGAGGTGCAGCAGCGCATAGAGCAGCATCGAACCGTGCCCCGCCGACAGCACGAAACGGTCGCGGTCCGGCCAATTGGGATGGGCCGAGTCGAATTTCAGGAAGCGGGAGAACAGAACGGTGGCGACGTCGGCCATCCCCATCGGCAAACCGGGATGACCGGACTGCGAGGTCTCGATGGCGTCGACCGCGAGAAAGCGGACCGCATTGGCGAGATCGTGGTGCGTGACCGCCGTGAGGTCGGCTTCGGCATGGACGGAGATGTTCATCGGATGCTCTCCTCCTTCACTTCAGGCTGCGCTTGCGCTCGATCAACTGCATGATCAGCGGTGTCAGGATCAGCTGCATCGCGAGGTCGAGCTTGGCGCCGGGGCAGACGATCGAGTTGGCGCGCGACATCCAGCTTTGCGGCAGCATCGAGAGCAGATAGGGGAAGTCGATGCCGCGCGGATTCTTGAAGCGGATCACGACCATCGATTCGTCCGGCGTCGGTATCCAGCGCGCCACGAACGGATTGGAAGTGTCCACCGTCGGCACGCGTTGGAAGTTGATGTCGGTCTCGCTGAATTGCGGGCAGATATAGTGGATGTAGTCGGGCATTCGCCGCAGGATGGTGTCGGTGACGGCCTCGGTCGAATAGCCGCGCGCGCTTCGGTCACGGTGCAGCTTCTGGATCCATTCGAGATTGATGACGGGAACGACCCCGATCTTGAGATCGGCATAGCGCGCGACATTGACCTTGTCGGTGACCACGGCGCCGTGCAGCCCTTCGTAGAACAGCAGGTCGGAGTTCTCCGGCAGCTTCTTCCAATCGGTGAAGGTACCAGGCGCCGCGCCGTGCAGCGCGGACTCCTCGGCGTCGTGCACGTAATGCCGCGTCACCGCCGTGCCGGTCTCGCCGTAGTCGCGGAAGGCACGCTCCAGCTCCTCGAACAAATTGGTCTCGGGGCTGAAATGGCTGAAGTGCTTGTTGCCGCGCTCGGCCTCCTTCGCCATCTGCGCCCGCATCTCGGCGCGGTCGTAGCGATGAAAGGCGTCGCCCTCGATGTAGACGGCGTTGACCTTCTCGCGGAAAAAAATCTGCTCGAAGGTCTTCTTGACCGAGGTGGTGCCGGCGCCGGACGAGCCGGTGATGGAGATGATCGGGTGTTTCCTGGACATGGCGTCACCCCGCTCAGAGCCGGAAGAATCCGCGCCGCGCGAACAGCGGCGCCGAGACGTTGGCGACCAGCAGCGGATCGCAGTGCAGCTCCTCGACCCGCCGCACCTCGTTGCTCGAGCCCATGATCAGCGGCACGCGCTGGTGCAGGCTTTGCGCGGAGAGGTCGAGGATTCGTCCGCGTCCCGTCGTGGCGGAGCCGCCGGCCTGTTCGATGATCATCGCCATCGGATGCGCCTCGTAGGTCAGGCGCAGGCGGCCGTCGCCATAGCCGGGACGCGCATCGGAGGGATAGAGGAACACGCCGCCGCGGGTCAGGATGCGGTAGGCCTCGGCGACCAGCGAGCCGACCCAGCGCATATTGAAATCGTGGTTCGCGGGCCCTCCGACACCTGCGAGGCATTCGTCGACGAAGGCGCGCACCGGCGGATCCCAGTGCCGGCTGTTCGAGGCGTTGATCGCGAACTCCTCGCTAAACTCGGCGATCTGCACGCCGCTGCGCGCGAGGCGGAAGCAGCCGGACTTGCGGTCGAGCGTGAAGATGTCGACGCCCTCGCCCAGCGTCAGCACGAGCGAGGTCTGCGGGCCGTAGGTGACGAAGCCCGCCGCGAGCTGTGCCGAGCCGCGCTGGTGAAAGGCAAGCGAGAGATCGTCCGGCGCCGGCAGGATCGAGAAGATCGTGCCGACGGTCATGTTGATGTCGATGTTGGAGGAGCCGTCGAGCGGATCGATCGCGATGCAGATGCGGCCCTGACGATCGACGATCTGGGCCTCGCGCATCTCTTCCGACGCCAGCGCCGCGATCGGGAGCTTGCCGAGGCAGCTGCGCAGGATCGCGTCCGCCTGCACGTCGAGGTCGCGCTGGACGTCGCCGTCGCTGTTGCGCCCCGTCGTCAGGCCCGATGCGTCCGAGAGGTCGCCGCCGGCAATGAGGTCGGCGATCTCGATCGCCGCCGCAGCGACGGCATCGACCGCGGCCGCCACGGCCAGCGCGTGCGGTGCGGTTTCGCGATACCGTTGAAGGTGATCGTCCAGCCTGAGTTGCCCGGTCATCGGCGTCCATCCCCTTTGCCGGTGCCGCACTCATTCCCTCCCCACTGGGGGTCGATGCGGTCAGTCCCGGCTTCAGGAGATTGACAGGGGCAATTTAATAAGGAAAATTTCTATTCATAATGAGCCTCAAAGAATTTTCTTATAATGGTCCTGGCCATGCAGCGGCTCAGCTCCGGCATCTCACGATCCGGCAGCTGCGCTCGCTTGCGGCGCTCTCGGCCAAGGGCAGCGTGACCGCGGCCTCCAACCATCTCGGTCTGACCCAGCCGGCCGTGACGCAGCAGCTCCGGCAGCTCCAGGATCTCGCCGGCCTGCCGCTGGTGCAGCGGACCGGCGACGGCATGCTGCTGACGGAAGCGGGCAAGGAGGTGCTGGCGCTCGCGGAGCGGGTCGAGGCCGCCATCACGGACTGCCAGGGCGCGCTCGATCTGCTCGCGGGGCGGACCGGCGGCACGGTCCATCTCGGCGCGGTCTCGACCGCCAAATATTTCGTGCCGCATGCGATTGCGGCATTCTCCAAGCGCTACCCCAGGATCGAGATCAAGCTGACCATCGGCAACCGCGAGAAGATCCGCGAGGCGATGCACGGCTACGACCTCGATTTCGCGGTGATGGGTCGGCCACCGGCCGACGTCACCGTCGACGTCCGCCAGCTCGGGCGCAATCCGCACGTCATCGTCGCCCGCAAGGGGCACTGGCTGGAGAAGGATTCCGGCCTCAGCCTGACCGATCTCGTGCACGAGACCTTCCTCACCCGCGAGCCCGGTTCGGGCACGCGGACGCTGATGGAGGGCCTGTTCCAGAAGTCCGATCTCGAGCCGATCATCGGCATGGAGATGAGCAGCAACGAGACCATCAAGCAGGCCGTGATCGCCGGGCTCGGCATCGCCTTCATCTCGGCTCACACCGTGGCGCATGAGCTCGCCGAGGGCCGGCTCGTCGTGCTCGACGTCGCGGGCTTGCCGATCGTGCGGCAATGGTACGTGATCCGCCGCAGCGACAAGGTGCTGCTGCCGCCGGCGCAGGCGATGTTCGATTTTCTGGGCTCGGAAGGGTCGAACTATCTGCCCGATGTGCCCGATCTCGGCGGGCAATAGGCCGCCGGCACTCAGCTCATCAGCTTCATGGCGGCGGTGGCCGCCAGCACCAGAATGATCTGGAGCAGGCGCTCGGTCGTGAAGATGCGGTTGAAGGTGGTCATCGCGTGCCCCGGCCGACGCAAAGGAGATCGGCTCGTTGCTAGCACAGAAGAGGACGGAGACAACTCCGTACTTGCCCCGTGGCCGGTGACGGCTGCGGCGGGCCGGCTCACGGCCGCGCCGATCGCCGGCGATCAGGCCGCGAGCGCGGCGTGGTCCGTGCGTGTCGCGAAATAGGCTTCCAATTCCGACAACGCCCGCGCTTCCCACTCGCTCGCCTGCTCCAGCAGCGACCAGCTCTGGCCCGGGCGGAACGCTGCGGTCTGGCGATAGAGCGATGCGATGCCGCGATAGCGGCGCACGTTCTCCAGGATGGCGTAACCGTTCATCTCCGAAAACTCCCTCGTCATTCCCGCGGGAGAAACTGCGGCCAAATCTTTTTCGAAAAGTTAGCGGCGCGCGGCATGTTCGCGGATGGTTGCCGGACTGTTGCGCGGGCGCAACGCGCGCTGTGGGATTTACTGCGGAGGCTGGCAAGCAGGGCATGGCTATTCGGTGGCCGCATAGAGCAGCCCCATCAGGGGCAGCGCAAGGCCAATGGCCGATGCCAGCACCCAGCCGCCTTGCGCGAAGGCGAAGGCTCCGACCGCGGAGCCGGCCGCGCCGGCTGCAAAGAACGTCGCCATGTAGAGGCCGTTGAGGCGGCTGCGGTGCTCGTGCCCGAGCGCGAAGATGGCGCGGAAGCCCAGCACGACGTTGCCCTGGACACCGACGTCGATGGCGACCGCGGCCGCTACCAGGCAGGCGAGATTCAGCATCGAGCCGGGCGCGCCGACATAGGTCACGAGGAAGCCGCCGGCCGCGAGCAGCATCGCGACCAGCGTCGCGATGCGGCTATGGCCGTGGTCGGCGAGGCGTCCGGCGATCGGTGCGGCGAACACGCCGGCGACGCCGGCCAGCGCGAACAGCGCAATGCCGCGCTGGGTGAAGCCGAATTCGGCGGCGAGCTGGAGCGGGGCCACCGTCCAGAACAGGGTGAAGGCGCCGAACAGGCTCGCCTGGTAGAGCGCGCGACACCGCAGCAGCGGTGTCGTCCGCACCAGATCCGGCATCGACAGCAGCAATTCACCGTAGTGCATCCGGGTCACCGGTCTGCGCTTCGGCAGCGTCATCCAGAGCCCGGCGGCGAGCACGATCATCAGCGCTGCGGAGCAGAAGAACACCGCGTGCCACGACAGGGCCGCGGTGACGAAGCTCGACACCGGACGTGCCAGCATGATGCCGAGCATCAGGCCGGTCGAGACATTGCCGACGACGCGGCCGCGGATGGCTTCGGGCGCCAGATGCGCCGCATAGGGAATGATAATCTGCACGGCGACCGAGCCGAGGCCGATGAACAGCGCGGCGAGCAGGAACGGCAGCGCATGGGTGGCGAACGCGGCGGCAAGCAGCGCCGCTGCGCCGAGCGTGATCACCGAGCAGATCAAGGCGCGGTTCTCGACGAGATCGCCGAGCGGCACGATCAGCAGCAGCCCGGTGCCGTAGCCGATCTGCGTCATGGTGACGATCAGCCCCGCCGCGGCATGCGACAGGCCGAGCGCGGCGCTGATCGGGGCGATCAGCGGCTGGGCATAGTAGATGTTGGCGGCGATCATGCCACAGGCCGCGGCGAGCACGACGGTCAGGCGCTGCGACACCGCATCCGGCCCGGGCGCTGTCTCGATCGTGGCGTTCATCGTCATTCGCATGGTCTCCAGGTCAGGCGCACGTATGGCCATCAGGTAGGGTATCGGGAATGCCCATTCCCTATTCTGACAAAGAATTCAGGCGAGCAGCTTCATCGCGGCGCCGACGAGGCGCTCCCCGTCGAGCGGCAGACGCGCCTTGCCGACGACCCGCATCCCTTGCGTGATGCACAGCATCAGCCGGGCGGTGTCGTCGGCTGCGACATGGCGGGGGATCGAGCCGTCGGCCTGCCCCGCGCGGATGAGGCCTGCGATGAAGCTCTCGTTGGTCGCAAGCTGCGCCCTGACGCGGGCCGCGACCATCGCGTCACGCGCGGACAACTCGACCGCGCTGCCGACCACGAGGCAGCCGCGCCGTCCCTCGACACCCTCGGAGTGCTCGACATAGGACAGCAGCACGTTGCGGATCTGCTCGCGGCCGTTTGCGCCTCGCGTCGCCGCGCTGCGGGTCTGCTGCTGGCGCAGCGCCGTGTAGCGCTCGAAGGCGGCGAGAAACACCGCATGCTTGTCGCGAAACGCCTTGTATACGCTTCCCGTGGCGAGCCGCATCGCCGTCGTGAGATCGCCGATCGAGGTGGCATGATAGCCGCGCTCGCGAAACACGCGAACGGCGCGGTCGAGCGCGGTGTCCATGTCGAACTCCCGGGGGCGGCCGGGACGACGGGCGAGAGGCCGGGAGCGGCGGGCGGCTTTTTGCATTGCGGCATATTAGGAAATGATCGTTCCCGAATAAAGACACGTGGTTGTGAATGGGTCGGGAAGAGGATTCGCTGGGGCTGACGCTGCGGCTGTCGCCCGTGTCCGTAGGGTGGGCAAAGGCGCGTCGCGCCGTGCCCACCAACTTTGCGATACGGGTACAGCAGCGTGGGCACGCTGCGCTTTGCCCACCCTACGAGATCGAGATTGGGCACGCAGTCCAGCTCGCAGATACGCCTTCGCAGCCTCGCGGCGCAATTCGCCCGAGCTTTGCTTCATCCTTCGCCCCTCCAAAACCAAGAGGGCGCAGGGAAGGCCGGGTGCTGACAACGCACCCGCGGTCTGCTGCGCAATAGGCACACGCAGAAGAACCGCACAGCAGCATACAGGTGGTGCCGATCACTCGGCCTTCCCTGCGCGATGGTCGGACGGCTTATGCCGCGCTCTCCTGGGAGCCGAACTTTCCCTCTGGCCTCCCTCGCCCTCACGGAATTCACCGGCCGCCGCGCCGGTTGACGCGATTGCCGCCTCCGCAAGAGCTTGACCGTAGCAACGACGGCCAGGACCACACGGTTTTGCCGTACGCACGGCTCGCCATTTCGCCCGCAGTATTCCCAACCTCGTCGACGAAGCCGGAAACTTACAGACGAGACGAACCTAGCAGCGCCGTTCGTCCGCGCGCGGCCGCGAGCTCACCGGGGACTACCCTCCCTACCCGCTACCATCGCGCCCGACGCTGCCGCGTCCACCGCAAGCCCGGCTCGCGAACATGACGACCTCACGATCGCCCCATCGAGGATGAGCCGGGATGAGCGACACATACGCCATTTCCGAATTTCGGCAAAGCAGAATATTTTCGCGACGACGGGTTGACACCGGCGCGAAACACCGAGCTTCCCGGTGTCATTCCGCGGCGCCGCAAAGCGGCGAGCCCGGAATCCATTTAACCGCCTGTCGTGCGGCTTGATGGATTCCGGGTTCGATGCTGCGCATCGCCCCGGAATGACAGGGGGAGAGTGTCACCCCTTGCGCGGCGCCGGCGTTCCATCCGCCATCGTCGTCATGCCCTTGCGCTCGACGATCATCCCATAAGCCTGCGGCTGGCGGTGGACGTCGAAATTGAAGGTGGTGCGCTTGTAGGAATTGCAGAGATCGAGATCGCAGCGGGCGAACGCGATCTCGTCGCCCTTGGTCGTGCATCGCGCGACGATCTCGCCCGAGGGCGCGACGATGCAGCTGCCGCCGATGTGATCGACGCCCTCCTCGATGCCGGCCTTGGCAACGCCGACCACGAAGGTCCCGTTCTGGTACGCACCGGACTGCATCACCAGGTGGTTGTGGAACAGCGAGAGATCGTCATGCTCCGGCGCGGGCGGATTGTGCACCGGCGTGTTGTAGCCGATCATCACCATCTCGACGCCCTGCAGGCCCATCACCCGATAGGTCTCGCTCCAGCGCCGGTCGTTGCAGATCGCCATCCCCATCACGCCGCCGAAGGCATCGACGACGCCGAAGCCATTGCCCGGCTCGAAGTACCGCTTCTCCAGATGCTGAAACTCGCGCCACGGTTCGTGCTCGGCATGACCCGGCAGATGGACCTTGCGATATTTCAGGACGATCGCGCCGCCCTTGTCGACGAGAATGGACGTGTTGTAGCGCCTGACGATGCCCGCCTCGACCACGAGCTCGGCATAGCCGAGGCAGAAGCCGATCCCGAGCTCGCGGCCGAGATCGAACAACGCCTGCGTGTCGGGGCCCGGCATCTCGCGCTCGAAAAAGCCGTCGATCTCGGCCTGATCCTCGAAGTACCAGCGTGGAAAGAACGTGGTCAACGCGAGCTCGGGATAGACGATCAAGTCGCAGCCGTTCGCGTGCGCCTGGCGCATCAGCGCCTTCAGCCGCGTCACCACCTCCGCCCTCGTCTCGCGCCTTGCAACAGGACCGAGCTGACCGGCCGCAACAGTCACGAATCTCGCCACGTGTTCTCCCTCATCACCCCAATGCGTCGAGCCTACCGAGCAGTCCAACGGACGCATAGGCCGCTCCGCCCTTCGTCGCGGACGGCCCAATCAAATTCCGTGCCGCCGGTATAATCCTGCGTCAGTCGCGCCGCCTTTCGGAACTTTCGTTGCCAAACTGCAACGGTTCCCCACGGTCTGAAGCTGGACAAAACAAACTCCCATTCCGGCCACGAACCACTCTCACAAGGCCGTGAGACTAGCAGGGGAACCACCAGGATGCGTGCACAACGCGTATGGAAAGTGAATGGAGCGGCCAGCGTCGGGCAGCTTCAGTCGAAACTGGACGATCTGAACAAGCGCCTTGGGGAGCTCGAGAGCCGGCACCCGGACAGCAGCAAGCTGGAAGAGCTGAAATCGGGTGCGCTCAGCCTGTCGCGAGAAATCGACGACATCCGCTGTGCCGAGGCTACCGCGGCCCTGAGCGAGTTGTTGCGGAAGTAGTCGGCGAGACCATTCAGCTTTGCCGGGGAACCAACGTCCCTCGCCGCCATTTCCATGCTCAGCATGGAGCAAGATCATGACCAGGCACCCCACGCGCGCCGATGCCGCACGCGGCGCCGTATCCACGCTGGTCCCGTGCGCGCCGGCAGCCATCGCCATCGCGCCCGTTCGCGTTGTGAGGGATTTCGCATGACATCCGATCCCGAGGAATCGGTGAGGCTGCAGGGCTACGGCGAGATGACGTTGCGCACCGCCGTCGAGACCTTGATGCTGCTCGCGCCGCCCGAACGATACGAGGCCGCGATCTTCCGCGTCCGCGACGGCGTGCGTCTCGCGCAAAGCGAGATCGCCGAGCTCGCCTCGAACTGGGGCATCGAACCGACGCCGAAGGTGCGATCGCCGAAACTGGTCCCGGGGCAGCACTGGCCGGACATCGTGCGCGGCATGGTGCGCGAGGCCCCGCTGCCGGCGCTGATAGTGGCGTTCCTGGTCGGGGTGGTGGTGGCGCGGCGATGACGCTCCGCGATCAAGGAGCGCAATCTTTCCTCCGCCCCTAGCAGCATACCCGACCGCCGCAGCGGCCGAGTATGCGGCCGTGGACAGTCTCAGTGATGCATCTTCTTTGCACGTGCCGGCGGCAGCAGCACCGTATCGATGACGTGAATCACACCGTTGGACGCCTCGATGTCGGGCTGGATGACGTGCGCGTCATTGACGCGGACACCGAAACGGCCGTCGACGCTGACGGGCTGACCTTGAACGGTTGCGACGTTCAGCGACTTGCCGGCGACGTCGGCCGCCTTCACGCGGCCCGGAATGACGTGGTACTTCAGCACGGCCGCGAGCTTGGCCTTGTTCTTCAACAGCGATTCGACCGTTCCGGGCGGCAGCTTGGCGAAGGCGGCATCGTTTGGCGCGAACACCGTAAACGGGCCCTTGCTCTTGAGTGTCTTCACGAGACCGGCGGCTTTCACAGCCGTCACCAGCGTCTTGAACGAGCCGGCGGAAACCGCGGTATCCACGATGTCGGCAGCGCGCGCGACGGAAGGGCCGACCAGGCCGGCGAGCATGGCCGCGCCGGCCACGAGCGAACGAATTGCGGGCGTCATCAGGTTCTCCAGATGTGATTCAATGCATGCCAACGCGGTGGATGCGCCCGAGATGGCGCACCCATCGCCCGATCAGTTTCGATCAACCCATACGAAACGAAGCGCCGTGAAGGCCGGATCACCGTCCCGTTCGAAAATCCACCGGATGGGTCGATTTCCCCGACGATGAATTCAGCTCAGGGCCTTGATGACGAAGTCCTTGAGCCGCTGCGCCGGCAACGGAAGACGGTCGCGCTCGAGGATCGCAATCTCCGTGTCCTTGAGGTCGGGCATCGGCTTTCCGTCCACGACGTGGAGATCGGGGGGTACCATGTCCTTCGGGAGTACCGTCACGCCAAGCCGGGCGCGCACCGCTGCGAGCGTTCCTGCCAACGACCCGCAGGTGTACGCGACCCGCCACGATCGCTTGGCACGGTCGAGCGCCTCGGTAGCGCGCTTGCGATAGACGCAGGGCTTGGGCGAGACGGCCAGCGGCAGCACGCCTTGCCTGAGATCGACGCCGCCCGTGACCCAGACCAACGGTTCGCGCCAGACACGGGTGCCGGGAATCTCGATCGACCGCTCGCGCTTGATCAACGCCAGATCGAAGGCGCCTTTGCGGAAGCGCTCGACGAGATTCATCGTCAGATCGCAGGTCACTTCGAGATCGACCTGGGGATAGGCATGGGCAAACCGGGCAAGCACGTCGGGAAGATGGCGCGTTGCGAAATCCTCGGGCGCACCCAGGCGAACGAGGCCCCGCATCGCGGGCTCCTGGATGCGCGCAACCATTTCGTCGTTCAGATCCAGCATGCGCCGCGCATAGTCGAAGAACGTGTCGCCTTCCGGGGTCAACGTCACTGCTTGCGGCGACCGCTCGAGCAGCTTGCCGCCGACCAATTGCTCGAGGCGGCGGATCTGCAGGGATATGGTCGACTGCTGCAAACCGAGCGCCAGTGCGGCGCGCGTGAAGTTTCCGAGCGAGACAATCGTCACGAAGGATCTGATCAAGTCGATGTCGAGGTTCAGGCGCGGCCGGGGCATCATCATTGCCATTTTTAATGATGACACTTGATACAATTAATTTCAGCAAACACCACCGAAAAGCTATGCAGCCCGTGCATTTCGTCCCAGGCAAATGGAGGTCCTTTGCTCGCGCTCGCCGTCCAGAACCTCGTCTCGCCCCCGGTGCTGTTCTTCGGCATCGGCCTCGGCGCATCCCTCGGCCGCTCGGACCTCTCCGTGCCGGAGGCCATTGCGCGCTTCCTCTCGCTCTATCTCCTGATCTCGATCGGCTTCCGGGGCGGCGCCGAGGTTGCCCACCAGGGCCTGACGCCGACGCTTGCACTGGCCCTGGTGGCGGGGGTCGTGTTGTCGGCCGGCTTGCCGTTCATCGCCTACGCCTTGCTGCGCTACGGAGCGGGCCTCGACCACATCAACGCCGCCGCGGTGGCCGCTCACTACGGATCGATATCGGCCGTGACGTTCGTTGCCGTCACCGGGGTGCTCACCCAGCTGGCGCTACCGTTTGACGGCTACATGATCGCAGTTGCAGCCGCGATGGAGACGCCTGCGATCTTCTCGGCGCTCCTCATCGCGCGCAGCGGGCAAGCAAGAACCGCGAGAGAACTATCCGGAGGATTCCTGCGCGAGATCGCACTCAACGGCTCGATCGTGGCGTTGCTCGGTGCATTTGCCGTGGGCTATCTCACCGGCGAGCGCGGCATGACCTCGCTCAAGCCCTTTCTGCTCGATGCATTCCCCGGCTTCCTGTGCGTGTTCCTGCTCGATATGGGTTTGATCGCCGGGCGCGGCCTCCGGGACGGGTGGAGATCGCTGTCTCCTGCCGTCGCAGGCTTCGCCTTGGTGATGCCGCTGATCGGCGCAGCGTTCGCGGCACTCTCCGCTTGGCTCATCGGCCTGTCGGCTGGCAGCACCGCTATCCTGATGACGTTAGGGGCATCCGCTTCCTACATCGCCGTGCCGGCTGCGATGCGGCTTGCGTTGCCCGCGGCAAATCCGGCGATCGCTCTCACGCTCTCGCTCGGACTGACCTTTCCCTTCAACCTGATTCTGGGCATCCCGCTCTACATCGCCGCCGCCCGGATGATCGCAGATTGAGGACGGCATGCGGATGTATGGCGGATGCCGAAATCCGCTCTGCGAAGGTGAAGGCCTCCCGCCAACGGCGAGCTCTTCCGGCGACCGGCTTGTCGCTAGCTGTAGAAAATGCCTCCGTCCACATTGAGGGCCTGACCGGTCACGAACGCAGAATCGTCCGACGCAAAGAACGCGACGGGACCGACGACATCCTCCGGCTGTCCAAGCCGGTGCAAGTCGGTGACCTTCTCGAAATAGGCGACGCGCTCGGGATCACGAAGATTGTTCATCCCCATCTCCGTGACGATGATGCCTGGGCATACGGCATTGACGGTGATGCCGTGGCCTCCGAACTCCATGGACGAGACGCGCGTGAAGCCGACCACGGCCGACTTCGATGCAGCGTAGTGGGACTGTCCCGGACCGCCCGTTCGGGCCGCCAGCGAAGCGATGTTGACGATCCGTCCGTATTTGCGTTCCTTCATATGCGCCACCACGGCCTGGGTCATCTGGAAGACACCGCGCGTGTTGACGGCGAAGGTCTGATCCCAGGTGTCGGTCGTCAGTTCGTCGATGGTCGCCAGCCTGAGGATTCCCGCATTGTTGACGAGGACGTCGACGTGACCGAGACCCTGGACGGCCTCGGCCACGGCCCGCCTGCAATCGCCGACCGCGCTGACGTCGCCGAGGACCGCGATGCAGCGGCGGCCGAGTTCCTTGACCTCCCCAACGGTCTCGAGAAGGACCTTCTCCTGCGCAGCGATGTCGGTCAGCGCGAGATCGTAGCCGCGCTTGGCGAGGCCGAGGGCTATCGCGCGACCAATTCCGCGGCTTGCTCCCGTGACGATCGCATGTCGGGCCATGTTGCGTTCTCCCCTGTTGTTCGGATGAATGCTTGTTGACGATTGTGAATGGATCAGGCGCGAGCAGGCTTGCGGAGGGGCAAGGTGTTCATGGCCTTCACGGTCTCCTCGAACGAGACGAGATTGGCGCCCGAACCCAGCCCCGTCGCGACGATCGCAGCCGTCGCGGTCGCAAGCCTGGCGCAGTCGAGCAGGTCCCAGTCGCGAACCAGACCGGCGATGAAGCCGCCTGTGTAGGAATCGCCACATCCCGAGGTGTCGCGGACCGCGACCTCGAACGCCGGCACGGTGAACTGGCGTCCGTCACGCGTCATCACGAACGAGCCATCGGCGCCAAGTGAGATGGCGCAGGCCCCCGCGCCCCTCTCGATGAAGAACCGCGCGCACGCGGCAGGATCGTCGGTTCCGACCATCGCATTGGTCTCATCGATGCTCGGCATGAAGAAGTCGACATAGGGCAGCAGCGGCTCGACCAGCGCCAGCGTTTCACGCCGCGCCTGGATGAGATCGAGCGTCGTGGTACAGCCGGCCGCCTTCGCCTCGCGCAGCAATGCGACGGACGGCGCTCCATCCATCGCAAGCAAGGAGCCGACCCCGCCGAGATGGAGAATTCTGCTTCGGCAGGCGGCGGTCTGCGTTTCGGGCGCGATGCGCCAGCGGGCGGACGCGCCCCTTGCGTGCATGACCGGACGCGAGCCGTCGGGCCTGATCGGCAGGATCGTGGCCGAGGTCGGACTGTCGGCCATCCGCTCCATAAGAGAGATGTCGATGCCTTCACGCTGCAGCGCGTTCAACATCCAGTCGGCCTTCTCGTCGGAGCCGACGGCGCCCACCGCGAGCGCCTTCAGACCGAGGCGCGCGCAAGGGACGACCGTTCCGCCGGCGGTGCCCGCGACCGCGAGCCGTATCTCTTCGATCAGCAAGCGGCCGCCACCGGGCGGAATCTCCGTCACCGGGACTCCCAGAATATCCAGAATATAAGTGCCGCAGACGCTGACGTCGTGAGAGTGAGCCATGGGTTCTCGCAGGATGGTGGTTTGATCGTGATCTAGCTCGAACGCTGGGGGATCTTGGGCGCGCCCTCGCTATCGCGCAGGCCGTATTGCCCCCATCGCTTCAAAATGCTGTCGATTTCCTCGTCCGGCAGCAGCGGAGGAGAACCAAGCTGAAGACAGCCGTGGTACTGCTTGGCGAGCACCTCGACCTCCACCGCGAGCCACATGGCCTTGCGCAAATTGGGGCCGACGGCGATCAACCCGTGATGTGCGAGCAGGCAGGCGCGGCGATAGCGGAGCGCGTTCAGGGCTGCCTGCGACAGCTCCGCCGTGCCGTATTGAGCGTAGGGCGCACAGGGAATGTCGTTTCCGCCGGCCGCCGCGATCATGTAGTGAATCGCGGGGATCGGGCGATTCATGATCGCAATGATCGTGCAGAAGATCGGATGGGCGTGAACCACGGCGCCAACCTCCGGCTTCGACTTCAGGATGTCGAGGTGAAAGCGCCATTCCGTCGACGGAACATTGCCGGCCGACGCGGTCCACGAGCCATCCCACTTCATCGCCACGATGTCTTCGGGCTTCATGCGGTCGTAGGGAAGACCGGACGGCGTCAGCAGGATGCCGTCATCGGTCCGAACGCTGATGTTTCCGGACGTGCCCTGGTTGATGCCTTGTGCCGCCATCTCGCGGCACGCGTCGATGACGGATTGACGGAGTTCGAGCTCTGCTTCGCGGCCGGTCATACCCTGCTCCCACCCTCGTTCATGCACCTGCTCCGAGCTGGACCTGGCGGTCGACCAACAGCCAGGTGGCTCGCGCGGTCGCCAGCACCTCCTGCTCGGCATCGAGCAACGCGCTTTCGGCAAAGAGCTTGCGACCTTCCCGCCCGGTCGGCCACGCCACCACCACGCATCGATCTCCGGGACGCGGCAAGCGATCGATCCGCGCGGCCATGCGTCCGAGCAGGGCCGTCTCGTCACCATTCAGTCCGAGGTGACGGGCGGCCACGCTGCAATAGCCGGTCGGGCAATCGAGGGCGGCCCAGACGAATTCGGGCGCGACACGACCCTCCTCGCCGGACAGATCGCCATGGGGCACCCAGGACGCCGCGAACACGACGGGCTTGCCCGGGACGGCCCCCGCCTGCAGCGGACCTGCGAAGATCCGGAGACCGTCGCCATGACCACGTGCGGGACCGCAGACGAAGCATCCCGGAAGGTCGTGGGTCTGTTCGTCGTAGGGCGTTCTGCCGACCGCCTCTTCGGCCGCCGCGTAGCTGACCCTGGGAACGTCCGTCACATCGACGCTTGTTGCACGCGCGGTCGCGAGCAGCCTGTCGCTTTCGTGTAACTCAATCCCGCCGTCGCTGCTCGTCAGCACGTCGAGCGGCCGCTCCAGCGGCGGCGGGGCGCGCAACGTCACTTCGGCGTCGCCGACGATGTGCTTTGCGAGACATCCGCATACATAACCTCCGTTGCCGGAGTTGGGCGGGCCTCGAAAGCGTCTGTCGATGACCAACGATGCCATGGCAGTTCTCGTGCGCAGCGCTCAGCGTCCCATCGCGAAGAACTCGTCGTTCGGACGCATGCTGGTGACGTTGGCAAGGCGGTTCGACATGCCGAAGAAGGCTGCGATGGCCGCAATGTCCCAGACGTCTTCCTCGGTGAATCCATGCCCCTTGAGATCGACGATGTCGGAATCTTCCACCTCATAGGCGCGTGCCGAGACCTTCATCGCGAAATCGAGCATCGCCCTCTGCCGGGGAGTGATATCGGCCTTGCGGTAATTGACGGCGACCTGGTCCGCGATCAGCGGATTCTTCGCGCGCACGCGCAGGATGGCGCCGTGCGCGACGACGCAATACTGGCATTGATTGGCGCTGCTGGTCGCGACCACGATCATCTCGCGCTCGGCCTTGGTGATCGGCCCGGGCTTGTCCATCAGAGCATCGTGATAGGCGAAGAACGCCCGGAACTCGTCAGGACGATGCGCCAGTGTCAGGAAGACGTTGGGGACGAAGCCGGATTTCTCCTGAACCGCCTCGATCCGCGAGCGGATGTCCTGCGGCAGGGTTGCGATGTCGGGGACGGGAAAGCGGCTGATGGCGGGCGCAGACATGTTCCAAGCTCCTGTTAGACTGCCGCGAGCGCGACGAGCGTTTCCTGATAGGCCTCGAACGCATCGCGCCGATCGGCGGCGTGCGGCTCGACTCGCACGAGGCAGGTATGGGCCGAGCAGCCCTGGCCGAATTGAGAGGTGCCGATATCGAGCGTGAGCACGTTCGGATTGCCCGCGACCTCGAGGCCGCTGTTGCCGGTCGGTGTAAACCAGGCACCGGTCGGAAGCACGAGCACACCTTGACGGACCCTGTCGGTGATCTCCGCCGTCGCAAGGCACTCGCCACGGCTATTCCAGATGCGGATGGTCTGGCCATCTTCGATGCCGAGAACAGCCGCGTCACCAGGATGAAGACGAGCCTGTTCGCGGCCATTGCGCTTCATGGCCCGGCTCGATGCGCCGGTTTCGAGCTGACTGTGAAGACGGCCCTCCGGCTGGTGCGAGATGAGGTGCATCTGGCCGGCGTCGGCGGCGTTGCCGAGCCATTCAGCCGGCTCGATCCAGGCGGGATGCGAGCGGCAGTCGGCATAGTCCAGCCTGGCCAGGGTCTCGCTGCCGAGCACGATCTTCCCGCTCTCGGTCTTGAGCGCGTGCGCCTCCGGCTTGCTTCGAAAGTCGGCCAAGTAGGTATGGTCTGACTCGACCGGGCAGCGGGCATAGCCGGCTTCCCAGAAGGCGTCGAAATCCGGCATCTCAAAGTCGAAGCGCTGCGAGGCATCGCTGCGGCAGGCTTCGTAGAGATGGCGGACCCAGCCCATCTCGTCCCGGCCCTCGTTGAACCGATCGGCCACCCCGAGCTTGGCTGCGATCGCGTCGAAGATCGCGAAGTCGGAGCGGGATTCGCCCAGCGGCTCGATGGCCTGCTTCATCGCCAGGATGAAGTCGGAGCGCCTGTTGCCGGCAAGATCGTTGCGCTCGATCGACGTCGTGGCCGGCAGCACGATGTCGGCGCGCTGGGCCGTCGCGGTAAACATCGGGTCCTGCACGATGATCGTCTCGGGCCTCGTCCAGGCTTCCGACAGCCGGTTGAGGTCCTGATGATGGTGGTAGGGATTGCCGCCCGCCCAATAGACCAGCCGCGTATCCGGATAGGTGCGGACCTCGCCTTCATAGCTGAACGACCCGCCGGGATTGAGCAGCATGTCGCTGATCCGCGCCACCGGAATGAAGCTGTCGATCGGCCTCGTCAGCTGCGAAATGGCGGGAGACTTGCCGAGGTTGATCGGAGCCCCGACGCCGCCGAGGGACGCGTAGCCGTAGCCGACGCCGCCGCCCGGCAATCCGATCTGGCCGACCACCGATGCAAGTCCGAGCGCCGCCCAGAACGGCTGTTCGCCGTGATGGGCGCGCTGCAGGCTCCAGCTCACCGTCAGCATGCTCCGCGTGCCGACCAGGCGGCCAGAGAGCGTCGCGATCCTGTCCGCATCGAGGCCGCAGATGTTCGCGGCCCATGCGGCGTCCTTGCGCACGCCATCAATCTTGCCTTCGAGATAGCCGAGCAGGCGATCCGCGCCGCTGGTGCAGCGCGCGAGGAAATCGGCATCGTGCCGCCCCGCCTTCACGATCTCGCCGGCAAGGCCGAGCATCAGCGCCGTGTCCGTGTTCGGCCGGATCGGCCACCATTCGGCATCGACCCAGTCGGGCAGATCATCCTTCAGCGGCGAGACGTGGATGATCTTGACCCCGCGTTCGACGATCTGCCTGAGATAGGTCTCGAGCCGATGGCTGCCGATGCCTCCGGCTTCGTTCTGCGCGGTTCGCGGCGACAGAGCGCCGAACACCACCAGCGTCTCGGTGTGCTGCGCGATGGTGTCGAGCGTATTGGCGCGGCCGCCGCATGCATCGTCGTTGCCGAGCGAATGCCGCAGGATCACGGGACCCGCAGCGATGGAATAGGTGTCGACGTGCCTGGTGAAGCCGCCAACCAGATTGAGCATGCGTTTCAGCAGCGACGAGGCATGATGCAGGCGGCCGGAATTGGTCCAGCCATAGGAGCCCGCGAAGATCGACGCACTGCCGAACGTGCCGGCCACGCGGCGCACTTCGTCCGCGACCAGCGTCGTCGCCTCGTCCCAGCTGACCGGCACGAATTTCTCGCGGCCACGTCCGCGGCGATCGCTCTTCTCGCGCTTGTCGAGCCAGCCCGAGCGAACCATCGGCCGCAGCACGCGCCGCTCGGGATTGGCCCATTCGGCGATGGAATGGATGATCGGGGACGGCGCCGGGTCGTGCTCGAACGGCTCGACGCCGACGATGCGATTATCCTCGACGAGGATCGTGTAGGCACCCCAATGGCTGCAATGCGGGACCCGCTTGATCCTGCTCATGCGTCGACCGCTCCAAGCTCGCGACGCATCTGCGCGGCGAATTCCGGATAGGTCTCGGCGAGTTCGTCGAACACGCGGCCGCGGAGCAGGTCCAGCGTCGGTCGGTCTGGGAGCTGGGTCTGCCGCGGCTCGGCGTCATGCGCAAACTGAAAGCCGGTCGCCTGCTTGATCTCGGCGAGATCGTGCCCGGGGTGAACGCTCTCGAGTTCGAATCCCGGCCGCGTCTTGTCGAAGCGAAAGAGACCCTTGCCGGTCAGGAGAGCAACGGGGCCGCCGCTGCGAAACACTCCCTCGGGACTGACGCCAGGGGCACTGATGAAGTCCACCTTCTCGACGAAGACGCGCGGCGTATGCTCCTCGCGGAACAGGATGACCCGCGGCACGACGAAGTAGAGATAGGCCGACCCGAACGAGCCGGGCCAGCGCACGCTGGAGCGCGGATAATCGCCGGTGCCGACGAGGTTCACGTTGCCGAGGCCGTCGATCTGGCCGCCACCGAGGAAGAACGCGTCGATCCGGCCTTGACCTGCACAATCGAACAGCTCGGCCGAACCGTTGGTGAAGAAATTATGCTCGACAGAACCGAGGATGGAAATGCGTGGACCGACGGTGCCGTCCGCCTCCTTCATGGCCCGCAGCAGCATCGCGCCGGCGGCGGGAATCGGAGATGAGGCGCCTACGGCCACGTGCCTGACACCGTCGAGCAGCCGCGCGATCGTGCAGATCAGCACTTCGCGGGGGAGGACATCGGCCATCACGCGGGCTCCATCTGCGCCTGCGCCATATAGGCGGAGAAGCCGTCCGCCGTTCGCGCGGCCTTCGCATAACGTGCGATCTCTGCGCTGTCGGCCGGATACTCGCCCCACAGACCGTAGGGCCATGCGCCCTTTGGAGCGCGCGCGACGGCCGTGACGTAGAGCGCCGGCAGCACGCCGGCAGCACTCATCTCGTCAGCAAGCAGGTTTTCCTCGACGATGCGCTCCACCGTGACGAAAACGGTGTGCGAGGCGTAGGCCATGGCGGCAAGCTCGCGACGCCGTCCGATCCAGACATTGCCGAAGCGATCAGCCATCGGCACATGGAAGATCGTGACGTCCGGCTTGATGGCGGGAATCAGCACGATCGGATCGCCGCCGTCCGCCAGCGGATTGTCGATCACGCGCCAATCGTCACGATGGCGGAGCAGATCCGTTCCGATCAACCCCCGGAGCGGCATGAAAGGGCTGCCCTTCTGCGCCGCAACCAGGCCGGCATGGATGGCAGGGCACGTCGCATCCTTCAATCGAACCGCGCCTTCCTTGACGGCGGCGTTGAAGCGGGGCGCTCCACCCGCTTCGCCCAGCGAGACGGCGCTGGTTTCCACCGTCCGGACCAGACCTGCGCCGATGAGCTGGTCGACCTGCAATCCGCCGGTGGGCACGCAGACGAGATCGAGATCGCCCGCGCCATGCTCGATGATGGGCCGCGTCATGGCCATGGAGACGCCGGCGTAGTCGACCGGCAGCGCCACGCGCATGCCCGGCTCGATGTGCTTCGCCATTGCGCGAGGCTCGCTCAACACCATCATCCTCCCTGCGATATGTTCTATATTATAGAACGCTATTCCACATTTATGTTAGGCGGATCGGGACGACCCTGTCAATCTGGCTTCACGGATGGAGCCTTTGTTTGCAGGGGATCGAGCCTCCGCGGGGATCACAGCGGCGCGCCATTGCACCGCGATCGGGTGTCTCGACTTGACAAGAGGGCCCGCTGGGCCAACAATAATTGGAATAGCGTTCTACAATATAGAACAATTTGGGAGGAGAGAATGGGTGAGCCCGCGGCTCTGCGCGCAATGCGCTCCGGCGATGCGAACGCTCGGACGCCGCCGACCGGCCGCCTCCGGGAACGCGACGCCATCGGATCGAGCATCGCCGTCCGCGACGCGGTGAAGAGATACGGCAGCTTCCACGCGGTCGACCGCATCAGCATCGACATCGAGCCCGGCGAGTTCATCACGCTGCTTGGCCCTTCCGGCAGCGGAAAGACGACGTTGCTCAACCTCGTGGCCGGCTTCCAGAGCCTCGACAGCGGCGAAATCCTCGTCGACGGCAAGCCTGTCCACAACGTGCCCACGCACAAGCGTGGCTTCGGCATGGTGTTCCAGAGCTACGCGCTGTTTCCCAACATGACGGTCAGCCAGAACGTCGCGTTTCCGCTTCGCATGGCGGGCGTCGACCGGGCGACCGCGGAGCGTCGTGTCGCCGAAACGCTGGAGATCATGCGGCTGACGGAGCATGCCGCGAAGTCTCCTTCGCAAATGTCCGGCGGGCAGCAGCAGCGCGTCGCCATCGCTCGCGCGATCGTCAGAAGGCCCAAGGTCGTGCTGATGGACGAACCCCTCAGCGCCCTGGACCGGCGGCTGCGCGAGCAGATCCAGATCGAGATCCGCGATCTTCACCGAACCATCGGCAGCACAATCCTGTTCGTCACCCATGACCAGGGCGAAGCCCTGACCATGAGCGACCGCATCGCGGTGCTCAACGCCGGCAAGATCGTTCAGATCGGCCGCCCGGTGGACATCTATCGGCATCCGAGCGACCGCTTCGTCGCCTCGTTCGTCGGCGAGAGCAACCTGATCGAGGCAGAGATTCTGCAAAAGCGCGGCTCGACACTCACGATGAAGAGCCGTGCAGGATACGTGTTCAGCGCGGAAAGCCGGGACACGATCGACGTCGGGCGCGCAACCGTGCTTGTGCGTCCGGAACGCATCGCCGTATCGAATGAGCCCACCGCGAATTCCACGCCTGTCAACGTTACCTCTGCGATCTTCCTCGGCGAGATCCTGCGGATCGAGGCGCAGATGGAAGGCGGGGAGCCGCTCCTGATCAGGTGCACCGACATGGCCGACCGGCCGCTGCCGACCGTCGGCGATCGTCTGCACGTGAGCTGGGGCGCCGCCGACTGCTGGGTGCTTGCATGACCTCGGCATCGATCGGCGCCCAGGCGGATCGTCCGGCGGATCTCGACCTCGTCAGGAGATTGAAGGATCCCGCGCTGCTGCTCCTGCCCGCGCTCGCCTTCCTGGCGTTCATCTACCTCCTGCCCTTGATCGATCTCATCCGGATCAGCGTGAGCGGGCCGTCGTGGTCGTCCTACTTCGAGCGGGTGTTCGCCATACCGCTCTATTGGGATTCGCTCGTCCGCACGATGCAGATCTCGGTCATGGTCGCGGTCCTCTGCCTGCTGTTCGGATATCCGACGGCGCTGCTCATTCACCGCAGCCGCGGCATTACGCAGGCCCTTATCGCAACCGCGATCGTGCTGCCCTATTTCATCGCCATCCTGATCCGGACCTACGCCTGGATGGTCCTGCTCGGTCGCAACGGGCCGATCAACAAGCTGCTGGTTTCGATCGGAATATTAAGCGAGCCCGCACAACTTCTCTTCAATCGCGGCACGGTGCTTCTCGGCATGACCGCGGTGCTACTGCCGCTGATGGTGCTGACGATCTATTCCAGCGTGGCGCGCCTCGATCAAAGCCTGACCCGCGCGGCGCTCGCCAGCGGCGCCGGGCCCATTGCCGCGTTCTGGCGCGTGTTGCTGCCGCTGACCCTGCCCGGCATGGGCGCCGGCTTCCTGCTGGTCTTCGTCGCCGCGATCGGCTTCTTCATAACGCCCACGCTGCTCGGAGGACCCGGCGACCAGATGTTCGCCATGCATATCACGCAGCAGGCAGACTCGGTCACGTCGGAAGGATTTCTGCAAGCCTTGGGCGTGGTGCTGCTGACGATCACACTGGCGGTGGTCGCGGTGGCCGGACGTTTCCTCGGCTTCGAATTCATCTGGGGCGGCCGCAAGCTCACCGAGGCCACACCAACGACGACCGACCGCCGCGCCGCCGATGCCGGCCGCCGCAGTATCGGCACCTCCGCTGCCGACGTGATCGGCTGGCCGCTTCTGAGGCTGTTCGGGCGGCTGCCGGCGAGTTTCGGGACCTGGACCGTTCGTCTCATGGGCGGTCTGGTCATTGCCATTCTCATCCTGCCGATCATCGTGGTGATGATCATTTCCTTCAGCAGCGCGAGCTATCTGACTTTCCCGCCGCCGGGCTTCTCGCTGCGCTGGTACGAGCAGTTCTTCTCCGATTCGAACTGGATGCGGGCGTTCTGGACATCCCTGGTCGTCGCGGCGATGTCGGCGGGAATCGCGATCGTGCTGGGCGCGTCGGCCGCTCTCGGCATCGTCAGGAGCAGCATCCGCGGCAAGTCTACCATCATGCTGCTTCTCGTAAGTCCGATCATCGTCCCTCCGGTCGTGCTCGGCCTGTCGCTCTACAGCTTGTTCCTGCGCTTCGATATGGTCGGCTCCATCTTCGGCCTCGCCGCGGCGCATGCGATCGGCGGCCTTCCTCTCGTCGTGGTGATCCTGTGCGCATCGCTTCAGGGCGTCGACGCCCGGCTCGAACAGGCCGCGGCCGTCCATGGCGCATCGTCCCTGACGGTGTTTCGCCTGGTGACGTTGCCGGCCATCATGCCGGGCCTGGCTGCCGCGACATTCTTCGCCTTCCTGCACTCGTTCGACGAACTGGTGCTGACGCTGTTCCTGTCGAGCGCGGAGCTGAAGACGCTCCCGCTCATGTTGTGGGGTGACGTCAACTACCGGCTCAATCCGGTGCTGGCCGTGGTCTCGACGCTGGAGGTGCTTCTGGTGCTCGTAGGGCTCGTCCTTGCCCGACCCGTGCTCGCCACGTCACGGAAGGCGACGTGACGCAGATCAATTTCAACTGGAGGAAAGAAAAATGCTGGGAATGAAACACTGGCGACTGTCGGCTTCCGTATTGGCCTCAGCCCTGCTCGTCGCGATGGGAACGGGTCTGGCTCAAGCGCAGAGCAACGTCGTGATCATGCAGGATCCGGGCGGCGGGTATGGCGATGCATTGCGCAAGGTCATGTACGACCCGTTCGAGAAGGAGACCGGCATCAAGGTGGTCACCGTCCAGGAGGCCCGTAGCGGCCCGCGCATCAAAGCTCAGGCCGAGGCCGGCAAGGCGCAATGGGACCTGACGTTCATCTTCGACCAGGAGACGAAGCTGCTCGGTGACTGCTGCCTGGCCGACATCGACTATTCCAAGCTGTCCGACGGGGCAAAGCAAACGCTGGCAGCGATGCCGGACAACCTGAAGCGCAAGAAGGGCGTGGCGCTGCAGGTGATCGGCGTCGGCCTCGTCTACAACAAGGACAAGTACAAGGGCGAGAACGTACCGACCACCTGGGCTGACTTCTGGGACGTGAAGAAGTTTCCCGGCCGGCGCTGCATGCCCGCCTGGCCGCGTTTCGTGTTCGAAGCGGCGCTGATGGCCGACGGCGTCGAGAAGAGCAAACTCTACCCGATCGACATGGAGCGGGCGCTGAAGAAGGTCAAGGAGATCAAGCCGCACATTGCCAAATGGTGGACGACATCGGCACAGCCGCCGCAGCTTCTCCTCGACGGCGAGGCCGACATGTGCATGGCCTACACCGGCTCAATGAGCAAGCTCGCTTTGGAGGGCGCTCCGATCGAACTGACCTTCAACCAGGGTTTCATCTACTACGACTTCTTCTCGATCCCGAAGGGAGCGCCGAACTACGACAACGCGCTGAAACTGCTGTCCTGGCGGCTCGAGCCCAAGCGCGCGGCGCAGCTCACCTCGACCTTCCCGGTCGCCCTACCCTCCAAGGTCGTGTTCGAGGCCGCGACCGACAAGAAGCTCGCCCGCTACTGGGCCAACAACCCGGACAACGTCTCGAAAGCGATCGAATGGAGCCCGGATTATTGGGGCGCTGCTTCACCGGCCGGGAAATCCACCAACGAGGAGTACGGGCAGGAGAAGCTCAACGCCTTGCTCGCCCAGTAAGCAGGCCGATCGGCCCCGATCCGGAAGGACCGGGGCCGATTCCACGCCCGGGCTATTGCCGTTGGCGCGTCCATGCTAGATCGAGTGAAAGATCATTCTATTTTGGCTGGTGGATGGATAAGGCTTTTATCAAGGGACTGCGTCTCCTGGAAGCACTTGCTCTGAGCGAGCAGCCCCGCGGGGTCACGGACCTCGCGAGCGAGCTGAAGCTCACCAAGAGCAACGTGCATCGGCTCCTGATGACTTTGCAGTCTCAAGGCTATGTGCGCCAGATCCCCCCGCACAGCACCTACGAGCTCACCACCAAGATCTGGGCGCTCGGCAGCCATGTCATCCACCGGATGGATCTCATCAACGTCGCGCGACCGGCAATGACGAAGCTTGCCGAGATCACCGGCGAGACCATTCACTTGTCAGTGCTCGAAGACACCGACGTCGTCTACGTCGACAAGATCGAAAGCGCCCACCATATCCGCGCCCATACGAGCGTAGGCATGCGCGCACCCGCTTTCACCATGGCGACGGGGAAGGCGATGCTCGCACATATGCCTGATGACTATTTGGAGAGATTCCGGCCACATTTTAGGCGTTACACCGACGCAACGCGGACGACGATCAAGGAGCTACGGGAGGACATCGAACTTGCACGCGCGCAGGGCTACTCCTCCGTGCTGCATGGCGAGTGGCGCGAGGGCATCGCGGCCTGCGCCTGCGCGATCCTCGGCCGTTCCGGGGAGCTGGTGGGAGCGATTGGCATGTCCGGTCCCGACAGCCGCATCAAGCGCAAGCAGATCAAAGAATACTCGGTTCACGTGATGGAGGCAGCCCGAACCATCGGCGCGGCCCTCGGTTATTCCAATCGACTGGCGGCATACCCCGCCCTGAGAGCCGATCCTCCGCCTCCACATCAATCGCGCCGCGTTCCCTGATTTTGCCGCTCAAGACGCCACCTGTCCCGACCTGCCATCGCTCGCCGCCGGACTTGAAGCGATGGACGTCATTGCTGCCGCCGGCCGCGGCAAATCGACGGCTTGCGCTCGAACTCGGCACTGGGCAAATCAGCGGTAGATTTTCATGTCCCGGAATTCGCTGAACCCTGCCTGCCCGTGATATCGGTGCGTGTGGCTGGACCGTAGCCGTCCCTTGCGGGAAGTTGCAGACACCACGAGGCTGTTTCAGAACCTATCACGGGGGATTCCACACCGATGCAGTTTGATGACGTCATCCTCGGCCGCCGGAGCATCCGCGGCTACAAGCCTGATCCGGTACCCAAAGCGCTGATCGCGGAAATCATTGGTCTTGCGATGCGCGCTCCGTCGTCGATGAACACCCAGCCCTGGAATTTCTACGTCGTATCCGGCGCTCCGCTGGACCGGATCCGCGCCGGCAACACCGAACGGATGGTGGCGGGTATCCCGCAGTCGCGCGAGTTCCGCACCGGTCAGCCCTTTGCAGGCAAGCACCGTGACCGGCAGGTCGGCGTCGCCAAACAGTTGTTCTCCGCGATGGGCATCGCGCGCGACGACAAGGACCGGCGCCAGGACTGGGTCCTGCGCGGCTTCCGCCAATTCGACGCGCCGGTCTGCGTGATCATCACCTATGATCGTGTGCTCGACGGCAGCGACGATACACCTTTCGATTGCGGCGCGGTGGCCACTGCCCTGGTCAATGCCGCCTGGTCTCGCGGGCTAGGCGCCGTGATCAACAGCCAAGGCATCATGCAAAGCCCCGTGGTGCGCGAGCATGCAGGGATCGCCGACGATCAGGTCATCATGAAAAGCATCGCGCTGGGCTGGCCCGATGAGACCTTTCCGGCGAATGCGGTGGTGTCCGAGCGGAAGTCGGTCGAGGAGGCCACGGTGTTCGTCGGATTCGAGGAATAGCGGCGCGGCGGGCTGGAGATGCAGCAGTGATACGCGCCATGGTCCGACACGCGATTGTTCTGGCGGCGGCTTTCGCCGCCGCCTTGACACCTGCCCCATGCTTTGGCGAGAGCAGCAAGCCGTTGCCCGCCAAGGCCACGCAGGAATTGCCGGCCGAGTTGCTTGCGCTGCTCGAACAGAAGAAAATGCCGAAATATTCCCCTATCCTCGTGCGTCTCTTCAAGGAGGAGGCGGAGCTCGAAGTCTGGAAGCAGGACACTGTCGGCCGCTTCCAATTCCTCAAGACCTATCCGATCTGCCGATGGTCGGGCGATCTCGGGCCGAAATTGTATGAGGGCGACCGACAGGCTCCGGAAGGATTTTACACGATCACACCCGAGTTGATGAATCCCAACTCCAACTTCTATCTCTCGATCAACCTCGGCTACCCCAATAGCTTTGACAGGGCAAACAAGCGGAACGGCAGCTTCCTCATGATCCACGGCGACTGCTGGTCGAGCGGTTGCTACGCCATGACGGACGAACAGATCAGCGAAATCTATGCGCTGGCGCGTGACACGTTCCGCGGTGGCCGGACATCGTTCCAGGTCCAAGCCTACCCGTTCCGCCTGACACCGGCGAACCTGGCGCGCCATCGAAATAATCCCAACCTGCCCTTCTGGAAAATGCTCAAGGTCGGCAACGATCATTTCGAGACGACACAACTCGAACCCAAGGTGGATGTGTGTCACCGCCGCTATGTGTTCGATGCGCAACCTTCCCCGAATTCGCCGCACCCTCTCGTGTTCAATCCGGTCGAGAAATGCCCTCCCTTTGTCGTCAACCCGGACATCGCGCGGCGGGCGCTGGAGAAACAGCGCGCCGACGAGCGCGCGTATGCGCAATTGCTCGAAGACAACGTGCCGGTTGCCCCGATTTACAGCGGATATGACGGCGGAATGAACAACGCTTTTCTCGCGCGCTTCCCGGGCAGGGTGACGTTTGCGAAAGTCATGCCGTATGCATCCTACCTGCCGCAATTGCCGCCGATCCCGTGGGTCGACAATGATGGTTCGTTGCCGAGCAAATGGTTCGGTGCCTTGTCCTCCAAGTCGTTGGTGTGTGATACCGCCAGTGCCGGTTTCCCATCGCGCCAGTGCTGAACATCTGTTTTGCTCAGCGATTGAGCACCGGCAGATCACGCCCGGCATCGCATGCCCCACGCGTGGTGAGCTGGGTGGCGGAACAATCGCAGGACCTGGCGAAGTCGGTCCAGCAATCCCTCCCACATTCGGGTACGAACTTCGTAGGTTCTAAGTATCACATCTAATAGTGATCCCCGCTCCATCGAAGGCGCGACTTCCCGTTCGCAAAGCACGCAGGTGGAGAAAGCCAAACTCACGCTTGTCGCTCGAGCGGCACTCGCTCATCGGCACACCATCGTCCTGACGCGGGATAGCGAACCACGTTTTTGCGACAAACTCGACTCCGTCCGAGTCGTAAGCGCCTTCAAAAATGATACGTACAGGCGCTTTCGACGCCCTGTCCGGCAACACCCCAAACTTCTCCGGGCCCTAAAATTGCCCTGTCCGCCTGTCGCCAAAATTCTAACTTCGCGCGAAACTTTGTCTGTTGCTGCTCGTCCAGACGCGCGCTCGCGACCTCAACTTTGATCTTGTTTCCGGGGTCGCCATCCGCCGCCCCTGTAGTCGCCCCGTGAAAGTCATGCTCGTCAATGGCCTGGGTTCTGGCTAGTCGATCAGCGCCGATCGCGAGTTCGATCGCTTCAAAAACTGTCGACTTGCCAGTGTTGTTGTCACCCAACAGCACGTCGTGCCGTCGAAGTTGATGTTGGCAACCCGGATGCCTCGAAAATTTTAATATGAACGCGGACGATTCTCACCGATCCCCCAAACCGATCATTTCAGTTGCTTGCCTCTACACAACCCTAACAAGCGCTCCGTGAGCGAACCAATTTTGACGGGCGCAGCGTTGAGCGGAGAAAACTTTACCTATTACCGCATTCAACAGCCGTTATATATTTCGTACGCTGGCACATTCTGTTCTTTCTTTTATAATCCTATAAGCGTATAGATTTTCAGATTGATGCTTCACATACGCAGGACCTTATAATGATGCCTACCGTTAATATCTCGCAGTCAAACTTCCAGCGCCTCCAGCAGTTCGCAACCCCGCTCGTCGACGATCTCGACAGCGTCCTATCACGTGTATTGGATGCATATGAAAAGAGCACGGGCGATATGCCGCCGCCCATCTCCGCCGCTGATGAGGACCTGTCGGTGAAAACGTTCGCCGTCGACAGTCCGCCGAACCTGACCTTTACCAGCCTCAGTGCGGTATCCATCGACGGACAGGTCTTCACCGACAAGTACTGGAATCCCGTCCTTTTCGAAATGATCGGGCGTGCAGCCAAGAAGATCGGGATTGCAAAGCTGAAGCCGCACTTGGATGTGAACTACAAGGATGGGCCGGACGAGAAGTTCAACTTCATTCCGGACGCTGGGATTTCGGTGCAGGGGCGCGATGCCAACCTGTGCTGGCGTTCGATCGTGAAGGTCGCGAAGGCCGCAAAGATCCCAGTAGCGATTGACTTCTACTGGCAGGATACACCTAAGGCAGCGCAACCTGGTCGCAGCGGGCGCTTCGTCTACGAAGGCGATTAATCATCGTCATTGAACACGAAACCGGCGGACACGCTTGGCGCGTCCGCCGGTTCGTTACCGTAGAAGCATGACAATAGAACCCGCGACACCTGCGTATAAAGCGACGGGGTCGAGGGTCGTTATTTCTGGGGCTATTTCTGAGGCTGGAAAGCGTGCTAGACGCTAAGTACTTGAAATAATGGTCGGAGTGGCAGGATTCGAACCTGCGACCCCTGCGTCCCGAACGCAGTGCTCTACCGGGCTGAGCCACACTCCGACAAGAAGGCGGCTTATAGCGTCGGGTTTGACGCACTGCAAGCGGCCGAGCCGAGGAATTTTATCCCTGTGAGAACGGGTCTTGAAACGCTGATTTTGCCGGCCGGAGAGGCCGGCGCGGAGGCCGCCGCCCGGCGACTTGCGGCCGGCGGGCTGGTCGCGTTTCCGACCGAGACGGTCTATGGGCTCGGGGCCGACGCCGCCAACGCCACGGCGATTGCCCATCTCTATGCCGCCAAGGGGCGGCCGGCGTTCAATCCGCTG
The DNA here is from genome assembly GCF_058782905.1 of Bradyrhizobium sp. FW305-F6. Lineage (NCBI taxonomy): Bacteria > Pseudomonadati > Pseudomonadota > Alphaproteobacteria > Hyphomicrobiales > Nitrobacteraceae > Bradyrhizobium > Bradyrhizobium sp. FW305-F6. Next base: position 2,112,846 of record NZ_JBYSYD010000001.1, read on the forward strand.
ATCGCGCACGTGCCTAATATCGCGGCTGCCCGGCGGATCGGGCGGTTCGATGCGCGGGCGCTCGAGCTTGCGGAAACGTTCTGGCCAGGGCCGCTGACGCTGGTGGTGCCCAAGACGGAGGGCTGCCCGGTGGCGGATCTCGCCACCGCGGGCCTCGACACCGTGGCAATCCGCATTCCCGCCCACCCTGTCGCGCAGGCGATCCTGCGCGCATTCGGCGGCGCCGTGGTGGCGCCGTCCGCCAATATCTCCGGACACGTCTCGCCGACGCTGGCGGCGCATGTCGAGAGCGACCTTGCCGGGCGTATCGACCTCATCGTGGACGGCGGGCCCGTCACGGTCGGCGTCGAATCCACCATAGTCGGCTGCTTCGAAGCGCCGATGCTGCTGCGGCCTGGCGGGCTGTCGCGCGAGCGGATCGAGGCGGTGCTCGGCATGCCCCTGGCGCGGCCGCCGGGGGAGGCCGGGGACGACGATGGCCAGCCGCTGGCGCCGGGCATGCTGGCGTCGCATTACGCGCCGCGCGCCCATGTGCGGCTCGAAGTGCGCGAAGTGGCGCCGGGCGAAGCGCTGCTGGCATTCGGCTCCGAGCGCCTGCCCGGCATGGAGGCCGCCACAGCCGTCATGAATCTGTCGCCCGGCGGTGATCTCGATGAAGCCGCCGCCAATCTGTTCGGCTATCTTCGCAGCCTGGATGCGACAACGCCGAGGACGATCGCGGTGATGCCGATACCGGACGATGGTCTTGGCGAGGCAATCAACGACCGGCTGCGGCGGGCCGCGGTGGCGCGATAAGAGTGGAAGAGACAATGAACATCAACAAGCCTGTCATCCCGCCGCTCGCGCCCGAGTTGATCGAGGAATTCCGCAAGATCGTCGGCGAACGCCATGCCATCACCGATGCGAGCGACATCGCGCCTTACGTCACCGAGGAGCGCAATCTGTTCCACGGCCGCTCGCCGCTGGTGTTGCGCCCGGGCTCGACGGCGGAGGTCTCCGCGATCTGCAAGCTCGCGTCCGCGCACAACATCGCGCTGGTGCCGCAGGGCGGCAACACCGGGCTCGTTGGTGGGCAGACGCCGCACAATGGTGAGGTCGTGGTGTCGCTGCGGCGCCTCGACAAGATCCGCGAGGTCGACACCGCGTCCAACACCATGACGTGTGAGGCCGGCGTCGTGCTGCAGGTCGCGCAAGCGAAGGCGTCCGATGTCGACCGGCTGTTTCCACTCTCGCTCGGCGCCGAAGGCAGCTGCACCATCGGCGGCAATCTGTCCACCAATGCCGGCGGCACCGCCGCGCTCGCCTATGGCGTTGCGCGCGAGATGGCGCTGGGTCTCGAGGTGGTGCTCGCCGACGGCCGCGTGCTCAACACGCTGTCGAAGCTGAAGAAGGACAACACCGGCTACAATCTGCACAACCTCTTTATCGGCGCCGAAGGCACGCTCGGCATCATCACGGCGGCAACGCTGAAGCTGTTTCCGAAGCCGCGGTCGGTCGAGACGGCGTTCGTCGGACTGAAATCGCCGGCGGCGGCCCTCAAATTGCTCACGATCGCGCAGGGCGAGGCCGCCAATACATTGACGAGCTTCGAGCTGCTGTCGGAGATGGCGGTGGATTTCTCGGTGCGGCACGGCATCGACGTGCGCGATCCGCTTAGCGAGAAGCATCCCTGGTACGTGCTGATGGAATTGTCTTCTCCCGGCGATGACGCCCGTACGCCGCTGGAGACGATCCTTGCCCGTGCCTTGGAAGAGGAGATCGTCGACGACGCCGTGATCGCGGCGAGCCTCGCCCAGCGCGGTGCGTTCTGGAAGCTGCGCGACGAGATGTCTGCGGCGCAGAAGCCGGAGGGCGGCTCGATCAAGCACGACATCTCCGTGCCGGTCGCGGCCGTGCCCGCCTTCATCGCCGAGGCCGATGCCGCCGTCGTGAAGCTGATTCCGGGCGCGCGCCCGGTGCCATTCGGCCATCTCGGCGACGGCAATTTGCACTACAATGTCAGCCAGCCCATCGGGGCCAACACGGCCGATTACCTCGCGCGCTGGCACGAGGTGAACGCCGTGGTGTTCGAGATCGTGCTGCGCATGGGCGGCTCGATCTCGGCCGAGCACGGCATCGGTGTGCTCAAGCGCGACGAGCTGCCTGAGGTCAAGGACAAGACCGCGATCGAGCTGATGCGCGCCATCAAGGCGATGCTCGATCCGCACGCCATCATGAATCCGGGGAAGGTGCTGTGAGTGCGTCGCTTGTGATCGACGCGGTCACCGATGCCGATGTCGAGAAGGTCGTCGCGCTGTGGCAGCGCTGCGGCCTGACCCGGCCCTGGAACGATCCGCATGCCGACATCGCGCTGGCGCGGCGGCGCGACAATTCCGCCGTGCTGGTCGGCCGCGAGAGCGGCGCGATCGTCGCGACCATTATGGTCGGCCACGACGGCCATCGCGGCTGGGTCTATTACGTCGCGGTTGACCCCGATTGCCAGAAGCGCGGCTTCGGCCGGGTAATCATGGCAGCGGCCGAGGACTGGCTGCGCGCGGCGGGCATTTCCAAGCTGCAGCTCCTGGTCCGGCGCGAGAATGCAAAGGCCAATGCTTTCTACGGCGCGCTGGGCTTCGAGCTGTCGACCTCCGTCATGTTCCAGAAGTGGCTCGACGGCCGCGCCACCATTCCAAGCAACTGAGATCGAGTCATGACCATTTCCGACCGTGTCCGTATCAAGGACGTTCGCCTGCTCTCGAACAATTGGACGCCGCTGAAGAACACGACCCTCGAATACCGGCGCGCTAATGGCGAGTGGCAGACGCAGCACCGCGAGACCTATGAGCGCGACAACGCCGCCGCCGTGCTGCCGTACAATCTCGCGCGGCGCACCGTGATCCTGGTGCGCCAGTTCCGCCTGCCGGCCTTCATCCGCGGCCATGACGATCTCCTGATCGAGGCCGCCGCCGGCGTGCTGGATAACGCTTCGCCGGAAGAGCGCATCCGCGCCGAGGCGGAGGAAGAGACCGGCTATCGCCTGCACCACGTCCACAAGGTGTTCGAGGCCTTCATGAGCCCCGGCGCCATCACCGAAAAGCTGCACTTCTTCGTTGCCGAATACGAGCCCGAGATGCGGGTGAGCGACGGCGGCGGCCTCGAACACGAGGGCGAGGACATCGAGGTGCTGGAGCTATCGATCGACGAGGCCTTGGCGATGATCGCCGACGGCCGCATCATCGACGCCAAGGCGATCATGCTGCTGCAATACGCGGCACTGCACGTGTTCAGGTAGGTGCGCTCTTTACCCTCCCTGGAGGGGGAGGGTCGATCGCGCGCAGCGCGAGCGGGGTGGGGTGATCCCTCCACTCGGGCACTGTTGGATGTGGAGAGACCGTCACCCCACCCCGTCTCACATTTCGCTACGCTCCATGTGAGCCGACCCTCCCCCTCCAGGGGAGGGTAAGAGACGCCGCTCCATCCTCGTCTGCAATTCTGACCTGCGCCGCCTCTCCCCCGGTTGAGCTCACTCCTGACTATCTCTAGTCTGGGCCCAACCAAGAACCTGGAGACGCGCCCATGTCCGCTCCGCGCGACGACGAATTCGGCTTTGCGCCCGACTACGATGCCCCCGTTCCCTACATGCAGCGCACGCGCGACTACTACGCGGCGATCGGCTACACCACGCCCTATCGCTGGGCGCATTACACGGAGGCGCCGTTCCAGGCGCTGAAGAAGCCGCTGGCGAAGTCGCGCGTCACCATCATCACGACGGCGGCCCCCTACGATCCCGCCAAGGGCGATCAGGGGCCCGGCGCGGCCTACAACGGCGGCGCGAAATTTAACCAGGTCTATGACGGCGACACGTCCAGGGAGCACGATCTGCGCATCTCGCATATCGGCTACGACCGCAAGCACACCACGGCGACCGACAGCGGCACCTGGTTTCCGCTGCCGCAACTGTTGAAGGCGAGTGCTGCGGGCCGCATCGGCGAAGTCGCGCCGCGGTTCTTCGGCGCACCCACCAACCGCAGCCATCGCGTCACGCTCGACACCGACGCGCCGGAGATTCTCTCGCGCTGCCTGGCCGACAAGGTGGATGTCGCCGTACTGGTGCCGAACTGCCCGGTGTGCCACCAAACCACGGCGCTGGTGGCGCGGCACCTGGAGCGGAACGGGATTCCGACCGTGATCATGGGCTGCGCCAAGGACATCATCGAGCACGCCGCGGTTCCCAGGTTCCTGTTCAGCGATTTCCCGCTCGGCAATTCCGCCGGCAAGCCGCACGATGTCGCCTCGCAGGCACAGACGCTGGAGCTCGCGCTTACGCTGCTGGAGACCGCGAGCGGGCCGCAGACGACCATGCAGTCGCCGCTGCACTGGAGCGAGGACGCCTCCTGGAAGCTCGACTACAACAACGTCGCGCAGCTCAGCCCTGAAGAGCTGGCCCGACGCCGCGCCGAATTCGACAAGCAGAAGGAGATCGCGCGCAGCAACCGCGCCGCCTGACGCCTCCGCAACAATGAATCAAGGGAGAGCGGCGTGACGCGACCGTTCGAGGGCGTGAAGATCCTGGATTTCACGCAGGTGCTGGCCGGCCCCTATGCGAGCTATCAACTCGCTCTGCTGGGTGCCGACGTCATCAAGGTCGAGCGGCGCGAGGGCGAGGACATGCGCCGCACGCCGCTCTCCCGCGAATGGGCCGAGCGCGGGCTCGCGCCGGCCTTCCAGGCCGTCAACGGCAACAAGCGCAGCCTGACGCTCGATTTGCAAAAGCCCGAGGCGATCGCGATCGTGAAGAAGCTTGCAGCGCAGGTCGACATCGTCATGGAGAATTTCCGTCCGGGCGTGATGGACAAGCTCGGCATCGGCTACGAGACGCTGTCGGCGATCAATCCCAGGCTGATCTATTGCGCGGTCTCCGGCTTCGGCCAGACCGGGCCCGATCGTTTGCGGCCGGGCTATGACGGCAAGATGCAGGCGCTGTCGGGCATCATGGCCATCACCGGCCATCCCGAGACGGGCCCGACGCGCGCGGGCTTTGCGGTGTGCGACGTGCTGTCGGGCGCGACGGCCGCGTTCGGCGTCTCCAGCGCGCTATATCAGCGCGACCGCACCGGCAAGGGCCAGCTCATCGACGTCTCCATGCTGGAGGCGACGCTGGCATTTCTCTCCGGACAGATCGCGGACTGGTCGGTGGCGGGCCATCGCCAGACACTTTCGGGCAACCAGGCAGTGAGCCGCAGGGCCACGGCCAATTTGTTCAAATGCGGCGACGGCCACATCCTGCTCGCCGTCAACAACGAGAAGCAGTACCGCGCGCTGATGGCGGCGCTCGGCCGCGAGGACACGCTGGGTGATCCGCGCTTTGCCGACTGGTTCGCCCGCAACGAGAACGAGCCTGCGCTGCGCGCCATCATTGAGGAAGCGCTGGCTGCAAGGCCGGCACGCGAATGGGAGACAATTCTGGAAGACGCCGGCGCGCCCTGCGCCAGCATCTGGAAGGTCGAGGAGATCATCGACCATCCGCAGATTGCCGCGCGAGGTTCCATTCAGGAGCTGGACACGCCGTACGGCCGCCTGCGCTTTGCCGGCAGCGGCTTCAAGCTCGCGCATGGCGGCGGCAGGCTGGAGCGCATGGCGCCGGAGCTGGGCGCGGATACGCAGGCGGTGCTGGGCGAGCTGGGATTTGATGCGGCGGAGATCGCGAGGTTGCGGGCGAGAGAGGTTGTTTAGTCTCCGCTCACGTAGGGTGGGCAAAGCGAAGCGTGCCCACCATCGCGTGTTGAAGAGAGAGGTCGTGGGCACGGCGCGTTGCGCCTTTGCCCACCCTACAGCGTCGCCTAGAACAACGACCCCTGCCCGTCATCCGATGATGCGGCCGCAATCTTCCGCACCGCCTTCTTCGGCTTCACCGCCTCTGCCTCCGCCTCCATCTCCTCCGCACTGATCGGCAACACGAGCTGCTCGTCGTCGTTGGCGACGCGGTTGACGCGGGTGGAGACGGGATGCCAGGCGAATTCGCCGACGCGCGGCGGGCTCATCAGCGGCAGGATCGCGTCGACCTCATCGCTGCGGCAATCGAGCCAGCGCTCGAAATCGCGGGGGCTGATGGTAACGGGCACGCGGTCATGCAGCGCGGCGAGGTCCTCGCCCGCCGCCGCCGTGACGATCGCGACCGTGTCGAGCTCCTCGCCGTTCGGCCCGACCCAGGTCTCGAACAATGCGGCAAAGCCGAGCGGCTCGCCGTCGGCGCGGTGGATGAAGAAGGGCTGCTTGCGGCCGCCTTCCGACTTCCATTCGTAATAGCCGTCGGCCGGGATCAAGCCGCGCCGGCGGCGAATCGCCATCTTGAAGGCGGGCTTCTCCAGCACAGTCTCGGAGCGGGCGTTGATCAGGAGCGTGAAGCCGCGAGGGTCCTTGACCCAGGCGGGCAGTAGGCCCCAGCGCATCAGGCGGAAATGGCGCGCGCCGTTCTCGATCCATACGACCGGAATCGGTTGTGTCGGAGCCACATTGTACCGGGGCGGGAAATTCGGCTGCTCGACATAGCCGAACAGTTGCCGCAAAGCCGCGGGGGCCGAAGTTATGACGAAGCGTCCACACATGCTTGGGGCCTATATAGGGTCCGTTCAGGTCCTTTTAACCCCGAACGTTAACACTGCGGCGGATGAGCTCAACGGCCTCCCAACCCGCGCGGTCGCATGTACAGACGGGCCCTGAGGCGGCCGCCTGGGCCGAACGGCTGCGCGTGGCCAACATCAACCCGCGGACCGGGCTTGCCACCGACTACCTCAACCATTTCAATGAAGCGGTGATGCTGCTGGAAATGGTGCCGGACATGCCGGAATGCGCCGAAGATTTCCTGACCTGGACGCCGCTGTCTTATGCCGAGCATTTCACGGCGTCGAACTTCAAGGCGCGGGACCTCGCCATCGAGGCCTATGAGAAAGCCGATCCGGCGCTTAAGGCGCAATTCGACCATCTCACAAAGAACCTGCACTCGATCCTGTCAGCGGTCGGTGCGGGCATGCGCGAAGCCCAGAAGGATGAGACCCGCGTCAAGCTGGCCGTGCAGGCGACCCAATGGGTACAGCCACTGATCTCGGCCTGCGCCGGCCTCATCCACGGCAGCGCCGAAGACGACATCGACAGCATCATGGCCAACTGAACCGGGCCGGTGACGATATTGCCCGCATCCGTGCAGCCCAGCCATCCCCAGATCGCCGTCAGCGCCGCGGTTTTTCGCGACGGCAAGGTGCTGCTGACCCGCCGCGCCCGCTCTCCCGCCAAGGGCTTCTATTCGCTGCCGGGCGGCCGGGTCGAATTCGGCGAATCGCTGCACCGGGCCCTGAGCCGCGAGATCGACGAGGAAACCGGGCTTGAGATCGAGATCGTGGGCCTGGCCGGCTGGCGCGAAGTGCTGCCGGCCGCACCGGGCGCCGGCCATTATCTGATCATGTCCTTTGCCGCCCGTTGGATAGCCAGGGAGCCGTCCCTGAACGAGGAGCTCGACGATTACCGCTGGGTCGCGCCTGACGCTCTCGGAAGCCTTGACCACCTCAAACTGACGAGTGGGCTGGAGGAGGTCATCCGATCCGCCCACCGGCTGATCGGGGCCTGACGGCTCGCCTTGCGTCCTCGGGCTCGAGGGGGCATACAGCCGCCGATGACCGCGCGACTTCCGGCCGTTCTTGCCCTGATTCTTGCCTGCGCCTGCGTGCCTGCAAAGGCCCAGGACGGGGCGGCGCCGTTTGACGGCGAACTGCAGCGGCTGGCCGAGATTCTCGGCGGCCTGCACTATCTGCGCGGCATCTGCGGGGCCAACGAAGGCAACAAATGGCGCAACGAGATGCAGGCGCTGATCGATGCCGAAACCCCCTCCGGCGAGCGCCGCACCCGCATGATCGCCGGATTCAACCGCGGCTATAACGGTTTTCAGCAGACCTATCGCAGCTGCACGCCGGCTGCGACGGTGGCGATCCGCCGCTATATCGACGAAGGCTCGAAGATTTCGCGGGATCTGACGGCACGCTACGCGAACTGAACCTTCTCTCCGTCATTCCGGGCTCGCGCAGCGAGAGCCCGGAATCCATTCATCCACCAGCTCTGCCGCACGAGGGATTCCGGGTTCGCGCGACGCGCGCCCCGGAATGACGGCTGAGGTCGACGCGCGCTGGAACCCCGTCATCGACTTTGGTCACAGCCGTTAACCGTTCCTAAAGATGTGGCCTAGCGGTCGTTAACGACCGTGCTACACCTTTCGCACAGCGCATCGCCTTGGATCGCGCCCCAGCCCTGAACGAGTTTCATGAGCCCGCCGATTTCCTACGCCCCCGCCCGCGCGCCACTGCCCGACCACGAGCAGAAACAGGCCGCCCTGAGCTATCTCAACGAGGCCTGGGCGGAGGCGCGCCATGACGGCGTCGATGGCGACTGCCTGGCGCAGGCGAGCCTGTTCGCGGCCCTGGCCGAGCTCGTGGGCACCTATGGCGAGGACGCGGTCGCGAAGTTCGTCGAGGGCTTTCCCGGCCGCATTCGCAACGGCGAATTCTCGGTCGACATCTGCAGGCAGTAGGCCATCTCGAAAATGACCCCGCCACGCGGGGCGGGGCCAGTTGACGGATGAATGACTCTGCGATGCTCGTCGCGAAGTCCGCCGCTGTTATCGCACGGAAGCGATCGGACTTAGACAAGCATTAGTCTCGCGATGGCCGGGACATCTTCCCGGTGCAGCCGGGAACGCCCGCCTCAATCGGTTTCGATCGGCAGGGCCGGATCCTTCGCCCATTCCCCCATCGACGCATCGTACAGCGCCAGCCTGTCATAGCCAAGTTGCGTCAGCAGCAGCAGATCGATCGTCGCCGAGATGCCGCCCCCGCAATAGAGAATCACGCTCTTGTCGCGCGTGACGCCCTGTGCGGCGAATTTTGCTTCCGCATCCGCAAGGCTCGTCAGCGTCTTGTCGGCATTGACCAGCGTTGCGGCGGGTAGGTTGACGCTGCCGGGCACGCGGCCCGGCCTGCCGTAGCGGCTTGGCTCGAGGCCGCGGTGAAACTGCGGCCCGAGCGCGTTGACGATCACCGTGGCGGGATCTCCGATGCGCGCCTTCACGACATTCTTGTCGACGAAGAAGCCTGCCCGCGGTGTGGCCCTGAAGGTGGCGGCCGGATAGCCCCTGGGCGGGCCCGCCTCGACCGGCCGCCCCTCCTCCTTCCATTTGTCGAAGCCGCCGTCGAGCACGCGGGCATCGACGCCGAGCGAGCGCAACATCCACCACAAGCGCGTCGCCCACATCATCGTGCCGATACTGTAGAGCACGATCGTCTTGCCCGCATCGAGCCCGTGGCGGCCGAACGCAGCCTCGAGCTGGGCCACATCAGGCATCATGAAGAAGTGTTGCGACGAGGTGTCGGAGAACTCGCCTTGCAGGTCGAGGAAATCGGCACCCGGGATGTGGCCGGCTGCGAACGTCTTGTCACCGGGCACCGCGCGATAGGGCACGTCGCTGCCTTCCGGTGCGGGCTCGAGATAGGTCGTGCAGTCGTAGAGGCGCAGGTCGGGATGGTCGAGGATGGCGGCGAGCTGATCGGTAGCGATGAGGGCGGTTGGCTGGGACATTGTCGGCCTCTCCCAATCTGCGCTTGCGTTCCCTCGCACTCTGTCATTGCCCGCGAATGCGGGCAATCCGGTATTTTAGAGGCGGCGTTGATCTACCGAGAAGCCGCGGCGTACTGGATGCCCCGCCTTCGCGGAGCATGACAGTCGCGTGAGACGTTGAATCGCCCGCTATTGCTTCAGCGTCTCCAGAAATCGCACCGGCTCGCCCTGCGAGGCCGTGACGAGCTCGCCCTGCCACATCACGCGGCGGCCGCGGACGAAGGTGCCGACCGGCCAGCCGGTGACGCGCACGCCGTCATAGGGCGTCCAGCCGGCCTTGGAAGCCACCCATTTGTTGGTGATGGTCTCGCTGCGCTTGAGGTCGACGATGGTGAAGTCGGCATCGTAGCCGGCGGCGATGCGGCCCTTGCAGGCCATGTTGTAGAGCCGCGCGGGGCCCGCGCTGGTGAGATCGACGAAGCGCGCCAGCGACAAGCGTCCCGCATTGACGTGATCGAGCATCAACGGCACCAGCGTCTGCACCCCGGTCATGCCCGAAGGCGAGGCCGGATAGGTCTTCGACTTCTCCTCCAGCGTGTGCGGGGCGTGGTCGGAGCCGAGCACGTCGATGATGCCCTGCTCGATGCCGCGCCAGATGCCGGCGCGGTGATCGGCACCGCGCACCGGGGGGTTCATCTGCGCGAGCGTGCCGAGCCGCTCGTAGCAGTCGGGCGCAACCAGCGTGAGATGATGCGGCGTCGCCTCGCAGGAGGCGACGTCCTTGTGGTCGCGCAGGAACTCGATCTCTTCCTTGGTCGAGATGTGCAGCACGTGGATGCGCTTGCCGGTCTCGTGCGCGAGCTTGACGAGGCGCTGGGTCGCCGTCAGCGCCGCCGTCTCGTCGCGCCAGACCGGATGCGAGCGCGCATCGCCTTCGATGCGCAGCGGTTTGCGCTCGTTGAGCCGATACTCGTCCTCGGCATGGAAGGCGGCACGGCGGCGGATCACCTGGAAGATGCGGCGCAGGCTTTCGTCGTCCTCCACCAAGAGCGCGCCGGTCGAGGAGCCGATGAATACCTTGACGCCGGCACAGCCCGGCGCGCGCTCCAGCACCGGCAATTCCTGCACGTTCTCGCGGGTGCCGCCGATGAAGAAGGCGAAATCGCAATGCATGCGGTGATGGGCGCGCTTCACCTTGTCCGTGAAGGTCGCTTCCGTCACGGTCAAGGGAGACGTGTTGGGCATCTCGAACACGGCGGTGACGCCGCCCATCACGGCGCTGCGCGAGCCGGTCTCGAGGTCTTCCTTCTGCTCCAGTCCGGGTTCGCGGAAATGCACCTGCGTGTCCATCACGCCGGGCAGGATGTGCAGGCCCTTGCAGTCGATCACCTCGGCGGCGCTGCCTTGCGACAACGCACCGATCTCGGCGATGCGGCCACCGATGATGCCGATGTCGCGAACACCCTCGCCGTCCTGGTTGACCACGGTGCCGCCTTTGAGGATCACGTCGAAATGCTGGCTCATGGCAGAAGGCCCTCTCTCATCCCCAAGCGCAGGGCTCGAGGTCTTGTCGTTTATGCGTTGCGGGCTTACGTTCCGCAGCAACATGTCGCAAGAGATTTTCGCATGAAATCGGCGTTTCTTCCCGACCGGGGTGTGGTCAAAGTCGCAGGCGAGGATGCGCGCAATTTCCTCAACGGCCTCATCACCACAGATGTCGACAGGCTGAAACCAGGGCTGGGGCGATTCGGCGCCCTGCTGACGCCGCAGGGCAAGATCATCGTGGACTTCCTGATCACGGAGGTGCCGGCCGGCCACGGCGGTGGGTTCCTGATCGATTGTCCGAAAGCGCTGGCGGACACCCTCGCCACGAAGCTGAAATTCTACAAGCTGCGAGCCAAGGTCACCGTGGAAAGCCTCGATCTCGGCGTGCTCGCGGCCTGGGACGGCCAGCCGGCGGCGCAGCCGGACCTTGCCTTCGCTGACCCGCGCGCCCCGGCGCTCGGTACCCGCATCCTGATCCCGGAAAACCTCAAGCAGACACTGTCCGACCTCATCGGTGCCGAGCTGGTTGATGCCGCCGAATACGAAGCGCACCGCATCGCGCTCGGCGTGCCCCGCGGCGGGCTCGATTTCATGTACAACGACGCGTTCCCGCACGAGACCAACATGGACCGTCTCGCCGGCGTCGATTTCGACAAGGGCTGCTATGTCGGCCAGGAGGTCGTCTCGCGCATGCAGCATCGCGGCACGGCACGCACGCGCAGCGTCAAGGTGCTGCTCGACGGTGGCTCGCCCGAGCCGGGCGCCACCATTCTCGCCGGCGACAAGCCGGTCGGCAGCATCGGCTCGACCGCCGGCGGCAAGGGCATTGCGCTGGTGCGCATCGACCGCGTTGCCGACGCGCTCGACGCCGGCCAGCCCCTCACCGCTGGTGGGCTGGCTGTGACGCTCGCTGAACCAGATGTCGTTCGAATTCCAGCCAAGCAGCCCATCGCATGAGCCGAGCCGCCCGCCTGCATCCCGACGGCCTGAAACGATGTCCCTGGCCCGGCGAAGATCCGATCTATGTCGCCTATCACGACACCGAATGGGGCGTGCCCGAGTACGACGATCGCGCGCTGTACGAAAAGCTGATCCTCGACGGCTTCCAGGCCGGCCTGTCCTGGATCACGATCCTGCGCAAGCGCGACAATTTCCGCAAAGCCTTCGACGATTTCCAGCCGGAGAAGATCGCGCGCTACAGCGAGAAGAAAGTTCATGCGCTGATGAACGATGCCGGCATCGTGCGCAACAAGGCCAAGATCGACGGCGCGATCCTGAGCGCGAAATCCTATCTCGACATCATGGAGAAAGGCCCCGGCTTCTCGAAGCTATTGTGGGACTTCATGGACGGAAGACCGCTGGTCAACAAATTCAAGACCACCGCAAGCGTGCCCGCCTCGACGCCGCTGTCGGTGCAGATCTCCAAAGAGCTGTCCTCGCGCGGCTTCAAGTTCGTCGGCCCGACCATCGTCTATGCCTTCATGCAGGCGACCGGCATGGTCAACGACCATCTTGTCGACTGCCATTGTCACGCGAGCTGCAGCAAGACGCAGCGCAAGCCGCGCCTCAAGGCCAAATGACGGCGAAGAAGACCGCGCGCGATGCGCCGTCCCGCGCCTGGCAGCGCATGCTGTCGGGCCGGCGGCTCGACCTGCTCGATCCCTCCCCGCTCGACATCGAGATCGCCGACATCGCGCATGGGCTGGCGCGGGTGGCGCGCTGGAACGGGCAGACCATCGGCACGCATATCTTCTCGGTCGCGCAGCACACGCTGCTGGTGGAGACCGTGCTGCGGCACGAGATGCCGCGAGCGGACCAGCGCATGCGGCTCGCCGCGCTGCTGCACGATGCGCCGGAATATGTGATCGGCGACATGATCTCGCCGTTCAAGGCGGTGCTCGACGGTCACTACAAGGCGGTGGAGAAGCGCCTGCTCGGCGCCATCCACATCCGCTTCGGATTACCACCGGTATTGCCTGATGACATCACGCAGGCCATCAAGGCCGCCGATCGCGGCGCGGCTTATCTCGAGGCCACCGAGCTCGCCGGCTTCAGCGCGAGCGAAGCGCGGCGCCTGTTCGGCAAGGACCCGGGCCTCTCCGACAGCGTCCGGCGCGACTATCTCACGCCCTGGACCGCGGCGCGGGCGGAGAAGCAGTTTCTGGAGCGGTTTGGCGGGGTGTTCGCCTAGATCCTGCAGAGTGGGCAAAGGCGCTCTTGCACTGTGCCGGCCATCTTTTCGCGGTTGCGACAAGAGTGGTGGGCATGCATCCGCCTTCGCCCTTTGAGCTACGGCGGACATGTCGCTTTGCCCACCCTACGGCGGCGGTTATAGTCAAGAAAAAGGACCGCCATGATCCACGTCTGTTCCCTCGCCGCGCTTCCCGAAACCGTCCGCCTCACCGGAGCTAGCCATGTGCTGACCGTGATGGCCAATGTCGAGCAGGTGGCGCGCCCCGTCTCGGTGCTGCCGGCCAATCATCTCAAGGTGTCGATGGACGACATCACCGAGGAGATCGACGGTTTCGTTGCGCCGTCGGAAGACCATGTCGACCAGGTGCTGAATTTCGTGCGCGGCTGGGACCGCAGCGCCCCGCTGGTGGTGCATTGCTATGCCGGCATCAGCCGCTCCACCGCGAGCGCGTTCGCAGCCGTATGCGCACTCAATCCAAACCGCGACGAAATCGAGATCGCCAGGAAGATCCGCGCGGCCTCGCCGATCGCCTCGCCGAACCGCCGCATCGTCAGCCTCGCCGATCGCGCCTTGGGCCGCAACGGCCGCATGCTGCGCGCACTCGACGAGATGGGTCCCGGCGCCATGATGGTCGAGAGCCGCCCCTTCGTGATCGAGCTCGAATGACCGGGCGCCACAATGGAGGTGCGCCCCCTCTCCCGCCTGAGGGCGAGGGTTGGGGAGAGGGTGTCTCCGCATTGGGACAGCCCCCTAGAGGAGAAAGCCCTCGCCCGGCGCTACGCGCCGACCTCTCCCGCAAGCGGGAGAGGTTACAACGAGCCCGCGGCCAGATCTGTTCAAACAACGAAGATATTCTTTCCGCAACACCCGCGATCATCGTCGCATGAGCGACACGCAGCTCACCCCGATCGAAATCGGCCTCACCGCCGCCATCGTCGCGATCGAAAGCCACGAGCCGCAGATCCTCACCTCGCGCGGTGCAGACGGGCTTGCCGGCCTGCCGTTCGGCCCGTTCGACGCTGTGAGCCATCGCACCTTCGAGATCGGCCTGCGCGCCTGGGTCGAGCAACAGGCGGGCCTGCAGCTCGGCTATGTCGAGCAGCTCTACACGTTCGGCGATCGCGGCCGCCATGCCGAGGCCGGCGACACCGGCGCCCATATCGTGTCGATCGGCTATCTCGCGCTAACGCGCCCTGTCGACGGCGAGCTTGCGGCAAACGCAGCGAGCTTCGCGCCGTGGTACCGCTTCTTCCCCTGGGAAGACTGGCGCGAGCAGCCGCCGGCGATCATCGCCCGCGACATCATCCCGGCGCTGACCAAGTGGGCCGAGGAGGATACACCGGAGACCACGCGCGCGCTGCCGCGCAAGGATCGCGTGCGCTTCTATTTCGGTCTCGACGGGGCGCCCTGGGACGAGGAGCGCGTGCTCGACCGCTACGAGCTGCTGTACGAGGCCGGGCTGATCGAGGAGGCGCGGCGCGACGGCCGCCCCGCGGCATTGGCGCGCAAGACGCTGCCTCCGCTCGGGACCTCGATGCGGTTCGACCATCGCCGGATTCTCGCCACGGGAATCGCGCGGCTGCGGGCAAAGCTGAAGTATCGTCCTGTGGTCTTTGAACTTTTGCCCGCCGACTTCACACTTACCGAACTGCAGCACACGGTCGAGGCGATCTCCGGCCGGCACCTGCACAAGCAAAATTTCCGCCGCCTGGTCGAAATGGAAGCCCTGGTCGAACCGACCGGGGCGATGTCGACACAGACGGGCGGACGGCCGGCGGCGCTCTACCGCTTCCGCCGCGAAGTGCTCCAGGAGCGGCCCGCGCCGGGCTTGCGCGTACGCTCCCGGCGCTAGATCCTGATAGTATGGTACCGGCCCCTGCCCGCCGGTGGCCTGGAGGCTTCATGTTCGACGGCCCGTTCGATTTCTTTGCGCTGATCATTGCAATCATCGCCTTCCTGATTGCAATCAAGGCCTCGAACCAGGCGACCGAGCTGCGGCGACGGCTGAGCTCGCTCGAAGAGATATTCAATGCGCAGCGTCCGGTGCAGCCGCCGCCGCTCACGGCTGTTTGGGAGCAGGCACCCGCGGCCACCGCCACAACCGCCGCCGCGGAGCCGCCGCCGCTTGCGCCCGAACCTGAACTGGTGCCGCCTCCGCCCCTCGCCGAGGATGCTCCTTCTCCACCGCTCGAAACCAGCCTCGAAGCCGGCGCACCGCCGCCGCTGCCGGCACCCGCACCCGGCCTGGAGGAGCGGCTCGGCACGCGCTGGGTGGTGTGGATCGGCGGCCTTGCGCTCGCGCTCGGCGGCTTCTTCATGGTGCGCTATTCGATCGAGGCCGGCCTTCTTGGCCCCGGCGTGCGCGTATTCCTGGGTGGCCTGTTCGCAGCCGCGCTGCTAGGCGCCGGCGAATGGACGCGCCGCAAGGAGAGCATCTCGAGCATTGCGGCGCTGCCGATCGCAAACATTCCCGCGATCCTCACCGCAGCGGGCACCGCGGTGGCGTTTGCGACCATCTACGCGGCCTACGCGCTCTACGGCTTCCTCGTGCCGGCGACGGCCTTCGTGCTGCTCGGCATCGTTGCGATGGGGACGCTGGCCGCTGCACTGTTGCACGGCCCTGCGCTCGCCGGCCTCGGCGTGGTCGGCGCCTTCGTGACGCCGATCCTCGTCTCCAGCGACAAGCCGGACTTTTGGGCGCTCTATATCTATCTTGCGGTCGTGACAGCTGCGAGCTTTGGTCTCGCCCGTATCCGACTGTGGCGCTGGCTTGCGGTCACGACCATCGTCTTCGCCGTGCTCTGGACCTTCCCGGGTCTCGACGCCGCCGAACTGCAGGTCGCCCCGTACGCCTTCCACGTCATTGCCGGCTTCGTGCTGGCGGCGCTGCTCGTCGTCTGCGGCTTCATGTTCGGGCCTGGCATCGAGGACGGCGAGATCGAGCCGGTGTCTTCGAGTTCGCTCGGCGCCTATCTGTTCGGCGCGATGCTGATCGTGCTGTCGAGCGCGCATGCCGACCTCGCGCTGATCGCGTTTGCACTTCTCGTCGGCGGCACGCTGTTCGTCGCCTGGCGCGCGCCGGCGGCGACCGGTGCGCTGGGCGCGGCTGCGTCAGCCGTCTTCATCGTGTTCGCCGAATGGGCGGTGCGCGCCAATCCTGATATGCTGGTGCTGCCGGGCGGCCCCATCGCGGGAATTGGATCGGCCGTGACCGACAGCGCGGTGACGCTGCATCTCGTGACGGCCGCGATCTTCGCCGCCGGCTTCGGCATTGCGGGCTTCCTCGCGCAGGGTCGCTCGAACTCCGCGATCATTCCGGTGGTGTGGTCGGCGGCCGGCGTCGCCACGCCGATCGCGATCCTGGTTGCGCTCTATGCGCGCATTGCCCATCTCGACCGCTCGATCCCCTTCGCGATCCTGGCCGTGCTGCTCGCGGCAGCGTTCGGCGCCGCGACCGAAGCCCTGACGCGTCGGGAAACCCGGCCGGGCGGCATGATTTCCACCGCCCTGTTCGCGACCGGCACGCTCGGCGCGCTGGCGCTGGCGTTGACCTTCGCACTGGAAAAGGGCTGGCTCACCATCGCGCTTGCGCTGATGTCGCTCGGCACCGCCTGGATCTCGTTGCAGCGCCCGATTCCGTTCCTGCGCTGGCTCGCCGCGATCTTCGCCGGGCTCGTCACTGCGCGCATCGCCTACGATCCTCGCATCGTCGGCGACGCCGTCGGCACCACGCCGATTTTCAACTGGCTGTTGTGGGGCTACGGCCTTCCGGCCGCATCGTTCTGGGCCGCGAGCGTCTTCCTGCGCCGCCGCGCCGACGATGCGCCGCTGCGCATGGTCGAGACCGCAGCAATCCTGTTCACCGCCCTGCTCGCCTTCATGGAGATCAGGCACTTTGCGACCGGCGGCCGCATGACCGCGGCCCCCTCGCTGCTCGAATTCGCGCTGCAGGTCTGCATCACGCTGGCGATGGCGATCGGGCTGGAACGCTTGCGGCTGCGCAGCCGCAGCATCGTGCACAATGCCGGCGCGGTCGTTCTGACCGTGATCGCCGGGCTCATCAGCGTATTCGGCCTGTTGATCCTGGAGAATCCGCTGCTGTGGCGCACCGACGTCGGCGGACTCGTGTTCAACCTGTTGCTGCTCGGCTATGCGCTGCCGGCCGTGCTGATGCTGCTCCTGTCCTATGCGGTGGTCGGCGAGCGTGGCAAGGTCTACGCCAATACGATTGCAGGCGGCGCGCTCGTGTTCGCGCTCGCTTATGTCACGCTCGAGATCCGCCGCTTCTATCACGGGCCGATCCTGTCCACAGGATCCACCACGAGCGCCGAGCAATACACCTATTCGATCGGCTGGCTCGGTTTCGGCGTCGTTCTGCTCGGCGTCGGGATCCTCGTCAACTCGGAGCGCGCGCGCCTTGCCTCTGCCGCCGTGATCGCGCTGACGATCCTGAAGGCCTTCGTGGTCGACATGTCGACCCTGACCGGCGTCTATCGCGCGCTCTCGTTCATGTGCCTCGGCGTCGTGCTGGTCGCGATCGGCTGGCTGTACCAACGCATCCTGTTCCGGCGGCAGGTTACGCCGCCGCCGGCCGCGCCGCAGACGGGCGCGTGAAGGTCAGGCCGCGCGGACCGATTCCAGGAACTGCGCGACTTCCACCTTCAGGCGGGTGCTGTCGGTCGCCAGCGACTTCGCCGCCGACAGCACTTCGGCCGAGGCCGAGCCGGTCTCGGTCGCGCCGCGCTGCACGTTGGTGATGTTGGAGGAAACCTCCTGCGTGCCGAGCGAGGCCTGCTGAACGTTGCGCGAGATCTCCTGTGTGGCCGCGCCCTGCTCCTCGACGGCGGCCGCAATCGCGGCAGACACTTCGGACAGACGCTCGATGGTACCGCCGATCTCCTGGATGGCGCTGACCGATTCCTGCGTCGCGGCCTGAATCCCGGACACCTGCGCCCCGATCTCGCCGGTCGCCTTCGCGGTCTGCTCGGCCAGCGCCTTGACCTCGGAGGCGACCACCGCAAAGCCGCGGCCGGCTTCCCCTGCGCGCGCCGCTTCGATCGTCGCGTTCAGCGCCAGCAGATTGGTCTGGCCGGCGATGGTGTTGATGAGTTCGACGACATCGCCGATGCGGGAGGCGGCCTGCGACAGCGCGTTGACGCGTTCGTTGGTCCTTGCCGCCTGCTCGACGGCCTCCGCCGCCATCCGCGCCGAATCCTGCACGCGGCGGCTGATCTCGGTGATGGAGGACGACAGCTCCTCGGAGGCGGACGCCACCGCCTGGACGTTGGTGGAGGCTTCCTCCGACGCAGCCGCAACGACCGTTGCGAGCTCCTTGCCGCGCTGCGCGGTGCCGCTCAGCGTGGCCGCTGAGGCCTCGAGCTCGGTGGAGGCCGACGACACGGTCTGGACGACCTCGCCGATCATGGTCTCGAAATTGCGGGTGATGGCATCGACGCGGCGGCCGCGTTCGATCTTGGCTTCGGCGTCGCGCGCCGCGGCCTCGTCGGCAGCCTTCTTCGCGATCAGCGCGTCCTTGAAGATCTGGAGCGCGTCCGCCATCGCGCCGATCTCGGTCTTCTCGCCGCGATGCGGCACCTCGGCCGAGAGGTCGCCCTCGCCGAGCGACTGCATGGGCCGAATGATCGAGGCGATGCCGCGCGAGACGTCCCGCACGAGATAGTAGGCGGCGGCGATCGCGATCACGACGGAGGCCACGATGATCCCGACCAGCACACGGAAGATCGTAGCGTAGCTGTCGGCCGCCTGCTTCGTCTCCATCTCGGCGCCCTGATTGTTCATTTCGATGCCCTTCTGGAGCAGGGGATCTGCGGCCTGGGCCATCTTCGCGACCTTGGTCTGCAACATCTCGTTGGCATCGGTCGGGAAGCGGCCGACGCTCTTGCGCGACAGCGCCATGGTCTCCTGCACGCCATTCAGATAATCGGCCCAGGCCTTGGTCCATTGCTCGTAGAGCGCGCGCTCCTCGGCGCTCGTGATCAGCGGCTCGTAGATCTTGCGGGTCTTCTCGATCCGTTCGCGCAAGCCAGCCAGGCGCTTCTCAGCCGCTTCCTTGCCCTCGGCAGTATCCTGCATCAGGTGCAGACGCAGCGCGACGCGCAACTCGTTGATGTCGGCGCGCATCGACCCGAGCGCACGTACGCTCGGCAACCAGCCCTGTGCGATTTCGACCGTATGGGCATTGATGTTCTGCATCGTGCCGATCGCCATCACGCCGACACCGGCGAGCGAGAGCACGAGCACCGACAGCACGGTCAGCAGCTTGAAGACGATCGACAACTTCGACATAACGACAAATCCCGATAGTGAACGCGCACATCACCTGCGCCTCAGACGTCACGACGGACGACCGGGCGGGGGTCAGTTCAACGATGCTGGCTGGTTCTTATCCCGTGAGATTGCGCTCATAATTGCAAACAGGCGTTAACAGGAACCTACGTAAAACTACGGCTCGCGCGCGCCGATGATCGACGCAGATGGAAATGCTCTCGTCATAGTTGCAGATTGCAGCTTCAGGTCGGATCTAGGACGCTTTTCAGTCGATCGTCTCGCCGACGAGACTGACGCGAAACACCGGTTGCTTGTTCTCGTCGAGCAGCTCCATGCACCACTTGGCATTCGGCTTCAGGCCGCGTGCGATACTGCCGAGCAGATTGGCGCAGACTTCGGTCATCTCGGTCCAGGCTGCCGCGCGATCCTCGAATTCGAACGGCTGGTCGGCCGCACCGGAATAGCGACCGGTGCTGATGCGAAAGAAGTAGAGCGACATCGTCGAACCCTTGCGTGGACCGCCCCCTGCCCCGCGCAAACTGAGGCGCGAACAGCTACCAAGGCATGAAGGCTGCCGTCCGTAAGACTACGGCGCGGCGGCTTCGGGTTCGATGGATGATCGCGGAAGGAGCGGCGGGGCTGCCTCGTGCAGGCCGCTCACTGGGTCGAGCGGCGCAGCTCCAACGGGGCCTCGGTCTTCGCGGGCTCGGACTTCACCGGCTCGATCCGGCTGCTCTCGACGCGCGGGGTCTCGACCCGCGCGGCTACCTCGGTGTTCGAGGCGGCGACCGAACCGGTGTGCTCCGGCCTGTGCAATGAGCGCGGGCGCGCGACAGCGCGGGCCATCAGCATCTGATTGCCGCCCTGGTGACGGAAGTCGCAATAGGCGAAGCCCATGCCCGACACCGAACCGCGGAAGCTGCGATCGTCGGTCTTTTCCAGATTGAAACAGGGCTCGAACGGAATGCCCTTGATCGAGGCGCAAACGTTCTGGCCCCGGATCTGGAGCGTGTTGCCGGGTAATCGGAGATGCTTGACCGGGCCGGAGCCCGAGAATTGCACCGCGCCGGCGGCGCCGAGATCGTCGAGGATGCGCCCTGCACCGCGCGTGCCGTCGAAACAGGTGAAGGCGAATACCTTGCCGGCGACGAAGCGGCGCGCCTCGTCGGCGTTCATGCTTCCCGCAATGGCCGGCGCAAACGTTGCTGCCGCCGTGACAGCCCCCAACACAATACGCGCAAGCATGCTCAACTCCGAACCCAACCCCCGCAGCGGGCGATGCCTTATCTCTTTACCCGCTGCTTACCATACGAACCATGGCGAGATTGAAGCAGCTTGGTTGGTAAAGTCTGAACGCCGTCAGACAATTTTTACCACGACGCGGCCGCGGACCTGGCCGGCCAGGATCTTGGCGCCCCAATCCGAAACTTCGGACAAGGAAATTTCTGTAGTTATTTCAGACAGTTTCGCCGGATCCAGATCGGTTGCCAGGCGCTGCCAGGCCGCCTTCCTGGGCTCGATCGGGCACATCACGGAATCGATGCCGAGAAGGCACACTCCGCGCAAAATAAACGGCGCCACCGAGGACGGCAGGTCCATGCCGGCCGCGAGGCCGCAGGCCGCAATGGCCCCGCCATACTTCGTCATCGAGAGCAGGTTGGCGAGGGTGGTCGAGCCGACGCTGTCGACGCCGCCCGCCCAGCGCTCCTTGGCGAGGGGCTTTGCCGGACCCGACAGTTCGTTGCGGTCGATGATCTCGGCGGCTCCCAGCTGCTTCAGGTAGTCGGCCTCCGCGGCGCGGCCGGTCGAAGCGATGACGTGGTAGCCGAGCTTGCCGAGCACCGCGATCGCGACGGAGCCGACGCCGCCGGCAGCGCCCGTCACCACGACCGGGCCGCTTTTCGGCGAGATGCCGTGCTTCTCGAGCGCCAGCACCGAGAGCATCGCGGTGAAGCCGGCTGTCCCGATCGCCATGGCGTCGCGCGCCGACAGGCCTTGCGGCAGGGCGACCAGCCAGTCGCCCTTCACGCGGGCCTTCTCGGCATAGGCGCCGAGATGGGTTTCGCCCATGCCCCAGCCGGTGCAGACGACCTTGTCGCCGGCCTTCCACTGCGGATGCGAGGAGGCCTCGACCGTGCCGGCGAAGTCGATGCCGGCGATCATCGGGAAGCGGCGCACCACCGGCGCCTTGCCGGTGAGCGCGAGGCCGTCCTTGTAGTTCAGCGTCGACCATTCGACCCGGACGGTGACGTCGCCCTCCATCAGCTCGGCTTCGTCGAACTGCGTGAGCTGTGCGGTGGTGCCCTTGTCTGCCTTGTCGATCCTGACAGCCTTGAATGTGGCCACGACTGAACTCCCTGACTTGTTGTCGGGACTGTTTAGCTGATCAGGCCGGCTGCGCAACCGCTCGCTCGACGGGTTTCTCCACAATCGGAAGATTGATCAGCGCCGAGAGCACGCCGAACAGGATCGAGAGCCACCAGATCGGTGTGTAGGAACCGTACGCTTCGAATACGATGCCCCCGAGCCAGACTCCGAGGAAGCCACCGACCTGGTGGCTGACGAACGCGAAACCATAGAGCGTGGCGAGCCAGCGAGTGCCAAACATCAGCGCCACCAGCGCCGAGGTCGGCGGCACCGTCGACAGCCAGGTCAGGCCGGAGATCGCGCCGAACATGATCGCCGAGAACGGCGTGATCGGGAACGAGATGAAGGCGAGCGTCGCAAGCGCGCGCGTGAAGTAGATGGTCGAGAGGATGTAGCGCTTGGGCAAGCTGTTCTGGAGATAGCCGACGCTGAGCGATCCGATGATGTTGAACAGGCCGATCGCCGCGATCACCCAGCCGCCGGTTTGCGCGGTGATGCCGCGATCGACCAGGAAGGCCGGCAGATGCACGGTGATGAAGGCGAGCTGAAAGCCGCAGGTGAAGAAGCCGAGTACCAAAAGCACATAGGAGCGGTGGCCGAAAGCCTCCGCGAGCGCCTTTGTAATGGTCTGCTCGTCCGCAGGCGCCGTATTGGCCGTGCTTGCGACAGGCGGCGTCGAGAGCGCCAGCGATAGCGGGATGATCAGCAGCATCAGGAAACCGAACACGGAGAGGGCCTGCTGCCAGCCGAAATTGTCGATCAGCGCGACGCCGATCGGTGCGAACAGGAACTGTCCGAACGAGCCAGCGGCAGTGCCTGCGCCGAGGGCAAGGCCGCGCTTCTCCGCCGGCAAGAGCTTGGTGAAGGCCGACAGCACCAGGTTGAACGAGCAGCCGGCAAGACCAAAGCCGATCATCACGCCGGCGCCGATGTTGAGCGACAGCGGCGTCGAGGAATAGCGCATCAGGAGCAGGCCGCCGGCATAGAGCAGCGCGCCGACGCACATCACCCGAAACAGGCCGAAGCGATCCGCCACCGCACCGGCGAACGGCTGGCCTAGTCCCCACAACAGATTCTGCACGGCGATGGCGAGGCCGAACACGTCGCGGCCCCAGCTGAATTCATGGCTCATCGGCTGCACGAAGAACCCGAGCGCCGAGCGCGGGCCGAAGCCAAGCATGCCGATCGCACAGCCGCAGAGAATGATGACGGCCGGGGTACGCCAGTTGGAGGAACGGGAGGCCGGAGCGAGCTCGCCGATCTGTGTCGACATTGTCTTCCTCGTCTGTCTTTGGCGGGCCCGCAAATCAGCAGCCGCGGACAGCCCGTTTAATGCATCTGCATGAAGATCCCAAATCAAAAACGATTGCATTTCACGAAGAGCTGCCGCGGGAGCATTGCGTTTCAATGCGACCTCAGGTGATGCGACTAGCGGCCTGTTGACGGGAATGTGTGAGGGAGCACCTAGCCACACGCGGGGTGCCGTGCTATTTTTGATTTACTCATGCTGAGCATATTTGACCTGGACCGGCCTTGCGGCCGGATTTCTCGGGCCAGGTATATTCTCAATGTGAGCATAACAAGCCACGCATGGGAGGCTTCGATGCCCATTTCTGGAATTTACGGCCCCGACGACTTCACCAATCGGCCGAGGGGCCAACCCATCACCCCGCCCCGCGCTGCGCCGGTGCCCACGGGACCGAGATCGCCAGAGCCCTCCCTGGAGTGGACCCCGGCGATCGAACGCGCCACGGCGCCGCTCTATGAGCGCGTCAAGCACGTGATCCCGCCGGTGGAATGGCCGCTGATGGCGCCGACGATTCACGCGATCAACGAGCTGAAGCGCGCGCGGGGCGCCGTCATCCTCGCCCACAACTACCAGGCGCCGGAGATCTTCCACTGCGTCGCCGACATCGGCGGCGACTCGCTGCAGCTCGCGGTCGAAGCCACCAAGGTGAAGGCCGACATCATCGTCCAGTGCGGCGTGCACTTCATGGCGGAGACCGCGAAGCTGCTCAATCCGGACAAGACCGTCTTGATCCCGGATTCGCGCGCCGGCTGCTCGCTTGCCGCCAGCATCACCGGCGCGGACGTGCGGCTGCTCCGCGAAAAATTTCCCGGCGTGCCCGTCGTCGCCTATGTCAACACCTCGGCAGAGGTGAAGGCGGAGGTCGACATCTGCTGTACCTCGTCCAACGCGGTGGAGGTGGTGGAGAGCCTGAATGCGCCGACCGTGATCTTCCTGCCCGACCGCTATCTGGCGACCTACGTCGCCTCCAAGACCGACGTGAAGATCATCGCCTGGAAGGGCGCCTGCGAGGTGCATGAGCGTTTCACTGGCGAGGAGCTGCGCCAATATCGCCAGGCCGATCCAACCGTGCAGATCATCGCGCATCCGGAGTGTCCGCCGGACGTGCTGGCGGAGGCGGACTTCACCGGTTCGACCGCACACATGATCAACTGGGTCCGCGCAAAGCGGCCGCGGCGGCTAATCATGATCACCGAATGCTCGATGGCCGACAATGTCAGGGCCGAGCTGCCTGACGTCGAGATGCTGCGCCCTTGCAATCTCTGTCCGCACATGAAGCGCATCACGCTCGCCAAGATTCTGGAGAGCCTGCTGACGCTGCGCGAGGAGGTGATGATCGATCCCGCGCTGGCAGAGCGCGCCAGGCGCTCGGTGGAGCGGATGATCAATCTGAAGAATTGAGAGCAAGACAACATGCAACACAGCATCCACGACCTCGCTTGCACCGACGACGTCGTCATCGTCGGCGGCGGCCTCGCCGGGTTGTTCTGCGCGCTGAAGCTGGCGCCGCGGCCGGTGACCTTGATCTCGGCGGCACCGCTCGGACAGGGCGCGTCGTCCGCCTGGGCACAAGGCGGCATCGCCGCGGCGGTGGCCGAAGGCGATACGCCGGAGGCACACGCGGCCGATATAATCGCGGTCGGCGGCGGCCTCGTCGACGACGCCGTCGCGCTCGGGATCGCGCGCGAGGCGGCGCCGCGCATCGAGGATCTTCTTGCCTATGGCGTGCCGTTCGATCGCGACCTCGAAGGCAGGCTTGCCGTCGGACGGGAAGCTGCGCATTCCGCGCGGCGCATCGTGCATGTGCGCGGCGATGGCGCCGGCGCCGCCATCATCGCAGCCTTGAGCGAGGCGGTGCGGCGCACGGTCTCGATCCGCCTGGTGGAAGGCTTCGTGGCCGAAGCATTGTCGACCGGGGACGGCGCGGTCACCGGGCTTCAATTGCGCGAGGCCGGATACCCCGCTGCACCGCCGGTCATGCTCGCCTCGCGCATGATCGTGCTGGCGACCGGCGGGCTCGGCCATCTCTACGGCGTCACCACCAATCCTTCTGAAGCGAGCGGCTTGGGCCTCGCGATCGCGGCCCGCGCCGGCGCCGTCATCGCCGACCCCGAATTCGTGCAGTTCCACCCGACCGCAATCATGGTCGGCCGCGATCCCGCGCCACTCGCCACCGAAGCCCTGCGCGGCGAGGGGGCGACGCTGATCAACGGCAACGGCGAGCGCTTCATGCCGGCGCACCACCCGCTCGCCGAGCTCGCGCCACGCGACATCGTCGCCCGCGGCGTGTTCGCCGAGATCGCGG
Source organism: Bradyrhizobium sp. FW305-F6 (assembly GCF_058782905.1). Classification (NCBI taxonomy): domain Bacteria; kingdom Pseudomonadati; phylum Pseudomonadota; class Alphaproteobacteria; order Hyphomicrobiales; family Nitrobacteraceae; genus Bradyrhizobium; species Bradyrhizobium sp. FW305-F6. The sequence continues at coordinate 2,138,430 of NZ_JBYSYD010000001.1, forward strand.
CCGGGCGCGGCGCCTTCCTCGACGCGCGGCAGGCGCTGGGCGCGCGCTTTGCCGAAAAATTCCCGACGGTTCATGCGAGCTGCATCGCAGCCGGTATCGATCCGGCTGCGCAACCGATTCCGATCGCGCCGGCTGCGCATTACCACATGGGTGGCATCGCGGTGGACGCGCGCGGCCGCAGCTCGATCGACGGGCTCTGGGCTGGCGGCGAAGTGTCCGCGACCGGCGCTCATGGCGCCAACCGCCTCGCCTCGAATTCGCTGCTCGAGGCGGTGGTCTATGCCGCGCGCATCGCCGACGACATCGCCGGTTGCGCTGTTCCCTCGCCCGCCCGCTCACCAGACGCATGGGTGGCGTCACGCGCCGGACCGCTGGACGCTGCAACGGTGAAGCGGCTCCGTGCGATGATGAGCGCGCGTGTCGGGGTGATGCGCGACGGTGACGGGCTTGCGGAAGCGGTGCACCACTTCGCCATGCTCGAGCGGGAGGCCGGAAACAACGTCCTCCGCAACATGGCGGCGTCGGCTCTGCTCGTTGCCGCGGCGGCCTGGACGAGGCGCGAGAGCCGCGGCGCGCATTTCCGTTCGGATCATCCGGCCGAGGCTCCCGGGCCGGCACAGAGAACGATGACCACCCTCGCCGCAGCGCGCGAGGTCGCGGAGAGCCTGACCGAGCATTCGCGCCCGCGGAGCTCGCAACCCATGATCGCCTGACGGAGGCCATATGATCACCCCGACCTCACTGCTCTATCCCGATGCGTTTCTCTCGCCGCTCGCGATCGACACGGCCGTGGAGCGCGCGCTCGACGAGGACCTCGGCCGCGCCGGCGACATCACCTCGCTCGCGACGGTCCCGGAGGCGACGCGCGCACAAGCCGTGCTCGTCGCGCGCCAGTCCGGGGTGATCGCCGGCCTGCCGCTGGCGCTAGCGACCTTGCAGAAGCTGTCGCCCGACATCGACGTGCGCGCACATGTCCGCGATGCCGCGCGGGTTGCGCGCGGCCAGCACGTGATGACGATCTCGGGCCCCGCGCGCGCCATTCTCACCGCCGAGCGGACCGCGCTGAACTTCGTCGGCCGCCTGTCGGGCATCGCCACGCTCACGGCGGACTACGTGGCGCGCACCGAGGGCACCAGGATGCGCATCTGCTGCACGCGCAAGACCACGCCGGGATTGCGCGCGCTGGAGAAATACGCGGTGCGCTGCGGCGGCGGCTTCAACCATCGCTTCGGGCTCGACGACGCCATCCTGATCAAGGACAATCACATCGCCGTCGCCGGCGGCATCCGTCCGGTGCTGGAGCGCGCACGAGCCCATGCCGGCCATTTGGTCAAGATCGAGATCGAGGTGGATACGCTGGCGCAATTGCGCGAGGTGCTGGCGACCGGAACGGCCGACGCCGTGCTGCTCGACAACATGGACCTCGCGACGCTGCGCGAGGCTGTCGCGATCAACGAGGGCCGCCTCGCGCTCGAGGCATCGGGCGGCGTCACGCTGGACGCGATCGCCGCAATCGCCGCGACCGGCGTCGATTACGCCTCGGCCGGCGCACTGACGCATTCGGCGCCGAACTTCGACTGTGCGCTGGACATCGAGGCGTGATGGCGCGTCTTGCGTCATGGCCGGGCTTGTCCGGCCATCCACGTCTTTGTCCCGCGCTGCGAAGAACGTGGATGCCCGGGACGAGCCCGGGCATGACGATCACTTGCAGGCGCTATCGCCGCTCACCCATCTCGGCGGAGCTCTTGGCTTCCTGCGCGAGCTCGGCCGACAGCGCGGCGGTCTGCGCCGGCGTGCCCCAGCTCGGCTCTTCGCTGCCGTCGCCCCATTTGCGCGGACGATAGAAGGTGTGCACGCCGGTCTTGTACATCTTCTTCATCTCGGCGACCCAGGACGGGCGTACCCAATAAGCGTGATAGTGCGTGGACTTGCCGACCTCGGGCAGCCAGATCTGACCGTCCAGCATCGCCTTGGCGATCTTCCTGGCGCGCTCCCACATCTCGGGCTCGCGGATCACGTCGGCATTGTTGTCGCAGGCGAATGTGAACTGGCAGGCCAGGTGACGGTGCTTGTTCTGGTAGACCGCGCCGCATACGCTGTCGGGATATTTGCCGGAGAACACACGGTTCATCACCACCTGCGCCACCGCGATCTGACCGCGGACGGCTTCGCCCCGGGCTTCGAAATAGACCGCTTCGGCAAGGCACTTTTCCGATTTCGCCCGCGATTTGTCGTCGAGCGCGAGCCGCTCCGCCGGCGATCTGGCGCGCTGGTTGTCGGCGTTGACCTCGCCCTTCGGCGCGACGCTCTCGCCGCTCTCGATATCCTTGGCGATCTCCGCCGTCGGCGGGCTCAGCGCGGCCGTCACCTTCATGTCGGGATCGGGCGTCACAATCAGCGGCTCGGCGCCGGGCTGCCAGCTCTCCATGGTCTCGATATTGCCGCCGAGCGAGGAACTGCCGAAGAACAGGCTCGAGGTCTTGACGCTGAAGGGATCGCGCGCAGGCGCGGCCGGGCTCGCGGCCCGCTTCAACGCTTCCAGCGGCGGCACTGCGAGTGCCCGCGCGGCATCGCTCGCCTGCGGCAGATTGGAATATTGCGACAGCGGCGGGGCACGCAGCGCCTCCTGGAGCTCGGGATCAAGCGCGGCGGCGGATTCCGGCGACATCACCTGCGGCAACGCGGCGGACTTGGCGCCGAAGACCGAGCTGTTCGACGTCGCGGGATCCTCCTTTGCCGGCTCTGCAGCCGGCGCGGTCGTCTCGGGAACCTGCGTGGGCGCGACGATTGTGAGACGATCACCCTTCAGGGAACGGTCGACACTGGGAAAGTCGGAAGCCTGGTAGCGCGGCGGCGCCTGGAGCGCAGGATTGCGGTTGATCGCGCCGGTGACGTCGCGGCCGTCGAGGCTGGCAAGCCGGACCATCGCGCTCTGCGGCATCGACGTGCCGATGGGGCGTGAAAAGCTGTAGGTGGCGAGCTGGATCGAGGAGGCCGCGGAGAACACCTGCTTCTGCCAGCGCTCGGCGACGCCGGGTTGGCGCGCCAGCAACGAGGCAATATCCTGATAGCCGGTCTCTCTCGGCATCAATGCGAAGATGCAGAGACCGATGCCGAAGGACGCGAACCGCGCGCCCTTCGGATGGTTACGCAACACAGACATCGATACGCTCACGCTACACTTACGCTGGTCCGATCGAACTCAGTACATCCGTGCAATTCGATCTTTATTGTGAGTATCTAATTTAGGTTGCCGGGGCGTTAATCCGCGTTGCGTGCGAGGCACACTCAAGCGAACACAGGTGTTTTCACGGAGCGATGACGCGCGTTGGTAAATGCCGCCTGATGTGAAGCGGTAAACAATCGGTCAACGCAAATGGTGAAGAAACTCTTGCGCGCACGTATCACTATGGGACGTGTGAGTTCCTGGCTACGACAACAAACGCCGTCATTGCCCCCGGCTCGACCGGGGCATCCAGTACGCCGCGGCGTCTCGATTCCATCAGGACCGTTCGGCGTACTGGATCGCCCGCTCGAGGCCGGGCGATGACATCGAATGTGTGGCGAGCGCAACCCCGAACTCGAACGCTGCGTAGAAAGTGCGGTGCATAAATTGGAAGAGGCGGGGTTTTGCCCCCGCCTCTCTCAACTCAATTGCGCTTCTTCTTACGCCTGGCTCGCGACCGACTTGCCGAGCGCGGCTTGCGCCGCTGCGAGGCGGGCGATCGGCACGCGGTAGGGCGAGCAGGAGACGTAGTCGAGGCCGATATTGTGGCAGAAGGCGACGGAAGCGGGATCGCCGCCGTGCTCGCCGCAGATGCCGACCTTCAGCTTCGCCCGCGTCTTGCGGCCGCGCGCGACGCCGATCTTGACGAGCTCGCCGACGCCTTCCTGATCCAGGGAGATGAAGGGGTCGACCGACAGGATCCCCTTCGCCACGTAGGGGCCGAGGAAGCTCGCCGCATCGTCGCGGCTGATGCCGTAGGTGGTCTGCGTCAGGTCGTTGGTACCGAACGAGAAGAACTCGGCCGACTCCGCGATCTGGCCCGCGAGCAGGCAGGCGCGCGGCAGCTCGATCATGGTTCCCACCTGGTAGGCCAGCTTGGTGTTGGTCTCGCGCATCACCGCCTGGGCGGTGGCGTCGATCCGCGCCTTGACGAGATCGAGCTCGGTCTTGGTCGCGATCAGCGGCACCATCACCTCGAGTCCGACGGCCTTGCCGGTGCGCTTCTGCGCCTCCACCGCCGCCTCGAAGATCGCGCGGGCCTGCATCTCCGCGATCTCGGGATACGCGATCGCAATGCGGCAGCCGCGGAAGCCCAGCATCGGATTGAACTCGGAGAGCTCGCGGGCACGGTCCGCGAGGCGCCGCGGGTCGGTGTTCATGGCGCGAGCCACTTCCTCGACCTCGGCATGGGTGTGCGGCAGGAATTCGTGAAGGGGGGGATCCAGAAGCCGGATCGTGACCGGCAGGCCCTTCATGATCTCGAACAGCTCGACGAAGTCGGCGCGCTGCATCGGCAGCAGTTTTGCCAGCGCGGCGCGGCGCGACTGCTCGTCCTCGGAGAGGATCATCTCGCGCACCGTGCGGATGCGCGTCTCCTCGAAGAACATATGCTCGGTGCGGCAGAGGCCGATGCCTTCCGCGCCGAACTTGATCGCGGTGCGCGCATCATCGGGCGTGTCGCCGTTGACGCGGACACCGATCTTGCGGACCTGGTCGGCCCAGTTCATCAGCGTGCCGAACTCGCCGGAGAGCTCCGGCTCGATCATCGGCATGCGGCCGGCGAGCACCTGGCCGAGCGAACCGTCGATGGTGATGACGTCGCCGGTCTTGAAGGTGCGCGAGCCGATGCTCATGGTGCCGCGGCCGTAATCGACGCGGATGGTGCCGCAGCCGGAGACGCAGGGCTTGCCCATGCCGCGCGCGACCACCGCGGCATGCGAGGTCATGCCGCCGCGGGTGGTCAGGATGCCTTCAGCGGCGTGCATGCCGTGAATGTCTTCGGGGCTGGTCTCGATGCGGACCAAAATCACTTTGCGCCCATCGCCCTGGAGCTTGGCGGCCTCGTCCGAGGAGAATACGATCTCGCCGGAGGCCGCGCCAGGCGAAGCCGGAAGGCCGGTGGCAATCACGTCGCGCTTGGCGTTGGGATCGATGGTCGGATGCAGAAGCTGGTCGAGTGACGCCGGATCGATCCGCATCACCGCTTCCTCCTTCGAGATCAGGCCCTCGTTGGCGAGCTCGACCGCGATGCGCAGCGCCGCCTTCGCGGTGCGCTTGCCGCCGCGGGTCTGCAGCATCCAGAGCTTGCCTTGCTCGACGGTGAACTCCATGTCCTGCATGTCGCGGTAGTGCTTCTCGAGCAGCGTGTAGATCCGCGTCAGCTCCTTGAACGCCTCCGGCATTGCCGCTTCCATCGACGCCTTGTCGGAGCCCGACTCCTTGCGCGCGTCCTCGGTGATGTCCTGCGGCGTGCGGATGCCCGCCACCACGTCCTCGCCTTGCGCGTTGATCAGGAACTCGCCGTAGAGCTTGCTCTCGCCGGTGGAGGGATTGCGGGTGAAAGCGACGCCGGTCGCCGAGGTCTCGCCCATGTTGCCGAACACCATGGCCTGCACGTTGACCGCGGTGCCCCAGGATTCCGGAATGTCGTGCAGCTTGCGATAGGTCACCGCGCGCGCGTTCATCCAGGATGAGAACACCGCGCCGATCGCACCCCAGAGCTGGTCGTGCGGATCCTGCGGGAAGTCCTTGCCGGTCTCGCGCGCGACCGCGTCCTTGTACTTGCCGACCAGTTCGACCCATTCGTCAGCCGACAGGTCGGTGTCGAGCGTATAGCCCTGGCTGTCCTTGAAGGTGTCGAGGATTTCCTCGAAGTGATGGTGCTCGAAGCCGAGCACCACGTCCGAATACATCGTGATGAAGCGGCGATAGCTGTCATAGGCGAAGCGGCGGTCGCCCGACAATTCTGCCAGCGCTTCCACGGTCTGGTCGTTGAGGCCGAGATTCAGAACGGTGTCCATCATGCCCGGCATCGAGGCGCGCGCGCCGGAGCGCACCGACACGAGCAGCGGATTCCTGGAATCGCCGAAGATCTTGCCGGTCAACTTGCCGACATAGTCGAGCGCCTTCTCAACCTGCGACTGCAACTCCTTCGGATAGGTCTTGTCGTGGGCGTAGAAATAAGTGCAGACCGAGGTCGGGATGGTGAAGCCCGGAGGCACGGGGAGGCCGAGATTGGCCATTTCGGCGAGATTGGCGCCCTTGCCGCCGAGCAGGTCGCGCATTTGCGAGCGGCCTTCGGCCTTGCCGTCGCCGAACGTGTAGACCCATTTGCCGGCTTTGGCCGCAGCAGGCGCTGCCTTGGCAGGTGCAGCCGTCTTCGGAGCGGGCTTGGCAGCGACCTTCGGCGCGGCCGCCTTGGTCACGGCCTTTGAAACCGGCTTAGCAGCCGGCTTTCCAGCGGCCTTGGCAGCAGCAGCTTTGGCGACCGGCTTCGGCGCGCTCTGGGCCAGCGCCTTGCGGGCTGGCGGCGCGGCTTTCGCGGCAGCAGAGGGCTTTGATTTCGCTGGCATTTTCGCTGGCATTTTCTTGGGCTTCGAGGCGGCTTTGGCCATAGCTTGCACACAACCTGCGAGAGGAATGGGAAATCGCGGGCCTTACACCACTTTGGGCGGGCCCGCGCAAGGCGGACAGTTCCGAAAAGTGAACGCCGCTTAGAAGCGGAGCCACTTCAGGAGCCCGAGTCCGATCGCGCCGTTGACGATGAGGAAGATCGCGACGATGAGGTTGAGAAGCCGCGGCATGATCAGAATGAGCACGCCCGCAATCAACGACAGGATCGGCGAAATGTGGGCGACGGTGATGTGCATGAACTATCTTTCTGTGGAGGTGGGGCGAATCGCGCGCGGATCATACCCGGACAGGTTCCGCGAGTAGAGATGCGCAGCACCGGCCGAGAGTTCCCGTGCCCGCGAAACTGCCTGAAATTGCCGCGAATAAGGCCGGCCTTTTCCCGGAACATTGGCTTTGGGCATGCATTGGCAACCGGTCGCGCCGCTTGCGCGGCTGGACATCACGTTGAAGGAGTTGCCCATGCGGAACAGGATTCTTGCTCTTGCAGCGCTCGCGGCCATGATCGGCTCGCCGCTTGCCGCGCAGGCGCAAAGCACCGTCACGGTCGGACGCGCGCCCGCCGTGGTTGACGGCCCGACGATTGCAGTCGAACACCGGCCCGCCTTTCGTGAGTATGTTGTCGAGCAGCGTGTACCAGCCTTCAGCATTCCGGATCGCGTCGTGGTCGGCACCACCTTACCCGAGGCTGGCGTCACCTATTATGACGTGCCGCAACGCTTCGGCGCCACCACCTATCGCTACACCGTCGTGAACGGCGAAACCGTGCTGGTCGAGCCACGCTCGCGCCGCATCGTCGAGGTGGTGGACTAGATTCGTAGTTGGAAGCGCTTCTTCACGTGAGGCGGTTGCCGTCTCGCGTGAAGACGCTATCCGCCCAATCGATGTCCGGCGCGTCACATCAGGCTGGCGCGAACTGTGTTAATCGGACATCAGCCCCGCCCGGTCCTCCCCCCGCCGGGCGGGGCATTTTTGTGTGCGACACATCAACAGCCGTCATTCCGGGGCGCGCATAGCGCGAGCCCGGAATCCATCGTGCCGCGAGTTACGAGGAGAAATGGATTCCGGGCTCGCGCCAAGCGGCGCGCCCCGGAATGACGTCTGTGTTTGCGGCGTTCGGCGCGCCTGAACCGGGGATCTCGCGCCTCAATCCTGGATCTTCGAGAAATCCGCCACCGCGCGCGTGGCGCTGCGGATCTCGTTCAGGAGCTTCAGCCGGTTCTCGCGCACCTTGGCATCGTCGTCGTTGACGCGCACCCTGTCGAAGAAGGCATCGACCGGCGGACGCAGCTTCGCCATCGCGCTCATCGCGGCGGCAAAGTCTTCCCTGGCGACGGCGGCGCTGGCTTCCGCCTTCACCTCACCGATCGCCTTGGCCAGCGCCTTCTCCTCAGCGAGGCTGTAGAGCGCCGCATCCGGCTCGCCGTCGAAGCTGCGCTTGTCCTTCTTCTCCTCGATGCTGAGGATATTGCTGGCGCGCTTGGCGCCGGCGAGCAGGTTCTTGCCGTCGTCGGACTCGAGGAATTTGCCGAGCGCCTCGACGCGCCGGACGATCATCAGGAGGTCGTCCTGACCGCCGAGTGCGAACACGGCATCGACGAGATCGTGCCGCGCGCCCTGCTCGCGGAGCTGGACCTTGAGGCGGTCGGCGAAAAAGGCGAGGAGATTATCCAAAACCGCGGCCGTCTTACGCTCCGATCTACCGAAGTCGTTCGACGATCTTGCTCGGTCCGCCTCCATCAACTCGTCAACGCGAGAATCTCCCCCGAACGCGTCATCAAGTCTTTGCGCCGCCTCAAAATCGCGATCCAGCTCCGGATCTCTCAAGTGATCACCAACTGCTTGTGCCGCGCTGACCAAAAGCGGCTTCAACTTCAAGCGTAACCCATTCTCGACGATCAGTCGGATCACGCTGAGCGCCGCTCTGCGCAACGCATAGGGATCTTTGCTTCCGGTCGGCTTCTCATCAATCGCCCAAAAGCCGACGAGCGTATCGATCTTGTCTGCAAGAGCGACAGTCACGCTCACCAAATCAGAGGGAACTTGGTCACTCGGCCCCTGCGGCTTGTAGTGCTCTTCGCAGGCGGCCGCGACAGACGCATCCTCGCCTGACGCAAGTGCGTAGTATTTGCCCATCAAGCCCTGCACTTCGGGAAATTCCCCGACAACTTCGGTCAGCAGATCGGCCTTTGCCAACTTTGCAGCGCGCTTAGCCTTTTCAACATTGGCGCCGATAAGCTGAGCAATTTCCTCCGCCGTTTCCTCAATACGCTCGATCCGCTCCGCCTGCGTCCCGAGCTTCTCGTGAAACACGATCTGCTCGAACTTCGGCAGGCGCTCCTCGAGCTTGGTCTTGAGGTCGGTCTCGTAGAAGAACTTCGCATCCGACAACCGCGCGCGGATCACGCGCTCGTTGCCGGCGATGATGGTGGCGCCGCCGTCGGTCGCCTCGATATTGGCGACGAGAATGAACTTGCTCGCGAGCTTGCCCGTCTTGGGGTCGCGCACCACGAAGCACTTCTGGTTGTTGCGGATGGTGGCGCGGATGACTTCGGCAGGCGTCGCCAGGAATTCCGGCTCGAACGAGCCCATCAGCACGACCGGCCATTCGACGAGGCCGGCGACCTCGTCGAGCAGGGTCTGGTCCTCGACCAGCTCGAACCCTTGCGCGAAGGCGAGCTGCTTGGCGTCGGTGAGGATCGTATCCTTGCGCCTTTCAGGGTCGAGCACGACCTTGGCGTTGAGCAGTTTGGCTTCGTAGTCCTCGAAGCGGCGCACGGAGATCGCTGCCGGCGCAAGGAAGCGATGGCCGTAAGTGGTCTGGCCGCTCTCGATGCCGTCGATCTCGAACTTCACGACATCGGGCTCTTCGGTCTCGAGGCCGAAGGTCGCGGTGATCGCGTGCAGCGGACGCACCCAGTTGAGCGAGCCGGGCTTTCCGGAACGCGCGCCCCAGCGCATCGATTTCGGCCAGGGGAAGGTGCGGATGATCACGGGCAGTATCTCCGCGAGCACGTCGATGGCGTCGCGGCCGGGCTTCTCGATCAGGCCGACGTAGAAGTCACCCTTGGGGTCGCGCTGGATTTTTGCTTCATCCAGCGACTTCAATCCCGTCGCCTTGAGAAAACCCTGCACGGCCGCATCGGGCGCGCCGACCTTCGGGCCGCGCCGCTCGGTCTTGAGGTCAGGCTGGCGCGCGGGGATGCCGTGCACGGTGAGCGCAAGCCGGCGCGGCGTCGCGAACGCCTTCGCGCCTTCATAGACCAGGCCTTCGGCGACGAGCTTGTCGGTGACGAGACGGCGCAGGTCATCCGCTGCCTTGGCTTGCATGCGCGCGGGAATTTCTTCCGAAAACAGTTCAAGCAAAAGATCGGGCATCAGGCCGCTCCGCCCGCTTCAGTATGAATCCAGGCCTCGCCGCAGGCTTTTGCCAGTTCGCGCACGCGAAGAATGTAGCTCTGCCGCTCGGTCACCGAGATCACGCCGCGCGCATCGAGCAGGTTGAAGACGTGGCTGGCCTTGATGCACTGGTCGTAAGCCGGCAGCGCCATCAGATGCGCCTCGCGCTTGCCGTCCTTCCACCCGGCGTCGAGATATTTCCGGCAAGCGTTCTCCGCCATCTTGAACTGCTCGAACAGCATCGCGGTGTCGGCAACTTCAAAATTGTGCTTCGAATATTCCCGCTCGGCCTGCAGGAAGACGTCGCCATAAGTGACCTTGGCATCGCCCTCGCGGCCGTTGAAGTTGAGGTCGTAGACGCGGTCGACGCCTTGCACATACATCGCGAGACGCTCGAGCCCGTAGGTGAGCTCGCCCGCAACCGGCGCGCATTCGAATCCCGCGACCTGCTGGAAGTAAGTGAACTGGCTGACCTCCATGCCGTCGCACCAGCACTCCCAGCCCAAACCCCAGGCACCTAGCGTCGGACTCTCCCAATCGTCCTCGACGAAGCGGATGTCGTGCACGGAGGAATCGATGCCGATGGCGGCGAGCGACTTCAGGTACAGTTCCTGAAGGTTCGGCGGTGACGGCTTCATGATCACCTGGAACTGGTAATAATGCTGCAACCGGTTCGGGTTCTCGCCGTAACGGCCGTCCTTTGGCCGGCGCGAGGGCTGCACATAGGCGGCATTCCAGGGCTTTGGCCCGAGCGCGCGCAGCGTGGTCGCCGGATGGAAGGTGCCCGCGCCCATCTCCATATCGTAGGGCTGCAGGATCACGCAGCCCTGCTCGGCCCAGAACCGCTGGAGCGCGAGGATGAAGCCCTGGAACGAGCGTTCCGGGCGCATATGGGCGGGCAATGAGGCGTCCATCGTCAGATCGGGCTCTCGCGGGGGGTTTGAATCGCGCGGGACCGTATCGACGGCGGGGATGGGAATCAAGGCGAAGGGGACGGAAAGGGCCGTCATTCCGGGGCGCCCGCAGGGCGAGCCCGGAATCCATTGCGCCGCTCATTCCGTGGTCCGATGGATTCCGGGTTCTCGCTTCGCGAGCCCCGGAATGACGAGAGAGCGGGGCACCTAACCCGGCCTATACGCTCCCGTCACGGGGTCACGCTTCAATGTCTTGACGTCCCCCACAGGAGCGCCCTCGGTGACGCGCGACAGGCGCATCTCCTCCAGCTCCTGATTGATCCGGACAGCGGTCTTGTAGGCCCAGCGGACCACGGCAAGCCCGCCCAGGACGCCCGCGAAAGCGACGAACGGCGGCATCGGTCGATCCTCATTCATGCTCAGCCCCCACGCGCATTCTCGCGCAGTCGGAGCTGCGCCGCAATTGGCCCGCAAAGGGACCAAATGGCGCGGAAGCGCGAGCCCTAGAACCCGAATTTCGCCCAAATCGCCCGCGTTTCCACCGCCGAGATCAGTTCATCCGGCAGGCCGGCCACGGATTCCAGGGCCAGAAGCTGGCCCGCACCAGGCGATTTCCGCCCCAGGAAGCCGGAAAGCAGCCCGGTAGGCTGGGCGATCACGGGGGTGAGAACCTTCTCGCCATAGCGGGCACGAAGAGTTGAGCGGAGATCGCCGATGCTGTCGGCCAGCCCCAGCGCGACGGCGCTATCGCCGGCCCAGTATTCGCCCGTGAACAGGGTGTCGTCCGGTCCCTTCAGCCGTGCGCCGCGGCTGTCCTTGACCAGCGAGATGAAGATCTGGTGGATCTCGCGCTGGATCGCTTTCAATCTGGCGACGTCATCGGGATTTTCAGGGAGGAACGGGTCGAGCATCGCCTTGTGCTCGCCCGATGTGTAGAGGCGCCGCTCGATGCCGAGCCGCCTGATCGCTTCCTGGAATCCAAAGCTGCCACCGACCACGCCGATGGAGCCGAGGATCGAGGAGGGATCGCAGATGATCTCGTCGCCGGCGCAGGCGATCATATAGCCGCCGGACGCCGCGACATCCTCGACGAACACGAGGACCGGCAGCTTCTTTTCAGCCGCGAGCTGCTTGATGCGCAAGAAGATCTGGCGCGACTGCACCGGCGAGCCGCCGGGCGAATTGATCACCAGCGCCACCGCCTTGGCGTGCCGATAGGAAAACGCGCGCTCGAGCACGCGCGCGACACTCGCAAGCGTCAGGCCGGGACGCAGCGGCGTCACCGCACCGATCACGCCCGACAGCCGCACCACCGGCACCACTGCCGTTCCAGGGCGGAAGCGCGCGGGCAGGTATTGCATGAGCTTGTCGGCCAGGCCGGAACTCTCACGATCATTCAATTGCTCGGCCATACCCTTACCTCTGATTAACCATTTCTTATCACGCGAGTGTCATTGAAAGTGCCTGGAACGTGTTTTGCAGAATGCCCGTTGGGAGGCTGCAATAGGCGGTGGAGGAAACGCCATGAAGATCTATCTGCTGTTGTTGCTGATCGGTGCGCTTTTCACGGCGATTCGCTTCACATCTGCGCCAGAGCAGCAGACAGAATCGCTGCCGCAGTAGACCATCACGGTTCCAGCGGCAACGCTGCCCTCCCCTCCAGAATGGCCTTCACCTCTTTCCCCGGCACTTTTGACTCGTCGTTGAGCATGAGGCCCGGCAGCAGCCGCGTCGGAGCCCGGCCGCCTTTGACCGCGCGCACCAGCACGCGGATCGCGGGCTTTCCCGCTTCGCCGTGAACGGGCAGGATCGCGATGCTGCCGAAGCCGCGTGACAGCGCTGCCAAGACATCCGCGATTCCATCTGCGCGCCAGACCAGAGTCATCATGCCGTTCGATCGGAGGATACGTCGCGCAGCGTGCACCCACGCATGCAGCGTCTCTTCCCTCGCCACATGCGCAGTGTGACGCGCCTGATCGGGTGAGCCGCGATGGCGTGCGGGATCGTTGAAGGGCGGGTTCATCAGCACCGCATCGACACTGTCGGGCAGGAGCCCGTTCGCGGCAAACGCCTGCGCATCGGCGGCGACGTCGAGCACGATGGCCTCGGCGGTGATCACGTTCGCGGCAGCATTGGCCCGCGCGAGCTCGACCAGTTCCGGATCGATCTCGACCAGGCTGAGCCTGATCCCCTCGATACGCCGAGCCAGCGCGAGCCCCGCCGTGCCGACGCCGGCGCCGAAATCGACCACGCGGTCCCCGGCCCGCACGTCCGTGGCCGCCGCAAGCAGGATGGCGTCGTGTCCGGCGCGATGGCCGGATCGCTTCTGCATCAAGCGCAATTGCCCGCCGAGAAAGCCGTCCTCCGTGACATCTGCGGCCTCAGTCATCGTCGCGCAGTTCGTGGCTGAGGCCGGCCTCGGTGAGGAGCGCCCTCGCCTCCTCGGCGTCGTCCTCATGAACCAGGATCCGCCGCGGCAGGATGCCGAGCGAGCCCTCGATGATGCTCATGTTCTGGTCAAGCACCAGATGATGGATGTTGGCGCCATCGAGCAGCGCGCCGATCGCCGACACCAGCACCATGTCGTTGGTCCGAACCAGTTCACGCAAAACGTAGATCTCCTGCCTGAAGGGGTGACGGCGGCAAATGTCAATGGTTCCGAGGTCTTGCCGCGTCCGCCGCCAGTTTCTATTGTCTTTCCGTCAGAATAGCCCTTCCGGGGCAAATATTGGAGACCGGCGTGGCCGTCATCGTACCTTTCGAAACTCCCGGCGCGTCGATCGAAGAGCTGGTTGCCCTTGTCGCCCCTGACATGGAGCGCGTCAACGCCACGATCCTGTCGCGGACCGGCTCCGAGGTGACCATGATCCCGGAGGTCGCCAACCACCTGATCTCCTCCGGGGGCAAGCGCCTGCGCCCGATGCTGACGCTCGCCATGGCCAATCTCGCCGGTTACACCGGCGACGGCCATATCAAGCTGGCTGCCTCCGTCGAGTTCATGCATACCGCCACCCTGCTCCACGACGACGTCGTCGACGAGAGCGAGATGCGCCGCGGCAAGCTGTCGGCACGCATGCTCTGGGGCAACGAGGCGAGCGTGCTGGTCGGCGACTTCCTGCTGGGACAGGCTTTCCGCATGATGGTCGAGGTCGGTTCGCTCCGCGCGCTCGACATTCTCTCCGCGGCCGCCGCCACCATCGCCGAGGGCGAGGTGATGCAGCTTGCGGCCGCCAAGAACACCGCGACGACCGAGGACGAATATCTCGCCGTGATCCGCGGCAAGACGGCCGAATTGTTCGCCGCCGCCTGCGAGGTTGGCCCCGTCATCGCCAACCGGCCGAAGGCGGAGCAGACCGCCTGCCGCTCGGTCGGCATGAATCTCGGTATCGCCTTCCAGCTCGTCGACGACGTGCTCGACTACGGCGGCAAGAGCGCCAAGCTCGGCAAGAACACCGGCGACGATTTCCGGGAAGGCAAGATCACCCTGCCCGTCGTGCTCGCCTTCCGCCGCGGCAACGACACCGAGCGCGCCTTCTGGATCCGCGCGCTGGAGCGCGGCGAGATCGGCGATTCCGATCTCGACCACGCCATCGGGCTCATGAACAAGCACCGCGCGCTCGAGGACACTCTGAGCCGCGCCCAGCACTACGGCGCCATGGCCGTCGACGCGCTGGCGCTATTCCCGTCCTCGCCGATGAAGAGCGCACTGGAGCAGGTCGTCGCGTTCTGCCTGGCACGGTCGCATTAGGCGACTGGCTGGAGGCGACTCGCCTTGCTCTAAATCCTAGCAAGGCGATCAGCTCCGTCATCCGGGGGCGCGAGCCTCGAAAGATGCGCGGCCGAGATGCAGCCGGGTCGTCGCCCTTCGAGGCTCGCCATGCCTTGCAAGGCGAGCACCTCAGGATGACGGCGATAGAGTTGAGCACGCTGCATCAACAGCGTCATTGCGAGCGCAGCGAAGCAATCCTCCGGCTGCGCAGAAGGCCTGGATTCCTTCGCTACGCTCGCAATGATGGCGTAAGGCCAACCGGCACCGCTCGCTCTCCCGTCCCGGACGCACTGCAGCATGAAGCGCTGCTGCGCAGAGCCGGGACCCATGCGAGATCCAGCGATCAGCGATATGGGCCCCGGCTCTGCAGCGCACCGCCAAAAGGCGCTGCGCTGCGTCCGGGGCACGGGAGCGCGCTTTAACTCACCAGCAGACGTAGCCTCATTCAGTAGGTATGGCTCGCTCACCTAGTAACTTGCATTTTGAAAGTTACGCTACTAACCTCCAGCCATGCAACCCAAATCCCCCTCCATCCAGGAATGCCCGGTCGGCCGTGCCGTGGAGACGGTCGGTGAATGGTGGAGCATCCTGATCCTGCGCGATGCGTTTCAGGGCGCGACGAAGTTCGACGAGTTCTCGCAAAGCCTCGGGATCGCGCCGAACATCCTGTCACGGCGGCTCGCTCATCTCACCGCATCAGGCATGTTCGTCCGGCGCCGCTATCAGGAGCGGCCGCCGCGTCATGAATATGTGCTGACGGACAAGGCGCGGGATTTCTTCCCCGTGATCGCGGCGCTGCTCGCCTGGGGCAACAAGCATCTCGCCCCCAAGGGCGAATCCATCCTGCTGGCGAGCCGCGACGACGTCCGTCCGCTCGATCCGATCGTGGTGGATGCCACCGACCTGCGTCCGATCACGCTCGCCAATGCTGTCGTGGTCGCCGGTCCTCGCGCCAGCCGCGGCATGCGCACGCGGCTCGCTTCGCTCAAGGCCATGAACCCGGCCATCGCGCCGGCTGGAGACTGACATGCGTCGTATCGTCGTCACTGGAATGGGCGCGGTGTCGCCGCTCGGCTGCGGCGTCGAACTGTCCTGGCACCGGCTGCTCGCGGGGCAAAGCGGACTCCGCCCGTTGCCCGAATGGGCACAGGCGCTGCCGGCGCGCGTCGCCGGCCTCGTGCCCGACAAGTCCGACGACGCCGAAGGCGGCTTCGACCCGGCGCAGGCTGCGCCGCCAAAAGACCAGCGCAAGATGGACCGTTTCATCCTGTTTGCGTTGCTCGCCACCGCAGAAGCCGTGGCGCAGGCCGGATGGACGCCGCAGGATGCGTCCGAGCTGGAGCGCACCGCGACAATCATCGGCTCCGGCGTCGGCGGCTTTCCGGCGATGGCGGAGGCGGTGCGCATCACCGAGCAACGCGGCGCGCGGAGGCTCTCGCCTTTCACGATTCCCTCGTTCCTCGCCAATCTCGCCGCCGGCCACGTGTCGATCAAATACGGCTACAAGGGTGGGCTGGGCACGCCGGTCACGGCCTGCGCCGCCGGCGTGCAAGCGATCGGCGATGCCGCGCGCATGATCCGATCAGGCGAGGCCGATGTCGCAATCTGCGGCGGCGCGGAGGCTTGCATCGACATCGTCAGCCTTGGCGGCTTTGCCGCCGCGCGCGCCCTCTCGAGCGGCTTCAACGACGAGCCCGCTCGGGCCTCACGTCCGTTCGATCAAAAGCGCGACGGCTTCGTGATGGGCGAAGGCGCCGGCATCCTGGTGATCGAGGCGCTCGAGCATGCGCTGGCACGCGGTGCGCGGCCGATCGCGGAGATCGTCGGCTACGGCACGACGGCTGACGCCTATCACATGACCTCGGGCCCACCCGATGGCGACGGCGCCCGCCGCGCCATGGAGATCGCGCTGCGGCAGGCGAGGCTTGCGCCGGGGGATGTTCAGCATCTCAATGCGCACGCGACCTCGACCCCGGCCGGCGACGAGAGCGAGCTCGGCGCGATCGCCGCGCTGTTCGGCCGCGACCGCAGCATCGCCGTCAGCGCGACCAAATCGGCCACGGGCCATCTGCTCGGCGCTGCCGGCGGCCTGGAGGCGATCTTCACCGTGCTCGCTCTGCGCGACCAGACCGCGCCGCCGACGCTCAATTTCGAGAATCCGAATCCCGGCGCTGAAGGCATCGACATCGTTGCTGGCGCAGCGAGAGCGATGCCGATGCAGAACGCCATCTCGAACGGGTTCGGCTTCGGCGGGGTGAACGCCAGCGTGATCTTCCGCCGGATGGGCTAGCGAGAGGGCCTTGCAATCGCCGCTCGCTCCGTTACGAAAACAGGATGATCGAGCCCAATTTCTGGCTGTTCCTGGCCGCCGCCTTCCTCATTGCCGCCGTTCCCGGCCCAGGCATCTTCTACGTTGCCGCGCGGACTTTGTCGGAGGGACGCGCCAGCGGTTTCGCCTCGACTGCGGGCACGGCGCTGGGCGGGCTGGTCCATGTCGTGGCGGGCAGCCTTGGCATCTCCGCGATCATCCTGGCCAGCGCGGAGCTGTTTTCCGCCGTGAAATTCGTCGGGGCACTCTATCTGGTCTGGCTCGGCATCAAGACCTTTCGCAGCGCCGGCCGCGTGATGGAGCTCGGGAGCGAGCCCACCGGCGACAAGCACGCCTTCCGCGACGGCGTGCTGGTCGAGGCGCTGAATCCGAAGACCGCGGCGTTCTTCCTCGCTTTCATTCCACAGTTCCTCGATCCCACGGGATCGAACCCGACGCTGCAGTTCATCATGTTGGGCGCGATCTCAGTGGCGTTGAACACGCTGGCCGACATCGTCGTGGTGCTGATGGCCTCGGCGACGCGCACGCAGCTGATCGGACGGCCAAAGCTGATGCGGCGCCTCACGCAAGGCTCGGGCGTCTTCATCGCCAGCCTCGGCCTCACGCTCGCGCTGGCGCGGCGGCCGGTGAATGGATAGCGACACGATGCTCGCCCCGCAAGACCGCTTCTATGAATCGCATGGCCTTCGGCTGCATTATGCCGACTGGGGCAACGAGGGTGCGCCGGTCCTGATCCTGGTCCATGGCGGCCGCGATCATTGCCGCAGCTGGGATCACATTGCCCGATCGTTGCAGCCGCATTTTCACGTGCTCGCGCCGGACCTGCGCGGCCACGGCGATTCCGACTGGACCAAGGGCGGAAGCTACGCGCTGACCGAATATGTCTACGATCTCGCACAGCTCCTTCGCACCGTTGCAGCGCCTGAAGTCACTCTCATCGGCCATTCGATGGGCGGCATGGTGAGCCTGATCTTCTCGGGCTCATTCCCCGAGTTCGTGACCAAGCTCGTCGTCCTCGACGGTGTGACCATGCTGCCGGATGCGACGAAGCCGCCGGTGCACGAACGCATCGCCAGATGGGTGGCGCAGCTCGACAGACTGCACGACCGGGCGCCGCGCCGCTACGCGACGCTCGAGGCTGCCGCCGCGCAGATGATGCTGCACAACAAGCGCCTCGACCGGGCGCTCGCGCTGCATCTCGCCACACACGGCGCGCGGCAGAACGAGGACGGCACCTATAGCTGGAAGTTCGATCCTTATCAGCGCGCCTCCGCGCCGCACCGGCTCTGGCCGGACGACCACGTCGCCCTGTGGTCACGCATCGCCTGCCCGACGTTGCTGCTCAATGCCGGCGAAAGCTTTCTGGCCGGCGCTAAGGCGGCAGGCCTAGAGCGCTATTTCCAGAACGCGCACATCGAGACCATTGCCGGGGCGGGACACTGGCTGCAGCACGACAAGCCGCAGGAGGTGTTGGGCGAGATCCGAAGGTTTTTGGGGCTCGACGAGAACGAAGCCGGTTAGCGCGGTCTTTGTAGCCCGCATGAGCGAAGCGACATGCGGGATGCCGCGAGGCAGGTATCCCCGGATATCGCTTCGCTCATCCGGACCACGCAGCGCCGTTGGGGGAATTGGTTAGCTCAACGTGCCCGCATGCACCCACCAGCCGGGGTGATCGCGCCGGATCCTTTCGGCGGCGGCATGCGCCTCGGCCGGGGCGCCATAGATCGCAAAGCACGTGGCACCCGAGCCGGACATGCGCGCAAGCTTGACGCCGGCGGAACCTCGCAAGGCTTCCAGCACCTCGCCGATCACGGGCTCGATGCGCATCGCGGGCGCTTCGAGATCATTAGCGACGTCCTCGAGCACCTCGACCCAATCGGTGACCGAGGCTCCCTCATCCGGCCAAGCGGGAGCGCGGATCACGTCGGTGACGCCGACCAGAAGCTCGCCGTTGCGCAAGCCCAGGGCCTGGAACACATCCTTGGTGGCAACAGGCACACGCGGATTGACCATCACACAGGGCATGCTCGGCAGCGCCAGCGGCAGCAACTGCTCGCCGACGCCGGTCATGTCGCAGGCGCGCGAGAGGAGACACACCGGCACGTCGGCGCCGGTCGCGAGCGCGACCTTCTGGAGGCGGGGATCATCGAGCGACAGATCGTTGAGGCGCGCCAACAGCCGCAATGCCGCGGCGGCATCGGCCGAACCACCACCGATGCCGGCGGCGACCGGAAGCACCTTGTCGAGCGCGAAGGCGCCCAGCTTCAGGCCCGGCACCGCCTCGGCCAGAAGCGCGGCGGCCTTGAGCACGAGATTGTCGGCGGTATCGCCGCAAGCCGCGGCCAGCGGCCCGGTGGTGGTGAGCTTCAGCTCCCCGCCCGGCTCCAGCGTGAGCCGGTCGGCACAGTCGGCGAACGCAACCACGCTTTCGAGATCATGATAGCCGTCGGCGCGACGGCCCACGACGCGAAGGCTGAGATTGACCTTCGCGCGCCCTTCTTCAGTCAACGCCGGCATCGGCGACAGCCCCCACTCTTCCTCAGCTCAACCGCCCTTGCCGTCGTCCTTCTTCTTTTCCGCCTGCGCGGCCGAAGAGTTCGAATTGTCATCAGGCAGACCGTTGGCGATCTTGGCCTCGATCTTCGGCAGCTCTTCCGGCTCCGGCTTGAGATCGCGGGCATGCGCCCACTGGAATTTGGCCTCCAGGGTGCGGCCGACGCGCCAATAGGCGTCGCCGAGATGGTCGTTGATGGTAGGGTCCTCCGGCTTGAGATCGATCGCGCGCTCGAGGTTCTTCACCGCCTCCTCGTAATTGCCGATGCGGTAATAGGCCCAGCCGAGGGAATCGACGATGTAGCCGTCGTCGGGACGCTGCTCGACGGCGCGCTTGATCATCTTCATGCCTTCGTCGAGGTTGATGCCCTGGTCGACCCAGGAATAACCGAGATAGTTGAGGACGTGGGGCTGGTCGGGCTGCAGCTCGAGCGCCTTCTTCATGTCGGCCTCGGCCTTGGCCCACTGCTTGGAGCGCTCCGCGCAGATGCCGCGATAATAGTACCAGACGCTGTTGGCCTTGTCGTTGCCCGGCGGCAGCACGTCGATGCCTTGCGAATAGGTCGCGCCGCAGTCGCCGAACCGCTTGCGCCCGCGCTCGATGTTGCCGAGCGCCATGATGGCTTCGAGGTCCTTGGGATCCTCCGCGGTGACACCCTTGAGGATCTTGATCGCCTCCTCGGTGCGGTCGGCGGAATCGAGGTCGATGGCAAGCTGGATCTGCGCATTGCGCTTGAGCGGCGACGTCGCCGGCACACGCTCATAAACCTTGATCGCCATCTTCGGCCGCTTCACCGATTCGTAGAGATCGGCGAGCGAGAGCAGCGCCAACGGGTGGGTCGGCTGCAGGTAGAGCGAGAGCTGGAGATAGACCAGCGCCAGATCCTCGCCGCCGCGGCGGGTCAGGGTGGCGCCGATGCCGTACAGTGCTTCGGCGGCGCCGGCCTGTGCGGAATCGACCAGCGGCGGCATCTTCTTGCCGGCCTTGGTTTCGCGCAGGCCTTCCTGGATCAAGGGATGGCGCGCGAGCTTCTTGTCGAAGGCCTGGTAGACGGTGGTCGCGGCGGCGGACTCCTTGTTGCGCGACAGCCAACGCGCATAGGCCTCCGTCACGCGCAGCATGGAATCGTCGAGTTTATAGGCCCGCTCGAACCGGGTACCGGCATCCTTCTCCTTGCCGGAAAGTTCGAGGATCATGCCGGTATGCAGATCCTTGAACAACGGATACCACTCCGGCCCCGCCAGCTTGTCGATGGTGGCGACACCGCCCTTGGCGTCGCCGGCACCATAGGCGGCCCAACCCGACAGCAGCGTCGCGACGAGATCCGTGATCGGACCGCGGATCGACTGGTTGATGTTGGTCTGCGCCGCAGCGTACTTCTTCAGCTTGAGATCGTGCACGCCGACCACGAGGCGCGCGACGCGATTGGTCTTGTCGATTGTGAGGATGCGCTCGGCGAGCTTGACCGCCTCCTCGATGTCGCCGTCGGAGACCGACGAGATGAAGGCACGGTCGAGCAACTCGTTGTTCTTCGGATCGGTGCGCAGGGCCGAACGGTAGAATGCAGCGGCCGCGGCCGCGTCGCGCTCGACACTGGCGTGGCGGGCGGCAAGATAGCTGCCGGCACCGGTGAGCGACTTCAGATCGTTCCGGGTCGGAAACGGCGCCGCCGTGTTCTCCGGGTGATCCGGCGTCTGCGCCAGGACCGCGCCGGGGACCGCCACGAGCGCGGTGCCCATGAGGACGATGGCGGCGGCGGCAGTCCAGCGGTTGAAACGATTTGAAAACATCAGGGCTCGCCTTGAGTTGGTAGTGCCTGGTTTGCAGCAGAGGGCCGTGTCGCAGGCGAACGCGGCCGGTGGCATCGGGACCCGGAACCGTCAGGCCGACAATGCCGCTTTTGGCGCTTCGCCGCAAGGATTCGGACCCGGCGATCCCCGCCGCACCGGCCAAATCGGCAAGTGAATCCGCCGACAGCGCCCCAAGACGCCGTCACTATGGCCTTATCGTGGCCGCGGCCGGTGGCCGCAGCCGGATCCTCACGCGAACGTGCGGCAAATCCCTGGCGTGACCCGCCCTTACATCGCCTCGTAGTTCGGGCCGCCGCCGCCCTCGGGCGGAACCCAGGTGATGTTGCCGTTGGGATCCTTCACGTCGCAGGTCTTGCAGTGGACGCAGTTCTGGGCGTTGATCTGGAAGCGCGGACCTGATCCCTCCTCGATCCACTCATAGACGCCGGCCGGGCAATAGCGGTTCGAGGGACCGGCATAGACGTCGTGCTCGGAGGTCTTCTGCAGGTTCATGTCCGTGACCTTCAGATGGACCGGCTGGTCCTCCTCATGATTGGTGTTGGACAGGAACACCGAGGAGAGCTTGTCGAAAGAGAGCTTGCCGTCAGGCTTGGGGTAGTTCTTGGGCGTGTGCTGCTTGGCCGGATCGAGCGTGGCGCGGTCATGCTTGAGATGGGACTGGGTGCCGAAAAGCGAGCCGCCGAACAGCGTGTTGCACCACATGTCGAAGCCGCCCAGCGCAACTCCGAGCACGGTGCCGAACTTCGACCACAGTGGCTTGACGTTGCGCACCAGGAACAGGTCCTTGCCGACCGACGAGGACCGCCAGGCGTTCTCGTATTCGACGAGCTCGTCATTGGCGCGCTCGGCGGCAAGCGCGGCTGCGACATGCTCGGCCGCGAGCATGCCGGTGCCCATGGCATTGTGCACGCCCTTGATGCGCGGCACGTTGACGAAGCCGGCCGCGCAGCCGATCAGCGCGCCGCCCGGGAAGCTGAGCTTCGGCACCGACTGATAACCGCCCTCGGTGATGGCGCGCGCGCCGTAGGCCAGCCGCTTGGCACCTTCGAAAGTGCCACGGATCGAGGGATGGGTCTTGAAGCGCTGGAACTCGTCGAATGGCGACAGATACGGATCGTCGTAGTTGAGATGCACGACGAAGCCGACGGCCACGAGATTGTCGTCGTAATGATAGAGGAACGAGCCGCCACCGGTCTTCATGTCGAGCGGCCAGCCGAAGGAATGCTGGATCAATCCCTTCTGGTGCTTGGCGGGGTCGATTTGCCAGACTTCCTTGAGGCCGATGCCGAATTTCGGCGGCTCGCTCTTGGCGTCGAGCGCAAACTTGTTGATGAGCAGTTTGGTCAGGCTGCCGCGGGCGCCTTCGGCGAACAGCGTGTACTTGCCGAGCAATTCCATGCCGCGGGTGAAGGAATCCTTCGGCTTGCCGTCGCGGCCGACGCCCATGTCGCCGGTGGCGATGCCCTTGACATTGCCGTCCTCGTCATACAGCACTTCGGCGGCGGCAAAGCCCGGATAGATCTCGACCCCGAGCGCCTCGGCCCTGCGCGCCAGCCAGCGGCAGACATTGCCGAGCGAGCCGATGTAGCAATGATGGTTGTGCATCAGCGGCGGCATGATGAAGCCTGGCAGCTTGATCGCGCCGGCGCCCGTCATCCAGTAAAACCGGTCGTCCTTGACCTGCGTCTTCAGCGGGCAGTCGGAATCCTCGCGCCAGTCCGGGATCAGCTTGTCCAGGCCGGCGGGATCGATCACCGCGCCCGAGAGGATGTGCGCGCCGACCTCGGAGCCCTTCTCCACCACGACGACGTTGAGATCGGCATTGAGCTGCTTCAGCCGGATCGCGGCCGACAGACCCGAGGGGCCGGCGCCGACGATGACGACGTCGAATTCCATGGATTCGCGCGGGGGAAGTTCTTCGGTGCTCATCTGATCTCAGCCCTTGAGACGGTCCTTGGTCATTTGCGCCCCCTTGTTTCCGATTTTTCCGGGCAGGACAACCTCGGAAATGCACTCCGCTGGGATGCAAGGCTGCTCAAGGTGGTATAAAAGTCAGACTTTCCATGATCCCAGAACCCGCACCCAACGTCCGAGAGCTGCTCGCCTTCTATCTGGAGGCCGGTGTCGATTGCGCGCTCGCGGAGGAACCGATCGACCGCCTGGCGGAATTGGATGTCCCGCCGCCGGCCCCGCGTACAGCACCGCCGGTCGAGGCACCGCGGCCGGTCGCCGCACCGGCGGTCATGCGCGGCGAAGCCGCGCCTGCACCGGACGTCGCGATCGCGTCCGCCCGCGAGGCCGCGCGCACGGCGCCGACGTTGGAGGCGCTGCGCGAACTGATGCAGAGTTTCGAGGGCTGCGCGCTGAAGCACACGGCGACGCGGCTGGTGTTCGCCGACGGCAACCCGCAGGCGCGCATCATGTTCGTCGGCGAGGCGCCGGGCCGCGACGAGGACATCGAGGGACTGCCCTTCGTCGGACGCAGCGGCAAGCTGCTCGACCTGATGATTGGCGCGATCGGCCTCGACCGCACCACCGCCTACATCGCCAACGTGATCCCCTGGCGGCCGCCCGGCAACCGCACGCCGACGCCGCAGGAGACGCAGATCTGCCTGCCCTTTATCCAGCGCCACATCGAGCTGGTGAATCCGGACGTGCTGGTGACGCTCGGCAATCCCTCGACGCAGACGCTGCTGTCGACGCGCGAGGGCATCATGCGCACCCGCGGGCGCTGGTTCGACTACGACACCGGCCAGCGGGTGATCCGCGCGCTGCCGACGTTCCACCCGGCGTATCTGTTGCGCTCGCCGTCCTATAAGCGATTGGCGTGGCAGGACCTGCGGGCGATCGCGAAGGCGCTGGCGCAAGGCGCCGTGTAACGACACACACACCGTCATTCCGGGCTCGCGGCTTCGCCGCGCCCCGGAATGACACCGACCTACGTCCCCTTCGGCCGTACGATGGCCCAGCCGATGCGCAAGAGCTGCTGGCGGCCCGTCACCAGCCATTCGAAGGCACGCGGCACTTCCGGCACGATGCCGGGGAAGCGTTTCAGGATGTCCGGCGGCGGCGTGCCGGCGGTATCGGAGGCGCGCCAGACCACGACACCGCCGGTCTCGCTGAACTTCGTCTGATTCATCCACGGCGTCCGCGCGGGGTCGGCATCGATGAAGAGATGCGGCCGGCCGGAATGCAGCGTAATGAGGCTGGCGAGCTGGGTCTCGCCGGCGACGGCACGAAGGCGATGGTTGGTGCGCCGGGCAAAGCTCTCGTCGAAGAAGTCCGAGATCGCGCGTGCCGGCATCGAGGTCGCGATCTCGTTCGCGCCGGTCCAGGGCAGGAACAGGACGGCGAGCACCACGCCGGCGGCGGGCGCGATCACGGCGGCAGCCCAAACCGTACGCAGCATCCGCGCATGGCGCATCGCGATGAGATCGCCGGCCGCGACGACCACCGCAAGCCCCGACATGATGAGCACCACACCGGGGCCGCCGACGACGGAATCGAGCCCCAGCAGGCCCGAGGTCAGCACGGCGCCGAGCGGCAGGGCCAGCGCGAAGAAATAGACGAAGTTGCGCGCGAGCGGTGCGACCGGCGGGCGGAAGATGATCGGCGGCTCCTCGCCCTTGCCGGCGAACAGCCCGGTGTTGAGGAAGGTCAGCGCCGGGATCGCGGCTGCCCCCAGCGCGAGCCCGCCGAGCAGCCAGGCCGCATGCAGCGCGCGGGCCTCGAGCTCGGTCACTTGCGGCAAGGCCGGCAGCGTCAAGGTCTCGGCCCGCATCAGCCACACCGCATAGGGCAGCGCCAGCACGGCGACGACGACCAGCGCGAACAACGGATCGAGCCCGCGCAAGGTTCGGCGCCCGCCGGCGGTCGAGACCGCGAAGACGACGATCAGCAGCAGCAGAAAGATCGCGGCCGGCGTCGTCAGCAGCAGGAGGCCGGCTTCGATCGACCATGCGAACCAGGCGTTGCCGCGGCGCTGGCCCATGATCTGCCAGGAGTGCAGCAGCAGCAGCGCCCAGAGCGGCCGTGCCAGGATCAGCGGGCCGAAGTCCAGCGCTGACGAGGAGAAGGCCAACACGGGCATGGTGAGCAGCACGGCGAGCACCGCCTGCTGCGAGCCGACCACGGCACGGGCGAGATGGTAGAGCGCGATGAAGGTCACGATCTCGCAGAGCTGGGCGAGCACATAGACGCCGAACATGTGGCCGCCGGCGGCGCGGTAGGCGATGTCGGCGAGCCAGATCGCAAGCGGTGGGCCGAGATCGGTGCCGACCTGGTATTCCCTGCCGAAAGCGAGGAGGGTCGCGAGGCTGCCGGGCGGGCTGCGGTAGAACACCAGCGCCACAAGCAGCCACATCAAAGCCTGCAGCAGCACGGCAATCCACACGATCAGTCGCGGCCGGGCGCGAATGAGCTCGATGACCAGGGAGGTAAACCGCATGCAACGTCCGAAAGATGCGGCCAGTCCAGCCGGCCCTGTTCGCTCACGTCTGTTTTGATAATGGGCGCCGCGCGTCGTGGCAACCGCCGCAGATCGTCATGCCCGGGCTTGTCCCGGGCATCCACGTTCTTCGTGCTGCGTGTAAGACGTGGATGGCCGGGTCAAACCCGGCCATGACGAATGGGAAAGCTGTAGCGGGATCAGCTAGAGGTTCGCGGAAGTGCCAATCTCGATTGGAGCGTCCGCCGGCACCTCGACATCGGCCACCGAGAACAAGTCCTGCACCGGCTCGACGGTCCAGGGCATGTGCTTGGCGCGAGCGGCGGCGACGGGGGCGAAGAAGCTGCGGTGGTGAATGGAAGGGCCGAGGCGATTGAGGGCGTCGAGATGTTCGGGGACGGCGTAGCCCTTGTGCTGCTCGAAGCCATAGCCGGGACAGTCCTGCGCCAGCGCGCACATCAGCCGGTCGCGGGTGACCTTGGCCACGATAGAGGCTGCCGCGATCGACAGCACGATGCCGTCGCCGCCGATCACGGCCTCGCAGTCGCAATTGGTGTCGAGCCGGTCGCGGCCGTCCACGAAGACGTGCCTCGGGGTCTCCGGCAGAGCCACCACGGCGCGCTTCAGCGCCCATAGCGATGCCCGCAGGATGTTGTCGCGGTCGATTCGCGCCGGCGAGGCGACGGCGACCGAGACCTGCGCCGTGGCGCATATCTTGTCGAACAGCTTTTCGCGCTCCTCGGCGGTCAGGCGCTTGGAATCGTCGATGCCGCGCGGGATGCGGTCGGGGTCGAGAATCACCGCGGCGGCCACCACCGGGCCGGCCAGCGGCCCGCGGCCGGCCTCGTCGCAGCCGGCGATCGGCCAGACGCCGCGCTTGATCAGCGCGCGCTCGCGGCGAAAGCTGGGGGCCGCAACGGCAATGATGCCTTTCTTGCCGGCAGGAACCTTCGCCACATCGGCCGCAGAAATCTTGGCCTTGGCTGGCACAGCCTTGTTCGCGGCCTTTTTCTTCGGCGCGGCTTTGGCTGGGGTCTTGGCGGAGGAGTCCCGAATCATGGCCGGGATCGTGCGCCAGGGGGCTTCGCCAGCGCAACCCTGAACCCAGGATATTCCCGCTATTCAGGCCGCCACTGCCAGCTGCCGCTCAAAACAGGCTGAGCTGATCGCCGTTCCGCTTTGGCCGGGCAAAGTGGTCCGTCGTCAGCTTGGAACGCCGCTTGTTGAGGCCGAGCCGCTCGCAGGCGATCTCGAAGCGGCGGCCGATGGTCCAGGCCATCGGTCCCGTGCCCTTCATCCGCTCGCCCCATTTGGCGTCGTAGTCGCGCCCGCCGCGCATGTCGCGGATCAGGGTGAAGACGTGGCGATAGCGGTCCGGATAGTTCGCCATCAGCCATTCGCGGAAGAGATCGCGGACCTCCAGCGGCAGCCGCAGCAACACATAGGCGGCTTCCTTGACGCCAGCATGGGCGGCGGCATCGAGGATGCGCTCGATCTCGGAATCGTTCAGCGCGGGGATCACGGGCGCAACCATCACGGTGGTCGGAATGCCGGCCTCCGAGAGCTGTTTGAGCGCCTCCAGCCGCTTCGTCGGCGTCGAGGCCCGCGGCTCCATGGTCCGCGCCAGCTTCGGATCAAGCGAGGTCACTGAGATCGCGACCTTGGCGAGATTGCGCTTGGCCATCCGCTGGAGAATGTCGATGTCGCGCAGGACCAGCGCCGATTTGGTGACGATGCCGACGGGATGCGAGGCGCGCTCCAGAACCTCGAGGATGCCGCGCATGATCTTCCGCTCGCGCTCGATCGGCTGATAGGGATCGGTGTTGGTGCCGATCGCAATCGTCCGCGGCTCGTAGCCGGCGGCGGCGAGCTCCTTCTCGAGCAGCGCCGGCGCCTCTGGCTTGGCGAACAGCTTTGACTCGAAATCCAGCCCCGGCGACAGGCCGAGATAGGCGTGGGTCGGCCGCGCGAAGCAATAGACGCAGCCATGCTCGCAGCCGCGATAGGGATTGATCGAGCGGTCGAAGCCGATGTCGGGGGAATCATTGCGGGTGATCACCTTGCGCGAAGTGTCGATAGCGACAGTGGTCTTGAACGGCGGCAGCTCGTCCAGGCTCTGCCAGCCGTCATCGAAAGCGACGCGGGCCTCGGCCTCGTAGCGGCCGCTGGCGTTCGACTGGGCGCCCCGCCCTCGCCTCCGCGCGCGCTCGATGGCGACGCCAAGCTCAGGGAAATCCGAAGGCGCACCCGCCGGCTCGGAGGGCGCCGTGACCGGCGGGTGCTTGAGAGCATGAGAGGATGCTGGACTCATGAAGCCAAGATAGCATGTGAACGGAACAAATCAAGAACACAAACCAAAAACGTGAAAACAACCCCATGCAAAGTAGAGCTGCCCAAACTTCGCGCGCTCGCCTTTGACCTCACGCAACATGGCCGTCACGACCATCCCGTTTCATGCCCGAAGGATCGATCGCCCCGGAACCGGGTTGGTGACGATCGCGAAGTGAAGGTTGGCAGGAACATGACAATCCAGCAAAAAACGGCCGAAGCGAGCAGCGACCTCGATCTGCTCGATCGCTATTGGCGCGCCGCCAACTACCTCTCCGTCGGGCAGATCTACCTGCTCGACAATCCGCTGCTGCGCGAGCCCCTGCGGCCCGAGCACATCAAGCCGCGTCTGCTCGGACATTGGGGCACGACGCCGGGGCTGAACTTCATCTATGCCCATCTCAATCGCGTGATCCGCGCGCTGGACCTCAGCGTCATCTATGTCTGCGGCCCCGGTCATGGCGGACCGGGCATGGTCGCCAACACTTATCTCGAGGGCAGCTACAGCGAGATCTACCCCGAGATCGCCCGCAACGCGGACGGATTACGCAAGCTGTTCAGGCAGTTCTCATTCCCCGGCGGCATCCCGAGCCATGCGGCGCCGGAAACGCCGGGCTCGATCCACGAGGGCGGCGAGCTTGGCTATGCGCTGGTGCACGCCTATGGCGCTGCATTCGACAACCCCGATCTGATCGTCGCCTGCGTGGTCGGCGACGGCGAGGCCGAGACCGGCCCGCTCGCCGCGTCCTGGCACTCCAACAAGTTCCTGAACCCCGCCCATGACGGCGCGGTGCTGCCGATCCTGCATCTCAACGGCTACAAGATCGCAAATCCCACCGTGCTGGGGCGGATGAAGGATGCGGAGATCCGCGATCTGTTCCGCGGGTTCGGCCATGAGCCCCTGTTCGTCGAAGGCGATGATCCCAGATTAATGCACCAGGCTATGGCGGATGCACTCGACGTCGCGTTGACGAGCATCCGCTCGATCCAGCAGCACGCCC
Organism: Bradyrhizobium sp. FW305-F6; assembly: GCF_058782905.1. Classification (NCBI taxonomy): domain Bacteria; kingdom Pseudomonadati; phylum Pseudomonadota; class Alphaproteobacteria; order Hyphomicrobiales; family Nitrobacteraceae; genus Bradyrhizobium; species Bradyrhizobium sp. FW305-F6. The sequence goes on from NZ_JBYSYD010000001.1 coordinate 2,167,619, forward strand.
GCGACGGGCGGACAAGCGTCGAGCGGCCGCGCTGGCCGATGATCGTGCTGCGCAGCCCAAAGGGCTGGACCGGCCCGAAAGAGGTCGACGGCAAGAAGGTCGAGGGCTTTTGGCGCGCGCACCAAGTGCCGGTCGCAGGCTGCCGGGAAAATCCGGCGCATCTGAAAATCCTCGAAGACTGGATGCGCAGTTACGAGCCCGAAGAGCTGTTCGATGCGAACGGCGCGCTCATTCCCGAGCTTCAGGCGCTCGCGCCCGAAGGCGTCAGGCGCATGGGCGCCAACCCGCATGCCAACGGCGGCCTGTTGAAGAAGGAGCTGAAGCTGCCGGACTTTCGCAGCTTCGCGGTGGACGTGCCGCAGCCTGGCGAAGTCATTGCCGAAGCGACGCGCGAGCTCGGCAAGTTCCTGCGCGATGTCATCCGCCTCAACGAGAAGGAGCGTAACTTCCGCATCATGGGCCCGGACGAGACCGCGTCAAACCGCCTCGATGCCGTGTTCGAGGCGACCGAACGGGTGTGGATGGAGCCGACCGAACCCTACGACGTGCATCTCGCCCAGGACGGCCGCGTGATGGAGGTCTTGAGCGAGCATCTCTGCCAGGGCTGGCTCGAGGGCTATCTGCTGACGGGACGGCACGGCTTCTTCTCGTGCTACGAGGCCTTCATCCACATCGTGGATTCCATGTTCAACCAGCATGCCAAATGGTTGAAGGTGACGCGCGAGCTGCCGTGGCGCCGCCCGATCGCCTCGCTCAACTATCTCCTGACCTCCCATGTCTGGCGCCAGGACCACAACGGCTTCAGCCATCAGGATCCCGGCTTCGTCGATCTCGTCGCCAACAAGAAGGCCGACATCGTCCGCATCTACTTCCCGCCGGACGCCAACACCCTGCTGTGGATCGCCGACCATGCCTTGCGCACCTACAACCGCATCAACGTGATCGTCGCCGGCAAGCAGCCGGCGCCGCAATGGCTGTCGATGCAGGACGCGGCAACGCATTGCGATGCCGGCATCGGCATCTGGACCTGGGCGGGAACGGAGGACGGAAAGGGCGAGCCCGACGTGGTGATGGCCTGTGCCGGCGACGTGCCGACGCTGGAGACGCTCGCCGCCGCCGACCTTTTGCGCAAGGCACTGCCGGACCTGAAGATCCGCGTCGTCAACGTCGTCGACCTCATGACGCTGCAGCCGGAGAACCAGCACCCTCACGGACTTTCGGATCGCGAATTCGACCGTCTGTTCACCTCGTACAAGCCCGTCATCTTCGCCTATCACGGCTATCCCTATCTGATCCACCGGCTGACCTACAGCCGCACCAACCATGCCGGCATGCATGTGCGCGGCTTTGCCGAGGAAGGCACCACGACGACGCCGTTCGACATGGTCGTGCTCAACGGGCTCGACCGTTACCATCTCGCGATCGAGGCGATCGAGCGCGTGCCGGGTCTGGCGACCAAGGCTGCGCACGCCAAGCAGCAGTTCCGCGACAAGCTGATCGAACACACGCGCTATGTCCGAGAGCACGGCGAGGACATGCCCGAGATCCGCGACTGGGTCTGGCAAAACAGCGCCGGCGGCAACACGCCGGCCGAAGCCGGCGACTAGCGATGCCGGACACGGTCCTCGTCCTCAACTCGGGATCGTCGAGCATCAAGTTCGGCGTGTTCGATGTCTCGACGACCGAGCCCACCCTGCTCTGCAAGGGCCTGCTCGACGAGCACGAGGCGAAGCCGCAGCTCGTGGTGAAGGGCCCCGCCGGCGAGGATCTGTTCGCGACGCGAAAGGAGGCGCCGGACGGTGCCGCCGGCCATTTGTTCGCGGACGTGCTCGCCTTCATCGAGAACCGGTTCGGCGAACGTAGCCTGCGCGCTGTCGGGCACCGCATCGTTCACGGCGGGCCGGATTATTCCGGCCCGGTCGCGCTGACGGACGACATCACGGCGAAGCTGGAGGCATTGACACCATTGGCGCCGCTGCACCAGCCGCGCTGCCTTGCGCCGGTTCGCACGTTCGCGGCGATCCGGCCCGAGCTGACGCAGATCGCGTGCTTCGACACCGCCTTCCACCACGGCCTCGCGCCGCCTGCGAGCCGCTTCGCCATTCCCGGGCGCTTCGAGGCGCGTGGCGTCCGGCGCTACGGCTTTCACGGCCTCTCGTTCGAATATGTCGCAGGACGCCTCGCCGAGATCGCGCCGGAGCTCGCGGCCGGGCGAACCGTCATCGCGCATCTCGGCAACGGGGCGAGCCTGTGCGCGTTGCGCGATGGCCGCAGCATCGACACCACGATGGGGCTGACGCCGCTCGACGGCCTCGTGATGGGGACACGCTGCGGCACGATCGATCCGGGCGTGCTGCTTTACCTGCAACAACAGGAGAACATGTCGGTCGAGCAGGTCCAGCACCTACTCTATCACGAGTCCGGCCTGCTCGGGGTCTCCGGCATATCCGCGGACATGCGCACGCTGCTCGCGAGCGGCGAGATTGCGGCGCGAGAGGCGGTCGATCTCTTCACCTTCCGTGCGGCGCAGGCTGTCGCAATGATGGCGACCACGCTCGGCGGTCTGGACTGCCTGGTCTTCACCGGCGGCATCGGCGAGCATGCCAAGGAGATCCGCGGCGCTATCGGCGAGCGTCTCGCATGGGTGGGCTTGCGCATCGATGCCACGGCCAATGATGCCGCGCGCGAGCGCATCAATGGCAGCAGCAGCGCCGTCGAGGTCTTCGTCATCCCGACCAACGAAGAGATGATGATCGCGCGTCATTGCACTGCTCTGATCCGCCAGGGCAATTGCATATAGAGAGTTTCGCCTGTGGCCATCCTTCGAGACGCCCGCCGTTGGCGGGCCCTCAGGATGAGGACCGAGGTCGGTGGGGGCACTCCAACGAGCACGCACACTGTTTAGCCTCATCCTGAAGAGACCGCGCAGCGGTCGTCTCGAAGGGCGAGGCGTGCGCATCGCTGATGCTACAAGCCTGCGCGATCGCCTGCTGGTTCGCGAACGCCACATCACGTGACATTTTTATGAATGATCTGCCGCAATGCTGTCGTTGCGTCTTCGCGGCAAAGAAAGCGCATCACTTCTGGTTGCGGACGGATCATGAAGACCCACATCATCGAAGAGCTCGGACAAGGCGGCATCCTGCTGCCCGCGCTGGTGGCGGAAGGGCTCGCCGCCAACGATCGCATCAAGGTGCGGATGAGTGCACTACAGGCGGCGGCCCAGCATGCGCGGGAGCCTGGCCGGCCTGCCAATGACCTCGGCGTCGAAAGCCAGACCGCAGGCATCGCCCCCGCGGGGATCGCCGCGCTGATCGGCGGCGCGCATCTGATTGGACAGGACCGCCTCGCGGCTCCCGATCTCGCGAAGCTGATGCAGGAGATCGCGGACGACGCGGCGGCCATGATCCGCGCCGTCGGCGCCGGTGCGGCGAACGACGGCGAGCGGGCGCAGGCGCGGCTCGCGGCGATCCGCGCAGCCGGCCTGCTCGATGCCACCGGCGAGATCGAGCTCTCCCGCATCGCGCACCTGACCGGGGTCGCCGACGCCGGCGGCGACAGCCTGCATCGCCTCGTCATGGATCTGCACAAGCAGCTCAACAGGCTTGCAACGACCTGCTCGGAGGAAGCGCTCGACGGCGCCCATGTCTTCGGCCTGCACAGCGAGGACCGGCCGGCCGTCGCGGCCTTCATGAAGGGCCTGAACGCGACGCGGGGTCTCAAGTTCAATCACCCCGGTCTCGACACGATGGCCACGCGGGCCGGCGGCCGGCTGCTGATCCAGAACGACATCGGCACAACCGACGCCCATGTGGTCGTGATCGCGGTGAAGAAGAATGCGGTCACCGTCACCTACACCGATGTGCATCTGGCGCGGGCGAAGTACTTCATCTCGCTGTTCGACGAATTCGAGGCGACCTGGAGCGGCCTCGATCGTCACACCGCAGCCGGCCTCGGCGAGGAGAATTCCTTCTATCTCGTCACCGGCCAGTTTCAGGCCGACCACGCCGCCGAGCGCAACGAATTCCTCGCCGCGCTCGGCGCCGCGCTGGTCTTTCTGATCGACTGGAACAAGGCGCGCAAGCTGCTCAGGACCTGGGTCGCCAAAGATGACGCAGCCCGCATCCTGGAATGGGCGGCGCGTCACCGGATCGGCCATCGCGGCTTCCTCGAGCTCGGCGGCAACGACCTGCTGGGCTCTGCGGTGCGGAACGCCGCACCCACGCGGATCGGCTTCGGCGAGCGGCTCGACCAGGCGCTCGGCCGCAACGCTGCAATCGATTTTCTGAAGGCATCTCTCCGAGCGTCCACCGAAGCACTGCTTGCGGGCCGCTCGGTCAGGACGGTGCGCGACCAGATCGAAGCCGATCTGATTCGGCACCTCGATCGCGTCGACGGGGCTCTGCTCGCAGCCGTGCTGCGTCAGATCGGCCTCGCCCACGATCTCGTCACGGCGATCTCGCGCCACATTGCCGCGCTGCAGGCCGGTCAGCCCGCCGACGGAAAGCTGCTGACGCAACGCTGCGGCATGGTCGAGCAGAAGGCCGACAGAATCGCGCTAGAGGGCCGCAACGAGGTCGATCGCCTCAATGCCCGCCCGCTGATCGGCCAGTTGATCGATCGCGCCGAAGAAGCGATCGACGAGCTAGAGCAGGCCGCATTCATCGCCTCGCTGATGCCGGAGAAGACCGATCCGTCCTTGCTGGCATCGCTGGCCGAGCTTTGCGCAGTGGCAGCGACCGCGACCGAAGTGGCCGCGAGCGGCATCGCCGCTGCGATCGACGTGCCGGAAGGACGGCGCGCCGATTCCGAGGACGCGCTGTCCGCGGTGACGCGCCTGATCGACGCGGAACACGCCGCGGACAGCCGCGAACGCGCGACGACCGCGCTTGTCTTCGGCGGCGGCTTCGACGTCGCGACCTCGCTGTCGGTGATCGAGCTCGCCCGCGCCGTCGAGCGCGCTACCGATCGCTTCGCCGCGTTCGGCCATCTGCTCCGCCGTCACATCATGATCGATCTCGCAGCCTGAGGAAGCTACCCATGCATATCGTGCGTATCGGCGCTGATGCCGCCGACTTGCGGCCCGCCGAAGAGATCGGCGCCAAGGCCGCCAATCTCGCCCGCATGGCGGCGCTGGGCCTGCCGGTGCCGCCCGCCTTCGTGCTCCCGGTCAAGCTCTGCGCCGAAATCATTGCCGGCCATGCGCATGCCACGCGGCATCTGCGCGACGGCTTGAAGGAGGGAATCTCCTTCCTGGAGAGCGCCACCGGAAAGCGCTTCGGCGACCGCCGGCAGCCGCTGCTGGTATCGGTCCGCTCGGGGGCGGCGCGGTCGATGCCGGGCATGCTCGAAACCGTCCTCAATGTCGGCTGCACGATGGACGCCGTGCATGGCCTGATCCGTGCGACCGGCCGGCCGCGCCTCGCCTGGGATTGCCGACGACGCTTCCTGGAGAGCTTTGGCGAGACTGTGCTGGAGCTCGACCAGGCCGCCTTTGCGGCATGCATCGCGGAGCTCGTCACGGCCGAAGATGCCGGCATCGACCGTGAGCTCGACAGCGAGGCGCTCGCGCGGCTCGCCAGCCGCGAGCAGGCGCTGATCGAGGATCGCGCCGATGGCCTGCTGGAGGACGCGTTCGCCCAATTGGAGGCGGCAGCCCAGGCAGTCTATCGTTCCTGGACGAGCGAGCGTGCGCTGACCTATCGAAGCCTCCAGCACCTCGAAACACTCGAAGGCACCGCCGTGACCGTGCAGGCGATGGTGTTCGGCAATGGCGGTCTCGCCTCCGGCGCCGGCGTGGCCTTCTCGCGCGATCCGTCCACGGGCGCGCCGCGCCCGATGATCGACCTCGTGCTCGATGCGCAGGGCGAAGACGTCGTCTCCGGACGGCGCGCGCCCGACACGACTGAAGCGATCGCCCGCGAGCTGCCGAAGCTCGAAGCCGAGCTTGGCGATGTCCTGAGGCGACTCGAGCACGCCTTCGCCGACGTCCAGGACGTCGAGTTCACGGTCGAGAACGGCAAGCTCTGGATCCTCCAGACCCGGACGGCCAAGCGTACGCCGCGGGCCGCCGCCAGGATTGCGATCGACCTCGTGCATGAAGGCCTGATCTCGAAGGACGAAGCCTTGGAGCGGGTCGCCGAGATCGATCTCGCCTCGCTCACCGAAACCAGATTGGTTGCTCCAGGCCGGCCGGCGACGACCGGCATCGGCGCCTCCGGCGGCATCGGGATCGGGCGGGCGGCGTTCTCGTCCGAAAGCGCTCAGCGCCTCTCGGAGGCGGGCGAGCCGGTCATCCTGCTGCGCCCGGACACCAGCACCGCCGACGTCGCGGGCTTCGCGCTTGCCGCCGGCATCGTCACGTCCGTCGGCGCGCGCACCTCGCATGCGGCCCTGGTGGCGCGGCAAATGGGCAAGCCGTGCGTGGTGGGTTGCCGTGAGCTGAAGATCGATACCGCCGCGAAGCAGGCCCAGCTCGGCCATCTCACACTTGCCGAAGGCGAGTGGATGACGATCGAGGGCGATGCCGGAGAGCTCTATCTCGGACGATGCGAGACGATCCGGACACGGCCCGAAGCGGAGCTCGCCGAGATCGCGGCGTGGCAGGAGCAATCTTGCCGGCATGACAGGCGCGCCGCCGTACCTTGAAGCGCGATGAGATTCGGATGAATCGCCGTCGCGCCTCATGATCTTTTCGGATCATGCTTAGTGGCCGCGGCCGGTCAGGAGCTGAAAAGTCCCCATCGCGACCTCGATCAGGATCAGCACCACGACGGCAATTTCCAGGCGGAGCGAGCGCTGGGTGTCAATGATGTCGGTGAGCGCGTTGGCGGTCTCCGACACCGCCGCAAGCTTGCGCTCGAGCGTGTCGAGGCGCTCCTTCAGCTCGTACTCGTCCTCCAGGCGCGAATAGAGCCGATCGAGCTCGGGCTTCTCCCAGAGCACGTCGGGCTTCTCGGCGATGGCGACGCGGCCGGCGACCCGCTGCTGCACCAGCAGTGCGTTGCCGATCAATTGCAGGATGCCCTTGCGCCGTTGCGGCGTACGGCCGTGTTCGGCGAGCTCGCGTGCAAACGGCTCGATCACGTCGAAGACCGCGGCGACGCGCCGCTCGTCGCGCGCCAGCGACGTGCTCTTGGCGAGCGCATCCGCAACCAGCAGCAGGCGGTCATCGGAGAATTTGGCAAGGCAAATCGGCCCGCCGGGCTGGATCGCCTCGGCAGCCTCGTCGTGGCAGAGCTGCGCCTGCGCGATCTCCTCCTCGTACGGGCTGAGCTCTCCGGTCACCCGCGATTTCAGGTTGTCGATGAGAACCTTCTCCTCGGACGGAAGCAGCCCGATCAGCACGACGACGCCGTAGCGAAAGATCACGGCAAGACCGGCATGGACACGGAAGGCGGCCGGCGTCGAGGACACCAGCGTTCCGATCTCGAGGCCGGACGCATTGATGCGGTCGCCCAGCATCAGCGCACGGATCCGCAGGGTCGGCGCAGCCTCTTGCTTCGGCGATGTTGGCGCGGTGCCAACGGCGAGATGATCGGCGTTCATATGAAGCGTCTCCCGCGAGCAAGATCACACATTTCGTTCGACTTTTCCTGCAACCCGCATCCGCAAGCGACCAAGTGCCTTCGCAGCGCGATGTCGCCATGAGGCACTCGGGCCAATGCCGCCGGGTGGGACTTGTGCCGAAACATTCGGCAAAATTACCGGCCGCGCAGGACACATTAGGCTGCAATGACCTGCTGCGGTTTACCATCGCACGCCGCGGCACCGCCGGAAAGTTGCACTCGGCCACGCTACGGGTTTATGACAGCCGCATGCAGCGCTACGCTTCTCCCGAATTGCGGACATTGAAGCCTCGATCATGCTGAGTGTCATCATTCCGACCGAAGGCGTCGAGCAGACGGCGGTCGCAACCCTCGCCGCGCTGGTCCCGGGCGCCGCTGCCGGCGTCATCCGGGAAGTCATTCTCGTCGACGGCACGCGCAACGGCGTCATCGAGCGCGTCGCCGACGTCGCGGGATGCCGCTTCATCGGCCTGGAAGGTGCCTCGCAAGGCGCGGCGCTGGCCGCCGGCGCGCTCCAGGCCCGATCGCCGTGGTTGATGTTCCTCCCCGCAGGCGCCGTGCTGGAGACGGGGTGGATCGAGGAAACCACCCAGTTTATCCAGGCCGTCGCGACCAGCGGCCGGGATCGTGCCGCGGTGTTCCGCTATGCGCGCTCGCCCTACGCCAATACCGCGTTGCGCGACGTGCTCTGGGCCGTGGCTCGCCACCTCGTCGGTCCCCTCGGCGACCAGGGGCTGCTGATCGCACGAGATCATTACGACCGGATCGGCGGCTACCCGCCCCACGCCCGCCATTCCGAGGCGCGGCTGCTGCGGCGGCTCGGGCGGTCGTCCCGGACCATGCTCCGCAGCCGGATCGTCATGACCGGCTGAACCACCGATACGCTTGCCAATGTCAAATAATTAATTGACAATGGCAAGTATTGAGGTGATCCCATGCTGTCGACATCTTCACAGTCGAGCACGGCGTCCGTTCAGGACGCCTCCGACCCCATCGCAGCGGTCCGCGCTTTCAACCGCTTCTATACCCGCAAACTCGGCGTACTCGACCAGCACCTCGGCAACAGCGCGTTTTCGCTCAGCGAAGCGCGCGTGCTCTACGAACTGGCGCAGCGCGACGACCTCGCGGCTAAAGAGATCGGAAGCGAGCTCGGTCTCGATCCCGGCTATCTCAGCCGCATCGTCCAGAGCTTCGACGAGAAGGGGCTGATCACGCGAAAGCCCCTGCCCGCAGATCGCAGGCAATACCAGCTCAGCCTCACCGCCAAGGGCCGGCAGGCCTTCGCCAAGCTGAACCTGAGTTCGCAAAACGAGGTCGCCGCAATGCTGGCTCGGCTTTCGCCCGGCGATGCGAGCCGGCTGACGCAGGCCATGGCGACCATCGAGGCCGTGCTGGAGCCGCCTCGAAATCAGCCCGCCGCTTTCATGCTCCGCAGTCATCGCGTCGGCGACATGGGCTGGGTGATCTCCCGGCAGGCTGCCGCCTACGCCGCGGACTACAATTGGGACATCAGCTACGAGGCGCTGGTCGCCGAGATCTGCGCGCAGTTCATCAAGAACTACGACCCCGCGCGCGAGCACTGCTGGATTGCGGAGGTCGGTGGCGAGCCGGTCGGCTCGGTGTTTCTGGTGAAGGCCACTGACGACATCGCCAAGCTCCGCCTGTTGCAGGTGGAGAAGAAGGCACGGGGGCTCGGCGTCGGCCGCGCGCTGGTCGAGCAGTGCATCCAGGGCGCACGTGAGCGGGGCTACGGCAAGATGACGCTGTGGACGCAGAGCATCCTGGTTGCCGCGCGCGGGATCTATCAGAGTGCTGGATTCAAGCTGGTGGCGACGGAGCCGCATCACAGCTTCGGGCAGGACTTGATCGGCGAGACGTGGGAGCGGGATCTCTGACGATCTTGCAGCGAGCGAGATGCGCGTTGCTGCGCCCTCTCCCCTTGCGGTCAACTAGCAAACGCAAGCTCGTTTGGGTGAGGGGTATGTCTCCACAAGCATTGGTGCGCGCGGAGAGAACCCCTCATCCGGCGCTTCGCGCCACCTTCTCCCACATCCGCCTTCGCCAAGGCTTCGGCGGACATGAGGGGGAAGGGACGAAACTGCCCGCGCTCACACCGTCGCGCCTTGCGCCTTCGGCCGGCGCAGATGCTCGTCCAGGCGCGGCATGATCTCGACGAAGTTGCAGGGGCGGGTGCGGTAGTCGAGCTGGGCCGCCAGGATGCCGTCCCAGCCGTCGCGGCAGGCGCCGGGCGAGCCCGGCAGGCAGAAGATGTAGGTCGCACCTGCGACGCCCGCGGTGGCGCGGCTCTGGATCGTGGATGTGCCGATCTTGGCATGACTCAGCATGTGAAACGCGATCGAGAAGCCGTCCATGCGCTTCTCGAACAGCGGCTCGATTGCCTCCGGCGTGACGTCGCGTCCGGTAAAGCCGGTGCCGCCGGTGGTGATCACGACGTCGATGCCACTGTCGGCAATCCAGCGGCGGATCACGTCGCGGATCGTCTCGACATCGTCGGTGACGATTTCGCGCGCGGCAAGGTGGTGGCCCGCCGCTGTGAGGCGATCGACCAGGGTCTGGCCGGACTTGTCATCCGCGAGCGCGCGCGTGTCGGACACCGTCAGCACCGCGATGTTGAGCGGGATGAACTGCTTGGATTCGTCGATGGAGGCCATGACCTCACTCCTGCTTCCTCAACCACCGCCGTCATCCTGAGGTGCCCGCCCTGCGGTGCGAGCGCACCGCAGGGCGGGCCTCGAAGGATGGGCCACGGGCTCGTCATCCTTCGAGGCTCGCCAAGAGGCGAGCACCTCAGGATGACGGATAACTACAGCGCTCCCGCGCCGAACGTGTTGCAGGCCTGGACCGTGCCCTGCTGGTAGCCGGTCATGAACCATTGCTTGCGCTGCGCCGCCGAGCCGTGGGTGAAGGAGTCAGGCACGACGCGGCCGGTGGCCTGCCGCTGCAGCGTGTCGTCGCCGATGGCGCTCGCCGTGGTCAGCGCGGCCTCGATGTCGCCGGGCTCGAGGAAGTTCGGGCGCTTCTTGGCCTCGCGATTGACCCAGACGCCGGACAGGCAATCGGCCTGCAACTCGACCTTCACCTGCAGCGCGTTGGCCTCGGCCTTGCTGCCGGCCTGCTGCTGCAGCCGCGTCACGCGCGGAATGATGCCGAGGAGATTCTGGATGTGATGGCCGACTTCGTGCGCGATGATGTAGGCGGTCGTGAAACTGCACGCCGACTTGCCGGAGCAGCCGCGAAAGCGCGTCTCGACCTCGCGGAAGAAGGCGGTGTCGAGGAAGATGGTCCGGTCGGGCGGGCAGTAGAACGGCCCCATGGCCGACTGCGCCATGCCGCAGCGTCCGCCATTGGTCGCGTTGCGGAACAGCACGATCTTGGGACCGGTATAGGTCTGGCCGTTGGCCTGGAAGATTTCGGTCCAGCGGTCGTCGATTTCGCCGAGGATGCCCGAGATCATGCTGCCCATCTCGTCGGTCGGCGCGCCGCGCTTGCCCGAGGAGGCCTGGCGGTCGGTCTGGTAGGTCGGCGCATGGCCGCCACCGGTAAGGATCTCGGCGCCACCGATCAGGATGCGCGGGTCGATGCCGAAGGCGTAGCCGACCAGGCCGAGGATGATGATGGTGCCGATGCCGAGCCCTCCCCCGCCCATGGGCAGGCCGAACCCGCCGCCTCCGCCGCCGCCACCTTCGTCGCGACGATCCTCGATGTCGTCGCTGCGGCGGAAGTCATCGTAGCGCATGGCGGCCTTTCCTCTGGGGTCCCTGATTCAGTTTTCGACTTCAGTTTTCGACGGCGCGCACCAGCGCGAAAGCTCAACGCGCCACATACGTAAAATTTCCGTTGCCTTTATCAATATCGTGGCCGGCAAAAATTGCCTAGTGCGACAGCAGGTCGGTGCCAGCAAAATTTTCCGAGGACGGAGCAGATTTTTCCGAGAGAAATTTGCAGCCTTTTTGCCGCCACGATCGATCCCGCGAGCCTCACAGGCACGAAAGACACTGCAAAACAAGGCGAATGCGCACGACAAATGATGCACGAACGATGATGCGAGGATCGCTCACGAAAGCAGCGGATTAAGTCGATTTTTACTTTGCCCCTGCAATGTAACGGCCAGTCGGTTGTTTGGTCCCGCGTCGCCGACAGCGTCGCCTGAGTCAGAGTTCTTGAGTCATGGTAGAGTCGCGTCGCGGGGCGTCTGCAAGGGCGCCCCGCACAAATTTTGAGTCCGCCTCGCATCGCATCATCCTCGGCGATTGCGTCGCCGAGATGTCGAAGCTGCAGGCAGGTTCGGTCGATCTCGTGTTCGCCGATCCGCCCTACAATCTCCAGCTCAAGGGCGATCTCAAGCGCCCCGACGAATCGCACGTCGATGCCGTCGACGACGACTGGGACAAGTTCGATTCGTTTGCCGCCTACGACGATTTCACCCGGGCCTGGCTGCTCGCCGCCCGCCGCGCGATGAAGCCGTCGGCGACGATCTGGGTGATCGGCTCCTATCACAACATCTTCCGCGTCGGCGCGATCATGCAGGACCTCGGCTTCTGGCTCCTGAACGACATCGTCTGGCGCAAGACCAACCCGATGCCGAATTTCCGCGGCCGCCGTTTCACCAACGCGCACGAGACCATGATCTGGGCCGCGCGCGACGAGAAGGCCAAGGGCTATACGTTCAACTACGAGGCGCTGAAGGCGGCCAACGAGGACGTGCAGGCGCGCTCCGACTGGCTGATCCCGCTCTGCACCGGCGAGGAGCGTCTCAAGGGCGCCGACGGCAAGAAAGTGCATCCGACCCAGAAGCCGGAAGGCCTGCTGGCGCGCGTGCTGCTGTCCTCGTCCAAGCCCGGCGATCTCGTGATCGATCCCTTCAACGGCACCGGCACCACCGGCGCCGTCGCCAAGCGCCTCGGCCGCTCCTATATCGGCTTCGAACGCGACAAGACCTACGCCAAGGCCGCGGAAGCGCGTATCGCCAGGGTCGAACCGCTGCCGGAGGAGAGCCTCGCCCCGTTCATGACCGCGCGCGAGGCACCGCGCGTCGCGTTCTCCGAGCTGATCGAGCGCGGCATGATCATGCCCGGCACGAAGCTGTTCGACGCCAAGAAGAAGCTCGGCGCCCTCGTGCGCGCCGACGGCGCCATCATGCTCGGCGACAAGGTCGGCTCGATCCACCGCATCGGCGCGGTGGCGCAAGGCGCGCAGGCCTGCAACGGCTGGACCTTCTGGCACGTCGAGACCAAGAAGGGCCTCAAGCTGATCGACGAGCTCCGCGCCGAGATCCGCGCCGGCATGGCGGCGGAGTAGGCCTCCTCCTCCGTCATTCCGGGGCTCGCGAAGCGAGAGCCCGGAATGACAACTAAGGTTGAATGCCGCCGCTGTGAGGAGACCGGCGCGGCGACGGTCATTACGGCGGCAATCGGTCTTTTGTTACGCCGCCTGATCTGCGTAGCGCGCAGACAACGCCTGGCAAACTCGCCGGTTGCTCTCGTGCGTCGCCTTCAGGCAAGACAATGTTTGGCGAAGGACGCCGCAACTCGCGCGCAAGAGACAACAGGGAGATATGTGATGCTCAAATTCTATTTCAACGGATCGCCGAATCCGACCAAGGTCGCGCTGTTTCTGGAGGAGGCCGGCTTGGCCTACGAGCCGGTGAAGGTCGACACCCGCAAGGGCGAGCAGTTCGCGCCGGACTATCTCAAGGTCAATCCGAACGGCAAGGTGCCGGCGATCGACGACAATGGGACGATCGTGTTCGACTCGAACGCCATCCTGCTCTATCTCGCCGAGAAGACCGGAAAATTCCTGCCCTCGAACCGCGCCGAATTGCTGTCCTGGCTGATGTTCGTGGCCAGCGGCGTCGGGCCGTATTCGGGCCAGGCCGTGCACTTCAAGCACTTTGCGCCGAAGGACCAGAACCACGACTACGCCCATAACCGCTACCAGTACGAGACTGATCGCCACTACAGGATTCTCGACGGTCACCTCAAAGACCGCCGCTACATGGTCGGCGACGATTATTCGATCGTCGACATGGCGCTGTGGGGCTGGGCGCGCATGGTACCGTTCAAGCTCGGCGACGACGCCTTTGCGCGATACCCGAACGTGAAGCGGCTGGTCGACGAGATTTCGGCGCGCCCGGCGGCGGCGCGCGCCATCGCCCTGAAGGACAAGTTCACCTTCAAGGCCGAGATGGACGACGAGGCGCGCGCCAACATGTTCAAGCACATGACGACCAAGGTCGCCTGATCACGTCACTTTCGACGTCGAGGCCACGCGCATGCGCGTGGCCTCTTGGCTTTGCCTTCAGGCGGCGTGCACCGAGCCCAGGAACTTGGCCACCTCCTGCTTCAGCCGGTTGCTGTCGGCCGAGAGCGAACGCGCCGCCGACAGCACCTGCGAGGAGGCCGATCCGGTTTCGGAGGCGCCGCGCTGCACGTCGCCGATGTTGGTCGAGACGAGCTGCGTGCCCTGGGCCGCCTGCTGGACGTTGCGGGAGATCTCCTGCGTCGCGGCGCCCTGCTGCTCCACGGCGGCAGCGACCGTCGACGCAATCTCCGACAGCCGCTCGATGGTGCCGCTGATCTCCCGGATCGAGCCGACGGATTCTTCCGTGGCGGCCTGGATGCCGGAGATCTGCTGGGCAATCTCGCCGGTGGCCCTGGCGGTCTGCTCGGCGAGCGCCTTGACCTCGGTAGCGACCACCGCAAAGCCGCGGCCGGCGTCGCCCGCACGGGCCGCCTCGATCGTGGCGTTCAGCGCCAAGAGGTTGGTCTGGCCGGCGATGGTGCTGATCAGCTCGACGACGTCGCCGATCCGCGCGGCGGCCTTGGAGAGCGCGCCGACGCGCTCGTTGGTCCGGCTTGCCTGACCGACGGCCTCGGTGGCGATGCGGGCGGATTCCTGCACCTGGCGCGCGATCTCGGAGACCGAGGACGAAAGCTCCTCGGTCGCCGAGGCGACCGCCTGCACATTGGCCGAAGCCTCCTGCGAGGCGCTGGCGACCTCCGTCGAGAGGTCCTGAGCGCGCGCGGCGGTGGTGGTCAAGGTGCCCGCGGAGGCTTCCAGCTCGTTCGACGCCGATGACACCGTGTTGACGATCTCACCCACGGCCTGCTCGAACTGATCGGCCAGCCGGGCCATGTCCTTCTTGCGGTTCTCGGCCTGACGCGCCTCGAGCTCGGCCTGCTCGGCGCGCATGCGCTCGGTCTCGATCATGTTGTCCTTGAACACCTGGATTGCCTTGGCCATGTCGCCGATCTCGTCGGCCCTGCCGCGGCCGGGAATCTCGACCTCGAGATTGCCGCCGGCAAGCCGCCCCATCGCACCCGTCATCGAGGTCAGGGGACCGACGATGCTGCGGGCGATCAGGAAGGCGACGAGGCCGCCGAACAGGATGGCGAGGCCACCGGCGATCGCCTGAACGGTCGTCGTGCCGGAGATCACGGCCTCGGCGGTGGTGCGCGATGCCTGATAGTCCGTCTTCAGCGTCGCTTCCGCGACCTTGAGCCTGCCGATGCTGTCGGCGATGAGGGGCGCGAGGTCCTTGTGGTAGATCTCGTCTGCCTTGAGCATCGCCGCAGAGGTGGTCTCGAACGCCGTCTTGTAGGTCTCAAGCGAGGTCTTCACCGGCGCCAGCGTGGCGCGCAACACGGCCGCCTGCGGGCTCTTTTCGAGTGCCCCGAGCCGTTGCAATGCCCTGTCGATGCTCGCCCTGAAGGTCGCAGGGCCCTGGGCATCGCGAAGGGCCAGAAAACGCCAGTTTACGATCCTTACGAGCAGGATTCGCGATTCGAGATCCGCGACGAGGGAGGCGGTATCTTCATCGACGGCGGCGCGCGCCACGTCGACGAGCTTGTTCGTTTTGGTGGCCAGATCCTCGCCACTCGGCAGCAGCGTCGCCTTGCCCGTTCTCGTCTCGTTGACGGCGTCGCCGAGATTGTCACGCAGGCGTCGCATTTTGGCAATGTCGTCGATGAGGCCGTTATAGAGCGCGCGCCGCTGCTCCGAGATCGTCCCCTTGGCGCCGACCCGCAGCAGTTCGGTCGCCGCGGTCTCCCGCTCGGAGGCCTCCTTCATCGCGGACTCGTTGGCGTCGTAGACGTAACGCAGGTTGGCCCGCTGGATCGCCTGGAGATGCGCCGATATTTCCAGCACCCGCGCCGTGCTGTCCGAGAGGGCGGATTGTCTTGCGACCTGATCCTGCACGTCCCGCAAATTCCAGATGGCAACGACTGCCATCACGAGACCGACCGCCACCAGGGCCATGAAGCCTGCGTACAGGCGTCCCCTGATCCGCAAACGAAATTTCGGCATTCCCACTGTCCACCCAGATGCATTCCACTTCGGGCGGCCGAACGATTCCGGCGATCATGACCGGCCACCCCGGCAGCCGCGCGTCGCATTCTCGCGACCCACGCTGCGCCGCGACACAATGGAGGACACTCGTTAATTGAACCTTCAAATTTTTCGCGCGATTGAGATCGGGCGGCACGAAACCTGCTGTTTTTCTCGGCAGCTATGCAGAGTTTGCACGCCAATGCGCAGCGTCATGCAGAGCGCTGCATGCCAACGCTCACGCGGCGCCGGCCCGCTGCAGTTTGCCGAGGGCGTGCTCGACTACTTCGAGCGTGTACGGCTTCTGGACGACCGGCACCGAGGCCAGCTCCGCCGGCAGAGGCGCGCGTTCGCCGTAGCCGGTTGCAAAGATGAAGGGCACGCCGATTTCCTTCAGCTTCTGCGCCACCTTGATGCTGCTCTCGCTGCCGAGGTTGAGGTCGAGCAGAGCAAAGCTCGGCCGCGTGCGCTCGATCGAGCGCAGTGCCTGGTCGACGCTCGCGGCGGTGTCGACGTGGCGGGCGCCAAGATCGAGCAGGATGACCTCGGCCGCCATGGCGATGATCAGATTGTCCTCCACGATCAGCGCAGTCTCCGAAATCCGCGGACGGTTGGCCTGCTGCTCCTCGATCCGCATGGCGGCTCCTGCAATTGATGGCACAAGTTCAACGAAATTGGCGGGAATGACGAACTTCGCCTGGACTCCCAGAAGATCGAAACGGATTTCGGCATCGCCCTTGAGATCGAACGGCACCGAGCGCTCGATGATCGTGGTGCCGAAGCCGCGCCGCGTGGGCGGCTGCACCGGCGGGCCGCCGCTTTCCTTCCATTCGATCACGAGGCTCGACGCGGGATCGAGGCGCCAAACCACCTCGACATTCCCGGTGGAATCGGCGAGCGCGCCGTACTTGGCGGAGTTCGTCATCATCTCGTGCACGACGAGGGCGAGGGTGGCAAACGCCTTGGGATCAAGCGCGACGTCCGGTCCACCCAGTTTCACCCGGCCCGCGCGCGCCCCGAGATAGGCGCCGGCCTCGGATTCGACGAGGGTTCGCAGCGCCACCGGCGCCCAGTTCAGGTTGGTGATCTGATCGTGGGCACGGGCCAGCGCCTGGATGCGGCCGCCGAGCACGCTGGCAAACTCCTCCACGCTCGTCGCGGTGTCCTTGCTCTGCGCCACCAGCGCACGCACCAGGCTCAGGATGTTGCGGACGCGATGATTGAGCTCGGCGATCATCAACTCCTGCCGCTCCTGCGCCCCACGGCGCTCGCGCGCGGCGAGGTCGGACAATTGCAGGATCACCTCCAGCAGCGTGACGCGCAGGCTCTCGGCGATGCGGATATCGGCCGCCGACCACGGCTTCGACTGGCCGGCCACCGTTTCCTGCCAGAGCTCGAAGCTCTTGCGCGGCGTCAGCCGCGGCCCGTTCGGGCCCTCGTCGTAGACCTTGTTGGGGGCGCCTGCCCAGTTCACCGAGCGCGTAACCTCGCGGCGGAAGAAGATCAGGCAGTCGCGCGGGGTTCGCGAGATCGGGATGGCGAGAAAGCCTGCAGCGCGGTCGCGGAAGGCCTGGCCGGCGGCATAGACCTTGGCAATCTCGGCGCTGGCGAAGATTCGTCCCGGCGACGTCCTGTTGATGAAGGCAACGAGGTCCTTCACCTCGTCTTCTGTGGGCGTCTCGCCCTCGAGCGTGATCTTGTTGTCGGACCAGACCGCGACGCCGTCGCACGCGATCATCTTGCGATAGTCGCCGAGAAAGTCGACGATCGCACGCCGGCTGTGCTCGTGTGAGGCCGCGATTTCGATCAAGCGCTCCTGGACCTGGTGAGCTCGCGCCTCATAGGCCACATCGCCCTCGCGCTCGCGTCCCTCGACGATCCAGGAGAACATCTGTCCGAACAGCTCGGCCGCGGTGCGCTTCTCGAACGAGATATAGCGCGGGGAGTAATGATGGCAGGCGAACAAGCCCCACAGCTTGCCTTCGCGCAGGATCGACACCGACATCGACGCGGCGACGCCCATGTTGCGCAGATATTCGATGTGGATCGGCGAGACCGATCGCAACACGCTCATCGAAAGATCGAGCAGACCGGCGTTGTGCGTGGGCGTGGAGACCAGCGCAGCGGGCCTGGCGTTGATGTCGGCAATGATGCGCAGCCAGTTGCGCTGATAGAGGATGCGGGCCTGCCGGGGAATGTCGGACGCCGGATAATGGAGGCCGAGGAAGGATTCGAGTCCTGCTTGCGCGGTCTCTGCGATGACCTCCCCGGACCCGTCCGGATGAAACTGGTAGACCATGACGCGATCGAATCCGGTCAGCACTTTGAGCTGGCGCGCGGCTTCCCGTGCCAGTTCGTCCATGCCGCGCGTCTTGCGGATCCGCTCCAGCATCAGGCGGACCAGCTCACCGGAATTGACACCGGGCTCCTCGACGCTGGGCTCCGCCTCGATCACAAGATAGACCCCGGAGAAATGGATCGAGAGATCGTATGGCGGCTTGCCAGTCTGGATCTCGATGCCGAACAGGCGCTCGGTCGCATCCGGCCCGCTCAAATGGTCGACGTGGCGGCGGATGGTCTCGACGGCAGCTTCGGAAAAAACCCGCGACAGCGGCTGCTGGAGCAGATCGGCCACTTCGGTCGCGAGGAAGCTGCCGGCATTCTCAGACGCCATGCAGATCGTTAAATCGGAGAGCACCGTGAGCAGAAAGCCGTAAGGCTGCACGCTGCCGGGAACGTGGATGGGCTCGCGATCGCAATTGGTGAGATCGACGGCTTCGTTCATGCGCAGTCCGCCGCCCGCTCGAACGCGGCGAAGGCGATGCGCGCTCCCGCGATCGCTTCGACCTCGTCGCAGAACCGTTCGCTTTCAAGCGTCGACAGGAAGCTCTGCCAGAGGCGCTTGCCCGCACCGTGGCGGAGATAGCTGGTCGCTTGCGTGATGCGCGGGTCGGTGGCGTCCGCGAGCTCCCTGAGCAGGAATTTGGCTCCGAGCCGGGAACCTTCGAGCACGTACATGGCGCCGAGCATACCGCTGGGGGTGAGCGGCGGCACCGAGACGGTGGATTGCGCGTCGCTGCCGAGCCGTCCGAGATCGGCCGCGATCGCGGCACTGCGCGTGCGCTCCGGCCAGTCCGGAAACAGGTCGGCGACACCCGCCTCGACGAGGGCGGCTTCGAGCGGCAGCAGCGCGCCGGCGCTGGCTTGGAGAAAACGGCGGTAGCCCGCCAGAACGGTGAGATCGAACGACGAAAGCTGCGCATCGAGTTCCCGGTGCGCAGCCGCAGTCGCATCTCTCAATCGCTCACGAAATCCAGAGAAGCCGGGGTTGACCTGTGTCGCAACGTTCGAAACCCCAACAAGCATGCAATTTCCAGACGCGCCCGGTGTCGGGGGCGCAATTGCCCCGGAAGCGAAAGAAACGTCCGCCGCCCTGAAAAGTTCCACCAGGATCCCAGGGCGGCGGGCCCGTCCTCCCCTTTGTTTCCGCCGCCGGGGCTTTCGCAGCTCGTAGGCGATCTCCCCGGGTCATCCCGCAGTCCAGGAGTTCCCGCTCGGTCATGGCAACGAGTTGCGCAAGGGCGCGGGACCTTTCGCGCCTGGCGCCGACCATCTCGACGAATGCTCGCCAGACCCGCACCCCCCTCGCCCTTTCGGCACGACGAAAGCGGCCGGCGGAGGTGGCACCCATTCCCTTCAGCTCGCCGTCCTCACCGACGCCTCCGGAAAGCGACCGAGCGCCTTCTCGGTCAGGATCGAGTCGCAGTACTCGCGGATTTCCTTGATCTTGCCGTTCTCGAAACGAAACACCAGGCAATAGTCGTTGTCGTAGCGCACGCCCTCGGGCGTGACGTTATCGCCCTTGGCCTCTACGACGACCATGTCGCCGTCGGCGATGAAGCGGTGCGCGACGGTGCGCGTGCGGTCGCGCAGGCGGGTCCGCACATAGCCGTGGAGGTCGTTGAGGATCGCCTCCTTGCCGGAAAAGGTGCGTGACCAGGAGTACTGGCCGGTCACGACCCATTTGGCATCCTCGGCAAGGCTTGCGGTGAACAGGGCGCGATCGCGCGCGGCCGGATCGGGATTGGCGGCGGCGGCGAAGATATCCTGCATCAGTTTCTTGTTGGTGGCAGCGCTCATGACGGCATCTCCGTGGAGTGGCGATACGGAGATCATCGTCTGGCCGTCAGCATTCTTCAAATCGATAGAGAGTATGATATATATTCGCTTGATGAATTTGCATTCGCTCGACCTCAATCTGTTGACGGCCCTCGACGCTCTGCTGCGCGAGGCCAATGTCAGCCGCGCAGCCATGCGCATCGGGCTGTCGCAGCCGGCCACCAGCCACGCCCTGCAACGTCTGCGCGACATCTTCGGCGATCCGCTGCTGGTGCGCACCGGCGCGCGCATGGAGTTGACGCCGCGAGCCCAGGCCTTACGTGCGCCGCTCGCTCAGGCGCTCGACCAGGTGCGCGGACTGTTCGTGCCTGACGATTTCGACGCCCCACGCAGCGAGCGGCAATTCCGCCTGATGATGCCGGACCTGGCGGTCGAGCTGCTGATGCCGCCCTTGATGGAGAAGGTGACGAAGGCCGCGCCCAACATGCGGATCGACGTCGTGCCGTGGCGGGGGCCTGCGATCTTCCACGCCGAGTTCGCCCGCACCATCGACCTCGTGATCTCGATCGGCAACGCCTTCAAGGGCTTTCACCGGCAATTGCTCTATACCGACAGCGATGCGCTGGCGGTCCGGCGCGGCCACCCCATGGCCGCGAAGCTGAAGCGGCGCGAGACCTTCCTCGCCGCGCGCCATGTCGGCGTGATCATCCGCGGTAATGCGGAGGATCTCATCGACACCTGGCTGCGGACCGAAGGCATCGAGCGGCACATTTCGCTGGTGGTGTCGGGCTATCTCGAAGCGCTGCACGTCGCCGCCCGCACCGACCTCGTCGCCTTCGTGCCGCGCCGGCTGATCGCCGCGCTCTCGAAGCAGCTCGGCCTCGTCACGGTGACGCCGCCGCTCGACCCCGGCATCGACGAGCAGTTCATGTTCCATCCGACCCGCGCGCAGATGGACCCCGGCTCGATCTGGCTGCGGCGGCTGATGCTGGAGACGGGACGGGAATTGGAGAGGGGTCGTAAGGTGGATTAGCCGAAGGCGTAGTCCACCAACTTCGTTGCGATTGCCGATGCACGGTGGGTTACGCTGCGCAAATGCGCTTTGCGCATCTGCGCATCTAACCCACCCTACAAGAGCCCTTACGCCTTCTGAGCTTCCATCACCTTTGCGACGGCCGGGCGGTCCGACATGCGCTTGAAGTGGTCGGCGATCTTTGGCGTCGCGTTGATGTCGACACTGTCGCCTTCGAGCCAGGTCGAGAGCGTGTAGAGATAGGGATCGCAGATCGTGAACTGCTCGCCCATCACCCAGGGTCCCCGAAACATCTTTTGCTCGATGAGCTTGAAGCAGGCGGCCATGGTCTTCGGGACCATCGCCTTCATGTCGGCGAACGAGCTCTCTTCCGTCGCCCAGCGCGCGCCGCGCATCTTGTGGGCGTGGTTGATGTGAACGGTGGAGCAGAGATAGGAGTTGAACGACTGCACCTGGGCAAAGTCGAAGGGGTCGTCGAGCGGCGCGAGCTTCGCCTTGGGGAACACTTGCGCGAGGTAGGCCAGCATCGCCGGCGTCTCGGTCAGGACGCCCCGATCGGTCACCAGCGCCGGCACGCGGCCCTTCGGGTTTATGGCGAGATAGTCCGGGCTGTTCTGCTGATTGTCCTTGAAGCTCAGCCGTTCGGCCGCGTAGTCGGCGCCAGCTTCTTCCAGGGTGATGTAGGTGGCGAGCGCGCAGGTGCCGGTGGCGTAGTAGAGCTTGAGCATGTCGGACCTCATGGGAAAACCGGAAGTTAACGGCTGGAGACCTCCAGGTCCATAGCATCGCGGTCTCTTCGCAGTTGCCCACCGCTGCCCGCCTGTGCCAAGACGCCTGCAATCGGAGGGGGATCTCATGACCGTACTCATCGCCGGCGGCGGCATCGGCGGGCTGACGCTTGCGCTCAGCCTGCACGGAATCGGCGTTCCCGTGAAAGTGTTCGAGAGCGTTGCGGCACTGAAGCCGCTCGGCGTCGGCATCAACGTGCTGCCTCATGCGGTGCGCGAGCTGATCGAGCTCGGGCTGCTGGACAAGCTCGACGCCAGCGGCGTGCGGACGCGCGAGCTCGCCTATTTTTCCAAGCACGGCAAGCCGATCTGGAGCGAGCCGCGCGGGCTGGAAGCCGGCTACAAATGGCCGCAATTCTCGATCCATCGCGGCACCCTCCAGCAGATCCTGCTCGACACAGCGGTCGAGCGGCTCAGCCGCGATAACATCCTCACCAGCCATCATCTGACCGGCTGGACCGAGACCGCAAACGGCGTGCGCGCCAACTTCATCGACAAGGCGACCGGCAAAGCGGCCGGGACCTACGAGGGCGCGATCCTGATCGCCGCCGACGGCATCCATTCCGCTGTACGAGAAAAGCTCTATCCCGATGAAGGCCCGCCGATCTGGAACGGCCGCATCCTCTGGCGCGGCGTCACGCCGGCGAAAGCCTTCCTCACCGGCCGCACCATGATCATGGCCGGTCACGAGATCCTGAAATTCGTCTGCTATCCGATCTCGAAAGAACCGGATGCCAACGGCAACCATCAGATCAACTGGGTCGCGGAGCGCCACATGCCGCCGACCTATCAGTGGCGTCGCGAGGACTATAACCGCACTGCGCGGCTGGAAGAGTTCTTGCCCTGGTTCGAGAGCTGGACGTTCGACTGGCTCGACGTGCCCGGGCTGATCAAGGCCTGCCCGCATGCTTACGAATATCCGCTGGTCGACCGCGATCCGGTGGCACAATGGACCTTCGGCAAGGTCACGCTGATGGGCGACGCCGCGCACCCGATGTACCCGATCGGGTCGAACGGCGCCTCGCAGGCGATCCTCGACGCACGTGTCATCACCCGCGAGATTCTCGCGCATGGCCCGACGCAAGCCGCCCTGCTCGCCTATGAAGCCGAGCGCCGGCCCGCGACCACCGACCTCGTCCTGCTCAACCGCAAGAACGGCCCCGAGCAGGTGATGCAGCTGGTCGAGGAGCGCGCGCCCGACGGATACAAGGTCGTCACCGACGTGCTGTCGCAAAAGGAACTGGAAGACATCGCCGCCAATTACAAGCGCGTCGCGGGATTCCAGGTGGAAGCGCTGAACGCCAAGCCGCCGATCGTGAGCAAGGACGCGCGGGCAGGGGCGTGATGCGCTCGCTCAAAAGCGGCTCGGGCCCGCTTCACTTGACCACCCTCGCCGCCTCCAATAGCCGCTCACTGGCGCTTGCCGTCGCCAGCAGCGTGCCGTCCTCGGCCATCAGCCTGGCCTCGACGAAGGCGATTGTCTTGCCGAGCTGGGTCACCTTTGCTTCACCAATGATCGGGCCGGGCCTTGCCGGAGTGAGGAAGTTCACCGTCATGCTGATGGTGGTGGTGTAGAGCCGGCCCTCGCTCATCACCAGCACCGCCGGGCCCATGGTGTCGTCGAGCATGGCCGAGAGCATGCCGCCCTGGATGAAGCCGGCCGGATTGCAGAATTCCGGCTTGGCCTCGAAGCCGAGCCTGATCCAGCCCTCCTCCGGACGGGCATCGAGCAGGCGCCAGCCGAGCAGCTCGGCGCAGGGAGGCCTCGGAAAGTTGTCGAGCGCGGTCTTGACCATGTGGAACCCCGTCGCCTGCATTGATAGCGCAACGCTGCTGACAGCTTGATGTCAGCAGCCTCGATCCCGCATCGCGAAACTCCGGGGAAACCATCGAAGATTGTGTGGCTTCGCTGCGGCCCACGCGCCGTTAAGCGCGCATCAACCACGCGATTTCACGATCGGTTCAATACGATCCAATCGGACAATCCCGCGGTAAGCGGTTGGAAATTACCTCTTGGGAAAAGCGACGGCGATACCGGAGCCTTTCCATGCGATCCCTCTTGCAGCAGGCCGCGAACCGCCTGCATGCGTTTGAAGACCATCTCACAGTACGGACGCAGATCGCCGCGGCCGTTGCGGCCATGTCCATCGTGCTCGTGGGGACGCTGGCAGCCGGCGCCGCGCTCATCAGTTACAGAAACACCGCCGCGCTCATCGAGCAGAGCCTGACCGCAACGGCATCAACGGCCTCGGGGCGGCTCGATCGTTTCATGGCGACGCGCCAGCAGGAGATGAAGCTGTTCGCGGAACTGCAGCCAATGCAAAGACAGTGGCTGGGTGATCCGGCCGCCTTGCGCAATTCGCTCGAGAACCTCCAGCGTTCATTTTCCGAATTTGCCTGGATTGGTTTCGCCGATGCAAACGGCAATGTGGTAGCGGACACTGGCGGCCTGCTGCAAGGCAGGTCCGTGGCCGCGCGTCCCTGGTTCAGGCAAGGCCTGGAGAAAGTCGCAGTCGACGACGTCCATGAAGCCGTGCTTCTGTCCTCGCTGTTACCCCAGCGCGCCAATAAGGAGCCCTACCGTTTCGTCGATATCGCTGTTCCCGTACGTGACACCAACGGCAATCTGCTCGGCGTGCTCGGGGGTCACCTGAACTGGGATTGGGCAAGCACCTTGATCAAGGACGTCGCGGACAATGATGGAAACGCCGACGCGACGTTGTCGATTCTCAGTAAGGGTGGCATGGTCCTGCTGGGCCCGCAGAGAGAGACCATCCGCTATGGCGGGGATGAGCTTGCGGGCATAGTGAAAGCCGGCGCCGGCACATTCAGGGAAATTGAGAACGGCGAGCAGATGCTGACGGCGTTCCATGTCGGCAGGGGTCACCGCGACTATCAGGGCCTGAACTGGATCGTTACCGCGAGCCGGCCGGCGAGCGTGGCATTCAAGGCGGCAATGTCATCGGCGTGGGCGATTCTGGCGATCGGTGCCGCAACCGCGCTGATCGCGCTGTCGCTGGCTGCTTTGGTTTCGCGCCGGATCGCGGCCCCGATCATTGCCATCACGCGGGAAGCCGATCGCATCGGACGCGCCCATGGCTTGACCATGCTTGCGCGACAGAGCGGCTCGGCGGAAGTGGTGCAGCTGTCACGCGCGCTGCGCTCGCTGCTGCGCCGCATCGGGCTTGCCGAGGAGCGCACCAAGGAGGCCGAGCTGCGCGCGACCGAGAATGCGATGCAGCTCCAGGAGGACATGCTCAAGTTGCGCCAGCTGGCCGACACCGATTTCATGACCGGCCTGATGAACCGCCGCTCCTTCCTGACCGTCGCCGACGACGCCGTCGCGTATTGCCGCCGCTACAAGCGCAACATGGCGACGCTGATGATCGACATCGATCACTTCAAGAAGATCAACGACACGCATGGTCACGCCGCCGGCGACGATGCCATCAAGCGCGTCGCCGAGATCGTCGGCCAGTCGATCCGGACCACCGACAAAGC
The DNA here is from genome assembly GCF_058782905.1 of Bradyrhizobium sp. FW305-F6. NCBI lineage: Bacteria > Pseudomonadati > Pseudomonadota > Alphaproteobacteria > Hyphomicrobiales > Nitrobacteraceae > Bradyrhizobium > Bradyrhizobium sp. FW305-F6. The sequence continues at coordinate 2,192,977 of NZ_JBYSYD010000001.1, forward strand.
CGCCCGCTTCGGCGGCGAGGAATTCGTGGTGCTGCTGCGCGAGATTGACCAGGAGACCGCGGTGCTGCTCGCCGATCGCATCAGGACCTCAATCGAGAGCGCGACGGTGCGCCATGGCGATATCGTCATCCCGATCACGGTCTCGGTCGGGCTCGCGCTGTTCGACGAGAGCGACCGCGACGTGCAGGACGTCATCGAGCGCGCCGACCAGGGTCTCTATGTCGCCAAGAAAACGGGACGTAACCGCACCTTCCTGATGCCGGCGACCGACGAACGCGCCGCGCGCGCCGCCTGACGTTCAGTCCAGCGCATGCGCGATGACCTTGCGCATCACGTTAGGCAGCGCTTCATCCGCCAGAGTCGCGATCGGCACCCAGCGCATGCCCGCCGGGGCGCGGGTGCGGTCCTCGACCTTCGCGGTATAGACCACCAGTTCGAGCGGGAAATGCGTGAAGACGTGGGTGACGACGCCCACCTTGCGCTGCCAGCGCGACAGCCCCTTCAGCTCGGGCGCCTGTTGCCTCGCCGCCGCGTCGTCCTGGCCGGCAAGCCAGTCGGAGCCCGGCACCTCCGTCATGCCGCCGAGCAGGCCCTTTTCGGGCCTCGAGCGGACCAGCAGCTCGTCGCCGCGCGTGACCACGAAGGCGGCGCCGCGCCTGAGCGTGCCGCTCTTCTTCGGCGCCTTGCGTGGAAACGTCTCCTGGGTGCCTTGCGCACGCGCGGTGCAGTCCTCGTTCAGCGGACAGAGCGAGCAGGCCGGCTTCTTCGGGGTGCAGATCGAGGCGCCCAAATCCATCAGCGCCTGCGCGCTGTCGCCGGCGCGAGACTTCTCGTCGCCGGCGCGAGAATCTGCCAGCAGCGTCGCGGCGAGCTGCTGGATGAGCGGCTTGGCTTGGGGCAGTTCCTCCTCGACCGCAAACAGCCGCGACACCACGCGCTCGATGTTGCCGTCGACCGGCATGGTGCGGCGGTCGAACGCGATCGCCGCAATCGCGGCAGCGGTGTAGGGCCCGATCCCCGGCAGCGCGCGCAACCCCTCCTCGGTGTCCGGAAACACGCCGTCATGCTCGCGCATCACCGCGACCGCGCAAGCATGGAGGTTTCGCGCCCGCGAGTAATAGCCGAGCCCGGCCCACATCCGCAGTACGTCGTCCTGCGAAGCTCGCCCCAATGCCGTGACGTCAGGCCAGCGCGCGACGAACTTTTCGAAATACGGACCGACCGCCTTCACCGTGGTCTGCTGGAGCATGATCTCGGACAGCCAGACGCGGTAGGGATCGGTCGCCTCGCCCGGCGCGGCGCGCCAGGGCAATCGGCGGCGATGGCGGTCGTACCATTGCAGGAGCGCGAGCGGGCGGGCCGACGACGCCGTACTCCGTTCCTTCTTGCGCGCAGTCGTGGAGAGCATGCACCTTTACTAGAGGAGGATCCTGCCTGTGGCCAGCGCGACCGACCGTTGCACGCTATAACGCCTTGCGTTATACACAGACATGATCCAGAGCTTCGCCAACGCCGAGACAGAGTTGATCTGGTCCGGTCGGCGAAGTCGAAGACTGCCGCCTGACATTCAAAATGTGGCTTTGCGAAAGCTGCGCCTGTTGAACCAGGCGCGGTTGTTGGCGGATCTTAGGGTTCCTCCGGGCAATCGGCTGGAAGCCCTGAAAGCCGACCGCGAAGGTCAGCACTCGATCCGGATCAACGATCAGTGGCGCATCTGTTTTGTGTGGGATGAAGGAGGACCGAGAGATGTCGAAATCGTCGACTACCATTAGGAACGGGTTCCTCCGCAATCCTCATCCCGGCGAGATCCTGCTGGAGGAGTTTTTGAAGCCGATGGAGCTGAGCCAGAACGCGCTGGCGCGGGCCGTTCACGTCCCGCCGCGGCGGATCAACGAGATCGTCCTCGGCAAGCGCGACATTACCGCCGACACTGACCTGCGGCTCGCCCGCTATTTCGGTCTGTCGGAGGGCTTTTTCCTGGGTCTGCAGATGGACTATGATCTGATGCAGCGGCGGCGCGAGATCGATCGCGACCTCAAGGCCATCCGGCCTCGTGCCGCGGCATAACGGACGCCTCATGTCCAAACCCGGTCCCATCTTCAAACCCGGCCCCATCAGCGCGAAACCGCTCGGGATCCTGCTCAACGACGTCTTTGCCGAAGCCTATGCCAAGCAGGGCTTTGCGGCGCGCGAGCTGGTGACGCGGTGGGCGCAGATTGCGGGGCCCGAGATCGCGGCCCATGCCGAGCCGCTCAAGATGCAATGGCCGCGGCCGGTGGAGGGCCAGCCGCAGGAGCCGGCAACGCTGGTGCTGCGGGTCGAGGGGCCGATGGCGCTGGAGATCCAGCATTCCGCCGACGTGATCCTGGAGCGGGTCAACCGCTTCTTCGGCTGGAGCGCGGTCGGCAAGCTGGCCTTCCGCCAGGCCCCCCTGTCGCGGCCCCAAGTCCGAAAGCGGCCCGGCCCGCCGGACCCCAAGGCCGTCGCCAAGGTGGCCGAGAACCTGACCGGCATCGAAGATGAAGAACTGAAGACGGCGCTGGCGCGCCTCGGGGCGGCCATCAAGCGAAATTGAGCCTCATTTTGCGGCCAAACTGAACCAGTCCGCAGCGCCGCCATTGCCTCAAACGACGTTTCAAGCTAGCGACAGGCCGTCCGAAGGGGAACCTCGGGCGATACCCTGCCAATCCCGGGAGCCGACCTTGATCATCACCCGCCGCGTCTTCACCACGATGCTGTCGCTGACCGGGCTTGCCGCGTTCGCCGGGCTCTCGCCGCTGCGGTTGATCTCGGAAGCGATGGCGCAGTCGGCCGCCGATGTGGCCAAGCCGGTGTCGCTGCCGGACATGGCACTCGGCCCGAAGGATGCCGCCGTCACCATCACCGAATACGCCTCGATGACCTGCCCGCATTGCGCGACCTTCAACGAGCAGGTGTTCCCCAAGATCAAGACGGAATACATCGACACCGGCAAGGTGCGTTACATCTTCCGCGAATTCCCGCTCGACATCAAAGCCGCCGCGGGCTCGATGCTGTCGCGCTGCATCGCCAAGGACGACGCGCCGAAATATTTCGCGGTCACAGACATGCTGTTCCGCCAGCAGAGCGACTGGGTGATGAAGAACACCACGGAGACCCTGACGCGGATCGGCAAGCAGGCCGGCCTCACGCAAGCGCAGGTCGAGGCCTGCCTGAAGGATCAGGCGCTGCTCGACAAGATCGCCGCCGACCAGAAATATGCCAGCGACGTGCTCAAGGTGGATTCGACGCCGACCTTCTTCATCAACGGCGAGAAGATCAAGGGCGAGACCTCGTTCGAGGAGTTCGCCAAGAAGATCAATCCGCTCCTGAAGAGCTGATTCGCTCGTCAAGACTCTGATTCGCATCTCGAAAGCCCGATCGTTGCCGGCATAAATCCCTTGGGAAAAGCGGCTTTCGCCGGTTGCCCTCGCGGCATAGCGCGGCCATTGTCCAGCCGCATGAGGCGCCTCGCGCGACTCGCCCCGGATAGCGACATGCCTTCCATGGTATTGTCCCGGCAGGGGATTCGCGCCTGCCAACAGAGATGCGTGCTTTATGAAAATCACCCGCCTGCGCCTACACGGCTTCAAGTCCTTCGTTGAGCCCACGGACTTCGTCATCGAGCCCGGCTTGACCGGCGTGGTCGGCCCCAACGGCTGCGGCAAGTCGAATCTCGTCGAGGCGCTGCGCTGGGCGATGGGTGAAACCTCCTACAAGAGCTTGCGCGCGGCCGACATGGACGCGGTGATCTTCGCAGGCTCCGGCAATCGTCCTGCGCGCAACCACGCCGAAGTGACGATGACGATCGACAACGCCGATCGGACCGCGCCGGCGGCGGTGAACGACAGCCAGCTTCTCGAGATCTCCCGTCGCATCGAGCGCGAGGCCGGTTCGGTCTACCGCATCAACGGCCGCGACGTGCGCGCCCGCGACGTGCAGATCCTGTTCGCAGATGCCGCGACCGGCGCGCGATCGCCCGCCCTCGTCCACCAGGGCAAGATCGGCGAGATCATCCAGGCCAAGCCCGAGCAGCGCCGCCGCGTGCTGGAAGACGCCGCGGGCGTCGCCGGCCTGCACGCCCGCCGCCACGAAGCCGAGCTACGGCTGAAGGCGGCCGAAACCAACCTCACCCGCGTCGAGGACGTGATCGGCCAGCTCTCCGGCCAGATGGAAGGCCTCAAGAAGCAAGCCCGCCAGGCCGTGCGCTACCGCGAGGTCGCGGCCAAGGTTCGCAAGGCCGAAGCCACGCTGTTCCACCTGCGCTGGATCGGCGCCCATGCCGACGTCAACGAATCCGGCCAGACCCATGATCTCGCCGTGCGCGAGATGGCGGAGCGCACCCAGCACCAGGCGGAAGCCGCCCGCATCCAGGCGATCCGCGCCGCCGAGATGCCGGCGCTGCGCGATGCGGAAGCGCGCGCCGCCGCCGGCCTGCAGCGCCTGACCAATGCCCGCGAGCAGCTCGACCGTGAGGAAGAGCGCGCCAAGGAGCGCGTCGCCGAGCTCGAGCGCCGCCTCGCCCAGTTCGAGGGCGATATTTCCCGCGCCCAGCAGCAGACCATGGATGCCGACGTCGCGCTGCAGCGGCTCGACGCCGAAGACGCCGAGCTGAAGGAAGAGATCAAGTCGCGTGTCGAAAAGCGCTCCGGCGTCGACGAGCGCGTCGCCGAGGCCGAGGCGGTGCTGACCGAGACCGAGCAGCAGTTTGCCGAGCTCACCACCGCGCTCGCCGACCTCACCGCCAAGCGCAACCAGCTCGAGGCCAACGTCCGCACCCACCGCGACAAGCTCGGCCGGCTCGACCAGGAGATCGCGAACGTCGCGGCGGAAGAGCAGAAGCTCACTGAGGCGACTGGCGGCTTCGGCGATCTTGACGAGCTGACCGCGCTGGTCGAGACCGCGGAAGAGACGCTGGCGGCGTCCGAAGCTGCCGCGCAGGCGAGCGAAACCGCTCACGTTGCCGCACGCCAGACCCTGGAATCCTCGCGCTCGCCGCTGGTCGAGGCCGACAAGCGCGTGCAGCGGCTCGAGACCGAGGCGCGCACGATCTCCAAGATCGTCAACGGCGAGACCAAGAATTTGTGGCCGCCGATCATCGACGGCATCACCGTCGACAAAGGCTTTGAAAAGGCGATCGGCGCCGCGCTCGGCGACGACCTCGACGCGCCGATCGACCCGTCGGCGCCGATGCGCTGGACCAATGTCGGCCACACCGAAGGCGATCCCGAGCTGCCCGAAGGCGCCGTTCCGCTGTCCAATCATGTGCAGGCGCCGGCCGAACTGGCGCGCCGCCTCGCGCAAATCGGCGTGGTGCCACGCGAGCGCGGTGCTGAGCTTGTGTCGCAGCTCAAGACCGGCCAACGGCTGGTGTCGCCCGAGGGCGACGTCTGGCGCTGGGACGGCTTCGTCGCCGCGGCGCACGCCCCGACCGGCGCCGCGCGGCGCCTGGCCGAACGCGCCCGTCTCGTCGACATCGAGAACGAGCTGGAGCAGGCCCGCATCGACGCGCAGATCAAGCGCCAGGCGCTGGAGAACGCCGAGTCGGAGCTGCAAATGGCGGCGAGCACCGAAGGCGCCAGCCGCGAAGCCTGGCGGGCCGCGCAGCGCGAGCTGAACGTCGCGCGCGAGCGCCATGCCAATGCCGAGCGCGAGATCAGCCGCCATGCCGCGCGCAAGGCGACACTGTCGGAAGCGCACAGCCGCCTCGCCGCCGACCGCGCCGAGGCCGAGGCCGCCTATGAATACGCCCAGGCCGGTATCGGCGAGCTGCCGTCGAGCGAGGACACCGAGACGCGTCTCGCCGCCGTCCGCAGCGACATCGAAGGCCACCGCCGCATGGCCGCCCAGGTTCGCGCCGAGGCGCAGGCGCTGGCGCGCGAAGCCGAGCTTGCCGACCGGCGCGTGCAGGCGATCCTCGCCGAGCGCACCGAGTGGCAGAACCGCAAGGAGAGCGCGGCCTCCCATATCGACACCATCCAGGCCCGCATCGCCGAGCTCACGATCGAGCGCAGCGAACTGGAGAACGCGCCGGCCGTGTTCGCCGAGAAGCGCAGTGCGCTGATCACCGAGATCGAGTACGCCGAGAACGACCGCCGCATGGCCGCCGACGCCCTCGCCTCCGCGGAAACCGCGATGGCCGAGACCGACCGCGTCGCCAAGCTGACGCTCGAAGCCTTGTCGAGTGCCCGCGAGGCCACCGCCCGTGCCGAGGAGCGCATGGAAGGCGCGCGGCGCCGGCTCGAGGACATCGAGCGCGAGATCCGCGACATGCTCGAAGTCGAGCCGCAGGCGGTTGCCGGCCTCGCCGAGCTCGAGCCCGGCGCGGAGCTACCGCCTCTGCACGACATCGAGGAGGACCTCGAGAAGATGCGCCGCGACCGCGAGCGCCTCGGCGCCGTCAATCTGCGCGCCGAAGAGGAGCTGCGCGAGGTCGAGACCCAGCACAACGGTCTGGTCACCGAGCGCGACGACCTCGTCGAGGCCATCAAGCGGCTGCGCCAGGGCATCCAGAGCCTCAACAAGGAAGCGCGCGAGCGGCTCCTGACATCGTTCGAGGTCGTCAACAACCACTTCAAGCGCCTGTTCGTCGAGCTGTTCGGCGGCGGCGAGGCCGCGCTGCACCTGATCGAGAGCGACGATCCGCTCGAAGCCGGCCTCGAAATCATCGCCAAGCCGCCGGGCAAGAAGCCGCAGACACTGTCGCTGCTCTCGGGCGGCGAGCAGGCCCTGACCGCGATGGCGCTGATCTTCGCGGTGTTCCTCACCAACCCGTCGCCGATCTGCGTGCTGGACGAAGTCGACGCGCCGCTCGACGACCACAACGTCGAGCGGTACTGCAACCTCCTGCACGAGATGACCGGCTCGACCGACACGCGCTTCATCATCATCACGCACAATCCGATCACGATGGCCCGGATGAACCGCCTGTTCGGCGTCACCATGGCCGAGCGCGGCGTGTCGCAGCTGGTGTCGGTGAGTCTCGCCGAGGCCGTGGACATTCTCGACCAGAACGTGGCGTGATCTTGAGCCGTCATTCCGGGGCGATGCGCAGCATCGAACCCGGAATCTCGCGCTGCAATCTCGAACTTCCGGGTTCGCGCTTCGCGAGCCCCGGAATGACGTGGGGTTGATCAATGATCGCCCCCACCCTCCCCCCCGAGTTGAAAGCGGCTCTCGACAGCAAGCTGCACGGTTTCTCGCGCAGCGACGCGGCTCAGCGCTCGCAGAAGATCTCGACGACCTACCGCGCAGGCGGCACCTCTGGCACGATCAAGTCCGAAGCCGACGCGCTCGCTTATGCGCTCGCGCGCATGCCGGCGACCTACGCGGCGGTGGCGGCCAGTCTCAATGCGCTGACCGAGATCGCGCCGAGCCTTGCCCCGGAAACGCTGCTCGACGTCGGCGCCGGCCCGGGCACTGCGAGCTGGGCTGCCGCGGAAGCGTTTCCGTCGCTCCAGGATTTCACGCTGCTCGATGCCAACGCCACGCTGAGTCGGCTCGCACTCGAACTCGCACGGGACAGCACGCGGCTTGCGGAATGCCGCAATCTACCCGGAGATGCCGCGGGCAATCTTGCCGAGGTTTCGCAAGCCGATCTCGTCATCGCCAGCTACGTCATCGGCGAGCTCGGCGAGGCCGAGCAGCGCACGCTCACTGAGGCGATGTGGGCGAAAGCGCGCCACGCGCTGGTCGTGATCGAGCCCGGCACGCCGGCCGGGTACGCGCGCATCCTCGCGCTGCGCCAGCAATTGATCGCAGCGGGTGCCTACGTCGCCGCGCCGTGCCCGCACGAAAAGCCCTGCCCGCTCACCGCGCCCGACTGGTGCCATTTCTCCCAGCGCCTGCCGCGCTCGCAGGCGCACCGCCAGATCAAGGGCGCCGAGGTGCCGTTCGAGGACGAGCGCTTCATCTACGTCGCCCTGACCCGCACACCGCCTGCCGCGCGAGCCACACGCGTGCTGGCGCCGCCGGATGTCGGCAAGGCCGAGATCACGGCAAAGCTCTGCACGGAGACCGGTGTTGGGCTCGCGAAGGTGCCCCGCCGCGACAGGACCGCCTATGCAAGTGCCCGGCGCTGGCGCTGGGGCGATGGCGTCATTGCCGAAAGTTAACCTCGTTCGAGGCTTTTGCCTTGAACGAGCACGGTCCCTTGTCCGACCAAGTCTTACCTCTCTTGCGCGCGGGCTCTCGTTCGGCATCAATTTGGTCTACCCTACCGCACCTTCTTCCCCCTTCAGGAGTCCTCCATGTCGACCGGCTGGATCGTTCTCGGCGTCATCGTCGTCCTCGCGCTGTTCGCCTTCAGCGCCTACAACCGCTTGGTGGCGCTGAGCCAGCGCGTCGGCCAGGCCTTTGCCGACATCGACGTGCAACTCAAGCAGCGTCACGACCTGATCCCGAACCTGGTCGAGACGGTGAAGGGCTACGCCTCGCACGAGCGCGGCACGCTCGACGACGTCATCAAGGCGCGCAACTCGGCGATGTCGGCGCAGGGGCCGGCGCAGGTCTCCGCGGCCGAGAACCAGCTGTCCGGCGCGCTCGGCCGGCTGATCGCACTCTCGGAGGCCTATCCCGACCTCAAGGCCAACGCCAATTTCCAGCAGCTCGCATCCGAGCTCTCCGACCTCGAAAACAAGATCGCGGCGAGCCGCCGCTTCTTCAACAACGCGGTCCAGGAATACAATACCGGCATCCAGCAGCTGCCTGCCGCCCTGTTCGCCGGCATGTTCGGCTTCACCAAGAAGGACTTCTTCGATCTCGGCGCCAGCCGCACCGAGGTGGAGGCGGTGCCGCAGGTGAAGTTCTGAACTTGAGCCGATAGGCCGGCAGGGCATCGCGTCATGGCCGCGTATGGTCTCTACACGCACATCGCCTCGAACAGGTTTCGTTCGATGCTGCTGCTCGCCGGCTTGTTCATGCTGGTCTACGTGCTGGTCTTTGCCGGCGCTCTCGTCGCGGAAGTCCTCATCGACAGCAACCGGACCGTCGCCTTCTATCTGAGCCACGCCTTCCAGGACCTGAAGGTCGCAGCGCCTGTCGCCACGGTCGTGGCGGCGGCCTGGACCGTGATCGCTTATTTCTTCCACCAGTCGATGATCGACGCCGTGACCGGGGGCCACGCGGTCACCCGGCAGGAGCAGCCGCGGCTCTACAATCTGCTGGAAAACCTTTGCATCTCGCGCGGTATCACCATGCCGAAGCTGAAGATCATGGAGAGCCCAGCGCTGAACGCGTTCGCGGCCGGCCTCAATCCCGGGCAATACTCCATCACCGTCACCACGGGTCTGCTCGATGCGCTTGATGACAGGGAGATCGAGGCCGTGCTCGGCCACGAGCTGACCCACATCAGGAACGGCGACGTGCAGCTCATGGTCGTCGCCGTCATCATCGCCGGCGTGGTCGGCTTCTTCGGCGAATTGTTCTTCCGCCTGTTCACCAATCTCAATTGGAACTCCGGCTCCGGCGGCTCGTGGTCCTCCGGCTCGTCCTCGTCGTCGCGCTCGTCCTCGTCATCGAGCGACAGCAAGAGCTCCGGCGGCGGCGCGGTGATCGTGGTCGTCATCGCGATCGTGCTGATCGTGGTGGCCTGGCTGCTGTCCCAGGTGGTCAAGCTCGCGCTGTCGCGGTCGCGCGAATATCTCGCCGATGCAGGCTCGGTCGAGCTGACGAAGGACCCCGACGCCATGATCTCGGCGCTGCGCAAGATCGAGAACCGCGGCGAACTTCCCGGTGCGACCTCGGCGGTGATGGAGCTCTGCGTCGACAATCCCCGCGAGGGCTTTGCCGATCTGTTCGCAACCCATCCTTCCGTGCAGTCCAGGGTCGACGCGCTGGTCAAGTTCGCCGGCGGGCGCGATCCCGGCCCGTTGCCGGATCCCACCGACGAGACCGAGCACGTCGAGGCGCAGGGTGATGCGCAGGATGTCCTGCCGACGCCGCGGCACGGGCCATGGAGCGACGCCGACGCTCCGGGTAATCCGCCGGCCGTGCCCGCGCCAAACCCTTCAGGAACCTCCGCAGGTAGCCCGATGGGACCGTGGGGCCGCCATTGAGCCACCCAATCAGCCGTGGTTTGCGGCGGGTTTCACGACGACCGGGAAAAACCTCGGGAATTGCCGTAACTGCGGCCTGCGGAATTGAATTCTCCCTTGTTTCTGCCATGTTCGCGCCCAACAGCAGACTCGGGACGTCTTTCGGGACATCGATTTGGGGCCCGGCCGATTGCGACATCGCGATCGGGGGCGCGCGTTAGGGGACAGCGATGGCAAAGCCGGCAGTGGTTGTGGTGGGCGCGGACAAGGGCGGGGTCGGCAAGACCACGGTATCGCGCACCCTGCTCGATTATTTCTCGGCCAACAACGTGCCGACGCGCGCCTTCGACACGGAGTCGCCGCGCGGAACCCTGAAGCGCTTCCACCCTGATATCACCGAAATCGTCGATATGACGACGACGGCCGACCAGATGAAGATCTTCGATACGCTCAATGCCGTCAGCCCTTCGGTCACCGTGATCGACGTCCGCGCCGGCCTGCTCTCGCCCGCGCTGGCCTCGCTGCGCGACATCGGCTTCCTCGACGCCGCCAAGGCCGGCCAGATCACCTTCGCGGTGTTCCACATCCTGGGCCCCTCGATTGCCTCGCTGGAGGAGATCGCCGAGACCGCAGGTTTCATGGGGGGCGCGAAATATTTCCTGGTCAAGAACTTCATCAACGACACCCAGTTCTTCCAGTGGGACCAGGCGACCTACAATTCCTACTTCCACCGCATCAAGGACGCGACCGAGCTGACCATCCCCAAGCTCAACGAAATGGCCTATGAGCAGGTCGAGGTGTCCTCCGTCCCGTTCCTGAAATTCGTCGCCAACAAGGGCATCAACGACGAGGCCGCGAACTATTCGTTCGTGTTGCGCGGCTATGTCCGGCACTGGCTCGCCAATGTCTGGAGCGAATTCGACCGCATCCGCCTGACCGACATCGTCGGTTCGAAGCCGGTGACCCGCAACAGCGAAAAATAGTTGCGCAAGCCGGGCTGATACGGCTGGATCGGGCGGTGAGTTGGCGCAGATAATAGCTGGCGATGCCCGCGACACCCGTCTACATCATCTGCTCGCCCCGCCCGCAGGTCGGCAAGACCTTGCTGGCGCGGCTGCTGACGGAATTCCTTCTGCTCAAGAACGGCAACGTCGCGGCGTTCGACGTCAATCTGAAGGAGCCGTCGCTGCTCGATTACCTGCCGAAGGTGACCGAGACCGCCGACGTGATCGACACCTACGGCAAAATGCAGCTGATGGACCGCGTCATCGTCGATGACGGTGTTGCCAAGGTCATCGACCTCGGCTTCCACGCCTTCGACGAGTTCTTCAAGATGACCGACGAGATCGGCCTGCTGAAGGAGGCGGCGCGCCGGCATGTGGCACCCCAGATCCTGTTCGTCGCCGACACCGACCGCGTCTCGGCCCGCGGCCACGAGATGCTGCGCGGGCAGATCCCGCGAATGAACTTGGTCACGGTGGACAACGAATATGTCGTGCGCGGCGAGCTGCCCGCGGCGATGGGAGCCGGCCGGCTGTTCCGCCTGCCCGCGCTGCCGGGTTTCCTGAAGACCTATATCGACCGGCTGAATTTTTCCTTCACCGGCTACCTGCGCCAGGAGAAGGACTCCTCGACCGAGTTACACCAATGGATCCGGCGCAATTACATTGCCTTCCGGGAGCTGGAACTCACCCTGATATTGCAGCGGTCGTAGAGTGCTCGGCCGGCGAACTCGGTGTTTACCTCTCCCCAACGGGGAGAGCGTTTGGCGATGCGAAGCATCGTCCAGAGCAATCCGGGTGAGGGGCCGCAGCGATTATTGAGACCGCAACCCCTCACCCGGATCGCATCTTACGATGCGATCCGACCTCTCCCTACGGGAGAGGTGGACCGCGGCTGGAGTCGGCAGCCATCCAAGCGAGACAAGCCCGAGCGACGTTCTAACCCAGCTCAATGCCCTTCGAACGTCATCAGCGTGCGCACCGGCACGTCCATGGCGCGCAGCTTGGCGGCCCCGCCGAGCTCGGGCAGGTCGATGATGAAGCAGGCGGCGACGACGTTGGCGCCGATCTGGCGCAAGAGCTTCACCGCGCCTTCCGCGGTGCCGCCGGTGGCGATGAGGTCGTCGACCAGGATCACGCGCTCGCCGGGCTGGATCGCGTCGACATGCATCTCCATCTCGTCGATGCCGTATTCCAGGGAGTAAGCGATCCGCACGGTGGTGTGCGGCAGCTTGCCCTTCTTGCGGATCGGCACGAAGCCGGCTGAGAGCTGATGCGCCACAGCGCCGCCGATGATGAAGCCGCGCGCTTCCATGCCGGCCACCTTGTCGATCTTGTTGCCGGCCCAGGGATTGACGAGTTCGTCCACGGCACGGCGGAACGCGCGGGCATCCGCGAGCAAGGTGGTGATGTCGCGGAACATGATCCCGGGCTTGGGATAGTCCGGGATGGTGCGGACGCTGGCCTTGATGTCGTGGTCAAAGGTCATTGATTATCTCGTTTTGTTGTCATTCCGGGGCGGCTCGCAGAGCCGAACCCGGAATCTCGAGATTCCGGGTTCGATGCTGCGCATCGCCCCGGAATGACGAGCATGATGAGCATGCACTCAATTCGCCCCCGCATCCAGCCGGAACGCGTTTTCGACAATACGTAGTCCCACCTCGCCACCGAGCGACATCAGCGATTCCGGGTGGAATTGCACGCCGGCGACCGGCAGGGTCTTGTGCTCCAGCGCCATGGCGACGCCGTCCTCGGTGCTGGCGGTGACGGACAACACCTCCGGCATGCTGTCGCGCTCGACATAGAGCGAGTGATAGCGGCCGATGACGATCTCGTTCGGCAGGTTGCGCATCAGGCGACCGCCGCGCACCTGCACCCGCGAGGGGCGGCCGTGGGCGGGATGGCTGAGCTGACCGAGTTCGCCGCCGAAATATTCGCCAATCGCCTGCACGCCGAGGCAGACGCCGAACACGGGGAGCTTTTTCTCCAGCGCCGCATCGATGGTCTTCTTGATCCCGAAATCCTCAGGCCTGCCGGGACCGGGCGACAGCACCAGCAAGTCCCATGTTCTCTGCTTGAGCATGTCGAGCGCATGCACATAGCGGACCACCGTGACGCTGGCGCCGACCTGGCGGAAATAGTCAGCGAGCATGTGCACGAAGCTGTCGTCGTGGTCGATCAGCAGCACCTGCTTGCCAGAGCCGGTGGCATCGGGTGCAAAAGTCGAGAGCGGCTTCGGCGGATCGCCGCGCAGCGCCTGGAACAGCGCGGCAGCCTTGACCTGGCACTCGCGGTCTTCCGCGGCCGGATCTGAATCAAACAGGCAGGTGGCGCCGACGCGCACCTCGGCGAGGCCGTCCTTCATGCGGATGGTGCGGATGGTGAGGCCGGTGTTGATGCTGCCGTCGAAATTCACCGCGCCGATCGCACCCGCGTACCAGCGCCGGGGCGAACGTTCGTGATCCTCGACGAACTGCATCGCCCAGAGCTTCGGTGCACCCGTGACGGTGACGGCCCAGGCATGGGTGAGGAAGGCATCCAGCGCATCGAAGCCGGGGCGCAGCATGCCTTCGACGTGATCGACGGTGTGGAACAGCTTCGAGTAGGTCTCGATCTGCCGCCGCGCCAGCACCTTGATGGTGCCGGGCACGCAGACGCGCGCCTTGTCGTTACGGTCGACGTCGGTGCACATGTTGAGCTCGAACTCGTCCTTCTCCGAGTTCAGGAGCTGGCGGATCTGTTCGGCATCACCGATCGCATCCCTGCCGCGCGCGATCGTGCCCGAGATCGGGCAGGTCTCTACCCGGCGGCCGTCCGAGCGCACGAACATCTCCGGCGAAGCCGAGACCAGAAATTCGCCCTTGCCGAGATTCATCAGCGCGCCATAGGGCGACGGATTGATGACGCAGAGGCGCTGGAAGACTTCGGCCGGCGACCGTTCGCAGGGCTCGGCGAAGAGCTGGCCCGGCACGGCTTCGAACAGATCGCCCCGCGCAAACGCCGCGCGCGCGGTCTCGACTGTGGCCTGGTATTCGCCGGGCGCATGATCGGCAAAGCCCTGGCGCGGCGTCTTCATATAGGGGCTGTCGGCGGTCTCGCGCGGCAGGTCCTCGGTGGACTTGCCTTTCCAGGCGAAGTCGTAAGAGAGCACGACGCCGCGGCCGGTGGCGCGGTCATAGGCCAGCAGGCGATCGGGCACGTAGAGCACGATATCGCGCTGGTCGGCCTCGCGCGGGCGCTTCTGCACGAGGTCCTCGATCTGGAACACGAGGTCGTAGGCAAAGGCGCCGAACAGGCCGAGCAGCCCGTCGTCACCGGCGGAGAAGGCGCCGACGAGATCGCGCACCAGCGACATCACGCTGGCGCGCCGCGTGCGCTGGTCTTCCTCCACGGGCGCATCGCCGCGGATGATGTGGCCGGCCAGGCGCGTCACCGTCTTCTCGGAGATGACGACGCAGGGCTCGCGCAGGACGTCGCCGAGGAAGGCGATCAGCACCTCTCCGCGTGCGTTCAAGGCTTCCAGCGTGAAATTGACGCCAACCGTCTCGAGCTTGAGCGGCGGATCGGAGAAGCCGAGGTCAAAACTCTCGTAGCGGCCGGGGACGGTCGTGCCCGAGGACAGCACCACGCCGCGGCGGCGGTCGAGCAGGCTGACGAGATCGTCGAGCCTGTTGGCGCCACCGGTGAACTGCTCCGCCACGCGCGTGATCGCCAGACCCGCGCGGGTCAGATAGTCGCTTCGGGCCGGAAGGGCAAAGACGGTCCTGTTCATGTCGTCCTCTTACGAAACTTGCCGAGGGAACGCCACACAGGACAAACGAGAAGGCCGCCGCGCTGTGCTGGCGACCTCAGACGATTTGGGAAAGGAAAATCGCACCGGCCACCTCGTCAGGAGGTGCGCCACCAAAGACGGGCTGGGCAGGCTACGGTTCTCATGGGCGGATACTCACCATGGCGAGGGGACGGCGTCAAGGGTGCGGCCAACTCTGCATCGGACACGCACCCGCCTCGATCCGCCCCTACCCCAGATGCTTCCGGAAAAATTCCGTCGCCCTGCCCCACGCGAGCTCGGCGGCTTCGCGGTCGTGCACGGCCTGGCGCTGCTCGTTGACGAAGGCGTGCTCGGCGTCATAGCGGAACAGCTCGAGCGACTTGCCGGCGGCCTTCATGGCCTTCTCGAAGCCGTTGACCAATTCCGGCGTGCACCAATCGTCCTTGTTGGCGAAATGGGCCTGGAGCGGGATCCTGACGTCGGCGGGCTTGGCCGCCTGCTCGGGCGGGATGCCGTAGAACACGACGCCGGCCGCGAGCTCCGGGATCTTGGTGGCGCCGATGATGGTCACGGCGCCGCCGAGGCAGAAGCCCGTCAGCCCGACCTTGGCGCCGTTACGCGACAGATATTGCGTGGCGCCGCGCACGGTCTGCGTGGTGGCGTCCATGAAGTCGAGCGAGTTCATCTCCTTGTTGGCGCTGTCCGTGTCGTGATACGGCACCACCTTGCCCTTGTAGAGGTCGGGCGCCAGCGCATCGAAGCCAGCGAGCGCGAAGCGATCGCACAGGCCCTTGATCTGGTCCGACAGGCCCCACCATTCCTGGATCACGACCACCCCCGGCGCGTTGCCGCGCGCGGCATTGGCGAGATAGCCCGAGGCGTCCTTGCCGTCCGGTCGCTTGAAGGTGATGCTGGTTCCCATGGTGTCCTCCGACGCGTTTCTGGGGGAGCGGTTGGCGGTATCTTGGCGGGTGCGAGCGCGCGGCGCAATCCACACTCTCGTCATTCCGCGACGGTGCGCAGCACCGAACCCGGAATCTCGAGATTCCGGATTCGCGCTTTCGCGCGCCCCGGAATGACACCCAAGAAAAAAGCCCCCTCGCGGGGGCTCTTCATCTCGCCTCGTCTTTCGCCGCTCAGTGCGAGTCGGCCCAGACCTTCTTCTTGGTGAAATACATCAGACCCGCGAACAGGATCAGGAACACGAACACCTGGAAGCCGAGCGTCTTGCGCGCTTCCATGTGCGGTTCTGCGGTCCACATCAGGAAGGTGGTAACGTCCTTGGCGTACTGCGCGACCGTCGTCGGCGCGCCGTCGTCATAGGTCACCTGGCCGTCGCTGATCGGCTTCGGCATCTTGATGGCGTGGCCGGGGAAGTACTTGTTGTAGTAGGATCCCTCCGGAATGGTGACGCCCTCCGGCACCTTGTCCTCATAGCCCTGGAGCAACGCGGCAACGTAGTCAGGCCCCTGCTCCTGGTATTGGGTGAAGGCGTCGAAGATGAACCAGGGGAAGCCGCGCTTGTAGGAGCGCGCCTTGGTAATCAGGGACAAGTCGGGCGGTGCCGCACCGCCGTTCGCCGCGCGCGCAGCCTGCTCGTTCGGAAATGGCGAGGGGAAATAATCCGCCGGCCGGCCCGGACGCTCGAACATGTCACCGGCATCGTTCGGACCGTCCTTGACCTTGTACTCCGACGCAAACGCCGCGGCCTGCGCGACCGAATAGCCTGGCCCGCCGGGCTCGGCGAGATTGCGGAATGCGACAAAGGACAGGCCGTGGCAGCTGGCGCAGACCTCCTTGTAGACCTTCAGGCCGCGCTGCAAGGCGCCGCGATCGAACTTGCCGAACGGCCCGGCGAAGGACCATTTGTTGCCCGGAGGCTTGTCGGCGCCTTCGGCCGCTTTTGCGCTGTCCATCGAGCCCGCAAACAACGAACCGGCGAGCGCCAGCACGATCGCGGTCGAGACCATCGGAGTCGACCGGCTCCCGGTCTTGGCCAGCACGGCATCCGAGATCGAGTTCGGCACCGGCCGCGGCTTCTCGATGCGGGCGAGCAGCGGCAGCACGATCAGGAAGTAGGCGAAGTAGCAGAACGTCAGGATGCGGCCGGCGATGACGTAGATGCCTTCCGGCGGCTGTGCGCCGAGATAGCCGAGCAGAATGCAGACCGCGACGAAGATCCAGAAGAACTGCTTGGCCAGCGGACGGTACTTCGACGACCTGGTCTTGGCAGTGTCGAGCCAGGGCAGGAAGCACAGGATGATGATCGCCCCGAACATCGCGATGACGCCCGCGAGCTTGTCGGGAATCGAGCGCAGGATCGCGTAGAACGGCAGATAATACCATTCCGGCACGATGTGCGGCGGTGTCACGCCCGGGTTCGCCGGAATGTAGTTGTCGGCATCGCCGAGATAGTTCGGCATGTAGAAGATGAACCAGGAGTACAGCAGCATGAAGCAGACGACGCCGAACATGTCCTTGATGGTGGCATGCGGCGTGAACGGCACCGTGTCCTTTTCTGTCTTTGGCTCGACGCCGTCAGGGTTGTTCTGGCCGGCGACGTGCAGCGCCCAGACGTGCAGCACGACGACGCCGGCGATCACGAACGGCAGCAGATAGTGCAGCGAGAAGAAGCGGTTCAGAGTCGGGTTGCCGACCGCATAGCCGCCCCACAGCAGCGTCACGATGCTCTCGCCGACATAGGGAATGGCGGAGAACAGGTTGGTGATGACGGTGGCACCCCAGAAGCTCATCTGGCCCCAGGGCAGCACGTAGCCCATGAAACCCGTCGCCATCATCAGGAGGTAGATGATGACGCCGAGGATCCACAGCACCTCGCGCGGCTCCTTGTAGGACCCGTAGTACAGGCCGCGGAACATGTGGACGTAGACGGCGACGAAGAACATCGAGGCGCCGACCGCGTGCATGTTGCGCAGCAGCCAGCCGTAGTTCACGTCGCGCACGATCAGCTCGACCGACTTGAAGGCTAGATCGGCATTCGGCGTGTAATGCATCGCCAGGATCACGCCGGTCAGGATCTGCATCCCCAGCATGAAGGACAGGATGGCGCCGAAGGTCCACCAATAGTTCAGGTTGCGCGGGGTGGGATAGGCGACGAAGGAGGAATGGATGAGACCAAAGATCGGCAGGCGCCGCTCGATCCATTGCAGGGCCGGATTGCTCGGCTGGTAGTCGGATGGTCCGCTCATGATGCGATCCTGAGGAAATAGTACGACGAGACGGCGCGAGGCTTCGGACTAAGTCCGAAGCTCAGCCGATCTGGATTTTGGTGTCGGAAACGAACTGATACGGCGGCACGGGCAGGTTCGAGGGCGCAGGGCCCTGGCGAATGCGGCCGGACGTGTCGTACACCGAACCATGGCAGGGGCAGAAGAACCCGTCGTAGCTGCCTTCATGAGCGATCGGGATGCAGCCGAGATGGGTGCAGATACCGATCACGACCAGCCACTGCTCGTGGCCGGACTTGACCCGGGCCTCGTCGGTCTGCGGATCGGGCAGGCTCGCCACGTTGACGGCGCGCGCTTCCTCGATCTGCTTCTTGGTGCGGTGGCTGATGTAGATTGGCTTGCCGCGCCAGAACACCTTGATGTCCTGCCCCTCGGCGACCGGGCTGAGATCGACCTCGATCGGCGCACCGGCGGCGATGGTCGAGGCATCCGGATTCATTTGGGAGATGAAGGGCCAGAGCGCAGCCGCGCCCCCTACTGCTGCAGCCGCCCCCGTTGCAACGAATAAGAAATCACGGCGTGTCGGATGGTCCGCCGAAGACGCTGTCGTCACGATTCCAACCCTTTCTTCTTGCGCTGCCGGTGGAACCGCTCCGAGGGGCGCCAAGAGGTCCCCGGAAAGGCTGCCGGCGCCCGCGGCCCCCCGCGGCGGCAGAACTTGGCTTTCTCACCTCAAAACGGGCGAAACAGCAGTCCAGAATCGTTCTATTGGCACCCTTGCCGGGCGAGCGCAAGCCCGCTAACGGCGTGGGAGCGTGCAATGCACGAATTCCCGGGCGGACGATGTTTTATTGAGACATTTTGCGTCCGCAAACCACTCGCCGCCACCCATGCAGATCGCACTCTTCCAGCCTGACATCCCCCAGAACACCGGCACGATTCTTCGCCTCTGCGCCTGCCTGGGGCTGGCCTCCCACATCATCGAACCGGCGGGGTTTCCGATCTCGGACCGCTTGTTCCGCCGGGCGGGAATGGATTACCTCGACCATGTCAGGCTGACCCGCCATGACTCCTGGACGAAATTCGAGGAGTGGCGGAAAGCCGAGGGCCACCGGCTCCTGCTGTTCACGACCAGGGCCGCCACCGACTACCGCGATTTTCATTACCAGAGCTCGGACATCCTGCTATTCGGGCGCGAGAGCGCCGGGGTCACCGACGCGGTGGTCGCGGCGGCCGATGCGCGCCTGGTGATCCCGATCAAGGCGGAGCTGAGGTCGCTCAACGTGGCCATGAGCGCGGCCATGGCCGCAGGCGAGGCGCTGCGGCAGATCCGGAACCTCGAAGGCCCGACGGATTGAAGAGCCAAGGATTGAGGAGAGAGGCTTGAGTTACGCGGTCAAGGAAATCTTCCTGACCCTGCAAGGCGAAGGCGCCCATGCGGGGCGCGCCTCCGTGTTCTGCCGCTTTGCCGGCTGCAACCTCTGGAGCGGGCGCGAGGCGGACCGCGGGGATGCGACCTGCAAGTTCTGCGACACGGACTTCGTCGGGACCGACGGCACGCTTGGCGGTCGCTACAGCTCGGCCGCGGAACTCGCCGACACCATCGCCGCGCAGTGGCGCGCCACCGACGCCAATCGGTACGTGGTGCTTACGGGCGGCGAGCCGCTGCTCCAGGTCGACACCGCGCTGATCGACGCGCTCCACGCGCGAGGCTTCGAGATTGGCGTCGAGACCAACGGCACGATCGCAGCCCCTGATGGGCTCGACTGGATCTGCGTCAGCCCCAAGGGCGGCAGCGAGCTCGTACTGCGCCAGGGCCACGAGCTGAAGCTGGTCTATCCGCAGGCGCTGGCGGCGCCCGAGACTTACGAGGGTCTCGCCTTCGAGCGCTTCTCGCTGCAGCCGATGGACGGCCCCGAGGTGATCGAGAACACCGCGCGCGCGATCGAGTACTGCCTGCGCCACCCGCAATGGCGTCTCAGCGTGCAGACCCACAAATCGCTCGGCATCAGATAGGACACGACCCGCGAATGCCAATGGACGTCACGACGATCGAAGAGCGCAAGGCCCGCGCCCGCGCCTGGTTCGAGACCTTGCGCGACGACATCTGCGCGAGCTTCGAGCGTCTGGAAGACGACGCACCGCAAAGCCTCTATCCGGGCGAGGCCGGCCGCTTCAGGCGCACGCCCTGGCAGCGCAGCGACCACAGCGGCACGCCCGGCGGCGGCGGCGTGATGTCGATGATGTCGGGCCGGCTGTTCGAGAAGGTCGGCGTGCACTGCTCGACGGTGCACGGCGAGTTCGCCCCCGAATTCCGTGCCCAGATCCCCGGCGCTGCGGAGGATCCAAAATTCTGGGCCTCCGGCATCTCGCTGATCGCGCATATGCGCAATCCGCACGTGCCCGCCGTGCACATGAACACCCGCTTCGTCGTCACCACCAAGGCCTGGTTCGGCGGCGGCGCCGACCTGACGCCGGTGCTGGAGCGGAGACGGGCGCAGGACGATCCCGACAGCGTTGCCTTCCACGGGGCGATGAAACGGGCCTGCAACCTGCACAGCGGCGTTGCCGATTACGACAAGTACAAGAAATGGTGCGACGAATATTTCTACCTGCCGCACCGGAAGGAAGCGCGCGGCATCGGCGGTATCTTCTACGACTGGCATGACAGCGGCGACTGGGAGGCCGACTTCGCCTTCACCGGGGATGTCGGCCGCGCCTTCCTGGACATCTATCCCGAGCTCGTGCGCCGCAACTTCGCCAGCGCCTGGACGCCTGCGGATCGCGAGGAGCAATTGATCCGACGCGGCCGCTATGTCGAGTTCAACCTACTCTACGACCGCGGCACCATCTTCGGGCTCAAGACCGGAGGGAATGTGGACTCGATCCTGTCGTCGCTGCCGCCGGAGGTGAAGTGGCCATGAACGCCGTGCTGCCGCCATTGCCGCGCGCGATGCTGATCGACATGGACGACACCATCCTGTCGGCCTATGGCCGGCCCGAGATCGCCTGGAACACGATCGCGGCCGAATTCGCCGAGGAGCTGGCTCCCCTGCCGCCGCCCATGGTCGCCACCGCGGTGCTGGCCTTCGCGCGAAACTTCTGGGCCAATGCGGAAGCAGCATGGCGGATGAAGCTCGCCGAGGCGCGGCACCTGACGGTGAAGGGCGGCTTTGCCGCGCTTGCTGCGGCCGGCCATCGCGCCCTGCCCGACGATCTCGCCGTTCGCCTCGCCGACCGCTTCACCGCCTATCGCGAGGAGGAGATGTTCGTCTTTCCCGGCGCGCATGAGGCGATCGACCAGTTCAAGGCGCTCGGTATCAAGCTCGCGCTGGTCACCAACGGCGCGGCCGACATGCAGCGCGCCAAGGTCGAACGCTTCGAGCTGGCGCATCGCTTCGACCACATCCAGATCGAAGGCGAGCACGGCTTCGGCAAGCCCGAGGAGCGCGCCTATCTGCACGCGATGGAGGCGCTCGGCGTCACGCCTAAGGACACCTGGATGATCGGCGACAATCTCGAATGGGAAGTCGTGACGCCGCAGCGCCTCGGCATCTATGCGATCTGGATCGACGTGCATGGCGAAGGCCTGCCCGAGGGCTCGACGATCAAGCCCGACCGCATCATCCGTTCGTTGACGGAGCTGGTGCCCGAGCGGCCGTAATCGGCCGGCCAAAACACAAAACTCGAAAACAACCCCATGCACAGTAGGACGCTGCTGCAAAATCAACGACTTACGGATTTTGCGAAAATTTTCTGACCCGTCGGGCAAAACAGGGGTAGTATGGTATCGTCGCAAGAGTTGCGATGAGGGCCTTTGAGATGCAGGGCGATCGCATATTGGGTTTTTGAAAGACCCGAGCGCGCGCCTCGCCCTTCGAAACGACCGCGGAGCCTGTCATCGGGCCGCGCTTTGCGCGGACCCGGTGGCGGTCCCTCAGGGTGAAGCTAAGCGGCACCGGTGCCCGTTGAAACCAGCGAAACGCACGCGCTTCATCCTGGGGACCCGCCAGCGGCGGCGTCACGAAGGATGGCCACAGGCGAGATCACTCCCATATGCGATTCCCCTGCAGGATGAGGGCGGAGTGCGTGGCAGCTGCTTTGACAGGCACCGTCGCCGCTGAGCCTCATTCCGAGCCCCTAGCGCCGAAAGCGGATGCGGCATATGGAACCATCGAACGCCCATCAAGGTTGACACTGCTCGGGCCGCGATCGGCCGGCTCGTCATTGCATTGTGATCGCGACAATGAGGCGCAGGCGATCGATTTTCAGCTTCGCGATCTACGCGCGGATTGCCTTCGACAGCATCACAGCGAAAATCTAGCAGTGGAGATATCGGCCTGCCTCGGCTAAGCAATCGGGGTCCAGCACACGACATCTCTCCAACTCGCAGTTCGGGGCAACGAACGCAAATGTTCCTCCTTGCCGTTCTCGTCCTTCCTTTCGCGGGATCATTCATTGCCGCCCTGCTGCCGGTCAATGCGCGCAACGCCGAGGCTTGGCTCGCGGGAGGAATAGCACTCGCCGCCTTTGCCATCACAGCCATGGCCTATCCGGGTGTGACGAATGGCGGCGTGATCTCGTGGCGGACGGAATGGGTCGTCGAACTCGGACTGGACTTTATCCTGAGGCTCGACGGATTCGCCTGGGCCTTCGCGATGCTGGTCACCGGAATCGGCTTTCTGGTGGTGTTGTATGCCCGCTACTACATGTCGCCCAGCGATCCCGTTCCGCGCTTCTTTTCCCTGCTGCTGGCGTTCATGGGCGCCATGCTGGGGATCGTGCTCTCCGGCAATTTGCTGCAGCTGGTGTTCTTCTGGGAGCTGACCAGCCTGTTCTCGTTCTTGCTGATCAGTTACTGGCACCACAATTCGGCTGCCAGGGATGGCGCGCGGATGGCGCTCGTGATCACCTCCAGCGGCGGACTTTGCCTCTTTGCCGGCGTGCTGCTGATCGGCCATATCGTCGGCAGCTATGACCTCGACGAGGTGCTGGCGTCCGGCGAAGCGATCCGCTCGCACGCGCTCTATGTCCCCGCGCTCGTGCTGATCCTGCTCGGTGCCCTGACCAAGAGCGCGCAGTTTCCTTTCCATTTCTGGCTGCCGCATGCGATGGCCGCTCCGACACCGGTGTCCGCTTATCTCCATTCGGCGACGATGGTGAAGGCCGGTGTGTTTCTCCTGGTCAGGCTCTGGCCGGCGCTGGGCGGAACGAACGAGTGGTTGTGGCTCGTGGGATCGGCGGGTCTCATCACGTTCCTCCTCGGCGCCTTCCTCGCGGTATTCCAGCAGGATCTGAAGGGGCTGTTGGCCTATTCGACGATCAGCCATCTCGGCCTGATCACGCTGTTGACCGGGCTCGATACGCCGTTCGGACAGATCGCAGCGATCTTCCACATCATGAACCACGCGACCTTCAAGGCGTCGCTGTTCATGGCGGCGGGCATCATCGATCACGAGACCGGCACGCGGGACATTCGGCGCCTAAGCGGCCTCTGGGCGTTCATGCCGATCACGGCGACCCTGGCCATGGTTGCCGCGGGCTCGATGGCGGGGGTCCCGCTCCTGAACGGGTTTCTCTCGAAGGAGATGTTCTTCGCCGAAACGATCGAGATGCATGACAATTCACTCGTCGATCGAGCGCTTCCCTACATCGTCACCGCGGCCAGCACTTTCACCGTGGCCTATTCGCTGCGTTTCATCCGCGACGTGTTCTTCGGCCCGGCGCCCGTCGGCCTGCCGCGGACGCCTCACGAGCCCCCGCTGCTGATGCGACTTCCGGCCGAGCTCCTCGTGCTTGCATGCGTCGTCGTGGGCATCGCCCCCGGGATCACCGTCGCCCCTCTCCTCGATACCGCGGCTGGAGCCGTGCTCGGCTCCAAGATGCCGGAGTACAGCCTGTCGATATGGCATGGCTTTACCCCGGAATTTCTGATGAGCATCCTGGCGATGACCGGCGGGGTCGGGGTCTATGTGATCCTGCGCCCCTATCTCCTCGTCAACGAGGGGCCGCCGCTGCTCAACCGGTTCAATGGCAAGCAGGTTTTCGACTGGCTGATGGTGACGTTGTCCTGGCGCCTGGCGCGATGGCTCGAGAGCATCCTCGAGACGAGACGCCTCCAGCCACAGCTCAGGATCTTGGCCGGCGTCGCTTGCGTCGCTGCCCTGCTGCCGCTCTATTCGCGCGGCATTCCGTTGGATGATCCCTTCGGCGGCAAGTTCGATCTACCCTTCGCCGTGCTCTGGGCGGTCGGTTGCGCCTGCGCCATCGGCGCTGCGGTCCAGGCAAAATTCCATCGCGTGGTCGCATTGATATTGCTCGGGACCGCAGGCCTCGTGACCTGCGTCAGCTTCGTGTGGCTGTCCGCGCCCGATGTTGCACTGACCCAGATCGTGGTCGAGTCGGTCACCACGGTCCTCCTCCTGCTCGGCTTGCGATGGTTGCCGAAACGCGTCGGACCGGCCGGTTCGGACGAGGCAGGTCGCAGGATTCGATGGCACCGCATTCGCGACTTTTCCATCGCGCTCTTCGTCGGCGTCGGACTGGCCGCGCTCGCGCTCGCGGTGATGCAACATCCCGGCACCGATAGCATTTCGCGATATTTCGTCGAGAATGCATACACGAAAGGCGGCGGCACCAACGTGGTCAACGTCATCCTCGTGGACTTCCGCGGGTTCGACACGTTGGGCGAGATCACGGTGCTTGCGGTGGTCGCACTGACCGTCTACGCGCTCCTGCGCCGCTTCCGTCCCGCGCCCGAGAGCATTCCCGTTCCCGAACAGCAGCACGCCCAGGACAGCCACGACGAAGCGCATCCCGATCGACAGAAGGGAGACACTGCCAAGGAAACGACGGAGACTGCGGCGCTGATCATGGCGCTGCTGTTTCCGGTGATCGGCGTCGTTGCGATCTTTCTCCTGCTGCGCGGGCATGACCTTCCGGGTGGCGGCTTCGTGGCCGGCGTCGCCATGGCGACCGCATTCATCCTGCAGTACATGGCTCGCGGCACGATATGGGTGGAGGCCCGGCTTCACGTCCTGCCGGTGCGCTGGATGGGTGTCGGGCTGCTGCTTGCAGGGTGTACGGGAGCCGCGGCCTGCGTCGTCGGATACCCCTTCCTGACCTCGTACTTTGCCTATGCCGAACTGCCCCTGGTCGGCCGCATCCCCACGGCCAGCGCCTTCCTGTTCGACATCGGCGTGTTCTCGCTCGTGGTCGGCGCCACGGTGCTGATGCTCATCGCGATCGCCCATCAATCGTTGCGTCGCTACGGAAAGCCGCCCCAGACCGTTAGTCCCCTGGCCGGCGAGCCAGCGAAAGAGGGACTGGTCTGATGGAGCTCGTGCTGGCGATCGGTATCGGCACGCTTGCGGCGTCCGGCGTGTGGCTGATTTTGAGGCCGCGCACATTTCAGGTCATCATCGGACTGTCATTGCTCTCCTACGCGGTCAATCTCTTCATCGTGGCGATGGGACGAGCGCGGACGGGCGCTCCGGTGCTGATCGCAAAGGAGATCGGCGATCCGTCGAAATATGCGGATCCGCTGCCGCAGGCGCTCGTGCTGACTGCAATCGTCATCAGCTTTGCGACCACGGCACTGTTCCTGGTGGTGCTTCTCGCATCGCGTGGCCTTGCACGGACCGATCACGTGGACGGACAGGAGCCGGAAGCGTGAGCGGCATTGCGGATCTCGTCATCGCACCAGTCCTGCTGCCCCTGCTGGCGGGGGCAGGCATGCTGCTGCTCAACGGCGAAAGGCAACGGGCCGTCGTGGCCGGCCTCAACGTCGCCGCAACCCTTGCCCTCGTTTGCATCGCGGCGGTCTTGCTCGCAATGTCCGACACCGGAACCAGAGAGGTCTATCGGCTGGGCAATTGGCCCGCTCCGTTCGGAATCGTCCTCGTCCTCGACCGGCTGTCCGCCCTCATGCTGCTCCTGACCAACGTGCTGGCGCTGGCATCAGTGGTGTTCTCTCTTGCCCGTTGGCACCGGGCGGGTGCGCATTTCCATTCCCTGTTCCAGTTCCTGCTGATGGGCCTCAACGGTGCCTTCCTCACGGGCGATCTCTTCAACCTGTTCGTGTTCTTCGAATTGTTGCTGGCGGCATCGTACGGTCTTCTGCTGCATGGCTCCGGCCTGACGCGGGTGAAGGCAGGGCTGCATTACATCGTCGTCAACCTGGCGGCCTCGCTGCTGTTTCTGGTCGGGGTCAGCCTGATCTACGGCGTCACCGGGACGCTCAACATGGCCGATCTCGCAGCACGCGTGCCCACCGTCGCGCCCGAGAGCCGCGGCTTGCTCGAGGCCGGTGCCGGCGTGCTGGCTGTCGCCTTCCTGCTCAAGGCCGGAATGTGGCCCCTGAGCTTCTGGCTGCCGACCGCCTATGCGGCCGCAAGCCCGCCGGTGGCCTCGATCTTTGCGATCATGACGAAGGTGGGCGTCTACATCGTCCTGCGTCTTTCGCTGCTGCTTTTCGGCGAGGGCGCCGGCGCATCGGCCGGCTTCGGCAGCGACTGGTTGTTATGGGGCGGACTGGCGACGATCGTGTTCGGAACGATCGGCACGTTGGCATCGCAGGACACGGCCCGGCTCGGCGGCTTTTCCGTGCTGGTATCCTCCGGAACGGTGCTCGCCGCAACGGGGATCGGACAAGCCGGCGTCACCAGTGGCGCACTGTTCTACCTCGTCAGCTCGACGCTCGGCATCGGCGCGTTCTTCCTTCTCGTCGAGCTTATCGAGCGCGGCCGCGAGCCGGGAGCGGACGTGATCGCCGTCACCCGCGAAGCCTATGGAGACGAGGACGAGGTGGACGAAGCGGAGGGGGACGTCGGCATCGCTATCGTGGCAACGATGGGGTTGCTCGGTGTCGCCTTCATCGGCTGCGCGGTGGTCATCGCCGGGCTGCCACCGCTGTCCGGGTTCATCGCCAAGTTTGCGCTGCTCGCTGCGGCCCTCAATCCCGGCGATCGGAGCGGTGCCGTTCCCGGCAGCGGATGGGCGCTTCTGGTCGTGTTGATCCTCTCCGGTTTCGCGACGCTGGTCGCGATGTCGCGCGCGGGACTTCGCATCTTCTGGGCCTCGCCTGATCGCACGGTGCCCCGCGTCCGCGCGATCGAGATGGGGCCGGTCATGTTCCTGCTGATGATCTGCGTCGCTCAAACCATCCTGGCCGGTCCCGTGATCCGCTTCATGCAGGCCACCGCGCAATCCCTTCATGCGCCGGCGGGTTACGTCAGCGACGTGCTTCAGACCGGCGCCCGGAGCGGCCGTCACGTGGAGGGCAAATGACGCGCTTGCTGCCCTTTCCGATCGTGAGCTTTTGTCTGCTCGCATTGTGGCTGCTGCTCAACCAGGCGGTCACGGTCGGGCACATCCTGCTCGGCTGCCTGCTGGCGCTGTCCGGCGGGTGGCTCCTGACCGTGCTGGAGCTGCCGAGCACGCGCCTCCGACGACCCGGCGTCATGCTGCGACTGCTAGGACTGGTGGCGATCGACATCGTCCGTTCGAATCTCGCGGTCGGCCGGATCGTTCTTGGTTTCGGGCCAGAGCGGACGTCGGGGTTCGTGAACATTCCCCTCGACATGCGCAATCCCTACGGGCTGGGAGCGTTGGCCTGCATCATCACCTCGACACCGGGAACGTTGTGGGTGAAGTTCGACGCCCAGAAAGGTTCGCTGATGATCCACGTTCTCGACCTCGTCGACGAAGGCGAGTGGATCCGCATGATCAAGGGTCGTTACGAACGGCATTTGCTGGAGATATTCGAATGAGCCAGCTGCTGAGCTACTCTCTTATTGCCGCCCAGCTGCTGCTGGGATTGGCGATCGGTTGCGGCGCATTCCGGATCCTGGCTGGGCCGCGGGCGCAGGATCGCGTGCTGGGCTTCGATACGGTGTCCGTGAACGCGATGCTTCTGCTTCTGACGTTCGGGATCCGATCCGGCGAAGCGCTGTATTTCGAAGCAGCTTTGGCCGTGGCCTTGTTCGGTTTCGTCGGGACCGTCGCATTTGCCAAGTTTCTGCTGCGCGGCGAGGTCATCGAATGAACGGCATCGAACATCTGCCCCCCTGGGCTGCTGCTCTCACGGCCATTCTTGTTCTGCTCGGCGCTTCCGTCACATTGGTGGGCTCGCTCGGTCTGCTGCGGCTTGGCTCGTTCTACGAGCGGGTTCATGCGCCGACTCTCGGGACGACGCTCGGCACGGTCTTCATCGCAAGCGCGTCAATGGTCTGCTTCTCGGTCCTGGAGAGCAGACCGGTGTTGCATGAAATCCTGATCATGGCGCTCGGCCTCGTGACCACCCCCATCGCGCTGACCGTGCTGGTGGGAGCCGCGCGATTTCGTGACACCGCCGAACGGCGGGCTCAGGTCGATGAACCCGACATTGGCCAGGGGGAAGGCGCGCGGCCTCGCCGGCCATGACGCGCTGGTTCCGCGCGCCGTGCGGAAGCGCAGATCGCCCGTTGTCCGGGTGTCATGACAAGTTGTTAGCCTCTTCCGGCTCGATCAAAACCCGAAGGACGACCCATGGAATTGAAAGCCGGCGATATCGTGATGCTGAAATCCGGCGGTCAGCCGCTGACCGTTGCGGAGGTGAAGGCAGACGAGGTGCTCTGTCTGTGGATGGGCATGGAAGGCGACCTCTTCCGCGAAACGCTGCCGCTCGCCGTGCTGGTGCAGGTGGAAGAGGAGGATGAGGACGACGAGGATGAGGACGACGACGAATAGGCCTTTCGCACCGTATACTCGTTAGAACGGGGCGCCAGCGCCGGCACGCGCGATTGTCCGGCTTTCCATCGACAACGGTGCGATCGCGACCTCGCTCGCGCGAGCTTTGTCAGCGGCTCCAGAACCCAAATGGTCGAGAGCGTCTCGGTGCAAGCAAGCGGGGGTCAACACCCCCGCCCTGCGAATGCCTGCCGGATCAGAACCGGTAGTTGATGCCGCCCTTGGCCGTATGCAGTTTAACCTCGGTGTCCGTGAAGGACGCGCCGGGGAAGGCAAGAGCATTATTGTTGGACTTTCCGAGATCGATGTAGATGTACTCGGCCTTGAAGGTCCAGCGCGGGTCGAAGGCCCATTCAAAGCCGCCGCCCACGGAGAAGCCCACCTGGACGTCCGACGACGACGCGCTGCGCGTCAAGGCCGGGAAGAAGCCGTTGAAATTGGCGATGTTCGGCGTGGCGAGGTTGGAGGTGAAGATGCTGTTCTTGACGTGCCCCCAGGCGAAGCCGCCGGTGCCGTAGATCAGCAAATTGTTCGCGGCATAGCCGATACGTCCGCGGACCGTGCCGAAGACGTCGATTTCCTGCTTGAGGTTGAAGACGCCGGTGAACGCGCCGTTGTCGCCGCCGATCGTGCCGGTAACGCTGAAGGGGCGGCTTGCCGTCTCCTTGATGGCTGCGCCGCTGACATCCGCTTCCAGGCCGTAGACGAAAGCGCCGGACTGCCAATTGTAGCCGATCTGGCCGCCGCCGAACCCACCCTTCGGATTCACGTCCAGCGAGAAGGGGCCGGTGCCACCCGTGACGACATAGCCGGGGACCGTACCGGTTGCGAGCGCACCCGGATTGAAGGTCGCGGTCGGATCGCTCCAGCCATAGCCACCGTGCACGCCGGCATAAAAGCCGGTCCAGCTGAATGCGACCGGCACGGGCGGCGCCTTGGTGTAGGCCCTGCCGAGGTCGGCTGCGGAGGCGGCGTGGGAGAGACAGAGAGCCGAAAGCAGGAGAGTACCGGAGACGATGGATTTCATGACTTCCCTCGAACGTTGCGCGCGTGACGAGGCGGCCCCGCGCCGCGTGAGCATTCATAGAACCGCCGATCACCGGCCGTTCGTTTCGAGGCAATTTGTAGAGGCGATCTCGCAGTGCGGCTGTAGCGTCGGCGACACAGCGTGAAGCTGTCAAATACGGCTTATGCGCGCGAAGTTTGTTTGACGCGACGCAGCCAAGATTGTCGCGACGTCAGGTATTCCTAAAGCGACAGACGAGCGGCGGGCGCCCTGACCAGGACCTTGGGGGGCGAGCATGTGGATCGACCTGTGGTCCGGCGCGAGCGGCAGGTCGTCTATGTCGCGAGCTGCCGCGCCGCCACCGATATCATCACCAGCCCGCCGGTGATCACGGCGGCATCGAGGATGGCGGTGTGGATGTGCAGCGGCATCCGCTCGACGAAGGCCTTGGCGAGGAACGCGCCGGGGATCGCGATCACGCCGATCAGCAGCGCGAAGGCGAGCACCTGCGCGGTGACAGCGCCGGCAAGCCCGAACACCGCGATCTTGATCAGACCGGTACCGAGCGAGATCATCGCGTCGGTCGCGATCACGGCCGCGCCTTCGAGCCCGGCAGCCATCAAGAGCGACAGCAGGATCACGCCGGAGCCGGAGGTGCCGCCGACCAGGACGCCGTAGCCGACCGAGCCGGCGGCAAGGCCGGCGTCGCCGATCCTGACCTCGCGGCGGCGGAGCACGCGGCGCAGCGGCACGCTCAGGATCAGCATGGTGCCGATCACGAGCGCGGCGCCGACATTGGTGAGGCGCGTGTAGCCATAGGCGCCGAGCGCGGTGGTCAGCGCCGCGCAGGCCAGCACGATCAGCGCGCGGCGGCGGTCGGCATGGCGAATGTAGGCGACCGCGCGGCTCGCATTGGTCAGCATCGCCGAGATCGCGATGATCGGCACCACCGGCTCGGCGCCGACCAGCGGCACCAGCACCAGAGGCATCAGGGCCCCCGTGCCGTAGCCGGCGAGACCGCCGATGATCGACGCGAACAACGCCATCGCAGCGACCAGCAGCAGCTGGAGAAGCGAGATGTCGGCGAAGCCTGAGACGATGGTCAATTTCTCTCATCGCGGCCGACGCGGGCCGCAGCTTGCTCGGCGATGGCCGCGAGCGCGGCTTCCTCTAATGGAAACTCCGCCGCGAGCCAAGCGTCCTCGGCGAGCGTCAGCACATGGCCCAGCGCGGGTCCTTCGGCGAGACCACGCGCGATGAAGTCGGCGGCCTTCAGCGGGAATTTCGGCGCGGTCCAGCGCTGCGGCAGCTCGGCAAGCGCGCGCCAGCGCGGCGAACGCACGTCCTCGGCGGCCCGCGCCCAGCCGAGCAACACGCGATCGTGATAACGATCCGCGCCGAGCCGGTAGAGCAACCGCCGCGCATTGGCCTCGTCCTTGGTGGCGAGGCGCCACCAGCGATGGCCCATCGAATCCAGCGCCTTGGTCTCGGCATTGGAGAGCCGCAGGCGCGTGGCGACGCGCTTGGCGTCTTCGGTGACGGCGACCGTCAGCGCGGCGAGGCGGCGCGTGCCGCTCGCGACCAGGCCGAGCTCGCGCTCGATCGCGATCATCGTCGCGAGCGGCCCGGTGTAGACGACGCCGCCGACCAGCGGTTGCAGCAATCCGCCCTCGGCCATGGCCAGCACGGAAGCGGCTGCACCGCCGGCCAGCAGGAGTTTCAGCATCTCCATGCGCACCCGCTCAGCCGACAGATTGGCCAGGCCCGCGCGGCCCCTTATGCAGGCGAGATAGCCGTCGCGGTCGGGCTCGCCGGCGCCGAACGCGGCGTGGATGCGGAAGAAGCGCAGGATGCGCAAATAATCCTCGGCGATGCGCTGGTCGGGATCGCCGATGAAGCGCACGCGGCGCGCTTTCGCGTCGTTGACGCCGCCGACATGATCGTGGACGACGCCGCGCGCATCGACTGACAGGCCGTTCATGGTGAAGTCGCGCCGCTCGGCATCCTTCACCCAGTCGCGGCCGAATGCGACCTTGGCCTTGCGGCCGAAGGTCTCGGTGTCCTGGCGCAGCGTCGTGACTTCGTAAGGGTGCCCGTCGATGACGAGCGTGATGGTGCCGTGGTCGATGCCGGTCGGCACGCTCTTGATGCCGGCAGCCTTGGCGCGCCGTATCACCTCGTCCGGCAGCGCCGTGGTCGCGATGTCGATGTCGCCGGGCGCAAGACCGAGCAGCGCGTTGCGCACGGCGCCGCCGACCACCCGTGCTTCCTCGCCATCGCTGCCGAGCAGCTGCAGGACGCGCGCGGTCCCGCCTGCGGTCAGCCAGGGCGCATCTGCGAGTAACGGCTCGGCGCTCATCGATCGGTCCCTATTTTTCCACGCCCGGCACGAGCTTGCCGTTCTCGATATGGGCGGGAACGTAGGTCGAATCCGGCGGCGCGCCGGAGTACTGGGCAAGGCCGATCAGGCCGGCGATGACGAGCGCGAGCGCGACCAGGGTGAGGCGCGCAACGACGGTGACCGGCCATGAGGAGCGTTCGAACACACCGGACCGCGTCGCCGCCAGGAACAGCGCATAGACGGCAAAGGGAATGAGGAAGATTCCGATCTCGGTCAGAACCGTCCGGATCATGACGCGTAGATCCGCTCATACAGCACACGCAGCATTCCGGCCGTCGCACCCCAGATGTAGCGTTCCGCGAACGGCATCGCGTAGTAGGACCGCTCCATGCCGCGGAATTCCTTGCTGTGCACCTGGTGGTTGACCGGGTTCATGAGGAAGGATAGCGGCACCTCGAACGCGTCATCGACCTCGGACTGATTGATGGTGAGGGAGAAGCCGGGCCGCACCCGCGCCACCGTCGGCAGGATGCGGAAGCCGAAGCCGGTGCCGTAGAGATCGAGATAGCCGAGCGGCTCGACGAAGTCTCTGGACAGCCCGACCTCCTCCTCGGCCTCGCGCAGCGCCGCATCCAGCGGCGAGGCATCGACCGCATCGATCTTGCCGCCGGGAAAGGCGATCTGGCCGGCATGGTCGTTGAGATGCGCCGAGCGCTGCGTCAGCAGGATGGTCGGCTCGGGATGGTCGACCACCGCGATCAGCACCGCGGCCGGGCGCACCGGCTGCTCGCGCGCGATGATCTCCAGCATCTTGTCGGTGCCGGGATCGCCCGAGGCCGGGATGATGTTCGGATCGTACAGCGCGGGGGGCACGTCGAAACCGAGCCGAGCTTTGGAGCGGGCGAAGAAATCCGCAGCGCCAAGCGCGACCGGCTCGTTCGTCGGGATGGGCTTGTTCAAGTTCAAAGCGCGGCCCTCACCTGCTCCGCATCGGCCATGGCGAAGAATTCGCCGGATGATTCGACGCCGAACATCGGCTGGCCATCGACCATCCGCTCCTCACCCATGTCAACCAGATCGTAATAGAGCGCCCGCGTGACCTTGGCCCAGAGGTCGGCACGGACATGCAGGTAGGGCGTCAGCCCGCCGTCCCTCGCCTGCTCGAAGCGCAGCCGGTGCGCGGCATCGCAGGTGACCCAGTCGTCGACATTGGTGCGGAAGCGCAGCACGCGCTGCTTCCCTTCGCCATCCTTCTGCATCTCGACCGCCATGAACGGCGCATCGTCGACGCGGATGCCGACCTTCTCCACCGGCGTGACCAGGAAATGCTTGTCGCCCTCGCGCTTGAGGATGGTGGAAAACAGCCGGACCAAAGCGGGACGGCCGATTGGCGTCCCCAAATAGAACCAAGTACCATCGGATCCGATTCGGATGTCGAGATCGCCGCAAAACGGCGGATTCCACAGATGCACCGGAGGCAGGCCCTTTTTGGCGCCTTCGGCACCGGCAGCGCTTTTGGCGGCGGCGGTCAGCCCATCGAGCCCGCGGTCGGCGCTCTGCCCTTGGTTCGCCATGGTTTGCCCTGACTTTGTGATTGGCACGATTGGTGCAGGTCTACGTTGTACGCGGGCGTACGGTTCCATCCGGAATAGTCCGGTGTGGAGGTCGCCGTTTCGTGATGCCCTACATAACCCGAAGCCGATAAGGTGGGGATAGGTTAATTCAACGAATACATGGCCTTCCCTGCAAGTCTAGCATGGGTCCCATGATCTGGCGTGTCGATCTGACGATGCAAGCAAGCCGTGTGGCAGGCTGAAGGAGCGAGCGAATGGCGGAGAGTGTCGAGAAACTCGAGGACGGGATCGTCCGTTCGGCCGAGCAGGTGTCGAGCCAGGTTCGCGCGGCCAAGGACGCGATCGCCTCCGTGATCTTCGGCCAGGACCGTGTCATCGAGAACACGCTCGTCACCATCCTCTCCGGCGGCCATGCGCTCCTGATCGGCGTGCCCGGCCTTGCCAAGACCAAGTTGGTCGAGACGCTCGGCGTCACGCTCGGCCTCGATGCCAAGCGCATCCAGTTCACGCCCGACCTGATGCCCTCGGACATCCTCGGCGCCGAGGTGCTGGACGAGAGCACCACGGGCAAGCGCGCCTTCCGCTTCATCTCGGGTCCGGTGTTCGCGCAGCTCCTGATGGCCGACGAGATCAACCGCGCCTCGCCGCGCACCCAGTCGGCGTTGTTGCAGGCGATGCAGGAGCAGCACATCACCGTCGCCGGCGCGCGCCACGACCTGCCGAAACCGTTCCACGTGCTCGCGACGCAGAACCCGCTGGAGCAGGAAGGCACCTATCCGCTCCCGGAAGCGCAGCTCGACCGCTTCCTGATGGAGATCGACGTCGACTATCCCGATCGCGACGCCGAGCGCCGCATCCTGTTCGAGACCACAGGCGCCGAGGAGACGCTGGCGAGGGGCGCGATGACCCCCGATGCGCTGATCACCGCGCAACGGCTGATCCGCCGCCTGCCGGTCGGCGATTCCGTCGTGGAGGCGATCCTGTCGCTGGTGCGTTCGGCCCGCCCGGGACCTGACGCCGGAGAAGCCGGCAAGTTCATTGCCTGGGGTCCCGGTCCGCGCGCCAGCCAGTCCTTGATGCTGGCGGTGCGCGCACGTGCGCTGATCGACGGGCGCCTCGCGCCCTCGATCGACGACGTGCTCGACCTCGCCGAACCCGTGCTGAAGCACCGCATGGCACTGACTTTCCAGGCGCGCGCCGAAGGCCGCACCATTCCGGACGTGATCCGGCAATTGAAGGCACGGATCGGTTGATGGCAGCAGAGAACGGGCACGCGGCGAAGGAGACACTGGCGATCCGACGTGCCGATGGCGAAAGCCGCACGCTCGCCGCTTCGCTGCCGCGCCTGGTGCTCGAGGCCCGCCGCATCGCCGCCAACGTCATCCACGGTCTGCACGGACGGCGCCGCGCCGGCTCCGGCGAGAATTTCTGGCAGTATCGCCGCTTCGTCTCGGGCGAGCCGTCGCAGAACGTCGACTGGCGCCGCTCGGCACGCGACGACCATCTCTATGTCCGCGAGCTCGAATGGGAGGCCTCGCACACGGTCTGGATCTGGCCGGACCGTTCGCCCTCGATGGCGTTCGCCTCCAAGACCGCGCGCGAGTCCAAGCTCGAGCGGACGCTGATCGTCGCCTTTGCGCTCGCCGAGCTGCTCGTCGCCGGCGGCGAACGCGTCGGCATCCCCGGCCTGATGGCGCCGACCGCGAGCCGCAGCGTGGTCGACCGGATGGCGCAGGCGATGCTGCATGACGATGCCGACCGGCTGAGCCTGCCGCCCTCCTTCGTTCCGGCGGCGCTGGCCGAGATCATCGTGCTGTCGGATTTCTGGTCGCCGATCTCCGAGATCAGGACGACTGTGGCTGGGCTTTCCAGTTCCGGCGCGCATGGCGCGCTGGTGCAGGTCGTCGACCCCGCCGAAGAGTCCTTCCCCTATTCCGGACGGGTCGAGTTCGTCGAGCCGGAAGGCTTCGGCGTCATCACCGCCGGCCGCGCCGAGAGCTGGGCGCAGGATTACACCGCGCGCCTCGCCCTGCACCGCGACCAGATCCGCGCCGAGACGGGCAAGCTCGACTGGCTGTTCACGACCCACGCCACCGACCGCTCGGCCGCTGAGCTGTTGCTGTTTCTCCATGCCGGCATGCAGGTGAGCAAGTCGGGCGCCCGCACCACGACGATCAAGGCGGGGCCGGCCGCATGATGGGATTGCCGCTCGCCTTCACCCAACCGTTGCTCCTGATCGGCCTCGTCAGCCTGCCGGTGCTGTGGTGGCTCCTGCGCGTGACGCCGCCGCGGCCGCGCCGCATCGAGTTTCCGCCGACGCGGCTGCTGTTCGACATCACGCCGCGCGAAGAGACGCCGTCGCGGACGCCGTGGTGGCTGACCGCGCTCCGCCTGCTCGCCGCCGCGCTGGTGATCTTCGCGGCCGCCGGCCCGATCTGGAATCCGCAGACGGGCCTTGCCGGCAGCAAGGCGCCGCTGATGCTCATGTTCGACGACGGCTGGAGCGCGGCCTCGCACTGGGACGTCAGGATCAGGACCGCGGACGAGCTGCTCGCCAATGCCGACAACGAGGGCCGCGCCATCGCGCTGGTGCCGCTGTCCGAGCCGAACCGCGACATCACCCTGATGCCGGCGGGCGCAGCGCGCGTCGCGGTCCGCCAGCTCGCGCCAAAAGCCTATTCGATCGACCGCGTCGAGACGCTGGCTGCGGTCGACCGTTTTCTCAAGCTCACCGGCGACTGCGAGATCGCCTGGCTGTCCGACGGCGTCGACACCGGCCGCGGCGAGGATTTCGTGGCAGGCCTCGGCAAGACCATCGGCGATCGCAGCCTGACCGTGTTCGACGGCGGCACCTCCTCGCCGCTGGCGCTGGTCGCGGCCGAGAACGCCGCGGCGAAGATGACGGTGAAGGTGCTGCGCGCCGACAGCGGTATCGCGGCCGGCACCGTGCGGGCGCTCGACCAGAAGGCCTCGCCGATCGGCGAAGCCCGCTATTCGTTCGGGCCCCAGGACAAGGAGACCGAAGCTTCTTTCGACCTGCCGGTCGAACTGCGCAACGACATCACCCGGCTCGAGATCTCGGGCGAGCGCTCAGCCGGCGCAGTGCAACTGCTCGACAAGCGCTGGCGCCGCCGCGCCATCGGCATCGTCTCGGGCTCGACCAGCGAAACCGCGCAGCCGCTGCTGGCGCCGACCTTCTATCTCACCCGCGCGCTGGCGCCGTTCGCCGACGTGCGGCTGCCCGACAAGGGCTCGCCGCAGCAGGGCATCACGCAGTTCCTGGACCAGAAGCTGCCGATGATCATCCTCGCCGATGTCGGCACGATTGCACCCGAGGTCCGTGAGCGCCTCAATGCCTGGGTCGACCAGGGCGGCGTGCTGGTGCGGTTCGCAGGTCCAAGGCTGGCCCAGGCCGAGGACGACCTCGTGCCGGTCAAGCTGCGCAAGGGCGGCCGCACGCTCGGCGGCAGCCTGACCTGGGAGAAGCCGCAGCAACTGGCCTCCTTCGCGGCTGACGGCCCGTTCGCCGGCGTCGCGGTCCCCAGGGACGTCACCGTGAGCCGGCAGGTGCTCGCCGAGCCTGACGCCGTGCTCGCCACCAAGAGCTGGGCCTCGCTTGAAGACGGCACGCCGCTCGTGACCGGCGAACATCGCGGCAAGGGTCTCGTCAGCTTGTTCCATGTCAGCGCCGACATGCGCTGGTCGGACCTGCCGATGTCGGGCACCTTCGTCGAAATGCTGCGGCGGGTGGTCGACATGTCCGGCTACACGTCGAAGCCCGGCGCCGGGGTCGCCGGCGAAGCGACCACTGAAACGGTGGCGCCGCTGCACATCATGGACGGTTTTGGCGCCTTCGGCCCGCCGCCGGCCACCGCAAAGCCGCTTCCCGCGGATTACCGCGACCGCGCCACGTCGGATCATCCGCCCGGCTTCTATGGTCCGGCAGAAGGACCTCTCGCCGTGAACACGCTCGCCCCCGCCGACCGCATCGCGGCCCTGGACACCGCGGGCCTGCGCGCCCGGCACGCCACCTACACCAATGCCGAACCGCGCGACCTGCGCGGCTGGCTGCTGTCGACGGCGCTCGCGCTGTTCCTGGTCGACGCCATCATCGTCGCGGTGCTCGGCGGCGGGATTGCCGCGCTGCTGCGCCGCCGCGCCGCGCCCGCCATGATCCTGCTCGCTTTGCTCGCGGGATTTGCCGCGCTATCGCCCATGCCCACGCGTGCCGATAGCGCATCCGACGAGTTCGCAATGAAGGCGGTGTCGCAGACCCGGCTCGCTTATGTCGTCACCGGCAATGCCGACGTCGATTCCATCGTCAAGGCGGGGCTGAACGGGCTGACGCTGTTCCTGGCCCAGCGCACGGCGCTCGAGGCCGGCGATCCCGTCGGCATCGATCCCGCGCGCGACGAGCTCGCCTTCTTCCCGCTAATCTACTGGCCGATCGTGCCGGGCGCGCCGAAGCCGCCGCCGGACGCCATCAACAAGATCGACGCCTACATGAAGCAGGGCGGCACCGTGCTGTTCGACACCCGCGACGCGATCGAAGCCCCGCCCGGCGCGAACGGAGCCTCGCAGACCCCGGGCATGCAGACGCTGCGCGATATCCTGTCGTCGCTCGACGTGCCCGAGCTCGAGCCGGTGCCGCGCGAGCACGTGCTGACCAAGACCTTCTACTTGCTGCGCGACTTCCCCGGACGCTTCACCGCCGGCCAGACCTGGGTCGAGACCCTGCCGCGCGAAGAGGACGATGACAGCGCGCAGCGGCCGGCGCGCGGCGGCGACGGCGTCTCGCCGATCATCATCACCTCGAACGACCTCGCCGGTGCCTGGGCGGTGCGGCCCGACGGCCAGGCCATGCTGCCGGTGACCGGCGGCGACCCCCGCCAGCGCGAATTCGCCTACCGCGCCGGCGCCAACATCGTGATGTACACGCTCACCGGCAACTACAAGGCCGATCAGGTGCACGCACCGGCGCTGATCGAACGGCTGGGGCAATGATGCGGATGACGCGGTCGATCCACACACTCCGTCATTCCGGGGCGGCTCGAAGAGCCGAACCCGGAATCTCGAGTTTCCGGGT